>NZ_CP192025.1:0-3765000 GCF_050951065.1 Micromonospora matsumotoense | reverse complement strand
GGGTAGGGGAGCGTCGTGCCGGGGGTGAAGCAGCGGGGTGACCCAGTTGTGGACGCGGCACGAGTGAGAATGCAGGCATGAGTAGCGAAAGAAGGGTGAGAAACCCTTCCGCCGGATGACCAAGGGTTCCAGGGCCAGGCTAATCCGCCCTGGGTGAGTCGGGACCTAAGGCGAGGCCGAGAGGCGTAGTCGATGGACAACGGGTTGATATTCCCGTACCCGCGAAAGAGCGCCCGTGATGAACCTTATTGTGCTAACTGCCCGATCTGTTGGCGGTCTTCGGACCAAGAACGGGGAGCGCAGGAACCTGGTGGGTAGTAGTCAAGCGATGGGGTGACGCAGGAAGGTAGCTGAGCCCGGCCGGTGGTTGTGCCGGGGTAAGCGTGTAGGCCGTGTTGTAGGCAAATCCGCAACACATGGGGCTGAGACGTGATGCCGAGCCGATTCAGGTGAAGTCAGTGATCCTATGCTGCCGAGAAAAGCCTCTAGCGAGTTCTTAGCGGCCCGTACCCCAAACCGACACAGGTGGTCAGGTAGAGAATACCGAGGCGATCGGGCGAACTGTGGTTAAGGAACTCGGCAAATTGCCCCCGTAACTTAGGGAGAAGGGGGGCCGGAGACGTGAAGCCCCATGCGGGTGGAGCGTTGTATGGCCGCAGAGAGCAGGGGGAAGCGACTGTTTACTAAAAACACAGGTCCATGCGAAGAAGTAATTCGATGTATATGGACTGACGCCTGCCCGGTGCTGGAACGTTAAGGGGACCTGTTAGCTCTTCGGGGCGAAGCGGAGAACTTAAGCGCCAGTAAACGGCGGTGGTAACTATAACCATCCTAAGGTAGCGAAATTCCTTGTCGGGTAAGTTCCGACCTGCACGAATGGCGTAACGACTTCCCCACTGTCTCAACCACAGGCCCGGCGAAATTGCATTACGAGTAAAGATGCTCGTTACGCGCGGCAGGACGGAAAGACCCCGGGACCTTTACTATAGCTTGACATTGGTATCTGAATGGGCTTGTGTAGGATAGGTGGGAGCCGGTGAAACCTGTACGCCAGTATGGGTGGAGGCAATCTTGAAATACCACTCTGGTTGATTTGGGTATCTAACTTCGGACCGTTATCCGGTTCAGGGACAGTGTCTGGTGGGTAGTTTAACTGGGGCGGTTGCCTCCTAAAAGGTAACGGAGGCGCCCAAAGGTTCCCTCAGCCTGGTTGGCAATCAGGTGTTGAGTGCAAGTACACAAGGGAGCTTGACTGTGAGACTGACAGGTCGAGCAGGGACGAAAGTCGGGACTAGTGATCCGGCACTTGCGAGTGGAAGCGGTGTCGCTCAACGGATAAAAGGTACCCCGGGGATAACAGGCTGATCTTCCCCAAGAGTCCATATCGACGGGATGGTTTGGCACCTCGATGTCGGCTCGTCGCATCCTGGGGCTGTAGCAGGTCCCAAGGGTTGGGCTGTTCGCCCATTAAAGCGGTACGCGAGCTGGGTTTAGAACGTCGTGAGACAGTTCGGTCCCTATCCGCCGTGCGCGTAGGATACTTGAGAAGGGCTGTCCCTAGTACGAGAGGACCGGGACGGACGAACCTCTGGTGTGCCAGTTGTCCCGCCAGGGGCACGGCTGGTTAGCTACGTTCGGAAGGGATAACCGCTGAAAGCATCTAAGCGGGAAGCCTGCTTCAAGATGAGGTATCCCACCCCACTTTGTGGGGGTAAGGCCCCCAGCTAGACGACTGGGTTGATAGGCCGGAAATGTAAGCCCGGTAACGGGTTCAGTTGACCGGTACTAATAGGCCGAGGACTTGACTACAAAGCTGCTACGCGTCCACTGTGCAACTCTGAACAACCGAACAACCCCCACACCGTGTGTGGGTGCGTGTGTTGTTTGATATGTTCATAGTGTTACGGCGGTCATGGCGGAGGGGAAACGCCCGGTCACATTCCGAACCCGGAAGCTAAGCCCTCCAGCGCCGATGGTACTGCACTCGGGAGGGTGTGGGAGAGTAGGACACCGCCGGACAACCTTTAGTTGAGGCCGACCCCGTCAGGGGTCGGCCTCAACTGCATTCCCACCCCCACCGATCTCCGACCTGAACTGCCCTCCGCCCCCAACCGCATTCCAGCCCACCTGCACGGTGATCACCATCCCACCAGGCCCGCCCGCACAGGGACGGGCCTACGGTGTTTCTCCGAATGCAGATCGCCCCATTTTTCGCGGACCCTTATTGCGTCGTCCTTCCGACATTCATGACTATTCTGTCGTCCCCTCGGGAAAATACAAAGGGTGGACGAACTGACCAACCGGAAACAGTCGTTGTCGGATCCGGGCCGGCCAGCAGAAGCCGAATTGTCGACGATCCGGGTCGTGGTGGTGGGTCCTCCGGGCCTGTTACGCACCGCGCTTGCAGCGGTGTTGGCCGCTGCGCCCGGGTTCGACTTGGTGGGGGAGAGCGAGCCTGACCACCAGCTGACGGATCGGGTCGTCACCCGGCGTCCGCACGTGGTGCTGGTCGACCTGGACGCGATCGAGGACCCGGCTGTCCTTACCGGACGGTGGCACGCCCGGCTCCCGGAGTGCGCGGTGGTGGTGTTGACCTCCCGGCGGACCGCGCGGGTGCTGCGGCGGGCGCTCGGCGCGCGGGTGCGCGGCATCATCGCGAAGGACGTCGCCCCTCAGGAGCTGCTGGGTCAACTGCGGCTGGTCGCCGAGGGACAGCGGATGATCGACCCGGTGACAGCGCTGGCCGCGCTCGACGCCGCCGTCAATCCGTTGAACGAGCGGGAACGCGAGGTGACCGCCGCTGCGGCCCGCGGGCTGTCGACCAAGGAGATCGCGGCGCACCTGCACCTGGCACCCGGCACCGTCCGCAATCACCTGTCCGTGGTGCTGCGCAAGACCGGGGCCCGCAACCGTTGGGAAGCCGTCCTGCGGGCCCAGGACGCCGGCTGGATCTGACTACCCGTGAGAAGGGGTGTCGGTCCAGTTACGAATTCAATAAGATTCCCAACCGTGCGTCATTGGTTGCACACATCTCGTCAACACGGGTTTGATCTCGGGAGTGGCTTATGGTTCGCACACTGCTCGCTCTCCAGGGTGGGCTGCTCCGGGGCGCCCTCGCCCAGCTGCTCTCGGCCGAGCACGACATCGAGATCGTCGGTGAGGTGGACAGTCCGCACCACCTACGGGCGGCAGTCCGGGCCGAGCGCCCCGACGTGGCCGTGATCGAGTTCGACATGCTGCCCGTGGCGGAACTGATCCACCTGGCAACCGCCGGCCCCGCCGCCGATTTTGCCGCCGACCCCGCCGGTGATCCGTACTCCTCGGTGACAGGTGCTGATCCGGTGGCCACGGACGTCACCGGCGGTCCGCACCCCCGACAGCTGGTCGCCCTGCCGGCCACCCTCGTCGGCTCCCTGCTGGTCCTGGTCGAACAGCGACGGGCGAGACGACTCGGCCCCGTGCTCGCCGAGCACGGTCACCGGATCGGCTTCCTCAGCCGCGACGTCCCGCCCGGTCGAATTGTCGACGGGGTGCGTCAGCTCGCCGGGGGACGGGTCGTCCTGGACCCGGATCTGGTGGTCGCCGCCCTGGAGGTCGCGGACAGCCCGTTGACCAATCGGGAGCGGGAGGTGCTCGACGTGGTCGCCGAGGGACATCCGGTCCAGGAGATCGCCGATCGACTGGTGCTGTCCGCCGGGACGGTGCGCAACCACCTGTCGCGGATCATGGCGAAGACCGGGGCCCGGACCCGCTGGGAAGCGGTGCGGATCGCCCGCGAGTCGGGCTGGCTGTGACCGGCCCGGCCCGGCCCGACCTCGGTCGTCCCCGGTGCCACCTCCCGCAACCTCCCGGTGCCGGCCTACGGACTAGGCCCCGCCCCGCTCCCCGGCCCGGCCGTCGGCACCGGTCCGGGCCACCGCCGCCGACCCACTCCGGGCCCTCGCCACCGTTCCGGTCGGGGCCACCGCCTCCGGTGCCACGTCCGGCGTCGTCCAGCAGCGGGCGATTGCCGACGGATCCCGCTCCGTCTCGCCGTAGCCGACCAGGGCGCGATAGGCCGCCGAGCGGGTGAGCAGCCCTTCGTGGGTGTCCAGCAGCGCGGTGCGCCCGTCGAGCAGCAGGACCCGCCGGGCCCGCAGCGCCGAACTGACCCGGTGCGCGATCACCACCAGGGTTCCCGACCGGGCGGCGAATGCGTTCTCCAGCCGGGCCTCGGTTGCCGGGTCCAGGTGGCAGGTGGCCTCGTCGAGAATGGTCAGTGGGGCGGGGGAGAGCCAGGCCCGCAGCAGCGCCAGCTGCTGGCGTTCGCCTGCGGACAGGTCCCCCGGGCGCAGCAGCGCATCGTGGCCACCGAGCCGGGCCAGCAGCCTGGTCAGGCCCAGCCGGGCCGCCGCCCGGTCCACCGTCTGGTCCGGCAGGCCGGGTGCCAGATAGCCGAGGTTGTCGCGGAGCGTGCCGGTGAAGACGTAGGCCTCCTGGGGGATGAGCACCCGCCGGTCGGCCAGCTCCTTCGGCGTGGCGCCGGTCACTGGTAACCCACCGACGTGGACCGTGCCGGACTGGGGATGCAGCACCCCGGCGATCAGCCCGGCGAGGGTCGACTTGCCGATCCCACTGGCCCCGACGATCACCAGATGGTCCCCGACGGGCACATCGAGGTCGAGGTCGTCGAGTACCGGGTCGGCGTGTGGGCCGTACCGGAAGGTGACCGCGCGCAGCGACAACGCCGCCGCAGCCCGATCCGGACCGGGGCGGAACGACCCGGCCGGGGCGGTGGGGAGCGGGGCGGTGCCCGCCGGGGCGGCGGTGCGCAGCAGCCGGTCCAGGGTGACGGCGAACCGGAGGCCACCGGCCGCCACCCCCTGCACCAGGCTGTGCAGTGCCGGCTGCACCCCGCGCGTCACATAGACCAACGCGCCGAGCACGGCGCCCGGCCCGAGACCCTGGCGGACCAGCCACGGTGTGGCCAACAGCAGCACCGGCACCGGCAGCCAGCCGCCCAGCGCCAGGCTCAGGCCGCGGGTCGCCGCCATGGTGGCCAGCCGGCGTTCCACCCGGGCCTGCGCGTCGATGGACCCGCCGACCCAGCCGGTCACCTGGTCCCGGGCACCGCTGGCGGCGACGTCGCGATGGCCGGTCACCGCGGTCACCACGGCCCGGCCCAGCTGCTCGTCGACGCGCACGTACTCCCGTTGCCGGGCCACCATCACCGGCAGCGCCACGGCGAACAGGGCGAGGCCGGCCAGCACCGGCACCGCCACCACCAGGGCCACCGGGGCGGCCAGCGAGAACAGGCCGAGCACGGCGGCACCGAGCGCGAACAGAAATCCGCGGACCACCATCAGCAGCCCGGCGTAGGTGTCCCGGACCAGCTCCACCTGGTGGGTGAGCCGGGCCACCGCCGCGTCGTCGGCCCGGCCGCCGGCCGCGCCGGCCACCGCGCCGCGCACCACCCGCCGGAGCAGGTCGTCGCGGAACGGCTCGACCACGGCACCGAGCAGCGCGTACGACCGGTTGGTGCCGGCCGCGCCGACCAGCACCGCGAACCCGAGCAGGGCCAGCCAGGCCAGCCCGACGCCCGGTCGGCTGGCCAGGAAGCCGCTGTCGACGGCGCGTGCGGTCAGCAGCCCGGACAGGGCCGCCGGGAGCACCTCCGCCGCCGACCAGCCCGCCAACCGCCACAGCTGCGCGCGCCGGGCTCGCAACGCGGCCCGGGTCACCCCGACGACGGTGCTCATGACCGGAACACCTCCCGGTAGTCGGGGTCGGCCCACAGTGTCCGGTGCGGGCCGACCGCTCGGACCCGACCGCCCGCCACCCACGCCACCAGGTCCGCGCGGGCGGCCATGCCGAGCCGGTGGCTGACCACCACCCGGGTACGCCGGTCACCGGGCCCGGTCAGCGCCTGGGTCACCTGGTACTCGGTGGCGGTGTCCAGGCTGGACGTGGCGTCGTCGAGGATGAGCAGTCGTCCGGCCCGCAACGCGCGGGCCAACCCGAGCCGCTGCCGTTCACCGCCGGACATGGCGACCTCGGCCAACGGGGTGCCGTACCGGTCGGGCAGCCGTTCGACGAAGTCGTGGATGGCGGCGGCCCTGGCCAGCGGCACCGGGTCCGCGCCGACCCCGACGGCGACGCCCACCGTCTCGCCGACCAGCACCGGCCGCTCGAACCCGTAACCCACCGCGGCGTGCAGGGCGGCCGGGGTCAGCTCCGGCAGCGGCACGCCGTCCAGCAGCACCTCGCCGTCGTCCGGGTCGCGCAGCCGGCCGGCGACGGCGGCGAGCAGGGACTTACCCGCGCCGGAGGCGCCCACGACGGCCAGCAGCGTGCCGCCGGGCACCCGCAGGTCGACCCGGTCGAGCAGGGGCCGGCCGTCGCCGTCGCGCACGGTCACCCCGTGCAGTTCCAGGGTTCCAGGTCCGGGCGGCAGGGATCGGACGCCGTACCGTCGGGCGGGTTCGGCGAGCACGTCGGCGGCCCGGCGGCAGCCGGCGCGTACCCGGACCGCGGTGTTGAGGGCGGCGACCACGGTGCCGAGGCCGGCACCGAGTGCGGCGTACTGGATGGCGGCCAGCAGCTCCCCGGGCGTCAACCGGCCGGCGGTCAGCGACAGCCCACCGACAGCGACGATCGCGACCTGGAGCAGCGGGTTGAGCACCGCGCCCCGGGTGGCCGCCCCGGCCAGCACCGTCCAGGTCCGCGCGCCGTGCCGGTGCAGCGCGGCGAGGGGGGTCAGCACCCGGTCGACCTCCCGCTCGCCGGTCCCGGCGGCGGCGATGGTGCGCGCCCCCGCCAGCGTCTCCACCAGCCGACCGGCGAGGTCCCCCTGGGCCTGCTGGTAGCCGGCGACGGCGGCGGAGGCGTCGGCGACGAAGCCGCGCAGCAGCAGGGCGAGTAGCAGCAGCCCCAGTACGAAGGTGCCACCGAGCCACGGGTCGATGAGGGTGAGCGCCACCAGGCTGCCCACCGGCGGCAACGCCACGGTGGCGGCCGTGACGACGGTGGGTGCGGCCTGTCCGGCGTCGGCCACCTGCCCCACCACCCGGCCGGCCAGGTCACCCACCGGGCGGCGGGCGGCGGTCTGCGGGTCGAGGGCGAACAGGTGCCGGACCAGGGTGTGCCGCAGGTGGGCCACCGACCGGGCGGTCGCCGCGCCGGTGCCGTAGTCCCGGATGACGCCGACGACGACCAGCAGGGCGATCAGGCCGGCGACGGCGGCCAGCCAGCGGCCGGGGGACGCCTGCGGCGCGGTGCCGACGGCGGCGTCGACGGCCCGGCCCAGCACGGCCGGCAGGGCCAGTTCGGCTGCGGTCCCGGCCACGGTGACCACGGCCAGTGTCGGGGTCCACCAGCCGGCCGCACGCACGGCACGCAGCAGGAGCCGGTCGTCCGGTGTCATCACGCCCCCTCCCACGCCGCGCGGCCCCGGACCGGCAGGTGCCGGTCCGGGGCCATGCGATACCGGTCGATCAGTTGCAGGTGGTGACGCTCAGCGAGCTGTCGCCGCAGAGCAGCAGGCTGGCCTGGCTGCCGCCGCCGGTGCGCTCGGTGGCCGGGAGTTCCATCGCCTGGAGGTCGAGCAGAGCCATGGTCTTACCTCTTTCTGTCATATGGATGATGTGCCTGGTGGTTGAACCTGGTCGTCGGGCCGACGACCGTCGGGTCAGTTGCAGGTGGTGACGCTCAGCGAGCTGTCGCCGCAGAGCAGCAGGCTGGCCTGGCTGCCGCCGCCGGTGCGCTCGGTGGCCGGGAGTTCCATCGCCTGGAGGTCGAGCAGAGCCATGGTCTTACCTCTTTCTGTCATATGGATGATGTGCCTGGTGGTTGAACCTGGTCGTCGGGCCGACGACCGTCGGGTCAGTTGCAGGTGGTGACGCTCAGCGAGCTGTCGCCGCAGAGCAGCAGACTCGCCTGGCTGCCGCCGCCGGTACGCTCGGCGGCCGGCAGCTCCATCCCCTGAAGGTCGAGCAGGGCCATGTCTTTCCTCCTTTCCACAGTCGTCGGGTCGGTGGGCCCCGGGGTGACCCCCGGGGAGCGGGTGGGCCGTCAGTCGGCCGGGGTGGTGTCGCCGGTCGGGCCGAGCAGCGGCAACCGGACCGGGTCGGTGGGTCGGCTGGCCGCCACGGCGGCCAGCACGCCGGCGGTGCCGGTGGCCAGGTCCATGGAGAGCCGCAGCAGTTGGTCGCCGGGGAAGGCGGTGCCGTCGGCGTACGGCAGGGCGTGCCAGCCCAGCAGCCGGGTCTGGGTGTGGGCCACCTCGTACTCGCCCCGGCCGGCCAGGTAGGCCACGATGCCGGCACGGCCGGCGAACAGACCGGACTGGGCGTAGAACGGGAAGTCGGCGCAGCGGCGGATCGCCTCGGCCTGCGCGGACAGGGTGTCGTCGGCCCGGTGGCGCAGGTACCGGTCGAGTACCAGTCCCACCCCGACACTGCCCTCGGCGAGGTACGGCATGGTCCGCCAGCCCTCGTTGACCTCCAGGTGCCCGTCGTCGCGGCGGACGCACCGGCGCAGGTCCTGCCGCAGTGCGGTGGCGGCGTGGTCGAGCAGGCGCTCGTCGGGCTCCCGCTCGTGCTGGCCCAGCAGCATCAGGGCGATCCCGGCGCTGCCGCGCATCAGTCCCGCGTACGGGTACCTGCCACCGCTGATCTCGGCCACCGAGTCGACGTCGCCGAGCCGGTGGACGACCAGGTCGACGGCGCGCCGGGCGGCCGTGGCGTAGCGGGACTCGCCGGTCCGGGCGGCGAAGTGGTGCAGGTTCAGCGCGATGCCGGGCAGGCCACCCACCAGGTCGTTGCCGAGCTCCGTCCACGGTTCGTCGAGACAGCGGTCGAGCAGCCGGCGAGCCTCGTCGCGGTGCCCGAGCAGGTCCAGCACGTACGCCACCCCGTGCAGCCCGTCGAAGAAGCCGAGTCGGCTGCCGGAGGCCGGTTCCCGGACCCGGTCGATCAGCCACCGGACGTGGCGGGGGTCGACGGGGGCACCGCTGGCGTGCAACGCCCAGAGCACCCCGGCCGCGCCGTGGGCGAGGTTCAACCCGCCGTCGCTACCGCTGAACTGCCGGATGTCGCCGGGGAAGAGCCGGTCGTCGCGCTGCGGTGTGGCGCTGGCGGTGATCGCCCGGGCCAGCCGGTCACGCAGACCGGGCCAGTCGTCCGGGTCGACCCGTACCACGTCCGGGTCCAGCCCCGTCCCGGCCGAAGTCGTCGCCGCCGGGGTGACGGGCGCGGGGGCGGTCGGTGGGTCGCCGACGATCACCGCGACGGTCTCGTCGAGCAGTGCCCGGTCGACCGGGAAGTGCGCGGCCACCACGTCGGCCAGGTGCGCCGCCTTCGCCGGGGCCAGTCGCAGCATCGCGGTCAGCGGCAGGAACAGGGCCAGCCGCAGGCAGGCCAGGGCGTAGCGGTCGACGTCGGGGCCGACCCGGTCGCGGGGTGCGGCGAACGCCTGGTTGCGCAGCGCCGGGCGGCTCGCGTCGGCGGCCGGCGCGGCGACCTCGAAGTCGATCAGGGTTACCGCCCCGTCGTCGCCGACCATGATGTTGAACATGTGCAGGTCGCCGTAGACGATGCCGTGCGCGTGGATGGCGTCGACCGCCTCGGCGACCTGCCGGTGCACGTCCAGCGCCCAGCGGGTGTAGTCGGCGCGGTCGGCGTCCGGGTGCACCAGCGGGTAGCGCTGCACCACCTGCTGGTTGAGCGGGCTGCCCTCGACGAACTCCAGGGCCAGGAACTCGTGCCCGCCGAAGCTGAACTCGTCGTGCACCCGGACCAGGTGCGGGACGTCGGCGAGTTGGCGCAGCACGCTGGCCTCCCGCCGCAGCCGGGTCACCGCGTCCGCCCCGGTGGCGTCGAGACCGGCGTGCGGGCGGGCCTCCTTCAACACCACCCGGGCGTCGGTACGGGTGTCCCGCGCCTCGTACAGGCCGCCACCGTTGGAGAAGTGGATGACCTTCTCGATCCGGTAGGGCAGCTCGGTGGTGCTGGCGGCGTTGCGGGCGGCCAGGTGCGGGGTGAGGAAGTCGGGCAGGGTGACCCAGTCGGGCAGGTGGAACACCGGGTCGCGGCGGTCGGGCACCAGGGTGCCGGTGGCGTCCTCGATGGCCGGCACGACCTGACCCTCGGCGGAGAGGCAGTAGCGGGCGGCGAAACCGCCGTAGCGCAGGTAGACCGGGCCGTCGCCGTAGCGCAGGTCGCTCAGGATGTAGGGCCCCTGCTCACCGTCGAGCAGCGCCGCCAGCTCCTTGGCGGTCAGCTCCAGCTCGGCGTCGTCACGCGGGTAGACGGTGACGAACTTGCCGCTGCCGCCCCGGCGGGCGTACTTGCTGTTGCGCATCAGCAGCATCCGGGGGCCGCGCAGGTGCTTGAAGGGGATGCCGCGCGGCTGGCAGTACTCCATTACCTGGGTCAGCACCCGCTCGGCGTTGTCCAGCCGCGCCGAGACGTGGATCTTCCAACCCTGGGCGGGCAGGGTGCCGCCGACCGGCGCGTGGATCAGCCAGTCGTCCTTGACCTCGGACTCCCAGCCCGCCGGCTGCGGGCGGTCCGCGGCGTAGCCGATGCCGGTGGCGGTGGCGCTCGCGCTGGACAACGAGTCGTAGAAGAGCGGGTCGACCGCGCAGTACGAGTCGTATCTGTCGTCCATCTCGGCTGCCTCCCATCCCCTGATCGGTTGACGTCAATCCTGCGATCGGCGGGCTGTTGAGCACAGTGCGATGCGTCATCGACCGACGGTGAGATTCCGACCGGAAACTCGTGACAATGGCGGAGTTTGAAATCGTGAATACGGCATCACCTGCGGGGCGACGTCGCCCTGGCACCCGTGTCCCGCGCGCTCCCGGCCGGGTGACGCGGGACATGCCGCAGGGCGGCACGATCGGGGGTGCGGGGCTGGGCGGTCTGGGGTGCAAGGCTGGGCGGTCGGCGTACGGGCGCCGGGCCGGGCCGGCGGGTGCACCGTGACGGTGTCGTCGATCGGCGCCTCGGGCCGGGCCCGCGCCGGGAGCGCGAGAGGTAGGGGTGGGTCGACCTTCACGGCTCAGCCGCTGCGCGGTGCCGTCGGTTGGCGGACCGTTGGCCGCCGACGCGCACTACCGTCCCGGCCGGGCTGCCACTCGCGCCGAGCCGACCTCAACGGTGGACCCGGGTGGGCGCGGGTGGACCCGGTCGGTGGACCCGGGTGGGCGCGTGTCGCCGGGCGCGGTGGGTGGCCGTCGGCCCGGGTGGCCCGCCCGGAGCGACGAATCCGTCCGGGCGGGCTCACGACCCGGCCGGCGTCGGTCACCGGCGGTGTCGCACGTCGGGTGGACCGTCAGATGGTGTAGAGGACCTTCACGCCGCTGATGCTCGTCGCCGAGACGGCGGTGCCGCGGACGTTGGAGTTCAGGTTGCGCCAGCCGTTGTTGCTGGCCGCCTCGTGCACCATTCCGCCGACCACCGTGTAGATGATCTTCACGCCGTTGAAGCCGATCGCGGCAAGGGTGTCGGGGCTGACCCCGGAGATCCCCGAGTTGAGGTTGCGCCAGCCGTTGGCGCTGCTCGCCTCGTGCACCCAGTCGCCGACCACGGTGTAGATGTACTTCACCCCGTCGACGCTGATCACGGCCAGCGCGTTGGCGCTGACGCCGGAGATGTTGGAGTTGAGGTTGCGCCAGCCGTTGTTGCTGGCCGCCTCGTGCACCGTCCCACCGACCACGGTGTAGATGATCTTCACGCCGTGGTGGTTGATGGCGGCGAGGGCGTTGTTGCTGACCCCGGAGATGCCGGTGTTCAGGTTCTGCCAGCCGTTGGCGCTGCTCGCCTCGTGCACCCAGCCGCCGACCACGGTGTAGATGTACTTCACCCCGTCGACGCTGATCACGGCGAGGGCGTTGTTGCTGACGCCGGAGATGCCGGTCCAGAGGTTGCGCCACCCGGTGTCGCTGGACGCCTCGTACACCCGGCCGTTGTTGACCGTGTAGAGCAGCTTGTTGCCGTTGATGACCATCGACGCGGTGGCCGAGCCGGTGATGCTGTTGACGGGCAGCATCTGCCAGCCGTTGTGGCTGCCGGACTCGTACACCTGGCGGTTGGCGGGCTGCCCGCAGTTCTGGCTGGTCATGTTCCGGGCCGGCGAGGTGGGGCCGGAAATGTAGAGGGGACCGGTGGACGGGCTGCCGTCAGAGGTGATGCCGGAGGCCACCCCGTTGAAGTACGACTCGGTCTTGACGCCGTCGCGTACCTGCTCGAAGTGCAGGTGCGGGCCGGTGGAGTTGCCGGTGCTACCGACCCGGCCGAGTTGCTGGCCGGTCGACACCCACTGTCCGGCGGCGACCATCGGCGTCTCGATCATGTGCAGGTAGAGCGTCCGCCACCCGTCGCCGTGTTCGATGATCACATGCCAGCCGCCGCCGCTTCCCCAGCCGGCGAACGAGACGGTGCCGCCGTACGAGGCGAGAATCGGCCGGCCGTTGCTGGCGCCGCCGGTGAAGGTCAGGTCGATGTCGTAGTCGTCGTGGCCGTAGTAGGTGGCCATCCGCCAGGTCTCACCACAGGGCACCGGCATCTGGAAGTTCGGCCGGGGGCCGGCGGCCCGGGCGGGGGTGGCCACGACAGCGGCGGCGCCCACGGCCGCGAGTACCGCGGCACCGGTGGTCGCGAGCGCCAGGCAGGCCGAGGTGAGGACCCGGGTGAGTGGACCCGTCATGGCGGACTTCCCTCCTGCGGGGAGCAAAGGTAGAAGGGTGTCGATCCTACGGGCGAGACGCCTCCTCCGGGGGCCTGTTCCGTACTGCGTCGCCATCGTCGCTGCTGACGTCGGCAGGGAGAAATGGTAATACTATTCGCGTCCTTTCGATGGGCGTCGCAGGCCCGGGGCGACACTGACTGGTCACTCAATAATGGGGTGAAGAACAGCCCGATGAGCTGGTGATATCCGTCTTGGTGAAGCAGGATGCCGGCCCGCAGTTGCGAATCTCCGTGGAATGCTCGAAAATACTCAGGTCGCCTCGCCGGCGATTCCACATCGGCCGACTCCAGTGCAATAGGGTGCCCGACTCCCCGACTGGATCCGACACGAAATGAGGAGAGAGAAATGCGGAAGCTCCTTCGGCGTGGTGCGGTTTGCGCTGCGCTAACCTCCGCTATCGTCCTGGCGGCACCGGTCGCGGCCCAGGCAGCCCACCCGAACCAACTGTGCCGCACCAACAGCCCGGCCATTCTCTACACGAGCCCGGATTCGGGGATCTACGTCCCGCAGGGCGCGCTGGTCCGCATTCTCGACTACCAGGGGGCGCTTCACTACCTGGCTCGCTACGACGCGACCGTGGGTCAGCTCGAGCGCATCCGGATCATCCAGGAGAGCTGCTACTACCAGTGAGGCGGTAATCCCGCGTCCCGCGCCACCGGCTTCCATTCCGGTGGCGCGGGACGCGTCGATCCGCCGCATACGCGGCGCAGGGGCCGGTCGTCGACAAGGCATTTGCACCGCAGTGATGCCGCTGTGCCGACGACGGCCAGAGTGGTTGGCCGTTCAGCTGCGGGGTTGGGAGGCTCAGCCGACGGCCACCGAGACGGCGATGGCCACCATGATCACGGCTATCATCGCGTCGATGAGCCGCCAGGCCGCCGGGTGGGCGAGCAGTGGCCCCAGCCGGCGGGCGCCGAGCCCCAACCCGGTGAACCAGGCCAGGCTCGCCGTGGCCGCTCCGGCACCGAACGCCCACCGGTTCGGGTCCTGATGGGCGACCGTGCCGAGCAGCACCACGGTGTCCAGGTAGACGTGCGGGTTGAGGAACGTGAACGCCAGGCAGGCCAGCAGCGTCGCGCGCAACGTGGCCGGGGGGCGGTCCAGCGGGGTGAGGGCGGTGGGACGCAGGGCGCGGCGGGCGGCCAGCACCGCGTACCCGAGCAGGAAGGTGACGCCGCCCCACCGGACGGCGGCCAGGACGGCGGGTGATCCGGTCAGCAGCGCGCCGAGGCCCGCGATGCCGGCGGTCATCAACGTGGCGTCGGCGGCCACGCAGATCGCCACCACCGGGAGCACGTGCTCACGGCGTAGCCCCTGACGCAGCACGAAGGCGTTCTGCGCCCCGATGGCGACGATCAACGCGAGGGAGAAGCCGAAACCGGCGAGCACGGAACCCATGGCGGCCAGGCTAGGGCGGGCGACTCCCGCACTCCAGCTAAAGATTCTGCACGGCCGTTAGAATCGCTCATGTCACTCGACCCGGTCCAGCTGGTGACGTTCCAGGCGGTCGTCACCCACGGCAGCTTCGACGCCGCCGCGCGGGTGCTGCGCGTCACCCCGTCGGCGGTCAGCCAGCGCATCAAGGCGTTGGAGCAGGCCGTCGGGCAGGTGCTCGTGCGCCGCACCCGGCCGTGCGTGCCGACGGCCGCCGGAGCACCCCTGGTACGCCTCGGCGGGCAGTTGGCGCTGCTGGAACAGGAGGCCCTCGACGCGGCACGCGGCGCGCTGCGCGACCACACCCACACCCGGGTCGCCGTCGTGGTCAACGCCGACTCCCTCGCCGGCTGGTTCCTGCCGGCCCTGACCGCCGTGCCCGACGTGCTGGTCGACCTGCGCACCGACGACGAGGGGCACACCGCACACCTGCTGCGCGACGGCACCGTGATGGCGGCGGTCACCACCGAACGCACCGCCGTACAGGGCTGCCGGGTCCTGCGCCTCGGCGCGCTGCGGTACCTCGCCGTCGCCGCACCCGCCGCCCACTCGGCGTGGTTCGCCGACCGCGAGCCCGCGACGGCGTTTCCGACTGCGCCGATGATCCGCTTCGACCGCAAGGACACCCTGCAACACCGCTTCGCCCGTACGCTCATCCGGCGCGACATCGACCCGCCGACGCACTTCGTGCCGGGGACCGCCGGCTTCACCCAGGCGATCCGGCTCGGCCTCGGCTGGGGCCTGCTCCCCGAGGCCGTCGCCCGGCCCGACCTCGCCGCCGGTCGCCTCGTCGACCTGGCCGCCGGCCGGCACCTCGACGTGCCGCTGTACTGGCAGTACTGGCGCCTGGAGTCGACGGCGTTGGCGGCGCTGACGGCGGCGGTCCGGACCGCCGCCAGCACCGCACTGCGCCTCGTCCGATGAGGAACAGCTCCCCCGCCTGCTCAAGGTGCACCTGCACGGCAGTTCGCTCAGCGACTGCGCACCGACGCTGACCTCACCGAGGACGGCGTACGACAGTCTGCGCCTACGGCGCGGGTTCCAGCACGACGACCGGGATCTGGCGGGTGGTCTGCTGCTCGTAGTCGGCGAAGCCCGGGTACGCGGCCTTCTGGGCGCTCCAGATCCGTTCCCGCTCGTCCCCGGCGGTGACTCTGGCGACCAGTTCGACGGTGTCCGTGCCGATCTCCGCCCGGACCCGAGGATGGGCGAGCAGGTTGTGGTACCAGTCGGGACTGGTGGGCGCGCCGGCCTTGGAGGCGAACACGGCGTAACCGCCGTCCAGCTTCTGGTACATCATCGGGTTCACCCGGGGTCGGCCGCTCCGGGCACCGACGGTGTGCAACAGCAGCAGCGGGGCACCGGCGAACTGTCCACCGACCTGCCCACCCTGGGCACGGAACTCAGCGATGATCTTCTCGTTCCAGTCGCTCACGTCTACTCCTCGTACCGCCCGTCAGATCCTTGGTCAACACTATGCCGGCGGTCGCGACCGGGCACGGCGACGGGACCAGGTGCCGACGAACCCCGGCGACCTGTGCCGTTCGCGGGGAATGGCCGCTCAGGATGGCACCGGCGCGGCGACGAAAGTCCTGCGGTACGCCTGCGGCGGCACCCCACTGAGCCGCTTGAACTGGACCCGGAAGTGCGCCGGTGAGGCGAAACCGACGAGGTGGGCGATCCGGTCGACGCCGTCGTCTGCCACCCCCCGTTCGGGGCCACCAACTGGGGCGACGACGAGCTGGGCCACGACCCTCGCTGGATCGTCGGCACCACCCCGCGTACCGAACCGGAGCTGGCCTGGGTGCAGCACGCCCTGGCGCACCTGCGGGTCGGCGGGCACGCGGTGCTGTTGATGCCGCCCGCGGTGGCCAGCCGCCGGGCCGGCAACGCATCCGTAGCGAACTCCTGCGCCGAGGCCACCTGCGCGCGGTGATGGTGCTCCCGCCAGGGGTGGCCGCGGCACCTGTGGGTGTTGCGGCGGGCCGCGACGGAGGCGTCGCCGCCCGCCCGGGTGCTGCTGGTCGACGCAGCCGGCGGCGAGCTTGCCGAGGCCGCCCCCCGGGTGCTGGGCGTGTGGCGGGACTTCGACGCCGTGCCGGACGCCGAGGTCGACCAGGCCCGTTTCGCCCGCACGATCCCGGTGATCGAGCTGCTCGACGAGGAGGTGGACCTGACGCCCGCGCGCCGGCAACCGGCCGTCGGCAGCGAGGTTTCGGGGGAGCAGTTGACACGCACCCGGGAGCGGCTGGCCGCCGTCGTCGCACTGCCGGCGCTGATGCCGCCGGCCACCCCCGCACCGGACGGGGCGGCCGGGCAGTTCCTCACCGTCGGGGAGCTGCTCCGGGCCGGCGCGCTGCACCTGCTCGGACCGGTGCGGGCCGGCGTATCGGAGCCGGCCCCGGACGGGCCGCCCGTGCTCACCGTCGGGGACGTGCTCGCCGGTGCGCAGGCCTCCGGCCGGATCGACGACCGCTACGGCCAGCAGATCCCCCTTGAGGTGAGGGACGTGGTGGTGCCGGTGGTAGCCCAGCAGCGGGCGTACGGCGAGGCGGCCCGGCGGCTGGACGCCTTCGAGCAGGCGCTGCGGCAGGCGGCGACGCTGGGGGCGGAACTGGTGCAACTCACCGCGGGCGGGCTGGCCCCGGGCGCGATTCGGCCGACGTGAGCGGTCCCCGCCACCCGGGGGTGACGGGGACCTGGATGCGCTGGCGTCACGACGAGATCGTCAGGTGGAACGCCCGGTCGGCGGCGACTCCCGCCGAGGTGAACGTCTGGACGAACACGCCGTTCGGCACGCCGAACCGGCCGACCACCGCGATCTCACCACTGGGCGAGGCCCCGACGGCACCGGTCAGGCCGATGCTCCCCACGTACGCGGAGCGGGTCACGTCGTGGCTGAACACCACCTGGTACTGCCCCACGGCGACGCGGGTGGACGAGACCACCCCGAAGCCACGGTTCAGGACCCCGTTGGCCGCGACCACAGCCCAGAAGAGCTGCGCGGTCGGCGGCATGCCGGCTGTGGTGGCGGGGACCAGGAGCGCGGTGGCCTCGGCGATGTCACTGGCGCTCGGGGCGGGCTGGTCGGCTTTCTTGGCTGACTCGGTGGACATGGTGCCTCCTTCGGGTGGCGCCGCAGGGGTGCGGCGGCGTGATGACAAAAGGGCTTATCTGGTGATCAGAAGCAACTTGCCGGTTGAATCTGATCAATACCCTTTTATGAGGTCAACGGTAGGCAGTGCGGCCCGGGTCAGGCCAGGGATGAAGCTGTCCAATCATGGACAGCCGACTATTTGATCAGGGCTTTCACCTGCGCATATGTCATCAAGACCGGAGGGGGGCGACGTCCGTGGCCGGCATCCTCTGTGGACCCTGTCAACGGCTACGATGCGCGAAGGCTGTTGTGCACTTCGCGGGTGCGGAGGGCGTAGATCGTGACGGGGAGCGAGGATGGCCAGACTTCCCGGAGTGGGTCGGGCCGCCGCTGCGGGCGACGCGCCGTCGGATATCCGACCCCGGTGCGCCGGGTCCGGCCCCTTGGTGCAAGCCGGGCAGATCGGGCGGATCGCACCGGGCAACCCCCTCAGCAGGGGTGGAGATCGGCACACGCCACCCATCCCGACGATCCGGACCAAGGTGGGCCACCCGTCGGTCATCGCCCGATGACACCTGGTTGATCATCGCCACCGGGTGGGGGAGCACGTCGGGTGAGCCCGGCAGCCATGATCTTTGACTCAGAGCAATCGAAAGGAACCTGGTGAGCACCAAGCACCAAGAGTTGGCGAACTTCATCTGGTCGGTGGCGGATCTGCTGCGGGGCGACTACAAGCAGTCCGAGTACGGTCGGGTGATCCTGCCGCTGACCGTGCTGCGTCGGCTCGACTGTGTGTTGGCGCCGACGAAGGACGCGGTGCTCGACCGGCATCGGCAGCTCAGGGCGTCGGGCGTGCAGAACGTGGATCCGGTGTTGCGGCGGGCGGCCGGGTTGTCGTTCTAGGCGACGTCTCGCAACTCGGTGCAGGCGTTGCTCGCCACCGGTTTCCGGTCAGCTGGACAGAGCGATGTGGTGCAGGTGGGCGATACCGGATGCGGTGAGGGCCAAGGTCCGGGCGGCGCGACGGTAGTCGCGTAGGTCTTGAGCCGGGCCAGGGCATGTTCGATACGGGTCCGGACTTTGCGATGCCTGGCGTTATAGTCCTGCTTCCACTCGGGTAACTCGCTGCCGTCACGGGGCTTGCGGTACGGCATGATCACTTCGAGGTTTCCGCGGTAGCCGCCGTCTGGGGTGTCTCTCAGGAGCACAGGTCTTCCACGGCCTCCCAGAGCTGTCGTTCACGGTCAGGGTCGTAGGACTCCTTGGACGAGCGCTCCACTCGCGTGCGGTCGATGTAGGAACCGGAAGGTGCCGGGATGCGTCCGAGCGCGACGTCGGCGAGGCGCTGGCCGGCGGCTTTCTGGCTCGACGCCATCGGGGTCAGCGTCATCAGTGGCATGATCCGCCGCCCCACGAACCGGACAGCTGCGCCTGCATCGCGGCTCAGGCCGGTACCGGGCACGAATCCAGGGTTGTAGCCGACAATGTCGACGCCCTGCGGCAGGCGTCGTGCGTACTCGTGGATGAGGTAGATCGCGGCGAGCTTGCTGGTGGAGTAAGCCGTCCCTCCCGCCGTGACAGTGTCGGCCTTCGGGAACGCGCGGATGCGGGCCAGGTCGGCCGGATCCTGCCAGGACGGCGCGGGCATCATTCCCGCGTTGTGGCGGAAGTCGCCGAAGTGCGCGTCGCTGACGGTGAGGACGATCCGTGACGGCACCTCGAATCGATCCTGCAGAAGGCGGAGAAGGACGTGATTGGCGAGCACGTTGACGGCGAATGTCGCCTCGAATCCGTCCGGGCTCTCCGTGACGTTGTTCGTGTAAAGCAGGCCGGCGTTGCCGATGAATCCGCGTAGCGGCGGCAGGTCTCCTGTATCGAGCCGTCGGATCAGCTCGTCAGCTGCCGCGCGGACGCTGCCCATCGACAACAGGTCCGTCGGGATCGATGTCACGGCGCGCCCGTTGCGGCGGAGCTGGGCGGCGAACTCGTTTCCCGTGGCGCCACGGGCCAGGAGCACGAGGTGCGCCTCAGCGTCGCCGTCGAGGACGCGCTCGGCGGCGACGCGGCCGAACCCGCGAGTCGCGCCGGTCATGACGATGGTGTGGGTCACCGGGTTCTCCCCTTGGTGAAGACTCATGGCCGCCTCTAACTATATCGCGTAAATTTACTTTGTATACCGAACGTAACGCCTCCTTGCTGGATCGTCAACCGCACCCTTTACGAGATATAGTGAGCCTCATGTCACCCCGACCCCCGGCCACCGAGCGACTCGATCGCGGCGAGATCCTGTCCACAGCCCTCGCCATCGCGGACGCGGATGGGCTCGACGCCGTCACACTGCGCCGGGTCGCTGCGGGCTGGAACGTCACTCCCATGGCGCTGTACTGGCACTTCAAGAGCAAGGACGCCCTCCTCGACGCGCTGGTCGAGCGGATCCTCGGCGAAATGGAGCTGACCGCCGAGGGCGAGCCCGACCTGCCTACGGTGATGGCGGCCCTGCTGCGTGTCCTGCGCGCACACCCCGCCCTCGCCGAGATCGCACCCCTCCGCTTCATGCGTACGGACGCCGGCATCGATCTGGCCGAGCGGGTCATCGGACTGCTGCGCGCCGAGGGACACTCGCCGGTGGCCGCAGCGCAGCTGAGCATCTTCCTGCTCAACGCGTTGATCGGGTTGGTGATCCGCCAGCCGGGTGAAACCGCCGTCGCCGACCCGGCCCTGCGGGAGTCCCTGCTCAACGCCAAGCGCGCGCGGCTGAAGTCACTCTCCCCGCAGGACTACCCCCACCTGACCGAAACCGCCGACTTCTTCCTCGGACTTCCCGACGAGCAGGAGTACTACCAGCGAGGCTTGACCATGCTCCTTGACGGGGTACGACTCACCTGAACAGGCCAGCACGGTAATCGAGTTACGAGACATCCCTAAGGGCGAGGGCGCGCAGCGAAACAGCCGGGGATGCTGGAGTTGCGGCTCAACCTCGCCAACCTCTACGTGCTCGCTGGTGCCTACCGAGAGGCGCTGCCGGAATTCACCGGACTCGTCGTCGACCTTGCTGAACGGCCTAAACCAGATCAGGAGTTGATCTGGTACTGCCGTCAGCAGGCGGCAATGTGCCATGCCGAACTCGGCGAGGCAGGGACAGCGTTGGCCGAGATGCGCCTGCTTCTGGTCGAGCAGCAGAGGAACCTGGCGACGGACGACCTGTCACCGCTACGGCAGTAGATTGAGGTGGGCGGCGCGGCGGCCATGGCCGGACAACTTCGGCACCTGGCGGAGGCGAGCCGGTTGCCGCACGTGTCGATCCGGGTGTTGCCGCTCGCCGCCGGGGCGCTCGCGGGCTCGTTCGTGCTGCTGGACTTCCCGCTCGGCCTGCGCGTCGACCCCGACCCGCCGGTGGTCTACCAGGAGTCGCTGACCGGGGCGCTTTACCTCGACCAGGCGGGAGACGCAGGCGGCGATGGCGTCGCGGACGATGAGCCGGACGGCGGCGACCAGGCCGGCGGCCCCCTCGGTGGCGGCGGCGAGGGTGTCGGCGCCCCGGGCGAGGCCGGTGATCGCCCGGTGCTGCTCGGCGGCCCAGGCCCGGTAGGCGGGTCCGGCATCGCCGCCCCAGCCGGTCGGGCCGGGACGCCTCGGTGGACGGCGGACCGCGATCACCGACACCGTACCAACCGGTTACGCAGGCAGTGTCCCGTCGGAACCGGCCGCGCCGGACGGCCGCGGCGCGGGGTGTCGAGTCGGCTTCCCGACTGTGGCGCGACCTTCCGAGGGTTGTCCGTTGGCGTCGCACCGTCCATTATGCTCACAGCGCGTGCCGGCGACGATGCCCTCGGTAGTCGCGCGCCTGAACGAAGGGACCTCTGCATGAACTGGACCGAGCGGATCAGCCCACTGCGCCGGCGGCGGGGCCCGGGGACCACCACCCCGCTGCGTGCCGCCCTGGCCCTTCTCGCCGTGCTGGTCGCGGGGGTCGCCACCACGCTCGCCGTCGCGACGCCGGCCAGCGCCGCGACCACCACGATCTGCAAGAGCTCGCCGATACCCGCCGGCTACGTGATCATCGCGGAAGGGTCGTCGGCGTCCTGCCCGTACAGCTTCCCCAACACCTGGACGATCACCACGCCCTCCACCACCTCGACCACCGTGATGTGCAAGGCCTCCGCCGTGCCGACCGGTTACGTGGCCATCGCGGAGGGGTCGTCGGCGTCCTGCCCCTACAGCTTCCCCAACACCTGGACCATCCGGATCCCACCCACCGGCTCGGCGAGCGTGATGTGCAAGGCGTCGACCCTGCCGACCGGGTTCGTGATCATCGCGGAGGGGTCGTCGGCGTCCTGCCCGTACAGCTTCCCGAACACCTGGACGATCACCAAGCCGTCCACCACGGGCATCACCACCATCTGCTCGGCGTCGCCGATCCCGGCCGGCTACGTCGTGGTCGGCACCGGGTCGTCGGCGTCCTGCCCCTACAGCTTCCCGAACACCAAGAGCATCAAGCTGCCCTGACGCCGGGCGGAGGCCACCGCCCCCACGGGAGCGGTGGCCCAGCTCACCGCCGCCGCCGTGACCAGGCGTCGCGCCGGTCCGTCCCGGGTGCGTAGAGTTCCCGGGTCGGGCCGGCGGTCGGCCCCGGATGGCAGGGCGGGACGATAGCGGACATGACGGTGGACAACGTCGGACAATCGGGCGACGTCGACAGCCGGGGGCGCGACGCCGGCACCCCGGGAGTCGACCAGGACGAGTTGGCGGTCGCGCTGCGGGTCTTCGCGGCGTTGGAGTCGCTGCCCAGCGACCACCCGGACGTGGTACGGGTGCAGCGGGCCACCGCCCGGCTGTTCAAGATGGTGAAGCAGCGGCGGCGCGAGGAGCGGCGGGAAACCGTCCTGGCCCACGACCGCGCGGTCACCGCCGCCACCGCCACGGGCGCCCCGGGCCGGATCGACGACGAGACCAAGGGCATCCCGCTCGCCTCGCCGACCGCCGGTGACATCGCCGGCACTCTGATCAATCCGCGTGGCTGCTACATCTGCAAGACCCGCTACCGCGAGGTCGACGCGTTCTATCACCAGCTCTGCCCCGACTGCGCCACCCTCAACCGGCAGCGCCGGGACGCGCGGTGCGACCTGACCGGGCGGCGGGCGCTGCTCACCGGGGGACGCGCCAAGATCGGCATGTACATCGCCCTGCGGCTGCTGCGCGACGGTGCGCACACCACGATCACCACCCGGTTTCCGCACGACGCGGTCCGCCGGTTCACCGCCATGCCGGACAGCGCCGACTGGCTGCACCGGTTGCGGGTCGTCGGCATCGACCTGCGGGACCCCGCCCAGGTGGTGGCGCTGGCCGACTCGGTCGCCGCGCAGGGTCCGCTGGACATCCTGATCAACAACGCCGCGCAGACGGTACGCCGCACCCCCGGCGCGTACGCCCACCTGGTCGCCGCCGAGACGGCGGCGCTGCCCGAGGGGCCGCTGCCGGAGCTGCTCACCTTCACCGGTGGTCGGGGTGTCACCCTGGCGTTGCCGGACGGGACCGTGCCGGCCGCCGCCATCGCCCCGCACGCCCTCACCGCGCTGGCGCTGACCGGCCGGTCCGCCACGCCGGAGCGGATCGCCGCCGCCACCGCCATCGACGCCGGTGGGCTCGCCCCCGACCTCGGCGACACCAACAGCTGGGTGCAGCGGGTGCACGAGGTCGACCCGGTCGAGCTGCTCGAGGTGCAGCTGTGCAACGTGACCGCCCCGTTCGTGCTGGTCAGTCGGCTCCGGCCGGCGCTGGCCGCCGCCCCGGCCGGGCGGGCGTACGTGGTGAACGTGTCGGCGATGGAGGGGCAGTTCGCCCGGGGCTACAAGGGGGCGGGGCATCCGCACACCAACATGGCCAAGGCGGCGCTGAACATGCTCACCCGCACCAGCGCCGAGGACATGCGCGCCGACGGCATCCTGATGACCAGCGTCGACACCGGCTGGATCACCGACGAGCGCCCGCACCCGACGAAGATGCGCCTCGCCGACGAGGGTTTCCACGCCCCGCTGGACCTGGTCGACGGGGCGGCCCGGGTGTACGACCCGATCGTCCGGGGCGAGCAGGGCGAGGAGCTGTACGGCTGTTTCCTGAAGGACTACGCGCCCTGCGCCTGGTGAGCGGCATCGGGTGACCCGGCCCCCGCCGCTGTCAGGCCACCCGGGTGGCCGGCAGCAGGTGGTGCCCGGGGGATCAGTCGGGCAACCGGGGCATCTCCAGACCGGCTCGACGGCCGAGCAGGGTGGCCCGGGTCAGCGCCGCCGCGCCGAACCGGTCCCGGACCGCATCGACGGCGCTGTCCAGCTCGACCCCCCGGTCGAGGGTGAACGGCAGTTCCGGCTGGACCGGGGCGTCGTCGAGGTTGCCCACCGCCACCCCGACCAGGGTGATCCCGCGGCGGGCCAGCTCGGGCTGGGCCGCCCGCAGCAGTGAACGGGCGGCGGCCAGCAACGGTGTCGTCCGGTCGGTGGCCCGGCGCAGGGTCCGCGACCGGGTGGCCGCGGTGTAGTCGGCGAACCGCAGCCGCAGGGTCACCGTCCGGCCGGCCCGGCCGGCGGCCCGAAGCCGGCGGGCCACCCGGTCGACCAGCCCGGACAGGGTGGCGTCGACGTCGGCGGGGGAGTGCGGGCCGGCCCCGAGGGCGTGCTGGGCACCCATCGAGGATCGTCGGCGGCCCACCTGCACCGGTCGGGGGTCGCGGTGGTGGGCCAGCGCGTGCAGATGTCCGCCGGTGCCCGCGCCGAGCAGCGACTCGAGGGTCGGCACGTCGAGGCGGGCCACCTGGCCGACCGTGTGGATGCCCCGGGCGCGCAGCTTCGCCGCGGTGACCGGGCCGACGCCCCAGAGTCGTTCCACCGGCAGCGGGTGCAGGAACGCCAGTTCGCCGTCGGGCGGGACCTCCAGCAGGCCGTCCGGTTTGGCCACCCCGCTGGCGACCTTGGCGAGGAACTTCGTCCGGGCCACTCCGACGGTGATCGGCAGCCCGACCTGCTCGCCGACCATCCGCCGCAGCCGGGTCGCGATCTGCACCGGCGAGCCGGAGAGCCGGCGCAGGCCCCCCACGTCGAGGAACGCCTCGTCGATGGAGAGCCCCTCCACCCAGGGGGTGGTGTCCCGGAAGATGGCGAACACCGCCCGGCTCGCCGCCGTGTACGCCGCCATCCTCGGCGGCACCACGATCGCCTCGGGGCAGAGCCGCCGGGCCTGCCGCCCGCCCATCGCGCTCTGCACGCCGTACGCCTTCGCCTCGTAGCTGGCCGCGAGGACCACCCCACCGCCGACGATCACCGGTCGGCCGCGCAGGCGCGGGTCGTCCCGCTGCTCGACCGAGGCGTAGAACGCGTCCAGGTCGGCGTGCAGGATGCTGGCTCCGGTCGGCACTGCCCCATGTTCGCACAGGTGTTCGACCGAGGCTTGCTGAGCTGCCGCAACGGTGTACCCGAAGAGACCGAACGGTCACCGGCTGCCGGGCTCGGATCAGCCCTGGGCGGTGGCCGACGGGACGGCGCTGCCGCCCTGCGGCGCCTCGCCGGCCATCAGCCGGGCGATCTCCGCCCGGTCCGCCGCCGACGGCAACCCCCACTGCGGCTGGTAGCCGTAGACCTCCCGCAGGGGGCGGGCCGAGGTCCGGCCGTCGAGGATCTCGACGGCGTCGGTGTCGATCAGCCCCGGATGCTCGACCCCGCACGCCTCGGCGACCTTCACCAGGTCCCGGCGCAGGGTGCCGATGTAGTTCGCCGCCCGCACCGACTTGCGGGCCGGGTCCAGACCCCGGGCCAGCCAGGGGTTCTGGGTGGCGACGCCGGTGGGGCAGGAGTCGGTGTGGCACTTCTGCGCCTGGATGCAGCCGATCGCGAGCATCGCCTCCCGACCGACGTTGACCAGGTCGCAGCCGAGCGCGAACGCCACCACGGCGTTGTCCGGCAGGCCCAGTTTGCCCGCGCCGACGAAGACGGTCTGCTCGTGCAGCCCTCGCTCGGCGAAGGTCCGGTAGACCCGGGCGAAGCCCTGCTGGAACGGCAGCGACACCGAGTCGGTGAAGATCAGGGGTGCGGCGCCGGTGCCGCCCTCGCCGCCGTCGACGGTGACGAAGTCGACGCCCCGGCCGGTGTCGCGCATCAGCGTGGTCAGTTCCTCCCAGAACCCCAGGTCACCGACGGCGGACTTGATGCCGACCGGCAGCCCGGTCTCGGCGGCCAGCAGCTCCACCCAGTCCAGCAGGCTGTCGCAGTCGGAGAACTCGGCGTGCCGCGACGGGCTCACGCAGTCCTCCCCGGGGGTGATCCCCCGGGTGGCGGCGATCTCGGCGGACACCTTCGCCCCGGGCAGCAGCCCGCCCAGGCTGGGCTTCGCGCCCTGACTGAGCTTGATCTCCAGGGCCCGCACCGGGGCCCCGGCGACCAGGTCCCGCAGTCGGGCGAGGTCGAACCGGCCCCGGGCGTCCCGGCAGCCGAAGTACGCCGTACCGAGCTGGAAGACCAGCTCACCGCCGTGGCGATGGTACGGCGACAGCCCACCCTCGCCGGTGTTCTGCAGGCAGCCGGCCAGCGCCGCCCCCTGGTTGAGGGCGGACACCGCGTTGCCGGACAGTGAGCCGAAGCTCATCCCGGAGATGTTGACCACCGACCCGGGGCGGAACGCCTTCGCCCGTCCGCGTGGCCCGCCGAGCACCTTGGCCGCCGGCAGCCGTACGTCGTGCCCGCTGGTCGGCACCGACGACGGGACGGTCCGGGCGAACGTGCGGTGCTTGATGATCGGGTAGCCGGGGCTGCGTTCGATGTCGTTGTCGGTGCCGAAGCCGAAGTAGTTGTTCTCCTGCTTGGCCGAGGCGTAGATCCAGCGTCGCTGGTCCCGGGTGAACGGCCGTTCCTCGTTGTTGCCGGCGACGATGTACTGCCGCAGTTCCGGCCCGATCGCCTCCAGCAGGTAGCGGGCCCGCCCGACCAGCGGGAAGTTGCGCAGCAGCGCATGGTCACGTTGCAGGACGTCGCGGGCGGCAAGGCCGGCGACGGCGGCGGCGGCGATCACGGGTACGGTGCGGCGGGCCCACGTCATGCCGGCCACACTCCCCGTTGCCGCCGCCGCTCAAACAGCCCACCCGCGTGGCGCGGTCAGTGGTGGCGCAACGACTGGCGCACGATGCCGCCGACCAGGGCGCACCAGGTGTCGGTGGAGACCCGGCCGGTGCGGGGCAGCCCGTGCAGACCCTGGAGGTCCTGGACGGCCCTGCGGGTGGCGGGGTCGAACCCGCCGGTGACGGTGACCTCGGCGTATCCCTTCCAGTTCAGGATGAACTGCACCGCCTGCACGGGCAGGCCGGTGGCGTCGCGGTCCAGTGCGGGCGCGAGGGTCTCCCAGGTGGGGGCGGTCAGGGTGGCGTCCACGTCGACCGGGATGCCGTTGCGGGCCTGCCAGTCGCCGACCGCGGCGACGGTGGCGGCGTCGAACGTGCCGCTCGGGGTGACCGGGTAGCCCCGGTAGGCGAGCAGGTACTGGGCGACCTGGACGGTGGGGGAGTTGACGAAGCGCCACAGGTCCGGCCAGCGGCGGGCCGGCACCTCGGCCAGGCGGGTGCCGAGCCGGCGGAAGACCTGCCGGCGGACGCCGGGGAAGAGGCGGTAGAACTGCGCGCCGGGGCAGAGCGTGGCGCGGAAGTCCCAATGGCCGAAGATGTCGTGGGCGTGCAGCCCGTACTGCCGGCAGATGGTGGTGCAGAGCCGGACCAGCGAGTCGAGCAGGTCCGGTGGCGGGGTGTCGGTGACGTAGGTGCCCTCGTTCTCGATGCCGATGGCCCGACCGTTCTCGCCGGGGCAGTGCGCCGAGATCATCTGCCGGTCGCCGGCCCGCAGTCGGTCCAGGCTGCCGTGCCGTCCCTCCAGGACGTACCCGCCCCGGCTGACGGTGAAGTGCTGGCCGGTGTCGGACCAGCCGTTGCCGTCCATGTGCAGGTCCTGGCAGTCGTGGGCCAGCGTGACCGCCTGTTCCCGGGAGTGGTCGGTGACGTTCGGGAAGGCCATGTGGTGCACGATGATCTTGTTGGTCGGGATCGTGCTGACCGACAGCGGGTCGGCCGGCGGCCGGGCGTCCCACTCGTCGCAGCCGATGATCCAGTCCAGGTCCGTGCCGGGGGCCGCCCGGGCCACGCCCGGCAGGGCCAGTTCGGACCCGACGACCGCGACGGTGGCCGCGCCGAGACCGGCCCGCAGCAGGGTGCGACGGTCGAGTGCGGGGCGTACGTCGGACATGGCATCTCCTCGGCGGCCGGCGGCGCTGACGACGAATGTGAAAACTAGCTCCGTTGAGCAAGCATGAAGTGGAGGATATTGCCAGGGCGGCGGTCGGCGCTAGAGGGCGCCATCGATCGATTCTGCCCGCCTTCAAGGCGTGCCGGGCGGAACTGTCCGAATTTCCTGCCGTCGGTGCGGTGGTCCCGAGTCGGCTGCTCAGTCGGCGGCGCACCGGTCGAGCGCGGCCAGCAGGTGCCGCCGGGTCGCCGTCGTGCCGAAGTGACCCGCCCCCTCGACCACCTGCAACTGCGAACCCGGCCAGGCCCGGTGCAGCGCCCAGGCCGTGGCCAGCGGGCCGCCCAGGTCGATCCGGCCGTGGATCAGCATCCCCGGGATGCCGGCGAGCCGGCCGGCCTGCCGGATCAGCTCACCCTCGGCCAGCCAGGCCCCCTGGGAGAAGTAGCGCGCGCAGATCCGCACCATCGCGGTCCGGTCCGCCGACGGGCGGTCACCGTACGGATTGCCCACCCCCTCGGCGGAGACCACCGCGTCCTCCCAGGCGCACCAGTCCCGCACCGCCCGCTCCCGTACCGCCGGGTCCGGGTCCTCCACCAGCCGGGCGTACGCGCCGACCACGTCGTCGTCCGGGCCGACGCCACCGCCGGCGAGGAACCGTTCCCACTCGCGGGGGAAGTACCGCCCGACGCCCCGGTAGAGCCAGTCGATCTCCGACCGGCGGGTGGTGGTGACGGCGGCGATGACGATCGCCGACACCCGTTCCGGGTGCCGCTGCGCGTACGCCAGCAGCAGCGTCGAGCCCCACGAGCCGCCGTAGAGCAGCCACCGGTCGACGCCCAGGTGCGCGCGGAGCCGCTCCATGTCGGCGATCAGGTGCGCGGTGGTGTTGTGCCGCAGATCGGTGGTCGGGTCACCGGCGTGCGGGGTGCTGCGCCCGCAGTTGCGCTGGTCGAAAAGGATCACCCGGTAGCGGTCCGGGTCGAAGTACCGGCGGGCCCACGGGCCGCAGCCGGAGCCCGGTCCACCGTGGACGACCAGCGCGGGCCGGCCGGCCGGGTTGCCGCAGACCTCCCAGTAGACCCGGTTGCCGTCGCCGACGTCGAGCATTCCGTGGTCGTACGGCTCGATCGGCGGGTACCGCTCGTCCATCGGTGGGCCTCCCCGGGGCGTGAGATACAACAGCGCTGTTACATTACGGCATGGCTGACGAACCGTCCGACCCCGCACTGCTCGGCACCCGGCTGCGCCACCTGCTGGAGCTGCTCGACGGCGACGTCGCCGCCGTCTATGCCGACCTCGGACTGACCGGCTTCCGACCCCGCTACACCCCGGTGCTGATCGCGCTGGACCGGCTCGGATCGGCATCGATCCGTACCCTGGCCGAGGCGACCGGGGTGACCCACTCCGCCGCCAGCCAGACCGTCGCCCGGATGGCGGCCGACGGGCTGGTCACCCTCGCTCCCGGCACCGACGCCCGGCGACGCGTCGTCACCCCCACCGACCGGGCCCGGGACCTGCTGCCCGTCCTGCACGCCGAGTACGCGGCCACCGCCACCGCCGCCCGCCGGTTCGAGGCGGAGCTGGCGTACCCGCTGAGCCGGCTCGTCGACGAGGCGCTGGCCGCGCTGCGGCAGCGGTCGATGCGGCAGCGCATCGCCGACGTCGCCCCCGACCTGGTCCCCGCCGGCCCCACCGACGGCGGCCCGGTCACCCCGCCTGACGACCGCAGCCGGCACCGGGGTGACCGGAACTAATCTCCGGGGACAGACGTCCGGACGCGAGAAAACACCCGTTGCGCCGATTCACCGCAGCTCGCCCCGGGTGAGAATGATCAGTGTGGCCCTGACCTGTGACCAGTCCCGGCGGACCGGAAAGGCCGGCGGGTGACCGGCGACTGGCGGTTGTCCGGCTACACCCCGGTACGGCAGCTCGGCGCGGGCACGTCCGGCCGGGTGCTGCTCGCCACCCACGACGCCACCGGCACCCCGGTCGCCATCCGCTACCTCCCGCCGTCCCTCGGCGACGATCCCGCCTTCCGGATGGCCTTCCGGGAGCAGGCGCGACTGCTGGTCGAGGTGGACGCCCCGTACGTCTGCCGCCTCTTCGAGTACGCCGAGACGCACTCGGCCGCCGCGATCGTGACCGAACTGGTCGACGGGGTGACGCTGCGCCACCTGCTGCGCGCGCACGGGCCCATCGGGCCGGAGGCCGCGCTCTGCATCCTCAAGGGTTCCCTCGCCGGGCTCGCCGCCGCGCACGCCCGGGGCGTGGTGCACCGCGACCACCGGCCGGAGAACGTCCTCGTCACGGGCGACGGCTGGCCCAAACTCACCGGATTCGGCATCGCCCCGCTGGCCGGCAACCCCGACCACCTGGCCCCCGAGCAGTGGACCGGTGCTCCCGCCGAGCCGGCTGGCGACATCTACGCCGCCACCGCGACGTTCTTCGAGTGCCTCACCGGCCGGCCCCCCTACGACGGTCGGGACCTGGCCACCCTGCGCGCGCAGCACAGCGCCGCCCCGATCCCGGGCACCCCGACCCCCGCCCCCGTGCACGACCTGCTCCACCACGGGCTGGCCTGGTGCCCCGCCGACCGCACCCAGCCCGCCGAGATCTTCCTCGCCGAGCTGGAACACACCGCCGCCCGCTCGTACGGCGGGGACTGGGAGGAGCGGGGCCGACGTCAGTTGGCCCAGCGGGTCGCGCTGCTCGCCGCGTTCCTCCCCTTCCCCGACGGCGCGCCCGCGCACCCCGACCCGGCTGCCGTCGACCCGGCCGCCGAGCCCCGCCCCGGCTACCGGCGCGGCGGCACCCGCAACGCCCTGGTCGGGGTCGGGCTGACCGCAGCCCTGCTGGTCGGTGTCGTCGGGCTGGGTTACGTCGCGCGCCGGCCCGGGTCGTTCACCCTCGCCGACGGGGCCGCCGGGTCGGGCGCCACCGCCGCCGCCACCCGCAGCCCCGCGCCGCTCGCTGCCGCGCCGGCCATCAGCGTGGTGCCGCCGGAGCCGAGCCGCAGCCCCACCCCGGCGGCGACCACCACCGGCCCGCCGCCCACCACCGCCCCCGCCCGGTCGGTCGCCGCGACCACCACCCGGGTACGCACCCCGGGCCCCACGCCACCGGCCACGGCCGTCAGCCCGCTGCTGCCCCCCGACGTGTTCCCACCGGCGGTGTCGTCCCTGGACGCCAGCCCGGTCACTGTGGAGCCGAAGGGCTGCGCCGACGCGGTCACCTCGACCACGGTCACCGCCACGGTCGTCGACGACCGGGCCGCCGGCGACCTGCTCCGGGTGTCGTTCCGCTACACCCTCGACGGGACGACCCGCACCGTCGCCATGGTCCGGACCGGTCCGGACGCCTACCAGGGCACCCTCGGCGACCTGCCGACGCCCGCCTCGGTCACCAGGGTCGCGGTCCAGGTGATCGCGGTCGACGACGCCGGCAACGCCTCGGCGCCCGCCGGCCCGGTGGTGGTGTCCCTGCTGCCCGCCTGCACGTCGGACTGACCGGCCGATCCCCACCGGAGTTTCCGGCGGCCGGGTCGGGGTAGCTTCGGGGGTCGACCGAGCTGACGGTGGAGGACCACGGATGACAGAGAACTTCGGCGACGCGGCGGGTGAGGCCCTCCGCGCGGTGCTGCTCTTCCTGCCCAAGGCGGTCGCCTTCGTGGCGATCCTGGTGGCCGGCTGGCTGATCGCGAAGGCCGTCCGTAAGATCGTCGACAAGGTGCTGGACCGGGTGCACTTCGACCGGGCCGTCGAGCGCGGCGGCATCAAGACCGCGTTGGCCCGCTCCCGCTACGACGCCAGCGACATCGTCGCCAAGCTCGCCTACTACGGCGTGCTGCTGGTGACCCTCCAACTCGCCTTCGGCATCTGGGGGCCCAACCCGATCTCCGACCTCATCGCCGGGGTGATCGCCTGGCTGCCCCGGGCGTTCGTCGCGATCGTCATCGTGGTGGTCGCCGCCGCGATCGCCAACGCGGTCAAGGACATCATCAGCAGCGCGCTCGGTGGCCTGTCCTACGGCCGGGTGCTGGCCAACATCGCCTCCGTGTTCATCCTCGGGCTGGGGGTGATCGCCGCGCTCAACCAGATCGGTGTCGCCACCGCGGTCACCACGCCGGTGCTGATCGCCGTCCTCGCCACCGTCGGCGGCATCCTCGTCGTCGGGGTCGGCGGCGGTCTGATCCGTCCGATGCAGGCCCGCTGGGAGTCCTGGCTGACCCGTGCCGAGCAGGAGTCCCGCACCATCGCCACCCACGCGCGCGCCTACCGGGCGGGGCGGCGGGACGTCGAGGCCCGGCTGAGCCCGTACGCGGAGGCCGAGCGCACCCCGTCGGTGCCCACCGTCGTCGCGCCCACCCCGCCGACGCCGCGGGACGACGACGCCGAGCGTACCCAGGTGGTGACCCGCCCCGACGACGTCGAGGCGACCCAGGTCGTGCCGCGACCCGACGAGGCGGAGCAGACCCAGGTCGTGTCCCGTCCTGCCGACGGGGAACCGACCCCGCCCGGAACCCCGGGCGCGCACGCGACCGACGCGCCCGGCGTTCCGGTGCCGCGCCAGGCCGGCCCGGTCGACGGGTCCACCACCGACAGTGAGGCCACCATGGTCATCCCCCCGCTCGACCCGGGCATGCCCCGCCGTTGACCGGGCGCAGGCGGCGGGGCGGGACCGGACGGTCCCGCCCCGCCGCCGTTGTACCTCCGCCGGGGCCGCGCTCCGGACCGGGTCGGGCTAGCATCGGCGCATGACCTGGCGATGTTGATCCGGCCCTGAAGGCCGAAACCGCGGGCCGCCGCGGACGCCGTACCTCCCGCGTCCGTTCCGTCCCGTGGAAAGGCCCTGATGACCCTCACCTGCTCGCGGGTGCCCGACACCCGTGTCCGCCGGCTGTCGACCACGCTCTACTGCTACCTGTTCCTCAGCGACCTCGTGCTGCTCTACCCGGTGTACGTCCTGCTGTTCGGCGACATCGGCCTCACCGTCGGTCAGATCTCCGGGCTCTTCGTGCTCTGGTCGGTGACCGCGATCGTGCTGGAGGTCCCGTCCGGGGCCTGGGCCGATACCGTCTCCCGCCGCCTGCTGCTCTGCCTCGCCCCGCTGCTCACCGGGGCCTGCTTCGCGCTGTGGGTGCTGGCGCCGTCGTGGTGGGCGTTCGCGCTCGGCTTCGTCCTCTGGGGGGCGGCCGGCGCGCTCGGCTCCGGCGCCCTGGAGGCGTTGGTCTACACCGAACTCGACCGGCTCGGCGCTGCCGGCCGGTACGCCCGCACGATGGGTCGCGCCCGGACCGCCGGGGTGCTCGGCGTGCTCGCCTCGCTCGGTCTGGCCGGCCCGGTCCTCGCCGTCGGTGGATACCCGGCGGTCGGCGCGGCGAGCGTGCTGTCCGGTGTGCTCGCCGCCGCCGTGGCCACCCGGTTCCCGGAGCACCGTCCCGCCGCGCCCGCCCCGCTGTCACCCACCGCTCCGACCGCGCCGCCGGACAGCGTGCCCGACGGGGTGGGGACCGGGCCGGGCTGGTGGGCGAGCCTGCGCACCGGCCTCACCGAGGCGCGCGCCGACCGGCGGGTACGGGCGGCCGTGCTGCTCGTCCCGGCGGTGACGGCGGTCTGGGGCACCCTCGACGAGTACACCCCGCTGCTGGCCCGCGACACCGGCGTCCCGGCGTCCACGGTGCCGCTGCTGCTCCTGCCGGTCTGGCTCGGGATGACCGTCGGCGGCCTGCTCGCCCCGACGGCGGAGCGACTGTCCACCCGGGGGTACGCGGCGTTGCTCGTCCTGGCCGTGGTCGCGCTGGTCGGCGGGGCCGCGGTCCGACATCCCGGTGGTTTCGTGCTGCTCGGCGTGGCGTTCTGCGCCCTGCAACTGGCCACCGTGCTCGCCGACGCCCGGTTGCAGGCCCGGATCACCGGCCCGGGGCGGGCCACCGTCACCTCGGTCGCCGGGATGGGCACCGACCTGGCGATGATCGTCGCCTACGGCGGTTACGCGGTGGTCGCCGCGTCGGCCGGGCACCCGGCGGCGTTCATGGTGGCGGCCGTGCCCTACCTGCTGGTCGCCGCCGCGTTGCTGGTGTCGGGGCGGTCCGGTGCGGTGCCGCAGGCCCGCCCGCCGGCACGGGTGGTTTCGTGAGCCGGCACCGCGGCGGCGGGCGGGCGGCGTCGGACGCGGTGCCGAAGGGCCGACGCCCGCCGCCGGGGCCCCGGGCCCGGGGCGGGGCGGGGCTGCTGGGATCAGCGCGGTAGCGCGTCGAGGTAGACCCAGCTGCCGTCCTCCCGGACGAACCGGCTGTGCTCGTCCACGATGCCCGGCTGTCCGGCGTCCCGGTAGTGGGCGCGGATCGCCACCGTGCCGGTGCTGTCGAGCAGGCCGCCGCGGGTGCGGTCGACGATCTCCAACCGGGTCCACCGCTGGGCGGGGTCGAGTCGCAGCCGGCTCGGCCGGGTACGGGAGTGCCAACTGCGCAACAGGTAGCCGGGGTCGCCGACGGCGAAGGCGCTGAACCTGGACCGCATCAACGCCTCCGCCGTCGGGGCCGCACCGTCGCCCCGGTGCAGGGGCCCGCAGCAGTCGTCGTACGGCAGGCCGGTGCCACAGGGGCAGGACCGCCGGGATGCGTGTTTGGCCACGACGTCCATCCTGCCGCATGCCCCACGAACCGGGCCGACCCCCGTGGTGGGGGTCGGCCCGGTTCGTGTGTGGGTCAGGAGGTGTAGCCGCGGGTGGCGATCCAGTCGGCGAGGTTGTCGACGCTGATCCGGTAGGCGGCGGTGTCGGGGTTGGCGGAGTCGGCGATGGTGACGGTCTTTCCGTTGTCGCGGTAGCCGACGACGCTGATGTAGTGGCCGCCGTCGAAGGCGTGGGTGTTGCCGTCGGTGTCGACGGCGGTGCCGGCGATGTTGGCGACTACGGCGCGGCCGTCGTCGATGGTGCGGACGATGTCGGCACGCAACTCGTCGGTCTGCTTGTCGTCGGCCTTGGTGCTGCGGATCTCGGTGCTTTCGTAGGCCTTGCGGCCGGTTTCCTTGTTCAGGACGGGGGTGATGTCGTTGATGCTGTTGGTGCCGTCCTCGGTGGTGCCCATGACCTTGGCCATGGCGTCGACGTCGATCGCCTTGCCCTGGACGCTCAGGGCGTTGCGGGTGGCGGCGGGGCCGCAGTAGTAGAAGTTGGGCTGGGCGGCGTAGTCGACCTTCAGTTCACGCTCGCCGTGGGGCTTGCGGTCGGTCTGCACCGACGCGGTGGGGGTGGCGGCGTGGGCGGTGTGGGCGGCGGTGAGAGGGCCGGCGATGGCGCCGGTGGTGAAGGCGAGGCCGGCGGCGGTGAGGGCGGTCTTGCGGATCAGATCGGTACGCATGGTGGCGTGCTCCTCTGGTCGGGGGTGTGGCGGACGCCCATAGGGGTGGGCGTCGCCGGGAGGGGGGAAGTCTGTGTGGGGATCGGCCCGGCGGTCGGGGGGACCTGCTCGGGTGTCCGAGGGGGTGTAACCAGCCCGGTGGCGACCGCATTCCGTGGTCGGTGTTCCGGGGCCGTCTCCCGGGGGAGTGGCGGTGGTATGCCAGGTATAACGCGGGGGCCCCGGCGTCGATTCCGTCGTGGGGGTGGCCCCGACCACGGGACACCGGGCCCGGAACCGGACGCGCCGGTGGTCACCACGCCACCGCCCGGCGGCGGAATCGGACACCGGCGGCGGGCACCCGTCCCCAGGATCACCGCCCCAACCGGGGCCGGCTGGAGGCCCGCCTGGACGAGTGGCCGGTGGACCGCGCCGCCGTCCGCCCACGGGACGACACCGCCGCCCCGCCCCGACCGACCCCGTGCGGGGTCGAAACAGACATTCGGCGCGATGGGGCGGAGTCGCCCCGGCCGCAGGGTCAGAGCCGGGCCGGCGGGGTCAGAGCCAGCCGGAGCGGCGGAACATCCGGTGCAGGGTGAACGCCACCGTCGCCATCAGCGCCAGCGCGGCCGGGTAGCCGTACCGCCAGGACAGTTCGGGCATCCGGGCGAAGTTCATCCCGTAGACGCCGGCCACCGCGGTCTGGGTGGCGGCGATCGCCGCCCACGCCGCGATCTTGCGCATGTCGTTGTTCTGGTCCACCGCGAGCTGGGTCAGCCGGGACTGGAGGATCGAGTTGAGCAGCTCGTCGTACGAGGTGATCCGGTCGACGGCCCGGGTCAACCGGCCCTCCACGTCGACGTACCAGCGGCGCAGCCCCGGTGGCGGGCCGCCGTCCGGGCCGGTGACCAGCGCACGCAACGGCTCCTGGAGCGGCAGCACGGCCCGCTTGAACTCCACCAACTCCCGTTTGAGCTGGTAGATCTGCTGGATGTCGGCGTTGCGGTCCGGGGCGAAGACGCTCTCCTCGACCCGTTCCAGGTCCTGCTCGAGGTGGGCGGCGACCTCCAGGTAGAGGTCGACCATCCGGGCGGTCACCGCGTACGCCACCGCCCACGGGCCCTCGGCGAGCAGTGACGGGCGGCCCTGGAGCTCGCGGCGGACCGGCGCGAGGGCGCCCGAGGCGCCGTGCCGGACGGTGACCGCGAACCGGTCGCCGAGCAGCACCATCACGTCACCGGTGTCCACCACCTCGGAGGTCGCGGTCAGCTCGCCCTCGGCGACGTAGGCGGCGGTGCGCAGCACCAGCAGGGTGACCGGGCCGTGCCGCTGCACGGTGGGCCGGTGCCCGTCCGCGAGGGCCTGTGCGACGGTCAGCTCGTCGAGGCCGAAGACCTGCCCGACGGCGGCGAGCACCGCCGCGCCCGGGTCGTGCAGACCCAACCAGACGAACGCGTTGCGGCTGCGCCGGGCCCGGGCGTACGCGTCGGCGTAGTGCAGCCGGCCGGTCTCCCGGCGGCCGTTGACATAGACCGCGCAGTCGACGACGGCATCCGGGTTGACCCGTCGGGTGGTGCCGGTGGCGGTCTCCCCGGCCTGTCGGCGCAGCCGGCCGACCAGGGTGTGGAGCCGGGGCCCGAGCAGGGTCGTCAGCGCTCGCCGCTCCACCGCGTACCTCCGCCTCGCCGCCCGTCCGCCGGCCCACCGTAGTAGGCCGGCGCGACAGTGGTGCGGTCGGGCGGCGGTCAGCCGACGGCGGTGGCCCGCACGACGATGTTGTCGGAGTAGTCGCGGGACCGTTCGTCGAACCGTCCCCCGCAGGTGACCAGGCGCAACGCCGGCCCGGGTCCGCCCGGTCCATAGACCAGCGCGGTGGGGAAGCTCCGCTTCGGGTACGTGCCGACCCCGTCGACCGCGAAGGTCACCGCCCGCCCGTCGGCGCGGGTGACCCGGACGGTGTCGCCGGGGCGCAGCCGCCCGAGGTCGAAGAAGACCGCCGGCCCGTCCCGGGTGTCGACGTGTCCGACGACGACGGCGTTGCCCGCCTCGCCGGGGCTGGCCCCGGGCCGGTACCAGCCGGCGACGGCGGGAGCGTCCAGTGGGGGCACCTCCAGGGTGCCGTTCGGGTCGCCGGCCACCGGCACCAGTTCCGCGTGTACGCCGATGGCCGCGATGTCGATGCGGACCGGCGTCGAGCGGGGCAGGGCCGGGATCGGGGAGCGGCTGCTGTTGCCGCCGCTGACGTCGATGCTCGGCTGGGGTGGCCCGACCGGTCCGATGGTCAGCCCGGCGGCGATCAGGGCGATCCCGGCGGTGCCGCTGACCGTGACCGCCGTGACGGCGGTACGGGTCCGGACCGCCCACTCGGGTACGCGCATCGCCCGTCCTCCCCGACGTCCGATGTGGTCGGGTGCCCGTACCGGTTCGCGCCGGTGCGGGCACCCGTCCCAGGGTTGGTGTGGCTCGTCGTCAGGCGACCCGGTGTCGGTCCGGCCGGGGTCGCCGCCACCCGTCAGGCGACGGTGGTCGCCGCCCGGCGTCGGCGGCGCAGCAGCACGGTGGTGCCGAGCGCGGCGGCCCCGGCGAGTGCGCCACCGGCGGCCAGCAGGCCGGTGTTGCCGGTGCCGCCGCCACCACCGGCGGGCGCCGCGCCGATCGGTGTGACGGCGAAGGTGGCGCTGCCGGCGGCACTGCCGTCACCGCAGGTGGCGGCGACGGTGTAGCTGCCCAGGGTGAAGCCGGCGGTGAAGAGTTCGGCGCTCAGCCCACCGCCTGCGGCGGCGGTGGTGGAGCGGACGTTCTGGTCCCGGTCCGGGCCGGTGACGTGGAAGAGCACGTCACCCGACTTCGGGTTGCAGGTCGTCGCGGTGAGCACGACCGTTCCGCCGACCGGGGTGCTGGCCGGTGACACCGTGGTGTCCGCGAGCGCTGCCGTGGGGAGCAGGAGCGTGCCGAGTCCCACGCCGAGCGCCGTCGATACGAGAACCTTCTGTGCCTTCATATGCGTCTTCCCTCACTTTTCGTCCGCTGTCTGCGTGGGACGTCGTTCGGGCGGCCAACTCCGTAACTCACCGGTGTGGCCAACACTAGGAGGGTTGACCCCCCGTACCGGGGCAAATGAGAAATCTTCGTTGCCGTCACGTGTTTTCCCCCGCGCCACAGAGCGGCGGAAATGCCGGGACAGTGCGGACACCCCGCCCCGACTACAGCCCAGCCTCCTAGGATGCGATAGCGGAGGTGACCCGCCGCGCACGCCACAAACCACTCCCACCACGGAAAAGCTGCCGCCTCCCGCAGGAGCAGGAGACGGCAGCGACCCCGGCGGGAGGTCAGCGGCGGCGGGCCTGGAGGGTGTAGGTCTGGGGGAGCCGCCACGGGCGTTCGGTCAGTCGCCACTCACCGTGCGCGTCGCGGACCTGCCGCCCCGGCAGCGCGTCCCATGGGGCGCTGTCGTGCTCGTGCAGCATGGTCAGCTCCAGTCCGGCGTCGAGCAGGGCGGTGACCACCTCGCCGAGCCCGTGGTTCCACTCGTGCGTGGTGTTGTGCGTGAAGGTCGCCTCGGTGCTCACGTAGGTGCCACCCTCGGTCCAGACCACCGGCTCGGTGCGCTCGAAGTACGGCTGGTCGACCACCAGCAGACCGTCCGGGCGGGTCTCGTCGAGGGCCCACAGCATCGGGTGCCCCTCGCGCAGGAACAGTCGCCCGCCGGGACGCAGCAGGGCGGCGACCACGCCGGCCCAGCGGCGGATGTCCGGCAGCCAGCACAGCGCGCCGATGCCGGTGTAGACCAGGTCGAAACCGCCGCCGAGGACGTCGGGCGCATCGTAGACATCGGCCTGGACGAAGTCGACGGCCGCGCCGGTGCGGTCGGCCAGCGACCGGGCCTGGGTCAGCGAGGCGCCGGAGAAGTCCAGCCCGGTCATCCGCGCGCCGAGCCGGTGCAGCGACACGGTGTCGGTGCCGATATGGCACTGCAGGTGCACGCCGCGCAACCCGGCCACGTCACCGAGGCGGGGCAGGTCGAACCGGACCACCTCGCTGAGGTGGGCGGGGTCGGCGGCGAAACGCTCCACGGCGTAGTCCGGCGAGGCGGCGTGGGCGGCGGCCCGGTCGTCCCAGCTGGCCCGGTTGAGGGTGCGGTAGTCGGTGCCGGGCCGACCGGGGCCCGGATCGTCGTTGTCAGTCACCGGCTGACAGTGGCAGATGCCGGTGGCCCGCTCAACGGCAATTCGGCGGCCGGCCGCCCCGCCCTGGTGGACGACGGCGGGTGTCCGAGCTGCCTGGTAGGTTGCCGGACCGTGACGGGGGAGGGCCTGGACGCCCGGTTCGGCCGGCTCTGGGCGGCGAGCACGCTGTCGGCGCTGGGCAGTGGCATGGCCACGGTGGCGGCCCCGCTGTACGCGGCCGCCCGCAGCGACGACCCGCTGGTGGTCGCCGCTGCCGCCGGGGCCGCCTGGCTGCCCTGGCTGCTCTTCGCCCTGCCCGGCGGGGTGCTGGCCGACCGGCTGGACCGGCGGCGGTTGATGGTGGTCATCGACTGGGTCCGGGTGGCCGCCCTGGTGTCGCTGGGCGTGGCGATGCTGACCGGGCGGGCCGGCATACCGCTGCTGTACGCGGTGCTGTTCGTGGTGAACACCGGCGAGATCGTGTTCCGGTCGGCCAGTCAGGCGATGCTCCCCACGCTGGTGCCGACGTCCCGGCTGGAACGGGCCAACGGCTGGCTCGGCGGCGGCACCACGCTGGCCCAGGGGATGGTGGCGGGCCCGCTCGGCGGTTTCCTGTTCGTGCTCGCCGAGAGCCTCCCGTTCCTGGTCAACGCCGGCACGTACGCGCTCAGCGCGGTGCTCGTCGCGCTGATCGCCGGGTCGTACCGGGGCGGTGGGGAAGCGCTCCCGTCGGCGGCCCGGTCGGTGCGCGCGGAGATCGGGGCGGGCTTCCGGTTCCTGCTCGGCCAGCGGTTGCTGCGCGCGATGGCCGTGCTGATCGGCCTGCTCAACCTCACTTTGACGGCCGCGATGGCGGTGCTGGTGCTGCTCGCGACGCAGCGGCTCGGCCTGGACTCGGTCGGCTACGGCCTGCTGTTCACCAGCATGTCGGTCGGTGGGCTGCTCGGCGCGGTGGTCGGTGACCGGCTCATCGCCCGGGTCACCCCGACCTGGACGGTGCGGGTCGGGCTGCTGGTCGAGGCGGGGCTGCACCTGGCGCTGGCCGCCTCGACCAGCGCCTGGCTGGTCGGGTTCGCGCTGTTCGCGTTCGGCGTGCACGGCGCCCTGTGGGGGATCGTGTTCCACTCGCTGCGGCAGCGGCTGACCCCGTCCGAGCTGCGTGGTCGGGTCGGTGCGACGACGCTGTTCATCGCGGCCGGCGGCAACTGTGTGGGCGCGCTGCTCGGCGGGGTGGTGGCCGGCACGTTCGGGTTGACCGCGCCCTACTGGGCGGGGTTCGTGGTGGCCGTTGCCGTGTCCGCGGCGACCTGGCGGGTGTTCGACCGGTCCGCCGTCGCCGCCGCCTACGCGGGCACGGCACCCCGGCAGCCCGTCGCGTCAGGCGGGGACGGGTAGCACCGTCCGTTCGGCGGCCGAGCGGTGCGCCAGCGCGATCAGCTCCACCGTGCGTACCGCGTCGCGGGGGTCCACCGGCAGCGGCCCCCCGCCGCGCAGCGCCGCCTCGACCTGGGCGTAGAAGTCCTGGTAGCGGCCCGGTTCGGTGGGCACCGGCCGGAGGTCGTCCCCCGCGCCGAGCAGGCCGTACCGGTCGGGGGTGACCTCGCCCCAGCCCGGGGTGTCGGGTCGGCCGCCGAGGCGCAGCGCGTCCTCCTGCCCGTCGAGCCCGTGGCAGGTGTATCCGGCCCGGTCACCGAGGACCCGCAGTCGGGGGCCGAGCTGGGCGGTCACCGCGCTCATCCAGAGGTGGGAGCGGACCCCGCCGACGTGGGTGAGCGCCACGAACGCGTCGTCGTCGACCTGGGCTCCCGGTCGCCGTCGGTCCACCTCGGCATAGACGGTGCCGACCGGCCCGAACAGCTGTACGGCCTGGTCGACGAGGTGGGCACCGAGGTCGTAGAGGACGCCACCGGCGTCGGCCGGGCTGCCGCCCTCCCGCCAGCCGGCCCTGATCTGCGGTCGCCAGCGTGCGAAGCGGGACTCGAAGCGGGCCACCCGACCCAGCGTGCCGTCCTCGACCAGCCGTCGTACGGTGCGGAAGTCGCCGTCCCACCGGCGGTTCTGGAACACCGTCAGGGGGACGCCCCGGTGGTGCGCCTCGTCGACCAGCGCACGGGCGTCGTCGGCGGTGGCGGCGAGCGGCTTGTCCACCACCACCGGCAGCCCGGCGGCGACTGCCGCGCGGGCGTGGGACACGTGGGAGGCGTTCGGGGTGGCCACCACGACCAGGTCGAGGGCGTCCGGGGTGGCCCACAGCGCCGCGACGTCGTCGACGACCCGGGCGTCGGGGTGCTCGGCGGCCAGTTGCTCCCGGCGCTGCGGGTCGGCGGTGACGACGCGGGTCAGCCGCAAGCCGGGGGTGGCGGCGATCAGTGGGGCGTGGAACACCCGGCCGGCGACGCCGTAGCCGAGCAGCCCGACCCGCAGTGGCTGCCGCGTGCTGTCCGTCATGCTGGTTCCCCGATCGTCGGCGCTGGTCGTCCGGTCGCACCGAACCTACGCGTCGCCCGGGGGAGCGCCGGTGGCCGGCCCGGTTCAGGCCCCCGTCGGGTCGGTCACCCAGCCGGCGATCAGCACCAGGCCGGTGGGGCGGTGCACGGCGAGGAAACCGAACGGGCGGTCGACGTCGAGGCGGATGCGTCGTCGACGGACGGTGGCGCGGGGTGGTGCGGAGCCGGCCCGCACGCCGATGGCGGTGACGGCGGCGGCGCGGAATCCGGTGGCGGTGAACTCGGCCCGTGCGCTCTGCCGGGCGTCGGACACCGACAACTGCGGGCTGATGTCGGGGAAGTGGTCGCCGTCGCGTCCGGCGGTGACCAGGCCGAACAGGTCGGCGTGGTCGAGCAGGTCGTGGTCGCCGGTGACGGTGAATCCGACGGTACGCACCAGCAGCTCCGGCCGGTCGTCGTACCCCTCGACGGTGTCCTCGGTGACGCCCGGTCCGGCCGGTGTGGGCAGGATCGCGGGGTGGTCGAGCGCGCCGAGTGCGGCCGGGAGCACCCGGGCGGCCGGCTGCCCGGCCGGGCCGAGGGCGAGCAGCACGTCGACGTCGGCGTCCCCGGTGACGGTGAGCAGGCTGATCGGGCCGGCGGGGGTGTCGGCCACCCGGAGCGCGGCCGGGTCGCCGCCGGGCCGGTGCAGTCCGGCCAGTGGGCGGCCCTGCCATGGCCCGGTCGTCGGCTGGCAGGGGGCGGGCCGGAACGGGGTGGCCCAGTCGACCAGCACGGTCAGCGCGTTCGCCAGCACCAGGGCGGTGCCCGGCCCGACCTGGACCGGCATCCGGTCGACCAGGCCGTCGGTGTGCTTCCGCGCCCACCGGTCGAGCCGTGGCTGGTCGACTGTCGGATCGCCGGTCAGCTCACCCCGGGTCGCGCTGTCCAGCTCGGTGCGCCACCGCCGGCCCAGGGGCAGGCCGGCGCGGGACCAGAAGCCGGTTGCCAGTCGGGTGGTGGGGGAGTCGACGGGGGTGCCCGGGGTGGGGGCGACGGCGTGCAGCTCGTCGCGGGCCGGGCCGGTCGCGAACCGGGCGAGCAGGGCGAGCAGGGGGTACACCCCGGCGCCGGACAGGACGGTCTGCCGGTCGTCCAGTCGGGACGCCCAGCGGGCGGTGAGGTCGTTGGCGGACGGGCTCATGGGGCGGCACGCTACCCGCAGCACCCGGCCCGGCGGCGCGGTGCACGTCCGGGGGCCGGCCGGCGGCACGGGCTGGGGGAGGCGGGTGGCGCGGTGGGTGGGGTCCGTGCCGCCGGTCGGCGGTGGTGTGACAGCGTGGCCGGGTGGGTGCGCGGGTACCGGCCGAGGTCGACCTGGCCGTCGTCGGTGGCGGCGGGGCCGGTTCGTTGGTGCTCGCCGCGCTGGCCCGGCACGGGCCGCCGGGGCTGCGGATCGCCGTGGTGGACCCGGTGCGCAAGCGCGGTCAGGACCGCACCTGGGCGTTCTGGGGCACCCCCGGTGGTGATCTGGAGCCGATGCTCAGCGCCAGCTGGTCGCGGGTGGAGGTGACCACCCCGGCCGTCGCCCGGGTGCTGGACCTGACCCCGTTGCGGTACGCGATGCTGCGTTCCGCGCCGCTGTACGCGCGGGCCGCCGAGGCGGAGCTGCGGCTCGGTGCGACCCGGTACGACGTGGCGGTGGGGGCGCTCGACGACGACGGCGCGACGGTGACGGTGCGCGACACCGACGGGCGGGCGGTGCTGCGGGCCGGCTGGGTGCTCGACTCGCGTCCCCGTCCACCGCGCCGGCCCGGCCGGACGGCGTGGTTGCAGCACTTCCGGGGCTGGTGGTTGGGGTCGTCGACGCCGGTGTTCGACCCGGGGCGGGCGGTGCTGATGGACTTCCGCACCCCGCAGCCGGCCCGGGGTGTGTCGTTCGGCTACGTGCTGCCGGTCAGTGACCGGTACGCGTTGGTCGAGTACACCGAGTTCTCCCCGGCGCTGCTCTCCGACGCGGGGTACGACGCGGGGCTGCGGGGTTACGCCGGGCTGTTGGGTCTGGACCTGGCGGCGTTGACGGTGCGGGAGGTCGAGGACGGGGTGATCCCGATGACGGACGCGCCGTTCGACCGCCGCCCGTCGCCCCGGGTGGTGCGGCTGGGCACCGCCGGTGGGGCGACCCGCCCGTCGACCGGGTTCACCTTCTCGGCGATGCACCGGCAGGCCGGGCAGGTCGCGGCTGCGGTGGCGGCGGGTCGGCCGCCGGTGCCCCGGCCGGCGTACCCGGGGCGGCACCGGTGGATGGACGCGGTGGCGTTGCGGGCGTGGAATTCCGGCGCGGTCGGTGGTCCGGAGTTCTTCGACCGGCTGTTCGACCGGAACCCGGCGTCGCGGGTGCTGCGTTTCCTCGACGGGGCGACGAGCCCGGCGGAGGATCTGGCGCTGATGCGGTCGAGTCCGCTGCTGCCGATGACCTCGGCGGTGGCCGGTGACGCCGCCGGTCGGCTCCGGGCCCGGTTGACCCGGCGCTGAGCAGGGGGCCGCGCCGGTCAGCCGGTGGCGCGGACCATGTCGCGGATCAGCGTCCGCAGGCCCTCCATCGGGTCGCCGTCGTTCGCGCCGAGCCGGTTGCGGGTCGCCGCCACCGTCAGACCCAGCTCCGGGTACGCGTAGGCGAGGCTGCCGCCGCTGCCGGCGGTGCCGAACGACCCGTCGTCGTCGACGGCGTAGCCGAGGCCGAACGCCGTCTCCTGCCCGAACACCCACTCGACGCCCCGGACGGCCACCGCGCTGACCTGGCGCAGCCGGTCGGCGGAGATCAGGCGTACCCCGTCGACGTCGCCGATGAGCGCGGCGTACAGCCGGGCGGCGGCGCGGGCGGTGAGGGTGCCCACGGCGGGCACGTCGGCGCGCAGCACGTCGGGTCGGCTGCCGATGGCGGCGTCGGGGCGTACGGCCGGTGGGGCGACGGCGTCGAAGTGCGGCAGGTGTGCGGAGGCGAACGCCATCAGGTCGGCGAGGCCGTGGTCCTCCAGCGTCGCCAGCCGGGGCAGGTCCGCCTCGGGCACGCCGAAGAACAGTTCCCCGGGTACGCCCAGCGGGGCGGCCACGTCCTCGGCCAGCACGGTGGAGATCCGGCGGCCGGTGACCCGGCGGACCACCTCGCCGACCAGCCAGCCGTACGTCCACGCGTGGTAGGCGATCCGTTCGCCGGGCGCCCAGCGGGGCACCGCGTCGGCGATCAGGGCGCACATCGCGTCCCAGTCGGTGAAGTCGGCCGGGGTGGTGTCGGCGGGCAGGTCCGGCACCCCGGCGGTGTGGGTGAGCACGTGTCGTAGCGTGACGGTGTGCTTGCCGTGTCGGCCGAACTCCGGCCAGACATCGGCGATGCGCAGGTCGTAGTCGAGCCGGCCCGCTTCGGCGAGGACGTGCACCACGGTGCTGGTCAGGCCCTTGCCGGTGGAGACGCTGAAGATCGGGGTGCCGGCGGTCAACGGCCGTCCGGTGGTGGTGTCGGCGGCGCCGGCGGTCTCGTCGACGATCAGTCGGCCGTGCCGGTAGGCCGCCACCTGCACGCCCGCCTCCCGGCCCGAGTCGACCAGGTCGCCGATGGTCCTGCGTACCCGGGCCCGTAGGCCGTCCGTGCCGTCGGTCATGGTCGCCGACTCTGCCAGAACCGGTGCCGGCTCCGCCGCCGGTTTTCGGCGCGGGCCCGTGGTGCCGGGGCACCGGTGCCGGCCGGTCGCTGCCGGCTCGCTGGCCCGGCCTGGCGCCGGCCGGTGCCGGGCCGTGAGCATCGGCGTGGTGGCGGGTGCCGTGTGTCCGGTGTGCATCGGTACCGGTAGGTTCGGCGCATGGTGGACGAGGCGGCCGGCAGGGTCGTGGAGATCTGGACCGACGGCGCGTGCAGCGGCAACCCCGGGCCGGGCGGCTGGGGTGTGTTGCTGCGCTACGGCGGGCACGAGCGGGAGCTGTGCGGTGGCGAGGCCACCCCGACCACCAACAACCGGATGGAGCTGACCGCCGCGATCGAGGCGTTGGAGACGCTGACCCGGCCGGCCGTCGTGCGGCTGCACACCGACAGCACGTACGTCCGTAACGGCATCACCAGTTGGTTGGCGTCGTGGAAGCGCAACGGCTGGCGGACCGCCGCGAAGCAGCCGGTGAAGAACGCCGACCTGTGGCAGCGGCTGGAGGCGGCCTGCACCCGGCACGAGGTGAGCTGGCATTGGGTGAAGGGGCACAACGGCCACCCGGAGAACGAGCGCGCCGACGCACTGGCCAACCGGGGCATGACCGAGGCACGCTCGGCGGTGGGTACTCCCCGCTGAGCGCGGCCCGGCGTCACCGCCCGGTCGGGGCAGCGTCGCCGCCGCCGGCAGGCCCGGGTACCCGCTCGTCGTCGCCCACCGGCGCCGGCCGGGAACCCTGCCGTCGCCCTACCGGCACGGGTGCCCGGGGACGCCCTCGGCGGGGCGGCGGGGATGGGCCCGGACTACTCGGTGGGCGGGTGGGCGGCTTCCTCCTCGGCGGGGTCGCCCGCGCCGGAGACCGCGTCCACGTCGTAGCCGGCGCGGCTGGTCTCCCGGGCCGACAGGTGCTCCTCGGCCGGCAGGTCGGCGAAGTCGTCGCCGGTGTCCCCGCCGCCGCCCAGCGACTCGCCCGGCGGGCGCAGCGACGCCTCGTACGCCGGTACGCCGTCCGGCTCGTCGGTGTCGGCCCGGTCGGTGCGTCGTTCCTCCGTCATGCCGTCCTACCTGCCCGCCACGCCGCCCGGCAAACCCCGCCGTGCCTGGGCGCGGGCTGTGGCGCACCCGGGGTCACCACCTGCCGGGGCGTCAGCGGCGGGGAAGGCGCCCACGGCCGGCGGCGCCGGGGCGGCGGGTCGGGGTGAGGGTCAGTCCGGTCCAGTGCCCGGGGTGGCGCAGCCGGGCGGGCAGGGCGGTGTGCCGGTCGCCCCGGGCCGCTTCGAGCTGGGACTGGTGCAGGAACAGGGTGCTGGACAGGTTCGCCCCGCGCAGGTCCGCCCCGCGCAGGTCCACGCCGGTGACATCGGCCCGGCGCAGGTCCGCGCCGCGCAGGTCCGCGCCGACCAGGCACGCGCCGCGCAGGTTCGCCCCGACCAGGTTCGTGCCGCGCAGGTTCGCCCCGAGCAGCATCGCGCCCCGCCGGTCGGCCCCGCCGGTGCCGGCGCGGGCGGCCTCGCTGGCGGCCGAGAGCAACGGGTTCACCCGGCTCCGGTGGGCGTCCACGTCGACCAGGGTCAGCTCCTCGGGGGTGCCGGCGGTCAGGGCGTCGGTGGCGTCCCGGGCGGCGCGCAGCTGGTCGCGCAGCGGGCCGTCGGGGGTGAGCGTCAGCGCTTCGGTGAGATACCAGAGCAGTTCGTGCAGGGGCCGCGCGACGGCGAACGCGGCGAACATGCCGGCGGCGGTGGCCGGGTCGTCGCGCCAGTCCCGCCCCGGGTAGGTGACCTGGCTGACCCGTTGGCCGGCACCGAAACAGTCGAACACGACGCAGCCGGGATAGCCGCGTTCCCGCAGCTCGTCGTGGATGCCGCACCGGGAGTCGGCGCGCAGCTGGGGGCAGGGCCGGCCGGCGGGCTTGTCCCGGGCGAAATCGGCGGAGGCGGCGAAGGCCGGGGCGACGCAGCACAGCCCGACGCAACGGGCGCAGTCGGCCCGCAGCCCGGTGGTTTCCGACATGCTGCCCGTTCTCCCTGCCTCGACGGTCGTGCCGGCCGGGGGGACGCCGGAAATCCGCCCGGCCCGGCCCCGACCATTGTCCGCCGCGCGGCACCCCGCCGACGACGGGGTGGGATATCGTCCGGTCACCGCCTCGGAATCCGGGAGATGCGATGGCCACCGACCATGTCGACGTGCTCATCGTCGGTGCGGGGTTGTCCGGTGTCGGTGCCGCCTGTCACCTGCGGCGCGAGTGCCCCGACAAGACGTACGCGGTGTTCGAGGCGCGCGACGCGATCGGCGGCACCTGGGACCTGTTCCGCTACCCGGGCATCCGTTCCGACTCGGACATGTTCACCCTCGGCTACTCGTTCCAGCCGTGGACCGACCCGAAGGCCATCGCCGACGGCGACGCCATCCGCCGTTACGTGCGCGAGACCGCCCGGCGGTACGGCGTCGACGAGCACATCCGGTTCCACCACCGGGTGCTGCGCGCCGGGTGGGACAGCACCACCGCCCGGTGGACGGTCCACGCCCGACGGGACGACACCGCCGAAGAGGTGGTCCTGACCTGCAACTTCCTCTTCACCTGCACCGGTTACTACCGGTATGACGCCGGCTACACGCCGGACTTCCCCGGTGTCGGGCGGTATGCGGGCCGGTTGGTGCACCCGCAGCACTGGCCCGGGGACCTCGACCACGCCGGCCGTCGGGTGGTGGTGATCGGCAGCGGCGCCACGGCGGTGACCCTGGTGCCGGCGTTGGCGCGGCGGGCCGGGCACGTCACCATGCTTCAGCGTTCCCCCACGTACGTGCTCGCGTTGCCGGCCCGGGACCGGCTGGCCGACCTGCTGCGCCGCCGGCTGCCGGCCCGGCTGGCGTACCCGGTGGTGCGTGGCAAGAACGTGCTGCTCGGCACCGTCAACTACCAGCTCAGCCGGCGCGCGCCGAAGGTGGTGCGGTCGTTCCTGCTGCGGGCGGCCAAGGGACGGCTGCCGGCCGGCTACGACGTGGACCGGCACTTCTCGCCCCGCTACGACCCCTGGGACCAGCGGCTCTGTGTGGCGCCCGACGGGGATCTGTTCGCCGCCCTGGCGGCCGGCCGCGCCTCGGTGGTCACCGACACCGTCGACACGTTCACCCCCGGTGGCATCCGGCTCGGCTCCGGCGTCGAACTGCCCGCCGACATCGTGGTGACCGCCACCGGCCTGCAACTGCTCGCCCTCGGGGGGATGACGCTCACCGTGGACGGTGCCGACGTCGACCTCGGCGCGACGGTGGCGTACAAGGGCATGATGTTGTCCGGGGTGCCGAACTTCGCGCTGACCATCGGCTACACCAACGCCTCCTGGACGTTGAAGGCCGACCTGGTCGCCGGCTACGTGTGCCGGTTGCTGCGTCATCTGGACGCCACCGGTCAGCAGGTCGTCACCCCCGTCGCGCCCACCGACGGTGCGTTGTCGCCGATCATCGACCTGCGTTCCGGGTATGTGCTGCGCAGCGTGGACGGGCTACCCAAGCAGGGTTCCCGGGCACCGTGGCGGCTCCACCAGAACTACGTCCGCGACGTCCTGCTGATGAAACACGGCCGGCTCGACGACGAGGGGGTGCGGTTTTCCCGGGCGACCGCCGACACCCCGGTCGGCTGAGCCGGCCCGTCGTCCACCACACTGCAATGCGTCCCCTGTACCGCAGCAAGGAGGCCACGTGCGTAGCTTCGTTTTCCCGGCCGGGACCGCCGTGGTCACCGGTGCCGCCAGCGGAATCGGCGAGGCGCTCGCCCACGGGCTGGCCCGGCGCGGCAGCGATCTGGTCCTGCTCGACCGGGACGCCGACCGGCTCGACGCGGTCGCCGCCGCGATCCGTGCCGTCCACCCCGGCCGCCGAGTCGACACCCACCTGGTCGACCTGGCCGACCTGTGCACCACCGCCCGGGTGGCCGAGGAGATCCAGGCCCGGCATCCCCGGATCCGGTTGCTGGTCAACAACGCCGGGGTGGCCCTCGGTGGCCGGTTCGACCAGGTCACCATGGACGAGTTCCACTGGGTCGTGGACATCAACTTCCGGGCGCCGGTGCAGCTCACCCATGCCCTGCTGCCGGCGTTGAAGGCCGAGCCCGGCGCGCACGTGGTCAACGTCTGCAGCCTGTTCGGTCTGATCGCCCCGGCCGGGCAGACCGCCTACTCGGCCAGCAAGTTCGCTTTGCGGGGCTTCACCGAGGCGTTGCGGCACGAGTTGGTCGAGGACGGGATCGGGGTGACGTCGGTGCATCCCGGCGGTATCGCCACCCGGATCGCCCGCAACACCCGGGTCGGCAGCGGGGTGGCCCGCGAGGAGTTCGAGACCACGCTGCGGCAGTTCGAGAAGCTGTTGTCCATCGCGCCCGAACGGGCCGCCGAGGTGATCCTGCGCGGGGTCGAACGCCGTCGCGGCCGGGTGCTGATCGGCTGGTCGGCGAAGCTGCCCGACCTGCTGGGTCGGGTCGTGCCCGGCTCGTACGGCCGGTTGCTCGCCGCCGGTGTCCGCCTCGTCGGTGGTCCGAGCGGACGGTCCGCCCTGTCTCCCCGGTCGGCGGCCCCGGTCCCGACCGACCTGCCCGCCGGCGAGGTCGCGTGAGGGACCCCGGCCCCGGCACGGCACCGTCGGTCAGGGCGGGTTGCTGCCCCGCTTCTCCTCCTGTGCCAGCACCGCCTCCCGGTGCTGCGGGTCGTCCCGGGCGGCCAACTCCGCGGCCAGCCGGGGGTCGGCGACCAGCTTCGCCCGGTTGCGGTGCAGAAACGCCGCGAACCCCCCGGTGTACGGGCAGGCGAGATCGCCGAGTTCCCGGTCCGGCTGGTAGCGGCAGCCGGTGCAGTAGTCGCTGATCTCGTCGATGTACCGCCCGTCCACGGCGTACGGGCGGGTGTCCACCCGGGCCAGGTCGGCGTACTGGCTCATCCCGATCACGGTGGTGTTCATCACCCACTCGACGCCGTCGACGAAGCTGCGCTGGAACCAGTCGACCAGTTCCGTCGGACGCCAGCCGCGCTGCAACGCGTGGTTGCCGAGCACCAGCAGCCGTTGGGCGTGGTGCGCCCAGGCCCGGTCGCGCACCCCGGCGAGCACGTCGGCGAGGCAGCGGGCCTCCACCGCGTCGGCGTCGAGGTCCAGGAACCACTGCGGCAGTGGTTCGGTCGCGGCCAGCCAACCGGTGCCCCGGTAGGGCGGCTCGACATACCAGTAGAGCTGCCAGAGGAACTCGCGCCAGCCGAGGATGCCCCGGATGAACGCCTCCACCGAGTCCTGTGGGGCGTCGCCGGCCCGCCAGGCCGCCTCCGCCCGGGACACGGCCACCGCCGGGTCGAGCAACCCGAGGTTGAACGAGGCGGAGAGCATCCCGTGGGCCAGCACCGGGTCCTCGGCGCTGATCACGTCGCCGTAGCGGCCGAACTCGGGCAGCCGGTGCCGCAGGAAGTGGTCCAGCCGCTCCTCGGCCTCGGCGTGGCTGGCCGGATGCGTGCGGGGGGCGTCCCGGCCGACGAACCGCACGCCGTCGCGTTCCCACCGGTCCAGGTCGGCCCGGACCTCGGCGTCGATGTCGTCCTCGACGATCGGCGGTGGGGCCGGTACGTCCAGGGTGCGCCCGGTGGGGGCGGCACCTGCGCGGCCGGTCGGTCCCGGGCCGGTGAGCACCCCGTGCCGGCGCTTGGCGTACCGGTAGAAGTCGACCATCCGCAGCGGCCCCCGTCGGGGCCGGTCCGCCCAGTCGGCGAAGTCGGCCCGGTCGGTGATGAAGCCGCGGGGCGGCAACACGGTCAGCCCCGGGACGGACCTGACGAAGTCGCGGGTGGCCCGGGTGCTCGGGTGGCAGACCTCGACCGGACCGTCGATCGACGCCAGGGCCTCCCGGAACGTCCCGGCACGCAGCAGCAGCGCCCGGTCGCCCAGTTCGGCGGCGCGGTGTCGCAGGGCGCTGAGGACGAGGTGCGCCTTCTGCCGGTGCAGCCGCCGACGCCGGAACAGCTCGCTGACCTCGACCAGCAGCACCGGTTGGTGGTCGTCGTCCAGGAAGTGCGGCCCGAGTTGATCGGCGAGCAACCACCGGCGGGGAGACATGCGTCGATTGTGCCCAGTCATCCGATCACCCCGCGTGGCGGGGTCGATCGGTGGGGTGACCCCCTCCGGTGGTGCGCCGGTCGATAGTGGCGCGGACCACCGGCGGTCCACCCGCCGCCGGCAACCGGGACCCGGGCGACGCACCATGGCGGTATGACGACACGCCGTACGCCGGCACGGGTGCCCGCGGCGCGGGCCGACCGGCGGCCGGTCGGGTACGGCGTGGTGGGCACCGGGTCGACGCGGTGGTGAGCGTCGCCGCCGCTCCCGCCGGCCGCCGGGCCACTGCGGTCTGGGCGGTGGCCGTCACCGCCTACCTGGCGGCGGTGTTCCACCGCAGCTCCCTCGGGGTGACCGGGGTGGACGCCACGCTCCGGTTCGACATCAACGCCTCCGCCCTGGCGGTGTTCTCGGTGGCCCAGCTCGCCGTGTACGCCGCCATGCAGATCCCGGTCGGGGTGCTCCTGGACCGGTACGGCTCGCGTCGGCTGCTGCTGGCCGGTGGTGCGCTGATGGTCGCCGGTCAGCTCTGCTTCGCCGTGGCCACCGACGTCCGGCTCGCCGTCGCCGCCCGGGTGCTGGTGGGCCTCGGTGACGCGATGACCTTCATCAGCGTGCTGCGGATCGTCGCGTTCTGGTTCCCGGGCCGGCGCAACCCACTGCTGGTGCAGCTCACCGGCACCTTCGGCCAGGTCGGCGCGATCCTCGCCGCGGTGCCGCTGGTGGCGCTGCTGCACCTCGCCGGCTGGACCCCGGCGTTCCTGGTCGCCGCCGGGCTCGGGGCGACGGCGGTGGTGCTGGTGCTGGTGGTCGTCCGGGACGGCCCGGACGTCGGGCCGGGCGTCGTCGCCACCCCCGCCCTGTCCACCGTACGACGGGAGCTGGCCGCCGCCTGGGCCCAGCCGGGCACCCGGCTGGGGCTGTGGTCGCACTTCGTCGCCCAGTTCTCCGGCGCGGTATTCGCGCTGCTGTGGGGCTACCCGTTCCTGGTGCAGGGGCAGGGGCTGCCGCCGACCGTCGCGGCGTCCCTGCTCACCCTGATGACCGTCGGGGCGCTGGTCGCCGGGCCGCTGGTCGCCTACCTGTGCGCCCGGCACCCGTTCCACCGGTCGGTGCTGATCTTCGCGGTCACCGGGGCCAGCGCCGGGGTGTGGGCGGTGGTGCTGGCCTGGCCCGGCCGGGCACCGTTCTGGCTGTTGGTGATCCTGGTGCTGGTGTTGGCCCTCAACGGCCCCGGCGCGGTGATCGGCTTCGACTACGCCCGGACGTTCAACCCGGTGCACCGCATCGGTAGCGCCACCGGCATCGTCAACGTGGGTGGGTTCGTCGCCTCGATCGTGCTGGTGCTGGCGATCGGGGTGGTGCTCGACCTGACCACCCCGGCGGGCGCGGGCGCCCCGCCGCTGGACGCGTTCCGCTGGGCGTTCGCCGTGCAGTACCTGCTCTGGGCGCTGGGCGCGGTCCAGGTGCTGCGGTACCGCAACGCCGCCCGCCGCCGGCACACCGGCGCCGCGGCGGGCCGGACGGTGGAGCCGGACGACGCGGCGCGCGTACCCCCGGGGGACCGGCCCGACGGTGGGGGTGACCGGCCGGCGGGCGGTGAGTCCGGCGGACCGATGGGGCGGGCGGCATGATCGCGGTAGGTTCGGCGGTGAGCGGGACCCACCCGGCCGTCGTGCCGGCAAGCAGGGAGGACACAGCGTGAGCCAGGAAGTCCGGGGCGTCATTTCACGGAGCAAGGGCGCTCCGGTCGAGGTCACCACCATCGTGGTGCCCGACCCGGGGCCCGGCGAGGCGGTGGTGCGGGTGCAGTCCTGCGGGGTCTGCCACACCGACCTGCACTATCGCGAGGGCGGCATCAACGACGACTACCCGTTCCTGCTCGGCCACGAGGCGGCCGGGGTGGTGGAGCAGGTGGGCGCCGGGGTCACCGACGTCGCCCCCGGCGACTTCGTGGTGCTCAACTGGCGGGCGGTGTGCGGCGAGTGCCGGGCCTGCCGCCGTGGCCGGCCGTGGTATTGCTTCAACACCCACAACGCCGCCCGGAAGATGACCCTCACCGACGGCACCGAACTGACCCCGGCACTGGGCATCGGCTCCTTCGCGGAGAAGACGCTGGTCCACGCCGGCCAGTGCACCAAGGTCGACCCGGCGGCCCGGCCCGCCGCCGTCGGGCTGCTCGGCTGCGGCGTGATGGCGGGGCTCGGCGCGGCGATGAACACCGGGCAGGTGACCCGGGGTGACTCGGTGGCCGTCATCGGCTGCGGCGGGGTCGGCGACGCGGCGGTCGCCGGTGCCGTCCTGGCCGGCGCGACCACGATCATCGCGGTGGACACCGACGGCCGCAAGCTCGACTGGGCGCGCCGGTTCGGCGCCACCCACACCGTCGACGCCTCCGCCGAGGACGCCGTCGAGGCGATCCGGGCCGCCACCGGCGGCTTCGGCGCGGACGTGGTGATCGACGCGGTGGGCCGGCCGGAGACCTGGAAGCAGGCGTTCTACGCCCGGGACCTCGCCGGCACCGTCGTGCTGGTCGGGGTGCCCACCCCGGAGATGACCGTGGACCTGCCGCTGCTGGACGTCTTCGGTCGGGGCGGCGCGCTCAAGTCCAGTTGGTACGGCGACTGCCTGCCCAGCCGGGACTTCCCGCTGCTCACCCAGCTCTATCTGCAGGGCCGGCTCGACCTGGACGCCTTCGTCACCGAGGAGATCGCCCTGGACCAGGTGGAGGAGGCGTTCCGCCGGATGCACGACGGTGACGTGCTGCGTTCGGTGGTGGTGTTCCCGTGACCGCCCGGGTCGACCACGCCGTCACCTCCGGCACGTTCTCCCTCGACGGGCAGACCTTCGACGTCGACAACAACGTCTGGGTCGTCGGTGACGACACGGAGTGCGTGGTGTTCGACGCCCCGCACGACGTCGCCGCGATCCGCCGGGCCGTCGGCGACCGTCGGGTGGTGGCGATCCTCGCCACCCACGCCCACGACGACCACGTCCGGGTCGCCCCGGAACTGGCGAAGGTCACCGGCGCGCCGATCCTGCTGCACCCCGACGACCGGGTGCTGTGGGATCTGGTGCACCCCGGCCTGGCCCCGGACGGGGAGCTGTCCGACGGGCAGGAGATCACCGTCGGCGACACCGTCCTGAGGGTCCTGCACACCCCCGGCCACAGCCCCGGCGCGTGCAGTTTCCACGCCCCGTCGCTCGGCGCGGTGTTCACCGGTGACACCCTCTTCGCCGGTGGTCCGGGGGCGACCGGCCGGTCGTACAGCGACTTCGCCACGATCGTGGAGTCGATCCGGACCCGCCTGCTCACCCTGCCGGCGGACACCGTGGTGCACACCGGGCACGGCGACGACACCACCATCGGCGCGGAGGCCCCCCACCTTCAGGAGTGGTTGACCCGCGGCCACTGACCCGCACCGGCCGGCCGGCCTGCACCGTCGCCCGGCCCACCGCTGGACGCCCCCCACGCGCTGCGTCGCGCTTTCGCCGAAATAGCGGTATCCGATCGCCGGGATGCCGCTATTTCGGCGATTTTGCGTGCGCGGCGGCGGGACGTCCCGTCAGGGGTCGGGTGTCTGGTCTGTCGAGTGGCCCGGACCGCAGTCGACCCTCCGCCCGGCATTTCCGGAATGACCGACACTCCCGGCTGGTTGTGTCCCCCGTACGCCGGTCGGCACACCTGCGGCCGGCGGGGAAGTTCCCCCGAGGCCCGCTCACCCCGGAGCGCGTCGCCACGATCGAAAGGGCAACCATCGTGAAGCTGGACTTCACCCGATGGCTCCCGGCCATCGCGAAGGACCGCAGAACCGCACTGAGCATCGCCGGCGTCGCCGCCCTCGGCGGCCTGGCGCTCGGCCCGGCGGCCGTGGCCGCCCCCGTCACCACCGGGCCCCACGAGGATGCCCGCGCCGCGATCGACCTGGCCACCGGCAAGAGCCGGGAGAGCCGCACCGCGGAGTCCGGCCTGACCACGGGCAGCCGGACTGCCGACGTCCCCGCCGGCAAGCCGCGCACCGAGGACCTCATCCCGCACGGGTTGGAGGGTGCCCAGTCCCGCGTCCCGCTGGACGACGCGCAGGTCGCCAACGCCGAGGCGATCATCGCGGAGGCCAAGCGGACCGGGGTGGGGGAGCGCGGCGCGGTGATCGGCGTGGCCACCTCCCTCCAGGAGTCGAAGCTGTACAACCTGGGGCACCTCGGCGCGGACAACGACCACGACTCGCAGGGGCTGTTCCAACAGCGTCCGTCGTCGGGTTGGGGCACGCCGGAGCAGATCACCGACCCGGGGTACGCCTCCCGGGCGTTCTTCGGCGCGCTCAGGAACGTGCCCGGCTGGGAGGACCTGCCGCTGACCACCGCCGCGCAGACCGTGCAGGTCTCGGCCTACCCGTACGCGTACGCGCAGTGGGAGCAGCAGGCGGCGGACCTCGTCCAGCAGCACTGGTGAGCACCTGTTGCAGGCCCGACCGGCCGGTTCCCGCCCCGGGGACCGGTCGGTCGGCCTCCGTGCGTCACGCCGGGGCGTCCTCCCGGCGCAGCTTCGCCGAACCGGTGCCCACCGAGAACCCGGCGGCCCAGCGGCTCGGGCTGTCGGGCTGGGTCCGGTCGAGCAGGTGGTACCAGTCCATCCGGCAGCGCTGCGGGGTCACCTCCAGCACGCCGTAGCCGTGCCCGTCCAGCTCCGTCCACTTCACGTGCGGGTTCGTCGACCGCAGCAGGGTCGCACCCAGCAGACTCAACCCGTTGCCCGCCGGCAGCCCGAGGACGTCGTCGAGGTTGTCGCTGGTCACCGAGGGCACCACGAACTCGGCGGCGGCCGGGTTGGTCAACCCGGTCGACCGGGTGGTCACCTCGTTGGCCCAGGAGGTGTGGATGTCGCCGGTGAGGAAGACCACGTCCCGGGTCCCGGTCGCCCGCAGGTGGTCGACCAGCCGGTCGCGGTCGGCGTTGTAGCCGTCCCACTGGTCGGGGTTGAGCACCGCGCCGTTCTGCGGGATGCCCAGCAGCTTGCCCAGCGGGCCGAGCAGCCACGCCGGCAGCGAACCGAGGTCGACCCGGGCCATCATCACCGGGTTGCCGACCAGTTTCCACTGTGCCGTCGAGCCGGCCAGCCCGTCGGCGAGCCAGCGGAGCTGGGCCGCACCGGCGATGGTGCGGGTCGGGTCGTCCACCGCCGTGCCGGTGGCCTGCTGCGACCGGTAGGACCGCAGATCCAGCATGGACAGCTCAGCGAGCCGGCCGTAGCGCAACCGCCGGTAGATCGTCCCGTCGGCGCCGAACCGCACCGGCATCCACTCCTGGTACGCCTGCCGGGCGGCGGCCACCCGGTCCGACCAGGCGCCCTCGGTGCCCGGGGTGTGGTTCTCCGCCCCGCCGGACCACGCGTCGTTGGCGACCTCGTGGTCGTCCCAGGTGATCACCCAGGGCAGCGCGGCGTGCAGCGCCTGCAGGTTCGGGTCGGTCTTGTAGAGCGCGTGCCGCACCCGGTAGTCGGCCAGGGTCAGCGTCTCGTGCTCGGGCACGACCGGGCGGACCACCGTGCCGCCGGCGTCGAACTCGCCGGTGCCGTACTCGTAGAGGTAGTCGCCGAGGTGCACGACCAGGTTGAGGTCGCCCCGGTCGGCCAGCCGCCGGTAGGCGGCGAAGTGCCCGGCCTCCCAGTTCGCACACGTCACCACGCCCAGCCGTAGCCGGTCGATCGCGGCGTCCACCGCCGGGGCGGTCATCGTCCGCCCGGTCGGTGACCAGCCGTCGCCGTGGCCGAACCGGTACCAGTACGTCGTGGCCGGGGCCAGCCCGGTCACCGCCACCTTGACGGTGTGGTCTTGGGCCGGGCCGGTCGGCGCCACGCCCTGCGCGGCCACCGTGGCGAAGTCGGGGTCGGTGGCGACCTGCCAACGGACGTCGACGTCCGGGCCGAGCCCGGAGCCGGGGAGCGCCTCCGGGACGGGGGTGACCCGGGTCCAGAGCAGGATGCCGTCCGGCAGGGGATCGCCGGAGGCGACCCCGTGCCGGAACGCGCCGGCCGCCGCGTGGGCGGGGCCGCTCGCGGCGAGGGCGAGGACGGCGGTGCCGGCGGACGCACCGGCGAGGCGCAGCAGGGTACGACGGTCGAGGGTGTTCGTCATGGTCTATGTGTCTACCGGTTGTCGCGGTGCGTCCGCAGCCCCGTGCGGTGAGTGTTCGCCGACGGTTCCCCTGCGGTTGGCGACGCCGGTGGACAGCAGCCTCAGTGGCGGTGCGCGGCACGGTGGTTCAGGGCGATGTCGACCGCCGCGGCGACCAGCGCCAGTGTGACGATGCCCATGGCCAGCAGCAGGGAGTGCCGGAACGCGGTGGACCACTGGTCGCCGGTGCCGGCCAGCGACGAGAAGAACAGCGCACCGACGGCGGCGATGCCGGCGGCCGAGCCGATCCGCTGCCCGGTCTGCAACATCCCGGCCGCGCTGCCCGCCTGCGGCACCGGCACCTCGGACAGGGTCAACGTCTGGTTCGGGGTGATCACCAGGCCGCTGCCGAGCCCGGCGAGCAGCAGTGGCAGCGCGGTGAGCAGCGGGATCGCGCCGTGCGGGTCGCCGCGCAGCACGAACACCACCCCACCGAGGCCGACCAGCACCAGGACCAGCCCGATCGCGACCAGCGGGCGGCCGTACCGGTTGACCAGCCGGCCACCGAGGGCGGCCGCGAGCGCCGAGCCGAGGGCGAACGGCGTGATCGCGAGGCCGGCGGTCAGGGCGCGGTAGCCGAGGCCGTTCTGGAGGTAGAGGGTGAAGATGAAGAAGATCGCGGTGAAGCCGCCGAAGTAGATGAGCGCGATCACCGCGCCGATGGTGTACGACCGCAACCGGAACAGTGCCAGGTCGAACAGCGGTGTCCGGGTGCGGCCGAAGCGGCGCTCCCAGAGGCCGAAGGCGACCAGGACGACCAGCCCGGCCGGGATCAGCGCCCACTTCCACGGGCTGGGCCACTGTTCCCGCTGCACCAGCGGCAGCAGCAGGAGCGTCACGCCGACCCCGAGCAGCAGCACCCCGACCGGGTCGAGCCGGTGCCGGTCGAGTCGGCCGGCGGCCCGGGTCGGCAGCAGCCGCCAGCCGAGCAGTACGGCGACCACCCCCACCGGCACGTTCACGAAGAACACCCACCGCCAGCCGTGGTCCTCGCCGCCGAGTTGGATGAGCAGGCCGCCCAGCAGCGGGCCGACGGCGGTGGAGATGCCGATGACCGCGCCGAGCAGGCCGAACGCGCGACTCCGCTCTGCGCCCCGGAACAGCTGCTGGATCAGGCCGGTCACCTGGGGGTTGACCACCCCGGCGGCGGCGCCCTGCAGGAGCCGGGCGGCGACCAGCCAGGTGGGGGACTGGGCCAGCCCGGCCAGCGCGCTGGTGACGGTGAACAGGGCGACCCCGAGCACGAAGGCGTTGCGCCGGCCCCGGGCGTCGCCGAACCGGCCGGCCGGCACCAGGACCAGCCCGAAGGTCAGCGCATACCCGGACAGCACCCACTGCAGGTCGCTCGGGCTGGCCTGCAGCGACCGGTCCATCGACGGGATGGCGACGTTGACGATGCTGACGTCCAGCAGCGTCATGAACGCCGCGACCAGGCCGACCCCGAGGGCCTGCCAGCGTCGTCGGTCGTCCGTCGTCGACGTCACCACGGACGGACGATCAGGCGTGTGACGGCGATCGGGCACGGACCGATGATCCCGTACGGACCGGTGATCGGGCATGCCACAGCGCTACCCGGGTGCCGCCGGCGCGAACCGGCCCGGGAGCCGGCGGCCCGGCGGGGCGGCCCGACGCTCACGCCGGCTGGCGGGCACACCAGCGCGGACCGAAGTCCAGCCCGGCCAGCGGCGAGTCCTCGCGGTGCAGCAGACCCTTCTCGGTGAGCTGGTGCAGGGGCGCGTGCACGTCCTGCTCGGCCAGCCCCGCCTCCTCGGCGATCAGGTCCGGGTACGGCACCTGACCGCGGGTCTCCAGCACGGTCACCGCCTCGTAGACGCGTACCTCGGCCTCCGACAGACGTACCTGCTGCATGGTGCCCTCCTTGCCGTGACCCCGGCCCGGCCGGTCGGGCGGCCCGGGTGGCGCGGTTTACCCACTGGTCACCCGACAATGCCTGCCGGACGGCCGGTCGTGCGCCTCGGCGCGGGGGCGGGTGCCCTAGGCTGACCGGCATGATCATCTGGGATCTCGTGGTGGTCGGCGCCGGGCCGGCCGGACTCAGCGCCGCCCGGGAGGCCGCGGCGGCCGGGGTGCGGACGCTGGTGCTGGACCGGGCCGTGCACCCCCGCTACAAGACCTGCGGAGGCGGCCTGATCGGCACCTCGCTGTCGATGGTGGCCGGTCGGATCGAGGTGCCGGCGCACGACCGGGTCGACCGGGTCACCTTCACCCGGGACGGCCGGTGGGGCTTCACCCGCCGGCACGGCACACCGCTGGTGACCATGGTGCGCCGCGACGAGTTCGACGACCGGCTGCGCGCGGCGGCGGTGTCCGCCGGGGCCGAGGTCCACGAGGGCGTCGCCGTCCGCGCCCTCGACCAGGACCCCGACGGGGTACGCGTCCGACTGGCCGACGGCACCACCGTGACCGCCCGCACGGTGATCGGGGCGGACGGCTCCGCCGGGGTGACCGCCCGGCACGTGGGCGTCCGGTTCCGCCAGGTGGATCTGGGCCTGGAGCGGGAGCTGCCGGTGTCGCCCGCGGAGGCGGCCCGCTGGCGGGGGCGGCTGCTGCTGGACTGGGGCCCGTTCCCGGGCGCGTACGGCTGGGTCTTCCCCAAGGGGGACGTGCTCACCGTCGGGGTGATCGGCGCCCGGGGTGAGGGCGACCGGACCCGGGCCTACCTGCGGGACCTGCTGGACCGGCTGGGTCTGGCCGGGGTGGCCGCCGCGCACGACTCCGGGCACCTGACCCGCTGCCGGGCCGACGACGCGCCGCTGCGCCACGGCCGGGTGCTGGTGGCCGGTGACGCGGCCGGCCTGCTGGAGCCGTGGACCCGGGAGGGGATCAGCTACGCGCTGCGGTCCGGGACGCTTGCGGGTGCGGCGGTCGCCGCCGGTGACCTGGACCGTTACCCCCGGGAGGTGCACGAGCGCCTGGTGCCGTCGATGCGCGCCGGGCACCGGTTGCTGGAGGTCTTCGCCCGTCGCCCCGCGGTGTGCCACGCCTTCCTGGCGACCCCGGTCGGCTGGGCGATGTTCGTCCGGTTCTGCCAGGGCCGGTCGAGCTTCGACCGGACCCTGGACCGGGGGTCGGTGCGCGCGGCGCTGGCCCTGCTGGACCGGCCGTCCACCCGGCGCGGGCAGCCGCAGGCCCCCGCGCCCGCCCGCTGACCCCGCTTCGGCGGATCAGGGCACGATCACCGCGCGGCCGTGGATCTCGCCCGCGCGCAGCAGGTCGTACGCCTCCGGGGCGCGCTCCAGCGGGAAGGTCTGCACGTCGGCGGTGAGCAGCCCGTCCCGACCGAGGGCGATCACCTCCTGCAACTCGGCCCGGGTGCCCCAGAAGGGGACCTCGACGCTGGTCTCGAACGGCACGGTGGGTGGTTCGTCGGCGACCGGCCGCACCGGCAGGGTGCCGCCGCCCAGGCCCACCAGCAGCAGCCGGCCACCGGTGGCCACGACGGTGCGGGCGGTGGAGAGGGTGGCGTCCACCCCGACGCAGTCGATGACCACGTCGGCGCCGTCCGGCGCGGGGCCGACGAGTTCCCGGATCCGGTCGACCGTGTCCGGGCCGGCCGGCACCACGTGGTGCGCGCCCATCCGGGTGGCCAGGTCCAGGGCCGCCACGTTGCTGTCCACCGCGATGATCCGCACGGTGGTGGTGGCGGCGAGGATCTGCACCGCCATGTGCCCCAGCCCACCGATGCCGATCACCACGCAGGACGTCCCGGGCCGCAACGCCGGCCGGGCCAGCGCGATCGCGTGGTACGGGGTCAGCCCGGCGTCGGTCAGCGGCGCCGCCTGGGTCACCGCCAGATCGCCGATGGGCAGCAGCCGGGAGGCGGGCACCCGCACGTACTCGGCCAGCCCTCCGTCGCGGCTGAGCCCGATGCCACCGACGGGCACCTTCCGGCACTGGTTCTCCCGGCCCCGCAGGCAGCCCCGGCAGGTGCCGCAGCCGATGATCCCGTAGACGGCGACCCGGTCACCGGCGGACCACCCGGTGATCCCGTCGCCGACCGTGTCCACGGTGCCGGCGATCTCGTGGCCGAGGGTGAGCGGGGTGGGGAAGACCCCCGGCCCGGCATCGAGGATGTGCAGGTCGGAGTGGCAGGCGCCGACCGCGCCGACGCGTACCAGCACCTCGCCGGGGCCGGGCGTCGGGGTCGGCACCTCCACCTGTTCGAGCACCCCGGGAGCGGTCATCCGTACCGCGCGCATGTCTCGTCCTCTCGTCGCCGACGCCACCGCGCGCTTACCCCTCCCGCCAGCCTTGATGCCGGGCGCACAATACGAGTCATGAGCGAAACCACCGCATCGTTCACCGACGAGCAGCACGCGTTCCTGCGGCACGTCCGCTTCGGCGAGTTGCCGCCGCCGGTCCGTCCCGAGGACCGGGTGGCGTCGACCGAGACCGAGCCACCCCGGTTCAGTCCCGACCCGACCCCCGGCCAGTACGAGCAGGACTCCCGCGCGGGCGGCTGAACGGCCGGCGGGCCCGTCGGGTGGGCGCACCGCTGCGCGCGGCGACGCGCCCACCCGACCCGGCTACCCGTGCGCTCAGAAGACCGGCACGCCCGCGCGGACCAGCCGCCAGTTCGGCACGAAGAAGTCGGCCGGGTCGATGATGCCCCGGGCCTGCGCCCAGTCGATCAGCAGTTGGCGGATCTCCTGCTGCGCGTTGTAGACCTGGGTCTTGACGATGCCGGGGAAGTTCCCGCCGCCGCTGCGCCGGTAGTTGTTCACCGCGACGACGAACCGGGCGTCGGCGGCGACCGGGGTGTCGGTGCCGGGCAGCACGAGCCGGGTGATCCGCTGGCCGACCGGCCGGGAGATGTCGATGTCGTAGTCGACGCCGGAGAACACGTCGTAGTTGTAGTCCGGGACGCCCGGGTCGCTGATGGTCGCCGGGTCGACCGGTGCGCTGACCGGCAGGGTGGTGAAGTACTTCGCCGAGAACTCCAGGTACGCCTTCACCTCGGCGCCGGTGAGCACCACCGCCTCCAGGGTGTTGTCGTAGACGTACAGCCCGGCGACGTCGCGGATACGCACGTCGCCCTGCGGGAACACGGCGGTACGGCTGAACGGCGCGGCGATCGACAGCACCGGCAGCGACCCGGACGGGGTGCCGGCCAGCGCGGCGGTGACCACCTCGGTCTGGACGTGGTTGATGAAGTCGAGGATCGGGGTGTCCCGGTAGCGTGACTCGGCGGCGGACAACTCCTGCGTGGACCGGGCGACCACCGTGTTGACGTAGCCGACGGTCTTGGCGTGCTGACGCCGGACGGCGGCGAGCACCCGGGGGTCCTCGACCACGGTGTTGGTGTTGAGCATGGTGGCGCACTTGCCGACGACCTTCCAGTGGCCCCGCTCCCGGGTCAGGGTGAAGTCCATCCGGGTGAGCCGCTGGCCCCACTTGGACGGCTCGGCGGTGAGCACCTGCGCCCCGGTGGCGGTGTTGGTCACGAACTTCTCCACCACCTCGTTGTGGGCGTGGCCGAAGAGGATCGCGTCGATGCCGGGGACCTGCTGGGCGATCAGCGCCACCGGGTTCTCGTTCGGCAGCTCCGGGCCGTAGCTGGAGGTGCCGCTGTCGCCACCGTGGGCGGAGATGATGACCAGGTCCGCGCCCCGCTGCCGCATGATCGGCACCCACTTGGCAGCGGTCTCCACCATGCCCGGGAAGACCAGTTTGCCCTCGACGTTGCCCTTGTCCCAGATGGCCACCCCGGGGTTGGTCAGGCCGAGGATGCCCACCGTCAGCGTCGGCGTCCCGGGCCCACCGAGCCGCACCCGCTTGAGCACGAACGGCCGGAAGGCCGGCTTGCCGGTCCGGGCGTTCACCGCGTTCGCGGCCAGCGCCGGGAAGCCCAGTTGGTCGATCCAGGTCGCCAGCAGCGGCAGGCCGTAGTTGAACTCGTGGTTGCCCAGCGTCACGGCGTCGTACCGCAGGATGTTCATCGCCCGGGCCATCGGGTGCGTCGCGCCGGTGGTGGTGATCGGCTCCTGCTTGGCGTAGTACGTGGCCAGCGGGGTGCCCTGGATGGTGTCGCCGGCGTCGAGGACCAGGGTGGCCCGGCCCCGGCGCTCGGCGCGGATCTGGTTGACCAGGGTGGCCAGCTTGGCGATGCCGACGTCGTTGTGCTTGCTGTCGTCGAACTCGGCGTCGCGGTAGTAGTCCCAGTTGTAGACGTTGCCGTGGGTGTCCGAGGTGCCCAGGACGGTCAGGTCCCAGGTTTTCGTACCCTGCGGGCCCTTCCGCTCGGCCGCCTGGGCGGGTGCGCCGGCGATCAGCGGGGCGGTCGCCGCGGCGGCGGCGACGGCCAGCACCTGGCGGCGCGAGGCGCCGGAGGAGGAGGTCATGAGGTGCCCTTCATCGGGGGTGGACGCGCCTCGTGGGGCGCCGTTGCGCACCATAACGACCAGCCGTCCCTCTCGCCACAGTGGTCGAGGGTGCTTCACCACATCGACCCCACCGGTCATCCTGCTGTCACCTCCGGGTCAACCGCCGGGCCTACGACTGTTGTTTCCGGCGTACCGGTCGGGGTAGGTCAGCCAGGGACCCAGAACGCACTAAACCAGGCAGGGAGCAGCACGGTGAGTCAGGACCAGTACACCCCGCAGGACCCCACCGAGCAGTACGGCCACCAGGACGGCCAGCCGGCCCAGCAGCAGTCGGCCCCCGGCCGGACCGACCGGATGGGCCCGGAGCCCGACCACGGTGAGACGTCGTACCGGGGCAGTGACCGGTTGACGGGCAAGCGGGCCCTGATCACCGGCGGCGACTCGGGCATCGGCCGGGCGGTGGCGATCGCCTTCGCCCGGGAGGGCGCCGACGTGGTCATCTCCTACCTCGACGAGGAGGAGGACGCCGACGCCCGGGAGACGGTGCGGCTGATCGAGGAGGCCGGCCGGCGTGGCGTGGCGGTACGCACCGACCTGACCGACGAGCAGCACTGCCGTGACCTGGTCGACCGGACCGTCACCGACCTCGGCGGGTTGGACATCCTGGTCAACAACGCGGCCTACCAGATGGCCCAGGACGACGGCATCACGTCGATCAGCACCGCCCAGTTCGACCGGGTGATGAAGACCAACCTGTACGCCATGTTCTGGCTCTGCCGCAGCGCCGTGCCGCACCTGAAGGAGGGCGCGACGATCATCAACACCACCTCCATCCAGGCGTTCGACCCGTCGCCGCCGCTGCTGGACTACGCCACCACCAAGGCGGGCATCGCGAACTTCACCAAGGGTCTCGCGGCGCAGCTCGCCGACCAGGGCATCCGGGTCAACGCGGTCGCCCCGGGCCCGATCTGGACGCCGCTGATCCCGGCGACCATGCCGCCGGAGAAGGTGAAGCAGTTCGGCACCGACACCCCGCTGGGCCGGGCCGGGCAGCCCGCCGAGCTGGCCCCCGCGTACGTCTTCTTCGCCTCCCAGGAGTCCAGCTACGTCACCGGGGAGATCCTCGGGGTCACCGGTGGCCGGTTCACCAAGTGAGCCGCCCCACCCCGGCCGGGCCGGGCGTGCCCCGGTCCGGCCGGCGGGTGGGTCAACGGGGCCAGCCCGCCAACCGGCGGCGTACCTGCGCGATCTGGGCCGGGTCCAAGCCGTAGCGGGCGAGCCGGCGGTCCGGCAGCCGGTCCAGGTAACGGCCGGCGGCCCGGACGTCCTCGTCGGCCAGCGCGGGGTCCACCTGCCGGGCCAGGGTCAGCAGTTCGTCGACGGGATAGTGGGCCAGCGCGGCGGACACGTCGATGTAGTCGCGGGCCTCCCGCCGGTTGACCAGGGCGGCGGTCTTGTTGGCGATCAGGTCGCGGACGTCCATCACCGGGCCGAGGTCCATCACCACCGGTGAGCGGTACCGGTCGAGCCGGGCCAGACTGAGCCGGATCTGCCGGTCGCCCCGGCCGACCACGAAATCCCGGATGTCCCGGTCGTAGCCCTCGAACAGGTCACCGAGGTCGCTGCCCGGGTCGGCCGCCGCGACGGTGTAGCCGGCCCGTTCCAGCGCCGCGCACACCTCCGCCGCCGCCGCCTCGGCCGCCCCCTCCACGTCCGCGAAGAGGTCGACGTCCTCGGTGGGCCGGGTGACCAGCCCGTGTGCCGCCCACGCCACCCCGCCGCCGAGCACGAACCGGTGCGGCCCGGCCGCGGTGAGCGCGACCCGGGCGACCTCCCGGTAGAAGTCGTGCAGGTGGGTCACGCGGCCCGCAGGCCCCGGTGTCGGCTCTCCCAGGCCTGGCGTACCCCCCGGGGCAGGTTGAGCCGCCGCCACACCCGGCGCAGGGTGCGCCCGTCGATCAGCGCCCGCAGGTCGTCGGCGCGGGTGGTCTCCCGCAGCACGTTCTCGTACAACCAGAGCAGATCGTCCGGTTCGGCCAGGTCGAAGGTGCGCTCGCTGCTCCACATCAACCGGACCGGCAGCTCCACCACCCCGCCGGTGGGGCCGGCCAGCTCCGCCAGGGTGCGCGCCACCACCACCGGGCGGCCCGGTCGGGCCAGGTGGGTGCTCGCCAGGGTGGCCTGCATGGTGTCAGGGTAACGCCGGTACGACCAGCTCAGGTACGCGGCTTGCGACGAACCGCCGCTGCCCGGACCCTTTCGACCGTGCGCGACGGGGGGCGGGTCGGGGCGGCGCGGGGTAAACTGGGGGCAGGAGCGTCGGTGTGTCCAGTGTCCCCGGGCCTCACCTGAATTGCCGTCGCGGAGTTCCGTTCGGCTGGAGCCGCGTTGCGCCACGCGCCGAGAGGCGACATGCACACCGACGCTCTGCCGCCACCCCCGACCCGTCCGGGTCGGGGGGCGGCGTCGTGTCGGTGCGCAGAGATCCTCGCGCTCGGGTCGCATCCTCCGCCGCGCTGGCCTATGTTCAGGGGGTCGGCCGGTCGGCGGATCATGCCGGGGAGGGAGGAGCGCAGTGGGTCTGCGTACCTTCATCGCGGGCTGGCCGGTCTACCGCCAGCTCACCGGCACCGACCCGCTCGGCCGGGGCGCCGCGGCACAGTCGGGCCGCTCCGCCGGGCTGACCGCCCGCACCGAGACCGCCGACCGGGTGGCCCGCTCGGTCTGCCCGTACTGCGCGGTCGGCTGCGGGCAGCGGGTGTACGTCTCCGACGACCGGGTCACCCAGATCGAGGGCGACCCGGACAGCCCGATCTCCCGGGGCCGGCTCTGCCCGAAGGGCTCGGCCAGCAAGAGCCTGGTGACCAGCCCGCTGCGGCAGACCACGGTCCGCTACCGCCGGCCGTACTCCACCGACTGGGAGGACCTCGACCTCGACACCGCGCTGGACATGATCGCCGACCGGATCCTCGCCGCCCGCGAGCAGACCTGGGAGGACGTCGACAGCGAGGGCCGTCCGCTGCACCGCACCCTGGGCATCTCCAGCCTGGGTGGGGCGACGCTGGACAACGAGGAGAACTACCTCATCAAGAAGCTGTTCACCGCGATGGGGGCGCTCCAGATCGAGAACCAGGCCCGGATTTGACACTCCGCCACCGTCCCCGGTCTGGGGGCCAGCTTCGGTCGCGGTGGCGCGACGGACTTCCAACAGGACCTCGCCAACGCTGACGTCATCGTCATCCAGGGTTCGAACATGGCCGAGGCCCACCCGGTGGGCTTCCAGTGGGTCATGGAGGCCAAGCGGCGCGGCGCGAAGGTCTTCCACGTCGATCCCCGGTTCACCCGCACCAGCGCGGTGGCCGACACCTACCTGCCGATCCGGGCGGGCACCGACATCGCCCTGCTCGGTGGCGTGGTGCGCTACATCCTGGACAACGAGCTGGACTTCCGGGAGTACGTGCTGGCGTACACGAACGCGGCGACGATCGTCAGTGAGCAGTTCGCCGACACCGAGGACGGCGACGGCCTGTTCTCCGGCTACGACCCGCACACCGACAGCTACGTGCAGACCAGCTGGCAGTACGCCGGGCACGAACAGGATTCCGGCAGCGGGCACACCGCCAAGGAGCGCGACGGCGCGGCCGGCCTGCAGCACGAGTCGCACGGCGCGCAGGTGTCCGGGCAGACCGCGCGGGACGAGACGCTCCAGCATCCGCGCTGCGTCTACCAGATCCTGCGCCGACACTTCGCCCGCTACACCCCGGAGATGGTCGAGCGGGTCTGCGGCATCCCCCGGGAGAGGTTCCTGGAGTTGGCGCGGGCCTGGGCGGAGAACTCGGGCCGGGAACGCACCGGCGCGCTGGTCTACTCGGTGGGCTGGACCCAGCACAGCGTCGGTGTGCAGTACATCCGCACCGGGGCGATCATCCAGCTGCTGCTGGGCAACATGGGTCGGCCGGGCGGTGGCATCCTGGCGTTGCGCGGGCACGCCAGCATCCAGGGCTCGACGGACATCCCGACCCTGTTCAACCTGCTGCCGGGCTACCTGCCGATGCCGCATCACGCCGACCACCCGACCTTCGACGACTGGGTGGACAGCATCCGGCACCCCGGCCAGAAGGGTTTCTGGGGCAACGCGCGGGCGTACGCGGCGAGCCTGTTGAAGGCGTACTGGGGGGACGCGGCGACGCCGGAGAACGACTTCTGCTACGACCACCTGCCCCGGATGACCGGCGACCACGGCACCTACCAGCAGGTGCTGAACATGATCGACGGCAAGATCAAGGGGTACTTCCTGCTCGGTCAGAACCCGGCGGTCGGCTCCGCGCACGGCCGGGCGCAGCGCCTCGGCATGGCCAACCTGGACTGGCTGGTGGTCCGGGACCTGTTCATGATCGAGAGCGCCACGTTCTGGAAGAACGGCCCGGAGGTGGCCACCGGCGAGATCGTGCCGCAGGAGTGCCGTACCGAGGTGTTCTTCCTGCCGGCGGCGTCGCACGTGGAGAAGGAGGGCACCTTCACCCAGACCCAGCGGCTGTTGCAGTGGCGGGAGAAGGCCGTCGAGCCGCCGGGCGACGCCCGCTCCGAGCTGTGGTTCTTCTACCACCTGGGGCGGCGGCTGCGGGAGAAGCTGGCCGGCTCCACCCACCGGCGCGACCGCGCGTTGCTGGATCTGGCCTGGGACTACCCCACGCACGGCCCGCTGGCCGAGCCGAGCGCCGAGGCGGTGCTGCGCGAGATCAACGGGTACGACGTGTCCACCGGCCGCCCGCTCGCCTCGTTCGCCGAGGCGAAGGACGACGGGTCCACCGCCGTCGGCTGCTGGATCTACTCCGGCGTCTACGCCGACGGGGTCAACCAGGCCGCCCGGCGCAGGTCCCGGCACGAGCAGGACTGGGTGGCCGCCGAGTGGGGCTGGGCGTGGCCGGCGAACCGGCGCACCCTCTACAACCGGGCGTCGGCCGACCCGCAGGGCCGCCCGTGGAGCGAGCGCAAGAAGTACGTCTGGTGGGACCCGCAGGCCGGCGAGTGGACCGGCTACGACGTGCCGGACTTCGAGAAGACGAAGCCACCGACGTACCGGCCCCCGCAGGGGGCGTCCGGTCCGGCGGCGCTCGCCGGTGACGACCCGTTCGTCATGCAGGGCGACGGCAAGGGCTGGCTGTACGCGCCGAGCGGGGTGTTGGACGGTCCGCTGCCGACGCACTACGAGCCGGCGGAGTCACCGATGCGCAACCCCCTCTACGGCCAGCAGGCCAACCCGACCCGCAAGGTCTACGCCCATCCGGTGAACTCGGTGAACCCGAGCCCGCCGCAGGAGCACAGCGCGGTCTTCCCGTACGTGTTCACGGTCAGCCGGCTCACCGAGCACCACACCGCCGGGGCGATGAGCCGGACGGTGCGTCCGCTGGCCGAGCTGCAACCGGAGATGTTCGTGGAGGTGTCCCCGGAGTTGGCGGCCGAGGTGGGGCTGGCCCACCTCGGCTGGGCGCACCTGGTCAGCGGACGGGCGGTCATCGAGGCCAAGGTGCTGGTCACCGACCGGCTCACCCCGTTGCGGGTGGACGGTCGGGTGATCCACCAGCTGTGGCTGCCTTACCACTTCGGGTACGAGGGGTTGGTCACCGGCGACTCGGCCAACGACCTGTTCGGCATCACCCTGGACCCGAACGTGCTGATCCAGGAGAGCAAGGTTGGCACCTGTGACATCCGTCCGGGGCGGCGGCCGACCGGTCCACCACTGCGGGACCTGGTGGAGGACTACCGTCGACGGGCCGGGATCGTGCCCGGTGAGCGCCCGCCGACGGTGACGACCCGGGTCCGCCGGCCGGCGGGTCGAAGCGGCGACGGGCCACGGGAGAAGGGCGCCGACCATGCCTGACCGCAACAGCCTGTACGGCCCGCTCGATCCGGCCCCGGACGCGGGCTGGACGTCTGCCGGTCCCCGGATGGGGTTCTTCACCGACACCAGCGTCTGCATCGGCTGCAAGGCCTGCGAGGTGGCCTGCAAGGAGTGGAACGCCGTCCCGGAGTCCGGCTTCGACCTGCTCGGCATGTCGTACGACAACACCGGCGCGTTGACCGCGAACTCCTGGCGGCACGTGGCCTTCGTCGAGCAGCCGGTGCCGGCCGGTCACCGCAGCGCGCCGTTCGCCGGCACCCCGACGGGCGGGTCGGCCGCTGCCGCGTCGGCGGCGGTCGCCGCCGGCACCGCCAGCGCCAGCGGCACCGACCCGGGCGTCCCTGCGGGCAGCGCCGACGCCGCCGCCCGGATGGCCACCGCCACCACCGCCGCCGCACCGGGCGGCACCAGCGGCGGGTCGGCGGGTGGGGCCGTCGGCACGGGCACCCAGTTCCTGGGGATGCCCGGGGCCGCACCGCCCGGCCGGGGCGTCGGCGTGGAGACCCGCACCGACTTCCGCTGGCTGATGATGTCGGACGTCTGCAAGCACTGCACCCACGCCGCCTGCCTGGACGTCTGCCCCACCGGGTCGCTGTTCCGCACCGAGTTCGGCACCGTCGTGGTGCAGGAGGACATCTGCAACGGCTGCGGCTACTGCATCTCCGCCTGCCCCTACGGGGTGATCGACCAGCGTAAGGGCGACGGCCGGGCGTGGAAGTGCACGCTGTGCTACGACCGGCTCGGCGCGGGCATGACCCCGGCCTGCGCCCAGGCCTGCCCGACCGAGTCCATCCAGTACGGCCCCCTCGACGAGTTGCGGGACCGGGCCGCGCAGCGGGTCACCACGCTGCACGACCGGGGCGTGCCGGAGGCCCGGCTGTACGGCCACGACCCGACCGACGGCGTCGGCGGCGACGGCGCGTTCTTCCTGCTCCTCGACGAGCCTGAGGTGTACGGCCTGCCCCCGGACCCGGTGGTCACCACCCGGGACCTGCCGAGGATGTGGCGGCGGGCGGGGCTCGCCGCGCTGGTCATGACGGCGGCGGCCGTCGCCGCGTTCGTCGGAGGATCGTCGTGACCACGGGCCGGATTCCGGTGGGGGAGCGGTTCCGGGGCTTCCGCGCCCGGCTCGCCGCCGACGGTGTGTTCCGGCCGCAGCGTTCCTCGGTGCGGCTCGGCCACGGCCCGAAGGTCGGCGCCGGCCCGGCCGACGGTGCGCGCCCGGCCGGTGCCCCGGGTTCGGCCGACGCTGGGGGCGCTGCCGACGCGCCGGTCGTCGTACCGCCCCGGGACGTGCCGCCGGTGGCGCGGCGGCGGCGCGGCCGGGGCGGTGAGGAGCTGCGGGTCCCGGAGGCGGAGTTCACCTCCTACTACGGCCGGCCGATCCTCAAGGCTCCGGTGTGGCGGTGGGACATCGCCGCGTACCTGTTCACCGGCGGGTTGGCCGCCGGGTCGTCGCTGCTGGCCGCCGGGGGGCAGCTCACCGGCCGGCCGGCGTTGCGGCGGGCCGGCCGGTTCACCGCGTTGGGCGCGGTCACCGCCAGCGCGTACTTCCTCGTCAACGACCTGGGGCGGCCGGCACGCTTCCACCACATGCTGCGGGTGGCGAAACCGACCTCACCGATGTCGGTGGGCACCTGGATCCTCACCGCCTACGGTCCGGCCGCCGGGCTCGCCGCCGTCGCCGAGGGCGCACGGCTGCTGCCGGAGCGCGGCGTGTCCGGGCTGGCCCGTCGACTGCTGCCGCCGGCCGGGCAGGTCGCCGGGCTGGCCGCCGCCGCCGTCGCGCCGGCGCTGGCCACGTACACCGGGGTGCTGCTGGCCGGGACGGCCGTGCCGTCCTGGCACGAGGCGTACCCGGAACTGCCGACCATCTTCGCGGGCAGCGCGCTGGCCAGCGGCGCCGGCGTGGGGCTGCTCGCTGCGCCCTGCGCGCAGGCCGGGCCGGCCCGCCGGATGGCGGTGGCCGGGGCGGCCCTGGAACTGTGGGGCGCCCACTCGGTGGAGACCCGGCTGGGCCTGCTCAGCGAGCCCTACCGGCTGGGTACGGCGGGTCGGCTGCTGCGCGCCGGTCGCCTGCTCACCGCCGTCGGGGTGGTCGGGGCGCTGGCCGGTCGGCGCAGCCGGGTGGTGTCCGCGCTGTCCGGCACGGCGCTGCTGGCCGCCTCGGTGGCCACCCGGTTCGGCATCTTCCACGGCGGGGTGGCCTCGGCGCGGGACCCGAAGTACACGGTGCTGCCGCAGCGGGAGCGGATCCGTCGCCGCGAGTCCGGGCAGGTCTGACACCTCACCGCGCCGCCGGGACGGCCCTGTGGTTGACTCGGGGGCGGAGGCGTTCAGGCGGCTGGTGCCCCTCCCAGCCTTCAAAGCTGGTGTGGTCCGGGACCCGGGCCAGGCGGGTTCGATTCCCGTCCGTCTCCGCCAACCACCGGGGGAGCTGACACGCATGGGCGAGGCGTCGGTCGATCCGCGACGGCGGGTGCCGCGCACCGACGTGCTGTTGGCAGACCCGGGTCTGGCCGCCGCAGCGGTCACCCTCGGCCGGGACCGGGTCAAGGTCGCCGTCGCCCGCGCCCAGCAGCGGGCCCGGCACGGAGAGATCACCCCCGACGAGGTACGCGACGCCGCCCTCGCCGCCCTGCCCGCCCCCGCCCCCCGCGCGGTGCTCAACGCCACCGGGGTGGTGCTGCACACCAACCTCGGCCGGGCCCCGCTGTCCGCCGCCGCCGTCGCGGCGCTGGCCGCCGCCGCCGGCTGCACCGACGTGGAGTTGGACCTCGACACCGGCCGGCGGGCCCGACGCGGCCGGGACGCGCTGGACGCGCTGGCCGCCGCGGTGCCCGACGCCGCCGCCGTGCACGTGGTCAACAACGGGGCGGCGGCCCTGGTGCTCGCCGCGACCGCGCTCGCCGCCGGCCGGGAGATCGTGGTCAGCCGGGGTGAGCTGGTGGAGATCGGCGACGGTTTCCGCCTGCCCGACCTGCTGGCCAGCACCGGCGCCCGGCTGCGTGAGGTCGGCACGACCAACCGCACCACCCGCGACGACTACGCCCGGGTGATCGGGCCGGACACCGGTTTCGTGCTCAAGGTGCACCCGTCCAACTTCGTGGTCACCGGTTTCACCTCGGCCGTCGGTGTCGGGGAGCTGGCCACCCTCGGGGTGCCGGTGGTGGCCGACATCGGTTCCGGCCTGCTCGCCGCCGACCCGCTGCTGCCCGCCGAGCCGGATGCCGCGAGCACCCTGCGGGCCGGGGCGCACCTGGTCACCGCCAGCGGTGACAAGCTCCTCGGCGGTCCCCAGGCCGGGCTGCTGCTCGGCGACGCCGACCTGGTCGACCGGCTGCGTCGGCACCCGCTGGCCCGGGCGTTGCGGGTCGACAAGCTGACCCTCGCCGCGTTGGCGGCCACCCTGCACGGGCCGGCCACCCCGACCCGGATGGCCCTGCACGCCGACCCGGCCGTGCTGCGGGACCGCTGCGAACGGCTGCGCGACGCCCTCGGTGCCGAGGGCCACAAGGCCGAGGTGGTGCCCAGCGTCGCCGTGGTCGGTGGCGGCGGTGCCCCCGGCGTCGAGCTGGACTCCTGGGCGCTGAGCCTGCCCGAGCGGTACGCCGCACCGTTGCGCCGGGGTGATCCGCCGGTGCTCGGCCGGGTGCTCCGGGGCCGGCTCCTGCTGGACCTGCGCTGCGTACCCGCCGACGCCGACGGCACGCTGCGCGACGTGGTGCTGCGGGTGGCCGACTGAGATGCACGTCGTCGCCACCGCCGGGCACGTCGACCACGGCAAGTCCACCCTGGTCCGGGCGTTGACCGGGATGGAACCGGACCGGTGGGCGGAGGAACGTCGCCGGGGGATGACCATCGACCTCGGCTTCGCCTGGACCGCCCTGCCCACCGGCGACACGATCGCCTTCGTCGACGTGCCGGGGCACGAACGGTTCGTGCCGAACATGCTCGCCGGGGTGGGGCCGGTGCCGGCGGCGCTGGTCGTGGTCGCCGCCGACGAGGGGTGGATGCCGCAGTCGGCCGAACACCTGGCGGCCCTGCACGCCCTCGGGGTGTCCCACGGGCTGCTGGTGGTGACCCGGGCCGACCTGGCCGATCCGGGGCCGGCGACGGCGCAGGCCCGCGCGCAGCTCGCGGCGACCTCGCTCGGCGCGGTCGAGTCGGTGGCGGTCAGCGCCGTCACCGGCGTCGGCCTGCCCGAGCTGCGCGCCGCCCTGGCCCGGCTGGTCGGCCGGCTGCCCGCCCCGCAGACCGACCGGCCGGTACGGCTGTGGATCGACCGGGCGTTCACCATCCGGGGCAGTGGCACCGTGGTCACCGGCACCCTCGGTGCCGGCGGGCTGCGCGTCGGTGACGAGTTGGCGGTCGCCGCCACCGGGGAGCCGGTCCGGGTCCGTGGCCTGCACCGCCTCGGCGTGCCCGCGTCTCGGGTCGCGGCGGTGGCCCGGGTGGCGGTCAACCTGCGCGGGGTGCCCCGGGACCGGCTCGGCCGGGGCGACGCCCTGCTCACCCCCGGCGAGTTCCACCACACCGACCTGCTCGACGTGCGGCTGGCCGGCGACCCGGCCGGTGACCTGCCGGCCACGCTGACCCTGCACATCGGGTCGGCGGCCGTGCCGGCGCGGGTCCGACCGCTCGGCGGGGACACCCTCCGGTTGCGGCTGGCCCGTCCGCTGCCGCTGCTGACCGGGGACCGGGCGCTGCTGCGCGACCCGGGCCGGCACCACGTCTGCGGTGGAGTGACCGTGCTGGACGTGGCACCCCCGCCGCTGACCCGACGGGGTGCCGCCGCCGCCCGCGCCGCCGTCCTCGCCGACCTCGACGGGCGTGCCGACCTGGCCGGTGAGCTGCGCCGCCGCCGGCTCGTCCGGGCCGGTGAGCTGCGCCGGATGGGGGTCACCGGCGAGGTCGCCCCGGTCGCCGGGGACTGGCTGGCCGACCCCGGGCACTGGCAACTGCTGGGCGTACAGCTGGTCGAGGAGGTGACCGCCTGGGCCGCGGCGCATCCCTTGGAGGCGGGCGCCCCGGTGGAGGCGCTGCGGCAGCGCCTCGGCCTGCCCGACCGGGCCCTGGTGGAGGCGTTGGTCCGGCCGCCGCTGACGCTGCGGGCCGGCCGGATCGGCACCGGTGGGACCGGGGGCCTGCCCGAGCCGGTGGCCCGCGCGGTCGACCGGGTCCGCCGCGAGTACGCCGCCCACCCGTTCCGCGCGCCGGAGGCCGACCGGCTCGCCGCGCTGGGCCTGGGCCCGCGGGAGGTCGGTGCCGCCGTCCGGGCCGGCGCGTTGCTGCGGCTGGCGGAGAACGTGGTGCTGCTGCCCGACGCGGCCGACGACGCGGTACGGGTGCTCGCCCGGCTGCCGCAGCCGTTCACCCTCAGCGCCGCCCGGCAGGCCCTGGACACCACCCGTCGGGTGGCGGTGCCGCTGTTGGAGCTGCTGGACCGGCGCGGGGTGACCCGTCGGCTGCCCGACGACGCCCGCGAGGTGACCGGGGCGGGCTGACCGGTCCGCCGCACGCGGTGGGCTCCGATCGCCTCGCCGGTCGCCCTGACCGCCTCGCCGGCCGGGCACCGGGGCGTGCCGGCGCAGCTCCGACGGCGAACCGGCCTCCCCCGGCCGCCGGGTCGCCTACCGTGACGCCATGGACCCTTCGGCGGTCTGGCGGGACCGGAACCATCGCTGGCGGATCGAGGCGTACCGGGCTCCGGACCTGCGGTTCGCCATCTTCGCCACCAACGGTCCCACCGAGTCCGCGCCGCTGTGGTTGTTCGGCATGGCCGCGTTGGCCCGCTGGTTGATGACCCACGCCATCTCCCTGGACGACCTGGAGACCGACTGACCCGGGCGGGACCGGCGTCACCCCGGAGCCCTTCGTCGCCGTCGTCGTGGCGTGCACCGTCGGCATGCGGGTCCGACGGGTCCGTGCCGCCGGGTCGAGGTGCCCGGTGGTCCTGCAGGCCCGTCGCCCGGAAGGGGGAACCGGGTCCGATCGTCCGGTCCGGCCTGGCCGCTGCTCGTACCGTGCGGGACGTGAAGGACCGAGGAATGCGGACGTTTCTGGCGGTGGTCGCCGGCCTCGCGGTGATCTACTTCGGGGTGACCGGGCGTAGCTCCACCGAGGACGGCGGCGGAGTCTCCGGCGGGGTGGTGCTGTTGGCCCTGCTCGCCGCCGTGCTGGTGTGGCACCTGACCAAGCCGGCGGGCAACAAGCCGGTCGACTGACCTGCCACGCCGCTGACCTGCCGATCAGCGCGGCTCGTCGACGGCATGAAGGCCGCCCCGCGTACGCCCCTCACCGACGTGACCCGCCGGTGCGCGCCGCCGTCGACACCTCAGCGGGTCGCGGCGGCGGTGCGGGTCACCTCGCCGGCCGACTCCTCCCCGAGGGCCACCCGGACCAGCGCCGACGCCAGCCGACCGAAGTCCGGCTCGGCGACCAACCCGGCCAGCCCGTGCGGGTCGGCCGGTAGGCCGAGCCGTTTCGCGCCGGCCAGGGTGCGCCCGTCGGCGTACGGGCGCACGTCCGACCACACGGTCTGCGCCTCCCGCAGGAAGATGTCCGCCCCGGTGGGGCCGATGCCGGGGAACTCGGTCAGCCGGCGACGTAGCGCCGCCCGATCGCCCCCGGTCTCCCGGTGCATCCGTCGCAGGTCACCGTGCCAGCGGTCCAGGCACAGCCGGGCGCCGGTGCCGAGCATGGTGGCGGTCCGCTCGTCGTAGCGGCGGTAGTGGCCGCGACCCAGCGCGTCCACCCGGTCCTGCCAGCGCGCCGCCTCCATCGTCTGCGGGGTACGCCAGCCGGCGGCGAACAGCTCCCGGGCGGCGGCCACCGCGACCTGGGCCCGGATCCGGGTGCTCAGCAACGTGGTGAGCACCAGCAGTTGATAGAGCGGGCCGGGCCGGTCGGCCAGCGTGATGCCGGCTTCCTCGGCATAGGTGCGGCCCTGCCGGTCCAGTAGCGCCCGGGCCACCCGTCGGTCGTCCCCCATCACCCGCTACTACCCGTCCTGCCGCGGCTCAGCCCTGTCCGCGGGGTTCACCTGCGGGGCTCGCATGCGCCCCCCGTCGGCGGGTAGCCGCTGACGGGCGCGGAGCACCGTGCCCGTCCACCCGGAAGGAGACACCCGTGACGAACGTGCAGCAGCCCGAGATGCGCCGCAACGGGAAGAACCCGACCGTGCAGGACAGCAAGGGGCCCGGCGCGACCGGGCATCCCGCCCACCGGGGCACCTCGCCCGGTGACCGGGGTCGGCCGACGCCCCGTGGCCAGGCGTCCCCGTACGGTCCGGGCGCGCAGACCGCCGACGACGACAGCAACCAGGGCTGACCGGCCGCCGGGCGGGGGCGATCGCCGCCCCCGCCCGGACCGCCGGCCTGGCCGGCGTTGACATCGGCGGGGCCGGGCGGGCCGGGGTCGGCACCGGCGGCGTCGGTGGTGGTGGTGTCGGCCGATACCTCGCTCGGACCGTACGGGGACGCCTGGCCACGGGGCGTCGGCCGACCCCGGTCACCGGGCGAGGTGCCCCGGTGGGCGGGTGACAGCGGGGTGGCGGCGTCTCACTTCGGGTCGCCGGGCTCGCGTTCCCCCTTGGGACCGTAGGTCCGTTCACCCCGGACCACGCCCCGTTGGCCCCGGTCCTCCTGCAGGATCCGGTTGGCCGCCTGGTTGGCTTCCTGGTCGGACGCGCGCCCCGACTGTTCGATCAGGTCACGCAGCCGTGCCCGTTCCTTGTCGTACGCGTTGCTTCCCGGCCGTGGTCCTGGCATGCCGCCTCCTCGGTCCGTCCGTCGCACCTGCGGTACCCGCGCCGACTACCCGTCCCCGGCCCGGCCAACCGCACCCCGTCCACCGCAGCACCGACGCCCCTGCGCCGCCGACGGCCCGTCCCGACCGGGCTGCTCCGTCCCGACCGGTGCGGGGCCGGCAGCCTTCAGGCCGGGGTGTGGACCACTGCCACCGGGCAGGCGCTGTGGTGCAGCACCCGGTGGCTGACCGAACCGAGCAGCAGGCCGCCCAGCGCACCGTGGCCCCGACCGCCGACCACCACCAGTTGCGCCCGGCGGGACGCCTCGGTGAGGGCGGCGACCGGCCGGGCGTGCACGGGCTCGCGGTCGACCGGCACGTCGGGGTGTCGTTCGGCGAGCCCGGCGAGGGCCCCGGCGAGCACGTCGTCCTCCTCGTCACGCAGCCGGGTCTCGTCGTACACCAGGGGTTGGATGTCTCCGGGGCGGGCGGAGGCGGGGTGGGTGTAGGCGTGCACGGCCCGCAGTCGGACACCCCGCGCGGACGCCTGTGCGGCGGCGAAGTCCACGGCGGCGCGGGAGGTCGCCGATCCGTCCACGCCGACCACCACCGGTGCGTCGGCGTGTTCCTCGCCCCGGGCGACCAGGACCGGACAGCCGGCGTGCGTGGCGACCTGGATCGCCACCGAACCGACCAGCAGCGCGGTGAACCCGCCGAGGCCCCGGTCACCCAGCACGATGATCGCCGCGCCGGGCGACTCGCCCAGCAGCACCGCCGAGGCCTCGCCGTCGATGATCTCGCCGGTCACCCGGACGTCGGGGTGGACCGTGCGGGCCTCGACCACGGCGGCCTCGACCAGGTTCTGCGCCTGCTGGCGTAACCCGCCCCCGGGCGGGTTGCCGGCGACCGGGTCGGTCGGCATCCGCAGCAACGGCCAGATGAAGCCGTGCACCACCCGCAGCGGTCGGTGCCGCCGGACCGCCTCCGTCGCGGCCAGCCGGACGGCGCGGAGCGCCGGCTCCGAGCCGTCCACGCCCACCACGACCGCCGCGCCGTTCGCCGAGTTCACCCGTGCACCTCCTGCCTGCGCCAGTATCGCGGCCGGGCGGGGTGCGGCGGGCCGATACCGCGACCGTGGCCGGTGGGGCTGTCCCGCCGGTGCCCGGCCGCGCGGGGGTGTGGTCGGCTCCGGTGGGTCCCGGTACGACGGCGGGGTGTGCTCGGGGGACCGGGTGACCCGGGGCGGGACGGGGTCGCTCGCTCCGTATGATGCTTGCCCTGTAGCAAGAATCTCGGAGGGGACGATCATGCCGGATGCGCTCGCAGCGATGTCGCGTGCGCTACGTGAGGCGCCACCCGACCAGGTGGTGGAGGCCGCCGACCGGGCCCTCCGGTCCGCCTTCGCCGCGGTGCGGGTGGACGTGTTCCTGGCCGACTACCGGATCAGTGGGCTGTGGTCGGTGCTCGACCCGGAGTTGTCCGCCGGTTCGCTCAGCGGCCAGGGTGCCGCGCAACGCTGTTTCAGCAGCCAGCAGCCGGTGCTCGATCCGCACGACGGTGGGCGCTGCCGGGTGTGGGTGCCGCTGACCGCCTGGGGGGAACGGCTGGGCGTGTTCCTGGTCGAGCTGACCGTGAGCCCGGACCGCCCGACCGTGGACCTGGTCGCCGGCCTGGCCGTCGACCTGGCCACCACGTTGCGGGCCGCCGACCGGGAGACCGACCGGTACCGGCGGACGCGGCGTCGGGAACGGTTGAGCATGGCCGCCGAGATGCAGTGGGACCTGCTGCCGGGGCGCAGCGTCACCAACGAGGCGTTCCAGCTGGCCGGCCAGCTGGAACCGGCGTACTCGGTGGGCGGCGACCACTTCGACTGGTCGGTCGATCCCGGGCGGCTCACCCTCACCACCCTCAACGGGGCCGGCACCGGATTGTCCGCCGCGATGCTCACCGCGCTGACGGTCAACGCCATCCGCAACGCGCGACGATCGGGCGGTGGTCTGGTGGAGCAGGCCGAGCTGGCCTCGGACACCCTGTTCTATCAGCATCGGGGGCAGCGGCACGTGGCGACGTTGCTGCTGTCGGTGGACACCGCCACCGGTCGTGCCCGGGCGGTGGACGCCGGTTCGCCGCGTGTGCTGCGGCTGCGGGGGACCACCGTCGAGCGGATCGCCCTGGAGCAGCAACTGCCGCTGGGCATGTTCGCCGAGACCCGGTACGCGGTGCAGGAGTTCGACGTGCTGCCCGGCGATCGGCTCTTCGTGGTCAGCGACGGCGTGTACGACGCGCAACCCGGTGGCCAGGAGGCCTACGGTGAGCGGGCCATGGCCAGGTCGATGCGGTCGACTCGGCTGCAACCGGCGACGGAGGCGGTTGGTACGGTGATGCGCGAGCTGTTCGCATATCATGCCGACACTGATCTACGTGACGACGCCGTCGTCGTGTGCCTGGACTGGTGCGGGCCGGGCGGACGGTGCGGACGGTGATCGGCCGTCAGCGACACACGACAGCGGACAATCGCAGGGGACAGCGGGTGGATCGACCTCCGGATCTTGCCGCGGCGATCGATGCCGCCGCCGAGGCGCTCGTCGGTGTGCTCGACTCGGCCACCTCCCGTCATCAGGTGACGGTCCCGCCGACCCAGCTGCGGGTGCTGTCGTTGATCAGGGAGCGGCCCGAGACGAACGTCAACCGGTTGGCCGAGCTGCTGGACGTGGTGCCGTCGTCGGCCAGTCGCCTCTGCGACCGGTTGGAGGCCACCGGTCTGCTGCGCCGGACCCCGGACCCCCGGGACCGGCGGGAGGTGCGACTGGTCCTCACGGCCGCGGCGGTGACCCTGCTGGCCGAGGTGCGGGAGCGCCGGCACCGGGCGGTGCAGGCGGTGCTGGACCGGATGCCGCCCCGAACCCAGCACGAGCTGCTGTTGGCGTTGCTGGCCTTCGGCCAGGCGGCGGCACCGGGCACGCCGACGCCGCAGACCGATGCCGCCGTCCGCACCGCCTGAGCCGGCATCCCTGCGCCACTAGTATCCTAGGATGCCTTAACGGTGGTGACGCAGCACACAACGCACCACGACACCGACGCCGAACGCGTCCCGCCGGCCACCCGCAGCGAGCCCGATATAGTGGCTGCCGACCCGGGGCTCGACCGTCCCGGGCCACATCAGGGGGAGGTCCCGGCCGGGATCACCGAGACGCCGGCACCTGCCGGCCCGGTAGCGCACGAGCGACCGTGGTGCCCATGCGGGTGCCCGGATCCGTGCTGCGGAGGGAGGTTCGGTGTCACGTCGGCCGGCTCGGACAGAGCATCCGGGTGAACCGGGCGGCGGCACCACCGCGGCAGACCGGATCCTGACGCTGCCGAACCTGATCAGCTTCGTCCGGTTGCTCGGCGTACCCCTGTTCCTCTGGCTGTTCCTGGTCGTGGAGGCGGACGTCGCGGCGATCGTGGTGCTCGCCCTCGGCGGCACCTCCGACTGGGTGGACGGGTGGATCGCGCGCCGGCTCGGGCAGGTCAGCAGGCTGGGGGAGCTGCTCGATCCGCTCGCCGACCGGCTCTACATCCTCGCCACACTGCTCGCCTTCACCGCCCGCGAGGTGGTGCCGTGGCAGTTCACGGCGGCGCTGCTGGCCCGGGAGCTGCTGCTGCTCGGCTCGTTGGCGGTGCTGCGCCGGTACGGCTACGGCCCGCCGCCGGTGCACTACGTCGGCAAGACCGCCACCTTCATGCTGCTGGCCGCCTTCCCGCTGCTGCTCGTCGCGTCGGTGACCACGTCGGTGACGGCCACGACCATCGGGGCGATCGGCTGGGGGGCTGCCTGGTGGGGTCTGGTGCTGTACTGGGTGGCCGGGGCGATGTACGTGACGCAGGCGGCCCGGCTGGTCCGCGCGGCACGGCCGGGTCCCGGGGGAGCCCCCGCATGAGCGCGCCGCAGGACGGCGCGAAGCCGCCGGCCCGGTTGTTCACCCCGGACTTCCTCACCGAGCTGTTCCAGAATCCGTTGGACCCGGGCTATGCCGACGCGGCGGCCCGTCGTCGGGAGGCGCCGGCGGCTGCCGGTTGGCGGGGTGCCTCGGCGCGGGCGGTGGCGATCGTGGTGGTCGTCGCGGTGGGTTTCCTGTTCGCGGTGGCCTACCGGGAGACGGTGGCCGACGAGCCGAGTCGCAGCCAGGCGCGGGCCGCGTTGATCGCGCAGATCAAGCAGCGGGAGGCGGAGACCGACGAGATGACGGCGCGGGCCGGGCGGCTGCGTGAGGAGGTCGGTCGGCAGCGGGACGCGGCGTTGAGTGGTTCGCAGGCGGCCCGGTTGCGCAACCTGGAGGCGGGGACCGGGCTCGGCCGGGTGCGGGGTGACGGCGTGGTGGTGCGGTTGGCCGACGCCCCCGTGCAGGACAACGGGGCGGTGACCGGTGACTCGGGGGCCGGTCCGTCCCGGGTGATCTACTCGGATCTGCAGAAGGTCGCCAACGATCTGTGGGCTGCGGGCGCGGAGGCGATCGCGATCAACGGTCAGCGGTTGACGGCGACGTCGACGATCCGGTCGGCGGGGGCGGCGATCCTGGTGGACTTCCGTCCGGTGACCAGCCCTTACGAGGTTTCGGCGATCGGGCCGAGGTCGTTGCGGGACCGGTTCGACGACAGCCGGTCGGCGTATCTGATGCGTCGGGTGGCCCGGGACACGGGGTTGTCGTTCGAGGTGCGCCGGGCGGACGACCTCACGCTGCCGGCCGCTCCGGAGCCACGGCTACGCTACGCGCGGCCGTCGGTCAGTCCGAACCCGTCACCGGCGGGTTCGGGTGCTGTTCGTCCGTCCGGTACCGGGTCGTCCGGTCCGGGTTCGTCTTCCAGCCCCTCCGGAGGTGTCCGATGATCGCGGTGCTGGCGTTGCTCGCCGGTGTGGTGCTGGGGATCTACCTTGATCCGACGGTGCCGGCGGCGTTGCAGCCGTACCTGCCGATCGCTGTGGTGGCCGCGCTCGATGCCGTGTTCGGCGGGGTGCGGGCGAAGTTGGATCGGATCTTCGACGACAAGCAGTTCGTGGTGTCGTTCATCTCGAACGTGTTGGTGGCCGGGTTGATCGTGTACCTGGGTGACCAGTTGGGGGTGGGTGGTCAGTTGTCCACGGGCGTGGTGGTCGTCCTGGGGGTGCGGATCTTCGGGAATGTGGCGGCGATCCGTCGGCACCTGTTCCGGGCGTAGGTTGGTGACGTGAGCGACGAGCATCGGGAGACGGGCACCGGGTGGCCGCAGCCGGCGGAGCCGGTTCGTCCGGCGGTGGAGCCGGATCCGCGGCCGGACGAACCGGCTCCGGACGAGTTGAGTCCGCTGGTGCCGGTGGAGCCGCCGGAGGGTCGTGCGGTGGAGGCCGGTGACGACGGCGGCCAGACGGTGAACCTGGCGGAGGTGGCCTCGGCGGGGGCGCGGCCGGCGGAGTCCGGGGAACCGCCGTCGGCGGGGCCGTCGGGTCGGAAGGTGTCGTCGGCGGGGGTGATGATCGCGGCGTTGCTGGCGTTGTTGGGGTTCACGTTGGTGGTGCAGTTGAAGACCACCTCGACGGATCCGACGTTGGCGGCGACCCGGCAGGAGGATCTGGTGCGGATCTTCTCTGATCTGGATTCCCGGGAGAAGCGGTTGCAGCAGGACATCGAGGGCCTGGAGGACAGCCAGCGGCAGCTGCGTTCGGGTGAGCAGGGTCGGCAGGCGGCGTTGGAGGAGGCGACGAAGCGGGCCGACGAATTGGGCATCCTGGCGGGTACGTTGCCGGCGCGGGGGCCGGGGTTGGCGGTGCGGTTCGAGCCGGGTGGTAGGCCGATCCGGGCGGACCGGGTGTTGGACGCGGTGCAGGAGTTGCGGGGTGCCGGCGCGGAGGCGATGCAGATCTCCGGTGGGGATCGGGCGTCGGCGCGGATCATCGCCTCGACGTACTTCCTGGACGGGTCGGGGGATGCGTTGGTGGTGGACGGGCGGACGTTGACGGGTCCGTTCACGATCACGGTGATCGGTGATCCGGAGACGATGCGTACCGCGTTGAACATTCCGGGCGGGGTGGCCGCATCGGTTCGTGGTGACGGCGGTAACGTGAGCGTCGAGGATCGTGAGGTTGCCGAGGTTTCGGCGCTGCACGCGCCGTTGAAGCTGGAACACGCCCGTCCGGTCTCCTGACCGGCGCGGCCGCGCCGGGTGGTCCCGGTGCACCGATGGATGAGGGACGCGCTGGTGATTCCTGAGGATCTGCGTTACACCGCCGAGCACGAGTGGGTGGTGGGTGCCGAGGGCGGCACTGTCCGGGTCGGTATCACCCAGTTCGCGCAGGATGCGTTGGGTGACATCGTGTTCGTCCAGTTGCCGGACCCCGGTGTGGTGGTGGGGGCCGGTGATTCGCTGGGTGAGATCGAGTCGACCAAGAGTGTGTCGGAGATCTACGCGCCGGTGAGCGGGACGGTGGCGGCGCGGAACGAGGCGTTGGGTGACTCTCCTGAGGTGATCAACTCGGACCCGTACGGTGCGGGTTGGTTGGTGGAGATCGTGCCGGCCGATCCGGCGGCGCTGGACGGGTTGTTGACCGCCGCCGCGTACCGTGAGCTCACCGAGAGCTGAGTGGCGTCGTGCCGGGCGTGGGTGGTGTTTGCCGCGCGTCCGGTTGCCCTGCATTTCGGCGCTGGCTAGGCTCGCCCAGTCGACCGAGAACCCCAAATGGTTGAGCGTCGGGTAATTGCCTTCCGGGGCACGGGGAGCCAGCCGCCGGGTGTGTGATCTGCCCGGTGGCCATACCCGCCGTTATCCTGATGCTGACCGAACTGATCCGTGAGGTGGTCCCATGACGCGCCCAGGCGACGAGTTCCCCCCGCTCGACGTCACTTCGACGCTCAATCTCGGTTCGTTGGACGAAGTGCTGGAGGGTCCGGATCCTGATGTGGTGCCGAGTCGGATGTCCGGCTCGTTGCCGCCGGGTATGGCGCTGCTGGTGGTTCGTCGGGGCCCGAATGCGGGTGCCCGGTTCCTGTTGGACCATGATGTGACGACGAGTGGCCGGCATCCGGACAGTGACATCTTCCTGGACGATGTGACGGTGTCGCGGCGGCATGCGGAGTTCCATCGGGACTCGGGGATGTTCACGGTGCGGGACGTGGGGAGCCTGAACGGCACCTACGTGAACCGGGAGCGGGTCGAGGCGGCCACGTTGAGCAATGGTGACGAGGTGCAGATCGGTAAGTTCCGGGTGGTGTTCATTGCCGGTCCTCGCCCGGAGGAGGAGGCCGGCCGGGGGTGAACGAGCCTGCGGCCTCCATGCCGTCCGGGGCGGCCCGGTCGCATCCACTGATGAGTATCGGTGAGGTGCTGGGTCAGCTGCGGGTGGAGTTTCCGGACGTCACGATTTCGAAGTTGCGGTTCCTGGAGGCCGAGGGCCTGGTGGAGCCGCAGCGCACGGCGGCGGGTTACCGGAAGTACAGCTGGGACGATGTGGCCCGGTTGCGGTTCGTGCTGACCGCGCAGCGGGATCAGTATCTGCCGTTGCGGGTGATCCGTGAGCAGTTGGCGCAGTGGGATGGCGGTGACGAGACGCCGGGCCGTCAGCGGCCGACGTTGGTGGCGGTGGGTCCTGGTGGTGAGGTGCCGGGCCGGTCGGTGGAGGAGCCTGAGTCGCAGGTGCGGCTCGGGCGGGCCGATCTGGTGGCGCGCAGTGGGATCGCCGAGTCGACGTTGGGTGAGCTGGAGCGGCTGGGTGTGTTGGTGCCGGATTCGCCGGGGTGGTATGACGCGGATGCGTTGATCATCGCGCGGGCGGTGGCGGGGTTGGCGGCGTACGGGTTGGAGCCTCGGCATCTGCGGGGTTACCGGTCGTCGGCGGATCGTGAGGTGGGTTTGTTCGCGCAGTTGGTGGCGCCGTTGGCGCGGCAGTCGGATCCGGCGGCGCGGGCGCGGGCGGCGGAGACGGCGCGGGAGTTGGTGGCGTTGTCGCAGCAGTTGCATGCGGCGTTGGTGCGGGTGGGGTTGCGGTCGACGTTGGGTCGGTGAGTGGTTCGGTGGTGTGTGCGGAAGGTTCTGCCCCGGGAAGCGTGCCGTAGGCTTGCCGGGGTAACCCCTTTTCCGGCGCGGTGCGGGTGCTGATGCGGATGGGACGGCCGTGACGAGGTCCGTGTACCGTGCAGGGACAGGTGCGGGCGGGCGTAGGTGACAACGACACGGAGGCGGCGGTGCGCGAGCTGAGCGTGGTCGGGGTTCGGGTGGAGCTGCCCAGTAACCAGCCGATCGTCCTGCTCAGGGAGGTCGAGGGCGACCGCTATCTGCCGATCTGGATCGGTGCGGTCGAGGCCACGGCTATCGCTTATGAGCAGCAGGGGGTCAAACCGGCCCGGCCGTTGACGCATGATCTGTTGCGGGACGTGCTGGCGGCGTTGAAGGCGCCGTTGCGGGCGGTGGAGATCACGGAGTTGAAGGAGAACGTCTTCTACGCTGATCTGTTGCTGGGTGACGGGGTGCGGGTGTCGGCCCGGCCGAGTGATTCGATCGCGTTGGCGTTGCGGGTGGGTGCGCCTATTCGTTGTGCGGAGCAGGTCCTCAGTGAGGCGGGGATCGTGATTCCCGACGAGCAGGAGGACGAGGTGGAGAAGTTCCGGGAGTTCCTGGAGCAGGTGCGTCCGGAGGATTTCGCCGGCTGAGCGCCGGGTTGTCGTGGTGTCGCGGATGGCGGCGCCGGTGGTGTGGTGTGTCGTCGCGCGGCGTGTCGCGGCGGTTTCTCCGTGGTAACCCCTGGGTGCGGCGTTAGGGTTGCCGTGTCGAGGGGTGCGCGTCGGCGTAGTCGACGTGGTGCCGCACTGACGGGGAGGTTGTCGGGATGCACGAGCCGCGGGAGCCTGAGCCAGGTGTGGAGCGGGGCGAGTCGGGGGCGGTGTCGTCGTCGTTGGATGGTGACGGCGCGGTCGGGTACCGGGGTGTGACGGCCTGTTCGGCGGTGGGGATCAGTTACCGCCAGTTGGACTATTGGGCGCGGACGACGCTGGTGGTGCCGAGTGTGCGGGACGCGTCGGGTTCGGGTACGTCGCGGTTGTACTCGTTCCGGGACCTGGTGGTGTTGAAGGTCGTGAAGCGGTTGTTGGATGCCGGGGTGTCCCTGCAGAACATCCGTAAGGCGATCGAGGCGTTGCGGTCGCGTGGGGTGGAGGACCTGGCGGGGATCACGCTCATCTCGGATGGCACGACGGTGTACGAGTGCCGGTCTGCGGAGGAGGTGGTCGACCTGTTGCAGGGTGGCCAGGGGGTGTTCGGTATCGCGATCGGTGGGGCGTTCAAGGAGATTCAGGGTTCGTTGTCGCATCTGCCGGCGGAGCCGGCGGTGGCCGGTGGCGGGGAGCCGGTGCCGGCGGCGGGGGGTGTCGCGCAGGGTTCGTCGGAGGTGGTGGGTGACGAGTTGGCGGCGCGGCGGGCGCGGCGGCGGGCGGGTTAGTTTCGTGGTGGTGCACAGCGCCGCGGCCGGGGTTCCGGTCGCGGCGTTTTCGTGTGGGGGTGGTGATGGTTGTCGTATCGATCTGGCTCGTGACCTGGGCGGTCCGGTGGATGGGTACGAGCGGTGTGGGGTCCAGGGTGGACATTCCCGGGTGGAGTGGGGTTTGTTGACAGCTGCGGTTCGGCCGGGAATCCTGTCCAGGGCGATCACCAGAGACATCAACCGCTCACGGTGAGTGACGGTTGGTGGTGACGTCGGGCTGATGCGTGGAGCATGGTGCGGGGGTCGCATCCGTGGTCCCGCCGAGGACGGGAAACGAACCACAGTGCACATTGATCACTATGTCGGCGTGGGTTCCGCGCGGGCCGGCGGTGCTGTCGCCGATCATGACGCCGGGGCGCGTTGCCCGGTCACCGCGGTGCCACCGCCGGGTGAGCCGGTCCACTCCGGTGGGGACGTGGTGGCGGAGGCGACGGAGTTCCTGGAGTCGTTGCACGCCGAGCGGCAGTTGCCGGGGTTGGCGGTGCGGCTGGCGGAGGTACGCGAGGAGATCGCGTTGACCGGCTCGTACCGGCACACCCGGGAGGAGTTGGTCTACGGGGCGCGGGTGGCGTGGCGGCAGTCGGCGCGGTGTGTGGGGCGGGTCCGGTGGGCGGGGTTGCGGGTGCGTGACCGCCGGCACGTGATGACGGCGGCGGGTATCGCCGGGGAGTTGTCGGCGCATCTGGCGGCGGGGGACAACGGGGGTCGCATCCAGTCGGTGATCACGGTTTTCGCACCGGACCGGCCGGGGGTGGGTCCGCGGGCGCGGATCTGGAACGACCAGTTGGTCCGTTACTGCGGTCATCTGCGCGACGACGGTGGGGTGGTGGGTGATCCGGCGCAGGTGGGGATGGTGCGGGCGGCCCGCCGGTTGGGGTGGCGGCCGCCGCCGGTGCCGGGTCGGTTCGACCTGTTGCCGTGGGTGATCGAGACGGCGCACGAGTCGCCGTCGGTGTGGCAGGTGCCGCGGGAGTTGGTGCGGGAGGTGGCGTTGAGTCATCCGGATCACCCGTGGTTCGCGGATCTGATGCTGCGTTGGCATGCGCTGCCGGTGATCAGTAACATGCGTCTGCGTATCGGCGGGGTCGACTACAGTTGCGCGCCGTTCAACGGTCACTACCTGGGTGACGAGATCGGCACCCGGAACATGGGTGACCGGGAGCGGTACGACCAGTTGCCGGTGGTGGCGGCGGGGTTGGGGTTGGACACGTCGCGGGAGGACACTCTGTGGCGGGAGCATGCGGCGTTGGTGTTGAACCAGGCGGTGTTGCACTCGTTCCGGGAGGCGGGGGTGCGGGTGTCCGATCCGCACACCGAGTCGGAGTTGTTCATGAAGTTCTGTGCGCAGGAGGAGCGGGCGGGTCGGCCGGTGCACGGTGACTGGTCGTGGCTCAACGGGAGTGTGGGGTGGGCGGCGTTGCATGCGGTGCATCACCGCTACTACGACACCCGGGTCCCGAATCCGAATCTCTGGCAGACTGACCGCGCCTACGACCCGGATGGTGTGGTGGAGATGACGTTGCGTGAGCGTCATGACGTGGCTCGCGCGCAGGAGGACTGAGGATGGACAACGCGGCGTTGCGCCAGAGTTGGAGCCAGTTCTCCGCTGCCGGCCCGGAGGCGGCGAAGTATTTCTATGCCACGTTGTTCGTGGTGGCGCCGGAGGCCCGGTCGATGTTCCCGACGAACATGCAGTATCAGGAGGACAAGCTCCTGGCGGCGTTGGGTCACATCATCACCAGTTTGGACGATCCGGGGGCGTTGACGGCGTTCGCGCAGCGGTTGGGCGCCGACCATCGACGGTTCCACGGTCAGGATCAGCGGGGCAATCCGGTGGTGTTGGGGGAGCGGCACTACATCTGGGTGGGTCAGGCGTTGCTGGCGACGTTGGAGCGGTTCCTCGGCCCGTACTTCACGCCGGCGTTGCGGGCGCAGTGGGCTGCGGCGTACGAGTTGGTGGCGAAGTTGATGCTCGATGGTGCCGCGGAGGCGGAGCGGACGTCGCCGCCGCACTGGGAGGCGGAGGTGTTGACGGCGGAGCGGCGTCGCGCCGACATCGTGGTGTTCACGGTGCGTCCGAATTATCTGTGCACCTACCGGCCGGGTCAGTCGTTGCCGGTGCAGGTGCCGCAGTTGCGGACGTGGCGGTATCTGTCGCCGGCGAACGCGCCGCGGGCGGACGGGACGATCGAGTTCCATGTCCGGGCGACGGGCCGGTTCTCCACCCATCTGGTGCGCAGGTTGCGGGTTGGTGACCGGTTGTTGTTGGGGCATCCGACGGGGGCGGCGTTGTCGTCGTACGACCGGTCGCCGCAGTTGCCGTTGTTGTTGATCGCGGGGGGGACGGGGTTGGCGCCGTTGCGGGCGGTGGTGGAGGCGGTGCAGCAGGGTGCGGGGCGGCGCACGACGCTGGTGGTGGGTGGGCGTACCCCGGACGACCTGTATGACGAGCCGGCAGTGTCGCGGTTGGCGTCGTTGTCGCCGGCGGCGGGTTGGCCGCACGGTGGGACGGGTTGGTTGCGGTACGTGCCGACGGTGGAGACGGGTTGGGGTTGGCAGGGGGCGATCGGTCGGGCCGGTGACACGGCGGTGCGGTTGGGGCCGTGGGCGGATACCGAGATCCTGGTGTGTGGGAGCCCGGAGATGACCCGGGAGACGGTGGCGATCCTGGCGCGCTCGGGTGTGGATCCGGAGCAGATCCTGACGGAAAGCTATGATCATTCCCTCTATCCGCCGCTCGCCGAGGCCGCTGCCGGTGCTCCGCGCGACTTCAGTGGGACAGGTGCCCGATGAGCGTGGACCACTCCGACCGGCTCGGCGCGGAGCAGGGTGAGATCGCCCGCCAGTTGTCCGTGCTGGAGGAGCGGCGGTTCCGGGGCAGCCACTGGTTGTCCGCCGACGAGGTCGCGGCGTTGGTCCGGTCGGCGGATGACCGGATCGGGTTGTTGACGGCGGAGTTGGAGCGGCAGCGGCGGGAGAACCAGGGGCTGCTGAGTCAGGTGGAGATGCTGCGGCACGGGACGTTGCCGAGCAACGCGCCGCAGGGCCCGGACCCGATGACTGTCGAGTTGGCGATGCGGGCGCAGGACGAGGCGAACCGGACGATCGGTGAGGCCAGCGCGGAGGGCGCGGAGATCATCGCCGATGCGCGGCGGCAGGCCGACGAGATCCTGGCCGACGCGCACCGGCGGGCCGGTGACGTGGGGTCGGGGCCGTTGGCCGGTGGGGGGCCGTCGCCGGAGTTGGCGGGGAAGTTGCAGGCGTTGGAGGAGCGGCACGCGGCGGCGTTGGCGGCGGTCGCGGCGGCGCAGCAGCAGCTGAACCGGTGGCAGTCGTATCTGTCGGCGCAGTCGGAGCAGCTGCGGGCGGACGCGGTGGCGGCCGGTGGGGCGAGCGCCCAGTTGCGGGCGGTGCTGGGCGGCTGAAGCGGCCCGGTGGGGGTCGTCCCGGTCGCCGCGGGCGGGGTGGCTGAGGCAGCATGGACGGGTGACGGAGACGATCGACGTGCTGGCGGGCCTGGTCGCCGCCGGTGGGGTCGTGGTGTTGAGTGGGGCGGGGTTGTCCACCGAGTCGGGCATTCCCGACTACCGGGGGCCGACCGGTGCGGCCCGCCGACACACGCCCATGACCTATCAGGTGTTCACCCGGGAGGCGGCGGCCCGGCAACGGTACTGGGCGCGTAGTCACCTGGGGTGGCGGATGATCGCGCGGGCCGCGCCGAACGACGGGCACCGGGCGGTGGCCCGGTTGCAGGCCGCCGGCCTGGTCGACGGGGTGATCACCCAGAACGTCGATGGTCTGCACACGGCGGCGGGTAGCGGGCAGGTGGTGGAGCTGCACGGTCGTCTCGACGCGGTGGTGTGCCTGCGTTGTGGTGACCGGTCGTCGCGGGAGGAGCTGGATCGGCGGTTGGTGGCGGCGAACCCGGGGTTCGACGCGACGGTCGCGGTGGTGAATCCGGACGGTGACGTGGAACTCGACGACGAGCGGGTGGCCGGGTTCCGGATGGTCGACTGCACGTGCTGTGGTGCGGGGATGCTGAAACCGGACGTGGTGTTCTTCGGGGAGACGGTGCCCGCGGACCGGGTGTCGCGGTGTTTCGCGATGGTCGGTCGGGCGCGGTCGTTGCTGGTGTTGGGGTCGTCGTTGACGGTGTTGTCGGGGCGGCGGTTCGTGCTGCGGGCGGCGAAGTTGGGTATTCCGGTGGTGATCGCCAACCAGGGTGTCACCCGGGGTGACGGGTATGCGGCGCTGCGGGTGGACGCCCCGTTGGGGCGGCTGCTGCCCCGGTTGGTCGACCGGGTGGCCCCGGGTGTGACCCGTGCCCCGGGTGACCGGGTCGACGGGTCCGCCCCGGTGGCGGTGGTCACGCCCGTGGCCGGTTGATCTCCGGCCGGTGGGGTCGACCCGGGGGTACGACATCCGCCGGTAACCGTGGCGCTGGTAGCGTTGACCATGCCGACACCACCCGCGCGGGAGAGATCGCCCAGCAGTATCGGGCGGCGCCGAAGGGGCAGATTCTCCCCGGAACCTCTCAGGCAGAAGGACCGCGACGGGCAGGCACTGTGGAGCGCCGTGCGGCGTGACTCAGGGGGAGGCCGATCCGTCGACCTCGCCTCCTGGAGCGCACGCATGACCGTAGAGCAGTTCGCCGACCGGCACATCGGCCCCGGCGCGGATGACGAACGCCGCATGTTGGAGGCCGTCGGTCACGGCTCGATCGATGAGCTGATGGACGCGGCGATTCCCGAGGTGATCCGGTGGCACGGGACCCTGGACCTGCCGGCGCCGGCCACCGAGCGGGAGGCGATCGCCGAGCTGCGCGCGTTGGCGGCCCGTAACACGGTCGCGGTGTCGATGATCGGTCTGGGCTATCACGGCACCCACACCCCGGCGGTGATCCGCCGCAACGTGCTGGAGAACCCGGCCTGGTACACGGCGTACACCCCGTACCAGCCGGAGATCAGCCAGGGCCGGTTGGAGGCGCTGCTGAACTTCCAGACGATGGTGACCGACCTGACCGGGTTGGCGACGGCGAACGCGTCGATGCTCGACGAGGCGACGGCGGCGGCGGAGGCGATGACCCTGGCCCGTCGGGCGTCGAGGAGCCGCAGCACGGTGTACGTGGTCGACGCGGACGCGTTGCCGCAGACCGTCGCGGTGCTCGCCGGCCGGGCCGAGCCGCTCGGTATCGAGGTGCGGGTGGTGGACCTGGCGGTCGAGGAGTTGCCGGCGGAGTTCTTCGGTCTGCACCTGCAGTACCCGGGGGCGTCGGGCGCGGTGCGCGACCATGCGCCGTTGGTGGCGGCGGCGCACGCGGTGGGGGCGTTGGTGACGGTGGCGGCGGACCTGCTGGCGTTGACGGTGCTGCGGGCGCCGGGGCGGATCGGGGTGGACATCGCGGCGGGTACCACCCAGCGGTTCGGGGTGCCGATGGGCTTCGGTGGGCCGCACGCCGGTTATCTGGCGGTGCGGGCGGGGTTGGAGCGGATGCTGCCGGGCCGGCTGGTCGGGGTGTCCCGGGACGCCGCCGGGAACCCGGCGTACCGGTTGGCGTTGCAGACTCGGGAGCAGCACATCCGGCGGGAGAAGGCGACCAGCAACATCTGCACCGCGCAGGTGCTGTTGGCGGTGATGGCCGGCATGTACGCGGTGTACCACGGGCCGGACGGGTTGCGGCGGATCGCCTGGCGTACCCATGAGATGGCGGTGCGGCTCGCGGCCGGGCTGCGCGCCGGTGGGGTGCGGGTCGACGACGTCGCGTTCTTCGACACCGTGACGGCGGTGGTGCCGGGTGGGGCGGCGCGGGTGGTCGCGGCGGCGCAGGCACGGGGGGTGAACCTGCGGCTGGTCGACGCCGACCGGGTGGGGGTGTCCTGCGACGAGACGACGACGGTGGCGCACCTGGCGGCGGTGTGGGCGGCGTTCGGGGTCGACCCGGTCGACGGGGGCGTCGAGAGGGCCCTGCCGGCGGCGTTGACGCGGGACGGGGACTTCCTGACCCATCCGGTGTTCCGCAGTCACCACTCGGAGACGGCGATGCTGCGGTACCTGCGCCGGTTGGCGGACTTCGACTACGCCCTGGACCGGGGCATGATCCCGTTGGGGTCGTGCACGATGAAACTCAACGCGACCACCGAGATGGAGCCGGTGACCTGGCCGGAGTTCGCCCATCTGCACCCGTTCGCCCCGGACGCGCAGACCGCCGGGTACCGGGAGCTGATCGGCCAGTTGGAGGGCTGGTTGGCGGAGGTCACCGGGTACGACGCGGTCAGTGTGCAACCCAACGCGGGGTCGCAGGGGGAGTTGGCGGGGTTGCTGGCGATCCGCGCCTACCACCGGGACCGGGGGGACACCCACCGGGACGTGTGTCTGATCCCGTCGTCGGCGCACGGCACGAACGCCGCGTCGGCGGTGATGGCCGGGATGCGGGTGGTGGTGGTCGGGTGCGACACCGACGGCAACGTCGACCTGGTCGACCTCGACGCGAAGATCGACAAGCATCGGGACGCCCTCGCGGCGATCATGGTGACGTACCCGTCGACGCACGGGGTGTACGAGACGGGCATCGCGTCGTTGTGCGCGAAGGTCCACGACGCCGGTGGTCAGGTGTACGTCGACGGGGCGAACCTGAACGCGTTGGTCGGGTTCGCCAAGCCGGGCCGGTTCGGGGCGGACGTGTCGCACCTGAACCTGCACAAGACGTTCTGCATCCCGCACGGTGGTGGGGGGCCGGGGGTGGGTCCGGTGGCGGTGCGGGCGCACCTGGCGGCGTACCTGCCGGGTGACCCGTCGGGTGCCCGGGTGCAGGGGGCGCCGGCGATCTCGGCGGCCCGGTACGGGTCGGCGGGCATCCTGCCGATCCCGTGGGCGTACCTGCGGATGATGGGCGCGGCGGGGCTGGCCCGGGCGACCGGGGTGGCGGTGCTGGCCGCGAACTATGTGGCGGTGCGGCTGCGGGAGCACTTCCCGGTGCTGTACGCCGGCAACAAGGGCCTGGTGGCGCACGAGTGCATCCTGGATCTGCGTCCGTTGTCGAAGGCGACCGGGGTGAGTGTCGACGACGTGGCGAAACGGCTGATCGACTACGGGTTCCACGCGCCGACGATGTCGTTCCCGGTGGCGGGGACGCTGATGGTGGAGCCGACCGAGAGTGAGGACCTGGCCGAGTTGGACCGGTTCTGCGACGCGATGATCGCGATCCGGGCGGAGATCGACAAGGTGGCCTCGGGACAGTGGCCGGCGGGGGACAATCCGCTGGCGAATGCGCCGCACACCGCGGCGATGGTGGCGGGGGACCAGTGGCCGCACCCGTATCCGAGGTCGGTGGGAGCGTACCCGGGTGGGGTGGACCGGGCGGGGAAGTACTGGCCGCCGGTGCGGCGGGTCGACGGCGCGTACGGCGACCGGAACCTGATGTGTTCGTGCCCGGCGCCGGAGGCGTTCGAGGGCTGAGGCGCGGTGCCGGGGCGGCGGACGTGCCGCCCCGGTGCGGCGACCGGGGGGAGGGCGGCCCCTGTCCGGGGGCCAGCCTGCGATGATGTGGCTGGTGACGCCGACGGACCGTGATCGGGTCAGGCGACGAGGGCGTGCCGGGCCGGCCCGCGGTGCGGGGCGATGGTGCTGCCGTCGGGAAGGAGTTCACCGGTGTCCTCGAAGACGATGACACCGTTGCAGAGCAGGCTCCAGCCCTGCTCAGGGAAGCACGCGATGACCCGGGCGGCGTCCCGGTCGGTCGCTTCGGCGGAGGGGCAGGTGATCTGGTGCTGGCACATCGGGTTCTCCGGACTGTGGGGGCACTGTGTCATGGTTCACATGACCAGTGACGCACAGTACCAAGGGACAGCGCACCGGATCGAGCAGCCTTCGGTCATGTTGCCCCGAAATCCGCTGAACGGATGAGTAAGAATGGGCCACCCGGCGTGGAAACGCTCCCAACGGCGTCGGTCGACATACCGGGAGTGCCGGCGCGCTGCCGCAGCGTGCTCGTCGAACGCGACCGCTACGTTTGGCGCCTCACCGACGGTGGCGACCCGGCCGCGCAGATCGCCGGATTCCTCACCGCGCACGGCCTGCCCGTCGACGACCTGACCCGCCCGGCGACCCACCGCACCGACGGCCCCTGCGGCGCCGCCCTGTTCGTCTCCGCCGCGGCCGGCGCCCGGATGGTCGGCGCACCCACCGGCCCGCCCAGCCCGGTGCCGGGCCTGCCCGACGTGGCCGTGGTCGTCTACGACCACGGCGCCGGCCTCCCCGGGCCGCCCGCACCCAGGCCACCTGCGGGTCGGCCCGTGGCGGGACAGTTGGACCACCGGGCAGCACGCCGACGCCGTGCGGACCGTCCGGGCCGCCATCGGCCGCGGCGACGTCTACCAGGTCAACGTCGTCGGCCACGCCGCCGCCACGTACACCGGCGACCCCGGGCCCGCCCTGGCCCGCCTCGCCGGGCTGCCCGGCGCCCGCTACGGCGGCACCCTGCGCGGCGAGGGCTGGACCCTCGGCTGCGCCTCACCGGAGACCCTCGTCGCGGTGCACGCCGGCCGGGTCGTCACCCGCCCGATCAAGGGCACCCGCCCGGCCACCGCCGCCGGACGCCACGACCTGCTCGCCTCGGCCAAGGAACGCGCCGAACACATCATGATCGTCGACCTGGAACGCAACGACCTGGCCCGGGTCGCCCGCACCGGGTCGGTGACCGTCGACGAGTTGTTCGCCGTCCGCCGCTGGTGCGACCTGTGGCAGGCCGAGTCGACGGTGTCCGCGGCGCTCGCCGACGGGGTCGGCCTGGCCGACCTGCTGCGCGCCACCTGCCCCGGCGGTTCGGTCACCGGCGCACCGAAACACGCCGCGCTGGCGTTGATCGCCGCCGTCGAACCCGTCGGCCGGGGCGCCGGCATGGGCGGGTTCGGCTGGGTCGGCCCCGGCCACCTCGACCTGGGGCTGACCATCCGCACCGCCGCCGCCGCCGGCGACCGGCTGCACCTGTGGGCCGGCGGCGGCATCACCTGGGACAGCGACCCGGCCGCCGAGGTCGCCGAGGCCGCCGCCAAGGCCGCCCCGGTGCGCGCCCTGCTCACCGCCGGCTGACCACACCGGCCGCTAGGGTGGCCGCATGCACGTCGAGTACAGCGGCACCGGCGACCCCGCCCGCAGCCTCGCCCTGCTCTGGCGCACCCGCGAGCGCACCAGCCGCGGCGGCGACCTCGGCGTCGACCGGATCGTCCGGGCCGCCATCGACGTCGCCGACACCGACGGACTCGCCGCGCTGTCCATGCGTCGGGTCGCCGAACGCCTCGGCGTGGGCACCATGTCCCTCTACACCCACGTGCCCGGCAAGGGTGAACTGCTCGACCTCATGCTCGACACCGTGCACGGCGAAACCCCCCGACCGGCGGACGTCCCCGGCGGGTGGCGGGGGCGGCTGGAACGCATCGCCCACGACAACTGGGCGCTGTACCTGCGCCACCGGTGGCTGTTGCAGGTCGCCACCACCCGCCCACCCCTGGGCCCCCACGTCACCGCCCGCTACGACTACGAACTGCGCGCCATCGAGGGCATCGGCCTGACCGACCTGGAGATGGACGCCGTGATCACCCTCGTCGACTCCTACGTCCACGGCGCGGTACGCGGCGCGGTGGAAGCCGCCCAGGCCACCGCCCGCACCGGACTCACCGACGAACAGTGGTGGCAGGCCCACGCCCCCTACCTGGAGAAGGTGATGGACCCGGCCCGGTTCCCCACCGCCGCCCGGGTCGGCGCCACCGCCGGCCAGGAGTACCAGGCCGCCACCGACCCCACCCGCGCCTTCGACTTCGGACTGGCCCGGATCCTCGACGGCATCGCCGCCCTGGTGGCCGACCGGTGCGCCGGGTGAACGCCGCCGGTAACCCCCCGATAGCCTTCCGGGCATGACCGTACGCCCGATCCGGATCATCGGTGACCCCGTCCTGCGCACCGCCTGCACCCCGGTGACCGACTTCGACGCCGCCCTGCAACGCCTCGTCGACGACCTGATGGACACCCTGCTCGGTGCGCCCGGCCGGGCCGGCGTCGCCGCCCCGCAGATCGGCGTCGACGCCCAGGTGTTCGTCTACGACGCCGACGGCCACCGGGGCCACCTGATCAATCCCACCATCGAGTTGTCCGACGAGGTCCAGGACGACGACGAGGGCTGCCTGTCCATCCCCGGGCTGTACTTCCCGACCCGCCGGGCCCTGCACGCCACCGTGCACGGCGTCGACCGGCACGGCGAGCCGTTGACCATCTCCGGCAGCGGGTTCCTCGCCCGCGCGTTGCAGCACGAAACCGACCACCTCGCGGGCCGGCTCTACGTCGACACCCTGCGCGGCGACATCCGCCGCAAGGCGCTGCGGGAGATCCGCGCCGGCCGGTTCGACTCGCCCCGCCGCCCCCGCTGAGCGGCCGGGCCTCAGCGGGGGCCGGTGGTCAACGTGTGCTCACCGAACCGGGCCACCCCGGTGAAACCGAGCCGCTCGTAGAGGCGCACCGCCGCGGTGTTGTCGGCCCGCACGTTCAACGTCACATGATCGACGCTGTCGCGCAGCCGGGCGCACAACGCGGCGACGGCCGCCCCCGCCAGTCCCCGGCCCCGCGCCCGCGGATGGGTCGTCACGTTGCCCAACGCGGCCACCCGGTAGGTCGGTGACCACACGTGCACCCCGGCCACCGCGACGAGGTCACCGTGCTCGCGCACGCCCACGTAGTGGCCGGTGTCGAGCATCCGCGGGTCGAACCAGTTGCCCGGGTACGCGGCGGCGTACAGGGCCCGTAACGCCGGCAGGTCCGCACCGTCGAGCACCTCACCCGAGGCGGTCACCCCGGCCAGCCGACCGGGGTCGGTCAACGCCATCCGCAGGTGCTCCCCGGCCGGGCTGACGACGTACCGGTCGGTGAGGGCCCGTTCCAGCCCGGGGGACAGGTGCGCGTACAGCCGGGCGGGCAGCACCGGGGCCAGCTCGTCGAGCAGCGCGGTCGCCGTCGACCGGTCCCGGTCGGCGGCGAACACCAGCAGCACCGGCTCCGCCGCGCCGTGGTAGAGCAACGCCACCTGCTCGTCGCGCCGGAACCACGACGTGTACGGCCAGAAGAAGTCGTCCAGATCACCCAGTTGGTAGGCGTGCAGCACCGGATCGCGACGCAGCAGCCCGGCCAGCACGGCACGGTCGTGTTCGGCGCGGACCGGCACCGGTCAGCAATCCCGGGCGGGAAGGTTCTCGTCGGCCCACCGGGCCAGCGCGTCCAATGCCGGCAGCAGGGCGGCGCCACGCTCGGTCAGCTGGTAGCTGACCCCCAGTGGGGGACCCTCCCGCACCCGGCGGCTGACCAGGTCGACCCGGGCCAGCTCACCCAGCCGGTCCGACAGCACCGACTCGCTGATCCCCGGCAGTGCCCGGGCCAACTCGGCGAAGCCCGCCGGCCCCTGGGCGAGGGTGCCCAGAATCATGCCGTTCCACCGTTTTCCCAGGAATGCGAACGCCCGGGACAGCCCCCCGGGACAGGCGCGGGGCCCATCGTCGATCGGGGAGCACGTCGTCATCGTCCCAGCATACGTGGTCTACAACTCACCCTAGCCGCTACGAAAAAACTAGCTGCTACTGTGGCCGCAGCAACTGCCGATCCGACCGGAGGACACCATGACCGACGTGCTGCCCGACCACCTGATCACCCTCGACCCCCAGGCCCAGGCCCAACTGTTCACCGAGGCCCGCACCGCCAACACCTTCACCGACGCCCCCGTCGGCGACGACCAGCTCCGCGCCATCTTCGACCTGGTCAAGTACCCACCCACCGCCATGAACGTCCAACCGCTGCGGGTCCTGTTCGTCCGCCCCGGCGAAGGCCGCGACCGCCTCCTCACCCACGTCGCCGAAGGCAACCGCGCCAAAACCGCCACCGCACCCGTCGTCGCCGTCCTCGCCGCCGACACCAACTTCCACGAACACCTCGACACCGTCTTCCCGATCCGCCCCGGCATGCGCGAACACTTCGCCGCCGACCCCACCACCCGCGACGCCATGGCCAGGTTCAACGCCGGCCTCCAGGTCGGCTACTTCCTGCTCGCCGTCCGCGCCGCCGGCCTCGCCGCCGGCCCGATGGGCGGATTCGACGCCACCGGAGTCGACACCGAATTCTTCACCGACACCGGCTGGAAGTCCCTGCTCCTGGTCAACATGGGCCACCCCGGCCCCGACGCCTGGCACCCCCGCCTGCCCCGCCTCGACTACGACACCGTCGTCCGGCACGCCTGAACCACCGACACCCCCGCACCGACCCCGGCTGGCCGGCCGAGCGCCACCACACGCTCAGCCGGCCAGCCACTGGTCGTACCCCAACCTCGCCACCAACGCCACCACCACCACCAGCAACACCACCCGCACGAACCCCGCACCCCGCCGCAACGCCATCCGCGCCCCCACCGCCGCCCCCACCACGTTGCACACCGCCATCGCCAACCCCAACCACCACCACACATGCCCGGTCGCCGCGAACACCACCAACGCCCCCAGATTCGTCCCCGCGTTGACCACCTTCGCCATCGCCGAACCATGCAGAAAATCCGCCCCCACCAACGCGGTGAACGCCACCACCAGGAACGTCCCCGTACCCGGACCGATCAACCCGTCGTACAGGGCGATACCCACCCCGGCCACCCCCACCGCCACCACCACCCGCACCCGGGTCCGCCGCGCCGGCACCGCCACCGTCCCCAACCGCGGCCGCAGCACCACGAACAACGCCACCGCCAGCAACACCACCAACACCACCGGCCGATACGCCCCCGCCGGCACCGCCCCCGCCAACGCCGCCCCCACCCCCGCGCACCCCACCGCCAACACCGCCGCCGGACCCGCCACCGCCCAGTCCACCCGCGTCCGCCGCGCAAACGTCACCGCCGCCGTCGAGGTGCCCGCGATCGCCGCCAACTTGTTCGTCCCCAACGCCGTCGCCACCGGCACCCCCGGCGCCGCCACCAACAACGCCGGCAACAACAACAACCCACCACCGCCCACCACCGCATCCACCCAACCAGCCAGGGCAGCCGCAGTGAGCAGCGTGATCAACGAGGCAGCATCCACGGCCGGCCATTCTCCCCACGCCACCCGGCCACCCGCCCACCCGAGTGGCCCACCTCACCGACCCCGCCGCCGCCGCACCCACACCCCCACCGCACCCAACGCCACGAACACCAACACCGAACAACACAACAACTTGATCATCCGGTAACTGTGCCACGGACGTAGGGTGCACAGGTGCGCCTGGCGACTTTCAACCTGCTGCACGGCCGCTCCCTGACCGACGGGCTCGTCGACCCCGACCGGCTCACCGCCGCCATCCGCGCCCTCGACGCCGACGTCCTCGCCCTCCAGGAAGTCGACCGCGACCAGTCCCGCAGCGGCCACCACGACCTCACCACCCTCGCCGCCCAGGCCCTCGACGCCCCCGAACACCGCTTCGCCGCCGCCGTCGTCGGCACCCCCGGCGTCCAGTTCCGCCCCCTACGTCACGACGACGACGGCCACGGCGAACCCTGCTACGGCATCGGCCTGATCAGCCGCCACCCCGTCCGCACCTGGCAGATCACCCGCCTCCCACCCGCACCCGTACGCTCACCCATCTACGCACCCGGCCCCGGCGGCGGACTGCTCCTGCTCCGCGACGAACCCCGCGTCGTCCTCGCCGCCGTCCTCGACACCCCCCACGGCCCCCTCACCGTCGCCGCCACCCATCTGTCCTTCGTCCCCGGCTGGAACGCCCACCAACTCCGCCGCGTCGTCCGCGCCCTGCGCGCGCTTCCCGCCCCCCGCATCCTGCTCGGCGACCTCAACCTCCCCGCCGGCCCCGCCCGCCTGCTCACCGGCTGGCGACCCCTGGCCCGCCGCCCCACCTACCCCGCCACCGCACCCCGGGTGCAACTCGACCACATCCTCGCCGACCCCCACGGCCTGCACCGGCTGCCCCCCGTCACCGCCGTCGACACCCCCCGCTCGACGATCTCCGACCACCGGCCCCTCATCGTCGACCTCGGCTGACCCGCCCACCGGTCACCCCCGCCCCGCAGCCCGCCGCGCCGCCCACCACGCGTTACGGAACAACATCGCCACCGTCGTCGGACCCACCCCACCCACCCGCGGCGTGATCGCCCCCGCCACCCGCGCACACGACTCGTCCACGTCCGGCAACAACCGCCGACCCGCGTAACGCACCCCACCACCGACCACCACCGCACCCGGCCGCACATGCTCCGGCCGCACGATCCCCGGCACCCCCACCGCCGCCACCAGAATCTCCGCCCGCCGGGTATACCGGGGCCAGTCCGCCACCCCCGTGTGCACCACCGTCACCGCCGCATTCGCCGTCGGCCGCTTCTGCGCCAACAACATCGCCAACGGACGACCCAACGTCGCACCCCGACCCAGCACCACCACCTCCCGACCCGCCACCGGCACCCCGTGGAACGCCAACAACGCCTCGATCCCCGCCGGCGTACACGGCAACGGCCCCGGCAACCCCAACGCCAACCGGCCCATGTTCACCGGATGCATCCCGTCCACGTCGGAATCCGGATCCAACACCTGCAACGCCCGGTCATAGTCCAGGTGCCCCGGAACCGGATGCTGCACCAACACCGCGTGCACCCCGGCGTCGTCGTTGAAATCCGCCAACACCCGGTGCAGATCCGCCTGCGTCGCCGACGCCGGCAACCGCACATGCGGCGACGCGAAACCCAACTCCGCGGCCTGCCGCTGCTTTATCCGGATGTACCCGGCACTCGCGTCGTCGTCACCCACCAGCACCGTCGCCAACGTCGGCACCACCCCGGCCGCCCGCAACGCCGCCACCCCCTCGGCGACCTCGGCGAGAATCCGATCCGCCACCGGCCCACCCGGCAGCAACCGCGCCGAACCGGCCACAGGGGAGGAAGAGAAAGACACAGACATGGCTCACCTCGACCACGGAGGCCCAGGCGGTCGACCCCCGCGACGAGCTCCCCGATGGTGGACCCATCCCCGTGCCGCCAGTCGCATCCACCCCCCACCATGCCACAACCGCACCCACCCGGCCGACACCGTCCGCCCGTGCGGCGCGCACCGGTGACGCCACCCCCTCAGTCGCGCCCACCACCCGACATCAACCCCACCAACACCCGGTTCGTCCGGTTCGACCGCACCGCCGCCCGCTGCTGACCCGCCGTCACCTCGATGTACGTCTGCGACGACGCCAACGACGCATGCCCGAGCAACCGCATGATCTCCGCCGCTCCCGCCCCGTCCTCGGCCAACCGGGTGGCGAACGTGTGCCGCAACGCGTGCAACCGGGCCCCCGCCGGCACCCGATCGGTGATCCCCGCCCGCCGGTAACAGGAATCCACCAGATACTGCAACCCACCCCGACGCAGCGGTTCACCCCGCCGATCCACCAACAACACGTCGTCCGGCCGCACGCTGCGCGCCCCGAACCGCCGCCGCCGGCTGTCCAGGTAGGCCGACACCACCTCGTCCAACTCCGGCTCCACCGGCACCACCCTCGGCCGGCCGCCCTTGCCGTCCACCGCCACCCGCCGCTCACCCGCCCGCCCCGACACCGACGACACCCGCAACGCCAACAGCTCCGCCAGGCGCAGCCCCGCGCACAACGCCAACGCCAACACCGCGACGTCCCGCTCCGGCCACGGATCGCGCTGCCGCGCGTCCTCCCGCGACACCGACGCCAGCAGCACCTCCGGGGTGTCCTCACCCCGCAACGGCTTGGGCCGGGGGAGCGGGGTACGGGGTCGCCCCACCGCCGGCATCGGATTTCCCGCCACCACCTGTTCGGCCACCAGGAACGAGAAGAACCCGTTCCAGCTCGACCAGGCCCGGTGCACCGACGAGGCCGCCCGGGGAGTGGCGAACCGGGCGAACGCCGCCCGCATCACCCTGGGGGAGAGGGTGGAGATCATCAGGGCGTCCGGGGGCAGGGGAGGGGTGTGTTCCGCACCGGCCAGTGTCGCGACGGCGCGCAGGTCCCGCCGGTAGGCCTCCTGGGTGTGCGGGGAGGGCTTGCGGGTGGCCCGTGCCGTCAGGAACTCCTCGATGAGCCGTCCAACCGATTCGTCCTGTTTGTCATGCATAAGGGATATTATGCAGCTTTCTCGGGTTCCTGGCCACCGGGGAAGGGGAGTGGCACACACGATGTGCGTCGGCGCCCCACCGCCGAATGCTCCCGCATGCGCGGCCCCGGGCAGGCGTGGCGGGAGCGACACGCCTGCCCGGCGGCACCCACCTGCCTGATCATCCTGTCCGCCAGCGGTGCCCGGAACGACATCCGGTGTCGGCTGCCATGATCGACCTGCCGCCCGAGGGTCGGTGCGGGCACCGTCTTCGCCCGGATCCTGCCGGAGGTCCTGGCGCTGGATCGCCGCCGCCGTACCCGAGCCGCGCCTGGTTGATCCTGACGGCTGGCGTCACCTCGGGGCGAGGGCGGCGCGGTTCCCGGCGTCGGGCCGCCCTCGACGGTGCGTGGCGCGCTGAAGCGCCCGCTGCCCGGAGGAGGCCCCCGCGCGTTCCACTTTACATAATGTACATTATCGAATCCATGTCCTGGAGGTGGCCGAGGTGCGGACGGATGCGCCGTGGCCACGCCCGGCCGCGCGTCGCGTCCGTCGCTGGACCTGCGGTCAGCTCCTGCGTCGCGCACGCTCCGCGCTGCGGGAACGTGCCTGCGCCACCAGCCGCGCCACCTCGTCGGCGGTGGCCGGGCCCGGGTTGACCACACTCGCCCAGCCCTGCACGGCGTACATCGGATGTGGCATCAAGCGGTCCGGTTCCGCGAAGTCGACCCCGCCGCTGCGTGCGGCGAACTCCTCCGGGCCGTAGCCGAACAGGTTCCGGAACTCGGCACGCCCCACCTCGATGTTGAGCCGGTACCGTCCGGGCTCGGACAGGCCCGACCGCTCGTCGAAGGTCGGGACGTCGTGCAGGACGATCGTGGCGAACGGCCGCGTTCGGTCCTCGCCGGCGAAGAAGAACCGGTCGCCCCAGGTGTAGGGCGGCATCTCGGAGCCCGGCGGGATCCGGGTCTCGGTCACCCCGGGAAGGCCGACGATCCGGGCCGCGTCGGCCGCCCCCGGCGCGGAGCCGATGTGCAGGATCGCGTCGCAGGTCTCGATCGTGCCCGCGTCCAGCGGGAAGTGCCCGAGCAGGTCCACCACACGTGCGCGCAGATCGCTACCGGCCGGCGGTGGGAAGATCCCGGTCTCTGGGCCGAGCCGTTCCTCGTAGGTTCCGGGCTCCGGCTGCCCGAGGCCGACCGGGCCGCTCGCCCCGAGGCTGCCGGCCACGTACACGTACCTGTCCCCGAGCAGCGGCGACACGATCGAGCCGGCCCCGTTCCACTGTGTTGCCAGGTCGATGCCGTCCCAGTGGGTGGCCCACCGGCTCGGGTGCCGTTGCAGGTGGGCGTTGTTCGCCGAAACCAGGGTCGGCCCACGGTCCCGTTCGTGCGCGTGGATGTCGAGCAGGTTCTGCGCCATCAGGGCGTCGCGCACCGCGAGCAGCCGGCCGACCCGCTGCGACGGGGTGCCCGGTTCGGCCATCGCCGCATGGTAGGTGAGCAGGCCGATGACCGTGCTGGCGAGCACCCTGGCGCGGTTCCAGAGCGCCGTGGAGGTGTCCCTGATCAGCTGGGGCGCGTCGGCGTACAGCTGGGCTCGGAGATCCTCGGCGAGACCGCGCAGCGCGGTTGCCTCCGGTGACCGGCCGGGAGATCGCGTCGCGTCGAACATGATCTCCTGCGCGGTCCAGCGTCCCTCGTCGCCGAGCATGCGGTCCAGGTCTGGCGCTGGCACCCCGAGGTAGTCGCGCAGCTCGCGGAGAAGTGGCCCGGGGCTGGGCGCGCCGGTGATCTCGGTGGGAGCGTCGAAGCCGTGGAAGGCGATGCGCTCGCCGGCCGGCCGCATGTCGTTGTGGGCGCGCAGCCAGTCGACCAGTTCGCGGCTGGCGGGGTGGGCGCCCCAGCCGTGGCTGATGCCGGTGGTCAGGTCCACGTCGTCGCGCCGGCCCTGTACGTAGTCGTCGACGGCGAGGCCGGCGGCCCGGTCCGACTCGATGGCGATCGACCGGAAACCGTGCTCGGCGAGTGTTTCGAGAATCCGGTTTCGCAGGTGCGGGAATGCCGGCTCGCCGTGGTAGGGCTCACCGATCGCGAGTAGGTGCGGCCGGCGGGCGGTGATCAGGGACTGCAGCTCGGTGTCGAAAGCCATGACTTCAACCGTATCGTTGAACCAGCGGTGGAGACTTTTTCCCGGACCGACCTGGGGGAACCGGTTGAAGTTTAAAAAGGCGGTGTACCGGCCGGTGGATCTGGCGCGGGCGCACGGGCTGTCTGCGCAGGCGGTTCGCAACTACGAGCAGGCCGGGGTGATCCCGCCCGCCGCGCGGACGGAGAGTGGTTACCGGGTCTACACCGACGACCATGCGGGCGCGTTGGATGCCTACGTCGCGCTTGTTCCGGGGTACGGCTACCGCAGGGCCGGTGAGGTCATGCGGTCGGTGCTCCGCGGCGATCTTCCGACGGCCCTGGCCGTGCTCGACACCGCCCATGTGCAGCTTCAACGTGACCGGGAGATCCTGGACGGGGTCGCCTCGACGGCTGTCGTGCTTGCCGCCGGTGTGCCTGCCGCTCCGGGTCCGGGCGGGCCCGTCCCGGTCGGTGTCGTTGCCCGCCGGCTCGGTGTCACCCCGGCCACGCTGCGCAAGTGGGAGCGTGCGGGCGTCCTGGCTCCGGCCCGGTCGGGGACCGCGCGGTCCTACTCCCCCGATGACGTGCGTGATGCCGAACTCGCTCATCTGCTTCGTCGCGGCGGTTACCCGCTGGATCGCATCGCTGCCGTGATCGGGCAGGTGCACGCCGCGGGTGGGCCCGGCCCGCTGGCGGCCTCGATCGACCAGTGGCGGGGGCGGATCACGGCCCGGGGGCGGGCGATGCTGACCGGTGCCGCCCGGCTCGCGGACTACCTGTCGTTTCTCGACCGGACTACCGGTCCCGCGTCCGCCGGTCTACAGGCCGCCGGCGACGCGCAGCACGGTGCCGGTGGTGTAGGTGGCGTCGGGGCCGAGTAGCCAGGCGACGGCCCCGGCGACCTCGTCGGGTTCACCGGCGCGGCCGAGTGGGATGCGGCCGGCGGCGGTGTCCGGGCGGTCGGGCACTCCGGAGTCGGCGTGGATGTCGGTGCGGATGATGCCGGGGGCGACGGCGTTGACCCGGATGCCGCGGGGGGCGAGTTCCTTGGCCAGGCCGATGGTGAGGGTGTCGGTGGCGGCTTTGACGGCGGCGTAGTGGATGTACTCCCCCGGGCTGCCGAGGGTGGCGGCGGCGGAGGAGATGTTGACGATGACGCCGCCGTGGGTGAGTCGGCGGGCGGCCTGTTGGGCGCAGAGGACGTAGCCGATGAGGTTGACGTCGACGACCCGGCGTAGGTCGTCGGGGCGCAGGTCGGTGAAGGGGCCGATGGGGCTGGTGACGCCGGCGTTGTTGACCAGGGCGGTGAGGGGGCCGAGGTCGGCGGCGGCGGTGAAGAGGCGGTCGATGTGGTTTGGGTCGGTGGTGTCGGCGGGTACGGCGATGGCGCGGCGGCCGAGGCGGTGGATGTCGGCGACGACGGTGGCGGCGGCGGCGTGGTCGCGGCGGTAGCCGATGGCGAGGTGGTGGCCCTCGGCGGCGAGTCGTCGGGCGGTGGCGGCGCCGATGCCGCGGCTGCCGCCGGTGATGACGGTGACCGGAGTCAATGCCCTGCTCCCCTGTCGGCCTGTGGTGCGGTGGTGTGACGGTACCGCCCGGCCGGTGGGGTGCGCGGGGTGTGGGCGGTCACGTGGCGCGGTGACGCGGTGGTGTGCGGGGTGATCGCTTACGCTCACCGCGTTTCGGACGGATCGGTGGAGGTGTGTGGTGGGTGTGAGTGTCGGTGATCTGGTGGAGGATTTCGTCCTGCCGGATCAGGCGGGTACGCCGCGGCGGTTGTCGGAGTTGTTGGCGTCGGGGCCGGTGGTGTTGTTCTTCTATCCGGCGGCGATGACCCGTGGGTGTACGGCGGAGAGCTGTCACTTCCGGGATCTGGCGGCGGAGTTCGCGGCGGTGGGGGCGCAGCGGGTGGGGATCAGTCGGGATCCGGTGGCGAAGCAGGCGGAGTTCTCCCGGTTGCACGGGTTCGACTATCCGTTGTTGTCGGATGTCGAGGGTGTGGTGGCGCAGGCGTTCGGGGTGCGGCGGCGGTTGCCGTTGGGGCCGTTGAGCACCCGGCGGATGACGTTCGTGATCGGGGTGGATCGGCGGGTGCTGGCGGTGGTGCACAGTGAGTTGGGGATGAACGAGCACGCCGATGAGGCGTTGCGGGTTCTGGGGGGCTGATCTTCCGGTTGTCGCCGTGGGCTGGTATCAAGGCAGGAATGACACACGTGTACGAAAGAGGGCTGTGATGGTGGGCCAGGGTTTGTCCGATGACGAGGTGCGGGGCATCCGGGAGGCGTTGACGGCGGGGCGGAAACCGAAGGTGGTGTTCACCGCGTCGGCGGGGCAGATCGCCGGCCAGGTGGGTCAGGTGGTGGAGCTGACCGATCCGGCGGTGTCCGACGAGTTCGTGGTGGTGCGGTTCGGCCGCGACGAGTTGCCCTTCTCCCCCGCTGATGTGGCGGTGGCGCCGCGGGGTGCGGGTCGTCGGGTGGCGGAGCCGAAGCCGGAGCCGGTGGTGGAGCAGGTGGAGTCGGTATCGAAGCCGGAGCCGGAGTTCGTGTTGGACACGCCTCGGGTGCCGGTGCCGGTGCCGCGTCGGGAGGAGTCGAGGGTGGAGCCGGTGCCGGTGGTGGAGAAGCCTGTGGCGCGTCGGCCGGCGAAGGTGGTGAAGCCGAAGGGGCCGGCGGGGCTGACGGTGACGTTGGCGTATGCCGACGGTGAGTGGACGGTGGCGGCGCAGCAGGGCGCGAAGGCGTTGGCGAAGCCGTACGTGGTGAAGCCGGCGGAGGCGTTGCGGATGGTGGCGCTGGTGGACGTGCCGGGGGTGCAGGAGGCGGTGGAGCAGATCCTGTCGGCGGAGCGGTCGGAGGCGGAGCAGCAGGCGGAGAAGCTGCGGGCCGAGTTGGCGGAGATCGAGGCGCGGTTGGCGGAGTTGCGCGAGGCGCGCTGAGGTCGGTTCGTGGTGGGCGGCCCGACGGCTGGTTTCCCGTGTTCGGGTGGCGGTCGGGGCGTCACCGCGGCGGTGGGGTGCGGTGCGGCGGTGACGCCGGTCGGTGCGGCGGGCCGGGTCGTTGTTTCCTGCTCGCGGCGCCGGGTGGGTCAGAAGTAGTCGCCGAGTTGGGCCGGGCCGCCGGCGGCGAGCAGGTCGAGGGTGGCGGGGTCGGTGCCGGTCGGGTGGTGCAGCAGGCCGGCCTGGGCGATGGTGCGGGCGGTGGCGGCGCCGGTGTAGAGCAGGGCGAAGCCGCGGACGGTGAGGTGTAGGTCGGCGGGGGTGGTGGTGCGGCGCAGGTCGGCGCTGCCGTTGGTGATCTCCAGGTGCCAGGTGCCGGTGTTCCAGTCGGCGAGGGGGTCGTCGAGGGTGAAGGTGGCGGTGCCGTGCAGGTGTGCCGGCCAGCCCCGGTCGCGGACGGCGCGGGTGACGTCGACGGGGCGGTGCATCCAGGTGTCCTGTTCGTGTTCGCGGGCCTTCTCCACCGGTAGGTGGGGGGTGAGGGGGTCGCCGGGGAGCAGGGGCAGGCGCAGGGTCGGGGCGACGCTGTGCCAGCTGGCGAGGATGCCGACGAGTTCGCGGGCGGCGTCGGCGGTGGTGGCGGCGAGGTCTTCGATGGTGAGGGTGCCGTGGTCGCCGTAGCCGTCGCGGCGGTTCCAGCCGGCGTAGCCGACGAGGTGGCCGTGGTGTTCGACGAGGGTGAGGCCGTCGTAGGGCAGGGTGGCGTCGGTGGTGTGGCGGGCGCGGTGGTGCTCGTGCAGGGGTCCGCTGCGGGCGAGTAGGCCGCGGCGGTGGCGGGTGGTGTGGGTGTGCAGGTCGTCGACGGCGGTGAGGTCGGCGGGGGTGCCGGGTCGGACGGTGAGGTGTGGGGTGGGTTGGTGGCGGGTGAGCAGGGCGGTGGGTAGGGCGACGGTGCGTAGGGTGCCGGCGGTTTCCCAGCCGCAGGCCCGGTAGGGGGCGGCGACGGTGGGGAAGAGCGCGCTGATGGCGGCGCCCCGGTCGTGTGCGCCGCGCAGCAGGGTGGTGAGCAGGGCGCGGGCGACGCCTCGGCCGCGGGCTTCGGGGGTGACGGCGACGCTGGCGATGTCGGCGGCGGCGACGGTGCGGCCGTCCCACCACTGGTCGTGGTGGAGGTCGGCGGCTTTGCCGATGAGGCGGCCGGTGTGGTCGAACGCGCCGTAGCGGGTGGTGCCGGGGGTGGGGGTGGTGGTCGGTGGTGGTGGTTGCGGGTCGGAGCCGAAGGCGGTGCGGCCGAGGTGCCAGGCGGCGGTGGCGTCGTCGTCGGTGAGTTCCCGGACGTGGGGGGTGTGGCGCATGCGGCGACGATAGCGGTGGGTGGGTGGGGCGGCGATCGGTTTGTGTGGGGACGCGTTGCGGGGCCGGTGCGACCCCCTCGCCCCGGCCCCGCGTCCCCGCGTCCCCGCGCCCCTCGCGCGTCTTTCAGTGTTGCGGGATGTTCTGTACCCCGATTCGCTTGCGGAACACCCAGTAGGTCCAACCTTGGTAGGCGAGGACGATCGGGGTGAAGATCACCGCCACCCAGGTCATGATCTTGAGGGTGTAGGGGGTGGAGGCGGCGTTGGTGGCGGTGAGGGTGCCGGCGGGGTCCAGGGTCGAGGGCATGACGTTGGGGAACAGGGCGGCGAACAGGGTGGCCACGGCGAGGGCGATGGCGACGGCGGTGCCGGTGAAGGCCCAGCCTTCGCGGCGTACCCGGGCGGCGGCGAGGGCGCCGAGCAGGGCGAGGGCGGCGCCGGCGGCGAGCACGACGGCGGCCGGGCTGGAGCGGATGGTGAGGGTCCAGGTGAGGAAGGCGACGGCGACGACGGCGGTGCCGAGGCCGAGTCGGACGGCGAGGGCGCCGGCGCGGTGGCGGATGTCACCGGTGGTCTTGAGGGCGAGGAACACTGCGCCGTGGGTGAGGAACAGGCCGAGGGTGGTCAGGCCGCCGAGCAGGGCGTAGGGGTGCAGCAGGTCGAGCAGGCCGCCGACGTATTCGTGGTCGGCGTCCAGGGGTACGCCGCGGAAGATGTTGGCGAAGGCGACGCCCCAGAGTAGGGCGGGGATGGCGGAGCCCCAGAAGATGGCGTGGTCCCAGCGGCGTTTCCAGGAGGCTTCGGGGCGCTTGTGGCGGTATTCGAAGGCGACGCCGCGGGCGATGAGGGCGAGCAGGATGAGTAGTAGGGGCAGGTAGAAGCCGGAGAAGAGGGTGGCGTACCACTCGGGGAAGGCGGCGAACATGGCGCCGCCGGCGGTGATGAGCCAGACCTCGTTGCCGTCCCAGACGGGGCCGATGGTGTTGATGAGGACGCGGCGTTGCCGGTCGTCGCGGCCGAGGACGGGCAGCAGCATGCCGACGCCGAAGTCGAAGCCTTCGAGGATGAAGTAGCCGGTGAAGAGCACGGCGACGAGGAGAAACCAGATGGTGGTCAGTTCCACGGGGGGCTCCGGGGATCAGTAGGCGAAGGCGAGCGGGCGCTCGGCGTCGTCGGTGTCGTCGGGGGTGGGGGTGACGTCGGGTACGCCGGCGCGGGCGTAGCGCAGCAGGAGTTTGAATTCGATGACGGCGAGGACGGCGTAGATGAGGGTGAAGGCGGTGAAGGAGGTGAGGACCTCGGTGCGGGAGACGCTGCGGGAGACGCCGTCGCGGGTGAGCATTTCGCCGAAGACGATCCAGGGTTGGCGGCCCATCTCGGTGAAGATCCAGCCGAAGGAGTTCGCGAGCAGCGGCAGGGTGGGCATGATCAGGCCGGCGCGTAGCAGCCAGCGGTTGGTGGGGGTGCGGCCTTTGCGTTGGGTCCAGAGGACGAGCAGGGCGATGGCGGCGGCGGCGAGTCCGAAGCCGATCATGAAGCGGAAGCTCCAGTAGGTGACCGGGATGATCGGGGTGTAGCTGCCGGGGCCGTACTGGCTGGCGTACTGGGCCTGGAGGTCGTTGATGCCGTGGACGGTGCCGTGGGGGTCGCCGGTGCCGAGGTAGGACAGCAGGTAGGGGATCTTGAGGGCGAAGACCTCGCGGCTGCCGTCGAGGCTGCCGATGGTGAGCACGGAGAACGAGGCGGGGCTCTCGGTGGTGTAGAGGCCTTCGGCGGCGGCCATCTTCATCGGCTGCACCTGGGTCATGATCTTGCCTTGGATGTCGCCGGTGAGCAGGACCAGGGTGGAGGAGATCAGGACGACCCAGGCGCCGAAGCGGGTGGCGTACCGGTAGGCGTCGGTGTCGGGGCTGGTGCGGTGGCGCATGAGGTGCCAGAGGCCGACGGTGGTGACGAGGGAGCCGGCGACGAGGAAGGCGCCGGCGAGGGTGTGCGGGAAGGTGATCAGGGCGACCTTGTTGGTGAGGACGGCGACGAAGTCGGTGAGTTCGGCGCGTCCGGTGTCGGGGTTGAAGCGGTAGCCGACGGGGTTCTGCATGAACGAGTTGGCGGCGAGGATGAAGTAGGCGGACAGGTTGGTGCCGATGGCGGCGGCCCAGATGCTGGCCAGGTGCAGGCGTGGGGGTAGCCGGTCCCAACCGAAGATCCACAGGCCGATGAAGGTGGATTCGAGGAAGAAGGCGACCAGGGCTTCGATGGCCAGGGGTGCGCCGAAGATGTCGCCGACGAAGCGGGAGTAGTCGGACCAGTTCATGCCGAACTGGAATTCCTGCACGATGCCGGTGACCACTCCCATGGCGAAGTTGATCAGAAAGAGTTTGCCGTAGAACTTGGTGAGTTTGAGGTACTTCTCGTCGCCGGTGCGGTGCCATCGGGTCTGGAGGATGGCGACCAGGACGGACAGCCCGATGGTGAGTGGTACGAAGAGAAAGTGGTAGACGGTGGTGACACCGAACTGCCAGCGGGCGACGTCCAACGCGTCCACCGAGATCCCCCTGCCGTTAATACTACGAGACGTAGTAAATACTACTGCCTGTCGTAGGGCGGGTGGCAGGGCCGGGGGTCCCGATCCGGCCCGGGACCAATGACCCTGATCACCGCAGGCCGCCCGACCCGGGTCCGGTCCTCCCCCACGCCCGTGCGACCATCGGCGACTGATGGACACCCCGCGCCCCGGCTGGCAGCCACCACTGTTCTGGCGTGCCGCCCAACTGTTCGCCCGGCTGGTCGTCGCCGCGCTGGCCCGGCTGGAGGTCAGCGGGGACATCCCCGCGCACCTGCGCCGGGGACCGCTGATCCTGGCCGCCAACCACATCAGCCCCTTCGACCCCATCGTGCTGGGCGCCGCCTGCCGGGCCCGGGGCATGGCGCCCCGCTTCATGGCCACCGGCGGGTTGTTCCGGACCCCCGGGCTCGGTGCGCTGATGCGCCACGCCGGGCACCTGCGCGTCGACCGGGGCACCACCGGCGTACGCCAGGCGCTCGACGACGCCGCCGCCGCGGTCACCGCCGGTTCCGTGGTGCTGGTCTACCCGGAAGGGCGGATCGGCCTCGACCCCGACATGTGGCCCGAACGCGGCAAGACCGGCACCGCCCGGCTCGCCATGGCCTGCGGCGCACCGGTGGTGCCCGTCGCCCAGTGGGGGTCGCACGAGGTGCTGCCCTACCAGGCGCCCCGGGGCATGCTGCGCGGGCTGGGGCGGGCGCTGGTGCGCCGCCCGGTGATCCGGGTCAGCTTCGGTGCGCCACTGGACCTGCGGGACCTCTCCCCCGCCGCGCCCGGCGCGGCGCGGCGCGGCACCGACCGGATCATCGACGCCATCACCGACACCCTGGCCCCGCTGCGCGCCGACGAACCCGACCGGCCCCGGCACGTCGACCCGGGCCGCCCCGTCGACACCAGCCGGGCCCACCACCGCCCCACCGCCAGTTGACCCGCCGCCCACGAAAGATCGCCGGTCGGCCACCCGGCGGTCACGTTGGGCGGGCATACTGCGCTGCGTGCTGACCCGTCCCGGTTACCTGGACGCCCCCACCCCGCTGGCCTTCGCCCACCGCGGTGGCGCCGCCGACGGCGACGAGAACACCGTCGCCGCGTTCACCCGGGCCGTCGACCTGGGCTACCGGTACGTGGAGACCGACGTGCACGGCACCGCCGACGGGGTGTGCGTGGTCTTCCACGACGCCACCCTGCACCGGGTCACCGGGGACCGGGGACGCCTCGCCGACCTGCGGTGGGCCGACCTGGCGTCGGTGCGGGTCGGCGGCGCGGCGGTCGTACCCCGGCTCGACGAGGTGCTGGCCGGTTGGCCGCAGGTCCGGTTCAACATCGACGTGAAGGCCGACGGTGGGGCCACCCCGGCGGTGGCGGCGGTGACCCGGGTCGGCGCGGCCGACCGGGTGCTGCTGGCGTCGTTCAGCGACGCCCGGCTGGCCCGGTTGCGGGCGGCCACCGGGGGTCGGGTGGCCACCGGGCTGGGCATGCGGGGGGTGGCCCGGCTGTGGTGGGCGTCGCGGCACGGCCGGCCGGTGCGGTTGCCGCCGTCGGTGGTGGCCGCGCAGGTGCCGCCCCGGTACGGGCGGGTGCCGGTGGTCGACCGCCGGTTCCTGTCCTACTGCCACCGGTTGGGGTTGCAGGTGCACGTCTGGACGATCGACGAACCTGCCCAGATGCACGACTTACTTGATCGTGGTGTGGATGGCATCATGACCGATCACGTCGGCGTGCTGCGCGACGTCTACCGCAGCCGCGGCCTCTGGGCCGCCTGAGCCCCGAGGACCGCGATGGCCGACCCGGTCACCACCCCCACCGTCGTCGACGCCCCGGCGGGCCTGCGCCGGGAACGGCGTGGCTGGTACCTGTACGACTGGGCCAACTCGGCCTTCCAGACCACCGTCATCACGGTCTTCCTCGGCCCGTTCCTCACCACCGTCACCGAGTTGGCCGCGGGCTGTGAACTCGGCGCGGACAGCTGCGACGGGTACGTGCACCCGCTGGGCATCCGGGTGGCCGCCGGCTCGTACTACCCGTACCTGATCTCGTTGTCGGTGTTCCTGACCGTGTTCGTGCTGCCCGTGGTGGGGGCGATCGCCGACCGGACCATGCACAAGAAGCGGCTGTTGGCCGGCGCGGCGTTCACCGGGGCCGGGGCGACCATCGCGATGGCGTTGGTCACCGGCGAGCGGTACCTGCTCGGTGGGGCGCTTTTCCTGGTCGCCAACATCGCCTTCGGGGCGGCGGTGGTGGTGTACAACTCGTTCCTGCCGCAGCTCGCCGGCCCCGACGAACGCGACGCCGTGTCCAGTCGCGGCTGGGCCATCGGCTACCTCGGCGGTGGTGTGCTGCTGGCGTTGAACCTGGTGGCCGTCACCCTGCTCAGTGAGGACGGCAACCCGCAGCGCACCCTGGACCTGGCCCGCTGGTCGATCGTGTCGGCCGGGGTGTGGTGGGCGGTGTTCACGCTGGTGCCGTTGCGGTGGCTGCGGGAGCATCCCACCGTCGAGGCGGTGCGTGGTGGCGGCCGCAACGTGGTCACCGACGGGTTCCGGCAACTGGGTCGGACCCTGCGGGAGATCAAGGCGTATCCGTTGACGCTGTACTTCCTGCTGGCGTTCCTGGTCTACAACGACGGCATCCAGACGGTGATCACCCTGGCCAGCCAGTACGGCACCGAGGAGTTGCGGCTGGGGCAGAGCACCCTGATCGTGACGATCCTGCTGGTGCAGTTCCTCGCCTTCGGCGGGGCGCTGGGGTTGGGCGCGTTGGCCCGGCGCATCGGCGCGTGGAAGACGGTGCTGCTGTCGTTGGTGCTGTGGACGGGGGTGATTCTCGGCGCGTTCCGGTTGCCCGCCGAGGCGCCGCTGCCGTTCATGATCCTCGGTGCGGCGATCGGCCTGGTCCTCGGCGGCAGCCAGGCATTGAGCCGGTCGCTGTTCAGCCAGCTCATCCCCGCCGGCAAGGAGGGCGAGTACTACGGGTTCTACGAGATCAGCGACAAGGGCACCAGTTGGCTCGGCCCGCTGGCGTTCGGGTTGGTCTTCCAGCTCACCTCCTCCTACCGGGTGGGTCTGGTCTCACTGCTGATCTTCTTCGTGGTCGGGTTCGCGTTGTTGGCGGCCGTGCCGATGCGCCGGGCCATCCTCGCCGCCGGCAACACCCCGCCCCGGGTGCTCTGACCACCGGCCCGATCCACCCGTGCCGATGGGCTAGGCTGCCCCGACGTGACCGACGACGCCGCTGCCACCCCCACCTGCCTGGCCCGCCCGCTCCCGGGCCCGGACGACGGGGGGACCGGCTGCGCCGCCGCGCGGGGTGTCGACGGCCGCCCGTTGCACGCCGCCGCGTTGAAGTTCTTCTGGGGTCCGATGGACTGCGGCAAGTCGACGATGGCGTTGCAGATGAACTACAACCACGCCCGGCAGGGGCGGCGGGGTCTGGTCACCACCCGCATCGACCGGTCGTTGGGCCCGCAGGTGACCACCCGCATCGGGCTGGCCCACTCGGCCGTCGAGGTGACCGACACGTTGGACCTGCGTGCCCTGGTCCGCGACACCTGGGCCGAGGGGGTCCGCATCGACTACCTGATCTGCGACGAGGCGTCGTTCTACGACGTGGCGCACGTCGAGCAGATGGCCGAACTGGTCGACGGCTACGACGTCGACGTGTACGCCTTCGGCCTGGCCACCGACTTCCGGTCCTGCCTGTTCCCCGCCGCCCGGCGGCTGTTCGAACTGGCCGACGAGGTGGCCCGCATCCAGGTGGAGGTGCTGTGCTGGTGCGGCCGGGAGGGGCTGCTCAACGCCCGGGTCGTCGCCGGCCGGGTGGTCCGCGAGGGCGCCCAGGTCGTCATCGGTGACACCGTCGACACCGCCGACGTGCGCTACCAGGTGCTGTGCCGGCGGCACTACCGCTCGGGTGATCTCGGCCCGCGCGCCTGAGCCACCACGACCCGTGACCAGTCGGCCGCGCGGTCAGTACGGGTCGCCGCAGATCCGCCACTTCCCGTCCTCCTTCACCACCGGCAGTCCACGCTCTTCGGCGGCCCCGCCGTCGCGGGTGACCCGCACGGCCACCTCACCGGCCGGCCGGCCCCCCTTGGTGCGCACCGACACGTCGAGGATCTCGTAGCCGGTGACCACCGGCGGGGTGCGGACCCACCCGGCGAAGCCGACCTCGCTCCACCGGCCACGGGTCTGCGCGCAGAGCCGCCGGTAGGCCTGCTCCACCTGCCCGGCGGACAGTTCCCGGAAGAACCCGTCGGCGCTCTCCCGCACCGGGCCGGTGGCGCCCACCACGACCTGCACGTTCCACAGGCCCAACCCGGCCACCCCGACCAGGCACAGGCCGACGGCGAGGCCGCCCAGGAACAGCCCGGTGCGCACCGGGCGGTGCCGCCGCGCCGGCCGGGTCCACGCCTGTTCCACGCCCATCACCTGCGACGGTATGCGCCGGGGCCGCCCCGCGCAGCCGTTTCGCCCCCTGTCGCGCCGCCGGTGCGATCGTCTACCGTCGGCGGACACTCTGGTGAAGGAGCGACGGATGAGCCGCCACGTGCAGCCGGTGCCGGACATCGACGACCCGTACGCCGGTGATCCGTTGTTGCGGTCCTGGCTGACCCGGCAGCTCGGTGAGGCCGGACACGCCGCCGCGCAGGGGCGGCTGACCGCGCTGGCCGCCGACGTCGTCGGGCCGCTGCGCGTCGCGCACGCCGACGCCGAGGCCCACCCGCCGACGCTGGTCCGCTACGACCCGTGGGGTGCCCGCGTCGACCGGATCGACACCAGCGCCGGTTGGCAGGCGCAGCGGGCCGCCGCCGCCCGGCACGCCGTGGTCGCCCTGCCCTACCTGGAGTCGGCGCGCGGCACGTGGGGGGCCGCCGCCCGCGTCGTCCAGCACGCCCTGCTGCACCTGTACGGGCCGGAGTCGGCCACGTTCTCCTGCCCGGTGGCGATGGCCGACGGCGCGGCCGCGCTGCTGAGCACCCCGGAGGTCGACCCGCAGGTACGCGACGCCTGGCTGCCCCGGCTGATCTCCACCGACCCGGACACGGCGATCGTCAGTGGGCAGTGGATGACCGAGTCGCAGGGCGGCTCCGACCTGTCGCGCACCACCACGCTCGGGCGGCCGGCCGCCGACGGGTCGTGGCGGCTGAGCGGGGAGAAGTGGTTCTGCTCGGCCGCCGATGCGGCGATGGCGGTGGCGTTGGCCCGGCCGGAGGGCGCCGGCCGGGGCAGCCGGGTCCTCGCCCCGTTCCTGGTGCCCCGGTACGCCGTCGACTCGCCGCTGGCCGGGGCGACCGCCGCGCCGCACGGCCCCGCCCCCGGGGTGGTGGTGCGCCGGCTCAAGGACAAGCTGGGCACCCGGGCGTTGCCGACCGCCGAGATCGGGCTGCGCGACGCGTACGCGCTGCCGTTGGGTGACCCGACGGTGCCGGGACTGGTGCGGGCGATGACCCTGGTGGTGGTGACCCGGGTGCACAACGCGTCGGCAGCGGCGTCCGGGATGCGTCGGGGCCTGGCCTACGCCCGGGCGTACGCGCGCAGCCGGCACGTCGCGGGCGGGCCGTTGGCGGACAACCCCCTGCACCGGGCCACCCTCGGCGCGTTGGCGGTCGACGCGGCGGGGGCGTTCGCCCTGGCCGGGCACGCGTTCGCGTTGCTCGGTCGGGTGGAGGTGGGCGCCGACCCGGCGGCCGCCGCCGAACTGCGGGTGGTGGCGCCGTTGGCGAAACTGGCCACCGGCCGGTTGGCGGTGGCCGCCGCCGCCGAGTACGGGGAGGCGTTCGGCGGGGCCGGTTACGTCGAGGACACCGGTGTGCCGAGGCTGCTGCGTGACGCCCAGGTGCTGCCGATCTGGGAGGGCACCACCAACGTGCTGGCCCTGGACGTGCTGCGTGCGGTCACCCGGGAGGACGCCGGTGCACCGCTGCTGCGTCGGTTGGCCGGTGCGGTGGACCTGGCCCGGCCGTTGACCCCGGCACTGGCCGACACCCTCGCCACGGTGGCCGGGGAGCTGCGGGTCACCCTCGACGAGGTCGCCGCCGACCCGGCTGCGGTGGCGGTGCTGGCCGGCGCGCGGGGGCTCGCCCTGCGGATGGCGTACGCGCTGGCCACGGCGTTGCTGGTCGAACACGCCGGGTGGGGTGACGGGCAGGCCGAGGTGGCCGCCCGGTTGTGGGCCCGGCGGTGGCTGCGGCACGAGGACGTTTCCGCCGACGCCCACCACCACCTCGACCTGCTCTGCTGACCACAAGGTCCCGCTGACCCCGACGGCCGGGGGTCAGTGGCCGTCGGGGCGGGTGAGCGCGCCGTGCAGGAACAGGTCGACCAGTGCGGTGGTCGACGGCGGTGCGGTGCCCAGCGGCCCGGGTGGGGACAGCAGGCCGAGGAAGAGGTCGGCGAGCCGGTCGGCCGGCAGCCGCAACCGGTCGGAGTCGGGGGTGAACAGCGCGGCCACCGCCGCCCGGACCGCCCCCACCGCCGCGCCGGTCGGCGGTGGGGTCTGGCGGGACCGGCCGGCGGCGTGCAGGGCGCCCAGCACCGCACCCAGTCGGGCCAGGTGAGCGTGGATCACCGTGGCGGCCTCGGTGAGCCGGCCGGTGAGGGCCTGTTCCCGGTCGATCCGGGTCAACCGGTCGAGCAGCGCGTCAGGTCGCAGCACCTCGGCCACGCAGGCGTCGAGCAGCGCCTGCTTGTCGGCGAAGGCGCGGAACACCGTCGCCTCGCCGATTCCGGCGGCCCGGGCCACCTCGGCGGTGGTCAGGGCGGTGCCCCGGCGGGTCAGCAACGGTAGGGCCGTCTGCACGATCATGGCGCGGCGTCGGTCGGCGTTCATGGCCGGCGCGCGACGCCGACGTCCCCCGGGTGCCGTCATGACACCAGGCTCGGGAGTGAGCGCTTACTCCGTCAATCGGTTTTCTCAGCTGCGCCGCCGCGCCCGGGCCGCCCAGATGACGTACGCCGGGTCGCGGTCGAGGTTGTGCCGGTCCCGGTCGTAGCGGCGGGTGGTCCGCGGGTCGGCGTGCCCCATCGCGTCCTGGACGTCCTCCAACGGGACCCCCTCCTCGCGGGCGGTGGTGGCGAAGGCGTGCCGCAGCGAGTGCGGGGAGAGCTTCGCCGCCGCCGCGATGCCGGCGGCTTCGGCCAACCGGCGGACCAGCCGGAACACCGAGTGCCGGTCGAGGCGGCCACCGGTGGCGGTGGCCAGCAGCGGGCCGGTCAACGCGTCGACGCTGACTCCCGCCGTCGCCGCCCGGTCGGCCAGGTAGGCGTCCACCGCGTACGCGGTGCCGGGGGTGAGCGCGCGACGGCGCGGCTTGCCGCCCTTGCCGACGAACCGGACGCTGCGGTGTCCCCGCTCGGCCCCGAGATCGGCCAGGTCGAGCGAGACCAGTTCGCCGACCCGCAGGCCGAGGTCGGCGAGCAGGGCGACGGCGGCCCGGTTACGGGCGGCTGTCGGACCGGTGTCGGTGTCGGCGGCGGCCAGCAGGGCGTCGACCTCCTGTGGGGTGAGCCCGACGGTCGCCGAGTGGTCCCGGTCGATGCGCGGACGGTCGGCGCCGGAGACGGGGTTGGCGTCCACCGCCCGCAGCTTGACCAGGAACTCGTACCAGCTGGACAGGGCGGAGAGCTTGCGGGCGACGGTGGCCGGGGTGAGCGGCCGGCCGCTGCGCGCCGCGGGGGTGGCTTCCAACTGCCGGGCGTAGGCGTTGACGTCGAGGAAGTTGGCCCGCAGCGGGTCCAGGTCACCGGCGGCGCACCAGGTGAGCCAGCCGGCGATGTCGCGCCGGTACGCGTCGCGGGTGTGCGCCGATAACCGACGGTTACGCAGCCACGCCTCGGTGAAGTCGACCGGTGTGCCGGTGAGCGCCGGGCGGGCCGAGGCGCGGGGCAGGACGGGGACGTCGGGGCGCAGCATGCGAAAAAGCCTCTCAGCCTCGGCGGGGAATAACCGTGAGGCGCGCCGGTGTCCCGACGGGCCCGGCCCGGTGCAGGCCGGCGGGGCCTGCACCGGGCCGGCGGCCCTCAGGCGGTGAGCTGCCTGCGCCCGTTACCGGCGGTGACGGGAACCCGGCGCGGCTTGGCCCGCTCCGCGATCGGGATGCGCAGCGTCAACACCCCGTGCTCGTAGGCGGCCTCCAGGCGGTCGGTGTCCAGGGTGTCGCCGAGGAACAGCTGCCGGGAGAAGGTGCCCATCGGCCGCTCGGCGGCGACCAGTTCGACGGTGTCGGTGGTGGGGCGGCGGCGCTGCGCGCGGACGGTCAGCACGTTGCGCTCCACGGTGCAGTCGATGCTGTCGGGGTCCACACCGGGCAGGTCGAACGCGGCGTGGAAGTGGTCGCCGTCGCGCCAGGCGTCCAGGTGCATCACCGCGGGACGGCTGGTGGTGCCGAAGAGCTGCTCGGCGAGCCGGTCGATCTCACGGAAGGGGTCGGTACGCATCAGCATGGTCGTGCCTCCTCGGTTTCCTCGGGCCGAAGGTCCTTGAGTTGAGTCAGGTCGGCTCAACTCGTACTTCAGTATTTACCGCGTCGCGGCGCGCGCGTCAACCCGACGCGACCGGCCCCGTCCTGCGGCGGGATCGTCTGCGCCGGCAGCGGCCCCACCCCGCCGGAGGATGGGGGCCGGTCGGCGGGTGGGGCCGTCAGGCTCAGAGGGCGTGACCCGTGGTGGCGTCCACATGTGCGGGCACCTCGTCGTGCCGGTCGCCCACACTGGACGTCCCCGACGGCTCGAACATCAGGATCGACGCCCCACCGGGAGCAGACGGACGGTGCTCCATCCCGCGCGGCACCACGTACACCGCGCCCCGGGGCAGCACCACCGTCCGCTCGCCGTCCCCGTCACGCAGCCCGATCCGCAGCTCACCGTCGAGCACCAGGAAGAACTCGTCGGTGTGGTCGTGGGCATGCCACACGTGCTCCCCGGCCACCTTCGCCACCCGCACGTCGTAGTCGTTGACCCGGGTGACGATGCGCGGACTCCACAACTGGTCGAAGGAGGCCAGCGCGGTCAACAGGTCGATCGGCTCGTCGCTCATCGCACCATCCTGGCACCCGGCCGAGGGCCCACCGCACCGCCGTTCAGAGGAAGCGGTGCATGACGTGCAGCCCGACCCTCCCCCGGGTCGGATGGTCGAAGGCCGCCGGCACGGTGCCGACCACGGTGAACCCCAGCCGCCGGTACAGCCGCTCGGCGGCCTCGTTTCCCTCGACCACCGCGTTGAACTGCATCGCCGCGTAGCCCTGGTCGCGTGCCCAGTCGAGAGCCTCCTCGGCCAAGGCGCGACCGACCCCCCGCCCCCGGGCGTTGCGGGCCACCATGAAACTGGCGGTGGCGACGTGCCGGCCGGGGCCTGGCCGGTTCGGGCGCATCTTCGCGGTGCCCAGCACCCGGTTGCCCACCACGGCGACCGTGGTCCGACCGGGCGGACGCTCCACCCAGACGTCGCGCAGCGCCGCGGGCGACCACCGGGGGTCGTACGGAAAGGTGTCGCCCGCGGCGACGACGGCTTCGACGATCGCCCGAACCGCGGGCCAGTCGTCCTCGCGAAAGTCCCTGACCGGCATCGGCGCAGGCTACCGCCCCCACGGCCAGGCGGCTGTAGAAGGCCGGAACGGGAATGGTCGGCTATCCTGCCGACAACGTGAGTCGGCGTACCTATCCGGGCTGAGCCGTGGCCTTCCGGAGTTCGTTCAGCCACTCGATACCGAGCCGGTGGCCGTCGGGGAACTGGTCGTCGCGATCCCAGCGCCACACGGTGATCATCGCCAGTACGAGGGTCCGGCAATCTCGGAGCAGCTGGTGATCGACGCCCGGGTAGTGGTCGCCAACCTCGTCGGGCGCGTGGGCCAGGTCGAACTCGATCGGCCCCCGGCAGCACGTCTCGAAGTCGATGAAAAGCGGGCCGGACCGGGTCACGAGCAGATTGCCCGGATGGGGTTCGCCGTGCAGGAGTTGCTCGGGCCGGCCGCTCTCGCTGACCGCCCGTCGTATGCAGTCCAAGGTGTTGGCGAGGAAGACCCGGTCCGGGTCGGCCAGTTCCGGTGTTCGGGCGTGGTCGGCCACGAGCGCCTGGGCCGCAGAAACACGGTCCGTGTAGTGCGGGGTGGGCAGGTCGACCCTGCGCATTCCGGCGTGCAGACGTTCGAGCGCGTCGGCGTACTCCGCGTGGGGGATCGCGCGAGTGGTCACCGGCTCGTAGTAGGCCCACAGGGTGACCACGTAGTCGTCCCGGACGAACACCTCGGGTGATTCCAGCGCGGCCACCGGGCTCCCGACCTCGGCCAGCCGCTGAGCGACATCCACTTCACGCTGGGCGCCCTGGTCTGCCGCCGGTGCCACCCGGGCCAGCACGTCGCAGGGCCGCAGACGCAGGGTGAGCTTGTTGGAGTTGTGCAGGACGGCGGCGTCGTGGACGGTCAGGCCCAGCTGTGAGGCGCTCGACAGAGCTGCCCGCGTCGCCCGCCGAGTCTCATACGCCTGCATCGGCCAGCCCGACCCGGTCGCCACCAGTTCCCCGAACCCGGTGGACTACTGCGAGCCCGCCGAGCAGCAGCCGTCTCTGCGGGGTGGCCGCGTCTATCGACGCTTCATGATGAGTCAAGCAGGGCCGCCTCTCGGGTGACCCGTATTCCAGGATCGCTACCACAGTGCCCGTCCCGAGGTCGCCAGCCGGTCGGCGAGCGCGATGACACGGTCGCGGAGCGCGGCCGGGCGTTCGATGACGAACGGCAGGTCGAGCGCGGCGAGCACGGCGGGCAGCCAGTCGAGACTATCGGCCCGGATCTCCACGGACTGCCAGCCTTCGTCATCATCCTCCTCTCGCACCTCGGCGATGCTGGCCGGTAGCCTCGTGCGGATCTGCGCAAGTGTTCCTTGTATCCGCAGCGTCACGGCATGCCGGTGCGGCGCTTGTGCCATCGAGGCGAGAAGGTGCCCCGCCGGATCGTCTCCGGCGGGCGGCGGCGCGAAGGAGCCCGGAAGTGTCCTCGCCTCGACGATGCGGTCGAGCCGGAAGGTCCGATCCTCGCCGACCTCCGGATCGGCTCCGGTGACGTACCACCGGCCGGCATGGTTGACCAGTCCGGACGGATACAGCACGCGAGCGCTTCGCCGGCCGTCAGGCGAGGTGTACTGGAGCGAGATCGGCCGGTGATGGCGGACCGCGTCGGCGACGGTGAGCAGTACACCTGTCTGCGGTGCAGGGAATTCGCCGGGTTCGGCGGTGAAGGCGAGGGAGGTGAGTACGGCGTCCAGCCGGTCCGCGATCCGCGGCGGCAGGACGCGCCGGATCTTCGCGGCGGCCGTCTCTCCCGCCGTACCCGTTGCCGTCGCCAACCCGGCGCGCCGGCCGGCAACCAGGCCGAGTAGGACGGCCAGGGCTTCGTCGTCACTGAGCATCAGCGGCGGCAGCCGGTATCCGGCGGCGAGCCGGTACCCGCCGTAGCGGCCCCGCACCGATTCGACCGGCACGTCGAGGTCGACCAGATGACCCACGTAGCGGCGCACCGTGCGCGGTTCGACACCGAGGCGCTCGGCGAGTTCGGCCATCGTCCGGACGCCACCGGACTGAAGGAGTTCCAGCAGCGTGAGCACCTGAGCTGTTGGTCGTGCCACGGCCTGGACTCTAACAACAGATACTGGACCAGATGTGTCCAGTATCTGTTCTAGCGTGGGCCCCGCCTCTGACGCGATCCGTACTGAGCAGGGAGAAGACGTGGACTTCATCTCGATCCGCATCATCACCGGCGACATCCGCCGACTCGTCGGCTTCTATGAGAACGTCACGGGCGTGCAGGCGGCCTGGGGCAACGAGGACTTCGCCGAGTTGCGCACCGCCCACGGCACGCTGGCGATCGGCAGCACCCGCACGGTCGCCCTGTTCGCACCGGGCTCGGCCCGCCCGGCCGACAACCACACCGTGATCATCGAGTTCCTCGTAAACGACGTGGACACGATCTACGAGAAGCTGAAGAACGTGGTGGAGGACTTCGTGAACGAACCCACGACCATGCCGTGGGGTAACCGCGCCCTGCTCTTCCGCGACCCCGACGGCAACATGGTCAACTTCTTCACCCCGGTGACCCCCGAGGCGATCGGGAGGTTCCGCCGCTGACCGGACCGGCGTAGCGGCGGTGCTGCGGTGCTGGCCGGCCAGACTGCGGCGACCGGAATCCTGATCTCGGAACGAGCTCGCCGCGGGGCGGGCTGGTGCCGGTGGCGGTCGCGAGCCGATGCAGTCGCGTTGAAGGCCACGGCCATCCCGACCTCGGCGAACAAGGGCAGCTCCGAGCGGCTGTCACCGACGGCCGCGCAACGCCTCAGCGTCACACCGAACTCGGCGGCCACGCTCACCGCGAAGTCGCGCTTGTCCCACGCCGGGCAGTGCGGTGCCGCTCCGGGCCTCGGCTGCCGGACCACGTCGGGGCAGGACAACTGTCTTGGGGTGTTGGTAAGAACCGCGACACCAGGGGCCAAATAGTTGATCTTCACGGGCCGCCCGGGGCGGTCGGCGGTCGTTGAGCTGGTGTCCCGTTAGGGGATCGTCCATCGGGCAACCGCTGGGCGGTCGACTCGGCCGTTCCGCCCCTGGTCGGCGAGTCCCGTAAGACCCGCCCGGTGAAGTGCCCGGTCAACGGGGGCTAAGCGGTACAGTGACGCCTTGTGATCGGCCTCAAGATTGGCTACGCCCGGGTGTCCACCGAGGAGCAGGACCTGAGTTCGCAACTGGCGGCGCTTGCCGAGCTCGGCGTCGGCACCGACCGGATCTACGTCGACAAGGGTCTGACCGGAACCGACCGGGCCCGGCCGGGCCTGCGCGAGGCCCTCGCAGCATGCCGGGCCGGCGACCAACTGGTGGTGACGAAGCTGGACCGGCTCGCCCGCTCGGTCTCCGACGCGCACGACATTGCCAAGGAGCTGACCCTCCGCGAGGTGAAACTCAACCTTGGAGGGTCGATCCACGACCCAACCGACGCGATGGGCAAGCTGCTGTTCACCACCCTGGCGATGATTGCCGAGTTCGAGGCGGACCTGGCGCGGATGCGGACCCGCGAGGGTATGAAGATCGCCAAGGCCAAAGGCCGGCTGCGGGGCAAGCAGCCGAAGCTGAGCGTCAAGCAGGAAGCGCACCTGGTCGCCCTGCACAAGGCCGGCGAGCACACCAGCGCGGAACTGGCTGAGCTGTTCGGCGTGGCCCGCTCGACGGTCTACCGGGCGATCGAGCGGGCCACGGCTGCGGTGCCGACAGGGGCTTCCAGAGCCGGGGGCGTAGCAGGTCAGTAGACGGCCGGTACGCGGCCGGCCTCGGCGAGCCGCACGGGTAACAGCGGGGCAGGCGTAGAGGGATCGTCAGACAGGCGCGGCATCCGCGCCTGTCGAGGCGGAACGGCACATGTACTCGGTTCCGCACCCGGCGCACCAGGCTCGGAACAACATGCTGGTCGCGGTGTCGGCCACCGTCGGCTCGACGGAGTACCGCACATGTCGATGTGACGATGGACCGGCATCAGTGGGAAGAACTCTGCTACTCCGTTGACGAACCTACATCGCCGGACTGGATTACTGGTCGCGGCGTTCCGGCGGACGGGCGAAGTGATCTTGGAGTCGGGTGTGGCGGAACTGGTAGAACGCGCCGGTCTGGCGCAGTATGCCGCGCTGTTGGTGGGCGTCTTCGAGAAAGGTCATCACCCGCCATGGCAGCCGCCGGGTCAGCGGTAGCCAGATGCGCGCGAGGACCACCCACTGCCCCCATGCGGTCAGGCTGAGCAGGGCTCCGAGCCCGCCCCCGAGCGCGGTGAGGAGCCCGGCCAGGAGCCCTCCTTCGAGGGTCCACGTGAGTGTGACGCCCCACAGGGATCCGTCCAGGAGCTTGACGATCACCCCGACCCCGAGTCCCGCCACGGTCCCGAACAAGGGCCCGATCGCGAGCCACTGTAAGAGCGCCGTCTTTCGGTTGAGGTCGAGCAGGCCACGGGGGTCGGAGGCGGCTTCGATGTCGACAGGAGCTTCAAGCCAGGCCATAAGCCCTGCGGCGAGCCCGCCTCCAAGTGCGAACGCGGCCCCGAACACGACCGAGGTCGGCGGGCCGGCCATGAGCCCGGCGGCATTTCTGTAGTGCAGCGCTTGCGCCAGCCCAACCAGGAGTCCGATCCCGGCCCCGGCCGCGAGTCCGGCCACGAGCCCGATCCTGGCCCGCGCGAGGATCTCAGGAATGGACCTGACATCCGACTGTCCTGTCCTGCCGCGGATGCGGATCCGTACGCGTGACGGCTCCAGCGCCGAGCCCCTGATCGCTAGCCGGTGGATGAGCATGAAAGCCAGCGCGGCCGGGATGCCGTTGACCAGCCCGTCCGCGAATCCGACGGAGAGTCCTTCCGCGAGCCTGGGCATAAGCCCGCGCGAGGGTCCGGCGTAGGCGAGCATGTAGATGAGCCAGTCCACGAGCCAGACCGTGAGCCCGAGGCCCGTCCCGGCGGCAAGCCCGACCACGATCGTGCGCGGCAGTGGGCGCATGGCGGTGCCCAGTTCCCACCACGCGAGGTCAGGCTTGCGACACTGCCCGAGGTGCTGGGCGAGGTAACCGAACCAGCGGGAAACCCGTTCGTGGCCCCGGTCCCCGTCCGGACTGGACCACCCGCGCGGCGCCTTGCGACCGGGTTGGGGAGGTGGCTGCGGACCACTTGGATAGACCGACGGGACCAGCGCCCGCAGTAGATAACGCTCGATTGCCTCGGCGGTGGGAAAGTCGCCCGAATTGGTGAGCTCGCCGGGAAGCCGGTCCGGGCCCGCGTGTTCGTAGACGACGCGGCACAACCACAGCAGCAGCGGAACCGACAATGCCTTCGCCACGGGGCTGGACGGATCCCGGGTCAGGGCGTCGGTGAGCGGTCGCCAGCGGTCCTGGTGGAGCGGCGTGGCGCACTCGAGTAGGTACTCCGAGACCGCCTCGGCGGTCAGAGGTTCGGCCTGGACCACGGCGGCCGAGCGCAACACGGAAGCGGATCGGATCGTCCTGGCGTAGTCATCGGTCCGGCACGTCAGCACCAGGGGGCCACCGGCCGCGAGGGCGGCGTTGAGCTTCTTCAGCGCTGTCGGCTGCTCGGCGGCGGGCAGTTCGTCCAGGCCATCGAGCACCGGCAGGACGCGCTGATCGCGAAGGAGGACGCGGACCGTCCCGACGCTCAGGTGGGGATACTCGCGCAGCAGTTGCCGCTCCAGCCAGGTGGCCAGGTGCTCGACTCGGGGTTGCCAGGAGGCGAGCGACAGCAGGACCGGGACCGGGTGCCCTTCCCGCATCCGTTGCAGCAACTCGATCACCAGCAACACAGCCAGGCTTGTCTTGCCGCTGCCCGGCCCGCCCAGCACGACCAGCCGCCGCTGCCGTAGACGCCAGAACGCGTCAGTGAAGGAACCCAGATCCGCAGTACTTCCATCGACGGGATCCCCCGTCAGATGGAGATGGTCACGGAACTCCCCGCTGAGCGTCGCGCGCCACCGAACGGGGATCGGCAACGGGTCCTGCAGACCCCGCAGAGCGGCCTCCTGCCTCCACTGCGCCAGCACCACCCTCCCCAGATTCTGCGCAGCCGTCTCCACCGGGTCGGGAAAATCGGTGCTGGTGATGCCGGAGACGGATGACCCTAGACCGTCCCCGGCGTGAACGGGGGGTGGATCGTCACCGGGCCGTAGAACTGGCCGACCGCCCCGTAGTTCTGCTCCACGGTGTAGGTCCCGGCCGGATCAGCCTGGGCCAGCACCGCCCGGGCTGCGGCGAGGATCTGCGCGTCGGACGCGGCACCGCAGGCCGCCAAGTCCTCACCGATGCGCGCCTGCCACACCCCCGGCTTGGTCTCCCGCGCCTCCAACGCCTCAACCGCCTCGGTACGCCCGGCCAGCCGCTTGACGAGCAGACCCTTCAACCCGGCATACGCGTCCTGCGCACCACTGGTGACCCCCGCCGTCGCGGCGGCGGCCAACGCCGCCACGATCAACTCCACCCCTGTCACCGGACCATCCTTTCCCACACCGTCCGACTGGCCGTCCATTGTGGCAAGTCGCCGCTTGTTCCTCCAGCCGGTGGATCCAGCGCTGCAACCCGTGCAGGCCGACATGAATCACTTCGTGGCGTTGATCATGCAACGGCTACAGAATCGGTGACCCGCCACGCCCGGGCACTGACCCTGCGCCCGGCACGAGCAAGCGGCACTTGGCCGGGGTCGGGCAGTTACAGATCTTGAATGGTCAGGTTCGTCCGATGTGGTCTGTGTGACGGCTTGGGGCTGGGGTAGATCGATGGGATGAGGTATCCCGATGGAGGTGGGTTGTCCGCGCGGGGGCGGGCGAAGCGTGAGGCGGTACGGCGGCAGGCTGCCGGGTGGTTCGCCGAGGGTGTGTCGGTGCCGGAGATCGCGTGTCGGCTGCGGGTGTCGCAGACCGCGGTGTACGGCTGGCGCAAGCGGTGGAAGGCTGGTGGTGAACAGGCTCTGGCGTCGAAGGGGCCGGGCGGGTCTCGGTGCCGGCTGGATGAAGGCCGGCTGCGGCGGCTGGCCGACGCCTTGGAGCAGGGTCCGGCGGCGCACGGCTTCGGCGCCGATCAGCGGTGGACCCTGGCGCGGGTGTCGGACCTGATCGCGCGGATGTTCCGCACCGCTACACCCTGCGCGGCACGGCGAACATCATGTACCGGCTCGGCTGGTCGGTGCAGGTGCCCCAACACCGTTCCGTCGAGCGGGACGAGGCGGCGATCACCACGTGGCGGCGGGAGACGTGGCCGGCGGGAAAACGGTAGCGGCGCAGCGTCAGGCGTGGCTGGTCTTCGAGGACGAGGCCGGTCAGACGCTGCGCCCACCGAAGGCGCGGACCTGGGGACGACGCGGCCACACCCCGGTCGTCCCGGTCGCCGGTAAAGGATCCGGGCGTGTCTCGATCGCCGGGCTGACCTGTTACCGGCCCGGACGGCGGTCGCGGTTCATCTACCGCACGATCATGCACCGGGGCCGTAAGAACGAGCGCCGCAGCTTCAGCGAGCGTGACTACATCGCCCTGCTGGATGCCGCTCACCAGCAGCTCGACGGGCCGATCGTGTGCGTGTGGGACAACCTGAACACCCACGTCTCCGCCGCCATGCGGCAGATGATCGACGCCCGGGACTGGTTGACCGTGATCCGGCTACCGGCCTACGCCCCGGACCTGAACCCGACCGAGGCCGTGTGGTCGCACCTCAAACGCAGAATCGGCAACCTCGCCGCCACCAGCGTCGACCACCTCCAGGCGATCATCAAGAACCGACTCAAGAGCATCCAGTACCGCCACGACCTACTCGACGGCTTCCTCGCTCACACCGGACTGACCCTCGAACCCAACACAACCTGACCATTCAAGATCTGTAAGACCTTTCGGCCGGGAAGGTTGTGGTGCGCATCACAATTGGCCGATCTGAAACCGAGCCTTACTGCCGCCTTTCCCGTGCTGAAAGTTCTCGCTGAGGTTCCTGGTGTGGCCCTGGAGCGCGGCATGGCGCCCCCCTCTACTTCGCCTAGGGGGCGGCGGTCGTCATGGCAGAATCGGCCCCTGAGCGTTGTTGATCTTGCGATTGGATCGCTGGTCTGACCTGCGTGACCGGTAATACGGTCGGCCGCATGCCCGAACCGATACTGCCGACCAGCGGTTCGCATGCCGCTCCTTCTGAGCGCCAGGACGACTGGGGCCTCGATGTGCACGAGGACGGCTTCGGCCTTGGCTCCCCCGGGAGGTGCGGATCGTGTTGGATCTGAAGCCTTATCGGGACGCGCTCGCGCTGCCAGGATTGCGACCCCTACTGCTGGTCGCGATCCTGGCCCGGGTGCCGGTGGCGGCCACCGCGGTGGTAATGACGCTGCACGTCCTCGATCTGGGCCACGGCTATTTCGCCGCCGGACTGGTCGGGGCCGCGATGACGGTCGGTTCGGCGCTCGGCGCACCAATGCTCGGCCGGCTGGTCGACCGGCGCGGCCTACGGCCCATGCTGCTGCTGACCACGGTGGTCGAGGCGCTGTTCTGGGCCACAGCGCCGATCCTGCCGTACCCGGTGCTGCTCAGCGCAGCGTTCGTCGGCGGGCTGCTCACCCTCCCGGTCTTCTCCGTGGTCCGGCAGTCGATCGCTGCGCTGGTCCCGCCGGCCCAGCGCCGCCAGGCGTACGCGCTGGACTCGATGTCGGTCGAACTCAGCTTCATGATCGGGCCGGCGGGGGCGGTGGCCCTTGCCACCAGTGTTTCGCCCACGCTGACCATGTACGCCGTCGGCGGCGGCATCGTGCTGGCCGGGTTCACCCTGCTGGTGCTCAACCCGCCGTCCCGGGCCCGGGGCGAGGAGACGACGCCCGCGCAGCCGCTGCCCCGTCGGCAGTGGCTGACCCCACGGTTGATCGGGCTGCTCGCCGGTGGAGCAGCCAGCACGCTGGTAATCGCCGGCACCGATGTGACACTGGTGGCGGTCCTGCGTGACGCTGGGCAGGTCAACTGGACCGGTGTGGTGCTGGCGCTCTGGGCCTCGTACTCGCTGGTTGGCGGCTTCACCTACGGCGCGCTGTCCCGCCCCGTGCCGTCGCTGGCCGTTACCCTGCTACTCGGTCTGGTCACCATTCCGATTGGTCTGGGCAGCGGCGACTGGTGGCTGCTCGCCCTGGTGCTGCTGCCATCCGGGGCCCTCACCGCGCCCACCGTAGCCGCCACCGCCGACGCGGTGAGTCGGCTGGCGCCGGCGAGCGCACGGGGTGAGGCGATGGGCCTGCACGCCTCGGCGATGGTGACAGGGCTGGCGCTCGGCGCCCCGCTGGCCGGCGCGGTAATCGACGCCTCCGCGCCGGCCTGGGGCTTCGCCGCGACGGGCCTACTCGGCGCGCTGACCGCGCTGGCAGTGCTGCCGACCGAGTTGCGTCACCGAGGCTCCGACGCCGCCATGGCCACCATCACCCCCACCGCCGCTCCCGTGCCCGATTCCGCCCCCGTCCGACCGTCGATCTAGAAGAAGACACCCGGCAGATCAGTTACGGCGTTCGCCCCCACATCCGCTCCACCCGGTCCGCCAGTGTGGCAGCCACTGATCAGATTCAGCGGGCCAGGTCGCAGATAGCTGGGCCGACACCGCCATCCTCACGGGGACATGTCAACTCCGCTGGGGCAGGACAACAACCGCAGCGGACAGCCAACCCCTGCACCGGAGCAGGGATACAACAGAACAGTCATTATGGTGTGCGTACGGTATGCCCTATAAGTCTGTCCAGATTATTGGATTGTCGGTAAATGCAATCCAATAATCTGGGCAGACGGAGGTGCTGGGGGCGGAACGTCGCGTCGGTGGATCGTTCTCCGCAGAAGTCCGGGTCAGTCGCCAACCAGCAGGATCGCCGACACCACCACCGCGCAGGGCAAGCACGTCGTCGGTACGACTCGGCACACTTCACGATGCCCGGGGGTGTCCCCCGCCTCCAGCTCGGGGCCTTGCGGACTGACGCTTGAGAAGGCCCCCGGTAGGCAGGATCATCTCCCTTCTTCGCTCACGCGCTTTCTCCTTTGTCGACCGCAACCACGGAGCCGGTCTCCATCGCCACCCACACCAGGCGGTCCTCCACCCACAGCCCGTGCGGCTCTCGACCGGGCAGCTGGTGAAGGGTCACGTCACCGTCGGCGGTGATCCGGGCCAGCTGGGCGGCGCCCCACAGCGTGACCCAGCATCCGCCGTCCGGGTCGGCCGCGACGGCGTGTGGCCGGCATGCCGGGTCAGCGAAGCTGATCTTCTCCACCGAGCCGGACGGATCGACACGACCGACGCAGCCTCCAGCGATGTCCGCGTACCAGATCCCCGCCGCGGAGGCGGCGATGCCGACCGGTGCGGCCGGCGCACGGCCACTGGGTAGTTCGACGATCCGCACCGCACCGTCATGCAGGTGAGCGAGGGCGCCGGTGGCGTTGAGCGCCACCCACGGCCGGCCGGCGACATCGACGGTGAGCATCGCCGCCCGCGCGTCGGGAACCGGCAGGTCGAACATCGTGGTACCACCCGATGCGGTGACCACCCGGCCGATCTGGTTGAGCCCCGGCGCGGTGAACCAGACTCCACCGTCGGGTGCGGGGGCGATGCCGTAAGGCGCCGATCCGGGTGCCAGGTCGATCACCGTGTGGTCGCCGGAGACGTCGCGGCGGCCCAGTCGATCGTCGGTGCGGGTGCACCAGAGCGCGCCGTCAGAGGCGACGGTCAGCAGCATCGGATGACCGTCGCCGCGAGGGAGGCGCTCGTGCCGGAACACGGCGGCCGTCTCACCGTCGGCAGAGGTGTCGGCAGGCGTGAACCGCGCGAGTCCCGGCGGCGTCACGAGGGTCATCCACAGGTTCCCGGCGGCGTCCCCCGCCACGGCGTACGGGGCCCAACCCGACGGCAGGACCACCTCACGGCACTGTGCTGCCTCCAGCGGTGGCATCAGCTCTCCCTCCCTAAAAACTACAGATGTAGCATTAGGTGCATGGCGTCGGCTGCGCAAGCCCCTTCCGCGTTCCCCGGAGAAACCCGGCCCGGTGGCCGAACCGCCCGTACGCGCGAACGGGTGCTCGACGCCGTCACGTCGCTGCTGCTGGAAGGCGGCTACGACGCCGTGACCATGGATGCCGTCGCAGCGCGCTCGGGAGTCCATCGCACGACCGTCTACCGCCGCTGGCGCGACCCCGGCGGCCTACTCGCCGACTCTCTCGACGCCGCCCGCAAACAACCTTGGGAACCACCGGACACCGGCTCACTACTGGACGACCTGGTCGCCATCAACCGCCAGATCGTCGCCGCCGTGACAGCAGAACCATCGATCACCCGGGCCCTCGTCGCGGCGTCGTTCCGCTCACCGGCCGCCGCCCACGCGCTGCGGTCATTCTGGGAGAACCGCTATGCCAGCGCTGCCGTCGCCGTCGAACGAGCAGCCCGCCGTGGTGAAGCCGTCGAAGGTGTCGACGCGCGGACCGTGCTGATCGCGTCCAGCGCACCGATCTTCTACGAACTCGTGCTCATGAGATCCCCGATGCCGGAGGACATCGCCGAACGCTATGCCCGAGCAGGTGTCGCAGTGGCGGCCGGCCCTTCCTGACCCGGTCGTCGCGCCCTATACCTCCGGTTCCCAGGCGATCAGCTGGTCGAAGACGCGCCGGTCGCCGTCGATCTGCAGCGCGTCCATCGAAATCCGGCCGTAGCAGAACATCACCAGCTCATGGGCCGTGCCCCGGGCGGAGACATAGGCCACCTCCGGCCCCTCGCCGGCGACCGACGCGGGGACGCGGGCGGTCCGGGCGCCGTCGGCGGAGAACCACAGCCGCCAGCTGCGGCCCTCGGTGGCGTGGTAGTCGACGACCGCAGGCTGATGCGGCCACGCGGCCGTCGTCGCCACGCAGGTGGTGAGGAACTCGTCGACACCGTCGAGTGCCACCTCGTCCGGTAACGGCTGCGGGGCGCCCACGGCGACCTGGGCGTCGTAGGTGTGCACGGCGACCTGCTGAAGCTGGTGCCGGGCAACGGCACCGGTCGTCTGCGGCGACTGCGAGGGACCCCACCACGTCCAGCAACCACGATCCGGGCCGGCCTCCCGTAGCGCGCCGAGCAGTTCTTCTGTCGACGCGGCGAACCAGGCCAGCAGCGCCTCCCGATCCCGGGGCGGCACCGGGGCGGACACCACCGGCGGGGCGTCGGCGGGCCCGGCGGCCACGATGGCGGCCCACCTGCGGCGTCCCTCACCCAGGTGCTGCACCAGGTCGAACAACGTCCACTCGGGGCAGGTCGGCACCCGCACGTCGAGGCTGGGCGCCGCGGCGACCGCCGCCCGGAAATCGGTCGATCGTTCGTCCATCAGCCGCAACAGATCGGCGAACTCCAGGGTCTCTTCCACCGCGGCTTTCTACCACCTGCTTCCGGCAACCGACAGCGGATTCCCCCGGGTGCCGGGGCCCTGCGGAAATCCGTTGCCCGGCGGTCCACGGGTCGACCATGCTGACGCGCATGGATCGATGACCAGTGGCGCACGTGCGTAGCGAAGACGGGTTCGAGTCACCTCCCCGTCTCGGTCCGCCGTGCCACCCGAAGCCCGCACCGGTTCCGCCGGTGCAGGCTTCGTTCCCGCGACGTGAGCTGCGACGTCGCGCCAGCCGGCGTGCTCCCACCGAGACGCCGGCTGCCCGCCACTGGATCCGGGAGGCGTCCCCCGGCACGCCATCGCCCTGCCGGGCGCCTCCTGCCTAGACCTGGGAATCGCCGAAGCCATGAACAGTTTCCGCCATGTCCGCATGCCGGCCGACGGTCGCGGACCCGGCATCGACCGCAAAGCACTGTGGGTGGTCAGTGAGCTCGGGCTGCCGACCATCGTCAAAGCCTGCGTGTCGTGCAGGTCCACCCGTCACCGCCCCACCGGGAAGATCCGGGTCAACGCGAACCACAAGCTGCTCGACGTGTGGTTGCTGATCTGCTGCGACCTGTGCGGCCGCACCTCGAAAGTGCCCGTCCACGAGCGCATCAACGTGCGGGCGCTGGACCACGAGCGGCTGGTGATGTTCGAGAACAACGATCCGGCCATGGTGCGCCAGCTGACCATGGACGCCACGCTCGCCCACCGGGCCGCCTACCGGCTCGACTGGACCGGCACCTGGCAGTTGGACACCGACATACCGTTCTACGATCTCCAGCGCGCGGACGCCGCACCACTCAAGGTCGTCGTCAGGTTCGAACTCCCGGCACCCGTCCGGGTCGAGAAGCTGCTCACCGCCGGGTTCGGCCTGAGCCGTGCCGCCGTACGAGGCATGGTCGGCTCCGGGCGCATCCGCCTGCCCCTGCCCCTCGACGCCAAGGCCCGGGAGGACTTCGCCTTCCTCGTCGTCACCACCCCACCGCTGTCACCCGAGCGGACATGACGGGCCGCCCCACGGCGCGATGACCTGCGCCGTGGGGCGGCCCGTACCACCCGGTCGGCCGTCCCAGTCGACGGGCCGGCCCCGGCTGCGGCGGCTCACGGGCCTGCGCCGGCCCTCACCCGCCCGGACATCAGGCAACCGCAGGCGTCCCTCGCGCCGGTGTCGGCCCTCGCCACCTCGGGCGACGCATCGCCGGTGGTGGCCGTGGAAACAGGGCGGACTCCCACGGTCACGTGCAGGGCGGTGTTCGGGGCGCAGCAGGTGTCGCCCCGCCACGCGTCGCGGCCCTCCTTGACCGCGACGGCGGCGATCACCAGGGCGGCGATCGGGTCGGCCCAGGACCAGCCGAACAGGCTGTTGACCGCCAGACCGACGAGCAGGACAGCGGACAGGTAGGTGCACAGCAGGGTCTGCCGGGAGTCGGCCACCACCGAGCGGGAGCCGACCTCGCGGCCGGCGCGGCGCTGCGCGTACGACAGGGCAGGCATGATCAGCAGTGACAGGCCTGCCAGGACCAGGCCGACGGTGGAGTGCGCGGCGTCGGCGTCACCGCGCAGGGCGCGTACCGACTCGACGGTGACGTAGGCGGCGAGGGCGAAGAACGACACCGCGATGATGCGCAGCGCCGTCTTCTCCCGGGCTTCGGGGTCGTGGCCGGCGAACTGCCACGCCACTGCCGCTGCGGACGCCACCTCGATGATCGAGTCGAGGCCGAAGCCGATCAGCGCGGTCGAGGAGGCCAGGGTGCCGGCGGTGATCGCCACGACCGCCTCGACGACGTTGTAGGTGATGGTGGCGGCGACGAACCACCGGACCCGGCGGGTGAGCACCGCGCGCCGGGCGGGCGAGAGGGGAGGCGTGGCGTGGGCCGGCAGGCTCATCAGCAGCAGCCCTGCGCGTCGGCATCGGGGCAGCCGGCCGGGTCGACCGCGAGGACCAGGCCGAGCAGGTCACCCAACGCGTGCGCCAGCCGCGGGTCGGCCAACTCGTAACGGGTGCGCCGCCCCTCGGGGGCGGCGACGACCAGTCCGCAGCCACGCAGGCAGGTGAGGTGGTTGGACAGGTTCTGCCGGGTGGTGCCCAGCAGGACGGCCAACTCCGTGGGATAGCCGGGCCCGTCGCGCAGTGCCAGCAGCAACCGCGCGCGGGTCGGGTCCGACAGGGCCTGCCCGAAACGGGCGAGGACCTGCCCGTACGCCAACGTCTCCACAGCCCTCAAAGTACACCGGATGCTGTACTGAGGGAGATGGCAGTCGTCACCCGTGCGGGTGGCGCAGTGGGGTCAGGGCCCGGTGGAGCCACTCGGTCAGCAGCGCCCGTTCGGCGTCGGTCAGGCCGGGCAGGTCCGGTGCCATCGCCGCGAAGGTCACCGCGACGGCACCCGGGGTCGGGTCGGGGGTCACCGGGGCGGTGGTGAGGATGCTGGCGAGCACCGCGTCGCACATGGCCTCCGCCAGGCCGGGGTCACGCTGCGGCGGGGGTGTCTCCAGCAGGGCGAGCACGACACCGGTGCCGGCGGCGTGGATCATCATGGTGGCCCGCTGTTCGTCGACGCGGAGCAGACCGGCGACGGCGAGCCGGCGCACCCGGGAGCGCAGCACCTCGATGCCCGCGACGGTCGCCGGCGAGGGGTCGCCCGGCCCGCGCGTGCCGAGCAGCCGGAACAACTCGGGGTTGGCCAGGCCGAACTCCACGTGGATCCGCCATCCGGCGCGCAGGTCGGCCACCGGGTCACCCGCCACGGCGACCGACTTGGCGGCGACGTAGGCGGCCATCACGTGTTCGGCGACGGCGTCGACGAGGCCGTTCTTGTCGCCGAAGAGCCGGTAGATGGTGGGGGCCTGGACGCCCGCCGCCTGGGCGACGGCCCGGGTGGTCACCGCGGGGGCGCCGCGCTCGCGCAGCAGCCGGGTGGCGGCCTCGATGATGTCGGATCGGACGTCGTCACGGGGTGAGGTGTCCGGCGGCACGGTCATGAACCAATGCTAACAGCAGCTTGTTAGCGCCGAATTATCAGTGCTAACGTCGGCGACGTAACAGTGGATCGCCGAAGGAGTCGCCATCGTGTTCGTCATCACCGGTGCCACCGGTCAGCTCGGCTCCCGGATCGTCGACCAGGTGCTCACCCGAGTTCCCGCCGACGCCGTGGGGGTGAGCGTGCGTGACGTCGACCGGACCGCGCACCTGGCCGCCCGTGGGGTGCGGGTCCGGCGGGGGGACTTCACCGACCCCGCCACGCTGGCGCACGCCTTCGCGGACGCCGACCAGGTGCTGATCGTGTCCGCCGCCATCCGCGGCGGCGGCGCGGTCGTCGCGAACCGCGCCGCCGCCGACGCCGCCCATGCGGCGGGAGCCCGCCGCATCCTGTACACCAGTCACCAGGCCGCCGCCCGGGACTCACTCTTCCCGGCCCAGCTCACCCACGCCGAGACCGAGGAGCACCTGGCCGGGCTCGGCGTGGCCTTCACCGCCCTGCGCAACGGCTTCTACGCCAGCGCACTCCAGTTCGTGATCGGCGACGCCCTGGAGAGCGGACACCTGGTGGCGCCGGCGGACGGGCCGGTGTCCTGGACCGCACACGACGACCTGGCCGAGGTCGCCGCCATCGCCCTGACCGAGGAGGGGGCGCTCGACGGGGTCACACCCCCGCTGACCGCCCCGGAGATGCTCGACCTCGACGCGGTGGCCGGCGTCCTCACCGACCACACCGGGCGGACGATCTCCCGGATCGTCGTCGGGGACGACGAATGGAGATCAGCCGCCGTACGACGGGGCATGCCCGAGGCGGCCGCGGACTTCACCCTCGGCATGTACCGGGCGGCACGACGGGGAGAGTTCGCCGTCACGGACCCGACCCTGGGGGCCCTGCTCGGGCGGCGTCCGACGCCCGCCCGGTCGGTGATCGAGGCGATCGCCGCCGCCCCCACCCGCACCTGACGGGCCGGCGGGCGCGGAGGAGTCGAATCCACCGGGCGCGCGGGACGCAGCGGTGCGAGGATCACCTGATGTCCATCGAGGAATGGCTGTCCGGGGCCGGGGTGCGGGAGACGGTCGATGAGCTGACCCGGGTGCTCGGCCCGTACACCGACCGGGACTGGACCGCTCCTGCCGGCGACCTGGACTGGTCGTGCTGGACGACCGCCGCGCACATCGCCCACGACCTGCTCGGCTACGCCACCCAGCTCACCGGCCGGCCCGACACCGGCTACCTCCCCCTCGACCTGCGGGTACGCCCCGACGCCACCCCGGCGCAGGTGCTGGTCGTGGTGGCCGCCTGCGGTGGGCTGCTCGCCGCCGCGATCGACACCGTCCCCACGCAGACCCGGGCCTGGCACTGGGGGCCCTGCGACCCGCCCGGCTTCGCCGCCATGGGCATCGCCGAGGCGCTGCTGCACACGTACGACATCACCCGGGGGCTCGCGGTGACGTGGCAGCCGCCGGCGGCGCCCAGCGTGGCGGTGCTGCGGCGGCTCTTTCCCGACGCGCCCGCCGGTGATCCGGCCGCCGTGCTGCTGTGGATGACCGGGCGGACCGCACTGGCGGGACGGCCGCGTCGCACCGACTGGACCTGGCGGGCCGCCGTCGGCTGACCCGACGATCAGCCGGGCAGTTACCCGGGACACCTCCGCCGGGTCGGCGGCAGCAGCCGGTCAGGCCCGTCGCCACGGCCAGCGCCACCGTCGCCCGGGACGCGGCGGGAGTGCCGGTGCTGCCGGCCCGGCCGCGACGGCCGCGTTCCGGGTGGCCCGGTGGGCCCGCCACTGGCGCAGCACCGCCTCGGTGTCGACCGGGCGGACCACCACCCGGGGGCCGGAGGGGAACCGCAGCCAGGCGACGATCTCCCGGTTGAGCACCCCGACGAACTCCCGGACCGATTCCTCGGTGGGCAGGTCACGGGCCTCGTCGGGGACCTGCTCGACCCGGCGGCGCAACTGCAACGGGGTGGGCAGCAGCAGATCGGTGGGCAGTGCCTCCCGCTCCAGGAAACTCTTGATCCACCAGGACTCGTCGTAGGGGAGGTCACGGCCCGGGATCGGCTTGCCCATGCCGGGCAGGTCGTCGAACTCGCCCCGCTCCTGGGCGCTGCGGATCTGCGCCTCGACCGCCGCCTGCCACGCGTCCACCATCCCCGGACACCTCCCCGCCCACCGTATCCGCCCTGGCCGTCACCGGCGCAGCGCCGGCGGGGCGGGTGGCATTCCCGGCTGTGCGGTGGTCGGATCAGCCCCGGTGCCGGACGTGGCGGTGGCCGTCGCGGGGAAACGGTGGCCGGGCGGGCAGCACCTCGACGAAGGGGAACCCCGACTTCTCCGCCACCCGGCAGGACGCCGGGTTGTCCACCTGGTGCAGCAGTTCCAGCCGGCTCAGCCCGGTCGCGGCGAACCGGGTGAACGCCCAGCGGCTCACCGCGTCCACCGCCCGGGGAGCGACCCCCCGGCCGCGTGCCGGCCCGGCCGTCCAGTAGCCGATCTCCGCGTCGGCCCGCCCCGGCACCACGTCCTTGAGCAGGACGCAGGCGACCAGCCGTTCACCGTCGGGGAGCGGCTCGCAGACGGCGAAGCTGAACCGGCGACCCGCCGCCCAGCCCTGCCGGTTTCCGGCCACCCAGCGTCTCGCCTGCGCCGGGGTGGTCAACGGGTCGCGGGTCCGGGCCCGCAGTTCCGGGTCCCGGTGCGCCTCGACCAGGGCGTCGACGTCCTCGACGCGCCAGCAGCGCAGGACCAGTCCGGGGGCGACGGCGGTGGGGGCGGCCCGCAGGGTCACAGACATCTGAGCAGTGTGGCCGCTGACACCGCCCGCCCGGAACCCCTGCCGTGCCGGTGCGGGTGCACGGCCCGGACGGGGCGGCCAGGGACGGCGCGTCGGCGTAGGGTGCCGGTCAGGGACGACAGAGCGGGGGCGGCGAATGGTCACGGTCGGTGCGGTGCTGGGAATCGCCCTGGTGGCGCTCGGTCTGGTGCTCACCCCCGGGCCGAACATGGTCTACCTGGTGTCCCGCTCGGTCAGCCAGGGCCGCCGCGCCGGGCTGGTCTCCCTGCTCGGGGTGGCCGCCGGGTTCGGGGTCTACCTGGCCGCCGCCGTCGCCGGCATCGCCACGGTCTTCGTGCTGGTGCCGCCGCTGTACACGGCGGTGAAGCTGGCCGGTGCGGCGTACCTGCTGTGGTTGGCGTGGCGGACGTTGCGACCGGGTGGGCGGTCGGCGTTCACGCCGCAGGCGCTGCCGGTGGACCGGCCGCGCCGGCTGTTCGCCATGGGACTGCTCACCAACCTGCTCAACCCCAAGATCGCCATCCTGTACGTGTCGCTGCTGCCGCAGTTCGTCGACCCCGCCCGGGGTGACGTGGCGGTGCAGAGCCTGCTGCTCGGCGGCACCCAGATCACCGTGGCGCTGACGGTGAACACGCTCATCGTGCTGACCGCCGGGTCGGTCTCGGCGTTCCTGGTGCGCCGGCCGGGCTGGGCACGGGTCCAGCGCTGGGTCACCGGCAGTGTGCTCGCCGCGATGGCGGTGCGGATCGCGGCGGACCGGTCCCGGGCCGCCGTGGCCACCGGCTGAACCGGTCAGACCGGTGACGGTCGGGTCGCCCCCGTCGGTAGCTCCCGGTTCACCGGGCCGTCCACGGCGGCCACCGCCAGCCCGATGGCGAAGAACATCACCGACAGGTTCATGTCGGTGAACCCGTAGAACGGGGCGAGGGCGAGGGCGACCACCGGCACCACGCTCAACCAGCGGCCGGCGGCGGACACCGCGATCGCCGTGCTGCGCACCAGCACCACGAGCAGTGCCAGCAGGGTCAGCAGGGCGGGGATGCCGTGGCTGTACATGGTCAGCCAGACCTGCCCCTGGGTGCCGAGCGGTTCCGCGCCGGTGGTGGTGTCGGCGCTGCGCGGCGCGCCGTACCCGAGCAGCGGTGAGCGCAGGACCGCGTCGAGGGTCTGCCGGTAGAGGTCGGCGCGGTCCCGGGTCGAGTCGGTGTTCTCCACCCGATTCATGATCATGTCGCCGACGGGGACGACCAGGGTGATCACCCAGGCCACCGCCACGCCGGCGGTGATCGTGCCGATGAGCCGGACGTCGCCGCGCAGCAGCGCCCGCAGCCCCAGGTAGGCCATCCCCACTCCGAGGCCGATGAACATCCCCCGGTTGAGGGTGAGGAACGCCGGCACCAGGGCCAGCGGCAGGGACACCACCAGCACCCGGCGCAGCGGGCCGGTACGCACCGCCGACAGGTACGCCAGCACGCACGGCACGAGCAGCGCGAAGCCGGTCCCCCAGTTGTTGGTGTACGGGTACGGGGCCGCCGTGCGGTAGTACGGGTTACGACCGGTGGGGTTGAACTCGGTGGAGTGCACGTGGGTGACCGCCCGGATCATCCGCTGCCCGGCCAGCCCATCGGGCAGCAGCGACTCCACCGGGGTGGTCAACGCCAGGCGGGGGGCCAGCACGCCGAGCCAGCCGAGCACGACCATCCCCAGCCAGAAGAACAGCACCGGCTGGAACAGCCGTTCCCAGCGCGCCCCCTGCCGTGCGGCGGTGTAGACGTACAGGTAGACCACGAAGGCGGTCAGCACGAAGCCGAGTCGGAGGCCGTAGACGAGCAGGCCGCTGGCCTTCTCCAGGCGGGTGGCGCTGATCAGGATGAGCCCGACGAGGACGAACCACAACGCCGAGCCGGGCGGCCACGCCACCCGGCCGTGGGTGAGCAGGACCACCGCCAGCAGCATCCCGAACAGCGTCCAGCCCAGGTAGAGGCCGCCGAGCAGCCACCACACCGGCATCGCCGCGAACATCACGTACAGCGGCCAGAGCGGTAGCGCCCGCTGCGGTGCCGTGTTTCTCGTCCACACCGGGGAAAGGGTAGGCGGGGCCGGCCCGGTCGGTCATCGGCGGAGTGGCTGTGACGGGCGTCATCGGCGGTGGCGTCGCGGGGGCCGGCCGGTCGGAGGTCATCGGGGGTGCTCGCGGAGCACCGCCGCGCCGCCGGCCGGCAGGGTCACCTCCCGGTCGGCCGGGACACCGGTCAGCAGGTCCAGCCCGTCGGCCGGCACCCGCTGCGGCCGGTCGGTGTGGTTGAGCAGGAACAGCCAGCTCGTCCCGGGGGCGGCGCGACGGACCGCCTCCACCCCGGGTGGGGCGGCCGGGCAGACCGGGTGGACGCCAGCGGTCCGGGCCGCCTCGGTGACCAGGCGGCGGTAGGTGCCGTCGTCGGGCCGGGTGGACAGGTACCAGGTGGTGCCGGTGCCGACCCGGTGCCGGGTCACCGCCGGTCGGCCGTCGAGCACCCCGCCGACGTACGTGCCGACCGGTTCGGCGCCGCGCAGGTGCACGGTCTCCGACCAGATCCGGCCGATCCCGCCGCCGGAGAGCAGCACCTGCTCGTCGGCGGCGAGCGGATGGAACTCCTCCACCCGCAGGCCGAGCAGGTCCCGGTAGGCGCCGGGGTAGCCGCCGAGGTGGACCCGGGCGTGCGGGTCGGCGACCCCGCTGAGGTAGCTGACCAGCAGGTGCCCGCCCGCCTCGACGTGGTCGTGGACCCAGCCGGTGGTGGCGTCGTCGGCCAGGTAGAGGGCGGGCAGGACGAGCAGCCGGTACCGGTCGAGCGGGTCACCGGGGACGACCACGTCGCAGCCGTATCCGGCCCGCCACAGCGCCCGGTGCGCGGCGGCCAACTCGGCGTGCCCGTCGAGGAGCGCCGACGGCATTCCGGGCTGGCGCAGCGCCCAGCCGCTGGCGGCGTCCCAGGCCAGTGCGACGGACGCGGTCGTCTCACCGGCGGTGATCTCGGCGAGCCGGTCGAGGGTCTCGCCGAGCCGTACCGACTCCCGGAACACCCGGCTGTCGGCTCCGGTGTGCGGCACCAGGGCGGAGTGGAACCGTTCCGCGCCGCCGGCCGGGGCCCGCCACTGGAAGAACATCGCCCCCCGGGAGCCGCGGGCGACGTGGGAGAGGCTGTGCCGGGCCATCCGGCCGGGCTCCTTGGTGTGCGCCCGGCCGGTGGTGTGGATCTGACTGGCGGCGCTCTCCATCAGCAGCCACGTCGCGGGCGGGTCGGCGCGCGTCGGGTCGGCGGGGCCGCGCGGGGTGCCGGCCCGGGTGCGTCCGTGCCGGGCCCAGCCGCGCGCCAGGTCGGCGGCGAGGGCGGTCTGTTCCTCGGCGCCGCCGTCGACCACCGACGGGTAGTGGTCGACGGCGACGAGGTCCACCTCGCGGGCCCAGCGGGCGTGGTCGACGGGCACCCAGTCGCCGAGGACGTAGTTGGTGGTGACGGGGATCGCCGGGTTGGCCGCCTTCAGCAGGTCGCGTTGTTCGACGTACGCGGCGAGCAGGGTGTCCGACCAGAACCGCCGGAAGTCCAGCAGGTGGCCGGGGTTGCCGAGGTACTGGGTGGCCCGGGGGGTGCTCACGTAGGCCCAGTCGGTGTAGTGCTGGCTCCAGAAGCTGGTGGCCCAGGCGGCGTTGAGGGTGTCCAGGTCGCCGTGCCGGTCGATGAGCCAGTGGCGGAACGCGGCCTCGGTGTGCGGGCAGTGGCAGGTGGTGCCGTACTCGTTGTGCACGTGCCACATCGCCAGCGCCGGGTGGTGGGCGTAGCGGGCGGCGAGGGTGGCGGCGATGCCCCGGGCGGCGGCCCGGTAGGAGGGGGCGGCGGCGCAGTAGGTGTCGCGGCTGCCGTGGTGCAGCCGTACGCCGTCGGCGGTGACCGGTAGCGCGTCGGGGTGCGCCAGGGAGAACCAGGGCGGCGGGGAGGCGGTGGGGGTGGCGAGGGCGACCCGGATGCCGCCGTCGTGCAGCAGGTCCAGCACCTCGTCGAGCCAGCCGAAGTCGTAGCGGCCGGGGGCCGGCTCCAGCCGGGACCAGGCGAAGACGCCGACGGTGACCAGGTTGACCCGGGCCCGGCGCATCAGGGCGACGTCCTCGCGCCAGATGGCGGCGGGCCACTGCTCGGGGTTGTAGTCACCGCCGTGGCAGAGCCGCCCGTCGTCCCACATACCCACCATCCCGTCAACTTTGTTTGATAGGTGTCCAAACTATGGAGACGATTTACCCATGTCAATCGGTGGATCGTGGGCCAATCGAACTCCCTCGTTGACAGTTCGTTGGGAAAGCAAAGAAACTGTCGGTACCGCTGGAAAACGTTCCCGAGGAGACGCCGATGCCGTACCGACCGCCGTTGGTCCCGTACGAGACGTTCGTGGCCGACCCGCCCGACCTGCCCGTACGGCAGCCGGGCGAGGACGGGGTGGCCACCGTCGGCCGGGCCGAGGTCGTCGCCACGGACCCGCACGGGGTGACGTTCAAGGCCGCCCTGTCCGACGGCGGCAGCCTGGTGCTGCGCCTCGACGTCGCCGGTCACGGCGTGATCCGGGTCCGCCTCGCCGACGACCCCCAGGCCCGTACCCGCTCGGCCCGCGCCCTGACCCTGGTCCATCCCCGGGCCCACCCCGCCGCGATCACCGTGGACGACACCCACGTGCACATCGACGCCGGAGCGATCGTCGCCGAGATCCGCCTCGACCCGTGGCACCTGCGGTTCCTCACCCCCGACGGCCGGCTGCTGCTCGACCAGGACCCGGGCACCCGGGACATCAGCGGCCGACGCCGCACCCTGCCGTTCGGCCGGTCCACCGCCGACGGCGCACCCGTCGCCTGGCACGAGAGCTTCGTCGCGTTCGGCGACGAACGGTTCGTCGGCTTCGGGGAGAAGTTCACCCCGCTGGACAAGCGCGGCCAGCGGGCGCTGATGTGGAACTACGACGCCTTCGGCGGCGAGTCCGACCGCTCCCACAAGAACGTGCCGTTCTACCTGTCCGACCGGGGCTACGGGGTGCTGGTCGACAGCGGCATGCCCGTCGAGTTCGACATGTGCCAGTCCACCCACAGCAGCGTGCAGATCCTCGTCCCCGACGACCTGATCGACTACTACGTGCTCGCCGGTCCCACCCCCACCGAGGTGCTGGACCGCTTCGACGAGTTGACCAGCCGGCCCTACCTGCCGCCGAAGTGGGCCTTCGGGGCCTGGATCTCGTCGGGGTTCTTCCCCGACAGCCAGCAGCGGGTGCTGGAGCGGGCCCGCCGCATCCGCGAGCGGGACATTCCCTGCGACGTGCTGCACCTGGACTGCTACTGGCAGGTCGCCGGCCGCTGGTCGGACCTGCGCTGGGACGACGAGGCGTTCCCCGACCCGACCGGGATGCTGGCGACGCTGACCGGGCAGGGCTTCCGGGTCTGCCTGTGGATGAATCCGTACCTGATGACGGACAGCCCGCTCTACGCCGACGCGGCCCGGGCCGGGTACTTCCTGCACCGCGCCGACGGCAGCACGTACGTCGCGGACGTCTGGCACGGCAGCTACCCGGCCAGCGCCATCGTCGACTTCACCAACCCCGACGCGGTCGCCTGGTTCCGGGGGCTGCTGCGGCCACTGCTGGAGCAGGGGGTGGCGGTGTTCAAGACCGACTTCGCCGAGGCGGTGCCGGCCGACGCGGTGGCACACAACGGGATGACCGGCGTCGAACTGCACAACGTCTACACCCTGCTCTTCAACGACCTCGTCGCCGACCTCACCGAGGAGGTGGCCGGGCACCGTACGGTGTGGGCCCGCTCGTCGTACCTGGGCGGGCAGCGGCACAGCGCGCAGTGGAGCGGCGACGTCAACGCCACCTGGCCCGGCCTGGCGAGCACCATGCGCGGCGGGTTGTCGCACGGGCTGTCCGGGGTGCCGTTCTGGAGCCACGACACCGGCGGCTTCCACGGCACCCCCGACCCGGAACTGTACGTGCGGTGGACCCAGTTCGGGGCACTGTCACCGCTGGTGCGGCTGCACGGCACCACCAGCCGGCTGCCCTGGGACTTCCCCGCCGAGACCGAACGCGACGCGGTGGCCGCGCTGCGGCTGCGCTACCGGCTGATGCCGTACCTGTGGTCGGCGGCGGCGGAGGCGGCGCGCACCGGGGCGCCGATGATGCGGGCGCTGCTCGTCGACACCCCCGACGACCCGACCGCGTGGACCAGCGACCTGCAGTACCGGCTCGGCACCGACCTGCTCGTCGCCCCGGTCACCGACCCGTCCGGGCAGCGCGCCGTCTACCTGCCCACCGGCGACGACTGGATCGACGTCGGCACCGGCGAACGGCACGACGGCGGTCGGCACCTGCGGGTGACCGTGCCGCTGCACCGGCTGCCGCTGTTCGTACGCCACGGCGCGCTGATCCCGCTCGTCGCGGCGGCCGGCACCGTCGCCGACGGCCCGTTCGACGACGTCACCCTGGTCAGCTGGGGTGGGGTGGACGCCCGGACGGTGCTGCACGACGTCGACGGCGACACGGTGGTGGAGGCGGTCCGTGACGGTGACACCCTGCGGGTGCGCACCGACGGGCCACTGCGGGTACGGCGGCTCAGTGTGGTCGGCGAGGGCAGCCCGCGGCGGCTGCTGCTCAACGGCGAACCGGTCACCCCGACCCCGTTCGCGCAGTGGTTCCCGGACGGCTGACCGCACCGCACCGGCGCCCCGCCCCGCCGTGGTGGGGCACCGGACCCGGGGGCCGCTAGAGTTAGTTGAGTTTCCAGCCGAACAGACTTCCCGACGGTGCACCGGTCCGCCGGCAGCGTCGCCCACCGCCGCCCCGGCGTACCCGCCCGGGGTGGGCGGTGGACGATGATGCACCGGCACGGCACCACCCACCGTCGGGCGCAGGGAGCGGGCAGATCGTGATCAGCATCCACAACGAACCGCAGCCGACCGACCTGGGCGACGTCCGGGTGGCCAACCGGGCCGTGGTCCTGCGACACGTCCGCCTGCACGCCCCCTGCTCACGGGCGGACATCGCCGCCGCCACCGGGCTCAACAAGGCCACCGTGTCCAGCCTGGTGACCGAACTGCTCGACCGGCGGCTGGTCCGCGAGACCGGGCTGACCGGCAACCGGGTCGGCCGGCCGGCCACCATGCTCGTCCTCGACGGCGCCCCGTACGCGGCGCTGGGCCTGCAGATCGGCGCGGACGATCTGGTGGTGGTCGCCGTGGACCTGGGCGGCAACCGGCTGCTCACCTGGCGACGGGCGTTCCCCACCCCGACCGCCTCCCCCGCCGAGACCGTCCGGGCCCTGGCCACCCTGGCCCGGCGGGCGATCGGCCGGATCACCGGGCAGGGGCGCACCGTGCTCGGCCTCACCGTCGGGGTGCCCGGCCTGGTCGACACCGCCGGTGGTGTGCCCCTGGCCAGCGGCCTCGGCTGGCAGGACGTGCCGCTCGCCGCCGACCTGCGGGCCGCGCTGCGGGAGACCGGGTTCACCGTGGCCGTCGACACCGACGCCAACCTCGCCGTCCTCGCCGAGCAACGGCACGGCGGGTACGCCGGCGTCACCGACCTGGTCCACCTCACCGGCGGGGTCTCCGTCAGCGCCGGGGTGCTCGCCGGCGGCCGGCTGCTGCGCGGCGGCCGGGGCCACGCGGGCGAGCTCGGCCACCTCTGCCTCGACCCGGCCGGGCCACCGTGCCCGTGCGGGCGACGCGGCTGCCTGGCCGCGTTGACCGCGCTGCCGGCCGTGGTCGACCGGCTGCTCCCCGACGCCGGGCAGGACGGCCCGGTCACCGACTACCTGCCGGAGATCGACCGGATCGTGGCGTCAGCCCGCCAGGACGACCCGGCCGTGCTGGCCGGGCTCGCCGAGATCGGCCGACACCTCGGGCACGGGGCGTCGATTCTGGCCAACCTGCTCAACCCCGAGGCGATCGTGGTGGGTGGACACTTCGCCACCCTGGCGCCCTGGCTGCTGCCGACGGCCCACACGGAGCTGGCCGCCCGGACCCTCGCCCCGCAGGCCGGCGGCTGCCGGCTCGCCGCCTCCACGCTGGATTCGGCCGCCGCCGCGCTGGGCGGCGCCGCCGCCGCGTTGGCCACCATCGAGGCCGGTCGACTCCCCACCGGCTGATCCGGGTACCGGTCACCCCTTGACCGGTCGACGCGCAGGTGCCAACCTCGAACCGCCGCCTCGTCGTTCGGGCATCCGGGGCGGCATGTTCTCCGCAGTCGTCGAAGCGCTTCGCCGCTCCGGGCCGACGACCGCCACCACCACCGCGCGATGCCGCACGTCACCACGGCCGTCGAAGCGCTTCGACGGCCAGCCGGCGCCTCACCGCGAGCCCACCGGAAGGTAACCGCAGATGAACGACCCCACCGGACCGTCCCCCGAAGCACACGCCGACGACCTGCTGGCCCGGCTCACCCTGCCGGAGAAGATCGGCCTGCTGCACCAGTGGCAGGCCCCGGTGCCGCGCCTGGGACTGCCCGGCTTCCGCACCGGCACCGAGGCGCTGCACGGGGTCGCCTGGCTCGGCCCGGCCACCGTCTTCCCGCAGGCCGTCGGACTGGCCAGCAGCTGGAACCCCGAGCTGATCCGGGCGGTGGGCGTCGCCGTCGGTGACGAGGTCCGGGTCAAGCACCAGGCCGACCCGGTCGCCGTCGGGCTCAACGTGTGGGCGCCGGTGGTCAACCCGCTGCGCGACCCCCGGTGGGGCCGCAACGAGGAGGGTTGGTCGGAGGACCCGTGGCTGACCGGCCGGCTCGCCACCGCCTACGCGTCCGGGCTGCGCGGCGACCACCCCCACCGGCTGCGTACCGCCCCGACGGTGAAGCACTTCCTCGGCTACAACAACGAGACCGACCGGGCCACCACCTCCAGCGACCTGCCACCCCGGGTGCTGCACGAGTACGAACTGCCCGCCTTCCGCGCCCCGCTCGCCGCCGGCGCGGCGGTCGCCGTGATGGCCTCGTACAACCTGGTCAACGGGGTGCCCGCGCACCTGAGCCCGCTGCTGGAAGACGAACTGCGGCGGTGGACCTCCGACGAGCTGATGGTCGTCGGCGACGCCGGGGCGGCCACCAACATCGCCGGGGTGCAGGGCCACCTGCCCGACCACGTCACCGGCTTCGCCGCCGCCCTGCGCGCCGGCATCGACAACTTCACCGAGGACGACACCGACAGCGGGCAGACCGTCCGACGCCTCACCGAGGCCCTCGACCGGGGGCTGATCGACGAATCCGACGTGGACCGGGCGGTACGGCGCATCCTCACCGTCCGGGTCCGCCTGGGCGACCTGGACCCACCCGGGCAGGACCCGTTCGCCGGGGTGTCCCCCGACGTGCTCGACAGCCCCGCCCACCGGGAGTTGGCCCGGGAAGCCGCCTGCCAGTCGATCGTGCTGCTGCGCAACGACGGGCTGCTTCCCCTGCCCACCGACGACCCGGCGACCCGGGTGGCGGTGCTCGGCCCGCTCGCCGACACCGTCTACGAGGACTGGTACAGCGGCACCCTGCCCTACGCGGTCACCGCCCGGGAGGGCCTGGCCCGGCTGCTACCGACGGTCACCCACCACCCCGGTGCCGACCGGATCGCGTTGCGCGTCGGCGACCGGTACGTACGCTGCCCCCGCTCGTCCGAGGGCGGGCCGCTGACCGCCGACGATGGCCGCGACGGCACCTGGTTCGACGTGTTCGACTGGGGACAGGACGTGGTGGCGCTGCGCGCCGTCGCCAACGGCCGGCACGTCGGCGCCGACGACGACGGGGCGTTGGCCAACGACCGGCCCGGACCGGGCGGCTGGATCGTGCGGGAGACCTTCCGGTGGCACCCCCGCCCCGACGGCACGACCCTGCTGCACCACCTCGCCACCGGCGCGTACGTGCGGGTCGACGACGACGGGCGGCTCCGCGCCGACGCCACCGACCCGGACACCGCCACCGCCTTCACCGTCGAACTCGTCGCCGACGGCGCGGCCGAGGCCGCCGCGTTGGCCGCCGCCGCCGACGTCGCGGTCGTCGTCCTCGGCAACCACCCGATGGTCAACGGCCGGGAGACCGAGGACCGGGTCGACCTGGCCCTGCCCGCCGGACAGGAGCGGCTGCTGCGCGCCGTACACGCGGCGAACCCACGGACGGTGCTGGTGCTCACCAGCAGCTACCCGTACGCGGTGGGCTGGGCGCAGGAGCACGTCCCGGCGGTGCTGTGGTCGGCGCACGGCGGGCAGGAACACGGCACCGCGCTGGCGCAGGTGCTGCTCGGCGACGCCGACCCCGGCGGCCGGCTCACCCAGACCTGGTACGCCGACGCCGCCGACCTGCCCGACCTGCTCGACTACGACGTGATCGGCGCGGACAGCACCTACCTGTACTACCGGGGCGAGCCGCTGTACCCGTTCGGCCACGGCCTCAGCTACACCCGGTTCGACTACGCTGACCTCCGGGTGAACGCACCGACGGTGTCCGTCGGCGACGAGGTCGAGGTGAGCGTCGAGGTGACCAACACCGGCGACCGGGCTGGTACGGAGATCGTGCAGCTCTACACCCGGCAGCGGCGCTCCCGGGTCAAGCAGCCCCTGCGGCAGCTCCGCGACTTCGCCCGGGTCACCCTCGCCCCCGGCCAACGGCAGACGGTCACCCTGCGACTGCGGACCACCGATCTGTCCTGGTGGGACGCACACCTGGGCGGCCCCGTGGTGGAGGACGCCACGCACACCCTGCTCGTCGGCCGCTCCGCCCGCGACATCCGGGCCGTCGGCGCGCTGACCGTGCACACCCGCCCCGCCCCGCAGCAGCCCCGCCCGGCGGTACCGGCCGGCGGCGGTGCCCGGTGACCGGCACACCCGGGCGCAGCCGCAAGTCGCCCGACCACGTCACCATCGTCGACGTCGCCCGGCACGCCGGGGTGGCCGTGAGCACCGTGTCGTACGTGCTCAGCGGGAAACGGGCCATCTCCGAGGTGACCCGCACCCGGGTGCTGGCCAGCATCCGCGAGTTGGGCTACCACCCGAACGCCGGGGCGCGGGCGTTGGCCAGCCGACGGGCCAACACCATCGCGCTGGTGCTGCCGCTGCGCGCCGGCATGCAGGTGCCGGTGGTGATGCAGTTCGCCATCGCCGTGGTCACCACCGCCCGCCGGTGCGACCATGACGTCCTGCTGGTCACCTCCGACGAGGGGCCGTCCGGGCTGCGCCGCATCGCCGGCAGCGCCATGGTCGACGGGATGCTGGTGATGGACGTCGAGCTGGACGACTCCCGGGTGCCGCTGCTGCGGGACCTGACCCGGCCCAGCGTGCTGATCGGGGTCCCCGCCGACCCGACCGGGCTGACCTGTGTGGACCTGGACTTCCACCGCGCCGGTCAGGTGTGCGTGGAACACCTGGCCCGGTTGGGGCACCGCCGGGTGGCGCTGCTCGGTGCCCCGGCCGCCGTCTACGACCGGGGCACCGGTTTCGCCCACCGCACCCGCGCCGGAGTGGCCGCCGCCGCCGACCGGCACGGCGTCACCGTCGTCACCCAACCCTTCGAGGAGGGACCCGCGTCGATCCGTCAGGAACTCGCCGCCCTGCTCGACCGGCACCCCGACCTGTCCGCGCTGGTGGTGCAGAACGAGGCGGCCGTCGGGCCGGTGCTGGCCTGCCTGCCCACCCTCGGCCGGCGGGTGCCGCAGGACATGTCGGTGGTGGCGATCTGTCCCGACCAGTTCGCCGAGCAGGCCGCACCCCGGCTGACCTCGGTGCCGGTGCCCGCCGAGGAGATCGGCCGGCAGGCGGTGGCGTTGCTGATGCGCAAGCTGCACGACGAGCCGGTGCCGGAGGTGACCCTGCTACCGCCCCGGCTGACCATCCGGGACAGCACCGCCGCGCCGACCGTGCAGGTCCGGCGGTGACCGGCGGCAGCGCACCCGCTCCGCGACGACGCCCCCGCCGTCGACTGGCCGGATGCCTTGCGCACCGGGCGGCGGGCCGCTCGCGTGGACACAGCCGTACCACCCGGGGTTCGCGTTGACGGTCGACGCCACGCCCGCCCCGGTGCGCGACTACCGGCGGCTGGCCGGTCGGTCGGTCACAGCGCGTCGGGCCGGCACAGGGCGGGGTGCCGCTCACCGGGCCGGGCGTACCAGGGGGTGTCGTCGGGGGCGGCGGCCGTGTCCAGCCGCAACCGCGCCCACTCGTCCAGTTCCGGCAGCGCGTCGGGGGTGAACCAGGCCACCTCGGTGGACTCGTCACCGTCGGCGCGGGGCTGCCCGCCGACCGGCCGGCACCGGAACCACACGTTGAGGTACTCGCAGGCGTCGCCGTTGGGGTAGACCACCGGGTGGGTGGCGACACCGGCGATCCGGTCGACGACGACCCGTACCCCGGTCTCCTCCCACACCTCCCGCACGACGGCCTCGGCGGGTTGCTCACCCGGGTCGACCACCCCGGCGGGCAGCGACCAGCGGCCGTTGTCGCCCCGGCGGGCCAGCAGCACCCGGCCGGCGTCGTCGCGGACCACCCCGGTCACCCCGGGCAGCAGCAACAGGTCGTGCCCGACGTGGGCGCGGAGCTTGACGATGTACGGGGAGACGGCCACCAGCCCACGTTAACGGTCGCGGTGCCGGTGGACCATCCCGGCGGCCAGCGGGGCGGCGTCGAGGTCCCCGGCGGCGATCCGGGCGGCGACGGCCCGCCGGACCAGCCGGTCGGCGACGCCGGGGGCGTGACGGGCCAGCGCCAACTCCAGCCGGCCACGGCGGGTGGTGGCGACGTCGCGGGGCGCCCGGCGGGCGGTGGCGGCCCGCAGCACGGCCGCGACGACGCCCCGCACGGGCTCCGGCCGGGACACCCCGCGCAGCGACAGGCCGGCGGCGGCGGTGCTGTCGTGGATCGGCGAGGCCACCATGCTGGGGTAGATCACACTGACACCGACGTGGGTGCCGACCTCGTGGCGCAGCGCGTCGGCGTACCCGACGAGGGCGCGTTTGCTGACCCCGTACGCGGCGGCCAACGGCAGTGGCAGCACCGCCATCCGGCTGGCCACGAAGACCACCCGCCCCCGGGCCGCGATCAGGTCGGGCAGGGCGGCGGCGGTGGTCCGCCACGCGGCGAGCAGGTTCACCTCCAGTTGCTGGCGCACGGTGTCGTCGGGCGGCAGCTCGGCCGGAGCGGGACCACCGACACCGGCGTTGTTGATCAGCAGGTCGAGCCCGCCGAGCCGGTCCACGGCGGCGCGTACCACGACCGGCACCGCCGGGGCGTCGGTCAGGTCACAGCCCAGCACCACCACCCCGGCGGTGGTGTCCGGACAGCGGTCCAGGCCGACCACCCGGGCCCCGGCGGCGTGCAGGGTGGCGCAGAGCTGCCGGCCGAAGGTGCCCCGGGCGCCGGTGACGATCACCCGCCGTCCGGCCAGGCCGGTCACCCGTCCCTCCCGGCGGGTGCCGCCGCGACGCCCCGGCCCCCGCCGCGGGCGGCGCGCCGGGACCCGGCGGTCAACTCCCGGCCGAGCTGGCGCAGGTAGAGGTCGAAGTCGACCCGCATGGCGGGCCGCCGCTGCCCCCACCGCTGGGCCGCCGCCCGCCGCTCGGCCCGGATGTCGGCGTGCTGCCGGGCCGGGTCGGGCAGCGCGTACCGGCCGGCGAGGTGTGCGGCGACCAGTCGGGCCTGCGCCTCCAGCAGGGGGAACGCCGCCCCGGTGGACTGCACCAACCCGACGAAGGTGAGGCCGGGCACGTCGGGGTGGAAGACGTGCCGGTACAGCGGCAGGGCGTCCGCGCCGTCGCCGACCAGCGCCGGGTCGAGGAACGGGATCTCCACCCGGTAGCCGGTGCACCAGATGATCAGGTCGACCTCGTCGGTGCGGCCGTCGGTGAAGGTGACCCGGTCGCCGTCGAGGGCCGCGACCTCGGGGCGGGGGTGGATCTCCCCGTGCGACAGTCGGGACAGCAGCGCGTCGGAGAGGGTGGGATGGTCCTGGAGGAACCCGTGGGCGGGGGCGGGCAGCCCGTAGCGGGTGGGGCTGCCGACGGCAGCGGTGATCATGCCCTGGCTGATCCGCTGGCGCAGCCGCCACGGCAACCGCCGGGCCAGCGCCCCGTTGAGGGTGTCCGACGGGCGGCCCAGCAGGTGCTTGGGCACCACCCAGACACCCCGGCGCAGCGACAACAGGGTCCGTTCCGCGGCGTACGAGGCGTCGACGGCGATGTCCATCGCCGAGTTGCCGCCGCCGACGACGAGGACCCGCCGCCCGGCGAGCTGTTCCGGGCTGCGGTAGGCGTGGCTGTGCATCTGCTTCGCGGTGCTCGTGCCGGCGACCGGGTCGGGTGCCCGGGGCACCCGGTTGTGGCCGTTCGCGACGACCACCGCGTCGACGGTGACCGAGGTCGGGCCGGTCGGGCCGTCGGCGTGCACGGTCCACCGGTCGCCGCGTTCGGGCACCACCCGGTCGACGGTGTGCCGTAGCCGCACCGCCCCGGTCAGGGCGAACCGGTCGGCGTAGTCGGCCAGCCAGCCGGCGACGCGGCCGTGGTCGGGATAGTCGGGCCAGTCGGCGGGCATCGGGTGGTCGGCGAACTGGGTACGCGCCTTACTGGTGTTCAGGTGCAAGGTGCGGTACGCGGGCGAACCGGGCGCCCCGTACACCCACAGGCCGCCGACCCGGTCGCCGGAGTCGAAGCAGACGGCCGGCACCTGCGCGTCGGCGAGCGCCTTGAGGGTGGCCAGGCCGGCCGGACCCGCCCCGATCACCGCCACCGTGGGCCGCTCCGCCATCACCACCCGCCCCTCAATCCAACGACTGTCGGATAATGGCCGGGGCGGGACGGCCCGTCAAGACCCGGCCGGGCCGTACAGGGCGTCGAGGAACCGGTGCACGAACACCCGGAACTCCCGGCGTTCCCGGGCCGGCGACCCGTCGGCGGTCGCCAACGCCACCACGTGCCCGTGCACCGCCCAGACCAGGCTGCGCACCGTCGTGTGCGGGGTCGGCTCGACCAGCGCCCCGACCTGCGCGGCGGCGACGAGCAGGTCGGTGACCAACCGGTACAGCGGCACCGCGTAGCGGGCGTCGAGGTCGGCGTGCCGGTGCGGCTCCAACCAGCGCCGCAGCCACAGCGCGGTGGTCTCCGGCCGGTCCTCGGAGAAGTCCACGAACACGTCCACCAGGTCGTGCAGGGCCTGCCGGGCGGCCTGCGGCCCGGCGGTCAACGCCGACCGGGCCGACTCGGCGGCGGCCTGCAGCACCTCCTGCTCGGCGGCGAAGACCCGGGCGAAACAGGCGTCGTAGAGCTGCGCCTTCGTGCCGGTGTGGTGGGCGACCGTGGCCACGTCGACCCCGGCGGCGGCGGCGACCTCCCGCAACCCGACGGCGTCGAAGCCCCGCTGGGCGAACAACTCGGTCGCGGCGGCGAGCACCACCTCACGGGTCGGCCGGCTCTGGTCCCGCCGGGGCCGACCCGGACGGCGACGGGCGATGGTCATGGCCGCCATTCTGCCCCTACAATCCGACGACTGTGGGATTGGCAGGGAGGGGACGGCGATGAACGGGCCGGACCCGCTGACCGACGACACCACCGGGCTGCCCCGGGGGCCGCTGCTGGGCTTCGCGGCCGGCTCCGTCGGCATGGGCGTCTGGGTGACCGTCCCCGGGCTGCTGCTGCTCTACTTCCTCACCGACGTCCTGGCCGTCACCCCGTGGCTGGCCGGGCTGGCCCTGCTGCTGCCGAAGGTCGCCGACGTGCTGCTGCACCCGTGGGTGGGGCACCGCTGCGACGTGGCCCAGGCCCGCCGGGGCGACCGCCGTCGGTTGCTGCTGCTCGGCTGCGCGCTGCCGGCCGGTTTCGCCGCGTTGTTCGCGGTGCCCGCCGGGTGGACCGGCGGGCCGGCCGCCGCCTGGGTGGCGGTGGTGTTCGTCGCCGCGAACCTGCTCTTCGCCACCTACCAGGTTCCCTACCTGGCAACCCCCGCCGACCTGCGGATCGGCTACCACGAGCGGACCCGGCTGATGGCCTTCCGGATGGTGGCGCTGACCGTCGGCATCCTCGCCTCCGGGTTGCTCGCGCCACTGCTGACCGGCGGGGACGACGCCACCCGGGGCGGCTACCGCCGGATGGGCCTGCTGCTGGCGGTGGGAATGTTCGCCGCCCTGCTGATCGGCGTCACCGGCATCACCCGGCTGCGGCGGGTGGCCGCCGCACCCCCGGTCGCGCCCGGAGGTGGCCGACGGGCCCTGGTCGCCACCCTGCGGGACCCGCAGTTCCGCCGGCTCGTCACCGCCTACCTGGCCATGTCCACCACCACCCACCTGGTGCTGGCCGCGGCCCCCTACTACGCCGAGTACGAACTGGGCCGCCCGCAGCTGACCACCGTGCTGGTGGCCGCGTTCGTCGCCCCGGCGCTGCTGGTCACCCACGGCTGGTCGGCGGTGGCCCGCCGGATCGGCAAGCAGCGGGCGCTGCTGGCCGCACAGGCCGCGTTCGCCGCCGGGTCACTGGTCCTGGCCGTCGGCGCGGCCGCCGGACTGCCGGTGCTGGTGACCGCGGTGGTGGTGCTCGGGGTGGCGTTCGCCGGGATGCAACTGCTGCCGTTCGCGATGCTGCCCGACGTGATCCGTGCCGGTGCCGGCGCCGCCGGCACCTACACCGGGGTGTGGACGGCCACCGAGGCCCTCGGCGGGGCGCTCGGCCCGTGGGCCTACTCCCTCTGCCTGGCCGGCGGCGGATTCGTCGCCTCCACCGCCGGGCAGACCGTGCTCCAGTCCGGCACCGCACTGGCCGCCGTCCGGTACGGCTTCGGTCTGCTGCCGGCGGTGCTGATGCTCGGCGCGCTGCTGCGGCAACGCCGCTACACCCTGGACCGGGTGGCCCGGGTGGGCGGACCGCCGGCACACCCGGGCAGCCTCTAGACTTCCCCGTCGATGGACCCGCAGCCCTCCCCCACCGACCTGCGTCCCTGCGCGCACTGTGGACGTGACGTGCCGCAACGTGCCGGCGCGGGACGCCCGTTCCGCTACTGCCGGGACAACGACGGCGCCTGCCAGCGCGCGTCGCGCAACTCCCGGATGCGCCACCGCAACGCCCCCGGCCTGCCCGGCCAGGTGGCCCGCACCTGGGAGGCCGTCGACCGGCTCGACCAGGTGGTGGAGACCCTCACCGAGGCGCTGCACGCCGAGTTGTCCCCGGTCGGCGTGGAACGGCAACTCGCCCAGGCCCGCGCCGACGCCGCCACCGAGATCGCCCAGGCCCACACCGCCCGCGACGAGGCCCGCGAGGCCGCCGAGACGGCCGCCGCCGAAACCGCCCGGGCCCGGCAGGAGACCCGGGCCGCGACCGCCGCCGCCGACGCGGCGCAGGCCCGTGCGGTGCAGGCCGACGCCGACGCCGCCGCCGCGCAGGAACGGGCCGGGCAGGCCGACACGGCCGCCGACGCGGCCCGCCGCGACGCCAGCGCCGCGCAGGCGCTACGGGTGCAGGCCGAACGGGACCGCGACGCCGCCCGCCACGAACTGCGGACCCTGCGCGGCGAACGCGACACCGAGCGGCAGCGCGCCGCCGACCTGACCGCCGAACGCGACGCCGCCCGCGCCGACGCCGCCCGGCAACAGGCCGACGCGCAGCGGGCCGCCGCCGACGCCACCGCCGCCCGGGAGGAGACCCGACAGGCCCGCGCCGACGCGGCGGCCGCCCGCACCCGGGCCGACAGCGCCGCGCAGCAGGCCCGGCGGGCCGAGGCGACCGCCGAGGCGGCCCAGCGGGATGCCGCCGCCGCGCGGGACGCCGCCGACGCCGCCCGGCAGGAGACCGCCGCGTCGACCGCCCGCGCCGCCGAGGACGTGGCCGCGGCCCTGGCCCGGGTGGACGCGCTGACCGCCGAACTGACCCGCACCCAGGACCAGGTGACGCAGGCGCACCGGGCGGCCGCCGCCGACCGGGCCCGGCTGGCCGAACTGGACCGGCTGCTGCCGGCGGCGCAGGCCGACCGCGACGCCGCCCACCGACGGGCCGGTCAGCTCGCCGACCAGGTCAGCGACCTGGCCACCGCGTTGGCCCGGCTCAGTGGCACCGGTCAGCCGGGCTGAGGCGACCCCGACGGCGCGGTGGGGTCGGCGCCGGTCGCCCCGCGCCGTCCGCCGACAGCAGGTCCGCCGGGGCGGCCTGCACCTCGACCCGGGTGTCGTGGAACGTCGGCCCACCACCGAGGTCGGTGTCGCGGACCCCGGTGACCGCGTTGACGGTGCTGCCGCCGGGACTCAACCGCGCCCAGTACGCCTTGTAGGTGAACGCCAGCCCGGGGCGGGTGGCGTCGTCCACGGCGACGGTGGCCAGGAACTCCCCCCGGTCGTTGTGCACCCGCGCCGGGTCACCGTCGACCAGGCCCCGGGCGGCGGCGTCGACGGGATGCAGGTGGATGCGGGGCGGGCCGGTGCGGCCCCGGTGCCAGGGCAGCGACGCGAACGTCGAGTTGAGGAAGAACCGACCCGCCGGGGAGATCAACGCCAGGGGGAACCGGCGGGCCAACGTCGCGTCCCCCACCTCGACCGGCGGGGTGTAGCCGACCAACGGGTCGACGCCCTGCGCGGTCAGCCGCGGGTCGTGGAACCGGGCCCGCCCGTCGAGGCTGGGGAACCCGCCCTGCGCGTACGGGGCGGAGCCCACCGCCACCCCGGTGGCCCGCGCGTACGTGCGGCGGGTCAACTCCTCGTAGCTGACCCCGGTGCCGTCGAGCAGTTGCCGGGCCAACTCCTCGTCGCTGTCGCGCAACCGGGGATGGTCCAGCCCGAGGGCGGCGGCGATCCGCCGGAAGATCTCGGTGTTGGGCAGCGCCTGCCCCGGCGGGTCGAGCACCGGCAGATTCAGGGTGGTGTAGTGGTGACCGTAGGAGGTGTGCAGGTCGAGGTGTTCGGGCTGCATGGTGGCCGGCAGCACCACGTCGGCGAAGTCGCAGGTGTCGGTCCAGCGTTGCTCCAGCACCACGGTGAACAGGTCGGCGCGGGTCAGCCCCTGACGCAGCCGGTTCTGGTCGGGCACGGTCGCGACGGGGTTGGTGTCGAAGACCACCAACGCGGTGACCGGCGGGTCCGCCTCCCCGGTGAGCGCGGCGGCGAGCCGACTCATGTTGATCGACCGGGCCGGTGGGGCGGGCATCCCGGCGGGCCGGGCCACCCGGTCGGAGTCGATGCGGTGGTGCCCGCTGGTGGTGGCCAACGCCCCACCACCGGGATACCGGAAATCGCCGGTGACCAGGGGGATCGACGCGATGGCCCGGACCGCCTGCCCGGCCCCGGCGTGCCGTTGCAGGCCGAGCCCGATCCGGATGGCGGTGGGCCGGGTGGTGGCGATCCGCTCGCCGAGGCGGCGCACCACGTCGACGTCGAGGCCGCACTCGGCGGCGGCGCGGTCCACCGGCCACTCGTCCAGGCGGGCCTCCAGCCGCTCCCAGCCGACGGTGTGCGCGGCGAGCCACGGCCGGTCGACACCACCGAGGTCCCGCACGTGCCGCATCAACCCCAGGGCGAGGGCGGCGTCGGTGCCGGGCAGCGGCGCCACGTGCGCGTCGCTGCGGGCTGCGGTGTCGGTACGCAGCGGGTCGATGGTGACGACGTACGCGCCACGCTGCTGGGCCTCCCGCACGAACGGCCAGTGGTGCAGATTGGTGGAGAGCAGGTTCGCCCCCCACAGGACGATCAGTTTCGCCTCGACCACCGACTCCGGTTCGAAGCCGACGGACCCGCCGTAGACCGAACCCAGGGCGGCCCGGGAGGCGGCGGTGCAGATGGTGGTGCGCAACCGGGACGCCCCCAGGTGGGCGAAGAGCCGGGGACCCATCGTCCAGCCCTGCACCAACCCCATTGTGCCGGCGAAGTAGTACGGCAGGACCGACTCCGGGCCGTTGATGTCGATGCTGGCGCGCAACCCGCCGGCGACCCGACGTACCGCCTCGTCCCAGCTCGCCGGCCGGTACGACACCGGCCCGACCCCCTTGGGGCCGACCCGCACCAGGGGGGTGGTCAGCCGGTCGGGCCCGGTGACCGCGTCGAGGTAACGGTTGACCTTGCCGCACAGCGCGCCCCGGGTGAACGGGTGCCCCGGATCACCGCGCAGCGCCACCGGCCGTCCGTCGGTGACGGTGAGCTGCCAGACACAGGTATCCGGACAATCCAGGGGGCACGCGCCGGGATGCACGGTGGTGGCCATGCCGCGGATGCTATCGCCACCGGCCGCCGCCGCATGGCCCGTCGTCGGCGCGGCAACCCCCGGCGGCGGTTACCATCGCGGTGCACACCGAGACACGGCACCGATGTCGACCCGGCCGGAAACGAACCCGCCGGGTCGGTGTGGTGGCCGGCTACCCTTGCGGGGGTCGTCCCACCCGTCGGGCGGGAATGCCCCGGCGGTGACCGGCCGTTACACCGGAAGACCAGCACCACGAGCGAGGGGAAGTCGATCATGGGCGAGCGCATGCTGCGCGGAAGCCGTCTGGGCGCGGTCAGCTACGAATCCGACCGCAACACGGAGCTCGCGCCGCGCCAGACCCGCGAGTACCTCTGCGCCAAGGGCCACCAGTTCGAGGTCCCCTTCGCCGTCGACGCCGAGGTCCCCAGCACCTGGGAGTGCAAGTTCGACGGCAGTGTCGCCCGGCTCGTCGACGGCACCGAACCGGAGCAGAAGAAGGCCAAGCCGCCGCGCACCCACTGGGACATGCTGCTGGAACGGCGCTCCATCGCCGAACTGGAGGACATCCTCGCCGAACGGCTCCAGGAGGTCCGCACCCGCCGCGGTCGCGCCTGACGTACCGCAACGACGGCGCCCCCGGGAGAAGCTCCCGGGGGCGCCGTCACGCGTCACCACCGCTTCGTCACCGTCGGCGGCAGCCCCGCACGCGGGACCGCCGGCCGGTCAGGGCCGGCGGGGCTCCACGATCTCACCCTCGATGGCCTGCCCCTCGTCGACCACCGGCGGGGCCACCACGTCACCGTCGACCGGCGGCGACGCCGCCGGGTCACCCCGACGCACCCGCACCGTACGCGGGCCGAACAGGTCACCGGCCACCATCGACGACACCCGCCGCTCGGTGGCCCGCTGCACCCCGGACCGGACCAACCGGCGCACCGGCGGCACCACCAGCACCAGCCCCACCACCCCGCTGAGCAGGCCCGGGATCGCCAGCAGCAACGCGCCGGCCAACCCGACCAGACCGTCGGTCACCTGCCGGCCCGGCGGCTGCCGGGACTCCACCGACGTGCGGAAACCCCGCCAGGCGCGCATCCCCTCCCGGCGCAGCAACACCAGACCCACCAGGGACGCGGCGAACACCAGCAGCACCGCCGTGCCGAACCCGACGGCCCGGCCCACCCCGATGAACACCGCCAACTCCGCCACCACCGCCAGCAGCAGGGCCGGTGGCACGAACCTCAGGTATCGGCGCATCTCACCTCATCCGCATCGCGCGGCACCCGCTCACCACCACCGGCCGGACAGAACCCGGGGCGACAGGACCGCCCCTCCAGCATGCCACGCCCCACGTCACGGCCACCGGTCATGACCGCGACGCCGTCGACCCGGCCGCCGGTCCCGCAACCCCCAGGTGGTGATCCGCCACAACGCCTCGGCCACGATCAACGGGCTCATCTTGCTGGCCCCCCGCTCCCGCTCGACGAACGTGATCGGCACCTCCACGATCCGCACGCCCGCCCGGTACGCCAACCGCGACAACTCCACCTGGAACGAATACCCCTGCGAACACACCGACTCCAGGCGCATCGCCCGCAACGCCGACAACCGGTACACCCGGAAACCACCGGTGGCATCCGACACCGGCATCCCCAACGCCAACCGCGCGTACAGGTTCCCGCACCGCGACAGCACCAACCGCCGCCACGGCCAGTTCACCACCCGCGCCCCACCCACCCACCGCGACCCGATCACCACATCCGCGTCACGGGCCGCAGCCAGCAGGGCGGGCAGATCCTCCGGGGCGTGCGACCCGTCGGCGTCCATCTCCACCACCGCGTCGTAGCCGCGCTGCCGCGCCCACCCGAACCCGGCCAGGTACGCCGCACCCAACCCCTCCTTGCCGGGCCGGTGCAGCACGTGCACCTGCCCGTCGGTGGCGGCCATCGCATCGGCCAGCACCCCCGTACCGTCGGGACTGTTGTCGTCGGCGACCAGCACGTCCACCGCCGGAGCCGCCCGGCGGACCCGGGCCACCACGTCGGCAACGTTGTCGGCCTCGTTGTAGGTGGGAATCACCACCAGCACCCGACCCACCCCCGGCTGCCCCGCGACTGCCTCACCCACGCCTCTCCCCCGTTCCTGCCAGCTCAAGCGGCGGCGGTGACCTCCCGTCGACGGCGCAGCACCCCCGCGACGGCCAACGCCGCCACCGCCAGGCCCGCCAACGCCAACTCCGGCCACCTCCCGGCCCGGGTGGCCGGGGTCCGCCCGTCGGAGAGCGTCACCTGCCGCACCACCACCGCCCGGGTGTTGAACCCGGTGGCGTCGCTTACCCGCCCGTCCGGGGCGACGAACCCGGACACCCCGACCGTCGAGGCCATCAACGCCGCACGACCGTGCTCCACCGCCCGCAACCGCACCATCGCCAACTGCTGTCGGGCCTCCGCCACGTCGAAGGTCGCATTGTTCGTCTGCACCACCAGCAGCTGCGCCCCACCGTCGACGGTGTCCCGCACCAGGCCGTCGTAGGCGACCTCGAAGCAGATCACGTCACCGAGCACCACCGCGCCCGCGTCGACCACCCCCGGGGTCGTCCCCGCCACGAAGTCGGCGCGCACCCGGTCGACCTGCGACGACACCTTCCGGGCCAGCGACCGCATCGGCACGTACTCGGCGAACGGCACCGGATGCCGCTTGGTGTACAGCTGGGTCAGATCCGGGCCGGTGCCGGGCCGCCACAGGATGCCGGCGTTGCGGACCTCACCGGCACCGGGACCGGCGAGCACCGCACCGACCAGGATCGGCGCACCGATCGCGTCAGCGGCCTCGGAGATCCGTGCCCCGGCGGCGGCATTGCGCAACGGATCGATGTCCGAGGAGTTCTCCGGCCACACCACCAGGTCGGGACGCGGCACGGCCCCGCTGGCGACCTGCCCGGCCAACGTCACCGTCGCATCGACGTGATTGTTGAGCACCGCCTGCCGCTGGGCGTTGAAATCCAGGCCCAACCGCGGCACGTTGCCCTGCACGATCGCCACCTGTAAAGACCGGCCGCCGCCGAGGGCACCGGTGGGCACCGCCACCCCCACCCCGACCAGCAACAACAACCCGACCGCGACCCCGGCCACCGGCCGCCACACCCCGTCCGGACCCGGCCACCGCCGCCACCACCCCACCACCAGCAACCCGCCGGCCACCGCCGCCACCCCGGTCACCAGCGGAGCACCACCGAGCCACGCCCACCCCAGCAACGGCGACGCATCCTGGCTGAACGCCAACCGCCCCCACGGGAACCCCCCGAACGGCGTCCGGTCGCGCAGCGCCTCCTGCCCCACCCACAACACCCCGGTCACCGCCGGCCACGCCCACCGCCACCGGTCCACCACCGGCGACACCCACGCCGTCGCCGCCCCCAGCACCGCCAGGTAGCCGGCCTGCAACAACGACAGCAACACCCACGGCAACAAACCGGTGTGCAGGTTGGTCCACGCCAACAACGGGGCGAACAACGCCACCCCGGTCAGGAACCCCAACCCGGCACCGGCGCGCAGCCGCCGCCGGTGCGCCGCCACCGCCAACCCGGCCACCCCCACCGGCGCCAACGGCCACCACCCGTACGGCGGGAACGCCACCAACAGCGCCACCCCGGCCGCCACCGCCACCGGCACCGCCACCCGCAACGGCAACGGCCCACTGGTCGCCCGCACCACCATCGGGGTACGCGTCTCATCCCGGTCGAGCGTCGTCACCGGCACCTCACCACGATCACGGGCCGAAGGCTACCCGCCCCACCCCGACACCCCGGAACCACCGAGCAGGGGCCGCCGCCACAGGCAACGGATGGGCGGCCCGACCAACCACCACCGCGCCCACCGAAGGCCGGACCGCACCGCGCCACCGGCTAAACAAACACCGGTAGCGGGACACCACGGGAGGACACAAAATCGGGGCGCGGCCTAAGCCGCGCCCCGATGCTCCCAGGCCCTTCCCGGCCGGTGGGGCGAGAATGAGCGGCGCCGACCTTCGGACCGACCTGACGGTGGACTGGCTGCCCCCGCCCGGCCGTTGTCTACTGGCCGTACCCCTCACCCTGCCCGTACACCGGTAACCGCGGCCGGTTCGCGCCGCCCCGCCGACCCCCGCCCGCTGGACCTGGCCGCCGCGACGAGACGCACCAACAATGTCGCTCGGCCAGCGGACGAAGGGACGAAGCGAACAACAGCCGCTTCCCGTAGTAGGACTCAAAGACGGTACGGCCTACACCCCCGCCGCTGTCAACCCACCCCCGGCCAGTCGCACCCACCAACCCGGCGTGTCGCGTCGGCGCGCGGCTCACTCCCCACCGAGATGCCGACCCAGCAACGCCCCCGCCGCCACCGGATGCTCCCCGGCGAGCAACCCACCGGCGGCCAGCACGTAGTCCACGTCCACCACCGGCCGTGCCGCCCGCGGCAACGGCCACCCCCCGGCATGATCGGTGAGCACCTGCGTCAACACCCCCACCGCCGCACCGGCCTGCGCGTGACGCAACACACCACCGGAACCCACCAGCAGCCGCACATCCCGCAGATCCCGACCGGCCCGCTCCCCCGTCGCCGCACCCCGGGCATGCCGCCGCAACGCCACCGTCGCCGCCAACGCCGCGATCCGCCCGTCCACCGCCAGACCCTCCCCGTCGGCCGGCAGGAACCCCGGATCAGCCGCCCGTACCGCCGCCGCCGCCGCCAACGCCTCCTGCCCGGCCGCATCGAGCAGCCGCTCCTGCACCGCCGCCCGCACCACCCCCGGCGCGCTCCACCGCATCCCCAGATCACCCTCCACGGTGCGGGCCCGCCACAACACCCCGGCCACCTCCCCACCCGGCCCACCGGCCCGCTCGTCCGGCGTCAGCACCGAATACACGTCGGTCGTCGCCCCACCCACGTCCACCACCGCCAGATCCCCACCCACCACGTCGCCGAGGACCTCCACCCCGGTCAACACCGCATCGGGGGTGGCCGCCCGCACCAACCGGGCGAACCGGGACCCCCGCGACAACCGCTTGCCCCCGATGACGTGCCGCAGGAACACCTCCCGGATCGCCGCCCGCGCCGACGCCGGGGCCAACACCCCGATCCGGGGCAACACGTTGTCCGCCACCGTCACCGGCACCCCCGCCGCCGCCAACACCTCCCGCAACCCGTCCCGGACATCGACGTTGCCGGCCAACACCACCGGCACCCGCCACCGGGCCCGCGCCAACCGGGTCGCGTTGTGCGTCACCGTGTCGACATCCCCACCGTCGGTGCCACCGACCAGCAACACCACGTCCGGTCGGGCCGCCCGCATCGCCGCCAGATCCCCCGCCGCCAACCGGCCCGCCGCCACGTGCACCACGTTCGCCCCCGCCGACAACCCCACCCGCCGCCCCGCCTGCGCGGTCACCAACGGCTCGTAACCCACCACCGCCAGCCGCAACCCACCCCCGGCCGACGAACACACGTACCACGGCAGGCGGTGGGGGTCTGCCGTGACGCCCGCGCGGCCCACCGCCACGCCGACCGCCGCGTCCAGACCGTGCAGCACATCCGTGCCGACCGTCGTCGGCGCCGACGACGCCCCCACCAACCGCCCCTCGTCCAGGTCCACCACCGCCGCCTTCGTCCAGGTCGACCCGACGTCGGCGCAGACCACCAGACTCACGCCGCCCCGGGAACGACCACGGTGCCCGTCGCCGTCACCGCCACCACCGGCTCCGCCAACACCTCCGCCGCCGACCCACCCCGCTCCGGCCGCCCCCGACACACCACCCGCGCCACGAAGTCGATCGTCCGGCTCCGGGTGCCCACCCGCACCACCGTCGCCGTCACCTCCACCACGTCACCCGCCCGCACCGCCGCCAGGAACTGCACCTCCGCGTACGACGCGAACAACCCCTCGTCCCCATCGGTACGGATACACACCTCCGTCGCCACATCCCCGAACAACCCCAACGCGTACGCCCCGTCCACCAGGTTCCCCGCGTAATGGGCGTGCGCATACGGCACGTACCGCCGGTGCGTCACCGTCAACCCGACCCGGGAGTCACTCATACCCTCGCCTTCCTGTCCGTCACCAACGCATGCACCAGATACGACGCCACCTCACCCGGCGTGGTCCCCCGACCGAAGATCCGGTCCACCCCCAACTCGGCGGTCATCTTCTCGTCGAACCGCGGCCCACCCACGATCAGCAACGGCCGCTTCCCCGCCGGCAACGCCTCCCGGAACGCCGCCGACATCTCCCGCGTGTTGTGCAGATGCGCATCACGCTGCGTCACCACCTGCGACACCAGGACCGCATCCGCCCGCTCCCGCCGGGCCGCCTCCACCAACTCCGGCACACTGACCTGCGCACCCAGATTGGTCACCTTCAACTCCCGGTAATACTCCAGACCCTTCTCCCCCGCGATGCCCTTCACATTCAGGATCGCGTCGATACCGACCGTGTGCGCGTCCGTGCCGATACACGCCCCCACCACCGACAACTTCCGGCGCAACCGCTGCTTCACCACCGCATTGACCTCCTTGGCGCCCAGCAACGGAAAGTCCCGCTCCACCACCTGCACCCGATCCAGGTCCACCAGATGGTTCACCCGCCCGTACACCACGAAGAAGGTGAACCCGTCACTCATCGGCTTCGCGTGCACCAGCATCGCCGGATCGATACCCATCCGGTTCGCCAACTGCACCGCCGCACCCTCGGCCCGCTTGTCATGCGGCACCGGCAACGTGAACGACACCTGCACCATCCCGTCACCGGTGGTGTCCCCGTACGGCCGGACCACCCGCTTCCCACCGGACTCCACGACGCCCACGCCGGGCTCGCCGGTCATGCTCTCGCGACCCTCGCTCCGCTCGGTGCGCCCGCTCATGCCACCTGCTCCAGGATCTCCGTCGCCGGGTTGTAGTAGGCCGCCTCGTGCCGCGCCACCCCCGCCAGCCCCTTACCCCGGTCCGCCGGCCGCTTCATGATGCCGAACGTGCCCTCGGCGATCGCCGTCAACAACGACTGGTCCCCGATCCGCTCCAGCAGATCCACCGCCTCACCCAGCACCCGCTGCGCCCGCTGCTGGATGAACCCACCCGGCGCCGGCACGAAATCCTCGTGCAACCCACCCGCCGCACCCAACACGTACCGCACGTTCTGCAGGGCGATGTCCCGATCCGACAACCACGGCGTCACCACCGCCTCCGTCATCATCCCCACCAACAGGATCCCCTGCCCCGTCATCGCGCCCACCAGATTGAAGAACCCGTCCAACAGATTCCCCCGGAACACGTCCCCCGTCATGTGCTTCGTCGGCGGCATCCACTTCAACGGCGCATCCGGAAACAACTCCCGCGCCAACAACGCGTGCGCCAACTCCAACCGGAACGACTCCGGCACATCCGGGTTGATCTCGAACGCGTGCCCCAGACCCAACTGCCAGTCCGCCAACCCCGCCTCATGCGCGAAGAACTCGTTGAGCAACTGCGACACCGTCACCGTGTGCGCCTCGTCCACCGCATCCGCCGTGGTCAGATAGTTGTCCTCACCGGTGTTGATGATGATCCCCGCCCGCGCGTGCACCTGCCGCGAAAACCGCTGGTCCACGAACGTCCGAATCGGATTGATGTCCCGGAACAGAATCCCGTACATCGAATCGTTGAGCATCATGTCCAGCCGCTCCAGACCGGCCAACGTCGCCATCTCCGGCATACACAACCCCGACGCGTAATTCGTCAACCGCACATAGCGGCCCAACTCCTTCGACGTCTCATCCAACGCCGCCCGCATCAACCGGAAGTTCTCCTGCGTCGCGTACGTCCCCGCGAACCCCTCCCGGGTCGCCCCCTCCGGCACATAATCCAACAACGACTGCCCCGTCGACCGGATCACCGCGATCACGTCCGCACCCGCCCGCGCCGCCGCCTGCGCCTGCGGAATGTCCTCATAGATGTCCCCGGTCGCCACGATCAGATAGATCCACGGCCGCCGCTTCGGATCCCCGTACCGCCGGACGAGGCGCTCCCGCTCCGCCCGCCGCCGATCCACCTGCCGCACACCCGCCGCCACCGCCCGGCGCGACGCCCGCCGCGCCGCCGTCGCCGCCTTCCCCGACGGCACCACGAACCGCACCGACCCCGCCGCCGCCTTCTGCGCCAACAACGTCACATCCGGGACACCCTCCCGGACCAGCGCGTCGAACACCGGCAACGCCACCCCGTGACCCAGACCGACATCCGCCACCACCGCATCCACCAACCGGTTCACCCACGGAATCCCATCCGGATCCGCACCCGACACCCCGGCCAGCCGCAACACCGCCCGCTCCACCGACACCGTCGTGTGACTACGCGCCAGATCCACCACCGGCTGCCCGGCCCGACGCGCCAACTCCCGCGCCCGCCCCACCAACACCGGATCAAGACCAAGCTTGCCCGACCCGCCCTGCCGCGCCGTACCGATGGATCGCTCGCTCACGAAATGCCTTCCTCATAGATGACCTCACCGCGCAACACCGTGCGCCGACACACCGGCAACGGCGTCGGATCCGACGGCCCCCGCAACTCCGGATCATCGGCCTGCAACACCGGCAACCCCCGCTCCACCCCCACCGGGGTGGCCCACACCGCGAACGTCGCCGGCGCCCCCAACGCGAGCACACCCTCGTTGTCCAGATGCACCGCCCGCCACCCGCCCCGGGTGTGCGCCGCGAACGCCGCCCGCACACTCATCCGCTGCGCCGCACTGTGATGCGCCGCCGCCGCCCGCACCGACCCCCACGGATCCAACGGCGTCACCGGCGAATCCGACCCGAACGCCAACGCCACCCCCACACCGTGCATCGCCCCCATCGGATTCGACTCCAACGACCGGGCCAGACCCAGCCGCGACTCGTACATCCGACCCGCACCGCCCCACAACCGGTCGAACGCCGGCTGCATGCTCGCCACCACCCCGTACTCCACGAACCCCGCGATCAACCGCTTACTCATGATCTCCGCGTGCTCCACCCGGTGCCGGGCCGCCCGCACCCGATCCGTCCCCAACACCGCCGCCGCCGCCGCGAACCCCTCCAACACCGTCGAGATCGCCGCATCCCCGATCGCATGGAACCCGCCCTGTATCCCGTGCGCCGCACAATCCACCAGATGGTCACGCACCTGAACAGCGTTCAGATAACCGTGCCCGCAACCCTCACCGTCGACGTAGTCCCGCGACACGTGCGCCGTCCGCGACCCCAACGCCCCGTCCGCGAACAGATCACCACCCGCACCCACCGCACCCAACTCCCGGGCCCGCGCCGCCCCCGACAACTCACCCCAGTACCCGTACACCTCCGGCAACCCCGCACCCGACAACGCCAACAACCCGGTGAAGTCCTCCTCGTCGGAAATCTGCGGACCACCACACTCGTGCACCGCCGCGATCCCCAACGACGCCGCATGCGCCAACGCCACCCGCTGCGCCGCCACCCGCTGCGCCAGACCCACCGAACCCTGCGCCGCCACCCGCACCACATGGTGCGCGTCCCGCCGCAACCACCCCGACGCGTCGAAACCCGGCACCCCCGCCGCCTCCGGACACGCCGCCAGCAACGCCTGCGACACCAACGCCGAATGGATCGACGCCTGCGACAGGTACACCCGCCGGCCACCCGCCGCCCGATCCAGCTCCACCGCCCCCGGCAGCCGCGGATCCACCCACGTCGACTCGTCCCAGCCGTGCCCCAACACCACCGCGTCACCCGGCCGACCCGCCGCGAACGCCGACACCGACGCCAGCAACTCCCCCGCCGACCGCACCGACGACAGATCCAGGCCCGACAACACCAACCCGGTGTCCGTGGCGTGCACGTGCGCGTCCACGAACGCCGGCGTCACCAACGCCCCGTCCAACTCCACCACCCGATCGGCAGCCGGCGCATCCGCGTCACCACCCAACCAGGCGATCCGCCCGTCCCGCACCAACAGCGCCGTCGCGCTCGGCTCCGCCGGACAGTGCAGCACTCCACCGCGGTACAACGTCGAGGGGTTCGTCATGGCACTCAGTCTGCCGCCAACCGGGACTCGAAGAGACCACGTACCCCCGGCTCCGCGCGCAACAACCCCAACGCCAGGTCCGCGTGCCCCGGCACGTAACCGTTGCCCACCAGCATCGTCACGTCCGCCGCCAGCCCCTCCGCACCCAACGCCGCCGCCGCGAAACTCGTCGCCATCGAGAAGAAGATCACCGTGCCGCCGTCCGCCGTGGCCAACACCGCCCCGTGCTCACACCCCGGCACGTCCACGCACACCACCGTCACGTCCGCCGGCCCACCCAACGCCGTGGTCACCGCCGACGACAACCCCACCGGATCCCGGGCATCGGCCAACGCCACCACCGACGCCAGACCGGCCGCCACCAGCGCGTCCCGCTCCGCCGCCACCGGCACCACCCCGACGGTACGACCCGCGCCCGCCCGCCGAGCCGCCGCCAACGACAACGACCCGCTCTTACCGCCCCCACCGATCACCGCCACCGTCACCGCCGACCGGTCACCGGCGCGTTCCCGCCGCGCCACCTGCTCGGCGACCACCCGGGCGGTCAACGCCGGCGCCCCACACACGTCCAGCACCGCCAGCGCCAACTCCGGATGCAGATCCGCCGGCAGCACCGCCGCGATGGACCGGGCGAACAGGATCGCGTACCCGTCGCACGGCACCTGCTCGCTGCGCCCGTCCCAACGGGCCAACCCGTCGAGGATGGTCAACGGCGTCAACGTCAACGACACCAGCGTCGCCACCCGGTCACCCACCGACAACCCCAGCGGTGACCGGCGACCGACCTCCTCCACGGTGCCGATCAGCATCCCACCCGACCCGGTCACCGGATTCTGCATCTTGCCCCGGGTCGACACGATCTCCAGCACCTCGGCGCGGACCTTCGCACCGTCCCCGCCGTGCTTCTCGGCCAACTGCCGGAAGCTCGCCGCGTCGAGATTCAGCCGCTCGACCCGGATGCGCACCTCGTTCGGGGCGATCCGGGGGTCGGCGTCCAGCCGCCAGGCCGCCTGCGGCAGCACCCCCGCCGGTTCCACGACGCGGTGCAGGCCCACCGGTGATGTCACACCAACCTCCCCCTCTCCACCGCCCGAAGCCCCGGCCAGGACTCGCATCGCGGGAAAACTTACGGCAGACTAATTTCTTCGCCGGATATTTTCCAGTAGCCTTCGAATCTGCCGATCACCGCTCGCCGGTCACCCCGGCCACGCACACCACGAGGAGGGGCCGTGACCCAGACCCAACCGATGGCGACCATCCCTGGGCCCCGCCCCGCCCCGGTCACCGTGCCGACCGCCGGACAGCCCTACGAATACCGCCGCAGCCCCCTGGTCGAACCCGACTGGACCCGCTTCCCCGGCTGGCGTCACATCACCCGCGAGCAGTGGGAGAACGCCCAGTGGCAACGCGTCAACTGCGTCAAGAACATCAAGCAGCTGCGCGCCGTCCTCGGCGACACCGTCGACGAGACCTTCTACGCCGACCTGGTCGCCGACCAGCAGGCCCTGGCCACCATGTCGATGCTGGTGCCACCCCAGATGATCAACACGATGGTGCCGTTCGCCCCGATGACCACCGAGGCGTTCCGCGCCGACCCCATCCGGCGCTACATGATCCCCGTCGCCGCCGACCGGCGCACCGACTGGCCGTCGCACCCCTACGCCAGCCGCGACTCACTCCACGAACACGACATGTGGGTCGCCGAGGGCCTCACCCACCGCTACCCCACCAAGGTCCTCGCCGAGCTGCTCTCCACCTGCCCCCAGTACTGCGGGCACTGCACCCGGATGGACCTGGTCGGCAACTCCACCCCCGCCGTCGACAAGCTCAAGCTCACCCTCAAGCCCGTCGACCGCTACGACGCCCACATCAGCTACCTCAAGGCCCACCCCGGCGTCCGCGACGTGGTCGTCTCCGGCGGCGACGTGGCCAACGTCCCCTGGCGCAACCTTGAGTCGTACCTCATGCGGCTGCTCGAACTGGAAACCGTCCGCGACATCCGGCTCGCCACCAAGGCCCTGATGGGCCTCCCCCAGCACTGGCTCCAGAACGACGTCGTCGAGGGCCTGGAACGGGTCGCCCGCACCGCCGCCCGCCGCGGCGTCAACCTGGCCATCCACACCCACGTCAACCACGCCCAGTCGATCACCCCGCTGGTCGCCAGGGCCACCCAGACCGCCCTCGACGTCGGCGTCCGCGACGTCCGCAACCAGGGCGTGCTCATGCGCGGCGTCAACGCCACCGCCCCGGACCTGCTCGACCTCTGCTTCGCCCTCCAAGGCGAAGCCGGCATCCTGCCCTACTACTTCTACATGTGCGACATGATCCCCAACGCCGAACACTGGCGGGTCCCGGTCTGGCACGCCCAGCAGCTCCAGCACGACATCATGGGCTACCTGCCCGGCTACGCCACCCCCCGGATCGTCTGCGACGTCCCCTTCGTCGGCAAGCGCTGGGTGCACATGCTCACCGAGTACGACCGGGAGCGCGGCATCTCCTACTGGACCAAGAACTACCGCACCTCCATCGAGTCGGCCGACCTGGAGGCGCTCAACAAGCGCTACGCCTACTACGACCCGATCGACACCCTCCCCGAGACCGGCCAGCAGTGGTGGGCCGCACACCGCGACGACTGACCCCACGCCGTTACCCCGCTGCCCCCGTGACCCCACCGTTCACGGGGGCAGCGGGCGTCACGCCCCGCGCGGGGCGTACATGATCACGGCGACGCCGAGTAGGCAGATCGCCGCGCCCGTCAGGTCCCACCGGTCCGGCCGGAAACCGTCCACCAGCATTCCCCAGGCCAGCGAGCCCGCCACGAAGACCCCGCCGTACGCGGCCAGGATCCGGCCGAAGTGGGCGTCCGGCTGGAACGTCGCCACGAAGCCGTACCCGCCCAGCGCGACCACGCCGCCGGCGATCCACCACAGCCCGCGGTGCTCCCGCCAGCCCTGCCAGATCAGCCATGCGCCACCGATCTCGGCGAGTGCGGCCAGGACGAACAACACCAGCGAACGGGCGACCAGCATGACCGCACGCTAACGCGGATGGCCCCCGGGCGTTCCAGGGGCCATCCGCTGCGGCGACGTTGCTCAGCGCATGGCGTCCTTGACGTCACGGCCGGCGTCCTTGACGTGCTCACCGGCCTGCCGGGCCTTCGCCTCGCTCTGCTCGGTGGCGCCCTCGGCCCGCATCCGCTCGTTGTCGGTGACGTCGCCGATTCGTTCCTTCGCAGCGCCGGTCAGCTCCTGGGCCTTGTTCTTCGCCTTGTCGGTGAAGCTCATGTCGCCTCCTGTCGCTCCGGCGGTATCCGGGGCGTCGGCCCCGGATACATGGGGTCCCCGTTCTGTCCGGCCCGAAACGAACTTGCGCCGTAGGCGCTGATGTCCGTGGTGTGCCGGGGCACACCACCTGTTAGGCATCCTAGGACAATAGGCGGCAAGCTGGCTGCGGAGCTGACCGACCGGGCGGTCGCGATCGCCACGCGACCCCGTACGCCGCGGCACCCTGCTGCCGGCGATCAGGAGGGCTGGACCTGGTCGAAGAGGGCGAGGGCTTCGGCGGGGTCCGGGCTCACCAGGCGTTCCAGACCGGCGGTCGTGATCCTCGACCAGCTGGCGGCCCGGGCCCACATCTGTTCCTCGAAGGCACGGACTGCCTCGTCCAGATTCTCCGGGTCAGCGGCGATGGCCTCCGCCAGCTCGGCACCGTCCAGCATCGCGAGGTTCGCGCCTGCCCCCAACGGCGGCATCAGGTGGGCGGCGTCGCCCAGTAGCGTCACCCCCCGGACGTGGGCCCAGGTGTGGGACCCGGGTAGGACGTACACGGGTCGGTGGGCGAAGGCGGTGCCGTGGCCGAGCAGGTCGCGCACGGGAGCGGCCCAGCCGTCGAACAGCGCCAGCAGACCGGATCGCGTGGCCTCGACGTCGGTCAGGTCCAGGTGCGCGTGCCAGTCCAGCGGCGCGCGGAGCCTGGCGTACACCTTGACGTGACCGCCGCTGTTGCGTTGGGCGACGAGAGACCGGTTCACGCCGAACACGGACACCGAACCGTCGCCGATCAGCCGGGCGAGGTCAGGGTGACGGATGTCGACGTCGTCGAGGGAGGTCTCCACCGAGGTGACGCCGGTGTACTGCGGCGTCACCGGCGAGACCGCCGGACGGACCCGGGACCAGGCGCCGTCCGCGCCCACCACGAGATCGAACGTCTCCGGCCGCCCGTCGGCGAAATGCACCAGGACGCCCTCCCCCGGCACCGGCACCACCCGCGTCACCGCCCGCCCCCACCGCACGTCGAGGGAGCCGAGCAGCAGGTCCCGCAGTTGCCCGCGGTCGATCTCGGGGTTGGCCCGCTCGTCCGGAGCGGGCCGCCAGTCCCGCAGCACGGTCCCCGCCGCGTCCAGGATGCGCATCGCCTGCCCTTCGGGACGGGACAGCGCCTGGAACTCCGCCAGCAACCCCGCCTTGTCCAGGGCCAGCTGACCCAACCCCTCGTGCAGGTCCAGCGTCCCGCCCGGCGGCCGGGCCTCGGGTGCGGGATCGCGTTCGAGGACGGCGACGGGGTGGCCGTGACGGTGCAGGACCCGGGCGAAGGTCAGACCCCCCGGGCCGCCGCCGACCACAGCTATACGATGTCTCATGGCGATACACCGTATAGCGCCGGTACAATGCAGCGCAACGACAGGGAGTGATCATGAGCGTCTGGGACCGGCCTGAGCCGCCGCATCCCCCCGTGCCGCTCGACCGGGGGTCGATCATCGCCGCCGCCATCGCGCTGGCCGACGAGGGCGGGCTGGCGGCGGTGTCGGTGCGCAAGGTCGCCGCCCGGCTGAACGCCGGCCCGATGCGGCTGTACGGCTACATCTCCACCAAGGACCAACTGTTCGACCTCATGGTGGACGAGGTGTACGCCGAGATCGTTCCCGGGGAGCGGCCCGGTGACTGGCGGGAGGCGCTGCGCGGCCTCGCCCACCGCACCAGGCAGGCCGCGCTGCGGCACGAATGGCTGGCCGACCTGCTCGGCGGCCGCCCGGCCCTGGGCCCGAACAGCCTCGCCGTCACCGAGGCCACGCTGGCCGCCCTCGACGGCCTCGCCGACGTCGACACCGTCATGCGCGCCGTGGAGACGGTCAGCGCCTACTTCACCGGCGCGATCAGGCGCGAGGTCGCCGACCTGCGGGCCGAACGCGCCACCGGCCTGTCCACGCGCGACTGGCAGCGTGCCTCCGGCCCGCACGTGACGAAGATGTTGGCCACCGGCCGCTTCCCGGCGCTGAGCAGGGCCGTGCACGACGGCACGGAGGTGGCCGCCGAGGTCTCCTTCGCGACCGGCCTGGACTGGGTCCTCGACGCCGTGGCCGCCAAACTCGCCCGACCGGCGGGGTGACGATCCCCTCCCGCCACCGGTAGGAACCCGGAGAACGACGGAACGCTCTGCGGTGCCGGCCACCTGCACCAGGAGGAAACGGATCGGCGTCCCTCCGCCGGAAACTGCGGGCGCGGCCGGGCCGGTGCCGACGGATGCTGGTTGACTGGGCAGATGAGCGAGATCATCCTGATCCGGCACGGCGAGACGACGTGGAGCGCCAGCCGGCAGCACACCTCGTACACCGATCTGGAGCTGACCCCCGACGGCGAGCGGCAGGCCCGTGCGTTGGCCGGGGTGTTGGCCGGCCAGCCCCCCGCCACCGTGCTCGCCAGCCCCCGGCTACGGGCGCTGCGCACCGCGCAGCTCGCCGGCCTCACCGTCGACCGCACCGACGACGACCTCGTCGAGTGGAACTACGGCCGGTACGAGGGCAGGACCACCGCCGACATCCACACCGACCGGCCGGACTGGGACATCTGGACCGACGGCTGCCCCGACGGGGAGTCCCCCGACGAGATCGGCATCCGGGTCGACCGGCTGCTCGCCCGGCTCGCTCCGCTGCTGGAGCGGGGCAGCGTGGGCCTGGTCGGACACGCCCACCAGCTGCGGGTGGTCGGTGCCCGGTGGATCGGCCTGCCCGCTGCGGGCGGCGGCAAACTCCGCCTGGACACCGCCACCGTCAGCGTGCTCGGCCACGAACACGGCCGACCGGTGATCCTGCGCTGGAACGGCCGCTGAGCACGGCCCCCGGTCACCGCCGTCGGGTCGTCGACGGCAGCCCCGTCGACCACGGCCTCGGCCGGGGGCCCGCAGGACACCGGTCAGGATTCAGGCCGACGCTTCCGCGCCGCCCCGGGCGCGGGTCCGCAGCTCACCGACGGTGACCTTCGGGGGCCGACCCTCGTACGGGGTCGACAACACCACCGTCGTACGGGTGGTGACGTTCGCGGCGGTACGGATCTCCTGGAGCACCCGTTCCAGGTCGCCCGGCCCGGCCACCCGCACCAGGAGCAGATAGAAGTCCTCCCCCGCCACCGAGTAGCAGGAGTCGATCTCGGGCAGGTGGGCCAGCCGTTCCGGCGCGTCGTCCGGCTGGGACGGGTCGAACGGCCGGATCGCGACGAACGCCGTCATCGGCAGGTCCAGCGCCTCGAACGACACCCGGGCGGTGTACCCGTTGATCACGCCGCGCTGTTCCAGCCGGCGGACCCGCTGGTGCACGGCCGAGACCGACAGGCCGACCCTCTCCGCCAGGTCCGTGTACGACAGGCGGCCGTCGGCGGTCAGCGCGGCGACGATGGCACGGTCGATCTCCTCCACGCGTGCAACCTACCCGGTGGAGCGCTCCCCTGGCGACGACGTCCCGCCGGATGTGACGCTCAGCGGGCCGCCCGGTCGCGCACCGCGTCCGCCGCGAAGTTCAACACCTCGGCCAGATCCTCCTCGTCGAGGAAGGGCAGATCGGTGAGGATGTCCGTCACCGACATCCCCTCCGCCAGCATCGCCAGCAGGGTCGCCACCGGGATCCGGGACTGCCGCACGCAGGGTGCGCCACCCATCACCTCGGGGTCGATGGTGATCCGGGGAAAGGTCACCGGCACAGGCTAGTCCTTCGCCAACGCCCGGGAGATCACCAGCCGTTGGATCTGGTTGGTGCCCTCGACGATCTGCAGCACCTTCGCCTCGCGCATGTACCGCTCGACCGGATGGTCGGAGACGTAACCGGCCCCGCCGAGCACCTGCACCGCGTCGGTGGTCACCCGCATCGCCACGTCGGTGGCGAACAGCTTCGCCTTGGCCGCCTCGATCGAGTACGACCGGCCGGCGTCGCGCAGCCGGGCGGCGGCCAGGGTGAGCGCCCGGGCGGCGGAGATCTGAGTGGCCGCGTCGGCCAGCAGGAAGCCCAGCCCCTGGAAGTCGATGATGGCCCGACCGAACTGCTGCCGTTCCCGGGCGTAACCGACGGCGTAGTCCAGCGCCGCCTGGGCCAGGCCGACCGCACAGGCGGCGATGCCGAGCCGCCCCGAGTCCAGCGCGGACATCGCGATGGTGAACCCCGCCCCCTCGCCGCCGATCAGCCGGTCCGCCGGCACCCGGGCGTCATCGAAGGCGACCTGCGCCACCGGCGAGGAGCGCAGCCCCATGGTCCGCTCGGCCGCCTGCGGCACGATGCCCGGCGTGCCGCGGTCGGCCAGCAGGCAGGAGATGCCCTTCGGGCCCGGTTCGCCGGTGCGGCAGAAGACGTTGTAGAAGTCCGCCGCCCCGGCGTGCGTGATCCACGCCTTGACCCCGGTGACCCGGTAGTCGTCGCCGTCGCGGACCGCCCTGGTGGTCAGCGACGCCGCGTCCGAGCCCCCCTGCGGCTCGGAGAGGCAGTACGCCCCGAGCAGTTCCCCGCCCAGCAGGTCCGGCAGCAGTGTGCGCTGGGCGTCGGTGCCGAACTCGGCAAGCGGGTAGCAGGACAGGGTGTGCACGCTGACCGCCTCGGCGACCGCGAGCCAGCGCCCGGCCAGGATCTCCAACACCTGGAGGTAGACCTCGTACGGCTGGGCGGCGCCGCCGTGCTCCTCGGCGTACGGCAGACCCAGCAGGCCGGCCCGGCCCAGGGTGCGCAGCACCTCCCGGGGGAACTCGGCGCGCTCCTCGAAGTCGGCGGCCCTCGGCGCGAGCTCCCGGTCGGCGAGTTCGGTGGCGAGGGCGAGCAGGTCGTGGGCCTCGTCGGTGGGGAGGATCCGGTCGACAGTCATAGCGCGATGAGCTCCAGGGGTGGTGGTGAGCCGTTGCCCGTCGTCGGGCGCCACCCCGTCAGCTTAACGGTCGTTTGGGCCGCGGCCCAGTCCGGTGGTCGGAGACCGACGGCGACCCGGTGAACCGAGGCTGCGGCGATTGCGTACCACCGGGTGCCTTCCCCGGTCCCCACGAGCCCGACCGGAGTCTCCGATGCACCGACGCGCAGTACTGACCTCGACGGGGGTGGCCCTCGCCGCGCTCGTCGCCGGCTGGGCGGCCCTGGCCATCCCCAAGGCCAGCGCCGACACCGAGCCGACGCCGCCGGCCACCGCGGGCCCGGTCGCCACCGCCGACGCCACGACCACCGGATCGCCGACCACCGGGTCACCGGCCACCGCGCCCGCCGGCTCCCCGGTGGCCGTGCACGGCCGGCTGCGGGTGTGCGGGGTGAACCTGTGCGACGAGGCCGGCGAGCCGATCCAGCTGCGCGGCATGAGCAGCCACGGCCTCCAGTTCTTTCCGAACTGCCTCAACCCGGACTCGCTGGCCGCCCTGCGCACCGACTGGCGGGCCGACTTCGTCCGGGTGGCCATGTACGTCCAGGAGGGTGGCTTCGAGACCGACCCGGCCGGTTTCACCCGCAAGGTCGACGAGGCCGTGGTGGCCGCCAGCGCGCTCGGCCTCTACGTGGTGGTCGACTTCCACATCCTGACCCCCGGCGACCCCCGGTTCAACCTGGAGCGGGCCCAGTCGTTCTTCGCCGAGGTCGCCGCCCGGCACGCCGATCGGACCAACGTGCTCTGGGAGATCGCCAACGAGCCCAACGGGGTCGGCTGGGCCGACATCAAGAGCTACGCCGAGGAGGTCATCCCGGTGATCCGGGCCGCCGACCCGGACAGTGTGGTGTTGGTTGGCACCCGGGGATTCTCCTCGCTCGGCGTCTCCGAGGGCGCCGACGAGACCGAGGTGCTCGACGACCCGGTCGACGCCGCCAACATCATGTACACCTTCCACTTCTACGCCGCGTCCCACCGGGACCTGCAACGCGCCACGGTGGCCCGCGCCGCCCGGAGCCTGCCGCTGTTCGTCAGCGAGTTCGGCACCCAGACCTTCACCGGGGACGGCCCCAACGACCTGGACAGCGCCACCGCCTGGCTGGACCTGCTCAAGAGCCTGAAGGTCAGCTACGCGATGTGGAGCTACTCCGACGGACCGGAGAGCAACTCGGTCTTCCGGCGGGGCACCTGCGCCGGCACCGACTTCACCGGGACCGCCGTGCTGACCGAGTCGGGCGAGTTCATCCGCACCCGGATCCGGGGCACGGCCGGCTGACCGTCGGCTCCGGCCGGGGTGGGGCGGGCGGCCACCCCGGCCGGGGCAGCGGCACGGCCGCCGTCACCGGTCAGCCGGTGACGGCCCCCGCGACCCGGCGGGCCCGTTCGGGGTGGGTGCGGACGAACGGCCCACCACACCGACCCGGCCGCAACCGCCGCGTCGGGCCGTTCGTTGGGTCCAGCGGCGGGCGATCAGCACCGCTGGTCCACCGCCGAGACGGTGGACGCCGTACCGCGTCGGCGCCGCCCCCGGGCCGGCAGAGGAGGCACCGTGACGTCGAGCCGGCTGGCCCTGGCGCTGATCGCGGCGGTCGTCACCGTGCTGCCCACCGCCACCGCGGCCGAGGCCGCTGCCGCCGGCACACCGGTGGCCTGCGCGGCGACGGACACCGCGGTCGCCTGCGCCGAGCCCCCGCCGCGCCCGCCCCGGACCGGCGGGGCCCTCGCCGGGGCGCACACCGCCGGCCGGGTCACCGTCGACGGTCACCTCGTGCGGTACAGCTGGCCCGGGGTCTACTTCGAGGGCCGGTTCCGGGGCACCGGCGTCGGGATCGTGCTCGACGACCCGGTCAACGACTACGACGTGCAGCTCGACGGGACGACCGTGGCCACCCTGGTCACCCCCGGCCGGGCCACGTACCGGCTGACCGGGCTGTCCCCCGGGCGGCACACCGTACGACTGGTCAAGCGCACCGAGAGCCCGGCGGCGGCGGGCGCCTTCGGGGGTTTCGTCGCCGCCGCCGGTGGGCGGATGCTGGCCCCGCCGGCCGCCCGTCACCGACAGATCGAGTTCATCGGCGACTCGTTCACCGCCGGTTACGGCAACCTGTCGACCGACCGGGAGTGCACGGACGCGCAGGCCACCCGCCGGACCGACGCCGACCTCAGTTTCGGCGCGCTCACCGCCCGACGCCTCGACGCCGACTACCAGCTCAACGCGTACTCCGGGCTCGGGATGGTGCGAAACCACGACGGCGGCGCGCCCGACGTCACCTACCGCACGTTCTATCCACGGTCCCTGCTCGCCGTGGACGGCGACGTCTGGGACCGGCCCGTCGACTGGCGACCCCAACTGGTCGTGGTCGGGCTGGGCGCGAACGACTTCGCCACCGACCTGCGCCCCGACGAGGCGTGGACGCCGCAGACCCTACGTCGCGCCTACCGGGACGCCTACCACGGCTTCCTCGACCGGCTGCGGGCCCGGTACAGCCGCCACACCCTCATCGTGGTGACCGCGCAGCAGCTGTGGACCACCATCGCGTTCGCCGAGGCCGCCGAGCAGGTGGTCCGGGAACGCCACGACCGGGTCCGCTACTGGTACCAGGACAGCACCGGCCTGGACCACGGTGGCTGCCGGTGGCACCCGTCCCGGCGTGACCACGAGCTGATCGCCGACCGGCTCGGCGCGTTCCTGGCCACCGCGCCGGTGCGCTGGTGACCCGGCCGGCCCGCCGGGCACGGGAGACGACCTCGACGCCGTCCGCAGCGCGCTGTGGGGGCGGGGGCGGTCGTCCCCCATCTCGTCGGTCGGTTGTGCCAGGCTGTCGGGCGTGGCAGACCAACCCCCGATCATGCTGATCGACGCCCCCAGCCTCTACTTCCGGGCCTACTTCGGCGTGCCCGAGTCGGCCGCGCGGACCGCGGACGGCCAGCCGGTCAACGCCGTGCGCGGTTTCCTCGACATGCTCGCCCAACTGGTCCGCACCCGCCGGCCGGACCGGATGGTCTGCGCGTTCGACCACGACTGGCGGCCCGCCTGGCGGGTGGAGCTGCTGCCGTCGTACAAGGCGCACCGGGTCGCCCCGGAGGGTGGCGAGGAGGTGCCCGACACCCTCTCCCCCCAGGTGCCGGTGATCCTCGACGTGCTGGCCGCGATCGGCATCCCCGCCGTCGGGGCGACCGGCTACGAGGCCGACGACGTGCTGGGCACCCTGTCGGTCACCCAACCCGGTCCGGTGGAGGTGGTCTCCGGAGACCGGGACCTGTTCCAGCTCATCGACGACGCCCGCCGGGTCCGGCTGCTCTACGTCGGTCGCGGGGTGGCCAAGCTCGACGACTGCGACGACGCGGCGGTCCGGGCCCGCTACGGCGTGCCCGCCGACCGGTACGCCGACTTCGCCGCACTGCGCGGCGACCCGAGCGACGGGCTGCCCGGGGTCCCCGGGGTGGGCGAGAAGACGGCCGCCCGGCTGATCGACCGCTACGGTGGCCTGCCCGGCATCCTCACCGCGCTCGACGACCCGGGCTCCGGCTTCGCCCCCGGGCTGCGGGCCAAGCTCGACGACGCCCGCGACTACCTGGCGGTGGCCCCGAAGGTGGTCCGGGTCGCCACCGATGTGCCGCTGCCGACGCTGTCCACCGCGCTGCCGACCGCACCGGTCGACCCGGACCGGCTACTGGAGTTGGCGCAACTGTGGAACCTGGCCGGCTCCTGCCGACGGCTGGTCGACGCCCTCGCCACCCAGCCCTGACCGGTGACCCGGCCGGTCAGGGCACCGGGCCGCACCGGCCCGGCCGGGCCGCCAGCCCCGCACGGCCCGGCAACCCGCACGGCCAGCTCGCCAGCCGGACGGACCCGGTCAGCGCGGCGGTGGGACGTCCCGGCGGGACGGGAACGGGGTGCCCGGGCGGCCCAGGGTGGCCGACCGGCTGCGCAGGCCCACCGGGTCCGGGGCGGGCTCCGGGGCGGCGGCCGGCGGGATGACCTGCCGGGCGTCCAGGTAGGCGGCGGCGGCCCGGTCGTCGTCGGTGGGGGCGGCGAGCAGCGCGTAGACCAGCCCCACCACCACGAAGATCACCGCGAGGACGATCGGCACCAGCAGGGTGCTCACCCCCGCCCCGTTCACCTCGCCGCGCTGCCCGTGCAGGTGCACCGACAGGGCGGTCATGCCGGTGAAGTGCATACCGTTGACGGCGACCCCCATCACCAGCGCGGAGCCGGCGATCGCCAGGCCCCGGCGGACGGTCATCGCCAGCCACAGCGCCACGGTGGCCGCGACGACGGCGATGACCACCGACAGGGCCACCCGGGCGCCGTCGTAGTCCAGGTCACCGTTGAGCCGCATCGCGGCCATCCCGGTGTAGTGCATGGCGGCGACACCGATGCCGGTGAACAGGCCGCCGCCGAGGACCTTGGCCGCGCCGAGCCGGCCGGTGCCGACGATGGCCAGGCCGATCCCGACCGCGGTGACGGCGATCACCGTGCTGGCGGCGGTGAGCGGGACGTCGTACCGGATCCGGGTGCCGGTGACCGCGAAGCCGAGCATGGCCATGAAGTGCATCGCCCAGATCGCGGTGCCGCCGATCGCCCACGCCGCCAGCAGGCCCCACCAGACGCGCTGGCCGGAGCTGGTGGCGGTGCGGATCCGCCCGGCGCAGACCAGACCGAGGAACGAACCGAGCACGGACAGCGCGTAACTCAGGGCGGGTGTGATCCACCCGTACTCAAAGTGATTGATCTCCGCCACGGCGGCCTTCCCCCCACTCATTACCGGCGCGTAGGAGACCGCGCCCGAGCAATGATCGGGGAGGCTCCGAGCAGGCGCAACATCGCCCCCCGGGTTTTCGGGCGGGTGCCGTCACGGTGACCGTCCGATGCGTCGATTCACCGCCCGCCGGTGACCGAAGGTGATGATCAGGCGGAGGTGTAATGGGCGAGTACGCCCCGGTTCACGGCGGCTATCGCCTGCCGCGCGGTGGCCCGCAGCTCGGTCGACGCACCACCGGAGTCGGATAGCTGACCGAGCAGGTCGGCAACCTGCCGGGCCCACCGGACGAAGTCCCCGGCGGGCATCTCGCCGTCGATCTGGTGCCCGCTGGCCAGTACCTTGGCCAGCGTCTCCCCCCGTGCCCACCGGTAGATCGGCCAGGCGAACCCGAAATCCGGCTCGCGGGTGACGGTCAGGCCGCGCTGTGCCTCGTCGGCCTCGATCTCGCTCCACAACGTGAGCGTCTCGTCGACCGCCTCGGCGACCGGCCCACGCGGCAGCGACGCCCGCTCGTCGGCGTCCCGGCGGGCCTCGAAGACCACCACCGACACGGCGGCGGCCAACTCCGACGGGGACAGACCGTCCCAGACACCCCGACGTAGGCACTCGGCGACCAGCAGGTCCGCCTCGGTCCAGATCCGGCCGAGCATCCGCCCGGCGTCGGTGACGCCGCCCTCGACGGACAGGTAACCCCGCGCGGTCAGCAACGCGACGATCCGGTCGAAGGTCCGGGCCAACGAACCGGTCCGCCCGGAGACCCGCTGCCGCAACTCCTCGGTGTCGTTTTCCAACCGCCGTCGCCGCTCCGCCCAGCGGGCGTGTTCCTCCCGCTCCGGGCAGGCGTGGCAGGGATGCCGACGCAGCTCGGTGCGGAGCTGACTGAGCCGGTGGTCCTCACCGGCGGCCTGCCGGGAGCGCCCACCCCGACGACCACCGTGCCGGTCCAGCCCGGTGCCGCTGACCTCGGCGGCGAGATCCCGGCGGGCGGCCGGCGAACGGTGGTTGAAGTGCTTGGGCACCCGGATCCGGGCGAGCACCTCGGCCGGGGTGGTGAAGTCGCCGGGACTGACCCGGCCCGCCCACCGGTCCTGGGTGAGCACCAGCGGCCGGGGCTCACCGAACCCCCCGGTCGCCGGGTCGAGGACGACTGCGAGCCCGGCCCGCCGCCCCGACGGCACCCGGATCACGTCACCGACCCGCAGCCGCTCCAGCGCGGCCACCGCGGCGGCCTTGCGCTGGGTCTGCCCCTGCCGGGCGATGGCCCGCTCCCGGTCGGCGATGGCCACCCGCAACGCGAAGTACTCGTCGAAGTCACCCTGGTGGCAGACCGCCTCCGCGCCGTACGCGTCGATGGTCTCGGTGTTGCGCTGCACCTGGCGGGCCAGCCCGACCACCGACCGGTCCGCCTGGAACTGGGCGAACGACGACTCCAACAGCGCGCGGGCCGGTTCGACGCCGACGCTGCCGACCAGATTCACCGCCATGTTGTACGACGGCCGGAAGCTCGACCGCAGCGGGTAGGTACGGGTGGAGGCCAGGCCGGCCACGTGCCGGGGGTCGGTCTCCGGTGACCAGACCACCACGGCGTGCCCCTCGACGTCGATGCCCCGTCGGCCGGCCCGCCCGGTGAGCTGGGTGTACTCCCCCGGGGTGAGATCGACGTGGGCCTCGCCGTTGAACTTCACCAGCCGTTCCAGCACCACGCACCGGGCCGGCATGTTGATGCCCAACGCCAGGGTCTCGGTGGCGAAGACCGCCTTGACCAGACCCCGGACGAACAGCTCCTCGACGACCTCCTTGAACACCGGCAGCATCCCGGCGTGGTGGGCGGCCAGACCACGCTCCAACCCGTCCAGCCACTCCCAGTAGCCCAGCACGGTCAGGTCCTCACCGGGGATCGCGGTGACCCGCGACTCCACCACCCGGCGGATCTCGGCCCGTTCCTCCGCCGAGGTCAGCCGCAGACCGGCCGCGAGGCACTGCTGCACGGCGGCGGCGCAGCCGGCCCGGCTGAAGATGAACAGGATCGCCGGGAGCAGCCCCTCCCGGTCCAGCCGGTCGACGATGTCGGGGCGCATCGGGCCCCGCCAGCGCGGGCCACGCCGCCCGCCGCCGGGGCCGGCGCTGCGCCCCTCCCCCAGCTCCAGCCGCCGGGTCTGGTCCCGGGTGTAGCGCAGCAGCTCCGGGTGCACGTCGTGCTTGCGGGCCGCGTCGGCGTCGTGGAACAGGTCGAACATCCGCTTGCCGACGAGCATGTGCTGCCACAGCGGCACCGGCCGGTGCTCGCTGACCACCACCGCCGTCTCACCGCGCACGGTGACCAGCCAGTCGGCGAACTCCTCGGCGTTGGAGACCGTCGCGGACAGCGAGACCAGGGTGACCGAGGAGGGCAGGTGGATGATCACCTCTTCCCAGACCCCGCCCCGGAACCGGTCGGCCAGGTAGTGCACCTCGTCCATCACCACGTAGGCCAGCCCGGCCAGGGTGGCCGAGCCGGCGTAGAGCATGTTGCGCAGCACCTCGGTGGTCATCACCACCACCGGAGCGTCCCCGTTGATCGCGTTGTCGCCGGTGAGCAGGCCGACCTGCGCCGCGCCGTACCGCTGCACCAGGTCGTGGTATTTCTGGTTGGACAACGCCTTGATCGGCGTGGTGTAGAAGCACTTGCGCCGCACCGGTGGCGTCGCCGGCTCGTCGGCCGCCGCGGACACCGCCGCAGGCGTGCCCCGCAACGCCAGGTGTACGGCGAACTCGCCGACCACCGTCTTGCCCGCCCCGGTCGGGGCACAGACCAGCACCCCGCTGCCCCGCTCCAGGGACTGGCACGCCTCGCGCTGGAAATCGTCGAGATCGAACCCCAGGTCGAGGGCGAACTCTTCCAGGGCCGGGAACTGGGCGGCCTGGGCAGCCCGGCGGCGTGCCTCGGCGTACCGCTCGGCGGGGCTCGACATGTCAGCAAGATTAATCGGTACCACCGACGACCACCCGCCAAGGCCGTCCGGCAACGGGCTCGGGGCGGGTCGGTAGGGTGCACGACGTGCCGGATCATGCCGAACCGCCCGACGCCTCGAACGGCGTCGGGGACGCCACCCCCGCGGGTGCGTCCCGCCGCCCCGTGGAGGCGGTGCTCTTCGACTTCCACGGCACCCTCGCCCAGGTCGAACAGGCCCACGACTGGGTGGTCGCCGCGGCGGCGACGTGCGGGGTGAGCCTGGAGCGGATGCGGGCCACCGCGCTGGCCGACCGGCTGCTCACCGCCGGTCGGGCCGGCGGTCCGTCGCCGGCCCGGGTGCCGCCCCGACTGGCCGAACTCTGGGCCGACCGGGATCTCTACGAGCACGCCCACCGGGCCGCCTACACCGGGCTGGCCGAGACGGTCGACGCCGGCATCGAGGGCTTCGCCGAGGCGCTCTACGAACGGGTGCTGGTGCCACAGGGCTGGGTTCCCTACCCGGACACCGCGCCGGTGCTGACCGCGCTGCGGGCCGCCGGGATTCCGGTGGCGGTGGTGAGCAACATCGGCTTCGACCTCCGGCCGTTCTTCGCCGCCTGGGGGCTGGCCGACCTGATCGACGCCTACGCCCTGTCGTACGAGGTGGGTCGGTGCAAGCCGGACCCGGGCATCTTCCTGCGGGCCTGCGGGATGCTCCGGGTGGACCCCGAGCGGACCCTGATGGTCGGCGACACCCCCGCCGACGCCGGGGCGGTCGCCGCCGGCTGCGGGGTGCTGGTGCTGCCGGCCGCCGGCCCTGGTCGTCCCAGTGGTCTCGGCGCCGTGCTCGACCTGGTCCTGCCATCCCCATGATCGACACTTCCGGCCGGACGGCGGCGGTCGGGCTGGTGCTCGGCGGGGCGCTGTCGGTGCACTTCGGCTCCGCCGTCGCCGCGCTGCTCTTCCCCCGGGTCGGGGTGGCCGGCACGGTGACCCTGCGGTTGGCCATCGGGGCCCTGCTGATGCTGCTGGTGTGCCGACCCCGGTTACGCGGGCACGACCGGGCCGACTGGCTCGCCGTCGGTGCCTTCGGGCTCGCCCTGGCCGGCATGAACTCGGTCTTCTACCAGGCCATCGAACGCATCCCGCTCGGCCCGGCGGTGACCCTGGAGGTGCTCGGGCCGCTCACCCTGTCGGTGCTCACCGCCCGCCGGTGGACCGCCTGGTGCTGGGCCGGGCTGGCGCTGGCCGGGGTGGTCCTGCTGGGCCAGGGCGGATTCGACCGGCTGCACCCGGTCGGCGTCGCCCTCGCGCTCGGGGCGGGCGCGCTGTGGGCCGCGTACATCGTCTGCTCCGCGCGGGTCGGCGGCCGGTTCCCCGGCACCGACGGGCTGGCCCTCGCCCTGGCCCTAGCCGCCGTGCTCACCCTGCCGCTCGGGCTGATCGACGCCGGGGCCCGGCTGTGGCACCCGGGGGTGCTCGCGCTCGGCGCGGGGCTGGCGCTGCTCGCCTCGGTGCTGCCCTACACCCTGGAACTGCTGGCCCTGCGCCGGCTGGCCACCTCGACCTTCGCGGTGCTGATGAGCCTCGGGCCGGCGCTCGCCGCGCTCGCCGGCTGGCTGGTCCTCGGCCAGGACCTGCACCCGGTCGAGGTGCTGGCGATCGGCCTGGTGGTCGTCGCCAGCATCGGCGCGGTCCGGGCCGCCGCCCCGCGCGTCGCCGCCCCTCCCGGCGGGTAGGTGGCCGGCGGGCGGGGGTGGCCCTGCCCAGACCGGTGCCGCCGGTGGACGGTCCGATCAGCAGCGCCGCCGCCGCAGGGGCCGCTCAGCGCAGCAGCCGCACCGCCCGAGGCACCGCGGTGATCCGCACCGGCAGGTCCAGGGACCGCTCGCCGTCGGCGTACGTGGTGATGCCCTCGGCGGCCACCTCGACGGTACGGGCCCGGTAGCTGCGCACCAGCGGATGCGCCACGTGGGTGCCGGCGTAGATGCGCGGCTTGACCCGGATCAGGGTGCGCCGGTCGAACCGGCCGCCGACCACCACGTCCAGCAGCCCGTCGGTGGGGTCGGCGGCGGGGCAGATCCGCATCCCACCGCCGTAGCTGGCGCAGTTGCCCACGGCGATCAGCACGGCGTCCACGTGGTGTTCCGTCCCGTCGAGGCGCAGCGTGTAGCGACGCGGACGCAACCGGGCCAACTCGACCAGGATCGCCAGGTCGTACCGGCGGGGGCCGCGCGGCCAGCGCATCCGGTTGGCGCGCTCGTTGACGATCGCGTCGAAGCCGGCCGCGAGAACCGCGCCGTACCAGCGGTCGGCACCACCGGCGGTGGACATCCGGGCCAGGTCGACCGGGTGGGTGCGACCGGCGCGCAGCGCGGCGGCGATCACCTCGACGGCGGCGAGCGGGTCGGCCGGGAACCCGGTGTCGGCGGCGAAGTCGTTGCCGGTGCCGGCCGGCACCGGGCCGAACGGCACGGCCGTGCCGGCGACCACCTGGAGGGCCTGGTGGACGGTACCGTCACCGCCGACCGCGACCAGCGCGGACGCTCCGGCGGCGACCGCCGCGCGGCAGGCCGCCTCCGCTTCGGCCGGGGTGTGCGCGGTGAGCAGTTCCACCGGCCGACCGGCCGTGGCGAGGCCGTCGAGCACCCGGGGCAGCAGACCCCGATGGCGACCCCGGCCGGCGGTGGGATTGGCGAGCACGGCGACCGGGCCGGCCGCCCGGTGATCGTCTGCGGTCACGGCGAGCACCGTACCGGTTCGCACCAGGCTCCGGCTCCCCCTGACTGCGGCATCCTGATTGGGCACCTGGTCGACGGTGACGCCGGCGGTCTGATCGTCTGACGCCGATGCGCCGGGGGTCACCTTGCGTAAGGCATCCTAGGTAGCTAGGTGGTTGGTGGGGCGGTCGTCGTGGCCCGGCGGCCGGTGGGTGGGTTCCCCGGCATCGTGGCGGGGCGGAATGGGGTTCCGGGCCTCCTCCCGGCCTCCCGGCAGGACACCGTTGCCGGGAGGCGGGAAGAAGCCGCCCGCCGGGGCGACCGCCTCGCTGGCGGCCGGCCCGACACCAGCGAGGCCATCGATCGGAAAGCCCGGCCACCGGCGAGGCCATCGACGGAAAGGGCAATCAGCGGCTGGGGTCCCCGACCCCAGCCCGCCCCACCGCCGGCCACGGACGGCCGGTCAGCCGTGCGCCTTCTGCTGGCAGGGGACGCAGAATCGGGCCTGCGGCAGCACCTCCAGCCGTTCCGCCGGGATCGCCGCCTCGCAGCGTTCGCAGCGGCCGTAGCCGCCCTCGGCCAGCCGTCGCAGCGCTGCGGCCAGGTGGTCCAGGCTCTGCCGGGTGGCCGCGATCAACGCGCCCCGGGTGTGCGCCTCGGCCGGGTCGCCGGTGTCGGCGGTCAGCTCGGTCAACCGGGCCGTCTGCGTCGCGAACTGATCGGTGAGGGCCTGGCGGAGCATGGTCAGCCGGTGCTGTTCGGCCTGGTGGTGCAGGTCGGTGCTCATGGTGTGTCCTTTCGGGGCACCGCGCTTCGGGAAGCGGGGAACGACGGGCGGAAAAAGGGACGGAAACAGAAGAAGGGCCGAAGCCGAAATGGCTTCGCCCTGGTGGCCGATCCGGAGGAGGAGCGTTTCTCCGGGTGGGCCACGCCCGGCGGGGATCGGGCTCGGCCGCCCCTGGGTGGGCACGACGGCGGACTGTGCCGCACCGGGCACCACCGCCTCGAACCGGCCGACCACGACCGCCGTCACCGGAGAACCGGTGGCGGCGGGACGGCGCAGTCGAACGGCCAGGGACATGAGGCCCACCATAGGCCGCGCCCCGAGGAAAGCCAACGGATAACGCCACGGACACCCGCCGCCGGACCGCCATCGGCGGCGCGGCGGCCCGGACCGCCGGCTGTGCTTACATGGGCACCATGGCACAGCCGGTGATCCTCACCATCGACGACGACCCCGCCGTCTCCCGGGCCGTGGCCCGGGACATCCGCCGCCGGTACGGCGACCGGTACCGGGTGGTCCGGGCCGACTCCGGCTCCGGCGGGCTGGACGCGCTGCGGGAGATCAAGCTGCGCGGTGAACGGGTGGCGGTGCTGCTGGCCGACTACCGGATGCCCGAGATGAACGGGATCCAGTTCCTGGAGGCCGCGATGGACCTCTTCCCGGCCGCCCGCCGGGTGCTGCTGACCGCGTACGCCGACACCGACGCGGCGATCGACGCGATCAACGTGGTCGACCTGGACCACTACCTGCTCAAGCCGTGGCACCCGCCGGAGGAGAAGCTCTACCCGGTGGTCGACACCCTGCTGGAAGCCTGGGCGGCCAGCCCCGACCAGGCCAGCGACGAGATCCGGGTGGTCGGGCACCGCTGGTCGGCGCCGTCGTTCGCGGTCCGGGACTTCCTCGCCCGCAACCTGGTGCCCTACCGCTGGCTGCTCACCGACGACCCGGAGGGCGGCCGGCTGCTCGCCGCCGCCGGGGCCGACGCGACCGACGTACCGCTGGTGGTCACCCCGGACGGCAAGGCGCTGGTCGCCCCGACGGAGGCGGAACTGGCCGCGGTGGCCGGGCTCACCGTCGCCCCGGCAGCCGACTTCTACGACCTGGTGGTGGTCGGTGGCGGGCCGGCCGGGCTCGGCGCCGCCGTCTACGGGGCCTCGGAGGGGCTGCGCACCGTGCTGGTGGAGCGGCGGGCCACCGGCGGCCAGGCCGGGCAGAGCAGCCGGATCGAGAACTACCTCGGCTTCCCCGACGGGGTGTCCGGCGCCCAGCTCACCGACCGGGCCCGCCGGCAGGCGCTGAAGTTCGGTGCGGAGTTGCTCAGCACCCGCGAGGTGGTGGGGCTGGAGAGCGCCGGGGCGGCCCGGCTGCTGCACTTCGGCGACGGCAGCACCATCGCCGCGCACACGGTGGTGCTCGCCACCGGGGTGTCCTACCGGGTGCTCGACGCGCCCGGTCTGGCCGACCTGACCGGTCTGGGGGTGTTCTACGGCGCGGCGTCCACCGAGGCCCCGAGCTGCGTCGACCAGGACGTCTGGATCGTCGGCGGGGCCAACTCGGCCGGCCAGGCGGCGGTGCACTTCTCCCGGTACGCCAGCCGGGTGCACCTGCTGATCCGGGGCGCCGACCTCACCGCGTCGATGTCGTCGTACCTGATCCAGCAGTTGGAGCGCAACGACCGGATCGTGGTGCACCCGCACACCGAGGTGGTCGGCGGCGCGGGTGACGGGCATCTGGAACGGCTGCGGCTGCGCGACACCCGCAGTGGCGACGTCCGCGAGGTGGACGCCTCCTGGTTGTTCATCTTCATCGGCGCGGAGCCACGCACCGAGTGGCTGGACGGGGTGCTGGCCCGCGACGAGCGGGGCTTCATCGTCGCGGGTCCCGACCTCACCGCGGGCGGCCGGAAACCACCCGGCTGGACCCTCGCCCGCGACCCGTACCACCTGGAGTCGAGCCTGCCGGGGGTGTTCGCCGCCGGTGACGTGCGGGCCTCGTCGGTCAAGCGGGTCGCCTCGGCGGTCGGTGAGGGCGCGATGGCCGTCTCGCTGGTACACCGCTATCTGGAGGCACAGTGAGCGACACCGACGAACGACTCACCCCGGATCAGCTCCGGGAGCTGTTCCTCTTCGCCGCCCTCGACCCCGAACAGCTCGACTGGCTGGCCGAGCACGGCCGGGTCGAGCAGCGGGCCGGCGGCACCGTCGTCTATGCCGAGGGTGAGCCGGCGAGCTGCTTCTTCACCCTGCTGTCCGGCACGGTGTCGATGAGTCGGCGGGTGCACGGCGACGACCTGGAGGTCAACCGCACCGACCAGCGCGGGGTGTACGGCGGAGCCACCCAGGCGTACCTGGGCGGGCAGGTCGACCAGGTCTACCTGAACACCCTGCGGGCGATCACCGACGCCGAGTTCCTGGTGCTGCCCGCCGAGACGTTCGCCCACGCGGTGCGGACCTGGTTCCCGATGGCGATGCACCTGCTGGAGGGGCTGTTCTTCGGGATGCGGGACACCCAGACCATCATCGGCGAACGGGAACGGCTGCTCGCCCTGGGCTCGTTGTCCGCCGGGCTCACCCACGAGCTGAACAACCCGGCCGGCGCGGCCGTACGGGCCACCTCCGCGCTCCGCGACCGGGTCGCCGGGATGCGGCACAAGCTGGCGATGATCGCCGACGGCCGGCTCGACGGCCGCCGGCTGCACACCCTGGTGGAGTTGCAGGAGGAGGCGGTGAAGCGGGCCGCCCGCGCGCCGCAACTGTCCCCGATGGCCGCCAGCGACGCCGAGGACGAGCTGGCCGACTGGCTGGACGAACACCAGGTCACCGCCGGCTGGGACCTGGCGCCGACGCTGGTCGCCGCCGGCCTGGACACCGGGTGGCTGGAGCAGGTACGCGAGGTGGTCGGCCCGCAGGACATGGAGTCGGCGGTGCGGTGGCTGTCGTACACACTGGACACCGAGCAGTTGATGGCCGAGATCGACGACGCGGTCACCCGGATCTCCACCCTGGTCGGCGCGGCCAAGCAGTACTCGCAGCTGGACCGGGCCCCGCACCAGGTGGTGGACGTGCACGACCTGCTCGACGCCACCCTGGTGATGTTCAAGGCGAAGATCCCACCCGGGGTGCGGGTGGCCCGGGAGTACGACCGGGACCTGCCGCCCATCCCGGCGTACGCGGCGGAACTGAACCAGGTGTGGACGAACCTGATCGACAACGCCCTGTCGGCGATGGGCGCGGACGGCGTGCTGACGCTGCGCACCGGGCGGGCCGGCGACCTGTTGACGGTCGAGGTCGCCGACACCGGACCGGGCATTCCCGAGGCGGTCCGGCCGCGCATCTTCGAACCGTTCTTCACCACCAAGGGCGTCGGTGAGGGCACCGGGCTGGGGTTGGACATCTCGTACCGGATCGTGGTCAACAAGCACCACGGAGACATCCGGGTCGACACCGTGCCGGGGTCGACCGTGTTCCGGGTGCTGCTGCCGTTCACCGCGCCCGCCCACGCCGGCTGACCGGGCGGCCCGGCGATCGGGGCAGTAACGACGAGATCCGGGCAATACGGAAGGCAGTGATCGCGCAATCACGGAGGATAGTGGTTGATCGCCGGTGCGGACAAGTAGTGGTTCCCCTCCTGTCGCCCGGTAGTTACCCGGCCATACGCTCGGCCCCGGGGAGCCCGCCGTCCGCCGCAACCGGCCGGCAGGTCGCCGTACCCCGTCCCCGACGCCTGCGGAGGCCACCGTGACCATCGACCGGGTGACGACCGGGCCGGCTACCGCCGGCACCGCGGTCGGATACACCGTGGAGGAGCTCGCCCGCAAGGTGGGGATGTCGGCGCGCAACATCCGCGCCCACCAGGCCCGCCGGCTGCTGGCCCCGCCGGTGCGCCGAGGTCGGGTCGCGCTCTACGACGACACGCACGTCCGCCGCCTCGAGGCCATCCTGACCCTGCAACGGCAGGGCTTCAACCTGGTCTCCATCGAGGCGATGCTCGGCGTGCGCAACGGCGACGAGGCCCCCGACGGACTGACCGCGATGCTGCAACGGCTGGCCACCGAACGGCCCGCGCTGACCCATGCGCTGACCCGGCACGGGGTGATCGGACGGGCCCCGGACGGGACGGTCCGCACCGTACGGCCCCGGCCGCTGCGGGCCGCGCTGGACCTGCACCGGGTGCGGATGGGCACGGTGCCGGCGTTGCAGGCGCTCAGCGAGGTGCTGGACAGCGTCAGGCCCCTCGCCGACGAGCTGGTCGCGGCCGTCACTGCCCGGATGCTGGCCCTCGCCCCCGAACTGGGTGGCGCCGGGTCCCGCCCGTCGTGGTCCGACGCCGACCGGGAGACGATCCTGCTGACCCAGGGTGTGGTCAACGTGCTCACCGAGGCGTTCCGACTGGCCGTGGAGAGCCAGGCCGAGGCGCACGTCGCCGAACTGCTGGAGAATCAGCCCGGCCCCGAGCCGTCCGGCGACAACGGCTGACCCGGGCACGGTGACGGGACCGGCGACGACGCACCGGACGGTCGTCCACACCGCCCCCCGGTCACCGGTCGGTGTCATCGAAACGGGACACCCAGGCAACCAGACCGGACCGGGACTCCACCCCCGCCTTGCGGTAGATCCGGGTCAGGTGCGCCTCCACGGTGCGCGGGCTGATGTGCAGCTGACGGCCGATCAGCCGGTTGGTGACGCCGGTGGTGGCCAGCCGGGCGATGTGCCACTCCCGGTCGGTCAGTGCGGTCTCGGCGAGCGCCCGCAACGGTCGGGCCAGTCGCAGGGCGACCCGTTCGGTGCCGCACCGGGCCGCCAGTTCCAGTGCCCGGTGGCGGGCCCGGGCGGCGGCGGGGCCGCCCTGGTCCACCGCCTCCGACGCCCGGGCGATCGAGACCAGGGCCAGGCTGTGCCGCAGCACCATGCCGGCGGCCCGGAACCGGTCCGCCGCGACGCGCAGGTAGGGCATGGCCGCCGCCACCTCCCCCTGGGCGAGCAGCACCTCCCCGTACGCCGACTCGGCGAAGGCGCGCTGCCCCGGCAGACCGATCAGGTCGGCGGCCGCCAACGCGGCCCGGGCCCGCCGCTGCGCCTCGGGCAGGTCCCCGGCGGCCAGCGCGGCGGTGCAGAGCACTTCGTGCCACATCGGACGCAGGGACGCCTGGAGGCGGGTCAGCCGGCCGTCCCCACCGGCGTCGGTGAGCATCTCCCGACAGGTGGCCGGGTCGCCGGCGAGCAGGGTCGCGGTCGCCAACGCGGTCGCCGCGGTGCGTCCGGACCAGCTGTCCAGGTCACTGGCGAGCTCCACCGCGCTGCGGGCCAACGCCACCGCGCGTTCGTCGTCGCGGGGGCCGCCCCGCCAGGCGGTGCCCTGCGCCTCGAAGGCGAGCGCGAAGCTGAGCAGGGAGCGGCTGCCGATCCGGCGGGCGACGGCCCCGGCCTCGGTGGCCAACGCGATCACCGTGCCGAGCTGACCCCGGTGGTAGGCCACCTGACTCCGACCGAGCAGCAGTTGGCAGAGACCGTCGTCGCGGTGGGCGTCGCGGACCAGGGCGATCCCCCGGTCCAGGTGCCGGGTGGCGTCGGCGGGTCGCTCCAGGAACAGCTCGGCCAGCCCGAGCGCCAGCAGGCAGTCGGGATGGTCGCGCAGGTCCCGGTCGGGCAGCGCGTCGATGATCGGCACACCCGTGGCGAGCAGCTCGCGGGCGATGTCGACGTCGCCGTCGTGGGCGGCGGCGAGTACGCGTACCGCGAGCAGACCGGCCCGGTCGATGCCGCTGGCCTCGCCGTCGGGTGCACCGCCGGGCACCGGCGAGGGGTGGCCGGACAGGATGCCGACGGCGCCCAGTTCGGTGGCGAGCTGGTACGCCCCGGCGGTCGGCGTCGGCATGCCGATCAGCTCACGGCGGCTGATCGCGGCGGCCTCCGCGTAGTTGCCGAGCAGCCGTTCCACCCGGACCCACTGGGCGACGGCGGCGGCCCGACGGCCGGTCGGGTCGACGGGCAGCTCGGGGACGACCTCCCGCAACAGCGTCCGGCTCTCGGCGAGGTTCCCCGCCTCCCCGGTGATCCGGGCCAGCAGCAGGGTGACGTCGTGCCGGCTGTCGGGGGAGCCGGCCGGTGGCCGCAGTGCGCGCAACGCCGCCCGCAGCCAGCGGACGGCCAGCTCCGGGGCATCGCGGCGGATCTCCTGGGCGGCCCGGCAGAGCACCTCGACGTACGGTTCGACCGGCCGGTCGTGGGGCAGGCCGAGCAGCTGGTCGACCTGTGCCACCCGCTCCGCCGGGGGCGCGCCCCGGGCGAGCAGCGCGGTCAGTGCCCGGTGGTGGGCCTCGACCCGCCAGGCCGGATCGGTGTCCTGACGGACCGCCGAGCGCAGCACCGGATGTCGGAAGGTGAACCGTGCCGTCGCCGGGACGACCCGCAGCAGGTCGCGACGGACCAGCCGCCACGCGGACTCGCCGGCCAGTTGCGCCGGCAGTTGGGCGACCTCGGCGAGCAGTTCCACCGCGCACGGCGTGTCGAACACGGCCGCGGCGCGCAGGCACGCCGTGTCGGCCGGGGGCAGGCCGGCCCATTCGGCGCGCAGGGTGGCCACCGCCCGGTCGGTGAGCCGGGGCGGGCCGGTCGACGGGGCGTCCCGGTCGCCGCCGGCCGGTTCGACGACGGCCAGCGCGGCGAGGTAGCCGGGGTTGCCGGCGGCCCGGTCATGGCGTTCGTCCAGCTCGTCCGGGTCGTCCTGCGGGTACATCTCGACGGTTTCGGCGAGGCTGAGTGGCCCCAGCTCGATCCGCTCCCGACACCCGCCTGCGGGGACGCCGGTGTCGGGCGGGCCGAACGGCATCGCGGTCGCCATCTGCCGGGGCCGGTAGGCCAGGATCAGCAGCAGCGGTGCGGGCACCGGGTAGCGCAGCAGGTGGGTGACGAGCCCGATGGAGGAGACGTCGGCCCAGTGCAGGTCGTCCAGGACGAGGGTCAGCCCGTCCCGGGCAGCCAGGGCGAGCAACCGACGGGCCAGCTGGTAGGTGCGGAACAGCCGCACGTCGACCGGGCCGGCGACACGGGGCAGCAGCGCACCGTCGGGTTCGGCCCCGCCGCCGGGGTGCCGCCGCGGGTCGGCACGGGGTGGCCGGGCGGCGCCGAAGGCGTGCCGGAAGACGTGGAACGGGATGCCCTGCTCGGCCTCCACACCGGTGCCGACGACGAGGGGCAGGGTCGGCGCGCAGCGGGCCAACGCGGCGTGCACCAGGCGGGTCTTGCCGATTCCCGGGTCGCCGACCACCTCGCAGACCACCTGCGTTCCGGTGCGCACGCTGTCGACGTGAGCGGCGCGGATACGCGCGACCTCCGACCGCCGTCCGACGAATGGTGGGCCGGACACCACATTCTCCAGCCCGGCTGCCATCACGCAGATCACGTGCTTTCCCTGCGACACTCCAATGGGGATCGACGGGACTATACCGGGGCCTGAGGAACACGAGGAACATCGATGCCGACGGGCTGGCCGAACGACTCCACCCGCTGGCCGTACGGGTGGTGAAATCAGCCGCTTGCGCTATGGCGACGACGCCGAGGCGTCCACCGGCCGGCGGGCCCGGGTCAGGGTGTGACCCGGGCGACCGGCAGCGCGGTGAGCAGCCGGATCTGCGCGGTACGGGACTCGTCGATGCGTCGGGCCAGGTCGCGGACGGCCGGGGAGGCCGCCAGCGCCAGGTGGGCCCGGGCCAGTTCCGCCGCCTGCCGTTGCTGCGCCACCAGCACCGCCACCAGGACGGCGTCGTATCCGGCGGCCGGGGTGTCCCGCAGCCGGGACACCGGGTCGGGTGCGCCGCCCGGGTCGGGATGCTCGTGCCGGTGCCCGCCGGGGTCCGGCCCGGCGGCGCGGAGCCACTCGCGGGCCTGGGCGACCTCGTCGGTCTCGGTCGCCTCGACGGCGGCGACCAGGGTACGCAGTCCCGGCTGCCGAATCCGCTGTGGCGCGACCCGGACGATGGCCAGGGTCCGCTCCTGGTGGGCCGTCATGGCGTGCAGGAACACCCGGTCGAGTCCGCCGACCACGGTCGACGCACCCGACCCGTTCGACGGGGACGGCACGGGGGTGGCCGGGGATGCGGCGGGCGCGCACCCGGCGAGCAGCAGCACCGCGGCGACGACGACGGCCAGGCGTGGCAGCACACCCCGGGGTCGGTGGCGGCCGGGGTGGGAGCGGTCAACGGTGGACGGTGGACCCCCGACACCCGCGCGCCGAGGCAGGAGCGCGGGTGGTGATCGTCGGTCGGGCACGGTCGACCCCGGTCAGACCTGGGTCCACAGGGCGGGCACGTACGGCGGCTCCCAGCCCGGGATCGCGGTGTGCGCCTGCCGGCACCGGTAGCTCACCGCCTGGTAGGTGACCAGGTCGCCGACCTGGTAGCTGCGACCGGCGGCCCAGGTGCCGCCGACGGTCGGCGAGGGGGCCGGGGTGGTCGGGGGCGGGGTGGTCCGGGTCGGGGTCGGCGTCGGGCCCGGGGTGCGGGTCGGCGTCGGGCTGGGGCTCGGGGTCGGGCCACCGCCGCCGAGTTGCACGTCCACGCAGGCGTAGAAGGCGTTGGCGGTGTCGGAGATGTTCCAGACGGCGAGGATCTTCTGCCGGCCGGAGAAACCGCCCAGGTTGACGGCGTGCGAGACGGTGGCCTCGGGTTGCCGGCCGCCGCCGTCGACGACACCGACCCGGGTGCCACCGATGAAGTACTCCCAGTTGCTGGTGGCGTGCCGGGCCGTGTTCACCCAGGTGAAGGTGACCGTGCTGCCGACCGGGGTGGCCGGCCAGCCCCGGTTGTCGTCGTCGAGGACGGCGAACTGGGTGATCCCGGCGCTGCAACTACGCAGCCCCTTGCGGCCTTCGACGCTCTGCGGCTCGTACCGGATCTGGCCGCAGTCGGGCACCTTCCCCTGGGCGCAGAGGGCCTGGCGGCTGGGTGGGGCGGAGACGTAGCCGTGGGCCTGGGCGGGCGCGGCGAGGCCCAGGGAGGTGACGACGGCACCTGTCGCCACCAGGGGGACGGTGAGGGTTCGACGCATGGGGACTCCTCGAAGCTGGGGGCGGTCGTCGGACGATGGGGACGGGCACCGGGCTGCCCTGCGCCGCTCCGCGGGGATAGACGTCGGGCGATTGAGTCCACCGTAAATTAAAGTTTGTTAACAGTAAAGTCGGCATACCGTTCTTTCTGCCTGGTCGTGCGCCATCCGAAGGCGAGGTCGGCCCCGGTCGGTGCTGGCACGACCCGGGACCGCCCCGGCCCACGACGGGTAACCGCACGCCCATGGAGTGCCGAGGACGGATCCTCGTGATCTCGGCGGACGTCGGCGCCACTGATCGCGTTGCCCCTGTCCGAGCCGGTCACCGGGCTGCTCGTGGGGGCCACCGCGTTCCGGGAGACCCTGTCGCTGGGCGGGAACCGCCTGCCGCTCGTCGTCGGCGCGGTCGTCGCCCTCGTGGTGGGCGTCCGGCTCGGCGCATCCCGGCAGGAGTCGGCACCCACCCGGCCTCGGTGAGCCGGACTCAGAGCGAGCACCGCCTCACCTCGACGAGGTCAGTGCGGTGGTGGGACCAGCACGATGCGGCCGGCGGCGGCCCCGGCACCCTGGTCGGCCCAGGCTGTCGCCGCCTCCGCCAGCGGCCGTACCTGGTGGGCGACGGTCAGCCGGCCGGCGGCGGCGTGCCCGGCCACCACCGTGATCGCCGTCGCGCGTTGCGCGGCGGTCAGCTCGTTGTTGGTGTAGCCGAGGATCCGCAACGACCCGCCGCGCAGGGTCGCGGAGTCGATCGTCGCGGTCGGTGCGGCCGAGCCACCGAGGTTGACCAGCCGGCCGCCCGGGGCCAGGGCACGCAGCGCCGCTGCCGCCGGCACCCCGAACAGGGGGTCCAGCACCAGGTCCACCGGGCCGTCGGCGGCCTGGCGGAAGCGCTGGGCGAGGGTCTCGGGCTCGTCGGTGCCGGCGAGCCGGACCACCGCGTCCGCGCCCGAGCGGCGGGCGGAGTAGACGGCGGCGTCGGACCGGCACGCCGCGACCACCCGTCCCGCCCCACCGAGCCGGGCGAGTTGCACCGCCGCCTGGCCGACCGTGCCGCCGGCGCCCAGCACCAGCACCACCTCCCCGGGGCGCAGCCCACCACGCAGGGTCAACGCCGCCCAGGCGGCGACCGCCGAGAGCCCGAGGGCCGCCACCAGGCAGTGGTCCGCATCGTCCGGCAGGGCCACCGGGTCGGCGGCCGGGACCACCGCGTACCCGGCCAGGCTGCCGTCGCCGGGGGCCATCCCGGCCCGGGTCGGGAACCAGACCGGGGTGCCGTCGTCCAGGGTGCCCACGCCCTGCACCCCCGGGACGTACGGCAGCACCGGCGCGCCCAGGTACGAGGTGCCCGAGGCGCAGAGCAGGTCCAGCGGGGTCAGCGGCGCGGCGGTGACCCGTACCGCCACCTCGCCCTCGGCCGGTGTCGGGCGGGGGCGCTCGACCACGACGGGTGGCTCGCCGTGACCGGTGACGACGACGGCGGGCATCAGCTGACCACCGGGTTCGACGGTCATCGGCCCGGTGGCGGGGTCGGTGGCCATGGTCCCGGGGTCGGGGTCGGTGGCCATCAGGTGGCGATGTCCGGGTAGGGCAGCGAGAAGTGGGCCAACCGCAGGCCGTACTGCTTCTGGTAGGCCATCGGCTCGGTGTGGTCCCGCTCGAACATGGCGATGAACAGGGTCAACGTCAGGAACGGGTGGGCACCGAGGGCGAAGAGCCGGACGTGGTCGTGGGCGACCAGCGCCTCGCGTTCCTCGTCGGTGAAGCGCAGCCAGGTGCTCGCCTCACCGGTGTGGCAGTTCAGTACGGCGTTGGCGCGTTCGGCCTCCCACCAGGTGACCGTGGCGCGCGGGTCGGTGCGGTACCGCTCGACCAGCGCCGGGTCACGGTCGACGGTGTAGAGGAACTTGTCGACCAGGTAGCGGCTCATGCCGGCGCTCCGTTCGGGTACCAGGTGAAGTACGCCTCCATGGTGTGGAACAGGTCCAGGGTGTCCACGTGGTCGGCCTTGGCGCCCGCGCCGGCCACCCCCATCATCAGCATGAAGTCCATGAAGCCGTGGGTGGCGTTGCCGGGGGCGTGCAGGCTGTCCAGGGTCACCTCGGACAGGCAGCCGTCGAGGTCGCCGTTGGCGATCCACTCCACCGCCCGGCGGTCGAACTCCGGGTCCGGGCCCTGCGGGCCGAACTGGCGGGGCCCGCCCAGCTCCAGCGACAGGTGGCCGGTGCCGATGACGGCCACCCGCAGGTGGCTGGGCCAGCTCTCGACGATCTCCCGGATGGCCGCGCCGAGCTGCACGAACCGTTTCGGCTGCGGCAGCGGTGGGGCGAAGATGTTGGTGTAGATCGGCACGATCGGCAGGTCCGCCTCGGGCCGCAGCGTGATGATCGGGCAGGTGATGCTGTGGTCGATCCGCAGCTCGTTGCTGAAGGCCAGGTCGAAACCGGCGTCCAGGCCGGCCCGCAGGACGTGCGCCGACAGGTCCTCCTGACCGCGCAGCAGCATCCGGGGAAGGCCGAACTCGCGTTCCTCGTTGTACCAGTTGGCGTCGTAGAACGGCGCCTTGCCGACCAGGAACTGCGGCATGTTGTCCAGCCACAGCTGGTGGAAGTGGTCGGAGCCGACCATCACCAGCACGTCCGGGTTGGCCCGGGTGAGGGTCTCCCGGAAGGCGAGGATCTTGCGGGCCCACTCGTCGGCGAACGGGGGCCGGTCCTCGCCGGTGGCGGTGGTGGCGCGGTAGTAGAACGGATGGTGGGTGGAGGCGATGACCGCGACGACCTGGGCCATGGCCGCTCCTCTCGCAGGCGGTGGGGGTGGGGATCAGTCGGCGTCGTCCGGCACGTACCGGGCGTTGCGGTCGACGGTCTGGTAGATGTCCATGCCGAGCGGGCGGCGTCGCTCCTCGGCGAGGTGGCCGAGCAGGCCGGCGGTACGGGCCAGCAGGGCGAAGCCGCGCAGCAGGTCGATCGGCAGGCCGAGGTCGGCCAGGGCCGCGCCGCACACCCCCGCGCCGTTGAGCGGCAGGGTACGGCCGAGCACCTGCGGGTGGACCCGGCCGATCGCCTCGAACAGCCGCAGGTGCGGCCCGCGTAGCCCCTCCTGCGCGGCGATCGCGATCAGCACCGGGGTACGCGGGTCGGTCTCCTTGTGCACCGGGTGGCCGAGCCCCGGCACCAGTCGCTTGGCGGCGCGGGCGGCGCGGACCGCGTCCAGCGCGACGGCGTCCCAGCCGGCGTCGTCGGTCGGCGTCTCGGTGAGACCGGCGAGGGTGTCGGCGAGGAACCGGCCGCAGTCCTCGGTGACGCCCAGGAAGCGGGAGCCACCACCGAGCAGTCCGGCGGCGATCGCGCCCTGCAACGCCTCCGGCGCGCTGAGGTAGGTCAGCCGGGCGACGATCGCCGTCGGGGTGAAGCCGTGGTCGGCCAGGGCCACCAGGACCGTCTCGAAGACGCGTACCTCGCCGGGGCCGGGGCGACGCCCGGCGACCAGCCAGAACGCCAGTTCACCGAAGCCCACCCGGCCCATCAGGTCGCCGGCCAGGTCCTGACCGAGCAGCCGGATGGTGGTCGGGTCGGAGGTGCCGATCGAGGTCGGGAAGTCTAGCTGCCGGTCAGCCACGCGCGGATCTCCTCGCCGTGTTCGTCGAGCGCGGGCGGCGGATTGCCGTACCGCGCCGGGGTGTCCGAAAGGGTGATCGGGTGTCGGATGCCGGGCACCGCGGCGGCGCCCTCACCGACGGTGACCACCGGGTCCAGCCCGAGGCGTTCGGCGAGCGCGACACCACCGTCGATGGTGTTGATCGGCGCGCAGGGCACCCCGGCGGCCATCAGGTCGGTGAACCACTCGTCGCGGGTGCGCCGGCGCAGCCGCTCGACCAGCAGCGGGCGCAGCGCCTCCCGGTGGGCGGTGCGGTCCTGGTTGCGGGTGAACCGGGGGTCGTCGACCAGCTCCGGCAGGTCGAGCACCTCACAGAGCCGGCGGAACTGCCCGTCGTTGCCGGCGATCACGATCAGCTCGCCGTCGGCAACTGGCAGCGGCTCGTACGGGAAGAGGCTGGGGTGGGCGTTGCCCATCCGGTAGGGCACCACCCCGCCGGCGACGTAGCCGCTGCTGTGGTTGACCAGGCCGGACAGCGCCGAGGAGAGCAGGTTGACCTCGATGTGCTGGCCGCGTCCCGAGTCGTGCCGGTGGTGCAGTGCGGCGAGGATGCCGATCGCCGCGTGCAGCCCGGCCATCACGTCGAACACGGAGATGCCGGCCCGGTAGGGGGAACCGTCCGGGTCACCGGTGAGGCTCATCAGCCCGGAGATGGCCTGCACCATCAGGTCGTAGCCGGGGTAGCTCGCGCCCGCGCCCGTGCCGAACCCGCTGATCGAGGCGTAGACCACCCGGGGGTTGCCGTCGGCGACGGTGTCGTAGTCCAGCGCGAAGCGGCGCAGCCCGCCGGGCTTGAAGTTCTCGATCAGGACGTCGGCCCGCGCGGCCAGCCGGTGGGCCACGGCCAGGTCGTCGGGGTCCTTCAGGTCGAGCGCGATGGACCGCTTGTTGCGGTTGACACCCAGGTAGTAGGTGGAGACGTCGTCGCGGACCGGGGGCATCCAGGTGCGGGTGTCGTCGCCGCCGGGCCCCTCCACCTTGATCACCTCGGCGCCGAGGTCGGCCAGGAGCATGGTGGCGTACGGCCCGGCGAGGATGCGGGAGAAGTCGGCCACCACGACGCCGTGCAACGGACCGGTCCCCCTCGGTGTCTCCTCCACCATGACCCACCCCTCATGTTGACCGCTAGGCGGACGACTGTCCGCAAGGTCAGTTTCCCGACGAGCCTGCGAGCCGTCAACCATCCCGAGGGAATTCCCCGGAAACTCCCAGCTCCACGCCCTAGGAAACCAACGGACACCCGGCGGTAACGTGCTCTTGACATGACCGGTGACCGGGAACACACTGGCGAAATCTGATCTGACCGTAGAGCGGACAGTCGTCCGCTAGCACCCCGAACGGAAGTGGCGGCGATGAGTGCGAACGAGGGGCGGACGCCGGCGGCCGGCCGACCGGTGGTCCTGCGTAACGGCCTGGTGCTGACGATGGACGACACCCACACGGTGCTCCCCCGCGCCGACGTGCTGGTGATCGGCGACCGGATCGCCGCCGTCGGCGTGGATCTGGCCGTGCCGGAGGGCACCTGGGAGATCGACGCGGCCGGCGGCATCGTCATGCCCGGCATGATCGACACCCACCGGCACATGTGGCAGACCGCGATGCGCGGCTACGGCGCCGACTGGACGCTGGCCCAGTACTTCGTCTGGTACTACCTGGAGTCCGGCAAGCTGTTCCGCCCCGAGGACGTCCACGCCGGCAACCTGCTCGCCGCCATCGAGGCGATCGACGCCGGGGTCACCACCACCGTGGACTGGTCACACGGCCTGCAGACCCCGCAGCACGCCGACGCCGCCGTCGACGCCCTGGAGGCGGTGCCGGGCCGGTTCGTGCTCGCCTACGGCAACCTGCAACAGGGGCCGTGGGAGTGGGCCACCACCCCCGAGTTCCGCGACTTCGTCACCCGTCGCATCCACGGCCGGGGCGACCGGCTCGGCTTCCAGATGGCCTTCGACGTCACCGGCGACCCGGCCTTCCCGGAACGGGCCGCCTTCGAGGTGGCCCGGGACCTCGGGGTGCCGGTCACCACCCACGCCGGGGTGTGGGGAGCCACCAACGACGACGGCATCCGGCTGATGCACGAGCACGGGTTCATGACCGACTCGACGGTCTACGTGCACGCCGCCACCCTCAACCGCGACTCGTACCACCGGATCGCCGCCACCGGCGGCTCGGTCTCGGTCTCCACCGAGAGCGAGCAGAGCGCCGGCCAGGGCTACCCGCCCACCTGGCAGCTGCGCCACCACGACATCCCCGTCTCGCTGTCCATGGACACCAGCGTCTGGTGGAGCGGGGACCTGTTCTCCGCGATGCGGGCCACGCTGAGCGCGGACCGCTCCCGGGAGCACCTCGAGGCGCACGGTCGACAGGAGACCGTCACCCACTGCCACCTGCGTGCCGAACAGGTGGTGGAGTGGGCCACCCGGGGCGGCAGCCGGGCGCTCGGCCTCGACCACCTGGTCGGCGCCCTCACCCCCGGTCGCAAGGCCGACGTGGTGCTGATCAAGAACGACCGCTCGCCGGTGATGTTCCCGATCCTCCACCCCTACGGCCACGTGGCGTTCCAGGCCCAACGCGGCGACGTGCACACCGTGCTGGTCGACGGCAGGCTGGTCAAGCACGAGCACCGGCTGGTCGACGTCGACCTCGCCGCCGCCCGCGCCGCGGTCGAACGCACCGTCGAACACCTCACCGCCACCATGGGCGTCGACGCCTGGGAGAAGGGGATGAACCCGGACGTCCCCGAGACGGCGGTGCTGGACAACCCGTACACCTACACCCAGTGGGACGCCGGCTCGGCGCAGTGGAAACAATAGCCATCCGAGCACCCGGCGGGTGACCACCCGCCGGGCCGGGCAGGCAGCGAAGGGACTCCATGGGGCGCGAGGCCGGAACCGACTTCATCGAGGCGCTGGCGCGCGGCCTCGACGTGCTGCGCTGCTTCCGTCCGGGCCAACCGACGATGACCCTCAGCGAGATCGCGGCGGTGACCGGGCTGGCCCGCCCCACCGTACGACGCATCCTGCTGACCCTGGAGGAGCTGGGCTACGTCCGGGCCGCCGACCGGGGCTTCGCGCTCACCCCCCGGGTGCTGGAACTCGGTGTGGCGTACGTCAACTCGTTGAGCATCTGGGACGTCGCCCGCCCGCACATGCGGCAACTGGTGGCCGAGACCGACGAGTCGACCTCGCTGGCCCAGCTCGACGGCAGCGACATCGTCTACGTGTCCCGGGTGGCGGTGCCCAAGATCGTCACTCTCGCGGTCACCATCGGCACCCGGTTCCCGGCCGTGGCCACCTCGATGGGCAAGGTGCTGCTGGCCGCCCTCACCCCGGCCGAACTCACCACCGTGCTCGCCGTCCCGGGCCGCTCCGGCATCGCCGCCCGCTGGCAGCCGGAACGCGCCGAGCTGGACCGGGAACTGCGCGAGGTGCGGGCGCGCGGCTGGGCCCTGGCCGACCAGGACCTGGCCGCCGGCATCCGGTCGGTCGCCACCGGGGTACGCGACGGCGACGGCCGGGTGGTGGCCGCGCTCAACGTCACCGTGCACGCCGCAGAGACCTCGCTGGAGCGGCTCACCGACGAACACCTGCCCCGGCTGCTGCGGACCGCCGCCGCGATCAGTCAGGACTGGGCCCGGCTCGACACCGTGCCGATGGCCGTGCAGCGTCACGGTGACGGCGTCCCCGCAACACCGTCGGCGGGCCACCCGGGCTGACCCCGGCCGGACCGCCCGCCGGCGGCGTCCCGCGAGGGTGACGCCGACCAGGGAGCCGGCACCGAAGATCACCGGTCGGCGGCGACGAGCGTGGCCGCCGTGCTCAGTGCCACCGTGAGGAAGCCGGCGTTGGCCAGGGCGGCGACCACCCGGGTGCCGAGCAGCACCGCGAAGCTCGTGGTGAGAGCGCCCACCACGTGTGCCACGGCGAAGGCCAGTACGAAGCCCAGCAGGCTGGTCCGGGCCGGCCAGCGGCGCGCGAGCGCCGCCATCAGCGGCGCGCCGACGATCATCCCGACGGCGAAGGCCGAGGTCAGAAGCCCGGCGGCCCGACCGACACGTCGAGGCTCGTGGCGATGTCCGGCACCAGGCCGGCGAGCATGGATTCCGAGGTGCCCCATGGCGAAGACCGCCAGGGCAAGCAGGTAGAGCGACAGCGGCACGAGACGCTCCGAGGTGGGAGAGAACAGGAAGACGTCTCGTCACCACGCGGTCAGCGCCCCAGGGTGCGCGCGAAGGTCCCCGGCAGCACGGGCTGCGGGGAGGCCTGCGGTGAACTCAGTGGTTCAGGGGGCTGACGGCGTGACCGAAAGCCCCCACCTTGGCTGCCTCAGGGCTCGACATGGCCTGCATCTACTCAGACCCACCGGTCGTCACGCAACCGGATTCGACCCGGGTGCGGGTCGCCGATCGGGTGCCCCGCAGCAGCCGGCGGCCCACCCCGGACGGTTGCCGACTATCGCCGGGAAGACCTGCTCCACGATGGTCAGCAGGGTGGCGGTCAGCAGCAGGTGCACCTGACCCCGGTCCAGGGTGCCCCGCTGGAGCCACTCCCGGGCGGTCGAGGTGGCCAGCCCGCCGTACGCCCGGATCATGCCGCGCAGCTCGGCCCGGTACGCGGTGACGTCGGCCAGCCCCACCGCCACGAGCACGCTGTCCGCCGCGACCTCCTCGGCCCCGGTCAGCACCTGGGCGACGTCGGCGTCGTGGCCCATCCCCCCGGCGGTCACCGCGGCCAGCCAGGAGGTGCGGTGCCGGGAGACCACGTCGAGGAACCAGGTGACGCTGGCATCGACCCGGGCGCGCAGGTCACCGGCCGGCAACCGCTCGACGGCCACCTCGGGGACGGTCACCATCACCCGGATGACCTCCAGATACAGCTGCTTCTTGGTGCCGAAGTAGTGGTTGATCAGACCCCGGGCCACCCCGGCCTCGCGGGCGACGTCGGTGGTCGACACGTCCGCGTACGGGCGCGCGCCGAACAGCCGCACCGCGCAGGCGAGGATCTGCCCCCGCCGGGCGTCGGGCTCCAGCCGCCGTCGCCGCGATTCCGTGTCGACACTCACCCATCGACCCTATCGGCCGGTCAGCGGCGTGCGCCCCGGGTCGGGCCGGTCCCGCCAGCCGGGCGCAGCCATCGGCGACGGTCGCCCCGGGGTGGCCGCCGCCCGAGAGTGATCAAGGATTGTTGACAGGCCGCCAACAGGGCGTGAGGGTGTATCCATGCCGACGCCTGGACTCGACAACTACACCTCACCGTGGCGCGAGCCCGAGCACGACGACCTCGCCGCACTGGCCCGCAGCTTCTTCACCCGCGAGGTGCTGCCGCACACCGAGCGGCTGCTGGCGCAGGGCCACCCGGACCGCGACCACTACCGGCGCGCCGGTGAACTGGGCCTGCTCGGCCTCTCCGTGCCCGAGGAGTACGGCGGTGGCGGCGGCGGCTTCACCCACGAGGCGGTCCTGCTGCACGAGCAGACACACACCGGGGAGAGCACCCTCGGGCTGGGCGTGCACAGCGGCATCGTCACCGGCTACCTGGTCGCCTACGGCAGCGCGGAACAGAAGCGGCGCTGGCTGCCCGGCCTGTGCCGCGGCGACCTGGTCGGGGCGATCGCGATGACCGAACCGGACGGCGGCTCCGACCTCCAGGCGATGCGGACCCGGGCCGTCCGCGACGGCGACGACTACCTGGTCACCGGGGCCAAGACGTTCATCAGCAACGGCGGCCTCGCCGACCTGCTCATCCTGGCCGTCAAGACCGACCCGGCGCAGCGGGCCGCCGGCATCTCCCTGCTGGTCTGCGAGGTCGGCGACGACCTGGCCGGCTTCCGGCGGGGCCGGCTGCTGTCCAAGATCGGGCTGCACGGCAACGACACCGCCGAGCTGTTCTTCGACGACCTACGGGTGCCGGCGACCCACCTGCTCGGCGGGGCCGAGGGGCTCGGCTTCGGCCAGATGATGCGGCAACTGCCCCAGGAACGCCTGGTCATCGGCATCGGGGCGGTCGCGGCGATGCAGCGGGCGGTGGAGCTGACCACCGCGTACGTCAAGGAACGCACCGCCTTCGGCAAGCCGTTGATCGGCCACCAGAACACCCGGATGGTGCTGGCCGAGTGCGCCACCCGGACCCGGGTCAGCCGGGTCTTCCTCGACGACTGCATCGGCCGGCACGACCGGGGCGAACTGGACGTGGCCACCGCGGCGATGGCGAAGTCCTGGCTCACCGAGGGGCAGTGCGAGGTCGTCGACCGCTGCCTGCAGCTGTTCGGCGGCTACGGCTACACCACCGAGTACCCGATCGCCCGGATGTACGCCGACGCCCGGGTGCAGAAGATCTACGGCGGCACCAACGAGATCATGAAGGAGCTGATCGCCCGTGCCCTCTGACCCCGGCCCGCCCGCCGCCGGGCCACTGGCCGGGGTGCGGGTGGTGGAGCTGGCCAGCCTCGCGCCGGCCCCGTTCGGCTGCATGGTGCTGGCCGACCTCGGCGCCGACGTGGTACGGGTCGACCGGCCGGGCGACCCCGGCCCGGGACGGCTGGCCGCCCCGACGACCGGCCCGCTGCACCGGGGTCGTCGGGTCACCGCCCTCGACCTGAAGTCCCCCGCCGGGGTGGCCGACCTGCTGCGCCTGGTCGAGCAGGCCGACGTGCTGGTCGAGGCGTACCGGCCGGGGGTGGCCGAGCGGCTCGGCTTCGGGCCCCGGGTCTGCCACGACCGCAACCCCCGACTGGTGTACGCCCGGCTGACCGGCTGGGGCCAGGACGGCCCGCTGGCCGCCCGCGCCGGGCACGACATCGACTACATCGCGGTGGCCGGGGCGCTGGAGCCGCTGGGCCGCCCCGGCGAGCGCCCGCACGCCCCGTTGAACCTGCTCGGCGACTTCGGCGGGGGCGGGATGCTGCTCGCCACCGGGGTGCTGGCCGCGCTGCTGGAACGGGAACGCTCCGGCCTCGGGCAGGTGGTCGACGCCGCGATGGTCGACGGGTCGGCGCTGCTCACCGCGTTCCTGCACGGCCTGGTCGCCGCCGGCCGGTGGTCCGCGCCGCGCGGCGGCAACCTGCTCGACGGCGGCGCCCCGTTCTACGACACCTACCGCACCGCCGACGACCGGTTCGTGGCGGTGGGCGCGTTGGAGCCGGCGTTCTACGCCGCGCTGCTGGCCGGGCTGGGCCTGGCCGACGACCCGGACCTGCCCGCCCAGTACGACCCGGTCGGCTGGCCGGAGCTACGCCGCCGGTTCACCGCCCGGTTCGCCGAGCGCACCCGCGACGAGTGGGCGGCGCTCTTCGCCGACCTCGACGGGTGTGTCGCACCGGTGCTCGTCCCCACCGAGGCGCACCGCCATCCGCACAACGCCGCCCGGGGCACGTTCGTGCGGGTGGGCGACGAGACGCAACCGGCCCCGGCACCCCGGTTCGCGCGGACACCGACGCCACCACCGCGACCGGCTCCGGACCCGGCGCACCCGCTGGACGTCACCACCGTCCTCGACAGCTGGCCCGACCGTCGGTGACTCGTGAACCCGGCGGTCGGTGAGCTGGGGGCCGGCCGTGACCTACCGGGGGCCGTGACCGGGGCCGGCCGGTCGTGGCCCGGGGTGTGGCCGGCCGCCGGTGTGGCCCTGACCGGCGGCGGTGCAGGGCCGTCCTGCGGTGGGGGGTGGTCAGGCCACCGGCACGGCGGGGGCCGGGCGCACGGGTGTCCCGACCGGCAGTTGGCGGTCGTGCCACCGGCTGAGCAGGAGCAGCGAGATGACCGCACCGACCAGCGCGAGGAACATGTCCCACTGGGTGTCCCAGACGTCGCCCTGGGTGCCGAGGAAGTCGTCGGCGGCGGAGCCCCCGGCCACCGAGGACCACCACTCGATCATCTCGAAGATCGCGCTGAAGGCCAGGCAGGCGCAGACCACCAGCGGGGCGAGCCAGCGGCTGCCCCGCAGCGGGGAGCGCCGGACGAGGATCTCGCGGACCAGGATCGCCGGCACGAAGCCCTGCACGAAGTGGCCGAGCCGGTCGTACGGGTTGCGGGAGAGGTCGAGCGCGTCGCGTACCCAGTCGCCGAGCGGAACCCGGGCGTAGGTCCACTGGCCGCCGACGATGAGGATCAGCGCGTGCACCGCCAGCAGGCAGCAGAGCAGGGTGCTCAGCGGGAAGCGCCGCCACACCAGCAGCACCACCGGCACCCCCACGATCACCCAGACCGTCTCCAACAGCCAGGTCAGCCGGTCGTGGGGTCGGATGCCGGACAGCACCAGCGCCCCGACGACGAGACCCAGCAACACCGGGGGGACGAGCGTACGGGCCCGGGTCACGGCGACCACCTGTTCGCATCCGTACGGGCGGCCCAGTCGCCGCCCGGCCGCCGACGATAACAGCGCCGTCGCCGGGCCACCGTCGCCGGCCCGGCCGTTCTCGTGGCGGTGGGACCGGTGTCCCGACCCGGCGGTCCCACCGGCGGTCCGGGCCCGGAGAGGGTTTGCCGCACATCCATATAGGTCGATATGGTGCAGGCGGGAACCGCCCGTCCCGGCGCCCCACCGTCCCCGAGGGAGTCCCATGCCACCTGCCACCCGCACCCGAGGTTCCCGCCCCCGGCGGATCGGCCTGCTCGCCGCCGGCACGCTCACCCTGGTCGCCGCCGCCACCGCCGTCGCCCCGCCGGCCGCCTCGGCGGCCACCGTCGACACCGGGGCCAGCTACGTGCTCGTCAACCGGCACAGCGGCAAGGCGATGGACCTGTACGGCTGGTCCACCGCCGACGGCGCCCCGATCAACCAGTACGCCCGCAACGATCTCGCCGTGCAGCAGTGGCGGTTCGTCGACGTCGGCAGCGGCTACTACCAGATCCGCTCGGCGCACAGCGGCAAGGTTCTGGAACTGCCCAACGCGCTCGACGGCACCGCCCTGGTGCAGAACCCGGCGACCAGCGGCAACACCAGACAACACTTCCGGCTCGTCGACTCCGCCGGCGGCTACGTCCGGTTGCTCAACCGGCACTCCGGCAAGGCCCTCGACGTGTGGGAGAGATCCACCGCCGACGGGGCGATGATCTCGCAGTACCAGGATGTCGACGGCGCGAACCAGCAGTGGCAGCTGGCACGGCCGGGCGGCACGGCCGACTGCGGCAGCGGCGCCTTCCAGGCCGAGGCGGTGCTCAGCGGCGGCACCTGGACCGTCCGCAACGGCGGGACCACCGTGCACACCGGCACCGACCTGCGGGCCGCCGTGCAGGCCGGGGTGAACAGCCTCACCGCCGGCCGGACCAGCAAGCAACGGGTGGTGGTCCGCGGCTCGGGCACGATGAGTGCCAACTCCCGCATCTCGCTGCCCAGCTACACCACCCTCGACGTGTGCGGCACGATCAACGTCACCGGCGCCGGCTCCGGCGACCAGGCGCCCGTCTACTCCCGGGGCACCACCCAGGTCGAGGTGCAGCACCTCACCCTCACCGGCACGCCGCTCTACGGGATCTTCCTGCGCAACGTCACCAATGTCGTGCTCGGGCAACTCGACATGCGGCTCTCCGCCGGCCTCGGCGTCCGCATCGACAACCGGGGCGACACCAGCCAGTGGACCCGCAACGTCCGCATCGACACCGTGTACGTCTCCGGCGCCAGCTCGCACGCGGTGGAGACGTACGGCGTCGACGGGCTGACCATCGGCACCGTCACCGCCCGCAACGTCGGCGAGTCCGGCCTGCTGCTCAACCAGACCATCAACGCCACGGTGTCCACCGTCGACGCCGAGAACGCCGGCACCGGCACCGGGTACGCCGCGTTCCGGATGGCCAACCGCAACGGCCGGATCGGCGACAGCTACCCGACCAACATCCGGGTCGGCACCGTCCGGGCCCGGGGTGGCGGCCGGGGCGTGTTCTGCGTCTCCGAGTCCGGCGGCGCGATCATCGACCGGATCGACATCGCCAACACCGGCAACAACGCCGTGCTCATCGAGAACTGCTACGGCGTGAGCCTGGCGACCAGCGGCGGCACGATCAGCGGCGGCGGCGAGGTGCGGCTGGCCGAACGTACCGAGTTCCCCGGCAACCGGGACCTCACCCTGCGCAACTTCACCCTGGTCAACAACCGGATCGTGGAGAACCCCTGCGCCGACAACCTGACCATCAGCAACGTCACCCTGACCAACTCGACGATCAGCCGCTGCTGAACCGACCGACCCGCGCCCGCGCGGCCCCACCACCCCGCGGTGGGGCCGCGCGCCATCTCCCGGGCCACGGCACCATCCCCCGGGCCGGCGTCAGCGGGTGTCGGTGCCGTGTCGGCGTGGTGTCAGCCGACCGGCGCACGCTGCACGGCATGACAGCTGAACTGATGATCGAGGCCGAGGGCCTGGTCAAGTCCTTCGGGCGCACCCGGGCGCTGCAAGGGGTGGATCTCGCCGTGCCCCGGGGCACCGTGCTCGGGGTGCTCGGCCCCAACGGGGCCGGCAAGACCACCGCCGTACGCATCCTGTCCACGCTGCTGACCCCGGACGCCGGCACCGCCCGGATCAACGGTCTCGACGTGGTCCGCCAGGCCGAGCGGGTCCGACAGTCCATCGGTCTCACCGGCCAGTACGCCTCGGTCGACGAGGACCTGACCGGGCGGCAGAACCTGGAACTGTTCGGCACCCTGCTGGAGCTCGGCCGCGCCGGCGCCCGGCGGCGGGCCGTCGAACTGCTCGACTGGTTCGACCTGACCGACGCCGCGCACCGGCCGGCCAAGACCTACTCCGGCGGCATGCGCCGACGGCTGGACCTGGCCGCCAGCCTGGTCGGCTCGCCGGACGTGATCTTCCTGGACGAGCCGACCACCGGCCTCGACCCGGCCAAGCGCGAGGACATGTGGGACGTGGTCCGCTCGCTGGTCGCCAACGGGGCGACCGTGCTGCTCACCACCCAGTACCTGGAGGAGGCCGACGCGCTCGCCGACGCCATCACGGTGATCGACCACGGCCGGGTGATCGCGCACGACACCCCGGACGGGCTCAAGCGGGTCGTCGGCGGCCAGACCCTGGAGGTCCGGCCGGCCGATCCGGCGCACCTGGCCCCGACCGCGGCGATCCTGTCCCGGGTGGGCTCCGGCGCACCCGCCGACGAAGTCCGCAAGGGCGTGCTCGCGGTGCCGGTCACCGACGACTCCGCGTTGACCGAGAGCGTCGCCCGGCTGGCCACCGCCGGCATCGCCGTCACCGAACTCTCGCTGCACCTGCCGAGCCTCGACGAGGTCTTCTTCACCCTCACCGGCCGGACCGCGGCCGACGACGACACCACCACCCGTACGGAGGCCGCCGCATGAGCACGCTGACCGGTACCCCGCCGAGGACGGTTCCGACGCTGTCCACGGTCGTGGCGAACCCCCGACCCCTGCGCCTGGTGCGGCACTCGCTGGCGCTGGCCAAGCGCAGCCTGATCAAGACCTGGCGTACCCCCGAGGCGTTGATCGACGTCACCCTGCAACCGGCGTTGTTCCTGGTCATCTTCGTCTACGTCTTCGGCGGCGCGGTGGCCGGCTCCACCCACGACTACCTCCAGTACCTGCTGCCCGGCATCCTGGCGCAGACCATCGCCACCGGGTGCATCGCGATCGGCGTCAACCTCAACACCGACATCGCCAAGGGCATCTTCGACCGGTTCCGGTCCCTGCCCGTCCCCCGGTCCGCACCGCTGCTCGGCGCGGTGCTGGGCGACGTGGTGCGGTACGTGATCGTGACCGTGTCGACCCTGGCGATCGGCTACCTGCTCGGCTTCCGGATCGAGTCCGGCCCACTGCGGGCGCTCGCCGGTTGCCTGCTCGCGGTGTTGTTCGCGCTCTGCCTGAGCTGGCTGCCGGTCTACGTCGGGATGAAGGTCCGCACGCCGGGCGCGGTGCAGGGGGTGATGTTCGCGCTGATCATGCCGCTGAGCTTCGCGTCCAACGTGTTCGTCACCGCCGGCACCCTGCCGGGCTGGATGCAGGCGGTGGTGACGGTCAACCCGTTGACCCACCTGGTGACGGCGATGCGCGGGTTGTTCCTCGGCACCCCGGTCGGCGACCACGTGTGGTGGACCCTGCTCTGGTGCGCCGGCTTCGTGGTGGTGTTCATGCCCCTGGCGCTGCGCGCGTACCGCCGGCGGGTCTGACCCGGCCGAGCAGGTCGTCCATCAGCTCACGGATGCGGGCGGTGGCCGCGATGGGCGGTCGCGCCCGCCACCCGGCCAGCAACGGTTCCCGCCGCTCCTCGCCACCGAGGGCGGCGGCGAGCCGTTCGCCGACGCCGGGCGGGAAGAAGGTCGCCGAGTTGCTGCCCAGCCGGGTGCCGAGCGCGAACAACTCCCGGGCGGTCTCGTCCTCGTCGCGGCGCGCGGCGAGTTCGGCGCCACCCAACGCCCACGTCCCGATCACCGGCAGGTCCCGGGAGGACAACGCCTCCTCACCGGCCAGGGACAACAGCCCGGCCGCCCGGGCGTCGACGGCACGCCCGGCGGTCGGCCACACCTGGGCGACACGCAGGTGCAGCACCGCCACCGCGACCCGCAGCACCACCCGGGGCTGCGGCGTTGGGCCGGCCCAGCCCGCCAATGCCCGGACCACCGCGTCGGCGTGGTCGAGCGCCTCGGCGTACCGGCCGCGTTTCCAGGCGAGCCGGGCCAACCCGAGCGACGCCTGCGCGGTGTCCAACTCCTCCCCCTGCCCGGGCACCGCGGTCTCACCCAGCCGCCGCTCGGCCGCCGTATCGCCGGCCAGGGCGAGCTGCACGTCCAGCAGCACCCGGATCCCCCGGGCGTCCTGGGTAGCGCCGATCAACTCCATGTGGTGGACGCCGCACGCCAGCCACTCGATGGCCCGGCTGCCCTCGCGGGCGGTCAGGCCGTGCCCGACAGCCTGTGCCGCCATCGCCATCCCCCAGTGGTCGCCGGCCGCCTCGAACCGGTGGTAGGCATGCTCGGCGTCGACCACGGCGGTGTCCGGCACACCGCCGCTGTCCTGGATCGCCGCGCGGGCGAACAGGCCGAACCCCTGCACGTACGGGTCCGGGTGGGCAATCAGCGCGGTGGTGGCCGGCAGCGACTCGGCCAGGTCGAACCGGTCGAACGCCGGCAGCGCCGAGCTGAGCACCCGATGCCGGGAGGAGATCTCCCCCGGGCGCTCCGCCAGCAGCCGGCGCAGCGCCCGCCGGGCGAGCACGGCGAGCCGGACCGGGCCGCTGATACCGGCGTTGACGATCATCAGCAGGCACATCCAGGCGAGCCGGTCGGCGTCGGGCAGCGGCCGACCGCTGGCCCGGCCGGACAGGATCGCCGAACCCCGTCGCCGGTCGGGGACGTCGAGGTGCAGCAGGCCCCGGGCCCACCCGGAGACCTCCAGGTGCAGGCCCCGCACCGCCCACAGATGAAACAGCGGGGTGGCGATGTCCACGATGGCCGGCTCGTCGTCGTGCCCGAGCGCCCAGCGCAGGCCGGCGACGAGGTTGTCCTGCTCGACGGCGCACCGGTCGAACGCGTCGAGCTGGTCGGGGCCGGTGAACCGGGCGGCGAGCCCGACCGACTGTTCCCGGGCCCAGCCGACCAGGCCGGCCATCGCCGCAGGGCGGTCGCCGGCCGCGTCGAGGCGGGCCTCGCCGTACTCGCGGACGGTCTCCAACATCCGGTAGCGGGGCGGCCCGTCCCCCTCGACCAGGGTCAGCAGGGACTGTTCGACAAGCGTCGCCAGGCCACGTCGGACGTCGGGGGTCGCGGCGACGGCGGCCGCGAGGTCGGCGGTGAACGGGGCAGGGATCACCGCGACCCGCTGGAGCAGGTCACGCTCGGCGGGTGCGAGCAGTTCCCGGCTCCAGTCGACCATCGCCCACAGGCTGGCGTGTCGTTCCGGCAGGCCGCGCAGGGCGGCGTCGAGCAGCGCGAACCGATCGGTCAGCCCGGCGAGCACGTCGTCGATGGGCATGTGCCGCAGCCGGGCAGCGGCGAGTTCGAGGGCCAGCGGCAGGTTGTCCAGCCGGTGGCACAGCGCCCGCACCCGGGTGGTGTCCCAGGTGGACACCGCACCACCGGCGCGGGCCCGGGACTCGATCAGCGCGAGCGCGTCGGCGTCGGGCAGCGCGGTCAGCCGGTGGACCCGCTCGCCGGCCAGGCCCAGCGGGGCCCGGCTGGTCGCCAGCACGGCCACCTCCGGTGGGGTCACCGCAACCAGGTCCGCGACGACGGCCGCCACCGTGTCCAGGACGTGTTCGCAGTTGTCCAGCACGATCAGACCGTCGAGATCCGGCGCCAGGGCACGCAACCGTTCCTCGGGGCTGAGCACCCGACGATCGAGGCCCAGGGTGCCGACGCCGACCGTCGTGGTGTCCGCCCCGCCGAGGGCCGCGAGCACGGTGGGCAGCACCTCCTCGGGCGCCCGCAGGCCGGCGAGTTCGATCACCCGGGCCGGCCGGCCGACTGCCGTCGCCCGGCGTACCACCTCGGCGGCGAGCCGGGTCTTGCCCGCGCCGCCGGTCGCCACGATCGTCACCAGGGCCGCCTCGGCGAGCGCCGCGCCCACCGTCTCGACGTCGCGCTCCCGACCGACCAGGGCGGTCACCGGCCGCCGCCACGCCGCCGGCAGGACGCTGCGCGTCGGCCCGGCCTGGGGCACCCGGCCCGACGACGTGGTCAACTCGCCGCGCAGCAACGCCAGGTGGACCTGGGTGATCACCGGCGACGGGTCGGTGCCGTAGCGGTCGGCCAACTCGGCCCGCAGCCGCTCGATCACCTCCTGGGCCTCGGCGTCGCGCCCCTGGGCGGCGAGCACCCGGACCAGCAGGGCGGCCGACGGTTCGTCGGGTGGGGTACGCGCGACGAACCGACGCAGATCCTCCTCGTCGTACGGACCCGTGCCGGCCAGTGCCGTCTCGGCGCGCAGCGCGACGACGTCGGCGAGGAGCCGGGTGTGCTCGGCGGTGTCCAGCGCCGGCACCTGCGGGAACAGGGCCCGGGCCCGATCGGCCGTGTCCCGGGCGGCCGGCACGTCACCGGCGCGCAGCGCGGCCCGCCCCCGCTCGACCAGGGACCGGGCCCGTACCGCGTCGACGGTGACCTCGTCGGCGGGCAGCCGGTAGCCCCCGGCACGGCGGCCACCGGCAGCCCGAGCCGGCGTACCCGGGACACCAGGGCCTGCACCGCGCCGGTCGCGTCGTCGGGCGGCGCGCCGTCCCACACCGCGTCCACCAGCAGCGGCGTGGAGACCGCCCGGCCCCGGGCGTCGACGAGCGCCCGGATCACCGCGGCGAGCCGTTCACCCCGGACCGGCCGGCCGTCGACCGCGAGCGGCCCGAGGATGGTGATCTGCACGGGTCCAGCATCCCCCACCCGGATGTCGGGCCGTCGCCCGTCCCGGGTCAGCGGCCGGTGCGCCGCGCCCGCCCGACCGCGACCAGCGCGATCATCAGCAGGCCGACGCCGATCCCCCCGACCCCCAGCAGCAGCGACCGAACCCCACCGCCGCCGGCCCGGCGGTCGGCGGTGGTGGGGTTCGGGGCCGACGGCGACCCACCAGACACCGCCGGGGCGGACGGCGACCCGGCGGACGGGGACGAACCGGCGGGCGAGGGGGTCGCCGACGGCTGTGGCCGGGCGTAGCGCAGCACCGTCGGCCGGGTGCCCGGGGGCTGGCCGGCGGTCTCGGAGACGGTGAGCAGCGACCGGCCGTCCCGGCTGTAGGTGATCGACTCGCCCTGCGGCTCGTTCGGCAGCGCGACGACCCGGGGTGCCCCGCCGGTCAGTGCGGCCACCACGTCGCCGTCGGTGACGTCGAACTCGAACGCGTCGGCGTAGGTGCGCAGCACCACCCGACGACCGTCCGGGGCGGTGGCCCCGCCGGTGACCAGCCGACGCCCGAAGAACGAGTACGGGTTCGCGGTCGTGGTGCCCGGCAACCGGAGCTGCCCGGCCCGGGTCAACGGCACCGTCGCGCCGGCCCGCAGCGGCCCGGTCGGGACGTACAGGCCGGCCTCGCCGCCCTGCTTGGTCACCACCACCGGTCGACCGTCCCCGCCGAGCAGCAGCGCCTCCGCGTCGTGCGGGCCGTCGGGGTACGTCAGGCGGTGCAGCACCGGCCGGCGGGCCCCGGGGGCCAGCTTCCACAGCGCCACCGTCGACCGGGTCCGGTCGTTGTCGCCGATGTCCGCGACCCAGATCGTCCCGTCCGCGCCGACCGCCAGGTCCTCGGTGTCGCGGGGCCGCGACGGGAAGGCCGCCGTACGCACCACCGCGCACCGGGCGTCGAGGAAGAAGATCCGCCGCCGGGACGCCTCGTCCGAGCCGTCGTTGACCAGCACGAACCCGGAGTCGGTGGCCACCATCCCGGAGATCTCGGTCAGCCGCTCGTCACGGATCTGGCACACGGTCGTCGGGGCCGCCGCCCGTGCCGTGCCCGGGAAGGCCACCGACGCGACACCCGGGACGACCGTGAGCACGGCGAGCAGGGCCGACCAGCCGGCCCGCGCGCGCGTTCCCGCTCGCCGCGTCATCGCTTCTCCCCCGCCGTGCCGTGCCGTCGCCGGCGGTCCGCCGCCGAAGATCCGAGGACAGGAGCTTGTCCGGTCACCGTCCGCCGCGTCAATGTCGCCACCGCCGCCGCCGGACTGAGGCGTACGCCACCGCGCCGGACGCCCGGACGGGCCGGTGCGCCCGGCAGCCGGTGACTAGCCTGGATCGATGCCCCCACGCCTGCCCCACCCGGACCCGGGCACCCCGGACACGGCCGGGCCGCTGCGGTACATCTGGTGGCTGGTCCGCTGTCAGCCGTGGCGGGTGCTGCGCGGCGCGCTGTTCGGCACCGTCTGGATGGTGGGGCTCGCGGTGCGGCCCCTGCTGATCGCCCGGGCCATCGACGACGGGCTGCGCGCCGGTGACACCGGGGCGCTGCGGGGCTGGGTGGCCGCGATCGTCGTCGCCGGGGCGGCGCTGGCCTGGGCGGGCATCATGCGGCACCGGACGATGACGTTCATCCGGGAGGACGCCAGCGCCCGCTCGGCGGCCGTCCTGCTGCGGCAGCTCGCCCGGATCGGCGCGGTGCTGCCCCGCCGGCTCGCCGCCGGTGACGTCGCCACCGTCGGGGGATACGACATCGTGCGCACCTCGCAGGTGCTCACGCTGACCGGCCCCGGGGTGGGGGCCGTGCTGGCGTACGCGGTGGCCGCCGTGGTGCTCTGGTCGATCGACCCGGTGCTGGCGCTGGTGACGCTGCTCGGGGTGCCGGTGATCGCCGTGGTCATCGGCCCGTTGCTGCGCCGGTTGGAGCGGGCCGAGTCGGTCTACCGGCAGCAGCAGGGTGAGCTGACCACCCGGGCCGACGACATCGTCGCCGGGCTGCGGGTGCTCGCCGGAGTGGGCGGTCGGCACCTGTTCGCCCGCCGGTACGCCGCCCGTTCGCAGCGGTTGCGGGCCGAGGGGTACCGGGTGGGCGCGGTGCTCAGCTGGGTCGACGCGCTGACCACAGTCGTCCCGGGGGTCTTCCTGGCGGCGGTGGTGTGGCTGGCCGCCCGGATGGCCGCCGAGGGCGGGATCACCATCGGGCAACTGGTGGCCGTCTACGGCTACGTGGCGGTGCTCATCGTGCCGGTCTGGTTCCTGCTGGAGGGCAGCTACCAGCTGATCCAGGGCCGGGTCGCCGCCCGGCGGATCGTCGGCCTGCTCCGGCTCACCCCCGACCCGGTGGGCGGTCCGGCGACCCGCGCCGCCCCGGCCGGCCCGGCCGGGTTGCACGACCCGGACACCGGCCTGACGGTCGCCCCGGGACAGCTGGTCGGCGTCGCCGCCGACGACCCGGCCGACGCGGTGGCCCTGGCCGACCGGCTGGGCCGGTACGTCACCAGCCAGGTGACCTGGGGCGGGGTGCCGCTGACCAGCGTCGGGCTCGACGAGGTGCGGGCCCGGATCCTGGTCGCCGACCACGACGGGTACCTCTTCGCCGGGACCCTGCGGCAGATCCTCGCCGGCGCCGACGGGACCGTCGACGATGCCCGGATCGGCGCGGCGCTGCACGTGGCGTCGGCCCGCGACGTCGCCGAAGGGCTCCCCGACGGCCTCGGCACGCCGATCGGCGACCGGGCCCGTACCCTCTCCGGCGGCCAGCGGCAACGGGTCCGGCTGGCCCGCGCCCTGCTCGCCGACCCGGAGGTGCTGATCCTGGTGGACCCGACCTCGGCGGTGGACGCGCACACCGAGGCCCGGGTGGCGCAGCGCCTGCGCCAGGCCAGGGCCGGCCGGACGACGGTGTTGCTGAGCACGTCGCCGGTGCTGCTCGGCCACGTCGACACGGTCGCCCACCTGTGCGGTGGCCGGATCACCGGCAGCGGTCCGCACACCGCGCTGCTCGCCGCCGACCCGGGCTACCGACACCTGGTGTCGCGCACCAGCGGTACGGACGACGCCCCGGCGGGACGGCCCGTCCGATGACGAAGCTCCCGGTCGCGGGTCCGACGGTGGTCCGGCGGGCCGCCCGTGACGTGCTCGCCGGCGACCGGCAGGCGGTCGTCGTCGTGCTGGTGCTGCACGGCGCCGCCGCCCTCGCCGGGCTGGCCGCACCGTGGCTGATCGGTCGGATCGTCGACGAGGTCGCGGCCGGCTCGGGTGCCGGCGCGGTGGACCGGTTGGCGCTGGCCATCGGTGGCTGCGTGCTGACTCAGGGTTTGCTCGCCCGCTACGCCCAGTACGCCGGGCACCGGTTCGGTGAACGGGCCGTGGCCCGGCTCCGCGAGGACTTCGTGACCCGCCTGCTCGGACTGCCCGTCTCGGTGGTCGAGCACGCCGGCACCGGTGACCTGGCCACCCGCAGTTCGGTGGACGTGTCCACGGTGGGCACGATGCTGCGCGACGTGGTGCCGGTGCTGGTCATCGCGGGAACGCAGTTGACGCTGCTGTTCGGCGCGGTGTTCCTGCTGGACCCGCTGCTCGGCCTGGTCGCGCTGGCCGGGTTCCCGTCGATCTGGGCGGCGGTCCACCGGTATCTGCGCCGGGCCACCCCGGCCTACCTGGCCGAGGGGGCGGCGACGGCGGAGCTGACCGAGGCGCTGACCACGACCGCCGAAGGCGCACGCACCATCGAGGCGCTGCGGCTGGGCCATGACCGGGTCGCCCACGGCACCGCCCGCATCGGCGCGGTCTGGGCCACCCGGCGGGCCACCCTCGCGCTGCGGTCGGTGTTCTTTCCGGTGGTGGAGGGCAGCTATCCGATCCCGATCGCCGCCGTGCTGCTCACCGGGGGTTTCCTGCTGTCGCGAGGGCGGGTCAGCCTCGGTGAGGTGGTCGCCGCCGCGCTCTACCTGCAACAGGCGATCGACCCGCTGGACCGGCTGCTGATGTGGGTGGAGCAGGCGCAGCGCGGCATCGCCTCGTTCGCCCGGGTGCTCGGTGTCGGCCAGGTGCCACCCGAGCCACGCGGCCGGGCGGCCCTGCCCGCCGGGCGGGCGGTGGAGGTGCGCAGGGTGACGTTCCGCTATGCGGACGGCCCGCAGGTGCTGCACGGCATCGACCTGACGGTCACCCCGGGGGAACGGATCGCCGTGGTCGGCCCGTCCGGTGCCGGCAAGTCCACGCTGGCCCGGCTGCTCGCCGGGATCGACGTGCCCGACCAGGGTGTGGTGAGCCTCGGTGGGGTCCCGGTCACCGACCTCGACCCGACCGAACGACGCCGCCGGATCGCCCTGGTCACCCAGGAACACCACGTCTTCATCGGCTCGCTGCGCGACAACCTGGCGTTCGCCGCACCGGGCGTCACCGACACCCAGCTGCGGGCCGCACTGGCCGCGGTGGGTGCCGACTGGTACGCCGACCTGCCGGACGGTCTCGACACCCCGCTCGGCGACGGGGTGCGGGAGATCGGCCCCGCCGACGCCCAGCAGTTGGCGCTGGCCCGGATCGTCCTCGCCGACCCGGACACCCTCATCCTCGACGAGGCGACCGCCGCGCTGGACCCGACGACCGCCCGGCGCACCGAACGGGCGCTCGGCGCGGTGCTGGCCGGTCGGACGGTCATCGCCATCGCGCACCGGCTCAACACCGCGCACGACGCCGACCGGGTGGCGGTGCTGGAGGACGGCCGGATCACCGAGATCGGCCGGCACGACGACCTGGTCGCCGCCGACGGCGTCTACGCGTCCCTGTGGCGTTCCTGGCACGGCGGCTGATCCGGCCCTGCCGCTGAGGAGGGCTCCCCCGCCTGGCCCGTCGCGCGTCGGGTGATCTCAGCAGGAATCCGGTAGGTATCACGGCCGAGCTTGCTCGGCGATCAACGACAGTCAGTCATGATGGTCGACCCGGCGGCGTCCGGATCTCGCCGAGTTGAGGACCTCGCCGTGGGTGGCATGGCCGGGTCGTTCGGTTCCGTCGTCGACCGCTCACCGCTGCCGGGTGAGCTGGTGGTTGGTCACCCGGCAGCGGCGGTTACCCCGTCAACGGCGCGTGGTGCAGGATTGCGGCCAGCTCGACCGGCCGGTTGAGCATCGGCCAGTGCCAGGTCGGTAGTTCCTCAAAGCGCCATATGTCGCCGGCCATGTGGCGGTACAGCGGCATTGTCGCCGCCATTCCCTGCGCCTGCTCGGCGGTGAAGCTCGACAGCACACCGAGTCTGGGCAGACTCTCCCATGCCCCGGTCAGCCGGACCGGGGCGGTGGCGGTCGCCCACGGCTGGTCGACCGACCGCTCGTGCAGCAGCGCGACGATCGAGTCATCCACGTCGGGCACGCTGGCGGCCACGTCGGCCCAGGGTGGCGGCGGCAGCCGCCACCCTGCACCGTGGTCGGCCACCAATGCCGCATTGCGCTCGCGCTCGGCCGGCGGGGTGAACTCGACCTGGGCCACCCCGTCGGGCAGCGGACCGGTGTCGACATAGACCAACTGGGCGACGCGGTCGGTGACCCGGTCGGCAGCCGCGGTGACGACGCTACCGGCGTAGCTGTGCCCCACGAGTACCACGTCGCGAAGGCCCTCGTAGCGCAGGAGATTGACCACGTCGGTGACGTGGACGTCGAAGTCGGTGTCGGGACGGCCCAGGTGGGCCCGCTCCCCGAGGCCGGTCAGGCTGATCGGGTACACGTCATGGCCGTGCCGGCGCAGTTCAGTGGCCGTCGATTGCCAGGCCCAGGCGCCGAGCCAGAACCCCGGGACCAGTACGAATGTCGTCATGCCCGGCACGCTACGCTCAATACCGGACAGTTTCCGCCCGGATTAGGAGGACCTCCTTGGCCAGGCCGACAGCCCGGGTCCTCGCCCTGCTGGAGATCCTCCAGTCGGGCGGCGCATTCAGCGTCCCAGACCTGGCCCGCCGGCTCAGCGTCGACGAACGCACCGTCCGCCGCTACGTAGCCCACCTCCTCGACCTGGACATCCCGGTCGAGGCGCGCCGCGGCCGCTACGGCGGGTACCGGCTCGCACCCGGATACAAGGTGCCGCCGCTCATGCTCACCGACGAAGAGGCCATCGCCATCACCCTCGGCCTTGCCGCCGGCCGCAGCGCGGGACTGGTCACCGATCACGCGGCCACCGAGAGCGCCGCCGCCAAGCTGCGCCGGGTACTGCCAGCCGCCCTTGCCCGGCGCATCGACGCCCTACTGGTCACCATGGACGTCACCGGGCCGGTCCGGCAGCCCACCCCGCCCGACGCCGAGGTGCTGCTGGTGCTCGCCGAGGCAGCCCGCCACCGACACCCGGTACAGCTGACGTACACCAGCTGGCACGGCCGCTCCAGCCAACGCGGCCTCGACCCGTACGGGCTGGTCTTCCACAACGGTCGCTGGTACGTCACCGGTCGCGACCACACCAGCGGATCCGTTCGGACGTTCCGACTCGATCGCATCGGTGCCACCCACGCCACCGCCGGAGCTTTCGAGGTGCCAGCCGGGTTCGACCCCACCGGGCACGTCCTCGCCGGACTCGCCTCGGTGGCCTACGCCCACGACATCTCGGTCCTGCTGCACACCAGCCTCGCCCAGGCACAGCGGCGGATCCCCCCATCAGCCGGCACACTCACCGAGGTCACCGACGGAGTACGGCTGACGACCCGAGCCGAACACCTCGACGGCGCCGCCCAGATGCTCGCCGGACTCGGCTGGCCCTTCACCATCGAACGACCCGCCGCACTCAGAGCCGAGGTGCGCGCCCTGGCCGCCCGCCTACTCACCCACGCAGACACCGGCGAGTAGACCCGCCACAGCGACCCCTCGACGCGGGAACGCCGGCAAGCACGAAACTCCGCTGCTGTGCCGCGATACAGGCGACGACCCACATCCACCGGCTACCCATCACGGGCAACGGACGCGCGTCACCGGGACGAGTGGCACCGCAAAGGTCCCCCAGCGCCAGAGGATCACGTGCGACCAGCCGTCGGCGGCTACCCGCGCCAAGGCGTCGTGAGCATGGGCACAGCGGTCCGGGCGGTGACCACCGTCCACCGCCCGGGCCTCCCGCCACCATCGCCGAGGCCCCCGGCCGGGCCCGGCGCAATCGCCTTGTTGCCCCACCGGTCGGCGTCTACTGTGCGGTGATGCTCTCGGGACCCCTGACGTTGACCCTCGATGCACAACACCCGAGCCGACTGGCGCGCTTCTGGGCGGGCCTGCTCCACCGGGAGGTCGTCGAGGACGCCACCGGTGGCGCGCTCCTGCCCGGCACGGACATCCAGCTCGGCCTCCGGTTCGTCCCGAGCCCTACCCGCAAGGCCGGGCTGAACCGGATGCACCTGCACCTGACCAGTACCAGCCCTGACGACCAGCAGCGGCAGGTGGCGACCGCGCTGGATCTCGGCGGCAGCCACCTCGACGTCGGGCAGCGTCCCGAGGAGGGGCACATCGTGCTGGCCGATCCCGAGGGCAACGAGTTCTGCGTCATCGAGCCGGGCAACAACTACCTCGCCGGGTGCGGCCTGCTCGGGGAGGTCGCCTGCGACGGCACCCGGGAGGTCGGCCTGTTCTGGAGCGAGGCGTTGGGCTGGCCGCTGGTGTGGGACCAGGACCAGGAAACCGCGGTCCAGTCGCCGTACGGTGGCACGAAGGTCGCCTGGGGTGGCCCGCCCGTGGCCCCCCAGCAGGGCCGCAACCGGCAGCGACTGGACCTCGCGCCCGAGGGCGACCAGCAGGCGGAGGTCGACCGACTCGTGGCGCTCGGGGCCACCCGGCTCGAGGTCGGTGCGGACGGCGACGTCGTACTGGCCGATCCGGACGGCAACGAGTTCTGCGTGACGGCGAGCTGATCGCCCGGGCACCCCGTCGGCACGCCGTCCGCGCGGTCGGCCGGTCGGATCAGTCGCGGATCGTCACCGTGGTGAGGGCGCCGAGACCGGAGATCGTCAGGACGCTGTCCAGCAACGGATTCGCCACCACCCGGAGGCGGTCGACGTGGGCGAACAGCGCGGCGAGAGCGGCGCTGTCCAGGTATTCCACCGCGGTCAGGTCCACGGTCAGCCGGTGTCCGTCGACGACGGCGTCCACTATCGCGGCCCGGAACTCGTCGGCGTTGCTCATGTCGATCTCGCCGGTGACGGTCAGCACCGGGGCGCCGTCGGCCCGTACGCCGGTAGCCAGGTCCAGAGGCGTGTTCATGCGGGAATCCTCGTGTGCAGCGCGACGGTGGTGCCGGCGTCGGTGGTCTGGATGTCGACGTGTGCCATCAGCGCGCGCATCAGGTGGATGCCGCGTCCCCGGTCGTGGTCGATCTCGGGCACCTTCCACCGTCCCGAGTCGACCACCGTGACGAACAGGTCCGCACCGGCGGCCACCGCGAGCAGCCGGATCAACCCGGGACGGGCGTCGCGGTGGCCGTGCTCGACCGCGTTCGCGCAGGCCTCGCCGGTGGCGACGAGCACGTCCTGGGCCAGATGCGGGTCGGCGCCGGTGCGCCGCAACCACTGTCGCAGGGTGGAACGCACCGGGGCCATCTGCGACCGGTCGGCGGGGAACGACAGTTCCAGCGGCGCCGGGTGACGGTAGAGCAGCAGGGCGATGTCGTCGTAACCGCCCTGCGGGGTCATCCGGCTCATCACCCGGTCGGCGAGCTGCTCCACCCCGGCGGTGTGATCCTCCCGGACGGCGGAGGCAGCCTGCGCGATCCCGCTGTCGAGCGACTGGCGACGGCGTTCCACCAGGCCGTCGGTGTAGAGCAGCAGCACGGCACGGGGTGGGACGACGCTGATCGCGTCGGGGCGTCCGCCCCGGGACGGAATGCCCAGCGGGCTGCCCCGCCCGCCGGCCAGCAGCTCGGTGCGGCCGTCCGGGTGGGTGAGGATCGCGGGCGGGTGCCCGGCGCTGCTGTACGTCAGCTTCCCGCTCTCCGGGTCGAGGATGCCGCAGAACACCGTGGTGCAGGCCGCCCCGGGCAGCATCAGGGCGAACCGGTCCAGGGCGGTGAGCACCTGGGCCGGGCCGGACGCCTCCAGCAGCAGCGCCCGGCAGGCACTGCGCAGTTGCCCCATCACCGCGGCGGCGGGCAGGCCCCGGCCGACGCAGTCACCGACGACGATGCCGATCCGGCCGTCGGGCAGGGTCACCGCGTCGTACCAGTCGCCGCCGACCTCCAGGGGGCGGGTCGCCGGCTCGTACCGTACGGCGAAGCCGTCGGGTAGCTCGGCCGGGCCGAGGATGGACCGTTGCAGCGCGACCGCCACCTCGCGTTGCTGGTCGGCGGCGTGCGCCCGGTGCAGTGCCTGCCCGAGCGCGCCGCACAGGAGCAGCAGCAGCATCTGGTCCTCGGTGCCGAAACCCCGCGCCGGGTCGAGTTCGAGCCAGATCACCAGCGGACCCTGCGGCGAGTCGACAGTGGTGCCGGCGCCGGCCGGCCGGACACCGGTGGCCGGGTCGATGGTGATCCGCAGGGGTGGTTGCGACCGCAGCGCGGTGACGGTGTCGCGGACCGGCCCGGGGAGCTGCGCCCAGTCGGTGACCGGCGTGCCGGTCAGCGTCGGTACGCCGTTCGGTTGCCAGTGGGCGGCGAGCACCCGGTGCGCCTGCCACAGTTGGCGCAGCTCCTCCACCCCGGCGCGCAACGCCTCCGTGGTGCTGGCGGCCCGGGACAGCCGCTGGTTGAGGGCGCTGAGGGCGGTCTCCCGCTGCACCGCGTACCGCTCGGCGGTGACGTCGCGGATGGTGCCGACCACCATCCGCCGGCCGTGGTCGTCGGTGACCGCGTTGAAGGCGACCGCCGTCCAGAGCCGGTGGCCGTCGCGGTGCCGCAGCGGCACCACGAACGAGCCGTGGGTCACCGTCATGGCCTGCGAGAACGCGTCGGCCACCAACCGGTGCGCCGACGGGTCGGTGGCGTCGTCGGGCCACCACGGATACCGGGGACGGTAGGGCAGGCCCTCCGGGCCGTAGCCGAACAGGTCGGCGAAGGCGGTGTTCATCTCCACCAGCGCGCCGTCGGCGTCGAGGACGAAGAAACCCTCCTGCAATGAGTTGATCATCGCGGCCCGCCAGTTGGCATGGTGGTTGCGCAACCGGGCCAGGTCGACGTTGGCCCGGACCCGGGCCAGCAGTTCCTCGGCGGGGAACGGCTTGACGAGGTAGTCGTCGGCACCGGCCTCCAACCCCTCGACGGCGGCCTCCTGACCGGCGCGGGCCGACAGCAGCAGCACCGGCACCCCCATGGTGCGGGGTTCCGCGCGCAGCGCGGCGACCAGTTCGAGGCCGTCCAGACCGGGCATCATCACGTCGCTGACGATCAGGTCGGGCAGGTCGGCCCGGGCCCTGGCCAGGGCGGCGAGTCCGTCCCCCACGGCGGTGACGTCGTACCGGGAACGCAGCAGCCGGTGCAGGTAGTCGCGCATGTCGGCGTTGTCGTCGGCGACGAGCACCCGGGGACGGTCCGGGCCGGGGTGGTCGGTCGACGGTGGCTCCGGCACCGGCCGGTCGTCGACGTCGCCGGCGGGCAGCCAGCGCAGCGCCTCCCGAACGAACGGCTCGGCGGTGTCCGACGGCACCGGCGCGCCGACGCCGGTGACGACGTGCTCGGCGGGCAGGTGGGCCACGCCGAACGGCAGCCGTACGGTGAAGGCGGTGCCGACGTCCGGGGTGCTGTCGACGGTGATCGTGCCACCGTGCAGGCCGACCAGCTCCTGCACCAGGGCCAGTCCGATGCCGCTGCCCTCGTGGGACCGGGACCGGGCCTGCGGCACCCGGTGGAACCGCTCGAACAACCGGGGGATCTCGTCGGCCGGCACCCCGACGCCGGTGTCGACGACCTGGACCGTCGGCATGCCGTCGCGCTCGGCGACGGAGACCCGGATGCCGCCCTGGAAGGTGAACTTCAGGGCGTTGCTGAGCAGGTTGAGGACCACCTTCTCCCACATCGTCCGGTCGACGTGGACCGGCCGGGACAGCGGCGGACAGTCCACGTCCAGGGTGAGGCCGGCCCGTTCGACCGCCGCCCGGAACACGCTGGCCAGCTCGGCGGTGAACCGGGCCAGGTCGACGGGCTCGTAGCTCGCCTGCATCCGGCCGGCCTCGATGCGGGAGAAGTCGAGCAGCGCGGTGACCAACTTACCCAGCCGCAACGCGTTGCGGTGCATGACCTCCAGCTCGTCGCGGACCTGCTCGTCCTGGTCGCCCAGCCGGGCCCGCAGCTCCTGCAACGGCCCGCTGATCAGGGTGAGCGGGGTACGGAACTCGTGGCTGATGTTGGAGAAGAACGCCGTCTTGGCCCGGTCCAGCTCCACCAGTTCCTCGGCCCGCTGCTGCTGCACCTCGTAGGCCACCGCACCGTTGATCAGGGCGGCGGTCTGCTGGGCGACCAGGTCGAGGAAGGTGCGGTAGCCGTCGTCGAGTGCCCGGCCGGCGCTGGCGGCCAGGACGATGACGCCGATGTCCTCGGCGCCGGTCTCGCCGTGCAACGGCAGCACGACGGCCTCGGTCGGCGCGGTCTGCCAGCCGCCGGTCGGCAGTTCGCCGACGCGGGTGACGACATCGGTGACGTGGGCCGGCCGGCCGTCGGCAAGGACCTCGGCCACCGGCCACACCGGCGGCGCAGCCCCGTCGAACCGGTCGACCTCACCGGCCAGGGTGCTGGCGGCCAGGTGCAGCTCGTCACCGTGGGTACGCAGGTGCACCGCCGCGTACGGCACGTCGACCGCGGACCGGCCGAGCGATCCGGCGACCAGCTCGCACGCCTCGTCCACGGTCCGGGCGGTGCCGGCCTGGGCGCCCAGGTCCTGCAACGCGGCGAGCCGACGCTGGCCGATCACCCGCTCGGTGGTGTCGCTGACCGCGGTGAAGACGCCGCGCACCACGCCGTCGTCGTCGTGCAGCGGGCTGTAGGAGTACGTCCAGTACGTCTCCTCCCAGTAGCCGTGCCGGTTCATCGGCAGCAGCAGGTCCTCCGACCAGGTCGCCTCGCCGGTCTCCACCACGCCGTGCAGCATCGGCCCGATGATGTGCCATATCTCGGCCCACACCTGGTCACCGGGCTTGCCCAACGCGGGGTGTTTGCTGCCGAGCAGGGGGCCGTAGGCGTCGTTGTAGATGAACCGCAGCTCCGGCCCCCACCACACGATCATGGGAAACCGGGAGGTCAGGCAGATCCGGGCGGCGGTACGCAGGCTGGCCGGCCATCCCTCGACCGCGCCGAGGGAGGTGGCGGACCAGTCGAAGGCGCGCATCCGCGCGGCCATCTCGCTGGTGCCGGTGAACACCGAACGCCACGCCTGAGCCTCGGCCATCGCCGCCCTGTCCTCCCGCACGTCTCGCGCAGGGACGACCGCGTGTCCGCAGGTCGCCGCCGGCCACCGACAAAGGTTCCTGCCGTCCGCGTACCAGCATGCCGTATGAACAACCGGAGTCGAAATCGGGCCGGGCGGGTGGTTGACCCGGACGGCCGGCCGAGGGCGGGCGGATCAGCCCTGCATCCGGGACATGAAAGCCGTACCGGACACTTCCGTTTCGGGAAAGTTTCGACGCCACTGTCGGGCTCCGGCACCCCCGGGGCACCGACGAACGTCGATTGCGAGCCGCCGAACCGCCGAGCCGGGCAGGCCGTCCCCCGACTTCCGAAACTTTCGGGCTATGCTGCCGACGGGCGCACGACTGCAAGGGAGACGGGCATGGCGGAGGACCGGGCGACGCTGTCGGAGATCGCAACCGCCGCGGGGGTGTCCGTCCCCACCGTCTCGAAGGTGCTCAACGGCCGACCCGACGTCGCTCCGGCGACCCGACGGCGCATCCAGGATCTGCTCGACCGACGGTCGTACACGGCCCGCCGGGCACCCTCGATGCCCGGTGCCGCCGGCCTCATCGACCTGGTCTTCCGGGACCTCGGCAGCCCCTGGGCGATGCAGATCCTCGACGGCGTCGAGGAGTTGGCCTACCGGGCGGGCGTCGGGGTGGTCGTCTCCGCCGTGCACGGCCGCAGCCGCACCCGCCCCGACCGGAGGTGGATCGAACAGCTCTCCAAGCGCCGGTGCGACGGGGTGCTGCTCGTCCTGTCCGACCTGTCCCCCAGCCAGCAGGTCCAACTCGACGAGCTGGGCATCCCGGTGGTCATCATCGACCCGGCCGGCCAGCCCGGCGCGGGCATCCCCTCGGTCGGCGCGACCAACTGGTCCGGGGGCGTGGCCGCCGCCGAACACCTGCTCGACCTGGGTCACCACCGGATCGCGGTGATCGGCGGGCCACCGACCGTGCCGTGCAGCCGCGCCCGGGTCGACGGGTACCGGGCCGCGATGAACGCCGCCAACCGCAAGATCCCCGCCGGGTACATCCGGCACGGCGACTTCACCTCCCCGTCGGGCTACCGGGAGATGAACGCCCTGCTCGACCTCGCCCAGCCGCCCACCGCCGTGTTCGCCTGCGCCGACGAGATGGCGCTGGGCGCCTACGAGGCGCTCTACGAGCGAGGCGCCCGGGTCCCCGACGACATCAGCATCGTCGGCTTCGACGACCTCGACTCCGCCCGCTGGGCTGCCCCGCCGCTGACCACCGTCCGTCAGCCGCTCGCCGAGATGGCCGGCATGGCGACCCGGATGCTGCTGTCCCTGATCGCCGGGGAAGGGCTGGACAGCCACCGGATCGAGCTGGCCACGCCGCTGGTCGTGCGGCACAGCACCCGACGCGTGCCCTGACCCCGACCGTCGACGCCCGGCCGGCACGAAAGATCCGTGCCCGGCGGGCGGGCGGCAACTCCGCCGCCGACGAGGGCAACGCCGCCTTCCGCCCCGGCACCTACACCGGCGCCGGTGTGTTCACCGAGTCGGGCGTCTACCTGCGCAACCGGATCCGCACCCCGGACAACTTCCCCACCAGCTGAGCCGTACCACCACCGCGCGACGCCCCGTCCCCGCCCGGACGGGGCGTCGTCGCGTCGACCCGGGGTGTGCCGGTGCGGGGACTCAGCCCGGCAGGGAACGGGCCAGCCGGAAGCCGACGTCGTCGATGCGGAACGTCGGGTGGCTGCGGCGACGCACCGAGGCCCGGCAGCTCCAGTGTTCGTCGTACCAGCCGCCACCGCGCAGCACCCGGTAGCTGCCGTACACCTCGGCGTCGTAGACGTCCCAGCACCACTCCCAGGCGTTGCCGAGCATGTCGTACAGGCCCCACGGGTTGGGTTCACGGTCGCCCACCGGGTGCAACCGCTCACCGGAGTTGCCCCGGTACCAGGCGATCTCGTCGAGCGGCCCGTAGCGCGGGCCCGTGGTGCCGGCGCGGCAGGCGTACTCCCACTCGGCCTCGGTCGGCAGCCGGTAGCCGTCGGCGGTCGGGTCCCACTCCACGGTGCTCCGGTCCCCGTCCACGTCCGCACCGTCGTCGGGCAGCCGGTACGCCGGGGTCAGCCCCTCCCGGCGGGACAGCGCGACGCAGAAGCGCACCGCGTCCGCCCAGGACACCCCCTCGACGGGGAGCCGGTCGCCCCGGGCGGTGCTCGGCCGTTCCCCGGTCACCCGGGCGTACCACCCCTGGGTGACCGGCACGACGCCGAGCCGGTACGCGGCCACCCCGACCGACCAGCGGCGCTCGGTGCGCCGGTCGGACAGGGTCACCCGGCCCGGCGCGACGGTCACCATCGCGGTCAGCGCGTCGTCGTCCACGAAAGACGATCGTACTGAGGCCGCGGCCGACCCGGGCGGCCCCCGCCAGCACCGCGCGCGGTCGGGACGGACGAAGCGAGCGGTGCCGGCGGTGCCGCAGAGGCCGCCGTCAGGTGGCGGTGGCCGCCGCCGCAGCGCGCCCGGCGGTACGGCCGGAGAACAGACAGCCGCCGAGGAAGGTGCCCTCCAGCGCGTTGTAGCCGTGCATGCCCCCGCCGCCGAAGCCGGCGACCTCACCGGCCGCGTACACCCCACCCAGCGGTTCCCCGTCCGGGCGCAGCACCCGGGCGGACAGGTCGGTGTGCAGCCCGCCGAGGCTCTTGCGGGTGAGCACGTGCAGTTGCACCGCGATCAGCGGCCCGGCCGCCGGATCGAGCAGCCGGTGCGGGGTGGCGACCCGGATCAGCCGGTCGCCCCGGTAGCGGCGCGCGCCCCGGATCGCGGTCAGCTGGGCGTCCTTGCCGAACGGGTGGGCGACCTCGCGGTCACGCGCCTCGACCAGGGCGGTCAGGGCCGCCGTGTCGAGCTGCGGCCCGCCGGTCTCGGCGGCCAGCTTGTTCATCCCGGCCACCAGCTCCGGCAGGGTGTCGGCGACGACGAAGTCGGCCCCGTTGCGCTTGAACGCCTCCACCGGCCCGGGTGCGCCCGGCCGGACCCGTTGCAGCACCTGCCGGACGCTGCGGTTGGTCAGGTCCGGATTCTGCTCGGAGCCCGACAGCGCGAACTCCTTCTCGATGATCTTCTGGGTGAGCAGGAACCAGCTGTAGTCGTGGCCGGTGCCGCGCAGGTGCCGCAGGGTGGCCAGGGTGTCGAAGCCGGGGAACAGCGGCGCCGGCAGTCGCGCCCCGGTGGCGTCGAGCCAGAGTGAGGACGGGCCGGGCAGGATCCGGATGCCGTGCTCGGGCCAGATCGGGTCCCAGTTGCGCAGCCCCTCCGTGTAGTGCCACATCCGGTCCGGGTTGATCACCTGCCCGCCGGCGGTCTCGGTGATGGCGAGCATCCGGCCGTCGACGTGGGCGGGGACCCCGGCGACCATCCGGGTCGGCGGGGTGCCGAGCCGGGCCGGCCAGGCCCGCCGGACCAGGTCGTGGTTGCCGCCGATGCCGCCCGAGGTGATGATCACGGCCTGCGCGCCGTGGCTGAAGTCGCCGACGACCTCCCGGGAGCTGCTGCGTCCGCGCGGCGCGTCGTCGGGGGCGAGGACCGTGCCGCGTACCCCGGTGACCACACCGCCGGTGGTGACGAGTTCGTCGACCCGGTGGCGGAACAGCAGCGTCACCCGGCCCTGGGCGACGGCATCGTGGACCCGCCGGGCGAACGGCTCCACCACGCCGGGGCCGGTGCCCCAGGTGACGTGGAACCGGGGGACGGAGTTGCCGTGCCCGTGGGCCGCTCCCCCGCCCCGCTCGGCCCAGCTGACCACCGGGAAGACCCGGTGGCCCATCGACCGCAGCCAGGCCCGCTTCTCCCCGGCCGCGAAGTGGACGTACGCCTGCGCCCAGCGGCGCGGCCAGTGGTCCTCCGGGCGGTCGAAGGCGGCGCTGCCGGTCCAGTCCTGCCAGGCCAGCTCGACCGAGTCGCGGATGCCCATCCGCCGCTGCTCGGGTGAGTCGACGAAGAAGAGCCCGCCGAACGACCAGAAGGCCTGCCCGCCGAGATTCTCCGCCGACTCCTGGTCCAGCAGCAGCACCCGACGGCCCGCATCGGCGGCCTCGGCGGCGGCGACCAGGCCGGCCAGGCCGGCGCCGATCACGATGACATCCGTGTCCATGGGCCGACCCTACGTACGGGGGTGCCAAAATGATCCGCGCCGGGGCGCAGGATTCGCCCCTGAGGTTGTCATCCAGATGACAAACGGAGGTCGGTCGTGTCGGATGCCCTGCTCGACATCGAGCCCGGCCTCGCCGGTCTCGCCCCGGCCGTCGGCGACCACCTGCGGGGGCTGCGCGGCGCCCTGCACGCGCGGATCCTCGGCACCGTCCGGGCGGCGATGCGGGAGCAGGGCCGGTCGCTGACCGGTGGGCAGGGGCAGGGCCTGGCCCTGGGGGTGCAGACCGCCGTCGACACCTTCGTCGACGCCGTCGCCGACCCCGGGCGGGAGCTGACCGCGACCCGGGAGGTGTTCCACGCCCTGGGCCGCACCGAATACCGCGAGGGTCACCGGGTGGACGCCCTGCGTACCGTGCTGACCCTCGGGGCCCGCGACATCTGGGCCTTCCTGGTGGAACACACCACCAGCGCGGCGGGGCGGAACCCCGGCCCGGCCCCGGCCGACCTGTACGTGATCGCCGGGGCGCTGTTCGGCTACGTCGACGCGTTGGCCGGTGCCGCCGCCGAGGGGTTCCTCGACGAGCAACGGGACACCGCCCAGGACTGGGCCACCACCCGACGTCGCCTGGTCACCCTGCTCGTGCAGCCCGACCCACCGGCCGAGGCGGTGCTGCGCGCCGCCGCGGACGCGGCCCGCTGGCCGTTGCCGACGACCCTGGCGGTGCTCAGCGTCGACGGCACCGACGCCGAGCAGGTGGCCCGGGGCATCGGCGCGGGCGCGGTGGCCGCCGTCATCGGTGACGCCGTCCGGGTGGTGCTGCCCGATCCCGGTACGCCGGGTCGGCTCGACCGGGCCCGGCAGGCGCTGGTCGGCCGGCGGGCCGCCCTCGGGCCGACGGTCGAACGGCACCGGGCGCGGCTGTCGTACCGGCTGTCCCGTCGGGCGTTGACCCTGCACCAGCACGGCGCGCTCGGCCGGGAGCCGGTGGTGTCCTGCGACGACCATCTGCTCGGCCTGCTCGCCGCCTGGGAGCCGGGCCTGGCCGCCCACCTCGCCGACACCGTGCTGGCCCCGCTGGCCGGGCTCCGGCCGACCGCCCGGCGGGCCCTGGCGGAGACCCTGCACGGCTGGCTGCGCCGGCAGGGGCAGGTGGTGGCGGTCGCCGAGGACCTGCACACCCACCCGCAGACGGTCCGTTACCGGATGCGGCAGCTGCGCACCCTGTTCGGCCCGGCCCTGGACGACCCGGACGCCCGACTCGTGCTGACCCTGGCCCTGCGCCAGCAGCCCACCGGCGCGGCGGACCAGCAGCCGGACCGCGCGGAAGACCAGCTGCCGACCGGCGGTGCGGACCCGCGATCCGCCGACGGCGCGGACCGGCGACCGGCCGGGGGCGCAGATCGGTACCGCTCCGGTTGAACCATGTGATCATCAGATCCGAACCACTGGGTGTGCGTACCACCCGTTCCGCCGTGCTGCTGGGGTTGCTCCTCGCGCTGCTGTCCGTACCGCTGGCTCCGGCGACCCCGGCCGCCGCCCACGCCGCGCTGGTCGCGACGAGCCCGGTCCGGGACGCGGTGATCAGCGCCCCGCCCGGGGAGGTGGTGCTGGTCTTCAGCGAGGCGGTCTCGCCGGTCATCGGCCGGGTGCAGGTGCTCGGCCCGGACGGGCGACGGGTCACCGTCGGGGAGCCGGTCGCACAGGGGGCGACCCTGCGGATTCCGGTGCGGGTGCCGGACCGGCCGCTCGGCACCTACCTGGTCAGCTACCGGGTGATCTCGGCGGACAGCCACCCGGTCGCCGGCAGCTTCGCCTACTCCGCCGGTGCGCCGTCGGCGACACCGCCGGAGCCGGTGGCCGTGGACGAACGGCCCGCCGGGGCGTGGACTCCCGCCGCCCGGTACGTCGGCTACCTGGGCCTGGTGCTGGCGGTCGGCCCCACGTTGCTCGGTGCCGTCCGGTGGCCCCGCCGTCGTCGCCGTCGCGCGGTGACCGCCACCGGGTACGTCGGCCTCGCCCTGGTGGCCGTGGGCACCGCCGGGACCTGGGTGGCGCAGGCCGCGGACATGGTCGGGGTGCCGGTCGGCGGGCTGTCGCGCGGTGACCTCGCGGCGGTGGCGGGCAGCGACATCGGGCCGGTGCTCGGCGCCCGGCTGGCGCTGGCCGGGGCCGCCGCCGTGCTGCTGCCGGCGGTGGCCGGTGGGCGGGCCGGTCGGGGCCGGCGGGTGGCGCTGACGGTGGTGGGCCTCGCCGGCCTGCTGACCTGGCCGCTGGCCGGGCATCCGGTGGCCTCCCCGCTGCCGCCGGTGAGCATCCTGGCCGACGTGGTGCACCTGGCCGGAATGAGCGTGTGGCTGGGCGGGCTGTTCACCCTGGCGGTGTTCCTGCTGCCCGGCACCCACCGGCGGGTGCTGGCCCGGGTCCTGCCGGCCTGGTCGCGGTGGGCGACCATCGCGGTGGGCTGGCTGGTCGCCTCCGGGGTCGGGCAGGCCGCGATCGAACTCGGTCGGCCCGGCGCGCTGTTCGGCACCGACTACGGTCGGCTGCTCTGCGCCAAGGCGGCCCTGCTCGCCGCCGTGCTCGGCGTCGCGGCCTGGCAGCGCCGGATGGTGCGCGGCGGCGAGGCCGCCGACCGGCCCCGCCGGGTGGCGCGGGCGGCCGGGGTGGAACTCGCCGCCACCGCGGTGGTGTTGGCGCTGACCGCCGTGCTGGTGCAGACCCCGCCCGGCCGGACCGCCGACACCCAGGCCGCCCGCGCCACCCGCGAGGGCGTCGCACAGACCCTCACCAGCGGCAGCTACACCCTCCAGTTCGACATCTATCCGGTACGGGTGGGCGTGCCGAACTCGTTGCACGCCTACGTCTACACCCCGCAGGGGCAGCCGCTGCCGGTGGTGCAGTGGACGGTCAGCCTCGCCCTGCCGTCGGCCGGGATCGAACCGATGGTCGTGCCGGTGGACACCCCGGAGCCGCACCACGGCAGCGCCGAGATCAGCCTCCCGGCGCGCGGGGAATGGACGATCCGGTTCACCGTCCGCACCAGCGACATCGACCAGGCCACCGTCACCGCCACCGTGCCGGTCGGCTGACCGGCGGTCGGCCCGGCCGGGACGTCCGGCCGGCCGGCGGCGGCAAGGTCCGGGTGCCGGGGCAGTGGCCGGGCCCGGGGCTGGGGCCAGGGCTGGGGCCAGGGCGGGGCCCGGGGCGGTGGGCGCGGTGGGTCGGCGGGACGATCGGCTAGCCTGCATCGGCCCGGGTGTCCGGGCGGAGGGAGGGCACCATGACCGCACAGACATCCCGGCAGGTCGCGCAGGAGTGGGACGCCGCCGATCCGCTCGCCGGGCTGCGGGACCGGTTCGTGGTGGACGACCTGTGCTACCTCGACGGCAACTCGCTGGGCCGGCTGCCGGCCGCCACCGGCGGCCACCTGGCCGGGCTGGTCCGCGACGGCTGGGGCACCGAACTGGTCCGGAGCTGGCCGACCTGGATCGAGTGGCCGCGCCGCATCGGTGACCGGATCGCCGCCCACGCGCTGGGCGCCCGCGAGGGCGAGGTGATCGTCGCCGACTCGACCTCGGTCAACCTCTACAAGCTGGCCGCCGCCGCCCTCGACGCCCGGCCGGGCCGGGGCACGATCCTGGCCGACGCCGAGGAGTTCCCCACCGACCGGTACCTGCTGGAGGGGCTGGCCGCGCAGCGCGGGCACACCCTGCGACTGCTCCCCTCCGACCTCGACGAAGGGTTGGGCCAGGCCACCCTGGTCGAGTCGCTGACCGAGGACGTGGCCCTGGTGGTGCTGTCGGCGGTGTCGTACCGCTGCGGGGCGCTGCTGGACGTGGCGGCGGTGACGGCCGCCGCCCGGCGGGTCGGCGCGTTGGTGCTGTGGGACCTCTCGCACGCGGTCGGCTCGGTGCCGCTGGCGCTGACCGACGCCGGTGTCGACCTCGCGGTCGGCTGCACCTACAAGTACCTCAACGGCGGCCCCGGCGCACCGGCGTTCCTCTATGTGCGGCGGGAGTTGCAGGAGTCGCTGCGGCAGCCGATCTGGGGGTGGTTCGGCCAGCGCGACCAGTTCCGGATGGGTGCCGGCTACGACCCCGCGCCCGGCCCGGAGCGGTTCCTGGTGGGCACCCCGCCGGTGCTGGGGATGGCCGCCCTCGACCCGGCCCTGGACGTGCTGGCCGACGCCGGGACGGACCGGGTCCGGGAGAAGTCGGTACGGCTCGGCGAGCTGATCATCGAACTGGCCGACGCCTGGCTCGTCCCGCACGGCTTCCGGCTCGCCTCCCCGCGCGAGCCGGGCCGGCGCGGCGGGCACGTGTCGCTGCACCACCCGGAGGCGCTGCGGATCTCCCGCGCCCTGGTCGACGCCGGGGTGGTCGGCGACTACCGGGTGCCCGACCGGCTGCGGCTCGGCCCGGCGGCGCTCTACACCCGCTACGTCGACGTGTGGGACGCGATGGACCGGCTGCGGGACATCGCCGAGCGGCAGGCCTGGACCGCAGTGCCGACGGAGCCGTCCCGGGTCACCTGAGCCGGTCCGGGCAGATCCCGGATTCCCCCGCGTCGCCGCCGACTTCGTACCAGCATGTCGGGTGGAGGCGGGAGGGTGCCGTGGAGGTCCTGGTCCTGATCGTGGTGCTGGCCGCCACCGTGCTGGTCGGCACCACCATCGGCGGCCGGTACCGGGTGGCCCCGCCGGTGCTGCTGATCACCATGGGCGGGCTGCTGGCGCTGTTGCCGCCGCTGTCGGAGGTGGTGCTCGAACCCGAGGTGGTGCTGCTGCTCTTCCTGCCCGCCGTGCTCTACCGGGAGAGCCTGGTGATCAGCCTGCGGGAGATCCGGGCGAACCTGCTGGTGATCGCCTCGCTGGCGGTGGCGCTGGTGGTGGTGACCATGGTGGCGGTGGCGCTGGTCGCCAAGGGGCTCGGGATGAGCCCGCAGGCGGCCTGGGTGCTCGGCGCGGTGCTCGCCCCCACCGACGCGGCGGCGGTGGCCGGCCTGGCGAAGCGGATGCCCCGCCGGATCCTGACCACGTTGCGGGCGGAGAGCCTGGTCAACGACGGCACCGCGCTGGTGCTGTTCTCGGTGACGGTCGGGCTGATCGTCGGCGGCACCGCGCCGGGGGTGTTCGGCTTCCTGGGCCGGTTCGTCGGCTCGGCCGCAGGGGGTATCGCCGCCGGGCTGGCCGTCGGCCTGGTCGTGGTGCTGATCCGCCGCCGGCTGGACGACCCGCTGCGCGAGGGCGCGCTGAGCGTGCTCACCCCGTTCGCCGCGTTCCTGCTCGCCGAGGTGGTGCACGCCAGCGGGGTGCTCGCCGTCGTGGTCGCCGGGCTGCTGCTGTCGTACGCCGGGCCACGGGTGATCCGGGCCCGGTCCCGGGTGTTGGCGTACGCCTTCTGGGACCTGTCCACCTTCCTGATCAACGGTGCGCTCTTCGTGCTGCTCGGGATGCAGATCCCCCGGGCGGTGAACCACGTGACCAGCACGTCCCTGGTGCGGTCGGTGACCATCGCCGCCTCGGTGACCCTGATGGTGGTGGTCGTCCGGCTGGTGTGGTTGCAACTGTTCTCCTACGGCCTGCCGGTGGTGGGTCGGGGTGCCGGGGTGAGCCGGCGGGTCCGGGTGGCGGCGGGCTGGGCGGGTTTCCGCGGGGCGGTGTCGCTGGCCGCCGCCCTCGCGGTGCCGGTGACCACGGCCACCACGCACCTGCCGGTGCCGGAGCGGGACCTGATCATCTTCTGCACCGCCGTGGCGATCGTGTCGATCATGGTGGTCCAGGGCACCACCCTGCCGGCGGTGGCCCGCTGGGCCGGCCTGCGCGGCGACGAGGCACGCGGCGACGAGGTGCGGCACGCCCACCGCCGGGCCACCGAGGCGGCGTTGACGGCACTGCCGGACGTCGCCGCCGAACTCAAGGTCGACCGGGAGGCGGTGGACCGGTTGCGCGCCGACTACCAGCGGCATCTCGACCTGGTGACGGCGACCAGCGACGGGCCGGACGCCGACCGGGTCCAGGAGCTGGACGACCGGCTGCGGCTGGGCGTGCTGGAACACAAGCGCCGCGAGGTGACCCGGTTGCGCGACAACAACGAGATCGACGACAGCGTGCTCCGGGAGGTGCAGGCGACGCTGGACATCGAGGAGATCCGCCTGCTCGGCCCCCAGACCGAGGACTGACCACACCACGCCGAGAGACCCGCCGAGAAGATGTCGGCAACGCCGAGTCGCAGCGGAAGAGGCAGCGGCCGGGCGGGGGAGGCCGGGTGTCGGAGTCGCACGCGCGACTGCCGCCGGCACCCATCATCAGCGGATCAGCGTGGCGGCGACATCGGCGGGACCCGACCGGGGCCTCCAACGGTGACGAGGGCACGGAAAGCGACGGCGGCGCTGACACAGTTGCGGTACACGCACCCATCTGGCGGTACGCGCGGGACATCGAGGACTCCATCGCCACCGGTCGCCGTCGCGCGAGGACGGACGAGTTGGCGGATCTGGCCGAGGTGACGGGGCTGCACCCCCCTGACTGGTACGGCACACCCGAGTGGGTGGGAGGCGGTCCTTGAGTCGCATTACTCGCACCTGCCCCATCACCCTGAGTCACGAAAACCCATGCCCCGGTCGCCTGCTCGTTGAAGTAGGTGACGGACGCGGGACACGGCGTGATGTTCTTCCAGGATCTTGCCGCCGCGCCCCACCAACGGAGGCGGCATGCGAGACCAGGGTGACAGGGCGGCAGCGAGCCGGGGCGAGCAGATCCAGGCGGCGGAGCACGAGGAGGCCAAGCAACGGCTTCTCGCCCAGGCCGAGAAAGAGCGGATACCGGCCGAGGAGACGACCCGGGCCCTGCCCGACCGGCGGTGGCGTCGTGGACAGCAGTGAGTCGCCGCCGGTGGACAACGGTGACGTATCGGCGGGGGCGACGGACGAGCTTCGTTCGGCACCGGTCCGCCGGGGCCGAACGCATTGACAGCCGTGCGCGGGCGGGGTTACGGTGCGTCAGGAAAGCGCTTTCACGCGCTGCTCCCCACCTCCCTTCCGGCCCCGGAGGTCCATCCGTCATGCGCAGAAACCGCCGACGATCCCTGCCCGCCGTTGCCGCTGCGGCGCTCACCACCGTGCTGCTGACCCTCAGCCAACTCGGCGGGGCCCAGGTCGCGCACGCCGCCACCCTGTTCAGCGACGACTTCGCCGACGGCGACACCGCCGGCTGGTCGGAATCCGGTGGCTCGTGGTCGGTGTCCTCCGACGACAGCCCGGCGTTGCAGCAGGCCAGGGGCGACACCGCCGACGCCCGGCTGTTCGCCGGCAGCGCGTCCTGGGCCGACCAGGCCGTCCAGGCCCGGGTGAAGCCGATGACGCTGGGCAGCGCCGGCATGGTCGCGCTGTTGGCCCGTGCCAGCGGTGCGACCAGCTACTACCGGCTCGCCCTGCTCCCCGGCGACCAGGTCCGGCTGGAGGCGGTACGCAGCGGCCGGGCCACCCCGCTGGGCACGGTGTCCCACCCGGTGACGACCGACGCCTGGCACACCCTGCGGATCGAGGTCGCCGGGACGGCGGTACGCGGCTGGGTCGACGGCGTCCCGGTCGGCTCCGGCACCGGCACGCTCACCGCGACCGGCCGGATCGGCGTGCAGACCGGTCACGCCACCGCCCGCTTCGACGACGTGGTGGTGACCCGGGGCGGCACCGCCCCGACCAGCCCACCACCGAGCCCCACCGCCACCCCGACCAGCGCGACTCCGAACCCCAGCAGCACCCCCACCGGCACTGCCACCCCGTCGGGCACTCCGCCTCCCACCAGCCCGACGCCCACGCCGACCGGCACTGCGCCGGCCGACGGGTCCTCGGTGGTCGCCCGGGACGGCAGTGGGGATTTCACCAGCGTGCAGGCGGCGGTGGACGCGGTGCCGGTGGGCAACGCGAGCCGGTACACCATCACCATCCGGCCGGGCACCTACCGGGAAACGGTAACGATCCCGGCCGGCAAGCCGTACGTGTCGTTCGTCGGGTCGACCGGTGACGCCCGGGACGTGGTGATCGTCTACGACAACGCCTCGGGCACCCCCAAGCCGGGTGGCGGCACCTACGGCACCTCGGGCAGCGCCTCGGTGACCATCGACGGCAACGACTTCACCGCCCGGCACCTGACCTTCGCCAACGACTTCGACGAGGCGGCGCACGACTACGGTGCCGAGCAGGCGGTGGCCGTGCTCACCCGGGCCGACCGGCTGGTCTTCGACGACGTGCGGTTCCTCGGCAACCAGGACACGCTCTACCACAACAGCGCCACCGTCGACGCTGTCGGCCGGGCGTACTTCCGCGACTGCTACGTCGAGGGCGATGTCGACTTCGTCTTCGGCCGGGGCACCGGGGTCTTCGACCGCTGCGAGATCCGGTCGCTCAGCCGGGGTTCGAGCAGCAACAACGGGTACGTCACCGCCCCCTCCACGATGATCGGCAACCCGTACGGCCTGCTCTTCACCGGTTGCGTGCTGACCACCGACTCGGCGGCGGCGCAGAGCGTGCACCTCGGCCGGCCGTGGCATCCGAGCGGGGACGTCAACGCGATCGGGCAGGCGGTGTTCCGCGACAGCGTGCTCGGCGCGCACGTGAAGGACTCCCCGTGGAGCGACATGTCCGGCTTCTCCTGGCGGGACGCCCGGTTCGCCGAATACCGCAACAGCGGGCCCGGGTCGACGGTCACCACCGACCGGCCACAGTTGACCGACGCGCAGGCGTCGACCTACACCCCGCAGCGGTACCTGGCCGGCGTCGACGGCTGGAATCCGATCCCCTGATGCGCGCCGCCGCCCGCCGCGACCCGGTCGTGGCGGGCGGCAGTCCGACCCGCCGGGCAGGTCCGGCCACTGGTCGGCACGGCCCCGCCGGCCAGTCCGACCCGCCGGGCAGCACGGCCCCGCCGGCGGCCACCGCTTCACCGGGCATTTACACTTAACAAAGTTAACTGATAGCCTCCCCGCCATCGACGAGGAGGTATGTCATGCGACTTCGACCCGGGACGACGGCCGTGCTGGCCGGCACGGTGCTGCTCGCCGCCGCCCTGCCCGCAGCGAACGGTCTGGCCGCGCCGACCACCACCACGGGTGACGCCAGCGCCCTGGTGGCTTGCTCCGCACCGGCCTGGGCCGAGGGTGTCAGCTACCCGGCCGGCACCCGGGTCAGCTACCTCGGCCATCGCTACGAGTCGCTGGTGACCCACACCCCGCCGGCCGGTGCCGGCTGGAACCCGGCCGCCGTCCCGGCGCTCTGGCGGGACCTCGGCGTCTGCACCGGCACGCCCTCCCCCACGCCGTCGCCGACACCCACCGCCACCCGTCCCCCGACACCCACGCCGAGCGCCACGCCCACCCCCGGCACGACGACGCCGCCGCCGGACGGCACGGGCTGCGCGCTGAAGGCCCGGCCGGCCGGCAAGGTGCTCCAGGGCTACTGGGAGAACTGGGACGGTGCGGCCAACGGCGTCCACCCGCCGCTGGGGTGGATACCGATCACCGACCCCCGGATCACCGGGCACGGCTACAACGTGGTCACCGCCGCCTTCCCGGTGATCCGCGCCGACGGCACGGTGCTCTGGGAAGACGGCATGGACGCCACCGTCAGGGTCCCCACCCCGGTGGAGATGTGCCAGGCCAAGGCCGCCGGTCTGACCGTCCTGCTGTCGATCGGTGGGGCCACCGCCGGCATCGACCTCGGCTCGGCGGCCGTCGCCGACCGGTTCGTCGCCACCGTGGTGCCGATCCTCAAGCGGTACCACTTCGACGGCATCGACATCGACATCGAGACCGGGCTGACCGGCAGCGGGGACATCACCCGGCTGTCCACCTCGCAGACGAACCTGATCCGCATCATCGACGGGGTGCTGGACCAACTGCCGGCGGGCTTCGGCCTGACCATGGCCCCGGAGACCGCGTACGTGACCGGTGGCAGCGTCACCTACGGCGCCATCTGGGGCGCGTACCTGCCGGTCATCAAGCGGTACGTCGACAACGGGCGGCTCTGGTGGCTGAACATGCAGTACTACAACGGCAGCATGTACGGCTGCGCCGGTGACTCGTATCCGGCCGGAACGGTCGGCGGCTTCACCGCCCAGACCGACTGCCTCGACGCCGGCCTGGTCGTCCAGGGCACCACCATCCGGGTCCCGTACGACAGGCAGGTGCCCGGCCTGCCCGCGCAACCGGGTGCCGGCGGCGGTCACCTCGCGCCGTCCTCGGTGGCCCAGGCGTGGAACACCTACCGGGGCGGCCTGAAGGGGCTGATGACCTGGTCGGTGAACTGGGACGGGTCCAAGGGCTGGACCTTCGGCGACAACGTCCGCACCCTCCAGGGGCGCTGAGGCCACCGTCGAGCGACGCCGCGCCGCCCGGCCGGCCGACCACGCCGGTCGGGGGCCGGCGGCCCGGTCCGCCGGGTGGGTCGACCCGCCGGGTGGGTCGGTCGTGCTCCCGCCGGTGCGGGCGGGAGCACGACCGGGTCGGGTGGCTCAGAGCCGGGCACCCACGTCGGCAGCGTCGGCCGGACGCAGGAACGTCGACGTCGGGATGGACCCGTCGGCTGCCCGGGGCCCGGTGATCGTGGCCGGGTCGGTGCTGGCCAGCGGCCAGTCGCCGCCGAGGTTCCAGGAGTTGTCGGCCCCGGTCGAGGAGCCGGGCGAGACGTCGGGGGTGTTGCCGACCGCCAGATTGCGGTGGAGCTGGGAGGTGGAACGGGAGACGTCGAAACCGGCCCTGCCGTTGCGCCACGCGGTGTTGCGGTCGAAGAGCAGCGTGCCGGGGTTGCCGTTGTCGATGAATCCGCCGGCCGAGTTGCCCCAGGCCATGCTGTTGCGGGTGACATGGTCGACGGCCGGGCGCGGGTCGTTGCCGCCACCGTGCTTGAAGCCGTTGCCGTCCCCGGCGTAGCCGGGCAGGTTCCAGTAGTTGTAACCGTTGTCGTAGGCGACGCTGTCCTCGATCAGGATCGGCGACTGGAACAGCCAGGCATCGAACCCGTCGTCGGAGTTACGCCAGAGCCGCACGCCGCTTACCCGGTTGTCGAGGCCCGAGCCCTCCTTGATGGCCAGCCCGTCGGCGCTCTCGCCGTTCTTACGGGGATCCCGGTTGCCGTAGCTGTCCAGGTTGATGATCCGGTTGCCGCTGGACGCGCCCTGCAGGTGCAGTCCGGACTCGTAGTTGTCCCGGGTGACCAGACGCTCGTAGCTGCCGTAGTTGGTGTCGACGCCGAAGATGCCGTACGGGCCGTGGACGATCTCCAGGCCGACGAACCGCCACCAGTCCGCCTCGACGTGCAGCACACCCCGGTCGGCCCGGGGGATGCTGGAGCCCACCGCGCCCGGCGTGTACGGCATGTTCTCGCCGTCGATGACCACCTTCTCGCCCTGGTAGTTCATCAGGGTGATCGGGTGGTACCCATTGCCGTCCTTAAGGATCTTGATGGTGCTGGTCGGTGCGTAGGTGCCGCCGCGTACCGCGATGGTGGTGCCGGGCTCGGCCAGGTCGTGCGCGCGCTGGATGGTGCGTAGCGGCCGGGCCAGCGTGCCGGGGTTGGCGTCGTCGCCGTCGGTGGCGACCACCAGCACGACGGCCCCGGCCGGCGGTGTGGTGGCCGGCGGGGTCACGGGCGACGTGGTGGCCGGCGGGGTCACGCTCGGTGACGGGGTGCCGGTGTGGACCGGCGGTGTGGTCGGCGGGATGTCGGCGTTCCTGACCAGGACGTCGTCGAAGGACGCCGACGAGTACGCGGTCTGCAACCCGATCCGGCCGGCCCCGATCAGCGAGCTGGTGACCTCGCCGACGAAGACCCCGTCGACGCGGCCCCGCACGGTGCCGCCGGCGACCTCGACGGCGAGGGTGTGCCAGGTGCCGGTGGCCACGGGGTGGGAGATGCCGGCCAGCACGGTGACCGCGCCGCCGTTCACCGCCTGCAACTGCACCTGGTTGCCGGGCAGCAGCGCCAACCGGTAGTAGCGCGTCGACCCGGCCGCGCGGGCCAGCAGGCCGACCTGGCCGCCGGGGCCGAGGCTGAGCGGTTTCACCCTGGCCTGCACGAGGTAGTCGGTCCAGCCGGTGCTGCCGGTGAAGAGCCGGGCGTTCTCGCTGCCGACGTTCGACTGCCGGACGGCCGGGGATCCGTCGGTGACGACTCCCCAGGTGCCGCCCGACTTCGACCAGCCGGCGGTGTCCCCGTCGGCGAAGTCGTCGCTGAACATGGTGGCGGCGGAGGCGGTGGTGACCGGTCCGACCAGGAGGGTGGCCATGGGAACGAGCACCGCGGCGAGCAGCAGGGCCAGCCGGCGCTGGCGGGACGGGCGCATGGGACGCACCTCCGACGGTGTGGGGTGGTGGCGGCGGGTAGAGAAAGCGCTTTCCGGACGATACGAGCACTGATCGACACCCGTCAACCTTTGGTCTCGGGTCCGGCCCGCGGTCCCGGTCTCGGGTCCGGCCCACCCGCCGCGGCGGCGTCGGTCCGGTGCCCCGGCCCGGACCGGCGCGACGGCCGACCCCTGGAGAGGGACCGGCCGCCGCACCCGCCCGATGTCACCGCCAGGTGTCGTTGCTGCTCCACGTGCCGGTGGACGGGATCGTGGCGCTGCGGTTGCCGCCGGACTCCCAGGTCACCGTGCCGTCCGGGTTCTTCTTGAGGTACTTGTAGTCGACCGTCGTGTTCGCCGGCAGGTTGACCGTGGCCCGCCACAGCGGATAGGCGGCCGAGGAGAGCGCCACCGCGTTGGCCGGGTTCCACGAGCCCAGCGCCGCGACGCTGCCCACCAGGAAGACGTTCTGCCCGTACGAGGTGCTGGCGTTGACGGTGAAGGATGCGCCCTGGGCGCCGGCGGGGTCGCCCCGGAAGGTGTCGGTGACCGTCGAGGTGCCACTGGTCGGCGTGGTCACCGTCCGGTTGCTCCCCGACTCCCAGGTCACCACGCCGGCCGTGGTCTTCTTGAGGAACTTGAACTCCACCGTCGTGGCCGCCGGCAGGTTGACCGTGGCCCGGTAGACCCCACCGCCCTGCGCGGTCAGCTTGACCGCGCCGGCCGGGGCCCACGAACCCAGCGCCGGGACACTGCCGACGACGTAGGCGTCCTGGTCACCGGCGAGGGACGCGGTGACGGTGAAGGTCGTGGCGACCGTGCCGGCGGGGGCGGTCGGTGTGGGCGTGCTGCCGCCCTTCGCGTTGGCGTGCAGCGCCACCGCGCCGTTGGCGGGGATCTGCACGGTGGCCCGGCCGCCGGCGACGGTCACCGTCGTGCCGGTGCAGCCGGCTGCGCCGCGCGCCCCGGAGATGACGTCGCAGTACGACCCGTCGGCCAGGCCGGTGGTGAAGGTGGCGGTGCTGGCGGAACCGGAGTCGTTGATCCCGATCCAGGCCCGGTCACCCCGGTGGAAGCCGATGACGTTGTTGTTGACCACGGTGAAGTCGGAGACGGTCCGGACCGACTTCGCGGTGTTCGCCCAGCCGACCATGCCCTTGATGCCGGTCGACCGGGTCAGGCAGTTCCAACTGTTGCCGCAGACGGTGTCGGTGACATAGCCGTTGCCGTCGGCGGGCGGCGACTGGTTGCGGTCGGACCAGGAGAAGCTGTCGTAGACCGACGGCTTGCCGTGCGGGTAGGCCAGCGCGAAGTAGTTGGCCAGGGTGTAGTCGCTGCCGTCGCGGTAGGACAGCACCACCCCGTCGCGCTCCAGGTCGTGGTTGGTGACCATGGCGAACACGTGGGCGCTGGGCGCGTCGAGGTTCCAGCTCCCGACGTTGGCCAGGTTGGCGATCGAGCCCTGGAAGGCCGACTTCAGCCCCTTGGCGTACCCGAAGTCGAGCACGTCGCCGTTGCCGATGAAGGCGCGGGCCTTGAGGGCGTCGTTGCTGGCACCGTCGAAGATCTCCTGGGCGACGTACGGCCGCTTGTTCTCGGCGGTGGTGTTGCGCAGCTTGCCGAGGATCGCGGCGAAGTCGTCCTTCTTGACGTGCTTGACCGCGTCCACCCGGAAGCCGTCGACGCCGAGGCCGATCAGGTCGTTGAGGAAGCCGGCGATCCTGGTGCGGACGCTGTCCTTCTCGGTGTAGAGGTCGGTCAGGGACAGCAGCTCGCAGCTGGTCACCTGGGCCTCGTTGTCCCAGTCGTTGATCGCACCGGAGGTCGGGCAGTTGTCACCCGGGCGGTGGAAGTCGCCGGTGCCGTAGGGCACGGCCGGGAAGCTGTAGCCGGGGCCGGAGAAGTCGGTGCCGGCGTACCCGACGACCGACTCGGCGTTGTTGGCGCCGGCCATGTGGTTGACCACCGCGTCGACGTACACCCGCACGCCGGCGTGGTGGCAGGTGGTGACCATGTCGGCGAACTGCTGGCGGGTGCCGAACCGGCTGTCCAGCCGGTAGGAGGCCGGCTGGTACACCTCGTACCAGGGGTGTACGCCGTCGGCGCTGGTGGGCAGGCTGATCGACTCCTGCGGCGGGGCGACCTGGACCGCGCCGTAGCCGGCCGGGCCCAGGTGGTCGGTGCACGCCGAGGCGACGGAGCGCCAGTTCCATTCCCAGAGGTTGGCGGTGACCTCGCTGTCGTTGAGGGCCACGGCGGCGGTCGCGGGGGCGGTGGCCGGCAGTGCGCTCAGCGCGGCGAGGGAGGAGGCGGTGACAGCGAGGGCGAGGAGACCCCGTCGCAGACGGGTTCCCCGGGGGACGCGGGGTGTGGACATCTGGAGTGGACCTGCTTCCGGGGGTCGAAGAGGCACTGGTGGGTGTGGACGGCTGTCCGGTGAGAAGACGATGCGGCACCCATGAAAGGTTTTGCAAGACCTTGCGGCAAACTTCTCGACACCCACCGGCAATGATCCGCAAGACATTGCAGCTTCGGTACCGGTCCGCGCCGCACCAGCGCCGCGCCGTTGCCCTGCCGTTCCCCCGGCCGGGCCGTTCCCCGCGTCAGGCACCGACGCGGGGAACGGTCAACACCGGATGACGCTCAGTCGACGCCGCGCTTCCCCGGCAGGATGCTCACATCGGGTTCCAGCCGTCGCTGCCCGCGAGGTACCGCTGCGGGGTGTAGGTGGCGGCCTGGGCGTCGCTGAGCTGGGGACGGTTGCCGTTCGTGCCGGCACCGGGCCCGGTGTTGCGGTACTCCCGGAACCGCGCGTTCTGCCATACGTTGCCGGACATGTCGGTCCACGGCTGGGCGGTCTTCATGGTCGCGCTGAGCGACGACTCCCGATAGAGGACCTGGGCGTCCGGCCCCCACGGACGGCCGAGCTGGGTGGTGTTGTTCGTCGCGCCGGTGATCGTCGAGCGGTAGATCAGCATCCCGTACGTCTTGCTGGCGGCCGTCCGGGCGGCGGTGATCGGCCCACCGGTCGACCGCTTCTCGTAGATCGAGGTGCTGTCGATGACGATCGTGCCGCCGCCGAAGATGAAGTCGACGGTGCCCTCCACGTAGGAGCTCACCACGTACGCCCGGGTCTTGTCGTTGACCAGGAAGGTGTCCTGGTCGCCGAGGAGCCGGACGTTGCGCAGCACCGCCCGGTCCGCGTTCAGGTGCAGCGCGACCGCCTGCTGGTCGACCCCCGAGGAGTTCTCCACGAAGTCGTTGGAGATGGTGAGGTTCTCGGCGACGAAGTTCGCCCCGTCGACGAACATGCTGGCGCTGTTGAACGTGCCGTAGGTGGTGCCGTCCGGCTTACGGGTGCCGGCGGAGTTGTTGTAGACGAGCACGACGTTCGACGGCGCCGAGCCGAGCCCCCGCAGGGTGATGTTGGGCTTGTTCGACGCCACCCGGACGACCTCGCGGTAGGTGCCGGACTTGATGGTGATGGTGGCCCGGCTCGAACTGTTCGCCGGCACGGCGTCGATGGCGGCCTGGACCGTGCGGTATCTCCCGGTGCCGTCCGACGCCACCGTCGGCGTCCCGCTGGTCGGGGGTGGCGTGGTCGGCGGCGGGGTGGTGGGGGGCGGGGTGGTCGGCGGTGCGGTGGTCGGCGGCGGCGTGGTCGGGGGTGCGGTGGTCGGGGGCGGGGCGGTGGTGGGGGTGGTCGTGCCGGTGCAGGAGGTGCCGTTGAGCGTGAAACCGGCGGGGTCGGGGTTGCTGCCGGTCCAGGTGCCGTTGAACCCGACGTCGAGGCTGCCGTTGGTGGCGATAACGGCGTTGTAATCGAGGTTGGTGGCGACCACGTTGCCGCTGGCCGGGCTCGCGGTGAAGCCCCAGGCGCTGGTGACGGCCTGCCCGGCGGGGAAGGTCCAGCCCAGACGCCAGCCGTTGACGGGGTCACCCAGGTTCTTGATCGTGATGGCGGCGGTGAAGCCACCGGCCCACTGGGAGCCGACCTGGTAGGTGACCTGGCAGCCGGCGGCGGCCTGCGCCGAGACGGCGGTGACGACACCGGCGACGAGGGTGGTGGTGACGGCGGTGGCGACGATGAACGCCGCCCGCCGGGTGCGATTTCTCACGAGCGAACTCCCCGGGGTATCCGAACACGGACAGCCGTGGGAGCGCTGACACGAGACTCGCACACCCGCCTGCCGCTGTAAAGCGTCACCGGCCCGGCACTCCGCGTGGAAGCCCGGCCGCCGGGCCCCGCCGGCACTGATCATCGTGTCGGGCGGGCCTGTTACGGTCGCGCCGCTGTCACACCAGTCGAGCCGGAGGTAGGCGTGATCCGTTCGCACATGTCGTCGTTCGCCGGAATGCCGGTGGTCCCCTTCACACCGGGGATGACCCTGCCCGACGATCCGTCGGCCGTCGCCTGGCGGCTGGAGGTCGAGGACTTCGAGGCCGAGCCGGAGGAGTTCGCCGGCCTGGTCGCCGCGCTGCGGGCGGAGGTCCCCGGCGAGGCGGTCCGTGCGCTGGTGGTCGGCGAGTGGGGCTCCACGTACGAGCGGGCCCTGCCGATCGACCTGCTGACCGACGCGGCGAAGGACTGGACCGCCCTGCGCGCGGTGTTCCTGGCCGACCTGGTGAGCGAGCAGTGCGAAATCTCCTGGATCACCCAGGGCGACCTCACCCCGCTACTGGCCGCCTATCCGGACCTCGAGGTGCTGTGGGTACGCGGGGGCAACGAGCTGAGCCTGCAACCGGTGCGGCACACCGGGCTGCGGGAGCTGGGCTTCCAGACCGGCGGCCTGCCGGCCGAGGTGACCCGCGCGGTGGGCGACTGCGACCTGCCCGCGCTGCGCCGGCTCGACCTGTGGCTGGGTCGGCAGGACTACGGCGGGGACACCGGCGTCGATGACCTGGCCGCCATCCTGGCCGGGGACCGGCTGCCGGCGCTGCGGCACCTGGCGGTCTGCAACGCCGAGTTCGCCGACCACATCGCGCAGGCGGTGGCCACCGCCCCGGTGGTGCCCCGGCTGGAGGTGCTCGACCTGTCGATGGGGGTGTTCACCGACCCCGGCGCCGAGGCGTTGCTGGCCGGGCAGCCGCTGACCCACCTGCGCCGCCTCGACCTGCACCACCACTTCCTCTCGCCCGAGGTCGCACAGCGGCTGGCGGACGCGCTGCCCGGCGTCCAGGTCGACGTCTCCGAGCCGCAGGACCCGGACGAGTACCACGGCACCGTCTACCGCTTCACCGCGGTCGGGGAGTGAGCGTCGATGACTTTCGGTTCCCACGCCGAGACGTTCGCCGGCCGGCCGGTGGTCGAGTTCCCCGCCGACGGGCCGCCGCCCGTCGTGGACGGCGAGGTCTGCTGGCGGATCGCCGACTGGCACTTCGACGGGAACACCCGGCAGGACACCCTGTCGGCGCAGTTCCGGGACCGGTTCGACCGGTTCGTCGAGCAGGTCGGTGACCGCGTCGAGGCGCTGGTCGTCGGGGCCTGGGGATACGCGGCGTTCCACCACGCCCCGATCGCCCAGCTCTGCGCGGCGGCTCCCCGGCTGCCCCGGCTGCGGGCCCTGTTCCTCGGCGACATGGTCACCGAGGAGTGCGAGGTCTCCTGGATGCGGGTCGGCGACGTCAGTCCGTTGCTGACGGCCTACCCGGAGCTGGAGGTGCTTCGGGTACGCGGCGGCGAGAACTTCGCCTTCTCCCCGGTGCGGCACGAGCGGCTGCGGAAGCTGTCGGTGCAGAGCGGCGGGCTGTCCCGGGAGTTCGTCGGCGCGGTGCTCAGCTCGGAGCTGCCCGCGCTGCACCACCTGGACCTGTGGCTGGGCACCGACGACTACGGCGGGAACACCACCGTGGCCGATCTGGACGCGTTGCTGGCCGGCAAGCTCTTCCCGGCGCTACGCCGGCTCGGGCTGCGCAACGCCGACATCACCGACGATCTCGCCGCCGCGCTCGCCACCGCCGCCGTGGTGCCCCGGCTGGAGCGGCTCGACCTGTCGCTGGGCACCCTCTCCGACGACGGGCTGGCCGCGCTGCTCGCCGGGCAGTCCCTGACCCACCTGTCCGCCCTCGACCTGCACCACCACTACCTGTCGGAGGAGGCTGCCGACCGGGTGGTCGCCGCGTTGCCCGGCGTCGAGGTCGACGTCTGCGAGCCGCAGGAACCGGACGAGGACGACGGGGAGTTCTACCGCTACACGGCGGTGTCGGAGTGACATGCGACTGACCGTGGTGGGCAACCCCGACAACCGGCGGGTCGCGTTGTTCCGGCGGGCCGTGCGCGAGGCGGGGTTGCCCGACCCGGCGGTGCTGCCCTGGGCGCGGGTGCTCACCGGGTCGGCCCCGCCGGACGCCGACGCCCTGGTTCGGGTCGACTCCCCCGGCGAGGACGCGGAGGTGGACCGGCTGCTGCGCGGCGCGGCCACCCCCGCCCGGCACGGAGAGCTGATCGGCCTCGCCGACACGTACGCCGGGCTGGTGGCCGGGATGGGCCGGGTGGCCGCCGGGGGCGCGACGCTGCTCAACCACTCCGACGACGTGGCGGCACTGTGCGACAAGCGCCGCTGCCACGCGCTGCTGTCGGCCGCCGGGGTGCCGGTGCCGGCGGCGCTGCCGCCGGTCGAGGGCTATCCGCAGTTGCGGGCGGCGATGGCGGCGGCCGGCTGGCCCCGGGTGTTCGTCAAGCCGGCACACGGGTCGTCGGCGGCCGGGGTGATCGCGCTCGCGGTCGGGCCACGCCGGGTGCAGGCGGTCACCCCGATCGAGATCGCCCCGGACGGGCTGTTCAACTCGCTGCGGCTGCGCCGCTACGACGACGAGGCGACCGTCGCGGCGCTGGTCGACCGGCTCGCCCCGGAGGGCCTGCACGTGGAGCAGTGGCTGCCCAAGGCCGGGCTGGCCGACCGGGTGGTCGACCTGCGGGTGGTGGTGGTCGCCGGCCGGCCCACCCACGCCGTGGTCCGGGCCGCCCGGGGACCACTGACCAACCTGCACCTGGGCAACGCCCGCGGCGACCTGGACGCGCTGCGGGCGGCGACCGGCCCGGAGTCCTGGGCGGCGGCGATGCGGACCTGCGCACAGGCGGCGGCGTGCTTCCCCCGGTCGCTGCACGTCGGGGTCGACCTGATGTTCCTGGTGGGCTGGCGACGGCACGCGGTGGCCGAGGTCAACGCGTTCGGCGACCTGCTGCCCGGGGTGCTGACCGACGGCCGGGACACCTACGCCGAGCAGGTGCACGCGCTGACCAGCGGCCGGTGGGACCGGTGGCGGGCGGCAGCACCGGCCCGCCCGACCGGCGACGGCACGGCAGCGACCGGGCCGGCCGGGCGCGACGCGGTGGCCGGCACGGCGACGGGGCCGGCCCGCCCGACGGCCGGCGGGCCGGCGACGACGCGGCGGGAGGAGGTCGGATGCGCACGCTGATCGGCAGTCACGACATCTGCCTGGTCACCCTGGACACGTTGCGCTTCGACGTGGCCGCCGAGCTGGCCGGGGCGGGGCGGACCCCCAGGCTGGCGCGGGTGCTGCCCGGTGGGCGGTGGGAGCGACGGCACTCCCCCGCCAGCTTCACCTACGCCGCGCACCACGCCTTCTTCGCCGGCTTCCTGCCCACCCCGGCCGGCCCGGGCCGGCACGAGCGGCTGTACGCGGCGGCGTTCCCGGGCAGCGAGAGCGCCGGCGGGGACACCTGGGTCTTCGACGCCCCCGACCTGCCCACCGCGCTGGCCGGGGCCGGCTACCACACGCTCTGCCTGGGCGGGGTGGGCTTCTTCAACCGGCGCAGCCCGCTCGGGTCGGTGCTGCCCGGCCTGTTCGCCGAGGCGCACTGGGAGCCGGAGTTCGGGGTCACCTCCCCCACCTGTCTGGACGCCCAGCTCGACCGGCTGGCCGAGGTGCTGCCCGGCCAGCCCGCCGACCGGCCGGTGTTCACCTTCCTCAACGTCGCCGCGCTGCACCAGCCCAACCGGCACCACCTGCCGGGCGCGGCGCAGGACAGCCGGGACAGTCACGCCGCCGCCCTGGAGTACGTCGACTCCCGGGTCGACCGGCTGTTCGCCCTGCTCACCGGCCGGGGGCGGCCGGTGTTCACGATCATCTGCTCCGACCACGGCACCGCGTACGGCGAGGACGGCCACACCGGCCACCGGATCGGCCACGACGTGGTGTGGACCGTCCCGTACGCCCACTTCACTCTGCGACCGGGGGAATGGTGACCAGCGCCGACACGGGCCTCGACGGCTCGCCGTACCAGCAGTACCTCTACGCGTACCCGCACAAGACCTCGTACCGGGCGTTGCGGCCCCGGCCGCTGCTGGCCGACGTGTGGCGGGCCGAGGCCCGGGACGCGCTGTTCCTCTATGTGCACCTGCCGTTCTGCGAGATGCGCTGCGGCTTCTGCAACCTGTTCACCCGGGCCAACGCGCCGCAGGAGCAGGTGACGGCCTACCTGCGGCAGCTGCGCCGGCAGGCCGAACGGGTCGCCGACGCGCTCGGCGACGACGCCGGGTACGCCCGGGTGGCGTTGGGTGGGGGCACCCCGACCTATCTGACCGCCGACGAGCTGACCGAGCTGTTCGACATCGTCACGGGCACCTCGGGGGCCCGGCTGCCGGGCGTACCGCTGTCGGTGGAGACCTCACCGGCCACCGCGACGCCGGACCGGCTGGCGGTGCTGGCGGCGCACGGGGTGCACCGGGTGAGCATCGGGGTGCAGAGCTTCCTCGACGTCGAGGCGCGGGCCGCCGGCCGGCCGCAGCGGCGCGACGAGGTGGAGGTCGCGCTCGGCGCGATCCGGGCCGCGGCGGTCCCGGTGCTCAACATCGACCTGATCTACGGCATCGACGGGCAGACGGCGGTGACCTGGCAGGAGAGCCTGGACGCGGCGCTGGCCTGGCGGCCGGAGGAGCTGTATCTCTATCCGCTCTATGTCCGGCCGTTGACCGGGCTGGGTCGGCGGGCGCACGGCCGGGCCGACTGGGACGCCCACCGGCTGGCCCTCTACCGGCAGGCGGTGGAGATCCTCGGTGCGGCCGGCTACCGCCAGGAGTCGATGCGGCAGTTCCGCCGCGCCGACGTGCCGGCCCCGGACGGGCCGGACTACTGCTGCCAGGACGACGGCATGGTCGGGCTCGGATGCGGGGCGCGCTCCTACACCACCGCCCTGCACTACTCGTTCGACTACGCGGTCGCGGTGTCGCAGGTCCGGGCGGTGCTGGACGACTACCTGGCCCGCCCGGCCGACGACTTCCGGTGTGCCGAGTTCGGCTTCGCCCTCGACGGCGCCGAGCAGCGTCGCCGGTGGCTGCTCAAGTCGCTGCTGCGCGCCGAGGGGGTCGACGCGGCGGCCTACGCCGCCCGGTTCGGCCGGCCGCCGGGCGAGGACTTCCCCGAGCTGGGGCGGTTGGCCGCCCGGGGCTGGGCCCGCGCCGACGGGTTGCGGCTCACCCCGGCCGGGCTGGCCCGCTCCGACGCGATCGGCCCGTGGCTGACCTCCGCCCGGGTGCACCAGGCGATGACCGGGTACGTGCCCCGATGACACCCGCCACCCCGCTCCCGCTGCACCCGGTCCCACCCCGGGCGGCCCTGCCGGTGCAGCCGGTCGCGTCCCGGGCGGCGCAGCCGAGGTGTGCCGGACCCGCCGACGTCGGGGCGGAGCTGGCGGTGCTCTACCGGGGGCCGCTGGCGAGCTGCAACTACGACTGTCCGTACTGCCCCTTCGCGAAGCGGGTCGACCCGCCGGAGCTGCTGCGCGCCGACCGGGCCGCACTGGAGCGGTTCACCGGTTGGGCGGCGGCCACCACCGACCGGCGGCTGTCGGTGCTGTTCACCCCGTGGGGCGAGGGGCTGACCCGCAGCTGGTACCGGGACGCCATGGTGTCGCTGTCGCACCTGCCGCACGTGGATCGGGTGGTCATCCAGACCAACCTGGCCGCCCGGGTGGACTGGCTGGCCGACGCCGACCGGGCGACGGCGGCGCTGTGGACGACGTACCACCCGGGGCAGGTCACCCGGGACCGGTTCCTCGCCCGGTGCGCCCGACTGTCCGCGCTAGGCGTGCGCTACTCGGTCGGCGTGGTCGGCCTGCCCGCACACCTCGCCGAGGCGCGGGCGCTGCGCGCCGCCCTGCCCGAGGCGGTCTACCTCTGGGTGAACGCCGCCGACGGGCACCACTACTCCGCCGAGGAGGAGGCGGCCTGGACGGCGCTGGACCCGCTGTTCGGGTGGAGCGCCCGTGCCCACCCGTCGCTCGACCGGCCCTGCCACGCCGGGGAGACGGCGATCTCGGTCGCGGGTGACGGCACGGTGCGCCGCTGCCACTTCCGGCCCGCGCCGATCGGCAACCTCTACGACGGGTCGTGGCGCGCCGCCCTGAAGCCCCGGACCTGCGACGCCGCGCTCTGCGACTGCCACATCGGGTACGTCCACCTCAAGCCGCTCGGGTTGCGCGACGTGTTCGCCGGTGGGGTGCTGGAACGGATCCCGGCCGCCTGGCCGATGGGGACGGCCCCGGGTCCCGCTCGCTGAGGGCCCCGACGCTCAGCGGGTGCGCTCGGCGCGGCGCAGCAGCCCGGCGGCGAGCAACCCACCGGCCAGGACCGCCACCGCGCCGGCGGTCTGCCCGGTGACCAGCGCGGACGAGAAGGCGTCGGTCACCTGCGCGCGTTCGCTCTCGCCTCCGGCGGCGGCCAGCGCGGCCGGGTACGACCCGGCGCCGGCCACCACGATCGGCGCCAGCGCGGCGAACCGGGCGTTGAGCACCGCCCCGAGCACGGCGATGCCGAGGCTGCCCCCCACCTCCGTCATGGTGCCGTCGATCCCGGCGCCGACGCCGGCCTTCGACGGCGGGATGGCGCTCATCACCGCCTCGACGATGGCCGGGTTGGCCAGGGCGCAGCCGAAGCCCATCACCAGCAGCCCGGTCAGCAGCACGCCGTAGCCGTCGGAGCGGACGTGGGTGACCAGGGTCAGGCCGGCGGAGAGCAGCACCATGCCCAGCGCGATGGCCCCGGGCACCCCGAGCCTGCGGATCAGCCGGGTCGCGATGCCGCCGAGGTTGAGCAGCACGATGGACAGCGCGAACGGCACCATCCGCAGTCCCGCCTCCCAGGCCGGGTAACCCCGGACGAACTGGAGATGCTGAGTGAGCAGGAACAACGCACCGGTGGACCCGAAGGTGATCAGGACGACCCCGGTGACCGCGCCGACGAACCGCCGGTCGGTGAAGAAGTGCATGTCCAGCATGGGGGCGGCGATCCGCCGTTCCCACCAGACGAACGCGGCCAGCAGCAGCACACCGCCGCCGGCCGCGCCGAGCACCGCCGGTGCGGTCCAGCCGCGTTCGGGGCCGTCGATGATGGCCCAGACCACGCCGGTGAGGCCGGCGGTGGACAGCAGCACCCCGCCGATGTCGGGTCGCCCGCCGACCGGGTCCCGGGACTCCGGCACCAACGCCCGGCCGGCCACCAGGCAGACCAGCACGATGGGCACGTTGACCAGGAAGATCGCGCCCCAGGGCAGGTGGGCGAGGATGATGCCGCCGATCGGCGGGCCGGCGGCGTACCCGAGGGCGCTGGTGGCCGCCCAGATGCCGATCGCCCGGGACCGCTCGGCGCCGTCGAAGACCTGCATGGCGACGGCCAGGGTGGCGGTGACCAGCAGCGCCCCGCCGATCCCCATGCCGGCGCGGGCGGCGATCAGCTGGTCGCCGGAGCGGGCCAGCCCGGCGGCCAACGAGCCGACGCCGAACAGCACCAGGCCGGCGACGAGCATCCGGCGGCGGCCGTACCGGTCGGCGGCGCTGCCGGCGGTGAGCAGCAACCCGCACTGCACCAGCGCGTACGCGTTGATCATCCACTGGATGTCGGTGGTGCTGGCGTCCAGTTCGGTGGTGAGCACCGGCACCGCCACGGTGAGCACGGTGTTGTCGAGCACCACGGTCAACTGGGCGAGGCAGAGCACCGCCAGGATCAGCCAGCGCGACCGCAGCGGCACCGCCGGGCCGGGCCGCACGGCGGACAGCGCGGTGCTCATCGGGGCGGGGCGTGGCGGGCGAGCGGGTTGGTCAGGGTCCCGGCGAACTGGAGCGCCGCCGACGGGTCGGCGAGGTCGACCATCTGCTGGTTGTTGCGCAGTTGCAGCCGGTTGAGGCAGGACAGGGTGAACTCCTCGGCGAACAGGTCGTGCCGGCGCAGCCGGTCGGCCAGGTGCGGCACGCGGGCGGCGTAGTCGGTCGCGCAGTCGGCGACGGTACGCCAGAAGTCGTCCTCGTCGAGCACCCCCTCGCCGGCCAGCACGGCGTTGAGGTGGCGGAAGAAGCTGTCGAAGACGTCGGCGAAGATGGTCAGCAGCTGTTCGTCGTCGGGGATGGCGACGCGGACCCGCTGCACGAGCGGCGGCAGGTCGACGTCGGGGTCCATCACCACGATCTCCTCGGCGATGTCCTTGAAGATCACCCGCTCGACCACGCCGTCGTGCAACACCAGGATGACGTTCTCACCGTGCGGCATGAAGGCCAGCCGGTGGGCGTAGAAGCTGTGCAGCAGCGGCACCAGGTAGGCGTCGAGGTAGCGGCGCAGCCACTCCTGCGGGGGCAGGCCCGACTCGGCGACCAGGGCGGCGGCGAGCGACCGTCCGTCACGGTCGGTGTGCAGCAGGGCGGCCATGGTGGACAGCCGCCGGCCGGGGGCCAGGCCGGGAACCGGGCTCTCCCGCCACAGCGCCGCGAGCATCTTGCGGTACGGCGAGTAGCGGTCGGTGGCCACCTCGTACTGCGGGTGGCGGTAGCCGACGGCGGCCCGCTCCCGCAGGATCGTCAGCCCGGTGCCGGCGAGCACCGGGTCGCCGGTGACCAGGTCGACGAGCCAGTCGTTGATCGCCGGGGTGGCCTCCATGTAGGCGGCCGACAGGCCCCGCAGGAAGCCCATGTTCAGCACGGACAGGGCGGTCTTGACGTAGTGCCGGTGCGGGCTGGTGACGTTGAAGAAGGTCCGGATGGACTGCTGCGCCAGGTACTCGTCCGGCGCCTCGCCGAGGCAGACCAGGCGCTGCCGGGCCACCTCACCGGCGAAGGTGACCGCGAGCCGGTTCCACCACTGCCAGGGGTGCACCGGGATGAGCAGGTAGTCGTCCGGGTCGACACCGGCGTCGGTCAGCGTGGCGGCGAACCGGGCCAGGGTGTCCGGGCCGAGTTCGGTGCGCAGCAGGGTGGGGTAGTCGAGGTCGGCGGCGCTGCTGAAGGTGGCGTGGTCGCGGTGCGCGGCGAGCCAGATCAGCCGGACCGGTCGACCGGCCTCCGGGGCGTACGCGTGGTATTCGTGCACGCCGAACCCGATCCGGCCGTTGTTGGCCACGAAGCACGGATGCCCCTCGGTCATGCCGGTCTCGATCGCCTGGAAGTCGGCGCGGGCCAGCTCGGCCGCGCCCAGCGCCGGCCGGGCCAGCTTGTACGCGGTGCCGGCCAGGGTGGAGGTGATCTCCTCCAGATAGACGGGGAGCACCTGGTCGGTGAGGCCGAGCGTGCCGCGCAGTTCGAGGCAGAGGTCGACGGCGTCGGGCGGCAACTCCTCGTCGCCGCGTCGCCGGGTGATGCTGTCCGGGTCGATCTGCCAGTGGTCGAGGGCGAAGCGGCGGGCGGTGAAGTGGTAGTCCACCGTGCCGTCGTCGGTGCGCACGACCCATTGCCCGTCGCCGGTGGGCGTGGGCGCGACCAGGCGTTCGTGGGCGAACTCGGCCAGCGCCTTGCCGACCAGCAGCCGGTTGGCGTGGGCCCAGGTGGCGGGGGTCAGGTGGGCCACGGAAGCGGCGGGGTTCACGCGGGCAGGTCTCCTCGGGTGGCGGCCAGGAACTGGTCGCGGGTGCAGACGCTGAGCAGGGCGTCCTTTTCCGGCTTGCGGATCGGGCCGACGACGGTGAAGCCGACGGCGGCGTTGAGCGCGTGCACGGCGGTGTTGCGCACGTCGGGTTCGACCACCACCCGTCGGGTGTCCGGGTCGGCGAAGAGCCAGTCCAGGACGGTGGTGATGACGGCCCGGGTGAAGCCGTGCACCGGCTGGTCGGTGGGCGCGCACAGCAAGTGCATGCCCACGTCGCCGTCGACCGGCGGGTAGAGGCCGACCAGTTCGACCCGGGCCGGATCGTAGCGTTCGGCGACGAACGCCGGCTCGCCGCGCCACAGCCCGAGGTACGCGTCGTGGTGCGGGTGGTCGGCGATCCCCCGGTACTCCCGGGCGACCCGGTCGACGTCGGCGTCCTGCATCAGCCAGAACGCCGACTTCGGGTGGGTCACCCAACCGTGCAGCAGCCCGGCGTCGCCCTCCGGGTCGAGGGTGCGCAGCGCGAACTCGCCGAGCGCGGGATCGTGCCGGCGGTACACCACGTCGGTCACGAGGTGCCGCCGGCCAGGACCCCGAACTCCTGGAAGGCGATCCGCTCCTCGATCGGATAGTGCTCGCGCCCGGTCAGCTCCCGGATGATCCAGGAGTTGCGGTACGGGCCCATGCCCAGGTCGGGCGAGGTGATGCTGTGGGCGTGGGTGCCGGCGTTCTGGAGGAAGACCCCCCGACCGGTGTGGTCGATGCTGTAGTTGCGGGCCACGTCGAACCGGCCGTGGGAGTCCCAGCGCAGCCGGTCGTGGATCGGGGCGAGGAACTCCGGCACCCGGTAGTGGTAGCCGGTGGCCAGCACCAGCCCCTCGGTGTCGAGGGTCAGGTCGCGGTCCTGCTCGATGTTGCGCAGCCCGAGTCGGTAGGTGCCGGCGGTCTCGTCGTACCGGGCGCTGGTCAGCTCGGTGTTGGTCAGCAGCCGGGTCGGCACCGGCCCGTGCACCCGGTGGGCGTAGAGCAGGTCGAAGATGTCGTTGATCAGGTCGGCGTTGATCCCCTTGAACAGGTTCTTCTGGGTGCCCTCCAGCCGGTAGCGGGTCTCCTCGGGCAGGGCGTGGAAGTAGTCCACGTAGTCCGGTGAGGTCATCTCCAGGGTGAGCTTGGTGTATTCGAGGGGGAAGAAGCGCGGCGACCGGGTGACCCAGTTGAGCTGGTAGCCGTGGCTGCCGAGGTCGGTGAGCAGGTCGTGGTAGATCTCGGCGGCGCTCTGCCCGCTGCCGACGACGGTGATGCTGCGCTTGGCGCGCAGCGCCGACCGGTGTTCCCGGTAGCGGGAGTTGTGGATGACGTCACCGCCGAGGCCCTCACAGGCGTCCGGGACGTGCGGCGGGGTGCCGGTGCCGAGCACCAGGTGCCGGGCCCGGTGGGTGACCCGTTCGCCGTCGACCACGGCGTGCACCACGTACCGGTCGTCGGCGGGGTGGTACTCGACGGAGGTGACCCGGTGGCCGAAGCGCACCGAGGGCAGTTTCGCGGCGGCCCACCGGCAGTAGTCGTTGTACTCGTGGCGCAGCGGGAAGAAGCTCTCCCGGATGTAGAACGGGTAGAGCCGCCCGGATTCCTTCAGGTAGTTGAGGAAGGAGTACGGCGAGGTCGGGTCGGCCAGGGTGACCAGGTCGGCGATGAACGGCGTCTGCAGCCGGGTGGCGTCCAGCAGCATGCCGGGGTGCCAGTCGAAGTCCTCGCGGGCTTCGAGGAACAGGCCGTCGAGATCGTCGAGCGGCGCGGTCAGGCAGGCCAGCCCGAGGTTGTACGGGCCCAGCCCGATGGCGATGAAGTCGGGGGTCGACACAGGGGTTTCTCCAGGGCGGGTGGTCAGCCGACGGGGCTGGACAGCTCGGCGGTGGCGCAGGTGCGGGCGTACCAGCCGGCGTGTTCGGCGATCAGGTCGAGCACGTGGGCGATGTCGTCGAGGGTGGTCTCGGGGTTGAGCAGGGTGAGCTTGAGGTGGTGGGCGCCGTCGACCTTGGTGCCGGCGACGAGGGCGGCACCGGAGGCGGCCAGCGCCTCGCGGGCGTACAGGTTGGCGTCGTCGACGACGTCGCGGCTGACACCGGGCGGCAGGTAGCGGAACACCACCGTACTCAACTGCGAGCGGGTGACCACCTCGAAGCGGGGGTCGTCGGCGAGCAGCCGCCAGGCGGCGGCGGCGAGGTCGATCACCTCGTCGAAGAGCGCGCCGACCGCGTCCGCGCCCATGATGCGCAGGGTGAGCCAGAGCTTGAGGGCGTCGAACCGGCGGGTGGTCTGCAGGCTCTTGTCGACCTGGTTGGGGATGCGCCGCTCGGCCATCCGGGCCGGGTTGAGGTAGTCGGCGTGCCAGGTGGCGTGGCGTAGCACCCGCCGGTCGCGGACGATCAGGGCGCTGGAGCTGACCGGCTGGAAGAACGACTTGTGGTAGTCCACGGTGACCGAGTCGGCCCGTTCGATGCCGGTGAGCAGGTGCCGCCGGGTGGGCGAGACCAGCAGTCCGCAGCCGTACGCGGCGTCGACGTGCAGCCAGACCCCGACGGCGGCGCAGATCTCGGCGATCCGTTCCAGCGGGTCGATCGTGCCGAAGTCGGTGGTGCCGGCGGTGGCGACCACGGCCAGCACGGTGTGACCCTCGCGGCGGCACCGGTCGAGGGTCTCGGCCAGTTCGTCGGTACGCATTCGTCGGCCGGCGTCGGTGGCGACGGTGAGCACCGCGTCGGCGCCCAGGCCGAGCAGCTTGGCGGCCTTCTGGACGCTGAAGTGACCGGCGGTGGAGGTGATGATCCGCAGCCGGGACAGCACCTCGGGCCGACTGGGCCGGTCGGTGCCGCCGCCGACGATCCGGGCGTACGCCTCCTCCCGGGCGAGCAGCAGGGCCTGCAGGTTGGACTGGGTGCCGCCGCTGGTGAAGACGCCGTCGGCGGCGGGGCCGAAGCCGATCCGTTCGGCGGTCCAGTCGACCAGCCGGCGCTCGATCAGGGTGCCGCCGGCGCTCTGGTCCCAGGTGTCCAGGGAGGAGTTGACCGCGCTGAGCACCGCCTCGCCGAGCAGGGCGGGGATGACCACCGGGCAGTTGAGGTGGGCCAGGTAGCGGGGATGGTGGAAGTAGACCGCGTCGCGCAGGTAGACGTCGTGCAGTTCGTCGAGGGCGGCGGTGGTGTCGCCCAGCGGACGGTCCAGGTCGATGCCGGCGACCCGGGGGGCCAACTCGTCCGGGGTGACGCCGGTCCCGGGTCGGTCCACCTCGGCCACCCGGGCGGCCACCCGCTCGATGCCCTGGACGACGGCCCGACGGTAGTCCGCGACGGTGCCGGCGTTGAGCAGGTGGGCGCGGGGCGGGACAGGGCGCGCCCCGGTCACGGGGACCTCGACGGTGGATCCGGGCAGGCTCATGGGCAGTCCTCGACGGTCGGTGACGGACACGCGGGGCGACGGGCGGCGGGGACATGGGGCGTCCTGGTGGCCCAGTTGATCTACAAGTTAGGCTACCCTAACCTAAAATCATGTCAATGCCGACACCCCGGACGCGGCCGTCAACCCGCTGCGGGGACCGGCTCCGCCGCCGGCTCGGGCGCGCGCATCGGCGTGCCCTGGAACCGTCGTTGGTGCCCGAGCCCCACCACGACGCCGAGGGCGACCAGCACGACGGAGGCGATCGCGACGGCGGGGTAGCCGACCCGATCGGCCGCGGCCAGTCCGAGGGAGGCCGCCAGGAACGAACAGACCAGCCCGAACGACGACAGCACGGTGAAGTCGGTCCCCCCGGTCTCCGGCCGCGAGTAGTCCATGTTGACCACGTAGAGCACCACGTTGGCGACGGTGTACGCCGCCATGAAGCAGCACAGCGCGGCCACCGTCGCGCCCAGCGGGGCCCGGCCGGTCATCAGCGGCAGCAGCAGCGCCGTGGAGGCCGCGAGGGCCGCTCCCCCGACGACGAGCAGCCGTCCCCGGCCGGACCGGTCGACGCCGATCCCGGCGAGCAGGCCGGCCACGATCGCCGGGGCGCTGATCACCACGCCGGTGACCACGCCGATGCGTGCCAGCGACCAGCCCGCGTCGACCAGCGCCGGGGTGACCAGGGCATAGGCCGCTCCGGCTCCGGTGTAGACCAGCGGCACCACGCCGAAGGTCCACCAGCGGCAGCCGGGCTGGCCGAACACCGACAGCAACGCCCGGTACGCCTGCCCGGCGCCGGGCACCCGGGCGATCCGGGCCGGCTCCCGCAGCCGCCACACCACCAGCAGCCCGACGGCGGTCAGCGCGGCCAGCAACCCGATCGCCGGCACCCAGCCGTACCGGTCGTAGACCAGCACGCACGCGCCACCGCCGAGCAGGTTGCCCAGGTAACTCGCGGCGACCTGGATGCCGTTGCCGGCGCCCCGGGTCCCCTCGGAGAGCACCCGGACGGCGACCGCGTCGACGGCGATGTCCTGGGTGGCGGAGAGGAAGACGTAGGCGGCGCAGATCGCCACCACCGGGCCGAGCTGCCGGGTCGGATCGGCGAACGGCAGCAGCGCCAGCAGGGTCAGCACCAGACCGGCCTGCAGGGGCAGCAGCCAGGACCGGTAGTGGCCGTGCCGGCGGGAGCCGTACCGGTCGAGCAGCGGGGCCCAGAGGAACTTCAGCGGCCAGACCAGGCCGACGAACTGCAGCAGGGCCAGGGTGTCCAGTGAGGTGCCGCCGTCGCGCAGGATGGCGGTCAGCCCGACGGTGATGAACCCGATGCCGAGGTACTGGGTGACGTAGAGCGTGGTGAGCGTGCCGAGGCGTCCCTTCACCGGGCGCTCCAGTAGCCCAGCGAGGTCAGCTGCTGCTTGCCCATCCCGAGGGTGCGCCGGACGTGCCGGGTGAGGGCCCGGGTGCTGGTCGCCTCGCAGGCCACCCAGTAGTGGGCGTCCGGCGCGGCCGGGAGCGCGGCCCGGACGGTGTCGACGAGTTGCCGCCCGTCGTCGCCCCGCGGCACCCAGGTGACCCGGTGCTGGTCCCGGGTACGCAGGGCCAGCGCCCGTTCCCCGTCGTGGGCGTACTCCAACCAGATCGTGGCGGGGGTGTCGGGCACCGCGTCGAGCAGGCTGTTCACCGCTGGCAGCGAGGCGGCGTCACCGACCACGTAGAGGTGGGCGGGTGCCGGGTCGGGCAGGGCGAAGGCGCTGCCCTGGAGGGTGGCGACGATGGTGTCACCCACCTGCGCGGTGCTCGCCCAGCGGGCCGCGCAGCCGTCGTGCAGGGCGAACTCGAGGGTGAACCGGCCGGCCTCCGGCTCCGGGTCGACCAGCGTGTACGCCCGCTGGTGCGCCCGGCCGGCGTCGTCGAACCAGAGCCGGATCCACATGGTGGGGTGCGCCTTGCCCGCCGCCAGCAGGCCGCCGTCGTCCATGAGCAGACGCTGGTAGTGCCCGCCGACCGACTCGGTGCTCCGCACGGTCAGCCGGAAGTCCCGGCCGCCCATGGCCTTGAGCACCAGGGCCTCCCAGTTCCGTTTCACACGTCCTCCAGGTAAGGTCCGCCTAAGTTAGGCGAGGGTAACTTAGGCGAGGAGTCCTGTGGAGAGTGGGACCGGCATGCCGCCGGGCGACCGGCCGGCCGCCGGCGTGCACCGCGACCGGTGGGGCGTACCGCACCTGTGGGCCGACACCGTCGATGAGCTGGCCCGATGGCAGGGGCGGGTGACCGCTACCGACCGGGCGTGGCAGCTCGAGGTCGAACGCTGGCGGGCCGAGGGCCGACTCGCCGCCCACATCGGTCCCGCCGCACTCGACTGGGACCGGTTCGTCCGGCGGGCCCGGCTCGACGACACCGCCCGGCGCTGCTTCGACCGGCTCGCCCCGGCCACCCGACGCTGGGTGACCGCGTACGCCGACGGGGTCAACGCGGGCCTGGCGACCGGCGCGGCGGCGGCCCCCGAGTTCGCCGCCACCGGCAGCGCGCCCGGCCGGTGGCGACCGTGGACGCCGCTGGGCGTCTTCCTGGTCCAGCACATCCTGTTCGGCACCTTTCCGCAGAAGCTGTGGCACGCCCACGTCGCCGCCACCCTCGGCCCGGCCGCCCGCGACCTGTTCGCCGTCGAGGGGCCCGGCGGCTCCGGCAGCAACGCCTGGGCGCTGCCCGCCGACCCGGTGACCGGCCGTGCCCCGGTCATCGCCGGTGACCCGCACCGGCTGCTCGAACTGCCCGGCATCTACCAGCAGATCCGGCTGGCCTGCCCCGAGTTCGACGTGGTCGGACTGGCCTTCCCCGGGGTACCGGGGCTGCCGCACTTCGGGCACGCCGGCGACGTCGCCTGGGCGGTCACCAACGCGATGGCCGACTACCAGGACCTCTACCGCGAACAGTTGCGCCGCGACGGCGACCTGGTGCTGGTCCGCGACGCCGACGGCTGGGTGCCCGCCCACCGGCACGTCGAACGGATCGAGGTACGCGGCGGCGCGACGGAGACCGTCGAGGTGATCGAGACCCCGCGTGGCCCGGTGATCGACCACGACCGGCACACCGGCGAGGCACTCAGCCTGCGGACCCCGGCCCGGGTGACGGAGAGCCTCGGTTTCGACGCGCTGCTGCCGTTGCTGCGGGCCCGCACCGCCGACGACGTCGCCGACGCGCTGCGCGGCTGGGTCGAACCGGTCAACAGCGTGCTCGTCGCCGACCGGCACGGGGCGGTGCACCAGCTCGTCGCCGGCCTGGTGCCTCACCGCGACGACGGGTGCCGGCGGGAACCGGTGCCCGGCTGGGACCCCCGTTACCGGTGGCGCGGCGACTACGCCGCCGCCAAACCGGTCGCGGTCGGCGAGCCGGCGGTCTGCGCCAACGACCGGCGTGACGACGTCGCCGACCTCGGTGTCGACTTCGCCCCGCCGCACCGGGCCCGCCGGATCCGCGAACTGCTCGCCGACGGCGTCGCCGCGCCGGACGTCCACACGGACACCCAATTGGGGTCGGTGGTCCTGCGCGGTCTGCTCGACCGGCTCGACCCGGGGCCGCTCAGCGGGCCGGCCCGACTGCTGCGGGACCGGCTGACCGGCTGGGACGGCCGGATGGACGCCGACAGCGTCGATGCCGGGGCGTTCGCCGCCTGGCGGGCCGCGCTGGTCCGGCACCTGTCGGCGCACCCCGCCCTGGGCCCGTTGCACGCCCCCGGCGGCTACGACCCGCTCTTCGCCCCGTGGACCGACCCGCTGGCCCGGATCGGGCACGCGGTGGAGGGGGTGGTCGCCGGGCTGCCCCGCCTCGGCGGTGCGGTCGAACCGCTCGCCGCCGCCGCGCTGGAGGAGGTCGCGGCCGGCGACCCACCCGGCCCCTGGGGACGGCGGCATCTGCTGCACCCGCTGCACCTCGGCGTGTCCGAGGCGGTCACGGACCGGGTGGCCGCGATGCGCGACGGTACCGACCTCGGCGGCGACACCAACTGCGTGCTGTCCACCTCCAGCGTGCCCGGGGTCTCCGACGCGTGCTGGCGCGGGCCGGTCGCCCGGTACGTGTGGGACCTGACCGACCGGTCGGCGAGCCGCTGGATCGTCCCCTTCGGCGTCTCGGGCCGCCCCGACGACCCGCACTTCGCCGACCAGTTGCCCCTGTGGGCCACCGGCGAGCTGATCCCCGTCGGCACCGACTGGCGTGGCCTGACCCGAGCACCCCGAGACGAGGACCGCGTGACCTACCAGGAGATGATCCCCGGCTTCGGTGAGTTGACCCTCACCGTGGTCGATCCGGCCGCCCACGCCGCGCTGCTGCACGGCTGGGTGACCGAGCCCCGCGCGTCGTTCTGGGGCATGGGGTCGTACACCGTCGAGGAGGTACGCGAGATCTACGCGTACGTCGACGGCCTGAGCACCCACCACGCGTACCTGATCGGGCTGGACGGCACGCCGGTGGGCCTGTTCCAGACCTACCAGCCGGAGGCCGACCCGGTCGGCGAGCGCTACCGGGTGCGGCCCGGCGACATCGGCATGCACCTGCTGCTCGCCCCCGGCCGCCGACCGCCGCGCGGGCTCACCGACGCGATCGGCCCGGCGCTGGCCCGCTTCCTGTTCCGCGACCCAAGTCGGCTGCGGATCGTGGTCGAGCCCGACGTGCGCAACCGGTTCGCGCTGCGGCGACTGGAACGGGAGGGGTTCACCTTCGCCGACGAGATCGACATGCCCGACAAGCGGGCCCAACTGGCGTTCTTCACCCGGGAGCGGTTCGAGGCGGACCACCGGGTCCCGGCCTGAACCCTGCGGGCGGGCGGCCCCCGACCGCACGGTGGTGAGGCGCGGGCGCGCCGTGACCGCCGCGGTGGTCAGGAACGCCCGCGCGCCACGACTACGCGGTGGTCAGGCGCGTTCGCGCCATGGCCGCGCGGTGGTCAGGCGCGCGGGCCCAGGAAGAGGCCGCCGCTGGCGTCGATGACCTGCCCGGTGACCCAGCGTGCGCCGGATCGGCACCGCGCTCGTCGAGTCGGCGCGTACGCTCACCGCCGGTGACGACCGGTTCCTGCTGGCCCGCCTGCGGCTGATGATCTCGACCCCCGCCCTGCGCGCCCGGCACCTGGACAACCACCACCTGCTGCAACAGGCCATCGTGGGCGGGCTCGGGGACGAGGCCACCGATCCCGATGCGGCCTTCCGCGCCGCGGCGGCGGCCAGCGCCTGCCTGGCCGTCATGCACACCGCGTTGGTGCGGTGGGCACAGGACGACGGGCGCACCGACCTGGCCGACCTGATCACGACGGCGCTCGCGGCGGCCTTCGGCGACGACCCGCCCCGGCCGCGGTGACCCGGGCCGGGCGGGCGCTGCTCTAGGCTCCTCGGGGTGGTCGTGAGCACACAGGACGTGGTGGGCCTCATCGAGTCGGACCCGGCGGCGATGAGAGTGCTCCGGGCCACCGCCGACCTCGGTCTGCCGGACTGGCGGATCGGTGCCGGCTTCGTCCGCAACCGGGTCTGGGACGCGATCAGCGACCTGCCGGCCGCGCCGCCGCGCGACGTGGACGTCGCCTACTTCGACCCGCAGGAGCGGGACCCCCGTGCGGACACCCGTGCCGAGGCCCGGGCCGCGACGCTCCTGCCCGGGGTGCCGTGGGAGATCCGCAACCAGGCACGGATGCACCTGCGCAACGGCGACGGCCCCTACCTCGGCACCCTGGACGCGATATCGCGCTGGCCCGAGACGGCCACCTGCGTCGCGGTCACCCTGCGGGGTGACTCGGTCCACCTGGTGTGCTGCCACGGCGTGGCCGACCTGGTCGGCATGGTCGTCCGCCCCTCACCGGCCTTCGACCACGCCGCAGGCCGCGCGAAGGTACGCGAGCGCGTGACGGCCAAGGGGTGGTGCGGCCGGTGGGCCGGGCTGCGGCTGGAGGTCTAGGGGCTCGGGGTCCACGCTCCCGCCGCGCCACCTGCTCGGCGGCCACCCGGGCGGTCAACGCCCCACCGGCCCGGCCGGGGTGGTGCGGCAGGCGTGAGCTGTCCCGACACACCGGCGCGAGGGACCAGGTAGGCGGGCGACATGGACCACGTCGACCGGCGATGGCGAGCCGCGACGACGGCGGACCGGGACCGACCCGCCCGCCGGCCGGCCGGCCGGCGGGCGGGCAGCGACGTGACCGGACGGCCGACCGGCGTTCTGTCATGATCAGCCGATGGCGAACGTCTGGTCCGGTGTCACGATCGACTGCCTCGACCCCGAGCGGGTGGCCCGGTTCTGGGGCGTCCTACTCGGTCGGGAACCCGGCCCGTCGCAGGAGGGCTGGGTCTACCTCGGCGAGCGGGGTGACCCACAGCCACGGCTGGTGTTCCAGCCGGTGCCGGAGCCCCGGACGGGCAAGGTACGGCTCCACCTCGACGTCGCCGTCGACCACGTCGACGAGGCCATGGCCACGGTCATCGACCTCGGTGGCAGGTACACCGGTGAGCGGCACGACCACGAACAGGGTGTGGTCGTGGTCATGGCCGACCCGGAGGGTCACGAGTTCTGCCTGGTCCAGTACGACGACTGACGGCCCGGGGCGCGGACGGCCGTCGACAGCGAGGACACGTCGATCCGGGTCACGGTCGGTGGCCGGACCCCACCTCGCGATGATCGGTACGACGACTCCTCGGAGCGGCTAATCCGGTCGCGTGCGAGCCGGTCGGCGAGGACGATGGGACGATGTCCGGCACCCCTGAGGGATTCACCTATCGTCTCCGCAAGAACGGGGACGTGGAAGTGCTGCACCACGGCCGCCCCGCCTCGGTGCTCCGGGGTGCCGCCGCAGCCCGGTTCCTGGTCGACGTGGACAGCGACGATCCGCAGGAGCTGATGGCGCGCCTCACCGGCAACTACAAACACGGCAACGAACGCACGGCCAAGCGGCACCCCCGCAACCGGGACCGCTAGCACCGCCCCCACGGTCAGGTGGCGTCGCACCCCGCCCCGGCCGGCGCAGGTGCCCCGACGGCGGCCGGGCGGACCGACCCCGTGGGCTGAGCATCGACGAGCTGCTCCCGCAGGATGTCCGCGTGCCCGCAGTGCTGGGCCAACTCCCGCAGCACGTGGAGGTACACCCACCGCAACGGGCACGGGTCCCGCCGGTGCCCGGACAGGACGTCGTCCAGACCCAGGGCGGCCGTCGCCCGCCGCGACGCGGCGCAGGCCTCCCGATGGGCCTGCTACACGGCGGCGATCGTGTCGTCGTCGGCGAGGACGAGACTGGTCCGACGTGGCGGGGATGCCGATCTCGGCGCGCGACCGCCCCGCGACCGCCCCGTGACGGCCTCGTCGAACCAGACCTTCTCCACGAAGGTCGCATGCTTCACCAGGCCCAGCAGCGTGGTCTGGGAGGCCACCAACGATCATCGGGAGCACCGGACGGCCCGCGCACCGGATGGTCGCCACCCCGGGAACTGTCGTACCCGGGGGCCATGATCTTGTGGTCACGGCGGCGCCGGCCTCGGCCGGCGCACGCCATCAACCATGGTCGACGCCGGTGTTACGGCGGGTGGGAGGACGTGCGGTGACGGACGCTGACGGGGCCGCGCGGCGGCGGAGCGTGCTGGCGGTGGTGCCACCGGCCCGGCCCCGCAAGCTGGCCAAGGTGCCCTTCCTCGAGCTGGCCGACGGGCGGTTGCAGGGGGTGGTGTCCAGCGGGTCCGACATCGAGCGGGTGTATGTCTCGTCGGTGACCGCCGGCAGCCACGCCTACCATTGCAGCACCAACAACAACCGACCCTGCGGCGGGCTGCGCGGCGCGCCCTGCAAGCACCTGGAGTCCCTCGCCGACGAGGCCGTGCTCCAGTACGGCGTCGACCGGGTCGCCCGCTACCTGCGGGTCGACGCCGGTGACGGCACGCAGACCGGCGTCGAGCTGCTGTCCCGGCTCGACGCCCGGCACGAGCCGACCTCGGCCGCGGTGGTGTTCAGCCGGTTCCTGCGCCACCTGGCCTACCTGGAGTTCCCGGCCAGCACCACCGTGCTGCCCGAGCTGCACTGGTTCCCCTCCACCGGGGCAGGTCGCTGATGCTCGGCACGCAGCTGGCGCAGCTGCGCGACAGCACCCCCACCGGGCTGACCGACGCCGACGACGTGGTCGCCGGCTTCGACGACGCCCTGCTGCGGGGCTTCGCCCGGGTCGGCGAACAGGACGCCACCGCGTTGACGGCCCTGGCCGGCGCGGTGGCGGGCACCCCGCTGGGCGAACGGGTGGCCGAGGCGGTGGGCAAGGTGACCGCCGGCTCGGTCGGGCAGGAACATCTGGCCGCGCTGGCCGGCGCCCGGACGGCGCTGCTCGGCGCGACCCACGACGCCCTGCTCGACCAGCTCGACACCGCCCTCGGGCGGCACCGGACCCCGTGGACCCCGACCGGCGAAGCGGGCGATCCCTCCCCCGCCCGCGCCGCCGCCCGGTCCTGGCTGCACGAGACCGCCCTCGCCGGCTGGCGCGGCGTCGACCACGAACTGCTCTCCGCCGTCGGGACGCCGGTCGAGGCGGCGCTGGCCGAGCCGGAGTCGCGCCGGCTGGCGGTGCTGCTCGACGGGCTCGCCGCCGAACTGCGGGCCGGGCTGCCGGTGGCGACCATGGCGCAGGTGCCGGTACGCCGCTGGGCGGACCTGTGGGCCCGGGGTGTGCTGCTCGCCCAGGACGGGCCCGCCCCGGCCACGGTGACCGCCACCGAACGGGTCACCGGTCGACTGCTGCCGCTCGGGGTCGACGTCCACGAGCACGAGACCGCCGTCCAGGTGCAACTGCACGCGATCCTCGAACCGGCCGACGCCACCGCACCCCGGTTGGTCCGGGTGACGGTGGGCGCGGCCAAGGTCGCCACGATCGGTGGGCCTGCGGTGTGGCGGCTGTTGTCGGCGTACCCCGTGCTGCTCACCGCGATCGCGCAACGACGGGCGCTGGTCGTCACCGACCTGCCGGCGCTGGGTGGCGACCTGCACTGGGTCGACGGGCAGGCGCAGGCGGGCGAGCCTGCCGATCCGTTCGCCACCGCCCGGGTGCTGCTCGGCACGGCGGCGGCGACGGCCATCCCGCCGCTGGACCGGCACCCGGTGGCGATCGCCGAGCCGGTGCTGCTGGAGGGCTACGTCGTGCACGACGGCGGGTTGGCCGTCGACCTCGACGGGCACCGCCTCGCGGTCGCCCTCGACCGGTTGCCGGCCGGCGGGCCGCTCACTCCCGCGCTGGTCGCCGCCTCGTCGTCCTGCCTGGGCCTGGTGCGTTGGGACGACGGCCGGTGGCTGGTGCAGCCGCTGGCGGTGCAGGCCACCGTCAAACGCCGGCCGGTCGAGGCGCACAACGGCGACTGGGCCGACGGGGTGACCGACCCGAAGGTGGCGAAGGCCGAGGCCAGGGCGGGCGACGCCGTGGCCGTGCTGCGCGAACGCGCGGGACGGTTGCTGCGCCGATGACCGAGCCCACCGCAATGAGCGACACCACGTCGCCGGGCGACGCCGTGCCACCGGGCGACGACGCCGTGACCTCGGGCGACCTGGCCGCCGAGAACCGCCGGCAGGTGCTCTACTGGCGGTTGCTGAGCCGACTGTTCGACCCCGACGAGCAGCCCACCCTGGAGTCGGCGAGCGTGGCCGTGGTCGACGACCTCGGCCTGCCCGCAGCCCTGCTGGACCCGACCGTCTCGGTGGACACTGTCGTGCAGCGCTTCCCCGTGCTCGCCGACGAGCTGCGCGGCCTGCTCGCCGCCCCCGCCGACCCCACGACCGCCGCCGACCCCGACAGCACCAGCGGCGTCCCCAACACCGCCGGCGTCTCCGCCCCCGGCGGTCCCGCCGCCCCCGGCGACGAGGACGGGACCAGCGGTGACGGTGCGACCGCGTCGAGCGGGGCCGACACCGCCGGCGGCCCGGCTTCCGGCGACCTCGGCAGGCACCGGCCGGGCGAGGCCGAGGTCCGCCGAGCCGCGCTGGTGTCGAAGCTGCTGCTCAACGTCTTCGGCACCGGGTCGGGGCCGGTCAGCGCCGGTCAGTTGGCCCGCTGGCAGTCCGACGCGGGCTGGTTCGAGCAGGCGCTCGGCTGCCCGCCGGGTGAGCTGCGCCGGCAGGGTGGCACCGGGCTGGGCGGCACCCTCGGCAACCTGGAGGCCGACCTGGTGCGCCGGATGCACCTGCGCGAGGTGCTGGCCGATCCGAAGCTGGCCAGCCAGCTCACCCCGAGCATGTCGCTGATCGAGCAGCTGCTGCGGGACAAGGCGAACCTGTCCGGGGTGGCGCTGGCCAACGCGAAGTCGCTGATCCGGCGGTACGTCGACGAGGTCGCCGAGGTGCTGCGGACCCAGGTCGAGCAGACCACCGTCGGCGCGATCGACCGGTCGGTGCCGCCGAAGCGGGTCTACCGCAACCTCGACCTGGACCGCACCATCTGGCAGAACCTCACCAACTGGAGCCCGGAGGACGAGCGCCTCTACGTCGACCGGCTCTATTACCGGCAGACCGCCCGCAAGACCACCCCGTCCCGGTTGATCGTGGTGGTGGACCAGTCCGGGTCGATGGTCGACTCGATGGTCAACTGCACCATCCTGGCCTCGATCTTCGCCGGGCTGCCCAAGGTGGACGTGCACCTGATCGCGTACGACACCCGGGCGTTGGACCTGACCCCGTGGGTGCACGACCCGTTCGAGGTGCTGCTGCGCACCAAGCTCGGCGGCGGCAACGACGGGCCGGTGGCGATGGCGATGGCCCGCCCCAAGATCGTCGAGCCGCGCAACACGGTGCTGGTGTGGATCTCGGACTTCTACGAGTTCAACCGCTCCCAACCGTTGTTCGACGGCATCGAGGCGGTGCACCGCTCCGGGGTGCGGTTCATCCCGGTCGGCTCGGTCAGCAGCTCCGGCCAGCAGAGCGTCAACCCCTGGTTCCGGCAGCGCCTCAAGGACCTGGGCACCCCGGTCCTCTCCGGTCACATCCGCAAACTCGTCTTCGAGCTCAAGAGCTTCCTCACCTAGGAGAGACACCCCTCATGTCCGAGATGTTGCGTGCCCCCGCCGAGGTCAAGTACGCCGACGAACTCGACTACCTGGAGTCGGTCGACACCGGCCCGAAGCCGTTCTCGTGGCGGCTGAGCCCGCGCATGGTCCGACTGTTCGTCCTCGGCTCGGAACGGGCCGACGGTCTGGAGCGGGAGATCCCGCAGAAGTGGTTCGGCGACCGCAGCTTCGTCGAACGCAGCATCGTGACCCTGGCGTCGGACCGGGGCCTGCTGCTCATCGGCGACCCCGGCACCGGCAAGAGCTGGCTGGCCGAGCTGCTGTCCGCCGCGATCTGCCGCAACTCCACCCTGGTGGTGCAGGGCACCGCCGGCACCACCGAGGACCACATCAAATACTCGTGGAACGTCTCGATGGTGATCGCCAAGGGGCAGTCCCGCGAGTCGATGATCCCGTCGCCGATCATGACGGCGATGGAGCAGGGCGTGGTGGGCCGGTTCGAGGAGCTGACCCGCTCCACCAGCGACGTCCAGGACGCGCTGATCTCCATCCTGTCGGAGAAGTACGTCTCCATCCCCGAGCTGAACGACGACAACATCGTCTTCGCCCAACCCGGCTTCTCCATCATCGCCACCGCGAACAGCCGGGACCGGGGCGTGAACGACCTGTCGTCGGCGTTGAAGCGCCGGTTCAACTTCGTCCGGATCCCGGTGGTCACCAACAAGCGCAGCGAGGCGGAGATCGTCCGGTTCCGCACCGAGGAGCTGTTGCGCCGGCACCGCATCGAGCTGGACGTGCCGCCCACCCTGCTGGACATCCTGTTGCAGAGCTTCGCCGACCTGCGGGCCGCCGCCGCGTCGGCGACCAGCGACGACGAGAAGCTGGAGTCGGCGCTGTCCACCGCCGAGCAGATCGGCGTGCTGGAGGACGCCATCCTGCACAGTCAGTTCTTCGGCGACCGTACCCTGCGGGTGGAGACGCTGGCCGGGTCGCTGATGGGGTCGCTGGCCCGCCGCAGCCCGGAGGACCTGGCGATCCTCAACAAGTACCTGCACGGGGTGGTGGAGCCCCGGGCCAAGCAGAACGGTGAGGGCTGGGCGGGCTTCCTCGACGGCGGTCGCCAGGCGATCGCCTCGCTGTCATGACCACCGCCACCGCCCCCGACGATCCCCACCGCACCACCGGGGACGGCGGCACCGCCGGGGCCGGGGTGGCGGCCGGGCCGTTCGGCGCGCTGCGGGAGCAGCTCACCGACGCGGCGGCCACCTTCGCCGGTTCCGCCGACGCGTTGGCCGGCATCCTCGCCGGCATCGTCGACGACGTCGACCGGGCGCTGGGCGAGCGGTTGGAGATCTTCCCGGTCTGTCACCACTCGCCGGCCTCGGCGCTGGCGATGGTACGCCGGCTGCGGCACAAGCAACCCAAGGTGATCTATCTGGAGCTGTGCGAGGACCTCCAGCCGCTCCTGGGCGAGCTGCGCAACTGCCGGCTGCCGGTGGCGGTGCAGGCGTTCGCCTCCGAGCTGGACGGCTTCCCCGCCGAGTGGGGTCCGCTCAGCGTCGTCGCCCCGGTCACCGAGGCGTCCGCCGAATACCAGGCGATCGCGTACGCGTTGGAGACGCCGGGTGTGGAGCTGGTGCTGGTGGACCGCTCCACCGACCACGTCTTCCAGTGGTCGCCGCGCGACGACGCCGGGCCGGCGGGAGCCACCGGGCCGACGGACGATGCCGGGCCGGCGGCGGTCACCGCGTCGACCGGCGGCGCGGGTGAGCAGGCGGCGCTGCACGGCGACGCGGTCGGTGTGGAGATCGGCGACCTGCGGCCCCGGTTCGCCGAGCTGGAGGCGTACCTGCTGCACCACGGCAAGGTGCGGCACTGGTCGGAGTGGTGGGACCAGTACGTCGAGCGTCCCCTCGCCGGCGCCGACCACGACACCTACCGACAGGTGATGGTGCTGATCGGCAGCCTGTTCCGCCGGTTGCGGCCGGCCGGATCGGACCGCACCGAGCGCGACGAGGACCGGGAGCGCTACATGTGGACCCGGATGCGCGAGCATCTCGCCGCGTCCGGGGCCGACCCGGCGGACTGCCTCTACGTGTGCGGTGCGTTCCACGCCGCCAGTCGGGTCGCGCAGTTCGGCCTGGACTCCCCCGCCCCGGATTTCGCGATCACCCCCCGGACCGGCACCCGCTGGCGGTACGGGCTGATCCCGTCGAGCCACTCGGCCATCGAGGCGCAGTTCGGGCTGGCGCCGGGCTCGGTGTCGATCGCCGCCGCCACCTGGACCAAGGCGGTGAGCGGGTCGGGCCTGACGCCGTTCCGGCTGGACGGCCAACGGGGCGGAAAGGGTCGGGGCCGGCGCAAGGCCGCTGCGGTGGCCGCACCGACCGGGCCGATGGCCGATCGGCTCAGCGGATTCCTCGCCGCACCGCCACCCCTGGACGGGCTGGACGAGGCGGAGCTGCGCGGCTGGTGCGTGGACATCGTCCGGTTGGCCCGCCGCAACGGATACCTGGCCAGCACCGCCGACGCGATCGCGGTGTTCGAGACCTCGATCCTGCTGGCCGGGTTGCGTAACCGGGCCCGCCCGACCCCGTACGACTTCGCCGACGCGGCGGTGACCTGCATCGAGAAGGACGTCGTACCGGGTCGGCGGGACGTCCGACGGCTCTGCGAGATCCTGCTCGGCGGGGACCGGATCGGGCAGGTGGGCTACGACGCCCTGCCGCCGCTGGCCCGCGACGTGCTCGACCGTCTCCAGCCGCTCGGCCTGGACCTGGAGAAGCGCACCATCGGACGGGCCCTGCTGGACCTGCACGCGACCCCCGCCCTGGCCGGCTGCTCGGATCTGCTGTGGATGCTGCGGCACCTGCTCCCCGCCGACGCGGTCCGCCCGATCATGGGTGAGCGCCGGTTGGGACACCGGTCCATCCAGGAGAGCTGGGACCTGGCGCTGGGCCGCCACCAGCGGGCGCTGATCGAGCTGGGCTACGAGGGGGTGACCGTCGAGCAGGTGCTGGAGCAGCGGCTGCGCCGGGCGGTCCGGGGCACCGACGCGACCGCCGCCGGTGCCCTCGCCGCCGTGGAGGACGCCATCCGGTTGCTGAACAGCCCCCGGTTGGTCGACGAGCTGGGCGCCCGGGCGGTGGAGCTGCTGGCCACCGAACGCACCGTGGACGACGCCCCGGAGGTGCTGCGGCGGATCCGCCGGTTGTTGGCCCACCACCGGGCCACCGCCCCGGCCCTGCCGGCCTGGTGCGAGGCGTTCGTGACGACCGGTTACGCGCACTACTGCACCCTGCTGCCGACCGCGTTCGTCGAGGAGGAGACCGGGGTCCGGCAGGTCGGGGCGATGCTGGGCTTCCTGTTCAGCATGGAGAGCCTGGCGCTCTCGCTGGGCTGCGACCGGTCCCAGCTCGAACTCGCGGTGGCCCAGTCGCACCCGGAGAGCCCGGCAAAGGTCGCCCTGCTCTGGGCGGCCCGGCACCAGCTCGGCCTGCTGCCGCTGGCCGAGTTGCGGGAGCGCTGCGCCGAACTGCTGGCCAACCCGCTGGTGGTGCCGGCCTTTCCGAGGTATCTCTCCGGTTTCGTGCACGCACTGGAACCGGTGCCAGGGCTCGCGCCGTTCGTGGTGGAGACGATGTCCACCGCCTTCGCCCGGTTGCCCGACCCGGTCCTGCTGCCCTGGCTGCCCACTCTGATCACCACCCTGCGGGAGCACGGCCCGGAGCTGGTGCCGTTGCTGGTGCGGGAGGCCGCGCGCACCTTCCCGGGGACGCTGCCGGAGCTGGACGCCTGGGTGCCGCCGTGGCTGGCCCCGGCCCCGACGCCCACACCGTCGGCGGTACGGGTCGGGCCGGTGGGGCAGGTGCACACCCTGCTCGCCGCGCACCCGGCGGCGGTCGGGGCGGTTGCCGCGTTGCTCGGCTGCGACGGCGGGTGGTCGACACCGCAGGCGACGCCGGCCGGGCCGTCGGAGTCGGCGCTGGTGGCCGCGCATCCGGACACCGTCGAGGCGGTCGCGGCACTGCTCGGCGGCGGGTGATCGGGGTCGCCGTGGGCGACCGTGCCGGCGGGGTGATGCTGGTCCGGTTATGACGGCCTGCCATGCGCTGCCGGGTGCGGGACGGGACACGGCAGCGCATGGCCGATCCGGGCGGACGGCGACGCCGGAGGTCCACCGCCGTCGCCGTCCGGGTGCCCGCCGGGGCGGGTAGTTACGGCTGCTTGAGTTGCAGGGCGAGGTCGACGACCACCTGGGCGAACGCGCCCGTGGTGCTGGCCTCGCCGGTGAGCGGGTCGATCGCGTACAGCCGGCTGGGGCCGGTGCCGTTGAGCACGGCGTAGCCGGTGTTGCCGACGGCCCGGCCGCTGCGGATCGTGCTGTAGATGTCGAAGCCGGCCCGCTGATCGGCGTCGACTCCGAGCTTGCCGGTCGCGGCGAGCTGGCCGGAGTTGGCCGGGGACTGGACGGCGACCTGGTCACCGGTGGTGTCGATGTCGAACAGGGTGGTGGCGGTGTTCGCATTGAGGTCGTTGTTGGTGTAGGCCGCACCGGTCACCCCGAGGGCGGTGCCGACCGCGGGTGGGAAGGTGAGCGTTCCGTCGACGAGGGTGGTCCCGCCGAAGTTGACGTTGTGCCGCAGGTTCTGGCCCGTGTCGCTGATGATCCGTAGCCGGTCGGCGGCCGGGTTGAAGTCGACGCCGAAGTACGTTCCGCTCAGGGCGACGGTCAACTGGCTGACCTGCGTCGCGGTGGCGTCGCGGGTGGACAGGGTGTAGACGCCCCCGGCGTCGCCGACGCCGTAGAGCCTGCCGTCCTGGACCCGGTAGTCGATGCCGACCAGGGTCTCGGCACCGGGTAGGTCGACCGTGCCGATGGTGCAGGTCAGGTTCGGCCGGTTGGCCGCGAACTTGATGAGTTGCTGGTCCTCGGTCAGGCCGACCGCGACGAGGCCGTTGCGGCCACCCAGGTTGAGCAGGTCCCACAGGATCGAGCAGGTGCCGGCGGCCAGCGACGGACGGCTGGCGGACGCAGCGCCCGACGACGGGCCCGACGACGCGGCGGCGGAGACCGGGGTGGCCGACAGCGCGACGACGACGGCCACTCCGGTCAGCAGCCCTCGATGGAGGAGATGGCGCATGGGAGAACCTTTCGGGTAGGAGGCGAGCGAGTTTGCTCGGCAGGGCGGCGGCCCGGACCACCCCAAAGGGAGACGCCTGAAGGCGTTTTCCCTGCTCAGACCCTATCTGGCAAACTTCGTAGCCGACTGTCGGATTGACTACTCCATTGAGAAACTTCGATCGGTTTGCGCATCCGGCGGTGCGTCCCGGTCGCCGCCGCTCGGCAGGAAGCAACCGGCACGCACGGCGGTCGGCAGGCGACGGCCCCGGCACCCACGGGCCGGCCGACGCCCACCCGAGACCCTCGCGGTCGCTGCCGATCCGTCGGTACGTCGCCACAGGTCGGACGGTGATCGGATGCCCCCATCGCGCGCTACGCGACGGGACGCCCACCTTCGGGCATGGACCGGCCGGCGGCCCTCGGCTGGCCGGGCGGCGTTCACGCCGCCCCCGACCGCCGTGCAACGGCTGTTCACCGCCCTCTCCCAGGCTTCGTGATCGACACGGTCAACACCGGATCGAGCGGAAGGCTCCGCAGTGCAGCACAGGGAATCCGAGGACGCCACAGGCGGTCAGCTGTCGCGTCGCCAACTGGTGAAGTACGCGGGCGTCGGCGCGACGCTCGCCGCCGCCGGCCCGTTCGTGGGCGTCGAGGCGGCCCACGCCGACCCGGACCGGCAGGATCAGGCGCAGGCCGGCGCGGGCCGGCCGGACAACCGGATCTGGCGGGCCGGTGACCACCACATCCACTCCGAGTACAGCGGAGACTTCGACACCACGACGAACCCGCCGACGTTCCGCAAGGGCGCCGACGCGGTCTACCCGATCGTCACCAACGCGATCATGGCGAAGAACTTCGGGCTGACCTGGGCGATGTGCACCGACCATGGTGGACCGACGCACTCCAAGGTCAACCTGGAGCAGGCGTACCCCGACCTGCTGCGGTCCCGCCGGCTGGTGCCCGAGGTGTTGCAGTTCTGGGGGATGGAGTTCGATGCCCCGGCGATGGACCACCACACCCTGATGATTCCCCGGCACGCCGACGAGGCGAAGCAGCTCTTCGAGCTGGAGAGTCGGTTCGCCAAGCGGGACCCGTTCCCGGCCGATCCCGGCCGGGACACCGAGGCCAAGATGGTGGAGTTCCTCAAGGTGGCCCGGACCATGCCGCACAAGCCGCTGGTGATCGCCCACCACACCTCCCGTTCGGCGACCGGGCTCGGCGTCTACGGGCAGGACCTGCCGCACGAGTTCCGCAACGGCAACGACGCGGCCCCGGACGTGTACGTCGGCTTCGAGGGTGCCCCGGGGCACCAGGCCGGCCCGCTCAACGGCAGCGCGCGCGGCGGCTACGGCAACCACCCCACCTACGGCGGCTTCGACCAGGCGACCGCCCGGGTCGGCGGGCTGTGGGACGCGCTGCTCGGTGAGGGGCGTCGGTGGTGGATCACCGCGACCTCCGACTCGCACGTGCACTGGACCCGGGGTGGCACCGACTTCTGGCCGGGCGAGTACAGCAAGACCTACGTGCTGGCCCGCCAGGAGTACCGCGACATCATGGACGGGCTGCGGCACGGGCGGATCTTCGTGACCACCGGTGACCTGATCACCCGGCTCGACGTGACGGCCAGCAGCCAGGGGCACTCGGCCGGGTCGGGCGAGACCGTCACGGTCAACCGCCGTAACCGCACCGACGTGGACGTCGAGATCCGGTTCCGGCCGCCGACCGGCACGAACGGCAACGGGGACCGACCGCAGGTCCGGCGGGTGGACCTGATCGTCGGCCAGGTCACCGGGCCGAGCGCCGACCGGGACGCCGACACCAATCCGAGCACCGCCGTGGTCGCCCGGTTCGGCCCGCGCGACTGGCGGCAGCAGGGCGCCCAGCAGGTCATCCGGCACACCCTGCGCAACGTCGAGACCGACAGCTACCTGCGGGTACGCGGCACGAGCACCGACGAGGCCGAGCCGCTCGCCGACGGGCTGGAGAGCCCGTGGAGCGACCTGTGGTTCTATTCCAACCCGGTGTTCGTGCAGGTGCGCTGACCGCGTTGCGGCCCGACGTCGGCGGCGGACGGTCCACACCGCTCCCGCCGATGTCGGGCAGCGCCGCTACTTTTCGGCCGCAGGTGTGCCGGGGACAGCCTGGCCGGTTTCGTAGGCGTACATCACCAGTTGTGCCCGATCGCGGCAGCCCAACTTCAGCAGCAGCGAACTCACGTGCGTCTTGACCGTGCCGTAGCCCAGGTTCAGCGCTTCGGCGATCTCCCGGTTGGCGAGTCCACGAGCCACGGCCCGCAGGACGTCACGCTCGCGTTCGGTGACGCTCGCGTGTACCGGCCGCAGGGCCGGAAGCGTGGCGAACAGCTCGATCAGCCGCCGCGTGACGGTGGGTGCGAGCAGCGCCTCACCGCCCGCGACGACCTCGATGGCGTCGAGCAGGTGCTGGGGGCGCACGTCCTTGAGGAGAAAGCCGCTCGCGCCCGCGCGTAGCGCCGCGTGCACGAGATCGTCGTCGTCATAGGTGGTCAGCATCAACACCCGGGTCCCCCGGCAGCGGTCGTCCGCGACGATCCGTCGGGTCGCCTCCAGCCCGTCCAGGCCCGGCATCCGCACGTCCATCAGCACCACGTCGGGCCGGGCGGAGCGGGCCAGCGCGACCGCGGCCCGCCCGTCACCGGCCTGTCCGACGACCGCCAGCCCCGGGTGCGACTGCAACAGGAGCACGAACGCGCTCCGTACCAGTTCCTGGTCGTCGACGACCGCGACCCGGATCATGGCGGGTCCTCACCCGTGGGCAGGTCCGCGCAGACCTGGAACCCACCGTCGGCGGTGGCTCCGGCGGTCAGGCTGCCCCCGACGGCCCGGGCCCGCTCGCGCAGGCCCAACAACCCGAAGCCCGGCGCGGTCGGCGGCACGTCGGCCCGTTCGCCGGTGCCGGCGGCACCGACCACCACCCGCAGGGCCGTCGGCGCGTAGGTGATCCGCACCGTCACCGGGTGGTCCGGCGCGTGTCTCACCGCGTTGGTGAGGGCCTCCTGCACCACCCGGTAGGCGGCCAGGTCGACCACGGCGGGCACGTCGCGTCTCGTCCCGTCGATCCGCACATCGACGCTCAGCCCCGCCTCGCGAACCCCCTGCACCAGGGTCTCCAGCGACACCAGACCCGGCACCGAAGGTGGCGCGTCGTCACCACCGCGCAGCAGGCCCACCACGGACCGGGTCTGCACCAACGCGCGGCGGCTCGTCTCGGCGATGACCACGAGCGCCCGCTCGGCCGCGTCCGGATCGCCGCGCAGCAGATGTGCGCCCACGCCCGCCTGCACCGCGATCAGCGACATGCTGTGCGCGACCACGTCGTGCAGTTCCCGCGCGATCCGCAGTCGCTCCTCCACGACCGCCTGCCGGGACGCGATGTCGGCCCGCACGCCGGCGGCGGCCAGGAGGTCCCGTTGATGGGCACGCCGTTGCCGTACGGTGTCACCGACCGCGACGACCGCGACACAGATGGCCGCGCTCGTGGCGACATCGATCACGGCGAGGTCCGGGACGCCCGCGCCCTGCAACGCGATGAACGCCACGACGACGAGGGCCAGGCCGATGACGGCCTCGCGACGGGTGCCGTGCGCCGCCACCGAGTACAGGGCCAGCATCGTCAGGTACGGCAACACACCGGTGAAGTACGAGCCGCCCGAGACGACGAAGGCGGCCACCGCCACCAGGGCGAGCCCCAGCAGCGGGCGACGCCGCCGCAGGCCGGTCCCGGCGGCCCCCACCGCGGTGATCACGACTGCGATCACCGACGCCCGGTGCAGGGCCGGGTCGATCGCGGCCACGTCGGCGCTGACGAGAACCGCCACGGCCAGCACGGCCGCGAGCACCGCCAGCGCGGCGTCGACCCAGTCGGGCGCGCGCCGGACCGGCAGGGGCAGCGCGCCGATCTCGGGTCGGGTCATGCGGCGAATGCTACGGACCGGTGGAGCCGCGGGCCTCCGCTGCTCGGCTTACCCCGCCTCTGTCTGCAGACAGAGGCCCACGGCGATCGTCGAGCCTGCTGGCAGAGGTGCACCGGGCAGGCGGCAGGAGACGGTAAGGGCCCCGAGCAACCGGAGTGCAACGTGTTCACGAATCTGTCAGCCACCGCCCGAGCGGTGACGTTCTACGTCATGGCGCTCACCATGTGCGTGGTGCTCGCCCTCACCTGGCCCAACGGCGAAGCCGCCGCGGTCTTCGCCATGGTCACGCCGTTGCTGTCCGTTCTCGTCATGCAGCTCGTGGTCACCCGGGACGGCTGGCGCCGCAGTGGTTGGACGCCGCTGGGGCTGGGCCGGCTCGGTACCCGGCTCTGGCCCGTCGCCGTCGTCACGCCGGTGGCCGTCCTGCTCGTCTCGGAGGCGGTGCTCCGACTGACCGGGCTCACCGGGTGGCACCTCCCCGCAGGTGCCGACAGTGTCGCCATGCTCGTGGACCTGCCGGTCATGCTCGTCTTCGTGTTCTTCGAGGAGATCGGCTGGCGCGGGTACCTCGGTCCGCTGCTGGCGTCCACCGGGCGACGCGTGCCGCACCTGCGCACCGGGCTCCTGCACGGCATCTGGCACCTGCCCCTGGTCTTCTTCGCCACCGGCGGGTACCTCACCGAGGGCAACCGCTGGATCATCGTCCCGGTCTTCCTCGCCGTCCTCACCTGCGCCGGGCAGGTGTACGGCTGGCTCCGCGAGGTCAGCGGAAGCGTCTACCCCGTCGTGATCATGCACACCGCGTTCAACATGGGTCTCGCCGTCGCCGTCGCCAGCACCGCCACCGACAGTCCCGACGCCGTCGCCGCGCTGGGCCGCGAGGCCGGCGTCGTGACCCTCGTCGCGGTGGCCGCGGCGGCACTGTGGACGTCGACCCGGCGTCCACCCGCTCCCGCCGGCACCACCCCCACCACCGTCCCCACGGCCACCCCGGTCGGTGCGCCTGTCCGGTGAGGCCAGGACATCGGTTCAGGCCGCCCGGGTACTGCGCGCGCCCGGGCGGTCCCCGGCTCCACCGAAGTGGATCTTTCGGTTCACCGGGCGGCAGCCCGCCCAGTTCCCGGGTACGAGACGTCCCCTAGGCTTCGATCACCCTTGGTTCATTTCCCGGGAAGGGAAACGAAAGCCTCATGCGACCTGCACAGCGCAGCTCCACCCTGGTTTTCCCACGACGGCTCGCCGGTGCCGCCGTCATCGTCATGTTGGCTGCGACGTCGGCCCTGACCGCCGGGCCGGCGGCCGGGGCCGCGCCCCTGACGCCGGCCTGTAGTAGTGACCCGACCGCCCGGGTGTCCACGGTGCCCAGCCCGGAGAGCTTCCTCGGCTTCCCGCTCGGCACCGGTCAGGAACGGGTGGTCACCAACGAGGAGGTCCGGGGCTACCTCACCGCCGTGGACACCGCCTCGAAGCGGGTCGTCACCGGCGTCATGGGCACCAGCGTGCTCGGCCAGCCGCTGCCGTACGCGGTGGTGTCGAACGAGCGCAACGTCCGGCCGGCCGTGCTCACGGGCATCGCCGAGGACGTCCGCTCGCTGCGCGACCCCCGACTGGTCGACCAGCAGCGGGCCGGCGAGATCATCGAGGCGGCACCGGCGATCGTCTGGGTGACCGCCAACGTGCACGGCGGGGAGAAGAGCGGCACGGATGCCGCCCTCAAGACGCTCTACGAGCTGGCCGCCGGGCTGTCCTGCGAGGTCCAGCAGCGCAACGACAACCTGATCACCATCATCGTGCCGACGCAGAACCCGGACGGCCGCGACGCCAGCCGCCGGCAGAACGAGTACGGCTTCGACCTGAACCGGGACTGGTTCGCCCGGACCCAGCAGGAGACCGACGGCAAGCTCGAACTGATGCGGAAGTACCCGCCGCAGGTCTTCGTCGACGCGCACGAGATGGGCGGCCGGCAGTACTTCTTCCCGCCCAACGCCGACCCGATCCACCACGAGATCGCCGGCGAGGCGGTCGACTGGATCAACCGGATCGGCGAGGCCAACAAGGCCGGCTTCGGCTACCACGGCGCGTGCAGCGCCACGGTGACCACCGAGTGCTACTTCAACTACTCCACCTACGACCTGTTCTTCATGGGGTACGGCGACACCGTGCCGGCCGCCGGCTTCGGCGCCGCCGGGATGACCTTCGAGAAGGGCAGCGCGTCGGCGGTGGCCGACCGGGTGCAGCAGCAGTTCCACACCCAGTGGTCGACCCTCGGCTGGGCGGCGGCGCACAGGCAGGAGGTGCTCGCCGGCTGGTTCAAGGTCTGGAAGGACGCGCTCGCCCAGGGGCGGGCCGGCGCGCTGGAGCCCAACGAGGTGGTCGAACCGACCAACACCGTGCAGTTCCCGGTGCCGGAGCAGACCATCCGGTCGTACTTCCTGCTGCCCGACCGGCAGCTCGCCGACGCCCGCCAGCTGGTCGAACGGCTACGCCGGATGGACGTCGAGGTCTACCAGGTCAAGAAGGCGGTCAAGCTGCCGAGCGCGAAGCTCTTCGGTGGCCGCTCGGCGACCAACCTGACCGTGCCGGTGGGGTCGTACTGGATCCCGATGAACCAGCCGCAGAAGCACTGGATCCAGGCGGTCATGGGTGAGGACCCGTACACGCCGTTCCCGTACTTCTATGACGTGTCGTCGTGGAGCAACCCGCTGCTGATGGGGGTGAACGCGGTCTACACCGGTGCCGACGTGAAGCCCAACGCGGAGCTGATCGACAAGATCCAGAACACCGGTGGCGGCAAGATCCTGGCCGCCCCGCCGTTGAAGGGCTCGTACACCTACGCGCTGGACTCCGCCGCCGCGGCCGAGTTCACCTTCACCCTGCTGGGTAAGGGTGTGCCGCTGGTCCGGGACCTCGACAGCGGCGAGGTGGGCATGCCGGCCGGCGGGCTGACGCCGGAGCTGAACACCACGGCCAAGAAGCTGGGCGTCACGCTCACCCCGTACACCACGGCGGCCGTCGGCACCCCGATCAGCCGGCCGGACGTCGGCCTGTTCGCCGGCACCGGCATCTCCACCACCTCCGGCTCGCACGGCGAGGCCCGGTACGTGCTGGGCAAGCGGTGGGGCCTCGACCTCACCCCGGTCAGCACGGCCGACATCAACGACAACACCCCGGCCTTCACCAACCGGACGGTGCTGCTGGTGCCGGACGGCAGCAACGCGACCGGCGGGCTCACCGCGACCGGGCAGGCCAACCTGCGCGCCTGGATCGCCCAGGGCCACACCTACCTCGGACTGCGCAACGAGGGCACCCGGCTGGCCCGCGCCGCCGGGCTCACCTCCACCACGGAGAAGCCGAAGCCGACCGGCTACACGGTGATCGGGTCGCACCTGCGGGTCGACGTGGACCCGGACAGCCCGGTCGGGCTGGGCCGGCCGGCGGAGGACTTCGAGTTCCACAACAACGACCCGATCCTCAACCCGAGCAGCACCGGCCGCAACGTGCTCCGCTACCCCGGCGGTGACACGTTCTGGGCCAACGGCTACACCGTGCAGGGCGACACGCTCAAGGGCACGGTCGCGGTGGTGGACGAGCCGACCGGGGCCGGACGGGCGGTGCTGTTCGCGTTCAACCCGCTGTTCCGGGCGTACAACGAGAGTGGTCTGCACCTGGTGGCCAACGCGCTGCTCTACCCGAGCAGCGGCACCGCGGCCCGGACCGCGTCGCCGGTCCAGGTCGACCCGGCCCGCGCCGCCGCGGCGGCGGCACCGGTGGCGGAGAACCTGGGCGGCGAGTGGCGGCCGTTCACCATCCAGGTGGCCGCCGGCGACCTGGCCCGCACCGAGGCGGTCGTCGACCGGTACACCGACACCGCCCGGGTCTCCGTGGCGGACGGCTCGGCGTACCTGGTGATCCCGAACCCGGCAGGGCTCCAGATCGACGAGCACCCGTTCCTGGGTGACCTGGTGCGGACCCTGCGGGCCGCGCAGATCCCGCTGCGTTCCGTGGTGGGGTAAGGCCCCTCAGGGTGGGGGCGGCACCGCGCGGTGCCGCCCCCACCGACCCGGGCACCCGCGCGCGGCCGAGCCCTCCGCCCGCCCGGGCACCCCGCGCGGCGCCGGGCAACCGGCGTCGGCTAGGAACGGTGCATGCCCCGCTACCTGCTGTTTCCCGGCCGACATCACCTGCTGACCCGGTTCCAGGCCGACTATCTGCACCGGCTCGCCACCACCGGTCACCACGACGATCCGGACGGCGACCACGCTGCGGCCGACGGCGTGCCGACCGCGACGGCGGGCGACGACCCGGTCACCGTGGTCTGGGCGGTCACCTCGGCCAACCACGAGAACACCCGCCGCAACCCCGTCCCCTACCACCGGCGGGAGGCGGCGATCGAGCGGTTCAGCGTCCTGGCGGGGCTGCGGTCGGTGGTGGTGCCGGTCTTCGACACCGCCGCCACCGACCGGTTCGCCGAGGTAACCCTGAAGAACGTGGCGGCGACCGCCGGCCTGGAGCTGACCCCCGCGAACACCGTGGTGGCCTGTTCCACCCCGCAGGTCGCCGCGATGTACGCCGCGCTGGGGTTCCCGATCGCCGGGGTGGAGGCCGACGTCGACCCGACGCCGGCCCGACCGTGGGACGTGCTGCTGCGGCTGGCCGCCGACGACCCGTCCTGGCGGGACCTGGCCCACCCGGCCACCCTCGACGTGTACGCCCGCTACCGGCTCGACGACCTGGTCCGCTCGGTGGTCAACGACCCGGTGGTCGGGGACGAGGGCGGGCTGACCGCCACCCGCGACTACCGGACGTACGCCGAGGCGTTCGCCGAGGCGGCGCAGCGCAAGTGGGCGGCGGTGCGCGAGCACGTGCGGCCCGGCCGGATCGTCGATGTCGGCTGCGGTGCGGGCGCGGTGCTGGAACTGGCCGACCGGGAGCCGACCCTGCGGGAGAGCGACCTGATCGGGGTGGAGGTGGCGCGGCACCTGTACGAGGAGTGCGTGCACAAGAAGGCCCAGGGCTTCTTCGCCAACCCGAACGTGTTCTTCTACCGCCGCAACGTGCTCGGTGGGGCGGTGTTCGCGCCCCGCTCGGTGGACACCACGCTGACCTTCGCGCTGACCCACGAGATCTGGTCGTACGGCGAGCAGCTGGCCTCGCTGCGCCGGTTCGTGCAGGCCATCTACGACCACACGGTGCCCGGCGGAGTGTGGATCAACAGTGACGTGTGCGGCCCGGACGGCCGGGACCGGACAGTGCGGCTGCGGCTGTCGACCACCGACGGGGCGAACCCGGCGCAGCCCCACCCCGACCTGGCGTCGCTGCCGGCCGAGCGGGTGGCCGAACGGCTCGCCGGGCTGTCGACGCGGGCCCGGCTGGACCAGTTCGCCGTCGACTACCGCTTCCCGTTCCCGCACCGCCCGGTCGACGACGGCACCGGCGCGGTGGTCGAGCTGCCGCTCGGCGCGGCGATGGACTTCCTCACCCGCAAGGACTACACCGACAACTGGCTGTCGGAGACCCAGGAGGAGTTCTGCGGGCTGGAGTGGGCCGACTGGAAGGCCCTGCTGGCCGACGTGGGCTTCGAGGTCGACCCGGCCAGCGGCCCGTACCGCAACGACTGGATCGTCGACCACCGGCTCGCGCCGGCCGCCGCGCTGTCCACGCTGGGCGGCGCACCGCTGGACTGGCCGGTGACGCACGTGTTGCTGGTCGCCCGCCGGCCGGTCAACACCTGACCCACCGGGCCCGACCGGCGACGGAAGGCCGGGGACGGGAGGATGCTCCCGCCCCCGGCACCGCCGTCAGGAGCCGATCAGGACAGGAACTTGTCCAGAGCGGCCTCGATGGTGCCGCTGTCCGGCGCCGCGTACGCCTTCATCGTCGTCTTGTTGTACGAGATGAAGCTCGGGCACCGGGTCGCCGGGGCGCTGACGACCCCACCGTCGCCGATCTTCTCGGCCGTCTTCGCGGCGAAGAAGGTCAGCTGGTAGCGCGACGAGATGTAGGAGACGCTGACGCTCTTGCCGTCGCTCGCCTTGTAGTCGCACTTCTTGGGCGCGCCCTCGCTGCCCGGGACCATCGACATGCAGCCGACCACCGACACGGTGGTGAAGTCGGCCGACTTCGCGTAGTAACGCTTGTCGGAGCCGACCAGCTTCGACGACCAGAGCGTCGGCCGCTCGGGGTTGTTCGAGAAGACGTACGCCTTGGCGGTGGCCGGGCCGCTGTAGGTGGCGGCGTTGAGGATCGGGCTGCCGTCGCAGACCGACGACATGTCGCTGGAGTAGCGGGCGGTCACCGCGTTGTTGTTGTTGCTGTTCGGCTGCTCCGGCGACGACTCGGACGGCTGCGGGACGGCCGAGGTGCCCGTGCCGGGCCCCGGACCGCGGTCGGTGGTCGCGCTCGGCGTCGGCGTCGGGTCGGTCTCGTCGTCGTTGCCGACCAGGGCGAGCCCGATGCCGGCGCCACAGAGCGCGAGAATGAGGACCACCGCGCCGACGATCAGGCCGATGACCAGACCGCGGTTCGACTTCTGCGGCGGCACGGGAACACCGAACTGCGGGGCCTGCCCGTACTGCGGGGCCTGGCCGTACTGCGGGGCCTGGCCCGGCTGGCCGTACGCCGGGTAACCGGCGGGCGGGGCCGGTGGCCCGCTCCACGGGGTGACGTTCGGATCCGGCTGCTCTCCGTACGGAGGGTGACTGTTGCTCATCTGAAGCCCTTATCGCTGTCGACGGTACCCAGGCACTGGATCATCGGTCAGGGTAGTGAGCGGCACAAACCGAGGCGCTCTTTGTCGGAGGGCAACGAACCCCGACCGACCACGGGCGGCTGAGACTTGACTACGCTGAGTGGCGGATTCGGGCTCACCGCCGGGCTCACCGACCCGCCGCAGGCGCCTTCGGCGGCGAAATGCGAGGTGCGGGAAGGGATTCGGCCCGGAACGCGCCTTCCGTGCCGGGCACTGCGAAAACGGTTCACAATGTGATGTAGATCATTGATCACGATCTCGACAAGCGCGACGACCGGGCCAACCGGCGATACGGGACGCGCACCCCACTTCGCCCACCAGGCATCGATGCAGATCACATCTATGTATGGGCATGCGACAGTGGGCCGGCTTATCGTGAGGGTCGAGAAAAGGGCCCGCGCGTCCCTGCGGGCACCTCGCGCCCATCGCAAGAGGAGGCGGCCATGCCTGCCGCGCCCCACCCCACCACCACCCTCCGCCGGTTCTTCCTCGCCCTCGCCGCCTGCGCGGCCCTGCTCGCCCCGCTCACCCTCACCGCCCCCGCCGCCCGGGCCGCACCGGTCACCGTGGCCAACGGCACCCAGTTCACCGACACCGCCGGCGCCGGGGTGCACGCCCACGGCGGCGGCATGATCAAGGTGGGCGACTACTACTACTGGTTCGGCGAGAACCGCAACGACAACAACACCTTCCGGTACGTGTCGGTCTACCGCTCGACCGACCTGCGCACCTGGGAGTTCCGCAACAACGTGCTCACCCAGTCCTCCGCGGGCGAGCTGGCGACGGCCAACATCGAACGACCGAAGGTGATCTACAACGCCGGCACCGGTCAGTACGTGCTCTGGATGCACTGGGAGAACGGCGTCGACTACCACCAGGCCCGGGTCGCGGTAGCCACCTCCAGCACGGTCGACGGCACCTACCGCTACCTGGGCAGCTTCCGGCCGCTGGGCCACGACTCCCGGGACCAGACGGTGTTCCGCGACGACGACGGCACCGCGTACCTGATCTCCGCCACCCGCAACAACGCGGACCTGAACATCTATCGCCTCACCGCCGACTACACCGGGGTCGCCTCGTTGGTCCGGACGCTGTGGCCGGACAACTACCGGGAAGCCCCGGCGATGTTCAAACGCAACGGGGTCTACTTCCTGGTCACCTCGGGTGCCACCGGCTGGTCACCCAACCAGGGCCGGTACGCGACCGCGAGCAGCGTCGCCGGCACCTGGACCAACCCGACCAACTTCGGCGACGGCACCACCTACGACTCCCAGTCGGCGTACGTGCTGCCGGTGCAGGGCAGCGCCGCCACGTCGTACCTCTATCTCGGCGACCGGTGGGCCGGCGCGACGGGCGGCCCGGTCAACCAGTCCCGGTACGTCTGGTTGCCGCTGAACTTCCCCTCGGCCACCTCGCTGACCATGAGCTGGTATCCGCAGCTGACCATCGACACCGCCACCGGCGTCGTCACCGGGGTCAACGGCGGCTACACCTTCGACACGCTGCGCGCCCGGCACAGCGGCAAGTGCCTGGACGTGCTCGACCGGTCCACCGCCGACGCCGCCGCCGTGGCCCAGTACGCCTGCAACAACGGCACCAACCAGCAGTGGCAGCTACGGGATGCCGGCTCCGGCTACGTCCAGATCGTCGCCCGGCACAGCGACAAGTGCCTCACCGTGGCCGGCGGTGCCACCGCCGACAGCGCGCAGGTGCAGCAGTCCGGGTGCCAGCCGGGCCGCACCGACCAGCAGTGGCAGCTACGGGACGCGGGCTCCGGCTACGTCCAGATCGCCGCCCGGCACAGCGGCAGGTGCCTCGATGTCACCGGCTACTCCACCGCCGACGGCGCACGGGTGATCCAGTACACCTGCGGCACCGCCGCCAACCAGCAGTGGCAGCGGGTCGGGGCCTCCTGACCGACCCCGGCCGCCGTCCCGGCTCCCGCAGACCGGGACGGCGGCCGGATGCCACCCCGCGTACCGGCTGCCCAGGCGTCGGTGTGACGAGGTCGTCACTCCAGGTGGCGCTCCGGTGCCGTCTACTGGGCCGGACAGCAGTCGTCCTGGCGGGGGTACGGGGTGCGGGACAACACGCAGGAACAGCTCCACCGGTTACGGTCACTGCGGATCGCGGCCGGGTTGACCATCGAGGAACTCGCCGTCCGCTCCGGGGTGAGCCCCCGGACCATCGGTGGGATCGAACGGCACCGGATCCACCGCCCGCACCACGGCACCCTGCGCGCCCTGGGCGCGGCACTGGGACTGGACGTGCGCGACGCCGGCCAGCTGCACGCGGCCGGCGAACAGGTCGCCGGGGTCACCGGACTGCCCGGGGTGACCGCACACTTCACCGGCCGCCACGACGAGATCGCCTGGCTGACCCGGCAGCTGCGACGCCGCCCCGCGGTACAGCTGATCGGCCTGCCCGGGGCGGGTAAGACGGCGTTGGCGGTGCAGGCCGCCACGGTGCTGGCCGAGCGGTTCCCCGACGGGGTGCGGTTCCCCGGCCCGGTCGCGGACGCCACCGCCGCCACGATCGCGCGACGGTTGCTGCCACCGTCCGACCCGGCGTCACACGGCCCCGACCCGGTGGCCATCGGGGCGTACCGCGACCTGCTACGCCACCGACGGATCCTGGTCCTGCTGGACGACGTCCGCGACGACCGGCAGGTCGGGCCGCTGCTGCCGCCCGACGCCCTCGGCGTCACCCTGATCACCGGCCGGCATCCGCTGACGGGTCTTCCGGCGACCGATCGACGGCTGGTGCCACCGCTGCCGGCGGCCGACGCGCGGGCCGCCCTCACCGCGATGGTGGACGGCACCGCGCCCGCCCCCGCGGTCGCCTCGCTGGCCGCCGGCTGCGGCGGGCTGCCGCTGGCGCTGCGGGTGACCGCGAACCGGCTGCTGACCCGGCCGCAGTGGAGCGCCCAGTGGCTGATCGACCGGTTGGGCAGGCCGGAGCGGGTCCTGGACGCGCTGGTCGCCGGCGACCTGTCGGTGCGCGACGCGTTCGAGCGGACCTATGCCGGGCTGCCGGCCCGGGCCCGCCGCGCCGTCCGGCTGCTGACCCGGCCGGCCGGCCCCGTCCCCGCCGAGGCGGGTTTCCTCGATCTGGCCGAGCGGGGCTGGGTCACCGCCGGCCGGGAGCACCGCTACGAGCCGCACCCGCTGGTACGCGCCTTCGCCCGCGTCGCGCCCGGCACCTGATCCTCACCCGGGGGTGCGGCCGTCGCGGGAGAGGTCGGCCAGCAGCGTCGCGGCCCGACCGGCCAGGTCCGGATCGTCGCACTCCTCGGCCAGCGCGATCGCCCGTACCAGGTGCGCCGGGGCCTCCCGGGTCTCCCCCGTGCGCCGCAACGCCTCGACCAGCTCCACCGACGCCACGGCCTCGATCGCCGGCAAGGCGGTCGCGCGCAGACGCGCGACCGCCTCCCGCCGGGCGGTGACGCACTCCGGCCACCGGCCGAGGGCGGCGAGATCGTCGCCGATGCGCCGGCAGTTCAGCGCGTCGGTGGCGGCCCGGGCGAAGGCCGCGATGGGATAGCGCGGGTCCCGGAGCAACCGTTGCGTCCGCTGGTGCACCCGCAGCGCCTCGGCCGGCCTACCGAGCGCCAGGAGCGAGGAGCCGAGCGACGCCATCGCCTGCGGCAGGCCCTCGCGGTCGGTCGAGCGACGCAGCATCACCCAGGCCCGTTGCCGTTGCCGCAGCGCCGCCGCGTGCTCGCCCAAACCGGCGTGGCCGCTGGCGGCATAGAGCAGCGCCCAGCCCTGCTGGGCCGGGTCGTCCGCGCGGACCGCCCGGTCCAGCGCCCGGCCGGCGGTGGCCACGCTGCCGGCGAACTCCCGCTGGCAGATCGCCTGCGCCCAGGCCAGATAGTTGAGATGGACCGCCTCGGTACGCGGGTCGCCCAGTCGGGCGGCAGACTCGGCGGACAACCGGAAGACCTCGGCCCAGAGGTCGAGATGGACCCGGCTGTCGGAAAACCAGTGCAGCGCGTCGACGGTGTCGACCACCGGGGCGTGCAGGCCCTCGGCGGCGGCCGACCGCAGCGCGGCGAACCAGTTGCCCCGCTCGGCGTCGAGCCATGCGGTCGCCGCCGCGCGATCGGGGAACTCCGTCAGCGACGTCGGCCCGTTCGGTTCGAAGTGCCGCCCGGCGGCCGCGGTCCGCGCCAACCACCAGTGCAGCGAGCACGTCCGCAACGGGCCCACCGAGTCCGGTTCCTCGGCGGTCATCCGGTCGACGGCGAAGTCGCGTACCAGGTCGTGCAGCCCGTACCGGTCTGCGGGAACGGCGGCCACCAGACCGCTCTCGACCAGGGCTTCCAGCCGTTGTTCGGCCTCCTCGTCGGAGACCTGGGTGACCACGGCGACCGGGTCCGGGCCGAAGTCCGGACCGGGCATCAGGGACAGCCGACGGAAGGTCCGTCGCAGGTCGGCCCCGAGCCGCCGGTAGGACAGGCTGAGCGCGGTGTGGATGCCCGCGGTGCCGGCGTCGATGACCCGCAGGCGGGCCTGCTCGCCGGTGAACCGTCGGTTGAGCTCCGCGACGGACAGCCCCGGCTCGTCCGACAGTCGTTGCCCGGTGACGCGCAGCGCCAGGGGCATGTGACCGCAGTGCCGGGCCAGCTCGTGCAGCTCGGTCGGGTCGGCGGCGACGGGCCGGGCGATGGCCCGCAGCATCGCGGTGGAGTCCTCGGCCGGCAACGGCTCCAGGGACAGCCACTGTGCGGTGTCGAGACCGCTGAGCCGCCGCCGGCTGGTGAACAGCACGAGACCCGGCCCGGCCCCGGGCAGCAGCGGCCTCGCCTGGGCCTCGTCGGCGGCGTTGTCCCACACCACCAGGGCCCGGCGCTGGCAGAGCACCGACCGGTACGCCGTGGACCGCTCGTCGAGCCCGGCGGGAATCCGCGGTTCCGGCACACCGAGGGCGCGCAGCAGCCGGTGCAGCGCCTCGCCGGGTGTGGTGGGAACGTCGTCCATGCCCCGCAGGTCGACGAAGAACCGACCGTCGGGGAACTCCGTGGCCAGATCCGCCGAGGCCCGCAGGGCGAGGCTGGTCTTGCCCACCCCGGCCGGCCCGGTGACGACGAGCACGGTGGCCTGCTGCCGGTCACCCGACGGGCGACGGGCGATGTCGCCCAGGGTCCGCAGCTCCGTCGCCCGGCCGCTGAAGTAACGCGGCGGATCGGGCAGTCCCCCGCCGGCCGGCCGCACGGAGGCGGTCTCGACCAGGCGACGACGCTCGTCGTCCGGCACGGCGAGCACGTCGAGCAGCACGGTCAGGGTACGCCGTTGCGGGCGGCGGACCCGGTCGCGTTCGATGTCGCTGATCGCCCGGGCACTCACCCCGCAGCGCTCGGCGAGCCCCTCGATCGACAGGCCCGCCGCCACCCGGCGACCGCGCAGGACGGCACCCAGCGTCGGCCGTTCGGGTGCGCTCGGTATCGGCTTCACCGAGCACACCCTCACAGATCACCGCCCGAGATTCCAGGCATCGACGAGTGACGTAGCGCATGGTCGGATCACCGACCGTTCAGCCGCCACGTCTGGAAACTGCCGTAGTTGCACGCCCGGGCGTACGCGTCCCCGCTGCCGTGGGTGTCGACGCAGATGTAGCGGGTGTCGAAGAAGTTGAGCCGCAGCGACACCTGGTTCCAGTTCGGACCGTAGCCCTCGATCAGCTGCCGCAGGCCGCCGTTGCACGGGTTGGCGTGCTGCTGCGGGCCGCCGTACTCCCACATGTCGAGGCACAGGCCGGACTGGCGGTTGCGGATGGTCACCCGGTCGTATCCGGACGGGGCCTTGTCGGCGTACGAGACGGTCCACGTCTGCCAACTGTTGCCGGCCTGGCACGGCAGTGTGTAGATGGACCCGGCGCTGTTGGTGTCCAGGCACATCCCGGTCGCGAAGTTCTGGAACTGCCCGGTGAACGTGTAGGCCGCCGCCGCCGGGGAGGCGGTCCACACCGCGGCCCCGGCCACCAGCATCATCGTCGCGGCCAGTCGGGCGAGGACTCCCCGCCAGTTCGTGCCACCCCTCCTGACTGTCACCCTTCGCTCCTCCTGTCGTCGGTGCGGCCCTTCCGGTGCGGGCCGACGCCATCCGGCTACCACGAGTAGAGCGACACCTGGCGAGGGTGACCATGCAGAACGGCAGGCAAGAAGCGCCGGCGGCGCGGAGCGGTCATCCGGCGGGTGGCCCCGGTCGGCGCAGTGGTCAGCTACGCAGGTTCCACTGCTGGTTCTGTTGCCCGTTGCAGGACCAGAGGATCAGCTTGGTGCCGTTGGCCGTGGCCCCGGCGTTGGCGTCCAGGCACAACCCCGATTGCACGCCGGCGACGGTCCCATTGGCATTGACGTTCCACTGCTGGTTCGCCCCGCCGTTGCAGTCCCAGATGATCACCTTGGTGCCGTTGCTGCTGCCCTGCCCACTCGCATCGAGACACTTACCCAACACCTGCAACTGCTTGCCCGCCGTGTAGGTGAAACGCTGCGCGGTGCCACCCGTGCAGTCCCAGAGCTGCACCTGGGTGCCGTTGGTGGTGCTGCCGTTCGGCACGTCGACACACCGACCGGACTGACCACCCACCACCTGCACACCCTGCTGCGGATTGCCGCCACCGACCGGCGCGTACCCGGCAGCCGCGATGTTGGCCTGTACCGCGTCCTCGGTGGCCGCCGACGGGTAACCCGAGGTCAACACGCCCTCGAAGAAGGTGCCGCGGCCGGAGACGCTGTTGTCGCCGCCGATGCCGAGCAGGATCGCCCCCTCCTTCTTCATCGGGTGGTAGCCGTTGGGCCGCCGCCCGTCGAAGTAGGTCGTCAGACCACCCGACTGGGCGTTCGCGCCCCGGATCGCCCAGTGGTTCGGCTCGCCCTTGACCATCGCGGTCACGAAGCGGTGGTTGATGGGGGCGATGTTGTTGTATCCCGCATTCACCCCGGAGAACAGCCCCCATTCCAGGTCGGCCATCACCCAGGGGCCGGCGCCGGCGCCGTAGCCCCACTGCTTGTTGGCACCGAAGTAGACCGTCTCCATGATGGCCGGCGCGTCGGCCAAGCCGTCGGTCTGCGCGTTGCCGTAGTCGAAGCAGCACCACTGGTTGTAGTGGGTGCCGTCGACGACGGCGTAGATGCCCTCGGGCTGGTCGCCGGTGGCGACGCCGTTGGTGTTGTTGTTGCGGTAGCCGGTGCCGGGTGAGATGTAGACGCCGTACGCCTTCTGGCCGCCGACGGTGATCGGGGCCGCCTTCGCATCGGCCAGGTTGTCCCAGCCGCCCGGCGCGGGGCCCGGCCAGTAGCCGCCGGGCGCCTGGGTAAGGCGGTTGTTGCGGCCGGACTGGTCGTAGAGAATGGTGATCAGGCAGCTCGTGTTGGCGCAGAACGAATCCTGCGTCGCCGCGTTGACCACACCGCCGGCACTCAACACCCCCACATCCCGGGTGGTGTTGTCCGACGCCCGGCGCACCTGGTACAGCGGACCGTTGTACGCCCCGTACAAGGCCCGGGTGGTGCTGTGCGCGGCCACACACGGCGTACCGCCCGAGGCGTAGATGTCACACGGACCGGTGCCGGCCGCCCGCGCCTGCGGCGCGCCCGACACCACGTAACCGCCGACACCGACGGTAAGGACCAACGAGGCCCCCACCGCCGCCAACAGGCGGCCCAACCTTCTCTTCACGATCATCGGTTCCCTCTCCGGCGCGGTGATGGTGGGTGGCACCCGGCCCTGCGGGGTCGTCCCGTCCGGACGCCCCGGACGGTGGTGGCGACCAGGTGCCCCCGTGACGTCACACGTCACACCTTTTACATTAAGGTCGATCTATTGAATGCGCCATCACCGGGGCCTTTCCACGGCACCCGCCGGGACCGTCGAACACCGGTGGTCGTCGATGACGGTTGCGGAGCCGTTCCTGAACCGGGTGCCGGGGACCGTTATGCTCCAGCGGGAGACATGGAGCATTCCCGTGTCGATACCGGAACTCGGCTTGAGGGCGGGCATGAACATCGGGGAGATCGCCCGGCGGGCCGGGGTGTCCCGCAGCACCGTGTCCTACGTGTTGAGCGGGAAGCGGACCGTGTCGACGACGACCCGGCAGCGGATCCAGGCGGTCATCGACGAGCTGGGTTACCGGCCGAACGCCAGCGCCCGCGCGCTGAAGGAGGGGCGCACCCGCACCCTCGGTCTGGTGATCCCCCCGGCCAGCCAGCGACTGACCGACATGCAGTTGGGCTTCGTCGCCAGCGTCGTCGAGGCGGCCGCCCGGCACGATCTGGACGTGCTGCTGTCCCCCTCCGGCGGCGACCACGACCGGTCGTTCGAGCGCATCGTCACCGGGCGGCGGGTCGACGGGGTGGTGCTGATGGAGATCCGGCTGACCGACGACCGGGTGACCCGGCTGGCGACGGCGGGGGTGCCGTTCGTGACGATCGGGCGGACGGCCGAGCCGCACGGGATGAGCTGGATCGACATCGACTACGCCACGTTGATCTCCCGCTGCGTGCATCACCTGGCCGATCTGGGGCACCGGCAGGTGGCCCTGGTGAACCGGTCCGCCGAGTTGGTCGCCGCCGGCTACGGACCGAGCCACCGCGCCCTGGCCGGCTTCCGGGCGGCCGTCGCCGAGCGGGGTCTGACCGGCGTCGACGTCTGCTGCGGCGACGACACGACCTCTGGCGAAGTGTGCGTGGAGCAGTTGCTGACGACGCATCCGGAGGTCACGGCGGTGGCCACCATCAACGAGGCAGCGCTGCCCGGCATGCAGCGTGCGTTGCACGGCGCCGGCCTGTCGGTGCCGGGCGACTTCTCCGTCACCGGGGTGGCCGCCCAGCACTGGGCGGAGGATTTCCGGCCACCGCTGACCGCCGCGGACGTGCCGATGCGCCAGATGGGTGCCGAGGCGGTGGCGTTGCTGCTGGAGCTGATCGCCGCGCCCGGTGGCCCACCCCGGCACCGGCTCTATGCGCCGCCCATCTCGCTGCGTTCCAGCACCGGCCCGGCCCGGTCCCGTTGACCCGGTCCCGACCTCCCGCAGGGCCGGCCGTCCCGGTCGCGGGCCGGAACGGCCGGCACACCGGGTGCCGGACGCCGCCGCGCCGGGACCCGCCAGGGCGGGCCCGGCGCAGGGATCACGCGTCGCCCCGCGTCGGACCCGTCGCCGCTGCCCGGCGTGCCTGTTGGGCGGCGGCGAGGATGAGATAGCTGCTGGCGGTCCAGGTGTACGCCCGGTCGCGGAGCCCCGCACCGGTCTCGGCATCGAAGTTCTCCGCGAACCCGGACTTCTCGCACAGGGCGAGGAACCGCTGACTGACCTCGTCGGCGATCACGGTGTGCCCGGCCCGGCGCAGGCCGTCCTCGACCAGCACCGTGGAGGGCGCCCAGATCGGGCCACGCCAGTAGCCGTCGGCGAGGTAGTGCGGCGAGTCGGTCGGTTCGGTGGCGAGGCCGTGGGTCGTCAGGTGGCCCCCGATGCCCTGGGCCAACGCACCGGCGACCGGGCCGGGCAGGTCCTCGCCGAGCGCGATCGGCATCAGGTCGAGCAGGCTGCGGCTGGCCCGCCGTCGACCGGTGTGTGGGCTGCGGGCGGTGAAGCGTGCGCCGTCCCACAGGTCCCGCAGCAGGGCGGCGCGGACCCGGTCGGCCTCGGCGGTCCACCGGTCGGCGGGCTCGCCCAGCTCGGTGGCCAGGTCGGCCAGGCAGCGCAGTTGGCTGACCAGGAACGCGGCGAGGTCGGCGGTCTCCAGGACCCGGTCGTCGTCGAAGGTGGTGGCGTTGTCCCAGCCGCTGTCGTTGCCGTGCTGGTAGTGGGGCAGGTCGTGGCCGGGGGCACGGCGCGCGTCGAGCCAGAACCGGGTCCACCGGGCCAGCCGGTCGTACGTCCGGACCAGCTCCGCCCGGTCCGGCGGCGCGGGCAGCCGGCGGCGCAGCTGACCCAGGGCCCACCCGTGGATGGGTGGTTTGACGTAGTTGTGCAGCACCTCCGAGTGGGTGATCGAGTCCGGCAGGGCACCGGCGTCGTCCTGGTGGTCGAAGGGCAGCTGGAACTGGTGCCAGGCCAGCTCGGGCTCACCGGCGGCCAGGGCGATCGCGTTGAAGCAGTGGTCCCAGCTCCACACCTTGTCCATCCAGTGCTTGGACATCAGCACGGCCGGCCGGGTGACGAAACCCGCCGGTTCGACGGTGGCCGACCACAGCACGTACGCGGCCAGTTCGGCGGCGGGGGTGTCGACGCCACGCCAGGGCGCGACCGCGTCGACGAACCTGGCGAACTCGGTGCTGCGGTCCCGGCACAGCTGGTCGAAGGTGCCGGCTCGGGGGTAGGGCCGGCGGGCGGTGCGGTATTCCTCGATCGCGATCTCCCAGGGCTGGTCGGCGGGGAGGTCCAGCCAGCGGTCGGCCGGGCCGAGCGCCTCCAGTCCCCGGGCCGCGCACAGCGCGCCGGACAGCACGGTGACCCGGTAGCGGCGGCCCGTCTCGTAGGAGGTGAACACGGTCGACCCGTCGACCGGGTCACGGTAGAGGTAGGTGCCGCTGAACGGGGTGAGGGTGCCGGCGGCGGCGGCGATCCGCAGCCCGAGGCCCCGACCCCGCAGCCGCAGGGTGTCCGGCCCCTGGTAGGCGGCGTCGATCCGGCCCCTGCCGCTGCGCCAGGTCAACAGCGCGGGGGTGGCGACGACCGTGGTGCCGGCGGCGGGGGCGAGGCGGAGCACCGGGTGCAGTCCGGTCTGGTGGGAGACCAGGTGCAGGTCGTCGGCGTACGTCTTCTCGGCCACCACCGGAGAGATGTTGAGCCACGAGCCGCGGTAGCTGAACGGGATGTCCTGGATGGAGAACTCCGGACCGGACGGTGCGACGGTCATGGCTGGTGACGCCCTTCTGTGGTTCGGGTGGTCAGTCCTTGACCGCGCCGGCGGTGATCCCGGTCGAGACGTACCGCTGGGCCAGGACCAGCAGCACGGCGGCGGGGATCGAGGCGACGACGGCGGTGGCCATGATGGCGTTCCACTGTTGGTTGTTGTTGCCGATGTAGCGGTAGATGCCCAGGGTGATCGGCTGGTGCCCGCCGCCGCCGGCCAGCGTCGAGGCGAAGACGAAGTCCGACCAGGCCCAGAGGAACGCGAACAGCGACACCGTGACGACCGCGTTGCGACTCAACGGCAGCACGACCGACCAGAAGGTACGCAGCCGACCGGCGCCGTCGACCACGGCGGCCTGGAGCAACTCGTCGGGGATGCCGGACATGAAGGCCGTGAAGATCAGCACGCCGAACGGCACCGCCAGGGTCGAGTCGGCCAGGATCAGCCCCGGCAGGGTGTTGAGGATGCCGAGTTCGAGGTAGCCGGCGTAGAAGCCCATCGCCATGATGATGCCCGGGATCATCTGCGCGGTCAGCAGCACGAAGCTGAGCGCCCGGCCGCCCGGCGGCCGGAGCTTCGCCAACGCGTAGCCGGCGGGAGCGGACAGCGCCACCGTCAGCGCCACCGTCGCGAGCCCGACCAGGAAGCTGGTGCCGAGGTACGGCAGTTGCTGGTCGAACACCGCGCGGTAGCCCTCGACGGTGCCGTCGACGGGGAACAGGTGCGGTGGGCTGGCCCGCATGTCCCGGTCCCGGGTGAACGACACGTTGATCATCCAGTAGACGGGGAAGAGCATCAGCCCGGTCAGCACCAGGCCGACGCCGGTCTTCCACCAGGTGCGGCGCGGCGGGGCGGTGGTGGTCACGACTGCTGCCTCCGTTGCCGCCGCAGGTAGCCGAGCCCGGCGAGCAGGGCCAGCACGATGAGCAGGTTGCCGACGGCCGCGCCGGGGCCGAACCGGGGCAGCAGGTTACCGAAGCCGAGCCGGTAGGACCAGGTGGCCAGGGTGGTGGAGGAGTCGGCCGGGCCACCCCTGGTCATGATCCAGATGAGGTCGAAGACCTTCAGCGTGTAGATCAGGCCCAGCAGCAGGGTGATCGCGGAGACGGGGCGCAGCAGCGGGAAGGTGATCGACCGGAACCGTTGCCAGCCGGTCGCCCCGTCGAGGGCGGACGCCTCGTACAGCTCCGCCGGGATCGCCTGGAGGCCGCTGTGCAGCACCACCAGGTTGAACGGGACACCGATCCAGACGTTCGCGATGATCACCGAGACGAGCGACCAGCGGGGCGAGGTGAGCCAGTGGACCGGGTCCACCCCCACCACCCCGAGCGCCGCGTTGACCAGGCCCGCGTCGCTGTTGAGCAGCCACGACCAGGTGGACGCCGAGACGATCAACGGCAGCAGCCAGGGCACCAGGATCACCGCCCGCAGCGTCCGGGACAGCGGGAAGTGCTGGTGGAAGAAGAGGGCCAGCGCCATCCCGATGGTGAACTGGAGGACCAGCGAGGCCACGGTGAAGACCAGGGTGTGGGTCAGCGCCGGCCCGAAGGTCGGATCGGCCAACGTGGTGCGGTAGTTGTCCAGGCCGGCGAAGGGCGCCCCGCCCTGGACGAACGACCGGACGGTGTACTCCCGCAGGCTCAACTCCACATTGCGGTAGAGCGGGTACGCGTAGCAGACGACCAGGTAACCGGTCACCGGGGCGAGGAAGGCCCAGGCCGACCACCGTCCCGCCCGGGACACGCGGTACCCGGGTGGGACGGTGGCGGCCATCCCCCGACGGCTCCGCCCGGCGGTGGCGGCAGCCGTCGAGGTGGTCAGGGCCGAGGTGGTCGGGGGCGAGGCGGTGGGTCCCGTGGCGGTCACGATGGCGGCGCGACCCGACTATCCGGCGGTACGCTGCGCGGCGGCCAGCGCCTCCTGCGGTGTCTTCGCCCCGCTGAGCGCCGCCTGCACCCCGGTCCACAGGGATTCGGAGATCTTCGGATACCTCGTGCCGAGGTTGTCACCGGTGCGGCCCTTGGCGGCCCGGACCGCCTCCACCCAGACCGTGAGCTTCGGGTCGGCTGCCACCTGCCGGTCCTGCACGGCGGTGACGGGCGCGACGTAGGACAGTGTGGTGTCGGTGGCGAGGAGGTTGTCGGCGCTGGTCAGACAGGTGACGAGCTGCCGCGACGTCGCGTACCGGCCGCTGTCGCGCTGCACCGGGATGGAGACGAACTCACCGCCCGTGGGTGCCGGCGCCGGGCCACCCGCGCGGGCCGGGATCGCGATGATGCCGTACCCGAAGCCGAGCTTCTCCGCGTTGGCCAGCTGCCAGGTGCCGTTCTCGGCGAAGGCGTAGTCGCCGGTGGCGAACTCCTGCCAGCTCGTGGTCTGGGTGTTGTTGATGACGGAGTTGGGGGCGTGACCCTGCCTGAGCCAGTCGGCCCACAGCGTCAGCGCGGAGACCGCCGGCGGCGAGTCCAGCGCGGTCAGTTGGGCACCGGCCCCCCAGAACCAGGGCAGGAACTGGAAGCTGCCCTCCTCGGTGCCGATCGCGGAGAAGGTGATGCCCTTCTTGCCCTTGGCCTTCACCTTGGTCAACGCGCTGTTCAGCGTCGCCCAGTCGGTGATGGTGGCGGGGTCGACGCCCGCGGCGGCCAGCACCTCCTTGTGGTAGTAGAGGGCGAGGGTGTTGGCCCCGATCGGCACCCCGTAGGTCCGGCCCTCGCGCTGGCCGGCGCCGAGCAGGTTCGCCGCCATGGCCGCCACGTCCAGTTTGTTCTCGTCCGTGGTGGTGAGCGCGCCGGCCTCGGCCAGGGTCGAGATCACCGGGTTGTCCACGATCAGCAGGTCCGGCGAGTTGCCCTGCTGGGCGGCGAGCAGGGCCTTGTTGGTCAGGTCGGTGGTGTCGTAACCGGTCCGCTCCACCGTCACCCCGGCCCCCTCGCCGCACTTCCTGAGCAGCGCGACCCAGGCGGAGTCGTCGGCGAACTGGGGGTACGGGTCCCAGACCAGGTAGCTGCCGCCGCCCGAGGGTTCGTCGGCGGACGAGCAGGCACCGCCGGCCAACGCGACGAGGGTGGCGACGGCGGCGGCCAGGCACCGCCGTCGGCTGGTTGCTGTCATCTGCTGCCTCAATTCGGGTGGGACGTCAGGAGGTGGCGGGGAGGGCGGTGACCACCGCGCGGGTGGGGCGCGGCCCGATGATGAGGCGAATCGATTCGAAGCATCGGTGCGAACGAACATAGAGCCGTCAATGCGACCAGGTCAAGAGGAGTTGCCCAGAAACAGGATCATCGGCGGAAACGTCGACTTCATCGCCCTGTCATTTCATTGACATTCGTCACAGTCTCGCCCTACGATCCCTGCGAATCGATTCGCATGCGAAGCCCTCCGGAGAGCGTCCCCGCGCCCCACCAAGGAGCCGCCCGTGAAAACCCCGTCCCGCAGCCGGCCCGGACGAATCCGCGTGATCGTCACCCGACTCGCCGTCGGCCTGCTCGCCGTCGCCGCCACCGCCGTCGCCGCCACCCCGGCCCAGGCCGCCGACGAGTCGATCAGCGTCAACTTCTCCGCCGCCGCCGGCACGCCGACCTACCGCGCCTCCGGCTGGATCTACGGCATGACCGAGAACGCCAGCGGCCCGGCCGACCACTTCTACCGGGACGTCAAGTTCCAGTACATGCGGGCCGGGGGCGCGCAGCTACCGGGCAGCGGCTGGGTCGGCGGGAACTACGACCGCCGGTGGAACGCGACCCTGGCCCAGGCCCGCCGGACCGCCGCCCTGGGCGGTCAGTTCATCCTCCTGCCGCACGATCTGTGGGGCGCGGACGGCGCCGGGATCTCCCGCTTTCCCGGCGACAACGGCAACTGGACCGACTACGACAACTTCCTGAGCCGGGTGATCAACGACGTCCGGTCCGCCGGGCTGACCGTGCAGTGGGACATCTGGAACGAACCCAACATCACCATCTTCTGGAACCGCCCGATCTCCCAGTACCTCGAACTGTGGCGGCGCACCTACCAGCGGCTGCGGGCGGAGTTCCCCCACCAGCTCATCGTCGGGCCGAGCTGCGCCTGCGTGCCGTCGACCAACCACGCGTTCTGGAACCAGTACCTGGACTTCGTCCGCTCCACCAACACGGTGCCGGACATCGTCAGCTGGCACTCGCTGCCCGGCGACCCGGTCGCCAACGTCGCCGCCGCCAACGCCACCCTCGACCCGCGCGGCATCCCCCACCCCCGGCCGTACCAGATCAACGAGTACGGCGCGTCCAACGAGCAGAACCCGGCGGACGGCGCCTGGTACGTCGCCCGGCTGGAGCGGGCCCGCGCGGACGGCCTGCGGGCGAACTGGGCCGGCGGCGGCAACCTGCACAACGACCTGGGCAACCTGCTGATCCGCAACTCGGCCGGCCAACACCAGCCCAAGGGCGAGTGGTGGGTCTACCGCTACTACGCCTCACAGACCGGGCAGATCGCCGCGGTGACCGCCAGCCAGTCCTACGACGCCTTCGCCACCAGGGCGACCGGGGTAGCGAAGGTCCTGGTCGGTGGCGGGCGGACCACCGGGAACCTGACCGTCAACCTGCAACGGCTGGACGCCACCAGCGGCATCGTGCAGAACAACCAGGTGCGGGTGCTCACCCAGCGCATCCCGTACAACAACGGCGGTGCGGTGCAGGGGCCGGTCACGGTGTCGAACACCGTGCTCACCGTGGCCAACAACAACGTCACGGTGACCCTGCCGTACGGCAACCAGAACGACACCTACACGGTCACCCTGCTGCCGCCCTCGGACACCGGCTTCCAGTCGGTGGCGGTGGCCCAGCACTCGCAGCAGTGCCTGGACAACACCGGCTCGGGTGCCGCCGACGGCAACCCCCAGCAGCAGTTCCCCTGCGAGGGTGGTGACCAGCAGCTGTGGAACTTCCGCCCGGTCGACGGGGTGGCCAACACCTACACCGTGGTCAACCAGCAGAGCGGCAAGTGCCTGGACGTCGGCGGGGCGTCCACCGCCGACGGCGCGGCCGTGCAGCAGGGGACCTGCCAGAACGGCCCCAGCCAGCAGTTCACCCTGCGCAGGGTGACCTACGGGGGCAACGACTCCCACGACTACCAACTCGTCGCCCGGCACAGCAACAAGTGTGTCGACGTCAACGGGGTCTCCACCGCCGCCCAGGCGCGGATCCTGCAGTGGACCTGCAAGCCGGTCAGCCAGAGCAGCCCGCTGAACCAGACGTGGCGGATCTGGGGCCGGTAGGACCACGGGCCGGGTGCCGGGCGGCCGGCACCCGGCCCCGCGCCGGCCGCCCGGGTGACGGGAGACAGCAGACGAACCACCTCAGGCATTGATTGATGTCGCTTTTTCGGTGATCCTTGGGGAGTTCCGAACCGATTCGCCACCGCCACCACGACCACCGCCACCACCCGTGGGCGGGCCCGCCAGGCCCGCGCCACCGACGAACCAAGGAGCCGCTTCGTGCGCACCCCGTCCCCGAGCGGACCAGGTCAGGTCCGCGATCCCATCCCCCGACGCCGTCGTCTGCACCGGCTGACCATGCTGGTCGGTGCGTTGGCCGGTGTCCTCGTCGTCGCCGGGGCCACGCCCGGCCTCACCTCGCCGAGCGCCGAGGCCGCCGCCGCACCCGCGCTGGCCGCCATCGAGCCGGGGCAGAGCACCCGGATCGTCGGCACCGCCTCCGGCCGGTGCCTCGAGGTCCCCAACGCCAGCACCACCAACGGCACCCAGACGCAGCTGTGGGACTGTCAGGGCGGTGCCGGGCAGACCTGGACCTGGACGGCCAACCGCCAGCTCACCGTGTACGGCAACAAGTGCCTGGACGCCTCCGGTCGGGGCACCACCGCCGGCACGGCGGCGATCATCTGGGACTGCAACGGCCAGAACAACCAGCAGTGGAACGTCAACGCCAACGGCAGCATCGTCGGCGTGCAGTCCGGCCTGTGCCTGGACGCCAACGGCAACGGCACCGCGAACGGCACCAAGATCCTGCTGTGGACCTGCAACGGTCAGACGAACCAGCGGTGGACCTCGCCGACGACCACCGCCCCGCCGACCACGCCGCCGCCCACCACCCCACCCACCACGCCCCCGCCGGGCGGCGCGCTGCCGTGCGACATCTACGCCGCCGGTGGCACCCCGTGCGTGGCCGCCCACAGCACCACCCGGGCGCTCTACGCGGCGTACGCCGGCAACCTCTACCAGGTACGCCGTTCCTCGGACAACACCACCCGCAACATCGGACTGTCCGGTGCGGGCGGCACCGCCAACGCGGCGACCCAGGACTCGTTCTGCACCGGCACCACCTGTGTGGTGACCGTCGTGTTCGACCAGTCCGGTCGCGGCAACGACCTCTGGTACCAGGGGTCCAGCGTGGTTCCCGGTTCGCCGCAGAGCCGGCCGGCCGTCGCGACGTCGGAGTCGCTGACGGTGGGCGGCGCCAAGGCGTACTCGCTCTACATCAACCCGGGCAACAGCTACTGGCGCGACGGTCACCTGACCGGCGTGCCGACCGGCGCCGCGCCGGAGGGCATGTACATGGTCACCAGCGGCACCCACGTCAACAACGGCTGCTGCTTCGACTACGGCAACAGCGAGACCACCCGCAAGGCCGACGCCGCCGGGGCGATGGACGCGCTCAACTTCGGCACCCAGTGCTGGTTCGGCGGCTGCTCCGGCTCCGGCCCGTGGGTGCAGGCCGACCTGGAGTGGGGCCTGTTCCCCGGGGGCAGCAGCTCCTGGAACCCCAACCAGCGGGCGTTCACCAGCAAGTTCGTCACCGCCACCCTGAAGAACAACGGCACCTCACGCTTCGCCATCAAGGGCAGCAACGCCCAGTCCGGCAGCCTCTACACCCTCTATGACGGCTCCCTGCCCCCGGGCTACAGCCCGATGAAGAAGCAGGGCGCGATCATCCTGGGCAGCGGCGGGGACTGCTGCAAGCCCGACGGCGGCGCGAACCTCAGCGCCGGCACCTTCTACGAGGGGGCGATGGTCGCCGGCTACCCGTCGGACGCGACCGAGAACGCGGTCCAGGCGAACATCACCGCCGCCGGCTACCGCTGACCCCGGTGCCGACCACCTGACCGGATCGTCGCGCCGGTCACCGCCCTCGGACGGTGACCGGCGCGACAGCCGACTGTCAGCTGTCGGTGCGGGCGGCGGGGTGCGGAACCACCGCAGGGAGGTCCCGCACCCGGCGGGCCCCACCGCGACCGGCAGGCCCCACAGCGACCGGCAGGCCCGACCAAGACCGGCAGGCCACACCCGCTATCCGGCCGATCCGCCGAGGCGGTGGTCCAGGGCGGTGTGGCGGCGGCCCGCGCCGACGGTGCGCACGGCGGCGGCGAGGGCGCGCCGGGAGCCGACGAGGACGACGAGCTGCCGGGCCCGGGTGACGGCGGTGTAGAGCAGGTTGCGTTGCAGCATCATCCAGGCGCTGGTGGTCAGGGGCACGACGACGGCGGGATACTCCGAGCCCTGGGAGCGGTGGATGGTCATCGCGTACGCGTGGGCCAACTCGTCCAGTTCGTCGAACTCGTAGTCGAGGTTCTCGTCCTCGTCGGTGCGTACGGTGAGGGTCTGTTCCTCGGGGGTGAGCGCGGTGACGATGCCGAGGGTGCCGTTGAAGACGCCGGCCTGGCCCTTGTCGTAGTTGTTGCGGATCTGGGTGACCTTGTCGCCGATCCGGAAGACCCGCCCGCCCATCCGCCGCTCGGGCAGCCCCTCGCGGTGCGGGGTGAGGCGCTGTTGCAGCATGGTGTTGAGGGCGGCGGCACCGGCCGGCCCCCGGTGCATGGGGGCGAGAACCTGCACGTCCCGGCGCGGGTCGAGACCGAACCGGGCGGGAATCCGGGTGCAGGCGACGTCGACGGTCAGCGCGGCGGTCGCCTCGGTGTCGTCGCAGGCGAACAGGAAGAAGTCCGGCAGGCCGTCGAGGACGGGCGGCCGGCCGGCGTTGATCCGGTGCGCGTTGGTGATCACGCCGGACTCGGCGGCCTGGCGGAACACCCGGGTCAGCCGCACCCGGGGGATGGCGGACGCGGTGAGCAGGTCACGCAGCACCTCCCCGGCGCCGACGCTGGGCAGTTGGTCGACGTCGCCGACCAAAAGCAGGTGCGCCCCCGGCGGCACCGCCTTGACCAGCTTGTTGGCCAGGATGAGATCGAGCATGGAGGCCTCGTCGACGACGAGCAGGTCGACGTCGAGCGGGTTGTCCCGGTCGTGGGCGGCCTCCCCGCCGGGCCGCAGTTGCAGCAGCCGGTGCACGGTGGCGGCGGGGTGCCCGGTCAGCTCCGACAGCCGTTTCGCGGCCCGACCGGTCGGGGCGACCAGGGTGACCCTGGCCTTCTTGGCGGCGGCGAGTTCGACGATCGAGCGGACGGTGAAGCTCTTGCCGCAGCCGGGCCCGCCGGTGAGCACCGCGACCTTCGAGGTGAGCGCCAACCGCACGGCGTGCTCCTGCTCGGGGGCCAGGTCGTTGCCGGTGCGCGCCCGCAGCCAGGCCAGCGCCCGGGGCCAGTCGACGTCGGTGAAGTGCGGCAACCGGTCGGCCCGGTCGTGCAGCAGCCGCAACAGGGTGGCGGCGAGGGACTGCTCGGCCCGGTGGAACGGCACCAGGTACACCGCCGGCACCGGGTCGCCGTCGCCGTCGGGCAGGAACTCCTGGACCACCCCCTCCTCGGCGATCAGGGTGTCCAGGCAGCGGGTGACGAGGTCACCGGGCACGTCGAGGATCTTCGTGGCGTCGGCGACGAGCACGGGGGCGGGCAGGTAGCAGTGGCCCGAGTCGGTGGCCTCGGACAGGGTGTACCGCAGGCCGGCCATCACCCGCTGCGGGCTGTCGTGCGGGATGCCGACCGCCTGGGCGATGGTGTCGGCGGTCTTGAACCCGATCCCCCACACGTCGGCCGCCAGCCGGTACGGCTCCTTCGTCACCACCTCGATCGACGCGTCGGCGTACTGCTTGAAGATCCGTACCGCCAGCGACGTGGACACCCCGACCCCCTGGAGGAAGACCATCACCTCCTTGATCGCCTTCTGCTCCTCCCACGCCGCGGTGATCTTCGCGGTGCGTTTCGGCCCCAGCCCGGCGACCTCCACCAGCCGGGCCGGTTCCTCCTCGATGATCCGCAGGGTGTCCAGGCCGAAGTGCGCCACGATCCGTTCGGCGAACACCGGACCGATGCCCTTGACCAGGCCGGAGCCCAGATACCGGCGGATGCCCTGGACGGTCGCCGGCAGCACTGTGGTGTAGGAGTCCACCTCGAACTGCCGGCCGTACTTCGGATGCGACGACCAGCGCCCCGACAGCCGCAGGCTCTCCCCCGGCTGTGCGCCCAGCAACGCGCCGACCACCGTCAGCAGGTCGCTGCCCCGGTCGGTGGCGACCCGGGCGACGGTGTAGCCGGTCTCCTCGTTGACGTAGGTCAGCCGTTCGAGGACCGCGTCCAGGGTGGCGAGCGGCGCGCGGGCGGGGGCGGTCACCCCACCATCGTGCCGGGTGCCCGTCGCGCCCCACCCACCGCCCGGGGCTAAGCCGACGTCCTCCCCCGCCGGGTGGGCGGAGGAGGACGTCGGGTGTCGCGGTGCGCCTGGTCAGCCGATGGTGAGGTTGCCGCCGGAGGCGGTCAGGGTGCTCTCCCGGGTCGTCGACCCGGTCCAGTCCGACGAGAAGAGCAACCGGTCACCGTCCCAGACGGTGATTCCGAGCCCGTCGCGCCGGCCCGGCTCGCCCCGGTCGGTGGCGGTCACCCGCATGGTCAGCCCGGTGGCCACGGCGACCGGGGTCTGGGCGGTGGAGATGTCGTACAGGGTGACCTGGTAGCGCAGGTCGGCGGAAGCTTCGCCGGCCACCGTGGCGACGCCGAACGACTCCAGCGCCGTGCTCTGGAACTTGTACCGCTTGCCTGCCGACTTGTAGCCGACCTTCGCGCTGCCGACCAGCTTCTTGCCGTTGTTGATCCGGCCGTCCAGGGTCACCTCGATGCGCCGGTCATCGTCGAGCGGGTAACCACCGGCGGTGGCCCCGCCCCTGAGGTAGCCCGAGCCGGCGACCGACCGGCCGTACCCGCCGGCCACCGTGACGGTGGCCGTCGCACTGCCGGTGTACGCCCCCGACAGCGTGGCGGTGACCGGGTGCGCGCCGTGCGGCAGCACGGCGCGGCAACTGGCCGAGCCGTCGTCCGCCGCCGCGCCGAACGGCGTCGCGACCGCCGTGCAGAGGGTCTCGCCGCCCTCGGTGAAGGTCACCGTGGCGTTGCGGACGTCACCGCCACCACCAAGGACGGTGGCCCGCAGCAGCACGCCGGTCGAGTCGGCGTCATCCACCGGGGAGGCCAGGGCGTCACCGGTGTAGGTGACCGTGGCGGCGCGTACCTGGGTGATGGCGAGGTCGGCGTCGCTCAGGTCGAAGAAGACGTTGCCGACCGCCTCGATCTTCAGCCGGCCCCGGGCGGTGTCCACGTTCGGCAACGTCACCGTTGCCGCACCGGTGTTCGGGACGCGCTCCGCCAGCACGTACGGGAAGGTCGCCCCGCCGTCGGTGGACAGCGAGATCCGCACCTCGCTCACGTTGATCGGCGCGGTGTCCGTGCCGGCCACGTCCCAGGTGACCGGGGCGGTGCCGCCGCCGAGGTGGGCCGTCGGCATCGCCTGCGAGGTGACCAGGAACGGTCCGGCCGCCGGGGCGACCGTCAGCGCCACGTCGGCGCTGCCGATGCCGCCGCCACCGGGGTGGTGGTCCCGGCCGGTGAGCCGGAAGTGCAGGGTCCGGTCGAAGGTGGCACCGACCCAGTCGGCGGTGGGCAGGAACTCCGAGTAGCAGTCCACCGTCGCGGCCGGCACGTTGCTCGCTCCGCCGGTGGCCGGCGGTGCCGGCGCGGCCGGGCAGGCCCCGGTGGCGGCGTTGGTGTTGTTCGCGGCGATCTGGGTCAGGTTGGGGAAGTGCCGGGTGGGGTCGGTGGTCACCGCGTTCTCGCCCGGCGAGTGGTACTCCAACGTGTCGGTCGGGCTGACCGCCGCCGCCTCACCGAACTGCCGGAACAGCGGCCCGTTGGTCTTGGTGTTGTTGACCAGCGCGGTGCCGGTGCTGCCGCCCCGGTCGTTCTGCTCCCACAGGTAGCTCACGGTGTCGCCGTCGGCGTCGGTCGCGCCACCGGTCAACGCGAACGGGGTCCGCGCCGGAATGGTGTGCGCCGGTGCCGGCACGGTGACCACCGGGGCCCGGTTGCCGGTCTGCGCGGTCGCGAAGCCGCCGTTGCCCGCCGCGCCGCCCCGGGCGGTCTCGCCGACGAAGCCGGTCATCCCCACGGTGTCGGTGAGCCCGAGCGACGACACGTCGACCCCGGCCAGCGGGCCGCCGCCGAAGGTGACCTGGAAGCCGGTGTCGTTCGGCGCGCCGAGCCCACCGAAGGCCGTCACGCTGACGGTGGCCCCGGCCGGCCAGCCGGTGATCGCCTCGATGGCCGCCTTGATCCCGGCAGCGGTGTAGTTGCCGCCCCGGACGACCGGCCCGGAGGACTGCCCCGCGTAGCTGATGGTGAACGAGTCGCCGTCGGTGTCGAAACCGGACAGCGAGACGGTCTGCACCTCGTTGAGCGCCGCCCGGGTGCCGGTGACGAACGTGCTGATCTCGGTGTAGCTGCGCTGCGACCAGTACGGGTCGCTGTGCGGCTGGAGGTTGTCCTGCTGGCAGATGCCCGCGTACGCCATGATCGACGATCCGCTGCCCGGCTCGTACGAGTTGGCCGCGCTGCGGTTGCTGCCGGAGCAGTTGTACTGGGTGCCGTTGAACGTGTGGTTGCCGGCGAACTGGTGCCCGACCTCGTGCGCGACGTAGTCGACCGCGTAGAAGTCGCCGACCGGCGTCGGCAGGCCGGTGCAGCCCCGGGCCTTGCCGTCCAGCCCGACCACGCCGAGACCGGCCACCCCGCCACCGGGCAGGCCCAGTCCGATGTGCCCGACGTCGTAGTTGCCCGCGCCGACGAGCTGACCCAGCACGATCCGGTTGCGGTTGAGCAGCGAGCTGGTGCACGACGAGATCTGCGCCGGGGTGTAGCAGGCCGCCGCGCCACAGGGCCCGTTCGCCTCGGTGGCCAGGGCGGCGGTGTTGAGGTTGGTCTTGTCGGTGTCGTTGACCAGCACCAACCGGATCGCCGTCTCGTCCTCATAGATCTGGGTGACCCGGTTGATCAGGGTCACCTTGGCCGCGGTGACGTTCTCCGCGCCGAAGAAGGTGGCGTACGAGGGGTCGGTGACCAGGGCCAGCCGGTAGGTGCGCAGGGTGACCGGCGGACCCGCCGGTTCGTCCCCGGCCGCCTCCGGCGTCAGCGCCTCGGCCGCCGCCGCGACGTCCTCCCGCTCCACGAGGGCCGGGTCGGTGTCGAGCAGGTCCCGGGCGAAGTAGCTGGCGTAGACGCTCTGGTCGCCGTGGTAGTACGGGTCGAGATACCAGCTGCCGCCGGTCGACCGGATCGAGGCGTGGAAGCCCAACGGGGTCAGGTCGGCCCGGATGGTCGCGGTCGGGTCGTCCAGCCCCCGGCCGACGTACGTGCTGATCTCGGGGTGCCGGGCGGCGAGCCCCGGCTCCATCACCGGCGAGTCGACAAGCGCGAACCGCTGGAACCGCCCGGTCGGGGTGGGCAGCGCGACGGTCAACGCCGACTGCCCCCGCCGGGCCGCGCCGGCCCGCTCGGCCGGCACGTCGGCGAGGGTGTCCGCCAGGCTGGCCCGGTCGAGGGTGTACGCGACGAACCGCTCGGCGCGGATGTCGGGCACCCGCCCGTCGCGGGCGTTCGTCGACAACTCGCCGGGTAGCTGCCGCCACGGGCCGGCGTCGGTCGGCGCGGCGACCGCCGCAGCGCCGCCGGTCAACGGCAGCGCGGTGGCGACCAGCACCGCGGCGAGCAGGCCGGCCAGCCGCCGACGGCCTGGACCGGCGGAATCGGGGGGTGGAACCGTCATCGAGGGGGCCTCACTTCACGAGGTCGGGGAACGGGCCGGATGGCGTGACGTTCGTGGGCCACACCGGGCTGTCCCGGGAAGCACACGCTATGACGGGTCCCCTGTCGACAGACATCATCCGTAAAGTCGAAGCGGCGACAGCGACGGCAGTGTAGATCGTCCCCTGTGGGGCGGCGACGCCGTGACCGAGGACGCGGAGCGCGGAAGAGACCACGCCGTCGCGCGGCTCGGCCGGAACAGGCTCACCGAGGTCCGCCGGGCGGTCGGCGGGACCGCAGCGTCGACCGGGACCGGGCCGCGGCCGGCCGCGGCCCCGACACCCCGCCCGGCCGGCGGTGACCAGCCCCGGGGGGGGTACCGCCCCGGCGACTGTCAGAGGGCTGGTCGATCGCCCCGGATGCGGGCGTGCAGATGCATGTCGTGCCGGCCGTCGCGATGGACGGCGTCACTGCGCTTGGTGCCCTCCAGAAGGAACCCGGCCCGCAGCGCGGTCCGACAGGACGCGGCATTACGGGTCGAGTGATCCAGGTGCAGACGGTGGAAGCCCGCCCCGTCCAGCGCCCAGTCGCCCAGCGCCGTCAACGCCCGGGACGCCACCCCCGCCCGCCGGGCGGCGGGAAGCACCCAGTACGCACATCCCGCGACGCCGTCGTCGAGATCCATGCTGGTCAGGGCGATCCGGCCGCGCACCTCACCGCCGCCCCGGGTCACCGCCCAGCTGGCACCGGCCTCCCGCGCCCAGGCCTGGTGGTATTCCACGAACCACTCCCGGACCTGACTCTCGGAGGCAGGATGACGGCTGTGCCAGTGCCGGATCTCCGGATCCTGGTAGGCGGCCAGGAACACCGGGGCGTCGGCTGGCTCCCAGGGGCGCAGGACCAGGCCACCCGGCGCGGAGAGGGTCGGCTGCGGGCCGGCGGCGAGGGCCCCGGCGGGAATGGTCGGTGGCGTGGAGAGCGGTACCCGCACACCTCATCCTCCCCCACCACGGCGGACCGGTGTCAAGCCGCCGGGGTCATCCGGCGACGTCGACGTCGACGCGGGAGACGCCCCGGTGCGCGCCGAGGCGTTGCGCCTGCGCGACGATGCTGTCGCGGGTGGCGGCGGACAGCGTGCGCCACGGCCGGACGGCGAGCTTCATCGTCCGGCCGGACTTACGGGGACGCCAGGTGCCGACCAGCTCGCCGCCGGCCAGGATGGCGCCGGGGCGGCCCAGCACCGGCCACAACTCCTTGGCGCGGGCCGCGTCCGGCACCAGGGTCGCCCGGTCTCTGGCCTGGAGGAACAGGTCGTACGGGCCGAGCAGGCGGACGGCCGTGGTGTCGTCGCAGGAGACGAGTGCCGGCGCGTCGGCGGCCAGCACCGAGCGGGCCTCCCCGTCGACCCGTACCTCGGTCACGTCCTCGGGCCAGCGGGCCTTCACGTCCCTGACCGCGGCGTCGAGATAGTCGGCCACCTGCTGGGGGGTGGCCGGGCCGAGCAGCCGCAGGTAGGCGCGGATCAGGTCGAACCGGTCACCCGAGGTGGCGGCCCTGGTGAATCCCGGGATGCGGTGCAGGACCGGTGGCGAGGTGTCCGGGCGCAGCTCCAGCCCGGCCCGCACGGCCGCCAGCCGGAACGGCATCTCGTAGAGGTGGGTGGCGGCGCAGGGGCGGCAGAACCGGAGGTAGGGCTGGGGCAGCAGCTCGGCCAACCGACCGGAGACGTCCCCCTTGACCGTCGGCGTGGTGACGACGTCCCGCAGCCGCGCGGCCACCTCGTCGAGGGCGGCCAGGTTGCCGATGCCGGCCGCCTTCAACGGCTTGGCGGCGTCATAGATACGTTTACCCGCGTCGGCGTCGGAGTACGGCGCGACCGCCGCCGCCACCTCGCCCACGTCGGCGCGTCGGTAGAGGTGCGGCGCACCCCGCACGGTCCAGAGCAGGACCAGGTCCGCCAGGGACGGTGCCGGCACCTCGACCCCGCGCACGGCCAGCGCCCACCGGCCGCCGTCGGGGCCGGTGTCCTGCGCCCCGATGTCGAGGATCGCGGTGTCGGCGAGCGTGCCCCCGGGCCGGTCGAGCTGCTGCGCCTGCACGCGGAAATGCAGCACCTGCCGCCGGTCGATCATCCGGCCAGCCTAGGCGGCACCCCCGACAGAACCCGCCGCCGTCGGGTTCGGCACGCCGACAGCGCCCGCACGGCACGCCGACAGCGCCCGCACGGCACGCCGACAGCGCCCGCACGGCATGCCGACAGCGCCCGCACGGCATGCCGACGGCTCCGGCCGGCACCCCGGGGTGCCGGCCGGAGGGGTTCCCCGCCGCTACTCCTTCAGGCCGATGTGGTCGATCGGCGGGACCCGGAGCAGCCGGCGGATCGGCCACACCGTGGTCGCCAGCGCCAGCAGGGTCGCGCCGCCGAGCACCGCCACCGCGCCCAGCGGCGGCACGTACGGGAGCGGGCTGCCGGTCAGCGCGCCGACGATCGCACCCAGGGTCAGCGCCGCGATCGTCGCGCCGATCAGCACCGCGCTGCCGAGCAGCCCGGCCTGCTCGGCGTGGACCATCCGTCGGACCTGCCGCCGGGTGACCCCGACCAGCCGCAACAGCGCCAGCTCGCGGCGGCGGGCCAGCGCCGCCAGCACCATCGTGGTGGCCGCGGCCAGCACCGCATAGCCCACCAGCACGCCGATCAGCAGCCGGTTCAGCCAGGCGCCGAGGGCCAGGTCGGTGCCGATCAGCCGGGTACGGGTGGCCGCGTCGCGCACCTGACCGCCCGGGTGCCCGGCCGACCAGGCGGCCAGCGCGGCGTCGGCGTCCGGGCCGGCCCGGACCAGGATCTCGTCGGCGGTGACCTCGGCGGTGTGCCCGGTGACCGTCCCGGTGGCCAGCGTGACGTCGCCGAAGCCGAGGCCCCGCCCGTATATCGCGACGACCCGCAGGGTGACCGGGGTGCCGTCGCCCAGCCAGAGGTCAGCCCGGTCGCCGACCTGCCACCCGGATGCGGACGCCTGGGTCGCGGACAGCGCGACGGTGCCCACGGCCAGGTCGGCCAGGTCGCCCTCGCGCACGTCGAGGTCCAGAGTGTCGGTGAGGCCGACCGGGTCGACCGCCTGCGCGTCGACCGGCGCGATCCCGTCGATGGACCGCACCACCACCTGGGTACGGCGTACCGCGGTGGCGGACCGCACCCCGGGCAGCTCGCGGACCTGGCCGGCGGCGTCGGCGGGCAGCCCGCCCGGCGCGGTCAGCACCCGCTCGGCGCGCGTCCCCGCGCCGCTCTGGGCGACGGTCTGCCGCTCCAGGTTGGTCTGCAGGAACCAGACCGAGCCGCCGAGCCCGACCGACAGCACCAGGGCGGTCAGCACCGTCGCCGTGCCCTGCGCGTTGGCCCGCAGGTTGGCCGCGGCCAGGTGACCGCTGACTCCCCAGAGGCGGGGCAGCACCGGGGTGAGCAGCCGGGCGGCGTACCCGTTGATCCACGGCGCGAGCAGCGCCACCGCGACGACGAACAGGTAGAGCATGCCGGTCGCGCCGGCCAGCGCGCCGGTCGCGCCGGTGCTGCCGACCGTGAACGCCCCGGACAAGCCGGCGCCCGCCAGCGTCAGGCCACCGGCGACCAGCCGTGCCCGGCCGGGACGTCGGGGTTCGACAGCGATCTCGCCGAGCGCCTCGACCGGCCTGATCGCGGTGACCCGACGCCCGGCGAGCAGGGCGGCGAGCACCGCCACCAGCACCGCCGTGCCGGCGGCGGCCGGCACCGCGAGCAGGCCGCCGGTCATCGGGAAATCGGCCGGGACGAACCCCCGGTCGACCAGCTCACCGTGCACCCAGCGGGCGGCCAGCAGACCGGCCGGCCCGCCGAACGCGGCGGCGACCAGGGCGAGCAGGGCGGCCTCGGCGAGCAGCATCCGACGCACCTGGCCCGGGGTGGCCGCGATCGCGCGCAGCAGCGCCAGGTCCCGGCGGCGGTGCCGCACGGAGAGTCCGATCGTGCCGGCCACCACAGAGACGATCAACAGGACGACGTACCCGCCGAATGCCGAACCGGCGGCGACCAGCAGGCCCTGGGCGGCCAGGTGCGCCGACTGCTCGGCCTTCCCCCGGTCCGCGCCGACGTAGGTCGTGGCGCCGGTGGGCGAGACGATCCGGCGGACCGCGTCGGCGACCGCGTCGTGGTCGGCGTCGGGCGTCAGCCGCACGCCGATCGCATCGACCCGTCCCGGCTGGGCGGACAACCGGGCGGCCTGCGCGTCGGTGAAGAACACCGAGGCGGTGCCGGTGTCGACGGTGGCGCTCACCCGGTAGGACCGGCCGACCCCGCCGACGACCAGGTCGATCCGGTCGCCGGGGGACACGCCGAGCCGGGCGTCGGCCGCCACCTCGTCGTCGGCGCGGGGCGCGCCGCCCGTGGTGACCGGTCGGCCGGCGAAGGCGTACGTGCCCCAGCCGTGCCCGACGGCTGCGGGTACGCCGACCGGCACCCGGTCGTCGCCGGTCACCGCGGCGACGCCGGGCAGCCGACGGAGCCGTTGCACCAGTGCCGCGTCCACCGAGCCCCCCTCGGGAAGGCCGACGGTGCTGGTGGTGGTGTCCCCGTCGAACTCCCGCACCTGGTGGCTGACCGCGCGGTGGGCGACCACCAGGTCGGCCGCCGCCCAGAGCCGGGGCTCCGGGCGCCACCGCAGCCCGGCCTCGACAAGCGTGCCCATCGCGACCAGGATCATCACCCCGGCGACCAGGGCGAGCAGCGTGGCGACGGCCGGTCCGGCGCGGTGCCGCAGCAGCCGGGCGGCGAGCCCGGTCATCGGACGGCCCGCCCGTCCAGCGTCGCCAGGTGCTCGGCGATCCGGGCCGCACCGAGTTGCGGCAGGTCGGCGACGATCCGGCCGTCGGCCAGCACCAGCACCCGATCGGCGTACGACGCGGCGACCGGGTCGTGGGTCACCATCACCACGGTCAACCCGTGTTCGTCGACCACCGCCCGCAGCAGCGTCAGCACCTGGGCCGCGGTGTGCGAGTCGAGCGCGCCGGTGGGCTCGTCGCAGAAGATCACCTCGGGCCGGGTGGCCAGTGCGCGGGCGATCGCCACCCGTTGCTGCTGGCCACCGGAGAGCGCCGCCGGCCGGTGGTGCAGCCGGTCGGTCAGGCCGACCCGGGCGACCACCCGGCGCAACCAGGCCCGGTCCGGGCGGACCCCGGCCAGCCGCAGCGGCAGCACGATGTTCTCCTCGACGGTGAGCGCGCCGATCAGGTTGAACGCCTGGAAGACGAACCCGATCCGGGTCCGCCGTAGCTCGGTCAGCCGGGTCTCGGACAGCCCCGACAGGTCGGTGTCGCCGATGACGACCCGGCCGGAGGTGGGCCGGTCGAGCCCGGCGGCGGTCTGCAACAGGGTGCTCTTGCCGGACCCGGAGGGGCCCATCACCGCGGTGAAGGTGCCCCGGTCGAAGCCGACGTCGACCCCGGCCAGCGCCGTCACCGGGGTACGGCCGGCCGGATAGACCCGGGTGAGCCGGGCGACGCGCACCGCCGTGCCGACGGGGCGGGCGGGGGCGACGGGCCCGACCGGGTCGACGGGCCGCGCGGTGTCGATGGGGTGTGCCGGATGGACTGGCATCCTGGTGGCCTCTTCCGTGTCAGCGGGGGTGGGCTGCGCGCACCAGGAACGCTATGCAGGTCGGCGACCGCGGACCATCCCGCGGACTACCGGCCCGGGGTACCGCAGGCGCTACCCCCGGCCGCCGTCGAGATGGCGCAGCACCGCGGTGACCCGGCGGTCGACCCGGTCGTCCGGGGGCAACTGGAGCTTGGCGAAGATGCTGCGGATGTGCTTGTGCACCGCGCCGTCGGTGACGAACAGCCGCTCGGCGATCGCGGTGTTGCCGAGCCCCTCGGCCATCAGCCCCAGCACCTCGCGCTCACGCGGCGACAACTCGCTCAGGGCCGTGTCCGGCCGACGGTGGCGGGCCAGCAACTGCCCCACCACCTCCGGGTCGATCACGCTGCCACCGTCGGCGACCCGGCGCAGCGCGGCGAGGAACTCCTCGACCCGGCCCACCCGCTCCTTCAACAGGTAGCCGAGCCCGACCGCGCCGACCGAGAACAGGTCGGTGGCGAACGCCTGCTCCACGTAGGCCGAGAGGACCAGCACCGCGAGGCCGGGCTGGCGGCGACGGGCCTCCACCGCGGCCACGATGCCCTCGTCGGTGTGCGTCGGTGGCATCCGCACGTCCACGATCGCCACGTCCGGCGCGTGCGCGTCGACCGCGGTCAGGAATTCCCCCGGGGTGCCCGCCGTGGCGACCACATCCAGGTCCTCCGCCCGCAGCAGCAGGGCCAGCCCCTCCCGCAGCAGCGGGTCGTCCTCGGCGATCACGATCCGCACGGCAGCTCCACCTCCATTCTCGTCGGCCCACCCGGTGGGCTGGTCAGGGTCATCCGACCGTCGTACGCCCCGACCCGCCGACGGATGCCGGTCAGCCCCGAGCCCCGGGTCTCGTCGGCGTCGCCGTGCCCGTCGTCCTCGACGGTCACCAGCAGCCGACCCTGCTCACGGCGTACGGTCACGTCGACCCGGCCGGCGCCGCTGTGCCGGACCACGTTGGTCAACGCCTCGGCCACCACGAAGTAGGCGGTGGCCTCGACCGAGACGGCGCAGCGTACCGGCACCTCGACCGTGAGCCGGCAGGGCACCGCGCAGCCGCTGGCCAGCCCGGCCAGGGCTCCGTCGAGACCCCGGTCGTCCAGCACGGGCGGCAGGATGCCGCGCACCACCGTCCGCAGTTCGCCGAGCGCCTGTTCCGCCGCGTCCTGCGCCTGCCCGAGGATCTCGTCGGCCCGGTCCGGGTCCCGCCGCACCGCCCGACGGGCCGCCCCCAGCAGCACGTTGACCGCGACGAGCCGGTTCTGCGTGCCGTCGTGCAGGGACCGTTCGATGCGGCGCAGTTCGACCGCGTGGGCGTCCAGCGCCGCGGCCCGGGTGGCGGTCAGCTCGGCGACCCGCAACGACAGGTCGACACCCGGCGGCGGGGGCAGCAGCCACCGGCCCGGCCGGGCCTGGAGGCGGGCCAGCACCGGGCCGACCGCGACCGTGGCGGCCAGCCAGCCCACCCCGAGCAACCCGACCATGAGCGCCTCGGCCAGCCCGTCGATGCGCCACCAGACGATCCCCGGTGCGCCGGCCTCGGGCGGGAGCAGCCGGTACCACAGCGGGAACGTGATGTCCTGCACGGCATAGAGCGGCAGGGCCAGGCCGAGCAGCCCGCTGATCAGGCCGGTGACCGAGTGCAGCGTGACCCAGCCGAGTTCCCGACGGACGAACGGGTCGCGCACCGCCACCCGCAGCGCGGCCGGTACCGGCCCCGGGGCGGGGATCGGCCCGCCCCAGCGGGACAGCCGGGCGCGCTCGCGGTCGGCCACCGCGCGTACCGCCCGCAGCGCGCCGGGTGCCGCCGGCAGCCCCACCCAGACCAGGCAGGCCGTCGCGACGCACACCGCCCAGAGCAGCGCGGCCAACGCCAACAGTGCGGTGCCGAGCCCACCGACGAGGTGTTCGAGGGCGTCGACCGAGGCACGGGCCCGGTCCCGCAGGTGTGTCATCGCCAGACCTCCCGCGCCAACATAGGCCACCACGGTGCCCGGCCGGCAGCGTCCAGCGCGGAAAGTACCGCCTGCTGTACCGCCGGTGGTGGCGCTGGCGGGATCGTCCCGCCGCAGCGTCCCGCCTAGCGTCGAACGGGTCGATGCACGTCCGCCCGAGGAGGCAGCCATGACCGATCCGTACCGTATCGCCGACGCCCCGGCCGGCCCGCCGCAGCGGCCGGTCGGCCTGCTCCGCCCGCTGCTGTGGTTGGTCCTGTTCGTCAGCGTGGCGGCCAACGTGGTGCTGACGACCGCCCTGGACGACCCGTGGATCGGCTCCGCGTGCGGACTGGTGGCGGTGCTCTGCGCGGGGACGCTGATCGTCCGGCACCGCCGGGGGCGGTGACCGACGCACGGGGCGCGGGGCCGGTCCGTCTCCGGCGCGGGCCGACGGTGGGCCGGCCGCCGCCGACCTGCCCCCACCGACCTGCCCCCACCGACCGGCGCTCAGCGGCCGGTAGGGGCGGTACGGAGGGTGAGCACGTAGCTCGCGGTGAGCGCGACGGCCCGGTCGTCATCCCCGGTCAGCCCCGCCAGGGCCCGGGACGTCGTGTCCCCCGGGATGCCCGCGAGCGCCTGGGTCAGCCGGCCACGCGCCGCCGCCCCGAGGTCGCCGTGGGTGAGCAGGTCGATCAGGCGCGCGGCGATCCGCTCCGCCGTGGCGGGATCGGTCGCCAGCGCGCTCAGCGCGTCGGCGGCGTCGACGTCGTTCACCTCACCGACGATCATGTCGATGAGCGTCGGTACGGCGTCGGGTTCACCACGGGTCCCGAGCGCCAGCGCCGCGTACCTGCCGACCACGGGGTCCGGGTGGCGCAGGGCGTCGCGGAGCAGCGTGGTGGCGTCCCGGCCCGGGATCTCGACGACGGCCCGGACGGCACGTTCCCGCACCTCGGGCGCGGGTGCGTCGAGCCCCTCCGCCAGCAGGGGCAGCCCGTCGGCCCCCGCGTGGGCCAGCGCCCAGCGCAACGCCCCGGCGACGTTCGGGTCGGACTCGCCCAACGCCGCCTCGACCAGCGCCTCCACCGGCACCGGGACCTCACCGACCGAGGCCAGCGCCGCGCGTTGACGCTGGCCCGCGCGCGGTGAGCCCAGGTCCCGCAGGAGCGCGACGGCCCGGAGGACGTCCTGCCAGTCGGTGGGCCCGGCGGCGTCGATCCGCCGGAGGCGGGTGAGCAGCTCCCGCTCCGCGGTGATCCGCGCCCGCGTCTGCCGGATGAGGTCGTCGACGAGTGCCGAAGGGGTGAAGGCGGGATCGTCGAGCGCCCGCCCCACCGCCCGCAGCGACAACCCCAGCGAGCGCAGACTCTCGATGTGGAAGATCCGTCGGAGGTCCGCGCTGGAGTACTCGCGGTAACCGACGCCGGTACGACCGGTCGGTCGCAGCAGGCCGAGCGACTCGTAGTGCCTGAGCATCCGGGCGCTGACGCCGCAGCGTCGTGACACGTCACCGATCAGCACCGCTTCACCCCTGCCCGCCGGTCCCGCCGAGAGCCACGATGCGCGTCGCCTCCGCGATGGAGAACTCGAATCCGGCGTCCGGGTCGCGCAACAGCCGCTGCGTGGCGACCGCGTGCGCGCGTACCCGGGGATCCGGATCCGTCCCGGCGGTCTGTAGGACCGGCGTGCCGGCCTCGCCGAGGGTGGCCAGCGCCCGGCTGAGGCTCCACTGCGTCGCACGGTCGCCCCGCCCGAGCTGGGTGGCCAGCACCTCGGCCAGTCCGGATTCCGCGCCGTCGGGCACCAGGGCGACCGCCGCCCGCCAGGCGCTGCGCGCCACCTCGTCGTCGGTGTCGGTCAGCAGGGCCCGGGTGATCGCCGGCCAGGCCCGCCGGTCCCCGATCTTGGACAGCGTGTGCAACGCCTGACTGCGGGCCCGGGCGCCGGTCGACCCCAGGGCGGCGACGAGCCGGGGCACCGTCGCCGCCGGCGGGTGACGGGTGAGCGCCCAGGTCAGCATCTCGCGGACGGAGAAGTCCGGTTCGGTCGCGCAGCGGGCGACGAGCGGGTCCACGAACCCCGGGTCGGGGGCGGTGCCGATCGCCAGCGCGGCCCGCAGCCGCACCGACGGGTCACCACTCGCCAGCCCTCGCAGCGCCCGTGTCGTGTCCGTTTCCGATCTGGTCATCCGGACCACCTCCCCGGCGCAGTGTTGCCCCTGACACCGTGTCAGGGTCAACCGGAGCCCGCTGCGTCCACCGATCCGGTAGGCGTCCGCCCGGTCATCGGAGCCCGCGGCATCCGCCCGAACCGGTAGGCGTCCGCCGGGTCACCGGGGGCGGCGCAGGGCGGCCGGTGGACCGAACCGGACCGGCACGCCTGGTGAGTACAGCACGCTGACCGGCGGTCCGGTCGGCGTCGGCAGTCCGGCGGCGGTGACCAGCTCGTCGTCCAGGTGCAGCAGCTCGGCCCGGTGCAGCGGCCACTGCGGATGCCAGTTCGGCAGGTGCCGGGTGCGCCCGTACGCCCGGGTGTGCAGGCCCCACCGGGCGGTGAGGAAGTGCTCCAGCGGGGTCGGCCGGCGGATCGGCGCACCCACCCGGACCACCATCCGGCTGGTCGTCCCGACCGGTCCCGGCCAGCGCCGACGACACCGGTAGCTGCGCAGGTCACCGTCGTGGTCCAGCCGCATCGCCGACCACAGGTACGGCAACCGCAGGGTGATCCGGGCGACCAGCACCGGGATCAGCCGGGACGCGTCGAGGGAGCGGAACACCACGGCCCGCCGACCGGCCTGGTCCACCGAGTAGAGCCGTACGTTGGTCTCCCAGAAGGTCCCCAGGTACGGGACGGCCGGCCCCCGGCCGAAACCGAGGCCGACCATCCGGAAGCCGATCAGTCCGACGTGGGTGGTTCCGTCGAGGGTGTCCGGGCGGGTGCCGGCCGGCAGCAGCGGCGCGACGAGTTCCGGGGCGACCGCCCAGTGCAGGAAGGTCAGGTCCGCCCAACGCTGGCGCAGCAGCGTACGGGGGAACGTCGGGGCGGGTGCGGGGTCGACCGGCTCGATCTGCACGCACCCATCCTGCTCCGCCACTCCGACGACGGGTGGGGTGGGTCAACGGAGGGTCTGTCGGGCCGTTTCCCCGGCGACGGTGGGCGACGGGGCGGCGGAGCGACGGGCGACGACGAGTCCGAAGGCGGCGGCGGTGCCGAACATGAGGCTGCCGTAGACCACCGACGGCATGGCCATCGTGGCGTTGTCCAGCAGGGTCGGGCTCATCCCGATGGTGATGGCCAGGGTCGCGTTGTGCAGGCCGATCTCGAAGGAGGAGGCGACCGAGTCCCGGTGCCCGGCCCGCAGCAGGCGTGGCGCGAGGTATCCGACGGCGAGGCTGATCAGGTTGAACAGCACCACGACCCCGATGATCTCACCGAGGGTGGCCAGGACGTCGTCCTTGATGCCGGCCACCGCCCCCACGATGATCACGGCCAGCACCACGACGGAGGTGATCTTGACCGGGCGTTCCATCCGGAGGGCGAAGGCGGTGAACCGTCGCCGCAGCAGCATGCCGATGGCGATCGGGATCAGGACCAGCGCGAAGACCTGGACCACCTTGCCGAACTGGAGGCCGATCGTGCTGTCCGCGCCGACGAAACCGGCCACCGACAGGTTGACGATCAGCGGGAGGGTGAACAGGGCGAGCACCGAGTTGATCGCGGTCAGCGACACGTTGAGCGCGACGTTGCCCCGGAACAGGTGGCTGTAGAGACCGGCCGTGCTGCCGCCCGGCGAGGCGGCGAGCAGCATCATCCCCACCGCCAACTCCGGGCGGAGGTCGAAGGCGGCCACCAGGCCCAGGCAGATCGCCGGCAGGATCAGCATCTGGCAGCCGAGGCAGATCAGCACCACCCGGGGATGGCGGGCCACCCGGCGGAAGTCCTCGACGGTCAGGCTGAGACCGATGCCCAGCATGACGATGCCGAGGGCGACCGGAAAGAGGGCGAGCGACAACCCGGAACCCATGACCCACCACCCTCCCACATGACATTGACCTTCTTCGTTGCAGCCTGGCATCGACCGGTCCCGTCGGTCATCTCGCCACATGCTCAGCCACCCCCGACGACCGGTGTCGAGTAGCCGACGGCCGGCCGGGACGAACGGATGCGCACGACTGAGATGATTGCTCTATGTCAGCTTCTGATCACATCGATGGCTCCGCCGGCGCCCCCGCGCACCACGAGCAGGACCGCACCGCCGAGCAGGGGCGCATTCCGGTGCAGGAGCGGACAGCGGACGCCGGACCCGCCCGACCCGACGACGGGGACGGCGACCCCGGTCCGCCCGGCAGCGGCGCGGACGAGCCGTCGGCCGACGCTCGGCCGACGCGCCGACAACGGCTGGTCCGGTCGATTCCGACCATCGTCGCCGTACTCGCCGGGGTGGTGGGGGTGGTGGGCGGAGTCGTGGCGTTGATCCCGCACCCGGCCCCGCCCTCGCCCTTCGCCGAGTCGGCCTTCTCCGAGGCGTTCAACTCGCCGCTGGCCGACCCGCAGGAGGCCGACCGCTACTACGCGAGTTGGATCGCCCCCGACCGCGACCCCGACCCGGACGACTCCTGGACCACCGAGGTGGACACCACCAGCGGCCTGTTCCGACTCACCAACCGGACGGACCGCAACGCCGTGCGCTACCACTGGGTCAGCGTCCGGGACGACGCCACCGGCACGGCGCTCGACGCCGCCGACCGACCGGTCACCGTCGACTTCCGGATTCCCGAGCGCGGCACGCCGGCAAGCTCGGCGGGCCTGCTCTACCGGTGTGCCGGCGAGCCCCGGGCGTACTACGCCTTCCTGGTCTCGTCCGACGGCACCTACTCGTTCGCCGTCCGCCGGCCGACCGGCGGTGGGTTGTCCTACCAGCTCACCGAGGTCTCGGACCGGATCCGGCCCGACGGCTGGAACCGGATCGGGATCGTCGCCCACGGTGACCGGCTCGACCTCTATCTCAACGACACCCGGGTCAGGACGGTGCCGGCGGTGGAACTGACCGACGGGCAGAGCGGGGTCATCGCGACGAGCACCGGTGTCTTCGAGTTCGACAACTTCCAGCTCTACCGGTGACCGCAGGACACCGACAGGCCCGGTGCCGGAGCACCGAATCGCCTCCGGGAGCCGATGGCCGGCCACGGCAGTCGACACCGGGTGTCGGGTAGTGGACGCAGCGTAGTCGGGTGCCCGCTAGAGGTGGGTGCGGGGTGAGCGGAGGGTGACACCAGTCGACCCGCCACTGCGAGACGAGGTAGTCATGCCCGTCACTCCGAGCTATCCCGGCGTGTACATCGAGGAAGTCGCGAGTTCCGTCCGCCCGGTGATCGGCGTGGCGACCGGGGTGACCGCCTTCGTGGGGTACGTCCGGACCGGGCCGGAGAACCGCGCCGTCCGGGTGGACACCTTCGGCGATTTCGAACGCCGCTTCGGCGGGGTCGACCGGGACTCCGAACTCAGCCTGGCCGTGCAGCAGTTCTTCCGCAACGGCGGGGCCGCCGCCCTGGTCGTGCGGGTGCCCCGCGCCGATGCCCGGGCCGCCTCGGTGACCCTGCTCGACAAGATCGGCGCCGGGGCGAAGTCCGCGCTGCTGCTGGACGCGACGAGCACCGGCGCGTGGGGCAGTGGGCTGCTCCTCGACGTCGACCACGACGGGGTCGCCGACGCCAAGTCGTTCAACCTGAGCGTCTCCGACACCGCCACCGGCGACACCGAACGGTTCACCGACCTGTCCGCCGACCCGACCAGCGCCGCGTACGCGGTGGCCCTGCTCAACGACCCGGACCGGGGTTCGGCGCTGGTCCGGGCGCGGGCGGGTGCCGCCGGGGCGGGCCGGCCGGTGCCCAGCGGCACGGCCGGCGCGGCGATCGGCACACCCACCGTGGACGCCGCGAAGAACTACCGGCTCACCGTGCAGCCGGACCGGCCCACCAAACCCGACCCGAACGACCCCGCCAAGACCCTGCCGGCGGTCGCCCCGGTGACCGTCACCGTGCTGGACAAGGGCGAGCGGCTGCCGTCCTCCCCCGCCGGGGTGGCCGCGCTGCTGCAACGGAAAATCAACACCGTGCTCGGCGCCGCCGACGGCGCGGCCGGCCTACGGGTACGGGTGACGCCCACCGCCGCCGGTGGGCTGCGCGTCCTCGGCGACGTGGACGCGTTGGTCGCCCCGGCGGCCGTGGACGCCGCCTTCACCGTCGCGGGGGTCTCCCCCGCCGGTGACGTGGCCGACGGCGCGGCTCTGCTCGGCCTGTCCGGCGCCACCACCAACGTCGGCCGGTTCAGCCCGGTGGGCGCCAAGCGGCTCGGCCAGGGCGACCTGGTCACCGGCTCCGACGGCACCGCCCTGCCCGGCACCGCCGCGCTGATCGGCAGCGAGGCCGCCTACTCCGGCATCTACGCGCTGCTCAAGACCGATCTGTTCAACCTGCTCTGCATCCCCGACGCCACCCGGGCCCGGCACGGCGACCCCGGCGTCGTCGACAACGGGTTGGACCCGGAGGCGGTCTGGTCGGCCGCCTACGACGTCTGCGTACGCCGCCGGGCGGTCCTGCTGGTCGACCCGCCGCCCGGCGTGGACGACCCGGACCGCGCCCTGGACTGGATCAACCAGCTCGGGGTCAAGGGCCCCAACGCGGTGGCCCACTTCCCCCGGCTGCGCATCCCCGACCCCACCGACGGCTTCCGCCCCCGCACCGTCGCCCCCGGCGGCACCCTCGCCGGCCTGTACGCCCGCCAGGACACCGAGCGGGGCGTGTGGAAGGCGCCGGCCGGCACCGAGGCGCAGCTGCGCGGGGTCACCAGCCTGGTCTATCCGCTGACCGACACCGAGAACGGGGTGCTCAACCCGTTGGGGCTCAACTGCCTGCGCACCTTCCCGGTGACCGGCACGGTCAACTGGGGCGCCCGCACCACCGCCGGGGCGGACGTGCTGGCCAGCCAGTGGAAGTACACCCCCGTCCGACGGCTCGCGCTCTATATCGAGGAGAGCGTCTTCCGGGGCACCCAGTGGGCGGTCTTCGAGCCCAACGACGAGCCGCTGTGGTCACAGCTGCGACTGAACCTGACGTCGTTCCTGCAGGACCTGTTCCGCAAGGGCGCGTTCGCCGGGCGTACGCCGCGCGAGGCGTACCTGGTGCGGTGCGACGCGGAGACCACCACCAGCGACGACCGGGACCGGGGCGTGGTCAACGTGGTCGTCGGGTTCGCCCCGCTCAAACCCGCCGAGTTCGTCATCGTGCGGATCCAGCAGCTCGCCGGCCAGAGCCCGTCCTGAGAGGTGTGAGTCATGGTGCAGTTCGCGGTCAACCCGACGCGCTTCGACCCGTACAAGAACTTCAAGTTCCGGGTGAAGTGGGACGGCCGCTACGTGGCCGGGGTCAGCAAAGTCAGCGCGTTGAAACGGACCACCGAGGTGGTCAAGCACCGCGACGGCGGCAACGCCTCGACCAGTCACAAGTCGCCGGGGCGCACCGAGTTCGAGGCGGTCACCCTGGAGCGGGGGCTGACCCACGACGCCGAGTTCGCCCAGTGGGCGGGCCGGATCTGGGCGCTGCACGCCGGGCCTGGCGCGGAGATGTCCCTGGCCGACTTCCGCCGGGACATCACCATCGAGCTGCTCAACGAGGCCGGCCAGGTGGCCCAGTCGTACCGGCTGTTCCGCTGCTGGGTCTCGGAATACCAGGCGCTGCCGGAGCTGGACGCCAACGCCAACGCGGTGGCGATCGAGCACATCAAGCTGGAGAACGAGGGCTGGGAACGCGACGAGGCGGTGCCCGAACCGGCCGAACCACGGCTCGGGTCGTGACCGTGGGGCCGCCGCTGACCGAGGTGGAGCTGGTGCACACCTGGGACAGCGCGCTCGGTCGGCCCGGGCCGGGCCGGGGGCTGCTGCTGCTCGGCCGGGCCGACGCCGACCGGCTGCCGGTGGGCGAGGTGACAGCCCTGCTGCTGGCCGCCGCCGCCGGCTGGACGGGCGGCCGGGTGGCGGCCACCGTGGACTGTCGGGTCTGCCCAGAGCACCTGGAGGTGACCCTCACCGTCGCCGACCTGCTGGCCGCCGCGCCGGAACGCACCGACCCGGACCGGACCGCCGGGCCGTTCACCCTGACCTGGCGGGGACACCTGCTCACCCTGCGGCTGCCCACCACCGCCGACCTGGCCGGGGCGGCCCGGGCCGGCGACGCGGCGGCGGCCGAGCGGTGGTTGTTCGACGCCTGCCTGCTCGACGCCGACCCACCGCTGGCCGACCCGTCCGCCGCGCTGCCGGCGGTGTCCGCCGCGATGGCCGATCGCGACCCGCTCGGCGTCGTCGCGGTGTCGTTGACCTGCCCGAGCTGTGGCGGCACCACCGAGGCGCTGCTGGACGTGCCGGCCTGGGCGTGGCAGGCCGCCGACGCCCGGGTCCGCCGGCTGCTCGACGAGGTGCACCGACTCGCCCGGGCCTACGGCTGGTCGGAGGCGGAGGTGCTGGCGCTGGGCCCGCACCGGCGGGCCGCGTACCTGGAGCGGGTCCCGTGACCGGCTACCTGGCCGCGCTGGCGGCGCTGGCCGTCGGCACCGCCCCCGGCTACGCCCGCGCGGCCACGGCCGCTTCGAGCCGGAAACCCCGCAGGCGGACGGGTTCCTGACCGACGAGCAGGAGCGGACCGCGCCCCCGCCGGCCGGCCGCCCGGTCGTCCCGCCGGTAACGGACCCGCCGCGAGCACCCCGCGCCCACGTCGCGACGCCGCCGCCCGTCCCGCTGGGGACGCCACCGGCACCGGTCCTCCGGACGCCGGAGCCCGCTGCCGGGCCCCGACCAATGCCGCCGCCCGACCCCGCCACCCCCGGGGCCGCCGGACCGGACCTGCCCGTAGCCGGGCCGGCCCCCACGGCTGCCGCCGGCCCGACCGCGACCACGTCCACACCCGCCACCGGGCCCGCACCGACGAGCCGGGCCACGCCGCCCCGCCCGCCGGTCGCCCCGGCCGTCGCGGACCGGTCACCGCAGCCACCCCGCCGGGACGCCCCGGACCAACCGCCGCCCCGCACCCCCGCCCCGCACCCCGTCGTCGTGCCCCCGGCCGTCCCGCCGGTGATCGCCAGCCCGGTGGCCCACCCCGGACCGCCCGCCGCGCCCACGAGTCGTGCCCCGGTGACCCGGGCCGCCGCCCGGACCCCGGAGCCGGTCACCGTGCACGTGCACATCGGCCGCATCGAGGTACGCCTCACCGGCGACCGACGGACGACGACCGCCGTGCCCGCCGGCACCCCGACCGCCGCCACGACCCCCACCGTCGCTCCGGGGCCGGCTCCGGAGCTGGAGTCGTACCTGCGCGGGTCGGGGGCGACGCGATGAGCACCGGGTACGCCCTGGCCGCCGTCACCGCCGTGCTGCGCGGGCAGCTGATGGCCTACCTGCGGGCCACCGGCGCCTCGTCGGCGGTCGGTGGGGTCTCCGTCTCCGCCGGCCCACCGGACCGGGTGACCGTCGGCAACCAGGAGGGCAACCAGGTCAACCTGTTCCTCAGCCGGGTGACCCGGAACCCGACCTGGGCCAACCTCGGGCCGCCCCCGCGCAGCACCGGTGGGGACGACGTCGCCGCGCCGCCGCTCGGCGTCGACCTGCACTACGTGGCCAGCGTCTACGGCCACGACCCGTTGACCGGGGAGATCCTGCTCGGCCACCTGCTGGCGATGCTGCACGAGACGCCGGTGCTGACCCGGGCGGCGATCCGCCGGTCGCTCGCCCCCGACCCGCCCGACCCGACGCTGCCCGCCGCGGTGGCCGACTCCCGCCTCGCCGAGCAGGTCGAACTGCTCCGGGTCAGCGTCACCAACAGCCCCGGCGGGGAGGAGAGCTTCCGGCTCTGGTCGGCGTTCAGCGCGCCGTACCGCAGCAGTGTCTTCTTCGACGTGTCGGTGGTGCTGATCGACCCGTTGCGCGGTGCCCGGGAGCCGCTGCCGGTCCGCGCGGTCACCGCCGGCACCATCGACGTCGACGGCCCCGAGGTCGACCAGGTCCGCGCCGACGGGCCGACCGGCACCCCGGTCACGGCGGGCGCGACCCTGGTGGTGACCGGCCGCAACCTGGCCGGGCCGGACGTCCGGGTCCGGATCGGGACGGCCTCGGCCAGCCCGGTCACCGCCTCGGCCGGCGAGCTGCGGGTGCCGTTGTCCGCCTTCGACCGACCCGTCGTGGCCGGCATCCGTGGTCTGGTCGTCACCCACGCGGTGGCGCTGGGCGACCCACCCACACCCCGGCCGGCGATCAGCTCCGACGCGGTGCCGGTCAGCTACCGCCCGACGATCACCGTCGCCCCCGGCGACGTGGTGGTCGGGTCCAGCCGGACGGTCGACGGGGTGGTGCTGCGCACCGGGACGGTCACCGTCGACGTCGTCCCGGAGGTCGAGGCCGGTCAGCAGGTGACCCTCGGTCTGACCGGGGCGGGTGGCACGGTGCTCGCCGCGCCGGCCGACAACGGGGTGCCGTCCGGTGGGCCGCGTACCGGGCGGATCGGCTTCGCCTTCCGGGACCTGCCCGCCGGCACCTACCTGGCCCGGTTGCGGGTGGACGGGGTGGACAGTCCGCTGCACGCCGACCCGACCGGCCGGTACGACGGCCCCGCCGTGGTGCTGTGATGCCCGCCCCGCGCCCGGCCGCCCGCTGGCCCGGCCCACCACCGGTCGCCGGGCACGACGACGGGCTGGCCGCCGAGGTGGAGCGGATCCACCTGCTCCTCAAGGGCGAACCGGCACCGGACGGCCCGGCCGACGCCTCGACGCTGCGCCGGATCGCCGCCGGGTTCGGGCTGACCGCCTTCGAACGCGACGTGCTGGTCGCCTCGGTCGCCGGGGAGCTGGGCCTACTGGACCGGCCAGCCACCTTCGCCTGGTGCCTGGACGCCCTGCCCGGCGGGCACTGGGACGCCCTCGCCGCCGACCGTCCGCTGCGCGCGGCCCGGCTGGTGGAGCTGGGCGAGGGACCGCTGCCGCACGCTCCGCTGCGGGCCGACGAGCGGATCCTGCACGAGCTGCGCGGCGTCGGGCGGCTCGACGAACGGTTACGGCCCTACCTGGTGGAGCTGCCCCCGCCGCCGACCGTCCTGCCGGCCAGCCGTCGCCGGGCCGCACGGCAGCTCTGCGCCGCGTGGCAGGCCGGCCGTCGCCCGCTGCGGGTCTGCGGGCCCGACCACGCCGACCGGGTCGACGTGCTGGCGGCGGCCTGCGCGACGGTGGGCCGGGCCGGGCACCGGGTGACCGCCACCGACCTGCCCCGCGCGGTGACCGACCGGGACGCCTTCGCCCGGCTGTGGAACCGGGAGGTGGTGCTCGCCGACCCGGTGCTGGTCGTCGAGCTGACCGGCGACGAGCCACCCGAGGCGAGCGCCGCCGTGGCGCAGCTCATGGCCCGGCTCGTCGGCGACGTGGTGGTCTGCACCTCCCGCGCGGTCGCCCTCGACGGGGTGGCCCCCGGGCCGACGGTGGACCGGCCGACCCGGGCCGAGCAGCGGGCGCTCTGGCGGAAGCTGCTGCCGGGCCGCGCCGAAGCAGCCGCCGCCCTCCTGGCCCGGGAGTTCGACCTGGGACACCGGGAGATCCTCGACTCCGCCACCCCCGCCGTCCCCGGCCCGACCGTCGACCCGGCGGCGCTGGCCCGGGGCCTGGTCCGTGAACGGGTCCGCCGGGACCTGGACGGGTTGGCCGAACGGATCGACGTACGGGCCGGTTGGGACGACCTGGTGCTGCCCGCCGCCGCTCTGGCCCAGCTGCGTCAGCTGACCGCCGCCGCGGCCGGCCGGACGCTCCTGGCCGAGCAGGGCTTCGCCGGTCGGACCGGCCGGGGCCTCGGGGTGGCCGCGCTGTTCGCCGGGCCCAGCGGCACCGGCAAGACCCTCGCCGCCGAGGTGGTCGCCGGTGTGCTCGGGCTGGACCTGCACCGGGTCGACCTGGCGACCGTGGTGAGCAAGTGGATCGGCGAGACCGAGAAGCAGCTACGGCGGATCTTCGACGCCGCCGAACGCGGCGGCACCGTGTTGCTGTTCGACGAGGCCGACGCCCTGTTCGGCCGCCGTTCGGAGGTACGCGACAGCCACGACCGGTACGCCAACATCGAGGTGTCGTACCTGCTGCAACGGATGGAGCAGTACCGGGGCGTGGCGGTGCTGACCACCAACATGCGGACCGCCATCGACCCGGCGTTCCTGCGCCGGCTGCGGGTGGTGGTCCCGTTCGGGCACCCCGGTCCCGCCGAGCGGGCCGGCCTGTGGCGGCGGGCCTTCCCTCCCGCGATCGCCACCACCGACCTGGACCTGCCCCGCCTCGCCGCGCTGGACCTCACCGGTGGGGACATCCACACCGTCGCGCTGCGCGCCGCCCTGGTCGCCGCCGGGGAGGGCGACCCGGTCGGGATGCGGCACGTGCTCGACGCGGTCGCCGCCGAGTACGCCAAGCACGACCGGCCCGCCGACCCCGGGCTGTGGTCATGAACATCGAGGTCACCACCATCGAGGTCGACATCCGCCGGCTGGTCCTCACCGGCGTCGACGTGCCGGTCGACGCCACCCTCGCGGCCGAGGTGGGCGCCCGGCTGAGCCGGCTGCTGGCCGACCGTGGCCTGCCGTCGGCCGGTGCACCGGCCGGCGACCCACCGGCCACCGATGATCTGCCGACCGCGCTGGCCGAGACGATCTGGGCCCGGCTGGGTCTGCCGGGGGTGGGCCGATGACCACCTCCGACCCGGCCACCGGCGCGGGAGCCGCCCGGGAGACGCCCGCCCACCGGGCTCCCCCACCGACGACGCAACCCGCACCGGGCCGCGACGACGCCCTCGCCACGCTGACCCGCGAACTGGTCGACCGGTACGCCCCGGCGCTGGGCCTACGGCCGGACGCCGTGCGGGTACGCCTCGGCGCGGCGGGTCGACGGGCCGCCATCCACGGCGCGCACGGGCTGCTCGCCGACGGCGCGGTGCACCTGGCCCCGGGCTTCGACCCGTCCCGGGCGGCCGGGCGGGCCCTGCTGGTGCACGAGTTGGGGCACCTGGCGCAGGCGGGAGGCGGCACGGCGTACCCGGGGCAGCGGGCGACCGACCCGGAGGCCGAGGCGCGGGCGCTGGCCGACGCCGCCTCGGCCGGGCGGGCACTGTGGACGCCGGTGGCGTGGTTGCCGGCCGGTGCGGTCGCCGCCGACACCGGTGCGGTCGCCACCCCGCCCCGCCCGGCCAGCCCGCCGGCCCCCGACCGGGCACCGGCCGACGAGGCCGGGACCGGGCCGGTGGAGGCGGAGCTGGGCGCGCTGGTGGACCGCCGGTACCGGGCGGAACGGGCCCGCATGATCGACCTGCTCGACGGCCTCTGGGTCTCCGGCGACGACGTGCGGGGCTGCCTGCGGATCCTGGACACCCTGCCGTTCGTGGTCGCCCGCAGCCTGGTGCACAGCCTGCCTGCGCCCCGGCGCACCGACCTGGCCGGCAACCTCGACGACGACCACCACCGGGCCTATCCGCGTGCCGCGCTGGCCGCCCTCGGCGGACAGACCCCCTACCTGCTACGGGTGCTCGAAGCCGACAACGTGCACGGGTTGCGCACCGAGGGGCTCGACCCGGTGCAGCGACGCATCGCGCTGCACGTGCTGCGGGCCCTGCGGACCAGCGTGTTGCGGGAGCTGCTGGGCGGTGACCGCAAGGCACACTTCCGGGCGTTGCTGGCCGAACGTCCCCCGTCGGGCAGCGACGCCGCCGACCTGCGCGAGCAGATCACCGCGCTGGACGGCGCGGAGACCGACGACGCCCGGCTCGACCGGGACACCGACCTGGGTACCCGGTTGCGCCGGGTGGAACGGCTGATCGGCGAACGCCAGGCCGTCGAGGCGTTGCGCCTGCTGACCGACCTGGCCCCCGCCCCGCCCACCGCCGGCACCCCGCCCACCGGCACCCCGGCCGGCACCGGGTCGGCCGACGCCGGGCCGCCCGAGCCGGGGCCGAGACTGCGGCACGCGGTACGCCAGCTCGACGACAGCGGCCACCTGGACACCCTGCTCGACCAACTGCCGTGGGAGGAGCGGCGGGTCGACGCGCCGCTCGGCCCCCGGCTGCTGGTCGTCCTCGCCGCCCGCCCGGAACACCGGAACCTGGCCCGGGTGGAGGGGCTGCTGTCGTACGGGGTGTTCGACTGGGCGATCCGCGACCACGAGGCCCGCTTCGCGTACCTGCTGCTGCGCAGCCTCCCGCTGGCCGCCCAGGACCGGTGGCGGCGGCTGGACCAGGGCAGCTGGTTCGACCGGTTGGAGGAGAACATCCCGGCCGGGGACGTGCTCGGTGGCGGTTACACCGGCGTGGGCACCCTCGCCGAGCCGTGGGACCGCCGTCGGCGCAGCGCCGGGCAGGTCGACGCCGAGCGGCTCGTCGCCGACATCCACCGGGTCGTGCAGGGTGGCCTGGACGGGGTCAACGCCGTCGAGCTGGTCCGCCGGTTGATCGGCTACGACCGGCCGACCGGCGCGACCGCCGACCCGGGCCCGCGGGGTCGGGAGGCGTTGCGGACCGCCGTGCACCGGTTGGACGCGCTGCGGGACCTGGACCGCATCCTCGCCGCCCTGCCGGACGCGTACCTGACCCACGAGACGTGGCGGGCCGAACTGCTCGACCTGCTCGCCCTGCGCGACCCGGCGCACCTGGAGCGGCAGGCCCGCAGCCTGCTCGCGACCGGGCTGACCGACTGGGCGGTCAACCCCCGGGAGGCGTGGCTGGCGTTCCAGCTGGTGCGGAACCTGCCGGTCGCCGACCAGGCCCGGCTGGCCGCCGACGACCCGGACCGGTGGGCCCGGATGCAGTCCGGGATGACCCCGCAGATGCGGGCCTCCCTCGCCGCCACCGCGATCTCCGGTCCCCGCCGCGTGGAGGCCCGCGACCAGCTGCGGGACCGGTTGCGCGACGACCGGCTCTGGCGCGCCGGGCGGGCCACCGAACTGCGGTCGCTGATCATCCAGTCGTACGCGCTGGACGACCGGCGGTGGGTGTTCCTGCGCTCCCGCGAGGTCCGCGCGGACCTGCTGCCCGACCTGGCGACGCTGGTGGCGCAGCTGCGGCTCTACCACGCCACCCGCCGACCCTCGTTCGACCCGGAGTCGTTGCGCACCGACGGACTGCCGACCGTGGTGGGTGACCTGGCCCGGCTGGTCGCGGTGGGGCTGAAGCTGCTCTTCCTCAGCCGCACCGGGTTGAGCCTGTTCACCGACGAGGTCACCGTCGACGAGTTCGACCTGCACGACGCCCAGTGGATCAGCGGCGACCTGGGCGGCGCCCGGCTGCGCGACACCGACCGGGAGCGCACCAACCGGCTCTCGCTGTCGGTGGACGCCCGGCAGGGGGTGCTGCGGATCCGGCTGCCCCGGCTGGAACTCGACGGGTTCCACCGCACCTTCACCGGCAGTTCGCTGCGGACCGGCCGGGTCACCCTGACCGACCTGGACATCGTCGCCTCGTTCTCCGACCGGGGCTACGACCGGCCGGTCGGCGCGCAGGCCGGGATGGGCGCGCTGAGCGTCTCCGACGTGGTGTACGCCAGCGACGGGCTGCCCGGCGGGCTGCTCGGGCTGAGCCGGTTCGGCCTGTCCACGCTGGCCTTCCGGGCCGGGGCGACCGGGCAGGAGAACGTCACCGAGCCGGGCCGGCACGGCTGGGTCGGCATCCCGATCATCGACCCGCTGATCCATCTGCTGCACCACGTCATCTCGTTCTACGGTGGGCTGCCGTTCCTGTCCAAGATCAGCGACGCGCTGCTGGCCCCGTACACGGCCGGAGCGCCGTTCCTGGCCCAGCAGTTCACCTCGTTGACCGCCGGGGAGATCTTCACCCCGCTGGCCAACTCGACGATCGGGCTGCTCACCGACGGGGTGTTCCGCCCGCCTCGGGGGGTCGGCGACCGGGTCACCGACGCGGTGGAGATGATGCACTCGCTGAGTGTCAGCTTCGCCAGCGCCACCGCCGAGGGGCTCTCCTTCGCCGGCCTGCAACAGATCGGCCGGATCGAGGTGGGTCGCACCCTGATCGGCGTGGCCAACAGCCTGCCGGCCCGGTTGCGCGCCGAACAGGAGTCGCTGCGGCTGCGGCTCGGCACCGCCGACGGGACGCAGCGCACCGCCCTCCAGGAGCGGCTGAGCGCCGTCGGCACCCAGCTCGCCGCGCTGGAGCCGGCGGAGCGGGAGCTGCACCGGCTGGAGGCCCGGCACCGCTGGCACGCCGAGTCGCTGTCCGAGGCCGAACGCCGCCGGCTGGTCGAACTCTCCGACCAGCTGCGCCAGTCCGTCGGCGGCGCGATCGACATCGGCGGCATCCGGGTGACCGGGCTGACCGGCGGGGTCGAGGCCGCCGGGGTGGAGATCGACCCGATCCACGCCGAAGGTTCGACGCCGTCGCGGTCCGGCGAGTACCTGCCCGACGACGAGCTGATCACCCGGTTCCGCCGCGACCGGGCCCCGGTCGACGCCGCGACGACGGCCCGGGGCAGCACCGGGTCGGCCACCTTCGCCGGGGTACGCCTGCTGCCCGGCGCGGCCGGCCAGCCGGCGCTGCGGATCACCGCGGATAGCCTGCCCACCCGCGCCGACGTCACCGCGCAGCTCGCCGCGCTGCCCGCCGAGCCCCGCGGGGCGGACCGGCGGGCCGAGCTGACCCGCTGGCTGACCGACCTGGACCGGTTGCGGGAGCTGGAGTCGCTGGCCGCCGAGCCGGTCGACCCCGTCGGCCGGTACCTGCCGGGGCACCGCACCCGGGCCCAGGAACAGGAGTTGCAGCTGCTCCGGGAGCGGGCCGGCCGGTACTTCGGTGTCACCGTCGGCGGGCTGACCGTCGCCGGACTCGGCGTCACCATGGACCCGGCCACCCTCGGGGTGGAGCTGCGGTTGGCCGAGCTGACCGCCACCGACGTCCGGGCCGGGGCCACCACCGTGGAGCGGTTGGCGGCGTCCCGGCTGCGGGTGCGCGCCGACCTCGACACCGTCGGCGGTGGTCCGCTCCCCGCCGAGCTGGCCGGCCCGGCCGCCGCCGCGGGGTTGCCGGTCGGCCGGACCGCCGTCCGTTTCGGCGTCGGTGAGCTGGCGGTGACCGGGTTCTCCGGGCCGGGCGTCGAGGCCCGGCGGATCGCCTTCACCGCGCCCACCCGGGCCGACGGCACGCCCGGCGAGGCGATCCACGGCCGGGTGCTGCCCGTCGGTGACGACCTGCGCCTGCCCGACCTGGTGGTGGAGCAGACCGAGCTGACCGGGCTGACCATGAACTCCCCCGGCCGCAGCCTCTATTCCCGGGGCAGCACCCGGATCGGTCGGATGAGCCTCGACGTCCAGGTCCGCACCGGCGTGACCGGCACCGGCCGGCAGGTCCGCAGCGCGCTGGTCCGCAACCTGGTCATCGACCGCATCGACGCCGACCGGATCGGCATGGACGTCACCGACCCGGCACCCGGCATGAGCGTCGAGGTGGTCTCCGGCGCGTTGATCGGGGTGCGGCTGCGCGACCTCGACGTGGACCTCACCGGCGAGGAGCTGACCTACCGCGGGCGGTTGACCGTCGGCCAGCTCGACCGGCTCCGGTTCAGCGTGATCTCCCGTGCGGTGCAGGGCGGCCCGACCACGATCACCGGCACCGTGGGTGGCCGGGCGGCGGGCCCGAACGCCGCCTCGGTCACCGTGGACCTGATCCGGGCCGGGCCGCACCAGGTCGACCCGGTGACCGGCCGGATCGTCAGCGACCCCACCGACAGCCAGCGGATCCAGCTCGACGGGTTGACCCTCACCGACACCACCCTGCGGACCCCGGACGGCGCGGTCACCGTACGCCGGGCCGGGCTGGGTGGGCGGCTGGTCACCGAGCGGGCCGGCGGGCTGCGCTTCGAGGACGTCGGCCCGGCCCGGATCGAGCTGGGCGCGATCGACTGGCGGGCCGGGGACGGCCGGATCGTCTCCCGTGGACCGACCGTGCTGGACGGGCTGACCGTCAGCGGTCGGTGGGACAGCGCGCCGGAGCAGCGCGACGCCGCCGGTCGGGTCGTCCCGGCCACCGCCGCGCTGCACGTGCAGCGGCTGCACATCGCCCGGGTCACCGGCCGGGACCTGCGCTACCGCGACGGGGTCCTCGACGTCGGTCTGGGCCGGGCCGAACCGACCCCGGCGGGTGAGCCGGACCTGCCGCCGTTGGAGATCCTCGACGTGGACCTGCGCGGCCTGCGCTGGTCGGCGGCGGCGGGGCTGACCGCCGGGCGGCTCACCACCGGGGCCACCCGGGTGGAGATCGCCGGCCGGATCGACGCCGCGCTGCACGTCGACGGCGCGTTGTGGGCCGCCCAGCTCACCCTCGCCTTCGGCCGGGGTGGCCGGATCCAGGCGCGGGTGGTCGGCGGTGAGGGTCACCTCGGCGTCGGTCCCCGGCCGGGCGAACACGACCAGCACGTCAGCATCCAGGGGCTGGACACCGGCGTGGTCAGCGTCGGCCCGGACCACATCGAGATCGGCCCGGACGGGCAGCCGGGGCTGCACCTGGCGACCATCTCGGTGGACGCACTGAACTGGCAGGGCGCGGCGCTCGGCCTGCGGATCCCCCCGGGCGCGGGGGCGATCAGCCTGCTCGGCATCACGGCGCGGGCCCGGGTCGACCTGTACCCGGCCGGCACGCCCGGCGGCCGGTTCCGCCGGTTGCTGCTGCGGGAGCTGGTGGTGCAGCAGACCCGGGCCAGCGGGCTGCTGGTGGATCTGCACGACGGCACCACCATCCGGCTCAACCCGGACATCGAGGCGGTGCTCGGTGAGTTGCGGCTGGTGCCCGCCGCCGGTCAGGACGGCTTCCTGGTGGAGGCGACCCGGACGGCGGAGGGAATGCGGATCCTCGGCGGCCTGCGGATCGGGGCGATCGAGGCGGCCCGGGTCGGCTTCGACATCGGCACGTTCCTGGCCGGCGGCACGGCCGACTTCGCCGCCGGTGGGCTCAGCGTCGACTTCCTCGACCACGGTGGGCTGCGGCTGCACCTGGCGCAGCCCACGCTGACCGCGATCAGCGCCCAGGTCACCGCCGACCCGCGTCGGCAACTGCTGTTCCTCGGGGCGTCAACCGGCCGCCCCGAGTACGGGCTGCGGTTCACCTCGATCGGCTACGAGCAGGACCCGGCCGGGCCGGACGGCACGGCGGCCCCCGGCCGGCGGATCGCCGTACGCGGTGGTGAGGTCACCGGGCTGAGTTTCACCGACAGCGGGCTCGGGTTGTACCTCTTCGTCGAGCAGGGGCTGCTCGGCGACCTCACCCACGACCTGACCAGCGGCTCGGGTGAACTGCCGTCGCTGGACATCCGCAACGCCCGGTTCGTGCTGGATCTGGCCACCATGCTCGGCGGCGGCTCCCCGATCGCGGCCCCGCCGCCCGCCCGGACCACCAGCGCGCAGCGGCGGGCCGCCCTGGCCGGGAAGTGGGACGCCCTGGTACGGGTGCTGGACGCCTACCGCATCGGTGAGGTGCTGGACAGCCTCAACGGGCACATCGACTTCGACGTGACCCACGACGGGTTCCTCTGGGGCGAGCGCAGCTGGGAGGTGCGGCTGGCGTTGCGCGACGGGGCGGTCGACTACCGCCGGCTGACCGGTGCGCTGCCGTGGTGGACCCCGGGCCGGTTCGTGGTCGAGGGCGACGACCTGGTCTACCGGGTGCACCTGCCCAGTTTCGCGGCGGAGGGTGCTCCCCCGCCGGACAACGACGTCGACCTCCTGCGGTGGCAACTCGACACCGGCGAGGTCAGCCAGGCCCGCACCGCGCACCTGGTACGCCTCAACCGGCTGCTGCGACCGACCACGGCCTCCCGCGACGACCTGCTGCACACCGTCGCCGACGTGCAGAGTGACGAGCCGTCGACCGGCCCGCCCGGTCTGCTGGCGATCGGCAACGTCGACGTGGACCTGTCGATCAACAACCCCCGGGAGATCACCCTGCCGCTGGGCGGCAGCAACGAGGTCGTGCTGGCCCCCGACGCGCTGGTGCACCTCGCTGTCGGCGGCGGGGTGCGGCGGGCCGCCGGTGGCGGCGGTCGACCGGGCCGGCTGCGGCCGGTCTCGCTGCAGAGCGCCACCGTGGCCCGGGTGAACCTGCTCTTCGACGGTCTCGGCCTGTCCACCGGCCAGATCCGGATCACCGACCTGACCGACTGCACGGTCGACTTCAGCGGGTTGGACCCGCTGCTGATGCAGGGCCGGATCACCCGGGCCGTGGCGGAGCGGATCCGCTGGCGGCGTCCCACCTCTGGAGGCACCCCGTGACCAGTCCCCTCAGCCCCCGGTTGCTCCGCGCCGGCCTGGTCGTGCTCGACCCGGACAGCGGGCGCAGCCGGCGGGTGATCACTCTCCAGTACAACCCGGACTCGTTGACCCGGGGCTTCCAGCTCAAGACCGCCGGGGCGGAGGGCGGGGCCCGGGGTGAGGCGTTGCGGATCACCGGTCCACCGGTGCAGACGCTCACCCTGGAGGCCGACCTCGACGCCGCCGACCAGCTCACCGACCCGGAGGCGGTCGAGTTGGGGCTGACCGCCCAGTTGGCCGCGCTGGAATCGCTGGCCTACCCCAGCCTGGCCGCGGTGCAGGACGCCGCGGCGCTGCTGGCCGCCGGCACCCTGGAGGTGGTGCCGCCCCCGGCGCCACTGGTGCTGCTGGCCTTCGGACGACGCCGGCTCTGGCCGGTACGGATCACCGAGCTGACCATCACCGAGGAGGCGTTCGACCCGATGCTGAACCCGATCCGCGCCAAGATCCGACTGGGTCTGCGGGTGCTGACCGTCAACGACGTGGGCACCGACGGCCGGGCCGGTGGCCTGGCCATGGCCGCCCACCAGCAGCTCGAACAGCTCGCCGGCCGGGCACGCGGCGGACGGCTGGCCGACCTCGGCATCGACCGGCTGCCGTGACCGGGCCGACCGACACCGACCCGGCCCTGGTCGCCGCGCGGAGCCGGGTCGCCGAGACCCTCTTCGCCGCCACCGGCACGGGTGGCGTGGGCCTGCCGACACCGGGGGCCGTCACCCCGGACAGCCGGTACGCCACGGTGGGCACCACGGTCACCGTCGACCCGGAGACCGGCGAGGAGATCGTGCACCTGCGTCGCCGGTTCGTGCCACCCGCCGAGCGGCTCGCCACCGCCGGCTGGGAGCCGGTCGCCGACGGGGACCGGGTGGACCTGCTGGCCGGTCGGACGGTCGGCGACCCCACCGCGTTCTGGCAGCTCTGCGACGCCAACGGCGTCTTCGACCCGACCGAGTTGGCGCAGCCGGGCCGGGTGGTCCGGGTCGCCCTGCCCGAGGGATTCCCGGGAGGGTCCGATGCCTAGCGGGGTGCGGTTGCAGGTGCTGATCGGGCCGTTGACCTTCCGGCCGGCCCCGATGGAGCTGGTGGGGGCGGTGCAGGAGGCGCAGGTCACCCAGAACGCCGGCCAGCGCTCGGGTTTCCAACTGCGTCTCGCGCTGGGCCGGGGTTCGCTGGTGGAGCGGATGCTCGCCGACGGCAGCCTCGACCCGCCGACCCGGGTGTTGCTGGTGCTGCACCTCGACGGGCGTCCGCAGGTGCTCTCCGACGGGGTGGTCACCCGGCACGACGTGGCCCGCAGCAACGACGCGGGCGCGTCGACGCTCACCCTCACCGGGGTGGACGTCAGCCAGATGATGGACCTGATCGACCTGTCGGACCTGCCGATGCCGATGCCGGCCGAGGCCCGGGTGCTGACCCTGCTCGCCCCGTTCGCCGCGTACGGGGTGGTGCCGATGGTGGTGCCCAGCGTGCTGGTGTTCGCGCCGAACCCGGTGCAGCGCATCCCGGCGGTACGCGGCACCACCTTCGCGTACGTGTCGCAGTTGGCCGACGAGGTGGGCTACACGTTCTATGTGGAGCCGGGGCCCACCCCGGGGATGAACACCGCCTACTGGGGGCCGGAGGTCCGCACCGGTCAGCCCCAACCGGTGTTGACGGTCAACGCCGACGCCGGCGCCAACGTGGAGTCGCTGTCGTTCTCGTTCGACGGGACGCAGAAGACCGTCTACCTGCTCACCGCGTTCCCGGAGCAGGTACGGGTGCCGATTCCGCTGCCGGTGCCGGACGTCAGCCCGCTCAACCCGCCGCTCGGCCGCAAGATCCCGATTCCGCTGTCGTACCGGCGGATGAACATCGGGCGGTCCAACCCCAGCGGGACCGACGACGCCACCGCCCGGATGGACGTGGTGCAGACCCTCGCCCGCGGCCTGGCCCGGGCCGCCCAGTCGGCGAACGTGATCAGCGGGTCCGGTTCGCTGGACGTGCTGCGCTACGGCCGGCTGCTGCGCTGCCGGCGGCTGGTCGGGGTCCGCGGCGCCGGCCGGGCCTACGACGGCGAGTACGTGGTGCGCAGCGTCACCACCACCGTCAAGGCGGGCGAAGTCAAGCAGCGGTTCACCCTCGGCCGCAACGCCCAGATCTCCAGTTCCGGAAGGGCACAACCATGACGACGAGGTATTACGGCAAGTATCGCGGCACGGTGGTCAACCACCTCGACCCGTTGCAGCAGGGCCGCATCCAGGTGACCGTTCCGGACGTCACGCTCCCCCCGTCGAGCTGGGCGATGCCCTGCTTCCCGCTGGCCGGCATCCAGGCGGGCATGTTCGCCGTGCCGTTGCCGGGCACCGGGGTGTGGGTGGAGTTCGAGCAGGGCGACGCCGACCATCCGATCTGGACCGGCTGCTGGTACGGCTCCAAGGCGGAGATCCCGGCGCTGGTGTCGTCCGCCCCGCCACCCACCCCGCCGATCGTGCTGCAGACCCCCGGCCAGGCCACCCTGATGATCTCCGACGCCCCCGGCCCGACCGGCGGCATCCTGCTCAAGACCCTGACCGGGGCGATGATCTCGATCAACGACACCGGGATCATCATCTCCAACGGCAAGGGTGCCTCGATCACCCTGGTCGGGCCGACGGTGGCGGTCAACCAGACCGCGTTGACGGTGACCTGATGCCCGGCCCGGTGCTGCACGTCGGCGCGGTGCTGTCCTGCCCGCACACCGGCCCGGTCACCCCGCAGACCGGCAACTCGCGGGTGCTGGTCAACGGCCTGCCGGTGGTCACCGCCACCGACGCGTACCCGGTCACCGGGTGCCCCTTCCAGGTGCCGGTGGGCGCGGGCACCAAACCGCAGCCCTGCGTCCAGGTCCAGTGGACCACCCCGGCGGCCCGGGTCCTGGTCAACGGGCAACCGGCCGTGCTCGCCACCAGCGTGGGGGTCGGGGTGAGCGCGGAGGGCATCCCGCAGGGGCCGCCGACGGTGGCCGGCTTCCAGGTCCGGGCGGTGGCGTCATGACGTACCCGGCGTTTCCGTGGCGGCCGGACAACCGGGGCCGCTCCGGCGTGGCCGGCCCGGACCGGCACATCGCCGACCTGGTGGAGGCGGTGCTGTTCACCGCGCCCGGCGAACGGGTCAACCGGCCGGACTTCGGCGCCGGCCTCGGCCAACTGCTCTTCGCCCCGGTCGACGACGCGGTGGTGGGCACCGCCGAGTTGCAGGCCCGCAGCGCGTTGCAGCGCTGGCTCGGCGAGCTGATCGAGGTCGACGACGTTCGTGTCGACCTGGCCGAGGCGGCGGTACGGGTGCACGTCGGATACCGGCTGCGCGCCACCGGCCGACCGGCGCAGGTCTCGGTGGAGAGGGGCGACGGATGAGCGTGCGGTGCGACGACGACGCGCGGCGGGCCGAGGTGGCCCGGCCCGGCAGCGCGTTCAACGGCATCGACTGGGTCGAGGTGGACGCCGCCGACCAGCGGCTGCTGCACGTCGGTTTCCTGCACCCGCTGCCCGGTCAACCCGGTGGGGTGCCCGCCGGGACGACGCTTTCGGTCGGGAACGTGCTGGTCGACGGCGGGGTCCGGATCACCGGGGTCCGGGTGCTCAGCGTCACCGCCGCAGGCGCGGAGCTGACCGTCCGGGTGGACCGGGCCGGTGACTTCTCCCCCTACACCCTGCGGTTGGTGCGGTCGGCGGTGGACGACCGGGTGCCGCCCGGTTTCGACCCGGTGCTGTCGGCGCAGGAGTTCTCCTTCAAGGCCAACTGCCCCAGCGATCTGGACCCGGCGCCGGCCGCCCCGACCGTGGTGCCGCCGCCGACCACCGCGCCGGCCGACTACCTGGCCAAGGACTACGCCGGTTTCCGGCGGCTGATGCTCGACCGGCTCGCCACCCTGCCCGGTGGGGCCGAACGCCACCCGGCCGACCCGCTGATCACGGTGGTGGAGGCGTTGGCGCACGTCGCCGACCGGTTGTCCTACCGGCAGGACGCCGCCGGCACCGAGGCGTACCTGGGCACCGCCCGCAGCCGGATCTCGGTACGCCGGCACGCCCGGCTGCTGGACTACGCGGTGCACGACGGCTGCGCGGCCCGCGCCTGGCTCAGCGTCCGGGTGACCGCCGGTTCGGACGTGGAGAGCCGGGGGGTGCCCGCCGGTACCCCGGTGCTCGCCGCCGACCGGGCCACCCCGGCGGCCCGGCCCGCCGACGCGGCGGCGCTGCTGGCCGGCGGCGCGACCGGCTTCGAGACGCTGACCCCGCTCGCCCCCCGGGCCGCCCGCAACGAGATCGCCCTGTACGTGTGGGGCGGCCGGGACTGCGGCCTGCCCGTCGGCGCGACCCGGGCCACCCTGGTCGACCTGCCGGCGACCGGTCTGGCCGCCGGCGACCTGCTGCTGCTGGAGGAGGTGCTCTCCCCGCAGACCGGGCGACGCGCCGACGCGGACCCCACCCACCGGCAGGTGGTCCGGCTGGTCTCGGCACGCCCCACCACCGACCCGGTGACCGGGGTGGCCGTGCGGGAGGTCGAGTGGAGCGCCGCCGACCGGCTGGCCTTCCCGCTGACCGTCACCGCCTCCGTCGCCGGCACGGGCACCGACCACCTGGTGACCTGCGCGGTGGCCCGGGCCAACCTGGTGGCCGTCCAGCACGCCATCGCGGTGTCCGGGCAGCTCCCGGCCGCCGCCGAGCACCGGTGGCGGCCGGTGCTGACCGCCGAACCGGTGGCCGCGGCCGTGCCGTTCCCGACCGACACCCCGGCCAGTCAGGCCCTCGACCAGGACCCGCGCGCCGCGGTGCCGCTGATCCGGTTGGAGACCACCGAGGGCAGTTGGCGGCCCCGCCGCGACCTGCTCAACGCCGACCGCTTCGACCAGGGCTTCGTCCCGGAACGCGAACGTGACGGGCGGGTGAGCCTGCGGTTCGGCGACGACGTGTCGGGGCGGCGGCCACCGGCCGGCACGGTCTTCCAGGTCGCCTGGTGGCGCGGCGGCGGCGCGGCCGGCAACCTCGGCCACGACGCGCTGACCACCCTGGTCACCGACCGGGTCGGGCTGCTCGCCGCGACCAATCCGCTGCCCGCCGTCGGTGGCACCGACCCGGAGGACATCGAGCACGCCCGGCAGCACGCCCCGGTCGCCTTCGCCACCCAGGAGCGGGCGGTCACCACCGCCGACTGGGTGGCGGCGGCGCTGCGGCTGCCCGAGGTGGCCAACGCCACCGCCCGGGTCCGCTGGACGGGGTCCTGGTGGACGGTCTTCCTCACCCTCGACCTGACCGGCGGGCAGCGGCTGACCGACGAACCGGAGCTGGCCCACCGGTTGGTCGGGCGGCTCGACCGGTTCCGCATCGCCGGCTACGACCTGCAACTGCGCGACCCGGTCGACCTGCCGGTGGAGCTGCGGCTGTGGGTGTGCGTCACCCCCGGCGCGTTCCGGTCCGACGTCCGCCGGGCCCTGCTGGACCTCTTCTCCGCCCGCGACCTGCCGGGTGGGGCGCGGGGCTTCTTCCACCCCGACCGGTTCAGCTTCGGCACCGCGCTCCACGTCAGCCAACTGCTGGCCGCCGCGGTCACCGTCCCCGGGGTCACCGACGTACGGGTGACCGAGCTGCACCCGGTGGGGGTGGCGCCCGGCGGGGAGCTGACCGACCGGGTGCTGCGGGCCGGCGACACCGAGGTGATCCGCCTCGACAACGATCCCAGCGTGCCGGAGCACGGCATCCTGCACCTCGACCTGGTGGGTGGACTGTGACGACACGAGTGGGCCGGGAGCCGAACCCGCCCGGCCGCCGCGACATCGCGTACCGGCTGGGCCGACAGGCGGACTTCGCCGCCGACCTGGTGGCCCGGCTGGGTGCCCGGCCGGAGCTGGCCGGGCTGACCACCCGGGAGGTCGACGACCCGGCCGTGGCGCTGCTGCACGCCTGGGCGACCACCCTGGACGTGCTCGCCTTCTATCAGGAGCGGATCGCCAACGAGGGTTTCCTCGGCACCGCCACCGAACGCGGTTCGGTGCTGATGCTGGCCCGCGCGATCGGTTACGAGCTGCGCCCCGGGGTGGCCGCCACCACCTGGCTGTCGTTCACCGTCACCGCCACCCCGGGCGCCCCGGACGGGGTGCCGATCCCGGTGGGCAGCCAGGCGCAGAGCGTGCCCGGCCCCGGCGAGCTGCCGCAGGTCTTCGAGACGGTGACGCCGCTGCTGGCCCGGCCGGAGCTGAACGCGGTGGGGCTGCGGGTCACCGCACCCCGCGCGCCCCGTCCGGGCGACGCCACCCTGTACCTGGCCGGCGCCGACACCGTCCTCACTCCGGGCAGCGCGCTGCTGGTGCTCGGCCCGGACTGGTGCGACGTCCGCCGGGTGCGCACGGCCACCGCGGTGCTGCCGGCGGCGGCCACCGCGCTGGACGGGGGTGCGGTGGTGCCGGCGTACACGGTGGTCGGGTTGGACGCGGCGGTGACCGCCCAGCCGCTCGGCGCGGAGCTGCGCCAGTCGGGACGGGACGTGCAGGTGCACCTGTTGGCGCAGCGGGCCGCGCTCTTCGGACACCAGGCGCAGCCGTGGTCGGCGCTGCCGGTGGCGCTGCGGGTCGGCGAACTGAACCCGGGCACCAACCAGGTGCTGCCGGGCGTGTACGCCACCCGCAAGGACAGCTGGGTGGACGCCCCGCTGGGCAGGGAGGAGCGGGCGCTGCACCTGGACCAGTCGTACCCGTCGATCGTGGCCGGGTCGTGGCTGGTGCTGGAGACCGCCGGGGTGCCGCAGGTACGCCGGGTCGACGCGGTGACGGAACAGCCGGTGGCCGACTTCGGCATCGCCGCCCGCACCACCCGGGTCACCGTAGCCGGCGGCGACTCGAACGCCTTCTCCCGGCGTACCACCACCGTGCTCGGCGACAGCCGGCTGCTGCCGCCGGCCGCAGCGCCGCTGACCACCCCGCTGGCCGCCACGGCGACCCTGGAGCTGGCCCGGCCGACGCCGGGGCTGGAGCCGGGCCGACCGCTGGTGCTCACCGGTGTCGACCCGGCCGGCGGGCCGGTCTGCGAGGTGGTGACCGTGCTGCGGGTCCGGGACGCGACCACTGTCGACCTGACGGCGAACGTGGCGCAGCGCTACCGGCGCGACAGCGTCCGGGTGCTGGGCAACGTGACGTCGGCGACCCACGGTGAGAGCCGGGCCGAGGTGCTCGGGGGCGGCGACGCGCGGCGGGCGTTCCCGCGGTTCACCCTGCGGCACGTGCCGCTGACCCAGGTGCCCGCCGCGACCGCGAGCGGCTCCCGGACGACCCTGGCGATCTGGGTGGACGGGGTGCGCTGGCAGGAGGTGCCGGCGCTGCTCGGGCAGGCCCCCACCGCCCGGGTCTACACCGTCCGCCGGGCCGACGACGGCACCGTCACGGTCACCTTCGGCGACGGCCTGACCGGGGCACGGCTGCCCACCGGGCAGGACAACGTGGTGGCCACCTACCGCAGCGGCATCGGGCGGCTGGCCGACCTGGCGCCCGGCCGGTTGACGATTGCGCTGTCGAGGCCGCTGGGCCTGATGGAGGTGGTCAACCCGGTGCCCGCCGCCGGGGCCGACGACCCGGAGGGGGTGGACCGGGCCCGCCGCAACGCGCCGTTGGCGGTCCGGACCCTGGGCCGGGTCGTCTCGCTGGACGACTACGCCGACTTCGCCCGCGCCTTCGCCGGGATCGGCAAGGCCCGCGCGGACCTGGTCTGGGACGACGCCCGGCAGCTCGTCCTGCTCACTGTCGCCGGCCCGGACGGGGCAGAGATCCCGCAGAGCGCGCCGGTGCGCGCCGATCTGCTGCGCGCCCTGGATGCCGCCCGGCAGGCGACGGTGCCGGTGCGCATCCTCGGCCACCACCGTCGCCGGGTGGCGGTGACCGCCCGGCTGCTGCTGGCCCCCGGGCACCGGTTCGCGCTGGTCTCGTCCGCCGCCCGCGCGGCGTTGGTGACCGGGTTGAGCTTCGACGCCCGCGACTACGCCCGGCCGGTCCGCGCCAGCGAGGTGCAGGCGTTGCTGCACGGGGTGCCCGGCGTCGCGGCGGTGGTGCTGGAGCTGCTGTACGACGCCGAGCAACCGCCGGGCCGGTTCGACGTGATCACCGCCGCCCCCGCCCGCCGGGTCGGCGACCTGCTGTTCCCCGCCGACCTGCTCACCGTGGACACCGCTGACGTCACCCTGCTGGAGGCATCGTGAGGGCCGAGGAGATCTGGGGCCTGCTGCCGGCCGCCCTGCGCAGCCAGGACGAGGCGGCCGGTGGACTGCTGCACGCGCTGGTGGAGGTGATGGCCGAGCAGGCCGGCGCACTCGGCGACGACGTGGACCAGCTCACCGACGACTGGTTCGTGGAGACCTGCGCCGAGTGGGTGGTGCCCTACCTGGGTGAGCTGGTGGGCGCGGGTCAGCTGCATCCGCTGTCGGACGGCACCGGCCTGTCCGACCGGGCCCGGGTCGCCGACACCATCCGGTTCCGGCGACGCAAGGGCACCGCCGCCGCGCTGGAGGAGTTGACCCGGGCCAACACCGGCTGGAGCGCCGCGGTCGTCGAGTTCTTCGAACGGCTGGTGGTCACCCAGCACGTCAACCACGTCCGGTCCGCGCCGGCCACCGCACAGCTGCGGGCCGCCGCGCCGTTGGAGCTGGTCGGCGGCCCGTTCGAGACGGTCTGCCGGACGGTGGACGTGCGGGCGATGGACGCCGGTGCGGGCCGCCCCAACATCGGGCACATCGGCCTGTACGTGTGGCCGCTGCCGTCGTACCGGCTGGACCGGGCTACCGCCGCGCCGGCCGTGGTGCCGGCGGACGGTCGGTGGTGGATCGACCCGGTGGGGGTGGGCCGACAGCTGACCGGGCCGACGGTGACCGAGCCGGATGTCGACCACCGGGCCGACGAGGCGAACGTCCCCGGCCCGTTGCGCCGTCGGCCGCTGCGCGACGAGTTGGTGGCGCTCGCCTCCGACGCCCCGCCCCCGCCCGAGCAGCGGCGCTGGTTCCGCGACGACGACCCGTCGTTCGTGGTGTGGATCCAGTCGACCCCGACCGACGAGCTGCGGCCGGTCCCGCTGGACCTGTTGCGGATCTGCGACCTGGCCGGATGGGAGCTGCCGACCGGCAGTGTGGTGCGGGTCGACCCGGTGCGTGGCCGGGTCACCGTCGCCGCCGGGCGGCCGGTGCACCGCCTCGCGGTCTCCTGGTGGTACGCGTTCAGCGCCGACGTCGGTGCCGGCCCGTACCCGCGCCGGGGTGATCTGGGCGCGGCGGACGGCCCGGTGGACTGGCAGCTCGCGGTGAGCGTGACCGAGCCGCCGCGCGCCGGGGAGGTGGTCGCCTCGCTCGGTGAGGCGGTGACCGCCTGGCACGACTTCCAGGCCGCGCATCCGAGCAGCACCGGCCGGATCGTGGTGCTGGACAGCCACCGTTACCGGGAGAACCTGTCGGTGCGGGTGGGGCAGGGCAGCCGGTTGAGCGTGCTGGCCGCGCAGTGGCCCCGGCCGGCGGACCGGCCCCGCCGGCAGACCGACCTCGACCCGGTCGGGGTGCGTCCCTGCGTGCTCGGCGGGGTGACCGTCACCGGCGTCGGCACCGGGGACCGCCCGGGTGAGCTGGTCGTCGACGGGCTGCTGGTCGCCGGGGCGGTGACCGTCGCCGCACCCGGTGCCGGCGGGCCGGGCCTGGGCCTGGTGGAGTTGCGGCACTGCACGGTCGGTCCGGCGGCGACCGGGCTCACCGTCATCGCCGGCAACGACCGGACCCGGGTGGTGGTGCACCGTTGCGTGACCGGCGCGCTGACCACCACCGACGGCCCGCTGGCCGTGACGGACACGCTGGTGCACGGCCCGGTCGCCGCCGGGGACGCGGCGGCGGAGCTGGCCGGGGTGACGGTGCTGGGCAGCACCACGGCGCGGGTGCTGACCGCCACCGACTGCCTGTTCGACCAGCCGGTGACGGTGGCCCGCCGGCAGCAGGGGTACGTCCGGTTCAGCTACCTGCGCCCTGGCTCGGTCACCCCGCGCCGCTACCGCTGCCAACCGGATCTCGCCGAGCAGGCCCATCCCGGCGACCCGGACGTGGCGACCCGGGTCGGCCCGGCGTGGGCGAGCACCCGGTACGGCGACGCCACCTATGGCCGGCTCGCCGCCACCGCCGCCGCCGAGCTGCGTACCGGTGCGGAGTCCGGTGCCGAGCTGGGCGCGTTCCGCCGCGCTCTCACCCCGCAACGTCTCCACAATCTCACCCTCGCGCTGGCGGAGTACCTGCCGCTGGGGCGGGTGGCCGCTGCCCTGCCCGTCCTGCCGACCGGAGGAACCACACCATGAAGGGCGACATCAGCCGCGTCACGTTCGACCAGCGGCGGCACGCGACGAGCGTCCGCAAGCAGCAGGGTCGGGTCGATCTGGACGCGGACTGGAACGAACAGCAGGACATCCAGGCCCACCTGCGGGCCACCGCGCTGACCGACGTGGTCGGCGCGGTCGGTGCGCCGCTGGTCGGCGGGGCGTTCGCGGTGACCGGTGGGGCGGATCTGAAGCTGTCGGCCGGCCGCTACTACCTCGACGGGGTGCTCTGCGAGAACGACTCCCCGGTCTCCGTGTTCGGTCAGCCCGACCTGCCGGCGGCCGGCCCGTTCGTCCGTAGGCTCGACGGCAGCTGGCTGGCCGCCGGCACCCCGGCGCCACCCGGGGTGTACGCCGCCTGGCTCCAGGTGTGGTCGCAGCACGTGACCGCGATCGAGGACCCGGCGCTGCGGGAGGTCGCCCTCGGCGGCCCGGACACCACCACCCGGCTGCGTACGGTGTGGCAGGTGCGGTTGTTGCAGGCTGGGCCGCTCAACACCCCGGTCGGTTGCGCGGACACCCCACCCGGCTGGGCGGAGCTGACCGCCGCCTCCACCGGCACCCTCGCGGTACGCGCCGACCCGACGGGCAGCTCCGGCGGGGACTGTGTGATCCCGACCGGGTCGCCGTACACCGGGTTGGACAACCAGTTCTACCGGGTGGAGATCCTGACCGGCGGGGCGCCCGGCGTCGCCGGTTTCGTCTGGTCCCGGGACAACGCCGCCACGGTGGCGACCTGGGAGAGCATCGACGTCGACGTGCTGACCGTGAAGGTGCCCGGACGCGACGGCAGCGCCGGCTTCACCAACGGCTCCTGGGTGGAGCTGACCGACGACGGCCGGGAGCTCAACGGCCTGCCCGGCACGTTGGTGCAGGTCGACCGGGTGGAGGGCGACCGGATCGTGATCCGGCCGGGCACCGCCACCGGCAGCCTCGACCGGGCGGACTTCCCGTCCCGCCCCCGGGTCCGGCGTTGGGACGGCCGGGGCACCGTGCCGGCCGGCGGCGTCGAGCTGGACCTGGAACTCGGCATCAAGATCCGGTTCTCGGCGGCGGGCAGCTTCCGCACCGGCGACTGGTGGTCGTTCCCGGCCCGGTCGGCGCTGCACGACGTGCAGTGGCCCCGGGTCGGCACCACGCCGGTGGCGCAGACCCCGCACGGACCGCGTCGGTCGCACGGCCGGGTCGGCATCGTCAGCTGGGACGGCACCCAGTGGAGTGTGCTGCGCGACTGCCGGCCGGTGTTCGCCCCGCTGACCGGGCAGGCCACCCTGAGCCTGCTCGGCGGGGACGGCCAGGAGGCGGTGCCGGTGCCGGCCAACCCGGCGGCCCTGGTGCCGCTCGGGCACGACCTGGTCGCCGGGGTGGCGATGGGCGGCCAGCCGGTCGCCAAGGCCCGGGTCCGGTTCACCGTCACCGGGGGCGTCGGCCGGGTCCTGTCCGGTGCGGTCACCGCCAGCACCGTCACGGTGGAGACCGGCACCGACGGCCGGGCCCGCTGCGGCTGGCAGCTCGACTCGGCCGCCGCCACCCAGGAGGTCACCGCCCAACTCCTCGACGAGGCCGGCCAGCCGACCCACCTGCCGTTGACCTTCACCGCCGGGCTGTCCCGCGCCGACCGGGTGTCGTACGACCCGACCGGGCGGCCGTCGCTGGCCGGGGCGACCACCGTGCAGGCCGCCATCAACCAGCTCGCGGCGACCGCCACCGGTGGGTGGGCGACCATCATCATCCGGCCCGGCATCGACTGGGTGCAGGCGCTCAACACGCTGCCTGCCGGGGACGTGCTGGTCTGCTTCGCCCCCGGCCTCTACACCAGCACCGTCCCGGTCACCTTCACCGGCCGGGCCAACATCCGGCTGCTGGGCAGCGGGCCGGCCAGCCGGATCCGGGTGCAGAGCCAGGAGTTCGCGCTGATGTTCGTCAACTGCGGCACCGTATCGGTGGCCCACCTGGCGGTGGAGACCCCCGGCCCGGCCGGCGCCGAGGGGCGGCTCGGCCCGGTGTCGGCCGTCAACTGCGCCGAGGTGACGATCGAGCACTGTCAGCTGACCGGGGTGGCCGGCGCGTCGCCGCAGAGCACCTGCCTGACCGTCCGCAACGACCAGGGCACGCCGCCCGGCAAGGTCCGGGTGCTCGACTCGGACTTCCTCATCGGCCACGGCCAGCAGGGGGTGCTGCTGGTGAACCCGGATCACGCGGTGATCACCCGGTGCCGGTTCTCCTGCCCGCCCCGGCCGGCGTCGCTGACCCTGGCCGAGCTGGTCAAGGACGAGAAGTTCCGCAGTCAGCTGGCCACCCAGTTGGTGGGTCGACTCGCCCTGGACCGTGCCGAACGGCTGGAACTCGGCGACTGGAACACCGTGATCCGGGTCGGCCGGTGGGGGGTGCGGCTGAACTCGATGGTCCCGCAGAGCGAGTGGAAGACCCTGACCGCCGTACGTCCACCCACCGTCGAGGACCTGCGCAGTGGCGGGACCGCGCAGGCGTACGTGCTGCGGCTGGCGGACCTGGCCACCGAGGACCCGGCGCAGTTGCCCACGTACAAGCGGCAGCTCACCTCGCTCAAGGGGCGGCTCGGTCAGAACGCGGGGCGGATCTTCGACACCGAGGAGGGCCGCAAGACACTGCGCGACTATCTGATCGGCGAGGGCATGGAGGTCGGGCCGGCCGACGGCATCGCCCGCGACCGCCGGGACGTGGCCCTGCCGGCGCCCGGCGCGAGCCTACGCTTCGACTCGGCGTTGAGTCAGGGCGCCTGGGAGGCGGCGGTGGCCGCGTCGCCGCCGTCGAGCCCGGTGCAGACCCCGTCGGCGGCGGCCAAGCATCTGCGCAGCGTCGCCGACCGGATCCTGGTGGAGCCGGCCTTCGGCGAGAAGTACGCCGGTGGCTACCGGCGGGACCTGACCACCGCGGCGGAGGTCTCCGTGGGTGCCTGCGCGGTGGTGATCGGCGGGGGTACGGCGGTCGGTGACGTCGAGGTCTCCGACTGCCGCTTCGACCAGGTCGCCGAGGGGATCCACATCGGGGTCTCCTACCACAAGGGACCGCCGATCCAGGGGCGCACCATCCGGGTGACCGGCAACGACATCCACCTCTACCAGGCGTGGTGGCGCACCCCGAGCACGATCCGCGGGATCAAGATCGGCAGCATCCGGCACGTGTTCGTCTCCGACAACCGGATCTCGGTGGCCGCCGGGGCGGGCGTCGGCATCTGGGCCTTCGCCGCCGGTGGCCCGATCATGGCGATCCGCGACAACCTCGTACAGAACTGCGAGCCGGCGATCCTGTGCAACCCGTCCTGGAGTGGGGCGCCGACGAAGCGGCTGTGGTCGGTCACCGACAACGTCTCGTCGAACGGCTCGATCCAGGTGGGCGGGGGTGCACGCAGCTCCGGCAACGTCAGTTGAGTGTCACGAGCACGACTGCGTCGACCCGCTGCGCGGGACTACGCTTTCGGTGACTGCCACTTAGCACGGTTGCGGATTGCAGATGTGGTCTAGGGGTTCAAATCCTCTGGTAGTCGCCAACAGTGACAGGGCGGGCCCACTGGGCCCGCCCTGTTCGCCCTCTGCCGCCGACGCCCCCGGTGTCGGCCCGGGCCGACACCGTCCGTGGGCCTCCACCGGCTCCCCCCGTCGGCAGGGCCGGCGCGGTCGGCCGGGTCACCGGCCGGCCGGAAGATCGGCCAGTTGACGCCGGGCCGCCGGCCAGTCACCGTCGCGCAACGCCGTACGCAGCGGCACCAGCTCCAGGTAGGCCCCGGCCGGATCCGTGGTGAAGTCGGGAGGGGCGGTCTTCCGCGCATCCTACGAGATCAACTTCACCGTGGTGGTACCCGAATCGATCTGTCCGGCCGGTGCCCGTCAGTGCACGGCGACGACCGCCGAGTTCGGCTCCAGGTCGACGAGCCGGGACGGTCGCACCACGAGGAACAGCACCGCCAGTGCCGCCACCATGCCACCGGCCACCACCAGCGCCATCGCCACCGCGCCGTTGCCCAGCACCCCCACCATCGGCGCGGCCACCGCACCGACGCCGAACTGCACGGCACCGAGCAGGGCCGACGCGGTGCCGGCCGCCTCGCCATGCCGGGACAGCGCCAGCGCCGGGGCGTTCGGCATCGCCAGTCCGGCCGCCGCCAACACCACCCAGAGCGCCACCAGTAGGGCGGGCAGCCCACCGAACCCGGTCGCGGCGAAGGCCAGCAGCACCAGCCCGGCCAGCGTGCCGATGCTCAGTGAGGTGACCAGGATGCGCTGCGGTGAGTAGCGACGCAGCAGCCGCACGTTGTACTGGGCCGCCCCGATCAGGCCCACCGCGCCCGCCCCGAACGCCAGCGCGAACTGCTGCTCGTCGAGCCCGTACCCCTCCTGGAGGACGAAGGACGAGCCGGCCACGTACGCGAACAGCGCCGCCATGGCCAGGCCGGCGACCAGGACGAGCCCGACGAAGGTGCGGTCGCGCAGCAGCGAACCGTACAGGCCCACGGTCGTCCACACGCCGCCGCGTTGGCGACGCTCGGCCGGCAGGGTCTCGGGCAGGCCGACCACGGCGACCACGACGAGCAGCACGCCGAAGACCGCCAGCGTCATGAAGACACCCCGCCAGTCCGTCCAGCGCAGCACCCCACCGCCGAGGGTGGGGGCGAGGATCGGTGCCGCGCCCATCACCAGCAGCAGCCGGGAGAGCAGGGTGGCGAACGCGGTGCCGCTGAACAGGTCACGCAGCACCGCCATCGCGACCACCGTGGCGGCGGCGACGCCGAGGCCCTGCACCACCCGCAGCGCGCCGAGAACGGCGATGTGGTGAGCGACGACGCAGAGCGCCGATGCCACGATGTGCACGGCGAGGCCGGCGATCAGCGGGCCACGTCGTCCGACGGCGTCGGAGAGCGGTCCGATCAGCAGTTGGCCGATGGCCAGCCCGGCGAGGGTGCCGGTGAGGGTCAACTGGACCGCCGCCGAGGTGGTGGCGAAGTCGGCGGCGATGGCGGGCAGCGCCGGCAGGTACATGTCGATGGTCAGCGGGCCGATGGCGATCAGCGAGCCGAGGACGAGAACGAGCTGCACCCGCTGCCGGCGGGTCATCAGGTCACCCGGCGTCGGCGCGGTCTTCGACAGCTGGTCGTGGACGACATCGGTCATCGGGAAAGCTCCGCCCGGTCGTGGTGCGGCCGGATGGAAGAGAGTGCGACAGTCACACCTGGCTTCAAATCCGGATCCGCTGGTCTGATTCCCGCTCCACCGAGAGGTAACGCGGGTCACAGCCGATGGTCACGCTCAGGCCGGGTCCACCCGGCCGAGCCGCCAGTACCCCATGAAGGCGACCGCGCGACGGTCCATGCCGCGTTCGGTGACCAGGTGCCGGCGCAGCGCGCGGATGACTCCGGCCTCGCCGGCCAGCCAGGCGTAGACCGGCACCGGCGCGGTCGGGGTCGGCACCTCCCAGAGCGGGGTCCGGTCGGCATCGACGTCGACGTTGGCGTCGATGCCGACGTTGGCGTTCGGGCCGGCGGGGAGCCCGCCGGTGCGGGAGAGCAGGCGTCGGGCCGCCGAGGCGACGGCGGGCAGCAGCCGACTGCCGTGGCCGCCGCCGTCGCGGGCCAGCCAGTCGACCGTGACACCGGGCGGGGCGACGACCGGCAGCACGTCGGCCCGGTCCGGCACCTCCAGCAGCACCTGGCCCCGGGCGTCGAGGGGCAGGCGTTCCAGGATGGCGCTGATCGCCGGCACCGCGGTCTCGTCACCGGCCAGCAGCAGCCGACCGGCGGCCGGCGGGCGGAACTCGATGCCGCCGTGGTCACCGTGGTAACCGGCGTCGGGCCCGAGAAGGCCGGCCTCGTCGCCGGGACGGGCGCGCAGCGCCCACCGACCGGCCGGACCGCTGTCGCCGTGCAGCACCAGGTCGATGTCCACCTCGCTCAGGTGCGGCCGGACCGCCCGGACGGTGTACGTGCGGATGGGACAGCGCTCGTCCTCGGGCAGCGCACGCCAGTGCGTGTACCAGTCGACGCCGCCGGGCAGGTGCACGCCGGGCCGGCCGGGCAGCGGCAGCACCAGCTTGATCCGCTGGTCGTAACCGTTGTCGGCGAACCGGTCGAGATCCGGGCCGGTGAAGGTGACCCGCAGGAAGGACGGGCTGAGCCGGCGCGCCGCGCGTACCTGCACGTCGAACAGCCGCCACGGGGTGACGGGCAGGGTCCCGGTGCTGGTGGCGTGGTGGGGCGTCCCCGCCGGACGAACTCGATCACTAAGCACGTAGGTGAGGCTAACCTAACCAAGAAGATGAATGGCGACATGGGCCGGCACACCCCCGTTCGGGGGACGCCGCCGCCTCGGCACCGCGCTCAGGTCGACGCGAGTGACACGGCCGCCGGTACGGGTGATGCGGCCTCGCCGGTGCGGATGACCCAGCCCCGGTCGGTACGGGTGACGCGGTCCGGTCGGCGGTCAGTGACCGATCGGCTCCCGGTCGAGGAACATGAGTTGGGCGCGCTTGTCCGGCAGGTCGACCTGCGGGCCGGGCACGAAGCCGGCCCGGGCCAGCCGGTCGACGGCCCGCGTGTTGCGGGCGTCCGGCTCGGCCACGATCCGCCGCCTGGCCGGGTCCGCCAGCACGAACGCGAGGAACGCGTCGAGGAGCACGCCGGTGAAACCGGGCTCGACACCCCCGTCCGGGGGGCCGATGAGCAGGTGGATGCCGAAGTCGCCGGGACGCACGTCGTAGCACCGCCCGACCGGGTCGGCGGCCGGCTCGTAGGTCTGGAACAGCGCCACCGGCCGACCGTCCCGATGGACCAGGTAGGCGTGGTGGGTGGTCAGCGAGTCGAGGTACGTGTAGATCTCCCGGACCCGCTCGAGGCTGGCATCACCCATGCCCCAGAACCGGGACCGTTCCCGGGTCACCCAGTCGTGGATCACCACGACGTCCCGGTCGGGCGCCACCGGCCGGATGGATACCTCACCGAAGCCGTCGATCGGACCCGAGTCGAAGGTCGACGCCGCCGTCATGGCACTCCTTCCGGGGACCGATCCGGCGGACACCGCCGACCACTGTCGGCCACCGCGCAGTCGCACCTCGCGCCGCCGCCTCGCAGGTAAGGTCGACCCAACCACGCACTCGCACAGTAAGCAATCGAACACGCCGCGCACATCTCGGCCGACAGCGAAGGCGGTGGACCCGGTTCGGCACCCCGGAGAACCTCGTCGACCAGCATCGACGCGGTCGTCGCCCACTTCCGGGTCGAGCCGGTCGACTGTGACATGTCAGGCACTGCTCAGTATTGACGGAAGTAATTCATTATGTTAGCGCTCACATTCCTGGGCAAGAAAGGCGTCCCTCATCCCCGGCACCCGACCGTCCTGCGCCTCGGACAGGGGGTGACACATTGCCTTTCTTCGTTGGATAATTGCCGCCGTTGAGCGCCGGCACCCGTGCCGCGCCGGCGCTTACCGGAGGGACAGTCGTGAAACGTGACCAGTCACCCGTGCTGCCGGGCGACGGCCCTACGGACTATGCCCGTTACATGCGCACCGATGAGCTGCTCGATCTGCAGCGCCGCCCGGAGGAGATGCTCCACCGCGACGAGTTGCTCTTCCAGGTGGTGCACCAGTCCGCCGAGTTGTGGCTGAAGCTCGCCGGTGCCGAGCTGACCGCTGCCGTCGCGCGGACCGAGGCCGCAGACCCGCTGGCGGCAACGGCGTTGCTGGCCCGCGCGACGCTCGCGGTCCGGCTGGTCACCGACCAGTTGGCGATGTTCGCCCACCTGTCACCGGTCGACTTCCAGGCGATGCAACCCGCGCTGGGCAACGGGTCCGGCGCCGAGTCACCCGGCTGGCGACAGGTCGCGTCGGTGAGCCGACAGCTCGGCCGGGCCTTCACCGAACAGCTCACCGCCCGGGGCGACACGCTCCGCACGCTGCCGTCGGGCGACCCGACACACCGGCTCGCCACGGCGATGATCGCCTGGGACGAGCAGGTCGCCCAGTGGCGGGCACGCCACTACCAGGTCGCCCTGGCGGTCGGCGGCCACCCTCCCGACGGCAGCCCGGGCAGCCCGGCCACGGTGCTCGCCAAGCTCACCGAGCACCGGTTCTTCCCCGAACTGAGGCCGACCCGACCGGACACCGACCTGGCGGCAGCGACCCATTCCCGCCCCGCAGAGGCATGACGAGCCGCGCCACTCGAAGAATCGTCGGCGCTCCCCCTGACAGATCCCATCCGAGGTGTGGTTCGTGCATGAGCTGACGAGCTGGTCGTCCGACACGGCCGATCCCGAGCAATTTCCCTACGACCCGGTACTCGCGGAATTTCATCGCGCCGGTAAACACTTCGTCAAAAAGGAACTGCTAGCCCTGCTGGACCAGGTCCGCGCCCAGGTGAACGCCCGGACGGCCGTCGCCCGCCAGTTGTCCGCCTTCCTCGACGTGGCGCTCGACAAGTGGGACGACCGGTACGACTACCGCAGCTACCTGGCCCTGCCCCTGCTCCCCCTACCCACCGCCGCCGCCTGCGCCGGCCGCCCGGAGGGCACGCCGGCCGACGCAACCCCAGCGGGCGGACCGGCGGGACGGAGCGGGGCGGGCCGGCCGGCCGGGCCGGTGGCCCAGACCAGCGGGCGGCGGGAACGCGACCGGCTGCTGATCGACCTGGTCGCCGACGCCCTCGCCTTTGAGCTGGCCGCCGCGACCGGCGCGACCGACCTGTTCCCCGAGCAGCGGCCGGGTCCGGCGTTGGTGGCCAAGCGGTACCGGCTCGGGGTGCGGGCCGTGCGCGCCGCACTGACCCGGCTCGGCCTGGCCGGGCTGGTCGACGACCCGGACCCGGTGGCGGCGGCGGTGGCGCTGCACCGGCTCGCCGGCACCGGTCGCGACCCCGCCCGCGAGCGGGTGCTGCGGCTGAGCATGTTGCCGGTCTACGTCTCCCACGACGAGTACCTGTTCATCCGGGTCCTCCAGGCGTACGAGTGTGTCTTCGCCGGGGTCGCCGAGGAGTTGCGGGGCACGATCACCGCGTTGGCCACGGCCCGTCCCCGCCGCGCCGCCGCCCGGCTGGCGTACGCCCAGGAGTTGATCAGCGGCACCGGTCCGCTCTTCTCGCTGCTGGCCACCATGCAACCGACGGCGTTCCGGACCTTCCGCGAGTACACCGATGGGGCCAGCGCGATCCAGTCCCGTTCCTACAAGCTGATGGAGTCGCTGTGCCGTCCCCCCGCGCCGGACCGGTTCGACTCCACCGCGTACCGGTCGGTGCCGGAGGTGCGCGACCTGGTGCGGGCCGGCCAGCCGTCGATCGACCAGGCCTACCGGACGGCGGTCCGCGACGGGCTGCTGCGGGGCACGGACCACGCGCTGGTACGGCAGCGGATGGCGGCCTTCGCCGAGGCGGTGCTGACCTGGCGACGCACCCACCACCGGCTGGCGGTCCGGATGCTCGGTGCGCGCTCCGGCACCGGTTACACCGAGGGCACCCCCTACCTGGCGGCCGTGCGCGCCGATCCGGTCTTCACCACCGTTTCCGCAGACCCGGGTCTCCCCCGGACCGACCCGATTGGAGGCTGCTCCGAGTGAGCGGACCCGACACCCTCCCGGCAGGCTGCCTGGACGCCGCCGCGCACGCCGCCCTGCGCGCCGAGTTCCCGCTGCTGGAGACCTGTGTCTACCTCAACAACAACTCCACCGGCGCGATGCCCCGGGGCGTCGAACGGGTGCTCACCGACTACTGGGAGACCCTGCGCGGCTGGCGCGACGACGTGTGGCAGGACTGGCACGTCGGTCTCGACCGGTACGCCGACTCGATCGCCGCGCTGCTCGGTGCGCCCGCGGGCAGCGTGGTCACCGACGCGAACCTGAGCACCCTGCTGGCCCGGGTGCTGTCCTGCTTCGACTACCGCCCACCGCGTGACCGGATCGTCACCACCGACCTGGAGTACCCGACGGTGCCGTTCATCGGCGCCGCCTTCCGCCGTTACGGCGCGCGGCTCGACGTGGTCGGCACCGGTGGACCCCGGTTCGACCAGGACGCCATCGAGGCCCGGGTCGACGAACGGACGCTGCTGGTCTGCGTACCGCATGCGAGTTTCTCCTCCGGGGCCACCATCGACCTGCCCCGGCTGGTCGCCCGCGCCCACGACGTCGGCGCCCTGGTGGTGGTGGACGCCTTCCAGACCGTCGGCGCGGTCCCGCTGGACGTGACCGCGCTCGGCGTCGACATCGTGCTCGGCGGCGCGCACAAGTGGCTGTGCGGGGCCGGCACCGCGTTCCTCTACGTCCGCCCCGACCTGGTCGATCGGCTGGCACCGGCGGCGACCGGCTGGCAGGCCGGTGACCGGGCATTGACCTTCCGGGTGTCGACCGGGTGGGCGGCGGGGGCGCAACGCTTCGCCGGCGGTACGCCGTACCCGCTGACCTCGCTGATCTCCCAGGTCGGCCTGGACCTGCTGGCGGGCGTCGGGATCGGGGCGATCCGGGCGCACTCGCTGGCCCTGACCCAGCGGGTCCTGGACCGGGCGGCGGCGGCCGGCATCGCGGTGGTGAGCCCCACCGACCCGCAGCACCGCGGTGGGGTGGTGTGCCTGGACGTCCCCGACGGCGAGGCGGTCAAGCGGCAGTTGGCCGCGCGGAACATGATCTGCAGCTGGCGGGGTTGGCTGCGGGTCGGGCCGCACGTCTACAACACCCTCGACGAGGTCGACGCGTTCATGGACGCGCTGGCCGAGGAGTCGGGCCGGTGACCGTCACCCTGTCGCCCCGGGCGCTGATGAGCCTGCTCGTCAACGGCCCCAAGGCCGTCGACGTGCTGCAGACCGCGCTGACCCTCGGTCTGCTCGACACCCTGGAAGCCGGCCCGGTACGCCTCGACGCGCTGGCCACCCGGCTCGGGGTGCGCCCGCTGCGGCTCTACAAGTTCCTCGACTGCCTGGAGAGCCTCGGCTGCGTCACCCGCCACGAACCCGGCGACGACATCGCCGCGGCCAGCTACCGGGCGGTGCCGGGGCTGCGGGACGCCGTGCTGGCGGTGGTCGGCCCGGACGCGATCGAACGGGACCGGGACCGCTACCCGTGGCGACTGCTGCACGGCCGGCTCGCCGAGAGCCTGCGCGGCGAGGTCGGGATGACCGACGACGACTTCGCCTGGCCACCGAAGACCGACGCGCAGACCGCCGACTTCGAACGCAGCATGGCCGCCGGGCTCGGCCCGGTGATCGAGACGCTGCGCCGGCACGCTGACCGGTTGTGGCCGGACCGGCGGCGCCTGCTGGACGTCGGCGGCGGCGACGGCACGCTCGCCGCACACATCCTCGACACCGCCGGCGACCTGCGGGCCGACGTGTTCAACCTGGCGCCGGTGGCACCCCTGGTGGCGGCCACCCGGGTCGCCCGGGGGCACCCCGACCGGTTGGGGTTCGTCGGCGGCGACTTCCTGGCCGGGCCGCTGCCGGCGGGCTATGACGCGATGGCCTTCGTCCGGGTGCTGCACGACTGGCCCAACGACGTGGCCCGGCACCTGGTGGAGCAGGCGTACGCCGCGCTGGAGCCGGGTGGTCTGCTGCTGATCGGCGAGGAGTTCCGCACCCCGGACCGGTTGGCCGTGCAGTTCTTCTGGAGCTACTTCCTGATCGGGGTGGACAGCTGTGTGAGCCGGCTGCGGGAGGTCGAGTTCTACACCGGGCTGCTCGCCGAGGTCGGCTTCACCCGGGTCGCGGTGCTGCCCGGCGGGTGGGAGCTGATCACCGCGTACAAGCCGGGCTGACCCCACCGGCCCGGCGTCGACCCTGCTTCCGTCGACGCCGGGCCGATGCGGGTCAGGGGCGGCGGGCCAGCACCGCGCCGTTGGCGCCGGGTGCCTCGAACGGCACCGTGCGGACGTCGACGAAACCGGCGTCGGCCAGCCAGGCGGCGTACTCGGCACCGGAGTAGTTCTTGCCGCCCTCGGTCTCGACGAGCATGTTCATGCCCATCAGGGCGGCCTCCGGCGGACCGGTGCGCTCGTCGTTGAGCAGCAGCTCACAGACCACGACCACCCCGCCGGGCGGCAGCGCGGCGTGACAGCGGGCCAGCAGCGCCCGGTTGGTCGGCTCGTCCCAGTCGTGCAGGATCATGCTGAGCAGGATGACGTCGTGCCCCTCGGGCAGGGCCGGGTCGGCGAGGAAGTCACCGGCGACCGCGTCGATCCGCCCGGTCAGGCCCGCCTCCGCGATCCGCTCCTCGGCCCGGGCGCAGACGTGCGGCAGGTCCAGGATCGTCGCCCGCAACTGCGGCAGGCGGTGGCAGAACTCGATCGGGAACGCCCCCGCGCCGCCGCCCACGTCGAGCAGCCGGCGGTGCGCGCCGAAGTCGTACGCGTCGGCCAGCGCCCGGGCGGTGAACCGGGAGGTGGCGAACATGGCGTCCCAGAACTGGGTGATCAACTCCGGGTCGGCGGTGTCGAACAACGAGTCCTGTTGCTGTGGATCCCAGGTGAGCGGCCGGTTGCCGCGCAACGCCTCGCCCACCCGGTGCCAGGGCAGATAGGTACGCAGGTCGGAGTAGCGCACCTGCGCCCCGAAGTAGTAGGGCTGCCCCTCGACCAGGAACTGCTCGGCCAACGCGGAGTTGCGGTAGCCGTCGCCGACCTTGTCCAGCAGCCCCAGCGACGCGCTGGCCGAGAGCAGCAGGTCGGCGGGGCGTTCGTCGAGCCCGAACTCGGCGGCGACCTCGGCCACGGTGACCGTCCGCCCGCCGGCCAGGCGGGTGAACAGTCCGAACTCGACCCCGACGGCGAGGGTCTTGAAGCCCCAGACGCCGGCGACGAGACTCATGAGAGGAGTGGGAGTGATCATGGGGACATAAGATCATGGAATGGTGACGGGGTGGCACGCACCGGTCACTATGGAGTAATGATTCGCTTCGTCCTGAACCTGCTGTGGCTCATCCTCGGTGGCGGAATCGTGCTGGCGCTCGGCTACTTCGTGGCCGCGGTGATCTGTTTCGTCCTCATCATCACCATCCCGTTCGGCGTCGCCTCGCTGCGGCTGGCGTCGTACTCGCTGTGGCCGTTCGGCCGTACCCTGGTCGCCAAGCCGGGGGCCGGTGTGCCGTCCGGGCTGGCGAACGTGCTGTGGGTGCTGCTGGCCGGCTGGTGGCTGGCGCTGACCCACCTGCTCGCCGGGATCGCGCTCTGCGTCACGATCATCGGCATCCCGTTCGGCATCGCCAACTTCAAGCTCGTCCCGGCGGCGTTCTGGCCGCTCGGCCGGGAGATCGTCGAGGCCCCCTGAGCACCCGCCGGGTCGGGACGTTCCCCGACCCGGCGGTCGGGCGCGGCGGCCCCGGCGGTCGGTCAGGCCCGGCGGTCGGGCGCGGCGGTCGGGCCCGGCGGCCCCGGCGATCAGGCGCGGCGGTCGGCGTGCAGCCGGTCCAGGTGGGCGGCGAGTTCGTCGGTGATCAGCAGGTCGGTGCGGATCCGGTCGTGCGGGTAGCCGGCCCGGCCGATCATGTGCGCGGCGACCGGCGCGGTAGCCAACTGGAACGCACCGACCAGGACCAGGGTGGTGACGTCCACCCCGGTCCGCAGCCGAAGCGCACACCCGAGCAGCACCAGCAGCAGGCCGAGCACCTGTGGCTTGGCCGCCGCGTGCATCCGGGACAGCAGGTCGGGGAAGCGGACCAGGGCGACCCCGGCGGCCAGGCTGAGCAGTGCGCCGCCCAGCAGGCAGACCGCGGCCACCACGTCCAGCACCGCGTCGACGCTCACCGGTCGTTCCGCCGGGAGGCGAAGCGGGCGACGCTGACCGACCCGACGAAGCCGAGGATGGCCAGCACCACGAGGATGGGCAGCGCGGTCGCGTCCCGGCTGTAGGCGGCCTCGGTCGCCACGGCGGCTACCACGATGGCCAGCAGCACGTCGGTGGCGACCGCCCGGTCGAGCACGGACGGCCCCCAGACGATCCGGGTGAGGGTGAGCGCGCCGGCCACCGCCAGCAGCACGGTGACGATCACGGCGACAGCGGTCATCTCGAAGTCCCTTCCAGGGCGGGCGGGATGTGCTCACGGACCAGGCGTAGCTCCTGCGCCGAGCCGATCGCCTCGATCAGCCGGGCCTCCAACTCCAGCACCCCGCGGCGGAACTGCTCGACCTCGGCGCGGTCGCGCACCCCGAGGATGTGGACGTAGAGGATGCCGGCGTCCCGGTCGACCTCGACGATGAGGCTGCCGGGCACCAGCGACAGCGCCTCGGCGGTCAGGGTCAGGTTGAGGTCCGAGCGGACCCGCAACGGCACCGCGATGATCGCGCCCAGCGGGGGGTGCCCGAACCGCAGCGCCAGTGCCGCGATCTGGACGCTGGCCACCACCAGGTCGCGCAGGAAGCGCAGGGTGAACCGCAGCAGCGGCAGGGGGTGCAGCCGCCCGGCGAAGGTCACCGGGGGCAGCGGGAAGACGGTCAGCACCACCAACCCCACGACCAGCCCACCGAGCACGTTGGCCCAGCTCAGCGTCCCCCAGAGCAGCACCCAGACGGTGACCAGGACGATCATCGCGACGGCCCGGTTGCGGCGACGGACCGCCGGGGTCAACGGCAGATCCTCGGGATGCTCCGGCGGTACCGGGTCCCCGGAGCGCGGCGGCGACAGGTCCTCGGGTGGCGGCGGCGACAGGTCCTCGGACCGCTGCGGCGGCGGATCGTGGCTCACGGGGTACCCCCGGGGTAGACGGCCTCGACGTACGGGGTGCGCCGCAGCAGGTCGTCCGCGGCGTCGGAGCTGAGGTCGAACAGCGGTCCGGCCACTACGGTCAACCCCAGCCCCAGCACCACCAGGGCGACCGTCGGCGCGATCATCAGGCGGGGCAGCATCACGCCCGGGTGGGCGTCACGGTCCGGCCCCCGGTAGGGCTGCTCCACCCCGTCGGTGCGGACGGTGTGCACGCTGTCCTGCGGCTCGGGCATCTCCGGATGCGGGCGACGCCAGAACGCCAGGTTCCACACCCGGGCGATGGCATAGAGGGTGAGCAGGCTGGTCAGCAGCCCGCCCGCGACCAGCACCCAGGCCAGCGGGCCGCCGTCGTCCACCCCGGCCTGGACCAGCCCGAGCTTGCCGAGGAAGCCGGAGAACGGTGGGATTCCGGCCAGGTTCAGCGCGGGGACGAAGAACAGCACGGCGAGCAGCGGCGACAGCCGGGCCAGCCCACCGAGGCGGTCCAGCGCGGTGCTGCCACCCCGGCGTTCGACCAGTCCGGCGGCGAGGAAGAGGGTGGTCTGGATGGTGATGTGGTGCACCACGTAGAAGATCGCGGCGGCCAACCCGAGCGACGAGCTGAGCCCCACCCCGAACAACATGTACCCGATGTGGCTGATCAGGGTGAACGACAGCAGTCGTTTGATGTCGGACTGGGCCACCGCGCCGAGGATGCCGACCAGCATGGTCAACGCCGCCACCACCAGCAGCAGGTCGGCGGTCCGACCGCCGGGGAACAGCAGCGTCTCGGTGCGGATGATGGCGTACACGCCGACCTTGGTGAGCAGGCCGGCGAAGACGGCGGTGACCGGCGCGGGCGCGGTCGGGTAGCTGTCGGGCAGCCACGCCGACAACGGGAAGACCGCCGCCTTGATGCCGAAGGCGAGCAGCAGCATCCCCTGCAGCACCAGCCGCAGGTCGTCCGGGAGCGCGTCGAGCCGGTCGACGAGCTGGGCCAGGTTGAGGGTGCCGGTGGCGGAGTAGACCAGCCCGATGGCCACCAGGAAGATCAGCGACGACAGCAGGCTGACCACGACGTACGTGGTGCCGGCCCGGATCCGGGTCTCGGTGCTGCCCAGGGTGAGCAGCACGTAGCTGGCGACCAGCAGGATCTCGAAGCCGACATAGAGGTTGAACAGGTCACCGGAGAGGAAGGCGTTGCACACCCCGGCGGTCAACACCAGATAGGTGGGGTGGTAGACCGACAGCGGGGTGTCCTCGTGCCCGTCGGCCATGCCCTGCCCGATGGAGTACACCAGCACGCAGAGCGTCACGGCGGCGGACACCACCAGCATCAGCGCGGCGAGCTGGTCGGCGACCAGCACGATGCCCAGCGGCGCCACCCAGCCGCCGACCTCGACGACGAGCGGCCCGTCGATCGAGGAGCGGACCAGCAGGGTGGCGGCCACCGCCACGGTCGCGGTGAGCACGGTGAGGCTGACCCACCGCTGCGCGCGGGGTCGGCTGGCCAGCAGCAGGGTCAGGGCCGCACCGAGCAGCGGCATCACCACCGGCAGTGGGACGAGGTAGTTCATGCGTCCCGCCCCCGCTCGCCGGCCGCTGCCGCCACCGATGCCGCCGACGACCGTCGGCTGTCCGGATCGGGCTGGTCGTCGGAGTCGGGCTGGTCGTCGGAGTCGGGCTGGTCGGCGTCGTCGGTGCCCGGCCCCTCGTCCCGGTCGGCGAGGTCCATGATCCGGCGGTCCTCCACGTCGTCCTGCACCTCGTCGTGGCCGTTGAGGTGCCAACTGCGGTACGACAGCGCCAGCAGGAACGCGGTCATGCCAAGGGTGATGACGATGGCGGTGAGCACCATCGCCTGGGGCAGCGGGTCGCTCATCTCCCCGGCGTCGGTGGTGCCGACGATCGGCGGGCCACCGGCCCGGCCACCGGTGAGCAGCAGCAGGTTGGCGCCGTTGCCGAGCAGGATGACGCCCATCAGCACCCGGGTGAGGCTGCGCTCCAGCAGCAGGGTCACCCCGGCGGCGAAGAGCACACCGACCACCACGATGTAGGTGAGGTTGGGGGTCACACCAGCTCCTTGTCCCGTACGTCGTCGCGGGCGTCCTCCTGCTGACGGTCCATCTCGGCGCCGAGGCTGCGCAGGATGTCCAGCACCAGACCCACCACGATCAGGTAGACGCCGACGTCGAAGAAGACCGACGAGACGAAGTGGACCTTGCCCAGCAGTGGCAGGTGGAGGTCGAGCACCGCGCTCTGGAGGAACTCCCCGCCCAGCGGCATCGCGGCCACCCCGGTCCCGACGGCGAGGAAGAGCCCGGCGCCGAGGACCGCGCCGGCGCCGACCGGGGCGGCGGCGTTGAGTTCCCGGCGTCCGCCGGCCAGGTAACGCACGGCCAGGGCCAGTCCGGCGACCAACCCGGCGGCGAACCCGCCGCCGGGGGCGTTGTGCCCGGAGAAGAGCAGATAGACGGAGAAGAGCACGATGGCGTGGAAGAGCAGCCGGGTGATCACCTGGAGGATCACCGAGTGCCGGTGCGCCTCGAAGCCGGCGGTCAGCCAGCGTGGCCCGCTGGCGGCCGGCCGGGGGCCGGGGACGGCGCTGCGCCGGTCCAGGTCCCGGGAACGGCGGAAGATCAGGCTGGCCACGCCGGTCGCCGCCACCACCAGCACGGCGATCTCGCCCATGGTGTCCCAGGCCCGGATGTCGACCAGGATCACGTTGACCACGTTCTTGCCGCCGCCGTAGGAGACCGCCTCGTCGGGGAACCGGTCGGAGATCGGGGTGGCCAGCCGGCCGCTCGCCGCGACCCAGGCCATCCCGGACACGACCGCGCCGACGGCGACCCCGATCGCGATCCGGCCACGCCGGCTGGCCCGGATCGGCCGGGCGGAGAACTTCACCGGCAGCCGGCGCAGCACCAGCACGAACATGACGATGGTGACGGTCTCCACCAGGAACTGGGTCAATGCCAGGTCCGGCGCGCCGTGCAGGACGAACATCAGGGCGGTGCCGTAGCCGGCGACGCCGACCAGGATCATCGCGGTGAGCCGGCGCAGCGCACGGGCGGCCATCACGGCGGCGACGATCACCAGGGCGGCGACGACGGCCTGCAACGGGGTGTCCCAGGCGCGGAACTGCCGGGGCCACGGCCCCCCGGTGAGCAGCGCCCCGCCGGGCAGCACGACCAGCACCACCAGGATGATCCCGAGGTAGAACGGCAGCGAGCCCCGCTGGGTGGCACCGGTCAGCTCCACCGCGAGCCGGTCCACCCCGGCGACCACCCGCTCGTAACCGGCGGCGCCGTCGAGCGGCGTCCACCGGGTCGCCCGCAGCCGTCCCCGGTGCAGCAGCAGGAACAGGCCACCGCCGACCGCCACCGCGAGCGCGGACAACCCCAGCGCCGGGGTCGGGCCGTGCCACAGCGCCAGGTGGTAACCGGGCTCGGCGGTGGAGAACCCGTCGGCGTACGGGGCGAGCAGCCCGTCGAACGCCGGGGCGGCGACGCCGACCGCCAGCCCGGCGACGGCGAGCAGCGCCGGGGCGGCGAGGAACGACCAGCCCGCCGGGTGCGGATCGGCCGGCGCGACATCGGGCTTGGTGGCGAACGCCCCCCAGAGGAACCGCAGTGTGTACGCCACGGTCAGCGCCGAACCAGCCACCACCCCGGCCAGCACCAGCAGGTCGGCCGTACCGCCGTGGTGGAACGCCTCGAAGGCGGCCTCCTTGGCGACGAAGCCGGCCATCGGCGGCAGCCCGGCCATCGACGCGGCGGCCAGCACGGCGATCCCGGCCAACGCCGGTGCGCGCCGGCCGAGCCCGCTGAGTTCGCGCAGGTCGCGGGTGCCGGTGGTGTGGTCGACGATCCCGACGACGAGGAAGAGGGTGGCCTTGAACAGGGCGTGGGCCAGCACCATCGCCGCGCCGGCCAGCGCGGCGTCGCGGGTGCCGGCGCCGAGGACCACCATCAGCAGCCCGAGCTGGCTGACCGTGCCGTAGGCGAGGAGCAGTTTCAGGTCGGTCTGGCGCAGCGCCACCCAGGCGCCGAGGAAGAGGGTGGCCAGGCCGGCGACGAGCAGCACCACCCGCCAGGCGGTCACCCCGGCGACCGCCGGGCCGAGCAACGCGACCAGGAACACCCCGGCCTTGACCATCGCCGCGGCGTGCAGGTAGGCGCTGACCGGGGTGGGCGCGGCCATCGCGCCGGGCAGCCAGAAGCTGAACGGCACGATGGCCGACTTGCTGAGCGCGCCGAGCAGGATCAGCATCAGCGCCGTGACCAGGTAGCCGCCGCCGGGCAGGTCGGTGGCGACGACCGACCAGCGGTAGCTGCCGGCGTGCTGGCCGAGCATGACGAACCCGGCCAGCATGGCCAGCCCGCCCAGGGTGGTGACCAGCAACGCCTGCATGGCGGCCCGCCGGCTGGCCCGCTTGGCCGGGTCGTAGCCGATCAGCAGGTAGGAGAAGACGGTGGTCAGTTCCCAGAAGACGTAGAGCAGCAGCAGATCGTCGGAGACGACCAGGCCGAGCATGGAGCCGGCGAAGGCGACGAAGACCGAGGCGAAGCGGCCCAGCCCGGGGTCGTCGGAGCGGAAGTACCGGGCGCTGTACGCCAGCACCAGCGCGCCGACCCCGCCGACCAGCACCACCATCAGCCAGGACAGGGTGCCCATCCGCAGGGCGATTTCCAGGCCGATCCGGGGCACCCACGGCCAGGTCTCCACCACCGGCTCGCCCGACCGGACCCCACCGGTACGGGTCAGCGCCCAGACCAGCGTGGCGGCCGGGGCCAATGCCACGGCGTAGAGCGCACGGCGACCGAAGCGGCGTACCAACCCCGGGGCGACCACGGCTGCCAGTGCGTGGACCGCCACCAGGACCAGCACATACCCTCCTCGAAGATCACAGTCGGGAGCCACCCACCCGTTCGGGGCGGTGCGGAACCGGCGGCGCGGGGACGGGCGTCCCCGGGTCGCGCGGCCACCGCAGCGGTGGCGTCACCCATGGTTTGTCGGTGTGTCGTGGTACCCGGTCAGTGGCCGGCGAGCACGTCCACGGCGGCCGTGGTGGCCGCTTCCGCCCCCGCGACGACGACCTCGTCGCCGGTGAGCAGGACGTAGTCGTCGCCGGGGGTCGGGACGACCCGGCCGGCGCGGACCACCGCCAGCAGCGACAGCGGCCGGCCGGACAACGCGGTGTCCCGCCAGCGTCTTCCGTCGGCGACGCCGCCCACGACGACGGGTATTCGCACGACCGTGACGCCGGGTAGTTGGCGTTCCAGCTCGGCGAGGTGGTCGACGGTGACCGCCTGGTTGAGCACCCCGGCGACGGCCTGCGCCTCGGACTGGTCGAGCACCAGCGTGCAGAGCGCGGTGTCGCTGTCCTCCGGGTGGTAGATCACCACGTCGCGACGCCCACCGGGGTGGGAGATGACGCTGGCCTGTTGGCCGTGCGCGGTGGCGAAGCGCTGGCAGAGTCCGACCCCGGGAATGACCGTACGTTCGAACCGCATGCCGACCTCCCTCGCCCACCTGTCCAGGGGGCGTCGACCGGTAACGGCCGCTCGCCCCTTCATCCCTATCATGATCAGGCGTGATCGCCCACCTCCACCGTCCCACGATGCGGGAAACCTGGACGTCAGCGCCCACCTCGACGGACCCTCGGCAGCCGCAGGGCGACCGGAGCGGGCCCCGCGACCGGCACCGGCCCGGTCAACGGCGGTCGGCCCGGCCGGCGGACGGGCCGACCGCATCGACGCGGTTCGTCAGCGGACCTCGGTGCGTTCGGCGGACCGGTGGCGGCTCGGTGGCTCGTCGCGGTCGATACGCAGTTCGCGTTCCAACTCGGCGATGACCGCCCGCAGGTCGTCCAGGCGCTGGGTCAGGGCGATCCGGTCCACCTCGTCGGGCACACCGTCACCGTCGCCGTCGTAGCCGGGGGCCAACCGCTCGGTCATCTCCAACCGGCGGGCCTCCTCCATCGAGTTGACGATGACCGCGATCAGGATGTTCAGCAGCAGGTTGACCGTGATGATCACGTAGCTGACGTAGTAGAGGAGGGTCCACGGGGACAGCGCCATGCCCTGCTCGACCAGATCCGGCAGGGTCTCCAGGGAGAGCAGCACGAACAGGGTCAGCAGCGACCGGCCGATGTCGCCGTACTGCTCCGGGTAGGCCCGGCCGAAGATCAACCAACCGGCCATGCCGTAGACGTAGAGGGTCACCATGGCCAGCGCGAGGAACCCGCCCACCCCGGGCAGGCTGCGCCAGAGCGCGGCCACGATGGTGCGCAGGCCGGGCGAGAAGCGCACCAGGCGCAGCACCCGGGCCACCCGGACGACGCGCAGCAGCGCCGAGTCGCCGTGCAGCCCGGGGAGGAAGATCGCCGCGATCACCACCAGGTCGAAGACGTTCCACCCGTGCCGGAGGAAGTCCTGCGGCCGACGCCCGTACGCCAGCACCCGGACGGCGATCTCGACGACGAAGGCGACCCGGAAACTCAGCTCCAACCAGTGCAGCGCCGGCCGGGCCGCGCCGAGATCCGGGTAGGTCTCCACTCCGAGCACCGCCGCGTTGGCCATGATGAGCACCACGATCGCCGCCTCGAAGGGACGCGACCGGGCGATCCGGGCACACCACTGCGCCAGGCCGGACGGGCGGGCCGGGCCGGGCTCGGGGGCCCACCATCGGGCGGGAACGGGCACGGGCGGCACTGGTCACCGGGTCCCGCGGCGGGACGGGAACACGGCAGCCATGCCGACACCCTATCGGCCATCCCGGACGGTCACCGACGGCGACGGATCGGGCACCCGACCACCTCCGGTCACAGCTTCTCGCCGCGACATTGAACGACCGACGCCCGGACTTCGTACATCCCGGTGAAGGGAGTTGCTCATGAAGCGCATGACCCCGTTGCTCACCCTGCTGACCGGGACCGGCATGGCCGCCGTCCTGTTCGCGATGAGCGCCCAGGCGGCGCCGCGTACGGTCGACCCCCGGACGGCCGCGAACGCGGCGGCCCCGCCCGAAGCCGCCGTCGTGTCGCCCGCCGCACCGGCGGAGCCGCCACCGGACGCCGCACCGGCGGAGCCGTCGGAGCAGCGGGGCCAGCCCGCTCCGTCGCAGACAGCACCGCCGACCACGCCGCCTGCGGCCAAGGCCGACTCCAGCTGGACCGGGCGGCTCGACGGCGGCGCCACCATCGCGATCACCGTCACCGACGGCAAGGCGGTGGCGTACGTCTGCGACGGCAAGAAGCTGGAGGTGTGGCTCAACGGCACCGCCGCCAACGGCAAGATGAAGTTGACCGGCAAGAAGGGCGAGGTGCTCACCGGCTCCTTCGGCGACGGCGCCGCCTCCGGCGAGATGGTGGTGGGCCAGCGGCGGTGGAAGTTCACCGCCAAGCAGACCAGCAAGCCTGACCCGGTGCTCTACCGGGCCACCTCGCAGCAGCGCCGCTCCGGCGTCGACGGCGGCTGGATCATGCTGCCCGACGGCAGCCAGATCGGGGTGGTCACCCGCAACGGCACGCCCGTCTCGGCCCCGCCGCTGGACCCCGCGTTCGGCACCACCATCCTGGACGGCCGGACCGTCACCGCGGCGCCGGTGGCGGCCGACCCGGGTGCCGGTGAGTGATGACAGCCCGCCGCAGATTCGAGACCGACGTGGGACGCGGCCTCGACGACGGGCCGTCCGTCAGGGTGCTGTCCGACCTCCCGCCCGCCGGGATCCCGCCCGCCGACCTCCCGACCGGTACACCGTCCGCCGGGTCCGACGCGCCGCCCGCCTCGGTGGTGGTGCCGCTGCTGGTCGGGGCGGCGGTCGCGGTGGCCATCGGGGCGTACGCCCGGGTGCACCAGCCCACCGGGATCGCGGTCAACGTGGCCGGCTTCTCCAGCCCCCAGGCGGTCAAGGTCTGGCTGGGCAGCGGGGCGGCCTTCTTCGCCGTGGTGCAGTTGCTCACCGCGCTGTCGATGTGGGGCCGGTTCGGCAGCTTCTCACCCTCCTGGGCGGGCGGGCTGCACCGGTGGAGCGGCCGGGTGGCGTTCCTGCTGACCGTGCCGGTGGCGGTGCACTGCCTCTATGCGCTGGGCTTCGCCGACTATGACCTGCGGACCCTGCTGCACTCGCTGCTCGGCTGCCTCTTCTTCGGGGTGTTCACCATGAAGATGCTGGCCCTGCCCAAGCGGGGGCTGGCCGGTTGGGTGCTGCCGGTCGTCGGTGGGCTGCTCTTCACCGTCCTGATGGGAATCTGGGTGACCTCGTCGCTGTGGTACTTCACCACCTTCGGGGTGGGCACCTGACGCGGGGACGGCACCTGACGCGGGGTGGACGTGGGATGCAGGGGTGGCATGTGAACAGGGCGGGCGTGTGACACACGAGAGGAACGACGGGCAGATGTGCGACGAACGTGGGGCGGGGTGTTCGTCTCGGCGGACCCTGCTGGCCGGCGCCGGTGGGGTGGGCGTGGTCGCCCTGCTCACCGGTTGCCAGACGTACGGTGAGTCGACGGCCCCGGCGGCCGCGCCGGCGGCCAGTGGGTCCGCCGGCGCTCCTGCGGATGGCAACCCGGCCGGCGCCTCACCGGGCGCCGCCGAGCCGTCCGCCGGGGCGAGCGGTTCGGCCGCCGGTCCCGGCGAGCAGCCGCCCGCGCCCGCGGCGCTGGCCGCGGTGGCGGACATCCCGGTCGGCGGCGGCAAGATCTTCAAGGCCGAGGGGGTGGTGCTGACCCAACCGGCCGCCGGCACCATCAAGGCGTTCTCGGCGACCTGCACCCACCAGGGTTGCACGGTCACCTCGGTCAAGGACGGCACCATCGTCTGCGGCTGCCACAACAGCGTCTTCGGCATCGCCGACGGCGCCGTGCAGAGCGGTCCGGCCGGTCGCCCGCTGCCGCCCCGGGCGGTGACCGTCGACGGTGACGACATCCGGCTGGCCTAGACAGCCGAGTCCAGCCACGCCATCCGCCGGGTCAGCCAGTCCCGCAGATAGTCGAGCTGCCCCGGCCAGGTGTCGGCGGTCGGGGTGACGATGGGTCCGATCTTCTCGGTGGTCAGGTTCGGCCACCGCTGGAAGTTCCGGTCGGCGGCGTTCGCCAGCGGCGCGGTGAGAGCGGCGAGGCGCGCGTCGAGCCCCGCGGCGGAGAGCGGACCCTGGCGGAGGGCGGCCCAGCGGGCCCGGACCAGCGCCATGAACCCGGGGTCCGTGACCAGCCGGTTGATCCAGTTGTTGGGCTTCGGCCATCGGGGCTGCGCGTACTGCCAGCCGGTGGTCTCCAGGTTGTCCCCGCCGCCGACGCCGTAGGTGAGGTCGAGGTCCCACAGCGGCCCGGCGGTGATCTTGCCGCCGCGATCCTTGTGGAAGTACGAGCTGCGGGCGTACGCGTCGAAGTTGCGGGTCAGCTCGTTGACGATGAACGAGTCGACGAACGATCCCACGTCGATCCAGGCGGGATAGCCCGTGGTCGGATCGGCGAAGTCGCGGGACTGCATCAGGTCGTTGAACTGTTGGAGATGCCCGGTCAGCCAGGCCTGCTGTTCCGGTTGCAGGGGCGAGGGGTCGACCACCTCCAGGTAGTGCCAGCAGGTCGCGGGCCGTCCCTGGCAGTCCAGGGTCGGCTCCTCGGCCGTCAGCCACTCGAACTTGAAGATGTACCCGCCGGAAATGGCCGGCAGGGTGACGTCGTCGGGGTCGAGGTCCTTCAGGTCGAGCCGGTTCTTGGAGTTCTTGATGGTCTCGACGATCAGGTAGACGCCCTGATAGTCCTCGGCGCTCACCGGCCGGTCCGCGACGTTGTGGTAGAACTCGACGAAGGCGTACCGGGGTGCCGCCAACCCCATCTCGCGGGCCAGGTCGAAGGTGAACGCCTCCCGGATCAACGCCTTGTCGGTGTAGGGCCCCCGCAACACCCAGTCGGACTCGGCCGGCATCCCGAGCACCGGATGGTCGACGTCGTCGTCCTCGTCGTCCCGGAACTCGACCCGGTAGGGCGCCTTGTCGAACAGGGAACTCGACGTGCCGCGCAGGTGGTAACCGATCCGGGTGGCGAGGGTGGGTGGCGTCGACAACGACGCATGACCCCCGACCGGCGCGAAGAGCAGGGCGGCCGCGTCGACGAACTCCCGTCCCGGCGCGCCCCGGCCGTACCCGTCGATCAGCAGGATCGGCAGGTCGAGGCTGACGTCCACGACCCGCTCGACGTAGAGGGCGGTGCCCGGGTCACCGGTCGGCACCCCGTCGACGAACGACCAGGCCCGCAACTGGGTGGTGTCGGAGAGGGACAACGGGGTGCCGTCGTAGCGTGGGGAGTCCGTCCGGGGCAGCGCGCCGTCCGTCGTGTAGCGGATCTCGGCGTCGGCCACCCTCGTCCGCAACGAGACCGCGAGTTCGTCCCGGAAGGTGCCGCTCGGCACGGAGAAGACGATGTCGCCGGTCAGCTCGTCGGACGGGTCGGCCGCCGGGGCAGCGGCGGCCGGCGCGTCGTCGGTACGGTCCGGGGTCGGCGGCGGACCACCGGACACGCTGAGCGAGATCGCGGTCACGACGCCCAGGACCCGGGCCGGCAGACTGCGCACTGTCACTCCCCTACGTCACGGGCGACTGAACCACACTCCATTTCATCTACGCACGCCAATGCTACGGGTTCGATCACCTTAAGTCACCAGTCCGGTGCGCTCAGACAGCGAGCGCCTGGCGGACCGACCGTTCGGCGTCCCGGCCGCCGTCGCCGGTGGCGGTGACCCGGCCGGACTCCAGCACGTAGTGCCGGGTCGCCACCCGCAGCGCGAAGCCGAGGTGCTGCTCCACCAGCAGCACCCGGATGCCGACCCGGGCGACCAACTCGACGATCCGGTCCTGGATCTCGGCGACCACCGAGGGTTGGATGCCCTCGGTGGGTTCGTCGAGCAGCAGCAGCCGGGGTCGGGTGACCAGCGCACGGGCGATGGCCAACTGCTGCCGCTGGCCGCCGGAGAGCAGGCCGGCCCGCCGACGCAGCAGGGGGCGCAGTGCCGGGAAGAGGTCCAGCGCCTCGGCGGTGGCGGCGGCCCCGTCGCGGCGACCGTCGGCCACCAGTTGGAGGTTCTCCGCCGCCGTCAGGTGCGGGAAGCACTGCTGCCCCTGCGGCACGTACGCCAGACCCCGGGCGACCCGCTGGTGCGGGGCGAGCCGGGTGACGTCCTCACCGTCCAGGGTGATCGTGCCGGCGCGGGGGCGCAGCAGGCCGACGGCGACCCGCAACAGGGTGCTCTTGCCCGCGCCGTTGTGGCCGAGCACGGCGGCCACCCCGTCGGCCGGCACGGCCACGTCCACCCCGTGCAGCACCTCGCTGCGTCCGTAGCCGGCGTGCACGCCGCGCAACTCCAACATCACGCCTCCGTTGCGGTGTCGACGCCGAGGTAGACCTCCTGCACCCGGGGGTCCGCCTGGACCTGGGCGACGGTGCCCTCGCTGAGCACCCGACCGGCGTGCAGCACGGTCACGCTGCGGGCGAACCGGCGCAGGAAGTCCATGTCGTGCTCGATGACCACCACGGTGCGGTCCCGGCTGACCGTCTCCAGCAGGGCGCCGGTGGCGTCGCGTTCCTCGTGGCTCATCCCGGCGACCGGCTCGTCGAGCAGCAGCAGCCGGGCGTCGGAGACCAGCAGCATGCCGATCTCCAACCACTGCTTCTGCCCGTGCGCCAGCGTGCCCGCCAGTTGGTCACCCCGATCGGACAACCCGATCGTCTCCAGCGCGGCGACCACCTCGTCGGGGATCCGGTTGCGCCTCCGGGCCAGCGTCCACCAACTCCGGGTGACGCCGGCGGCGATGTCGAGATTCTGCACCACCGTCAGTTCCTCGAAGACCGAGGCGGTCTGGAAGGTGCGGCCGATGCCGAGCCGGGCGATGCGGTGCACGTCGCGGCCGAGCAGTTCCCGGTCACCGAAGCGGGCCGAGCCGGTGGCCCGGACCAGCCCGGTCACGGCGTCGACCACTGTGGTCTTGCCCGCCCCGTTGGGGCCGATCAGGAAACGGATGTCGCCGGGCGGCACGTCGAGGTCGACCCCGTCGACGGCGGTGAAGCCGTCGAAGGTCACCCGCAGGTCGCGTACGCACAGGCCGTCGAGTTGCGGGCCGGTCATGCCGCCGACACCTCCGTCCGGTTCTCGGCCGGCTCCACCGGCCGGCTCCGCCGCCACCACCGCGCACCGGCCGAGTCGGACCGGCGCTGCCGGGCCAGCACCCACAGCGACGCCAGGCCGCCCGGCAGGAACGCCACCACCAGCACGAACAGCAGCCCCTGGAGGTACGTCCAGGTGCCCGGGAAACGTTCCGACAGGGCGGTACGCGCCCAGGCCACCGCCACCGCGCCGAGCACCGGACCAAGCAGGGTGGCCCGGCCACCCACCGCGACGCCGATGACGAACTCGATGGACGGGACGATCCCGATCAGCGCCGGTGAGATGATCCCCACCGCCGGGACGAAGAGCGCCCCGGCCAGGCCGGCCATCCCGGCGGCGATCACGTAGCCGACGAGTTTGACGCCCGCCGGATCGTAGCCGAGGAAGCGGACCCGTTCCTCGCCGTCGCGGACGGCCACCAGCAATTCGCCGTAGCGGCTGCGGAGGAGTTGCCGGGCCAGCGCCAGCAACGCGAGCAGGCTGGCCGCGATGATGAAGTAGACCATCCGCTGGTTGACCGGGTCGTCCAGGTCGTACCCGAAGAAGCCCTGGATGTCGGTGAGGCCGTTGGTGCCGCCGGTGGTGCCCTGCTGACCGACCAGCAGGATCACCATCGCGGCGGCGAGCGCCTGGCTGAGGATCGCGAAGTAGGCGCCGCGTACCCGGCGGCGGAAGACCAGCGAGCCGAGGCCGAACGCCACCACCATCGGCAGCAGCACGGTGGCCGGCAGCGCGATCCACGGGCTGGCGAACGGCCGCCACCACAGCGGCAACTCGTCGAGCTGGCCGTAGAGCTGCATGAAGTCGGGCAACTGGCCGGGGCCGGCGTCGGCGAGCTTGAGATGCATCGCCATCGCGTAACCGCCCAGCCCGAAGAACACCCCCTGGCCGAGGGTGAGCATGCCGCCCCGGCCCCAGGCGATGCCGATGCCGATGCCGACCATGGCGACGCAGAGATACTTGGCCAGCAGCGACAGCCGGAAGTCCGACAGCGCCAGCGGGGCGACGGCGAACAGCAGCGCCGCACCGAGGGCGAACCCGACGGCGGTCCGGGCCGGGCCGTCGAACCGGCGACCGCGCCGACCACCCGGCGGGGTCCCGGTCACGGCGGCGGGATCGGTGCGGACCAGCGGCGCGGCGGTCATGCGAGGCTCCTGGTACGCAGGGTGAACAGCCCCTGGGGCCGCCACTGGAGGAACGCCACGATCGCCACGAAGACGATCACCTTGGCGACGCTGAGCGTGGTGAGGTACTCGCCGGTGGCCTGGAGCACGCCCAGCGCGAAGGCGACGATCACGCTGCCCTTGAGCTGGCCGATGCCGCCGACCACGACGACCAGGAAGGCGTCGATGATGAGGTTGGTGCCCATCGTGGGGCCGATCGGACCGAGCAGGGTCAGCGCCACCCCGGCGACGCCGGCCAGCCCGGAGCCGATGAAGAAGGTGGTCCGGTCGACCCGGGCGGTGGGGATGCCGGAGACGGCGGCGAGGTCGCGGTTCTGCACCACGGCGCGGATCCGCCGCCCGAGCGGGGTGAGCCGCAGGGCCAGCGTCAGCGCCAGCACGGCGGCCAGCGCGAGGGCCAGGATGAACAGCCGGTTGTTGGCGACGGTGAGGCCGCCGGGCAGGGACACGTTGCCGGTCAACAGCGCCGGGGCGCGGGTCTGCACGTTGGGGCTGCCGAAGACGTCCCGGGCCAGTTGCTGGAGCATCAGCGAGACGCCCCAGGTGACCAGCAGGGTGTCCAACGGACGGGCGTAGAGGCGGCGGATCAGCAGCACCTCCAGCAGCACGCCCATGGTGCCGGCCACCGCGAAGGCGACCGGCAGCGCCACCAGCAGCGACCAGCCGGCGGCGGTCACGGTCTGCTGGAGGACATAGGTGGTGTAGGCGCCGGCCATGATGAACTCGCCGTGCGCCATGTTGATCACGTTCATCTGGCCGAAGGTCAGCGCCAGGCCGAGGGCGATGAGCAGCAGCACCGCGCCGATGCTGATGCCGGTGAAGAGCTGACCGAAGAGGACTGTCACGTTCGCGCTCCGAAGGGGTGGGTCGGCCCGGGCGGGGGTGCCTCCCGCCCGGGCCGGGATCGGTCAGCTCAGGCCGCTCGCCCAGGGGTAGCTCTTCAGGTACGGGTCGGGCGTGATCGGCTTGCCGGAGTTCCACACCTCGGTGATCAGCCCGTCGCCACCGACCTTGCCGATCCGGGCGGTCTTGGCGATGTGCTGGGTGGGGCCGTCCACCGTGACCAGGCCCTCCGGGGCGTCGTAGGTGATGCCGCCGGAGGCGGTCCGGACCTTCTCCACCTCGAAGCTGCCGGCCTTCTCCACCATCGCCTTCCACAGGTGCACCGCGACGTAGGCGGCCTCCATCGGGTCGCTGGTCGGCTTGTCCGCGCCGTACTTGGCCTTGTAGGCGGCGACGAACTTCTGGTTCGCCGCGCCGGGGGTGGTCTGGTAGTAGTTCCAGGCGGTCAGCTGGTCGGTGAGGTACTGGGTGCCGATCCCCTTGACCTCCTCCTCGGCGATCGACACCGACACCACGGGCATGCTCGCGGCGGTGAGCCCGGCGGAGGTGTACTCCTTGAAGAACGCCACGTTGCTGTCGCCGTTGAGGGTGTTGAACACCGCGTCGGCCTTCGACGAGCGGACCTTGTTGACGATGGTGCCGAACTCGGTGGAACCGAGCGGGGCGTAGTCCTCGCCGAGCACGGTCATCCCGTTCGCCGCCGCGTACGCCTTGATGATCTTGTTGGCGGTACGCGGGAAGACGTAGTCGCTGCCCACCAGGTAGACCGACTTCTTGCCCTGCGCCTTGAGGTAGTCCAGGCCCGGCACGATCTGCTGGTTGGTGGTGGCCCCGGTGTAGAAGATGTACGGCGACTGCTCCAGCCCCTCGTACTGCACCGGATAGAACAGCAGCGCCTTGTTCTTCTCGAAGACCGGCTTGACCGCCTTGCGGCTGGCCGACGTCCAGCAGCCGAAGACCGCGGCGACCCGGTCCTGGGAGATCAGCTTCTCGGCCTTCTCGGCGAAGGTGGGCCAGTCCGAGCCGCCGTCCTCACCGACCGGCACGATCTTCTTGCCCAGCACGCCACCGTCGGCGTTGATCTCCTCGACGGCCAGCATGATGGAGTCCCGCACGGTGACCTCGCTGATGGCCATGGTGCCGGAGAGCGAGTTGAGCAGTCCGACCTTGACGGTGTCACCGGAGACGTCGGCACTGACACCGGCGGTCGACTTCTCGTCGGAGGTCTTGCTGCCACAACCGGCCAGTGCGGCGGCGGCAATCAGGGTCATGGCGCCCGCCAGGATGCGGCGGCCCCGGAACTGTGACATTCATTCTCCCTGCGGAGCGATGTTCGCCGGACGATTTTCCGTGCCGACCAGCACTGGTCGACAGGTATTGCTGCGAATGATTGGCAAGCGGTGCGGTCACGATGTTCGTCGGCGGTGTCACCGGGTGACGGGTGGGGGCGTCACCACGGGGTCCGCAGTGGACTTTCGGGCAGCCACAGCTTCTGCCCAGTTGATTGCCACCACGTTTCCCAGCCCTTAATTGGCTGTTTCCCGAACCGATCTCGACGCATGCAAAAAGGCCACCGCCACAATGGACGATGACCCGGAATAAATGCACGGCACACGCCTGCCACCCGCGCTGCGCAGGCAAACAGTCAACCGCCTGGACGCGCCCTCAACAATGGCAGGAATGGCGGATACTTCACGCAGGAAGCATCCTAGAACCCCCACCCACCCCCCTGTCAACCACCCACCCCATCCCACCCCCGCCCCACCCGCCTCCCAACTCCCCCACCCTCCGATCTCGACGGTGATCAAGAGGTTCACGTCACCAGAGCGCCGCCGGATGACCAAAACCTCTTGATCACCGGGGCGGGACGGGCGGGGGCGGGGGCGGGGGGCGGGGGTCAGAGTTGGGAGAGGACGGTGAAGTCGAGGCCGTCGGCTTCGGCGAGGTAGATGCGTTGGCGGACGTGGCGGTGGCGCAGGTGCAGCTCGCCGCGGGGGCCGTGGTAGGTGACCGCGTCGGCCGCCGCGCCGATCGCCCGGACGTCCAGGGTGCGGGCCCGGGCGATCAGGGCGGCGAGCAGCATCACGCCCTCGTAGCAGGACTCCCCCAGGCTGCCCAGCGGCGGCGCATCCGCCCCGAAGCGGCGGGCGAACGCCCCGTGGAAATCCAGGTTCTCCCGGGTGACCAGGCCGGCGAAGAAACCCGCCGTGCTGAACAGTCGGCGGGTGCCGCCGATCCCACTGGCCAGCAGCATGTTCTCGTCCATCAGGGTGCTCAACCGCAGGCACCGCTGGTCCAGTGCGGACCGACCGAAGGCCCGGTTGAACCGGACCGCGTCGGCCCCGACGAGCAGCATCAGCACCGCGTCGGCCTCGGCCCGTTCGACCTCCCGCAGCACCGGCCCGAAGTCCTCGGTACCCAACGGCAGGAACGCCCGCCCGCACACCCGCGCACCGCTGTCCCGGGCGTACCGCTGGGCGGCCCGCGCGGTCCGGCGCGGCCAGACGTAGTCGTTGCCCACCACGTACCAGCGGCGTACGCCCTGCTCCCGGGCGAGCAGCCGCATCGCCGGCCAGAGCTGCGCATCGGGTGTCTCGCTGGTCAGAAAGACCCCCTCGGTACGCTCCCCGCCCTCGTACAGGGCGGTGTAGACGTACGGCACCCGGTGCGCGATCCGGGGTGCCACCGCCTGCCGGACGGAGGAGATGTGCCAGCCGGTGACCCCCTGCACCGCACCGGTCGACACCAGTGCCTCCACCTCGGCAGCGACCTGCGCCGGTGGCGCCCCGCCGTCGACCGGCACCAGCCGCAACTCCCGGCCGAGCACCCCGCCGGCCCGGTTGACCTCCTCCACCGCCAACTGGGCGCACAGCTCACAGGTGGGACCGAACATGCCGGCGGGGCCCCGCATCGGAAAGACCAGCGCGACACTGACCACCGACCGGTCGACGGTCAGCCAGGGCGCTGCGCCGGTCGTGCCGCCCGACCGGGGGAACGGCTCCGGCACACCGTGGGGACCCGGCACCGGCACGGACATGCTGACATGATTGCCGGCAACCCTGGCGGGCCACCAGACCCGACCGAAAACCGGGACGCTTCGGTAACATGGCAACCCACCGAACGGGGAGAGACATGGCCGACGATCCCGCAACGCCCGTCGACCTGATGCGCGCGCTCACCCGCGCCGAACGACTGCTCGCCCGGCGGGTCGGTGCGGTGCTCGCCACCGAGGGGCTCACCGTCGAGGCGTGGCGGGTGCTGTGCCGCCTCGCCGACGGGCAGGGCCATCCGATGAGCGAGGTCTCCACCGAGGAGTCGCTGCCGCCGGGCACCCTCACGAAGATCGTCGACCAGCTCGTCGACCAGAACCTGGTGCACCGTCGGATCGACCCGTTCGACCGGCGACGCATCCGGGCCTACCTCACCCCCCGGGGCCGCCGCGAACACGAACGCGTCGACGCCCTGGTCCGGGCCGAGCTGACCGGCATCATCGACGACGCGGCGCTGACCGGTCAGCTCGTCGGCCTGGTCGCCCGGCTCGATCCGCGCCGCCGCCCGGTCCGGGCCGGCTGACCGGGCGACCCGCAGCTCAGCGGCGGCCGACGGCATCCACCCGCGCGGTGCCCGCGGCGGCCCCCGGGCGAGGGGCCGTCACGGTGGTGACGGGCAACGGGCCGGCCGCCGCGCCCCCACCGGGCCGACACCGCCCCCGGCGGGGGCACTGAGCAGGACACGCAGGGTGTGCGCATCGGCGGCGGTGGCGGTGAGCAGATCGGCCGGGCCACCGGTCAGCGGCAGCCAGGCGGCCAGCGCGCCCCCAGGGGTCTGGAGGACCCGGCCCCGGGCTGCCCCGCCGACGGCGTCCACCTCGGCCGGTCCGGGCCGGCGGTCCGGGTCGACCACCAGCAGCGAGCCGGTCGCCGTCGCCCCGCCGAGCACCGCCGGCCCGGCCCAGCCCGGTGCCGCCGGGCCGACCGCCAGGGACTGCCGCAGCAGCGGCCGACCGGCGTAGTCGACCGAGGTGGCCAGCACGGCGTTGCCGGCGGACTCGCCGTACCGGCCGCAGACGAGTTCCTCACGCCAGGTCAGCCGGGCCTCCTCGGCCAACTCCACCCGGGACTCGGCGACGTGGTCGCAGCCGGCCGCCGCCACCAACTGCTCCGGCAGCCAGTGCAGGGTGCCGGCGGCGCCCACCACCGCCTCCACCCGCATCCGGGAGACCGCCCCCGGCCGGCCGGGCAGGGCCACCGAGGCGGCGATGGTACGCACCCGCACCGCCGCCCCCGGCCCCACCTCGACCGTCAACCGCAGGTCGTCACCGGCCAACGGGCCGGCCGCACCGCCGACGACGTACACCGTGGCGACGCCGTCCTCGGCGGCGGCCTGCCGCAGCAGCAGCGGCGACTCCCCGCGCAGCTCGCGCAGCACGGTGCCGCCCCTGCCGTCGGCCACCGCCACCAACCGGGCGACCGCGCGCATCAGCCGACGGCCAGCCGGCCACGGTGGTGCGCCAGCTCGTGGCGGACCCAGTCGGCCACCGCGGACGCCAACGGGTCGACCACGATGGACAGGAACACCGTCGGCAGGTCACCCCGCCGGGCGCGGGCGTCGCGGTCCATCACCGACAGGTCGGCGCGCACCATCGGCGCCAGGTCGGTCTTGTTGATGACCAGCAGGTCGGCGGCGGTCACCCCGGGGCCGCCCTTGCGGGGGACCTTGTCCCCACCGGCGACGTCGACCACGAAGATCTGCCGGTCGACCAGCCCTCGGCTGAACGTGGCGGTGAGGTTGTCCCCGCCGCTCTCCACCAGCACCAGGTCCAGCGGCCCGACCCCGTCGACCAGCTCGTCGATGGCGTCCAGGTTCGCGCCGATGTCGTCGCGGATCGCGGTGTGCGGGCAGCAGCCGGTCTCCACCGCCCGGATCCGCGCCGGGTCGAGCACCCCGGCCCGGCGCAGGAAGTCGGCGTCCTCGGTGGTGTAGATGTCGTTGGTCACCACGCCCAGGCGCAGCTCGTCGGCGAAGGCCCGGCACAGCGCCGCGACCAGGGCGGTCTTGCCCGATCCGACCGGCCCGCCGATGCCCACGCGCAGCGGGCGGACGGTGGACGGCAGCGGGGCGTGCGGGTCGACCCCCGGCTCGGGGTGGGTGTGTGGCACGGTCTCGTCGTGCGGGACCGGCTCGTGCGGGGTCGGCGACACGGATTCAGGACGCAAAGAGACGCACCTCCCAGGTGGTGTGGACTTCGGCGTGGATGTCGGTGAGCGGGGCGGCCGGGGCCGGCAGCCGCTCGGGTGGGTCGGCGGCGGTGGCGACCGCACGGGCCGCCGTGGCGTCGCAGTCGGCGGCCAGCGCCACCAGCACCGCGTGCACCCGGTACGGGTCGAGCCCGAGCAGCCGGACCGCCGCGCTGGCCGGGCCGGTCATCGACCCGTACGCGGCGATGGTGGCCACCGCCACCGGGTCCAGGTCGGCGGCGGCGGCGACCAGGCCGAGCACCAGCGGCTGGTGCGGGCCGGGCGGGCCGGCGGGCAGGGCCTCGAACCCGCCGGTCGGCCAGAGTTCCCGGCCGGCCCGCAGCAGGGCCCGGCCCTGCCGGCGGGACACCGCCCGCAGCGCCGGTGCGGCGGTCCGGGCGTCCAGTTCGGTGTCCAGCCGGGCCAACGTGGACCGGCGGTCGACCGCCCCGGCGGCCCGGTGCGCCGCCACCGCGAACGCGGCGGCGACCAGCCCGCCGGTGGCCAACCGGCCGCGCAGGAACTCGCCCAGGGTGGCCGGGTCGGTGACCAGGCCGGCCGCCACCGCGGCCTCCAGGCCGCCGGAGTGGGCGTGCGCCCCGGCGGGGAACCTGCCGTCGGCCAGCAGCAGCACCATGCTCGACGGGGTCATCAGAAGAGGTGGTACCGCTGGGCCATGGGCAGCTCGGACACCGGCTCCGGGTCGACCACCACCCCGTCGATGCGGACGGTGAAGGTGTCCGGGTCGACCTCGATGCGCGGCAGCGCCCCGTTCTCCGGCAGGTCCGCCTTGCCCCGCGACCGCACGTCGGCCACCGGGACCAGCGGACGACGCACGTCCAGGCGCAGGCCCGCCTCCAACGCGGCCGGCGCCACGAACGCCACGCTGGTCGCGGCGGGCACCACGCCGTACGCGCCGAACATCGGCCTCGGCAGCATCGGCTGCGGGGTGGGGATGGACGCGTTCGCGTCACCCATCTGCGCGTACGCGATCATCCCGCCCTTGATCACCAGGTGCGGGCGGACGCCGAAGAACGCCGGCTCCCAGAGCACCAGGTCGGCGAGCTTGCCGGGCTCCACCGAGCCGATCTCCCGCTCCAGCCCGTTGGCCATCGCCGCGCAGATGGTGTACTTCGCCACGTAGCGGCGGGCCCGGTGGTTGTCGGCCGGGCCGTCGCCGGGCAGCGCGCCCACCCGCCGCTTCATCACGTGGGCGCTCTGCCAGGTCCGGGTGATCACCTCGCCGACCCGCCCCATGGCCTGCGAGTCGGAGCCGATGATGGAGATCGCGCCGAGGTCGTGCAGCAGGTCCTCGGCGGCCATCGTGGACGGCCGGATCCGGCTCTCCGCAAAGGCCAGGTCCTCCGGCACCGACGGGTTGAGGTGGTGGCAGACCATCAGCATGTCAAGGTGCTCGGCGAGGGTGTTGCGGGTGTACGGGCGGGTCGGGTTCGTCGACGACGGCAGCACGTTCGGCTCCCCGGCCACCGTGATGATGTCCGGCGCGTGCCCGCCCCCCGCCCCCTCGGTGTGGTACGAGTGGATCGCCCGACCGGCGATCGCCCGCAGCGTGTCGGCCACGAAGCCGGCCTCGTTGAGGGTGTCGGTGTGGATGGAGACCTGCACCCCGGACGCGTCGGCCACCCGCAGGCAGGCGTCGATCGCCGCCGGGGTGGTCCCCCAGTCCTCGTGCAGCTTGAACCCGCCCGCGCCGGCCCGCAACTGCTCCCACAGCGCCTCGGTGGAGACCGTGTTGCCCTTGCCCAGCAGCAGCACGTTCACCGGGAAGGCGTCCAGTGCCTCGTGCATCCGGGCCAGGTGCCAGGCGTTCGGGGTGACCGTGGTGGCCCGGGTGCCTTCGGCCGGGCCGGTGCCCCCGCCGACCAGGGTGGTGATCCCCGAGGTGAGCGCCTCGGTGACGATCTGCGGGCAGATGAGGTGCACGTGGGTGTCCACCGCCCCGGCGGTGAGGATCCGCCCGTTGCCCGCGATCACCTCGGTCGACGGACCGATCACCAGGTCGGGGTGGACGCCGGGCATGGTGTCCGGGTTGCCTGCCCGGCCCAGCGCCACGATCCGGCCGTCGCGCAGCCCGACGTCGGCCTTCACCACCCCCCAGTGGTCCAGCACCACCGCGCCGGTGATCACCGTGTCCAGGGCGCCCTCGGCCCGGGTGGCCCGGGACTGGCCCATCGACTCGCGGATCACCTTGCCGCCGCCGAAGACCGCCTCGTCCCCGCCGACGCAGTGGTCGACCTCCACCTCGATCAGCAGGTCGGTGTCGGCCAACCGGATCCGGTCGCCGGCGGTCGGGCCGTACAGGTCGGCGTAGCGCCGCCGGTCCACGGTGCTCACCGGCCGACCTCCCTGTCACGCGGGCCGGGCTGCCCGGCGGGTGGGCTCGGCTCCCGGTCGAGCGGGCCGGCGACCTCGCCGCGCAACCCGGGCACGATCCGGGCGCCGCCCAGCGGCACCAGGTCGACGGTGCGGCTGACCCCCGGCTCGAACCGCACCGACGTCCCCGCCGGTACGGCGAGGCGCTGCCCGTACGCGGCGTCGCGGTCGAAGCGCAGCCCCGGGTTGGTCTCGGCGAAGTGGTAGTGCGAGCCGACCTGGATCGGCCGGTCGGCGGTGTTGACCACCAGCAGGGTGGTCACCGGGCGGCCCGCGTTGATCTCGACCGGGCCGTCGCCGGGCAGGATCTCCCCGGGGATCACGGGATCGGGTGGTGCACCGTCACCAGCTTGGTGCCGTCCGGGAACGTCGCCTCCACCTGCACCTCCCCCAGCATCTCGGGGATTCCGTCGAGCACGTCGTCGCGGCTGAGCACGGTCCGGCCGGCGGCCATCAGGTCGGTGACCGTCCGGCCGTCCCGGGCGCCCTCCAGCAGGAAGGCGGTGATCAGGGCGACGGCTTCGGGGTAGTTGAGGCGCAGTCCGCGCTCGCGTCGTCGCCGGGCGACGTCCGCAGCGACGTGGACGAGCAGGCGGTCCTGCTCGTGGGGCGTGAGGAACACGGGATCTCCCGGGCGGCTCGGCGTGTTTCCCACCGTACCGGCCGGAACGCGGCAAAGGGCGCAGACCGGCGAGGGGTAGGAGGACACACGGGACCGCCGTCGGGCCACCGGCGGGGCGTCCCGGGGCCCCACCGGCCCCGGCCCGCCACGGGGCCGCTCGGCGGTGGTGGTTGGGTAGGACCGCACCGCCAACCGCTGGACCGACCGTAGAGGATCACCCCGGGCCGTGGCAACGCCCGGGCGGTCCGTCAGGCGAACAGCAGCAGCGGGTCGGCCCGGTCGCGTACGCCGACGAAGCAGGCGGCGGAGGTCCGGCAGCCCTCGCGCACCTCCCGCACCCCGTGCATCCGCCCCGCCTCGAACATCACCAGGTCACCCTTGCCGGGCAGCACCGTGTCGTGCGGCGGCCCGACCCGCTCCGGTTCGAGGCCGTAGTCGAACGGGTCGGTCTTGAGCGCGACGAACTCCTCCTCGCCCAGGTGCCCCCAGAAGTCGATCTCCCCGCCGGCGCCGGACGTCGGGACCTCCAGGTAGATGTTCACCCCGAGCCGCCGCCGCAGCCGGTAGGTGTCCAGCAGCGGGATCTGCCGGCGGTCGATGTGTGGGCGGCCCCGGCCACCGGGGGTCATCCGGCGCAGCACCCCGGGCAGCATCATCCGCCCCTCGTGCCGGCCGACCGTCGCGCCGGCCGGCCACATCTCGTCGAGGTCGAGCCGGATCAGGTCGGTGGGCGACTGCCGGCCGGCGAACACCTCGTGCCGGATCAGCCGGGTCGTGGCCGGGGCGTCGTCGAGGTAGCGGCGGACCACCTCACCGCCGTTGGCGACCTGCCCCATCGACGTCCCGACGCTGGTGAACTCCTTGGTGAGGGAGAAGTTCGCCGCGTCGACGGCGGCCACCACCCGGGGCAGCGCGGCGTCGCACTCGGCCGGCGGGTAGTACTCCCGGTGCCAGATGAGGTCGATCTCCCCGGTGGCGAGTTCCCGCAGCGACCCGGGGGTCAGTCGGTCGCTGCGGCGCAGGTGTTGGCTCACGTCACTCCCTCGTCGGGCCGGCTGCGGCACGGCCGTGCTCATCCGCCCTGTAGCTGTCGCAGGCCCGCCTCCGCCCGTACCGTCTCGGGGTGGTCGTCGCCGAGGATGCGCCGCCGGTCGGCGACGACCGCGGCGAGGACCTTCTCGGCCTCGACCCGTTCGCCGGTGGCGATCAGCGCCTCGGCCAGGGTGTGCCGGGCATTGATCATCCCGAGGTGCTGAACCTCCCGCTTGGCGGTGTCGGTGGCGAGGATCGCCCGCAGGTCGGCGAGGGCCTCGGCGGCCTGCCCCTCCAGCAACCGGCAGCGGTCCAGGGTGTGCCGGACGGTCAGCGTCTGGAGGTGGTCGGGGGCCCAGTGCCGCAGCCGGATCTCCAGGATCTCGGTCAGCTCGGCGCGGGCCTCGGCGTACCGGCCCTGGGCGACCACCGCGTCGGCCAGGCTGTGCCGGGCGGTCATGGTGTCCCGGTCCTCCGGCCCGCGGACCCGGAACTCCGCCCGGACGATGTCCCGCAACTCCTGCTCGGCGTCGGCCCACCGGCCCTGTTCGAGGATGGTCCGGGCGAGCTTGTGCCGACTGGCCAGGGTGTTGCGGTGCTCCCGGCCGAGCAGCGCCTCGCGGGCCGGGATGATCTCCCGGAGCTCCTTCTCGGCCCAGGTCAGCTGCCCCTGCTCCAACGCCGCACGGGACCGCTCGTGCCGCAGGCTCAGCACCGCCCGCTCGCGCATGTCCAGGCCGATCCGGCGGCAGGCGGCCAGGCACCGCTCCAGGAAGATCTCGGCCTGACCGGGCAGGCTGACGGCCAGCAGGTAGCGGGCGATCAACCGGGCCAGGTCCAGCGCGGTGGTGAGCAGTTCCGGCTCGGTGCGCGGCAACTCCCCCGCCTCGAAGAACGCCAGCACCGCCCCGGTCGTCGGCGGGGCCAGCACGTGCCAGCTGGCCCACTTGTCGGGCTCGTCGGGGTCGAACTCCTCCTCCCGGGGCCGGTCCGGGTCCCGCAGCCGCAGCACGTCCAGCAGGGTGAGCACCAGCTCGTGGTAGGCGGCCCGGTCGGCGATCACGTCGGGATGGTCGTGCACCAGCTCACGCACCAGCGGGTGCAGGGTCACCACGTGGGCGACCGGTGACCGCACCGGCAGCGACTCGATCACGCCGAGGTCGACCAGGGCGAAGTCGGCCAGCGACCGGAGCACCTCGCGCAGCCGGTCCTCGCCGATCTCGCCGATCAGCCGGGACGCCGACAGCCGGGCCGGGTCCAGCAGGATCTGGTACGGGATGGGCGCGTCCCCCAGCGACGCCAGCAGCCGCAGCACCGGGCGGGCCTGGGCCAGTTCCCGCCCGGCGAGCAGGTCCAGCGACATCTCCCAGGACTGCACGACCGGCCGCACCGCCCGGTCGAACGCCTGCGACACGGTGCGGGTGGTGCCGGCCGCCGAGCGGCGGTCCAGGGCCTCCCGGTAGCCGTCGTAGGTGCGGATGGAGACCCCGGCACCGCCCACCGGGATGCGGTTGGCCTCGGCGAGGTAGGTGCCCGCTCCGCGCAGGGCCAACGGATGCCCCTTCAACCGGGTGGCCAGGCCGGTCGCCTGGGCCGGGGTGCCGGGCGCGTCGCCGGCCAGGTCGATCAGCACCTGGGCGGCGTCCGGCGGGGACAACTCCTTGACCGGGTGCATGGTGGACCAGTCGCCCCAGGTCTCCTGCCGGCCGTCCCGGGTGGTCACCAGGACGAGCCCGTTGCGGGTACGCGGCTGCCGGAACCAACCGGTGCCCTCGGCGACCCGACCGTCGAGCGGAGCCAGCAGGGACGGCTCGTCGGCGTTGTCGAAGATCAGCAGCCAGGGTCGGTCCGACTCGTTGAGCAGCGCCCAGACCAGCTCCACCGGGCTGCGGGTCTTGCCCGCCCAGGCCAGGTCGAGCTGGCTCTCCGGGGCCTGGAGTTGGCCGGCGACCTCACGCATGCCGGCGCTGACCCGGGCCGAGTCCTTCGCCGAGATCCACCAGACCCGGCGACCGCGTGCCTCCAGCCGGCGGGCCACCTCCAGGGCGGTGGCGCTCTTGCCGCAGCCGCCCAGTCCCCAGAGGATCTGGGCCGACTCCTCGGGGGCGCGGGTCGTCCCGGCCGGTGGCTCGGCGGCCCGCAGGATCGTCTCGACCAGTGCGTCCCGCCCCCGCAGCGGTAGCCGGCCGGGGCGGGGCGGGGTGATGGAGAAACCGGCGTCCTGCGCCGAGCCGGTCATCGTCGACCGGGGCCGGGGCCGGGGGCCACGGCACGACCGGACCGGAGCATGGACGGGAGGCCGGGCGACCGCGTCGCTGCGGGCCGGGCCACTCGGGTCTTGTTGACAGGACCGAGGAAACTCATCTGACCTCCCGGAGGGGCGGGACGACAGGGGTCACGGCACGTGGGACTCGTACGGCGAGGACAGTCCGTTGCAGTGATCCTTACCCCAACCCTACCCGTCCGCAGCGGCGGTATCACTGCGTGTGGACCACCCGGCCCGAACGTGCGGGTCTTGTGGACGGGACGGCGGGAGGTACCGGCCGAGCAGTGGACGGTACGCCGTGCGCAGCTGGCCACCCCCGGAACGTTGGCGGGCCGGCGCTACCGTGCCGGTCATGTCGACTGTGGAGCTGTTGGCGTGGCTGCCCGGGCACGGGCACATCGACTGGGGATCGGTGCCGGACTGGTTCGGTGGGCTCGGCACGGTGGGCACGCTGCTCTTCGGCGTGCTCAGCCTGCGCCGGGAGATCCGGTCCCGGCGGCGCGAGGACCGGGCGGCCCGGGCCCGGCAGGCGCGGCTGGTCTCGACCTCGGCCCGGATCGAGGGGGGCGGGGTGCTCCGGGTGCGGGTCACCAACGACAGCGACGGGCCGGTCTTCGACCTGACCGCCACGCCCCGGGTACGCACCGCCGACTCCGCCGACGAGGTCGCCGTCGGGGTCAGTGCGCTGACCGGCCCGGTGGATCGGCTCAACGGCCGCGACCAGGGTGAACTCTTCGTCACCGTCGACCGCTCGGTCGACCTGACCGGGTACGCGTCGGCCGCCGTCGAGCTGTGCTTCACCGACCAGCAGGGCAACCGGTGGCGACGCCGGGGCGGGACGGAACCCGAGCTGGACCTGGGCGTCGAGCCGTCCCGCCGCCGGCTGCGGCTGCCCTGGCGGCGTGGCTGAGCGGCCGGTGGGCTGACCGCGACAGCGGGCCCGGAGGCGGGCCCGGGTCCCGCCCGGCAGGGGTCAGGTGGCCGGGGTGACCGCCGCCAGCCACTGCTGGGCCAGCACCGCGTGACCGGCCGGGGTCAGGTGCACCCCGTCGTCGGTCCACACCCGGTCGTCGACCTCGGGGTGGTGGAACACCGTGTCCACCGCGACCAACGTCGCGTCGAACTCGGCGGCCAGCTTGCGCACCACGTCGACCTTCGGGTCCAGGTCCTCGCGCCAGCGTCGCTGGAGGTCGTCGACCGGGATGAGGAACGGTTCCATCAGCACCAGCCGGACGTCGGGCAGCGCCTCCCGGGTGGTGGCCAGCAGATGCCGGTAGTCGGTGGCGAACTCCTCCACCGTGGTGACCTCGCCGCTGCTGTAGCGCCGCCAGGTGTCGTTGATCCCGATCAGCACCGACACGACCTGCGGGGCCAGCGCCAGGCAGTCGTCCGCCCAGCGGGCCCGCAGGTCGCGTACCCGGTCACCGCCGACGCCCCGGTTGCGGAAGGTCACCCGGTGGCCCGGATGCCGCGCGGTGAACCAGGCGGCGGCCATCATCGCCCAGCCCGCCCCCAGGTCGGCCTCGTCGGCGCGGTCCCGTCCGGCGTCGGTGATGCTGTCGCCGATGAACAGCACTCGGCCACCGCGCGATATCTCCACCGTCATCCGTCCGCTCCCCTGTCGTCGTCGGACGCCATCATCCCCCGGTGTTCGGCCCGGACACCACCCGGAAACCGACGGGGTGATGGTGTCTGTCGCATGTCGTCGCCGACCGACCCGCTACAGTGATGGTCGCATTCGGCGTCCCACGAGATGTCGCGAGCGAGCGTCAAGCAGCGGCGCGGTCCCCGGTCCGTCCCGACGGAGCTTCACCTGCGGCTCAACGGCACGGACCGATCGTCACGCGCCGCCGGCTCCGTCGGTGGGTACGCGCCGGTTCGCAAGGACGACAGACGCCATGCCGCAGTCACCGCTCGACCTCACCGAGGCTGTCCTCCGGTTGGGTTCCATCCGTCACGACGAGATGGACCTCGACGCGGTCCTGAGCCGGATCACCGAGGTCGCCCGGGACAGCATCCCGGGCGCGGCAGAGGTCTCGGTGACCCTGGTGCACGGCACCGAGGCGAGCACTGCGGCCCACACCGGTGACCTCGCGCGCCAACTCGACCAGTGGCAGTACGAACAGGGTCGCGGCCCGTGCCTGGACGCGGCCACCACCGGCACCATGCTGATCGTGACGGACATGCCCGAGGAGCGGCGCTGGCCGGAGTGGGCAACCCGGGCCCACGCCGTGGGGGTGCGTTCGTCGATGTCGATCGGCCTGCCGATCCAGGAGGCGGTGGTCGGCGCGCTCAACCTCTACGCCACCCGCCCGGACGCCTTCGGCCAGGTGGCCGAGCCGGCCCGGACGCTCGCCGGACACGCCGCGGTCGCCCTGGCCAACGCCCACCTGTACGACAGCACCGCCACGCTGGCCGGGCAGATGCAGGAGGCGATGCGCAACCGGGCCGTGATCGAGCAGGCCAAGGGCATCATCATGGGCCAACGCCGGTGCACCGCCGACGAGGCCTTCGCGATGCTGGCCCGGGTCTCCCAGAACTCCAACCGCAAGCTGCGGGACGTGGCGGAAGCCCTGGTGCAGCAGGTCGTCCGACCGGTGCCCGGTCAACCCACCACCGCCGACCGCTGAGACACGGGGTTCAGCGGCTGCCGGCGGTGGCCCGGCCGACGAGGGCGGCGGCGACGTCCCGCAGCCTGCGGTGGGTGTCCTGGGAGAGCCGGGCGAGAATGCCGAAGGCCTCGTCGGCCGTACACCGGCGTTGGCCCATGATGATGCCCTTGGCCTGCTCGATCACGGCCCGGTTCTCCATCGCCGCCCGCATCTGCTCGGCCAGTGCGGCGGTGCCGGCGTAGAGATGGGCGTTGGCCAGGGCCACTGCGGCGTACGCGGCGAAGGTCTGGGCCAGCTCGACCGTTTCGGCGTCGAAGGCGCGCGGGGTGGTCCCGTAGAGGTTGAGCGCGCCGACCACCGCCTCCTGGATCGGCAGGCCGCTGGCGAGCGTGCTGCCGACACCCGCGTCGACGGCCCGGGCGGCCCAAGCCGGCCAGCGTTCCTCGGTGGCGGTGTCGGGCACGACGAGGGTGTCGCCGGTGATGGCGGCGTCCAGGCACGGCCCGTGACCCTGCCGGTACTGCCACTCGTCGAGCAGCAGCGCGACGTCGCCGGTGACGGCGACGCTCTGCGGAACGCCGCCGCGCAGCAGGGTCACCGACACCTCGGACACCCCCCGCAGGCTGTGTTGGGCCAGGTCGGCGATCAGCTGCAACACCTCGTCCACGCCGACCTCGTCGAGCCGGACCCGGCCGAGTTCGGCCAGCGCGTCGTGCGGCTTCAGCGGAAGTGCTGCCATCGCGCGGCTCCTTCCCGGCGGGCGTCCCTCCGGCTGCCGGGCGGGGGACGCGGGATGGCGTCAACGGTGTCGCCCTCGACCTCGGCGGTGGGTCGGCACTCCATCCGCTCGCAGGGCCGCCCCGAGTGGCACGACAACCGCACCATACCCGCCGCCGGCGCCCACCGCCCGGCGCCGCGACCGCCGACACCGGGTGGATCAGGTCAGATAGGCCGGTGGCACCGCGTCGGTGAGCCACACGCCGTTGGCGCTGCGATAGAAGGCGTGCCCGTCGCGGGCCATCGCCGCCGCGTCGACGATCAGCACCACCACCGCGCCACCCCGGCGGGCCCCGACCCGCCGGGCGGTCGCCATATCCGGCGACAGGTGCACGTGGTGCCGGCCGCCCCGGTGCAGCCCGGTGGCCCGGATCGAGTCGAGCGCGGCGGCCCCGGTGCCGTGGAAGAGCCGGGGCGGCGGCGCTTCGGCGACCAACCCCAGGTCGACCGGGTACGAGTGGCCCTGGTTGGCCCTGATCCGCTCGACCCCGTCGGCGTCCCGGGTCACCGCGAAGCGCTGTTTGTCGTTGCCGGTGACCACGACGTCGAGGTCGGCCCGGTCGATCCGCAGGGCTGCCAGCAGGTCGACCACGGACACCCAGCCGCCCGGGTCGGGGGTGAGGCCGAACCGGGCGGGCTGGTGGCGCAGGGCGAGCGAGATCCGCTTGCTGACCCGCACCAGCGTCTGATGATCCATGTCGAGCATTGTCGGGTGGGTGGCGGCGATGCTCCACCGGTTATCCCGCGCGGCCCGCCCCGGGTGTCGCCGGGGCGGGCCGGTCGGAGCCGGGAGGCGGGCGGGTCGGGTCAGCGGGCGGCGCGGATCGCCTCGGCGAGGCTGGTGGGGCGGCGACCGAGCAGCTTCTCCAGGTCCTCCACGGGCACGTACAGCGCGCCCTGGGCGATGCCCCGGTCGGCGTCGGCCAGGGTGGCGGCGTACGGCTCGGGCAGCCCGGCCGAGACGAGCAGGTCGGTGTACGCCGGCACCGGCAGGTCGGTGTAGCGGACGTCCTGTCCACTCTGCCGGGACACCTCGGCGGCCAACTCGGCCATGGTGAACGCCTCGCCGCCCAGCTCGTAGGCCCGACCGGCGTGTCCCTCGGTGGTGAGCACCTCGGCGGCGGCCTCGGCGTAGTCGGCCCGGGTCGCGGCGCTGACCCGGCCGTCACCGGCCGATCCGGCGACCCCGTGGGCCAGGTAGCCGGCGAGTTGGCCGGTGTAGTTCTCCAGGTACCAGCTGTTGCGCAGCAGCACGTACGGCAGGCCCGAAGCGCGCAGCTCCTCCTCGGTGGCCCGGTGCTCGGCGGCGAGCAGCAGGTCGGAGGTGTCGGCGTGGGCGATGCTGGTGTAGACGACCAGCCCGACGCCGGCCTCGCGGGCGGCCTCGATCACGTGGTGGTGCTGGGGCACCCGCTGGCCGACCTCGCTGCCGGAGACGAACATCAGCTGCTCGGCGTCGGCGAACGCGGACCGCAGCGAGTCGGGATCGGCGTAGTCGGCCGGCCGGACCTCGACCCCCCGGTCGGCGAGGTCGGCGAGTCGGCTGGTGTCCCGCCCCAGCGCCACGATCTTCCCGGCGGGTACGCCCCGGCGCAGCAGAGACTCGACGATCAGGCGGCCCAGGTGGCCGGTGGCTCCGGTGACGACGACAGACATGGCGCTCTCCTTCGGGTGGCTACTTCAGTCGTACTGGCAAACATCCAGGTGAACCGCAATACTTCCCATCGGAGAGTAGGCACCTTAAGGTTTGTGACGCACTGATGGAGAGTAACGGGATGCGACCCGACCCGTTCCAGCGCAACTGCGGCAGCCGGCAGGTCATCGACCGGATCGGCGACCGGTGGAGCGTGCTGGTCGTGCTGACCCTCGCCGACGGTGACCGGCGCTACGGCGAGTTGGCCGAACACATCGACGGGATCAGCCAGAAGATGCTCACCCAGACCCTGCGCGGACTGGAGCGCGACGGCCTGGTCACCCGGACGGTGCACGCCAGCGTGCCGCCCCGGGTCGACTACGCCCTCACCGACCTGGGCCGCAGCCTGCTCGACCTGGTCTCCGGCCTGGAGTCCTGGGCCACCACCCACCTGGCCGAGGTGCAGGCGGCCCGGGTCCGCTACGACGCCGACCTCCCCCGTCGATCGCCCACCGGCACCGCGCGTCCCACCCGCCCCAGCCGGCGGTAAGGAGCGGACGTGAGGGCTGTCATAACGGGTGGACGAGCGCCCGGTCCCGGCTGCTAGCCTTCGGGCAGGTCATGAGCGCCAGCGTCAAGCCCCGGCTCGCTGGCCGGCAACCCTCCGCCACGGTGGGGTGCTCCGGGTGAGGACCCGGCACCGGTGGACCACCGGTGCAAGCGTGGCCTGGTTTCCCCAGGTCAACTCCGACTCCGGGAGAACCCATGTCTGCCCCCGCACCCGCCCCGCCCACCGACGGCGTCGCCCCCGGGTCCCGGGCCGGCGTGCGGACCTGCGGCGTCCGGCTGGTCAGACGGCGACACGTCGACCTGATGCGGGTCCACAGCGACTCCTGTCGCCCCCGGTAGTCGACCCCCTCCTCCCGTACCACCTCAGCGGCGTGCCCGGCGGGCACCCCGTCGGCGACGCGCGCCCGCCGTCGCCCGATCAACCCTGGAGACACCCGTGCGATTCCTTCCTGCCCTGCCCACGACCCGGCGGCCCCGACCCGCGCTGACCAGGGCCGCCGCGCTCGGCGTCACCGCCCTGCTCGCCGTCACCGGGCTGACCGCCTGCGGCGGCGAGTCCGCCGACCCGGCCGACAATCCGTACGACCTGCTCCAGCCGGGTGTGCTGCGCGCCGGCACGCTCACCGACGCACCACCGAACGTCTATCTCAAGGACGGCGCGTTCACCGGCTTCGACAACGACCTGCTCGTCGCGGCCGCCGGCAAGGTGGGGCTGAAGGTCGAGTTCGTCGGCACCGACTTCTCGGCGCTGCTCTCGCAGGTCAACAACCGCAAGTTCGACATCGGCAGCTCCTCGATCACCGTCACCGAGGCCCGGAAGAAGACCGTCGACTTCGGCAACGGCTACGACTTCGGCTACTTCGGCCTCGACGTGCCGGCCGGCTCCCCACTCACCGGCTTCGACCAGCTCGGCGGCAAGCGGGTGGTGGTCGTACAGGGCACCGTGCAGGACGACTACGCCACCGGAAAGAGCCTCGATCCGGTGCGGGTGCCCGACTACAACGGGGCGATCAACCAGCTCAAGGCCGGCACGGCCGACGCCTGGATCGCCCCCGCCGAGATCGGCGAGAAGTCGGCCGCCGACAGCAACGGCAAGATCACGGTGGCGGCCAAGGAGTTGAGCCCGGCCCCCACCGCGTACGCCTTCGCCAAGGGCAACGACGCGCTGCGCGAGGCGCTGAACAAGGGCCTCGACGAGGTCATCGCCGACGGCACCTGGACCCGGCTCCAGCAGCAGTACTACCCGGGTCGCCCGATCCCGGCCGGCTTCACGCCCGGCGGCGGCACCGTCGCCGCCCCGGGCGCGGCGACGCCGTCCGGGTCGGCCACCTCCTGACGGTACGACCAGACCAGCGAGCGGGGCGGTAGGAGAACTCGATGGATCCGTTGAGCACCCTGTGGGAGACCTTCTTCGACTGGGAATCCATGCGTGCGGCGCTGCCCGAGATGCTGACCGTCGGGCTGCCCAACACGCTGATCCTGGCGGTCTCCGCCGCCCTGCTCGGCTCGGTGCTCGGCATGGCGCTGGCCGTGGCGGGCATCTCCCGTACCCGATGGTTGCGCTGGCCGGCCCGGGTCTACACCGACGTCTTCCGGGGGCTGCCGGCCGCCGCCACCATCCTGCTGATCGGCGTCGGCCTGGCACCGCTCGGAATGCAGGTCTGGGGCCCCAACCCCTACCCGCTGGGCATCCTGGCGCTGTCGCTGATCGCCGCCGCGTACATCGGGGAGATCTTCCGTTCCGGTATCCAGAGCGTGGAGGCGGCGCAACTGGAGGGGGCCCGGGCGCTGGGCTTCTCCTGGGGTGAGGCGATGCGCCTGGTCATCGTCCCCCAGGGCGTACGCCGGGTGCTGCCGGCCTGGGTCAACCAGCTGATCGCCCTGATCAAGGACTCCAGCCTGGTCTACTTCCTCGGCCTGTTGGCCAGCCAGCGGGAACTGTTCCGGATCGGTCAGGACTACGCGGCCAACACCGGCAACCAGTCGGCGCTGCTGCTGGCCGGCCTGTGCTACCTGGTGCTGACCGTGCCGCTGACCCACGCCGTCAACGCCATCGACCGCCGGCTGCGCCAGGGCCGGACGGTCACCATCGACCCCGACGACGACGGCGGGCTGGCCCTGGCCGGCGAAACCGCCCTACCGCAACCGCGTTCCCCCCGGGAGGATCCCCGATGACCGCCGGCACCGCGACCACCAGCCCGGTCAGCCTCGCCGTCCGCGACGTACACCTGGCCTTCGGGGCGAACCGGGTGCTGCGCGGCGTCGACCTGGACGTCGCCCGGGGCGCGACGGCCTGCGTCATCGGCCCGTCCGGCTCCGGCAAGTCCACCCTGCTGCGCACCGTCAACCGGCTGATCGAGCCGGACGCCGGTGACGTCCTGCTCGACGGGCGCAGTGTGCTGCGCGACGACCCGGACGCCCTGCGGCAGCGGGTCGGCATGGTGTTCCAGCAGTTCAACCTGTTCCCGCACATGACCGTGCTGCGCAACATCACCCTGGCGCTGCGCCGGCTCAAGAAGCTGCCCGAGGACGAGGCGGTCGCGCTGGCCCGGACGCAGTTGGCGCTGGTCGGCCTCGCCGCCAAGGCCGACTCGCGACCCGCCCACCTCTCCGGCGGGCAGCAGCAGCGGGTCGCCATCGCCCGGGCGTTGGCCCTGCAACCAGAGGTGATGCTCTTCGACGAGGCCACCTCGGCGCTCGACCCGGAGCTGGTCAAGGGGGTCCTCGGGGTGATGGCCGAGCTGTCCGCCGGGGGCATGACGATGGTGGTGGTCACCCACGAGATGGGCTTCGCCCGCTCGGTCGCCGACACCGTCGCGTTCATGGACCACGGGGTGGTGCTGGAGGCCGGCGCGCCGGAGGCGGTCTTCGAGACGCCGCAGCACCCCCGGCTACGCAGGTTCCTGTCCCAGGTGCTCTGACCGCCCTGACCGGGGCGGGACGGACGACGCCGCTCCCGGCAGGGCGGGAGCGGCGTCGGGTGGTGCGGAGTCCCGGACGATCAGGTCATGTCGTCGAAACGGCGGTCGATCGGTCTGGGCGGGGCCACCGGCTCGGAGACACCCACCGGCTCGGACAACTCCAGCTCCGGGGTGGCCACCACCGGGTCGTCGTCCAGCTCCAGCGGCGACACCTCGTCGTCACTCAACCCCGCGTAGGACGCTTTGCGCCGGCCCTTGCGCCGGTCGTTGATGAAGGCCACCCCGACCGCGGCGAAGTAGAGCGCGGAGAGGCAGAGCGCCAGCGCGGTCATCCCGAACGGGTCGGGAGTGGGCGTCACCACGGCGGAGAAGGCGAAGAACACGAAGATCGCCACCCGCCACCAGCTCAGCAGCTTGCGGGCACTGGCCAGCCCGACGAAGTTGAGCATCAGCACCAGCAGCGGGAACTCGAACGCCACCCCGAACAGCAGGATCAGGTTGGTGATGAACGAGATGTAGCGGGTGATGTCCAGCGTGGTGGTGATGTCCCCGCCGCCGGAGACGTTGAGCAGGAACTCCAGGCCCTTGGAGGTGACGAAGTAGGCCAGCACCGCGCCGGCGGCGAACAGCGGCGCAGCGAGCGCGGTGAAGATGTACGCGTAGCGCCGCTCGTGCCGGTGCAGGCCGGGGGCGATGAACGCCCAGACCTGATAGAGCCAGACCGGGGCGGCGGCGATCAGGCCGACCCAGAGCCCCACCTTCAGTTGGAGCAGGAACAGGTCGGCCGGGCCCAGCTGGACGAAGTTGCAGGTGCCGTTGGCCAGTCGGGCCTTGGGCAGGTCGCAGTAGGGCTGCTGGAGCAGGTGCAGCACCGGGCCGGCCAGCCAGATGCCCAACCCGAACCCCACCACGATCGCCAGCGAGGCGCGGAACAGTCTGTTCCGCAGCTCGCGGACATGCTCCATCAGGCTCATGGAACCGTCGGCGGCCCGTTCGAAGGTGCTGGGGCCGCGCTTACGGAGTGCGAAGGCCACGGTGATCGGGCCCTTCGATCAGTTGTCGCGGACGCGCTGCACCGGGTCGACCGGCGGGGCGACCGGCTGCTGCGGAGCCTGCTGCGGGGCGTACTGCGGCTGGGCCTGCTGCTGCGGCGCGTACGGCTGCTGCTGCACGGGCTGCTGCTGGGGCGGCAGCGGCTGGTAGCCGGACTGCGCGTCGGCCTTCTCGGCCAGGTCGCGGTCGTCGTCGGCCAGGCTCTTGGTCTCCGCCTTGATGATCCGCAACGAACGGCCGAGCGAGCGGGCCGCGTCGGGGAGCCGCTTCGCGCCGAAGAGCAGGATCAGCACGACCACGAGTACGGCGATGTGCCACGGCTTGAGGGCACCCATGGGAAGCTCCAGTCGCTCTGTGTCGAAGGGTGGTTGCCGCCCATCGTACGTGCGTGACGGGCTGTTGCCACCCGCCGGGCCACCGCTGATGCGGCCCGGCCGGTGAAGTCTTGACCACCGCTGAGTGTCCCGTCAACCACCTGTACGGGTGCAGAGCTGCGTGAACGGACGCCGGGCGGGCAGCGGACGCGCGGCCCACCGACCGGTGTCGATCACTTCCCGCGCTTGGCCTTGATCAGTTCCAGCCGTTGCTGGGTCGTCTCGCTCTGCCGCTGGAGCGCCTCGGCCCGTTCCTGCAACGCCTCGGCGCTGTGTCGCAGCGCCTCCGCGTCGGCCTGGCGACGCTGCAACGCCACCGCCGCGCGACGCAACCGGGGCAGCCGCACCAGCACCGGACGGACCGCCAGGGCCAACACGACCAGCGCGAACAGCAGCACCGCGAGAACGATCCACTTCACCACGGCGGTCAGCCTACCGGGCGGTCACCGGGCCCGCCGGACCGGCCGAGAGCACCGGGGTGGCGTACGCCTCCAGTGCGGCGGTGGCCTGGGCACGCACCTGGGCGGCCAACTCGACCGGGGCGACCACCGTGACGTCCGGGCCCAGTCCGAGCACGAAGCGGCGGGCCCAGCCGAGATCGGTCACCCGCAGCGACACCACCCACCGGTCGCCGTCGACCTCGACCCGCTCACACGGGTAGTACTCGGTGATCCACCGCTCCCCCCGGCCGATCCGCAACGTGATCAGCGGCAGGTCCGGGGAGGGACGGAACACCCCCTGGCGCAGGTCGTGCGGTCGGGCCTGCGGCGGCACCACGGCCGGTTCGTCCAGCTCGACCACCGCGTCGATCCGGTCGGCCCGGAACAACCGGACCGCCTCGGCGCGGCGGCACCACGCCTCGACGTACGCCCGGCCGTCGACCATCAGCATCCGCAGCGGGTCGATGGTGCGCTCGGTGCTCTCGTCCCGGGCGGCGGTGTAGTAGGTGATCCGCAGCGCCCGCCGCCGCTCCACCGCGGCCCGCAACTCCTGCACCCGCCGACCCTCGCCGGGCAGCCGGACGGCCACCGGCGCGCCGACCAGGTCACCGGCCGCGTTCTCGATCTTGGCCAGGGCCCGCTCGACGGCGTCCCGGTTGGCCACGCCCGGCGTCTCGGCGAGCATTCGCAACGCCACCACCAGGGCCAACGCCTCATCCGGGGTGAGCCGCAGCGGCCGGTCGATGCCGGCGTCGTAGGTGATGGTCACCCGATCGCCGTCGAAGGCCATGTCGATCAGGTCACCCGGGCCGTAGCCGGGCAGGCCGCAGACCCAGAGCAGCTCCAGGTCCTCGCGCAGCTGCCGCTCGGTGACGCCCAGGTCACCGGCGGCCTCGGCGACCTCGATGCCCGGTCGGGCCAGCAGATAGGGCACCAGGTTCAGCAGCCGGGCCAGCCGGTCGGCGGAGGTGCGGGAGCCGCTGCGGGCGGCGGGGCGGGTCATCGGGCACCCCCGGCCACGGCCAGCTCGTCGTGCCGGGCGGCGATCTCCTTGAGCCGTTGGATCACCGCGTCGCGTACCTCGGGTGGGTCCAGGACCCGGACGTCCGGGCCGTAGCCGACGAGCTGACCGGCCAGCGACTCCGGATCGGCGTACGGCAGCACCAGGCGGTCGCCGTCCGGACCGGGCACGCTCTGGATCGCCCACCGGCGCAGGCCGGCGGCCCGACCGGGGGTGGCCAGCACGGTGGCCCGGCCGGTCCGCTCGACCGGCCCGGACCAGGTGGCCACGTGCGAGATCAGGTCGAGTCCGGGGGGTGGTTCGTAGCCGCCCGGCGCACCGGTGACCCGGACCGTGCCGACCACCCGGGAGAGCCGGAAGCAGCGGGTCGCCGCCCGGTCCCGGTCGTGGCCGACGACGTACCAGCGGCCCCGCCAGCAGACCACGCCCCACGGCTGCAACCGGCGTCGGGTCGGCGCGTCCCGGTCCGGCACCCGGTAGTCGAAGGTGACCTCGCGGCGGTCCCGGGCGGCGGCGGTGAGCGGGGCGAACGACGGGTCGACGGTGACCATCGGCTCCAACCCCAGGGTGGCCTGCGGATCGACGTCCACCCCCGCCGCGCGCAGCTTGGCCAGCCCTGAGGAGGCGGCGGCGGCCAGCCCGGCGTGCTGCCAGAGCCGGGCGGCGATGCCCACCGCCGCGGCCTCGTCCGGCGCGAGCGGAATGTCGGGCAGGGCGTACTCACGGTGCGCGATCCGGTAGCCGGGCTCGGCGTCGAAGACGCTGGCCGTTCCGGTCTCCAGCGGCACGCCCAGCTCGCGCAACTCCGCCTTGTCCCGCTCGAACTTGCGCTGGAACGCCTCGTGTTCCTTGGCGTCGTCCGGATCGTGCTCATAGCCGGGCACGGTCGCGGCGATCTGCGCGGCGGTCAGGAACCGTCGGGTGGACAGCAGACAGATCACCAGGTTGACCAGGCGTTCGGTACGACTCCGCGACACGGGTGAACGCTAGCAGCCCGGCCCCGAAACCCGTGCACCCACACCGCAGCGCAATGCCACCCGCCCCCACCCCCCTGAACACGATCCCCCACCGCCGCCCCACCCTTCTGCGGTGATCAAGAGGCTTGCGTCATCCGTAGAGATCAACTTGGCGTAAAGCTCTTGATCAACGGGGCATACCCGCCAGCCTCTCCGGGCGGAGGCGGGCCCGCGGATTTACCGTGACCGCATGTCGGAAGCCGCAGTCAAAAACGAGAGCGTCGGCACCGTCGTGGTGGCGGGAGCGGCCAACCTCGCCATCGCGGTGGCCAAACTGGTCGCCGGAATCGTCTCCGGTTCGGCGGCGATGCTCTCCGAGGCCGCCCACTCGGTGGCCGACACCACCACCGAGGTGCTGCTCTTTCTGGCGCTGCGTCGGGGCGCCCGGCCCGCCGACGTCCGGCACCCCTTCGGGTACGGCAAGGAGAGCTACGTCTGGGCGTTCATCGCCGCGCTGTTCACCTTCGTGGCGGGGGCCGGCTTCGCCATCACCCACGGCGTGACCACCATCCTCGTCCACGAACACAGCGGCAACTACCTGATCTCGTACGTCGTGCTGGCGATCTCCTTCGCCATCGAGTCGGTGTCCCTGGCCCGCGCGGTACGCCAGGTGCGCAGCGAGTCCCGCCGCTGGCGGACCACCCCCCGCCGGTTCCTGCGGCTGACCGCCGACACCACCGTCAAGGCGGTGTTCCTGGAGGACAGCGCCGCCCTGATCGGTCTGCTCATCGCCGGCGTCGGCCTGGGCCTGTCCGAGTGGACCGGCGACGAACTGTGGGACGGCCTCGCCTCGATCCTGATCGGCCTGCTGCTGCTCGTCGTCGCCGCCATCCTGGCCAGGAGCAACCTCTCGCTCCTGGTCGGCCGGGCGGTGCCCGAGCGCCTGCACCAGGAGATCGAGCGGGAGCTGGCCGCCCTGCCGACGGTCGACCGGATCGACACCCTGCTGACCATGCAGCTCGGCCCGGACGACATCCTGGTCGCCGCCAAGGTCGACTTCCGGGACGAGGCGACCGGGGGCGACATCGAGGCCGACGCCGACGAGGCCGAACGCCGGCTCACCGCCCGCTACCCGGAGATCGGGTACGTCTTCCTCGACCCCACCCGGTCGCTGCCCAGCGCCGCCGGCCGACGTGCCCGGCGTACCCAGGAGGAGTCGGGGCCGGTGGCCGACGCCCGGATCAGCAGGGAGCGACCCGGTGCGACGCCCACCATCCCGCCTGACCCGGAACGATCTGGCCCGCAACGGCCCGACCCGGCCGCCGACGCCGGCCCCGGCAGCGGGCCGCCCGACCCGGGGGCGGACGGGCGGGGTTGAGCGACGGCCCCGCACGCGGTCGCCCGGCCGGCCGGCGATAGCGTGCCGGGCATGGTGCGATGGCGGTCCGGGACGGTCACGGCGGTGCGACGACGGTGGGCCGGCGCGGTGGAGATCGATGTCGCCCTGCCCGACGGGGCCACCATGCGCGCCCTGGCCTACCCGGAGCTGGTGGGCGACCCCGAGCCCGGCGACCGGGTGCTGCTCAACGCCGGCGCGCTGCTGATGGGCCTCGGCACCGGCGGGTACGCCCTGGTGGTCGCCCTGCCCGACCGGCTGCCCGCCGACCCGCCGCAGTCCGGGGACACCCGCGACGCCGGTCACCTGGTCAAGGCCCGCTACACCCCACTCCAGCCGATCATGCTGGGCGTCGACGAGGAGGCGTCGCCGCACCACGCGCTGCTCGCCACCGTCGACAGCCTGGACGGGATGCCGGTGGTCACCGCCGACCTGCACTCCGCCCTGCCGGCGATCCTCGCCGGCATCCACGCCGACGCCCCGCAGACCCGGGTGGCCTACCTGCTCACCGACGGCGGCGCCCTGCCGGCCTGGTTCTCCCGCACCCTCGACGGGCTGCGGGACGCGCTGGTCGGCACGGTCAGCGTCGGTCAGGCGTTCGGCGGGGACCTGGAGGCGGCCACCCTGCACACCGGCCTGCTGGCCGCCCGGCACGTGCTCCGCGCCGACGTGGCGATCGTCGCGCAGGGCCCCGGCAACCTGGGTACCGGCACCCGGTGGGGGTTCTCCGGCGTCGCCGTCGGCGAGGCGGTCAACGCGGTGGCCGTGCTGGGCGGCCGCCCGGTCGGTTCGCTGCGGATCTCCGACGCCGACGCCCGCCCCCGGCACCAGGGCGTGTCCCACCACAGCCTCACCGCGTACGGCCGGGTGGCGCTGGCCCCGGCGGAGCTGGTGGTGCCGGACGGCCTCGCGGCGGAACTGGCGGCCCGGGTGGATGCCGCGCTGGCCCCGCTGGCCGCCCGGCACACCCTGGTCCGGGTCGACACCGACGGCCTGGACGCCGCGCTGCGCGCCCTGCCGGTGGGACTGTCCACGATGGGCCGTGGCCTGGACGCCGACCACGCCTACTTCCTCGCGGCGGCCGCCGCCGGACGGCACGCCGCCGCCCTGGTCGGCTGACGGCTACCGCCCGGCGGCCGGTCGGCCCGCTGCCGGCAGACGTGTCGGCAGGTCAGGCCGTGTAGCCGTGCGCCACGATCCGCGCGGCGGTCGCCTCGTAACCCTCCCCCTCGGGGGCGAAGGTGCCCAGGCCGTCGACGTACCGGTTGAACATGCAGAACGCGGCGGCGATCAGCACCGTGTCGTGAATCTCCAGGTCGGTGCCGCCCTCGGCGCGGGCCGCCTCGACCAGCTCGGTGGTGACCTGCCGGCCACCGGCCTGCACCGCCGCCGCGATCCGCAGCAGGGCGCGCAGCTTCGCGCTGATCGGCGCGGTGTCCGGGTCGGCCCGCACCTGGTCGACCAGGGTCATCCCGGTGGGCAGCTGGGCGGCGGCGAAGGCCGAGTGGGAAGCGCAGCAGAACCGGCACTCGTTGAGCCCGGAGACGTAGGCGGCGATCAGCTCCCGCTCCCCCGGCGTCAGGGTCGGGTGCGGGGCCCGCAACAACACCTCGGCCAGCGCGTTCAGCGGCTTCGCGGTCTCCGGCCGGTAGCGCATCGGCCCGGTGATCCCCGGGAAAGCCTTCTCGTCGAGACCCAGATCGATGTGCGCCACCGGCACCCCTGTCGTCGTCGGCCGCCCGACGGGCCGCCGTCGCACCAGGGTGCCAGTTCCGGCCGACCGGCTCATCTTCTGGCTTGCGCAACCGGATCAGCCGCCGACCGGCGCGGCCCGGGCAAGAGCCGCCGACCGGCGCGGCCCGGGCAAGAGCCGCCGACCGGCGCGGCCCGGCGGGTAAGGGCGCGGCCGGGAAGGACTCAGCCGACCAGGAGGATCAACGCGAGCCAGCCCACCACGATGACGACCAGCGCGACGGTCAGCACCCAGGTCGGCACGGTGTACTCGCCCCGACGGTTGCGGGCGACCTCGTCGCGGATCTTCGCCCGGCGGCGGTCGATCCAGTTGAGCCGCTCGGTGTCACCGCGCTCGCGGTCGGCAGGTTCGGAAGTGTTCATCGCCCCGCCAGCGTACCGGTGGGGTCGGCGGCCGGTGCCGGCCGCCGACCCCACCGGGTCACATGCTGGCGATCAACCGCTCCACCCGCTCGTCGTACGCCCGGAACGGGTCCTTGCAGAGCACGGTGCGCTGCGCCTGGTCGTTGAGCTTCAGGTGCACCCAGTCGACGGTGAAGTCCCGCCGCTTCTCCTGGGCGTGCCGGATGAACTCGCCGCGCAGCCGGGCCCGGGTGGTCTGCGGCGGCGTCTCCTTGGCCTCGAAGATCTCCGGGTCGGTGGCCACCCGGTCCACCTGGCCGCGCCGCTCCAACAGCCCGTACAGCCCTCGACCCCGGCGCAGGTCGTGGTAGGCCAGGTCCATCTGCGCCACCCGGGGGTGCGACAGCGGCAGGTCGTGCTTGCGCTGGTAACGCTCGATCAACCGGAGCTTGCTCACCCAGTCGATCTCCCGGGCCACCAGGTCGAGGTTGCCGTCCTCCACCGCGTTCAGCACCCGGCCCCACAGCTCCACCACCCGCTTGGCGGTCTGGTCGCCGCCCCGGCGCTCCACGAACTCGGTGGCCCGCGCCAGGTACTCCTGCTGGATCTCCAGGGCGCTGACCTCCTTGCCGGAGGCGAGCCGCACCTTGCGCCGGCCGGTGATGTCGTGTGACACCTCCCGGATGGCCCGGATCGGGTTCTCCAACGACAGGTCGCGCATCACCACGCCGGCCTCGATCATCCGCAGCACGATGTCGGCCGAGCCGACCTTGAGCAGCGTGGTGACCTCGTTCATGTTGGAGTCACCGACGATGACGTGCAGCCGCCGGTAGCGCTCGGCGTCCGCGTGCGGCTCGTCGCGGGTGTTGATGATCGGCCGGCTGCGGGTGGTCGCCGAGGAGACGCCCTCCCAGATGTGCTCGGCCCGCTGGGACAGGCAGTAGACCGCCCCGCGCGGGGTCTGCAACACCTTGCCCGCCCCGCAGATCAGTTGCCGGGTGACCAGGAACGGAATGAGCACGTCGGCCAGTCGGCCGAACTCACCGTGCCGGGACACCAGGTAGTTCTCGTGGCAGCCGTACGAGTTGCCGGCCGAGTCGGTGTTGTTCTTGAACAGGTAGATCTCACCCGCGATGCCCTCGTCGTGCAGCCGCTTCTCCGCATCGACGAGCAGGCCCTCCAGGATCCGTTCGCCGGCCCGGTCGTGAGCGACCAGGTCGGTGACCGAGTCGCACTCCGGAGTGGCGTACTCCGGGTGCGACCCGACGTCCAGGTAGAGCCGGGCCCCGTTGCGCAGGAACACGTTGCTCGACCGTCCCCAGGACACCACCCGGCGGAACAGATACCGGGCGACCTCGTCAGGGGACAGCCGCCGCTGCCCGCGGTAGGTACAGGTGACGCCGTACTCGGTCTCGAGGCCGAAGATTCGCCGCTCCATGATGTGACACTAGCCGCCCGGAGGGTCGGTTCGTCACTGTCACAGCACAGGTAGTGTGGTCCGGTCGCTCAAATCCCGTCCGAGTACGACATTCCGTCCGGCCCCAGCCCGGCCACGAAGGCCCGGCAGGAGGCGTAGTCCGGCAGCAGTCCCGCCGCACGGGCCTGCGCGAACGTCGGCGCCGCCGCGTCCCGGGACGACAACTGCGGCACCTCGGCCGGCCACTCGATGCCCAACTCCGGATCGAGCGGGTGCACGGCGTGTTCCCCGGTCGGGTTGTAGGTGGTCGAGCAGAGGTAGCTCAGGGTCGCGTCGTCGCTCAACGCGCAGAAGCCGTGCCCCAGCCCTTCCGCCAGATAGACCGCCCGCCGGTCGGTGTCGTCCAGCCGGACGCCCTCCCAACGGCCGAAGGTCGGCGAACCGGTCCGCAGGTCCACCACCACGTCGAGCACCGCGCCGCGGACGCAGGTGACGTACTTGGCCTGGCCGGGCGGGACGTCGGCGAAGTGGATGCCCCGCACCACGCCCCGGCCGGAGATCGACAGGTTGGCCTGCGCCAGCCGCAGCGGGTGGCCCACCGCCTCGGCGAGCTGGTCGAACCGGTACCACTCCATGAACAGGCCGCGCGGGTCACCGTGCTGCTGCGGGGTGACCTCCCAGGCGCCCTCGATGCTCAGCGGGCGAATCTTCACCGCACCCCCTCCGTTGACGACTGTGCCGCGCGCAGCACCGCCTCGTCCTGCTTGTCGGCCAGCAGGCCCAGCAGGTAGTCACCGTAACCGCTCTTGGTCAGCGGCTCGGCCAGCGCGCGGAGCTGGGCGTCGTCGAGCAGGCCGGCCCGCCAGCAGACCTCCTCGACGCAGCCGATCTTCATCCCCTGCCGCTCCTCGATCACCCGGACGAACTCGCCGGCCTGCATCATCGAGGTGAAGGTGCCGGTGTCCAGCCAGGCGGTGCCCCGGTCCAGCACGGTCACCGACAGCTCCCCGGCCCGCCGGTACGCCTCGTTGACCGCGGTGATCTCCAACTCGCCCCGGGCGCTCGGGGTGAGGTTGCCGGCGATCTCGACCACCCGGTTGTCGTAGAAGTACAGGCCGGGCACCGCATAGCGGGACTTCGGCCGGGCCGGCTTCTCCTCGATCGACAGCACCCGGCCGTCGGCGTCGAAGTCGACCACCCCGTACGCCTCCGGGTTGGCCACCGGGTACGCGAAGACCCGCCCGCCGACCAGGTCGCCGTTGTCGGCCAACTGCCGGCCGAGGCCGACGCCGTGGAAGATGTTGTCACCCAGCACCAGCGCCACCGAGTCGTCGCCGATGAAGTCCGCACCGAGGACGAACGCCTGCGCGATGCCCTCCGGCCGGGCCTGCGCGACGTACTCCAGCTGCAGCCCCCATTGGCTGCCGTCGCCGAGCAGCCGCTGGAACTGGCTCTGGTCCTCCGGCGTGGTGATCACGAGGATCTCCCGCACCCCGGACATCACCAGCGTCGACAGCGGGTAGTAGACCATCGGCTTGTCGAAGATCGGCATCAGCTGCTTGGACACCGCACGGGTGATCGGCCACAGCCGGGACCCGGTGCCACCAGCGAGAAGGATTCCACGCACCGGGGGAGCCTACCGGGACCGGCGCGAACCGGACACCGGGGTCACGGTCCCCGGGCCGGCGGGCCGATGCGCGTACACTTCCGTCCCCGTGAGGATTCTCGTCACCGGCGGAGCCGGATTCATCGGGTCGGAGTACGTACGGATGCTGCTGGGTGTGCCCGGCGGCGACGCTTCCGGCGTGCCCGCGGTCGAACCCGCCACGGTGACCGTGCTGGACAAGCTGACCTACTCCGGCAACCTGGACAATCTCGCCCCGGTGCGCGAGGACCCCCGGCTCCGGTTCGTCCGGGGCGACATCTGCGACCCGGCGACGGTCGACGAGGTCGTCGCCGACCAGGACGTGATCGTGCACTTCGCCGCCGAGTCGCACGTCGACCGGTCGATCGCCGGCGCCGCCCCGTTCGTCACCACCAACGTGCTCGGCACCCAGACCCTGCTGGACGCCGCGCTGCGCCACGGCACCGGCCGGTTCGTGCACGTCTCCACCGACGAGGTGTACGGCTCGATCGACTCCGGCTCCTGGACGGAGGGCTGGCCGCTCGCCCCGAACTCGCCGTACTCGGCCTCGAAGGCCGGCTCCGACCTGCTGGCGCTGGCCTACCACCGGACCCACGGCATGGACGTGGTGGTCACCCGCTGCTCCAACAACTACGGGCCGTACCAGTTCCCGGAGAAGGTCGTCCCGCTGTTCGTCACCAACCTGCTCGACGGTGGCACCGTGCCGCTCTACGGCGACGGCGGCAACGTCCGGGACTGGCTGCACGTGCACGACCACTGCCGGGGCATCGCGATGGTGGCGCACGCCGGCCGCGCCGGTGAGGTCTACCACATCGGCGGCGGCACCGAGCTGAGCAACAAGGAGCTGACCGGCCGGCTGCTGCAGGCGTGCGACGCCGGCTGGGACCGGGTCGTCCCGGTCACCGACCGCAAGGGCCACGACCGCCGCTACTCGCTGGACATCAGCAAGATCAACAGCGAGCTGGGGTACGCCCCGAGCATCGGCCTCGACCGGGGCCTGGCCCAGACCGTCGCCTGGTACCGGGACAACCGGGCCTGGTGGGAGCCGCTGAAGACGGCGCCGGCCGCATGACCCGGGTACTCGTCACCGGCGCGGGCGGCATGCTCGGCCGGGACCTGCTCGCCGTGCTGGCCGCCCGGAGCGACCTCAAGGTGACCGCCGCCACCCGCACCGACCTCGACATCACCGACGCCGAGGCGGTCCGGGCCGCCGTCGCCGGGCACGACGTGGTGCTCAACGCCGCCGCGTGGACCGACGTCGACGGCGCCGAACGCGACGAGGCGGCGGCGACCGCGATCAACGGCGACGGGGTGGCCCACCTGGCCCGCGCCTGTGCCGGGCACGGCGCGCGGCTGCTGCACGTCTCCACCGACTACGTCTTCGCCGGTGACGCGGACACCCCGTACGCCGAGGACGCCCCCACCGACCCGATCAACGCGTACGGCCGCAGCAAGCTCGCCGGGGAGCGGGCCGTGGCCCGGTTCCTCCCCGAAACCGGCTACCTGGTGCGGACCGCCTGGCTCTACGGGGCACACGGCCGCAACTTCGTCACCACCATGATCGGCCTGGCCGCCACCCGCGAGCACCTCGACGTGGTCGACGACCAGCAGGGCCAACCCACCTGGTCGTACGCGCTGGCCACCCGGCTGGTGGCGCTCGCCGACGCGGCCCTGGCCGGACGGGCCCCCGCCGGGATCTACCACGGCACCTGCACCGGCCGGACCACCTGGTACGGCCTGGCCCGGGCCGCCTTCACCCTGGCCGGACTCGACCCCGACCGGGTCCGACCCACCACCAGTGACCGGTTTCCGCGTCCTGCCACGCGACCGGCGTACAGTGTGCTAGGGCACGACCGGTGGGCCGAGGCCGGCCTGCCCCCGCTGCCGGACTGGCGCGACGCGCTGTCCGACGCCTTCGACTCCCCCACTGCACCCGCCCCGTGGAAGGTCGCATGAAGCTCACCCTCGTCACCGGTCTGACCGGCCTGATCCTGCTCGCCACCATCGTCGAGCTGCTGCGCCGTCGGCAGCTCCGCGAGAAGTACGGCATGCTCTGGCTCGGCGTCCTGGTCATCGTGATCCCGTTGTCGCTGTTCCCCCGGCTGCTCGACAACGTGGCCGGCTTCTTCGGCGTGGTCTCCGGCGTCAGCCTCGTGCTCTTCCTCGGCATCGTCTTCCTGCTGCTGGTCTGCGTGCACCTGAGCTGGGAGGTCAGCGCCCTGGAAGAGGAGACCCGGACCCTGGCCGAGGACTTCGCCCTGCTCCGCGCCCAGATCGACGCGGAGCGCACCGCCCGCCTCACCGAAGCCGCCCGGACCACCGCAGCCGGCCGAGACGAACTGGTGTCCCACGATGGTTAACGGCAAGCGCGTCCTGATCATCATCCCGGCCCTCAACGAGTCCGGGTCGATCGCCGACGTGGTCGGCGAGGTGCGTGGTGAACTGCCCGGCGTCGACGTGCTGGTGGTCGACGACGGCTCCACCGACCGCACCGCCGCGGTGGCCGCCGCCGCCGGCGCCCGGGTGGCGAAGCTGCCGTACAACCTCGGGGTGGGCGGGGCGATGCGGCTCGGCTACCGGTACGCCCGCGACAACGACTACGACGTGGCGATCCAGATCGACGCCGACGGCCAGCACGACCCGCGCTACGTGCCCAAGCTGGTCGACCTGCTCGACGACAACGACCTGGTCATCGGTGCCCGGTTCGCCGGCGAGGGCGACTACTCCGTACGCGGTCCCCGGCGCTGGGCGATGGTCATGCTGTCCGGGGTGCTCTCCCGGGTCGCCAAGACCAAACTGACCGACACCACCTCCGGTTTCCGGGCCGCCAACCGGCGGGTCATCGAGATGTTCGCCCGCTGGTACCCGGCGGAGTACCTCGGCGACACGGTGGAGACGCTGGTGCACACCGCCCGGCGCGGCTACCGGATCCGTCAGGTGCCGGTGGCCATGCGCAAGCGGATGGCCGGCACCCCCAGCCACTCCCCCGCCAAGGCGATGATCTACCTGGGCCGGGCCTTCGCGGTGCTCACCCTGGCGCTCATCCGCCGGTGATGCGGCGACTGCTCCACCTCGTCCCGCCCGGCACCCTCGCCGTCGGAGGCGGGCTCGCCCTGCTCGGGCTCGCCTCCTACGTGCACCTCGCGGTGGCCGGGCACGCCCTCGACCTCGCCGACTACTCCTCGCTGTCGCTGCTCTGGTCGATCGTGTTCATCCTCGGCATCGGCGTCTTCATCCCCGTCGAGCAGGAGGTGGCCCGGGTCGTCGCCGCCCGCCGCAGCCAGGGGCTGCCCCCCGGGCCGGTGCTGGCCCGGGGAGCCACCGTCGCCGCCGCCGTCCTGGCGTTGCTGGTCGTGGTCACCCTCGCCGGCTACCGGACGCTCACCGACCGGATCTTCGCCGGCGACGCCACGATGGTCGCCGTGCTGATCGGCGCGCTGGTCTCGATGGCCGTCGCCTACACCACCCGGGGCGTGCTGTCCGGCCTGCAGCTCTTCCCCTGGTACGGCACCCAGCTCGGGGTCGACGGCGGGTTGCGCATCGCGCTGGTCGCCGGGCTCGGCGTCAGCGGCGTCACCGACCCGGTCTGGTACGGCGCGGTGCTGGTCGTCGCCCCGCTGCTGTCGGTGCTGGTGACCCTTCCCCCGGTGCTGCGGGCCGTCGGCGGCGGCGTCCCCGTCGCCTGGGGAACCCTGCTGCGCGGCCTCGGCCTGCTCACCGTCTCCAGCCTGCTCTCCCAGGTCGTGGTCAACATCGGCGTGATCAACGCCCGGTTGATCGACCCGGCCGCCGAGGCCACCTCCGGTGCGCTGCTCTCCGCCCTGGTGCTGGTGCGCATCCCGCTGTTCGTCTTCGGCTCGATGCAGGCGTCGCTGTTGCCCGGCCTGGCCACCACCGCGGCCACCGGCGACGTCACCGGCTTCCACGGCCTGCTGCGCCGGGCGCTCGGGGTGGTCACCGCCCTCGGCGTCACCGGCGCAGTCGGCGCGGTGGCCCTCGGCCCGTGGCTGGTCCGCCGGCTCTTCGACGCCCCCGGTGTGCTCGGCCACGGCGACTTCGCCTGGCTGGCCGTCGGCACCCTCGCCTACCTGTGGGCGATGGTGCTCGGCCAGGCCCTGCTCGCCCTGGACCGGCACCGCGCCCAGGCGGTCTCCTGGATGATCGGGGTGGCCGCCCTGCTCGCCGTCACGGTCGTGCCGGCCCCGGTCGCGCTCCGCGTCGAGCTGGCCTACGCCGTCGGCTCCGTCGTGGTGGCCGCCACCATGGCCGTCCTGCTGCTGCGCCGGGGCACCCGCCCCACCACCCCCACCCCCTCCCGGCCGCTCGACGACGTGGTGGCCACCGGCGTCTCCGGAGGTCTGTAGATGACCCGCCCCCAGGTGTCCGCGGTGATGCTCGCCTACGGTGCCGAGCCCTATCTGGTCGACGCCGCCCGCGCCGTCCTGGCCAGCACCGACGTCGAGATCGAGCTGATCGTGGTCGACAACGGCTGCACCGGTGACGGCATCGACGTGGTCAAGGGCTTCGCCGGGGTGCGGGTGGTCCGGCCGGAGGAGAACACCGGCTATTCCGGCGGCTGCCGGGTCGGTGCCGCCGAGGCCACCGGCGAGTGGCTGGCCTTCGTCAACTCCGACGCCATCGTCGCCCCCGACGCGCTGGCCCGGACGGTGGCGGTGGCCGGTGAGCCGGGCGTGGGCGCGGTGATGGCCTCGATCCGGCTCGCCGAGAACCCCGACCTGATCAACACGTCCGGCAACCCGCTGCACTACATCGGGCTCTCCTGGGCCGGTGGCAACGGCCAGCCCGCCAGCGCGCACGCCCGGCGGACCACGGTGCCGTCGATCAGCGGCTGCTGCTTCGTGATCAACCGGGCGCTCTGGCGGGAGCTGGACGGCTTCGCCGCCGAGTACTTCGCCTACCACGAGGACACCGAGATCAGCCTGCGGCTGTGGCAGCGCGGGCTGCGCCAGGAGTACGTCCCGGGCGCGGTGGTGGTGCACCACTACGAGTTCTCCCGCAACAAGCTCAAGCACTACCTGTTGGAGCGCAACCGGCTGATCTCGCTGCTCACCGCGTACGAGACGCGGACCCTGGTGGTGCTGACGCCGATGCTGCTGCTCACCGAGGCGGCGATGCTGGTCGCTGCGCTGCTCGGCGGCTGGGGGCGGGAGAAGGCGCGCGGCTGGGGTTGGCTGTGGACCCACCGGGCCTGGGTGCGGGCCCGGCGGCGGCAGCTCCAGCAGGAGCGGATGGTCCCGGACGGGGTCATCGCCGAGCTGATGACCGCGAAGGTCGACCCGTCGAACGTCGAGTCGCCACCCGGGATGGGCATCTTCAACGTCATCGCCGCCGGCTACTGGGCCCTGGCCAAGCCGCTGCTGCGCCGGTCCTGACCAATCCCCGGCCCTCCACCGCCTGGGCCTCGCCCCTCCGGGCTCCCACCGTCGCCGGACTGCCGTCATCTCCGGGTGCTCGTCGCCGCCGGACGTCGAACGGAGTCCGGCGGATCTTGGACCTGGCCCCTGGACGGATCTTGGAAGGAAGCGGCCCTCAGAAGGGCCGAAACGCTCCAAGATCCGCCTTCCACCCCGCCAGAGTCGGCACGGGGTGGCTTGTCGGCACGGGGTGGCTTGTCGGCACGGGGTGGCTTGTCGGCACGGGGTGGCTTGTCGGCACGGGTGACGGAACGCCGCAGGGGCCGAAGGGTACTCCTTCGGCCCTGCGGCGTTCCGGTGTCACTATGCTTCCGGCTTCTCCTGGGGCTGGCCCTCCAGGTCGGCCGAGCCGGCCGAGGTGGTGGGCTTGTGCGCCTCCTCGGTCGGCACCGTCGGGGTCTCGGCCCGGCCGTCGGCCGGTGCGACATCTCCCCCCGGGTCACCCTCCAGCAGCGCGGTCAGCGCCGCCCCGGTGATCCGCCGGAAGGTCCGCCCGATCCGGCCCCGGTCCAGGACCGCCACCTCGAGCTGGTTGGCGGCGATGGTCCGGGCCGCGCCGCCCTCCCCGCCGACGCTGCTCAGCGCCTTCATGGCCACCCTGACCGCCTCGCTGAGCGACATGTCGGGCCGGTGGTCGGCCTTGAGCACCCCGGTGATCGCCTCGGCCTGGCCGCCCATCGCCATCCGGCCGGGCTCGTCGTTGACCGACCCGTCGTAGGTCAGCCGGTACAGCTCGTCCTCCTCGACGGTGGCACCGACCTGCGCCACGCAGATCTCCACCTCGAACGGCTTGGACTGCTCGGTGAAGATCGCGCCCAGGGTCTGCGCGAACGCATTGGCCAGGGCCCGGCCGGTCACGTCGCGCCGGTCGTAGCTCAGGCCGTTCAGGTCGGCCATCCGCACCCCGGCGCGGCGCAGGTTCTCGAACTCGTTGTACCGGCCGACGGCGGCGAAGCCGATCCGGTCGTAGATCTCACTGACCTTGTGCAGGGCGCTGGAGAGGTTCTCCGCGACGAAGAGCACCCCGCCGGTATAACTCAGGACCACCGCGCTGCGACCCCGGGCGATGCCCTTGCGGGCCAGCTCGGAGCGGTCGCGCATGATCTGCTCGGGCGAGGCGTAGAACTGCATGGCCACGGCGGCGGTTCTCCTTCTGGCGCTGTGCTGACGACTGCTGGCTGGTGGACGTGGCGGCGGGTCAGCCGCCCGGGTTCTCCGCCCGCCCGGCGACGACGCCTTCGGCGATGGCCGCCGTCTCGGCCTCGGTGAGCCGGTGGGTGCCCTCGGCGGTCGCCGTCATCACCACCGGGTAGATCCGGCGGATCAGGTCCGGGCCGCCGGTGGCGGTGTCGTCGTCGGCGGCGTCGTAGAGCGCCTCGACGGCGAGCCGGGTCGCATCGTCGATGGACACGCCGGTGCGGTACCGCTTCTTGAGCGCGGACTTGGCGAAGAGCGAGCCGGAGCCGATCGCGTCGTAGCCGGTCTCCTCGTAGGGGCCACCGGTGACGTCGAAGCTGAAGATCCGCCCGGCGCGGGCCGGATCCCGGGCGGCCAGGTCGAAGCCGGCGAAGAGCGGGACGACCGCGAGCCCCTGCATGGCCGCGCCGAGGTTGCCCCGGATCATCGAGGCGAGCCGGTTGGCCTTGCCGTCGAGGGAGAGCATCGCGCCCTCGATCTTCTCGTAGTGCTCCAGCTCCACCTGGAACAGTCGCATCAGCTCGATGCCGATGCCCGCCGTGCCGGCGATGCCGACCAGCGAGTACGCGTCGGCCGGGTGCACCTTCTCGATGTCCCGCTGCGCGATCAGGTTGCCCATGGTGGCCCGTCGGTCGCCGGCCAGCACCACACCACCGGCGGCCGAGATGGCCACGATGGTGGTGGCGTGCGGCGCCAGGTCGGCGGCCATGCCCGGTGGCAACGGCCGGCGGCCGGGCAGCATCTCCGGGGCCACCCGACTCAGGAAGGTCGTGAAGGAGGACGTCCCCGCGTTGGTGAACACATCTGGTAGACGCCCGGATGGATCAAAGCCCGCTGCCACGTGGTTCCTCTCAGGTACGTGATCGCCCTGGCCAGCCTCGTGCGACTGTCACGGAACTGGCCAAGACCACCGTTGCAGTTGAAGCAGAGTATCCCGCGCACCCATCCGGTGCGGTGATCGTGGTCCAGATGTTGAGGATCTTCCGCGCCGCAGACGGCGCAGACGCCGCCCTGCTCGGTGAGCAGCTCCTGGAACTCCTGCTCGCCGATCCCGTAGCGGCGGCGCAGGTGGTACTCGCGACTGCCGCCGTACAACCGGAGCTTGCTCTCCTTGCCCTTCTCGTGGTGGCAGGGCTTGCAGTATCGGCCGTAGCCGCCACGCCCCGACCGGTTACGGGGAAAGTCGTCGAGCGCTTTCGTCTCACCACACGTCGAGCAGCGACGGTGGCCATCCGGAACCACAGGTAGTTGGCGAACCTCCCGGCCGTGCTTCTCCCTCGTCCGCTTGGCATAGCTCGCCTTGGAGCGCAGGTTGAAGCAAGGCTTGCAATAGCTGCCCCGGCCATCTGGCCGACGGCTGTTCGCGCAGAACCCATCGAGCAGCTTCCACTCGTCGCAGTCTCGGCAACGACGGTGTCCGGCTCGATCATCGAGCGGATCAGGCATGTCCGATTTAACCACCTATGCCCTATTCGCCCCCTTTTTGTACATAGCCACGCACAAATTCCTCGGCGTTCTCCTCCAGGACCGAGTCGATCTCGTCGAGGAGGTCGTCGACGTCCTCGGTGATCTCGGCGTGCCGCTCGGCGACCTCCGGGTTGGCCTCGGTGGTGACGTCGTCGATCTCCTCGGCCTGGTGCGACTTGCCCGACTGGGTCTGGCCGCCCTCTTGTGAAGCCATCTCGCTGCCTCCTCCACGATCCTCTGCGATGAACTTACCTCGCGGAGACGACGAAAAGCCCGCCGCGCGCCGGCATCCGACGCACGACGGGCCACCGTCACCGGTCGGGTCAGCCGGCGGTCAGGGTCTCCAGCAGATCCTTGGCGGTGTCACACCTGTCGAACAGCGCGCCGACATGCTGACGGGTGCCCCGCTCCGGCTCCATCATCGGCACCCGGACCAGCGACTCCCGACCCACGTCGAAGATCACCGAATCCCAGCTCGCCGCGACCACCTCGGAGGCGTACTGGGCCAGGCAGCGGCCCCGGAAGTAGGCCCGGGTGTCCTCCGGCGGCTCGGTCATCGCCCGACGGGTCTGCTCGCCGTCCAGCAGGGTCTTCATCGACCCCCGGGTCACCAACCGGTGGTAGAGGCCCTTCTCCGGCCGTACGTCGGAGTACTGCAGGTCGACCAGTTGGAGCTTGTGCGAGCCCCAGCCCAGCTTCTCCCGCTCCCGGTAACCCTCCAGCAGCCGCAGCTTGGCCACCCAGTCCAGCTCGTCGGCGCAGAGGAACACGTCGCGGCCCAGCCGGTCCAGCACCCGCTCCCAACGCTCCAGCACGTCCAGGGTCTGCGCGTCGGCGTCCGCGCCGTACCGCTCGTCCACGAAGGAACGCACCCGCTCGTAGTAGGCCCACTGGAGGTCCAGGGCGGTCAGCCGGCGACCGTCGCGCAACCGCATCCGGTGGGTCAGGGACGGGTCGTGGCTGACCGCGCGCAGCTCGGCTACCGGGTCGGCGATGCCCAGGTCGGCGCCGAGCGCCTTCTCCTCGATCATGGTGAGGATCAGCGCGGTGGTGCCCACCTTGAGGTAGGTGGAGATCTCCGACAGGTTGGCGTCGCCGATGATGACGTGCAACCGGCGGTACTTGTCGGCGTCGGCGTGCGGCTCGTCGCGGGTGTTGATGATCGGCCGCTTGAGGGTGGTCTCCAGGCCGACCTCGACCTCGAAGAAATCCGCCCGCTGGGAGATCTGGAAGCCGCTCTGGCCGCCGTCCTGCCCGATGCCGACCCGGCCGGCGCCGCAGACGATCTGCCGGGTGACGAAGAACGGCGTCAGGTACGCCACGATGTCGGCGAACGGGGTCTGCCGCCGCATCAGGTAGTTCTCGTGCGCGCCGTAGCTGGCGCCCTTGTTGTCGGTGTTGTTCTTGTAGAGGTGGATCGGCTGGGTGCCGGGAATGGAGGCCGCCCGTCGGGCCGCCTCGGCCATCACCCGCTCCCCCGCTTTGTCCCACCGCACCACGTCGAGGGGGTTGGTCACCTCGGGGGTGGAGTATTCCGGGTGGGCGTGGTCGACGTAGAGCCGGGCACCGTTGGTGAGTATCACGTTGGCCAGGCCGAGGTCCTCGTCGGCGAGCGCCTCCGCCGGGTCGTAGGCGGCCCCGGAATAGGTGAACCCCCGGGCGTCGCGCAGCGGCGACTCCTCCTCGTAGTCCCAGCGGGCCCGGCCGCCACGGTTGAGTTCCGGACGCGCGCCGTACGCGTTGACCACCTGGGACGAGGTGACCATCGGGTTTGCTCCGGCCTGGCCGGGCACGGAGATCCCGTACTCGACCTCGGTGCCCATGATCCTTCTGACGCTCATCGACCTACCCGCTCCGCTCGCCTCACCCGGTCCGCCGTCACGTCGAGCGTAGTCCGCCTTACCGGGGAAGGGGGCATGCCGCTTCGGCCGGGTCGGGTGTCGGGGTCTCCGGAGTCAACGGGGGCGGCTCGTCGGAGGGGGCCACCTCGCACTCGGGGACCGTCAACGGCACCCAGCTGAGCCGGTGCCGCAGGGCGGGTTCGTCGCGCAGCATCCGGTGCACCCGGCGCTCACCCTTGGGATCGGAGGTGATGAACCGGACCGGGCCGGCCACCCGCCGGACGATGATGTCGGTGCGGTCCGGTTCGAGGAACGGCAGGCTGTAGATGCCCGGGTCGGTGGCCGCGGTGGTGCCGTGCAACGCCGACAGGCAGAGTGAGATCAGGTAGGACCGTACCGGCCCCCGGTCGATGACCAGGGTGGTGGTGCCCGGGACCTCGGGATAGCGCTGCTGGGCGTCGGCGCACACCCACGCCACTCTGGACGGCAGGGTGAGGTCCTGGTGGACCCAGCGCTGCGCCCAGGTCTGCTCGTCGACCACCAGCAGGCTGCGGTGCCAACCGGTGACCCCGCAGAGCGCCACCGCGACCGTCATGGTGAGCGCGGCGGCGAGCACCCCCGCCGTCGTGCTGGCGACCCCCCGCCAGCTCAGGGCGGGCCGGGGCACCGGCAGCAGCCGGACCACCGCGGCGGTGCCGACGATGAGCAACGCGGTGGCCAGGTGGGTGCCCTTGACGAAGTAGTAGCCCGGGGTCACCCCGGCGTCGGTGTTGATCTGCGCGATGGTCAGGGGCAGGGCCGCGCCGACCACACAGACCAGCAGCCAACGCCGCCAGGCCGGATCGGCGCGGGCGATCTGGACGAGCAGGGCCACCCCGACGATGCCACCGAGCCAGATCAGCGCCCGCCACCCCTCGACCGCCTGGGACGAGCCGATGACCAGCGCCTCGGTCTGCCCGGCCCGCAGCACGCCGAGTAACGGGGCGATCAGGGCGAGGGCCGCGCCGGCCAGGCCGACCGTCAGCACGGTGAACCACCGGCGCAGCGCCTCCCGCCAGTGGGTGAGCACCCAGCAGAGGACCAGGACGGCGGCGGCCGGCAGGAAGAGGTAGTAGCTGAACCCGACGGCGGCGAGCAGGGTGCACAGCAGCACGACCTGCTCCCGGGTGCCGGGGACCGGCCGGGCGACCAGCGTGGCGATCACCACGGTCAGCGTCAGCCCGAGCACCTCGGTGGGGTAGCCGGCGTGCAGCAGGCGGGGCAGTTGGGTGCCGAGCACCAGCGCGCCGACGACGACCGTCAGCACCGTACGGTGCAGCAGGTGGATCGGGCCGGAGAGCCGCTGGGCGGCCCAGACCAGCACGAGGGTGAACAGCCCGAACCCGGCGATGGTCCAACCGAAGTAGTGGGCGACGAGGTCGTCGGCGCGCGGCCCGGTGGGGGTCAGGAAGCCGTCGAGCAGGGCGGTGATCAGGTGCCAGCCCTGCGGGTAGTAGATGAGCTGGGCGGTGATCTGCTCCCGGGCGGCGGCCGGGTCGACGAAGGTGTAGCCGTCGAGGCGGCTCATGGCATCGAACAGCGCCAGGTGCCGCCAGTTGTCCTCGCCCGTCCCGAGCACGGTGAGCCGGTCGGCGAGGTCGGTGGCGCGCTGCCAGGGCTGCCGCAGGTAGAGCACCATGGCGGCGGCACCGGCCAGCGGGAACAGGTCGGCCCAGCCGGGCCGGGGCAGCCGGGGGCGGCGGCGCAGCGTGGCGGCGGCGAGGACGAGCGCGGTGAGGGCGACCCCGGTGAGCGGCACCGGCCGCATCCCCCAGGGCCAGATCGGGAAGATCAGGCCACCGATGGCGGCCAGGCCGAGCAGCAGGCCGAGGGCGAGCATCAGCCGGTCGAGCAGGGTTCGACCACCACGCAGCACGCTCGCCGTGGCGATCAGCACGACCGGGGGCAGGAGCCAGTCCCGGTGCAGGGCGTGCCCGGCGAGGGGTACGGCCCACGCGGCCGCGAGGGCGACCAGCAGGAGGGGAATCCACCGCCAGCGGCGGGCCGGCCGGCCCGTCGGGACGGTGGGGGGCGTCTGATCCACCGCCGGGGACAGCGGCGGATCGGCGACGGAGAGCTCGGGCGGCACGCGGTTCCTCGGAGTCGACTACGCGGTGGGGGAAGTCTAACCACGTGTCCGGCGTCCCACCCGTCCGACGCGGGGTGGTCCGGTTAACAGTGGGTGACGCACACGAGCGGGCCCGCGACGCGACGCGTCGCGGGCCCGTCCGATCAACCGGTCAGAGGTACTGGCCGGTGTTGCTGGCGGTTTCGATGGCGCGGCCGGCCTCGGTGCCCTTGCCGCCGGAGACGAGCGTACGGATGTAGACGATCCGCTCGCCCTTCTTGCCGGAGATCCGGGCCCAGTCGTCCGGGTTGGTGGTGTTGGGCAGGTCCTCGTTCTCCCGGAACTCGTCGACGCAGGCGTCGAGCAGGTGCTGCAACCGCAGCCCCTTGCGCCCGGAGGTGAGGAACTCCTTGATCGCCATCTTCTTGCCCCGGTCGACGATGTTCTGGATCATCGCGCCGGAGTTGAAGTCCTTGAAGTAGAGGACTTCCTTGTCACCGTTGGCGTAGGTCACCTCGAGGAAGCGGTTCTCCTCGGTCTCCGAGTACATCCGCAGGACGACCGCGTCGATCATGGCCGCCACGGTGGCCTGTGGCGCGCCGCCGTGTTCGGCCAGGTCGTCCGGGTGCAGGGGCAGCCCGGCGAGGATGTACTTGGAGAAGATGTCCTTGGCCGCCTCGGCGTCCGGACGCTCGATCTTGATCTTCACGTCGAGCCGGCCGGGGCGCAGGATGGCCGGATCGATCATGTCCTCCCGGTTGGAGGCGCCGATCACGATCACGTTCTCCAGGCCTTCGACACCGTCGATCTCGCTGAGCAGCTGCGGGACGATGGTGTTCTCCACGTCGGAGGAGACGCCGGAGCCACGGGTCCGGAAGATCGAGTCCATCTCGTCGAAGAACACGATGACCGGGGTGCCCTCCCCGGCCTTCTCCCGAGCCCGCTGGAAGATCAGCCGGATGTGCCGCTCGGTCTCGCCGACGTACTTGTTGAGCAGCTCCGGACCCTTGATGTTGAGGAAGAAGCTGGTGTGCCGGTCCTTGCCCAGCCGCTCGGCGATCTTCTTGGCCAGCGAGTTGGCCACCGCCTTGGCGATGAGCGTCTTGCCACAGCCCGGCGGACCGTAGAGCAGGATGCCCTTCGGCGGCCGGAGCTGGTGCTCCCGGAACAGGTCGGCGTGCAGGAAGGGCAGCTCCACCGCATCGCGGATCTGCTCGATCTGCGACTGGAGGCCGCCGATGTCGGTGTAGTCGACGTCGGGCACCTCCTCCAGCACCAACTCCTCGACCTCGCTCTTCGGGATCCGCTCGTACGCGTACGCCGAGCGGGGCTCGATCATGAGCGAGTCGCCGGCCCTGATCGACGTGCCGATCAGGGTGTCGGCCAGGTGGACGATGCGCTCCTCGTCGGAGTGCGATACCACCAGCGCCCGGTCACCCGGGCTGCCCTCGGGACCCGCGAGGATCTCCTTGAGCATCACCACCTCGCCGACCCGCTCGTAGCCGAACGCGTCGACGATGTTGAGCGCATCGTTGAGCAGGACCTCCTGGCCACGCCGCAACTCCTCGGCGTCCAGTGAGGGTGAGACGGCTACCCGGAGCTTGCGTCCGCCGGTGAAGATGTCCACCGTGCCGTCGTCGTGTCGCGCGAGGAAGACGCCGTAGCCGGACGGCGGCTGTGCCAGCCGGTCGATCTCCTCCTTGAGCGTCACGATCTGCGCGCGAGCCTCCTTGAGGGTGCTCACGAGCCGGTCGTTGTTCTCGGTGAGCCGCGCCAACTGTGCCTGGGTGGCCGCCAGCCGCTCTTCGAGCTGCCGGACGTGTCGGGGGCTTTCGGTCAACTTGCGCCGCACCAGAGCGAGTTCCTCTTGAAGGAACGCGACCTGCGTGGAGAGATCGTGGGCCTCCTTCTCCCACCGTGCGGCGCGCGAGTCCGCGTCGTCGCTGCGTGCCACGTCCCACCTCCCCGGGGGGCTTGAACGTTCTGCCCTAACACTAGCCGCTATGAGGCCGATTCGGTCCCACGCAACGCCCTCGTCACTGAACCTTGATCGCCAAGGTACGCCTGAGGGGTGGGTCCGGCTGTTCGGGTACCGTCGTGGGGTGGGCCGGGAGAACATGGGGGGTGCCGGGTGACCGACGTCGCGACCGACCAGTTGCAGGTCTGGGTGGACCAGGATCTCTGTACGGGTGACGGGCTCTGCGTGCAGTACGCGCCGGAGGTCTTCGAGTTCGACATCGACGGCCTGGCGTACGTCAAGGGCACCGACGGCGAGCTGCGGCTCGCCCCCGGCAGCCGGGTCGACGTGCCGGAACACCTGCGGCTGGAAGTGATCGACTCCGCGAAGGAGTGCCCCGGCGACTGCATCCACGTGGTGCGCGGCAGCGACGGCGTCGAGGTCGCCGGCCCCGAGGCGACGGACGACTGACCGCCCCGGGCCACCGCGACCACCGGGCCGGCCATCCGCCGGCAGGGCTGATCACCCCCGGGCGCTCCCGGGGCTGACCGGGCGGGCGGACCAGCCCCGGCGGCCGGGCACCGCCGGCAGCGACAGTCCGAAAGCCGACCCACCGCGGCACAGGACGGCACGACAGGAGAAGCCCCTCCGGGAGCCGGCGCTCCGGCACCGGCCCGTCCCGTGACGGATCGACGGGCGTGGGCGACGGCCGCCACCGTCCACGCCCCGTCGGCGGGTCAGAGCAGCGGGCGGCCGACCACCGAGGCGACCAGCCGGGCGAACTCCTCCAGCCGGGCGATCTGACCGGCCCCGCCGTCGTCGAGGGTCTTGCCGAAGCGCAGCGCGTCGTGCCGGGGCGCACCGACCATCTCGTCACCGGGCGGGGCCTCGTCCAGCGAGGTGAGCAGCAGGTAGACGTCGATGCTGTCGACCCGTACCTCGCCGTTGTCGGCCCGGGTCAGCCGGCGTCGGCACCCGACCTCGGTGACCGTGGAGACCGGCACCACCCGCAGCGACGAGGTCATCGAGCCGGGCGGACCCTCCCCCGGCGGCACGTCCTCGCCGTGCCAGAGCACCAGCCGGCTGCCGTCACAGACGACGACCTCCTGCCACACCCCGTTGACCTCGTTGACGAAGCGTTCCAGGGTGAAGCCGAGCACCGAGGCACCGCGCAGCACCCCGCCGAGCGCCTCCAGGGCGATGTCCGGGTCGCGCAGGTAGGCGCGCGCCGCCGACTCCAGATCCTGGTACGGCGACCAGTCCGGGAACACGGCCGGCAGTTCACCGCCGCCGAAACCCGGCCGACTCATGCCCACTCCCCCAGGTCGCACCGTCGGCCCGCACCGGCCGTCGGGTTCTGCCCGTTCACGCCCAGCTGCTCCGATCCGCCGTCACGGCCGGTCCACCTCGTCGGCCCCGACGGACGACGTGGTGGCGGCCTGCGCTGCCGCCTCCCGGGCCGCCGCCGCCTCGCGCAGCGCCTGCTTGCGCTCGGCGTAGGCCTCGGCGCCCTTGCTGGGCTTGCGGCGGCGCGGCGGCGCGGTGACGCCCGGAGCGAGCTTACGCGCGGACACCAGGAACGCGGTGTGCGCGATCATCCGGTGGTCGGGTCGGACGGCGAGCCCCTCGGCGTGCCAGTCCCGCACCATCGACTCCCAGGCCCGCGGCTCGGTCCAGCCGCCCCGCTCGCGCAGCGCCTCGACCAGCTCGGACAGCTGCGGGGTGGTCGCCACGTAGCCGATGAACACGCCACCGGGCAGCAGCGCCCGCTCGACCATGTCGAGGGTCTCCCACGGGGTGAGCATGTCCAGGATGATCCGGTCGAACCCGTTCTCCGGGCAGTCGGCGACGTCGCCGACGTGCAGCCGCCAGGCGGGGTGCGGCGCGCCGAAGAACGCCTCCACGTTGCGCCGGGCGATCTGCGCGAAGTCGTCGCGCATCTCGTAGGAGTGCAGCTCGCCGCCGGTGCCGACGGCACGCAGCAGCGAACAGCTCAGCGCCCCGGAGCCGGCGCCGGCCTCCAGCACCTTGGCACCGGGGAAGATGTCACCCATCGCGACGATCTGCGCCGAGTCCTTCGGATAGATCACCTGGGCGCCGCGCGGCATCGACAGCACGTAGTCCGACAGCAGCGGACGCAGGGCCAGGAACGCCGTCCCGCCGCCGGCGGTGCTGACCACGCTGCCGTCGGGCTGCCCGATCAGCGCGTCGTGCGCCAGGATGCCCCGGTGGGTGTGGAACTCCTTGCCGGGCTCCAGGGTGACGGTGTGCATCCTCCCCTTGGGGTCGGTCAGCTGCACCCGGTCACCGGGGCGGAACGGCCCCCGGTGCACCGGGGGGAGCTCCGCGGTGGCGGTGGGCGTCGGGGTGCCGTTGCGGGCCGGGAGTACGGGGGGATGTGCTGCGGTCACCTGTTCATCTTCCGTGTGGGTTCGAGGACCTGGGCGAGATCCGCGATGTGCAGAACGCCGACCACATCTTCGCCTGCCGTCACCACGTACCGCGCGCCCGGGTGGGCCTGGACGGCCGCCATCAGCCGCTCGCCGTCGAGACCGAGCGGCAGGGTCGGCAGCGCGGCCAGCGGTCGGGCCACCGCGTCCACCCCCAGCCAGGGTCGACGATCCACCGGTACGGCGTCCGCCGCCGCCGGGTCGACCAGGGCGACCGGCCGGCCGGCACCGTCGACCACCAGGACGGCGGACCCGGGCGGGCCCTGCGCGGCGTGCCGGCGCTGCGCCTCGGCCAGCGGCGTGCCGGTGGGTACGGCGAAGACCGGGCGGGCCAGCCGGCCCAGGTCGGCCAGCGGCACCCGGCGACTGATCCGGGCGTACCGGATCGACTGGCCGGCGCCCCGCCACAGGGTGACCGCGACCAGCAGCATCAGCGGTAACGCCAGCGGCACCAGGACCCGCTGCACGGTGAGCAGCACGACCAGCCCGGCGGTGCCCACCGCGACGGCCCGACCGACCCAACCGGCGACCTCGGTGGCCCGGTGCCGGTCCCGGGTGAGCCGCCACAGCACGGCGCGCAGCGCCCGGCCGCCGTCCAGGGGCAGGCCGGGCAGCACGTTGAACACGGCCACGATGACGTTGCTCAACGCCAGTTGCAGCGCGAGCTGGTGGGCCAGGGTGTGGTCGGGGGTGGCCAGCGTGGCGGCCACCGCGATCCCGCCGAGCAGCGCCGAGACGGCCGGGCCGGCCAGGGCGACCAGCAGCTCCACCCGGGGGTTGGGGGCGTCCCGGTCCATCTCGGTGTAGCCACCGAGCAGTTCCAGGGTGATCCCGCGCACACCGATGCCGTACCGCCGGGCGGTCAGCGCGTGCCCCAGTTCGTGCAGCAGGACCGACCCGAGCAGCGACACCACGAAGCCGAGACCGATCAGGTAACCGCCGAGCGGGGACAGCCCGAGGCGGTCCCGGGCGAACTCGGCGTAGGTGACGGTCACCAGCAGGGTCAGCAGCAGCATCGACATGTTGAGGTGCAGCGGCACCCCGAACACCCGGCCGACGGTCAGGCCGGTACGCCGGCGGGGCCGGCGCGGCGCACGGGGACGGGACTCCACCGCCACGATGCTACGCGCCGATTCGATCATGCCCGGTGCGGCGAGCGCGGCCCTGTCACACCCGTGTCCTAACCTTCGGGGCATGACGGCGGAACCGGTGATCGACCAGCAGCATCCTCCGGCGGCGCTGCCCGCCACGGTCCGGGCTTCGCTGTCGCCGTCACGGGCCGCCGACTTCAAGACCTGCCCGCTGCTCTACCGGTTCCGCAGCATCGACCGGCTGCCCGAGCGGCCCAGCGTCGAGCAGGCCCGGGGCACCCTGGTGCACGCGGTGCTGGAGCGGTTGTTCGACCTGCCGGCGGGTGGGCGCACCCCCGATGCCGCCGGTGACCTGGTCGTCCCGCAGTGGGACCGGCTGGTCACCGAGCAGCCCGAGCTGGCCGGCCTGTTCGACCCGGGCGACGAGACCGGCACCGCCGAGTTCCTCCGGTCGGCGGCGGCGCTGTTGGATGGCTACTTCGCGGTGGAGGACCCGCGTCGGCTGGAGCCCGCCGAGCGGGAGAGCCTGATCTCCGCGGTGGTCGACGACGAGTTGCTCATCCGGGGTTATCTCGACCGGCTCGACGTGGCCCCCGACGGGGCGCTGCGGGTGGTCGACTACAAGACCGGCGGGGCGCCGAGGGAGGCGTTCGAGGCGCGGGCGCTGTTCCAGCTGAAGTTCTACGCGCTGGTGCTGTGGCGCACCCGGGGGGTGGTGCCCCGGGTGCTGCGCCTGCTCTATCTCAAGGACGCCGAGGTCTGCGACTACTCCCCCGACGCCGAGGAGCTGCTGCGGTTCGAGCGCACCGTGGTGGCGCTCTGGCAGGCCATCGAGCAGGCCACCGCACGGCAGGATTTCCGACCCCGGCCGAGTCGGCTCTGCGACTGGTGCAACCACCAGGCGCACTGCCCGACCTTCGGCGGCACCCCGCCGCCGTTCCCGCAGCGGGCCGGGGCGGCCGATCCGTTGCGCGACGCCCGGTCCCGGCCGGCCACCCCGGGCGCCGACGAGTAGCGCCCGCCGGACCGCCCGGTGGGCGGAGAGGCGCTCATCCGCGAGGAGGAGGCGAGGTTCACCGTCGGCGACGACCGGACGGCCCGGTGGGCGGCTAGCGTCGCGGTATGACCGAGGGAGGCGAGCGGTGGTGGGTGCGCCGGCCGTTGGCCGGTGACGCCCTCTTCGCCGTCGCGCTGGTGGTGCTGGAGGTCGCTTTCACCCTGCTCACCCCGCGCGAGTTCTGGCCCCGACAGCTGCCGTTCGTGCTGGGCTGGAGCGTGCTGTGCGCGGTGCCGGTGGTGCTGCGTCGGGTCGCCCCGTGGCCGGCGGTGGGAGCGGCGTTGGCCACCCTGGCCGTGCCGGCGCTGCTCGGGCACGCCCCGACCACGCAGAGCCTGACGTTCCTGGTGCTGACCTACTCGATGGCGGTCGACCGGCAGGTGCTCCCGGCGGTCGCCGCCACGGTGCTGCTCTGGGCGCCGGTGGCGGCGCTCAACGTGCTCACCCCGCTGGACACCGGGCTCGACGTCGGCCCGGCGTACCTGGTGCTCAACAACCTGCTCACCGCGTTGCTCGCCTACGCGGTGGGTCGGGCGGTGCGGGCCCGGCGCACCTCGCTGCGGGCGCTGCGGGAACGGGCCCGGGTGGCCGAGGAGAACCAACGGTCGCTGGCCGAGCAGGCGGTGGCCGACGAGCGGCGGCGGATCGCCCGGGAGTTGCACGACGTGGTCGCCCACCACGTCAGCGTGATGGGGGTGCTGGCCACCGGGGCACGGCGGGTGCTGCGCCGGGACCTGGCCGCCGCCGACGAGGCGATCGCCACGATCGAGGACACCAGCCGAGTCACCCTGCGGGAGCTGCGGCGGCTGCTCGACGTGCTGCGTACCGACGCGGAGCCGGCCGCCGACCTCACCCCGCAGCCCGGTCTGGCCGGCATCGCCGCGCTGGCCGAACAGGTACGCGAGGCGGGGTTGCCGGTCATCCTGGAGGTCGCGGACCCGGTGCCGGCGGTCGAGGAGGGCATCTCGCTGACCGTGTACCGGATCGTGCAGGAGGCGTTGACCAACGCGCTCAAGCACGCCGGGCGGGCCACCGCGACGGTCCGGCTGGGGGTGGCGGACGGCTGTCTGACCGTGGTGGTCACCGACACCGGGCGGGGTCCCGGCCCGGCGCCCGACCGGATCGGGCACGGGTTGGTCGGTATGCGGGAACGGGTCGGCCTCTACGGTGGGATCCTGCACACCGGGCCACGCCCCGGTGGCGGCTTCCGGGTGTACGCGCGAATCCCGGTGGAACCGGTCGGGGTGGTCCCGACATGACGGCAGAACGGGGAGAGCAGATGGGCCAGACGCACGGCAGCCCCCCTTCCTTCACGGGGGACGGGACGCGGGGCCCCTCGCGCACACCGGGGCGGCCGGTGCGGATTCTGCTCGCCGACGATCAGCCGTTGCTGCGTACCGGGTTCCGGATGGTGTTGGGCACCGAGGACGACCTGGACATCGTGGCCGAGGCCGGGGACGGTCAGGAGGCGGTGGAGCTGTCCCGCCGGCTGCTGCCCGACGTGGTGCTGATGGACATCCGGATGCCCCGGATGGACGGGGTGGCCGCGACCCGGGCGATCGTCGACGCCCGGCTGCCGGTCCGGGTGCTCATCCTCACCACCTTCGACCTCGACGAGTACGTGGTGGGGGCGTTGCGGGCCGGGGCGAGCGGTTTCCTGGCCAAGGACGTGCCGGCGGAGGACCTGGTCACCGCCATCCGGACGGTGGCCGCCGGGGAGGCGGTGGTGGCGCCGCGCATCCTCAAGCGGCTGCTGGACCGGTTCGCCACCGTGTTGCCGGACCCGGCAGCGACCCCACCGAAGGCGTTGGGCACGTTGACCGAGCGGGAGCGTGAGGTGCTCGTCCAGGTGGCCCGGGGGCTGTCCAATGCGGAGATCGCCGCCGCGCTGTCGGTCAGCGAGACGACAATCAAGACCCATGTCGGGCACGTGCTGACCAAGCTGCGGCTGCGGGACCGGGTGCAGGCGGTGGTGCTGGCGTACGAGTCGGGGCTGGTCCGCCCCAAGGCGTAGCCAACTGACGGCGGGTCCCCCTCAGGGCGTACCCAGGGTGAGGCCGGGAGGCCGACGGCAGCGTTGCCTCGCTCACCTACCGTGACGAAAGACGACGTGGCGCGGTTGACCATGACACGGCGTCAGGTTCTAGCATCGACACCGCCGTGGGCGGCGGCACGAACAGTGACCGGTCGTCGACTCAGGGGCAACCCTGAGCCGGTCTCCGGGCCGACCCGCAGCGGGAAATCCGCCTCGGGTCACCCCGTGGTCGGACGGATCTCCGCCGACCGGCACCGAGGATGAGATCGACCCCACCGACCAGCGGGGGCGGTGGGGCAACACAGCCAGACGGAAGAGGTAGATGACGTGACCGCGACGGTAGGCCGGCACTCGCAGGCCGCGGCCCGGGCGAACGACGTGTGGAAGGTGTACGGCACCGGTGAGGCGCAGGTCGCCGCGCTACGCGGGGTCAGCGCCGAGTTCGAGCGGGGCAGATTCACCGCGATCATGGGCCCGTCGGGCTCGGGCAAGTCGACGTTGATGCACTGCCTGGCCGGGTTGGACTCGGTGAGCAAGGGCACCGTGCAGATCGGCGACACCACGGTGACCGGGCTGGGTGACTCGGGCCTGACGAAGCTGCGCCGGGACAAGGTGGGCTTCATCTTCCAGCAGTTCAACCTGCTGCCCACGCTCACCGCCCAGGAGAACATCCTGCTGCCGATGTCGATCGCCGGCCGCAAGCCCGACCCGGCCTGGTACGACACGGTGATCGACACGGTGGGCCTGCGGGACCGGCTGGGGCACCGGCCCTCGCAGCTCTCCGGGGGTCAGCAGCAGCGGGTCGCCTGCGCGCGGGCGCTGGTCGCCCGGCCCGAGGTGATCTTCGCCGACGAGCCGACCGGCAACCTGGACTCCCGTTCCGGTGCGGAGGTGCTCAACTTCCTGCGCAACTCGGTACGTGAGCACGGGCAGACCATCGTGATGGTCACCCACGACCCGACCGCCGCCGCGTACGCCGATCGGGTGGTCTTCCTCGCCGACGGGCAGATCGTCTCGGAGCTGATCGAGCCGACCGCCGACACGGTGCTGGACACCATGAAGAAGCTGGACACCCCGGTCGAGGTGGCCGGCTGATGTTGCGGGCCACCCTCAAGAGTCTGCTGGCGCGCAAGGTGCGCCTGCTGCTGTCCGGCCTGGCCGTGGTGCTGGGCGTCATGTTCGTCTCGGGGGCGTTCGTGCTCACCGACACCCTGGGCCGGTCGTTCGACGCGGTCTTCGCCGACGCCTACGAGGGCATCGACGTCAACGTCGCCGGCAAGCCCAAGGTGGCGCTCAGCGAGATGCAGGGTGAGCCGGTGCCGACCACGGTGCCGGCGGCGACGGTGCAGCGGGTCGACGCGGTCGCCGGGGTCGCCGAGGCCACCGGCGTGGTCACCACCGACGGGGCCCAGCTGATCGGCAGCAACGGCAAGGTGGTCACCTCGTTCGGGCCGCCGCAGCTCGGGTCGAACTGGCAGGGCGAGAGTGACCTGGTGAAGCTGCGGGAGGGCCGGGCACCCGGAGCGGACGACGAGATCGTCGTCAACGCGGCGCTGGCGCAGGCGGGGAAGGTGAAGGTCGGCGACCGGGTCGGGGTGCAGACCCCGCTGGCGCCGAAGCAGACCTTCACCCTGGTGGGGGTCTTCGGTTACAGCGGTGACCGGGACTCGATCGGCGGGGTCAACGAGATCGCCTTCACCACGCCGGTGGCGCAGCGGTTGCTGCTCGGCGAGCGGGACGTCTTCACCAACATCACGGTCCGGGCGGCCGACGGGGTCAGCGACACCAGGTTGCGTGACGACGTGGCCCGGACGCTCGGCGACGGCTTCGAGGTCAAGACCGGCGCGCAACTGTCGGCGGACGCCTCGGCGAGCCTGAAGGAGGGCCTGTCCTTCTTCAACAAGATCCTGCTCGGTTTCGCCGCCGTCGCGCTGCTGGTGGGCACCTTCCTCATCCTCAACACCTTCTCGATCATCGTGGCCCAGCGGACCCGGGAGCTGGCGTTGATGCGGGCGATCGGCGCCAGCGGCCGGCAGATCATCGGTTCGGTGGTGCTGGAGGCGGTGGCGATCGGCCTGATCGCCTCGGTGCTGGGGCTGGGCGCCGGCATCGGCATCGGCGCGCTGCTGGCGTACGTCTTCGGCAACCTGGCCGGTGGGCTGACGCTGGCCGGGATCGGGGTGCCGGCCTCGGCGGTGATCGGTTCGTTCGCGGTCGGCCTGGTGATCACGGTGGTGGCGGCCCTGCTGCCGGCGCTGCGGGCGGCGCGCATCCCGCCCATCGCGGCGATGCAGGACGTGGCCAATCCGGATCGGCCGTTGACCAGGGTGACCGTGACCGGTGGGGTGATCACCGGGATCGGCGCGGTGCTGTTGTTCCTCGGGCTCAGCGGCACCGCCGGGGGCAGCGCGCTGGCCGTCATCCTGGGTGGGGTGCTGTTCGCCTTCATCGGGGTGGCGCTGCTGACCCCGCTGATCAGTCGACCGGTGGTGTCCCTGCTGGGGGCGATCTTCGCCTGGTCGGTGCCGGGCAAGTTGGGCCGGCTCAACTCCGGCCGCAACCCGCGCCGGACGGCGATCACCGCGGCGGCGCTGATGGTCGGCATCGCCCTGGTGACCGGGGTGACGGTGATCCTGGATTCGGCGAAGGGCAGCATCGGCGCGCTGGCCCGGGACAACATCAAGGCCGAGCTGGTGATCTCGGGGGCGTCGACCGGTCCGCGTCCGGCGAGCTTCGACCCGGCGGTGCTGGAGAAGGCGGCGGCGCTGCCGGGTGTGCAGCTGGCCGACGGCGAGTACGGCGACATGGGCATGGTCGACGGCAAGGTCACCTGGTTGGCCGCGTCGAGCGACGTGACCGCGTTGCAGCGGATCTTCGGGGCCAAGGCCACCGCCGGTGACATCAGCCGGCTCGGCCCGGACCAGATGTTGTTCAGCTCGGACACCGCCAAGTCCCGCAACGTGTCGGTCGGCTCGACGGTGACCGTGCAGGCCTCCCGGGGCGAGCCGCGCACCTACACGGTCAGTGGCATCTACGAGAGTTCCGAGCTGACCAGCCCGGTGCAGTTGCCGCCGCAGGCGGTGAAGGACTTCGCCATCCCCAAGCCCAACCAGGGGTTCATCCAGCTGGCGCCGGGGGCGCGGGTGGCGGACGTACAGCCGCAGTTGGAGACGCTGCTGGCCGACAGCCCCGAGGTGTCGGTGGCCGACCGGGACGCGTTCATCGCGCAGCAGACCGGCTCGTTGGACAGCCTGCTCACGATGATCCAGATCCTGTTGGCGCTGGCCATCGTGATCGCGGTGCTCGGCATCGTCAACACGCTGGCCCTGTCGGTGCTGGAGCGGACCCGCGAGTTGGGTCTGCTGCGGGCGATCGGGCTGCGCCGGGCGCAGACCATGCGGATGATCACCGTCGAGGCGGTGGTGATCTCGATCTTCGGGGCGTTGCTCGGGATCGTCGTCGGTGTCGGCCTGGGCGCGGCGGTGGTCCGGGCGCTCAAGGACGAGGGCATCACCGACCTGATCCTGCCGTGGGGCCAGATGGGGTTGTTCCTGCTGCTGGCGGCCATCATCGGCGTGGTGGCGGCGGTGCTCCCGGCGGTGCGGGCGGCCCGGATCAACGTGCTGGGCGCCATCGCGCACGACTGATCCCGCACACCGCGAGGGGGTTCCGCCGGTCGGCGGAGCCCCCTTCGTCGTGGCTGCCCGGACCGTCCACACCGCCGGTCACGGCCGGTCGGTCGCGGCGACTCAGGCGGGTGGCTCGCCGAGCAGCGCCGCCAACAGCTCCAGGTCCGCCGAGGTCAGGCTCTCCACCTGGTGTACGCCGTCGGTCGGCGGCAGCGGCACCTCCGCCGGTACGGCCAGCACCGCCGCACCGGCGGCGAGCGCGCTGGCCACCCCGGTCGGCGAGTCCTCGATCGCCACGCACCGGCCGATCGGCACGCCCAGCAGCCGGGCGGCGGTCAGGTAGGGCTCGGGGTGCGGTTTGGCCGAGTCCACCTCGTCCCCGCAGACCACGGCGTCGAAGCTGTCCCGGCCGAGGGTGTCCAGCGCCACCTCGACCAGGGGCCGGCCGCTGGAGGTGACCAGCGCGGTGGGGATGCCGGCGGCGCGGACCGCCCGCAGCAGCGTCAACGCGCCCGGCCGCCAGCGCAGCCCGGTGCGGAACAGCTCCAGGATCCGCGCGTTGATCCACTCGGCGCTGGCCTGTGGGTCCCGCCCGGGTTGACCGAGGTCGTCGTGGAGGATGCGCATCGACGCGGCCATCGCGGTGCCGATCATCGCGCGCCGGGCCGGGTCGGTCAGCGTGCCACCGTACTCGGCGGCCAACTCGTGCAGGGCGACGTCCCAGAGCTTCTCGCTGTCGACCAGGGTGCCGTCCATGTCGAAGAGCACGGCGGCGGGGTGTGGGCTGCTCAGTGGGTCCTCCTGGCGGTCACGGGTGGTCTCCGGGCGATCCTGCCAGCCCGGCCCGGACCGCCCGTCGCCGTACCGCCCGGACGTGACCTGATCCTCAGCCCAGGTTGCAGGCGTCCAGGGACTTCTCGTAGCCGCGGAAGAACCAGTCGGTGCGCTGTTCGGCGGTGCCGTGCGACCCCTCGGCGAACCACGGCTGGTCGGGGTCGTCGCCGACGGCGAGCAGTCCTTCGCGGAACTCGTCCAGGTCGCCGGCGTCGAGTTTCAGGGTGCCGTCGCGGACCGAGCCGCCGAGGTACGCCCCGGCCATGCAGTCGGCCTGCAACTCCTGCTGGATGGTGAAGTCGGCACGGATGCCGAGCCGGATCTGGATGCCGTGGGCGTACTCGTGGCCCAGCAGATAGAACACGAACGCGTCACCGACCTGCCGGAACGCCGCCACCGACCAGTTGACGTCGTAGGCGATGAAGTCGCCCTGGGAGCAGTAGACCGCGTTGTTGCGGGGCAGCGCCTGACCGCCGCAGGAGATCTCGCCCTCCCGCTGGTAGGGCAGAATCTGACGGATCGGCCGGAACTGTTGACCGGAGGCCCGGAACTGGGCGGCCCAGTACCGCTCGGCGATCGTGACGGCGTCGGCGATGTCGCTCTTGAACTCGGCCACGCTGGTGGTGCCGTCGGCGCGGGTGGTCTCCGCCTCGGGCGAGGCCGGGGCCGCGGGGCGCGACGACTGCTGCGGTGCCGGTTCCCGGGGTGCCTGTGGGCCGCTCTCCCCCACCCCGCCGGCCGCGCAGCCGACCGCCACCACCAGCGCCGTCAACGCGGCGACCAGCGGTCCGTGCGAGCGGCGTTGCGAGCCTGCCGTCACCGTGTGCCTCCCAGGCGTCCCGGTCCTGCGGTCGGTGGTACCCCGGCCGTGGAACGATCATGCCCGGCCGGCGTCCCGTTGACCATGGGCAAGCCGGGTCGACCCGGGTCGGACGCTCAGTGGTGCTCCTGGCCCCGACGGATCGGGTCACCCTGGGCGAAGGGTCGCTCCCCTCGTACCGATGCTGTCTGGCCTGGGCGTCCCGCCCGGCGGCGTGGTCCTCGGCCCCGGCGGCGCGGGCCCGGTCGCGCCAGGCGACCCAGCCGACCGTGCCCACCGTCACCAGTGCCGCCGCCCCGAGCACCACCCACATCGTCCTCATGGGACCACGACAGGTGGTCGCCGCCCACCGGACGGTCCCCTGCCCGGCCGGCGCGATTAGCCTCGGTGCTGTTGTCCGGATCGGTCCGGCGGCCCCGACGTCTCTGCTGTCCGGCCGGGCCACGGCCGGCGAGAGGAGGCGAGACCATGAAATACCTGATCATGTTGTACGGCTCGCAGCACGACTACGACGCGATGGCCGGCCGCCCCGGTGCGCGGCCACCGATGTCGCCCGAGCAGGTCGCCGCGATGCACGCCCACATGGCGGCGGTGCACCAGGAACTGGCCGAGTCCGGCGAGCTGGTCGACGGGCAGGGGCTGACCGCGCCGGTGCACGCCCGCCGGGTGCGGCTGCGGCAGGGCACGCCGGTGGTCACCGACGGGCCGTACCCGGAGACGCAGGAGGTGCTGGCCGGGTTCACCGTCGTCGACTGTGTCAGCTTCGACCGGGCCACCGAGATCGCCGCCCGGTTCGTCGACCCGGACGCCGAGGGCGGGTACGTCGACGTGCGGCCGGTCGCCGACGGCATCGACGACCTGGACGGCTGACCCGGTCGCCATGGGCCCGCCCACCGTCGAGGACCTGCTGCGCGTGCTCGCGCCGCAGGTCCTCGGCGCGGTCGTCCGCCGGTACGGCCACTTCGACACCGCCGAGGACGCCGTCCAGGAGGCGCTGCTGGCCGCCGCGACGCGCTGGCCGGTCGAAGGGCTGCCGGAGCACCCCCGGGGCTGGTTGATCACCGTGGCCGCCCGCCGCCTGACCGACCTGCTCCGCAGCGAGCAGGCCCGCCGCCGCCGGGAGGGCGACGAGGGCCGGGCACTACCGGCCGACCGGTGGCTCGCCCCGGCGGCCGACCACCGGGACCCGGGCGACGACAGCCTGGTCCTGCTGTTCCTCTGCTGTCACCCGGCGCTGCCGCCGGCCGCCCAGATCGCGTTGACCCTGCGGGCCGTCGGCGGGCTGAGCACCGGTGAGGTGGCGCGGGCGTTCCTGGTGCCCGAGGCCACCATGACCCGGCGGATCACCCGCGCCAAGCAGCGCATCCGGGACAGCGGGCTGCCGTTCGCGTTGCCCGACGCCGCCGCGCGCCGGGCCCGGCTCGACGCGGTCCGGCAGGTGCTCTACCTGATCTTCAACGAGGGGTACGCCAGCACCACCGGCCCGCACCTGCGCCGGGTGGACCTGTCCACCGAGGCGATCCGGCTGGCCCGGATGCTGCACCGGCTGCTCCCGGACGACCCGGAGGTGACCGGGTTGCTGGCGTTGATGCTGCTCACCGACGCCCGCGGCCCGGCCCGGGTCGGTCCGGAGGGTGAGCTGGTGCCGATGGCGGAGCAGGATCGTCACCTGTGGCGGGCCGGTCAGATCACCGAGGGGGTGGCCCTGATCAGCGCGGTGCTGCCGCGCGGGGAGGTCGGGCCGTACCAGCTCCAGGCGGCGATCGCGGCGGTGCACGACGAGGCACCGAGCGCCGGGGAGACCGACTGGGCGCAGATCGTGGCCCTCTACGAGGTGCTGATGCGGATCTCGGACAACCCGGTGGTGGCGCTCAACCACGCGGTGGCGGTGGCGATGGCCCGGGGTCCCGTCGACGGGCTGCGCCTGCTCGACGCGCTGGCCGCCGATCCCCGGATCGGCGACGACCCCCGACGGCACGCCGCCCGCGCCCACCTGCTGGAGCGCTGCGGCAGGGTCGCCGAGGCCCGGACCGCGTACGCGCACGCGGCCCGCCGGTCGATGAGCCTCCCCCGCCAGCGTTACCTGTACGGCCGGGCGGCCCGGCTGGCCGACGCCGTGGACGGTGAGCACGCCAACGGATGACCGTCGTCGGGCGGCGCTGCGATGGTGGATGGGTCGCCTGGCCAGGCCCGTCACTGTCCGCGAAGTTGGAGGGCTCGATGGACCATCCGCGCGATCTGCTCGATGCCGCGACGAAACTCCGCCCCGACATGGTGGAGCGGCTGGGCACCCTGGTCTCCGCCGAGTCGGCCCCGGGCGACCTGCCACACCTGGAGTCCTGCGCCGACCTGCTCGCCCGCTGGGGGGAGGAGGTGCTCGGCCGGCCCGCCGAACGGGTCGTCGTCGACGGCCTGCCGCACCTGCTGTGGCCGGCGGCCCGGCAACGGGTGCTGCTGCTCGGCCACTTCGACACGGTCTTCCCGATCGGCACCGTCCGGTCCCGGCCCTTCACCGTTCGCGGGGACATCGCGACGGGTCCCGGGGTGTGCGACATGAAGGCCGGGATCGTGCAGATGTTCACCGCGCTGGGCCTGCTGGCGGACACCTCCGCGGTCGGCGTGCTGCTCACCTGCGACGAGGAGACCGGTTCCGGCACGTCCCGGCCGCTGATCGAGCGCCAGGCGCGGCGCTCGGACGCGGTGCTGGTCTGCGAGGCGGCCACCCCGCAGGGGGAGGTGAAGGTGGCCCGCAAGGGTGGCTCGGTGTACCGGGTCATCGTGCAGGGCCGGGCCGCCCATGCCGGGGTGGAACCCCAGCGGGGGGTGAACGCCACCGTCGAGGTCGCCCACCAGATCCTCACGCTGCGCGCCCTCGGCACGGGGCACAGCTCCGGCACGTCGGTCACCCCGACGCTGCTGGCGGCCGGCACCACCACCAACACGGTGCCGGAGCTGGCCAGCCTGGCGGTCGACGTGCGGGCGTGGACCAGCGCCGAACTCGAACGCGTCGACCGGGCCATCCACGAACTGGTGCCGTTCCTGCCCGAGGCGACACTGGCGGTGGAGGGCAACATCGGCCGTCACCCGATGACCCCGGAACTGGCCCGGCCGCTGCTGGAGATGGCCCGGTCGGTCGCCGGCCAGCTCGGCATGCCGACCCTGGGCGGGGCACATGCGGCGGGCGCGTCCGACGGCAACTTCACCGCCGCGTTGGGGGTGCCGACGCTGGACGGGCTGGGCGCGGTGGGTGGTGGGGCGCACGCCCGGGACGAGTACGTCCAGCTCGACCGGATGCCGGAGCGAACGGCCCTGCTGGCCGGACTGGTCGACCAGCTGTCCACGGTGGAGTGGCGTTGATGACGGCGCGGCCGAACGGGCCGTAGGCTGCTCCCTGTCGGCGAGCGACCGACGGCGAGGGGTCGGACGCGCGCATGACTACGGCACAGCGGTCGGGGTCGTCCATTCCCCTGCTCGGCGTCGAGGAGGAGTTCCTCGTGGTCGACGCCGAGCGGGGCGAGGTCATGCCGGCGGCCGCCACGGTGGTCGACCTGGCCCGTCCGGCGCTCGGCGGCCGGGTGGGTGGCGAGATCACCGAGCTCCAGATCGAGACCCGCACCGACCCCTGCCACGCCGTGGCGGACATCGACGCGCAACTCGTCGAGGCCCGGGCGGCGCTGCAGGCGGCGGCGGGCCGGGCCGGGCTGCGGGTGATCGCCACCGGCTCCCCGGTACGTGGCCGGGCCGTGCCGCCGCCGATCACCAAGGGGCCGCGCCAGGACCGGGGCAACGCCACCTACCGGGGGTTGCACGACGACCTGGCGATCTGTGCGGTGCACGTACACGTGGAGCAGCCGGACCGGGACCGGGCCGTGCTGGTCGGCAACCACCTGCGCCCGCACCTGCCGGTGTTGCTGGCGCTCACCGCCAACTCGCCCTACTGGCGTGAACGCGACACCGGCTACGCGAGTTGGCGCAGCCTCACCTGGCAGCGCTGGCCGGTGGCCGGCCCGCCGCCCTACCTGACCTCGGCCCAGCAGTACGACGCCCACATCGACCTGCTGCTCGACGCGGGCGCGCTGGTCGACTCCGGGACGATCTTCTGGGACCTGCGGCTGTCGGCGCACCACCCCACCCTGGAGGTGCGGGTCGCCGACATGCCGATCACCGCGGCCGAGTCCGCCGGGTTCGCCGCCCTGGTCCGGGCCCTGGCGATGGTCGCCACGGCGGCCGTCGACCGGGGCGACGAGGGACCCCGCACCGACCCCGACCTCATGCGGCTGGCGTACTGGCGGGCCGCCCGGGACGGGATGGGCGGCCACGGCGTCGAGGTGGGCACCGGCCTGCTGCTGCCCGCCGGGGTCCTCGCGGCGCGGCTGGTGGAGCTGGCCCGGCCGGCGCTGGAGGAGACCGGCGACGGCCCCCGGATCGCCCGGTGGCTGGCCGGGCTGGCCGCCGACGGCGACGGGGCGACCCGGCAGCGGGCGGCGGCGGCAGCCCGTGGCCGGCTCACCGACGTGGTCGCCGCCCTCGTCACCGCGACCGCTCCGGACGTGCCCGATGGGCAAGAAAGCACACTGGCGTAACGACGAACCACCCCGCCTCGGAAATGCTGGGAGCAGCCGACCCGCGGGTTACGCGTCCACTGTGGAACGCCGCCGCGTGGTGCCCGGCGGCCCGGTTCTCCCAGGGAGGCGACAGATGGCCGACACGGTCCTGCTACCCACGGTCCCGATCCGACACGAACGCCGACCGGCGGCGGACATGGTGCGTGCGGCGGAGGCGTTCGCCGACCGGATGGCCGGCCGCCGTTCGGTACGCGACTTCGCCCCCGACCCGATACCCGAGGGGGTGATCGAGGCGGCGGTCCGGGCCGCGTCGACCGCCCCCAGCGGGGCCAACGTGCAGCCGTGGCGGTTCGTCGTGCTGACCGACCCGGCCCGCAGGCGCCGGCTACGGGAGGCGGCCGAGGCCGAGGAACGCGACTTCTACCAGCGTCGCGCGCCGCAGGAGTGGCTGGGGGCGATCGCCCAGCTCGGCACCGACTGGGAGAAGCCGTTCCTGGAGACCGCGCCCGCCGTCATCGTCGTGTTCGAGGTGCACCAGGGGCCGCACAGCCCCAAGCCCTACTACGTCAAGGAGTCCGTGGGCATCGCGGTCGGCCTGCTGATCTCCGCGTTGCACCACGCGGGACTGGTCACGCTGACCCACACGCCCAGCCCGATGCGGTTCCTCAACGAGGTGTGCGAGCGCCCGCCGGAGGAACGCGCCAACCTGGTGCTGCCGGTCGGGTACCCGGCGCCGGACGCCCGGGTCCCCGACCTGGCCCGCAAACCGCTCGACGAGGTCATGATCCGCCAGTGAGGTCCCCGGTCAGGAACTCGACCAGCGGCTCGACGTGCCGGTCCGGCCGCCGCCACTCGGCCAGCAGATCCTCCAGCAGGTGCTGCTCGGCCACCAGCTCCCCGTGGCGGTACCGCCGGATCACCGGGTGGATGAAGGCACTCTCCCGGGCCCGGTCCGGCGTCGGGTGCCGGTCGATGGCGAAGACGTCGCCGTAGTCGTCGCGGCCCCAGCGCAGGGCGAGGGTGTAGTAGTGGGACTCCTCGGCGAACCGCGCGACGGCGTAGTCCTCCGGCAGGTCCTCGTAGTGCCGGAAGTCGCCGGTGGCGTCGTCGCGGACGAACACGTCACAGAGGTACTCGAACTGGGTCCACAGCGCCGAGCTCCAGTTGACCCGGTCGAGCATCACCTTGGTCAGCGACGCCGGCTCGCCCGGTGCGGTGGCGACGGGCATCGGCACGTCGTCGTAGCGCTCCCGCAGCATCCGGGTGAAGGTACGCAGGTTGTACCGGAAACCGTCGATGAACGGCGACGAGGCGTGCTTCACGTCCCGCGCCTGGGCGATGGTGCCGGCGAAGTACAGGTCGTCGACGTTGCTCGACTGCCAGTCGGGGCGCAGACCGGGCATCCGGCCGTCCCGCACCATCTCCGGAGCACAGGAGGCGTCGAACAGGGAGGTGTCCATCCGGAAGCCGGTGCAGCGCAGCACCTCGTGGTAATCCAGCTCGGCGGTCTCCCCCTGGGCGTGGGTGTAGGTGATGGAGACCCGGAACCGCCCGTCGACCGGCCGGATCTCGTCGATGGTGCAGTCGAGCACCGAGTGCAGCGTCTTGAACTGGTAGCTGTCGAGGATCGCGCCGTACTGGCCCCGGACGTCACCGGGGTGCTTGGTGTTCCAGGCCAGCCGCAGCGGCTGCCGGCTGGCCAGGTGCACCATCGACGCCTTGCCGAGGATGGCCGAGGCGGTCTCGAACGCGGAGTTGCCCTTACCGATTATCAGGACCCGCTTGCCCGCGTACCTGGCCGGGTCGACGTCCATCTCCTCGTACCCGGTGGCGTGCTCGATGCCCTTGATCTCCGGCACGAACGGCCGGCCCCAGCCGGTCGCCACGATCAGGCTGCGCGCCCGTACGACCCCGCGGTCGGTGCGGACGACGAACCCGTCGTCGTCGCGGCTGATCTGCTCCACGGTGGTGCCGTAGCGGACCCGGAGCTGGTGGACCCGTTGGAACTCGGCGAGATAACTCACCAGGTCGTCGGCGGCCGGCAGGTACTCCTCGCTGAACTTCGGAAACAGCAGCTCCGGATCGTCGTTGAGCAGCGAGTTCCAGTCCCACCGCAACCGGATCTCGGGATCGGTGCTGTCGGTGTGCACCTTGTTGAGCGAGATCAGGCGACGGTGGCGCGGGAACCGCCGGAAGAAGCCGCCCGGCTCCGCACCACGTTCGAGCGTCAGGTAGTCGGCGCCCTGCTGCTGGAGGTAGTAACTCAGCTGGAGGCCGGCGGGCCCGGCTCCGACGATGACGTACGTGTGCGCGGTGTCGACCATCGGGCAACCCTTCGACGCGGAGACGGTTCCCCCGACGATGAAGTGGACCACGAGATGTGTCAATGCCGACGACGACAGCGCGTCCCACGCCGCTGGTTCGGGCGACTGGTTCGCCATGGGGCCGATACAGCGGTGTCCGGGCGGGTTGGACACCGCAGTATCGGCCCCACTGAGTCGATCAGCAGGCCCCGGGTCAGTCGTCACGCTGTCGGCCAGAGCGGCGGCCGGCGCGGGCCACCACGACGGCGGCGGCGAGGCTGAGCGCTGCGGCGCCCAGTTGCAGCAGGCCGTCGAGCAGGTCGACGAGGTCGGCGAGGGGGATGGTGTCCACGATGGCCTCCGGGGGTCGATCCCCGCCGTCCGCGCGGTGCGGAGGCGCCCCCGGGCCCGGTGGCGACGACCACGGGCACCGTCACGATTATGGCACCACGTGCCGAACGCCGGCACCCCTGCGCCGCCCAGGACCCGCGAACATGGCACACCGCCCAAGGCTCCTCGGACTGCTGCGCGGTGGCGTCGAGGTGAGCCACGACGGCGCTGTCGACGGTGCGGGGCATCCCCGACGATGACCAGCCGCGCCGGTCAGGAACGCGGGACCTCGGGCAGCCTGAGCACCTGAGTGAAGCTGGCCCAGGAGGCAGCGGCGAAGGCGAGGGTGGGGCCGCTGCGGTCCTTGGAGTCGCGGACGCCCACCTCGGCGCCGACGAACCGCACCTCGACGCAGTTGGCGTTGTCGGAGCTGCGGGACGACTTGAACCAGTCACGCTGCGGAAGGGTCACATCATCTCCTTGGCGATCCGGCGGATCAGCTCGACCGAGTCGTCCGAGCCTAACGCCAGTTCCCGGGTCTCGGCGAAGGTGACCACGTAGTCGGTCACCCGGACGGACTGGTCGATGATGTCGACGGAGGTCAGGTTCTCCATCTCGATCTGCTCGGGGCGCTCGGTGGCCAGCCGGACGAGATGGTCGAGCTGGGCACGCATCACCGCCGGGCCGCCGACCTGCTGCCGCAGCGCGCCCTCGCTGAGCACCGCGCTGATCCGCAGCGGGTGCGCGCCGTCGAGCCGGGCCTGCCGGGCCATCCGGACGGAGACTCGCCGGTCCACCTCGGTCAGTCGGATCGTGGTGGTGCCGCCCCGGATCACCGCGCGGGCGTACGCCTCGGTCTGCAACAGGCCGTGGATCGCCTCCGGGTGGAAGCTGCGGATGTGGTCGGCCCCGGCCTCGTAGCCGAGGAAGCGGAGGAACTCCGCCGGGAAGAGCTGCGAGTACTCATGCCACCAGCCGCGTCGGGCCGCTCCGGCCCGCAACTCCTGCAACTCGGCCGCCTCGACGATCTGGGCCAGCCGGCGTCAGGTAGCCGGCCCCGCCCGGGCTCGGTCAACTCGCCGGCTGACGTCCCGACTGGCTGGGCCTACGGCAAATCCCGGTCAGCGGCGCGGAGCCGCACCCGACCTGATCGCCCGGGTGAAACCGGCCCAGGCACCACCGGTGAAGGCGAGGGTGGGACCGTGACGATCCTTGGAATCGCGGACGGCCACCTCACCCCCGCCGAGCCGCACCTCGACGCAGGCCGCGTTGTCAGAGCTGCGGGACGACTTGAACCAGTCACGGCTTGGGGTGATCACGTCATCTCCTCGGCGATCCGCCGGATCAGGGCCAGCGAGTCCTCCGAGTTTAGCGCCCGCTCCTGCGCCTCGGCGAAGGTCACGACGTAGTCGGCGACCCGGCTGGACTGGTCGATGATGTCGCTGGAGGTCAGCACCTCCTGCCAGACCAGCTCGGGCAGCCGGGCTGACGGGAAGGACAGGATCTGAAACGGCCCACCGAGCGCGGGATGTGCCCCGGCACTGAAGGGCATGACCCGAATGCCGATATGTTCGGGCCTCTTCGTCATCAAGGTGGCGAGGTGTTCGAGTTGTGCCCGCATCACCGCCGGCCCGCCGACCTGCTGACGCAACGCACCCTCGGCGATCACCGTGCTCAAACGAAGCTGCGGCGCGGTCGTCAGCCGGCCCTGCCGGGCCATCCGGACGCCAACCCGCCGTTCCATCTCGGTCAACCGGACATAGGTGTTGCCGCCCCGGATGACTGCACGGGCGTACTCCTCGGTCTGCAACAGCCCGTGTAGCAACTCGTTGTGATAGCTGCGGATCTGTTCCGCGCCGGCCTCGTAGCCGAGGAAGCGGAGGAACTCGGCCGGAAAGAGCTGGGAGTACTGGTGCCACCAGGCCCGCCGCATGGCAGCGACCCGCAACTCCTCCAGCTCGGCAGCCTCGGCCGGGTCGAGCTCGTAGATCTTGACGAGTTGGGCCAGCCGATCCGCCGGTAGCTTGACCCGACCAGCCTCGACCCCGGAGACGTACGCCTGGGTGATGCCGCTCGCCCGGCCGGCGGCCACCGCCGTCATGCCCAACTCCTCCCGGCGCTCGCGTAGCCGGATGCCCAGCTCCCACGCCTGCACGGTCGGCGACGACAACATGGCCCTCGGCCCCTTACGCGCTCCTGCCGGCTTAGCACTCATGACGACTCCTCAGCGACCTTCGATAGGACCACCTGCGAACCTTACGCATAGGACACGCAGAAGAATACCCCCTTGATATAAGGGGAAGCTTGTCCGATGCTGTGAGCAAGGCGTTACTCAACAGAGCAGTCCTACGACCTGCTCGGGGTCGTCCAGGTCACCGTCGACCGCCGCTACCCGGAGAAGCTCCCCGCCAACCTGCGGCCGTGGGCGCTGGCCACCCTCACCACCGGCGGGTACGGCTTCGGCCGGTTCTACGCCTCGTACAGCACCCTGGACGAGGACGGCGAGCCCGACCGGGCCCTCGCCGACGAGCACATCGACTGGTCCGGCTCCGAGGTGCTCGCCCCCGCGACACCGGCCTGAGGCGGCTGGTCGACCGAGCGGGTCGACCAGCCGCCGGGCGAGGGTGGGCGTACCCGGTCAGAGCTGCCCGGGGTAGAAGCCGTACCGGGCCAACGGTTCGACGAGGTTCTGTTCCTCGTAGGACAGATGGGACAGCAGGGTGTCGGTGAGCACGTCCACCGCCCGTTGCAGCTCGGTGAGCCGACCCGGGTCCTCGATCAGCGCGACCAGGGCCCGGTCGACGCCCTCGACGACGTCGTGAATCACCACGTGTTCCTGCGCCAGCCGGTCGATCACCGGCACCAGCCCCGGATCGGCCCGCCGCAGGTGCGGGAAGATCGCGTCGTCCTCCAGCCCATGATGCTGGGTCACCAGCGTGCAGTACGCGGCGCAGTACGCCCCCAGCGTCCAGTTGTTCTGCCGCATGGTCATCCGGTTGAGCACGCCCCGGGCGTCCCCGGCGGAGACCACCCCCCGCCGGACCTGGTCGAGCAGGTCGCGGATCTCGCTCAGCTCCCGACGCAGGTGGTCGTGGACGTCGACGAGGTGCCCGCCGGCGGCCTGGGCCTGCGGGGAGTAGACGTGCCCCTGCGGGGCGGGCGGGGCGACCGGCCGGGTCGACTCGTCCCAGAGCCGGTGGTCGCTGTGCCGTACCTGCGGGGCGGGCGTGGGGGTGACCGCGAGCCCGGCGACACCCCCGGCCCGGACGACCTCCCCCGGCTGCGCACCGGCCGGACGGCCGGAGCCCGCCGCCGACCCGCCCTCGCCCGACCCGGCCGGCGTCACTGAGCCCGACCCGGCCGGAGCGTCCTCGGCCGACCCGGCCGGTGCGCCTTCGCCCGCCGGCCCCGATGAACCGGCCGACCCGGCCGACCCGGGCGCGGTCGACCCGGCCCGCTCGGCGGCGACCAGTTCGCGGACGGCGGGGGCGACCTCCTGGGCGAACAGCTGGATGCTGGTGGGGTCGTCGGTGCCGAGGATGAAACCCGAGGTGCCGTGCGTCAGCACCAGGTCGGCCAGCTCCCGCGCCCACTGCTGCGGCGGCCCGTCGAGGAAACCCGCACCGGCACGGGTGAACCGGCCGGAGACGTTCAGCAGCCGCCGCACCTCGGCGGGGTCCCGCCCGGCCGCCGACGCGCCCTCGTCGACGAGCGCGTTGAGGTCTGCCAGCTCCGCCGACCCCTTCGGCAGGTACGAAAGCGACGGCAGCCAGCCGTCCGCCGTCCGCCCCACCAACCGCAACAACCTCGGCTTGTACGCGCCGACCCAGATCCCCACCGGGTGCGCCGGGGCGGGACCGCGCTTCGCGCCGAGCACCCGGTAGTGCTCGCCGTCGACCCGTACCCCGCCGCGCCGGTCGGCGGCCCACACCTCCCGGATGATCCGGATCGCCTCGTCCAGCGCGTCCACGGCCTGCCCGGGGGCGAGCCGTCGACCCCCGTTGGCCTCGATGGCGTCCCAGAACGCGCCCGTGCCGAGGCCGAGTTCGACCCGGCCGCCGCTGAGCAGGTCCAGGCTGGCGACGCTACGGGCCAGCACCACCGGCTGCCGCAGCGGCAGGTTGAGCACGTTGCCGGCCAACCGGATCCGGCTGGTCGCCGCCGCCAGGTAGGACATCAACGTCCAGGTGTCGAGGAAACCCGGCTGGTAGGGGTGGTCCTGGAAGGTGACGAGGTCCAGGCCGACCTGCTCGCAGAGCCTGGCCCGGGCGACGACCTGCGCCGGCTGCCGGGCGTCGGGGGTCAGGAAGCCGCCGAACAGCAACTCGTGTCCGTAGTCGGTCATGACGCTGCCGTCACCTGATCCCCTCGTCGCGTTCCGGCGTCGCCCGTCGGCGCGTACCCCGTCGGGACGCGGCCACGGCGGTGGGCCGGGGCGACCGGCCCACCGTAGCGTCGTCCCACGGCGCTCTGCCGGGCGGTCGCGGAGTTCGGGCCGGTCAGGGTAGCAGCACCGGGCCGGTCAGCCGTCGATGACAAGGTGCTGCCGTCCGGCGCGCGACGATCACGACTGGCGGAAGTTGCGGCAGCTTGCAAGGCTGGGTGCCGTGTATGACTACGACCTGTTGGTGCTGGGCTCCGGGCCCAGCGGTCAGAAGGCCGCGATCGCCGCCGCGAAGCTCGGTAGGCGGGTCGGCATCGTGGACCGCCGCGACATGATCGGTGGGGTGTGCATCAACACCGGCACCGTCCCCTCCAAGACGCTGCGGGAGGCCGTGCTCTATCTGACCGGCCTGAGCCAGCGGGACCTCTACGGCAGCAGCTACCGGGTCAAGGAGGAGATCACCGTCGCCGACCTGGCCGCCCGGACCCAGCACGTGATCGAGCGGCAGACCGACGTGATCCGCAACCAGTTGTCCCGTAACCGGGTCGCGCTGATCACCGGCACCGGTCGGTTCGCCGACCCGCACTCGATCTGGGTGGACGGCGGCTCCGGACACGACACCCGGATCACCTTCGACAAGGCCGTCATCGCCGCCGGCACCCGACCGGCCCGGCCGGACAGCGTCGACTTCGACGACCGGACGATCGTCGACTCCGACGGGGTGATCAACCTGCGGGCCGTGCCGCGCAGCATGGTCGTGGTCGGTGCCGGCGTGATCGGTATGGAGTACGCCTCCATGTTCGCCGGGCTGGGCACGAAGGTGACCGTGGTGGAACGCCGCGACCGGATGCTCGAATTCTGCGACGAGGAGATCATCGAGTCGCTCAAGTACCACCTGCGTGACCTTTCGGTGACGTTCCGCTTCGGCGAGGAGGTCGCCGCGGTGGAGAAGCACCAGAACGCCGCGCTGTGCATCCTCAAGAGCGGCAAGAAGATCGTCGCCGACACGGTGATGTACTCCGCCGGCCGGCAGGGGCAGACCGACGACCTGGCCCTGGACGCGGCGGGCCTGGAGGCCGACAAGCGCGGCCGGATCTCGGTCGACGAGCACTACCGCACCAGCGTGGAACACATCTATGCGGTGGGTGACGTGATCGGCTTCCCGGCGTTGGCGTCCACCTCGATGGAGCAGGGCCGGATGGCCGCGCAGCACGCCTGCGGCGAGCCGGCCCGCGAACTCCAGGAGTTGCAGCCGATCGGCATCTACACGATTCCGGAGATCAGTTTCGTCGGCAAGACCGAAGAGGAGCTGACCAACAGCTCCACCCCGTTCGAGGTCGGCATCGCCCGGTACCGCGAGCTGGCCCGGGGGCAGATCGTCGGCGACTCGTACGGCATGTTGAAACTGCTCGTCTCCCCGCAGGACGGCCGGCTGCTCGGGGTGCACGTGTTCGGCACCGGCGCGACCGAGATCGTCCACATCGGGCAGACGGTGATGGGCTGCGGCGGCACGGTCGACTACCTGATCGACACGGTCTTCAACTACCCGACCCTGTCCGAGGCGTACAAGGTCGCCGCCCTGGACGCGGTCAACAAGATCCGCAACATCACCCGGATCGACGGCTGACCCGACGCCCGGTGCGGGCTCCGCGACCCGCGGGGCCCGCACCGGTGGGTGGGGACGGTCACCGGCCGGGCGCGCGAGGTGACGCACGGCGGCAGCGGCAACTACGCTCGACGGGTAGTCCGCCGCCGATCGACAGGGTCCGCCTCGTGATGCCGAAGAGTCCGACCGTGGACGGGCAGTCGGCGGGTGTCAGCCGTCGCCGGAGCCTGAGCGCCCTGCTGCGGCGGGTGCACCTCGGCGGCCCGGTGTCGCGCGCCGGGCTGGCCGAGTGGCTGGGTGTCAACCGCAGCACGGTCCTGGCGCTCACCACCGACCTGGTCGCGGCCGGCCTGGTGCGGGAGGGTTTCCCCGAGCTGACCGGGCGGGCCGGTCGACCGTCCCTGGTGGTCCGGCCGGCGACCGACCGGGCCTACGTGCTCGCCTTCGACATCGCGGTGGACCGGCTGGTGGCCGCCCGGGTCGGGCTGGGCGGGGAGATCCAGGACCGCCGGGAGGCGCACCGGGCCCGCGCGGGCGTCGATCTGGACACCGTGGTACGGGTGCTGGCCGACTTCGGGCGTGACCTGCACCGGACGGCGACACCGGGGGCGGTCTGCGTCGGGCTCGGCGCGTCGTACTGCGGGATGATCCGGCCCGGTGACGGGATGGTGCGGTTCGGTCCCGACCTGGGCTGGGTGGACCAGGCGTTCGGCGCGGAGCTGGGGCGTCGGCTCGATCTCGGCCTACCGGTCCTGGTCGGCAACGAGGCCCACCTGGGCGCGCTGGCCGAGCACCAACGCGGGGTGGGCGTCGGGGTGCGCAACCTGGTCTACCTGCACGGCGACGTCGGGGTCGGTGGCGGGATCATCGTCGGCGGCGAGTTGCTCGGCGGTGACGGCGGGTACGGCTCCGAGGTCGGTCACATGCTCGTCAACCCGTACGACGGGAGGCCGTGCGGGTGTGGCTCGCGCGGCTGCCTGGAGGCGGAGGTCGGTGAGCGGGCGCTGCTCGACGCGGCCGGTCGCCCCGCCGACCTGATCGGCCGTGACGCGGTCCGCGAGGTGGTCGAGGCGGCCGATCGCGGCGAGCCGGCGGCCCGCGACGCCCTGCGGACCGTCGGCGACTGGCTGGGCATCGGGGTGGCCAACGTGATCAACCTGTTCAATCCCGGCATGGTGATCTTCGGTGGCGTGCTGCGGGAGGTGTACCGGGGCGCGGCGACGCACGTCCAGGAACGGATCGCCGCCAACGTCCTGCCGGTCTCGCGTACCCGGGCGCAGCTGCGGGTCTCCGCCCTCGGTGACGACGCCACCCTGGTCGGCGCGGCGGAACTCGGCTTCGCGCGGTTGCTCGCCGATCCGCTGGGCGTGCGGGTCGGCTGAGCGCCCGGCCGACCGGAAAACCGGTTGGCGCGACCGGTCCGGCGGGCCATGCTGGTGGGCATGACGTTCTGACGGACACCACCCCCTTGTCCCCGCAGGCCCGTGACGCCGCATAGCGCCGTCACGCCGTCCGTCGACTCCCCGTTCCCGAAGTGAGCGTCCGTGCCCGAGCACCACCCCCGGCAGGGTTCCCTGCCGCAGCCGACCATGGCCACCGTCACCGTCTTCGCCTCCCCCGAGAGCTGGATCGAGTCCGACGCCGTCCGGCAGTGCCACCAGGTGGCCGCCCTCGACGGCATGCGCCACGTCGCCGCCATGCCCGACCTGCACCCGGGCAAGGGCGCCCCGATCGGCGCCGCGATGGCGTCGACCGTGCTCTACCCACATCTGGTGGGCTCCGACATCGGGTGCGGCATCGCCGTCTTCCCGATCAGCCTCAGGCGCGCCGTACCCGAGCGGCTCGCCGCCCGCTTTCCCGACCTGGACCGGGCGCTGGACCCCGCGCGGGACGCCGACGATCCGGCCTGGGCCGTCGCGGCCGGCGATCCGCCCGCCGGCCACGTCGAGGGCCTCGGCACGGTCGGTCGGGGCAACCACTTCGTCGAACTGGCCCGGATCGAGACCGTCTTCGCGGCGGACCACGCGCGCCGGCTCGGGCTCGACGCCGGCGACCTCGTGCTCATCGTCCACAGCGGATCCCGGGGCCTGGGCGAGCGGATCCTGCGGGCACACACCGAGGCCCACGGCGCGGGGCCCGCCCCCGATCCGGCCGCCTACCTGGCGCGGCACCACGACGCCGTCCGCTGGGGTGCGCTCAACCGGCGGCTGCTGGCTGCCCGGGTCGCCCACGCCCTGGGGGCCGAGCCCACCGCGCCGATCGTCGACCAGTGCCACAACCTGGTCGAGGTCCGTGACGGCGGCTACCTGCACCGCAAGGGTGCGGCTCCGGGCGACGGCCGCGACGTGCTGGTCGCCGGCACCCGGGGCACCCGGTCCTTCCTCGTCGCCGGCCACGCGGGGCCGGCGGCCAACCACTCCGTGGCGCACGGCGCGGGCCGCAAGATGTCCCGCGCCGACGCGCTGCGTCGGGGCCGGGCCAAGCACACGGTCGCCCAGTTGCGGCGGACGCCGGTCGGTTCGCTGGTGGTGTGCGGCGACCGGCAGTTGCTCTTCGAGGAGGCACCGACGGCCTACAAACGCATCGAACAGGTGATCGCCGACCTGGTCGACCACGACCTGGCCACTCCCGTGGCGAGCACCGTCCCACTGGTCACCTACAAGACACCCGACCTCGGGTCCGACCTGCGACCGGCACGTCGGGACGAACGTCGGCGGCGAGGTCGGACATGAGCGTCCACCTACTCCTGTCGGCCGGGCGGGGCCCGCAGGAGTGCGCCTGGGCGGTGGCCCGGCTGCTGGACCGGCTGGCGGCCGACGCCACCCGGCACCGGGTGACCACCCACCGGGTCGAGACCGTCGCCGGTGACCGGCCCGCCACCTACCGGTCGGTCCTGGTCCGGCTCACCGGGGCCGACGCGGAGGCGGTCGCCGCCGCGTGGACCGGCACCCTGTGCTGGCAGGCCCCCAGCCCGTACCGGCCCGCGACGGGTCGGAAGAACTGGTACGTCACCGCCCGGCCGTGCCGGGTGGACACCCCGGCCACGACGTTCACCGAGGCCGACGTGCACATCGTCGCCTGTCGCACCGGGGGGCCCGGCGGCCAACACCGGAACAAGGTCAGCACGGCGGCACGGGCGACCCACCGGCCCTCGGGCCTCGTCGTCGTGGTGGACACCGAACGGCAGTTCAGCCTCAACCGCGCCGCTGCCCTGCGGTTGCTGCGGCAGCGTCTCGCCGACGGCGACGTACGCGCCGGCCGCGCCGTCACCGCCGCCCGCCGGCGCATCCACGACGAACTCGTCCGGGGCGACGCCGTCCGGGTCGAACGTCCGCACCCATCCGGAGGATCGGCGGCGGCGACCGGGGCGCGGGTCAGGAGCCGTCGCGCAGGTCGGCCAGCCGGTCGCGGGTGAAGTGGATGTCGTCGAAGGTGACCCGGCAGCCCTCCCCGGTCGGCGACTGCGCCTCGAAGCCGATCGTGGTGGCGGTAGCCGCGCCGTCGACGGTGAAATACCTGACCATCCGCCAGGTCTGCCCGTCGACCGAGGCGTGGTAGGCGAAGGCGTGGTCGATCCGGGACACCCGCAGCCACACCGTACGGGCGTCGACGACGAAGGCGTTGGCGTCGTCGGCGACACCCCGGCCGACCACCGAGACGATCATCGGCTCACCGTCGGGGGAGAACTCGAAGCAGAGCTTGCCCCAGTGCCGCTCGTCGACCCAGAGCAGCAGCACCCCGGCGTCGTAGGTCGCCGCGAAGTCGACGGTGACCCGGGCGCTGAACTGGAAGTCGCCGTCCGGGGGGAGGCCGAGCAGGGTCGCCGCGGTGAGCGTCGGCTCGGCGTGGAGCGGGTCGCCCGCCGCCGGGTCGATGAAGATGTCGCTGCGCGGGGCCGCCGACCCGGTCACCACACCGTCCGCCTCGGCGATCGTCCACGCCTCCTCGGGAGACGGTGACAGGACGAACGGCAGACCCGGGACGTTCCAGGTGGTGGTCATGGCGTCCATTATCTGCCCACGCCCCGACGCGCGGTGGCCCGGCGGTGCATCCGGGTGCGTCGGTACGCGAGCGGTGGAACACCCGGACCGGCCGACGACACCGACGCTCCGGGGCGGGTTGTCCGGGCGGCGACGATCGGCCGAGGCCCGGCTCCCCCACCGGGCCGGTACCGACCGTCGTCGGTCGGGACGCCTAGGGTGAGGACATGGCTGAGCGAGGTCTGACCCTGATGGCGGTGCATGCGCACCCCGACGACGAGGCGACGAGCACCGGTGGCGTGCTGGCCCGGTATGCGGCGGAGGGCATCACCACGGTGCTGGTGACCTGCACCGACGGGCGGTGCGGCGACGGTCCCGGCGGGGTCAAGCCGGGTGAGCCGGGGCACGACCCGGCGGCGGTGGTGGCGATGCGGCAGGAGGAGTTGGAGGCCAGCTGCGCGGCGTTGAAGGTCAGCCACCTGGAGACGCTCGGCTACGCCGACTCCGGGATGATGGGCTGGCCGAACAACGAGCTGCCCGGCGCGTTCTGGACCACGCCGGTGGTCGAGGCGGCGGACCGGCTCGCGGAGCTGATCCGCCGCTACCGGCCGGACGTGGTGGTCACCTACGACGAGAACGGCTTCTACGGCCACCCCGACCACATCCAGGCCCACCGGATCACCATGGCCGCCGTGGCGATGACCGACATTCCGGCGAAGGTCTACTGGACCACCATCCCGCACACCGCGTTCGCCGAGTTCGGCCGGGTGATGAAGGAGCTCGGCGTCGAGTGGGCCGAGCCGGACGCGGGGGACGCACCGGGGCCGCAGCTCGGTCTGCCCGACGACGAGATCACCACCTGGGTGGACACCAGCAGTTACGGCACGCAGAAGTTCGACGCGCTGGCCGCCCACGCCAGCCAGACCGAGAACATCTTCTTCCTGCGGCTGGGCCGGGACCGGTTCGTCGAGCTGATGGGTCGGGAGACCTTCGTCCGGGTCCGCGACACCACCGGGGCGGCGCTGCCCGAGGACGACCTGTTCGCCGGATTGCGCTGACGGCGCGAGCGGGTGTTGCCGGGGTGTTCCGTCCGTAACAGGGATGGAACACCCCGGGCACAACTCGTCGGTCATAACATCGCCCGGATGGGCAACTCGGTATGAATAGCCATCGACAACCGTCTTCCCAGACTCTCCACAGCCGACGATGATCTCGATATCGATGGATGCGAGAGCATCTCGGATTGGGGAGGTCAGTTTGAGATCAGCCCTAGCGCTGGCCGGCGTCACCATGCTGGTCGGCAGCGGTCTCGTGGTCACCACCACGAGTGTGTCCGCAGCCCCACCATCCACCCCGGGGCCGGCGCTGGTCGCCGCCGCCGACACCGCCCTCAAGGAGCACGCCGGAGCCGTCAGGTCCTCGGCGAAGGACCGCTACGCCGTGCACAGCAGCCGGCGGGACGCCAAGGGCGGCGGCGCGGTCCGCTACACCCGCACCTACGACGGGCTGCGCGTCTACGGCGGGGACTTCGTGATCCGCACCGAGGCCGACGGCGACTACGCGGGCAGTTCGGTCGGCCTGGCCGCTCCGTTGACCCTCGCCACCACCCCGAAGATCAGCGCGGCGAAGGCGCGCAAGGCGGCGACCACCGCGTTCTCCGGCAAGGTCACCGACACCGGGGCGGCGGAGCTGTTCGTCGACGCCAGCAGCGGCACCGGCCGACTCGCCTGGGAGACCGTCGTCACCGGCTGGGCCCCGGACGGGCAGACCCCCTCCAAGCTGCACGTGATCAGCGACGCGCTCACCGGCGCCCGGATCGGCTCGTACGACGAGATCGAGTCCGTCGTCGGCACCGGCAACAGCGTCTACTCCGGCCCGGTCGCGGTCAACACCACGCTGTCCGGCTCGACCTACAGCATGATCGACCCGGCCCGGGGCAACGGTCGGACCTGCGACATGAACAACGGCACGTCGACCTGCACCACGTTCACCGACGCCGACAACGTGTGGGGCACCGGGGCAGCCTCGAACCGGCAGTCCGCCGCGGTCGACGCGCACTTCGGCGCGGCGGCGACCTTCGACTACTTCACCAACGTGCACGGCCGCAACGGCATCTTCGGCAACGGCACCGGCGTGCCGAGCCGGGTGCACTACGGCAACGCCTACGTCAACGCCTTCTGGGACGGCGCGCAGATGACCTACGGCGACGGCGCGGGCAACGCCAAGCCGCTGGTCTCGCTCGACGTGGCCGGCCACGAGATGTCCCACGGTGTCACCGAGAACGTGGTGCCCGGCGGCCTGACCTACTCCGGCGAGTCCGGCGGCCTGAACGAGGCCACCAGCGACATCTTCGGCAACATGGTGGAGTTCTACGCCAACACCACCGCCGACCCGGGCGACTACCAGGTCGGCGAAAAGATCAACATCAACGGCAACGGCACCCCGCTGCGCTACATGTACAACCCGACGCTGGACGGCTCCTCGCACGGCTGCTGGTCGAGCAGCACCAACAGCATCGACGTGCACTACTCGTCCGGCGTGGCCAACCACTTCTTCTTCAACCTGGCCGAGGGCTCCGGGGCTACCTCGTACGGCACCTCACCGCTGTGCGGCTCGGCCCCGCCGGTGACCGGGATCGGCCGGGGGAAGGCGGAGAAGATCTGGTTCCGCGCCCTGGACGCGTACTTCGTCTCCAACACCCGCTACGTGAACACCGCCCAGCCGACCAACACCGCGCGGCTGCACACCCTGTCGGCCGCCACCGACCTCTACGGCCTGTGCTCCACCGAGTACAAGGCGGTGATGGCCGCCTGGACCGCGGTGAACGTGACCGGCACCGAGTCCTGCGCCGCCAACGACTTCTCCGTCTCGGTCGCCCCGACGACGCTCACCCTCAACCCGGGCACCTCGGGCACCGCCACGGTCTCCACCACGGTCGTCCGGGGCACCGCCGAGACGGTCACCTTCTCGACCGGCCCGCTGCCGGCCGGGGTGACCGTCTCGTTCAGCCCGACGTCGGTCACCGCGGGTGGGTCGACCACGGTCACGGTCAGCGCCGCCGCCACTGCCGGCAGCGGCACGGTGGCGATCACGGTGGTGGGCACCTCGCCCTCGATCGCCCGGACGGCCACCCTGAACCTGACGGTGAACGGGCTGCCGGGCTGCTCCGGCACGAACGGCACCGACGTCCCGATCGCCGACAACACGACGGTGGAGAGCGCGATCGTGATCAGCGGCTGCGCGGCGACCCCGTCGACCGCGAGCAAGGTCGAGGTGCACATCGTGCACACCTACATCGGTGACCTGGTGGTCAGCCTGGTCGCCCCGGACGGCAGCGTGTACACGCTGCAGAACCGCTCCGGTGGCAGCACCGACAACATCGACCAGACGTACACCGTGAACCTCTCCTCGGAGGCGGCGAACGGAAGCTGGCGGCTGCGGGTCCAGGACACGGCGAGCCTCGACACCGGTTACGTCAACAGTTGGAGCCTGAACCTCTGACCGTGACACAGCGGGCGGGTCATCCGGGTTCCCGGGTGGCCCGCTTCGCGTTGCCGGCACGGAGTCGACCGCCCCGCACCCCGCTATAGTCATGGTTGTCGATTTGTGCCGCCGTCGGTGACGCCGGGCAGGTCACCCCACCACCACCCCCACCACCGAGGAGGTCCGGATGACTCCGTACCGCTCCCGCCTGCGGGCCTGGGCCGTCGCGTTCCTCGCGGCGGTCGCCCTGCCGGCCGCCCTGCTCGGCCCACCGGCACCGGCGGCGGCCGCGAACACCCTGACCATGCTCGGCGCGGACGTCTCCTCCGTGCAGCGCAGCCTGGACCTCGGGGCGCGGTACTACGACGCCGGCGGCACCGCCCGCGACCCGCTCGACATCCTCAAGGGCGTCGGCGTCAACTACGTCCGGCTGCGGGTCTGGAACAACCCGGCCAGCGGCTGGAACAACAAGGCGAAGGTGCTGGCGTACGCGAAGACGGTCAAGGCCAAGGGCCTCAAGCTGATGATCGACTTCCACTACTCCGACACCTGGGCCGACCCCGGCAAGCAGTACAAGCCGGCGGCGTGGGCCAACCACGGCATCGGCCAACTCCAGACCGACGTCTACAACTACACCTACGACGTGTGCACCAGCCTGCGCAACCAGGGCACCACACCGGACAGCGTGCAGATCGGCAACGAGATCAACGTCGGCATGCTCTGGAACGACGGCAAGGTCGTCAACAACGACTTCACCAACCTCAGCCTGCTGCTCAAGGCCGGCTACCAGGCCACCAAGCAGTGCAACGGTGGCACCCAGGTGATCATCCACACCGCCAACTCGGACAGCATGGACCACGCCCGCTGGTTCTACGACGGCATCCGGGCCAAGGGCGTGCAGTGGGACCTGACCGCGCTGTCCTACTACTGCATGTGGCACGGCACGCTGACCAACCTCTACAACGTCATCACCGACGTCCGTTCCCGGTACGGCAAGCCCGTCGTGCTCACCGAGACGGCGTACCCGTTCACCGCGGCGAACGCCGACAACGAGGCGAACGCGATCAACGGTGGCGAGCCCTGCGCGGGCCACCAGGCGAGTTGGAGCGGCCAGGCCACCGAGTTCTCCTGGGTGCAGGACACCGCCCGCAACGCCGGCGCGATCGGGGTCTTCTACTGGGAGCCGACCTGGTACGCGGTGCCCGGCAACGGCTGGGACCCGGCGAACATCAACGGCACCGGCAACCAGTGGGACAACATGGCCATCTTCAACTGGACCGGTCGGGTGAACCCGAGCATCCGCTGGCGGCCGTAGGCGTCACCGGCACCGGCCGGGGCGCTCCGTCCCGGCCGGCACCGGCCACCTCGGCGTCCCGCCGGGTGGCACGTGCCCACTGAGACGGACGTGGTGATCGTCGGGGCCGGGCACTACCCTGGCGCGGTGCGATACCACGAGTGCGAAGCGGCCATCCGCGAGTTGGTCGACGCGGCCGGCGAGGACGACCTGCGCACCTTCGGGTTGTCGACCATCACCCGCCTGGTTCGGGCCGATCTGCTCGTCGAGGCCGGTGAGGATGACCTCGACGAGGACGCCTGGGCAGCGCTGACCACCGCCCGGGAGCACATCGCCTCGGCCGACGCGACCGAACTGCGCGCCCACCTGGACCGCATCGACGAGGGCATCCTCGCCGAGGGCGACATGGACCCCGGACTGTTGATCGTGCTCTCGGCGCTGGAACACTGGACCACCTACCGGGAGGAGCAGCGGCGGGGCGAGCTGTACGAACTCGCCATCCGCTCCCTCGAGGAGGTCGACTACCGCGTCCCGGCCGCGCTCGACGACTTCCTGGCCACGCCGGAGATGGCCGCCGAGTACGCGCGGATCACGGAGTCGCTCCCCGCATGACGCGCGGTAGCCGCACCTCGTCGACCGGTCCTTCTGGATCACCGGGGGTCGGCACGGTCAGCGCCGCCCGGGCCACCGACCGGCGTGCCGCCACCCGGCGGACGGCAGCACGCCGGTGCGGACCCCGCTGTGGCCTGTTCGGCTCCGACCGGCACGTCCGCCACCTGCCGGTCGGAGCCGACGGTCACCGGCCGCAGGTCAGCGTCAGCCCGCCGGTCACCGCGCTGGTCCAGACGAGCATGCCGAACGTCGTGCCGCCACCCGGCGTCAGCGTCCCGTTGTAGGAGGCGTTGCGCACCGTGACGTCGGCACCGGAGGTGCTGGCCACGCCGTTCCAGAGCGCCGAGATGCGTTCGTCACCGGACCACCGCCAGGTGACCTGCCAGCCGTTGAGCGTCTGCTGGGACGTGTTGCGGACGCTGACGGTGGCGGCGTATCCGCCGGTCCACCGGTTGTCGATGGTGACCGTCGCCTGACACGCCGCCGACGAGACGGCGAGGGTCCGTACCGGCCCGCTGATCACGTACGGGTCGTGCTTGTCCCCGGCGCTGAACCGGAACCAGTACTCGCTGTCCGGGGTCAGTCCCCCAACGGTCAGGTCCCCGTACCGTTCCGGTCCGGACACCGCCGAGGCCACCGGGTTCCGCCACGCCGTGGCGTCCTCCCGGCTCGCGAAGAGGACGACGGTGATCGGCGGGTCGTATCCGCACGGCGGGCTGAGGATCATCGAGTACCTGATGGTGATGCTCGTGGTGGTGGCCGACAGGAACTGACCGGAGACCGGCAGCGCCGGGGGACACGTGTAGGTGGGACCGGGCGTGGGGGTGGCCGCCGGGGCCGGTTGCGCCTGGGCGCCGGTGAGCGTGCCGGCCCAGCCGGCCAGGGTCAGGGTCGTGGTAGCCAGCACCACGCCGAACGTGCGGAGCATCCGTACCTCCGAGGGGTTGCGGGGGCACCGGCGGCCGGGACAGGCTTGAGGTGCCGGATTCGGGACTGTCGTGAGGTGCTGCGCGACCGTCGGCTGTCGTGGCCGGGTGGACGCCGGACGACCACGATCGATGGACGAGGGCGACCTGCCCGACGGCGGCCCCCACCGGTGGTCACCGTCGCGGACTGCCCGGCGCGGGGTGGCGCGGCCACCTCGCGTGTCCGACGGATCGGCGCACGAGTGGTCACGCTGGCTCCCGAGCGTGACGACGCCAGAACAGTCTGGCATTCGATGACTGTCGATGCAATGCCGTCCGATCGGGCCGCCCGGGCCGTCCGATCGGCCACGACGCACCGCTCCCGGCGACGATCGGCCGACCGCAGACCCGGGTCGGATCGGATCGGATCAGCGGCTACCCGGTGCGGCGGCGCTGTCGCGGACGACCAGATCGGTGGCGAGCTCGACGCGGGGGCTCTCGATCGTCTCACCCCGGGCCAGCCGCAGCACGGTACGGGCGGCCAGCATGCCCATCTCGGCCAACGGTTGGCGGATCGTGGTCAGCGGCGGGGAGCACCACCGGACCTCCGGCAGGTCGTCGAAGCCGACCACGCTGACGTCGTCGGGCACCCGCAGGCCACGCTTGCGGACCGCCTCGTAGACCCCGAGCGCCATCTGGTCGCTGGAGGCGAAGATGGCGGTGGGCGGTTCGGGCAGGCCCAACAGGTGCATGCCGGCGGTGTAGCCGGACTCGTGGTAGAAGTTGCCCGGCCGGACCAGCCGGTCGTCGACGGCGAGGCCGGCGGCGTCGAGCGCGGCCCGGTAGCCGTCCATCCGGGCCCGGCTGCACATCAGCTGCGGAGGGCCGGCGATGAAGCCGATCCGCCGGTGGCCGAGGCCGAGCAGGTACTGGGTGGCGCGCAGGCTGCCCGCCCAGTTGGTCGCCCCGATCGTCGGGGCCTCCTGGGGGGCGACCCCGGCGGGATCGACGATGACCACCGGTAGCCGCAGCCGGCGCAGCTCGGCCTGCAACGGCGGCTCCACCATCGAGGTCACGAAGATGACGCCCTCGGTGGACCGGGTGCGCATGTTGTCGAGCCACTGCTTGGCCGACGAGGTGCGCCGGTGGATGGCCGAGACGACGGTGCCGGCCCCGCTGGCCTGCGCGACGTCCTCCACCCCCCGGATGATCTCCACGGCCCAGGGGCTGTCCAGGTCGTTGAAGACCAGGTCGATCAGGGCGGACTGGGTCCGTCGCGCCGCCGAGCGGGGCTGGTAGCCGTGCCGGGTGAGCAACTCCTCCACCCGTTCCCGGGTCTGCGGGGCGACGTCGGACCGGCCGTTGATCACCCGGGAGACCGTGGGCACGGAGACGCCCGCCAACCGCGCGATCATCGCGATGGTGACGTTTCTGCCGTTCTCGGAGCCCACGGTCGCCCTTTCGTCTGGTGGGAACTACGGTCGCAGAAGGCTATCGCAGCAGGTCGGCGTCACCCCTTCACGCTGCCGGACAGACCACCGATGAGCTGACGTTCGGCGATGGCATAGAAGCCCAGCGCCGGGATCATCGACAGCACGACGTACGCGAGCACCTTCGCGGTGTCGTCGGAGTACTGGCCCTGGAACGCCTGGACCCCGAGCGGAAGCGTCCACCAGCTCTGGTCGGTAAACACCACCAGCGGCAGCATGAAGTTGTTCCAGCTGCTCACCAGGGCCAGCACCGAGACCGTGGCCAGGGCGGGACGGGCCATCGGCAGCAGGACCCGCCAGAAGAACCCGAAGGGACCGCAGCCGTCGAGGGTCGCCGCCTCCTCGACCTCGCCGGGAATGGTCCGGAAGAACTGCCGCAGGATGATGATGGTGATCGGTAGGCCGAAGGCGGCCTGGGGCAGGATCACCCCGAGCGGGTTGTCCAGCAGCCCCATCCCGCGCAGCAGGATGAACAGCGGCAGGATCGCCACCGCGAACGGGAACATCAGCCCGATCGCGAAGATGGTGACCAGGAACTCCCGCCCCCGGAAGGCGAACCGCGCGAAGACGTACGCGGCCATCGCCGCCGCCGCGACCACGACGAACGTGCTGGCCACGGCGATCAGGACGCTGTTGCCCACGTTGCGCCAGAACACCTCGGCGGTGAAGATCTCGACGTAGTTGCCGGGCACCCAGGGGTCGGGCAGGCCGAGCGGGTTGGTGGAGAGCTGCCCGTTGTCCTTGAACCCGCCGATCACCCCGAACCAGACCGGCACGACGATGAGCGCGCCGACGACGATGCAGACGAGGTGCAACACGAGGCGGCGGGCCCGCTGGGCCGGGTTCGCCGGGCTGGTCATCGCTGGTCTCCTTGGACGGTGAGAGCGCCCTCGGTGTCCCGACGCAGGACGACGCGCTGGTAGATGAGGGCGAAGACGAGGCTCAGCAGGAACATGATGATGCTGATCGCGCTGGCGTAGCCGACCTCGAAGCGGCGGAAGCCGAACTGGAACATCGTCACGGCCATGGTCTCCGAGGCGTGGATCGGGCCACCGCCGGTGAGCACCCAGACCATGTCGAACAACTGGATGGTGCCGATGACCGACAGGAACACGCTGATCCGGATGGTCGGACCGAGCAGCGGCAGGGTGACGAGCCGGAACGCCTGCCACGCGTTGGCCCCGTCGGTGACCGCCGCCTCGTTGAGCTCCTTGGGGATGTTCTGCCGGGCGGCCAGGAAGAGAATCATGTAGAGGCCGAAGTACTTCCAGGAGACCACCAGGAAGACGGCGTACAGGACGGTGTCCGGGTCGGCGAAGACGGCGCCGGCATCGGCCCCCAGGAACCGGGAGATCGCGTCACCCAACCCCCGGTTGGGCGAGAACACCAGGTTGAACAGGACCGCGGTGGTGACCTCGGAGAGCACGTACGGGGCGAAGAAGATCACCCGGTAGATGGCGCGTCCCCGCAGCGGCTGGTTGAGCAGCATGGCCAGGCCCATCGCGACCGGCAGCTGGACCACCAGGGAGAGCACGATCAGCACGAGCCCGTGCCACAGGTCGCCCCGGAACACCGGGTCGCCGAACGCCCGGGTGTAGTTGTCCAGCCCGATGAAGTTCTCGGGCAGGCCGAAGCCGTTCCACTTGTAGAGGCTGGCGTAGCTGGCCACCACGATGGGCGCCAGCACCAGCAGCAGGAACAGCAGCAGGGACGGGGTGAGGAAGACGGCCAGGGCCCGGCGTCGGCCCGGCCGGGGCCGGCGGCCGGTACGGCGTACGCCGCCCGGCCCCGGCTCCGACGGGTCGGTCACTCGGCCGCCGGGTACCGCATTCGACACGGTCGATGGCGTGGTCATGCCTGCTCCACTCAGTTCTCGCCGGCGGCTGGTGATCGATGGGGTGGGGACGTCACTACTGGGTCTTCGCCACCTGGGTGATGTCCTTGAGGATCTGTGCCGGTGACTTGCTGCCGGCGACCAGGGCGGCGACGCTGTCGTTGACCTGCTGGCCGACGGCCGGCGGGTAGGCCTGGTCGAGGTAGAGCTGGAAGCCGGTGGCGGCGGCCAGCGTCTGGGCGACGACCTTGTTGTTCGGGTCGGCGACGGCGTCGGTGGCTTCCTTGACCGTCGGCAGCACCGCGCCGGTCTTGGTGCTCCGGCGCTGCACATCGACGCTGAGCAGGGTCTTGAGGAAGTCCAGGGTGGCCGGCGGGGCGTCCTTGCCGACGGCGAAGCCGTTGCCGCCACCGAACACCTCGGTGGCCGAGCCCTTGCCACCGTCGACGGCCGGGAACGGGAAGAACCCGAGCTTGTCGCCGAGCCCCTTCTTGCTGGTGGAACTGGACGCCTGCACCGACGGGGCCCACTGCCCCATCAGCTCCAGGGCGGCACGGCCGTTGCCCATCGTCGCGGCCTGCCCGTCCGGCGAGCCGTACTCCGCGCCCAGGAAGCCCTTCTGGAACGGCTGGAGGTCGACCAGTTCCTTGAGCCGCTCACCGGCGGCTACGAAGTCGGGGGTCTCGAAGTTCTTGTCCTTGGCGGCCTGCTGGAGCGCGCCGAGCCCGCCGATGCGCATGGACAGGTAGGCCCAGTAGAAGTGGGCCGGCCACTTGTCCTTGCCGGCCAGCGCGACCGGGGTGATCCCGGCGGCCTTGAGCTTGCGGACCACGTCGAGCAGCTCGGCCCAGGTGGCCGGCGGCGCGGTGATCTGGGCCTGGGCGAAGAGGTCCTTGTTGTACCAGAAGCCGACCATGCCGATGTCGAACGGCACCCCGTAGATCTTGCCGTCCACGGTGTAGGGCTCCAGGGACAGCGGCAGCAGGCTGTCCTTCCAGGGGGCCACCGTCTCGGTGAGGTCCTTGACCAGACCCGCGTCCACCTGCTGCTTGAGCACCCCACCACCCCAGGACTGGAAGAGGTCCGGCGGGGAGCCGGCCTGGGTCGCGGTGGTCAGCTTGGCCTTGAACGCCTCGTTCTCCAGCGGCTGGATCTCGATCTTCACGTTGCTGTGTGCGCCCTGGTACTCCTGGGCGACCGCCGCCCAGACCGGCAGCATCGGCTCGGTGTTCTGGATGTGCCACCAGTTGATGGTCTGCGGGGCGTCCGGGTCGTCGGAGGCGTCGTCGCTGCAACCGCTGAGCAGGTACGCGCCGGCACCGGCGCCGACGAGGCCGAGCAGCGATCTGCGGGAGAGGTGCGCGGTCATGATCAATCCCTTCGGGGGACTCACGAGGTGCTCGGGTGCCGGTCGAGCCGGCGATTTCGAAACGTGTATCTCCGGAACTTTCAGAGCGTCGCCGGTATTACCGATCGATGGCGGGCACGCTACGAGTTGTTTCCGCGCGGGTCAAGACCTCTGTCCTATCGCGAGGAAAACGGCTAGCGTGTGCAGGGCTTCACCGACCATGGCCATGATTCCGAAAGTTTCGAGAGCTGCCCCGAGGAGTGCCCGTGTCGACCGACACCGCTGAAGTGGCGACCGCTGCCCGGTCGATCCGCAATCCCGTCCTCGCCGGATTCCACCCGGATCCGTCGATCCTGCGCGTCGGCGACGACTACTACCTGGCCACCTCGACCTTCGAGTGGTACCCGGGGGTGCGCCTGCACCACTCGCGCGACCTCGTGCACTGGCGACAGCTGGGCGGGATCATCACCGACCGCCGCCTGCTCGACCTGCGCGGCTGCGGCGACTCCAACGGGGTCTGGGCGCCCGACCTGACCTACCACGACGGCCAGTTCCACCTCGTCTACAGCGACGTGGCCAGCTTCGCCAGCGGCTACTGGGACCCGCAGAACTTCCTGATCACCGCCCCCGACATCACCGGCCCCTGGTCCGAGCCGGTGAAGTTGCACGGGCGCGGCTTCGACGCCGCCCTGTTCCACGACGACGACGGCACCAGCTGGCTGCTCGCCATGAGCGCCGACTGGCGACCCGGCCGGGACCGCTTCGGCGGCATCGAGATCCAGCAGTACGACCGGGCCGCGCGCCGCCTCGTCGGCCGGCCCCGCATCCTGTTCACCGGCACCCCGGTCGGGGTCACCGAGGGTCCGCACCTCTACCGCCACGACGGCTGGTACTGGCTGATCACCGCCGAGGGTGGCACCAGCTGGGAGCACCAGGTCACCGTGGCCCGGTCCCGGGAGCTGTTCGGACCGTACGAGGTGGACCCGGACGGCCCGCTGCTCACCTCCGTGGGTCGCCCCGACCTGCGGTTGCAGAAGGCCGGCCACGGCAGCCTGGTGCGCACCCCGGACGGTGGGTGGTATCTGGCCCACCTGGTCGGCCGCCCCTACTCCCCGCTGGGCAGCTGCGTGCTGGGCCGGGAGACGGCCATCCAGCGCGTCGAGTGGCCGACGGACGGTTGGCCCCGCATCCCCGGCGGAGTGCCGGCGGACGAGGTCGTCGCGCCCGACCTGCCGGCGCACCCGTGGCCGGCGGAGCCCGCCACCGACGACTTCGACGCCGCCGAGCTGGGCCCGGCCTGGTCGACGTTGCGCCGACCGGCCACCCCGGACTGGATCGACCTGCGGTCCCGCCCGTCGCACCTGCGGGTGCACGGTGGGCAGTCCCCGGTGGGCCGGCAGGCCCCCAGCCTGGTCGCCCGGCGGGTCGGCGCGACGCGGTGCGCCCTCGACACGGTGGTCGAGTTCGACCCGGTCGACCACCGCCAGTTGGCCGGGATCACCGCCTACTACAACACCCTCAACTGGCATCACCTCTACCTGACCAGGACGGACGACGGGCGCACCGTCCTGGAGCTGCTCAGCTCCGACAACGGCCGGCGCACCGCCCACCCGGAGCTGACCGTCGACACCGACGGCGTCACCCGGGTCGGCCTGCGGGCGGAGTTCGACGGCCCGGTGGTCCGCTTCGGCTACGACCTGGGCGCGGGCTGGCAGCAGCTCCCGATCGACCTGGACGCGACCATCCTGTCCGACGAACACGCCGCGCTGATCATCGACGGTGAGCCGGCGGCCTGGGGGTTCACCGGGGCGTTCCTCGGGCTCTGGGTCCAGGACCTCGGCGGCGACGGCGGCCACGCCGACTTCGACCGGGCCACCTACCGGGAGCACTGACCGTCCCACACCCACCACGACCGGCTCCGGGTGGAGCCGGTCGTGGTCGTGCCCGGGGGCAGCATCCGATCGATTCTCGAAACTGTTGCGATGATCGATCAATGGGGTTGACCAGGAGTTCCGGAAGTTTCGATGGTTGACCCCGGGGGCTCGCGCTCGTAACGTTCCAGGCGGCTTCCGGAAATCGATGTTCAACTATCGGACGCTCCGGTGCGACCGGCCACCCCCACGGTGCCGGTGCCGCGCCCCTCCCCCACCCTCGCCGCCGTCGACCCGTCGACGCGCCTCGGGAAAGGACCGCAGATGATGCTCAGACGGTGGATGGCTGCCGGGTTGGTCGCCGTCGCGACCGCCGGCGTGTTGAACGCCGTGCCGGCCACGGCGCAGCGACCGTACGACCCGACCGCGCAGAGCCTGCGCGCCCTGGGCCAGCGCCACGGCCTGTACGTCGGCACCGCGGTCGACATGGCCGCCCTCGCCGACCCCGCCGAACCCCGCTACCGGGAGATCGTGCGCGACGAGTTCTCCTCGGTCACCGCGGAGAACGTGATGAAGTGGGAGTCCCTGGAACCCACCCGGGGCAACTACGACTGGTCGGCGGCCGACGAACTGGTCGCCACCGCCCGACGCAACGGCCAGAAGGTCCGGGGCCACGTGCTGGTCTGGCACAGCCAACTGCCGAAGTGGCTGACCGACGGGGTGGCCGACGGCTCCATCGACAACGCCGAGCTGCGGTCGATCCTGCGCCGGCACATCACCACCGTGGCCAGCCGCTACCGGGGCAAGATCTGGCAGTGGGACGTGGTCAACGAGGCGGTCAGCGACCCCTGGGACACCCCGTCCACCCTGCACTACAAGGGTTTCTGGGCCGAGCACCTCGGCCCGGGCTACGTGGCGGACGCGTTCCGCTGGGCCCGCGCCGCCGACCCGACCGCCCTGCTGTTCTACAACGACTACAACATCGAGGCGTTCGGCTCCGGCGACCCGGCCAACGACAAGACCCAGTTCGTCTTCGACATGGTCAAGGGCCTGCTGGGCCGGGGCGTGCCGATCGACGGGGTCGGCAGCCAGGGCCACCTGGGCACCCAGTACGGCAACTACGACACCCTCCAGGTCGCCGACGCGCTGCACCGGTTCGCCGGGTTGGGGCTGTCCACCGCGTTCACCGAGGTCGACGTGCGCAGCCGGTTGACCGACGGGGTGCAGGCCGGCGACTCCGAGGAGATCAACCCGCGGCTGCAGGCGTCCGCCGCGAACTTCCACGTGCTGTTGCAGGCCTGCCTGGCCGAGCCGCGCTGCCTGTCGTTCACCGTCTGGGGTTTCACCGACCGGCACTCCTGGGTGCCCGGCACCTTCGACGACCCGCCGCAGGGCCTGGCCACCATCTACGACGAGAACTACCAGCCCAAGCGGTCGTACCAGCTGATGAAGGCCGACCTGATCTACGCCGGCCCGCCCTACGTGCGGACCCGGGCGACGCCGAAGCCGCGCCGGTAGGCCGGCGGTGAGCGCCGACATCGTCGACACGGCCCGGGGCGGCGGACGGACGGTCAGCTTCACCTTCGACGACGGCCCCAATCCCACCGACACGCTGCGGCTGCTCACCGTCCTACGCCGGCACCGGATCGCCGCCGTGTTCTTCCTCTGGGGCGACCACGTCAGCGCACACCCCGAGGTGGTACGAAAAATCGTGGCCGACGGCCACCACCTGGGCAACCACAGCATGCACCACGACGACATGACCTCCTGGTCACCCGACCGGATCGAGGCGGATCTGCGGGCGACCAACGAGGCCATCCGGCGGGCCGTACCAGCGGCTCGGATCCGGTACTTCCGCGCGCCCTACGGGGCCTGGGGGGCGAGTCCCGCCGTGTCCGCCGCGCTGGGCATGCAGCCGCTCGGCTGGCGGCTGGCCGTCGGGGACTGGGAGCCGCCGGGCACCGACGAGCTCGTCCGTCGACTGCTCGACGGGGTCACCCCCGGCGCGGTGGTGCTGCTGCACGACGGCGGCGGGGACCGCAGCCAGACCGTCGACGCGGTCGACCGCGTCGCGCCCGTGCTGAGGTCCCACCGCTGGCGGTTCACCCTGCCGGGCAGGCAGACCTGACCGTCCGGTCCGCCTGCCCGGCAGGGCGTCGCCCGGGTGCGCCCACCGCCGGTACGCCTGCGGCCCGGTGTGCCGCCGCATCACCTCGATGACGCAGCGGCACACCGGTGCCGACGGGTTGCGGCAGAGGCTCCTGGCCCAGGTCGACGTGCAACCGCCAGGGTCCCCGGTGTCCCAGCACCAGGGGCAGGACCGCCGGCAGTGCGGCACGGTTGCCGTTACCGAGGGTACGCAGCGCGATGACGGAGAGGTGCTCCCGCTGCCCATCGACGGGTGGCCCCACCACGTTGTACCGGCCGGTCTCGGCGGGCACCGCACGCGCCGGCCCCGCCGCAACCACCGGCGCGATCCCGACCAGCAGCACCGTGCCGCAGGCCAGCAGCACCGCGACTAGGCTCGCCGCATCCCCACCATCGCTCTCCACACCCTCGATCCCACCGACATCCTCCTGTCCCGACCCCCTCATACGAACCGGGGTGCCGACGGTTCGACCCGAGCGGAATCGGCCTGCGCGACGGGGTGGTCCAGCGGTGGCGTCCCACCCCCGTCGGTCGTACGTCGCCCGCGCGGACCGTGTCCGGGGGCCATGCCAGGATGTGGCGGTGTCGTATCCCCCTCAGCCCTCGTACCCGGCCGCGCCCGGCGGCGTCACACCGATGATCGCCTACCCCCACCCGATCCCGCCGCCCCCGGGGCACGCGGTGCTGACCGTCTCGGTCAATCGGGGGCCCTACCTGGTGCCCGCCCCGTCCACCAGCCGGTTCAAGGTCGACGGTCGGTTGGTGGCGATCCCCGGCGAGGGCACCTGGTACGTGGCCGTGCCGGCCGGGCCGCACGATGTGCGCTACACCGACTTCATGGGCATCCCCGTCATCACCACCGCGCTGGTCACCCAGCCCGGGGTGGTGTACCCGTTGTCGTTCCGCTTCGGTGGCTGGCGCAACCGGGTCCACGACGGGCAGGGCACCGACGTGACGAAGTTCGGCATGTGGTCGAACTACAGCATCCTGCTGGTCACGCTGGTCGTGCTGGGGGTGCTCTGCTGCGGTGGCTTCGGTCTCGTCGCCGCGCTCTCGACGTCCCCCTGACCGTCGGCGCCCGCCCGGCCGGGACCCGGTAGCGTCGCCACCGATGCCTCCTGCGCCCGGACCGGCCGGTCTGACCACGACGGAACGTGCGGTCGATGCCCGCTTCCGCGCGGTCCTGGCCCGGCTGCCCCGACGTGGACCGGCCGGCTGGCTGGTGGAGTTCCTGGTCTTCGGGCTCAAACAGGCCTGGGCGTGTGTGTTCGGAGGGGCGATGCTGGCCGTCATCCTGGCGGCCCGGCTCTGGTATCCGCAGGACGCCGCCCTCGCCCGCAACGACCTGCTGACCGCCGCCGCGGTCGCCATCCAGGTGGCCATGCTGGCCGGACGCCTGGAAACCCTGCGGGAACTGCGGGTGGTGCTCCTGTTCCACCTGGTCGGGACGGCCATGGAGTTGTTCAAGACGCACGTCGGCTCATGGTCCTACGCCCCGGACGGCATGCTCCGGCTGGGCGCGGTGCCGCTGTTCAGTGGCTTCATGTACGCCGCGGTCGGCTCCTACCTGGTACGGGTCAACCGACTGTTCGACCTGCGTTTCGCCCGCTATCCCCGGCGTGGGGTGACGGCCCTGGTGGCGGTCGCGATCTATGCCAACTTCTTCACCAACCACTACCTTCCGGACGTCAGGTGGCCGCTCATCGCCGTCGTCGCGATGGTGTTCGGCCGCTGCGTGATGCACTTCCGGGTCTTCCGGTTCCGGCTGCGGATGCCGCTGCTGTTGGCCTTCCTCCTGGTCGCCTTCTTCATCTGGCTGGCGGAGAACATCGCCACCTGGTCACAGGCCTGGCTCTACCCGGGCCAGGTGGCCGGTTGGGACCCGGTGTCGCCGACGAAGCTCGCCTCGTGGTTCCTCCTCATGATCATTTCAGTGGTCCTGGTCACCTGGATCTCGCCACCGCGATCACCGGAGCCACCGCGACCACCGGGACAGGAACGGCCGTGGGAAGGAGAACGGCCGGGAGAGCCGGAACAGCCAGCGCCACGGGAACCCCCCGCAGGGGCCGGGCCCGCGGTTCCCGCCGGCACGCAACGATCTGGTGGCGACCGACCGGAACCCTGACCGGGGCTACCCGTGGACGGGGTCACGGGCCGGGGGCGGGGTCGACGCCGGGGTCCGGTCGCGGGTGCGCTGGATCAGCACGACGCTCACCAGCACCAGCAGGGCGGCGCCGAGTGAGGCCGCCGGGACGCGCTCGCCGAGCAGCAGCGCCGACCAGAGCAGGGTGAGCACCGGCTGGGCGAGCTGGAGTTGGCCGACCCGGGCGACCCCGCCTCGGGCCAGGCCCGCGTACCAGGCGAAGAAGCCCAGGAACATGGAGACCACGGTCAGGTAGCCGAACGCCGACCAGGCTGAGGCGTCCGCCTGCGGCGGGTGGGCCACGGCGGCGACGAGGGTGGCCGCACCGGTGACCGGCAACGCGTAGCGCAGCGCCCAGCAGATCGTCCGGGCGCCGCCCAGCTCGCGGGCGAGCGCGCCGCCCTCGGCGTACCCCAGGCCGCAGAGCAGGACCGCGACGAGCAGGAACAGGTCCGACGGGGCCAGCGCGCCGCGCACCGCGCCGCCGACTCCGAGGAAGAACAGCACCGCCAGCAGTCCGCCGCCGCTGGCGAACCAGAACAGCGGCGGCGGGCGTTCGCCGCTGCGCAGTACCGCGAACACGGCCGTCACGGCGGGCAGCGCGGTGATCACGACGGCCCCGTGCGCGGCGGTCCGGTCGATCAGCGCCAGCGAGGTGAACAGCGGGAAGCCGACCACCACGCCGAGGGCGACGACCGCCAGTCGCCGGCGTTGGGCGCGGGTGGGCCGTGGTGCGCCGGTGAACCGTAGGCATACCCAGGCCAGCAGCCCTGCGCCGACGGCCCGGCCGAAGGCGACGAACCACGGGTCGAGCTGCTGCACCGCGACCCGGGTGGCCGGTAGCGACATGCTGAAGGCGAGCACGCCCAGCGCGCCGAGGGCGAGGCCGGTCAACCGGTTGGCTGTTACCGCTGTCGGTGCGGTAGCGCTACTGTGGTCTCTCATGGATGACGGTAACGCAGCTGATCGTGTTATCCAAGATCTGCGCCGGTTGGTGGCCGCCGCCGATCCGGGTGCGCGCCTGCCGTCGGTGCGGGAGCTGACCGCCCGGCACCACGCCTCCCCGGTCACCGTCGCCGCAGCCGTCCGGCACCTCGTCGCCGAGGGCCTGATCGAGGCGCGCGCCGGTCGGGGCACCTTCGTGGCCGCCCCGCCCCGGCAGCGACACCTCGCCGACCTGTCCTGGCAGACCGTGGCGCTCGGCCCCGGACAGCCCGGCGAGGACGAGATGCAGGCGCTGCTGGCGCTGCCGCCCGCCGGAGCGATCGCGCTCTCCGGTGGCTACCTGGACGCCGACCTCCAGCCCGCCGCCGCGCTCGGCGCCGCGCTCACCCGCGCCGCCCGGCAGCCCGCCTCCTGGCAGCGCGGCCCGGCGCACGGGCGGGCGGACCTGCGCGCCTGGTTCGCCCGGGAGGCCGGGGGCGGGCTGCGCGCGGAGGACATGGTGATCTGCTCGGGTGGGCAGGCCGCCCTGTCGTCCACGCTGCGGGCCCTCGCCGCGCCCGGCGACACGCTGCTCGTGGAGTCGCCGACCTACCTGGGCGCGTTGGCCGCCGCCCGGGCCGCCGGGCTGCGGGTGGCCCCGGTGCCCGCCGACCCCGACGGGGTACGCCCCGACCAGCTCGCCGGCGCGTTCGCCCGGACCGGCGCGCGGTTGTTCTACTGCCAGCCGTTGTACGCCAACCCGCACGGCGCGACGCTCGCGGCCCACCGCCGGGCCCGGGTGGCCGAGGTGGTACGCGATGCCGGGGCGTTCCTGATCGAGGACGACTACGCCCGTGACCTCACCATCGACGGGCCGGCCCCACCGCCGTTGGCCGCCGACGATCCCGACGGACACGTCGTCTATCTGCGTTCGCTGACCAAATCCGCCGCCCCGGGGCTGCGGGTGGCCGCGATCGGCGCCCGTGGCCCGGCCGGTCACCGGCTGCGGGCGGCCCGGCTGCTCGACGACTTCTTCGTCGCCGGGCCGCTGCAACAGGCCACCATGGAGTTCGTCACCGCACCCGCCTGGGAGCGGCACCGACGTGCCCTGCGTACCGCGCTGCGCGCCCGCCGTGAGGCCCTGCTGACCGCACTGCGCCGGCACCTGCCCGCGCTCGACGGGCCGCCGGTCCCGCGCGGCGGCCTGCACCTCTGGATCCGCCTGCCGGACGGGACCGACGACGTTGCGGTGGCCGCCGCCGCAGCCGCCGCCGGCGTCATCGTCTTCCCCGGCCGCCCCTGGTACCCCGCCGAACCCCCGGCCCCGCACCTGCGCCTGAGCTACGCGTCCGCCCCGCCCGACCTGATGGACGAGGCCGTCCGCCGGCTCGCCCGCGCCCTGCCGGCCGGTGGGCGCGACGGCACGCCGGTCACCGCCGGCCGGTGAGGACACACCGGCCCGCGCGGTGGTCACCGCGACGGCGCGGGCCGGCCCTGCCGGCCAGGATGACGGCCAGGTCGCCGCGCCCGGCGTCGGGCGTTGTCGTGGCAGGACCTGCACCCGCCACGACCGGCGGCCGACTGGGTGCCTCCCGCCCCGGCCGGCCCGTCAGCGCAGCTTGCGGGCGGTGAACCGGGCCGGCGGGTCGGCGATGGCGTCCTGGGCGGCGATCAACTGGATCTCCCGGGTGCCCGCCGCGAGGGTCCGCTCCAGCACGGTGAAGACCGAGGCGATGGTCCGCTCCAGCGCCGTCGCGGGTGAGCCCGTGGTGCGCAGGTGGGCGAGGTAGAGCGCGGCGGTGACGTCACCACCGCCGTTGGGGCTGATCGGCAGCAGGGGCGTGGTCACCGCCCAGGCACCCTCGTCCGAGACGGCCACCACCTCCAGCGAGCCGTCCGGCACGTCGCCGTGCAGCACGCTGGTGACCAGGACGTCGTGGGGCCCGGTCGCGCGTACCACGTCGACGGCGTCCAGCACCTCGGTCAGCGTGGTGGTCGTCCGGCCGGCGAGGAAGTCCAGCTCGAAGTGGTTCGGGGTGATGATGTCGGCGCGCGGGACCACCACGTCCCGCAGGTACTCCGGGATACCGGGCCGGACGAACATCCCCCGACCGGTGTCGCCCATCACCGGGTCGCAGCAGTACACCACGTCCGGGTTGGCCGCCCTGATCCGGTCCACCGCGTCGAGGATCACCGCGCCCATCGCCGGGTCCCCCTGGTAGCCCGACAGCACCGCGTCGGCCGTGCCGAGCACCCCACGGTCGGCGATGCCCTCGATCACCTCCGCCACGTCGGCCGGGGCCAGCAACGGCCCACGCCACGCGCCGTACCCGGTGTGGTTGGAGAAGTGCACGGTGAGCACCGGCCAGACCTCGTGTCCGAGGCGCTGCAGGGGGAACACGGCCGCCGAGTTGCCGACGTGGCCGTAGGCGACCGAGGACTGGATGGACAGGATCTTCACCGGCCCATCATGGCCGCTCCCACCGACACCCCGGGTACGGGCCCACCGATTCACCCTGCCGACCCTGCTGGTTCATCCCGCCGGCCCGCCTCCGCCAGCCCGCCCGGCGCGGCCCCGGTGCACGCGGGCCCGCCGGGGGGACACGGGTCCCCCCGGGATCGCCGGGTACGGGTCGCCGGGACCGGCACCCAGGTCACAGGTCACAGGTCGAGGGTGTACTGCGCGGTGTGCACCTTCCCGTCGACCTGGAAGTCGAAGAACGCGCGGTAACGGCCCGTGCTCGGGGCGGTCAGCCAGAACCGGACCGTCCCGTCCACCAACTCCTGCTCCGGGTGCACGTGCACGTAGCCCAGGTCGCCCTCCCGCACCACGACCAGGTGCCCGTACGCCCCCAGGTAGCGCTCCAGCCGGGCCGGCTCGACGCCGTCGGGCCGGAACGACAGTGGCACCGTCACGCCCACCGTCGGCGTACCGGTCATCGTCACCGTGAACGGCCCGGCCGTGGACCGGGGTGCGGCCGGCGGCAGCGGGACCGGGGTGTGCGCGCCGGGCACCTGGTGGTCGACGCCCAGGACCAGCGGCACCGTGCTGCCGTCGGCGGCGGTTACCGAGAAGTCGGCATAGATGCGGTAGCCGCCCGGCCGGGCCAGTGTCAGTGGGACGGTCCAGGTGCCGTCCGCCGCCATGGTGGGATGCAGGTGCTGGTAGCCGCTCAGGTCGCGACCCACCACGACCAGGTGCAGTTGCTTGTCGTGGACGACGGCGAAGCGGGTCGCCGGCTGCCCGTCGGTGCCCACGATCCGGAACCGGTAGTCCGCCCGTACGCCCGCCGGCTGGGTCCTGGCCTCCGGCTGCACGGTGTAACCGCCGGCGTTCACCGACAACCCGGTCACCTGCGCCGCGCCGTCACCGGGATGGGTGTGCGCTCCGGTGCCGGGCCCGTGCTGATGCCCGTCCCCCGCCGACACCGCCGCCCCGGTGACCGGCGGCGCTGCGGCGGTGCGGTCGACGGGCCGGGTGCCGGAGCCGAGCCGACCGAGCCCGAACCCCGCCAGCAGGGCCACCACCAGCCCTCCGACGAGCAGTGCGAGACCCGTGTTGCCCAGCCGCGACCCCCGGGCCGGCGCGATCTCGGCCACAGCGGCTGTCGTCCCGGTCGTGGTGGCTGTCGTCCCGGTCGTGGTGGCTGTCGTCCCGGTCGTGGTGGGTGCGGCCTCGGTCACGACGGGTGCCCCCACCCGTTCGGTGACCACCGCACGCGGGGCGGCGGCGGGACGGGTCACCCCCTGGCGACCGCCCGCCGACTTCGACCGTCCGACCCGGGCACCGGTGCCGGACCGGGCGACCGCCCCCTGGCCGCGCGGCCGGCCACCGGCGCGGCCGGCGGGCCGACCGACGGGCCGGGCGGCCGGGACGGGGCGACGACGCCAGGCCGCGAAGCCGACCGCCGCCACCACCAGCACCGCGCCGCCGGTCCAGGCCAGCCACCCGAGTCCCCCTCGTCGTCGCCGGGGGCGGCGGCCGACGGGGAGGCCGCCGCGGCGGCCGTCGAGGGGGCCAGCGGGACGGCGGAGGCGGTCGGCCCGCCCGGTGCCGCGCCGCCGGAGTGGCCGGAGGTGGCGTGCTGCTCGGCGGCGGCCACCAGTGCCGGGTCCGGCTGGTCGACCGGTGGCCGCCAGCCCTGCGGCGCGGCGGTCGCCCGTCCGCTGTACCGGAAGCTCATGGTGCCCCGCACCGGTTCTCCGTCGGAGGCCACCGACAGGTAGCTCACCGCGTACTGCCCCGCCGCCGGCAGGTGGGCCAGCGTCACCACCGCCGGGAACCCGGTGCTGTACTCCTTCGGCTCGAACTTCCCGTTGACCAGCAGGTACTCCCGTACCGGCTTGTCCAGGGGGCGGGGCGAGCCCTGCCGCCAGCCGTTGTCGACCCGACCACCACCGGGCCCGGTGACGGTGAAGTAGGCGTTGGCGGCGACCTGCTCGGTGAAATAGAGCTCCACCGTCGTCAGCGCCTCGGTCACCGTGGCGTTGGCCGCCGGGATGGACATCGCCAGCGTGCCGTGCGCCTGCGCCGGGCGGGCGGTGGGGAGCAGGACGACCGCCGAGGCGAGCACGAACGCGAGGAGGGCCGCGAGGGCACGCCCGGTGGGCCCGGTGGCTGGAGGGGAACAGCGCATCGGATCATCCTCACGAAGAGTGGACTTCGATCAATAGTTCACCAACTTTTTACGCAGATGGCAAAAGTTTTGGCTACAGCGTCCCAACATGAGGCCGATGTGCTCAAAGCTCACCCACGGCTCCGGACCCCGCACCCGACGGAGACCGGGCGGATGCTCTCCGCCGTGGATACGGTGATCCGCTGGCGGTTTCCGCCCGTACCAGTGGGCGAGGGTGACGCCGGATATGCCGTACGCTCGCCCGGACCTACTACACCCCGTCGTGACCGTTGACGGGCGGCGGAACCGGACACGGAGGTGGGCAGGTGAGCGACGACGACGCGGAGGTCACCGCGTGGGCGTTGGCCGCGGGTCGGGGTGACCGGGAGGCTGCGGCCCGGTTCATCCGGGCGACCCAGCAGCACGTACGACGGTTCGTCGCCCACCTGATCAGCCCGGCCGAGGCCGACGACCTCACCCAGGAGACCTACCTGCGGGCGATGCGGTCGCTGCCGTCGTTCGCCGCCCGTTCGTCGGCCCGGACCTGGCTGCTCGGCATCGCCCGCCGCACCGCCGTCGACCACGTACGGGCCGCCACGTCGAGGCCGCGTACGGTGCCGTTGTCCGAGTGGCACGACACCCCGGACCCCCGGGGCAGCGGCTTCGACGGCGAGGTGGTCCTCAACGACCTGCTGCGGGCCCTGCCCGCCGACCGGCGGGAGGCGTTCGTCGCCACCCAGGTCCTCGGCCTGTCCTACGCCGAGGCGGCCGAGGTGTGCGGCTGCCCGGTCGGCACCATCCGGTCCCGGGTCGCGCGGGCCCGGGAGGATCTCGTGGTGGCGGTCGACGGCAACCCCCGGTCGATCCGACGCAGGCCGGGAAGCGCCGCCGGCTGACCGCTGACCTGGGCCGCGACGGCAGCCCGGGGGAACTTGCGGGAACCATGACGCTCTGCGGTACGACTACCGCTACATGGGGTGTGAGCAGTGGCGTGAAATCCTGTCGGCGCAGCTGGACGGCGAGGAGAGCACCGCCGAGCGGATCGCGGCCGACGCCCACCTGGACGGGTGCGCGGGCTGCCGGGAATGGTGCGACCGGGCCGCGACGGTGACCAGACGGTGCCGCCTGACCCTCTCCGCCCCCGGTCCCGACCGGCAGCGCCTCACGCTGGCCGTCCCCGGCCCCGACCCCCGCCCCGACCTCGCCGACGTCGTCCTGGCCGCGCTCCCCGCACCCCGCCGGCTCCGGGACCGGGTCGTGCTCACCCTGCGCACCGGGCTGGCCCTCATCGGCGCCCTGCAACTGGTGCTGGGGCTGACCCAGGTCGGGCGGGGCCCGGCGGCCGGCCACGCCCACGGCCCGCTCGACACGCTGGCGTCCGGGCACCTGTGGCACGAGTCCGCGGCCTGGAACATCGCCGTCGGCGCCGGTTTCCTCTTCGTCGCGACCCGGCGCACCCCGACCAGCGGGCTCCTGCCGACTCTGAGCGCCTTCGTCGGGGCGCTGGTGCTGCTCTCGGCCAACGATCTGGTCACCGGTCGGGTGGAGCCGGCCCGGCTGGTCAGTCACGGTTTCCTGCTCACCGGTTACCTGATCGTGGTCGCCCTGTCCCGACCCCGGCTGCGACCGGACGGTCCGGCGGGGCGTGGCCAGCGCGACCGTCCCGCGTGGCGGCTGACCGTGCACGACGTGCCCACCGCCACGCCGACGCTGCGCCTGGTGCCGCCGCATACCGGTTCGGCGCGGGTCCGCGACCGGTCGGCGGCCTGACCCACCACGAAACGACGATGCCGACCGGCCGGAACTTTCGGGGCCCGGTGACCGACCAACGGGACAGAGCACCAGCACAACGGAGGAAGAACCCATGCGCCCCACCGGTCCACTCGGCTCGAATCGACGCCCGTCAGTCGTCCTCGCCACCGCCGCAGCGCTGCTGGCGCTCGGCATCGCCGGCTGTGGCCCGGCCGATCCGGCCGCAGCTCCGCAGTCGAGCGCTTCGGCCCCGGCGAGCGCGGTCGCCGGGGTGGTCGACATTCGTGACCCATGGATGAAGGCGGCCGACAAGGGCATGACGGCGGCCTTCGGGACCCTGGTCAACGACAGCGACGCCGACGTGACGCTGACCGGCGCCACGACGTCGGTGTCGTCGATGGAGCTGCACGAGATGACCATGAAGGACGGAAAGATGGTCATGCGGCAGAAGGAGGGGGGCATCGTGATAAAGGCGAAGGGCACCCATGTCCTGGAGCCCGGCGGTGACCACCTGATGCTGATGGATCTGCGTCAGCCGGTGAAGGCCGGTGACGCCCTCACCGTGACCCTCACCTTCGGCGATGGTCGGACCCAGCAGTTCACCGCGGTGGCGAAGCCGTTCACCGGGGCGCAGGAGAGCTACGCCCCCGGCCACGGCGCGCCCATGCCGAGCATGAGCGGGCAGCCGACGGCGAGTCCGGCGTCGTGACCGCGACCCCGACCGCCCGGGTGGTGAGCCGGCGGGGTCTGCTCGCCGGCGGGGCGTTGGCTGCGGGCGGGGCGGTGACCGGTGGGGCGGTGGTCGCCGCCGCCACCGGTGACCGGGAGGCCGGTGGCCGGCCGGCGGTGGCCGCGCCCAGCCCGGTGGCGGCCGTCGGTGCGCTGGTGGAGCCGTTCCATGGTCCCCGGCAGGCCGGGGTCACCACCGAGCCACAGGCGCACGGAGCGTTCGTCGCGTTCACCCTGCGACCGGGGACCGACCGGGCGGCGCTGGGCCGGTTGCTGCGGCTGCTCAGCGACGACGCCGCCCGGCTCACCCAGGGCCGGCCGGCGTTGGCCGACACCGAGGCGGAACTCGGGTTGCTGCCCGCCCGACTCACCGTGACCTTCGGTTTCGGCCCCGGCCTCTACCGGGCCGCCGGTGTCGACGACCGCCGGCCGCCGTCGGTGGTGGACCTGCCGGCGTTCCGTGTCGACCGGCTCCAGCCGGCCTGGTCCGGTGGGGACCTGCTGGTGCAGATCTGCGCCGACGACGCGGTCACCGTCGCCCACGCCCAACGGGTGCTGATCAAGGACAGCCGGCCCTTCGCCACCGTCCGTTGGGTGCAGCAGGGTTTCCGGCGCAGCCCCGGCGTCGAGCCCGCCGGTCACACCCAACGCAACCTGTTCGGTCAACTCGACGGCACCGCCAACCCCCGCCCCGGCCCCCCGCTGGACACCGCCGTGTGGGTGCCCGACGGCCCGGCCTGGCTCAAGGACAGCAGCACCCTGGTGGTCCGCCGGATCAGCATGAATCTGGAGACCTGGGACCTGCTCGGCCGCACCGACCGGGAACTCGCCATCGGCCGTCGCCTCGACACCGGCGCCCCGCTCACCGGCACCGCCGAACACGACGAACCCGACTTCGCCGCCACCGGCGACGACGGCCTCACCGTCATCCCGGACTTCTCCCACCTCACCCGGGCGCACGTCACCGACGACCGGCTGAAGATCCTGCGCCGTCCCTACAACTACGACGGCACACCCACCCCGCAGGGGCACGCCGACAGTGGACTGATCTTCGCCGCCTACCAGGCCGACATCACCACCCAGTTCCTGCCCATCCAACGACGACTCGCCGACCGGGACCTGCTCAACGAATGGACCACCCCGATCGGCTCCGCCGTCTTCGCCGTCCCGCCCGGCTGCCCATCCGACGGCTGGATCGGCCAGCAGGTGCTCGGATGAGCCGGCCCCGCGGAGCGTCATGATCACCTCGACCTGCCGGCCCGCCGTCGTCCGGCCCGCCGTCGTCCGGCTCGCCGCCGCACTGCTGGCCGCCGGACTGGCGCTGCTCGTCGCCGCAACGCCGGCCTGGGCGCACAACAGCCTCAGCTCGGCCTCCCCGGCTCGGGAGGCGACCCTGTCCCGCGCGCCCACCGAGATCACGCTCGAGTTCCTGGCCCGGCTGGACCCGGCCTTCACCACCATCGTGCTCACCGACGGGACGAAACGGCGCGTCCCCACCGGCGATCCGGTGGTCTACGGGACGAAAAGCACCGTCCAGGTGACGGACACCCTGCCCAACGGGACGTACACCGTCGCGTACCGGGTGGTGTCCGCCGACGGGCACCTGGTCCAGGGGTCGTACCCGTTCACCGTGGCCGACCCCGCCGACCGCGCCGCGCCGACCGTCGCCCCCACCACCGTGTCGGCTTCCCCGGCCGCCGCCACGGCCGGGGACGACGGCGGCGGCCGGGGCACCGTCCTGGGCGTGGCCGGTAGCGCGGTGGTCGCCCTGGCGGTGGCGGTGGGCGCGCTCTGGTGGCGACGCCGGTCGCTGCGCCGCTGAGCGCGGGCCAGCGCGACGCCGGTCGCCGCGCCACCGAGGGCCGGTCGTCCGCCGGCACGACGACGGACCGTCCAGTGTCGACCCCGGTCGCTGTCGGCCGGCACCGTCGCCGCCGGTGCCGGAAACCCCTGCCGACACCGACACCGGCGGCGACGGTGGTCCTGCGGCGTCGCGTCCCGTCGGGACATTCCCGGGAACCGTAGGGGCGTCCGCTCCGACTATCTCACCGGGCGACGCCGGCACCACGAACGCGGGCTGACCCGTCCGTAGGCACGGGGCGACCATCGGGTACATCCCGACTATTCCGATCGGATGAGTATGTCTGTCACTGAGTTGCCCGGCACGTCGAGGCCGGAACCCGCGCCACCCGCCGACCCGCCCATCCGGCCGGCCCGTGGCGGCTCCCCGTTCGGCGCGTTGCTGCTGCGGCTGCACTTCTACGCGGGTGTGCTGGTCGCGCCGTTCCTGGTGGTCGCCGCGCTGACCGGGTTGGCGTACACGGTCGCGCCGCAGGTGGACGGGGTGCTCTACGGCGACCGGATGACGGTGACCGAGGTGGGTGAGCGGCCGCTGCCGGTGGCCGACCAGGTCGGGGCGGCCCGCAACGCCCACCCCGAGGGCAGTGTCGCCTCGGTGCAGCCAGGAGCGGGCGACCAGGCCACGAGGGTGGTGTTCGCGGCCCCGGAGTACGGGGAGAAGCAGCACACCGTGTACGTCGACCCGTACACGGCACGGGTGCAGGGGCAGCTGACCACCTGGTTCGGCTCCACGCCGGCCACCACCTGGCTGGACGACCTGCACCGCAACCTGCACCTGGGGGTGGTCGGCCGGCACTACTCGGAGCTGGCCGCGAGTTGGCTGTGGATCATCGCGCTGGGTGGGGTCGTGCTGTGGTGGCGACGCCGCCGGGCCCCCCGGGCCACCGTGCGGCACCTGCTCGTGCCGGACCTGTCCGCCGCCCGGGGTGTCCGCCGGACCCGGGGCTGGCACGCCACCCTCGGGGTCTGGCTCACCGTCGGCCTGTTGTTCCTCTCCGCGACCGGGTTGACCTGGTCCCGGTACGCCGGAGCGAACTTCGGCGCCGGCCTCGACTCCCTCGACGCCCGCGCCCCGCTGTTGTCCACCGCCCTCACCGCGACGCCGAACGGCCCGGCCGACACCGACGGCGGTGGTCATCACGGTGCGTCCGGGGCGGGCGGGGTGGTCGAGTCGGCCGCCTTCGACCGGGTGCTGACCGCCGCCCGGACGGCCGGACTGGCCGGCCCGGTCGAGATCGCCCCGCCCGCCGAGCCGGGCTCGGCCTGGACGGTCACCCAGGTCGACAACACCTGGCCGGTCGCGAAGGACCGGGTCGCCGTCGACCCCGCCACGGCCACGGTCACCGCCCGCAGCGACTTCGCCGACTGGCCGCTGCTGGCCAAGCTCAGCGGCCTCGGCATCCAGGCCCACATGGGTGTGCTCTTCGGCCCGATCAACCAGCTCCTGCTCGCCGCGCTGGCTCTCGGACTGCTCTGCGTCATCGTCTGGGGCTACCGCATGTGGTGGCAACGCCGCCCCACCCGCACCGACCGGCGCGCCCTCGCCGGCACCCCGCCGACCCGGGGCGGCATCCGCGCCCTACCGTGGCGGGTCCTGCTCGTCGGCGTGCCGTTCACCGCGGCGATCGGCTGGGCGCTACCCCTGTTCGGACTCACCCTCCTCGCCTTCCTCGCCATCGACACCGTCGTCGGGGCGGCGGCCCGACGGCGACGTCGCGCCGCCGCCCCCATCTCACCGGTGCCCGCCGGTCGATGACGTGCCGTCCCCGCCGGGTGTCTCACATTCGGCGGGGCCGGCGATTGACCGGTCGGGGGTCGCGCCGCTACGGTCGAGCCACTATCTGCGGCGTCGCGAGGTAAGCCGGTGAGATTCCGGCGCGGTCGCGCCACTGTGAGCGGTCCCGTCATCGACGGGTCCGCGAGCCAGGACGCTCGGTCGTCCGCAGCCTTGCGATGGGGACGCGTCATCCCCGGGAAGGTTCGTGTCCCATGTCGAGTTCCACTCCCGCCCAGCCGTTGGTCCACCCCGTCGGGTCGGCCCGCGTGTGGGGGACGGCTCTGGCCGTCGTCGGCGTACTCCTCCTGCTCACCTACCTGGTCGCCTTCGACCAGGGCGCGGTCTCGCGCAGCGGCATGTACCTGCACGAACTCATGCACGACGGCCGGCACCTGCTCGGTGTCCCGTGCCACTGACCACCACCCACAACCCACCCACGTTCGCCACCGTCCTGCTCCGCGGTCTGCTCGCCGGTCTCGTGGCCGGCCTGCTCGCGGGGGCGTTCGGCTATCTCGTCGGAGAACCGCGCATCGAGGCGGCCATCGCGATCGAGGAGGCGGCCACCCACACCGGTCCGGTGGCCGACGACCACCACGCGGACGAACTGGTCGGTCGGGACGGTCAGCGGGCCGGCCTGTTCCTGGCCACCGGGCTGTTCGGGACCGCGATGGGTGGTCTGTTGGCGACCGCGTACGTCCTGCTGCGCCGTCGCCTGCGTGCCACGGACGACGGCCGGTCGGCGCTGCTGCTCGCCGGCGGCACCCTGCTCGGCGCGGTGCTCGTGCCGTTCCTGAAGTACCCGGCCAATCCCCCGGCGGTCGGCGATCCCGACACCATCGATCAACGCACCGTCGCCTACCTGGCGCTGGTGGTGCTCGGCCTGGTGGCGGTCTGGGCGGGCACCCTCGGCTACCGGTCGGTCCGCGCCGACGCGCCGGTCTGGCAACGGTTCGGTGCCGGCATCGGCGGATTCCTCCTGGTCACCGTCGTCGGCTATGTGGTCCTGCCGTCGTTCCAGGAGGTTCCGGACGACTTCCCGGCGACCCTGCTGTGGAATTTCCGGTTGGCCTCCCTCGGTACCCAGGTGGTGCTGTGGGCCGCGATCGGCCTGCTGTTCAGCGCCCTGATGAGTCGGGGCGGCGGACGGCCGGAGAGCGCGCGGCACGCGGACGACCGCTCCGGCGAGCCGGCGATCGGTCAGGGAACACCGGCCCACCTGTGACCGCGACCAGCCTGCGGCTGGTCGCGCACGCGCACACCGCCGCCCTGCGGCGCGCGGTGTTCGGCGCGGGTGACGACGACCTGGACGAGGGCGGCCGGCAGGCCGCTCTCGCCCTGGTCGGCACCGGCCGCCACGCCACCCTGGGCAGGGTGGACGTCTGCCTGACCAGCCCGTCCCCGGCGGCGGTGCAGACCGCGTACGCCATCGGGCTGCGCCCCACGGTCGAGGCCGCGCTGGCCGACTGCGACTACGCCGGCTGGGCCGGGCGGAGCCTGGCGGACGTGGGGGCGCGGGAGCCCGAGGCGTTACGGCAGTGGTCGGGTACGCCGGAGGCCGCGCCGCACGGCGGGGAGTCCCTCGCCGCGCTGCGCGACCGGGTCGGGGGCTGGCTCGACGATCAACTCGCCCCGGGCGTCCGGATCGCTGCCGTGACCCATCCGATGGTGGTCCGGGTGGCGATCGTGCACGCGTTGCAGCTTCCGATGGCCGCGTTGCCCCGACTGGACGTCGCCCCGCTGGCGGTGGTACGGCTCAGCCGGCACGGCTCCCGGTGGCAGCTCCAGTTCACCGCGCCGCAGGTCGGATCGGGTTCGGAACGCCGGCCGCCAGGGTGATCACCCGGGCCGCCGGTCCCCGGCCGTGCTCCGGGAACTGCGCGGCCGGGGGCCGCGCCCACCACTGGTCCGCCGCCATTCCCCGTGTCGCGCAGTCCGCCGCCATTCCCGGTGGCGCAGTCCGCCGCCTTTTCCGGTGCCACGGTCCGCCTGCCTGGTCGGGGTGTGCCGCCAGGCGGGCGACCGCCGGCAAATCCGGGTGGCGGCCCGGGACGGTGGTTGCGAGACTTCGACCTGTGCGAGAGCCCGACCGTTTCCGCGCCGCCGTCGACGCCTGGGCGGCCGGCGGCGCGGACGCCGCGGGGGCGGCGGTGACCGCCCGCCGCCTGGCCGGTGACGGGGTGGCCACGGTCGTGCTCGTCGAGGGGGTCAGCGACCGGAGCGCGGTCGAGGCGTTGGCCGTGCGGCGTGGCCGCGACCTGACCGGCGAGGGCGTCTGCGTGCTGTCGATCGGGGGCGCGATGAGCGCCGGCCGGTTCCTGCGGCTGCTCGGCCCGCCGGGTCTCGGCCTGACCGTCCGGGGTCTCTGTGACGAGGCCGAGGAGGGCTGGTTCCGGCGCGGCCTGGAGCAGGCCGGCCTCGGCGTCGACCTGAGCCGGACCGCGATGGAGGCGCTCGGCTTCCCGGTGTGCGTCGCCGACCTGGAGGACGAGCTGATCCGCGCGCTGGGTCCCTCCGGTGTCGAGGACGTCCTCGCCACCGAGGGCGACCTGCCCAGATTCCGGGTCTTCCAGAACCAGCCCGCCCAGCGCGGTCGGTCCGTCGAGCGGCAGCTACGCCGGTTCCTGGGCACCACCAGCGGCCGTAAGGCGAGGTACGCCGCCGCACTGGTGCACGCCCTCGATCTGGACCACGTCCCCCGACCGTTGGACCGGCTGCTCCCCGGCGGCGGGTAGGGTCGCGGAGGTGACGGGTGACCTCCTGCTGCTCGCGGTCGACGATCCGCTGGCGGTCACGGTGACCGGGGCGATCCGCACCGGCGACCTCACCACGCTGCGGCGGCTGCTCACCGCACACCCGGGACTGGCCACCGCGCGTCTCGTCGACCGCACCGGCGAGGCGCCCGGTGCGACGTCCCGCACGCTGCTGCACGTCGTCACCGACTGGCCGGGCCGGTTTCCGCACGGGGCGGTCACCGTGGCCACCCTGGTCGCCGCCGGCGGCGACGTCGACGCCCGGTTCGCCGGACCGCACCGGGAGACCCCGCTGCACTGGGCGGCCAGCTGCGACGACGTGGACGTCGTCGACGCGCTGCTGGACGCCGGTGCCGACATCGAGGCGGCCGGTGGCGTGATCGCCGGCGGTACGCCGCTCGCCGACGCGCGGGCCTTCGCCCAGTGGCGGGCGGCGTACCGGCTCGTCGTCCGGGGGGCCCGCACCACCCTCACCGACGCGGCCACGCTCGGCCTGCTCGACCGGGTGGAGCGGGCCTGCACCGGCGTCGTCCCGCCGTCGGCGGACGAGATCGACGCGGCGTTCTGGGGCGCCTGCCACGGCGGCCGGCAGTCCTGCGCCGGGTACCTGTGGGAGCGGGGCGCACGGCTCAACTGGATACCGCCGTGGGAGCACCGCACCGCCCTGGACGCGGCCGTCCGGCGCGGCGCCACCGAGCTGGTCGTCTGGTTGCGGGCGCGGGGCGGCGTCACCGCCGCCGAGCGGGACCGGCAACCGCCCGGACCAACCCCCTAGCCGGTACGCCGACCGCGTCGCCGCGCGGACCACCGGCCGGACCGGCACCACTCGACGACGGTGGCGCGGTGTGCCACCTGCGGGGACGACGGCCGAGGCGGCCCGCGCGGGGCGCGGCTACTCTCCTGCGGGCAGTTGCTCCTTGACCTCGTCGTAGCCGACCGTGGCGGGCGCCTCGGCCGGCGTGTAGACCACCCGGATCACCCCGGTCGGGAACACCTCCGCCGTCGTCACCCGCAGGTGGTAGGGCGCGTCACCGTCGTCGAACAGCTTGCGGCCCTTCCGCGCCGCCACCGGGTGCACCAGCAGCCGCAGCTCGTCGACCAGTCCGGCGGCGAGCAGCTGCTGCACCACGGAGATCGACCCGGGGATGAGGACGCCACCGATGCCGGTGTCGTTCCGGAGCGCGGCGACGACCTCGAGGAGATCGCCGTCGAGCAGCTCGGAGTTGCGCCAGGGGAACTCCCGGGACTTCCGCGACACGACCACCTTGCGCAGGTCACCGAGCTGCTTGGCAAAGGGCGCGTCGTCGCCGCCGGCGCTCTCCCGGCCGGGCCACGCCCCGGCGAAGCTGTCGTAGGTCTCCCGGCCGATGAGCAACACGTCGGCGGTGTCGTAGTCCTCGCTGACGGCCCGGCCCATGTTGTCGTCGAAGTACGGGAAGTGCCAGTCGGGGTCGATCTCGGCCACACCGTCGGCCGAGATGAAAAGCGTGGAGATGACCTTTGCCATCGGAAAGGTCCCTTCGAGTCGGATGGATCACCTGCTGGACCGTCACAGCATCCCAAAGTCGCCGGCCGGGCACCGCCCGTCGGCCGGCACCGCGTGTCGCGCCGCAGGCCGTCGGCCCTACCCGTACAGCGTGATCCGGTAGCGTCGGGTGGGACCGAACCGGGTCTCCCCGATGCCCTCGAAGACTCCGCCGCACCGCTCGATCGTCCGTGCCGAGGCGACGTTGCCGGTTGCGCAGACGACCAGCAACCGGTCCCGCCCGAGCGCGCGCGCCTCGTCGAGCATCCGGCCCAGCGCCCCACTGGCCAGCCCACGGCCCCGTGCGGACGGGCGGCCGGGCGGGCATGCGGGCCTGACGCCCCGGTCCCGCCGCCAGGACGATGTCGGCGGTGTCGAAAAGATCGTGGGGTGGGGCTGAAACCTGGCGGCCGCGCCGAACGTCCTGAAAGGTGAGTCGGGCAACGACGTCGGCACCGGACCGGTGCGACGGCGGACCTGCCGACCACGTCCCCAGGTGGAGGAGCGGACAATGTCGATGAAACGATGGCTCGCGGGTGCCGGGTTGCTGGCACTGACCGGAGCACTGGCGGCCTGTGCGGTGGACACCCGGCCCGGGGCCGACGCCGCCCCGCCGGCCGTGGCGGGGCAGGACGTGACGGGCGTCGCGGACAGCGTCCCGGTGGGGTTGTCCGCCACGCCGCCGAAGACGAGCAGCGCCCCGAGAGGGTTCCCGGGCAACCGTCAGTACACGATCGTCCGGGTCGGCGCGTTCGAGAGCGGCCTGTCGCTGCCCGACTCCGGTCGGCTGGCCGAGGTCGACGACGACCAGGGCCGACAGCTCTTCGTGCCGACCCCGCTGGGCGGGGGGAAGTACCTCATCAAGGCGTATTCGCGGGCCAGTGCCGGCCCGCTCTGCTGGCGGGTGCATAATCCGGGCGACACCCGACCGCTGGAGGTCCGGGCTGCCACCTGCAAGACCGACGATCCCCGCCAGCAGTTCGAGATCGTCGCCGCGACCAGCACCACGCCGTCCTACCTGATCAGCAACGCCGGGGCGTTCCTGCGGGACTCCGCACGCTCCGGCCTCATCCTCGAGGAGCTGGGTGACGCCCCGCCGACGAGCAGCTTCCGGTTCAACGACAACGGACCGGCGCCCGCCAACCGCTGACGGCAGGCCGGTCGGACCGGGCGGGAGAGCGACCCCGTCCGGTCCGACCGGGCCGGCGCGGGGCAGGGCGGTACCCGGGCCGGGTGGGGCGGGATCAGAGCCGACCGGGCGCTGGGAGAGCGTGACCGATGCGTGACGCCGAGGAGTTCGACGCCTTCTACGCCTCGTCGGCGCAACGGGTGCTGGGGCAGGTGTACGCGATGCTCGGCAGTCGTACCGAGGCCGAGGACGCGGTGGCCGAGGCGTACGCCCGGGCCTGGAGCCGGTGGTCGACCGTGCGGGAGTGCGACAGCCCCGAGGCGTGGGTACGCAAGGTCGCCTACCGGGTGGCGGTGAGCGCGTGGCGCAAGGCGGTGAACCGGGTCAAGGCGCACCGGCGGGAGGCGACCGGGCAGGAGGTGGAACCGGTCTCCGTCGATCACGTGGTGCTGGTCGACGCGTTACGGCACATCCCCACCGAGCAGCGCCGGGCCATCGTGTTGCACCATCTGGTCGGCCTCAGCGTGGCCGAGATCGCCGCGGAGACCCGGGCGAATCCGAACACCGTCAAGACCCGGTTGGCCCGGGGCCGTCAGGGCCTGGCCAGATACCTGACCGGTGACGGACATCAGACGACGGCCGGGAGGAGCCATGGGGCCTGACGACATGCTCGACGAGGCCCTGCACGGGCTGGCCCGACACGCCCGACAGACCGGTCGGCTCACCGCCGTCGCCGAGGTCCGTCGACGCGGTGACAGCAGGCGTCGGCGTCGGCACCTCGCGACCGCCGCGCTGGGTGTCGCCCTGCTGGGGGCGGTGGGGGCCGGCGCCACCGTGGTCCACCTCGCCGGGCCTGCGCGCACCACCCTGCCCGCCGGCCCGAACAGCACGACGCCAGGCCCGTCACCGCAGTCCCCGTCCACGGGGCCGACCCCGGACACCCCGGAACCGACGTCCGGCTCGCCCAGCGCCACGCCCAGCGCCACGCCGAGCGCCACGCCCGACGCGCCGAAGAGTTCGGCGCCCACCGATCCGCTGCGGCTCGGCGGGCGCCGGTACGTCCTCCTGCGGCCAGCCGCGATGGAGTCCGTGGTGTCCCTGCTCGACGACGGCAGCCTCGGCGAGGTCGACGGCGACGAGGGCCGTCGCCTGTTCGTGTTCGTGCCCCAGGGGTCCGGCACCTACCTGGTCCGCACCGCCGAATCGAACGCCGACGGTGACCGGGACTGCTGGCAGGTCCGGTCGGCGGGTTCCGACCCGCTCACCGTCGTCGCGGCCGCCTGCTCGCCGGACGAGCCGAGGCAACTGTTCTCGATCGTGGTGCACGGCTCGGAGGGGGGCCAGCGGACCTATGCCCTCAGCAACAACTCCGCCTATCTCCAGTACTCCGACCAGCGCGGGCTGATCCTGGAGGAACTCGGCGACGCCCCCCTGGAAACGGTGTTCCGGTTCGTCGACAACGGCGCCGCGCCCAAACAGTGACGGGCCGGGGCGCGGGGGCGTCCCGGCCGCTCACCGTCGGGGCAGGGCGGCCAGCCAGCGCGAAAGCTCCGTCGGGGAGCGGAACAGCAGCACCGGCGGCCCCGACGGGTCGGCCTGCCAGGCCCGCATCCGTCGCCGGGCCCGACCGAATGCGCTGATGTGCCACAGCAGGACCGAGTCCCGGGACAGCACGCTGCCCAGTGACTCGCGGTTGCCGTTGCAGATCTCCTCCCCCGTGACCAGCCGGCGGAGGGTACGCCGCAGCAGCCGCCCGAAGGAACGCCAGCGGGGGTAGTCCAGGGCGACGACCAGGTCGGCGCGGTCCAGGGGCACGTCCCGCCACCCGTGGTACGCCCCGTCGAGGATCCACCGGTCGCCCCGGCAGACCTCGATGATCCGGCTGCGCTGCTCGGCGACCGGCACCTCGACCCAGCCGGGCTGCCACAGCAGGTCGTCGACCGGGTGCCACGGCAACCGCAGCCGGTCGGCCAGCACCGCCGCGAGGGTCGACTTGCCCGCGCCGTACACCCCGTAGACCAGGATGCGGGACGGTGCGCTCATCCGGGCAGCCTACGCAGCCGGTGCGGGGGCCGCTCGTCGTCCCCTGGCGTGGTTCCGGCCGCGGGTGCGCCGACCGGTGCGCCGCCGCGACGCGGGGTGTGCCACCGGCACCGGTACGGCGGCCATCGATGCCTCTTGTCGGAATCTCCCGCCGTCCATTAGTTTGTTTAACATCCAGACCAACTAGCTCCACCCCCAACCTGCGAACCCACTACCTAGCCCTTCTCGAAGGGGGACCGATGACACCCCAGAAACCCGGCTCGACAGCCTCGCGCCGACACTTCCTCGGCCTGGTCGGCCTCGGCACGGCCGCCGTCGCCGGCGGCCCGCTGCTCGCCGGGTGCTCCGAGAAGCCGGCCGGCTCCGGCGCCGCGCAGAACCTGGACGCCTACGCCGATCTGCTGCCGACGCACAAGGACCTGGCCCAGAGCACCAGGCCCGACATCATCGGCACCCGCCCGGTGCCCGACGGCTACACGAAGTACCCGACCTCGCTGGTCGACGCGATCACCGAACGGCCCGGCACCAGCGGCAAGCAGGTCACCGCGATGACCCCGGCGTGGGGTCCGGCCCCGCCCGGGGTAACCCAGAGCGCCTACCTGCAGGCGGTGAACGCCGAGCTGGGCACCCCGGTCGACTTCACCATCCAGGACGGCAACACCTACGCCGACAAGCTCAACGCGATGCTCGGCGCCCGGGACGTCCCGGAGCTGCTCTGCGTGCCCCAATGGGAAGTGGACAAGATCCCGCGCTTCTCCGAGGCGATCAAGGTGCTCTTCGAGGACCTCACCGACTACCTCAAGGGCGACGCGGCCAACGCGTACCCGATGCTCGCCTCGTTCCCGACCGGCGCCTGGCGCAACTCGCTGTGGAACGAGCGGCTGGTGGCCGTTCCCAACCCCACCGACGGGCCGTTCCCCTGGGCGCTGTTCACCCGCAAGGACCTGCTCGACGCCCGTGGGCTGGCCGTGCCGGCGTCGCTCGACGACCTGCTCTCCGTGGCCAAGCAGGTCACCGACCCGGCCAAGAAGGTGTGGGCGTTCGACAACGTCTTCGACATGATCCAGATGTACCACAAGGTGCCCGCCTCCAAGCAGGGCTGGCGGCTGAAGGCCGACGGCACCCCGGAGTTCAAGTACGAGACCCCGGAGTACCGGCAGGCCGTGGAGGTGATGGCCAAGATCTACAAGGACGGTCTGGTCCACCCCGAGATCATCGCCAGCAGGGGCGCGGACAACGCCCAGCTGTTCGCCAAGAACGGCGCGATCGTCTTCACCCGCAACGGTCTCGGCTTCTGGCAGGGCGCCCAGGCCGAGCACCAGAAGGTCAACCCCAAGCTGAACATCCAGCCGGTGCCGATCTTCTCCGCCACCGGCGGCGACCCGCTGGTCTGGGGGGACGACGAGCCGATCTCCTTCACCTTCGTCAAGAAGGGGCTGGGCAAGGAGCGGGTCGAGGAGTTGCTGCGGATCATGAACTGGTGCTCCGCGCCGCTGGGCTCGCAGGAGGCGCAGCTGCGTGACTACGGGGTGGCCGGCAAGCACCACACCAGCACGCCGAACGGGCCGGTCAAGACCGACCTGGCGTTCAAGGAGATCGCCAACCAGTACTTCTTCATCAGCGGTCGCAACCCCACCATCGGCCCGTACCCGGAGACCCCGAACTACGTGCCGGACCTGCTGAACTACTCCAACAATATGGTGAAGTACCTGGAGAAGGACCCCTGGGACGGGGTGAAGCTGGAGATGCCGGCCACGTACAAGGCCAACCAGGTGCCCACCGAGGACAAGATCACCGACATGCTGCGGGGCCGCCGGCCGCTCTCCGACATCGACGCCATCGTGCAGGAGTGGAAGGCCAACGGGGGCGAGGAAGCACGGCAACTGCTCGCCAAGTCGCTGCCCAAGGCCGGGCGATGACCACTCGCGACACCACCGTCGTGGCCGGGTCCGACCGGACCCGGCCCGACGGCCCCACCCGGGCGAGGCACCGCCAGCGCCCCGCCCGCCGGCGGCGGGTGCCGCTGCGCACCCGGCTCGCCCGGGACTGGCAACTGCTGGCCATGGTGACGCCCGGCTTCCTCGTCCTGTTGGTCTTCAGCTACCTGCCGATCCTCGGCAACGTCATCGCCTTCCAGGACTACAACCCCTACCTCGGGGACAACCCGTTGCAGGCGTTCACCCGCAGCAACTGGATCGGTTTCGGCCAGTTCCAACTGCTCTTCGAGGACTCGGCCTTCTGGGAAGCGTTCCGCAACACCCTGGCGATCACCGCCTTCCAGCTGGTCTTCTTCTTCCCGCTGCCGATCTTCCTGGCGATCATGCTGCACAACCTGCTCTCCAGCCGGTGGCGCGGCTTCGTGCAGACCGTCGTCTACCTGCCGCACTTCTTCAGCTGGGTGCTGGTGGTCAGCTTCTTCGTCGCCATGCTCGGCGGCGCCGGCCTGCTCGCACAGACCATGCGCGAGGCCGGCATGCAGCCGTGGAACGTGATGACCAACCCGGACACCTTCATCATCCTGGTCACCGCCGAGGCGGTCTGGAAGGACGTCGGCTGGGGGACCATCGTCTTCCTCGCCGCGCTGTCCACCATCGACATCAGCCTCTACGAGGCGGCGGCGGCCGACGGCGCCGGCCGATGGCGGCGGCTGTGGCACATCACCCTGCCCGGCCTGCGCCCGGTGATCATGCTGCTGCTCATCCTGCGGCTGGGCGACGCGCTCTCGGTCGGCTTCGAACAGTTCCTGCTGCAACGCGAGGCGGTGGGCCGGCAGGCCGCCGAGGTGCTCGACACCTTCGTCTACCACTTCTCCATCGCCACCGGGAACTACGGCTACGGCGCGGCGGCCGGGCTGTTCAAGGCCGCGATCGGGCTCGGCCTGATCCTGGCCGCCAACCGGGTCGCCCACCTGCTCGGCGAACGGGGGATCTACTCGAAATGACCGAGACCGTCGCACTGCGGGCCCGCACCGGGCGCGACCGCCGGCCCATCTGGGAGGAGCCACCGACCCGCATCGGCCAGGGGCTGAAGGCCACCTTCCTGACCCTGCTCGTGCTCAGCGTGCTCTTCCCGCTCTGGGTGATCCTGGTGACCAGCCTGTCCTCCCGGGAGACCCTCGCCGAGGCCGGCGGCATCGTCGTCATCCCCCGGGGCATCGACACCTCGGCCTACGAGACGATCTTCGCCGGTGGGGCGGTCACCCGGGCGTTGTGGATCAGCACGCTGGTCACCGTCATCGGCAGCGCGCTGGCGTTGACCGTGACCGTCCTCGCCGCGTACGGGTTGTCCCAGCCGCGTTCGGTGGGCTACCGCTGGCTGCTGATCTACTTCCTGGTCCCGTTCCTGGTCTACCCGCCGTTGGTGCCGAAGTACCTGGTGGTGACCGGGCTGGGCCTCAAGGACACCATCTGGGCGCTGATCCTGCCGCCGGCGATCAGCGTCTTCAACCTGGTCGTGGTGCGCGGCTTCTTCCAGGCCATCCCGCAGGAACTGATGGACAGCGCCCGGGTCGACGGGGCCAGTCACTTCCGTACCCTGGCCCAGATCGTGCTGCCGCTGTCCCGGGCGGTCATCGCCGTGGTGGGGCTGTTCTACGCGGTGAGCTACTGGAACGTCTGGTTCGACGCGCTGCTGTTCATCGACCGCAACGACATGTACCCGATCCAGCGGGTGTTGCAGAGCTACCTGCTGGCCGGCCAGGCCCCGCACACCTCCGGCGGCAGCGGCGGCGTCACCATGCCACCGACCGAGGCGATCAAGATGGCGGTGGTCGTGCTCACCGTCGCCCCGATCGTCGCGGTCTATCCGTTCATCCAGCGGCACTTCATCAAGGGTGTGCTGATCGGCGCCGTGAAGGGCTGACCGTCCCGCCGGGCCGAGCCGGGTCGACGGCCGTACCGGCCCGCGTGCGGCAGTGGGCAGTGGGCAGCACACTTGCCGTACGCGGGCTGACCCGCCGGTTCGGCGCGCTGGTCGTCCTCGACGACGTGCGCTTCCAGCTCGACGCGGGGCAGGTCGCCGTCGTCGTCGGGCCGAACGGCTCCGGCAAGACCACCCTGCTGCGCTGCGTCGTCGGGGCGGACCGCCCCGACGAGGGTGAGGTCCTGCTCGACGGCCGACGCTGCGACGAGACCGACCCCCGGGTCCGCGCGGCGGTCGCCGCCGCCCTCGACGACATCGACTTCTTTCCGGACCTGTCCGTCGTCGAACACCTCGAACTGGTCGCCTACGCCCACGGCGGCACCGCCGACCCGGTCGTGCTGGTCACCCCCGCCGCCCAGACCTGGCTGGTCAGCTCTCCGGTGGACCGCCGGGCGTGGCTGCTCCCCCGGTTCGGCGGGCTGGTCGGCGGTGTCACCGTCGGGGCGGGCCTGCTGGCGGTGGCCGCCGCCTTCGCCGGTGGCCACGACCGGCCCGCCGACCTGGGCTGGGCGGCGTTGGCCGGCCTCACCTGCGGGGCCACCGCGACCGGGTGGGCCGTCGTCGCCCAGAGCGCCCGCAGCACACCCCGCTGGGCGGAGCTGCCGCCCTCGGTCTGCCCGCCGCCGGTGCCGCGATCGCGGTGCTGATGGTGCTCGGGCACGCCGTCGGATGGTCCCTCCCACTGCCGCCGGTGCCGCTCACCGCCGGCGTCGGCCTGGCGTTGCTGCCCGTCGCGGTGGCGTCGACCGTCCGCGCGCACCGGCGTCTCCCCCGGGTGGACCGGGCGACGCTGACCACGGGGGCGCAGTTCGCCAACGCCGCCACCACCACGGCCGTACTGCTGGACCCGTCGCTGCTCGCCGCGCTGGTGGAGAGCCGCCGGTGGCGCGCGATCGGACTGGTACGCGGCCGACGGTTCCGCGCCGGCGGCCGGTTCCCGGCCCGCTCGACGCGGTGCTGCTGCTCGGGATCGTGACGGCCGCCTTCTGGGCCGGCACCCGCCCACCGATGCGCTACGGCGGGGCGATGGTCAACACCCCCTTCGCGATGGTGCCGGTCGACCTGGTCCGTCAGGTGCTGCGCGGCCCGGACCTGGTCGCCGTGCTGGTCGTCGTCCACCTGCTGTGGGGTTGACGCGGGGTCCGGGTCGGCGGACGGCGTGACGCGGCCGGGCCGGACGGTCATCCCGCCGGCAGGCAGACCTTGCCGGTGAACGCCGGATCGGGCTGCCGGTTGCCCGCCCAGGCCGGATTCGCCTCGATCGGCAACGGTGGCGCCTGCCAGGCCGCCGCGAAGCTCTGGAGCAGCGGATACTCGGCCCGGGTCTGCGCGATCGGCCTGCCCAGGAGGAAGTCGATCAGCCGATCCTGGACCAGCCTGCGGTCCAGCAGCCCGCCGTGCACCCCGGGGATCTGGAACACCGGAATCCGGCTGTACTCGCCCGGCGGCGCCTCGGTGGCCGTCGCGGTGGGCAGGAAGGCCACGATCCGCACCCCCGGCACGGGACACATCAGCTGGTTGCGGTAGAACGGCGCGTCGTCGAGCAACGAACGGATGAACGGCTCGTCCGGACCGCCGCCGACGTCGGCCAGCCCGAAGATGGCCCGTAGCTGCCAGCCGGTGGCCACCCCCCAGCCCCGGTCGTGGTGCGGCGGCGGGTAGTAGGCCCGGCCGGCGTAGATCAGCGGGCTGAACATGACGAGGGTGTCGACCACCGGGTCGGGGCGTCGGGCGAGGTACGTACGGGCCACCAACGCCCCCTCGCTCTCGCCGATCAGCGCCACCCGCCGCCCGGTGCGCCGGTGCAGCCGCTCCACCTGTCGGGCGAGCAGCGACACGCTGTCCGCCATCGACTTCGTGGTGTCCGACGACCGGTACGCCAGCGGTCTCCCGTCGGGGTCGAGCCCCCGGTAGGAGAACCGTTGCACCCGGGGGTCGGCCGGCTGCTCACCCCCGTAGTCCGAGCCGTAGCCGGTGAGCACGATCACCGCGTGGGTGACCTCGGACGGCAGCGGTCGTTCCAGCACCGCCGTCCTGATCCACTGCTCGTTCCCCGGGACCAGGTCCGTCACCGGTGGGATGACCAGCGGTACGGCGACCGCCAGCAGCGCCGCCAGCGGCGTCACCGGCACCCGGGCCCAGCGCACCCGCGACGGCAGCAGCGCCGCCCGGACCGTCCGGTTCCACAGCAGCCCGTTGAGCACCCCCGCCACGCCGGCGACCGGCACCGTCCACCAGCCGGGCGTGACCCAGCACAACGCGCCGGCCACCGTGAGCACCACGAAGTTCAGCAGCGACCAACCGACCAGGGAGATCGACGGCAGTCCGCGCCACCAGTGTTCCACCACGGCCACCCGTTGCAGGAACGGCGCGAGCAGGAACATCGGCAGCAGGGACGCCAGCAGCACCCAGGACAGCGCCACCACCGACGCCGCCACCGAGATCGCCGCCCAGGGCGCGACGAACACGCCGACCAGCACACCGAGCACGACGTTACGCCGCAGCAGCCACCCCAACGACGGCCGGCGCACCTCGGCCGGCCAGGCCAGCACCACCAGGCCGGTGGTGAACAGACCCCGGGCGACCAGTATGTAACACAGCCAGAGCGCGAACTCCCACCACGACCGGTGGTAGACGTAGAGCCACCGCAGATCGTGGTAGGTGTCGTACGGCCAGAGGGCGGTGACCTGGGGTGGCACCCCCTCGGCGGCCCGGAATCCCAGGATGACCAGCACGACGGCCTCGATCATCGGCATCAGGCCGGTCAGCACCAGCAGCCCGACGAACCTTCGACTCACGATCACCCCCGTGCCGCGACGGCCGTCCGCGATGGCGTCCCTCGCAGGCTCCACCGGAACGGGGGCCGGCGTCGGCGAATCGGGCATATTGCCCCGGTTCGACCGACGCCGGTCCGCCGTCGTCGACGGTGACCGCACGATCGCCTGGTCCCGGTGGGCGGTGGCGCGGCGCACGGCGGCCGACCGGTGGTGGTCCGGGCGGCCCCGGCGCGGGTCACTGGACCAGGCAGACGCCCCCGTTGAACTGGAAGGCGGCGGGGCGGGGGTTGCTCGCGCCGAAGGTGCCCTGGAGGCCGAAGCTGACCGTGCTGCTCTGCGGCAGGTTGCCGTTCCAGGCGGCGTTACGGGCGGTGACGGTGGCCCCGGACTGGGTCACCTGCGCGTTCCAGGCGTTGGTGACCCGTTGGTCGGCGCCGAAGGTCCAGGTCAACGTCCAACTGGTCACCGAGAAGCCCAGATTGGTGATCGACACTTCGGCGGTGAACCCACCGGTCCACTGGTTGGGCTGCCAGATGACCCGGCACGACACCGGCGGGGGCGTGGACGGTGGCCCGGTGGTGGGCGGGGCGGTGGTGGGCGGGGGCGTCGTCGGCGGGACCGTGGTGGGCGGTGGGGTGGTGGTCGGCGGTGGGGTGGTGTCCCTCGGCGGGAAACGCAGGATGCGGTCGTCGGTCGCCGCCGGGGTGCCCCGCCCGTCCCGGTTGCTGGTGGTGACCCAGAGCCAGCCGTCCGGACCGTACTCCACGGTGCGCAGGCGTCCGTAGGTGCCGGTCAACTCGGCCGTCGGGGTGCCGACCCCGCCGGTGCCGGTGAGCGGCACGTTCCACAGCCGGGTGCCGCGCAACGCGGCGACGAAGAGTCGGTTGCCGGCGACCGCCGCCCCGCTCGGGGACGCCTCCGCGGTCGTCCAGACCAGCAGCGGGTCCCGGAACCGGGGATCGTTGGCCCGCCCCTCGACCGTCGGCCAGCCGTAGTTGCCACCGGCCACGATGAGGTTGACCTCGTCCCAGGTGTTCTGCCCGAACTCGGCGGCGTAGAGCCGCCCCTGGGCGTCCCAGGTCAGGCCCTGCACGTTGCGGTGCCCGAGGCTGTAGACCAGGGAACCGGCCGTCGGGTTGTCCGACGGCACCGATCCGTCCGGTCGCATCCGGAGGATCTTGCCGTTGCGGCTCTGCGGGTTCTGCGCGTTGGCCGTCTGCCCCGCGTCGCCGACCCCGGCGTAGAGCATCCCGTCCGGGCCGAAGGCGATCCGTCCGCCGTTGTGGATGGTGGAGCGGGCCAGGCCGATGAGGACCGGCTCCTGGTTCTGGGGCGCGGTGAGCCGGAAGCGGACGATCCGGTTGTCCGTGGCGGTGCTCAGGTAGACGTAGACGTAACCGTCCTGGGCGTACCCCGGGGAGACCGCCAGGCCGAGCAGGCCGCCCTCGCCGGTCGCGGTCACGCCGGAGATCTGGGCCACCTGCTCCGCGGCCTGCCCGGGGCGGACCCGCACCACCTGGCCGGAGTTGCGCAGGGCCGTCAGGGCGCTGCCGTCGGGCAGGAAGTCCATCCCCCAGGGGACCGTCAGGCCGGTGGCCACGACCTGCGGACGGGTGAAGTCGAAGTCGCCGACGGCCAGGGTCGTGGCGGCCGGGGCCGGATCGGCCGGCGCGGCGCCGGCGAGCGTCGCGGTGCCGGCACCGGTGGCCGCGACCCCCGCCACGACCGCTGCCGCCACCATCGAACGGACTCTCACGTCGGGCACCTCCAGAGCAGTAAGTGACTTGCGTCAATATAGCCCGGCACGCCACGGTGATGGCGGAGTTCCGACTTCCGGTGCACTGGGCCGGGACGGCACCTGTGCCCGCGGGTCGGGCTGCTCAGCGCGATGACGTGACACCCCGACCCGGACACCCCCGATCCGTGGTCCCGTCCGGGCCAGGGTGAACGCGCCGTCGTGCTATCGGCCCAGGCCGGTGTCGCCGGACTGGGCCCACTCCTTCGCCAGCAGCTGATAGGACCGCACCCGGTCGGCGTGGTCGTGGGTGATCGTGGTGATCAGCAGCTCGTCGGCGCCGGTGACGTCCCGCAGGGTGCGCAACCGTGCCGCGACCGTCTCCGGTGCGCCGACGAACCGGGTGTCCACCCGGTCGGCGACGAGCTGCCGGTCGGCGTCGGTCCACGGCAGGGTGACGGCCTGCTCGGGGCTCGGGTAGGGGATCGCGCCGTCACCGCCACGGATGCTGCGCACCCATGACCCGTACGGGCTGCCCAGCCGACGCGCCTCGGCGTCGGTGTCGGCGACCAGCACGTCGGCGGAGACCACCAGGTACGGCTCGGCCAGCGCCGCCGACGGCCGGAACGCGGCCCGGTACGCCTCGGCCGCGTCGAGCACCGTCGCGGGGCTGACGTGGTAGTTGGCGGCGAAGGGCAGGCCCCGCACCCCGGCCAGCCGGGCGCTCTCCCCACCGCTGCTGCCCAACAGCCATACCTGCAGGTCCGCCCCCTCCCCCGGCACGGCGTGCGCGTCGAGACCGTCGGCGTCCCGGTAGTCGCCGCGCAGCAGCGCGAGGATGTCGTCGAGCTGCCCGGCGAACGCGGGCGGTTGCGCACCGGCCTGGTGCAGCAGCGCGGTGGCGAGGGCGTACCGGGGTGCGCCGACGAGGTGGGCGTAGGAGAACGGGGCGGGGATCAGCAGCCCGTCGACCACCCGGGCCCCGGTCGGTGGCGGGGTGGGTGCGGCGCGTTCCCGGGCGGCCTCGGCCTGTCGCTGACCTGACCGGCCGATGCCGAGGTCGATGCGGCCCGGGTGGAGGGCGGCGAGGGTGCCGAACTCCTCCACCACCGACAGGGCGGTGCGGTGGCCGACCTGCACCGCGCCGGAGCCGACCCGCAGCACGCTGGTGGCCGCGGCGACCTGCCCGATGAGCACGGTCGGGGCGGAGCTGGCCACCCCGGCGGCCAGATGGTGCTCGGCCAGCCAGTAGCGGCGGTAGCCGAACTGCTCGACCCGGCGGGCCAGGTCCACGGTGTGCCGCAGGGCGTCGGCGACGGTGCCGCCGGCGGACACCGGGGACAGGTCGAGCACGGACAGCGCGGTCGGTGACATGGGGTTCCCCGTTCTGGTCAGAGCGGCGCGGCGGCGGTCGCCGGCGGACGGAAGGGACGGCTGGGGATCTCCCGGCGCAGCACCGGCGCCACCTCGGCCTGGAACAGCTCCAGGCTCTGCCGGTGCTGCTCGTCGGTCAGCCCGTCGTGGTCGGCCTGGAGGTGGATGACCTCATGGCCGAGCTGCTCGTGCTGACGCAGCACCTTGTCGATGACCTGCTGCGGGCTGCCGACCAGCAGGGAGCTGCGGGCGACCGCGTCGGCGATGGTGGGGAAGACCGGTTCCACGCCGCGCTGGCGGAGCGCCGCGAGCCGGGCCGCGAAGATCGGCCGGTACGTCTCGACGGCCTCCTGCGAGGTGCGGGCGACGTGGAATCCGGCCGTGCCCGCGCCGACGAGGGCGTCGGCCGGGTCGTGGCCGTAGTGCGCCCACCGCTGCCGATAGTGCCGCACGAGTTCCGCGTACGGCTCGATGGGGTTGAGGACGTTGGCGGAGAAGATCGGGTCGCCGTGCCGGGCCGCCAGGTCGACCGACTCCCGGCTGGTGGCGCTACCGTGCCAGACCCGGATCGGTTGTTGCCGCGGACGAGGCCAGGTCTCGGCTTCGGTCAACGGCGGCCGGTAGCGGCCGGACCAGGTGACCCGGTCCTCCCGCCAGAGCCGGCGGAACAGCTCGTAGCCCTCCCGGTTGCGGTCCCACTGGTCCTCGACGGTGACGTGGAACAGTTCGGCCTGGGCGGTGCCGTTGCCCTTGCCGATGATCAGCTCCAGCCGGCCGTCGGAGAGGTGGTCGAGGGTGGCGTAGTCCTCGTAGGCACGGACCGGGTCGAGCAGGCTCAGCGTGGTGACGGCGGTGAAGAGCCGGATGGTGCGGGTCCGCGCCGCGATGTGGCTGAGCACCACCGGTGGCGAGGAGGAGATGAAGGGCCGCTCGTGGCGTTCGCCGACGCCGTACCCGTCGAAGCCGAGTTCCTCGGCGAGCACGGCGGTGTCGACGACGTCCCGGAACCGTGCGGTGGTGCTGCGCAGTCGGCCGGTGACCGGGTCGGGCAGGTGGGCGATCAGGGTGACCAGCAGGAACTTCATGCCGGGACCGGGGCCTTCCGTGGGGCGCAGGGATGGATCACCAGGGCGTAGCAACGGGAGTAGGGCAACGTGTCGTACGGCGGGAAGACCGGGACCGGCCGGTAGCCGGCCCGAACGTAGCGACGGACCGCGTCGGGCTGCCGGTCGCCGGTCTGGAGCACGATCCGGCCCGCGCCGAACTGCCCGGCCGCCTCCCGGGCGGCGTCCAGGAGCTGGTCGGCGATGCCCCGCCCCCGGTGGGCGGGCACCACGTACATCCGTTTCAGTTCCAGGTCGGGGCCGTGCCAGCGCAGCGCGGCGTGCCCGACCGGGGTGGCGTCGGCGGTGTACGCCACCCCGGTCCAGGCCATGGAGCCCGGCAGGAGCACCCGCGCCGGGGGCAGGTGGATCGGGTCGTACGGGCGGTCGGCGTAGCGCTGGCGCAGCTCCCCGGTCATCGCCGCGCGCAGCGCCACGGCCTCCGGGTCGTCCCAGCGCAGCCGGCAGACGGTGACCGGCGTCGACGCCGCCGGGCCGGTCACGCCGCACCGACCCGGGTGGCCGGTCGGGCGGGTCGCAGGCCGAGGTGCCCGCGCAGGGTGGTGGCCGTGTACTCGGTACGGAACACGCCGCGCTCCTGGAGCAGCGGGACGACCCGGTCGACGAACTCGTCGAGCCCGCCCGGGGTCAGGTGCGGCACCAGGATGAACCCGTCGGCGGCGTCGGACTGCACGAAGTGGTTCATCCGCTCGGCGACCCGCTGCGGCGTGCCGATGAAGGACTGCCGCCCGGTGACCTCGATGATCAGGTCGCGGATGCCGAGTCCCTTCTCCTGCGCCAGCGCCCGCCACTGCCGGGCGGTGCCGACCGGGTCCGGGTACATGCCGGCCCGGCCCCGGCTGATCGCGTCGGCGTCCACGTCGGGGTCCTCGGCCGGCAGCGGACCGTGCGGGTCGTACCCGGACAGGTCCCGGTTCCACAGCTGTTCCAGCAGCAGGATCGCGGTCTGCGGGCTGACCTGCTGGCGGCGGATGTGGTGGGCGCGTTCCTGGGCCTCGGCGTCGGTGTCGCCGAGCACGAAGGTCACCCCCGGAATGATCTTCAGGTCGTCGGGGGTACGGCCGTACCGGGCCAGCCGGGCCTTCACGTCCCGGTAGAACTCCCGACCCTCGGCCAGGGTGCCGTGCCGGGAGAAGATCGCGTCGGCGGTGGACGCGGCGAACTCCCGCCCGTCGGGCGAGTCGCCGGCCTGGAGGATCACCGGGTGCAGTTGCGGGCTGCGCGGCACGGTGAAGTGCCCGGCGATGTCGAACTGGTCGCCGTGGTGGGCGAAGGCCCCCGGGTCGGCCGCGCGGACGTACCGGCCGCCGGCGCGGTCACCGACGATCGCGTCCGCCGGCCACGACTCCCACAACCGCCGGGCGACCCGGACGAACTCGGCGGCCCGTTCGTAGCGCAACGACCGGTCGAGGTAGCCGCCCCGGCGGAAGTTCTCCCCGGTGAACGCGTCGGAGGTGGTGACCACGTTCCAGGCGGCCCGGCCAGCGCAGAGGTGGTCCAGGCTGGCCAACTGCCGGGCCAGCTCGTACGGCTCCCGGAAGGTGGTGTTCAGGGTGCCGGCCAGCCCCAGGTGGGTGGTGACGGCGGCGAGCGCGGCCAGCACGGTGAGGGTGTCCGGCCGGCCCACCACGTCCAGGTCGTGGATCCGGCCGCGCTGTTCACGCAGCCGCAGCCCCTCGGCCAGGAAGAAGAAGTCGAACCTGCCCCGTTCGGCGGTGCGGGCCAGGTGGACGAAGGAGGCGAAGTCGATGTGGCTGCCGGAGGCCGGGTCGCTCCACACGCTGGTGTTGTTCACGCCGGGGAAGTGCGCGGCGAGGATGATCTGCTTGGGCACGGGTCGTCTCCTGGGATCAGCGGGGGCCCGCGACGGCGTACCGGTTGGCCGGTCGGGGCAGACCGAGCAGGTCGCGCAGCGTGCCGCCGGGGTAGCCGGCACGGAACAGGCCCCGGTCCCGCAGCGCGGGCACCACCGCCCGGGTGATCGTGGTGAGGTCGTCGGGCAGCACGGCGGGGCGCAGCCGGAACCCCTGCACCCCGGCCCGCCGCCAGCCGGCGAGCAGGTTGACGAGCTGTGCGGGGCTGCCGGTGAAGCTCGCCGCGTCCGAGTGGAACTCCGCGCCGTGCCACTCGTCGAGCCGGGTGCGGCGACGCCGGGCCAGCTCCGGGGTGTCATCGAGCAGCACCTCCAGGTCGGCGAGGATCCGCAGGGGCGGGCCGGTGCGGCCGACCGTCTCCTCCGTCGCCCGCACCTCGGCGACGACGGCCTCGGCGTGTGCGGCGTCGGTGGGGGTGACGAAGACGACGTCGGCGTGCCGGGCGGCGAAGGCGTACGGCACCGTCGAGTGGACCAGCACGGCGACCACCGGCTGCCCCTGCGGTGGTCGGGGCACGATCGACGGCCCCTTGACCGAGAACCACCGGCCGGTGAAGTCGGTGTGGTGCAGCCGGTCCCGGTCGATGAACCGGCCGGTCGGGGCGTCCCGGATCTCCGCGTCGTCCTGCCAGCTGTCCCAGAGCCGGCGGACCACCTCGACGGCGTCGGCGGCCTCGGCGAACAGGTCACCGACGAGCTGTGCGGTCTGCGGTTCCCCCAGCCGGGTCGGGTCCAGCGGCGGGAGGTCCCGCCGGCCGAAGTGCCCGGCCTCGCTGCGGCGGGCGGAGACCCGGGGCCGCCACCCGGCCCGGCCGCCGCTGACGTGGTCGAGGGTGGCCACCGCGGTGGAGACGTGGAACGGCTCGGTGTGGGTGACGCTGGTGGTCGGGACCAGCCCGATGTGCCGGGTCAACGGGGCGACCCGGGCGGCGACCAGCAGCGCGTCGAGCCGGCCCCGGACCTGGTCGACCCGGCCGTCCGGCCCGTCGGGCAGCGACGACTGGAGGTCGAGCGAGTCCTCGATGGTGACCAGGTCCAGGGCGGCCTGTTCGGCCTGCCCGACCAGGGCGGCCCACCAGCGGGGAAACAGCGGCGCGGCCGGGTCGGCGTGGGACAGCCGCCAGGCGGCGGGGTGCCAGCCGAGACCGTCGAGGGCCACGGCCAGGTGCAGGGTGGGATCGGGCATGGGTTTCCTCCTACGGTCAGCCGGCGGTGACGAGCGTGGGCAACGCGTCGAGCAGGGACCGGGTGTGGTCGTGTCGGGGGTAGCTGAAGACGTCGCCGACCGGGCCCTGCTCGACCACCACGCCGCCGTGCAGGACCAGCACCCGGTCGGCGAGATGGTGCACCACGCCGAGGTCGTGGGAGATGAACAGCAGGGCGGTGCCGTCGACGGCGCGCAGCTCGCCCAGCAGGTCGAGGACCTGGGCCTGGATCGAGACGTCGAGGGCGGAGACCGGCTCGTCGCAGATGATCAGGCTGGGTCGGGGGGCGATGGCACGGGCGATGGCGACGCGCTGACGTTGCCCGCCGGACAGCGACCGGGGATGCCGGTGGAGCAGGTCCGGACCGAGGCCGACCCGGTGCAGCAGGGCGAGCACCCGGTCGGTCCGGTCCGGCCCCGGGTCGAGGTTCTCGGCGACCACCCGGCCGACGGTGTAGCGGGGGTCGAAGGAGCCCAGCGGGTCCTGGGAGATCAGTTGCAGCCGGCGGCGCAGCGGACGGCGGGTCCGCTCCGGCACCCCGGACCACCGGGCCGACTCGAAGGTGACGGTGCCGGCGTCGGCGGCGAGCAGGCCGGCGACGAGCCGGGCGATCGTGCTCTTGCCGGAGCCCGATTCGCCCACCAGCCCCAGCGTCTCGCCCCGGGCCACCCGGAACGAGACGTCCCGCACGACGGTCTGCGGGCCGTACCGCCGGGTCAGGCCGACCGCGTCGAGCACGGCGTCGTCCGGGCGGACGACGGGCCGCGCCGGCAGTGGGGTACGCCTCGGCACCGGCACCGCGCAGCCGTCGCAGACCCGGGCCGGTTCGCCGAGTCGACGCCCCCGCGACGAGGCCGACGGCACCGCCGCGAGCAACTGCCGGGTGTACGGGTGCTGCGGGGCCCGCAGCAGCCGGCCGGTCGGACCCTGCTCGACGATCCGGCCGTCCCGCATCACCAGGACCCGGTCGGCCACCTGGGCGACCACCGCCAGGTCGTGACTGATCAGCAACAGCCCCGCCCCGGTGGCCCGCCGTTCGGCGAGCAGCCGCAGGATCTGCGCCTGCACGGTGACGTCCAGCGCGGTGGTCGGCTCGTCGGCGATGAGCAGGGCGGGTTCCCCGGCGATCGCCGAGGCGATCAGGGCACGCTGCCGCAGCCCGCCGGAGAGCTGGTGCGGGTACTGCCGGGCCCGCCGTCCGGGTTCCGGCACGTGCACCTCATCGAGCAGGTGGACGACCCGGCCGGCGCGTTCCCGCCGACCGACGATGTCGTGTGCGGCGAGCACCTCGCCGACCTCCGCGCCGACGGTGCGCAGCGGGTCCAGGGCGACCAGCGCGTCCTGCGTCACCAGCCCGGCGAGCCGGCCCCGCACCCGCCGCCAGTCCCGCGGTCGGTAGCTCCGCACGTCCCGGTCGGCGAGGTCGAGCCGGGCGGCGCGGACCCGGGCACCGGCACCGGCGAGGCCGACCAGGGTACGGGCGGTGACGCTCTTGCCCGAGCCGGACTCCCCCACGACGGCGACACACTCACCGGTCCCGACGGTGAAGCTGACGCCCCGGACCGCCTCCACCACACCGGTCGGGGAGTCGAAGGTGACGTGCAGGTCCTCGACGGCGAGCAGCGGGGCCATCAGTGTTGCCGCCCGTCGAAGCGGGCCTGCCAGTGCCGGCCGACGACGGTCAGCGCCACCACCGTCGCGGTGACCGCCGCACCCGGCAGCACCGTCGTCCACCAGGCCACCTGGAGATAGTTGCGACCCTCGGAGAGCATCGCGCCCCACTCGGGTGACGGCGGTTGCGGGCCGAGGCCGAGGAAGCTGAGCCCGGCGGCGGCCAGGATCGCCTCGCCGAGCCCGATCACGGCGAGCACCGGGACCGGCCCGATCACGTTGGGCAGCACGTGCCGCAGCACCAGACGTGGCCGGGACAGGCCGAAGCTGACCGCCTGTTCGACGTAGCCGGCCCGGCGGACCAGGAGGGTCTGGGCGCGTACCACCCGGGCGTGGTGCGGGAGGGTGGCGATGCCGATGGCGACGATCAGGCTGGCCGTGCCGGGGCCGGCGACCGTGATCAGCAGCAGCGCCAGCAGCAGCAGCGGGAACGCCGACAGCGCGTCGAAGGAGCGGCTGAGCGCCTCGTCGGCGAACCGGTGGGCCAGCCCGGCGAGCAGCCCCAGCAGCACCCCGCCGGTGACCGCGATCGCGGTCGCGGCGAGCCCGATAGTCAACGAGTGCCCCGCGCCGTGCACCACCCGGGTCCAGACGTCGCGGCCGAGCTGGTCGGTGCCGAGCCAGTGCGCCGCGCCCGGGGCGGTGAGCGCGGCACGCGGGTCGGCGGCGAGCGGGTCGCCGGGGGCCAGCAGCGCCGGCACGACCGCCGCGACGACCAGCAGGATCAGGTACGCCCCGGCGGCGAGCAGTCCTGGTCGTGGCCGGCCCCTCCGACGGCGGGCCGGTGCGGGCGGGTCGGTGACGAGGGTGGCCGCCACGACGGCGGTGGGCGTGGTGCCCAGGGTGACGGTCATCGTCAGCTCCTTCGCAGGCGCGGGTCGACGAGCAGGTAGGTCAGGTCGGCGGCGGTGTTGACCACCACGTAGCCGGCGGCGGAGAGCGTCACCACGGCCAGCACGACCGGCATGTCCTTGCTGGTCACCGCGCTCAGGGTGACCTGACCGAGGCCGGGGCGACCGAACACCTGCTCGACGATGACCGCGCCGCCGAGCAGGATGCCGAACAGCCAGCCGGCGAGGGTGACCGCCGGCAGCAGGGCGTGCCGCAGGGCGTGGCGCAGCAGCACCGTCCGCTCCCGCACCCCCCGGGCCCGGGCGGTCAGCACGAACGGCTCGTCCCACGCCCGGTCCAGGCCGTCGCGCAGCACCTGGGCGAGCAGCCCGGCGATGGGCAGGGCGAGGGTGACCGCCGGCAGCACCAGGGCGGCCGGCCCCTGGTCGCCGGCGACGGGGAACAGCCCGTACCGGAAGGACAGCACGCTGAGCAGCACGATGCCGATCAGGAACGGTGGGGTGGAGACCAGCAGCAGTTCGACCCCGGAGCTGATCCGGCGCGGCCACCGCCGGCGACGGCCGGCGGTGCCGACCGCCACCGTGACGGCCAGCAGCACCCCCAGGCCGGCGGCGGTGACGGCGAGTGTCGCGGTGGGCGCGAGCTGCTCGCCGATGACCTCGGCGACCGGGCGTTGCCGCAGGTAGGAGCGGCCCAGGTCGCCCCCGGCCAGCCGCCACAGGTAGTCGAGGTACTGGGCGACCGCCGGCCGGTCCAGACCCCACTCGGCGATGATCTGGGCCCGGATCTGCGGGGTGTCCGCGCCGTCGCCCACGATGCTGTCCACGGTGTCCCCGGGCGCGGCCAGCAGCGCCAGGTAGGCCGCGGTGGCGGCGGCCCACCACACGACGAGGCCGGTGGCCACCCGGCGGGCCACCGCCCGCAGCAGGCTCATCGCGCGATCCACAGGTCGTACGCGCTGGCCGGCACGCCCGCGGTGGGCTCGAACCGCACCCCACCCACGGCGGTGCTGGCGGCGATCTGGTCGGCCGGGGCGTAGAGCGGCAGGGCGAGCGCCTGGTCGGCCACGACCCGCTGTTGCAGGTCGGCGTAACCGGCGGCCCGGCGGGTCGGGTCGGCGGTGGCCTGCCCGGCCTCCAGGAGCCGGTCGAGCTGCGGGTCGTTGATCCGGGTGCGGTTGATGCCGCCACCGGAGTGCAGCAGCAGGTTCAGCGCCGCGGCAGCGTCGGTGTCGGCGCGGGAGTTGTCGAAGACCTCGTACTCGTTGCGCGCGAACGCCTGCTGGGCGGTGCCCTGGTCGACCAGGGAGACCTTCAGGTCGATACCGGCGCTCTGTTTCACCGCCGCCTGGACGGCCTGGGCGAGCACGTCGCGGCGGTCCCGCACGTACGGGGCGGCCTGCACCAGCCGTACGGTGAGCCGCCGGCCGGCCCTGGTGCGGTAGCCGTCGGCGTCGCGGGTCGCCCAGCCGGCCTGGTCGAGCAGGCGGTTGGCCCTGGCGGTGTCACCGCCGTAGCTGCCCTCCAGCCGCTTGTCGTACAGCGGGCTGGACGGGCTGACCACGCTCCACGCCCGGGTGGCGGTGTCCCGGTAGACCGAGGCCAGCACGGTGTCGACGTCGACGGCCTCCCGGAACGCCTGCCGGACCCGCAGGTCGTCGAAGGGGGCGTGGGAGACGTTGAGGTAGTAGGAGTAGGCGGAGCCGGAGTTCAGCTGACGGCTCAGCCGTAGCCGGGGGTTGCCGGTGATCAGTGGCTGGTCGGTGGCGGGCACCCCCTCGATGAGCTGCACCTGCTGCGAGGTGAGGGCGCCGACCCGGACCGCGGACTCCTTGAGGAACCGGTAGGTGATCTCGTCGAGGTGGGCCGGCCCGGTGTGGGTGGCGGTCGGCGGCGCCCAGTCGTAGCCGGGGTTGCGCCGGTAGTGCAGTTCCTGGCCGGGGACGTAGCGGTCCAGCACGAACGGTCCGGTGCCGACGACGTCGACGCCGCCGGCCTTGAGGTTCCTGGCCTCCCGCAGCGACCTCGGGGACACCTGGGCGCCCTGCGGGGAGGCGAGGAAGTCGAGGATGAGCACGTCGGGGGCGGTCAGGGTGAGCCGTACGGTGCGCGGGTCGACGACCTCGACGGCCTTGAGGTGGCGTAGTTGCACGGCGGCGACGGCGGGTGCGTACCCGGGTTCGCGGAGCTTGTCGATGTTGGCCTTGACGGCGGCGGCGTCGAACGGGGTGCCGTCGGTGAAGGTCACTGCGGCGCGCAGCGACAGGGTGTAGCGCAGCCCGTCGGGCGTGACCTGCCAGCCGGTCGCCAGCCAGGGCACCAGTGCGCCCCGGGCGTCGTAGGTCAGCAGCGCCTCGAAGCTGTTCCACACCAGCAACCGGGCCTTGGCCTGGGCGTACTGGTGGGGGTTGAGGGTGATCGGTTCGGTCTCCACGGCCCAGGTGAGGGCGCCGCCGGAGCGGGGTTGTCCGGCGGCCTCGACGGCCGGGGTGGTGGCGGTGGCGCAGCCGGCGGCGACGGCGAGCACGGCGGCGACGGCGAGGGTCCGCAGCGGGCGGACGGACATGGCGGGGTCTCCTGTCCAGGCAGGCGGGAGCGGGTACGCCGACACCCGGCCGGGCACGGGGCACGGGCCGGTGGCGGGTGTCGGGAAAGGGGTGCGGCGGTCAGCTCGGCGGTGAGCCCCACCTCGACGGGCCGGTACGGCGCGTCGGGTCCGGGTGTGGGTGCCGGGTCAGGCCAGACAGGAACTCGACCACACCCGACCGAAGTCGATGTGGCCGCGGATCGTCAACCGCAGCTCGCTGGACATGAGGCGAGTCCACCTCTGGGGCGCCGGTGGTGTCAACGAATCGCACGGCGGATGTCGGCTATCGCACCCGGGAGTGTCGATCCGTTGACGCAATACCTACTAAGGCTATAGGATTTACGGGGATTGTGTCCCGCGCGGCGACCCGGCGCGGGATGCACACCGGGCCCAGGATGAGCGACGCCGGCGCCGGGACCAGCGGCAGGGACACCACCGGCACCCGGCGCAGCAGCCACCGGCCGCGACGCGGGCCCGGCCGGTCATCCCCGGTCAGGCCCGCGTCGGTCATCCCCGGTCGGTCAGGCGGCGGGACGGCGGGTCGCGCCGTCCGGACCACCGGCCAGGCCGGCGTAGCGGCCCCGGTGGTACAGCAGCGGCGAACCCACGTCGGCGTGCTGGATCAGCTCCGGCTCGGCGAGCACGATCGCGTGATCGCCGACGGTCACCCGCTCGACCACCCGGCAGAGCAGCCAGGCCAGGGTGTCGTCGAGAATGGGCGCGCCCTCCGGCCCGGTCCGCCACCGGGTCGGCGCGGCGAACCGGTCGATGCCGCTGGTCGCGAAGGTACGGGCCAACTCCTGCTGGTGGTGGGCGAGCAGGTGCACCACCACGTGCCGGCTCCGGGCCACCGTCGGCCAACTCGACGCGCCGAGGTTCAGACAGAACGAGACGATCGGCGGGGCCAGCGACACCGAGGTGAACGAGGTGGCGGTGAAGCCGACCGCCGGGGCACCGGGCGCGGTGACCACCACGACGGTGCTGGCCTGATGGCGCAGCAGCGTACGCAGCGCGTCGACATCGGCGTCGACCGGCGGTGGACGATGGTCGGGCGCGGTCATCTGGGAGACCTCCTACGCGCGGGTCGGCGGGTCACGGCTGCCCGGCGGACGCGTGCCGCTCGTACGGGAGCTTCTCGCCGGCCTCGACGGCGACCGGCAGCCGGTTCTCCACCGGCGGCAGCGGCCAGGTCGCGAAGTCGGTGTAGGCGCAGGGCAGGTTGGTCGCCCGATGGAGATCCGGCTGCCCGTCGACGGTGAGCTGCTCACCGTCGGCCAGGTCGACGACCACCCTGTCGTCGCCGGTGTGCCAGCGCCCCGGCAGGCCGGGGAAGCGCTGCGGCCGGGAGGTGGGCCAGTGCAGCCCGGTGACGGCGAGGAAGCCGTGCGGTGTCGCCAACGCCTCCTCGTGCCGCCGGTGCCAGTCCTGCCGGTCACGGACGAAGGGGGCGGTGTCGGGCAGTGTGTCGGTCATCGGGACTCCCCCGGTCGGACGACGAGGTCGTGGAAGAAGTGCGGGGCGGGGCCGGGCGGCCACGTGCGGGCGGGAGGGCCGCAGCCGGCCGCGCCGGCCGGCTCCGGGGCCGGCGGGAGGTGACCGGCGCGGCGGCGGTGGCACGGTCGGTCAGGCCGCGACGGGGGTACCGGGACAGCGCTGCGCGGCGACCCGCATCAGGTCGACGACCCGGCGGGAGGTGAGCAGCCGAACGGGCAGCATGGCCTCATTTTCCTATCAAAGCGATAGGATTTCAAGCCCCGGCCCGAAGCCATCCGGCCCGTGAACGCCACCTGACCCGCACCACCCTCACCTGCGTGCCCGACCCGCCCGTCGTCGGGTCACTGCCGCAGGGTGAGGGTGACGGTGCCGGTGGCCGCCCCGGACGGGTCCACCACGACGGTGTAGACACCGGTGGTGGGCAGGACGGTCGCGTCGATGCCACCGACGCCGTTGACCACACAGCCGGTGCTCACCGGTGTCCCGTCGGCGTCGCGCAACTCCAGCGGCGAACACTGGTCCGGCAGGGTGGCGTCGGTGGCCGTCACGGTCACCGACGTGCCGGCCGTGCCGGTGAACCGGTAGCCGAGCACCGCTCCGGGCCGGCCGACGGTGACGACGACCGGCGGGCCGCCGACCGAGATGTCGTCGATCCGGTCCTCGGTGGCGAACAGGCGCAGCGCCACGGTGCCGATGGTGCGGTCCACCGGGTCCACCAGCACGGTGTACGTGCCGTCGGTGGGCAGCACCGTGCCGTCGATGTCGCCGGTGCCGTTGACGACGCAGCCGCTGCTGAGCCGCTTGCCGTCCGGATCGCGCAGCTCCAGCGGCGAGCACTGGTCCGGCAGGGTGCTCTCCGGCACCTCGACGAAGACCCGCTGGCCGGCGACGCCGGTGAACCGGTAGCGGGCCTGGCCGCCCGGCGCGGTGACCGCCACGGAGACCGCCGGACCGTCCGGTCGCAGGGTGCCGGTGGTGTCCCGGGCCGCGTAGACCCGTACCGCGGCCCGGCCGGTGCCACCGGCGTCGTCGTCGACCACCACCGTGTACCTGCCGGCGCGGGTGAGGTCGGTGCGGTCGATGTGGCCGCGACCGTTGATGTTGCAGCCGCTGGCCACCTCCGTCCCGGTCGGGTCCAGCAGCCGGTACGGCGAGCAGCGGTCGGCCAGGCCGGGCGCGCTGATGTCGACGAACACGGCGTCGCCGGCCCGGCCGGAGAAGGTCAGCGGGTCGCCGCCCGGGGTCAGCGCCCCGGTGGCGATCGGGGTCGCGGCGATCGGCGCGGCGGCCGGCGGGGCGATCCGCTCGGTGCCGACGCCACTGACCGCGAACTCGGGACGGCCGGTCACGCCGACGTCGAAGACACACTCGGCGAGCTGCCAGGGGTCGGTGACACCGGCCCACCGGCACACCTGCTCGGCGCGGGCCCGTTGCACCGGGTCGAGGTCGTCGACGGTCACCGCCCGCTCCGGGAAGCCGCGATCGGTGAACGACCCGGTGTCCTGGCCGTCGGCGTAGCTGAACAGGGAACTGTCCCGGGTGACCCGCCAACTGTCCGCGTACGACGGGTAGAGCTTCTCGAACGGCACGGGCGGGGTGAGGGCTGCCCCGGACGGCGCGGCGACGTCGTCGGTCGGGTCGCCGTCGAAGTCGCCGAGCAGGCCCCGCACCTTCCCGGCCCGGCCGGGGGCCAGCCTCGTCAGCACCCGGTAGCCGTAGGGGCCGATCTGGTCGACGGCGGCGGCGGAGCCGTCGGGCCAGCGCAGGTCGTAGCCGTCGGCGGCACCGGTGTCGGAGTCGCGGCGGGTGAGCGTGCCGCCGCCGGGCAGGTCCGTCTCCCCCGGCGACGGGACCCGGGCGGCGCCGTCGACGCGGACCTCGGTGCCGCCGTCGACCAGGGTGAGGGCGACCCGGTGGTCGCCGAGCCGGAAGGCGACGGCGGAGTTGACCGACACCGTCCGCGAGTCGCCCATCGGCGTCTGTCGGACCTGCACCGCCAGCGGGTCACCCGAGGTGGAACCGACCAGCACGAACTCGCCGACGGCCTGGAAGTCGTAGTAGTGCCGGTCGAAGGTCACCAGGTGCGGGTCGCCGTTGGTGCCACCGCAGTCGGCCCCGTCCTCGCAGAGCTTGACCGGTCCCTTCGGCGGTGGGGTCTTCTTCGCGGGCTTCTTGCACTCGTCGAGGCTCTTCGGCAGGGTCTTGCCGTCGTACTCGGTGCGTGGTGGCAGGCCCTTGGCCGCGCGGTACCTGTTCTCCGCCAGGGTCGCCTTGACCTCGGCGGTCCTGATCCCGGTGCCGCCGCAGTCGCCCGGCGGCACCGCGTCGCGGGAGATGTCGTCGGAGTGGTTCAGCTCGTGGTAGAGCGCCGCGCACGGGTCCCGGGCGATCCCGTCGCCGTACGGCTCGACCGATGTCGGGTTCCAGGTCACCGTGGACGATCCCTTGCCGTCCTTGCTGCCCGGGGTCTCGAAGGACCCCGATCCGCCGGGGGTCGGAATGATCCGCACCCGGGGTGTCTTGGCGTCCTTGAGCCGGGGCAGGATGCCCGCCGGGTCACCACCGGCCGCCGCGAACCCCTGGAGGCAGCCGTCGACCGCCGCCTGGAAGTCGACGCCGCTGACCGGGACCCCGGAACTCGGATCGACCTGGTAATCGGCCCGGGCCGGCTTGCCGGTCCCCCCGACGACGGCCCCGACGCCGACGAGCAGCAGCGCCACGGCGGCGGCCGGGCGACGGCGACCACGCCGCAGGAGCAGGAGCAGGACCGTCAGCGCGCCGACGACGACCAGCAGCAGCACCGCCCCACCGAGCAGCCAGCGCCACCACACCGGGCCCGTCGGGTCGTCGCCGACGGTAAAGCGGGTGGTCCGCAGCGCCGTCGCGCCCGTACACGGGGCGTCGAGACCGGTCACCGGCAGCGCCGCGTAGCTCGCCGTCACCTCGTAGCGGCCGACTGCCCCGACCGGCCAGAGGGTGTCCAATCCCCCGCCGTCCGGGGTTGCCGCCACCGACCGCAGCACCACGGCACCGGCGTCGGCACCGTCGTGCACCCGCGCGCTGACCAGCGACACGGTCACGCTCGCGCCGGGTTCCACGATCGCCGCGCCGGCGGTGGCGGCGGCACCGATGCCGTCGCCGTAGAAGCTGCGGCCCAGGGCCGGCACCAGCTCCTGCCCGTCCCGGCGCACCGAGGTCACCTGCACGGTGCCGTCCGCCACGGTGGCCAGGCCGCAGGCCGCGCCGGTGGCGTTGGTGACCGCGAGCGTCAACCGGATCGCCGCACCCGGCGCGTATCCCGGCGCGGTGGTCCGCAGGTCCAGCCCGAGACCCCCGCCGGCCGGCGCGGCGGAGGCCGCCACCGGCCCCGCCGCCAACGCCGCCACGAGGACGGCGAACCCGCCGGCGAGTCGCACGATCAGCTTCATGCGCGGCACTCTAGGACCGGGGTGCCCGCCGTCCGCGCGACTGTCGTGGATCGGTCGCCGCCCCGGCCATTCCTGCGGTACGCGGGCCGCGCCGCCGGCCCCCGGACATCCGCCGACGCCCCACCGTCACCCGGCGATCACCGCACGCAACCGGACGGCGAACCCGGCGGGGTCGTCGGCGAAGCCGATGTGCCCGCCGGGGAACATCGTGGGTGGCACCCCCAGGGCGGCGGCCAGCGCCCGGGAACTGCGGTCGCACAACTCCCCGGCCGACTCCTCGCCGAGGCCGACCAGCACCCGGGTCGCGCCGTCGCGCAACGCGGCGACGTCCGGCTGGTAGCGGGTCGTGCCGCGCAGGGTGTGGACGTACTGGTAGCGCTCGTCAGCGGCGTCCTGCGGGTCGGGTTCGCGGCCGAACATGCCCTGGATCATCTCCTCCGGCATGGCGATGTTCGCGTTGGCGAGGAACTGCCGCCAGGCACCCAGCCGGTCCCCGCGCAGGTAGGTGGCGACCATGTCGTCCTCCCGGGCGAGGAGTTCGTCGCGGTCGTCGAGCAGGAGCAGCAGCGGCGGCTCGTGGGCGATCACGGTGTGCGCCGCCTGCGGGTGGGTGTGGGCGAGCGCCAGCACGGTGACCGCGCCGCCGCTGGAGCCGAGCACCGTCGCCGGGCCGGCATCGAGGTGGGCCAGCAGCCGGGCCAGGTCGTCGGCGCGCAGTTCCGGCGTGGAGTCCTGCTCGGGGTCGTGCAGCCGACTGCGGCGGATGCCGCGCGGGTCGGTGGTGAGCACGGTGTGGTCGGCGGCGAGCAGGTCGGCCAGCGGGGCGAAGGCCCGCGCGTCCATCGGGGCGGCGACCAGCGCCACCAGGGGGCCCTGCCCGCGCACCTCGAAGTGCAGGGTCCCGTCGGGGACGGCCAGGGTGGCGGTGGTCACCGGGATGGTGGTGGGACTGCTCATTGTGGGGTCCTCCGGGTCGTGACGTGCGGCTCTTACACGGTGCAGACTCCCGGCGTGGGGCAGAATCGTCGGTCGTGAGCATGATTCTCGCCGAGATTACGGCCGACGACCACGAGGCGGCGCTGACCCGGGCCCGGGGCGGGGACGACGCCGCGTTCACCGCGCTGGTCGCGCCGCTGCGGCCGGAACTGCACGCACACTGCTACCGGATGCTCGGCTCCCCGCACGACGCCGACGACGCGTTGCAGGAGGCGCTGCTGCGGGCCTGGCGGGCGCTGCCCCGGTTCGAGGGGCGCAGCTCGCTGCGGACCTGGCTCTACACCGTCGCCACCCGCACCTGCCTGGACCTGGCCACCGGACGCGGCCGGCGGGCGTTACCGGTCGACCTGGGGCCGGCCAGCGAGCACGCCGTGCCGGGCAGCGTCGCCGTCGAGCACGTCCGGTGGCTCGGCCCGTATCCCGACGCCGCCCTGGCCGCCGGCCCGGCCACCCCCGACACCCGCTACGAGCAGCGGGAGGCCGTCGAGCTGGCGTTCGTCGCCGCGCTGCAACACCTGCCCGGCAACCAGCGCGCCGCGCTGCTGCTGTTCGACGTGCTCGGTTTCACCGCTGCCGAGATCGCCGCCATGATGGGCACCACCACCGGCTCGGTCAACTCGGCGCTGGCGCGGGCCCGTCGGGTCGTCGCCGAACGGGTGCCGGCCCGCAGCCAGCAGCGGACCCTGCGGACGCTCGGCGACGCCCGGCTGCGGGAGATCGCCGCCGGCTACGCCACCGCCCTGGAGAACGGCGACGCCGACGCCCTGGTCGCCCTGCTCACCGAGGACGTCACCTGGTCGATGCCGCCGCTGCCGCACTGGTACGCCGGCCGCGACGCGGTGCTCGACTTCGCCCGGACGATGCCGTTGACCAGTTGCGGCAGTTGGCGGCACGCGACGGTGGCGGCCAACGGGCAACCGGCGGTGGCCAACTACCTGCGCGCGGGCGACACCGGCCCGTACCTGCCCTGGTCGATCACCGTGTTGACGGTGCGCGACGGCCGGATCGCCCAGCTCACCTCGTTCCTGGACAGCACGCTGTTCCCGGTCTTCGGCCTGCCGGCCACCCGCTGACGGCGCGGGTACGGCCGGTGGACGTGGCTGCGCCCACCGGCCGTACCCGCGCCGGGGCTCAGGCCAGCGGCGCGGTGAGGGTGAACGAGGCGTCCCCGGCGAAGGTGCTGCCGGCGGCGTACGGGTCGACCCGCAGCACGTAGTCGTAGTGCCGCAGGTAGCGGCCCGGGTGGTTCCACGACTCGAACGAGTAGCTGCCGCCTCCGGCCAGCCCGCTGCGGCTGCAGAAGGTGGCGTCCCCGGCGAAGACGGCGCTGCCGTCGTTGCCGGCGAGCCGCATCGTGAAGTCCCAGTGCCGCAGGTAGGAGCCGTTGACCGCGCGGAACGAGTAGCAGGAGGAGTTGGCGAGCCCGGCGACGATCTGGAAGGTGGCGTCCTGCCGGTCGGCGAGCGTGCTGCCACTGTTGAGCACGTCGATGCGGGCGAGGTTGTCGCGGTGGCGCACGTAGCGGTCGGGGAAGTTCGCCGAGCGCAGCGAGCGGTTGCCGGTGGGTGGGGCGGAGCTGTCCCCGACGCTCTCCCGCAGCACCGTGAAGTGCCGCACGGTGCCGGACAGGCCGGCCAGCTCGGTCTTGGCGGTGAAGCCGAACAGGTCGCTGCTGTCGGCGGAGTAGTAGCGGCCGGCGCCGTACTGGTCGAAGTAGATGCGCCAGCGGTTGTCGGGCAGCCGGACCAGGGCGGGGCCTTCGAGGCCGGAGCCCCAACCGGCCCAGTTGCCGGTGCCGACCCAGCTCCACGGGCCGGTCAGCGCGGTGGCGGTGGCGTGCTCGATGTACTTGGTGGTCTCGTTCTTCATGAAGTTGTGGTAGGTGCCGCCCACCTTGACGATGAAACTGTCGATGTGGTTGGTGCCGATGCCGCTGAGCGCCGCCGGGGCGCTCCACGCCGACAGCGCGGTGTTCGTCGCGGTGATCCGGTACGGCTGGAACTGCCCGGCCGTGCCGGTCTGCGAGACGGACACGACGATGTGCACGCTGCCGTCGCTGTCGACGAACCACTCGGGGGCCCAGGTGCTGCCGTTGGCCGGGGCGACACCGACGGTGACGTTGCGCTGGAACGTCCAGCTCAGGTAGTCGGCGCTGCGGGCGATGCCGATGGTGTTGCCGGTCCAGCCGGTGGTGTAGACGAGGTAGTAGTAGCCGTCGGTGTGCCGGATGACGCTGGGGTCGCGGACCAGCCCGGACGGCGGGGTGTACGCGTTGGCCCGCTGGAGGGTGAACCGGGTGGCGTCGGCCGAGTCGTAGACGTACATGTTGGATTCGCTGCTGTTGGTGAACGCGGTCATCAGGTAGTGCGGGACCGGCCCGGCGGCGTTGGCCCGCGCGGGTGCGGCGACCAGCAGGCCACCGAGCACGCAGAGCACCGCCGCCAGAGCGGCGTACCGGAGACGTCCCATCGACACACCTCTTCCATATAAATCGACAGTCGTCATCCTGCACTATTGCCAACGTTTTTCGTAAGTGTTGCGATAAGCCATGGCACGGACCTCCCGCGACATCCGCTCCGCCAACCGCCTCACCGTCGTCCAACAGGTCGTCGCCGCCGGCACCACCAGCCGGCAACGCCTCGCCGCCGACACCGGGCTCAGCCTCGGCACCGTCGCCACCCTGGTCGGCGAACTCACCGCCCTCGGGCTGCTCGTCGAGGCCGGCCGGGAGGACTCCGGCGGCGGCCGGCCCCGTGGCCTGGTCACCGCCGACCCGCACGGCGGACTGCTGGTCGGCGTCGACGTCGCCGAGACGTACGTGCACGTCGACCTCTTCGACACCACGCTGACCCGGCTGGCCGGGGCCGAGGAGACGCTGCATCCGCTGGAGCGCCGCCCCCACCAGGTGGTGCGGCACATCGTCAGCGGCGTCGACGCCGTCCTCGCCGGCACCGACGCCCGGGTGCTCGGCGTCGGGGTCAGCGTGCCCGGGCAGGTCGACCGGGAGGGCGGCGTGTCGGTCTTCGCGCCGAACTGGGACTGGCACGACGTACCGCTGCGGGACCTGCTCGCCGACGGCCTGCCGCTGCCGCTGCACCTGGACAACCCGCTGCGCGCGGCCGTCCTCGCCGAGCTGTGGGCCGGGGCCGCCCGGGGCCGCGACGACGTCGCCGTGATCAACCTGGGCACCGGCGTCGGTGCCGGGCTCGCCTTCGGCGGCGTCCTCTACCGGGGCCGCAGCAACAGCGCCGGCGAGTGGGGTCACACCACCCTGGTCCTCGACGGACGGCTCTGCCGGTGTGGCAGCCGGGGCTGCGTCGAGGCGTACGTCGGTGCGCCCGGCATCATGCAGACCCTGCGCGACCTGGCCCCGACCAGTCCACTGCTGCACCCCGAGGAGCAGACCGCCACCCTCGACGCCCTCGCCGCCGGGCTGGCCGCCGACGATCCCACCGCCGCCAAGGTGGTCGCCGAGACCGCCCGCTACCTCGGCGTCGCCGTCGCCGACCTGGTCAACCTGCTCAACCCGGAGGTCGTCGTGCTCAGCAGCTGGGTCGCCGACCGACTCGGCGACCGGCTGCGCGACGAGGTCCGCACCGTCGTCGCCCAGCATGCGCTGCGCCGCCCGCTCGCCGCCACCGAGATCGTCCGCTCCCCCGTCCCCGGCAACCCCGTCAGCCTCGGCGCGGCCACCCTCGCCCTGGAGGGCTTTCTCACGCAGGGAAGGTAGCTCGCCGTATCCGCGACACGGCTTCGACCCGGTGCGTCGATGCCGTCCCGGTGCCGGAGGCGGCAGCTCCCCGCCGCCCCCGGCACCGACCGGTCCGCGCCCCCGGCCAGCCGGCCCGGCCGGTGCGGTCCGGCGGGCGCAGGGTGGCGTCAGCGGCCGACGTAGGCCGCGAGGTGTTCGCCGGTGAGCGTGCAGCGGGCGGCGACCAGGTCGGCGGGGGTGCCCTCGAAGACGACCCGCCCGCCGTCGTGGCCCGCGCCGGGACCGAGGTCGATGATCCAGTCGGCGTGCGCCATCACCGCCTGGTGGTGCTCCACGACGATGACCGAGGTGCCGGCGTCGACCAGCCGGTCGAGCAGGCCGAGCAACTGCGCCACGTCGGCCAGGTGCAGGCCGGTGGTCGGCTCGTCGAGGACGTACACGCCGCCCTTGTCGGCCATCCGGGTGGCCAGCTTGAGTCGCTGCCGCTCACCGCCGGAGAGCGTGGTGAGCGGCTGGCCGAGGCGCAGGTAGCCGAGGCCGACGTCGACGAGCCGGCCGAGGACGGCGCTCGCCGCCGGGGTACGCGCCTCGCCCGCACCGAGGAACTCCGCCGCCTCGGTCACCGACATCGCGAGCACCTCGCTGATGTCCCGACCGCCGAGCCGGTACTCCAGCACGGCGGCCTGGAACCGGCGGCCCTCGCACTCCTCGCAGACGGTGGCGACCCCCGCCATCATCGCCAGGTCGGTGTAGATGACACCGGCGCCGTTGCAGCCGGGGCAGGCCCCCTCGGAGTTGGCGCTGAACAGGGCGGGTTTCACCCCGTTGGCCTTCGCGAACGCCTTGCGGACCGGGTCGAGCAGCCCGGTGTACGTCGCCGGGTTGCTCCGCCGCGAACCCCGGATCGCCCCCTGGTCGATCGCGACCACCCCGTCGCGCCCCGACACCGAGCCGTGGACCAGGGAACTCTTGCCCGACCCGGCCACCCCGGTGACCACCACCAGCACGCCCAACGGGATGTCGACGTCGACGTCGCGCAGGTTGTGGGTGTCCGCGCCGCGTACCGGGAGCACGCCCGACGGGGTGCGCACCGCCGGCTTCACGGCGGCCCGGTCGTCCAGGTGCCGTCCGGTCAGGGTGCCGCTGTCGCGCAGCCCGGCGACGGTGCCGGTGAAGACCACCTCGCCGCCGGCCGAGCCGGCACCCGGGCCCAGGTCGACCACGTGGTCGGCGATCGCGATCGCCTCCGGCTTGTGCTCCACGACCAGCACCGTGTTGCCCTTGTCCCGCAGCCGCAGCAGCAGGTTGTTCATCCGTTGGATGTCGTGCGGGTGCAGCCCGACGGTGGGCTCGTCGAAGACGTAGGTGACGTCGGTCAGCGAGGACCCCAGGTGGCGGATCATCTTGGTCCGCTGCGCCTCCCCACCGGACAGGGTGCCCGCCGGGCGGTCCATCGACAGGTAGCCGAGGCCGATCTCCTCGAACGAGTCGAGGAGCCGTTGCAGCCCGGTGAGCAGAGGGGCCACCGAGGGGTCGGCGACGCCCCGCAGCCAGTCGGCGAGGTCGCTGAGCTGCATCGCGCAGACGTCGGCGATGTTCTTCCCGCCGATCTTCGACGACCGGGCCTCCGGGCCGAGGCGGGTGCCGGCGCAGTCGGGGCAGGTCGTGAAGGTCACCGCCCGCTCCACGAAGGCCCGGATGTGCGGTTGCAGGGTGTCGACGTCCTTGGCCAGGTACGACTTCTGGATCTGCGGGATCAGCCCGGCGTACGTCAGGTTGATGCCGTCGATCTTGATCTTGGTGGGCTCCCGGTGCAGCAGGTCGTGCAGCTCGGTCTTCGTGTACCGGCGGATCGGCTTGTCCGGATCGAAGTAACCGCAACCCCGGAAGATCCGGCCGTACCAGCCCTCCATGCTGTAACCGGGGATGGTCAGCGCACCCTCGTTGAGCGACTTGCCGTCGTCGTAGAGCGCCGACAGGTCGATGTCGGTGACCGCGCCCATCCCCTCGCACCGCGGGCACATCCCACCGAGCCGGGTGAAGGTCGCCTTCTCGGTCTTCGTCCGCCCGGCACCCCGCTCGACCGTGATCGCACCGCTGGCCCGCACCGAGGGAACATTGAACGAGTACGCGTTGGGCGGGCCGATGTGCGGCTGCCCCAACCGGCTGAACAGGATGCGCAGCATCGCGGTGGCGTCGGTGGCGGTGCCCACGGTGGAGCGGGCGTTCGCCCCCATCCGCTCCTGGTCCACGATGATCGCCGTGGTCAGCCCGTCGAGCACGTCCACCTCGGGACGGGCCAACGTCGGCAGGAAACCCTGCACGAAGGCGCTGTAGGTCTCGTTGATCAACCGCTGCGACTCGGCGGCGATCGTGCCGAACACCAGCGAACTCTTGCCCGAGCCGGAGACCCCGGTGAACACGGTCAGCCGGCGCTTCGGGATCTCCACGTCGACGTCGCGCAGGTTGTTCACCCGCGCGCCCTGCACCCGGATCAGATCGTGGCTGTCGGCACCGTACGGCCCGGGTGAGCGGTCGTCCGTCATCGCGTCTCCCCCTCCGTCGGGCGGGTCCGGCCCGCCCTCGCTGCCCGCATGATCCTCCCCCGCCCCGACCCACCACCCTGGGCCGCCCTACATGATCGACCCAATGTCGGCGATCCAGCGGTATCGGAGCGGTGGGATACCGCTGGATCGCCGACGCGGTGAGCGACCCGTCTCCCCCGGACCGGGACAGTCAGTCCACGATCGCCGTCGCCTCGACCTCGACGAGAACGTCGGGCTCGAAGAGGTGGTCGACGCCGATGAGCGACGACGGGGGCAGCGGCTGCGGCAGGCCGAGTTCCCCCGCGACGTCCTCCACCCCGGCCATGAAATCGCCGATCCGCTCCGGCGACCAGTTCGTCACGTAGAACGTCAGGCGGACGACGTCTGCGAAGCTCGCTCCGGCACCGCCCAGACCGTGCCCCGTGCTGCGCAGCGCCTGGGCGACCTGGCCCCGCAGATCGCCGGTGGCGACCGGCCGGCCGGCCCCGTCCCGGCTGATCTGACCGGCCACGTGGACGTGGCGCGACCCCGACGCGACGGCGACGTGGTGGTAGGGAACGGGCTGCATCATGCCCTGCGGAGAGAGAAACTGGACCCCCATCGAACTTTCCTTCCTCGTGGAGCAGCTCAGGTCTCCTGGAGCAGCTCGCGTCTCTGAGTAGCTCATGGATACCTGGTGCGCCGAGGAAACTTCAACGAGACTAAGTGTCATGCCAGCTACCGACCCCCTCCCGGCGGAACGCCTCCAGATCACCCCACCGCACCGCGAACTCCTGGACCAGGTCCTCGACAAGTGGTCGCTGGAGGTGCTCCACCAACTCTGCGAACGGCCGTCCCGGTTCAACGAACTGCGCCACGCCATCCCCGCCGTGTCCCAGAAGTCGCTGAGCGCCACCCTGCGCCGCCTCGAACGCAACGGCATCGTCGCGCGGCACGTCCTCTCCTCCCGGCCGGTCGCCGTCGAGTACCGCATCACCCCGCTGGGCAAGACGCTCCGCAACCCGGTCGACGCGTTGCTCGACTGGGCCGACCAGCACCTGAGCGCCATCGAGGCCGCGCGCCGGACCTACGACCAGACCACGTAGCGCCACCGCCTACCGCAGGCGTGGGCGTGGGCGGGGGACACGCTTCGCGACCGACCGGTGTCGCCGATATCGCGACTTCCGCCCCACACCACACCCCTTTCGGTGGCAATTACCCGGAAGCCGGTCAATTAATGGGGCCAGGTGGCACCTGACCGGCCGGGCGGCATGGATAAAACAGTCTGGCTTCCCGCATAACCCTCCGCCTCAGACAATTACCACCAGTTCGCCGCACGCCTGATCCCACCGCACACCGCACGCCCGGCCAGCATCTGCCGATATGGCTGGACTCCGGTCGTTCTTCTCCAGCGAATGGGGGCTCTGAAGCCTGTGAGCAGGAATAACACCTGACCGTGCCCCTGATTCGACGAGCGGACCAATGCCGGATCGACCGTACCGACCGGTATCCGTTGCGTTTCCGAAAATGACAGGGATAACCTACGCACCGGATCACCCACCCCGGTCAATTTCCTCGGGGCCCGCTGACAGGAGATGACGTGCTCAAACGCGTTGCAACGGTCGCAATCACCCTGCTGTCCTGCATTGCAGGCGCCGGCGCGGTGGCCATACCGGCGTACGCCTCGGAACCGGAGTGTTCCCTAAATTGCGACGGCGGCGGCAGCGGTGGCGACCCAGTCCCGCCCACGCCCACGTCTCCGCCGGGACCTGCGTACAACCTGCAGGGCGTCATCCAACTGGAGAGCGTCGGCCACGAGGGGAACTGGCCGCTACGCGTCGGCGGAATCAAGGTCCGCGGCTACTCCCGGCTCGCCACCTGGGGCAACGACCGGGTGGACGCCAACTACATCAACGTCCGGTGCTCCGCCACCGCGCTCGCCTATGTCACCAACGACTACGACTCCGAGAACAACGGGGCGCTCGTCGACGTGACCTTCTGGTCTCCGACCGTCCCGGTCACCGGGGTCCCCGTCCAGTCCCGCACCGTCACGGTCCGCTGCACCCACCACGCCGAGAAGAACGGCGTCAACTACGACGCCATCAGCACCGCCCAGTTCGTCATCCCCGAGTGACCTGCGGTGGGGCCGGCCCGTGGTCGGGCCGGCCCCACCGGTCCGGGTCAGGGCGTCACTTGGCGTTGAAGTAGTTCGCCTCCGGGTGGTGGACCACGATCGCGTCGGTGGCCTGCTCCGGCACCAACTGGAACTCCTCCGACAGCTGCACCCCGATCCGGTCCGCCCCAAGCAGCTCCACGATCTTCGCCCGGTCCTCCAGATCGGGGCAGGCCGGGTAACCGAACGCGTACCGGCAGCCCCGGTAGTCGTTGCGCAGCAGGCCGGCCAGGTCGGTCGGGTCGCCGGTGGCGACCGTGTCACCGCCCGGCAGGGTCAGCTCGGACCGGATGCGCCGGTGCCAGTACTCGGCGAGTGCCTCGGTGAGCTGCACGGACAGCCCGTGCACCTCCAGGTAGTCGCGGTACTCGTTGGCGGCGAACATCTTCGCGGTGTACTCGCTGATCGGCTGGCCGACGGTGACCAGTTGCAACGCCACCACGTCCAGCCCGTCACCCTTCGGACGGAAGAAGTCGGCCAGGCAGAGCCGCCGCTCCTGCCGCTGCCGGGGGAACGAGAACCGGGCCCGCTCGCTGTTGCCGTTCTCGTCCAGGATCACCAGGTCGTTGCCTTCGGCGTACGCCGGGAAGTAGCCGTACACCACGGCCGCCTCCAGCACCTGGTCGGCGATGAGCCGGTCGAGCCAGTAGCGCAGCCGGGGCCGCCCCTCGGTCTCCACCAACTCCTCGTACGACGGGCCCTGGCCACCCCGCGAGCCGCGCAACCCCCACTGGCCGAGGAAGGTGGCCCGCTCGTCCAGCAGCGCCGCGTAGTCGGCCAGCGGCACCCCCTTGACCACCCGGGTGCCGAAGAACGGCGGGGTGGGCACGGCCACGTCGGTCGCCACGTCCGAGCGGACCGAGGCGTCGTGCAGCTCCGGCAGCGCCTCGGTGACCATGGTGCGCTGCTTCTCCCGGCGGGCCCGGCGGGCGGCCAGCGCGGCCTCCCGCTCCGGGTCGATCACCGGGGCGCCACCACGCTTGGCGGTCATCACCCGGTCCATCAGGGCCAGCCCCTCGAAGGCGTCCCGGGCGTAGTGCACCTGGCCGGGGAACATCGCCCGCAGGTCGTCCTCGACGTACGCGCGGGTCAGCGCCGCCCCACCCAGCAGCACCGGCCACCGCTCGGCGACCCCGCGCGAGGCCATCTCGGCGAGGTTCTCCTTCATGATGACCGTGCTCTTGACCAGCAGCCCGGACATCCCGATCGCGTCGGCCCGGTGTTCCTCGGCGGCGTCGAGGATCGCGGTGATCGGCTGCTTGATGCCGATGTTGACGACCTCGTAGCCGTTGTTGGACAGGATGATGTCGACCAGGTTCTTGCCGATGTCGTGCACGTCGCCGCGCACGGTGGCCAGCACGATCCGACCCTTGCCGCCGTCCTCGACCGCCTCCATGTGCGGCTCCAGGTAGGCCACCGCCGTCTTCATCACCTCGGCGGACTGGAGCACGAACGGCAGCTGCATCTGCCCGGAGCCGAACAGCTCGCCGACGACCTTCATCCCGTCCAGCAGGATGTCGTTGATGATGGACAGCGGGCTGCGCCCCTGCGCCATCGCGGTGTCCAGGTCGGCCTCCAGGCCGTTGCGCTCGCCGTCGATGATCCGCCGCTTGAGCCGCTCGTCCAGCGGCAACCCGGCCAGTTCCTCGGCCCGGGTGGCCCGCGCCGAGGCCGCGTCGACGCCCTCGAACGCCTGGATGAACCGCTGCACCGGGTCGTAGCCCTCGCGCCGCCGGTCGTAGATCAGGTCGAGGGCCACCTCCCGCTGCGCCTCGGGGATCTTGGACATCGGCAGGATCTTGCTGGCGTGCACGATCGCCGAGGTCAGCCCCGCCTGCACGCACTCGTGCAGGAACACCGAGTTGAGCACCTGCCGGGCGGCCGGGTTGAGCCCGAAGGAGACGTTCGAGATGCCCAGGGTGAAGTTGACCCCGGGGTAGCGGGCGGCGATCTCCCGGATCGCCTCGATCGTCTCGATGCCGTCCCGGCGGGTCTCCTCCTGCCCGGTGGCGATCGGGAAGGTCAGCGCGTCGATGAGGATGTCCCCCCGGTCCATCCCCCACCGGCCGGTCAGGTCGTCGATCAGCCGGGCCGCGACCCGGACCTTCCACTCCCGGGTACGCGCCTGCCCCTCCTCGTCGATGAGCAGCGCCACCACGGCCGCGCCGTGCTCGGCGATCACCGGCATCACCCGGGCGTAGCGGGAGTCGGGGCCGTCACCGTCCTCGAAGTTGACCGAGTTGACCACGCAACGCCCACCGAGCATCTCCAGCCCGGCCTCGATGACCTGCGGCTCGGTGGAATCCAGCATGACCGGCAGGGTGGACGCGGTGGCGAACCGGCCGGCCAGCTCCCGCATGTCCTGGGTGCCGTCGCGGCCGACGTAGTCGACGCACAGGTCGAGCAGGTGCGAGCCGTCACGGGCCTGGCTGCGGGCCACCTCCACACAGGCCTGCCAGTCGGCGGCGAGCATCGACTCACGGAACGCCTTGGAGCCGTTGGCGTTGGTCCGCTCCCCCACCATCAGCACCGAGGCGTCCTGGGCGAACGGCACCGGGTGGTAGATCGACGAGACGCCCGGCTCGTGCCGGGGCTCCCGGATCGCCGGGGTGGCGTCGTGCAACCGCTCGGCCAACGCCCGGATGTGCTCCGGGGTGGTGCCGCAACAGCCGCCGATCAGCCCGACGCCGTACTCGTTGACGAACCGTTCCAGGGCGTCGGCCAGCTCCGCCGGGCTCAGCGGGAAGTACGCCCCGTCGGCGGTCAGCACCGGCAGGCCGGCGTTGGGCATCACCGACAGCGGAATCCGGGAGTGCTGCGACAGGTAGCGCAGGTGCTCACCCATCTCGGCCGGGCCGGTGGAGCAGTTCAGCCCGATCAGGTCCACCCCCAGCGGCTCGATGGCCGCGAGCGCCGCCCCGATCTCGCTGCCGACCAGCATCGTGCCGGTGGTCTCCACCGCCACGTGACAGATGATCGGCACCTGCTGGCCCAGCTCGGCCATCGCCCGCTTGGACCCGACCACGGCGGCCTTGACCTGCAACAGGTCCTGGCAGGTCTCGATGATCAACGCGTCCGACCCGCCGGCGATCAGCCCGGCGGCGTTCTCCTGGTAGGCGTCCCGCAGCGTCGCGTACGGGGCGTGGCCGAGGGTGGGCAGCTTGGTGCCGGGGCCGATCGAGCCGAGCACGAAGCGGGGCCGCTCGGCGGTGGCGTACGCGTCGGCGGCCTCCCGGGCGATCCGCGCGCCGGCCTCGGACAGCTCCCGGATGCGCTCCGGGATGTCGTACTCGGCGAGGTTGGCGAGGTTGGCACCGAACGTGTTCGTCTCGACGCAGTCCGCACCCGCCGCCAGGTATTCCTCGTGTACGCCGCGGACCACGTCGGGTCGGGTCACGTTGAGGATCTCGTTGCAACCCTCCAGCCCTTCGAAGTCGTCGAGGCTGAGGTCAGCCGCCTGGAGCATCGTCCCCATCGCGCCGTCGGCGATGAGGATCCGGTCGGCCAGCACATCCCGCAACGAAGTCCGCACAGGTTCAGGTTAGTGCGAGGATTCCGAGGATTGTCGACGCCCGCCCCCGTCCCACTATGTGTCCATCCGCTCATCGGGTCGGTTCGTACCGGTTCGGGGCGGGGCGGGTCGGCGGACCGGCGCGGCCGACGGGCCACGCGCCGCGCCGGGACGTAGGCTGGCGGACGTGAAGGACATCAGGGACGCCACCGTGCACGGCGGGCGGGTGACCGGGTCGACCCCCGGCACCGTCGGCGACGAGCGGGGCGGGGTGACGGCGTGACCGAGTTCGACGGGCTGCCGGTGTTGCGGTCCCCGGTGGCGATCGCCGCCTTCGAGGGGTGGAACGACGCCGCGGACGCCTCCACCGCCGCCGTGGAACACCTGGAGCAGGTCTGGCAGTCGCGGCAGATCACCGAGATCGACCCGGAGGAGTTCTACGACTTCCAGGTCAGCCGGCCGACCATCACGATGTCCGACGGTGAGACCCGCCGGGTGGAGTGGCCCACCACCAAGTTCATGGTCGCCAGTCCCGAGGGCACCGAACGCGACGTGGTGCTGATCCGGGGCATCGAGCCGAGCATGCGTTGGCGCACCTTCTGCGAGCAGGTGCTGGAGATCTGCCACAGCCTGGAGGTGGAACGGGTGGTGCTGCTCGGCGCGCTGCTGGCCGACGTGCCGTACACCCGGCCGTTGCCGATCAGCGGCAGCGCCTCCGACGCCGAGGCCGCCCGGCGCTACCAGCTCACCCCGACCCGCTACGACGGGCCCACCGGCATCGTCGGGGTGCTCCAGGACGCCTGCACCCGGGCCGAGGTCGACGCGGTGTCGTTCTGGGTGCACGTGCCGCACTACGCCAACAACCCGCCCTGCCCGAAGGCCACCCTCGCCCTGCTGCACCGGGTGGAGGAGGTGCTCGACCTGCCGGTCCCGATGGCCGACCTGGCCGAGGAGGCCGCCGAGTGGGAGCAGCGGGTGCGCAGCGCCGCCGAGCAGGACGCCGAGCTGGGTGAGTACGTCCGCGAGTTGGAGGAGCGGGTCGGCGACGCGGGCATCACCCCGTTGACCGGTGACGAGATCGCCCAGGAGTTCGAGAAGTACCTGCGCCGCCGGGGCGGCTCCGCCGGCCCCACCGCCGGCTCCTGGTAGCGGCCACTCCCGCCCGCGCGTCGGGCTCGACAGCCACCGTTGCCGGCCCGGCGGCACACCGGCCAGCCGTCGCGGGCCGCCGGGCCCGACGGTTGCCTGCCGCCCGGCTGCTCCGCGCCGTGGTGTGCCGGCCGCGCTGGTCGACCGATCGTTGCGCCGTCCGCCCCGGATGCTGACCCGTCCGGGGTTTTCGCGTGTCCGGGGTGGCGCGGTCACCCCCTCTAAGGCATCCTAGGAACCTAGCTGTCAGGAGGAGGCGGGCGTGCAGATCAACCCGGGAACCGCCGAGTTCCCGCACCGGCAGATCGCCGCGCAGCTCAAGGCCCAGGTGCGCCGGGGTGACTGGGGGCCGGGCGAGCGGCTGCCGTCCATCCCGGCCATCGCCGAGCTGTTCGGGGTGGCGAAGCAGACCGTGCAGCGCGCCATCGACCAGCTGCGGGTCGAGGGCATCCTGATCACCAAACCCGGCTCCGGTACGTACGTCCGGGGCACCCGGCGGCGGCTCAACCGGCTCTCCCGGGGCCGGTACGGCGGCTTCCGGGGCTACCACGCCGACCTCGCCGCCCGGTACCGCCAGCAGCTCGTCTCGGTCGGTCGGGCACCCGCCCCGCCCGAGGTGGCCGACGCGTTCGGGGTCGCCGACGGCACCGAACTGCTCTGCCGGCGGCACCTGGTACGCACCGACGAGTCCCCGGTGGAGGTGGGCGCCTCCTGGTTCCTGCCCGGAGACACCGCCGGCACCTCGCTGGAGCGGGCCGAGGCGTTCGGTCGACCGCTCTACCAGGAGGCCGAGGAGGCGACCGGCCGGCGGTACACCACCGCCGCCGACACCATCAGCGCCCGCCAGCCCAGCCGGGAGGAGGCGGAGACCCTCCAGATCCGCCCGGACACGCCGGTGCTGCACCTGTTGCACGTCGCCTACGACGCCCACCGCAAGCCGATCGAGGTCGCCCAGGCCACCTGGCCCGGCCCGATGACCACGCTCACCGAGGAGTACCAGATCCCCGCCCCCGCGCCGGACCCCGACCCCGACCCCGGTCTGGTCCTCGGCTGAACCCGGCTGGTCCCGGGCTGCACTGGATCATGCGCTCGGCCGAGCGGACCGGAGGCGCGCACCCGACGAGAGCCCACCCTCGGCCGAGCGCGCCGGAGGCGGACACCCGATGACGGCCGCGCTCAGGCAGACCACGGCGGCCGACGGGTGCTCGCTGTCGGGGGTGCGGGGCAGGACAGCGGTCACGCCCCCGGTGCCAGCGCACCGACCTGGCTCAGCCCGGCCGGATGATCCACTCCCACGGCATCACCGTCAGAGGCGGATGCCGAGCAGGGCGTCGACGGTGCCGGCGAAGAGGGCGGGGGCCTGCGGGTCGTCACCGGTGCCGGCCAGCGCCGCGTCCGCCCAGTCGTCGGCCAGGGCCAGTGCGCCCGGGGTGTCCAGGTCGGCGCCGAGGCGCTCGCGTACCCCGGCGAGGAAGGCCGCGCCGGACGGCCCGGACGGCGCGGCGGCGGCCCGCCGCCACCGGTCCAGCCGCTGGTGGGCGGCGTGCAGCACGTCGTCGGTCCAGGCCCGGTCGGCCCGGTAGTGACCGGACATCAGGCCGAGCCGGACGGCCATCGGATCGACCCGGTCGGCACGCAGCCGGGAGACGAAGACCAGGTTGCCCTTGGACTTCGACATCTTCTCGCCGTCCAGGCCGATCATGCCGGCGTGTACGTAGTGGTCGGCGAAGGGGGCCGTGCCGGTGAGCCGCTCGGCGTGGGCGGCGGAGCACTCGTGGTGCGGGAAGATCAGATCGTTGCCGCCGCCCTGCACGTCCAGCCGGTCACCGAGCAGGTTGAGCGCGATCACGGTGCACTCGATGTGCCAGCCGGGTCGGCCGGGACCCAGCTCACCGCCGGGCCAGGACGGCTCGCCGTCGCGGGCGCCGCGCCACAGCAGCGGGTCGAGCGGGTCGCGCTTGCCGGCCCGCTCCGGGTCGCCACCGCGCTCCGGGAAGAGTTCCAGCATCTGCTCCCGGGTCAGGTTCGACTCGTAGCCGAACTCCGGGGCGGTGGCGATGTCGAAGTAGACGTCGCCGGTGCCGTCGTCGAGTCGGTAGGCGGCACCGTCCTTGAGCAGTTCCTGCACCCGGTCGGCGATGTCCGGGATCGACTCGACCGCGCCGACGTAGTGCGCCGGCGGGATGATCCGCAGCGCCTCCATGTCCTCGCGGAACAGCGCGGTCTCCCGCATCGCCAGGACCTTCCAGTCCTCCCCGTCACGCGCGGCGCGCTCCAGCAGCGGGTCGTCGATGTCGGTGACGTTCTGCACATACCGCACGGTCAGACCGGCGTCGCGCCACATCCGCTGCACCAGATCGAACGTGATCATGGTGGCGGCGTGCCCCAGGTGGGTGGCGTCGTACGGGGTGATGCCGCAGACGTACATGGTGGCCGGGCCGGCGGGGTTGCTCGGGTGGACACCGCGCCGCGCCGAGTCGTACAAGCTCAGTGGCCCGCCGTCACCCGGCAGCCGTGGCACCTCGTGTCCCGCCCAAGACTCCATGACCGTCAGCCTAACGAGCCGCCCCGCCGCCGGGAGCGACCGCCCGGGTGATCAACACGACAACGGCTCACATGGGTGGCCACGGCATCGCCGGCCACTCCTGCGGCGGCAACGGGAAACGGCCGGCGTCCCGCAGCCGCTGCACCCGGGCACCCACCTCGGCGACCTCGCCGAGGGTCAGATGCTCCGCCAACTCCTCGCCCAGCTCGCCAGCGAGTTGCCCGGCGAGGGCGTCGAGCACCTGCACCGCGTCCGCCGGGAGCTGCCGGCCGGCCCAGCCCCACAGGACGGTCCGCAGCTTCGCCTCGACGTGGAAGCAGACCCCGTGGTCCACCCCGTAGATCCGGTCTTCCGCGCCGACCAGCACGTGACCGCCCTTGCGGTCGGCGTTGTTGAGCACCGCGTCCAGCACGGCCAGCCGGGCCAACCGGGGATCGTCCGCGTGTGCCAGGGCGTACGCCGCGCCGTCGTCGTCCCGGGCGGCGGCCACCGGGAACCACCGCGGCGGCACCACCTCGGCCGGCACGAACCCGACCAGTGGCTCGGCCTCGTCCGGCTCGTCGATCCAGAGCTGGCACGACCCCGGCCCCAACGGCCCGTCCCGCAGCACCGTCGGCGGGACCAGGTCCCAGCCGGTGGCCCGGGAGACCAGGTAGGCGGAGACCTCCCGGCCGGCGAGGGTGCCGTCGGGGAAGTCCCAGAGCGGGCGCTCGCCACGGACCGGCTTGTAGACGCAGCGGGCCGTCCGGCCGTCCAGGGTCAGGATCGCCCGCAGGGTGGTGTTGGAGGCGTCGACCAGCCGACCCTCAAGCTCCAGTTCACCGTCGCACAGCAGCCGGAGCGCGGCGTCGGCGTCCTGCCGCCGCACCTCCGACGAGGTCACCGGTGGTAACCGTTGTGCCGGGGGCAGAGGTGCCCGGCCGGGTCGAGCGGCTGCCCGCAGAGCGGGCAGGGTGGACGCCCGGCGTTGACCACCCGGCGGGCCCGTTCGATGAACTCGCGGGTGGCCTCGGGCGTCAACCGCACCCGTAGCCGGTCGAGATCCTCGTCCGGTTCCTCGTCCTCGTCGGCCTCGTCGGCCTCGTCGTCGTCGCCCAGCTCGACCTCGACCTCCGACTCACCGGCGGCGATCGCTTCGATCACCACGGTGGCGGAGTCCACGTCGAAGGCCAGCCCGAGGGTGCCCACGCGGAACTCCTCGTCGACCGGGTTGTCCAGCGGATCGTTGTCGCCGACGGCCACGGGCGCCTCCGGCAGCTCGACACCGAACCGGCGCTGCGCCTCGGAGAGCAACTCCTCCAGCTTCTCGGCGAGCAGGGACACCTGCACCTTTTCCAGCGCGACGCTGACCAGGCGGCCGCCACCGCGGGCCTGGAGGAAGAACGTGCGCTCCCCGGGTGCCCCGACGGTCCCGGCGACGAACCGCTCGGGTGGCTCGAAGGCGTGCACCTGGTGGGTCATACCCACGACCCTATCCGGAGCGTGGAACGGTCGCGCAAGGCACCGACGCCGAATCAGCCGAGGGCGAAACGGCGCGGCCCGAGCGCGGTGGCGGGCGGCCCGGCTCACCCGGCGGTTCCCGCACCCCCGCCGACGGCCGCGTCGGAGTCGGCCGGTCGGGCCGCCCGCCGCCGACGCTTGGCCGGCGGGGGCACCAGTGCGGCCAGGTCACCGCCGGTGTCGTTGAGCCGGATCAGGAACGGCCGCAGCGCGGTGTACCGGATCACGGTGACCGAGGCCGGGTCGGCGACGATGCGCTGGAACTGGTCCAGATGCACCCCGAGGGCGTCCGCCACGATGGCCTTGATCACATCGCCGTGGCTGCACGCCAACCAGATCGCCTCCGGGCCGTGCTCGGCCGTGATGCGGGCGTCCCAGGTACGTACCGCCGTGACCGCCCGGGCCGCCATCGCCGCCATCGCCTCCCCCTCGGGGAAGACCACGGCGCTCGGGTGCTGCTGGACCACCGGCCAGAGCGGCTCCTTGGCCAGCTTCTTCAGCGGCTGCCCCTCCCAGGCGCCGTAGCCGCACTCGATCAGCCCGTCCTCGACCACCGGCTCGGCCTGCGGCAGCGCCAACTCCAGGGTCTGCCGGCAGCGGATCAGCGGACTGGTCACCACTGCCGCGAGCGGGACCGGCCGCAGCCGTTCGCCGACCGCGGTCGCCTGGGCCCGGCCCGTGTCGTCCAGCTCGACCGGCTGGCGGCCGGCCAGGCCACCGTCGGCGTTCGCGGTGGTCCGGCCGTGTCGCAGAAGCAGAAGGGTCGCCACGCCCCCACCCTAGGGGCAGCCCGACCCCCGACGACCCCCGACACCGGCGGTGGTGTCGAGGGCCGTGGGGCGGCGTCGGATCAGGTGGCGCTGATCGTGCCGGTGAGCAACAGCGCCAGTACCAGGGTGCCGAGCGCCACCCGGTACAGCACGAAGACGTACAGGGTGTGGTGGGCGACGTACCGCAGCAGCCAGGCGATGGCCGCGTAGCCGATGCCGAAGGCGATGATCGTGGCGACCACCATCTGCGCCACCGACGGCACCGAGGTGCCCGGCGCGGCCGGCTCGAAGACGTCCCCGACGCTGAAGATGCCGGACATCACCACCGCCGGGATGGCCAGCAGGAACGAGTACCGTGCCGCGGCCTCCCGGGTGAGGTTGAGCAGCAGGCCGGCGGTGAGCGTGCCGCCGGAGCGGGACACCCCGGGGACCAGCGCCATGGCCTGGGCGAAGCCCATCACGATGCCGTCGCGCATCCGGAAGTTCGCCAGGGTACGGGTCTGCCTACCCCAGTACTCGGCGAACGCCAGCACGAAAGCGAAGACGATCAACGTGGTGGAGACCACCCACAGGTTGCGCCCGGCGGTGCGGATCTGGTCCTTGAACAGGAAACCGAACAGCCCGATCGGGATCGAGCCGACGATCACGTACCAGCCCATCCGGTAGTCGAGGCTGGACCGCACCGAGGAGTCCCGGATGCCGACCAGCCAGGTCCGGGTGATCCGCCAGATGTCCTTGGCGAAGTAGATGAGCACGGCCGCCTCGGTGCCCAGCTGGGTGACCGCGGTGAAGGACGCGCCCGCGTCCCGGTCGAAGAAGATCGCCGAGGTGATCCGCAGATGCCCCGACGAACTCACCGGAAGAAACTCGGTGAGCCCCTGGACGATGCCCAGGACGATGGCCTCGACCCAGGTCACTCGCCGACTCCCGAGAGGTCGAGGGCCTCGGCGACGGTACGCAGGGTCTGCACGCCGCTGTCCCGGTCGGCCACGAACAGGGTGACCGACAGGGTGGTCACCCCGGCCGCCGCGTACTCCCGCATCCGCTCGGCGATGCGTTCCTTCGGGCCGAGCAGGGAGGTGCGGTCGATGAACTCCATCGGCACCGCCGCCGCCGCGTCCCGCTGCTGCCGGGCCAGGTAGAGGTCCTGCACCTGGCGGGCGGCGTCGCCGTAGCCCATCCGGGTGGCGAGCTGGTTGTAGAAGTTCTGCTGCCGGCTGCCCATGCCGCCGACGTACAGGGCGGCGTACCACCGGACAAGCTCGGCGCAGGAGGCCACGTCGTCACCGACCACCACCGGCACCGACGGCACCACGTCGAAGCCGGCCAGTTCCTTGCCCGCCGCCGCCCGGCCGGCCCGCACCGAGGCGAGCTGCTCCTCGGCGAACTCCGGGGCGTAGAAGACCGCCAGCCAGCCGTCGGCGATCTCGCCGGCCAGTTCCAGGTTCTTCGGGCCGACGGCCGCCAGGTAGATCGGGATCTGCTCGCGCGGCGGGTGGAAACCCAGCCGCAGCGCCTTGCCGGGGCCGTCCGGCAACGGCAGCGTGTAGTGCTCGCCGGCGTAGGCGACCTCCTTGCGGGCCACCGCCAGCTTCACGATGTCGACGTACTCGCGGGTGCGGGCGAGCGGCTTGGCGAACCGGACGCCGTGCCAGCCCTCCGAGACCTGCGGGCCGGAGACCCCCAGGCCGAGCCGGAACCGGCCGCCGGAGAGCGCGTCGATGGTCGCCGCGGTCATCGCGGTCATCGCCGGGGTCCGGGCGGGGATCTGCATCACCGCGCTGCCCACGTCGATCCGCGCGGTCTGGCCGGCCATCCAGGCCAGCATGCTCGGGGAGTCCGAGCCGTACGCCTCCGCCGCCCACACCACCGAGTAGCCGAGGCGGTCCGCTTCCTGGGCAAGCGCCAGGTGGTCTGCCGGCGTACTCCACGCCGTCTGATATCCGAGGCTGAGCCCGAGTCGCACTGATCCTCCCCATCCCGCACCACAGGTCGCATCAGGTTACGCAATGGCATGGGTCCCGCCGCCCACCGGCTCGCCACCGGGCACCGGGCCTGCCGGCGGGCGGGTGGGGTGGGTCTCGGCCGACGGCACCGCGGCCGGCGGGGTTCGACAACCAGCGACCGGATCGGCGCATCGGGTGCACAACGCGCCACCGGGGGCGGTGGTGACGGTCGGATCGGCGACCCGACAGGCAGAGATGCCGGGAGCGAGGATATCGGTTGCGCCGGGTTCGAAATAAGGTTCACCCATGCAACAGCGACCGCTCGGCCGAAGCGGGCTGGCGGTTTCCCGGCTCGCGCTCGGCACCATGACCTGGGGCCGGGACACCGACGCCGACGACGCGGCGGCCCAGTTGAAGAGTTTCCTCGACGCGGGCGGCAACCTGGTCGACACCGCCGACGTGTTCGCCGACGGGGACGCCGAGTCGGTGCTCGGCTCCCTGCTGGGCACCCTGGTCCCCCGCGAGGACGTGCTGATCGCCACCAAGGCGGGCCTGCGGCCGGGCAGCGGCCGACGGCGCGACGGTTCCCGCGGGCACCTGCTGCGGACCCTGGACGGCTCCCTGCGCCGGCTCGGCACCGACCACGTCGACCTGTGGCAGGTGCACGGTTACGACCCGGACACCCCGCTGGAGGAGACCCTCGCCGCGCTGGACCACGCCGTCGCGTCCGGTCGGGTCCGGTACGTCGGGGTGTCGAACTTCTCCGGCTGGCAGACCGCCCGCGCCGCCGCCTGGCAGGCCGCCTGGCCGGGGCGGGCCCCGGTGGTCGCCACCCAGATGGAGTACTCGCTGCTGGAGCGGGGGGTGGAGCGGGAGGTGCTGCCGGCCTGCGCCGCGCTGGGCCTGGGCATGCTGCCCTGGTCGCCACTGGGGCGGGGGGTGCTGACCGGCAAGTACCGCAACGGCCGCCCGGCGGACTCCCGGGCCGCCTCGGCGCACTTCGAGCCGTTCGTCGCCACCTACCTGGAGCCGCGCTGCTCCAGCATCGTCGAGGCGGTGAGCATCGCCGCCGGCGGGTTGGGGGTGTCCCCGCTGGAGGTGGCGCTGGCCTGGATCCGGGACCGACCGGGGGTGACCGCGCCGATCCTCGGCGCCCGCACCGTCGGTCAACTGCTCGGCGCGTTGCAGGTGGAACGGATGACCCTGCCGGAGGAGATCACCACGGCCCTGGACGACGTGTCCGCCGTGCCGGTCGGCTACCCGGAACGCGAAGGCTGACCCGCCCCTCCCCCGCCCCCTCCCCCGCCCGCCCGTACCGGACGCCGTCGTGACGCACGCGCAGGCCGGGGCGTCGATCCGCGCCGCCCGCCCCCGCCCGGTCGCGGGCGGGCATGCCCCCGGCGGCCCCCACACAAGGTGGCGGAACGCCTCAAAAGCGCACCGGAGCGCGTCAATTCCACCGATCATCCTTTACCAACTGTCACACCCCCATAATTCGATCCACCCACTGGTGGATGTTCCGTCCGAATAGGCGGCTTCGACTGCCCTGGCGCGCTTTTGGCCCAGCTTTCTCCGTCCAGTTTCTGGTGACCCTGTCCGAAAAGGGATTCCCGCCGTCGCGGGTAATCCGATCGGGTCCCGGGAAACATTGTGGCGAACCAATGACGGTGCTCTAATGATTGCGGCGTGAGCGACCCCCGCCGCGTCGTTTCTCCCATTTCGTTGGAGGACCCGTGGACCGTAAGACCGACGTCAAGCGCAAGCCCGCCAAGGTCGTCGTGCGCAAGCTCGAGCGGCTCGAGACCACCGTCGCCATCATCACCGACCCGGGCTGCCGCAACGACGTCTGCGGCTGACCCACCCCGTTTCGGCCGGGGCGCGGCGTGCCGCGCCCCGGCCGGCCATCTCCAGGAGGTCATCGCCCGATGCTGCGGCCCCGGATCAAGGGCATCCACAAGCCGGTACGCCTGCACCCGACCCTGATCAACATCGGTGGTCGTCAGGTGGGCATCGGCGCGGAGATCGACGACGAGGACGGCAGCCTCTGGGCGCTGCTCGGGCTGATGGACGGCACCCGGACCCGGGCCGAGATCGTGGCGGCGCTGCTCGCCGGACACCCGGGAATGACGGCCGACGAGGCGACCGACGCGCTGGAGACGATCGTCGACGCCGGGTACGTGGAGGACGCCGCCGCGCCACCCCCGTCCGAGCTGAGCCCCGAGGAGATCGACCGGTACGACCGGGCGTTCACGTACCACGCCTGGGTGGACCTCACCCCGCGCACCTCCCGCTACGAGGTGCAGGCCCGGCTCAAGGCGGGCCGGGTGGTGGTGCTGGGGCTCGGCGGCTCCGGTTCGGCGGTGGCCGCCTCCCTGGTGGCCGCCGGGGTCGGCACGGTGCACTGCGTCGACTTCGACGTGGTCGAGCCGGGCAACCTGACCCGGCAACTGCTCTACACCGAGGACGACATCGGCGCCGCCAAGGTGACGACCGCGGTGGCCCGGCTGCGCCGGATGAACTCCCACGTGACGGTGACCGGCGAGGAGACCCGGGTCGACTCGACGCAGGACGTGGCGGCGTTGATGCGGGACCGCGACCTGCTGGTGCTCTGCGCCGACCAGCCCCGGCACGCCATCCGGGAGTGGACCAACCGGGCCGCCCTGGCCACCGGCACGCCCTGGATGCTGGCCCAGTACGCCGGCCCGATGGCGGTGATCGGTCTCTTCGTGCCCGGTCAGACCTGCTGCGAGGCGTGCCTGCCGAGCGTCACCGACCGGCTGCGCGACGAGCACGGTGCCGAGCCGGAGGAGTTGTTCCCGTTCACCGGGCACGCGGTGATCGCCCCCACCGCCAACCTCACCGGGCACCTGGCCGCGCTCGACGCCGTCCACCACCTCGCCGGCATCCCGACCACCACCCGGGGCCGGATGTTCCACCTGAGCCTGACGGACCTGACCTACCACTACGTGGTCAATCCCCGGCCCGGCACGAAGTGCGACACCTGCGGCTGGTGGCAGGAGGAACGGTGACCGCGCTCGGGTTGGACAGCCGGCCGCCGGTGGCGCACCTGGTGGTCCGCCAGGAGGAGGAGGACGAGTACGTCGTCGGCGACCTGGCCAGCGGAAACTTCGTGGTGGTGCCCGAGGTGGGGGCACGGCTGGTGGCGCTGTTCGCCGCCGGTCGGACCGTCGCCGAGGCCGCCGACGAGGTGGAGCGCGAGACCGGTGAGCCGGTGGACGCGCTGGACTTCGTCGAGGTGCTGGTCGAGGCGGGCATCATCAGGGCGCAGGCCGACGGCCCGCCGCCGCCACAGGCCCGCCCCTGGTCGGTGTCCCGCATCCCGGCCCGGCTGGTCCGGCCGCTGTTCGGCCGGGTGGCCTGGACGATCTACGTCGGCGCGCTGCTGGCCACCCTGGCGATGTTCGTCGCCGAGCCGTCGCTGCTGCCGACCTACGAGGACACCTTCATCTTTCCCGACGTGGTGCTCAGCCTGCTGATCACCAACGTCACGGTGGCCCTGCTCACGGTGGTGCACGAGGCGTGGCACGCCTTCGCCGGCGCGGCCGTCGGCGTCCGGTCGCAGTTGCGGCTGGAACGCCGGGGGATCTTCCCGGTCCTGGAGACGGACCTGACCGGGCTGTGGGCGTTGCCGCCGGAACGCCGCTACGGTCCGTTCCTCGCCGGCATGGCCATCGACGGGATACTGCTGTTCGCCGCGGTCGCCCCACGCTTCGCCTGGTCGCGGGGCTGGCTGGAGCTGCCGCCGGAAATGGTCCGGTTCCTCGCCATGGTGGTCTTCAGCCAGGCCGTCAAGCTGGCCTTCCAGACCCTGGCCTACCTGCGCACCGACATGTACCTGGTAATGGCGACGGCGACCGGCTGCCGCAACCTGCACGAGGTGACCCGGCTCAGCCTCAAGAAATGGGTCCGCCGGCTGACGCCCGCCGAACGGAACGTGTTGCGGGACGCGCACGCCCGGGATCTGCGGGTGTCCCGCTGGTACCGATTGTTGTATGTCGCCGGAGTCATCTGGATGGTCTGGTTCGCCATCCATTTTCTGCTACCGGGCGCAAAAGTGACACTCGGGTGGGCCGCCGGAGTGCTGATCGGCGCACCGTTCGGCAGTGTCTACTGGTGGGAGGGAATTGCGTTGGCCGCTTTCGCGTCGCTCAACGTCCTGCTTCCGCTCGGGGTGATCGCCCGTAATCGTTACCGCGCCGGAAAGTTGGCCACGTGAACCGCAGATGGCTCGGCCCGGTGGTCAGTGTGGTGGTCACCGTGCTCAGTGTGGCGACCATGTCCAGCCTCGGGGTGGGGGTGCTGGTCGGCCTGGTCGGCGGGGACACCGCGCTGCCCTGCGACCGGCTGCCCGGCACGGCCCAGCCGTTCGAGGGCGACCGGCACATCGCGTACGAGGGGGCACCGCACGAGCCGTACCGGACGGTCCCGCCGACATCCGGGCCACACTCGCCCCGGGTGGTCGTGCCGGGCATCTACCGGGACGCGGTGCCGGAGGAACTCCAGGTGCACGCCCTGGAACACGGCCATGTGCTGGTGCAGTACGCCCCGGACATCCCGCCCGGCGACGTCGAGAAGCTGGAGCGGCTCGGCCGCCGCCATCCCCGTGACGTGGTGGTGGCCCCCTACCCACCGCTGGGGCACGGCATCGGGTTGACCGGCTGGCAGCGGCTGGACCGCCTGGACACCCTCGACGAGCGGGCCGTCGAGGAGTTCATCGAGCGGATCGCCGGCCGTTACGACCACTCCTGGCAGCACGGGGCGGCCGACTGCGTGTCGGGCTGAACGGAGCCGGGCGACCGGCCCGTCCGGGTGCCGTGGGCGCAAACGAAGCTCGACGGTGGCACGGCGCACCGCCCAAGGGGTGGCGGGTGGCCGCCGGGCTGGGCAGCATGGATGCCATGGACTACGAATACGCGCCGTTGCGGTTGCCGCCGAACGTCGACCGGTTGACCGCTGCGGCGCAGCTGGCGATCCAGGCGGAGTTCTCCGGTTGGGAGTTGGCCCGGGTGCAGCTGTTCCGGGACGGCACCCGCAAGGTCATGCTGCGCCGCCGCCTGGTCAGCCAACCACAGCCGGGCCTGTCCTACTGACCACCAGCCCGACGCGGCCGGCGCGTGCAGGGGGCACCGGCCGGCCCGGGGTCACGCCACCCCGGGCCGGTCCGCGCGCCGCCTAGTGCTGGTGCCCGGCGTGGTCGTGCTCGTCCTCGTCGAGGAACGGGTGCTCGTCGAGCCGGCCCACCAGCCGGTCGTCGGCGGCCGGGGCGAACGGTCCCACCGGGTCGTCGTCGTCGAACGACTCCAGGTCGACGGGCGTGCCCACCTCGCTGACCATCACCACGCCGTCCAGCGGCTCCAGCTCCGGCACGTCCAGGGCGCTGAGCGAACCGTCGCCGCTCTGCAGCAGCTCCAGCACCGCCTCGCCGACCCCCTCGACCGGCGCCGGTTCGTCGTCCTCGGGGGTGCCCTCCCGGCGGGCCACCTCGGCGACCCGCAGCAGCGCCGAGACGCTGGGCACCCGGTAGTCGCGGCGCTGCCGCACCGAGATGACCTGGGGGTGCGGATCGGTGGCCTCGGCGCCCTCGGCCGCGCCGCCGAACCGCTCGTCGGCCTCGTCCGGGTCGATCGACTCGACGTCCCAGGGGGTGACCTCGCCGAACGCGTCGAGCAACTGCTCGTCGTAGGCGAAGGAGGCGTTGTTCAACGCCACGTACGCCTGCCACACGTCGTCGTCGTCGATCCGCCCCTGGGCGGCGCGCACGGCCGTCAGGTGGGCGCGGGCCGCGTCGATCACGCGCTCCAGGGCGGCGTCCAGCTCACCGTGCTGGTCGGTCATGAGGCAGTCCCTTCAACAAAAATGGGGGGAGGTGCGGTGCCGGTGCTGCTCAGCAGTTGCGGAGGAACCGGTCGAGCACCCGCACGCCGAACTGTAGTCCGTCCACCGGTACCCGCTCGTCGATGCCGTGGAACAGCGCCGAGAAGTTGAGATCCGCCGGCAGTCGCAACGGGGCGAACCCGAAGCAGCGCATGCCGAGCTGCGCGAACGCCTTGGCGTCGGTGCCACCGGAGAGCATGTACGGCACCGGCCGCGCTCCGGGGTCCTCGGCCCGCAGCGCCGCCGACATGGCCTCGACCAGGTCGCCGTCGAAGGTGGTCTCCAGGGCCGGCTGACGCTGGATGTACTCGATCTCGATGTCCGGGCCGACCAGCTCGCGCAGTTGCCGCTCCAGCATCTCCGACTGGCCGGGCAGGCTGCGGCAGTCGATGGTGGCGGTGGCCCGGCCGGGAATGACGTTGTCCTTGTAGCCGGCGGCCAGCCGGGTCGGGTTGGCGGTGCTGCGGATGGTCGCGCCGATGATGTTGGCGATCGGGCCGAGCTTGGCGATCGCGGTCTCCGGGTCGTCCGGGTCCAACTCGACGCCGAGCACGTCGGACAGTTCGGTCAGGAACGCCCGTACGGTCGGGGTGACGGTGATCGGGAAGCGGTGCCGGCCGATCCGGGCGACCGCCTCGGCGAGCGCGGTGACCGCGTTGTCGTCGTGGATGAACGAGCCGTGCCCGGGGCGGCCCTTGGCGTGCAGCCGCATCCAGTCCAGGCCCTTCTCGGCGGTCTCGATCAGATAGAGCCGCTGGGTGTCGCTGATCGAGTAGGAGAAGCCGCCGACCTCGCCGACCGCCTCGGTGCAGCCGTCGAACAGGTCCCGGTGGTGCTGGGCGAGGAAGTGTGCGCCGTAGTCGCTGCCCGCCTCCTCGTCGGCGGTGTAGGCCAGCACGATGTCGCGGGGCGGGCGGACGCCGGTGCGCTGCCAGTGCCGCACCACCGCCAGCACCATCGCGTCGAAGTCCTTCATGTCGATCGCGCCCCGGCCCCACAGGTAGCCGTCGCGGATCTCCCCGGAGAACGGGTGCACCGACCACTCGTCGGCGTCGGCGGGCACCACGTCCAGGTGGCCGTGCACCAGCAGGGCGTCCCGGCCCGGGTCGACGCCGGGGATGCGGGCGACCAGGTTGGCCCGGCCCGGCGCGGACTCGTGGATCTCGGCGTCGACGCCGACCTCGGCGAGCTTCTCCGCGACGTACTCGGCGGCCCGGCGCTCACCCGCGCTGGTGGCGTTGTCACCGGTGTTGGTGGTGTCGATGCGCAGCAGGTCACGGCAGAGGTCGACGACCTCGGCGGTGGGGTCGGGCGGGGCGGAGGCGGCATCGCTCGTCATCGCCTCTTTCTACCAGTCGCCACCTCGCGCCGGAGCGCCCGCACCGGCCGGGGTTTGCCGAGCATCGGGTACGGGTACCGGCGCTGGCGTCCCCGTTCCGCCCGTCGCACCGGCCGGCGATCCGTGCCGGCCCCCGTCGAGGAGGGCGTCATGTCCGCCGTTCCCCTGCCCCCGCTGCCCCCGGCCGCCGACGACGCCTACCGCCCCGGTGGGCGGAGCATGGCCGACCTCGCCGACACCGAGCACCGGCAACTGCTCGAACTCGTCGACCAGGTCACCGACCCCACCCTGGCGGTCGAGCGGCGCCGGGAGGTGCAACAGGTGCTCACCGCCATGGTGTCGCGGCACCTGTCGGCCGAGGAGCAGTACCTGCTGCCCAGCGCCCGTGCCGCGCTGCCCGACGCCGCGGAACGGGTGGACCGGGAGATCGCCGCGGACGCGGCGCTGCTCACCGCGCTGAAGGCCCTCGGCGGGCCGGACGATCCGACGCTGGCCGACGTGGCGGCCCAGATCCGTCGGCACGTCACCGCGGTCGACGCGCTGCTCGTCCCGCTGCGCGAGGTGGCCACCGACGCGGAGCTGATCCGGTTGGGCAACCGCTGGGTGATCGCCGAGGAGGCGGCACCGACCCGACCGCATCCGGGCACCCCGGCCACCCCGCCGTGGAACCGGATCGTCGAGCCGGCCGTCGGAGTGGTGGACAAGCTGCGCGACGCGGTGACCGGCCGGCGTACCCAGTTGAGCGACCTCACCCGCCGCGCGCAGCGGTGACCGGTCGACTCCGATCCGTTCAGCTGGGCCAGCCGGTTACGTCCAGGGCCTTCCGTCTATCGACGAGTGGCCATACCGTCACCATATGAATCTGGAGCTGCGTCACCTGCGGGTGGTCTGCGCGATCGCCGAGACGGGCAGCGTGACGAAGGCCGCGTCCACCCTCGGCCTGGCCCAGCCGGCCCTGACCGCCCAGCTTCAGCGCATCGAGCGGACGCTGGGCGGTCCGTTGTTCGAACGGGACCGCCGGGGCGCCCGGCCGACCGCGCTGGGTGAGCTGGTGTTGTCCCGGGCCCGGGTGCTGCTGCCGGCGATGAAGGGGCTCCAGGACGAGGCGGCCCGGCTGGCCGGAGCCGACGACGCCCTCGGCCGGTACCGCTTCGGCGGGGTGAACAGCCCGATCCTGGGCCGGCTGGTGCACCGGCTCTCCGCCGAGCAACCGCACGCGCAGATCACCACCTACGCGTCGTGGTCGGCCGACGAGTTGGCCGCCCTGGTCGCCGGTGGCCGGCTCGACTTCGCGCTGACCGGGGTCTGCGGCGACGCCACCCCACCGGCGGAGTTCGGCCTGTCCTGGCAGGAGGTGGCGGTCGATCCGGTGCTGGTGCTGCTGCCGGCCGGCCACCCGACGGCCGACCAGGACGAGGTCGGCCTGGCCGAGCTGCGCCACGAGCAGTGGGTGGCCGCGCCGGGTGACGGTTGCTTCGGTGACTGCTTCGCCGCCGCGTGCGCCCGCGCCGGGTTCACCCCCCGCAAGGTGTACGAGACCGACGTGCGCGGCTGCATGGATCTGGTCGACGCCGGTGAGGCGGTGGCGCTGTGCCAGGCCACCTTCCGCCCGGTCGCCGGGCTGGTGACCCGTCGGCTGGCGGGCACCCCGCTGCGCTGGCGACTGCTGCTCGGCTGGCACCCCGAATCCGCGGCGGCCCGGGTCGCCGAGGCGGTCCTGAAGGACGCGCTGGCCGCGTACACCGACTCGCTGGCCGCGCACCCCGACTACCTGACCTGGTTGCTGCGACATCCCGAGTTCGGCGCCCGGGACACCGGCGCGGCCCGCCCGGCCGGGTGGGTGCGAACGGCGTGACGACGGGTATCAGCTCTGCATGACCGATCTCTATCCGGCCGCCGACCAGCGGGAACTGCTGCGCCGGGCGGCCACCGCGCACACCGCCGCCGTCCGCGACGTCGAGACGTTCCTGCGTCGCCTGCCCGACGTGCCCGACCCGGCCGACATCACCGAGTACGCGACGCTGCTCACCCGGGAGGAGCAGACCCGCGCCGCCCGGCAGGACGCCGCCGACGCCGCCGGCCTGCAACTGCCCAGCCTCGGGTCCGAGTAGCCCCACCGACGACCGGGCACCCGGGACGCCGTCCCGGGTGCCCGCGCCATGCCCGACCGGCTTTCGGGTCAGCGTTCGACGAGGACGTCGTGGCCCAGGTCGAGCAGGGCGTGCCGCCACTCGTCGTCGGCGTTGCCGCCGCCGGGCTTCTCGTCCACCAGCGACCGGATCCGGTCGATCGCCTCCCGCATCACCGCGATGTCGGCCGGGGTGAGGTCGACCTTGCGTTTGCGCAGCACGGCCAGGATCTGCCGGCCGGGCTCGGGCAGGTCGAGATCCGGGGCGGGGCCGAACGCCTCCTCCCCCGACCCCCGGGTCAGCAGCCACTGCCGCAACTGCGCGGAGGGGACGTTCACCTCGGCGTGGAAGTCCTCCCAGATCACCTCGACCTCGGGGTCGAGTCGCTGTTCGCGTGCCATCACGCCTCCTCTTCCGGTGGCCCGGGTGGTGCCGGGTCCCCGTCGTCGGTCCACTGCTTCAGGCCCTCCGGCGGCACCTGGACCCGGCCCGGGTTCGCCGTCGGGACCGCGAGGATGGGTGGGGTCTGCTCGGCGTACTCCTCGGTCTCCTCGGGTTCGGTCATCTCCGCCCTCCGGTCATCGGGGATGCGAGGTGGTGGCGGGGGTGTAGTCGCGGTCGCCGGCGGACACCTCGAAGGTGAGCTGTCCGTCCCGCGCGTCGACCGTGACCTTCTGGCCCGGTGAGAGCTGGTTCTCCAGCAGCATCCGGGAGAGCCGGTTGTCCACCTCCCGCTGGATCACCCGGCGCAGCGGGCGGGCCCCGAACTCCGGCTGGTAGCCGTGCTCGGCCAGCCAGTCGGTGCCGGCCGCGGTGAAGTCGACCTGGATGTCCTGGGCGTGCAGCCGGCGACGGGTCTCCTCCAGCAGCAGCCCGGTGATCTGGCGCAGTTGCTCGGCCTCCAGCCGCTGGAAGATGATCGTCTCGTCGATCCGGTTGAGGAACTCGGGGCGGAAGTTCTCCTGGAGCCGGCGCATCAGCCGCTCCCGCAGCTCGTCGGCCTCCTGCTGGTCGCCCTGCGCGCCGACCCCGAACCCGACCGTACGCTGGCTGCCGGTGATCAGCTCCGAGCCCAGGTTGCTCGTCATGATCAGCACGGTGTTCTTGAAGTTGACCGTGCGGCCCTGGCTGTCGGTGAGCCGGCCGTCGTCGAGCACCTGGAGCAGGATGTTGAACACGTCCGGGTGGGCCTTCTCGATCTCGTCGAGCAGCACCACCGCGTACGGGCGGCGACGCACCGCCTCGGTGAGCTGGCCGGCCTCCTCGTAGCCGACGTAGCCGGGGGGCGCACCGACCAGCCGGGCCACGGTGTGCCGTTCCTGGAACTCGCTCATGTCCACCCGGACCATCCGGTCCGCCTCGCCGAAGAGCGCCTCGGCCAGGGCACGGGCCAGCTCGGTCTTGCCGACGCCGGTCGGGCCGAGGAAGAGGAAGCTGCCCATCGGCCGGTTCGGGTCGGCCAGCCCGGCACGGGACCGGCGGACCGCCTCGGCGATCGCGCTGACCGCGTCGTCCTGGCCGATCACCTTCTGGTGCAGGTGCCCCTCCAGGCGCAGCAGCCGGTCGCGTTCCTCCTCGGTGAGCTGGCTGATCGGGATGCCGGTGGACCGGGAGACCACCTCGGCGATCTCCTTCGTGTCGACCGAGGGGACCCGGCTGTCCCCCCCGTCGCCCCGGGCCCGGCCGATCTGCGCCTCCACCTCGGCGAGCCGGTCCCGCAGCGCGGACGCCTTCTCGTACTGCTCGTCGGCGACCGCCTGTTCCTTGTCCCGGCGGACGTCCTCCAGCTGTTGTTCCAGCTCCCGGACGTCCGAGGCGGGGGTCCGGGTACGCAACCGCACCCGCGCGCCGGCCTGGTCGATCAGGTCGATCGCCTTGTCCGGCAGGAACCGGTCGGTGACGTACCGGTCGGACAGCTCGGCGGCGGCGACCAGCGCCTCGTCGGTGAACCGGACCTGGTGGTGTGCCTCGTACCGGTCCCGCAGCCCGCGCAGGATGGCCACGGTGTCCTCGACGTCGGGCTCGGGCACCAGCACCGGCTGGAACCGGCGGGCGAGGGCGGCGTCCTTCTCGATGCTGCGCCGGTACTCGTCCAGCGTGGTCGCCCCGATCACCCGTAGCTCGCCCCGGGCCAGGGCCGGCTTGAGCATGTTGGACGCGTCCATGCCGCCCTCGCTGCCGGCGCCGCCCGCACCGACCAGGGTGTGGATCTCGTCCAGAAAGATGATCAGCTCGTCCCGGTGCGCCCGGATCTCGTCGATCACCTTCTTGAGCCGCTCCTCGAAGTCGCCCCGGTAGCGGGTGCCGGCGACCAGGCCGGCCAGGTCAAGCTGGACGACCCGCTTGCCGAGCAGGGTCTGCGGCACGTCGCCGTCGCAGATCCGCTCGGCCAGGCCCTCCACGATGGCGGTCTTGCCGACGCCGGCCTCACCGATGAGCACCGGGTTGTTCTTGGTGCGTCGGGACAGGATCTCGATCGCCTGTTCGATCTGGTCGGCGCGGCCGATCACCGGGTCGATCTGGTCGTTGCGGGCCAGGTCGGTGAGGTCCTGGCCGTACTGGTCGAGGGTGGGGGTGCCCCGGTCGGGCCGGGGGCCGGTCATCGGGCCCCGTTCGGCACCGGCCGCCTGGAGCGACTCGGGCTGGATCCGCCCGGCGGCGAGCATCCGCCCGGCCGGCGACTCGGGGTTGAGCGGCAGCGCCATCAGGATGTGTTCGGGGCCGATGTAGTTCGCCCCCATCGCCCGGGAGAGCTGGTGGGCGTCGAGCAACGCCCGTTTGGCCGCCGGGGTGAGGGAGAGGTTCGGTGGCACCTCGCCGCCCGGGGCACCGTCGGCGCGTCCGCCGAGCGCGTTGACCAGGGTGTCCGGGTCGGCGCCGGCGCGGCGGACCAGGTCCCGCAGCGGGTCGCGCTGCAACGCCGCCCAGAGCAGGTGGTCGGTGTCCAGGTCGGTGCTGTGCTTCTGGGCGGCCCGCCGGGCCGCGTCGGCCAGCATCTCCCGGGCGTCGGCGGTCATCAGCCGGGTGATGTCGACCCGATGGGCCGGTCGGCGTCCGCCCTCACCCCGGCCGAAGTACCGGGCCAGGAACTCGTCCCACGGGTCGGAGCCGAAGTCACCGGGTCCCATCATGTCTGTCCTCCGCTCCTCGGGCGCGGCAGGGTCGCCGAGGGCGACACGTAGGCGCGACACGATCGCCGGTGGCTACCCGACGGTCGCCCCGACAAACGCCGACAGATGGCAGGGTGGGGGGCATGGACACCAACCCGCTGCTGATCGTCGACGGTGCGAACGTGGTCGGCTCCCGGCCGGACGGCTGGTGGCACGACCGGGCCGGCGCGGCGGCCCGACTACGCGACCGGCTGGTCCCGGTGGCCGACGCCGGCGTGCCCCCGGAACTGTCCGCGCCCGTCGAGGTGGTGCTGGTGGTCGAGGGCGCGGCGCGCGACGTGCCGGGAGTGGCCGGGGTACGCACCGTCGCCGCACCCGGCTCGGGCGACGACACCATCGTCGACCTGGTACGTGACGCGCCGGACCGGCGTCGGCTGGTGGTCACGGCCGACCGGGAGCTGCGGGGCCGGGTGGGCGAGCTGGGCGCCGAGGTGTACGGCCCCCGCTGGCTGCCCTCCTGACCCGACCGACCCGGATGCCGGTGGGCGGCCACCCCCACCCAGTGCCGTCAACGGGACCGGGCGTATCGCCTGCGGGACCCGCCGACGGCTTTTCCGCACGTCAGGGCGGTAACCGGACACCCGGGCGGCAACACCGACAGGGCGGATGTTCTCTCCACGTCGGGTATACGTTGTAATGGAGATCTCCCCGCCCCCAGGAGGTCACCGTGGCGAGCGTCGCCGAGCTGAAGGCCGCGATCGACATCGCCCTCCAACAGATCGGTGACGGGCAGACAGCCGTGCAGGCCGCCGGGGAGAAACTCTCCGAGGCGCAGCAGACCCTCGCCGGGGCGCTGGAGGGCAGCGGGCACGAGACCGTCGAGGCGGCCCAGGCCTCCCTCACCCAGGCCGGCCAGGAGCTGGAGGAATGTCTCGCCGCGACGCTCGTCGCGGTGGAACAGGCGCAGCTCTACGTGTCGTCGCTGTAGCGGGGCGTCGTGTCCATCATCGAGGACGTCGGAGCCCAGGTACGGGCTGCCGCCGAGGAACTCCCGCTCGCCCAGCTCGCCCTGGCCCTGGAGAAGTTCGGCCAGGCCACCGAGCGGCTGCGCTGGGTACGCCAGGAATCGGCCAACCCGATGGGGGTGCCGGAGCTGGCCGCCGCCACCGAGCATGCCGAGTCGGCCGGGCACGCCCTGCGGGTCGCCCAGGAGCAGCTCTCCGGATATCTGGCCGCGATCGGGTTGGCCCCCGACGGCCCGCCTCCCCCCGGGGCCACCGGTCCCGCGCCGCGTCACGACGGGCCGCGCGGCGAGACCACCGGGCCGGCCGCCCCACCACCGGCCACCGAGGAGGACCCCACCGTCAAGCGCTGGTGGGCGGTCCGGGTGGCCGAGCTGACCGGCGGCCGGGAGGGCCCCGCCGCGCAGCCGGACGAGCGGGTCGCCGACTCCCGGGAGCTGCTGCGTCGGGTGGTCACCGGCATCCGTTCCGGCGACCGGGACCGGCTGCACCGGGAGCTGCGCGCCGCGCACGCCGACGTGGGCCTCGGCCTGGCCGCGATCGCCCCACCGCTGCTGCGCGACCTCGCCGGGGAACTGCTCGGTCATCCGCCCCGCGCCGACGACCTGCCCCGGTTGCGCCGGGAATTGGACGGCCGGGTCCGCGACCTGCTCCCCGGCCTGCCCCCGCCGGTGCTGGACACCCTGCTCACCCGGGTCTGTCGGATGCCCCCGCCACGCCGGGGCGAGGGTGACGACGCGCAACCCCACGCGGCCGATCCCGCGGTCACCGCCGGCGTGCTGACCGGTGTGCTGCTGGCCCGGCTCGGCCGGGAGCTGCCCCGCGAGGAACCCGACCGGCAGCGGGAGCCGGTGCCGCAGCCGGCACCGGAACCCGACCGGTCCCCGCCCCGCCCGCCCACCGACCGTCGCGCCGGGCCGCGCCGGCCCGCGCCGGCCCCGCAACGTCGGCCCGAGCCGAGCCCGCCACCGCGCGTCGAGCCGCCCGCCCCGCGCCCGACGCCGGGCCGGACGAGCCCCTGGGCGAACGGTGGACCCCGTGGCTGATCTGCGTACCCAGTTGGCGGCGCGGGTGCGGGGGATGCTCTCCGAGGCGCTCGGCGTCACCCGTACCCGACTCGGCGCGGCGGAGGCGGAGCTGACCGCCGCCCGGGAGCGGCTGGCCCGGGTCCGGCGGGCCGCCACCACCGTGCCGGCGCGGGTCGGTGCCGAACGCGACCGGCGGCTGGTCGAGATCGACCAGCGACATGCCGCGCGGCTCGCCGAGCTGGCCCGGCGGGCGACCGAGGCCGCCCGCCGGGAGGCTCCCGGTGCGGCCGGCGCGCCGTGGTCCGGCTGGCAGGCCACCCCGGCGGGACGCGGCGAGAGCCCCGGCCCGCTGCGCGTCGGCACCCTACGGGTGCCCGGAGCGGAACCGGTCCCGGCGCTGGTGCCCCTGCTCGACGCCGGCCACGTGCAGCTGGCCGGCGACGACCGGGAGGGCGCCGACGCGGTGGTGTCGGCGCTGCTGCTGCGCGGTGTCGGCCGGGCCGACCCGGGCGCGGTCCGGCTCTACGGCTACGACCCCGAACACCTCGGCGGCGGACTGGCCGGCTTCGCCCCGCTCGGCACCGCGGGGCTGCTCACCTTCGTCGGGCCGGGCGGGCTGGCCCGGCTCCTCGACGATCTCGTGGAGCAGATCCGCCGGATCAACGAGACGGTGCTGGCCGGCGAGTACGGCTCGCTGCGCGCCCTGGCCGTGGCGACCGGCCGACGCCCGGAGCCGTGGCGGGTGGCGGTGCTGCTCGGTGGGGACGAGTTGTCCCGGCACGAACGCGGCCAGCTCGACCGGGTGGTCCGCACCGGCGCGGCCTGCGGGGTGCACCTGGTGGTGCGCGGCATCGACCTGCCGGACGACCCGAGCCTCACCCGGGTCCGCACCGGGCCGGGCGCGGCCCACATCGGTGACCCACCCGGCCCCCCGGTACGCCTCGACCCGCCCCCACCGGCCACCCTGGTCACCGAGACCTGCCGGGAGGTCGCCGCCCGGGTCAACGCCGGCCCGCCACCGACCCCCTTCACCGACCTGCTCCCCCCGCCGGAGCAGATGTGGAAGGACGACTCGGCGCACGGGCTGACCGCCCCGATCGGCGAGGGGCCGCACGGCCGGCCGGTGCTGCTCAACCTGGGCGACTATCCGCCGCACGCGCTGATCGGCGGCCCGTCCGGCACCGGCAAGACCAACCTCATCTTCGCCTGGATCGGCGCGCTGGCCGCCCGCTACTCCCCCGCCGAGCTGGAGTTCTATCTGCTCGACTTCAAGGAGGGGGTGTCCTTCGCCCGGTTCGCCCAGGGCCGCCGCGACCCGAGCTGGCTGCCGCACATGCGGCTGGTCGGGATCAACGTGAACACCGACCGGGAGTTCGGCCTGGCCCTGCTGCGCTTCCTCGCCGAGGAGCTGCGCCGGCGGGCCGACGCGGCCAAGAAACACGAGGTCACCAAGCTGGCCGAGCTGCGGGCGGTGGACCCGACCGGGCACTGGCCCCGGATCGTCGCGGTGGTCGACGAGTTCCAGGCGCTGCTCGCCGGCCGGGACGTGGTGGCCCGGGAGGCCGCCGACCTGCTGGAGGACCTGGCCCGGCGGGGTCGCTCGCAGGGCATCCACCTGGTGCTCGCCTCGCAGGACGTCCGGGGCATCGAGGCGCTGTGGGGACGGCCCGCCCTGGTCGCCCAGTTCACCCTGCGGATCGCGCTGCCCAAGGCGCTGCGCATCCTCGCCGAGCGCAACGACGCCGCGCAGGCGCTGCCCCGGCACCACGCGGTGGTCAACGCCGAGTCGGGGATGACCGAGGGCAACCAGGTGGCCCGCATCCCGTCGGCCAGCGACTGGGAGACCTGGAGCGAGTTGCAGCACCGGCTGTGGCGGATGCGGCCCGCCGACGCCGCCCCGGCGCGGCTCTTCGACGGCGACGCCATTCCCCGGCTCGCCGAGGCCCCCGACTTCCGGGCCCTCGCCCCGCCGCCTGACGATCTCCCGCCGCGCGGCCCGGTCGCCGTACTCGGGGAGATCATCGACGTGCAGTCCCGGTCGGCGGCGCTGCGGTTGCCCCGGGCCCCCGGCCGCAACCTCGCGGTCCTGGGCACCCGGGTCGACGAGGCATGCGCCGTGCTCGACGCCGCCGCCCGCTCGCTGGCCCGGCAGCACCGCCCCGGCAGCGCCCGGTTCTCCATCGCCTGCCTCGACCCGGACGCCGACCCGGCGGCCCGTGCCCTCTACGAGGATCTCGCCGACGACGCCGCCTGGTACGACGAGGAGACCGTCGCCGAGCTGATGGCCGAAACGGCGACCGCGCTGACCCGGCCCGGCACCCCGTCCACCCCGCACTACCTGCTGTTGTTCGCCGTCGATGCGGCGGCCGGCGCGCTAGCGACCGGCTCGCCCGGATCGACCGGGCTGGACCGGCTGCGCCGCATCCTGCACGACGGTCCGGAGCGGCGTACCCATGTGCTGGCCTGGTGGCGGGGGGTGGCCCGGATGCGGGCGGACCTCGGTGGGCCGGCCGCCCGGACCGATCAGATCGGTGCCTGGGTGGCCCTGGACGTGCAGGGCGGCGAGCTGGGCTCGGCGCTCTATCCGGGCTCCGGCGGGCCGGACTGGTACCCGCGTCCGTGGCGGGGACTCTTCTTCGACCGGGCGGTGCACCGCACCGGACAGGTGATCATCCCTTATGGTCCGTCCCGATGAACGAACCGGTCGCCAGTGACACCTACGCCGCCCACGTCCGCCGGCTCGCCGAGCTGACCGGTCGGGTGGCCACCCAGCGGGCCGAGGCGCAGGCCTGGCACGACCAGCAGTGTGCCGCCGCCGAACGGGCCGTGGCCCAGGCCACCGCACAGGTCCGCGACGCCGAGCAGGAGGTCACCGACGCCCGGTCGATGCTGGAGCGGGTCGACACCGAGGTGGGTCATCTCTGGGCCGAGCTGCGCTCCCGGCTGGGCACCCGTCGGCTCGGCGATCCGCCGGGGCCGGCCCGGGAGGTCACCGGCGACCCGGTGCCGCTGCTGCGTGGCGTACGCGAACTGCTGGACCGGACCGGCCAGCGCGGTGAGTTGCCGGGGTCGGTGAACCCGCTGCTCGCCCTCTGCGGGGTGGCCGGGGCGGTCGTCGCGTACGCCCTCGGGGCCGGCGCCCGGGCGGTCGGCCAGCGGTACGGCGGTGACCTGGCGGTGGGGATGCCGGTGCTGGCGCTGGTGGTGACGCTGCTCGGGCCGGTGGCCGGGCTGGCGCCGGCGAAGCGGCTGGCCGACCGCCGGCACGCGCTGCTCGGCCCCCGCCCGCTGGCGATCGTGCTGGCCGCCGGGGTGCTGACCACGGTGCTGCTGCTGGTGTCGACCCGCTGAACCGCCCCGGGGCTCCCGGTCCGACGCGCGCCGAGCGGCGGCTCGGGCCGGGGTGCCCCACGGCGGCACTGCCTCCGGGGCAGCTCAGGCCGGGACGGCGACCGCCTCGCGCAGCAGCCGGCGGGCCAGCACCAGCCGGTCGGCGTCGTCGTCCAGGCCGGGCAGGTCGCCCACCCGCAGACCGGTGGAGCCGAGCAGGGCACGCAGTGCCGGCGCGCACTGGGCGGGCAGGGTGATGGTGCGGTCGGTCAACCGCAGCGCCACCCGGTCGGCGGCGGTGGCGAGCTGCCAGCGCAGCCCTCCCCGGGGTGCGATCCGGCTGTCGGCGGTGAGGCTGGCGAGCGCGGCGGCCTGGGCGAGCGGCCGGATCGGGGCCGGCCGGGCGGCCGGCCAGGCCCGGTCCCGCAGCCGGGCCGCGACGGCGGCCGGATCGGCCCGCAGCAGCCAGGCGCGCAGCGCCTCCACGGTCTCGGTCAGCTCCGGTTCGATGGCGTCGGGGTCGGCGACGTCGGTGCCGAACGGCAGCCCGGCCCGCAGCCGGGGGTCCTCGGCGGCCAGCGCCAGCAGCTCCTCGACCAGGGCGTACCGGGTCAGTGCGCGGATGCCGACGGTCAGGTGCAGCGAGCGGGACTCCTGCGCCTGGGCGCTGTGCAGCCAGCCACGCGGCAGGTAGAGCGCGTCGCCCGGTTCGAGGACCACGTCCAGCGCGGCCGGCCCGTCGGCGGTGGCGGACACCTCGTCGGCCCGGCCACCCCACGGCTGCCGCTCCAATGGGTCGGTCAGCACGGGCGGGTGGATCCGCCAGCGCTTGCGGCCGTCGACCTGGAGCACGAAGACGTCGTGGGTGTCGTAGTGGGTGGCGAAGCCCTGGCTGCCCGGTGGGGTGAGATAGGCGTTGACCTGCAACGGCTGCGTCAGGGCGGTGCCCAGGTCACGGGCGAAGTCGACCAGGGCGGGCCAGAGCCGGTGCAGTCCCTGGAGCACCAGCGTCGCGCCGGCGGCGTACAGCTCCAGGATGCGCTCGTCGAGGACCTGGTCGCCGATTTCCGCGCCCGCGCCGCCACCGCCGGTGAACCGCGCCGTCGGCACCAACTGGCCGTCCCGGGCCACCCGCAGGAACGGGGTACGCAGACCGCGCCGGCTGAGCAGCTCGTCGGCGTCGTCCGGGCTGAGCAGGTCGGTGAACCCGGCGGGGTTGGGCAGCTCGTCGGCGCGGGACAGCAGCGGGGCGCGACCCCAGTGGGCGGCGGCGAACTTGGCCGGTTCGACGCTGACGCACCGTGCCAGGGCCCGCGTCGCGGCCGACGTGACCGCCGGGCGGCCGTGGCCGCCCGGCGGGTCGATGGTCGTCATGCTGCCGGTCAGCGCGCGCTGCCGTCGGCGCCACCGTCGTGCTGACCCGGGGTGGCCCCGCCGTCGGCCGGACCCTCCGCGCCACCATCGGCGCCACCGTCATGCTGACCCGGAGTCGCCCCGCCGTCGGCCGGACCCTCCGCGCCACCATCGGCGCCACCGTCATGCTGACCCGGAGTCGCCCCGCCGTCGGCCGGACCCTCCGCGCCACCGTCGGCGCCACCGTCATGCTGACCCGGGGTCGCGCCACCGTCGGCCGGACCCTCGAGGCCGCCGCCGCTGGTGGTCTGAATGTCGTCGTCGTTCAGTGCCATGGGTGCTCCCTCGGGTGTGCCGCCCCGCCACAGGGCGGGGTCTGTCGTGCGGGTGATACCCCCCACACGATCTTCTCTAACCACACCGTAGACGGCCCGTCCGACGCGCGGGACGGATCGCCGGGCCAGGTCGGGAGAAACACATGACCCGGGTCAGGGAATCAGCCGTTGCAGGTCCCTCGGCATGCCGGCCTTCACGTCCTGCCACTCGCCCTGGGTGACGTGCCGGCGCAGGGCGTCCAGCACCACCTGGGCCACCCGCTGGGGACCACCCTCGACGTCGTACGGGAAGCCCTGCCGGACCTCGTAGAGGAAGTCGTCCCGGTTGAGCTTGACCGGCACGTTCTCCGGCTGCCAACCGTCGAAGTAGATGCCCCGGACCAGCACCGGCAGTTGGGCGGCGAACTCCGCGCACTCCTGCACGGTCATCCGGTCGCGCAGCAGGTGCAGCACCGTGCGCAGCGCCGCGTACGACTGGTTGCGCTGCGCCCGGGGCCACCCGTATGCCTGCTCGATGTCCTTGAGGATCAGGTTGGTCTTGTCCACCGAGGACTCGAACGCCGAGATCAGTTGCTCCGCCATCGGGTCACCCCCCGGCCTTCGGTTCGCCGTCCCACCGCCGGTCGTCGGCGCGTCGGGGCGGCCCCGACGGGCCCCGCCCCTGCCGGGCCGGGCTGCCGCTGCGACCGACCCGCTCCGGTCGGCGGGTGTCCCCACCCGAGCCGACGACGTGCAGCACCGCGCCCCGCCGTGGATCCACCACCACCCGCACCGCCATCTCGGTCACCTCCGTGCCCGTGCTCGGTGTCCCGGCCGCGTATGACGACCGGGGTGTCGTCCCCGGCCGCCTGGCAGGGCCGGGGCATCGTCCCGGCCGCCAGACCGGGCCGGCACCATCGATGCTGCGCGGTGGCGGGGTGAGCCGTCCTCACCCGGACGAGGTGAAAGCCGAACCTCTCGCTGGCCCACCTGTCGCGGTGCGCGTGCCACCGCGCCACCACCAGGTCAGCGGTGGCGGTCAGCACCGGGGGCACCGACCTGCGGTGCCCCCGTGGCGTCCATGGCGACGTACGCCCACCGGTGCGTACGCGGGAACGTCAGGGGTCTCCTCGCGGTCGCCCCCGCCGACCAGGAGGCGTGCCGACACTCGGCGACCGGCGGGGAGGAACGGCAACGCAGCTCGAACCCCCGGCGCGCGCTCCACCGGGGACCCACGCCCGCCCGGTGGAGCGCGGAGACCCGGGTCGGCCGGGTACCCCGGCGGACCCGGGTCCGTGGCGGCCCGGTGGCAGTGGTCGGCGACCGGTCAGGCGGCCCGCCGCTCCCGGTTCTGCTTGCAGGTCACGCAGGCGGTGGCCGAGGGGTAGATCTCCAGCCGCTCCACCGGGATCGGCGCGGTGCAGCCCTCGCAGAAGCCGTAGGTGCCCTCGTCCAACCGGGTCAGGGCGTGCTCGAACTGGGCCCGCCGGTCGAGGATGGTGCGCAGCAGGGACTGGGCGGTGTCCCGCTCGGCGGTCTTGGTGCCGCTGTCGGCCTGGTCGTCGCCGGCGGTGTCGCCGACCTCCACCAGCCGCAGCACCTGGCTCTGCATGACGGCCTGCTCGTACTCCGCGGACAGCTCGTCGTAGCGGGCCCGCAGGGAGGTCCGGATCTGGTCGGCCTCCGCCGTGGTGCGGGCGGTGCCGACGGTGTCGTGGACGAGCATCGCTGCCTGCCTTTCCTGGGACCGGCGTGAGCGCACGGCGCACTCCGGACTCGGACGGCAGGATGAGATCATCCGTGCCGTGTGAGTCCCGCGATTACCCACCCTCCCGGTCCGGTAAACCACCGGACTTCCCGGCCCCGGTGCCCGTTTTTTCCGGTACCCCACGCCGCCTGGCGGCCGGGGTCAACCGGTCGCCTCGTCCCGCTGCACCCACGCCGGGTGGCGGGGGTCGTCGACCCGGACCACCACGTCGGCGAAGGCGGCCGGGACGACCTCGTCGGCATACCGGGCGAAGGCCGGGAGGGTCCACCGCTGCGCCGCATCGGTGCGCCGGGCCAGCGCGGCAGGCGAGAGCACCAGGTGCACGGTGACATCGAACGGCAGGCCCCCACCGAGCAGGAGCGCCCCGCTGACCAGCAGCACCGTGCCCGGCGACAACTCCTGGTAGGCCGCCCGGCTGGCCCGGTCGGCCGCCGCGTCCCAGAGTGACGGCAGCACCCGCCCGGTGCCACCGGGACCGGCCGGGTCGAGCACCTCCCGGCGCAGGCCGGCCTCGTCGGTCCAGCCCTCGTAGTAGGCGTCGGGGTTGGTCCGGCCGAATTCGTAGCGGACGGAGGCGGGCCGGAGGAAGTCCCCGGCACGCAGGTGCAGCGCCGGGCGGCCACGGGCGCGCAGCGGATCGATCAGCGCGGCGGCGAGCCGGTCGGGAGCGGCGGCCGGTGGGCCGTCGACCGCGACCCGCAGATGGGCCGACTGGGCGGACCCGGCGGAGGCAGGCGCGGACGCGGCCGTGAGGAGCCGTTCGGTCAGCTCGGCGACGAGCAGGACGGGCGAGATCGGACGGACGCGCATTCATCCATGGTGCCCTGCGCGTCGTCAGCCGGTCCGGTCGACGGTGACCCGGGCGTCGTCGGCGAGCCGGTAGCCCACCCCGTAGACCGTGGTGACCAGCGGGACGTCGATGCCGACCTTGCCGCGCAACCGACGGACGTGCACGTCCACCGTGCGCACCCCGGCGTGCTCGTAGCCCCACACGGCGTTGAGTAGTTGCAGCCGGGTGAACACCCGACGGGGGTGGGCCACCAGGTGCAGCAGCAGATCGAACTCCAGTCGGGTCAGCGGCAGCGGCTCGCCGTCGCGCAGCACCGAACGGGAGGACGCCAGGATGTGCAGCATCGGGATGGTGGCCGCGAGGGACCGACCCGGGGACCGGCCGGCCGGGACCTGGTCAGGTCGCCGCTCGGCGGGGACGCCGGTGGTGGTGATGGTGCCCTCCCCCCGTTCCAGCATCTCCCGGGCCGCCTCCAACAGCCGGCGGGCCGGCGCGGTGAGCGACTCCTCACTGGCCAGTGGGATGGACAGGGTCACCGTGAGCACGGGGGTGACGCCGTTGGCCGGGCGGCGCTGTCCGCCGGGGGGCCGACCCGGAACCGAGGGTTGGGACGTATGCCATCCGGCGCGCGACGATGCGGGGCTGACCGACATGGTCCTCCTAGGGCTGGTCCGGGTATCTCCCACGGCCCGGGACGCCGCTGCATCGATGCTTCCCGGCCCCTGGACGAGGGTCAAGGGGCGACCGCGTTGCATGAATGTGACAATTGACGAACAGTTCGCAGCCGAGCCCTCGCTCTGTGTACGAGCCAGATGATTACAGCAGAAGGGCGGAAGTGCCCCGGTACGGGGGGTGCCTGCCCGTCGGGGCACGGCCGGCACGACGCGACGCACCCGCTCGGACGAGCCGGGTGCGTCGCGAATTGGTCCGACGATCAGCGGAACCGGTCGACCCGCACCCTCACCTCGTCGGCGAGCCGGTAGCCCACTCCGTACACGGTGGTCACCAGGGGGGCGTCCGCGCCGAGCTTGGCGCGCAGCCGGCGGACGTGCACGTCCACGGTACGGGCGACGGCGTGTTCGTATCCCCAGACGCTGGCGAGCAACTGGAGCCGGGTGAAGACCCGGTGCGGGTGCTCGGCGAGGAAGAGCAGCAGGTCGAACTCGATGCGGGTGAGCGGGATGTCCCGGTCGCCCTGGCGCACCACCCGGGTGCCGGCGAGGATCCACAGGGTCGCCGGATCGTCGCCGGCCGGTGTCGGCTCCCCGGCAGCCGGCGTCGGGCGCGGGGTCGGCACCGACGACAGCAGGCGTGGCGCGGTCGGCTCGCTCAGCCGGACCGCCCCCTCCCCCGTCTCGACCAGTTCGCCGAGCAGGTCGACCAGGCGGGCCAGCCGGGGCGTCAGCGGCCCGGCGGTCAGGTCGAGGGTGATGGTCAGCGACGGCGTGGACCGGGGCCGACCCGGTGCCACCCGGTCGGGGCGGCCCGGCGGGTGCGGACGCGCGGTGAGGGTGACGAGGGACATGGGAGCCTCCTGTGTGGCGGTGCGTCCGCCACGCCCGGTGGGGCGCGACGGTCAGTGCGGCGTCCGGCCGGCGGTCACCGGCGGCGCGAGGGACGGGACACGGTGCGACGGCGTCGGCCCCAGGGTCGGCAGGCCGGCGATCCGCCAGGCGACGAAGCCGCCCACCACGTCGGTGGCGCGGCGCAGCCCGAGGTCCTGCAACGCGGCCGCGGCCAACGACGAGGTGTAGCCCTCCTGGCAGATCACCAGCACCGGCAGGTCGTAGCCGACCGCCTCGGGCAGCCGGGCCGGACAGCGCGGGTCGAGTCGCCACTCCAGCACGTTGCGTTCGATGACCAGAGCACCCGGTACGGTGCCGTGGGCGGCCCGCTGGGCGGCCGGCCGGATGTCGACCATCAGCGACCCACCCCGGTGGGCCAGGTGCGCCTGCTCGGGGTCGAGCCGACGCAGTCGGGTGCGGGCCTCGGCGAGGATCTCGTCGATGCCGCGCGAACCCGGTGGCGGGGCCGGACAACTCTCGGTACGGGTGGGGTGCTGCGGCATCGTCGCGGTCCTTCCATGGGCGAGCCGGCGGGCGGGCGGAACGGGAACGGGCAGTGTCACCAGGAGACGCCGGCCAGGGCGACCTCGGCGACCTGGAGTCGGCCGTCGACGAGGCGGTACTGGGTCATGTGGCGCAGCGCGGGCCGGTAGACGTGCACGCTGACCGCCGGCTGGTCACCACGGTTGGTCACCACGTGCACGTGGCGGGGGCCGAACCGACGCCCGGCCCCGGCGGCGAGGCGGTGCGGTCGTAGTCGTCCACCGGAGACCGTCTGTTCGGTCAGTTCCCCGGCGACGACCAGGAAGGCCCCGGATGAGCCGCCGTGATCGTGCAGGTCGGTGCCCTGGCCGGGCAGCCAACTCAGCGCCCAGACCTCGTGGTCGTCGGCCGAGGCGAGCCGGGCGTACCAGCGCTCGGCGCGGTCGAAGCGCAGCGGCACCGCCCAGGTGGTCGGGTCGGTGTACCGACCCGCGACGGCGAGCAGGTCGGTGGCGTGGATGCTGGTCATGGTCACTCCCGTAGTGATGCGTCCCGCACCACTCTAGACTTTAAAGCCTATAGGTTTAGTAGGTAATACCGCATGATGGGACGCGCGATGCGGAGGTGGCCACCGCCGGTCGCCGCCGGTGTGGCGAGTCCCCTGCCCAGCCGGCCCCTGCCGACCGCGCTACCGCCCGCACCCGGACATCTAGGCTGGACCGGTGACCGAGAAGTTCGACGCCGAAGCGCTGGCCTTCGCCCACCGGATGTTCGACCTGGCCCGGACGGGCGAGGCCGCCGAACTCGGCGGCTACGTCGATGCCGGCCTGCCGGTGAACATGACCAACGACAAGGGCGACACACTGCTCATCCTGGCCGCCTACCACGCCCACCCGGAGACTGTGACGGCGTTGCTGGCCCGGGGCGCGGACCACACCCGGGTCAACGACCGGGGGCAGACCGCGCTCGCCGCGGCGGTGTTCCGACGCAACGCCGAGACGGTACGGGCACTGCTCGACGCCGGAGCCGACCCGGAGCACGGCACGCCGTCGGCGGTGGAGACGGCCCGCTTCTTCGACCTGCCGGAGATGCGCACCCTGCTCGCCGCCGCTGACCCGCCACCGACCCGGCCCGACGCCGGGCGGGACCCATCCGCCCGGAGCAGGCCGACGCGCTCCAGCGCGGCCCGACCGGCCAGTCTTGATCCACTCACCTGGGCCGATGTTGCGGCATCCGGTCGCCGGAATACCGCAACATCGGCCCCCCTGAGTGGATCTTGTCGTCATCGACCAGGCGGCAGCCGAATGCTCGGCCCGGCCGATCCACCGGCTCCGGCTTCGACTCCACCACCCGACGGCGCTCGACCGCTTGCCGTGCGCTCCGGGAGGCCGCGCGGCCAGCTCCACCCACTCGTCCCATCCGGCTGGCCCGGCCCGGGGCTACGCAGCCGGCTTGACCGCCTCGATCAGGAAGCGTCGGGAATGGGCGACGAACACGCCCTCGGCCCGGATCAGGCGGTGCAGCCGTTCCAGCTGTGGCCGGTGACGGTCCACGTCGAAGTCCGGCACGGTCCAGACCACCTTGCGCAGGAACCAGACCACCGCACCGATGTCGTGGAACTCCGCCCGGAGGGTGGCCTGCTCGAGGCGTACCACGTCGAGGTTGGCGGCCCGGGCGGCGGCCACCGCCTGGGCGGTGTGCCGGGTGGTCGGCGGTGGTAGCGGCCCCAGCACCGCCTCGCTCAGCTCGCGCATGGTGCCGGCGCCGATCTGCTGGGACAGGTAACGACCGCCGGGCCGCAGCACCCGGGCGATCTCCGCCCACCAGGTGTCCACCGGGTGCCGGCTGGTGACCAGGTCGAAGGCGGCGTCCCGGAACGGCAGGCGGGAGCCGGGGCCGACCTGGACCACCCGGCCGTCGAGCCGACGCAACGTCCGCCGGGCGACCGCGACGTTCGGCGGCCACGCCTCGGTGGCGACCAGCAGCGGGGGCGGCTGCGGCACCTCGGCGAGCACCTCACCGCCGCCGGTGTCGATGTCCAGCGCCGCCCCGACCCCCGCCATCCGGGTAGCCACCTGGCGGGCGTAACCCCACGGCGGACGTTCCTCGATGGCCCGGCCGTCCAGCCAGTCGAAACCCCAGCCGTCGACGGGGGCCGCCGCCGCCTCGGCGATCAACTCGGCGCAGCTCCGATCGACCATCCGCCCACCCTGCGGCACCGGCCCCCGACCGGCAACCCGATTACCGGCAAGCAATGATCCACATCAGGTCGCACCACGGCGGGTTGCCGGGACGGGGAAACCGCTGCGTCGGCCCACTTGTGATCCGTCGGCAGAGGGCGGATGGCGGTCAGGGGACGGGACGGAGGATCTCCACGGTGGAGCCGGCGGGGACACCGTCGAGGGCGTCGAAGCCGGTGGGCTCCCGACGGCCGGACTCGAACTGGCGCATCAGCCGGGCACCGAGCCCGACGCCGACCGCGCCGACCATCAGCGCGACCAGCTCGGTCACCAGCAGCATGCCGGTCGCGCCACGCTGTGGGGCGTCCGCCCGGACCAGGCAGGCCAGCAGGAAGAGCGCGGCCATGCCCGCGTTGACCATGTTGAAAGTGATCATGGTACGACGGTGCGGCCCGGGGCGTACGTCCCACAGGTCGATCATGCCGGCCACGCCGGCGAGCCCGGCGGCCATCAGGGCGGCGATCGACGTCCAGTAGCCGACCTCGCCGAGGAAGGCCGGACCGCCCGCCACATGGGCGAGGTCGAAGACGGTGGCACTGACGAAGAGCCCGAACGGGAACGTCACCAGCATCGGTTGGATGGGATGCCCCTGCACCCTCAGGCGGCTCTCCATCGGTTCCTCCCCAGGATCGGCTCAGCTCACCAGCCCAGGGTGCTACCCGGGGGCCGGTTCGGCGAAACGGTCGGGTCGGGATTCGCGGGGCCGGGGAGAAACGACACCGGTCGACACGCCGTGAGGCAGCGACAGCAGGCAGCGAGGGACGGGCGGCGAGGGACGGGCAGGCGGTGGCGGTCGGGTCAGGACTCGCGGGGACGGGACACGGTGGTGACCAACCGCTCCGCCACCTCCCGCAGCGGGATGTCCAGCGAGGACGCCGCGCTGCGCAGCACGGCCAGGGCCTCCGGCGCCGGGCAGCCCCGCTGCGTCATGATCACCCCGACGGCCTGACCGACCACGTTCTCGCCCAGCAGCGCGCCGTCGCGTTCGCTGGCCCGCTCGGCCCGTCTGGCCCGGTCCCGGACGGCGGCCAGCAGCAACCCCGCATGCTCGGCGAGCAGCATCGCGGTGAGCTGGTGCCGGGTGCCCAGCGTGCCGGCCCGGCCGGCGTACAGGTTGATCGCGCCGATCGCCTGCTCGTCGACGTCCACCGGGGCGGAGATCACCCCGCCGACGCCGAGCCGTCGGGCGCGGTCGGTCCAGGCCGACCAACGGTCCTCGGCGGTCAGATCCCCCGCGATGATCATCTCGCGGCGGCGGATCGCGCTCAGGGCAGGGGACTCCACCCCGTGGCCCAGGTCGTCCAGCTCCGCCAGTCGGGGGTCGGAGGCGGCCATTCCGGCAGGTTCCCCGGCCCGCAGGGCGGTGAACCCGCACCAGAGCACCCCCGGTACGGCGTCCCCGGCGATCCGGACCAGTTCGGTCAGCGCCTCGTCGAAGTCGTCGACCGCGATCAGCCCGGCGGTCAATTCCCGCAGCAGGGCGGCCGTCTCCAGTACCCCGAGCGTGTCGATCGTCGGCCCCCGCATGTCCAGGTTCACCGGGCCGCAGGCCCCGTGTCGCACCTGCCCGCCACCGGCGTCGTTGCCTGTGTCATCGTCGTGATCTCTCCCCGAGTCGTGGGCCCCGGGCTACTACCCGCGCAAAACCGGATCGAAACCGGGTAAAGGAACCCCTCCGGCGCACGATCGGGCCGGAGAGGTTCCTGGCCCGCTCAGCGGGCTGCGGCGAGCCGGCGACCGACCGAGGCGATCAGCCGGTCCAGCTCCGAGCCGAACGGGTTGTCGTGCACCAGGTACGTCCAGGTGGCGCTCGGCCGGACCAGCTTGGCGGCGTCCGGCTCCCAGTCCTCGTCGAACTCGGTCTCCTCGAAGGTGGCGAGGGTCCGCGTCTCGATCTCCGGGATGAGGTTGGTGAACGCCGGCACCGCCGCCCGGTGGAACTCGTCCAGCGGGTCGAGCCGGCCCAGCGCCCGCAGGTGCACGCCCTCGCGCACCTCGGACAGCTCGGCCAGGTGCTCCGCCCAGAGCCGGTCGGTGTGATAGAGGGCGATCGACCGGGCCACCCGGGCCAGCAGGTCCTCGTCCATCTCGCCGGCCTTGTCCGGCATCCGGTCGAGCAGCATCAGCGCGGCCACGTCGGAGGTCAGCAGCCGCTCCCGGCGCTCGGCCAGGGCGATCCGCTGCTGCTCGATGACCACGCTGTAGCGCCAGGTGTTGCGGTGGATCTCGTGGTTGACGCCCTCGGCGACCCGCTGGGCGTGCTCCACCGCGTAGTCGACCTGCTCGTCGGTGACCAGGCCGTCGGCGTTCATCCGGGGCGAGGCCGGGATGGTGTCGCCGGCGTGCCGGACGACCAGGTCGTCCTCCAGGCTGGTGAAGAAGACCGAGCCGCCCGGGTCGCCCTGCCGGCCGGCCCGACCACGCAGCTGGTCGTCGACCCGGCGGCTGTCGTGCCGGCCGCTGCCGATGACGTAGAGCCCGCCCAGCTCGGCCACCCGTTCCTGGTCGACCTGCTCGCTGCCGCCGAGCCGGATGTCCACGCCCCGGCCGGCCATCTGGGTGGAGACGGTCACCGCGCCGTACGCGCCGGCCTCGGCGATGATCGCCGCTTCCTCGTCGTCGTTCTTGGCGTTGAGCACCACGCACGGCACCCCGGCGGAGCGCAGGCCGGCGGCGAGCCCCTCGGACTCCTTCACGTCGAGCGTGCCGACCAGCACCGGACGGCCCGCCTCGTGGCAGCGCCGGATCTCGTCGATCAGCGCCTCCTCCTTCTCGGCCCGGGTCGCATAGATCCGGTCCGGCTCGTCCTCACGGACGCAGGGGGTGTTCGGCGGGATCACCGCCACCTCGAGGCCGAAGAACTCCCGGAGCTGGTCACCGACCAGCACCGCGGTCGCCGTCATGCCGCACAGCTTGGGATAGAGGCCGATGTACGCCTGCACGGCGATGGTGCCCAGCACCTCACCCTCGGCGGTGGCGTCCAGGCCCTCCTTCGCCTCGACCGCGGCCTGAAGGCCGTCGGGCCAGCGGCGGCGCTGGGCGACCCGGCCACGCATCTCGTCGATCAGCTCCACCGAACCGTCGCGCACGATGTAGTCGACGTCGCGGTGCAGCAGGGAGTGCGCGTGCAGCGCCACGTTCACCGCGGAGAGCTGCCCGACGTGCTCGGTGTCGTACAGGTCGATGTCGCCCAGCTTGGCCTCGACGGCGGCCAGGCCCTCGGTGGTGAAGGCGACGCTGCGGCCGTCGTCGGCGACCGTGTAGTGCTTGCCCTTGCGCAGGCCACGCACCAGCGCGGCGCTGGCGTGCACCGGGTCCTGCTCGCCGGTGACGGAGCCGGCCAGCACCATCGGCACCCGGGCCTCGTCGATCAGGATCGAGTCGGCCTCGTCGACGATCGCGGTGGCCAGCGGCGGCTGGACCCGGTCGGCGATGTCCGTGACGAGCTGGTCGCGGAGGAAGTCGAAGCCGGCCTCGCTGACCGAGACGTAGGTGACGTCGCAGCCGTACGCCGTCCGGCGCTCGGCCGGGGTGGACGCCTCGTTGACCCAGCCCACGGTCAGCCCGAGCAGCTGATAGACCGGCGTCATCCACTCGGCGTCCCGGCGGGCCAGGTAGTCGTTGACGGTGAGCACGTGCACCGGGCCGTTGCCCAGCCGGACGTGTCCGTAGGCGGCGACGGTGGCGGTCAGCGTCTTGCCCTCACCGGTGGCCATCTCGGCGACCTTGCCGGACAGCAGCGCCATCGCGCCGAGCAGCTGCACGTCGTACGGTCGCTGGTCGAGACCACGCTGGGCGGCCTCGCGGCCGACCGCGCAGATCTCGGCGTATTCCGTGGCCGCACCGGCGGCCTCGGTCAGCGCGGCGTCGTCGAGCGCCGACAGCTCTTCCTCACGCGCGGCGATCCGCGGCAGCAGCTTCTCCAGCGGAGCCAGGTCGACCGTCGTCCCCGGGCGCTGGAGGAACCGGCGGAACCTGCTCTTCAACCGTTGCGACACACCCATGAGCGGCAACGGTACGCGAACCCGGACGGAAAATGCTGCCCGGTCCACCCGACGCGGGCCTGATGTCCGATTTCCGGCCCATCTGAGCAGGTCAACGAGGGGATGCCGGTCAGCCTGCCGAAACTCGGGTGACAGCGGTTGGCGATGGTACGGACTGGCAACCGTCGATCGCACACGAACAGACCAGGCTTACCGTCCCCACGCGGAGTCACCGGAACATCCGCGCGCTGTTGCCAGAGAGATGACCTGAATCGCGTTCATTTTCGGTCAGCCGATGGGGACCTCGTTGGAGCGGGATTCGAGGGTGGCGAGGGTGACGAGGGTGACCGAGTCCAAGGCGATCCGGCTGGCCGCCCGCGGGTCCCGGTCCGACGTCGCCCGATACCGGATCACCCCGCATACACGGGGGAACAGACTTCTTGAGCTGGTTCGCCGTAGATCAGCTTCTCGGATCTACTTCACTCTGCCGCACGGCCTCACTCCTGCTGGCAGATGACTGCGCGAGGTGCAAGCCCATCACGGCAAGGCGCGCCGCCGAATCCCAGCAGCATCCGTGACAGCTACCGGGACGCCTTGGCGAAGTCGACGAAGCCCCGCCACGCCGCCGGAGCGAACGCGAGCAGCCCGCCGTCACGGTTCTTGGTGTCCCGCACCAGGACGACACCGGGAAGGTTGCCCGCGACCTCGACACAGTTGCCGCCGTTGCCGCCGCTCTTCGTGCTCTTGTGCCACCGCGCAGCGGTCAGGTCCATGATGCAGCCGCTTCTCTCAGGAGATCCAAGGTCCGTCCACGAGGGAGCGCCTCCCCACGGATACGCTCCCACCGCCGCTCAAGGTTAACAAGGTCAGAGGGCTTGTCCAGAATCTGCGCCTGCGCCGGACCATCGACGTGCGCCACTCTCGCCCCCTCCGGAAGGTCGGCGATGACGAACGGCCCGTCGAGCCCCGGGTAGCTCGGCGCGTCCGCCGGGACGACGTGCAACTGCACGTTCGGCAACTCGGCGCAGGCGAGGAGGTGCCCGAGCTGGGCTGCCATGAGCGCCCGGCTGCCACCGACCCGTCGACGCAGGACGCCCTCGTCCAGGACGGCGACCAGCAGAGGGCTGCGCTCACGGTGCAGGATCGCCTGTCGGCTGAGCCGCGCGTCGGTCAGGTCGTCCATCATCTCGGCCGTCAGCGTTCCGCCGGCCAGCGTCGCCCGCGCGTACGCCTCGGTCTGGAGCAGGCCGGGCACCCAGGCCAGCTCAAAAGCCCGTAAAGTCGTGGCCTCCCGCTCGATGTCGACCCAGGGCCGGAACCAGACCGGCTCGCGCCGCTTGACGATGTCCGGCCAGAGGGCATCGACATCTCGCTCCAGCAGTTCTGCGACGGTGGCCCGGTGGCGGCTCTGCGGAATGTGCCCAGGATTTGCCCACCGGGCAACGGTCTTGGGGTGCAGACCGAGCTTGCCCGCGAGACTCTCGGCCGTGTAGCCCGCCTCGGTGATCGCCTTGACAAATGCATGATTCATGCCGATTTCCTCCCCGAACAAAGCAACCGTCCGAAAGAGATAACACAACGCTGTGTGATTGTCTAGCAACCCTCGGCAAGGTGAGTGGCAGGACGACGCTGCCGCTCCGGTCCCGCACCAGCGGTCGCGCCCGTCGGGTGGGGCCGTTCGAGAGGGGCGGGCGGCCCCACCCTCCACACCGTCGAGGGACAGGACGCCACCATGCCGAAGGACGACCGACCGAAGCCCGCGCCGAACCCGGGCAACCCGGCGCCGACACCTCCCCCACCGCCCGCGCCGCCGATCGTGCCCGGTCCGATCGGCCCGTTCATCCCGCCCTACCGGGGACCGGGCCGAATGATCAACGTCGCTCCGCCGGCACAGTGGATCACCGGCCGGAACCGGGGGCCGGCGCGATGAGACATCGCCCGATCAGGCCGGGCGACCTGCTGCACCTGACCCGCGCCGCCTCACCCCAGTTCACCAGGCCCATCACCGTACGGGCCATCCGCGAGCTGGTCGACCAGCACACGTACGACGGATGGGTGTGGATCACCGCGTACCAGCTGAGCGCCGCCGGGGACGCGGTCCGACACCGCGAGCTGTACCTCCGACGCGACGGCCTGCGCTGGTTGACCGCGATGCCGGCGACCCGCCGCGCCGACCCCCCGTCCCCGACCCGACGCCCGCCAGCACCGACCCGACGCCCGCCAGCACCGGCAGCACCGCCAGGACCGACAGCACCCCTAGGACCGCCAGGACCGGCAGCGCCTCGGCCGCGCCGGCAGGGCGCGGGGAGAGCGACGCCACCCCCGTGCCGACCACCTGCGATGTTCTCGTGACCAGCCCTCTGCCGGGCCGACACACCCCCTTGCGGCCGACCTGGCTCTGCCGGATCGACGCCCACCCCTGGCCCTGCGGCCCGGCCAAACTCGCCCTGCTCAGCGAGTACGCCGACAACCAAGCCGAACTGCTCGACCTCCTGGCGGCAATGAAGGACGAGGCGGAACAGCACCTGACCTCACTCGACAGTGACCGCCACACCGACCTGACCCGCCGTTTCCTGGCCTGGCCGCCACCAGCCGCCCCTTCACCGCGGTGATCAAGAGATTTACGTCAGAAAGCCGTTCCACCATGACGTAAACCTCTTGATCACCGGGGCGGGGCGGGGCGGGGCGGGGCGAGGCGAGGCGAGGGCGGGGCGGGGGCAGGGGGTGTCAGGGGGTGAGGATGACCTGGAGTTCCTGGCGGCGGCGTGCGGCCAGGTCGGTGAGGAGGGTGGGCGCCTCCGCGAACGGGACCACGGCGGAGATCAGGTGTTTGCGGATCAGGTCGCCGTGCCACCGCAGCAGGTCGATCGTCTCGGCGGAGAGCCGTTCCCGGTCCCAGGTGGGGGCGAGGCCACGGGGCACCCGGCCGATCTGGGCGCAGCGCAGCGACAGCCCGTTGTGGTGGAACTCCTCGCCGAGCCGGACCGCGTCCGCGCCGCCCTGGTAGAACGCCAGGTCGATCACGGTGCCCTGGGGTCGCAGCAGGCGCAGCGCGAGGTGCAGCGCCCAGTCCTGGCCCCGGCACTGGAACACCACGTCGGCACCCCGGTCCCCGGCGCTGTGGTGCCACCGGGTCTTGAGCACCACGGCGGGATCGTCGGCGTCCGGGTCCAGGGTCTCCAGGCCGAGTGCCTCGGCGACCTGCCGGCGCTGCGGCGTCGGGTCGACCACCACCACCGAGGCCGCGCCGTGCTGCCGGGCGAACAGGGCGGTGAGCAGGGCCACCACGCCACTGCCGACCACCGCGACCCGCCGGCCGCGCACCCCGTCGCCGAGCGAGCGGACATCGGTGCCACACAGGTCGGCGGCGGCGTGCAGCAGCCCGTTGGCGCAGATCGGCCCCATGTGGGCCACGTAGACGCCGAGCAAGGGATCGAGATCGTCGGGCAGCGGCACGAACCGTTCGGCCAACGGGTCGGCGACGTACCCGGTGCGGTGGCCGTACGTCATCGCGCCGACGGTGCCGACGGCGATCGCCGGGGTACGGCTCTGCACCACCTCACCGACCTGCATGTAGCCGAGCCGGTTCACCGGGTACGGGGTGCTGGCCGCCCCGGGCCGGAACAGGCCGAGGCCGGTGTCGAAGGTGACGTTGAGGTAAGGGTTGGTGCCCTTGACGAAGCTCAGCTCGGTGCCGGCGGAGATCCCGCTGTGGCGGGTCCGCACCCGGATCATGCCGTCGCGCAGCTCACCGGCCTCCTGCTCGGCCAGCTCGACCCGCCCGGGGCCGGTGACCACCACCACCGTGTCACGCATCGGCGGCCACCCCCGCCGGCACGCCGACGGGCCGGACGCCGCCGACCACCGGCGTCAGCGCGGCCGGGCCGGTGGGCAGGGTGATGCGGCGGCCGGTGCGGGCGCTCTGCGCGACCGCGATCGCCAGTCGCTGGGTGCGCAACGCCTCCGCGTACGGCACCCGGATGTCGTCACCGACGCCGGTGACCGCGTCGACGAAGGCGCGGTCGACGGCGATCCGGGCGTCCTCCGGGTCGGCCGGCAGGTGCCGTTCCCCGTCGGCGTCGCGGATGGTCAGGCCGTCCTCGGCCAGCGACATGGCCAGCCCGTCGGCGAGGATCTCCAGGCCGGCGCGGTGCTTCCAGCCCAGCACGCAGGCGGCGGCGAGGGTGCCCACCGCCCCGTCGGCGAAGCGCAGCGTGGCGGCGGTCACCGAGTCGATGTCGGCACCCTCGACCGGCGGCGGGCTGCCGTCGCCGTACGCGGTCACCTCGACGACCTCACCGACCAGCGCGCGGATCAGGTCCAGCACGTGGGCGGCCTGCTCGACGACCGGGCCGCCGGAGCGGTCCCGCACCGCCCACCAGGCCACCGGGGGCACCTTGTCCAGCCAGGCGCCGTTGACCATCCGGACCGGACGGTCAGCGAGCAGTTGCCGGGCCTGCGCCACCACGTGCAGGTAACGCCAGTGGTGGCCGACGGCGGTGAGCAGCCCCTTCTCCTGGACCAGGGCGGCGATCCGCTCGGCGGTGTCCAGGTCGACCGCGACCGGCTTCTCCACGAACATCGGCACGCCGGCCGCGATCACGGCCTCCTCCACCGGCCCGTGCGCGAACGGGGGCACGCACACGTAGACGGCGTCCGGGCCGGCGGCCAGCAGCTCGTCGACGTCGGCGCAGACGCGCGCGGAGTGCGCGGCGGCCAGTTCCGCCGCGGCGTCCCGGTTCACGTCGGTGACACCGAGCAACTCCACGTCCGCGAAACTCCCCAGCACGCGGGCGTGACGTTGCGCCACCCCGCCGGCCCCGACCAGCCCCACCCGGCACGTACGCATTCCCTCGGCCCTCTCGACGCGGTCACGACCAACGCCGTCAGCACTCCCCCCGCCGGGGTGGGGCGAAACCCGGGGCCGCCCGCAACACAGCGTTCACGTGCCGGGAACCGGCCGGTGGAGCGATGTGATCAAGCTGTTAGGGATTATCCGGTTAGCGGCTGTACGGGGGTGGGAAAACCAAGTTCGGGTTTTCCGCCACGGATCTGGGGGGTTTGCCAGTGCGGGATACAGAACCGACCGTCTCACCTGTCGTCGAGGCGTGGGCCACCTATCGGACGACGTCGGCGCAGGACTGGCCCACGCGACGGCTGATGAGGGCGAAGGGGGAGAACCGGGTCAGCGTGGTGCTACCCGCCCGCAACGAGGAAGCCACCGTCGGGGCGATCGTCGCGACGATCCGGGAACACCTGATGGACCGGGTTCCCCTGGTCGACGAGCTGATCGTGGTGGACTCCCGGTCGACCGACCGGACCGCCCAGGTGGCCCGGGCCGCCGGCGCGGAGGTGGTCGGTCAGGACGAGATGACCCGGGGCCTGCCCCGGCTGACCGGCAAGGGCGACGCGCTCTGGGCCGGCCTGGCCGCCGCCGAGGGCGACGTCGTCGCATTCGTCGACGCCGACCTGCGGGAGTTCCGGCCGCACTTCGTGACCGGTCTGATCGGCCCGCTGCTGGTCGATCCGTCGGTCGAGTTCGTCAAGGGCTTCTACCACCGGCCGCTGGTGGGAGCGACCAGCGTGGAGACCGACGGCGGCGGGCGGGTGACGGAGCTGATGGCCCGACCACTGCTGAACCTGTTCTGGCCGGAACTGGCCGGCTTCGTGCAACCCCTGGCGGGCGAGTACGCCGGCCGCCGCGAGGTGCTGGAGCGGGTGCCGTTCGTCACCGGCTACGGGGTCGAGACGGCCATGCTGATCGACCTGCTGGAACTGGTCGGTCTGGACGCGTTGGCCCAGGTGGACCTGGGTGAACGCAAGCACCGGCACCAGGACACCGCAGCCCTGGGCCGGATGTCCGCGCAGATCATGCACACCGCCTGGACGCGGTTGCAGCGACGGGGCTGGGCCGCCCCGGGCACCAACCCGGGAACCGTCCTGACCCAGTTCCGCCGGGGTGGCTCGGAGGCGCTGCCGAATCTCGACCGGGAGATCGTCGTCAACGACGTCTCGGTGCAGGAACGTCCACCCCTGGCCGAGCTACGGCCCCGGCTGCCGCGCCGGCGGGTGGCCGCGTGACGCCGCGGAGCGCGCCGACCCGACGGCCCCCGCAACAGTGCCGCCCGACGAGTGGATGGCTGCCCGCCCGGGACTCCGGCCGTCCCGAGAGGAATTCCCGATCATGAGCCTCACCGTGCTGATGAACGCCGGCCCGTGGCTGTCCGTGCCACCCCCCGGCTACGGCGGCATCGAGAACGTCATCGCCACCCTGGTGCCCGAGCTGCGCCGGCTCGGGGTGAAGGTGGTGCTGGCCTCGGTGGGGTCGAGCACCCTGCCGGTGGACGAGAAGTTCTCGGTCTACGACGACGGGCAGTTCGCGGCGCTGCAACGGCCCTACAACCAGGTGTGCGGGGTGTCCCAGGCGCACCTGGCCGGGGTGGTCCGGCAGGTGCACGGCCGGGCCGACATCGACCTGGTGCACGACCACGTGGAGGCGGTCGGGCTGGCCACCCTCGCGGCGATGGGGCCGGCCGCCCCACCGGTGCTGCACACCCTGCACTGGGATCTGGCCAAGCACCCCGAGCTGTACGGCAACCTCGACGCCGGGGCACGGGTCCGGGTCAACGGGGTCTCCGCCGCCCAGTTGGCCCGCGCGCCCCGGGCGCTGCGGGCACACTCGGTCGGGCACGTGCACCTGTCCACCCCGCTCGCCGTGCACGCCGACCGGGCGCCCCGGCCGGAGAAGGGCGACTACACGATCATTCTGGGCCGGATCAACCCGGGCAAGGGTCAGGACGTCGGCGCCCGGCTGGCCCGGCGTACCGGGGTGCCGCTGGTGCTGGCCGGCCCGGTCGGGCCGTACCACCGGCCGGCGGACCTGGCCGCGGCGGGCGAGGAGGCCCGGCAGAACCCGGACGTGCGGTTCTTCTACGACCAGGTCGCCCCGCACATCGACGGGGACGTGGTCCGCTGGGTGGGCACGGTGGCCGGCCGGGAGCGCGACGACCTGCTGGCCGGGGCGCGGGCGTCGCTGTTCCCGCTGCGCTGGGAGGAGCCCGGTGGGACCGCCGTGGTGGAGTCGCTGGCGTTGGGCACGCCGGTGGTGGCGACCGGCCGGGGCTGCCTGCCCGAGCTGATCGCGCACGGGCGCACCGGTCTGCTCACCGACGACGAGGAGGAGCTGGGTGAGCTGCTGCTGGCGGCGCGCCGGCTCGATCCGGACGAGTGCCGGCGGGAGGCCGCCGAGCGGTTCACCCCGGCGGTGATGGCGCAGCGGTACGTCACCCTCTACGAGACGGTCCGCGCCGCGGCCCGGACGCCGCAGCTCCAGGCCGCCTGAGCCGAGCGGACCCCTCCGGGCCCGGACCGTCCTGGTCCGGGCCCGGTTTCGTCCCGCCGGGCTGCGGGTACCTGGCGGTTCTGCCCAGCACCGCGAGCGAATCGAGGGGCCGATGGCCAGCCGGATAACCTGCGAGGTCCACGACGAGTCACCCGTGACCGTCGTACGCCTCGCCGGCGCGCTCGACCTGGGCACCATGCGCGCCGTGCACACCGTGCTGGACCGCTGCCTGACCACCCAGCCGGACGCGCTGGTGGTCGACCTGGGCGGGGTGACCGTCGCCGACCGGTTGGCGCTGTCGGTCTTCGCCGCCACCGCCCGGCAGGCCGCCGACTGGCCGGCCGTGCCGGTGGTGCTCTGCTCTCCCCCGCCGGACGTCGCGGCCTGGCTGGCCCTCTCCACCACCTGCCGGGTGGTGCCGGTGCGGCAGGACTGCGCCGAGGCGACCCGGTTGGCCGGGGCGGCCGCCGCACCCCGGTTGCGGGCCCGGTTGGAGCCGGTGGCGGGGGCCTGCCGGCGGGCCCGGGAGCTGGTCGGTGACGCCTGCTCCCGGTGGAACGTGCCGCACCTGGTGGAGCCGGCGTCGCTGGTGCTCAGTGAGCTGGTCGGCAACGTGGTGCGACACGCCCATACCCCGATGCGGATCACGCTGACCCTGCACCAGCCGTACCTGCGGGTGGCGGTCGCCGACGGCAGTCGGACGGCGGCGCGCGCGGGCAGCCCGAGCCTGGCGGCCGAGGGGGGCCGGGGGCTGCTGCTGATCCGGGAGATGGCGCAGCGTTGGGGCAGCTCCCCGCTGACCGACGGCAAGGTGGTTTGGGCACTCCTGCCCGCGAATTGACCGAAATTCCCTCTCTCGCCTGGTTACATGGGCGGAGGGACGGGTAGTCGCGCCCGTCCTTTCTGTCGTCACGACGGGGTGAGAGAGCCATGCCCAGACGGGTAACCACGGAACCCGCACGAGACCGCGGCCCGGCGATCCTCGCCCCGGCCCGGTTCGGTGGCTTCCCCGGCCCGGTCCGTCCGGCGCTGCCCGGCAACAAGCTGCTGCGGCTGCTCGGCACCACCGACGCCAAGCAGATCGGCCTGCTCTACCTGACCACGTCGTTCGTGTTCTTCCTGATCGGCGGGGTGCTCGCCCTGCTCATCCGGGCCGAGCTGGCCCGGCCCCGGATGCAGTTCCTCTCCCCCGAGCAGTACAACCAGGCGTTCACCATGCACGGCACGATCATGCTGCTGCTCTTCGCCACCCCGCTGGTGTTCGCCTTCGGCAACTACATCGTCCCGTTGCAGATCGGCGCCCCGGACGTGGCGTTCCCCCGGCTCAACGCGTTCGCGTACTGGTTGTACCTGTTCGGCGGCACCATGGTCGTCGGCGGCTACCTCACCCCCGGTGGCGCGGCCGACTTCGGCTGGACGGCGTACAACCCGCTCAGCGACGCGACGCACTCCCCGGGCATCGGCGCGAACCTGTGGGTGGTCGGCCTGGTCGTCTCCGGCCTGGGCACCATCCTCGGCGCGGTCAACCTGATCACCACCACGCTGACCCTGCGCGCGCCCGGCATGACCATGTTCCGGATGCCGATCTTCACCTGGAACATGCTGCTCACCGCCGTCCTGGTGATCCTGGTCTTCCCGCTGCTGGCCGCCGCGCTGCTGGCGCTGGGGGCGGACCGGCTGCTCGACGCCCACGTCTACGACCCGGCGACCGGCGGGCCGATGCTGTGGCAACACCTGTTCTGGTTCTTCGGCCATCCCGAGGTCTACATCGTGGCGCTGCCGTTCTTCGGCATCATCACCGAGATCATCCCGGTCTTCAGCCGCAAACCGATCTTCGGCTACACCGGCCTGGTGCTGGCCACGGTCGCGATCACCGTGCTGTCGATGACCGTCTGGGCGCACCACATGTTCGCCACCGGCCAGGTGCTGCTGCCGTTCTTCAGCTTCCTCAGCTATCTGATCGCGGTGCCCACCGGGGTGAAGTTCTTCAACTGGATCGGCACCATGTGGAAGGGGCAGGTCACCTTCGAGACCCCGATGCTGTTCGCCATCGGTTTCCTGGTGACGTTCCTGCTCGGCGGTCTGACCGGGGTGCTGCTGGCCAGCCCCCCGGTGGACTTCCACGTCACCGACTCGTACTTCGTGGTGGCGCACTTCCACTACGTGCTCTTCGGCACCATCGTGTTCGCCGCGTTCGGCGGGGTCTACTTCTGGTTCCCCAAGATGACCGGCCGGCTGCTCGACGAGCGGCTCGGCAAGCTGCACTTCTGGACCATGTTCGTCGGCTTCCACGCCACCTTCCTGGTCCAGCACTGGCTGGGCGACGAGGGCATGCCCCGGCGGTACGCCGACTACCTGCCCGGAGACGGCTTCACCACGCTCAACATGATCTCCACCGTCGGCTCGTTCGTGCTCGGCGCGTCCACCCTGTTCTTCCTCTACAACGTCTGGAAGTCCTGGCGGTACGGCGCACTGGTCACGGTGGACGACCCGTGGGGCTTCGGCAACTCGCTGGAATGGGCCACCACCTGCCCGCCGCCGTTGCGCAACTTCGACCGGATGCCCCGGATCCGCTCCGAGCGGCCCGCCTTCGACGCCAAGTACGGCCCCCTCGTCGCCGACCTCGGCCGGGACCTGCCGCAACGCACCACCCGGCCACCGCAGGAACTGCACGACGAGCTGCACCACGAACGGCACGTCCCCGAGTCGCCGGCGGCCGAGGGCGCGCACGGCGCCCGGGAGGCGGTGGAGTACCAACCCGCCCCGCAGTCCGGTGCCCGCCCGGTGAACGTGCCCGAGCCGGAGGACGTCCGCCGGCCCGGCTTCGCGCACTCCGACGCCCCGGAGAGCGACCAGCCCGGCGGCGCGAACCCGGACACCCCCGAGCGGTGGCGTCACCCGCACGGCACCGACGACGAACCCGGGCACCGCTGACCGACGACCGACCGCCGGGCCGGCACCCCGTGCGGGGGTGCCGGCCCGGCGGTCGTCGTCGCACTCAGGGGCCATCTGGGGACCAGGACGGTCCGGTGGCCGGGCGGCCGGGTCTCAGGCGTCCACGGTGGCCGGGTGTCAGGCGTCCACGGTGGCCGGCAGGCCGGCGGCGGCCAACGACCGTCGTACCGCCGGCTGGACCCGGGTCAGCCGCAACGGCACTCCGGTGCGGACGGCGGCGTCCCGGCCGGCCACCAGCGCGGCGATGCCACCGGCGTCGACGCCACCCGCGCCGTCCAGGTCCACCACCAGCTCGCGGGGCTGCCCGGCGACCGCCTCCAGCATCATCCGGCGCAACTGGTCCGCGCCGTCGCGGTCGATCTCGCCCCCGACCTCCACCACCGTCCGCTCCGCGGTGCGTTTGACCGCGATCCGGTTCCGGCCGGTCTCCGTCTCCGCGGTGCCGTTCTGCCACGGCGGCGGGGTGTCGGCGAGCATCGCCTGACGCAGCCAGGTCAACGCCCGCGACAGCAGCCGGGACACGTGCATCTGGGAGATGCCGAACCGGGCGGCGATCTCCGCCTGGGTCTGGTTGCCGTAGAAGCGCATCGCCAGGATGCGTCGCTCCCGCCAGGGCAGCCGGTGCAGCAGCCCGCTGACCGTCACCCGGTCGTCCACCGACTCCAGCGCGTTGTCCGACTCGCCCACCAGGTCACCGAACTCGGCGGAACTCTCCCCGCCGACCGGCGCGTTGAGCGAGGCGGGGCTGTACCCGGCGGCCGACTCCAGGGCGGCGAGGATCTCCTCCTCCGGCGTCTCCAGCCGGACCGCCAACTCGGCCACGCTCGGCGCCCGGGACAGCTCGCTGGTCAGCGCCGAGGTGGCCTGCCCGACCTCCAGGATCAGGTCGCGCAACCGACGGGGCACGTGCACCCCCCAGGTGCGGTCCCGGAAGTGCCGCTTGATCTCCCCGACGATGGTGATCGCCGCGTACGCGGTGAACGAGCCGCGCTCGGGGTCGTACCGGTCGACGGCGTTGACCAGGCCGAGCCGGGCCACCTGCTCCAGATCCTCCAGCGGCTCACCCCGCCCCCGGTAACGGCGGGCCAGCCTGCCGGCGAACGGCAGGGCGAACCGGACCAGGTCCTCGCGCGCCTCTCCGCGGCGCTCCGGTGGCAGGCCCGCGATCCGCGCGGCGTAGGCCATCGCGGCGGCGTCCAGGTCCTCCAGACCCCGTTCGGTCGGAGGTGGTGTGGTCGTGGTGGTCTGTCCGAACATCCGCGCCTCCCTCAGGAAGGTCCCCGCCCGGATCGAACCGGTCGTGCGCGTGGTGGCACCACGCACCGGGTCGGAAGTGGGGTCACGTGCCGCGCCGGGATCACCGGACGCGCGGAGACGATGACCGGTCGCCACCCGGCGTGATCGCACCGTCGCGGCGAGCGGTCTTCCCGCTCCCCAGGTACTCAACCACGCGGTCCCGGGTTCGCGAGGATGTTTCGGTGTGCCGGGTCGGGCCGGACGGCGCGGACACCCCCGGCGTCCCCTTTCCGGGCTACCGGCCGCCCATCCTCCGCCCGAGGCGGTCGCGTCCGCGCCGGACGGGTGGGCCGGTCAGGAGACGGCCAACCCCAGCGCAGCGCCCGCGTCCCGGAGCCCGGCCAGCGCGTCGTCGACGCCCAGCGGCGGCGGCGTCGGCAGGTCGTACGGTTGACCGCGCAGCACCTCGGTGGCCCGCCGGGTGGCCACCGAGGCGACCGGGTAGCCCCGGGCGGCGGTCCGGTCCAGGGCCCGACGACGACGGCCGAACGCCGCCACCGCCAACCACTGCGGCAGCCCGGCCAGCGCCGGTGAGCGCATCCCCGGCGATTCGGGCAGCACGTCCACCGAGCTGAACGGCTCGCTGCCGGCGAGCCACCACTCCACCTCCTCGACGCTGCGCCGGGTCGCGTTCTCGCACCAGTACGGCACCAGCCCCGCCCGCACCACCTGCCACGGGTCGAACAGCCGGCCGCACTCCACCACCAACCGGTCACCGCTCTTGCCGGCCCGGCGCAGCCACCGGCGGTACAGGTCGGCGGTCGCCGCGCTGAGCACCCCGGGGTGCGGCGTCCGCACCTGACGCAGTTCGTGCCCCCGGGCACGGGCCCAGTGGCCCAGCGCCCGGGTGAAGCCCGGTTCCACCCCGTGCTCCGCGGATTCCCGGGCGGCGGTGACCGGCGGCGGCTCCCAGCCCTGCCCGGTCCCGCCGGCCGCCCGCAGGACCTGACGCAGGGCGGGCGAGTCCGGGTGGAAGTCGACCGGCGCCAACCCGCTGGCCGGGGAGCCGAGCTGGAAGCTGTGCCCCTGCCCGGAGTCCGAGACCGGCCACCGACGCTCGTCGCCGACCAGCAGCACCACCGCCCGGGGCGTCAACCGGTCGGCCAGGAACCGGGCGTACGCCACCGGCAGGGCCCGCCACCGGGCCACCAGGCTGATGGTGACGCCGGCCAGCGCGCCCCGGCTCGCCGGGCAGTGCACCTGACGTACGTGCAGGTCGGGGTTGCCGGCGAGGACCCGGGCGGCGAACGCGGCACCCTGGTCCAGGGCGGCCCCGGGCCGGTCCACCGCGCCGTGCGTCCAGTGCGCGGACATCTCGAACCCGGCGGGCAGCCAGGGCACCCCGAGCGCCACGGCCAGGTGCACGGCGGCGGCGTGCGGTGAGCCCAGCACCAGCGCCGGGTACCGCTCCCGGGGGTACTGGTCGACGATCCACCGGGCCACCCGTTCCCCGTCCACCTCGGCGGCCTGCGCGGCGGTGAGCGCCACCCGGCCGGCGGCCCGCGCGGCGGCCACCCGCCGGACCGGCTCCGGCGCGGCGAGCAACCGGGAGGGTGGGGTCGGGTGTCCCAGGTCGGCGCAGTCCACCCCGCGCAGCGCGCGGGCGGCGGCGGCCACCAGCACCCGCGCGGTGCTGCCCACCGCCACGACCCGGTCGCCGGCCAGTCCCGCACCCTGGGCCGTCAGCCCCGCCGGCACCACCGGCGCCGGCTCCACCCCGCCTCGCTCACTCACCACGCGGGCCGGCTTCCCCTCCCTCTGGGGTCTAAACGGGGCATCCCGCCCCGCCGGGCGCAATCCTCGACCCACCACCGGTAGGCCCTACCGGTGCAGCGGGGCCGCCACCGCCCAGCCCGGCCCGGCCCCGGACGGGTCCGCCGGGGTTGCGCCGGCCGGGGCAGATCGGGACGGTGAGTGCGCAGCCCGAGGGGCGCTAAACGAGATCCTCCGCCTCGACGATCGACCGCTCGGCCGACATCATCCGGTCCCGGATGCGTCGGGTGGCGTCGCCGTCGGCGAAGAGGCTCCGCAGGTCGGCCAGGGCCGGTTCGGGCACCCGCAGCGACACCGTCGGGTCCACCACCGCCTCCAGCACACACGGCCGGTCGGCGGCGAGCGCCTCGTCCCAGGCCGCGCCGACCAGCTCCGGCCGGTCCACCCGGACGCCGTGCAGGCCGAGCAGCCGGGCCCAACCGGCGTACGGCACGTCGGCCCGTCGACCGGGCACACCGGGCACCCACCGGCCGTTGCCCAGCCCGGAGTGGTCGCGGTTGTTGAGCACCAGCACCACCAGCCGGGGATCGGCCCACTCCTGCCAGCGGTGCGCCACGGTGATCAGCTCGGCGAGCCCGTTGAGCTGCATCGCGCCGTCGCCGAGCAGGGCGACCACCGGCTCGTCCGGGCGGTCCAGCTTCGCGGCGAGCGCGTACGGCACGGCGCACCCCAGCGAGCCGAGTGCGCCGCAGAGCTGCGCGTCGACCCCGGGCGGCAGCTCCAGGTGGCGGGCGTACCAGTAGAGCACCGAACCGACGTCCACGGCGACCGAGCCGGTGCGGGGCAGCCGGGCGGACAACTCGTGCAGCACCAGCTGCGGGTTGACCGGCTCGGCCGGCTCGGCGGCGCGGGCTGCGGCCTCCACGCGCCACCGGTCGACGGAGCCCTCCACGGTGGCCCGCCACTGCCGGTTGGGCCGGTCGGCGACCTGGGCCAGCAGCGCGCGCAGGGTCTCGGTGGCGTCGCCGACCAGCGGCACGTCCACCGGGTACCGGCTGCCGATCCGCCGCCCGTCGATGTCGATCTGGATGGTCCGGGTCTGGCCGGGCATCGGGAGGTAGTCGGTCCACGGGTCGTTGGTGCCCACCAGCAGCAGGGTGTCCGCGCCACCCATCAGCTGCGCGGCGGCGGTGGTGCCGACCTCACCGAGCACCCCGGTGTGGAACGGCAACCGCTCGTCGAGCACCGGCTTGCCCGGCAGGGAGGTGGCCACCCCGGCGCCCAGCCGGTCGGCCAGCGCCGTGATCTGCGCCGCGGCGCCCCGCCCGCCCTGCCCGACCAGGATCGCCACCCGCTGTCCGACGGTGAGCAGCGCCGCGGCGGCGTCCAGGTCCGCCTGGTGTGGCAGCACCCGGGCCAGCGGTTCACCCGGCGTCGCGTTGAGCACGCCCGCCGCGTCCGGTTGCAGGTCGGGCACCATGGCGACCTGCAACGCGCGGGGCAGCACCACGCAGGTCGGGCTACGGGTCGCCGCGGCGGTGCGGAACGCCTGATCGAGCAGCGCCGGCACCTGGGCCGGGGTACGGCCGTAGCGGACGAACTGGTGGCAGACGTCGCCGAAGAGGCGGCTCAGCCCGATCTCCTCGTGCACCTCACCGAGCGGGCCGGTGACGTCCTCCCCGACGATCGCCACCACCGGCTTGCTGTCCAGCTTCGCGTCGTACAGGCCGTTGAGCAGGTGCACCGCGCTCGGGCCCTGGGTGGCCAGGCAGACCCCGATGCCGCCGGTGAACTTGGCGTGCCCGGTCGCCATGAAGGCGGCGGTCTCCTCGTGCCGGGCGGGGACGAACTCCGGGTCCCCGCCGGCCGTGGCCAGCGCCTCGACCACCGGGGCGATCGCGTCCCCCGGGCAGCCGAAGACGCGGGGCACCCGCCAGGCCCGCAGCCGCTCCACCACCAGGTGTGCGACCGTACGGTCAGCCATCGTCGCGTCCCGGGGTGGCCGGGTCGACGTACCGCAGCACCGCGCCGACGCCGTCGGCCAGCTCGGGCGCCTCGTCCGGGCCGAGGACGGTCAGGTCCGCGTCCGTGCCGACCAGTGCCCGGACCAGTGCCGCGTCGGCGCGGACCCGTTGCGGGTCGGACACGGCGGCGAGCTGGCCGGGTGCGGTGGCGATGTCGGTGGGCCGAGGTCCGATCCACAGCTCACCGATGGCCGACGGGTCGTCGACGAGCAGCATGGTGTCGACCTGGTGACGTTGCAGGGCGGCCACCACGGCGTCCAGCCCCGCGCCGACGTCCTCCTGGGTGCCGAACCGGTCCAGCGCGGCGGTGACGTGCTGGTCGGCGACCTCGGCGATGGTCTGCACGGTGACGTCGTCCATCGCGGCCGGGTCGGCGCCGCCGGCCCGGGAGCCGGCATCGGTGCGGACCACCACGTCCTGCCAGCGGGCCGGCAGCTGTGCGGCGATCATCCCGGTGGCCCGGATGTCCCCGGCCACGACCACCACGTCCGCGCCGACCCGGTCGGCCAGCTCGGCGGTGGCCGCGGCGGCGTCCCCGGCGTTGTGGTGCCAGGCTTCCATCGCGGCCCGCTGGTAGCGGGACTGGGACCAGCCGCCGGGTTGCACCCGGCGCAGCGGGTAGGTCTGCCGGCCGGTGACGTGGGCCCGTCGGGGCACCCCGCCGGCGCTGACCGCGACCGCGTCCGCGCCGGTGCGGTCGGCGAGCACCCGGACCCAGGCCACCTGTTCACCGCGTTGCGCGAGCAGCGGCATGACGTGCGGCAGCGGGGTGTACGCGGACAGGTCGCGCAGTGGCGGCGCGGCGAGGTACTCGGACAGCACCACCCGGCCCCCGCTGGCGAACGCGGCCAACCCGTAGTCGCCCGGCAGCGGGTCGTGGCCCCGGACCACCCGGTCCAGTGCCGCGATGGTCGGCTCGTCCGCGCCGTCGGCGGCGAGTTGGTCGGCCAGGGCCCGCCAGCGCAGGTCCAACGCCGGACGCGCGTCCTGGGTGTCCCGGGAGGCGTCCAGGTAGACCGAGCACCACGGCCCGGGACGGTCGTAGAGCGGGCGTAGGAACGACAGCTGCATGCTCGACCCCTTTCCGGCTCGGCCGCCCGCTTACCCGCGCCGCCCGGGATGTCACCTCGACCGGGCCGCCGGCCAGCCGGCCTGTCTCACCCGCTGTCGCGACGGCCGTGACTCTCCGGTTCATTCACGTCGTTCTGGCCGCGCGACGGATACCATCTGTGCACGGAAAGGGACTCTCGGTGGTGAACATGGACAGCGATCTCCGAAATCGGGTGGTACGCCCGACCCAACGGATTCTCACCGGGCGGGTGGTCCGTTTCATGGACGGCTACCCCCGCGAGGTCAGGATCGGCCAGCCGGTGCTGGTGGCGGTGCTGACTGCGGCGAGCGTGGCGGGCCTGCTGGTGATGCTGGTGCGCGCCGCCCTGTCCCGGGCCGGCGGGGGCGCGCGCCGCACGTGGAAGGACCTGAAGAAGGGTCCGGAGTTCCTGGTCACCCCGGTGCGGGTGCGCGACGACAAGGGCCTGCTCTACGAGGTGGAGCTGCACGGGCACCTGCCGCAGAGCGCGGTGCACCCGTCCGACTGGGTGCAGCTGACCCTCCGTCCGCAGGACGTCGACCTGCCCCCGCGCATCGAACGGATCGTCAACCTGACCACCGGTCAGCTGCTCACCCCGCGTACCGCCACGGTGTGGAGCCACCTCGGTCCGCCGCTGCTGATCCAGGCGGTGCTGGGGGCGGTGCTGGTGTTGCTGGTCGCCGCCGCCGTGGTCCTCACCTGACGGCGCACCACCCGGGGCCGTCGGCCCGGGTCGGTCGCCGGCCCGGGTCAGCCGACCGGGGTCAGCGGGCGGGGCGACGCCCCGGCGGCCCGCAGCATCCCCCGGCGGGCGGCCCAGCGTTCGAAGAGCAGGGTGGCGAACGGCGGCACCGCGCAGAGCAGGGCGACGAGGGTGACGCCGAGGGACCACCGGTGCAGCCGGGCCACGGCGAGCACCAGGAGCCCGTAGGCCACGAAGAGCGCGCCGTGGATCGGCCCGGAGATCTGCACGCCGATCTCGTTGCCCGGCGGGCCGTACTTGACCGCCATGCCGACCAGCAGGGCCAGCCACGAGCACGCCTCGGCGATCGCCGCCGCCACGAACAACCGGGTCACCTTCTCGCGCATCGGGTCATGGTAGCCAGCCCTCGTCGTCACCTGTCGCGGGATGACCGCCGGGCGACGGGGATCACCCGGGTCGCCGGTGGGTACGTAGAGGGTCCTTCGGGTCTTCCCGGTCCGTCCGGGACGTGCGAGGTTGACAGAACCAACGGGTGACAGGGCGGGTGACCATGGGCGAGGAAGTCGGAGCGCGCACGTTCAGTCGGGAGGATCGGGCCCGCTACCGGGAGAAGGTCCGGCGGTGTCTGGACGTCTTCGCCGAGATGCTGCGGGAGTCCCGGTTCGACGTCGAACGGCCGATGACCGGTCTGGAGATCGAGCTGAACCTGGTCGACGACGACTCCCGGCCGACGATGCGCAACGCCGACGTGCTGGCCGCTGTCGCCGATCCCAGTTTCCAGACCGAGCTGGGCCAGTTCAACGTGGAGATCAACGTGGCGCCCCGGCGGCTCGTCGGCACCGGCACGGCCGAGTTCGAGCAGCACGTCCGGGCCAGCCTGAACGCCGCCGAGGAGAAGGCCCGCACGGTCGACGCCCACATGGTGATGATCGGCATTCTGCCCACCCTGGAGCCGGGGCACCTGACCGCCGGGGCGTTGTCGGCGAACCCGCGCTACGCCCTGCTCAACGAGCAGATCTTCGCCGCCCGGGGTGAGGACCTGCGGATCGCGATCAGCGGGGTGGAGCGGCTGGCCACCACGGCCGACACCATCACCCCGGAGGCGGCCTGCACCAGCACCCAGTTCCACCTCCAGGTCAGCCCGGTCGACTTCGCCGCATACTGGAACGCCGCCCAGGCGGTCGCCGGGATCCAGCTCGCGCTGGGCGCGAACTCCCCGCTGTTCTTCGGCCGCGAGTTGTGGCGGGAGACCCGGGTGCCGCTGTTCCAGCAGGCCACCGACACCCGCTCGGAGGAGATCAAGGCCCAGGGGGTACGCCCGCGGGTCTGGTTCGGTGAGCGCTGGATCAACAGCGTCTTCGACCTGTTCGAGGAGAACGTGCGCTACTTCCCGGCGCTGTTGCCGGTCGGCGACCCGGAGGACCCGGCGCAGACGCTGGCCGCCGGCGGGGTGCCGAGGCTGGCCGAGCTGCGGTTGCACAACGGCACCATCTACCGCTGGAACCGGCCGGTGTACGACGTGTGGAAGGGCCGCCCGCACCTGCGGGTGGAGAACCGGGTGCTGCCGGCCGGGCCGACCGTGGTGGACACCATCGCCAACGGCGCGTTCTATTTCGGGCTGGTCCGGGCGCTCGCCGAGTCGGACCGGCCACTGTGGTCGCAGATGTCGTTCAGCGCGGCGGAGGAGAACTTCACCAGCGGCGCCCGGCACGGCATCGACGCGCAGGTCTACTGGCCGGGCCTGGGCTACCTGCCGGCGACCGAGCTGGTGCTGCGCCGGCTGCTGCCGCTGGCGCACCAGGGGCTGGACGGGTGGGGGGTGGATCCGGCCGAACGCGACCGGCTGCTCGGCATCATCGAGCAGCGCTGCCTGACCGGGCGCAACGGCGCGAGCTGGCAGGTGGCGACGTTGCACCGGTTGGAGTCCGCCGACCATCTCGACCGGCCGGAGGCGCTGCGCGAGGTGGTCCGGCACTACGTCGAGCTGATGCACAGCAACCGCCCGGTCCACGAGTGGCCGATCCCCTGACGGTGCCGGGTCACCGCCCACCCGCCGGAGTCGATTGACTTTCGATAGCTTACGAGCGATAGTCGATACATGACGACGGCGCGTTGGGCGGTCACCGCCCTCAGAGGGTTCCTCGTGGTCCTGTTCGCGGTGTTGGTCCTGTTCCAGACCATGTCGCTGCCCGGCCAGTTCGCCCACCTGGCGCGCGAGGCGCCCGAGCAGGCGTACCTGCGCTGGCCGGCCACCGCCGTGACGGTGTTCTGGGTGCTCTGCGTCCAGGTGGTGATCGTGGCCACCTGGCGGCTGCTCACCCTGGTCCGCCACGACCGGATCTTCAGCGAGCCCGCGCTGGCCTGGGTGGACGCCATCGTCTGGGCCATCGCCGCCGGCTGGCTGGTGCTGGTGGGCGTCTTCCTCTATGTCGGGTTCCACGCCGACGACCCCGGGCTGCCGATGCTGCTGTTCCTCCTGTCGGTGGGCGTCACCGTGCTCGGGCTGCTCATGGTGGTGATGCGGGCGCTGCTGCGGCAGGCCACCGCGCTGCGTACCGACCTGGAGGCGGTGATCTGATGCCCATCGTCGTACGCATCGACGTCGAACTGGCCAAGCGCAAGATGAGCGTCGGAGAGTTCGCCGAGCGGGTCGGGCTGACCCCGGCGAACGTCGCCGTGCTGAAGAACGGCCGGGCCAAGGCGGTGCGGTTCAGCACGCTGGAGGCGATCTGCCGGGTGCTCGACTGCCAGCCGGGCGACCTGCTCGAATTCGTCGACGACGAGGAGCCGATGCCGTGAGATACCTGCTCGCCCTCGCCGCCGTCGTGGTCCTGGCCGCCGGTGTGGCCGGCGTCGTGCTCGGCGAGTCCGACGACTCCCCCGGCCTCCAGTTCCTGGGCGGCCTGCTGGTCATCGGCGCGGTCGCCATCGGCGTGCGGATCGTCCGGCGTCCACGCTAGCGCCGCCGCCGACCCCGGCGTGCGTCCCGCCGACCCCGGCGTGCGTCCCCACCACGGCGGTCAGGGTGCGGGCCAGTTGCGCAGCAGGGCGTCCAGGGCGTCCAGGACCCGCACCCAGGTCTGCGCGGTGTCCGGAGCGCTGTGGCTGAACCCGCCGCCCAGTTCGAGGCTGACATAGCCGTGGAAGACGCTGCCCAGTAGCCGGACCGCGTGGGTCTGGTCGGGCTCGCTCAGCCGGTAGCCGCGCAGGATGGCCCGGGTCAGCTCGGCGTGCCGGCCACCGGCGCTGGCGGCGGCGGTGGCCGGGTCGAGCCTGAGTTGGGCGGCGGCCCACCGGCCCGGATGCTCCCGGGCGTAGTCGCGGTAGACGCCGCCGAGGGCGGCCAGCGCGTCCCGGCCGGCCCGTCCGGCCAGGGCGTCGGCGGCCCGGACGGCGAGTTCGTCGAGGGCGAGCAGGGCGATCCGGGTACGCAGGTCCTGGGAGTTCTTCAGGTGTGAGTAGAGGCTCGCGACCGTGACGTCGAAGCGTCGGGCCAGCGCCGAGAGGGTCACCCGGTCGAAGCCGACCTCGTCGGCCAGCTCGGCCCCGGCCCGGGTGAGGCGTTCCGTGGTCAGTCCCGCACGTGCCATAGCCCATTATGTGTTTGCCTAAAGGTTTTAGGGAAATTAGCGTGGCCCGCATGACACCCCTCACCGAGCAGGAGATTCGGGCCGCATTCGTGAACTGCACCAAGGGCGAGACCAAGCGGCTGTACGTGCCCCGCGACCTGGCCCAGCAACCCTGGGCCGACCTGGACTACCTCGGCTGGCGGGACCCCCGGGCACCGGACCGCGCCTACCTCGTCGCCGAGCTGGACGGCCGCCGGAAGGCGCTGGCCCTGCGCTGCCCCACCCCCACCACCCGGCAACCACCGCGCGGCATGTGCGCGATCTGCCTGACCAGCCCGGCCGGCGGCGTCTCCCTGATGGTCGCGGCGAAGGCGGGTCGGGCCGGTCAGCAGGGCAACTCCGTGGGCACCTACATCTGCACCGACCTCGCCTGCTCCCTGTACGTGCGGGGGCGCAAGGACGCCGGCCCCGGTGCCCGGATGCCGGAGTCGCTCACCCTCGAGGAGAAGGCCCGGCGGACGGTGGCGAACGTCGCCGCGTTCATCGCCAGGGTGACCGGCTGACCTCACCGAGGACCTCGCGGACACTGCGCCGACCGTCGAGCCGCGCCCCGGTGAAGCTGACCGCGCCGTGGAACGACGCCCGCCCGTCGGCACCGCCGAGCCGGAAGGCCGCCCCGGCGAAGACGCTCCCGGCGAACCGGGTGACGCCGTGGAACTGGACGCCGGTGAAGTCGGCGTAGCCGACGTGGCAACCGGTGAGGTCGAGGTCGACCAGGGTGGCCCCGCAGAGCGCCAGATCCATCCCCGCCCAGTGCGGCGGCGCGTCGGGGGTGCCGGCCGACGGCCGCAGCCGCACCGCGAGCGTCCGCTGCGCGGTGCGCCGCAGCTCCACCTCAGCCGCCTGGTCGCCGGTGCGGACGCCGGTCAGGTCGAACGACAGCGGCGTACGCAGGTAGCCGCAGACGGTGTCCACCACCCGCTGCCGCAGCTCCGGCCGGGCGTCACCGAGATCGGCGAGGATCTCCAGCCCCGCCCGGCGGACGTCGGGGTCGGCGTCGGCGAGCTGGCGCGCGTACGGGCTAACGGAGTGGTCGGGCACCAGCTCCGCGCCGTCCCCCGCAAGGGCCGGTGCCGGCGTCCAGCCGAGCGGCCAGCACACCGGCCCGTCATCGGCGGCAGCGGCCCACCGCGCGCCGGCGAGGTCCACGGCCGGCTGGTCGAGGTGGACCGGTCCACCGAACCGCGCCTGCCGGAACGTCGCGTCGGCACCGAACCGCGCCTTGAAGAACCAGGCCGGACCGTCGAAGTGGGCCTGCCGGAACGACACCGGCCCGACGAACCGGGCGCCGTCACCGCCCTCGCTCCACTCCTGGTAGTCACCCATCAGGACGGCGACGGGCCAGTGCGGGTCGTCCTCGTTCGGCTCGTCCCAGGGGGCCGGGCGGGCCTCCTCGATGGTCTCCCAGGCCGGGTCCTCCTCCCACAGTTCGTCCTCGCCCCGGGCGAACCAGGCGATCGCGGTGAACCAGACCCCGGTGAAGTCGGCGTCGGCGCGGAACCGGGCCCGACCGAACCCGGCATGGCCGAGGAACCGGGCCCCGGTGAACCGGGCCGTGCCGTGGAAGACGGCGCGGGCGAAGTCGGCGGCGGCGGTGAACCGGGCGTCGACGAACGAGGTGGCCCCGAGGAACCGGGCGTCGGCGAACCGGACCGCACCCAGCACACAGCCACCCAGGTCGAGGTCCACCAGGGTCGCTTCCCGCAGGTCGAGGGCGACGGCGGGCGACGACGGCTGCCGATCGGCGGCCCCGCCCACCGGCCCGCCCGGTGGGTTCGCCGTCGCCCCGGCGCGCAGCAGCCCGGCGAGCACCCGGCCCGCCTCCCGCCGGGCGTCGGCATCCCACCCGTCGGCGTCGTACGGGGCCCGTAGGTGCTCGGCGACCGACTCGATGGCCCGGGGCCGGAGCCCGGGATGCCCCGCCGCCAGCGCACCGAGCCGACGCAGTGCGGCGACCCGACCCGCGCCCGATTCCTGTGCCACCGCGCGAACGGCCACCTGGTACGCCACCGGGTCCGTGTCCCCTGCCGTCACCTGACCTCCCACCCCGAGCCGGTCGCCGGAGCGTCCCGGCGTCGGCGCAGGATAGCCGGGCCGGCCGACAGCCGCAGCGGGCACAGCGGACGACGGTGGGCTCAGCCGCCCCGGGCGAACAGGGCCAGGCGTACCCGGTTCGGGCTGTCCGTCTTGGTCATCAGGCTGGTGATGTGGGTCTTGACCGTGGTCACCCCGATGTGCAGCCGGTCGGCGATCTCGGTGTTCGACAGCCCCTCGGCCACCAGATCGAGCACGTCCCGCTCGCGGGCGGTCAGGCCCGCCACCGGCCGTGGCGGCGCGGCACGGGCGTGCACCGCCCGCCGGACCAGCCGCTGCAACACGTCCTCGCTGAACGGGCTGCCCCCGGCGGCGGCCCGCCGGACGCCCTCGATCAGGTCGGCGGGCGGGGCGTCCTTGAGCAGGAACCCGCAGGCCCCGGCGGTCAACGCGGGATAGAGGTGGTCGTCGTCGCCGAACGTGGTCAGCACCAGCACCCGGATGCCGGGCCGGTCGGCGAGGATGCGACCGGTCGCGGTGATCCCGTCGACACCGGGCATCCGTAGGTCCATCACCACCACGTCGGGGACGAGCCGGGCGGCCAGGGTGACCGCGTCGCGGCCGTTGTCGGCCTCCCCGACGACCTCGATGTCGGGCTGAGCCTCGCAGAGCATCCGCAGGCCCGCGCGGATCAGGTGCTGGTCGTCGACCAGCAGGACCCGGATCACGCCGGCTCCGCCGCGTACGGCCCGCCGGAGCCGGGTGGCGGGGACGCCGCACCGGCCCGCCCGGCCGTAGGCGCGCCCGCACCGGCCGGCGACACACCGGGAACGGGCGGCGGTCCGGCCGGCGACGCAGCGGCAACGGGCGATGGCCCGGCCGGGAACGAGCCGGGAACGGACGGCGGTCCGCCCGGGGCGAGCCGACGCCGGTCGACACCCGGGCGGGCAGCACGGTGCGGACCCGCCAGCCGGTGCCGGCCGGGCCGGCGTCCAGCCGCCCGCCGAGCACCTCGACGCGTTCCCGCATGCCGGTGATGCCGTGTCCACCGCCGGGCGGCACCGCCGCCGGGGCCCAGCCCCGCCCGTCGTCGGACACCTCCCAGTGGACGGCGTCGTCGACGACCGACACCGACAACCGCGCCCGCGCGGACGTGCCGGCGTGCTTCACCACGTTCGTCAGCGCCTCCTGGGTCAACCGGAGCACCGCCAGGCCCCGTACCGCGTCGAGCGCGCCCACCGCCGGGTCGACCTCCGCCTCCACCGTCACCCCGGCCTGCCGGGCCCGGTCGACCGCCGCGCCGAGCGCGGTCGGCAGCGCCGACGGCTCGATCGAGGTCAGTGCCGCGTCCCCGTGCGCCACGTCGGGGTCACGCAGCACCGCGACCAGTCCCCGCAGGTCCGCCAACGCCGCCGTCCCGGTCGCGTGCACGTCGTCGAAGACCGCGCCCACCCTGGGGTCCAGGTCGGTGAGGACGTGCCGGGCGACACCGACGCGCAGCACCATCGACGCCACGTGGTGCGCGACCACGTCGTGCAGCTCACGGGCGATGGCGCTGCGTTCGTCGGCGCGCGCCGCCCGACTGTCCGACTCGCGTCGGAGCTGCTCGGCCCGAGCCCGCTCCTCGGCCTGCCGGGCGAGTTCCCGGTTGGTCCGCACCACCGTGCCGACCAACAGCGGCAGGCCGACGTCCGCCAGCAGCCCGAACACCATTGCGGTGACGCCCTGGGACGCGTGGCCGGAGCGGCCGTACCCCGCGATCACGGCCAACGCTCCGGCGGCCCACCAGGCGGTCCTCGGCCGTCGGGTCCGCATGGTCAGTTCGAGCAGCCCCCAGCTCGCCCCCACCTGGTTGATCGTGGTGTCGTCGAGGACCACGATCGCGACCGCCAGCAGCACGGTCTGCGCCGTCAGGTTCATCAGTGGCCGGCGGTGCGACACCAGCGCGACGGTGAACGCGGTCACGGCCAGCGTCCACTGCGCGCCCGTCGGCGGCTGACCCGCCTCCACGGTGAACAGGAGGTAGCCGAGGCCGCTGAGGTCGAGCAGGATCATCCGTACGAGGGTGTCCCGTGCGTCGAACAGTCGTCCCACCCAGCCCACAGGAGTCAGCCTACGGATCGGGGGGCGGGAGCAGCAGCCCCGGTCGGGCCGGCCCAGCGGGTCCGCAGCGCCAGGTAGCCGGCCAGCCCGAGTGGCCCGAGCAGGATCGTCACCACCAGCACCGGGGCCATGACCAGCGCCGGCACCCCACGGTCCCGGCTGTCGAGCCAGGCCCACCGGCCGACGAACAGGTCGAACCCGATCAGGTGCGCCCAGGCCGCCGCCGCACCGACGTCGGTGCCGAACAGGTCACGTACGCCGGTCAGGGTCGGCGAGATCACCACCGGGAGCACCTCGCCGAGCGCCGGAAGCACCAGCACCGCGTAGACCACCAGGACCGGCAGCACGATCAGCGGCGATCGGATGATCCGGGTGGTCCACGACCAGCCCGGCAGCAGGATCATCAGCGCCCAGAACGGCGCGGCCAGCGCGAAGGTCAGCGAGAACCAGGTGGCGGTCACGCGGCCAGCACCAGTTCCGGACGACGCCGCCGGGCCACCACCGCCACCACGGCGACCGTGGTCGCCGCCGCCAGGGCGGCCAGCGCGGTGAGCGTGGTCAGGTCCGGGCGCAGCAGCGGCTGCCCCCGCAGCGCCTGCCAGGTCAACAACACGGTGAGTACGCCGTACCCGGCCCCCGCGACGACCAGCAGCCCGACCCGGCTCCGCTCGTCCAGCCAGTGGTCCAGGTAGCGGCGCAGCAGGAACGCCAGGATCGGCAGCGCCTGCATGGCGTGCAGCCCCACGAAGTGCCCGATCCGCAGGTCACCCCCGGTGGTGCTCCACCCGAGGATCGGCAGCCCCGGCCCGCCGTCGGGCACGCCCACGCTGTGCGCCCCGGCGATCCCCTCCGCCCCGGCCCGATCCGGGCGCACCATCGGGAACGCCACCAGCATCCCCAGCGCGGACAGGCCGAGCCCCAGGCCCACCGCCCAGGTGGTGGCCCGGTCCCGGGCCCGCCGCACCAGCAGCACGACCGCGACGACCACGTGCGCGACGAACAACACCATGATCGCCATTCCCATCACCTGCCAGAGCGCGGCGTTGAACGCGGTGGTCTCGTTGTAGTGGCTGGTCGTGCCGCGCAACACCTGCCCGACGATCACCACCATCTCGACCAGGGCCACCGCCACCACCACGCCGGCCGACCACTCCGCGACCCGGCTGCGGCGCGGCAGTTGCGCCAGCATCCAGGCGAGGGTAGCTCCGTACAGCACGAAGGACACCGAGAACTTGAACGGCTTGAGCCAGATCGGCACGCCGGTGAGCACCCGCCCGTCGACGACCACGCCGACGGCGGTGACGACGGCGAGCACCGCCGCCGCCATGCTGAGCACCAGCAGGGGGCGGTGCCGGCCGGCCGCCCGGGACATCACATCAGTCATACGGAGACCCTCGCGGGCCGCCGGCCCGACCGCGCCCGACCGGAGGCCCCGGTCACGGCCCCCGGTCGGAGGCCGCCTCCTCCCCAGGGTGGAGCAGTGCGATGCCCGTCCGGCCGCCGACGCCGCCAATGGCCTCCGGGCGGGGGTGACCGGCGGACGGACAGCGGGGACGGCGCGACATCCACCGGGCGGTCGGGGACCGGCGGGTAGATTGACGGCATCGAGAACGCTCAGTACCTTGAGGCGGAAAGCGCTTACCTTGGGCGTCCACCGCCCAGCACCTCCCCGGGACGGCCCAGGTCGCACCCGGGCCACCACCTCGCGCCGGTGATCCGGGCCGGTCCGACGCGGGAAGGCCCATCTCCACGATGGGTGTCCGGGTAGCAGCCGCCTACCCCGACACCGGCGGGCACCGGTGCCGGGGCCTGCACAGGCGGGCTTCGTACACCAACCCCCAGGAGAAGACCATGATCTACCGACAGCGTCGGACGGCACTGTGGATGTCCGCAGTGGCCGCGACGGCGCTCACCGCGGCCGGAGTCGTGATCACCGCGAACGCCGCCCAGGCTGCGGCCGGTTGCCGGATCGACTACACGGTGTCCACCCAGTGGTCCGGTGGTTTCACCGCGAGCGTCAACCTCACCAACCTGGGCGACCCGCTCAGCGCCTGGACGACCACCTGGACGTTCGGTGCCGGGCAACGCGTCGACCAGGGGTGGAACGCCACGTTCAGCCAGAACGGCAGCGCGGTCAGCGCCGGGGACGCCGGCTACAACGGGGCGGTCGCCACCAACGGCACGGTCTCGTTCGGCTTCAACGGCACCTGGACCGGCAGCAACCCGGTCCCGACGAACTTCGCGGTCAACGGGGTGGCCTGCACCGGCGGCGTCACCCCCACCACCGGCACCCCCACCACGCCGCCCCCGACGACCGCACCGCCCACCACACCCCCGCCCACGACGCCGCCACCGACCACACCCCCGCCGACCACCCCGCCGCCCACGACGCCCCCGCCGTCCGGCAGCACGCTGTACGTGGCACCGAACGGCAGCGCCGGTGCGGCCGGCACCCAGGCGAACCCGACCACTCTCGCCTCGGCCATCACCCGGGTCACCGCCGGCGGGACGATCTACGTCCGGGCCGGCACCTACAACCTGGCGCAGACGGTGACCATCGCACCCGGCAACAACGGCACCGCCAGCGCCCGTAAGAAGCTGTTCGCCTACCCGGGTGAGAAGCCGGTGCTGAGCTTCGCGGCGATGAGCGAGGACCCGGCCAACCGGGGGCTCGCCCTGAACGGGTCGTACTGGCACCTCCAGGGCATCGTCGTCGAGCGGGCCGGTGACAACGGGATCTTCGTGGGGGGTAGCAACAACATCATCGAGCGGACGGTGACCCGGTTCAACCGCGACAGCGGGCTGCAACTGTCCCGGATCGCCTCCAGCACCCCGCGCGACCAGTGGCCGGCCAACAACCTGGTGCTGAGCGCCGAGTCGCACGACAACGCCGACTCCGACGGGGAGGACGCCGACGGCTTCGCCGCCAAGCTCACCGTCGGCAGCGGCAACGTCTTCCGGTACGCGGTGTCCCACCACAACATCGACGACGGGTGGGACCTCTACACCAAGACCGACACCGGCCCGATCGGCGTGGTGACCATCGAGGATTCCCTGGCCTACAACAACGGCACGCTCAGCAACGGCACCCAGAACGGCAACGGTGACCGCAACGGCTTCAAGCTCGGCGGCGAGGACATCGGCGTCAACCACGTCGTGCGGCGGACCATCGCCTACCGCAACGGCAAGCACGGGTTCACCTACAACCGCAACCTCGGCTCGATGTCGATCTCCAACAACCTGAGCATCGACAACACCGAGCGCAACTTCTCGTTCGACGGCGGCAGCTCGGTGTTCCGGAGCAACACCTCGTGCCGCAGCGGCAGCGGCGCGAACGACAAGATCGTCGGCAACGCCGACAGCTCCAACCAGTTCTGGAACGGCAGCAACGGCTCCCGCTGCGCGTCGTACACCGGGGCCATCGGTTGGTCCTTCGCCTCCGACGGACGGCTGGTGGTGACCCTCGGCGGCCGGCAGGTCACCCTGTAACCGCCCTGGTCAGGGTGGTGGTCCGACCGGTCGGACCGGTCGGACCACCACTGCGGGCCGCCCCGGTCGACGCGACGGCCCGGCCTGCAGCGCGCCGATGGCGGTTCGGCGGCGGCCACCGCCGGGGCGGCTGTGCAAGGCGCGGGCCGGAACCGGGCACCCGGAGGGCGGCCCCATCACCGGGTGAGGCCGACCAGCGTGGCCAGTCGCGCGACGCCGGCCACGGTGGGCCGGCCCCGGGCGATCTCGGCGATCACCGTGCGCGCCGCCGGTCGGCACCGTACCTCGGCCGGCGCGATGCCGTCCGCGTCGACCAGCACCCGACCGGCCCCGAACAGGTCACCGACCTGGAGGTACGCCCGTGCGGCGTCGACCAGGTAGGCGGCCCGGTGCTCGGCGGGAAGAAGCCGCCACCCCGCCCGACGGATCACCTGTTCGTGCCGGTAGACAGCCTCCCCACCGTCGCCCACCTCGATCGCCGCCACCACCCGGGCCAGCTCGACGGCGACCGGCCCGAAGCAGATCCGGTGGGGATCGTCACCGCCCCGACCGGGCGGCGATCCCGGCGGTCAGGTCGATCAGCTCGTCGGCCCGGTGGGTGTCGCCGTGCTCGGCGGCAGCCAGGGCGGCCTGGAGCAGCAGCGTCCCGCAGAGCGCCTGCCGCGCCACCGTCGCGTCGCGTACCGGCCTCGGGGCGACGCGACGCGCGGCGGCCACGGTCACCGCGAGCGCCAACTGACCACGGCTCAGCGCGCGCAGCGCCTGCCCCACCGCCACGGCCGCCGTCCCCGCCAGTACCGGATCATCGCCGGCCACGGTCATCGCCCGGTCAGCGGCCAGCCAGCCGAGGTCAGCCTCGCCGAGCTTCACCAGCACCGCCGAGGCGACCCGGTACGTCTGCACCAACAGGTCCGCCGCCTCGGGCGCTGTCGCGTGCCGGCTCCGCGCGGCGTCGAGCAACCCCGGCAGCGCCCGCACCACCTGCGCGTAGTGCGCGTGCTGGTAGGTCAACCAGGCGTGCTCGACGTGCCGTTGCAGTTCCGCCGATGACACCACGCCGGCAGCGACGTGGTAGCGGGCGAGGGCGGCCCGCAACCCATCCACCCCGTCCCCCTCGCCGACCTGCGCCGACGACGGCAGCCGGGTCCCGAGCAGTACCGCAGGATCGATCCGCAACACCTCGGCGATCTCCTGGATCACCGAGTACCGGTCCAACGCGCGGACCCCGCGTTCGACCTTGTCCACCCAGCTCTTCGACTTGCCGAGCCGGTCCGCGAGCATCTGTTGGGTCATCCGCCGCCGCACCCGCCAGCGCGCCACCCGCCGCCCGACCGGCAGGTCGTCAGCGCCCACGCCGCCACCGCCGATCCGGCACCGCGCGCGTCGTGTCCTCGACGGGTATCCGCTCCGCCTCGGCCTGCGCGAGAATGCGACGCTTGGCGGCCTCGTGCTCGGCGGCCTCGGCCTGCTCTCCCCGACTCGCGACCCACTCGTTCCCCTGCTTCCGCATATCCGCCTCCGTCGACAACTCCGGCGTCCTTCGCCGGCGTTCCTGATGGGCTTCAGCGAAGTCGACTGCTGGTCGACCGACCAGATGACGAGCCGTGTGCGCGATTGCGCTGCCCTACCCCGGGTTGCGCGGGCTTGCGTGGACCCCTACCCACGCCGGTTCTCCCTCTACGCTCGTTGCTGGTGGTAGCCAGTCGACTCCCGGGGGTAGATGAATGGCGAGGTCGGTAACGAACAAGGCTCTTGATGCACTGCTGTTCGCCGCTGGCTACGGCAATGCGCATGCGGCATTCGCCCGCCAGGTCAACCATGCGGGCCGGGCTCAGGGCAGCTGGCGTTACGACGCGGCCAGCGTCTACTGGTGGCTTCGTGGACGTCGGCCAGCTGAACATGTGCAGAACGCCATGGCGGAGACCATCGCCCGGAAACTCGGCCGCCCCGTTGAGATGACGGAACTCGGGTTCCTCGGCACCAATCTCGCGGATGCCGCCTACTCCCCGACTGCCAGCGGTGCCATCGATGCCGCCGGACGGCTCTGGACGCTGCTCGCCCATCGGGTCAACTCACCGATCGGAGGGGCTTTCCACAGCGGAGCGGCGCTACAGGCCGCGTTTGCCTGGCGATACGACCTTCCCGACACACAAGTGACCCGCGATGGGCGAACATCGCTCACGGGTGCTGACATTCAACCGCTGAATCTCCTCGCCGAACACTTCGCCGACCTTGACCGACGCCACGGCGGCGGCTCCCCGCACACCCGCGCACTCATGGCCGATCTCCTCGCCCGCCAGGTAGTTCCCATGCTGCATGGCGCCTACGCAGACGCCGTCGGACGTGATCTCATGCGCGCCACCGCAACGCTCTGCGGCCAACTCGCTTTCATGTCCTACGACGCGGGGGAACACGGCATCGCCCAGCATCACCTCACCATCGCTCTACGACTCGCCAAGGCCGCAGATGACCGCCTCTACGGTGCCCATCTCTTGGCGAACCTGGCCACTCAGGCCGTTTACCTCGGGCATACCCGGGACGCGGCCCGCCTCGCCGAGGCAGCCGTCGATGGGGCGGGCCGCGCCCCCGCTGCGGTCCGCGCCCGCCTCTACACCACGGCCGCCAGCGCCTACGGCCGATCCGGGGAAAGGCGGGCCTGTCGAGCAGCGCTTGCCAAGGCAGAACGGGCTGTCGATCGGATGCGCAAGGAGGACAGCCCACGCTGGGTCAGTTACTTCAGCCCGGCCCATCTCGCGGGTACCACCCTGAAGTGTCTCAGCGACCTACGCCTGCACCGGCAGGCGTTGCGGCACGCATCCGACGCGATCACCCTCACCACCCAGAATGCCCGGACACGTGTACTACACAGCGCCCTGATCGCGCTCACCCACGCCCAGGCAGGAGACCTCGACGCAGCCTGCACTTGGGGCCGAGAGGCTGCCCGGCACACACCGCAAGTTTCCTCCGCACGGGTGACGCAGCGCATCCAGGAACTCGCCACCGTGCTAACCCCCCACCGAACGAGGGCCGACGTCCACGACCTCCTCAGCACGCTCGCACCCACACCGCCGCCGCACTCAGGCCGCCTCTGACCTAGGGCAAGCCGGCATCGACACCTACGGCTAACGTCACACGCGTGACATGGACGGAGCCCAACGCCTGGTACGCGAACCTGTCCGCCTTTCATGCCGCCACGGCCGCCTTCATCACGGACCCGGTCGGCAATGTGCTCCTCGTCAAGCCCACCTACCGCGATCACTGGGCCTTCCCGGGCGGGTACGTGGAACAGGACGAGTATCCGCACCACGCATGCGCCCGCGAAGCCCGCGAAGAACTCGGCGTCACGGTGGCAGTGGGAGAGCTACTTGTCGTGGACTGGGCACCCCCGGCCGGGCAACGGCCGCGTGCCCTCGTCCACTTCACCTTCGACTGCGGGACCATCACCCAGCACGACGGTCTCACCCTTCCAGAGCAGGAAATCGAAGGTGTTGGTTTCTTTGCACCCGGTGAAGCCGGACAACGCCTTCCCGACAACGTTGCCCCACGGGTGAGTGCCGCGATTCGCGCTCGTGCTCTTCGTACCCCGATCTACCTCGCCGATGGCGGAACCGCTTCATAGGCATCTGCCCAGGATCGTTTCGACTGCGCCGTGGTCGGCAGGTGCACCAGCTGAGCGAGCTGGTGGCACCGGTCCGGCCCATGGCTGACGAGAGGGTCATACGTCCGCTCGGGCTTATGACACACAGGCATGAATATGACAGCTCGGCATACACCTTCTGCCGGCATGTTGGTCCCGCCGCGATCGTCACCCAACGTAACGACCCACCGAGAGGTCAGCCCGAGAACCGCGCGCCCGTGCCGAGGACAGAACGGACCAAGCCGAGAGCCGCGCGGACACCTGCCGAGAGCCGCGCGGACCATCGCGGGACCGGCGCGGCGTTCAGAGGGCCACGATCGCCGCCGTCTCCGCCGGCAACTCGACCCGGTCGCGCGTCACCGTGACGCCCTCCCCGGTGGTGAGCAGCACCCGGCGCGCCACCCCGGGCAGGGTGACCCGCTGCGGCCGACCGGCGAGGTTCGCCACCACCAGGCAGCCGCCCCGGCGCACCACCAGGAACTGGTCGCCGTGGCGCACCTCCACCTGGTGCAGGCGCGGGTCGGACAGGTCGGGGCGGGCCTTGCGCAGCGCGATCAGCCGCCGGTAGAAGTCGTACATCTCGCGGTGTTCGGGTTTGTCCAGCTCGGCCCAGTCGAGCCGGGAGCGCAGGAAGGTCTGCGGGTCCTGCGGGTCCGGCACGTCGCCCGGTGGCCAGCCGTGCGCGGCGAACTCGCGCCGCCGGCCGGTGGCCACCGCCGCCGCCAACTCCGGCTCGGGATGGCTGGTGAAGAACTGCCACGGCGTGCTGGCCGCCCACTCCTCCCCCATGAACAGCATCGGGGTGAACGGCCCGGTCAGCAGCAGCATCGCCCCGACCCGCAGCAGCGCGGGCGACAGCACGGCGGAGATCCGGTCACCGGTGGCCCGGTTGCCGATCTGGTCGTGGTTCTGCAGGTAGGCCACGAACCGGTGCCCGGGGGTGGCGTGCCGGTCCACCGGGCGGCCGTGGCTGCGGTTGCGGAAGCTGGACCAGGTGCCGGCGTGGAAGAACGCCCCGGTCAGCACGTCGGTCAGGCACTCCAGCGAGCCGAAGTCGCCGTAGTAGCCCTGCCGCTCCCCGGTGAGCAGGGTGTGCAGGGCGTGGTGGGCGTCGTCGTTCCACTGGGCGTGCAGGCCGTAGCCGCCCGCCTCGCGGGCGGTGATCAGCCGGGGGTCGTTGAGGTCGGACTCGGCGATCAGCGACAGCGGCCGGCCCAGGTGGGCGGCGAGCGCCTCCACCTCGACCGCCATCTGCTCCAGCACGTGCACGGCCCGGGAGTCGGGCATCGCGTGCACGGCGTCCAGCCGCAGGCCGTCGACGTGGTAGTCGCGTAGCCACATCAGCACCGAGTCGATGATGTAGCGACGCACCCCGTCGGAGTGCGGGCCGTCGAGGTTGACCGTGCGGCCCCAGGGGTTGTCCTGCTCGGTCAGGTAGGGCGCGAAGCTCGGCGCGTAGGCCCCGGAGGGCCCGAAATGGTTGTAGACGACGTCGAGGATCACCCCCAGCCCCTTGGCGTGGGCGGCGTCGACCAGCCGTTTCAGCCCGTCCGGCCCGCCGTAGGGTTGGTGCGGGGCGAACCAGCAGACCCCGTCGTAGCCCCAGTTGTGCTCGCCGTTGAAGGCGTGCACCGGAAGCAGCTCGATCAGGTCGACACCGAGGTCGACCAGGTGGTCGAGGCGGTCGATCGCCGCGTCGAAGGTGCCCTCCGGGGTGAACGTGCCGACGTGCAGCTCGTAGAGGATGCTGCCGGGCAGTTGGCGGCCGGGCCAGCCCTGGTCGGTCCAGGCGAACGCGGCGTGGTCGTAGCGGCGGCTCGGTCCGTGCACTCCGGCCGGCTGCCAGGCCGAGCGCGGGTCGGGCAGCGGGGTGTCATCGTCGTCGAGCAGGAACGCGTAGTCGGTGCCGGGGCCGGCGGCGGGCACCTCGACCCGCCACCAGCCGTCCGGCCCGGCCCGCATGTCGTGGTCGGCGACGCCGGGCAGGTGCAGCCGGACCCGGGCGACGTCGGGTGCCCAGACGGTGAACTCGGTCATGCGGCAGCCTCCACGGGGTCGGTGGGAGCCAGGGGGGTGGGCGCGAGGAGAGCGACGGGGTAGGTGCTCAGCAGATCATGAAGGAGCAGCTCAGAACCACTGTAGACCCGTCCGGTGAACACGTCGGTAACACTGTTGCCGGGCATCGACAGAACGGTGCCACGCCAGCCGCCGTCGCGGGCCAGCCCCACCGGCAGCCGGGTCGCCACCGCGATCGCGCCACCCCGGTCGAAGGCGACCGCGTGCCGGGCGGCCGGCCCGTACCCGGCCACCGGCCGGTAGCCGTCGAACAGCTCCGGGTGGTCCCGGCGCAGCCGCAGCGTGCGGGAGACCACCAGCAGCTTGGCCGCGCCGTCGGCGGCCACCGCCGGCCGCCAGCCGGCGTCGAGCCGGGCCAGCAGCTCCCGGCGTACGGCGAAGTCGACCGGGCGGCGGTTGTCCGGGTCGACCAGGGAGTTCTCCCACAACTCGGTGCCCTGGTAGGTGTCCGGCACCCCGGGCATGGCGAGCTGCACCAGCTTCTGGCCGAGCGCGTTGGACCAGCCGGCCGGGGTCAGCTCGGCGGCGAACGCGCTGATCTCGGCGTGCAGTTGCGGGTCGTCGTACATCCGGTCGACCAGGGCGTGCAGGTCGTGCTCGAAGGCCGGGTCGGGGTCGGCCCAGCTCGTCGACGCCGACGCCTCCCGGGCGGCCTTCTCGACGTAGGCGTGCAGGCGCTCCCGGGCGATCGGCCAGGCGCCCACGGCGGTCTGCCACAGCAGGTGGGCGAAGGCCGGATCGGCCAGCGGCGCCCGGGTCGTCCAGTCCCCCACCTGCTCCGCCCAACGGGCCGGCAGCTCGGCGAGCACGGCGAGCCGGGCCCGGACGTCCTCGCCGCGTTTGGTGTCGTGGGTGGACAACGTGGTCATGCTGGCCGGCCAGCGGACCTGTCGGACGGCGGCGAACCGGTGGAACTCCGCCGGGGCCACCCCGAAGTGGGCCGGCGAGCCGCCTACCTCGTTCAGGGCGACGAACCGGCTCCACCGGTAGTAGGCGGTGTCCTCCACCCCCTTGGCCATCACCGCGCCGGTGAGCTGCGGGAACCGGGCGGCCAGCTCGTGCTCGGGGCGACGCAGCAACGCGGTCACCGCGTCCAGGGTGGCGGTGAGGTCGGGCCGGCGGCGGCCGGCCTCGGCGCGGGCGGCGGCCAGGTGCCGGGCTCCGTGCGGCGGATAGCCCCGGTAGACCGGGAAGCAGGCGGCCAGCTCGGCCAGGGCCGCCCGGGTGGCGTCCCGGTCGAGGTCGGGGGCGAGCGCGGCGAGCCGGCTCAGCTCGGCGGCGAGCAGCCGGGTGGCGGCCTCGTGCTTGGTGGTGTGGGTGAGGTCCTGCCAGGAGGTGTGCCGGCCGGTGAGCCGGGCGTCGAGGGCGGTGAAGTCACCCTCCGCCCGACCGTCGACGAACAGGCCGCAGACCGCGGCCAGCGCGTCGTAGCCGGTGGTGCCCTGCACCGGCCAGTCCGGCAGCTCCTCGCCGTACTCCAGGATCTTCTCCACCACCAGCCAGGCGTGCGGGGCGGCGGCCCGCAACCGGGTCAGGTAGCCGGCGGGGTCACGCAGGCCGTCGGGGTGGTCGACGCGGATGCCGTCGACCTCACCGGCGGCCACCCAGCGCAGCACCTCGGCGTGGGTGGCGTCGAAGACCGCCGGGTCCTCCACCCGCAGCCCGGCCAGGTCGGACACGGCGAAGAACCGGCGGTACGTCAGCTCGGCGTCGCCGCGCCGCCAGGAGACCAGCTCGTAGTGCTGCCGGTCGTGCACCTCGCGGGGGCTGCCGTCGGCGGTGCCGTCGGCGATCGGGAACCGGTGCTCGTGGTAGCGCAGCTCCCCGTCGACGACCTTGAGATCGTCGGTCGCGTCGGGGCTGTCGGCGAGCACCGGCAGCAGCAACCGGCCCCGGTCCCAGTCGACGTCGAACCAGTTTGCGTACGTCGAGGCCCGCCCCCGGCGCAGCACGTCCCACCAGGCCGGGTTGGCGGCCGGCTGGGCGACCCCGGCGTGGTTGGGCACGATGTCGACGACCAGGCCCAGTCCGGCCGCCCGCAACGCCCGGACCAGCCGCTGCCGGCCGGCCTCCCCGCCCAGCTCCGGGTTGACCGCGCGGTGGTCGACCACGTCGTAGCCGTGCGCGGAGCCGGGGGTCGCGGTGAGCAGCGGCGCGCTGTAGAGGTGGGTGACGCCCAGGTCGGCGAGCCAGTCGGCCAGGTCGGCGGTGGTGTCCAGGTCGAACCCGGGTCGGACCTGGATGCGGTACGTCGACCCGAGGGTCGCCGTCGAGTCGGGTGGGGGCTGTGCGGGCATGTCAGACCGTCCTCTCCAGGACCACCAGGGAACGGTCCGGCACGCAGACCGCGCCGCCCGCCTCGACCACCGTCGGCTTCTCCGGGTCCGGTTCCGCCGTGCTGATCACCAGCTCCCACCGCTGGCCGAACTCCGCACCGGGCAGGGTGAAGTCCAGCGGCGCGTCGTGGGCGTTGAAGCAGAGCAGGAACGAGGTGTCCCGGTGCCGCTGGCCGTACTGGCCGCGTTCGGGGATGCCGTCGCCGTTGACGAACAGGGCCACCGAACGGCCGAAGTCGTTGCCCCAGTCCTCGCCGGTCATCTCCCGGCCGTCGGGGGTGTACCAGGCCAGGTCCGGCAATCCGGCCTCGGCGGTACGGCCACCGACGGGCAGGCCGGTGAAGAACCGGCGGCGACGGAACACCTGGTGCCGGTTGCGGAAGTCGGTGAGCCGCTGGACGAAGGCCAGCAGTTCGTCGTCGGCCTGTCCCCAGTCCACCCAGGCCAGCTCGCTGTCCTGGCAGTAGGCGTTGTTGTTGCCGTGCTGGGTGCGGCCCAGTTCGTCGCCGTGGCCGAGCATCGGCACGCCCTGGGAGAGCATCAGGGTGGCCAGGAAGTTGCGTCGCTGCCGGGCCCGCAGGGCGGTGATGCCCGGGTCGTCGGTCTCCCCCTCGACGCCGCAGTTCCAGGACCGGTTGTGGCCCTCGCCGTCGCGGTTCTCCTCGCCGTTGGCCTCGTTGTGCTTGTCGTTGTACGACACCAGGTCGTTGAGGGTGAACCCGTCGTGGCAGGTGACGAAGTTGATGCTGTGGAAGGGGCGGCGGCCGTCGTCCTGGTAGAGGTCGGCCGAGCCGGAGATGCGGGAGGCGAACTCGGCCAGGGTGGCCGGCTCACCACGCCAGAAGTCGCGGACCGTGTCGCGGTACTTGCCGTTCCACTCCGTCCACAGGGGCGGGAAGTTGCCGACCTGGTAGCCGCCGGGGCCGACGTCCCACGGCTCGGCGATCAGCTTCACCTGGCTGACCACCGGGTCCTGCTGCACCACCTCGAAGAAGGTGGAGAGCCGGTCCACCTCGTAGAACTCGCGGGCCAGGGTGGCGGCGAGGTCGAACCGGAACCCGTCGACGTGCATCTCGGTCACCCAGTAGCGCAGCGAATCCATGATCAGCTGGAGTGAGTGCGGGCTGCGCACGTTGAGGCTGTTGCCGGTGCCGGTGTAGTCGACGAAGTAGCGTTTGTCCTCTTCGGACAGCCGGTAGTAGCTGGGGGCGTCGACGCCCTTGAAGCTCAACGTCGGGCCCAGGTGGTTGCCCTCGGCGGTGTGGTTGTAGACCACGTCGAGGATGACCTCGATGCCGGCGGCGTGCAGCGCCTTGACCATGCCCCGGAACTCCTGCACCTGCTGGCCGAGGCGGCCCAGCGCGGAGTAGCCGTGGTGCGGGGCGAAGAAGCCGATGCTGTTGTAACCCCAGTAGTTGCGCAGGCCGAGGTCGGCCAGCCGGTGATCGTGCACGAACTCGTGCACCGGCATCAGCTCGATCGCGGTCACCCCGAGCCGCCGGAAGTAGTCGATCATCACCGGGGAAGCGATCGCCGCGTACGTGCCGCGCAGCTCCTCCGGAATGTCGGGGTGGCGCATGGTCAGCCCGCGTACGTGCGCCTCGTAGATCACCGAGTGGTGGTACGGGGTGCGCGGCGGCCGGTCGTTGCCCCAGTCGAAGTAGGGGTTCACCACCACCGACTTGGGCATGAACGGGGCCGAGTCGGTCTCCGACATCCGGTCCGGGTCACCGCCCAGCTCGTAGTCGTAGACCGCCGGGTCCCAGCTCACCTCGCCGTCGACCGCCTTGGCGTACGGGTCGAGCAGCAGCTTGTGCGGGTTGCACCGGACCCCGTTGGCCGGGTCGTACGGGCCATGGACCCGGTAGCCGTAGCGCTGGCCCGGCTCGATCCCGGGAATGTACGCGTGCCAGACGTACGCGTCGACCTCGCGCAGCTCGACCCGCCGCTCGGCGCCGGTGTCCCACTCGTCGAACAGGCACAACTCGATCTTCTCGGCGACTTCCGAGAAGATCGCGAAGTTGGTGCCCATCCCGTCATAGGTGGCGCCCAGGGGGTAACGCTCACCCGGCCAGACCTGCATGTCGCTCCTTAGGCCCATGATCATGAGCACACCGGCCGAGTCGGGGACCGCCGGGCGCACGCCGCTAATGCCCTGCGGCCGGGCCGGTCAATCCACCCGTTCGGACGGCACCCGACTTCCACCCGTCCGAGGGGTCACGCACCTTCAGGTGTCGTCCGTCACGATAGGCCCTTTCGAGATGCGCCGAACCGCCCGATGCCCTTTGCTAGACGCGACGTGCCCGCGCGGGCACGTCGCCCCTCGGCCCTCGGCCACCCCCACCACCGCCCCCCTCCCGCCGTCACCGCTGCCGGCGTGATCGCGTGCGCATGGACGGAGATTGATGTGACCACCCTGCGGGTCGGCGACCAGCTCGCGACCGCTGTGGACCGGACCTGCCGGCCCACCCCCACCTTCCGGCCCCAGATCCCCCAGCAGGGCGGCGGCTCCGGCGTGCCCCCGCGCACCCGACGCATCCTGATGCTCTCCTGGGAGTACCCGCCGGTGCTGGTGGGCGGGCTCGGCCGGCACGTGCACGCCCTGTCGGTGACGCTGGCCGCCGCCGGGCACGAGGTCACCGTCGTCACCCGGCACACCGAGGGCGCGCCGCTGGAGGAGTACGCCGACGGCGTGCGGATCGTCCGGGCCGCCGAGGACCCGGTCACCTTCCCGCTGGCCACGGACTCCCTGCTGGCCTGGACGATGGCGTTCAACCACGCGCTGACCCGGGCCGCCCTGCGGGCCGCCGAGTCCGGCGCGTACGACGTGATCCACGCCCACGACTGGCTGGTCGCGCACACCGCCATGACGTTGCGCGCCCACCTGGACGTGCCGCTGGTCAGCACCATCCACGCCACCGAGGCCGGCCGGCACCAGGGCTGGCTGCCGGGCGAGATGAACCGCACCATCCACGGCGTCGAGCAGTGGCTGGCCGCCGAGTCCGGCCGGGTCATCGTCTGCTCCCGGTACATGCGCGACGAGGTGGGCGCGCTGTTCGACGTGCCGACCGCCCGGGTCGACGTGGTCCCCAACGGGGTCGAGCCGCACCGCTGGAAGGTGCCGACCTCGGCGGTCACCGCGGCCCGCGCCCGGTTCGCCGGGGACGGGCCGCTGGTCACCTTCGCCGGCCGGCTCGTCTATGAGAAGGGCGTCCAGCACCTGCTCGCCGGCCTGCCCCGGCTGCGGGAGCGGCACCCCGGCCTGCGCGCGGTGATCGTCGGCGACGGGCCGTACAAGGCGGAGCTGGAGGCCGAGGTGCACCGGCTCGGGTTGGGCGGCACGGTCGCCATGCCCGGCTTCCTCGGCGGCACCGACCTGCCGGCCGTGATGGCCGCCTCGGACTGCTTCGCGGTGCCCAGCATCTACGAGCCGTTCGGGATGGTCGCCCTGGAGGGGGCGGCGGCCGGCGCGCCGCTCGCGGTCGCCGAGACCGGCGGGCTGGCCGAGATCGTCGAGCCGGGGGTGACCGGGATGACCTTCGCCCCGGAGGACCCGGCCGACCTCACCGAGGCCGTGCACGCGCTGCTGTCGGACCGGGAACGCGCCCGGGTGCTCGCCCGTCGGGCCCGCGCCATGGTGCACGAGCAGTACGGCTGGTCGGCGATCGCCCAGCGCACCGCGGCGGCGTACGCCTCGGCGATCGTCGGGGACGCCGCGTTCACCGCGCAGCGGGCCGAGCAGCGGATGGCGACCGGCCGGGTCACCGCCCCGATCCCGGCCGGCAACCTGCTCGTCGCCGCCGGCCTGCGCTGACCGCCGGGCCCCGACGCCCGCCCCCCGTACGCGAGAAGGCCGCCGACCCCCAGCGGGGTCGGCGGCCTTCGTCGTGACCGGGGTCAGCGCTGCGAGATCGCGGTGAACTCCCGCTCGGGCGCTCCGGTGTAGATCTGCCGGGGCCGGCCGATCTTCGTCTCCGGGTCGCTGATCATCTCGCGCCACTGGGCGATCCAGCCGGGCAGCCGGCCCAGCGCGAACAGCACCGTGAACATCTTGGTCGGGAAGCCCATCGCCTTGTAGATCAACCCGGTGTAGAAGTCCACGTTCGGGTAGAGCCGGCGGGACACGAAGAAGTCGTCGGCGAGCGCGATCTCCTCCAATTGCATCGCGATGTCCAGCAGCGGGTCCGGCTTGGCCATCCGGCCGAGCACGTCCTGGGCGGCCTTCTTGACGATGGCGGCCCGGGGGTCGTAGTTCTTGTAGACCCGGTGCCCGAAGCCCATCAGCTTCACACCGTCCTGCTTGTCCTTCACCTTGCGGACGAAGGACGCGACGTCACCGCCGTCGGCCTCGATCTTCTCCAGCATCTCCAGCACGGCCTGGTTCGCCCCGCCGTGCAGCGGACCGAACAGGGCGTTCACCCCGGCCGAGACCGAGGCGAACAGGTTGGCGTTGCTGGAGCCGACCAGCCGGACGGTGGAGGTCGAGCAGTTCTGCTCGTGGTCGGCGTGCAGGACGAACAGCATGTCCAGCACCCGGGCCACCACCGGGTCGACCTCGTACGGCTCGGCGGGTACGCCGAAGGTCATCCGCAGGAAGTTGTCCACGTAGCCCAGCGAGTTGTCCGGGTACAGCAGCGGCTGACCGATGGACTTCTTGTAGGCGTACGAGGCGATGGTGGGGACCTTCGCCATCAGCCGGACCGTGGACATCTCCACGTGCTCGGAGTCGAACGGGTCCAGGCTGTCCTGGTAGAACGTGGAGATGGCGCTGACCGCCGAGGACAGCACGGCCATCGGGTGGGCGTCCCGGGGGAAGCCGTCGAAGAACCGGCGCATCTCCTCGTGCAGCAGGGAGTGCCGCCGGATCCGCTCGCTGAACTCGGACAGTTGCTGCTGGGTCGGCAGCTCTCCGTAGATGAGCAGGTAGGAGACCTCCAGGAAGGAGGACTTCTCCGCCAGCTGATCGATCGGGTAGCCGCGGTACCGCAGGATGCCCGCGTCACCGTCGATGTAGGTGATCGCGGAAGAACAGGACGCGGTGTTCACGAAACCGGGGTCGTATGTTGTCATCCCGGTTTCCTTGAGCAACTTACTGACCCCGATGCCCGCAGGGCCCTCGACCGCGCCCTGCACCGGCATCGAAAGCTGCCCACCGGGGTGGTCGAGCTTGACTTCCGTCATGTGGTTCCTCGCTTCGCCGGCGAATCTTCGTTGAATTGCCTTCGCTTTTACCGTAATCGCGGTCGCGGGGATACCGCCCGCCGTGGTTCTGCGGTGAGGTATGCGTCACCCGATTCCCGACCCTGCGGCGCGGAAACCCGATCCGGACCGGGGGTACGGCCGGAGCCGGACGCCGGGGACGGCATGCGGAAAAGCGGTGAAAGCCGGCGAGAGCCTAGGAGAGGGTCAATTGGCGCAGTGCGCCACCGGGGCCCACCCGGTAGAGGTCCAACCGGTTCGCTCCGGCCCGGAACAGGTGGTCGTCGGGGAGGAACGCGGCGAACCGGCGGCCGCCCTGATCCTTCGGCACCACCGGGACCACCGCACCGATCCGGCCGTTGACGGCGACCGCGAGCAGCGTGCCGTCGGGCACCTGCCGGGGCACGGTGCCCCACACCAGGGCCGGCAGCTCCCCCGCCGCCGGATCGACGTGGTCGAACGCGCCCAGGTGCGCCACCGTGGCGGTGCCGCCGGACGGCTTCGCGCCCACCGTCGTGCCGACCAGCGGATGCGCAGTGGGCGGGGCGGGCCGGGCCGGCACCCCGCCGGAGAGGACCACCCGCTCACCGGGCCGGTCGTAGAAGTACTTCTCGGCACGGTCGCGGGGCGGCTGCTTCGCCGACCGGCCGTCGAGCCGCCACGGGACCCGGACGTGCACCTCGTCGGCGATGGTGGGCAGCAGGTCGACGTGCTCCCAGTTGCGGTCGTCGACCCGGCCGGCCCGCTGACCGGGCTCCTTGACGAACATCGGCACCCAGGCCACCTCGCCGGGCGCATGCGTGATCGCGCCCATCCCCCGGCCCTGCCAGTCCCGGGTGAAACTCACCCCGTGGTCGGCGGTGAGCACGACCAGCGACCTGTCGTACAGGCCGGTGGCATGCAGTGTCCGCAGGGTCTCGCCGAGCAACCGGTCGGTGTAGCGCAGCTGGGCCAGGTGCCGGGCCCGCGCCAGGTCCACCCACCCCGCGCCGTCGTTGGGCAGGTCGTCCGGCGCCTCGTAGCGCGCCCCGGACGGCAGGTACGCCCACGGCGGGTGCGGCATCAGCAGGTGCAGGAAGTGCAGGGTCGGCCGGTCGGACTGCCGCAGGCCGGCCAGGAAGTTGGTGAACCGGGCCGGCTGGTTGTCGTTGAGGCTGTCCCAGCGGAACTTCGGGTCGGCCGGGACCGGTTCGGCGGCGTCCAGGCCCACCTCGGCGGCGGTCTGCTCCCGGAACGACTCCTGCGGATCGACCCGGCTGTCCACCGGGGCGGCGATCCGGCCCAGTAGCGCGCCGCTCTCCCGCACCAGCACGCCGAGCCCCTGCTCGGGGGCGACCGGCTGCTCACAGCGGCTGGGCGGGCAGAGCCGGGTGATGCTCTCCTGCGCCCGGATGTCGTACAGGCCGCCGAGGGCGGTGAAGAGGTTGTCCGGGTACTGCGAGTAGTGCGGGGCTGCCGGCGTCGACGGGTAGCGGCCGGTCAGCACGGCCGGCAGCGCGTACGGCGTCCAGCCACTGACGCCGGTGGCGTTGCGGTACCAGGTCGAGCCGCCGGCCAGCGCGGCGAAGTTCGGGTAGCGGGTCGCGTCGATCCGCCCGTCCGGGCCGAGCAGCGAGACCAGCGGCAACTCGTCCAGGACGATCATGACGACCGGCGGGTGCGAGCCCGGACCGGCCACCCCGGCGGCCCCCTCGTGCGCACGGGGCAGCACCACCGCCGAGGCCGGCGAGGCGAACAGGAACAACCCGACGAAGACGAGCGGTCCGAGGGCGGCCACCCGCAACACCCGGCCGGGCAGCGACCAGCGCCGGTGCGCCACCGCCCCACCCGCCCCGACCAGCACCGCCACCACCACCAGCGGTACGCCCCGCAGCGGCGTCGCCTGCCTCCCCACCTGCACGGCCAGCCCGGCCAGCAGCAGCCCGACGACGACGGTGTGGGCAACGGCCCGGACCCGGACGCCGGCCAGCCGGGTCGCCGCCCCGAGCAGCACCACGGCGGCACCGGGCAGCACCGCGACCATCGCCACCAGGGTGAGGACGTCCCCGCTGGTGGCCCGGTGGAACAGGAAGAAGTCGGGGCTGCGCCCGAGCACGTCGAGCAACGGTTGGGTGACCGCCAGGCCGACCAGGGCGACCACCTCTGCCGCCCGGCGCAGCTCGACCCGCCAGCCGGCCGCGGTGGGCGCCCCGTCCGGCGCGGTGGGCGCGACGGAGGCCGGACGCCGGACCGGCGCACTGGTGAGGGCCGGCTCAGCCACCCACCACCGCCTGGTAGAGCGTCCGGGTGCCGGAGGGCAGGTCCTGCTGGCGTTCGATCCGGCAGTGGGCGCTCAGTAGCCGGGTGAACTCGTCGCGCCGGTAGTCGGGGAAGATCCCGGCCGGCTTGTTCGCCAGCAGCCGCCGCGCCATCGGGTCCTGCGGGTCGACGAACTCCACCACCAGCCGGCCACCGGGGCGGGCGTACCCGACCAACTGGTCGACCACCTCGGGCAGCGGCACGTTGTGGCCGATCGCCAGGTGGTGCACCACGGCGAGGGCGAGGACCACGTCGGCGTGGGCCCGGGCGACGAACCCGGCCCGCTCCACGCCCCGCCAGCCGCCGCCGGGCGACGGGTCGGCCAGGTCCATCACCAGCGGCAGGATCCGCCGGTCGCCCTCGGCGCGCAGCGCCCGGTAGAGGGCGTCGACCACCGCCGGGTCCTGCTCGACGGCGACCACCTGGGCGGCGTGCCGGGCGGCGATCCGGGCGTACCGGCCGTCGTTGGCGCCCAGGTCCAGCGCGAGCCGTGTGCTGCCGCCCGCGGCCACCGCCGCCTCGACGAAGCTCTCCTTGGCGGCCCGGTCCGCCGTGGTGTAGCCGCAGGTGCGCGGATAGTCGACCCAGTGACTGCCGCCCACCCGCCGGTCCAGCCGCCGGACCAACCGCGCCAGCCGTCGTACGGTGGCCAGGGCCAGCTGGCGGGAGTAGCCCGCGTCGCGCAGCTGGGCGGCGACCGCGCTGCTGCTGGCCTCGGCGTGCCGGGCCTGCATCGCGCCGTGCAGGTGCACGTGCGTCGGCACACCGGGCAGCAGCCGGCGGACGCCCCGGAACAGCGGTCGTAGCTGATCCGGGGTGATGCCGTCGACCCGGGCCCGCAGCCAGGGCTGGAAGTCCACCCCCAGGTGGGCCTGGAGCAGCAACGGATAGAGCAGGGTCTGGCAGAACTGCCGGTAGCCGGCCCACGGCTCGCCCTCGGTCAACGGCGTGAACGAGCCGATGTCGATGAAGACCGGCATCGCCCCCCGCCACTGGAGGTTGTAGGCCGAGCCGTCCTTGACGGTGAACCCGGCCTCCAGGGCCCGGCCCAGGATCTCCAGGTGCAGCAGGGCGGCGTCCCGGAGCATGCCGAACGACCACTCGTACGGGTGCGAGACGAACGGGATGCGCTCGTGCCGCAGCACCGTGGTCCACCCGGTGTCCGGCAGCGTCGCCGGGTCCACCGCCGAGGTGGCGCAGACCTTGCCCTCGGCGAGCAGCGCGGCGAAGAACCCGCTGGCCGCGAGGGCCTGCCAGTCGGCGGTGCCCTGTGGGCCGAGCCCGCGCAGCACCTGTTCGCCCAGGTGGAAGACCCGGTTGGCGGGATCGCGGAAGGAACCGGGTTCCGGCCGGATGCGGAGGTCGGCGGCGGTCATCGGTACGCCCACCCGTCAGCTGCCGGCGGGCTGGCGCGGCTGCCGCTCGGTCCGGGTCGCCTCGGCCGGTACGGCAGACTGCCGCCCGGTCGCGGTGGCCTGCCGCCCGGTCGCGGCAGACTGCCGCCCGGTCGCGGTGGCCTCGGCCTGCGCGACGGGTCGGCCGGACGGGGAGACCTCGCCGGGTGCCGAGGGCTGGCGGCGGAACCGGGCGGCCACCCGCCGCCAATAGAGCTTGGCGGCGACCGCTGCGCCCGCCGTTCCACCGACCACCGCCTGCACGATCAGACTGCCGGACCCCGCGTCCAGGTAGGCCAGGTGCATCATCGGCCGCTCCCTTCCCTCGCCGTCATGGACCGCCGACAGGTACGCCACGATGAGGCATTTGCACCTGAAAGACGGATTGCTCCCTGGACACCGTACGTCGTCCGGTCCTCCCGCGAGGGGCACATGGTTCCCTCCGCCCGGTCCGTTCCGTTCAAGACCCCGGCGTCGGTGCCGCCCTACGCTGACCGCATGACGCCTCAGTTCGACCTCATCGGCAGCGCGGTCAGTGACATGGCCCGCACCCTGGACTTCTACCGCCGGCTCGGGCTGGACATCCCCGCCGACGCCGACCACGAGGACCACGTCGAGGTCGCCCTGCCGGGTGGGCTGCGGCTGGCCTGGGACACCGTGACGATGCTGCGCGGCTTCCACCCCGACTGGACGCCACCCAGCGGCAGCCCGCGCGCCAGCCTCGCCTTCCGCTGCGCCGACCCCGCCGAGGTGGACCGGTACTGGGCCGCGCTGACCGACGCGGGCTTCCACGGCGAGATCGCCCCCTGGGACGCCTTCTGGGGCCAGCGGTACGCCATCCTGCACGACCCGGACGGCAACGGCGTCGACCTCTTCGCCCCGCTCGACCCGAGCTGACCCGGCCACGGGTCGGCCGGGGTCCCACCTGCTGCCGGCGGAAGTGCCTGCGGGGCACCTGAGCCGCACCAACCCGGCTAGCTCCCGGCTCACCCGCTCGCCGCTGCCCCACTCCTCACTTCCCCCTCACCGCCCCACTCCTCACCGCCCCACTCCTCACCGCCCGTTCCTCACCGCCCGTTCCTCACCGCCCGCCCCTCCACTGCCCGCTCCTCACTGCCCTGGCCTGGCTACCACCCGGGTGCGGGAACCCGCCGGGAGCAGGGCCAGATGGGTGCTGTTCGGGTCCTTTCGAGCTGATGACGTCAACGATTCACTCGACCGACAGGCCCACCGGCTTCGCCGCCGGGCGGTTCGTGACGGACGGGGAGGACAGCTGGCGCGCCACCTGCCCACTCACCCCGAGCCGACCTCACCGGTCGGTGACATCGTCAGCCCGCCCGTCCCGCGCCGAGCCAACCGACCGACACGGGGAAGGTCCTGGTGAAACCGGCAAGGGCTCCGGACCACCGCGACGGACTACGGACCGGCCACGGGTAAGGGCTCCGGACCACCAGGACGGAAAGCGAACTGGCCACCGGCAAGGGCTCCGGACCACCAGGACGGAGAACGAACTGGCCACCGGCAAGAGCTCCAGACCACCAGGACGGAGAACGAACTGGCCACCGGCAAGAGCTCCAGACCACCAGGACGGAGAACGAACTGGCCACCGGCAAGAGCTCCAGACCACCAGGACGGAGAACGAACTGGCCACCGGCAAGAGCTCCAGACCACCAGGACGGAGAACGAACTGGCCACCGGCAAGAGCTCCAGACCACCAGGACGGAGAACGAACTGGCCACCGGCAAGAGCTCCAGACCACCAGGACGGAGAACGAACTGGCCACCGGCAAGAGCTCCAGACCACCAGGACGGAGAACGAACTGGTGAGTCGTTTGGGTCATCAGCTCGAAAGGACCCGGACAACACATGGTCAGCCCCGGCTGCCCGCTGTCCCGGGAGGTGGTCCGGCGCTCGGCGCGCGGGCTGGAGCACCAGGATCGTCTCGATCAGACCAGCGATGCCCACCGCGCCCCGATGTGCGTCCGATGCGTCCGATGGTGGCTTCTTCCCCAGCGCACTTCCAGGCCACCACCCGGTCCCGCCGACGTCGATGTAGCCACCCACAGCCGCGACGGGCACCGGGCGGGCACCGCCAGATGCCCGGCACCGCCAGATGCCGGAAGCCAGGCACCGGCGCTGCCAGGCAGCGCCGTAGGAGGCACGGGGGTCACCGGGCGAGCAGGGTGGTCGGCGGGACTCCGGCCAGGTCCCGGGCGTCGCGGGTGAAGTGGGCCTGGTCGGCGTAGCCGGCACGGGCAGCCACCTCGGCCAGGCCGACCCCGCGACCGGCCAGGGCGAGGGCGCGGCGCAGCCGCAGGATGCGGGCGAGGGTCTTCGGGCCGTACCCGAAGAGGGCCTGGCTGCGTCGGTGCAGGGCGCGCGGGCCGAGGCCGACCTCGGCGGCGGTCGCGGTGACCGTGGCACCGGCGGCGAGCAGGGCGGCCACCCGGGGGCCCAGCGGGTCCGCGCCGCCGACCCGGGCGAGCCGGTCAGCCGCCACCGTGGCCAGGTCGGTGGCGGTGGGCGACGCGCCGAGTCGGTCGGCGAGCCGGAGGGCGGTCCGCCCCCAGAGGGCGTCGAGAGGCACCCGGCGGTCGCGTAACTCGTCGGCGGGGACGCCGAAGACGGCCGGGCCCAGCCCGGGCGGTAGCCGGACACCGCGCCAGCGCTCCCCCGGACCGGACTCGCTGAGCTGCGCCGTGCGGTCCGGGCCGGCGACCAGCAGCCCCGACCGGCTCGACCAGAGCAGATCCAGGCAACCGTCGGGCAGCACCCGCGTCGGCGGGGCGTCCGGCCGGCTCTCGCTCGCCCAGAGCACCGCGCCGGCGATCCCCTCGGCAGGCCGTTCCCGGTACACGGACCCAGCCTGTCACGTCGCCGGGCGGGGGCCGCGCCGCGACACCGGCCACCGGTCCGAACCGGACGACGAAGGACACCGACACAGGCCGGATACCGGGATGTCATCTGGCGGGTCGCCATCGCATAACTTCCTCGGTTTTGCGTTCCCGCAGCTCTTGTGCAGGGCGAACGTTTGTGCAACTGTCATCACCCAATTGAGCAATCGTTTGCGCAAGGGGGTGTGGCTGGTGCGGATCGCGGTTCTGGCAACCGGTGGGACGATCGCGTCGCGGTGGGACCCCGACGAGGGCCTGGCCGTGACCGACTCCGTCACGGACCTGCTGAAGAACGTCACCGTCACGGCCGACGTGGAACTCCACGGCTTCGACCTGTCCTGCCGTCCGAGCTTCGCGCTCTCCCTGGACGACATGCTCACCACCGTCCGGGCCGTCCGGGCCAAGCTCGCCGACGGGTTCACCGGCGTGGTCGTCACCCACGGGACCGACACGCTGGAGGAGGCCGCCTACCTGACCGGGCAGCTCACCGGCCCCGACGCCCGCGTCGTGCTGACCGGCGCGCAACGCAGCGCCGACGAACCCGACTCCGACGCCGGGCGCAACCTCACCGACGCGATCAGGGTGGTCACCGCGCCACAGCCGGTCGGCGCGGCGACGGTCATGGGCGGGGTGGCCTACGCCGCGGTGGAGAGCCGCAAGGTGCACACCTCGGCGGTGTCGGCGTTCTCCGGCGGCACCGCCGGGGTGCTGGCCCTGGTCGACCCGGACGGCGTGCTGCGGGTCTCCACCGCCGCCCGGGGCGGCCACTACGCCGACCGGCCGGTCCCCACCGCGCTTCCCCGGGTGGACCTGGTCAAGCTCGTCGCCGGGGTGGACGACACCCACCTGCGCGCGTCGCTGCACGCCGGGGCCGCCGGGATCGTGGTCGAGGCGTTCGGGGCCGGCAACGCGCCGCCCTCGGTCGCCGAGGCCGTCGGGGAGGCCTGCCGGCGCGGCGTACCGGTGGTCATCACCAGCCGGACCGGGGCGGGCCGGGTCCGCCCGGTGTACGCCGGCGGCGGCGCCACCCTCGCCCGCGCGGGCGCGCTCTTCGCCGGTGACCTCACCGGCACCCAGGCCCGGGTGGCGTTGGCCCTCGCCCTGGCCGTCGAAGAAACCGGCGCCGTGCCGGAAGCCCTGCACGCCATGGTGGAAGGACGTCGCGCGTGAAGACCGAAGCAGTGACCATGAACGGGTACGGCGGCCCCGAGACGCTCACCCTCACCGAGGTCGACCTGCCCGAGCCCGACCCGGACGAGGTAGTGCTGCGGGTGCTCGCCGTCGCCGTCAACCACCTCGACGCCGACCTGCGCAGCGGGGTGTCCCGGATGCCGCTGCGGCTGCCGCACGTGCTCGGCCGTGAGGTCGTCGGGGTGGTGGAGCGGCTCGGTTCGCGGGTCACCGACCGGGCCCCGGGCGACCGCGTCCTGGTGCTGCCCAACACGCCCTGCGGGACCTGTCCCCGCTGCCTGGGCGGGCGCGCCAACCTCTGCCCGAACGCCGACATGCCCGGCATCACCAGGTGGGGCGGCTACGCCCGGCACGCGGTGGCCCCGGCGCGCGGCCTGCTGGACATCGGCGACCTCGACCCGGTGGTCGCCGCCTCCACCCCGATCTCCTTCGGCACCGCCTGGCGCACCCTGTACTCCATCGGCCGACTCGCGCCCGGCGAGTGGGTCCTCGCCCCGGGCGCCGCCGGTGGACTCGGGCACGCGGTGGTCCAGCTCGCCAAGCTCGGCGGCGCCCGGGTGGTCGGCCTGATCGGCGACCCCACGAAGGCCGACTTCGTCGCCTCCCTCGGCGCGGACGCGGTGCTGAGCACCCGCGATCCCGACTGGGCCGCCGAGGCCCGGGAGATCACCGGGGGCGCCGGCTTCGACGTGATCGTCGAACACGTCGGCGGCGACGTCTTCGAGGCCGCCCTGGGCACCCTCGCCCCCACCGGTCGGCTGATCGTCGGCGGCGGCCACGCCGGGGAGCACCCGCACCTCGACCTCATCGAGACCTTCCGCAACGAGTACGAGCTGCGCGGGTCGCGCAGCCAGCGCCCCGACGAGATCGCCCGGGTGCTGGGCCTGGTCGCGGCGGGACAGCTCACCCCCCGGGTCGACGCGGTCCTCGCGCTGGCCGACGCCGGACGGGCCCACCAGGCGCTCGCCGACCGGCGGGTCCTCGGCAAGCAGGTGATCACGCCGTGACCGGTCACCGGCGCAGCGACGCCCGGGACGACGTGCTGCCCGCGCTCGTCGCCGGCGCGGTGCAGGCCGCCGACGCACTGCTGGCCACCGGCCCCGGTCAGGTGCTGGTCCGGCAGGTGGCGACCCGGCTGACCGCCAACGCCGTCGCGGCACGCGGGCACCTGCCCGCCGGGCTGGACACCGCCGGTGACCCGGACGGCCGTTGCACCCTGCTGGCCGCCCCGGGCGGGACCGACCAGCCGGCGCGGGCGGCGGCGGTGACGGCGGCGGCGATCACCGTCAGCCAGTGCGACGAGGGCCTGCGCGAGTCCCGGGGCCACCCGGGGCTGCACGCGTACGCCGCCGCGCTGGCCACCGCCGAGGCCGACGACCGGAGCCTGCGGGTGTTCCTGCGGGCGCTGGCGGTCGGCTGGGAGGTGGGTGCCCGGCTCGGTCTGCTGCTGGGAGCGCCCCGCCCCGGGGTGCACCCGCACGGTGGGTGGGGCACCGGCGCGGCGGCCGCCGCCGCCGGGATCGTCGCCGGTCAGGACGCCGCCGGGGTGACCGACACGGTGAACCTGGCGCTGACCGTGGCGCTGGCCGGGCCGGAGGCCGACACCCGCCGGGGCCGGGCCGCCCACTACCTGCTGCCCGCCCTCGGCACCGCCCACGGCGTGACCGTCGCCCGACTCGCCGCCGCCGGGTTCCCGGCCACCGATCCGGCGCTGCCCCACCTCGGCCGGACCGCCCACCAGACCACGCCTGACGGGGCGGGGGCGGATGCCGCGTTGCAGGCCCGACCGCTGCTGCCGGACGCCTACTTCAAGCCGGTGGGGGTCTGCGCGCACACCCTGACCGGGTGGACGGTGGCCCGCGCGATGGCCCGGGACCTGCCGGCCGACGAGGTGGCGACGGTGACCGTGGACACCTACGCGGGCGCGTCCCTGCTGGCGCAGCGTCGTCCGGTCAGCCGGCTGGCCCGCCAGTTCAGCATCCCGTGGGTGGTGGCCTGCGGGCTGCTCGGCACGGACCCGGGTGCCCCGGACGCGCCGGCGGACGACCGGCGGGCCCGCGCCGCCCGGCTCGCCGAGCGGGTGACCGTACGCCACGACCCTGGTCTGGACCAGGGGTATCCGGCGGGCCGACCGGCGGTGGTGGAGGTGACCACGCGCAGCGGGGCACGGCTGGCCGGGCGGGCCCGCTTCCACCACGGCGACCGGGAGGACCCGATGACGGCCGACGAGTTGGCGGCCGTGGACGCCGCGCTGCTGCGCACCCCGGGGACACCGGCCGGGGCGGCAGAGCTGCTGTACGGGCTGACCCGGGCACCCGGGGCGACCCGACTGCGAGACCTCACCGCGCTGGTCCGGGGTGGGGCACCGAATCCGAACGGCGGCCCGCCGCCGGTTCCCGCTGGGCCCGGCCCATCCGGCAGAAAGGACATGACGTCATGGTGATCAGAGTCGAACCCGGCACCGCGCGGGACTTCATCGGCTACGGCGCGGACCTGCCCCGCATCGAGTGGCCCGGTGGCGCCCGGGTGGCGGTGAGCCTGTGCCTCAACTACGAGGAGGGGGCCGAGCACAGCCTCCTCGACGGCGACAGCGTCAACGAGTGGGTCGGCGAGATCTCCTACACGCCGACCAGCGCGGAACACCGGGACCTGTCCCAGGAGTCGGTCTACGAGTACGGCAGCCGGGCCGGGGCGTGGCGGCTGCTGCGGCTGTTCGACCGCACGCAGACCCCGGTGACCGTGTACGGCTGCGCCGAGGCGCTGGCCCGCAACCGGCCGCTGACCAAGGCGTTCGTCGAGGCGGGGCACGAGATCTGCTCGCACGGCCTGCGCTGGCGGGAGCCCTCCGGGATGACCGAGGACGAGGAACGCGCGGAGATCCGTCAGGCGGTGGCGACGATCACCGAGCTGTGCGGGGAACGCCCGGTCGGCTGGTACTCCCGGTACGCCCCGTCGGACCGCACGCGCCGGCTGTTGGTCGAGGAGGGCGGCTTCCGCTACGACTCGAACGCCTACAACGACGACCTGCCGTACTGGGTGCAGGTGGCGGGGCAGCGGCACCTGGTGCTGCCGTACACGCACACCTACAACGACGGCCGGTTCGCCTTCAGCCCCGGCTACGGCAACCCGACCGACTTCTTCGAGAACTGCCGGCGGGGCATCGAGTACCTGTGGGAGGAGGGCGAGACCTCACCCAAGATGATCTCGATCGGGCTGCACGCCCGACTGATCGGTCAGGCCGGTCGGGCCTCCGCGCTGCGCGACCTGATCGCCTGGGCGCAGGACCTGCCCGGCGTCTGGTTCGCCCGGCGGCGCGACATCGCCGACTGGTGGCACCACCACTACTCCGACCTGCCGGCCCACGGAGGGCAGTGACCATGCGCATCGAGATCGACAACGTGGCCAAGGGCTATCCCCGGGCCGACGGGAGCCGACTGTCGGTGGTCGGCAGCCTCAGCACCACGATCGAGGCGCAGGAGTTCGTCTGCGTGATCGGGCCGAGCGGATGCGGCAAGTCGACGCTGCTCGGCCTGCTCGGCGGGCTGCGCCGGCCGGACGACGGGGAGATCCGGTTCGTCGGCGAGCGCAGCGCCGCCGGGCCGCTCACCTCGATCGTCTGGCAGGACTACGCGCTGATCCCGTGGCGGTCCATCGTGGACAACGTCGGCTTCGGGCTGGAGCTGCGCGGGGTGCCCGCCGGCCGGCGGCGGGAGGTCGCCCGGGAGCACCTGGCGATGATGGGCATCGAGGCGTTCGCCGACAACAAGCCGCACGAGCTGTCCGGCGGGATGCGCCAGCGGGCCGGGATCGCCCGCGCGCTGGCCAGCGACCCCGAGGTCCTGCTGATGGACGAGCCGTTCGCGGCGGTGGACGCCCAGACCCGGACCCTGTTGCAGGACGAGCTGCTCCAGGTCTGGTCCCGGCACCGCAAGACGGTCCTGTTCATCACGCACAGCATCGAGGAGGCGCTGCTGCTGGCCGACCGGATCATCGTGCTCGGCCCCCGGCCGACCCGGGTGGTCGAGGAGATCCGGGTGCCGTTCCCCCGGCCGCGTACCCGTGACGTCGAGTTGGACCCGCGGTTCACCGAGCTGAAGCGCCACCTGTGGGGGCAGTTGCGGGACGCCACCCTGGCGGCCGAGTGGGCGGAAGCGAAGGGGGACCGATGAGCGAGCAGAGCGTGCCGGCCCGGGAGCGGGCGGCCGACGAACCCGTGGTCCGCTACGCGGTGGACCCCCGCGCGGAACGCCCGCCCGGCCGCGGCTTCAAGCTGCTCAGCAGCGGGCTGGGCAGCATGGTCCCGGTGGTCGTGGTGCTGGCGCTGTGGCAGGCCGGCAGCATGGCCGGACTGATCGACAAGACCTTCTTCCCGGCCCCGTCGGAGTGCGTGCAGGCCCTGGTCGACCTCTTCTCCTCCGGGGAACTGCTGCCGAACGTCGGGATCACCGCGCAGCGGATCCTGCTCGGCTTCCTGCTCGGCGTGATCCCGGCGACGCTGCTGGGCATCGCGATGGGGCGGTCCCGCTGGGTCCGGGTGCTGCTCGACCCGTTGATCGCCATCACGTACCCGATCCCGGTGGTGGCGATCCTGCCGCTGCTGCTGGTCATCTTCGGCACCGGCGGGCGGCCGATCGTGGTGCTCGCCGGCATCATCTCGTTCTTCCCGGCCGTGGTGAACGCGATGTCCGGGGTGCTCCAGGTCGACGAGCGGCTGATCCAGATGGCCCGCAACCTGGGCGCCGGTCGGCAGCAGATCCTGTGGAAGATCGTGCTGCCGGGCGCGCTGCCGTCCATCTTCGCCGGTATCCGGCTGGCCGCCGGGCTGGCCCTGCTGGGCACCATCGCCGGTGAGTTCCTCGCCGCCAGTGACGGCGTCGGGTCGATGACCTGGCGGTACTGGCAGATCTATCAGATCGACAACATGTACGCCACGCTCGCGGTGATCGCGGCGATGGGCTTTTTCCTCACCACGGTGACGCTGCGGGTGCAGCGGCGCTTCTTCAGCTGGACGGAGGGCCAATCATGACAATCAAGAAAAAGGGTGTCATCGCCGCGTTGTTGGGGGCGAGCCTGCTGCTCGGCACCGCGGCGTGCGGTGACGACGCGGAGTCGAAGGGTGCCGGCGGCACCGACAAGGTGACTGTCAACTCGCTGGAGATCCTCTCGCTGGCCCCGATGATGGTGGCCGACGCGAAGGGCTTCTTCGGCAAGCACCAGGTCGAGGTGGAGTTCAGCAACGCCGACATCTACTCCCGGCTGGCGGTGCAGGGCCAGGGCAAGCTGGACGTGAACATCCCGGGCACCGGTGGGGCGCTGTTCAACGCGGTCAACCAGGGCCTGCGGGTGCGGGCGGTCGCCGACCGGCAGCAGTACCGGTGCGCGTCGGACAACCTCCTGCTGGCCCGGACCCAGTCCTTCGACGGCGGGCTGAAGAGCGTGGCCGACCTCAAGGGCAAGAAGGTCGCGATCCTGGCCAAGGGTTCGACCACCGAGTACTGGCTGGACCGGGCGCTGGGTGAGGTAGGGCTGAAGCAGTCCGACCTGGCGCAGATCGTCACCCTGAGCTACCCGGACACCGCCAACGCGCTCAAGAGCGGTGCGGTGGACGCCGGCTTCGTGGTGCAGCCGCTGGCGTACCAGCTCATCACGGACGGGCAGGCCAAGCGGGTGCTGGCGATGAACGAGGTCGCGCCCAACCAGGAGCAGGGCCTGATCACCATGTCGCAGGACTTCATCAGCAAGCGGTCCGACGTGGCGGCCCGGTGGATGGCCGGCTGGCTGGAGGGCGTGCGCTACTACCAGGACCCGGCCAACAAGGACGACGTGATCTCCATCGTGGCCGAGCGGACCAAGGTCCCGGCGGCGACGATCAGCAAGCTGTACGGCACCGACCAGTGGCCGTACATGGACCCGAACGGTCGGGTGGACACCGCCACGGTGGCCGCCGAGGACGGCAAGTGGCTGCTCGACAACAAGATCATCGAAAAGCTGCCGGAGGTCGGTGACTGGCACGACGGTTCGGTCGTCGACGCCGCGCTCAAGATCGTCGGCGAGGTGCCGGTGAACCGCGACTGCGGCGGCGTGCAGAAGCTGGAGTCCTGATGTATCCCCGTCCGAGCCGGCTGGCCGAGGTGCTGCGCGACGGTGGCGTCGCCCTGGGCAGCCTGACCCTGCTCCAGGAACCGGCGATCGGCGAGATCCTCGGCGCCCTGGGCTACGACTTCGTGGTCGTGGACACCGAGCACGCCGCAGCCGACGAGCAGAGCGTGCTGGCGATGGTCCGGGCGGCCGGCGCGGCGGGGACCACCCCGCTGGTCCGGCTGCGCCGGATCGAGGAGAAGGACCTGCTCTGGTCCCTGGACAGCGGTGCCGGTGGCGTGGTGCTGCCGCTGGTGGAGACCGGCGCGCAGGCCGCCGAGGCGGCCCGGCTGACCCACTACCCACCGGTCGGCGACCGGACGCTGTGCTCGGCGGCGCGGGCCGCCGGGCACGGCACCGCCCGGGGCGACTTCGACCGCTACCTGACCTGGGCCGGGCAGAACACCACCGTCGTCGCGCTGGTCGAGACCCCCGCCGGGCTGGCCAATCTGGACGACATCCTCGCCGCCGACCTCGACGTGCTGATGCTCGGCCGGGCCGACCTGTCGGTCAAGCTGGGCCTGGGCTACCAGCCCACCCACCCCGAGGTGGAGAAACACGCCGTCGCGTTCGTCGAACGGGTGGTCGCGGCCGGACGGGTCGCCGGCATGCTCGCCTACTCCGCCGAGGAGGCCCGTCGGTGGATCGACCGGGGGGTGCGCTTCGTCGTCTACTCCCAGCCGGAGATGCTGCTCTCCGACGCCTACCGGCGGGCCCGCGAGGAGATCCTCGGCGGTACGCCGTGAGCCTGTTGGTGACCGGCGGGGCCAGTGGCATCGGCGCGGCGGTGGTCGCCGCCGCCCGGGCCCGGGGCGAGACGGTGCACGTGCTGGACGTCTCCACCGGCGTGGACGCCGCCGACCCGGTCGCGGTGGGCGAGTTCGTCGACGCGATCGGCACCCCGCGCCGGGTGGCCCACCTGGCCGGGGTGGTCAGCGCCGGTGGCATCGCGCAGACCACCCTCGCCGAGTGGGACCGCACGCTGCGCAACAACCTCACCGCCGCGTTCGTCGTCAGCCAGGCCGTGGTGCCCCGGATGGCGGCGGCCGGCGGCGGGTCGCTGGTGCTGATGAGCAGCCTCAACGCCCGCGACGGCGGCACCCGGCTGTCGGGTACGGCGTACGCGGCGGCGAAGGCCGGGGTGCTCGGCCTGATGCGGCACCTGGCTGTCGACTTCGGACCGCAGCGGGTACGGGTCAACGCCGTCGCGCCCGGCCCGGTGGCCACCCCGATGCACGACCGGCTCACCGCCGAACAGAAGGCGGGGTTGCGGGCCCGGATGCCGTTGGGCCGGGTCTCCTCGGCGCAGGAGATCGCCGACATCGTGCTGTTCCTGCTCTCCGACTCGTGCGCCACGGTCACCGGCATGACCTTCGATGTGAACGGGGGCAGTCATCTCAGCTAGGTTGCCGGGTACGGATACGGGTGCGGCACGGGAGGCACAGTGAACAAACGGGTGACGTTGCGCGATGTCGCCAGCCTCACCGGTGTGCACGTCTCCACGGTCTCCCGGGTGCTGCGCGGCGACGACGTACGGGTCAGCCCGGCGACCGCCACCCGGATCGTGGACGCCGCCAAGCAGCTGGGGTTCCACCGGGACCGGTGGGCGGCCAGCCTGCGCAGCGGCAAGACCGGGGTGATCGGCGTGCTGGTCCCCCGGATCACCGACATCGTGCTGGCCACCGTCTTCGAGGGCATCGACGCCGCCGCTGCCGCCGCCGGCTACCAGGCGGTGGTGAGCAGCAGCTGGGACGACGACGAGGCGCGGGCGCTGCGCATCCAGCGGTTGATCGGGGAACGGGTGGACGGGCTGATCATCGGCGACGCCCGGCGCAACGACCCGATGCTGGCCCGGCTGGCCGCCGACGGGGTGCCGTTCGTGCTGGTCAGCCGGGCCTCGCGGGGCTTCCCGTCGGTGACCGGCCGGGACCGCCTCGGTGGTCGGCTCGCCGCCGAGCACCTGATCGACGTGGGGTGCCGGCGGCCGGCGGTGATCGCCGGCCCCGACCACGCCAGCACCTCCGCCGACCGGGTCGCGGGTTTCCTCGCCGCGGCGAAGGCCCGGGGTGTCCCGGTCGACCCCCGGTGGGTGGTGCCGTCCACCTTCGACGTCGCCGGTGGGGCTTCGGCGATGGCCCGGCTGCTGGCCACCGGTCAACCGGACGGCGTCTTCGCGGTCAACGACTTCGCCGCGATCGGGGCGATGGGCACCCTGCGCGACCACGGCCTGCGGGTCGGTCGGCAGGTGGCGGTGGTCGGCTACAACGACATCGACGTGGACGCCCAACTCCTGGTGCCGCTCACCTCGATCCGCACCCCGCTGCGGGACATGGGCTCGCAGGCCCTGCACGCGCTGCTCACCCTGCTCGGCTCGGGCAGCACCACGTCGGTGCGGCTGGCCCCGGAACTGGTCGTGCGGGCGACCACCGCCGACTTCTCCCCGGACGCCGCGACCGGCCGGTAGGGCCCGACCGGCGGCGTACCGCCGGCCGGGCCGTCTGTTCCGGCGGGCCGCGCCACCGCCCGCCGGACGCCGCCCGCCGGGTCAGCTCCGGCGGTGGTGCATCGCGAGCCGCAGCAGCAGGAAGCGCAGCGCCGTCGCGGCCAGGTTCGCCGCCACCAGCACCACCAGTTCGACCGGCCGCGACGGGGTGCCGACGGCGTGCAGGGCGGCGAGCGAACCACTGGTCAACGCCAGCCCGAGGGCGAAGGCGAGCAGCCCCTGGAGGTGGTGCCGCCCGGCCGCCCGGCGACCGGTGATGCCGAAGGTGAGCCGCCGGTTCGCCGCGGTGTTGCCCACCGCGGTCACCAGCAGCGCCAGCAGGTTGGCCGGCTGCGCGCCGAGCACCCCCCGGGTCGCCACGAACAGCATCAGGTACGCCACGGTGCTGACCACCCCCACCAGGGCGAACCGGGCCAGCTGGCCGGGCAGCCCGACCGGCACCCGCGCCGGTGGGGCGGCCAGCGGCGCCCGACCCCACTGGGCACGCAGCGCGGCCAACGGCAGCGCCCCGGTGACCAACGCCCGGCCCAGCCGGCCGATCCCGCGCAGGTCGGCCAGGGCGGTGGCCACGATGTCCACCCGGCTGTCCGGGTCGTCGACCCAGTCCACCGGTACCTCGTGGATGCGCAGTCCGGCCCGCTGGGCGAGCACCAGCAACTCGGTGTCGAAGAACCAGCCGGTGTCCTGCACCAACGGCAGCAACTCCCGGGCCACGTCGGCCCGGATCGCCTTGAAGCCGCACTGGGCGTCGGAGAACCGGGCCGCGAGGGTGCCCCGCAGCAACAGGTTGTAGGCCCGGGAGATCACCTCCCGCTTGGTGCCCCGCACCACCCGGGAGGTGCGCGCCAGCCGGGTCCCGATGGCCAGGTCCGAATGGCCGGAGATGAGCGGCGCGACCAGCGGCAGCAACGCGGCCAGGTCGGTCGACAGGTCCACGTCCATGTACGCCAGCACCGGGGCGTCCGAGGCCGACCAGGCGACCCGCAGCGCGCGCCCCCGGCCCTTCGCGGTCAGGTGACGTACCTCGACGTGTGGCAGTTCGACGGCGAGCGCCTCGGCCACCGCGAGGGTGCCGTCGACGCTGGCGTTGTCCGCCACGGTGATCCGGAACGGGTAGGGGAAGTGCGTGCTGAGATGGTCGTGCAGCCGGCGTACGCAGGGGCCGAGGTCGACCTCCTCGTTGTAGACCGGGACCACCACGTCCAGCACGGCGGTCGGGGTGCTCGTCCGGGTCTCGACGGCTGGCCGGGGGCTACCGGTGTGGGTCATGGCTCAGCCCTCCCCTGCGCTGCTCAGGTCGTAGACGGTGACCCCGTCCACGGTCTGCGCCGTGAAGGTCTCGGTGACCCAGGCGGCGATCTCCTGGGAGGCGGAACTGCCCCCGTTGGCCCGGAAGCCGCCCCCGCCGACGAAGTAGTGGATCTTCCCCTCGGCCACGTACGCCTGGAACTGGGCCAGGGTGGGCGACGGGTCGCTGCCGTTGAATCCGCCGATCGCCATCACCGGTCGGCCGGTGGCGAGTTGGTAGCCGGAGGCGTTGTTGGAGCCGACGGTCGCCGCGACCCAGGTGTAGTCGTCGGCGTCGGCCGCCAGCAGCGCCTTCAGCGCGGCGCTCGGCTCCCGGGAGTTGAGCAGGCCGCCCATCCCGCCGCCGGTGCGTCCCTGGCCGCCCCCGATACGCCCACCATCCTGACCGGTGCCACCGTTCTGGCCCGTGCCGCCGTTCTGGCCCGTGCCACCGTCCCGACCGGTGCCACCGTCCTGACCGGTGCCGCCGGGGAAGCCGGGGAACTGGCCCGTGCCGCCGTTGGCGGTGCCGCCGGGGAAGCCGGGAGGCGGACCGTTCTGGCCGGTGCCGCCGTCCCGGTTGCCGCCCGGGAAACCGCCACGACCGGGGAAACCGCCACCGGGGAACTCCATGCCGTTGCCCATCCGGCCGCCGGGTCCGCCCCGACCCGGGCCGAAGCCGCCCTGCACGTTCGGGCCGGCGCTCGGGATGGACCCGGTGTGCGGGGTGCCGGCGGTCTGCGCCGCGTACGCCGCCGGGCCGGCCAGCGCGGCCGACGCGCCGAGCGCCAGCACCACCGGTACCAGCCGCCGGGGCAGCCGCCGGGCGAGCACGATCAGCACCGCCACGGCGAGGCCGGCGACCAGCACGACCGGGCGCAGCCAGGGGTGGAAGTCAGGGCTGCGGCCGAGTAGTTGCCAGGACCACCAGGCGGTCACCGCGAGGGCGCCGGCCAGGGTGGCGGTGGCGAACCACCCCCGCCACCGGACGGACCGGCGACCACCGGCCACCGACCCGGTCGCGGAGTCCACACCCGACGTGGGCGCGGGGTCCACACCCGACATGGGCGCGGGGTCCACACCCGACATGGGCGCGGGGTCCACACCCGACATGGGCGCGGAGTCGACACCGGGGGCCGTCGCGGCGTCGCCACCCGGGGCGGCGACCGGCCCGGCGGGTACCGCGGTGCCGGTGACCGGGGTGGCGGGTTCGGCGGCGAGGGCCCGGCGTTCCCGCCAGAGCAGGACGGTGCCGATGCCGACCAGCGCGCCGACCGCCGGTGCCAGGGCCACCGTGTAGTACGCGTGGAAGATGCCGGACATGAAGCTGAAGATCAGCCCGGTGACCAGCAGCCAACCGCCCCACAGCAGCAGCCCGGCGCGACGGCGGTCGGTACGGGCCGCCCGGCCCGCCAGCACCAGGCCGGCGACGAGCAGGATCAGCGCGGCCGGCAGCAGCCAGGAGATCTGGCCGCCGACCTCGGTGTCGAACATCCGCAGCCAGCCGGTCTGCCCGGAGAACGGCCCACCGCCGCCGCCCATCCGGGCGCCTCCACCGATGCTGCCCTCCTCGTCACCGGTGATCCGGCCGAGGCCGTTGTAGCCGAGGGTCAGCTCCAGGATGCTGTTCTGCTGCGAACCGCCGATGTACGGCCGGGCGCTGGCCGGGACCAGTTCCACCGTCGCCACCCACCAGCCGGCGGCCACGATCAGCCCCAGACCGGCCAGCAGCAACTGCCGGATCCGCCGCCAGAAGCCGGTCGGCGCGCCCAGCAGGTAGACCCCGGCGAAGACCGGGATCACCAGGAACGCCTGGAGCATCTTGGTGAGGAAGCCGAAGCCGACCAGCACCCCGACCAGCACGATCCACCGGGTGCTGGCCGTCTCCACCGCCCGCACCGTGGCGTACGCGCCGAGCACCAGCAGCAGGACCAGCAGCGCGTCCGGGTTGTTGAACCGGAACATCAGGGTGGCGACCGGGGTGAGCGCCAGGACCGTCCCGGCGATCAGGCCGGCGGCCGGGCCGTACCAGCGGCGGACGGTGGCGAACAGGGCACCGACCGAGGCGACCCCGAGCAGCGCCTGCGGCACCAGGATGGCCCAGCTGTTGAGCCCGAAGATGCGCACCGACAGGGCCATCAGCCACAGCGAGGCCGGCGTCTTGTCGACGGTGATCGAGTTGGCCGCGTCGGAGGAGCCGTAGAAGAACGCCTTCCAGCTCTCCGCGCCGGCCTGCACGGCCGCCGAGTAGAACGAGTTCGCCCAGCCGGACGCCCCCAGGCCCCACAGGTAGAGCAGGCCGGTGCCGAGCAGCAGCACCGCCAGGGCGGGCCTTACCCAGCGCGGATCACGTCGTGGTGGGGCGTCGACCGCGCCCGGGTGGACCGACGCCGACCGGGCCGGCCCTACGGTCGCGCCGTCGGGCGGGCCCGAGCGCGGTGCGGTCGCGGCGTCGGGCCCGGCCGACGGCGGTGCGGTCGCGGCGTCCGGCGGGCTGGCCGGCGTCGTCACCAGGCTCTCGGTTCTGTCCATGCGGCCAGCCTGGATGAGCTGGTTGGGTCGACCCCATGACCCGGCTATGCGTGGGCTGTGGAATCCGGTGGCCCGGCTGCGCCGGCATCCGGCAGCGCGGGGGCGGCGGACTGCCGCGACGCGGGCGTATCGGAATCCGGCGGTGCGGACAGGTCGGCGGTCGGCCGTGCGGGCAGATCGGCGGCCTGCCGTACGGGCACGGTGGAGTCCGGCAACCGCACGGTGAAGACGGTGCGGCCCGGTCGGCTCTCCAGGGCGACCGTGCCGTGGTGGGCCTCCACCACGGCGGCCACGATGGCCAGGCCCAGGCCGGTGCTGCCGTGTTCCCGGGACCGCGAGCTGTCCCCCCGGGCGAACCGTTCGAAGACCTCGTCGCGCAGCTCCGCCGGCACCCCCGGGCCGTCGTCGGTGACGCTGATCTCCACCGCGCCGGGCACCGGGGCGAGCCGGGTGGTGACGGTGCTGCCGGGTGGGGTGTGCACCCGCGCGTTGGCCAGCAGGTTCGCCACCACCTGGTGCAGCCGGACGGCATCGCCCGGCACCTCCAGCGCCTCGTCGGGCAGGTCGAGCTGCCACCGGTGTTCGGGGCCGGCCACGTGGGCGTCGCTGACCGCGTCCACCACCATCGCGGTCAGGTCGACCGGCCCGGTGGCCAGCGGACGGCCGGAGTCGAGCCGGGCCAGCAGTAGCAGGTCGTCGACGAGGCTGGTCATCCGGGTGCTGGCGGACTCGACCCGGCGCAGCGCGTGGGCCACGTCCGGCGGCACCCGGTCCCGGCCCCGGCGGGCCACCTCCGCGTAGCCCCGGATCGCGGCCAGCGGGGTGCGCAGTTCGTGCGAGGCGTCGGCGACGAACTGGCGTACCCGGGTCTCGCTGGCCTGCCGGGCGGCGAGCGCGGCGGCGACGTGACCCAGCATCCGGTTCAGCGCCGCGCCCACCTGCCCCACCTCGGTACGCGGATCGGTGTCGGCGGCGGGCACCCGTACCGACAGGGCCACCTCACCCCGGTCCAGCGGCAGCTCGGCGACCCGCCCGGCGGTGGCCGCCACCCGGTGCAACGGGCGCAACGTGGCCCGGACGATCAACGCGCCCAGGCTGCCGGCGACGAGCAGACCAGCGGCCGCGACCCCCGCCTGGGCGACGACCATCCACCACACCGTCTCCTGCACCAGCCGCAGCGGAATGGCGAAGACCACGATGCCGCCGTCGGAGAACCGGCGGGCCACCGCCCGGTAGTCCCCCCGGTCGCCCAGCTCGACGGTGTGCGGCGCGCGGCCGGTGGGCAGGCGGGTCAGTGGGGTCACCTCGGCGGCGGCGAGCGCGTCGGTCGCGCCGGAGCTGGTCCGGATCCGCGCCGACGTCTCCCCCGAGGGGGCGACCCGCACCGAGATCGAACCGATCGGAAACGTCGGCGGCGGGTCGGGCTGGGTCTGCCGGCCGGATGCCTGCTCGGAGGGGCGCAGTTGGTCCGGGGGGCGGTCCCCGGGCAGTCGGCTGTCGAAACGACGGTTGTCCATGGCGAGCTGGCTGTCGACCTGATAGACCAGGAAGTGCCGCAGCGCGATAGTGGTCAGCCCGCCGATGCCCACACTGACCAGGGCGAGGAGGGCGACCACCGCGAGCACCAGCCGGCGGCGCAGCGACCAGCCGGCCAGCCAGCGACGCAGCGACCAGCCGGCCCGGTCACGGCGCGGGCTTGAGGACATAACCGGCGCCGCGCAGGGTGTGGATCATCGGCCGGCGTCCCACGTCGATCTTCTTCCGCAGGTACGAGATGTACAGCTCGACCACGTTGGCCTGCCCGCCGAAGTCGTAGTTCCAGACCCGGTCGAGGATCTGCGCCTTGCTCAGCACCCGGCGCGGGTTGCGCATCAGATAGCGCAGCAGCTCGAACTCGGTGGCGGTCAGGGTGATCAGGTCGTCGCCCCGACGCACCTCGTGGCTGTCCTCGTCGAGGCTGAGGTCGCCGACGGTGAGCACGGCCTCCTCGCGGGCGGTCACCGCGAAGCCGGTGCGCCGCAGCAGGGCACGCAGTCGGGCGATGACCTCCTCCAGGCTGAACGGCTTGGTGACGTAGTCGTCGCCACCGACGGTCAACCCGGCGATCCGCTCCTCGACCGCGTCCCGGGCGGTCAGGAAGAGCACCGGGACGGTCGGGATCTGCTCGCGCAGCCGACGCAGCACCTGGAAGCCGTCCAGGTCGGGCAGCATCACGTCGAGCACCACCGCGTCGGGCTGGAACTGCCGGGCCGCACTCAACGCCGCCATGCCGTTTCCCGCGCTGCGCACCTGCCACCCCTCGTAGCGCAGCGCCATCGAGAGCAGGTCGGTCAGGGTGGGTTCGTCGTCGACCACCAGCACCCGGACAGGCTCGCCATCGGGACGGCGAAGCTCGATCCGGTTCGGTAGGGTCTGCCCGTCGGTCACCATGCCCCCATCGTGGGACCGGTTACTGGCGCTGACCTATGCGCATCCTGTGCGCCGGCTGTGCGCGGCGGCGGCCCCGCTCGACCGTACCGGGCCGGGTGGGGCCGGGGTGAGCCGATCCCGGTTCTGCGGGCCGCTACTGGCCCACCCCGATCGGATAGGTGTGCACGAAGGACATCGTCCAGACCCCGTCGGCGGCTGGCCGGTCCCGCTGGTAGAGGTGGTCGGGGCCGCCCCCACCGGGGGCCGGCGGGGCGTCCGGGTGGCGCAGCACCCAGCGGAGCGGCGGCGTGCCCGCCGGGTCGGCCGGCAGCGCCCGGACCAGGTCGTGGGCCGGCCCGCCGACGAAGCGTACGGTCACCTCGCTCATCGGCCCTCCCTCTGGTGGGCCGACGGCACGCCGGCCACCCCGGCAAGCTACCGCACACCCCGGCCGTGGCGGGGTCGCTCGGCCGAGCCCACCACCGGACGACCGCCCGCCGGCGCCGGCCCGGCGGCTGCCGTGGCGGCCCGGCGGGCACGCCGATGGTTTGCCCTACGCAGCGGCCCGCCGGGCACGCGGAGCGGTTTGCCCTGACCAGCGGCCGGGTACCGGGTGGGGAGCGCCATCGCCATCCCGGCGACGCGGTCGGCATGGACAGGAGCGGGTCGATGAGGACGCTCGCCGGGCGGTACCAGCTCGAACAGCGCATCGGCATGGGTGGGATGTCGGAGGTCTGGCGGGCCCACGACATCGTGCTGGACCGACCGGTCGCGGTGAAGCTGATGTCCCCCGCCCACCGGGGCGAGGAGACCTCGGTCGAGCGGATCAGGACCGAGGCCCGCTCCGCAGCCCGGCTGGTGCACCCCAACGTCGCCGGCGTGCACGACTTCGGCACCTCCACGACGCTGCCGGGCCGGGAGATGCCGTACATCGTGATGGAGCTGGTGGAGGGGGAGACCCTCGCCGCGCACCTGCGGGCCGGGCCGTTGGACTGGCGCATCGCCGTGCGGGTCTGCGCCGAGGTGGCCGCCGCGCTGGCCGCGGCCCACGCGCACGGCATCGTGCACCGCGACGTCAAACCGGCCAACGTCATGCTCACCCCGTCGGGGGCGAAGGTGCTCGACTTCGGCATCGCCACCCCGGCCGGGGCCCCCGACCACAGCCCGGACGGCATGGTGGTGGGGACTCCGGCGTACCTGGCCCCGGAGCAGTTCGACCGGCAGCCGGCCACCCCCGCCGCCGACATGTACGCGGTGGGGGTGCTGCTCTACTACTGCCTCACCGGGCGGTTGCCGTACGCCGCGGGGACCACCGCCACCCAGTTGGTCGGGGCCCGGCAAAAGATCACGGCGGAGCCGCTGCCACCCATCGTGGGGTTGCCGCCCGAGGTGGTGGACCTGTGCCGACGCTGCCTCGACGACGACCCGCACCAGCGGCCCAGCAGCCTGGTGGCGGCGCTGGAGCTGGCGGAGGTGGTCGACGCCCGGGTCTACGTGCCGATGCTGACCTCGGTGCCCCGGCCCCGGGTGGCCGCGAGGTCGCCGTGGACCGAGCAGGCGGCGACGGAGGCGACCGAGGCGGTGGCGCTGCACGACCGGTCCCGTACCGGATCGCTCTGACCCGGTGCCGCCCGCCGGGCGCTGCGGGCCACGGCGTTTCACCCGTTCGTGGCCGGGAATCCGGCCGACGAGTGAGGGAGGAACGCGATGCCGGATCCGAGTTCCTGGCTGCACGAGGCCAGCGCGACCGCCACGGGCGGACATGTACGCACCGACGACGGCGGGCTCTCCTCCGCGTTGGCGTCGCCGCTCGCGCCGCACTGCACCGGGTTGACCCCCGAACAGTTGCTCGCCGCCGCCTTCGCCTCCTGCCTGCACCATGCGGCGGTCGAGGCGGCCGGGGAGATCACCGACGAGGCGCACACGGTGCAGGTGACCGCCGAGGCCAAGCTGGGGCGCGACGACGACGGCCGGTACCGGGCCGACGTGCACGCCAGCATCTCGTCGGTGGGGTTGAGCCGGGACCAGCTGGCCGAGCTGGTCGCGTACGCCGATCGGCTGTGGCCCTTCTCCAGCGATGACAACAGCCGGCACCGGTTGACGGTGAGCGCGGCCGAGAACGGCCGCCACTGAGTTGCGCCGCTCATCCGTCCGGTGGACAGCCCATCGACGGTACGGCCACCCGCACTTCCGCCGGACGACCCAGGCCCGCCCATCGGTCGAGAACGATCGACTTTCGTCCGTTACCAGATGAAAAAAGCTCCATAAGAGACAAAGTCGACTTAGCGCTTTAGCGAATCTAGTCGCTTTTGGTGAGAGATATCCGGGCGAATTGCGGCCCGTTGTGGTGCAGGCCACCCGCAGCGGTGGTGGCCTGCGGCCGAAACCTCTCTAGCCTCGGCGGGTGCACCCCGACGACACCGCTGAGCAGCAACCGGTCCGACCGTGCCCGGCTGGCCCTTCGACCGGGGTGGCCTCGGACGAACGGAGGGTCGGCCGACACCGCGCACCGGAGCCGCCCCGGCAGGGTGCCCGCGCCGCGCTCACCTCGGCCCCCGCCCGGATCGCTCTCGCCGGCGGCGTCACCTGCTGCCTGGGACTGCTCGCGTTCGCCGGCACGCACCACGTCGACCGGCAGCCCCGGCCGGTGCAGGAGGTGCTGGCCGACCGGGCCGCCGACGAACAGCGGGCCTCCCGGGCCCGGGAACGGGCCGCCGCGCCGTTGGCCGTCCCGGTCACCCCGGTCCCGGCGAGTCCCCGCCCACCAGCCGCCCGCAGCGCCACGACGACACCGGAGAAACCGGCCCGGCCCCGCTCGGTCGCCGGCCTCACCCCGCTCCAGATGGACAACGCCAAGAAGATCGTCGACGTCGGTCTCGACCTCGGCGTGCCCCGGCGCGGCATGGTGGTCGCCGTCGCCACCGCCATGCAGGAGAGCGACCTGCACAACCTCGCCAGCGACGTGCTGCCCGAGTCGTACGACCACCCGCACCAGGGCAGCGGGTCCGACCACGACTCGCTCGGCCTGTTCCAGCAGCGCCCGAGCAGCGGCTGGGGCAGCGTGGCCCAGTTGATGCGTCCCGACTACGCGGCCCGGGCCTTCTATTCGGCGCTGGCCGAGATCCCCGGCTGGCGGGACCTCAGCGTCACCGCCGCCGCGCAGGCCGTGCAGATCTCCGCCTACCCCGACGCCTACGCGCGGCACGAGCAGCGGGCCACCAGCGTGGTGGAGGCCCTGACCTGAGCCACGGTCCTGGCGGGCCCGCCAGGGCAACGGCGGGGGCAGCCAGGGCAAACGGCGGGCCGGTCTCAGGGTAACGGCGGGCCGGTCAGGCCACCCAGGTCCCCGGCGCCGGTCGGTCGGCCGGCACCTCGTCGACGCCGGCGGCCACCCGGGTCGCCGGAACACCCCCGGCGGCGGTCGGGGTGTCGACCGGCACGGTCCCGACGGTCAGCCCGGTCAGGAGCTGATCCACCCGGGCCGCCCGGTGCCGCCGTTCGCGCAACGACGCCTCGAACTCCCGGCGGGCCTGCACCGCCTCGGCGTACACCCGCTCACGCAGGTGTCGGGCCTCCTCCCGGGCGGCGTCGAACTCGCCGCGCGCCCGGGCCAGGATCTCGGCCGCCGGTCGGGCCGCCCGGTCACCGTCGGCCTGCCGGCGATCGACCAGCGCCAGGAGCAGGGTGGTCTCCTGGCGGATCTGGTCCGGGTCCCGCCCCGCGCCGACGATCACCTCCACCCGCGCGGCGAGTCGGGTCAACCGGACCGCGAGCTCGTCCAGGTAGGAATCGACCTGTTGCCGGTCGTAGCCGGACCCCACGACGGAGAACCTCATCACGTGTCGCCCCCAGGAAGCTGGTACGTCTGTCCCCGTTCGATCCTCGTGGCAGCGGACGACCACGGGGGCGGTTCGGGAAAAATGTTCAGCAACTGCGGGCCGGGCGGCCGGTGCGGCCCCGGCGCGGGGGACGCGCCGGGGCGAACCACCCGATCAGGAACGTTTCGGCAGCACCACGACCCGACCGAAGAACTCGTCGATCCGGCGCACCACGTCGTTGAAGTCGTCCAGGTCGATCGGCTTGGTGACGTAGGCGTTGGCCTGCAGGCTGTAGCTGCCCACGATGTCGGTGTCCGCGTTCGAGGTGGTCAGCACGACGATCGGGATCGTCCGCAGGTCGTCGTCCCGCTTGACCTCGCCGAGCACCTGACGCCCGTCCATCCGGGGCATGTTCAGGTCGAGCAGGATCACGTCGGGGCGACGGGCATCGACGTGCCGGCCCTCCCGACGCAGGAACTCCATCGCCTCCTGACCGTCACCGACCACGTCGATGACCTTGGCGATCTCGGAGTCCGCCAGGGCTTCCTCGATCATCAGCACGTCACCCGGGTCGTCGTCGACCACCAGGATGCGGACGGGGTTCGTAACGCCTCGGTCCATGGGTCCAACCTGTCTGTCTCGGCGATCGGGGGACGACGGTCTCGGTACCCCGCCGGCGGGGTAGTCGAACGCGGTCACCCGCGGGGTGGGAAACCGCTCGGTTATCCGCTGGCGGGGAAATTTAGCCCATCACCGGGCGGACGACGACCGCGGGTCGGCGGTCTCCGGCTGGTAACGCAGCACGTCGGCAAGGCCGGTGATCTGGAGAACCCGATCCACCCGGCCGGTCGCTCCGGACAGCCGCAACCAGCCGCCGTGGGCAGCCGCCATGTTGTCACCGCGCACGAAGGCCGCGATGCCGGTGGAGTCACAGAAGGTCAGGCCGCCGAGGTCGAGCAGCAGATGTCGCTCGCCGTCGGCCACGAGCCGGTCGATCTCGGCGTTGAGCGCCCCGGCCGCACCGAGATCCAGCTCACCCGCGAGCCGCAGGCACACACCGCCACCATCCCGCTCGTCGTGCGTGACGGTGAAGGTCAACGTCGTCCCTCTCGCTCCCACCGCAGGTACACCCTTGCAGTGCAGCAAGTATACGCAGCGCTCCCCGGGAGCCCCGCAACGCCGCGTCAGTGCCGGACGCCCCCGGTCGCGACGGTCGCCGCCGCGCCCAACGCCACGAACCGGCCCGCCCGGGGGAAGTCACGCAGGGCGTGCCCGTAGTGGCCCAGGGTCGACGCGACCGCCGTGTCCGGGACCCCCCGGCTCGCCAGGATCGTCACCAACCAGGCCACGAAGTCGGTGAACAGCACCGGGTCGTCGACGTAGACGGCGGCGGCCAGCGAGTCCACGATGTAGCCGAGATCGCCCACCGTGGCGTCCCACTGGGCCGAGGTGTAGTCCTCGACCGACGGCACCCGGGCCCGCAGCTCCGCCACCGCCGAGTCGATCAGCTCGCTACGTCGTTTCACCAGACCGGCGTACTCGTGATCGGCGAGGTGGGACAGGTCCGCCGGCGGGACCCGGCGCAACGCCCGCTCGTCGGCGACCAGGTCGGCCGCGCCCGGGGCGTCCGCCGCCCAGGCGACCCCGAGCCGCCGGGCCCACCGGCCGTCGACACCGAAACCACGGCCACCGACCACCACCGGCACGTCCGAGCGCCGGCACGCCTCGATCATCCGATGCGCGTACGGCAGTCGCATCGGCAGGGCACAGGCCAACGCGACCGCGTACGCGTCGTGCCGGTGCAGGTACGACACCAGGTGCGCGGCGGGCACACTGGCGCCCAGGAAGGTCACCTGCCAGCCGCGCAGTCGCAGCACCTCGGCCACCAGCCGGGGCGGCAGGGCGTGCCACTCACCGTCCATGCAGGCCACCACGATCCGCCCCCGGGTGGGACGCGGGTCCGCATATCCGGCGATCGCCGCCACCACCCGCTCGCTGATGTGGGTCGCGGCGTGTTCCTGCGCCACACTCCACTCGTTGCGGGCCCACCGCTCGCCCACCTCGATCTGGGCCGGGACGACCAGATCGAGCAGCACCCGTTCCGCCGGAACACCGGCGTCGAGCAACCCGGTGGCAACCTCGATCGCGCCGTACTCGTCCGCCTCCTCCAGACAGGCGAGGAAGTCGGCGAAGGCGTGCGACGGGTCGACCGGGGCGGTCGCGGCGGTCACGGGCGGGGGGTCCTCTCCTCGGCCGTGCCCGGGATGGCCGGGACGGAGTGCAGGTGACGCCGGGGGCGGCCACCCGGACCGGTCGCCCGCAACGCCAGCACCGCGATGTCGTCGTGGTCGCCGTGCGCCAGCCAGTCGCAGGTGACCTGCTCGATCCGCTCGGCGAGCGCCGGGGCGGGCATCCGGTGACAGGCGGTCACCGCGTGGACCAACCGGTCCTGGCCGAACTGCTCGTCACCGCGCCGCCCGCCCCGGGCCTCGGTCACCCCGTCGCTGTAGAGCAGGCAGGTCTCCCCCACGGCCAGCCGTACGGTGACCTCACCGACGCGGGGGTCGGGGACCACGCCGATCAGCATGCCGCGCAGTGGCACCGCCTCGACCTCGCCCGAGTTGCGCAGCACCAGCGGCGGCAGGTGCCCACCACCGGCCATGGTCAGCGACAGGCCGCCGTCGCGGTGCGGGCGTACCGTCCCGAGCACCAGGGTGGCGAAGCGACCCTGACCGTGCGCCTGGGTGGTCTCCAGCAGGGCGTCGTTGAGCAGCTTCACCAACCGGCCGGGATGCGACTCGACACGATGGAGCGCCTGGAGACACTGGCGCAGCTGCCCGGTGAAGACCGCGGCCTCCACCCCCTTACCGGACACGTCGCCGAGGAAGAACACCGCGCCGCCGTCGGCCAGCCGGTGCGCGCCGTAGAAGTCGCCACCGATGCGCAGGCTCGCCTGCGCCGGCCGGTACGCCGTCCCCCACTGCACGCCGGTCGTCTCGGCCGGCTCCACCGGCACCAGACTGGCCTGGAGGGTGTCGGCCACCTCGGCCTGGTTGCGGTAGAGGATCGCGGTGGTGAGCGCGGCACCGGCCCGGGCGGCGAAGGCCCGGACGAGTTCCAGGTCGGCGTCGTCGTACCAGCGGGTGCGGCGGGCCACCAGCAGCACGCCCGCCGGGGCGTCCCGGCCGGGCAGCAGGACCACCCGGGCGGTCACCTCCCGGGCGGTCAGCCCCGGCAGCCACCCGGCCTCGACCGCCTGCTCGACGAGCCAGTCCACGGCGTGCGGTTCGACACCGGACAGACCCTCGGTGATCGCCGGGGGCAGCGCGGCGGCGGGCAGCACGCCGCTGTCCACCGTGGGGGACTCGTGGTCGGCCCGGGTCGCCCGCCACCACCGGGCCCGCCCGGACCGGGGTGCCAGCACCAGCACCGCCACCTCGGCCAGGGTGGGTACGGTCAGCCGGACGACGGCGGCGGCGGCCCGGTCCGGGTGCAACGGGTTGCCCAGCTTCTCGCCCACGACGGCGAGGAAGGCGGAGCGGGCCCGCTCGGCGAGCAGCGCGTCCGCCCGGGAGATGCTGTCGGTGACGTCCTCGACATAGAGACAGCTGCGGGACCCGGACAGCGGCACCCGTCGGATCCGCAACCGCCGGCCGTGATGACCGAACCCGTCGGGGTCGATGGCGACCTCGGTCAGCACGGGGATCCCGGCGGCCGCCAGGCGGCGACCGGGCGTCACCTCGGGCAGCAACCGCTCAGCGACCGGGCTGACGTGTCCCACCACGCCGTCGGCGTCGCAGATGATCAGGCCCTCGCGGAAGTGCTCGACGACCTCGGACCAGGCAGGCCCGGACCGGGCGGGCTCAGACCGGGCAGGTTCGGACCGGACAGGCTCGGACCGGACAGGTTCCGGACTGCTGTGGTCCGGGGCCAACGGCGGCAGTCCGGCGGGGGCCCCTGCGGATCGGGCCGGAGCCCGTTCGGCACTCGGCGTGGAGATCCGCCCGTCGCCCGGGTCGAAACCCCTGACGTCGGCAGCAGTCACCAGCTGAGCCTCACTCCCCTTGTCGCCATCCGCCGAGCTGCGGAGGTAGTCCGTATGTGCCAATCTGTGCCACTCAGCCTACGCCGGAACGCGGGTACCGCCACCGCACAGCACCTGGGCAGCCCGAATGCGCGCTCCTGCGGACCCGCCGGGAGGTTGTTACGATCCGGCGTAGTTCGGCCCGACCGTCGGCCCTGCGGAAAGGCGTGCGGTGGTATCCCCTGCAAGGAATCCCGAAGCTGACCCGTTGACCATGTCGGTGGACCGGTCCGATCCCCGGTCGCCGGTCATCTCGGTCGGCGGTGAGCTGGCCTACACCACCTCGGGACCGTTGCGTACGGAGGTCGACCGGCTGCTGGCGGGCCGGCCACCGGTGATCGTCCTCGACTTCTCCAGTCTGACCTTCATCGACAGCACCGGGTTGTCGGTCATCGTCCACGCCTGGCGCGAGGGCCAGCGGGCCGGGACGCTGATCCGGCTGCGGGCCACGCCCCGGTTCCTGGCGACCATCCTGGACATGACGGGGGTCACCGGCCTGTTGGCGCGTCCGGTGCCGGAGCAGTCCGCCGTCACCGCGCCGAGGCGACCCGCCGCGTCCGCCTGAGCACCGGGGCGAGCGACCGCGACGGGCCCGTCCGGCCCCGGGGCGCTGATCCCGCGAACCCCCGACGTTTCCCGGTCACCGGTTACTGGGAACATGGGGGCATGCGCCCGCAGCTGTGGTCCATCGAGGTGACCCGGCTCGCCGTCGGTCACGCCCGGCTGCGGCTGACCGGTGACCTCGACTTCGACACCGCGCCGGAGCTGCTCGACGCGGCGACCCGGGCCCGCGCGGACGGCTGCGCCGAGCTGACGATCGACCTCGTCGGGCTCGGCCTGTGCGACTCGTCGGGGCTGAGCGCCTTCCTGGTGCTCAGCCAGGGCGGTGCCGGGCCGGTCCGGTTGACCGGGGTCGGCGTCCGGCTCCGACAACTGCTCGACCGCACCGGTCTGACCGAGCTGCTGGCCGTGGAGCAACCGACGGCACACGTCATCGACGACGTCCGCGAGGTAGGCTGAGCCACCCCGCTGCCGGGGTGGCCCCCGGCCCTGGGACCGGGGGCCGGGGGGCCGGGAGGAGTGCCTGCGCGCCACGACCGACGGTCACCCGGTGACGACGGGTTCCTGCGCCGTGACGGCGGATTGCCGTCGTGGCCCGGTCGACCGCAGTTGGGCGGAAGAGGGCGGTTCGACGTCCTCCGGAGGACCGGCATCGGGCAGCTGGAACAGGTACCGGACGAATCCCCCGCCCGACTCGTTCTCCTCCGCTCCGGGCCACTGCCCGGCGCAGTCCACACCCACCACCTCACGGCCCGAGCCGTCGGCCTCCTCCAGCAGTGCCCAGAGGCTCACCGGGTAGCACCGCGTCACCTCGGGGCCGATCTGCCACCGCGAGTACCAGCCGGGACGAGCCGGGACGATCTCGACGATCCTCTTCATGACGACCTTCCCTTCCGCGTGCCTCGGAAGACCTCCGGTCGCCTCGATGATCTGCCCCGAACGGGTGAGCGCCCCTCACCCCCGGCGAGTGAAGCCGGTGCCCACCGGGGCCGGCAGGGCGGGTTTCCGGGCCCCGACCCGGGGTAGCCGCGCCGGATGGGTACCGCCGACGATCGCCACATCGCCCGTCGGCGCTGATCGTGATCGGTCTGGTGCTGGCGGTCGCCGTCGGGCCGGCCGTCAATCTGCTCTGCGGCGTCCTGCAGAACCTTGCCGGCCTGGTCACCGTCGTCGTGCTGGCCTACCTGATGGTGCTGGAGGCGCCCCGGACAATCCGGACCACCCTCGGGGCGGTCGGTGCCGGTGCGGGGGCGCGGTTGCGGCGGATCAGGCGGGACACCTCACGGGTCATCACCGGCTACCTGAGCGGGAACCTGCTGATCAGCGTGATCTGCGACCTCGGGACGTACGTCGTGCTGGCGCTGCTGGGGGTGCCGTTCGCGGCGGTCATCGCGCTGCTGGTGGCGATCGCGGACCTGATCCCGCTGGTCGGCGCGACGCTCGGCGCGCCCGACGGTCGGCGAGGGTGACCGGGGCAGGATCGACGCACCGCCGGTCCGGCCGCCGGGGTGAGCCGGTGGCCGGACCGATCAGCTTCGGTCAGCGAGTGCGCGCCGGCACCTCGGGGGAGGAACTCTCCAGCGGCACGGCGTTGGCCGGCACCAGGCCGAGCTGGGTCGCCGGCCTGGTCAGCGCGGCGTCGAGCACCCAGTCCGCGCTCACCCGCGCCCGGTTGCCGGGCATCGCCAACAGGTGGTAGCCACGGGTGACGGCCTTGGCGGGCAACCCGGACAGCGACAGCTTCAGTGGGTTCGCCGCCGCGTCCTTTCCGCCGAGGTCGACCACCCAGCCCAGATCGTGGTGCTTGTACGGCCGTCGCCGACCGTGACCGTAGGAGGCGGCGATGTTCTGCGCCGCGAGCTTGCCCTGTCGCTGCGCGTGCTGGGCGGTCATCGCGCAGATCTGCCCGGGGCGGGCCAGGTCCGGCACGGCGGCGGCGTCACCGCAGGCGTACACCTCGGGGAAGCCGGGCACGGTGAGGTACTCGTCGACCACCAACCGACCCTTCTCGGTGCGCAGGCCCAACTCGGCCACGAACGGGTCGGGGCGCACCCCGACGCACCAGGCCAGGGTGCAGGTCGGGACGTACTCGCCGTCGGTGAGGCGGACCCCGTCGGCGGTGGCCTCGGCGACCGAGGTGCCCATCCGTACGTCGACACCGCGACGACGCAGCACCCGGTCGGCGGTCCGCGACATCCGCTCGTCCAGTTCCGGCAGCACCCGGGGGGCCACGTCGAGCAGCATCCACCGGGGGCGGACCGTCAACCGGGGCCGCTGCGCCCGCAACGCGTCGGTGAAGAGTTGCCCGTGCGCGGCCACCTCGGTGCCGGTGTAGCCCGCGCCCACCACCACGAAGGTGGCGCGGGCCTGCTGCTCGGCCGGGTCCTGCGCCTGCTCGGCCAGCTCGATCTGACGGACCACGTGGTCGTGCAGGTAGACCGCCTCGGGCAGGCCCCGGAAGCCGTGGGCGTACTCGGTCACGCCGGGGATGGGCAGCAGCTTGTTGACGCTGCCGACGGAGAGCACCAGCCGGTCGTAGGCCAACTGGCCCCGTTTCCCCTCCGGGTCGGTGAACCCGACCCAGCGGTTGGCCAGGTCGACCCGGTCGGCCTCGCCGACGACGACCCGCACCCCGGGCAGGGTGCCGGTCAACGGGACCGAGATCCGGGTCGGCTCGACCACCCCGGCGGCCACCTCGGGCAGCAGCGGCAGATAGAGGAAGTAGTCGGTCGAGTTCAGCAGCACGATCTCGGCCCGCCCGCCGGCCAGCCGACGCAACGTCTTCGCCGCGTGGTAACCGGCGAAACCGGCGCCCACGATCACCACACGAGGTTTCGTCATGTCCGCTCCGTTCCCGGCGGCCAGCACGACAAACGTGTCGGATCGCGCCGGAGCGCGGCGGCCGGCGACCCGGAGTCACCCTTCCCGCCGCCCGCAAGGACTCCTGCGATGGGCGAGGGCGTCGTGGGCCGTTTGATACATCAGTGACGGGCTCCCGACTGTCGTTACACCGCGTAGACGACACCGTTGCTTTAGGCGCGCCCTCCGCTCACGCTGAGTTCCTGTTCGACACCACCGATCGGAGGAACAGATGAGAGTTCGTCGTGTCGTCGCCGTCGCACTGGCCGCCCTGCTGGCGGCCGTGGGGCTCGCGCCGACCGCACCCGCCGCGGCGGCCACCGCGGACCGCTGGGGTTTCGCCTACGTCGACAATCCCACGGTCACCAGCTGGACCGTCCTGGACACCACCCGGCAGTGGGGAACCTGGAAGACCGCCTTCCCGGCCGCCTGGGCCACCGGCATCAAGCTCGCCCCGGGCCGATTCCAGGTGCGCTTCCCGCAGATCGGCGCCGGTGCGCGCGGGGTGCCGCACGTGACCCCGGTGGACCGGGCCGGGCACTACTGCACCGTGGTGCGCTGGTTCCAGTCGGGCACCGACGAGATCGTCGACGTGCAGTGCTTCGCCCCCGGCGGCACCCGCGACGACAGCCGGTTCACCGTGCTGTGGACCACCAGCTCCGGCGTGCTGCCGGCCGGCACCGCACACGCCTACGTCCAGGGCGGGGTCAGCGGCCTGGTGCAGTCGTACGTGTCGACCGGGGCCCCCGCCGCGCTGGCCCCGTTGGGGGTCGGGCAGTGGTCGGTGCGGCTGCCCGGGGTCGGGCTGGCCGGGGTGCTGGCCGGCAACGTGCAGGCCACCGCGATCCAACCGAACGCCGCACCGCGCCGGTGCACCGTCGCGCGGTGGGGCGCGTCCGGCACCGACGTGCTGGTCTACGTGTTCTGCTTCGACCAGACCGGAGCGCCGGTGAACACCGACTTCACCCTCTCCTACCACCGGGGACGGTCGGTGATCGGGTCGCTGGCCCCGCCGAAGTTCTTCGGTCACCTGGCCAGCGCGGCGGGCGGCCCCACCAACGACAACTCCCAGCTCGGGGTGGGCGTCAACACCATCGCGCCGCTCGCGCCGGCTGGCCGCTACCTGGTCACCTTCAAGCAGCTCGGGCAGAAGGAGACGCACGCCCAGGTCACCGCGCAGGGCACCGGACCCAACTACTGCAACCTGACCCAGCCGTGGTCGTACGCGGTGGACGCCCCGGTGGACGTGATCTGCTTCGACAACACCGGCACGCCCGCGCCGTACCAGGTGCTGGTGGCCTTCACCTCCCGGATCTGAGCTGGACGTCGATGCCCGCCGGTGCACCGCACGGGCGGGCATCGACCCGTGGGACGACGCCGGACGGCACCGCCCGCCGGCCCGACACGCGCCCGGAGTGTCGCCGCCCCGCCCAACCCGTGGACCGGGTGCCGCACGTGATCTCCGCTTCCCCGCCGGTTCGGCTAGCGTTGTCGGACCGTCGCCCCGGCGGCCGAGCCACGAGCAGCACGAAGGTGAGCCGATGGGACCGAAGGCGAGCATCCGGGACGTCGCCGCCGCGGCGGGCGTCTCGGTGACCACCGTGTCCCACGTGTTGAACAACAAATCCGGCACCCGGGTCAGCGCACAGACCCGGGAACGGGTCGAGGCGGTGGCCCGACAGCTCGGCTACGCGGCGAACGGGCTGGCCCGGGGGCTGCGGCTGCAACGGTCGTACGCCCTGGGGCTGCTCGGTGACGTCATCGCCACCAGCGGTCAGGCCGGGCGGCTCATCCTCGGTGCGCAGGAGACCGCGTCGGCACGCGGTTGGGTGCTGCTGCTCACCACCGGACGCGATCCCGAGGCCGAACGGCGGGAGATCCGGGCCCTGGCCCGGCACCGGGTCGACGGCGTGCTCTACGCGACCACGGACCACCGGGTGGTGCGGGTCCCCGACGAGCTGCGCCCGATGCCGGTGGTGCTGCTCAACGCCCGTAGCGACGACGCCACCCTCCCCTCGGTGGTGCCGGACGAACGCGGCGGCGCCGAGGCGGCGGTGCGGGAGCTACTCACCCACGGTCACCGGCGGATCGGGTTCGTCACCAGCACGGCCGACCTCCCCGCCGCGCGGGGCCGGTTGCTCGGCTACCGGGAGGCGCTGTGGGCCGCAGGGGTGCCGTACCGGCCCGAACTGGTCCGTACCGATGTCGGCGACTCCGCCGGCGGGCACCGGGCGGCCCGTGCCCTGCTCGCTCCCCCCGACCGGCCCACGGCGCTGTTCTGTTTCACCGACCGGATGGCGATGGGCGTCTACCGGGCGGCGGCCGAGCTCGGTCTGCGGGTCCCGGACGACCTGTCGGTGGTCGGTTTCGGCAACCAGGAAGGCATCGCGGACGGGTTGTTCCCCGCGCTGACCACCGTGGCGTTGCCGCACCACGGGATGGGCGCCTGGGCGGTCGAGACCATGGTGGAGCTGCTCGACCGGCCGAAGGGGTCCCGCCGGCGGGTGGCCCGGCACGTCCTCATGCCGTGCCCGCTGGTCCGTCGGGCGTCGGTCGCCGCCGCACCGCACTGACCGCGGTGCCCGCACCGCACCGACCGCAGAGCCCGCACACACCGCACCGCACCGACCGGCGGCGAGCCCGGCTCCCCGGGAGGTCACCCGGGCGGCGGGTCAGAGTGGACGGGGGAACGGTGGCGCGGTCGGCATCGGCACCTGGAGGTAGGTCGCGCCGCGCAGGTCCAGCCAGGCCCGGTCGGGGGCGCGGACCAGCCGCAGCATCACCTCGGCGCAGGCGGGGCAGCGGCCCACCAGCCCGGGGGCGTGGGCGTAGACGCGCAGGCCGGCCATCGGGCCGACCATGCCGCACGACGCGCACCGCCCGGTCGCCGCGCTCAGATCCACCGCCAGCAGCTCGCGCAGCGGCCCGTCGAGCATGTTGCCGTCCAGGTAGGACATCTCGGTCATCGGTTCTCCTCGCCGGTCAGCCGGTGGGCCCGAACCGTTCGGTCCGTACCCGCCGGGTCTGGTGGCCCAGCCCCACCAACAGGTCCGCGACGGTCTCCACGAAACCGGTCGGGCCGCAGACGTAGCAGAGCGGCTCCAGCTCCGCCGGCCAGCCGTGGGTGTTCACGTCGGCCAGCCCGATCCGGTGCGGTTCGCCCCGCCACCCGTCGGGGGCCTCGCGGGTGTAGAGGTAGGTCACGTCCAGGCCGAGGTCGTCGCGGGCGCGGACGCGCAGCTCGTCGGCGTAGATGACGTCCGCCGGGGTGCGTACCGAGTAGATCAGCCGGAACGGCGTCCGGCTGCCGGCGGCCCGCCGGGCCCGCACCATCGCCATCAGCGGCACCACCCCGGAGCCGCCCGCGACCAGCAGCACCGGCGCGGTCTGCGCGGGCCGCCAGACGAACCAGCCGCCGACCGGACCACGCACCTCCACCGGGTCCCCCTCGGCCCAGGCGTCGGTCAGGTACGGCGACACCTCGCCGTCGGGCACCCGCTGCACGGTCAACTCGATCCGGTCGCCGTCGGCCGGTCCGGCCAACGAGTACGACCGGGCCGCCTGGTAGCCGTCGGGGGCGGTGAGCCGGACGTCGACGTGCTGCCCCGGCAGGTGCCCGGGCCAGTCGGGCACCGACAGGAGCAGGGTCTGCGCGGTGGGCGTCTCGACCCGGCGCTGCACCAGCCGGGCCACCCGCCAGCCCAGCGGCGCGGCCACCCGGCCACCCGTGGCGGCTGCGGTCACCTCAGTCGCCCTGGTAGCGCTGCTCGCGCCACGGGTCGCCGTAGTCGTGGTAGCCGGCGGTCTCCCAGAAACCGGGCTCGTCCTCGACGGTCAACCGCAGGCCGCGCACCCACTTGGCCGACTTCCAGAAGTAGAGGTGCGGCACCAGCAGCCGGACCGGTCCACCGTGCTCGGCGGGCAGCGGCTCGCCGTCGTAGCCGTGCACCACCCAGGCCTGACCGTCGCGCAGGTCGTCCAGGGGCAGGTTGGTGGTGTAGCCGCCGTACGAGTGGGCCTGGGCGTAGTCGGCGGCGGTGTCCACCCCGTCGAGCAGCACGTCCAGCGAGACGCCCTGCCAGCTGGTGCCGAACTTGGACCACCGGGTGACGCAGTGGATGTCCACCGTGGGGGTCTCCTGCGGCAGGGCCATCAGCTCCGCCCAGGACCAGCGCAACTCGTCGCCGGTCTCGGTGGCGAGGACGAACTCCCAGCGGTCCAGGGGGACCCGGGGGGTCGGCCCGGCGGACAGCACCGGGAAGTCCTCGGTCAGGTACTGCCCCGGCGGCAGGGCCGGGTCGGTCGTACGACGGCGGCCCTGGAAGCCCGGTGACACGATTCCCACCCGTCAGTCGTACCACCCGGTGGGCCTGGGCGGGAGGGTTCTCGCCCACCGGCACGCCTTCGGCGGCGGCCTTGTGACGGGCCGCCGCCGGCCGCGTACCGTCAGTGCTTCTCGGTGACCACCTCGGCCTCGCCGGGCTCCCGGTCTCGGGTGGCCCGCAGGCTGGTGAGGGTGACCACGACCAGCACACCGATGATGACGCCGAGCGAGGCCAGCGTCGGGATCTCCGGCACACCCGACCAGATCCCGTGCGCCCAGTGCAGGCCGAGCTTGACGCCGATGAAGGCCAGGATGATCGCCAGGCCGTAGCTGAGGTGCACCAGCCGGCTCAGCGCGGCATGCAGCACGAAGTAGAGCGCCCGCAGCCCGAGCAGCGCGAACGCGTTGGTGGCGAAGACCAGGTACGGGTCCTCGGTGATGCCGTAGACGGCGGGCACCGAGTCGACCGCGAAGACGATGTCGGTGGCGAGCACCGCGACCACCACGAGGGCGAACGGGGTGAGCGCCCGCCGACCGTGCTGCCGGATCGTCATCCGGGTGCCGTGGTACTCGTCGACCACCGGCATGAACCGGCGCAGCAGCCGCACCGACCGCATCTTGTTGATGTCGACCTCCTGCTCGTGCCCGGAGAGGGCGTCGCGCAGCAACTTGATCGCGGTGGCGATCAGGATGACGGCGAAGAGCAGGAACGCGAAGTCGAGGGTCTGCAGCGCCGCCGCGCCGAGGGCGATGAAGATCGCGCGCAGCACCAGCGCACCGGCGATGCCGTAGAGCAGCACCCGCTGGGCGAGCACGGCGGGCACCGCGAAGGCGGCCAGCAGCAGCATGAACACGAAGAGGTTGTCGACGGAGAGCGACTTCTCGACCAGGTAGCCGGTCAGGTACTCGACCCCCTGCTGGGAGCCGTACCGGGACCAGATCCAGCCGCCGAAGGCCAGCGGCAACGCGATGTAGAAGGCCGACCAGCCCAGCGCCTCCCGCATCGACACCTCGTGCGGGCGACGGGTGACCAGGAAGTCGAGCACCAGCAGGGCGACCACGCCGACGATGGTGACCGCCCAGAGGGTGGGCGTGCCGACCGACGACAACTCACCGGCAGAAAGATATGACAGACCGGTCATGGGACCTCCTCGAACACCGTGCCATGTTCGAGGTCTCCTTCACCCACGTTCGCCGTGGGCAACCACCCGAGGCGTGCCCGGGGCACGCCGTACTGACCGGAATGGTTCGTGGGAAGTACTCCCCTCGTGCGGTCCAGGTTAGGCCAGGTCGAACGACTCGCCAAGTCAGGGCGCACCACTGCGGCGGCGTTGTTGCCCTGGTCAACGGCTGGGTGTCCCCGGTGGGTGGTCCGATCCGGTGCCCGGCGGTCAGGCCCGGCGCAGCGCGGACACCCCGGGGGTGAGCGCCAGCTCCACCAGATCCCGGTAGTCACGGGGAAACCGGGTCACCACATCGTCGAACTCGCCGCCGCTGACCGCCTCGCGGACCGTGACGAAGACCGCCCGCACGACGTCCCGGGCGGCCGGTTCGTCCAGGTCGGCCCGCTGCGCCACCCGCGCGACGAACTCGGCCGCGCCGAACCGCTCGGCCGCCTCGGTGCTCGGGCTGGGCCGCAGCGCCAGCCGCAGCGGCGCCGGCAACTGGGTGGCGAGGTCGAGCACCTCCCCACCGGTCAACCGCTCGGCGAGGGTCGCCAGGGTGGCGTGGACCAGCACCACGGCCCGCTCCGGATCGGTGCGGACCCGTCGGGCCACCTGGTCGACGAAGGTGTCGTAGTTCATGCGGGGCTCCCTTCGACATGAGGCCGGTCGGTTACCCACCACGGCGGCCCGGAAACGACGCCGCATCCCGCGGCCGGGCCCGGGGTCCGGTAACGACGCCGAATCCCGCCCCGGCGTCGGACCGTCGGCAACGGCGTGATTTTCCGCTTCGACGGCGAATGACCGGCCGCCGGGCGGGTACCCGCCGCCGATCGTGACCGGAGTACGGCGGCGAGGAGGCTCACCGATGGCCAGTCGGACCGAAGTCCTGCGGTATCTGTCCCGGCTGGACTACCCGGCGGCGAAGGACGCCGTGGTACGCCAGGCCGAACGGGAGGGCGCACCACCGGACGTGTTGCGGGCGTTGCGGGCGCTGCCGCCGGTCGACTACGCCAACGACGCCGAGGTGGCCCGCTCCGCCGCTGTCGATCCGGCCCCGGAGGTCGGCCCGGCCCCGCGGGCGCAACAGGCGCGGGACAAGCGACGCCAGCGCGTCGCGCAGCACCTGCGGGGCATCTGAACCGGAAGGCGGACGCCGCCGGCCCGCCGAAGTGTCAGGGCCGGTGCCGGGTCACCGGGTCCGGAAAGGCGGGCGCCCCGGGTCACGAACCGCGACCTGGGGCGCACGCGTGCCTGTTCACCGGCGAACCGCCGGGTGGCCACCCGAACCGGGCGGGCATCGCTGCCACGATCATCATATGACACGCCATCACCCGTACGGCTGATTATGGAAGTACTGTGGGCGAGCACACGGCTGGTGGGCGGGTCAGCCGTGCAGGTCGCCCCGCCGGTCCCGGGCCTTCAACCGGACACTCGGCAGTTCCGGGGCGGGCAGCGGCGGGGCCGCGTCGTCGGCGACCGGCCCGAACCGGTCACGACCGGCCATCCAGTCCTCCCGGGCGGTGACCACCTCCTCGTGCGAGCGGCCGACGAAGTTCCACCACATGACCAGGGGCTCGTCGAACGGCTCGCCACCGAGCAGCATCAGTCGACTGCCCGGCTCGGCGGTCAACTCCAGCCGGTCCCGCCCCGCGCCGAGGTAGAGCAGCACGCCGGGCTCCAGCGACTGGCCGTCGACCCGGGCCCGGCCGTCCATCGCCAGCAGGGCGTACTCGAAGCGGGGTCGCAGGTGCAGCGTCGCCGGGGCCGGCCCGTGGGCCTGGAGCTGCGCACCGAGCAGCGGCGTGTGCACCACCGCCGGGGACCGCTCGCCGCCCAGCTCACCGACGAGCAGGGTGTGGTCCCAGTCGCCGGTGCGCCAGCGGGGCAGGTCGGCGTGGTGGGCGAAGCCGGCCGCACCGGCCCGGACCGGGTCCGGCAGCGCCACCCACAGCTGCACCCCGTGCATCACCGGCGGATGGGTGGCCGGTGACCGCTCGGAGTGGGCGATGCCGTGCCCGGAGGTCATCACGTTGAGCTGGCCGGGTCGGATCGGCTGGACGTTGCCGAGGCTGTCCCGGTGCACGATCTCGCCGTCGAGCAGCCAGGTCACCGTCTGCAGGCCGGTGTGCGGGTGGGGCGGCACCTCCATGCCGGGCCGCTGCGCGACGTCGTCCGGGCCGAAGTGGTCCACGAAACACCACGCCCCGACCATCCGACGCGCCCGCTGCGGCAGCAGCCGGCGCACCGTGGTGTAGCGGCCCAGTGGCACGTCGTGGCCGGGCAGCAGCACACTGCCCGGGTCCTCGTCGGCGACGCCGGGTGGTCGGGTCTGCGCCGGCAACGATTCGGTACGGTCCACCGCCCGACTCTATGCCGGCCCGCCCGCCGCGGTGCGTGCCCCGGGCGGTTCAGTCCTCCACGACGGTGACCGTGTTGGCCCCGGCGACGAGGTCGAGGTAGAGCCGGTCGGGTGACCGGTCCCAGTCCGGCGAGCCGACGGTCGCCCCCCGGGCCAGCCCGTCACGCCGATCGCCGTACCAGACGACGCTGCCGGCACCGGCGCTGGCCCGGACCCGGACCGGGGGGCCGTCGGGTGCCCGGATCACGAACTGGTTGACGCCCCCGGTCATCCGCACCGTGCGGGTGCCGGTCGTCGGGGGCAGCCGCAGGTCGACCCGGGCCGCGCCACCGATCAGCTCCAATCCGGACAGCCGCGCGCCGGTGAGGTCGAGAACGTGGTCGCTGACCCCGCCGATCAGCCGCAACCGCCAGGTCAGCCGCGAGTTGAGCACCACGTCGACGACACCCCGGCCGGCCTTGTCCCGGCGGGTCACCCGCAGCTGCACCCGGTCGCCGGACACCTCGGGCCGGGGGGTCAGGCCGGCGTCGGCCGGGCTGCTGATCCGATACAGGTCGGCACCGAGGTCATCGGTGCGCAGCCGGAACGAGGTCACCCCGTCCATCAGCTCGAAGGTGGCCCGGCGCAACCCGCCGACCGGTGCGGTCGCGATCCGCTCGGCGGCGGCCTCGGCAGCGCCCGCGCCACCCGGTCGGGCGGTCACCGCCACCGGTGGCGTCGCGTTCTGCCCACCGGAGAAGACCACCCCCAGCCGGTCCGGGTTGGCCAAGGTCACCACCACCGCGAGCGCGCCGAGCGCCACCACCAGCACCGCCGCGGCGGCCAGCAGGCGCACACCCCGGGGCCACGGCGACCGGTACGCCGGGTCGTCCTCCGGGTCTCCGGTCGGATCGACCGGTTCGCCGGTCACCTCGATCACCGGCTCGAAGACCGGTCGCTGCTCCCCCGTCGTCGGACGGTGCTCCTGATCCGGCTCCGGCATCGTGCCTCCCCTGTCGGTCCCCGCACAGCAGTACGTACGGGCCACCGCAACGGATCACCCGGTCGACGTACGGTTACGAACACCGCCGAGGGCCGGCCCCGGGTCAGTCGGTGTCGCGTCCCCAGACGCCACCCCGGTAGATGGTCCCGCGGTAGGTCGTACCGTCGCCGGGCTCCGACCACCCGGCGGCGTCGCCGGGCGGGACGTCGGCGGCCGGGGTGTCGGCGCGGGCGGCACGGGCCCGACGGACCCGGTTGACCACGAACCAGCCGGCGGCGGCCACACAGACCACGATGACGACCTTCTGGAACGACCCGACGTACTCCTCGACGACGTGCCAGTTGTCGCCGAGCAGGAACCCGGCCAGCACGAAGGTGGTGTTCCAGATCAGGCTGCCCAGCGTGGTGTAGAGCAGGAACGTCAGGATCGGCATCCGCTCCACCCCCGCCGGGATGGAGATGAGGCTGCGGAAGATCGGGATCATCCGCCCGAAGAACACCGCCTTCACCCCGTGCTTGAGAAACCATGCCTCGGTGCGGTCCACATCGCTCAGCTTGACCAGCGGCAGTCGGGCCGCGATGGCCCGCATCCGGTCGCGACCCAGCGCCGCGCCGATGCCGTAGAGCACCCAGGCCCCCACCACGGACCCGAGGGTGGTCCAGAGGATCGCACCGACCAGACTGATCCGCCCCTGGGCGGCGGCGAAGCCGGCCAGCGGCAGGATCACCTCGCTGGGGATCGGCGGGAACAGGTTCTCCAGCGCCACCGCCAGCCCCGCGCCGGGGCCGCCGAGCCGCTCCACCAGGCCGGTGACGAAACCCACCGGGCCTTCGGACGAGGGCTCGGCGGCGGACACGGCCATACGGGGGCTGAGCGCCAGGGAGCGTGGGATCATCCGACAAAGTTACGAGCCGGTCGACGAATCGACCACGCGGATCGACCGCTCCCGACAGCCTGACGGTTCGGGCGTAGCCGGTGCTCCGCCGGTTCGCCGTGCTGGACCTGGCCGGCCCGGACACCCTGCGGGACCGAGGGGGGGCGACGCCGACCAACCGGTGACTGGGACCCCGTTGGGCAGCGTCGCCCCGCGGGTAGCCCGGTCGACTTCGCGCTGCTGCACCTGGTCACCACGGCCAGACTGGACGCGCTGAACCTGCCCCGCGCGGCAGTGCGCGCTACCGGCCCAACCTGGTCGTCGTTAGCCCTACGCCTCCGCGACGTACGTTCCCGACCCCGGCACGCCCACTACGATGCCGCGCGCCTTGAGCGCATCCACGGCGCGTGCGACCGTCCGGCGAGCCGACCCGTACTCGACGGCCAGCGCGTCGTAGGTCGGCAGTCGCGCCCCACGCGGGAACTCCCCCGCACCAATGCGGCGGGTCAGGTCGTCTGCGATCTCTTGCGCAGAGTGCGGGATAGGCACGGGCGTCATCGTGCCGCCTACCCGAATCGGCACCACTGACACACCTGGCACTACTTGCCCTGCTGGCATCATTGGCACTAGATTCCGGATCGACGCGTGGCGGTGGCCTGTCTGGGTCGACCGAGCGGAGTGCGGCGAGGCGCTGCCTGTCGAGCGGTTGACCGCGCTGGCCACGCTGGCCGATGCCGTCGGGGATCACGCGGGGAAGTGCGACACGTGCTGAACGACGAAACCCCCGATAGCCAGGTGGGTACCGACTTTGCCGTGCCGCTCGATGGCGGGCACCACCGGTTGCCCGCCGCCTGGCCCAGTGACCTGAGAAGATCCGCCGATCGGCGGTGGCTCCAGGTCACACGCCGGCCCGCGGATCCCTGGTGACCCGCCAACGCGCCGGGAGCCACACCGCATCCACTCCGTAGGGTGGGAGCCGGTCAGGGCTTGCGGGCCACCGCGCCGTACATGCTCACCTCGTCCACCGTGGGGCGGGGCTGTGGTTCGGTCTCGGCCCGCCACCGGGCGACCGAGACGACGCCGGGCTCGACCACTTCCAGGCCGTCGAAGAACCGGGCGAAGTCGTCCCGGCTGCGCAGGTTGATCCCGCCGGGCGGGTTGCCATCCCTGGTCGCCACCCGGGCCGCCTCGGCCACGTCCGGGGGAAGCTGGTCGTAGGTGGCATGCGACGCGGCCAGGTAGCTGCCCGGCGGCAGTTCCGCGAGCAGCCGGCGGACCACGCCGTACGGGTCCTCGGCCTCCCCCACGAAGTGCAGGATGGCCACCAGCATCAGGGCGACCGGCTGGCCCAGGTCGAGGGTGCGCCGCAGCTCGGGGTGGTGCAGGATCTTCTCGGGTTCACGCAGGTCGGCGTCGATATAGGCGGTGGCGCCCTCGGTCGCGCTGGTCAGCAACGCCCGGGCGTGGGCCAGCACGATCGGGTCGTTGTCGACGTAGACCACCCGGGACTGCGGGGCGACGGCCTGGGCCACCTCGTGGGTGTTGTTCGCCGTCGGGATGCCGGTGCCGATGTCCAGGAACTGCCGGATACCCGCCTCGCGGGCCAGGTGGGCCACCGCGCGTTGCAGGAACCGACGGTTCTCCAGGGCCGCGGTACGGACGGTCGGGAAGGCCGCCGCCATGGCGTCGCCGGAATCCCGGTCGGCCTGGAAGTTGTCCTTGCCACCCAGCCAGTAGTTGTAGCGGCGGGCCGGGTGCGCGACCGAGGTGTCGATCCGGTCGCTGGGGTGCTGGGCGGCGCCCGTCGGGGCATCGGTGGTCACCGGGTCCTCCATGACTCCGCGCCATCTCGTCGTCGATGGCGTCCGTCCACTGTCTGCGGTCCGATCATCGTAGAGCCCGCCCGGATGTGGCCGGCGGGCCGGTGGGACGGTCACTGCGGGTATAGCTCGTCACGCAGTCGGGTGAGGACCTCCGGCGTACGCTCCGGCGGGGTGGCCTCGACGCAGAGGCGTTCCATCGCCGCCGCGTAGTAGTCCAGGTCCTCCCGCTTGTCGAGGTAGAGCGCGCTGGTCAACTGCTCGATGTAGACGATGTCGGGCAGGTCGTCGTCGCCGAACCGCAGGATGGTGAAGGCACCACCGGCCGCGGCGTGGCCACCGGCGTCGAACGGGATGACCTGCAACCGGATGTGCGGCGACCGGGTCGCCTCGATCAGCGCGGTCAACTGCCCCCGCATCACCTGGGGGCCGCCGATCGGCCGACGCAGGGCGGCCTCGTCGATCACCGCCCAGAGCTGCGGCGGATCGGCGCGGTGCAGCACCTGCTGACGCTGGACGCGCAGTTCCACCCGACGGTCGACCTCCTCGACCGCCGCGCCCCGGTGTCCGAGCAGGACCACCGCGCGGGCGTACTCCGGGGTCTGCAGCAGGCCGGGGACGAATTGCACCTCGTAGCTGCGGATCAACGCGGCGGCGGCCTCCAGGCCCAGGTAGGACTGGAACCAGCCGGGCAGCACGTCACCGTAGCGGTGCCACCAGCCGGGGCTGTTGGCGTCCCGGGCCAGCTTGAGCAGCGCGTCGCGATCGGCGGCGGCGGTGACCCCGTAGGGGGTGAGCAGGTCGGCGACGTCCCGTTCCTTGAAGCCGACCCGGCCCAGCTCCATCCGGCTGATCTTCGACTCCGAGGAGCGGATCTCCCAACCGGCACCCTCCCGCGTGACACCTCTGGCCTCCCGCAGCCGGCGCAACTGTGCGCCGAGCAGCATCCGCAACACCGTAGGGCCGGTGGCCGGTCCCCCCTCGGCGGCAACCATCGTCACGTGCCCGCCCCTCCGCGTGTGCCCACACCCCGTCACGGTCCCTGGGCCCCCGCCCGACCGACGAGTAAGCATGCCATGGACCGTCGGTGAGGAGAACATCCTCCGGACGGATACGGTCCCGTGGGCGGGACTACCGGCCGTCAGCCGATCAGATGGTCGAAGTCGCCGTCGCGTGCGCCGAGGACGAATGCCGCTATCTCGTCCACCGTGTAGATCAGCGCCGGCCCCTCGGGGTGTCGCGAGTTGCGCATGGCGATACCGGCCCCGCCGGGCAGTTCGGCCAACTCGACGCAGTTGCCGCTCGGGTTGCTTCGCCGGCTCTTCTCCCACCTCAGGGGGGGCAGCTGGGTGGTGGGAACGCCGTTCTCAGGCTGCTGCATGGATGTCTTTCTGTCGGGGTGCGGACCCACTGTCACAAGAGGATGGTGCGGGGTTCGTGGGGCTGTGCGACATCAGATCCGGCCGTGCTGCACGTGCATCTGCTATTGCATATGCACCAGACAGCGAGCATGATAGCCCAACGTGCGCGGTACTTATCCGTTCACTTTGGGTTACTACTCCCAGGGCGTTCACCTGGGGAAACGAGGGCCCGGCGCGGCACGACGGCCGTCGCCGCACGGGTCGTACGCCGACACTGCGAGGGAGGACCCGTGCCGGATCCGTTGACCGTCGCGTCCGGCGTCTCCGCAGCCGGGGCCCTGGTCTCGGTGTGGCAGCTACGCCGCCGGGCCCTGCAGGCCGAGGCGGAACTGGAGCACCTCCAGGCCGAACTCGCCGCCGAACGGCACGCCGCCAGCCACGACCCGCTCACCGGGCTACCCAACCGCCGGGCCTTCTACCGGCTGGCCGCCGCGCTGCTCACCGACGCGGGCGGGCAACCCCTCATCGCGGTCGTCCTCGACCTCAACGACTTCAAACAGGTCAACGACCGCTTCGGGCACGCCGCCGGCGACCAGGTGCTGGTCAGCGTCGCCCAACGGCTGGCCGCCTTCGCCGGGGACAACCTGGTCGCCCGACTCGGCGGCGACGAGTTCGCCGGCCTGCTGGCCAGCCCGTCGGTCGACCGGCGCTGGATCGACCACGCCACCCGGCGGCTCTGCGAGGCCATGGCCGCCCCCATCCCGCTGGGCCCGTGCAGCGTCCGGGTCACCGCCTCGGTCGGGCTCGCCCCGGTCACCGGCCCCACCCAACTGGCCGACGCGCTGTGCCGGGCCGACGCCGCGATGTACCGGGCGAAGGGCGTCACCAGCCGTCAGTCACCCCGGCAACTGCTCGACGCGGCCCGCCTCGCCGAGTGCTGAGACCCACCGCCGGTCGGCGGGACGCACCACCGCCGCCGGCCGGTCGGGCGGCCGACCGAGGTCAGCGCCAGCCGTAACCAGCCCGCAGCGCCTGGCCGACCCGGTCGAAGCGACCCCGGTCCAGCACCGCGCCCTCCCGGCGGATGCCGTCCTCCCGCATGGTGAGCACCCGGTCCAGGCGTACCCAACTGGGTCGGGAGTCGCGGTCCCACTCCCCCGGGCCCAGCGCCAGCCAGTGCCGCTGACCGTCCCGCTCACTCTGGCTGGACAGCATCAGCCCGAACAGGGTGCGACTGGACCGGCCGACCACCAGCACCGGGCGGTCCTTGCCCTGCCTCGGGTCGTCCTCGTAGGGCACCCAGGTCCAGACGATCTCCCCCGGGTCGGCCTGCCCGTCCGGCTCGGGGGCGTACGACAGCTCCCGGCGTTGCAGGGCGCTGAGCTGCCGACGCCGGGCCACCTGCGCCGGGATCGCCCCGGGGGTGCCCTGCCGCGCGCCGACCACGCCGGTCACCCGGCCGAGCCGGGTCGCCACGTTCCTCAACAGACCTGCCACGGCGGGCAGCCTACCGCCGTCCCGCCCAGCTCACCCGCCGAGGGCGTCGACCTTGCGCAGCAGCACCGCCCGCTCACGGAGATTGCCGCACAACCGGGCGGCGAACTCCAGCTCCGCCCGCGCCTCGGCGGTCCGACCGAGCCGGGCGAGCAGCTCGCCCCGCACGCTCGGCAGCAGGTACGACCCGGCCAGCCGGCCGGCGGCGGCCACCTCGTCCACCAGGGACAACGCCTGCTGCGGCCCGTCGGCCATCGCCACCGCCACGGCCCGGTTCAGCGCGACGACCGGCGACGGCGCCACCCGGCCGAGCGCCTCGTAGAGGAGCACCACCCGGGCCCAGTCGGTCTGCGCCACCGAGACGGCGCCGGCGTGGCAGGCGGCGATCGACGCCTGCAACCCGTACGGCCCGAGGCCCCGCCCCAACGCCACAGCCCGGCCGAGCGCCGCCACCCCCCGCCGGATCGCCGACCGGTCCCACCGACGCCGGTCCTGATCCGCCAGCAGCACCGCCTCGCCGTCGGCGTCGACCCGGGCCGGGAACCGCGCGGCCGTCAACTCGCACAGGGCGAGCAGGCCGTGCACCTCCGGCTCGGCGGGCAGCAGCGCGGCCAGCGTCCGGGCCAACCGGATCGCCTCGTACGCCAGGTCGGGTCGGAGCAGCTGGTCACCGGCGGTCGCCGTCGCCCCCTCGGTGAAGATCACATAGAGCACGTTCAGGACCGCGCCGAGCCGCTCCCGCCGCTGCGGTGCTTCGGGGAGCGCGAACGGCACCCCCGCGGCGGCGATCGTCTTCTTCGCCCGGGTGATCCGCGCCTGGACGGTGGGCACCGGGACCAGCAACGCCCGGGCGATCTCCTCGCTCGACAGGCCACCGACCACCCGCAACGTCAGCGCCAACCGGGCCTCGGGCGAGAGCACCGGATGGCACGCCACGAACATCAGCGCGAGGACGTCGTCGTCGACCCGGTCGGGGTCCCACGGCAGTTCGTCGGTGGGGGAACCACCAGCGCCCTCGGCGAGCTGACCGGCGAGCACGGCGTACCGCGCGTCGAGCGCCGCCCGGCGGCGGAACGCGTCGACCGCGCGCCGCCGGGCGGTGGTGAGCAGCCAGCCCACCGGGTTGGCCGGCACCCCGTCGCGCGCCCAGCCGACCAGCGCCTGCGCCACCGCCTCCTGCGCGACGTCCTCGGCGAGCGCGAAGTCGCCGGTGAACCGGGCCAGCGCCCCGACGATCCGGGCGGACTCGATGCGCCAGAGCGCCTCGACGGCCCGCCGCGCCGACCCGGCGCTCGGCAGGCCGTCGGAGGTCACGGTGCTCAGAGCTGGCCGGTCCGCTCGCGCCACGCCCGCTCCCTGACGATCCACTCGTTGTCCTGCGGGAACTCGTCGATGCCCGGCACCCGGCGGACCTCGCACTTGCTGCCGCTGATCGCCGGCATCCGCCGGGCCCACTCGACGGCCTCCTCCTTCGACGCCACGTCGAGCAGGTAGAAGCCGCCGAACAGCTCCTTCGTCTCGCCGTACGGGCCGTCGGTGACGACCGGGGTCTCCCCGCTGTAGTCGACCACCACGGTCTGGGCCGGGTCCTCCAGGCCCTCGGCGGCCACCAGCACGCCCGCCCGGATCAGCTCCTCGTTGAACCGCCCCACCGTCTCCAGCATCTCCTCGAAGGGCGTGTCCATCATCGTCGCCATGGACTCGTCCGTGCCCCGCATGATCAGCATGTACTTGGCCATCGTCGCTCCTCGCTGTCGGGTCGCCGGTCGACCCTCTCATCCCCAGGTCGAACGGGAACCCGGCGGGATCGACACGACCCGCCCACCGATTTTCAGGCTGGCCGGCGGGCCAGCACCAGCGTGGTCCGCAGGTCGAGGGTGACGGTGCCGCCGAAGCCGTCGACGGCGACGCCGATCGCCGCGCGGACCCGGTCCCGCAGCTCCGGTGGGCGGCGCAGTTGCGGGGAGAAGGTGTCGACGAGCCGCTGGTATCCCGCCGTGGTCAGTGGCACCGGCCGACGGAAGGCCACCGATCGGACGTCGGTGAAGAGTCCGCTCGCGGTGATGTCCGCGTGGAACCAGTCCTCCGGCTGGTCGTGGTGCGGGACCGGGTCGACCGACTCGAACGCCGCCCGGACCGCCGCCGAATGCGCCGGGTCGACGTAGTCGTAACGGTGGGCGAAGACGGCCAGGGTGCCGCCGGGGGTCAGCGCGTCGTGGGCCTGCCGGTTGCGGGTGGCCGGATCGAGCCAGTGCCAGGCCAACGCGCAGGCCAGCAGGGGCACGCCGCCCGGTGGCGGCGACCACTGCGCGAACCGGGTCACCACCACCTCGACGTCGGGGAACCGGGCGGCCAGCACCGCCGCCATCCGGGCGTCCGGCTCGACACAGGTCACCCGGGTCCGCACCGGCCCGGCACGCTCCCGGTCGGCACGGCCGGCACCGTCCAGGCCGGGGCGGGGCGGACCCGCCGGTCCCGGCCCGACGACATCCGGCCCGACGACGCCCGGCACAGGGCGGGCAGGCTCGGCAGCGGCAGCGGCGAGGTCGCGCAGCAGGGCGGTGGCCAGGCCGGTGCCCGCGCCGACCTCGACCAGCCGGGAGGGCGGTCCGCCGTGATAGGCGAGGATGGTGGCGGCGAGGGCGGCCGGATACCCCGGCCGGATCTCGTCGTAGTCGGCCGCCACCTCACCGAAGAGCTCCGCCATGATCGCCATCGTCGCACCGCCGCCGCCCGGCCGGTGCCCCGTCGAGGGAGACCCGTGACCGAACTGCCCCGGGACCTGCCGGTGATCGAACGCACCGCCGTCCGGCTGGTGGTCCGCGACCGGGACGACCTGATCCTGCTGTTCCACACCCGCGACCCGGAGCACCCCCGGCTGGGCACCTGGTGGGAACTGCCCGGCGGGGGCGTCGACCCCGGTGAGACGTACCCCCAGACCGCGTTGCGGGAGCTGCGCGAGGAGACCGGCTTCGTGGTCACGGCCGCGCAGCTCGGCCCGCCCACCTGGCGGCGGCGGGCCAGCTTCATCCACCGTCGGTTGCGGCACGTCCAGGACGAGGTGGTCCTGACGGTACGCCTCGACGCCACCGCGCCGGACATCGACGGCGCCGACCGGCTCGACTACGAGGTGGAGGACTACTTCGGCTTCCGCTGGTGGCCGGTCGAGGAGATCGTCACCAGCACCGCCCGGTTCTACCCGGGCCGGCTGCCCGAGCTGCTCACCGGCTTCCTGGCCGGTGAGCGGATCGACGAACCGTTCGAGCTCTGGTCCTGACCCGGGGTGCCGGAAGCACGAACGGTGGGCACAGTGGGGGCATGACGACGATCCCGTACGCCCCGCTGGCCCGGTACGCCGCCCGGCTGCACGCCGCCATCGGCGACCGGCACCACGTCGCCTCCCCGCTCGGTGCCTGGCTGCTGCTGGCGCTCGCCGCGCCGGCCGCCACCGGCGCGGTCCGGGCGGAACTGGCCGAGGTGCTCGGCGTCGACGGGGAGACCGCCGCGGCGACGGCCGCCGCCCTGCTGGACCGGCCACACCTGCTGGTGCCGTCGGCCACCGCCGTCTGGCACCGCCCCGGTGCGGACACCGGCCCGCTGGCCGGCTGGCGGGGCGGGCTGCCCCGGGCCACCACCACCGGTCCGCTGCCCGACCAGGCGGGCCTGGACGCCTGGGCCCGCGAGCACACCCTGGGGCTGATCGACCGGTTCCCGCTGACCGTCTCCCCCCGGGTGCTGCTGGCGCTGGCCGGCGCCCTGGCCACCCGGATCTCCTGGGCCGCCCCGTTCGACCTGGTACCCGGCTCGGCGCTCGGCCCCGACCGGCCCACCGACGCCGACGCGGACCGGACGGTCGGCGACTGGGCCGGAAAGCTGGGCCGGGCGCTGCGCACCCCGGAGCACGGGCACCGGGCCTGGATCGCGTCGACCGGATCGGCCGGTGACGTCGCCGTGCACGCCGCCGCGGCGGTGGAACGCGACGGGGCCGGGGTGGTGGTGCTCTCGGTGCTCGCCGACCCGACGGTCCGCCCGGCCGACGTGCTCGCCGCCGGCTACGCGCTGGCCGGCGCGGCGGTGGACGGGGAACCGGGCCGGCGGTCGCTGTTCGACCTGCCGCTGGGGGCGGGTCCGCTCGGGACGCTGCGGGAGGAGCGGGTCCGCACCTCGGCCCGGGACGGTCGGGAGGAGCGCCGGCACGCGGTGCTGCCCTGCTGGTCGGCGCAGGACGAGCACGATCTGACCGCCCCCGGGTTGGGGTTCGCGGCGGTGGGGCGGGCGCTGGGTGGGCTGCTCGGCACCCAGGTGGGCGTCGAGGCCCGGCAGGCGGCGGTGGCCCACTACGGCCGGTACGGCTTCGAGGCCGCCGCGGTGACCGGGGCGTTCGCCCTGACCAGTCTCCCGCCGGAGGGTGTCCGCCGGACCGCCGAGCTGCGCTTCGGGCACCCGTACGCGGTGCTGGCGGTGGCCACCGACCACCGCGCGGACGGGACCGGGCCGTGGCACGGGGTGCCGGTCTTCTCCGCCTGGGTGGCCGAGCCGCAGGAACCGTCGGACGGCGACCTCGCCGACCCGCCCGAGCCGGCCTGACCAGCCCCGACCGCGGCGACTGCCCCTGAGTCGGCACCGTCCCCGGGGAAACCGTCGCGGTCGGGTGTCCCGGCCGCGCGGGTACGACGACGCCTCGACGCCGCCGTACCCGCGCGGATCGGTCAGCCGGCGACCGACGCCGGTTCCGGGCGGGACTTCGCCCGCTCGGCGATCCGCCGCTGCCGCTCCTGCGCCCCGATCAGGTCGTCGGGGAGCGAGTCGGGCACCTCGATGTCGAACCGGCGCAGCATCCGGATCGCGAACCCGCCGAGCGTGATCAGCACCAGGGCCAGCCCGAAGCAGACGTACGCGAAGCCGATGCCCCGGCCGGGACCGGTGCCGATCACCGCGCCCACCGAACCGGCGAGCGCCCCGCCGTCGGCGAGCATCGGCTCGAACAGGGCGGTCGCGCCCGGGGCGAGCAACGCGAAGCCGATCGGCAGGGTCGACCAGGAGATCGTCTGGTTCAGGCTGAAGACCCGGCCGTGGAACCGCTGCGGCACCTTGACCTGCACGATCGTGGCGTAGATCGACTGGGCGGTGGTCATCGCCATCGCGAGCCAGAACGCCCCGAAGGAGATCATGATCACGGAGGCGTCCAGACCGATCAGCAGGCACCCGACGGCGGTGCCCAGGTTGCCGATCAGCACCCCGATCATGCGCCGGTGCCGGGGGCCACCCCACAGCGACATCAGCACGCCGCCGACCACCGCCCCGACCGCCTCGGCCAGGGCCACCTGGGCGACCTGGGTGGCGGTGCCGAACGACAGCACCAGCGGGGTGGTGAGCACCAGGGCCGGGGCCAGGAAGATGTTGCCCAGCGCGAAGTAGCCGAGCATCAACCGGAAACCCTTGTGCCGCCACGAGTAGCGCAGGCCGTTGGCGATCGCCACCAGCAGCCGCTCCCGGGGCCGCCAGCCGAGCAGGTCGGGGAAGCGGACCACGGCCAGCGTCAGCACCGCCACCACGTAGCTCGCCACGTCGATCAGCAGGATGCCCTTCAGGCCGATCGCGGCGAGCAGGCCGGCCGCGAAGACCGGCATCAGCAGCAGGGCGAAACCGCTGGAGAGCTGGGTGATGCCCATCGCGTGACCGAGGTAGCGCTTCGGCACCAGTTGCGGCACCGCCGACTGGAAGGCGATCCGTTGGAACGATCCGGCCACCTGACTCAGCGCCACCAGGCCGTAGATGTGCCACAGCGCCAGGTTGTCGGTCCAGAGCAGGGCGGCGAGGACGAGCTGGACGGAACCGGAGACGCAGCTCGCGATCATCATGATCCGCCGCCGGCTGATCCGGTCGGTGAGCGCGCCGGCCACCGGCAGCATCAGCACGCCGCAGATCAGCGCCAACGCCCAGAGCAGCCCCAGGTCGGCCACCGAGCCGGTCCGGGTGAACAGCCAGATCGGCAGGGCGAACGCGGTCAACGCCGACCCGGTGGTGGAGACCAACTGCCCGGCGGTGACCGCGACGAACCGGGCCATGCTCGGTTTCACCACCGCCGGGGCGGGCGCGTCGGCGTCGCCGATCCGCTGGTGGTCGGCGACCACCCAACCGGCGTCCTCCCCCCGGGCATCCGGGCCGAGCGCGGAGACGTCCCCGGCCCGGACCGCCGGGTGCACCTGGGTGACGATCTCGGCCAGCTCGTCGGCCCGGTACTTGAGGAAGAAGTGACCGGCCTGGTCGAGCACCACCAGGCCGAGGGTGTCGCTGAGGAACTGCCACTCCGCGTACCGCTCGGCGTGGTAGTCGGTCACCGGGTCCTCGGAGCCGACCACCGAGACGATCGGCGCACGCAGCTTCTCGGCGCCCCGGTCCAGCAGCCCGGTGAAGTACTCCTCCGACGCGCGGGAGTCGGCCCGCATGTTGCTGATGATCCGGTCGGCCTGCTCCGGCTCCAGCTCGTCGGTGTCCACCCCCATGCTCTTGAGCCAGCTCGCATAGTGCCGGTTGCTGCTGAGCTGCTCCAGCCGGTTGCGCAGCGCCGCGAACGCGCCCTTCGGGCGGGCGAACGGGAACATCGCCCCGATGTAGACGACCTCCAGCTCCCGGCCGGCGGCCTCCACCTTGCGGGCCACCTCCGCGATGATCGCGCTGCCCACCCCGCAGTGGCCGTAGAGGGCGAGCGGACCCTCGATCCGCTCCACGATCTCGGCGGCCACCCGGCTGGTCAGCTCGTCGAACGGCAGGGCGGCCTCGGTCAGGCCGACGTCGTGGCCGGGGATGGCCAGCGACCACAGGGCGTGCCCGGCCGGCAACGCGTCGGCCAGCGGTTGGTAGACGATGGCGCTGCCGCCGCCGTACGGGACGCAGACGTAGCTGAGCACCCGCCGGCCGGCCGGGATCGGCTTGGTCAGCTCGTAGAGCAGCCGGCGTGGGCCGGCCGCCTCGGCGTCACCGGTCATGAACACGGCCAGCTCGCGGATGGTGCGCTGCTGGAACAGGTCCATCACGCCGACCGCCCGGCCGCCGTGTTCCGCCCGACGGATCTTCGCCACCACCTGGGTGGCGAGCATCGAGTGCCCACCCAGGTCGAAGAAGTCGTCGTCGATGCCGAGCGTCGGCACCCCCAGCACCTCCGACCATATCCCGGCGAGCAGCCGCTCGGTGTCGTCGCGCGGCTCGACCAGGGCCACCGACGCCTCACGGGTGACCACCGGCGCGGGCAACGCCCGGCGGTCCAGCTTGCCGTTCGGGGTCAGCGGTAACGCGTCCAGGGTGACGAACGCGGCCGGCACCATGTACTCCGGCAGGGTCTCCTTCAGCGCCGTCTTGAGCGCGGCGTGCTCGGCCCCACCCACCAGGTAGGCGGTGAGCCGCTTGTCGCCGGGGCTGTCCTCCCGGACGATCACCGTGGCCTCGGCCACCTCGGGCTGCTCGCGCAGGGCACTCTCGATCTCACCCAGCTCGATCCGCAGGCCGCGCAGCTTGACCTGGTGGTCGATCCGGCCCAGGAACTCGATCACCCCGGCCGGCCGGGCGTTCCCGTCGGCGTCCGCACCGGTGCCGGCCGACCCGGTCGGTACGCCCACCCCCGCCGGGTCGGGCACCCAGCGGGCCAGGTCACCGGTGCGGTACAGCCGGGCGCCCGGCACACCGGAGAACGGGTCCGGCACGAACCGCTCGGCGGTCAGCGCCGGCCGGCGGTGGTAGCCGCGGGCCAGCCCCACCCCGCCGATGTGCAGCTCACCGGCCACCCCGATCGGGCACTCACGGCCCGCCGGGTCGAGCACGTGCAGCCGCAGGTTGGCGATCGGCCCACCGATCGGCACCCCGCTCAACCCGGCCAGCAGCGCCGGGTCGCAGTGCCAGGCGCTGACGTCGATCGCCGCCTCGGTCGGGCCGTACAGGTTGTGCAGTTCGCAGTGCGGCAGCCGGGCGGTGAAGTCGACCGCCGAGGCCAGCGGCAGCTCCTCGCCGGAACAGATCACCCGCCGCAGCGCCGAGGCCGCTTCCACCCCCTCCTCGGCCAGGAACACCGTCAGCATCGACGGGACGAAGTGGGCGGTGGTGACCCGCTCGGCCACCAGCACGTCACGCAGGTAGCCGGCGTCCTTCTGCCCGCCCGGCTTGGCCAGCACCAACCGGGCCCCGGTGCGCAGCGGCCAGAAGAACTCCCACACCGACACGTCGAAGCTGGCCGGGGTCTTCTGCAGCACCGCGTCGTCGGCGTCGAGCCGGTAGGTCTTCTGCATCCAGTCGAGCCGGTTGACGATGCCCCGGTGGGTGTTCGGCACCCCCTTCGGGCGACCCGTCGAACCCGAGGTGTAGATCACGTACGCCAGGTGCCCCGGCCCGGCCAGCGGGGTCGGGTCGGTGTCCGGCTGGTCGGCCCAGACCGCCGGGTCGTCCAGGGCCAGCACCGTCGCGTCGACGCGCGGCAGCACGTCGCGCAACTGCTCCTGGACCAGCACCACCGGCGCGGCGGCGTCGGTCAGCATGAAGGCCAGCCGGTCGGCCGGGTACTCCGGGTCCAGCGGCAGGTAGGCCCCACCGGCCTTGAGCACGCCGAGCAACCCGGCGACCAGCTCGACGGAGCGTTCCGCGCAGACCCCGACCAGGGTCTCCGGGCCGACACCGGCCGCCCGCAGTCGGTGCGCCACCCGGTTCGCGGCGGCGTTCAGCTGCGCGTACGTCGTCGGGACGCCCTCGATGGTCACCGCCACCGCGTCCGGGGTGGCCGCCGCCCGTGCCTCGATCGGGCCGTGCAGCGTCTCGGCGGCGGGGAAGTCGGCGTCGGTGTCGTTCCAGGACGCCAACAGCGTCCGCTCGTCGGCGGCGCGCAGGTCCAGCGCCGAGACCGCCACGTCCGGGGTCGCCCCCACCGCGCGCAGCAGGGCGCACCAGCGGGCGGCCATCCGGTCCACGGTGGCCCGGTCGAACAGGTCGGTGTTGAAGACCAGCTTGCCCCAGAGCCCGTCGGCGGTCTCCACGGCGTGCAGCTCGAAGTCGAACCGGGTGGCCCGCAGCTCCATCGGGGTCCAGTCGAACGTCACGTCGGTGGCGTCGGAGACCTCGGTGAACCGGCCCATCTCGTAGTTCTGCAACACGAACATGGCCTGGAACACCGGCGACCGGCTGACGTCGCGGGGCAGCCCCAGCTCGTGGACCACCTTCGCGAACGGCACCTCGGCGTGCTCGAAGCCGTCCAGCACACTGCGCCGGGTGCGTTCCAGCAGCTCGACGAAGGTCGGGTCGCCGCCCAACTCGGCCCGCATCGGCAGCATGTTGATGAACATGCCGACGAGGTTCTCCAGCTCCGGGGCGGACCGGCCGGCCACCGACGCGCCGACCGCGAAGTCCTCCTGGCCGGCGTGCCGGGCCAGGAAGACCTGGTAGGCGGCGAGCAGCGTCATGAACAGGGTGCCGCCGGCCGCCCGGGTGAGGGTGGTCAGCCGCTCGGTCTCCGCCGGGGTCAGCCGGAACTCGACGAAGTCCCCCCGGTAGGTCTGGGTGGCCGGGCGGGGCCGGTCCAGCGGCAGCTCCAGCGGGGTGATCCCGGCCAGCCGGGACTTCCACCAGTCCAGGTGCGACCGGGCCGCCGGGCCGGCCAGTTCCTGCGCCTCCCAGACGGCGAAGTCGCCGTACTGCACGGGCAGGGTGGGCAGGTCGCCACCCCGGTAGGCGGTGATCAGGTCGCGCAGCAGCACGTCGACCGACCAGCCGTCGCCGACGATGTGGTGCTTGCTGAGGAACAGCACGTGGTCGTCGGCGGCCAGCCGGATCAGCAGCGCCCGCAGCAGCGGCCCGGCCGCCAGGTCGAACGGCGCGAGCGAGGCCGCCTCCACCAACTCCCGTGCGGCCCGCTCGTCGGGGGCGTCGACCACGGTCAACGGCACCTCGACCGCGTCGGCGACGACCACTGTGGGCTTGCCGTCGGCGTCGGCGGGGAACCGGCTGCGCAGTGACTCGTGCCGGGCGGTCAGCGCGGCGAGGGCGGCGCGCAGCGCCGTGACGTCGAGCGGGCCACGCACCCGCAACGGCACCGCGATGTGGTACGCCGCCTCGCCCGGGGCGAGCTGGTCCATGAACCAGACCCGCTCCTGGGCGTACGACAGCGGCACCTCGGCGTCCTCGGGCCTCGGCGTGACACGGGCGGCGGGGGTGGCCTGCCGTCGGCGCAGCCGTTGGGCGATCAGCGCCGCCCGGGCGGCATCCCGGGAATCCTTCAGGTCCGTCATGCGGGGGTGTCCTTCTCCGCCGCCAACAGCGCGGCGACTTCGGTCTCGGAAAGGCCGTCCAGCTCGGCGGCGATGTGCGCCTCGATCTGGGCGGCCAGGTCGGCCACCACGGGGCTGCCGAACAGCGCCCGCATCGGCAGGTCGACGTCCACCTCGGCGCGGATCCGGGCCATCGCCCGCATCCCGCGCAGCGAGTTGCCGCCGAGGGTGAAGAAGTCGTCCAGCGCGCCGACCTTCTCCACCTGGAGGATGTCGGCATACACCTCGGCGACCAGGGTCTCGGCGTCGGTGCGCGGCGGGACGTAGCCGTCCCCCGCGACGGACTCCGGTGGAGCGGGCAGCGCCGCCCGGTCCAGCTTGCCGTTCGGGGTCAGCGGCAACGCGTCGAGCCGGACGAACGCGGTCGGCACCAGGTGCGCCGGCAGCTCCCGGCCCAACTCGGCGGCGAGGTGCGCCTCCTCGGCGGTGCCGACGTGGTAACCGACCAGGGTCGGCTCCCCCGAGTCGGTGCGGACGGCCACCGCCGCCTCCCGGACCTCCGGGTGCTCCCGCATCGCCGCCTCGATCTCACCCAGCTCGATGCGCATCCCGCGCACCTTCACCTGGTCGTCGCGGCGGCCCAGGTAGTCCAGGGTGCCGTCGGCCCGCCACCGGGCCAGGTCGCCGGTGTGGTACATCCGCTGCCCCGGCGGGCCGTACGGGCAGGGCAGGAAGCGCTCGGCGGTCAGGCCGGGCCGGCCCAGGTAGCCCCGCGCCAACTGGTCACCGGCGACGAACAGCTCGCCGACCACCCCGGGCGGAACCGGCTGGAACGCGGCGTCGAGCAGGTACACCCGGCTGGTGGCGGTGGGCCGGCCGATCGACACCGGGCCCGCCGGCACCGGCTGGCCGGGGGCGAGCCGGGCGGCGACGCAGCCGACGGTGGCCTCGGTCGGGCCGTACTCGTTGACCACCGCGACGTCCGGGTGCGCGGCCCGCCAGTCGGTGAGCTGCTCACCGGTGAGCGCCTCGCCGCCGATCACCAGGTCGGTGGTGGGCGACAACTCCGCGTCCAGCAGCGGCAGGTGGCTCGGGGTGACCTTGAGGAAGGTCGGCCGCCCACCCACCCGGGCCGCCGGGGAGTCGATCCCGGCCAGCCGGACGGTGCCACCGGCGGTGAGCGGGCCGAGCAGCCCGGTCACCGTCAGGTCGAAGGAGACCGGCGAGTGCAGCAGCGCGGTGCCGGCCAGCCCCGGGTAGGTGTCCCGGGCCCAGGCCAGGTACGCGGTGATCGCCCGGTGTTCCACCACCACGCCCTTGGGCCGGCCGGTCGAACCGGAGGTGTAGAGCACGTAACCGGGGTGTTCCGGGCGCAACGGCGCGACCCGGTCGGCGTCGGTGAGATCCGCCTCGTCCCGGCCGGCGGCGGTGGAGCCGGCTCCGTCCCGACCGGGGTCGGCCAGGCCGGCGGCGGTGCGGTCGCCGTCGGGGCGGCCGGTGGAGGGCCGGTCGCCGGCGAGCACGCCGTCGAGCAGCAGCGCGTCCGCCGGCACCAGGGTGGCGGTCTCCGAGACCGCCAGCACCAGCGCCGGGGCGGCGTCGGTGAGCAGGTAGCCGATCCGGCCCGCCGGGTAACCGGTGTCCACCGGCACGTACGCGGCCCCCGCCTTGAGTACGGCGAGGATCGCCACCAGCAGCTCCGGGCCGCGTGGCAGGGCCAGCGCCACCCGGGTCTCCGGGCCGGCGCCCCGGGCCACCAGCACCCGGGCCAGCCGGTTCGCGGCGGCGTTGAGCTGCGCGTACGACCACGTGACGTCGTCGCAGACCAGTGCGGTGGCGGCCGGGGTGGCCGTCACCTGCCGCTGCACCTCGTCGACCACGGTGGACGACGGACCGGCCGCGCCCACCCCGGCCCAGGCGCCCCGCACCAGGTCCCGTTCGGCGTCGGCGAGCAACGGCAGCGCGGAGACCGGCTGCTGCGGGTCGGCGACCGCCGCGTCGAGCAGCCGGACGTAGCGGGTCACGACCGCCTCGGCGGTGGCCCGGTCGAACAGCGCGGTGCGGTAGACCAGCCGGCTCTCCCCCGTGGTGATGTCGAAGGCGAGGTCGTCCTTGGTGGTGCCCAGCTCCACCGGGTCCAGCCCGGAGTCGGGGATGAAGTTCAGCGCGGTCTGGAAGATCGGCTGCACCGACGGGTCCCGCTCCGGGGCGACCGCCTCGACGATCGCCTGGAACGGGGTCTGCCCGTGTTCCAGGGCGTCGACCAGCCCGTCGCGCACCCGCCCCAGCAGGTCCGTGAAGCGCGGGTCCCCGCCGACGTCGCAGCGCAACGCCACCGGGTTGACGAACATCCCGATCAGCGGGGTCAGCTCGGCGGTCTCCCGGCCAGCGGTGGAGACCCCGACCACCACGTCGGTGTCGCCGGAGATCCGCGACAGCAGCGCCGCGAAACCCGCCAGCAGCACCATGTACGGGGTGACCGCCGACCCGGCGGCCAGCCGGGCGATCCGCTCGAGCAGCCCGTCGGGCAGGTCGAAGCGGACCTCGTCGCCGGCGAAACCGAGCTGGGCCGGACGGGGCCGGTCCAGTGGCAGGCCGGTGGCCTTCGGGGCACCGGCCAGGTGACCGGTCCAGAAGGCGAGCTGCCGGTCCCGCTCCGCGCCGGTGAGCTGGTCACGCTGCCAGACCGCGAAGTCGGCGTACTGGATGGGCAGTTCCGGCACGGCGGCCGGCGCACCGGTCGCCGCGGCCTGTGCGAACGCGGTGATCTCGGCGCCGAACAGCACCGCCGAGTGGCTGTCGAAGATGGCATGGTGCACCACGAGCAGCAGCGTCCAGCCCTCGTCGACCCGGACCAACCGGGCCCGCCACAGCGGCGGCGCGTCCAACGCGATGGCGGTCCGGGCCAGTTCGGCGCGCAGCGCCGTGTACCGCGCGAACTGCTCCCCGGCGGGCAGGTCCCGCAGGTCGTCGGTGGGCAGCCGGGCCGGCTCGTGCTCCCGGACCACCTGCACCAGTGTGCCGTCGTCGACCCGCAGGTGGGTCCGCAGCGCCTCGTGCCGGGCGACGACCTGGTCGAACACCCCCGTCACGGCGTCGGCGTCCAGGTCGGCCGACAGCCGGCACGGGACCGACACGTTGTAGACCGGGGAGGCCGGGTCGAGCTGGTTGGCGATCCAGACCCGCTCCTGGGCGAAGGAGGCGGGGAAGGTCCACTCGCGGGTCATGCCGTCTGCTCCCGTACCGAACGCGGACGCATGTCGGTCCAGACCTCGTCGACGTGGGCCAGGCACTCCTCGCGGCCGCCGGTGAAGCCCGCGTCGTGCCACCCGGCGGGCAGGTCGCGGTCGGCCGCCCAGATCGAGTACTGCTCCTCGTCGTTGCGGACGACCAGGAATCGGGTGTCGGCCATCAGTTCGCTCCAGCGGTGTCGGGGGTGTGCGGTTCGGCCATCGCGACGGCGATCTTGCGGGGGCCGGTGAACGGCTCCCGCCCGTGCGCGGCGGTCATGTTGTCGACCACCAGCACGTCGTCGCGCCGGTAGTCGAAGCGGACGCTGGCCGCCCGGTATGCGGCCCGCAGGTGGTCCATCACGTCGGCGGGGATCTCGCCGCCGTCGCCGTAGTAGGTGTTCGCCGGCAGCCCGTCGGCGCCGAACATCGCCAGCAACCCCTCCTGGTAGTCCTTCGGCAGGGTGCTCAGGTGGAAGAAGGTGGCGTGGTTGAACCAGCGCGGGGCGTCCGAGCCGGGCCGGTGGTGCACCACGTCGCGCACCGCCCGGGTCCGCAGGCCGTCCTTGCCGACCCACTCCAGGTCGATCCGGTTCGCCGTCGCGTACGCCTGCACCTGGGCCCGGTCGTCGGTGCCGAAGACGTCCTGCCAGCGGGTGCCGAAGTCGGCGTGGAAGTTGCGCACCAGCAGCCAGCGCCGGCGGACGAACTCCTCCCGCACCGCCGGGTCGATCTCGGCGTACACCCGGCGCACGTCGGCCAGCGGCGTCGCGCCGAGGGTCTGCGGCGCGGTCAGGCAGTAGAAGAACAACGTCAGCGGCCAGCGCGCCTGGTAGGAGTTCTCGTTGTGCAGGAAGATCTCCTCGTCCGGCGGGTAGTCGGTCGAGGTGTAGACCTTCCCCTTGATGGCGTGCCGGGGCGAGGACCGCTCGGTGTAGGTCAGCGGCTCGCCGGAGAACGCCCGGACGACCGCGTCGAAGCCGTCCACCCCGCCCACGTCGAAGCCGCGGAACAGCAGCCCGCCGTGCGTGACGAGGGTGGCGCGCAGCTCGGCCCGACGTCGGTCGATCAGCTCGGTCAAGGGTGTGCCGTCGTTCTCGACGACGACCGGCAGCGTGGCGATCGTGTCGCTCATGGCGTGGTCTCCTGATTTCTCGACGTCAGGCGCGGGGTAGCCGCGGGATGGCGGGGATGGGGGCCGGCGCGGCCGGTTCGTCGGCGGCGGTGGCCCGCAGGTGGGCGATCCGCTCGGCCAGGCCGGCGACGGTGGGGGTCTCGAAGAGGCTGCGCATCGGCAGCCGGACCCCGGTCGCCTTGCGCATCGCGGCGATCAACTGCACCGCGACCAGCGAGTTGCCGCCGAGGGCGAAGAAGTCGTCGTCCACCCCGACCTCGGCCACCCCCAGCCCGTCCCGCCACACCCCGGCGATGGTGATCTCCAACTCGGTACGGGGGGCCGCCGAGCCGCCCCCGGTCGTCGCCGGGGCGGTGGTCGTCGGCTCCGGGTCCTGCTCCAGGCTGTCCGTGGTCACCCGGGCGGCCCGCCGCCGGATCTCCTCGACCGGGCGGGTGGCGATCACCACCTGCGCGCCGAGACCGGCGGTCAGGCTACGACGGAACGCCTCCGCGCCGTCGACCGGGCGGATGTCCTCGGTGAGCGCCCCGGCCGTCGGCTCGGCCGGGCCCGCGTCGGCGGTGCCGGTCAACCCGCCGGTGACCGCGCCCTGGTCGACCCGACGCAGCACGAAGTCGCCGATCGCGACCAGTTCCCGCCCCTCGGTGTCGGTGAGCGACAGGTCGGCGGCGACCACCTCGTCGGTGGTGCTGGCCCGGTGCCGCAGGTGGCTGTGGAACACCGCCGGCAGTGGCCCGCGCACCACGATCCGCCCGTAGGACAGCGGCAGGTAGGTGCCGTCGCCCTGGCCCCGGCCGAAGGCGGTGGCCACGTCCAGCAGCGCCGGGTGCAGCCCCCACGCCGGCAGGTCGGCCCGGACCGGCTCCGGCGCCACGATCCGGGCCAGCTCCTCGCCGTCGCCGAGCCGGTGCTCGGCCAGCGAGGCCCAGCGCGGGCCGAAGGTCAACATGCTGGTCCGGCCCCGGCCGAACGAGGCGTCGTCGTCGACCCGCCGGCCGTCGACCACCGGCACCCGGGCCGCCGGGGCGGCCTCGACGGTCCAGCCCGCCGACCCCCGCACGTGGGTGCGGAGCTGGCCGGCGGCGAGGCTGCGGACCGCGAAGTCGACGCCCTCCTCGGCCGTGGTCAGCTCCACCCGGTACTGGGCGACGGTGCCCTCGGGCACCGCGAACGGCTCCAGGAACACCACGTCGCGCAGCTCCACCGCGGCCTGCGGCGCAGGGCTGGTCAGCCCCGCCACCACCGCGGCCCGCACCGACTCCAGGTGGGCGGTGCCGGGCACCACCGGCACCCCGCCGATGCGGTGCTCGTCGAGCAGCCAGTGGGTACCGGCGGAGACCAGCCCGTGCAGCACGGTCGACTCCGGGCCGACCACCTTCGTGGTGAGCACCGGGTGGTCCACCGGCGTGGTGACGGTGTCCCGGCCGGCGGCCCGGAACGCGGCCGGGGCGGCGGTCTCCACCGCCATGCCGACCTCCGCCCAGCCACCCCAGTTCTGCGACAGCACCGGGGCCCGGAAACCCGCGCCGGACCGGGCGAACGCGTCGAGGAAGGCGTTCGCCGCGCAGTAGTCGACCTGACCGAACCCACCGATCACCGAGGTGATCGACGAGCAGAGCACCACGAAGTCCAGCGGCAGGTCACCGAAGACCTCGGCCAGTGCCAGGGTGCCGGTGAGCTTCGGGGCGAGCACCCGCTCCGCGTCGGCCCGCTCCTTGACCTCGGCCATCCCGCCACCGGGCAGGCCGGCGGCGTGCACGATGCCGTCCAGCCCACCGAACTCGGCCTCGACGGTGGCCCGGACCCGCCGCAGGTCGGCCGGGTCGGTGACGTCGGCGGCGAGCACCAGCACCGTCGCCCCGGCCGCCTCCATCCGGCGGATCGCCGCGATGGCCCGACCCGCCCGGTCCGCGCCACCGTGCACCGCCAGGTGGTCGTCCCACCGCTCGCGCGGCGGCAACCCGGAACGGGCCAGCAGCACCAGTTTCGCCCCGGCCCGCCGGGCGAAGTCCTCGGCGAGGGTGACGCCGATGCCGCCGAGCCCACCGGTGACCAGGTACCGACCACCGTCGCGCAGCGCCCCCGGCGCGGTCTCGGCGGCGACGGTGACCTGCTCGTATCCGGTCACCCAACGGCGGGTGCCGCGCAGCGTCAGCTCGGTCCGCTCCGGGTCGACCGGGCGGCGCAGCTCGGCGGCGAGCGCATCGACGCCGTCGCCGGCCGGGTCGGCGTCGACCAGCCGGACGGCCAGGCCGGGCAGTTCGGCCGGCAGCACCCGGGCCAGGCCGGCGAGGGTCGCGTGCTCGGGCCGGACCAGGTCGGCACCGGTGACGTCGCCGACGCCTGCGGTGACCAGGTCCAGGGTGAGCGCCCGGTCCTCGGCGGTGGACCCCGCCCCGGCGAGCGCCTGCACCAGGTGCAGGGCGTCGAAGAAGCCGCGCTGCTGGGCGTCCCAGGCGGCCGTCGCGTCGATGCCGGCCGGCGTGCCGTCCAGGGCGAAGGCGTGCACCAGCCGGTCCGGCAACCCGTCGACGGTCAACGCCGCGACCAGCGCGTCGTGGTCCTCCCGGTGGCCGGGGCGCAGCCGGTAACCGTCGTCGGCCGCCGCGAACGCCGCGCCGGGGCGTACCACGACCGGGTCGTCGCCGGCGGTCCGCAGCGCGGTGACCAGCGCGTCGGCGCGCGGACCGGCGGCGAACACCAGGCAACGGCCCGCCGGCACGGTCGCCGGGTCGGCGGCGGCCTGCCGCCACACCGGCACCGCGAACCACTGCGGCAGCGGACGCGGACCGGCCTCCACCGGCGCCTCGGCCACCGCCGCCACCGGGTCCGGGTCCGCCCAGTGGCGGCGACGCTCGAACGGGTACGTCGGCAGCGGCACCCGCCGGGCGGCCGGGTCGGCGTCCCACCGCACCGCGATCCCGGCGCACCACAGCGCCCCGGCGCTGGTGAGCAGGGAGGCCAGGTCGCCGGCCGGCTCACCGGGGCCGGGCAGGCTGCCCAGCGGGGTCAGCGCCCGCTGCTCCGGGGTGCCCTTGGCGACCTGCATCCGGGCCAGGTTGGCCAGTTGCCGGCCCGGCCCGCACTCCAGCAGTGCCCAGGTGCCCGCGCCGAGCAGGGTCGCCACGCAGTCGCCGAAACGCACCGGCTGGCGCAGGTGCGCCGCCCAGTACGCCGGGTCGGTGGCCTGCTCGGCGGTGATCCAGGTGCCGGTCACGTTGGACAGGAACGGGATGCCCGGCGCGCGCAGCGGCACCGTCGCCATCAGCGCGGTGAACTCCGCCAGGATCGGGTCCATCATCGGCGAGTGGAACGCGTGCGAAGTGCGCAGCGGCTTGCTCTTGTTCTTGCCGCCGAGGCTGTCGGCGAACGCGGCGACGGCGGCGCTCTCGCCGGCCACCACGCAGGTGCCGGGGCCGTTGACGGTCGCGATGGCGAGCCCCTCGGGCAGCCGGGCGGCGACCTGCGCCTCGTCGAGCGAGACGGCCAGCATCGCCCCGGCCGGCATCGACTGCATCAGCCGGCCCCGGGCGGCGACCACCCGCAGCGCGTCCGGCAGGCTCAGCACCCCCGCGACGGTGGCGGCGACGTACTCACCGATCGAGTGGCCGATCATCGCCGCCGGGCGGACCCCGGCCCGTTGCCAGAGCAGCGCCAGGGCGTACTCGACGACGAACAGGGCCGGCTGGGTGTAGCGGGTCTCGGTGAGCTTCTCCGCCGCCTGCGGATCGCGGCCCAGGATCAGCTCCCGCAGGTCCAGGCCCAGCTCCGGGTGGAGCAGCGTCGCGCACTCGTCGATGGTGGCCGCGAAGGCCGGCTCCTCGGCGTAGAGCTGTGCGCCCATCCCGGCGTACTGGGCCCCCTGGCCGGAGAAGAGGAACGCGGTACGGGGCGCGGCGCCGTCGACCACCCCGGACTGGCGGCGGCGCGGGGTGCGCAGCGCGGTCACCGCCTCGGGCAGTTCGGCGGCGACCACGGCCACCCGGTGCGGATACTCCTGCCGGCCCACCCGCAGCGTGTGCGCCACGTCGGCCAGCAGCTCCGGCCCGCCGTCGGCAGCGTCCGCCAGGTGGTCGGCGAGCCGCGCCACGGCGGTGTCCAGGGCCGTCGCGGTCTTCGCCGACACGTGCAGCAGCTGCGCCGGCCGGACCCGGCGATCCACCCGGTACGCCGCCGGCGCCTCCTCGAGCACCACGTGCGCGTTGGTGCCGCCGATGCCGAACGAGCTGACCCCGGCCCGCCGCGGCCCACCCTCGGTGTCCCACTTGGTCAGGGTGTTCGCCACGTAGAACGGGGTGTCGGCGAAGTCGATGCCCGGGTTGGGCGTCTCGTAGTTGATCGTCGGCGGGATCAGCCCGTGCTCCATCGCCAGCACCGCCTTGATCACGCTGACGATGCCGGACGGCTGGCTGAGGTGCCCGATGTTGGACTTCACCGAGCCGATGCCGCACCAGCCCCGCTCGTCGGTGTCCCGGGTGAACACGGCCGACAGCGCGGCCACCTCGATCGGGTCGCCCAGCGCGGTGCCGGTGCCGTGCGCCTCGACGTAGCTGATGCTGCGCGGGTCGATCCCGGCCATCCCGACCGCCTGGGCGATCGCCTCCACCTGTCCGTCGACGCTGGGGGCGGTGAAGCCGACCTTTCCGGCGCCGTCGTTGTTGATGGCGTTGCCGAGCACCACCGCGCGGATCGCGTCGCCGTCGGCGATCGCGTCGGAGAGCCGCTTGAGCAGGGTCACCCCGACGCCACTGCCCCAGACCGTGCCGTTGGCGCCGGCGTCGAACGGACGGCACCTGCCGTCGGGCGAGGTGAAGCCGTCCATGCCCAGGTAGCCGACGTGCGGCAGCTCCACGTTGACGCCACCGGCCAGCGCCATGTCGCACTCGTGGTTGCGCAGCGCCTCGCAGGCCAGGTGGAAGGCGACCAGCGAGGTGGAACAGGCGGTGTGCACGGTCAGGCTCGGCCCGCGCAGATCCAGCCGGTACGACACGTTGGTGGCCACGTAGTTCGGCGAGTTGCCGGTGGCCAGCGAGACCGCCCCGTGCGGGTTGCCGCCGACCCGCTTGTTACGCAGGACGAACCGGTGCAGGTAGGTGTTGCCGCCGGTGCCGGCGTACACACCGACCGCACCGGGGTAGCGGGCCGGGTCGTACCCGGCGTCCTGCAACGCGGTGTAGCAGCTCTCCAGGAACAGCCGGTGCTGCGGGTCGGTCATCTCCGCCTCGCGGCTGGTCATCCCGAACAGCCCGGCGTCGAAGGTGTCGTACCCGTCGATCAGCGGGGCCCGGCTCACCCAGCCCGGGTCGTCGACCTCGTCGACAGTGGCGCCCCGGGCGAGCTGCTCGTCCCGGCTCAGCTCGGTGACCGACTCCACGCCGTCGACCAGGTTGCGCCAGAACTCGCCGACGTCGGCGGCGCCGGGCAGCCGGGCGGCGAGCCCGACGATGGCGATGGGTTCGATGCCGTCGTCGATGGGCGGCGCGGTGTCGATCTCGTTCTGCATCGGGGTTGTCCTTTGTCGCGCGGTGCCGCCCGGAGGCGGTGGGGAGGGAAGCGGCGTCACGGTTGGTGCGGTCGACGAGGCGGTGGGGTACGGCGGGTCCGGCCGCGCCGGGCGGCGGCGCGCAGCGCGGCGCGGGCCAACTCGGGTCGGTCGGCGGCCCCGTCGAGGCTGGCGGCGAGCGCCCGGACGGTGGGGTGCCGGAACAGGTCGAGCATGGTGATCGACCGGCCGGTCGCGGCGGTGAGCCGGGCGTGCACCGCGGCCAGGGCCAGCGAGTGCCCGCCGATGTCGAAGAAGTTGTCGGCGACCCCGACCCGGTCGCGTTCCAGCACCTCGCGCCAGATGCCGGCGATCAACTCCTCGGTCTCGGTCAGCTCGTCCGGGCCGGTCGGCACCGGCGCGACCGGGGCGGGTGCGGTGGCGGCCACCGTCATCGCGCCGAGCGCCGCCACCCGCACGGTCGGCCGGGGCAGCGCCACGGCGACCGTGTCGGCCGGGGTGTGCGGGTCGGCGGCGAGCGCGCCGACCAGGTCGGCCAGGTCGGCCAGGAGCGCGTCGATCCGGTCGGCGTCGAACAGGTCCGGGTTGTAGACCACGTCCACCCCGCACCGGCCGTCGCGCTGCACCACGTAGACGGTGACGTCGAACGGGGAACCGGGCTTGGGCACCGGGACCACCTCGCCGGTCAGGCCGGTCAGCGCCAGCCGGGGCGGGGCGAAGTTGAGCACGTTGAACAGCACCTGCACCAGCGGGGCCCGGGAGGTGTCCCGGCCCACCCCGAGGGTCTCGACGAGCTTCTCCAGCGGCGCGCCCGGATGGGCGGTCGCCTCGTGCAACTCGGCGGCGCACCGGTCGACCAACTCGCCGAAACCCACCCCGCCGGTCGTGCCCGGCCGGTCGGTGCCGGCGGACCCGTCGGTCGGGCCGGTGCGCAGCCGCACCGGGACGGTGTCGATGAAGAAGCCGACCACGTCGTCGAAGGCGGCCAGCCGGCGGTCGGCGACGATCGCCCCGACCACGTGGTCGGCACCGCCGGTGAGCCGGCGCAGCAGCTCACCGAAGCCGGCCAGCAGCACCGCCGCGACGGTGCTGCCCCGCTGCGCGGCCAGTTCGCGTACCGCCCGGTCGGCGCTGGCGGACAGGGTCACCGCCGCCTCCGCGCCGGCGTACGTCTGCACCGTCGGGCGGGGGCGGTCCCGGGGCAGATCCAGCACGGTCGGCACGCCCCGCAGATGCTCCGCCCACCAGGTCAGGTCGGCGGGACCCTGACGGTGGTCCCGGGCGGCACGCCACACCGCGTAGTCGGCGTACGAGGCGGTCAGCGCCGGCAGCACCGGCGACCCACCGGCGAGGGCCTGGGCGTACCCGGTGGCCAGGTCGGTGTAGAGGACCGCCTCGGACCAGCCGTCGAAGACCGCGTGGTGCATGGTCATCGCCAGCACGTGCTCGTCGGGGCCGAGCCGGTAGACGGTCACCTGCCAGGGCGGGCCGGTGGCCAGGTCGAAGGCGTGCGCGGCGCCGGCGGCGAGCATCCCGGCCAGCTCGGCCTCGGCGTCGGCGCGACCGGTCAGGTCGATCACCGGCACCGCCACGTCGGTCGGCTCCTCGCAGACCGCGTACGGCACCCCGGCGGTCTGCGGGATGCGCCAGCGCAGCACGGCGTGCCGGGTGGCCACGGCCCGCAGCGCCGCGCCGAGCGCCCCGGTGTCCAGCGGGCCACGCAACCGGTGGGCGACCGCGATGTTGTAGGGCGCGCTGGAGGGGGCGAGCTGGTCGACGAACCACAGCCGCCGCTGCGGCGGGGACAGCGTGGGCGGGTTGCCGACGGTCAGCCCGTCGGCGTCGGCGGGTGCGGCGGCCCGCAGCCGGGCGACCAGCGCGGCCGGGGTACGTCCGGTCAACACGTCCCGGGTGTCCACCTGCCGGCCCAGCTCGGCGCGGAGCGCGGCGACCAGCCGCATCGCGGCGATGGAGTTGCCACCCGCGGCGAGGAAGTCGGTGTCCGGGGCGGGGACCGCGCCGAGCAGCCGGGCCCAGGCCCGTCGGACCGCCCGCGCCACCGGGTCGACCGGGTCGTCGGTCGGCTCGTCGACAGGGGCGGCGGCCAACGCGGCGCCGGCCAGCACGCGCAGCGCCGGCCGGTCCAGCTTGCCGGTGGTGGCGCTGACCGGCAGGTCGTCGCGGCGCAGCAGCCGCGCCGGCAGCATCGCGGCGGTCAGCCGCCCCCCGGCGTACGTCCGGACGGTGTCGTCGTCGGGCGCGTCGGCCGGGGTGAGGAAGGCGACCAGGTCGAGTCCGGCCGGGCCGGGCACCGCCTCCACGGCCACCCGGTCGACGCCGGGCACCCCGGCCAGCGCGGCCTCCACCTCGCCCAGCTCGATCCGCTGGCCCCGGATCTTGACCTGCCGGTCGGCCCGGCCGAGATAGACGATTCGCCCGTCCCCGGCCTGGCGGACCAGGTCGCCGGTGCGGTAGAGCCGCGCGCCGGGCAGCCCGGAGAACGGGTCGGGAACGAACCGCTCGGCGGTCAGGCCGGGCCGGTTGAGATAGCCGTCGGCCAGCCCCGGGCCGCCGATCAGCAGCTCACCGGTCTGCCCCGGCGGCACCGCCCGCAACGCGTCGTCCACCACGTACGCCCGGTGGTTGGGCAGCGGCAGCCCGATCGGCACCGGGTCGGTGTCGGCGGCGGTCAGGTCGCCGCTGACCGCCAGCACCGTGGTCTCGGTGGGGCCGTAGCCGTTGAGCAGCCGGCGGCCCGGCGCCCAGCGGGCGGCCAGTTCGGCGGGGACCGCCTCGCCGCCGCAGAGCACCGTCCGCCAGCCGGGCACCCGCGCCGGGTCCAGCATGGACAGCACCGTCGGGGTGATGAAACCCCAGTTGACGTCGTGCGCGGTGATGAACCGGGCCAGCCGCTCCGGGTCGGACCGGTCGTCGACGCCGAGCAGTTGCACGCTGCCGCCGAGCAGCAGCGGAACGAACAGGTCGATGGTGGCGGCGTCGAAGCCGAGCGAGGCGATGCCGAGGCTGCGCACCCCGGCGTCGGCACCGCTGAGCGCCGCGCATCCGGTGACGAACTCGATCACGTTGCGGTGGGTGGTCAGCACCCCCTTGGGCCGCCCGGTGGAGCCGGAGGTGAACAGCACGTACGCCGGGTCACCGGCCCGGGACGGGCAGGGTGCCAGCGGGGCAGGGCCGGCCGGGCCGACCACCTCCACGCCGGGGGTGTCGGCGAACTCGGCCGCCGCCGCGTCGCCGACGACCAGTGTCACGCCGGCATCGGCGGCGATCTCCCGCAGCCGCTGCCGGGGACCGCCGGGCTCCAGCGGGACGTAGCAACCACCGGCGAGCAGCACGCCCAGCACGTCGACCACCAGGTCGGGCCGGCGGTGCGCACACACCCCGACCCGGGTCTGCCGGCCCACCCCCCGGGCCCGCAGCGCGGCGGCCAGGCCGGCCGCCCGACCGACCAGTTCCCGGTAGGTGAGCTGGTCGTCCCACTGGCGGACCGCGACCGCCTCCGGGCAGCGGGCCGCCCGGTCGGCGATCAGCTCGGCCAGCGTCCCGTCCGGCCAGGGCAACTGCTCCCCGGCGACGGCACTGATGGACAGGATGTCGGTCACTTCGCTCCCGGTGCGGTGGTGGGGTCGGCTCCCCGGTGGCTGGCGGGATCGACGCCCCGGTAGGTGGCGGGGTCGGTGATCTGCAGGCGCAGTTCGCTGACGTAGCCCCGGCCCGCCGCGTCGGGCACCCAGGCGTCGGCCGGGGCGGGAAGCAGTTCGGTGACGACCAGCGGAACGTCCGGGCCGGTCCGGGCGGCGGCGTCGACCATGGCGCACAGCGACTGGGCGTACAGCGGGCCGGTCAGGTCGACATAGCAGGGTTTGACCTCGGTGCCGACCTTCACGAACACCCGCTCGGGCAGGTCGTCGGCGGCCCGCCAGCGGCGTACCGCCAGGTAGCGGGTCGACTCGTCGGGGTGCCCGGCCAGGCCGCAGGCCCCCACCGTGGTCCGCCAGGTCCGCCGGGCCACCACCAACCGGTCGATGGTGATCCGGGGCGTGTGCGGGGCCGGGTCGAGCAGCTTGAAGGCGTCCAGCAGCAGCGCGCCGAGCAACTGGGCGAAGACCTCCACCAACGGCCACCGGGCGCCGTCGGGGAGGACCGCGACCAGTTCGTCGCCGTCGTATCCGACGGTGACGGCGGTGGCCGCCACCAGCCGGTCGACGTCCGCCCCCCGCGCGGTGTCGATGCCCAGCTCGCGGTCGGTGGGCCCGGTCAGTCCATAGGTGGTGCGGGTGGTCCGCCGGGGGAAGCTCTCCGGCCAGAGCACCCGCAGCCGGGCCGGGCCGAGATCGGTGTCGAGATCCGCCCGCAGCGTCGCCGGGTCGGGGTGGAACATACTGAGCACCGCGCTGTCGAACGCGATCGCGGCCGGGTGCAGCTCGCCGAGGACCAGCAGGAACTCCCCCCGGTCCAACGCCTCGGACGAGGCGGCGGCGATCTGCACGTCGGGGTTGTGCAGCCGGGCCGACGGCCAGCCGGGCCGGTCGGCGGGGAACACGGCGTGCACCTGCCCCGCCAGGTCCGCGGCGGACAACCGCAGCTCGACGCAGCCGGCCGGCAGGTCCCGCAGGCCGAACAACCGCGCCCACCGCTCGGTGAGGTCGGCCGCCGCGGTGGCGATCGGCCCGTGCGGGGCGACCAGCGTCCCCTGCGCCAGCGACCAGATGTCGGCCAACCGGACCGGACCGTCCACGGCCAACTCGTCGTGCAGCTCGGACAGCAGGGTGGTGACCCCGGCCCCGATCTCGGCGGTCAGCCAGCGGGCGGCCTGCAACACCACCGCCAGCGGGGCGGCCAGCGCGTCCAGGACCGTCGCGCCGAGGCGGAACTCCAGGTCCCGGGCGGAATCCTCGTAGCAGACGGTGCGGCCCGCGTACATCTGGCCCCGGTGGCGGGTGGCGGGCCGACCGGTGACGGCGGTGAACTCGGCGCTGAGGCCGGCCAGCGCGGTGACGAGCCGGTCCGGGTCACCGGCGGCGGCGGCGACCGTGTCCCGGGCCGCCCGCAGCCGGTCGAACCCGGCGGTGGCCCCGGCCCGGACCGTGTCGTCACCGATCGCGGCGATCCGTTCGGCGAGCACCCGCTCGGCGTCCGGGCTGATCGGCAGGTTGGCACCCCAGGAGAGCTGCCCACGGTCGACCCAGCGGTCCAGCAGCAGGTAGCCGTCGTCGGCGCGGTGCACGAGCCCCTCGGCGTGCAGCCGCCGGGCCAGTTCGACGGCGGGGGTACGCCCGTCGCAGGCGGCCAACAGCCGGGCCTCGGTGGCGGTCAGTTCGATCGGTGGGTGCAGCGGCCATCGCAGCCGGCGTTCCTCGACGGTGAGGTGCGGTTGCCGCATCGGGGCCCACCACCGACGCACCGCGAGGTCGTCGGCGAGCCGGTCGGCGTACTCGATCAGGGCCCACGCCTCGAAGACCACCTGTCGGCGGGCGACCAGGCCCGCACCGGGCCGGAACTGGACGCCCGGGTGGGCGGGATCGAACACGCCCCAGCAGACCGGTCCGAAGAAGCCGATCGTCTCGGCCTTGCCGCAGTACCGCTGCCAGTAGCGCAGCAGGCTCGATTCGCGCTTGCGACGACGGACGTTGCGGACCGCCGGGTCGGTCCGCAACAGCCCGTCCAACGCCACCAGCATGTCCGGGTTCTGCCAGGTGACCGCCTCCCGCAGCAGCGGGTCGGCGGCGATCTCCCCGGCGACCACCGAGGACTCCAGGAACGCGACACCGAGGGCCTTGCCGAAGACGTCCGTCGAGCCCTCCCCCGCGAGCACGGCGTCGGCGGCGGCCGCCACACCGGCAGCGGCGAACCGGTCGAGCCCGGCGGCGGGGAAGCCGGCGCTGCGCAGCACCACGTCCCGCCACACCGACCAGCCGGTGTCGCCCAGGGGGATCAGGTGGCTCATCGGGTGGCCTCCCCGGCCGGAGCGTCCACGATCTGCAACCGCAACTCGCTGAAGTAGCGCTGGCCGGCGGCGTCCGGCACCCACGCCTGGTCGGGGGTGGGCAGCATCTCGCTGATCACCAGGGAGACCGCGTCACCGCCGTCGACCCGGGCGGCCCGGACCATGGCGCAGAGCATGTTCGCGAAGGCGGGGCTGCCCAGGTCGACGAAGCAGGGCTTGGTCTCGGTGCCGAGCTTGACGTAGACCTGCTCGGGCAGGCCGAGCCGCCCCCGCCAGGCCCGGACGGCGAGGTAGCGGTCCCGCTCCCCGCGCGCGTCGACGAACCCGCACTCACCGACGGTGGTCCGCCAGGTCTCCCGGGCCACCACCAGGTTGTCCAGCACGATCCGGGGCGTGCGGGGCGCGGCGGCGACCAGTTTGAACCCGTCGACGGCGTGCGCGCTGAGCAGCTCGGCGAAGATCTCGACCAGCGGCCACCGTTGCCCGTCGGTGCCGGTCGCGACCAGCTCACCCTGCTCGTCGGTCACGGTGAGGTCCACAGTCGGCAGCAGCCGGGCCGGGTCGCCGCCCGGTGCCGGCAGGAACGCCAGGTGCCGGTCCGTCGGCCCGGTCAACGCCTCGGCGGTACGACTGGTACGGCGCGGCCAGTCGGTCGGGAAGAGCAGCCGGACCCGCCGCGCACCGAGGTCGGCGGCGAGCGCGGCACGCAGCCGGGCCACGTCCGGATGGGCGGGGGTGAACACCGAGCAGTCGAACGACGCCCACCCGGCGTGCAGTTCACCCAGCACGACGGTGTATTCGCCCCGTCGTAGCGCGTCGACATCGGCGGCGCAGATCTGCAGGTCGGGGCTGTGCAGCAGGGCGTTGGACCAGGTCGGTCGCGCGGCGGGGAAGGTCTCGTCGATCCGGCCGGCGAGGTCGGCGACCCGCAGGCGGACCGCACCGGCGTCGGCGGGTCGGGTGTCCAGCCCGAACAGCCCGGCCCAGCGGGCCGCGAACTCGGCGGCCACCGCGTCGACCGGTCGCTCGCCCTCGCCCCAGAACAGACCCTGGACCAGGAACCACAGGTCGGACAGGGCGACCGGCCCGTCGCCGGCCTCGGCGTGCAGCTCCTCGTACAGCGTCCGGAACACCGCACCATAGGCCTGGGCCAGCGCACCGACCAGCCAGCGGGCGGCGCGCAGCAGCACGTCGAGCGGGGCGGCGAGGTCGGCCAGCAGTGGCCCGCCGAAGACCGCGTCGAGATCACGGCTGGTGTCCTCGTAACAGATCGTCCGGCCGGCGTACATCTGCCCCTCGCGGCGGCGGGGGGCGGCCCCGGTCAGCGTGGTGAAGGTGTCGTCCAGCTCGTCGAGGGCGGCCCGCAGCCGGTCCGGGTCGCCGGCCGTCGCGGCGACCGCGTCGCGGGCCGCCCGCAACCGGTCCCAGCCGGCCTGCGCGGCCACCCGTGCCGGTGTGTCGCCGATCGCGTCGATCCGGGCGGTGAGCACCTGCTCGGCGTCGGGGCTGACCGGCAGGGCGGCGTCCCAGGTGAGCAGCTCCCGGGCCACCAGCCGGTCCAGCAGGGCGTAGCCGTCCTCGGGCCGGCGCAGCCCGACGGCCGGGTCGGCCACCAACTCGTGCGCCGGTCGGTGGCCGTCGACGGCGGCGAACAGCGCCGCCTCCACCGGGGACAGCGGCACCGGTGGCCGGCCGGGACGCAGCACCTCCCGCCCCCGGACGCTGAGCTGGACGCAGAGCCGGGGCGGCCACCAGCGGCGCACCGCCAGGTCGGTGCCGATCCGGTCGGCGTAGGCCGACAGGGCCCACGACTCGAACCAGACCCACCGGCGACGGGTCAGGCCGGTGCCGTGGCTGACCTGGGCGACCTCCGGCAGCTCCGGGTCGAGGGTGACCCAGCAGCTCGGCCCGAAGAAGCCGACCGTCTCGTTCTTGCCCGCGTACCGCTGCCAGTACTTGAGCAGGGCCCGCTCCCGGTCCCGGCGGCGCACGTTGCGGGGTGCCTCGCCGCCGCCCCGGGCCAGGCCGTCCAGGGCGACGAGCGCGCCCCGGTTCTGCCAGGTGACGGCCTCGCGCAGCAGCGGGTCGCCGGCCAGTTCGCTGATCCGGTGGGCGGCGGTGCGGACGGCCTCGGCGAACTCCTTGTCGAAGCGGTCCGGGTCACCGCCACTGTCGAGCAGTTCATCGGCCGCGGCGGCGGCCTGCGGCGCGGCGAAGCGGGTCAGCCCGTCGGCGGGGAAACCGGTGCCGCGCAGGATCGCGTCCCCCCACACCGACCAGCCGGTGTCGCCCAGCGGCACCCGGTGGCCGGCCACCCCGGCCGCCCCCGGCGCCGCTGTCGGCCCGGCCGTCCCCGGGGTGGCACCGGCCACGGCGGCGGTCGGGGCCGGGTCGGCGGTGACAGCCCCCGGGGCCGGGTCGGCCACGGCGGCGGTCGGGGTACCGGCCGGGCCGGCGGCGGTCGGCCCGGTGGCTCCGGAGCCGAGGGCGGCGGCCAGGTCGGCGCGGATCAGGCCCAGCAGTTCGGGCAGCCGGTCGTGCAGGAAGAAGTGCCCACCGTCGAGTTCGTGCAGGACGAAGCCGGCGGCGGTGTGCTCGGCCCAGCCGGCGCTGTGCTCCCGGCTGACCGCCCGGTCGTCCCGGCCACCGAACGCGACCACCGGCACCGGCAGCGGCGCCTCGGGGGCGTACCGGTAGCTGTCGACCCGGCCGAAGTCGGCGCGCAGCAACGGCAGCAGCAACTCCACCAGTTCCGGGTGGTCGAGCAGCCCGGCCGGCAGGCCGCCACCGGCCGCGAGCCGGCGCAGCAGTTCCTCGTCGGTCACCTGGGACAGCCCGTCGAAGAGGCTGGCGGCGGTGACGTGCGGGGCGCGGGCACCGCCGACGTGGAGCCGCAGCGGCAACTCCCGGCCGGTGCGGCGCAGCTCCCGGACCACCTCGAAGCCGACCCGTCCCCCCATCGAGTGCCCGTAGATCGCGTACGGGCGGTCGGCCCGGTCGGCGACGACGGCGGCCACCTCCGCGACGGTGAAGGTCGGGTCCTCGCCGATCCGGTTCTCCCGGCCGGGCAGTTGCACCGGCAGCACCTCGACGTCCGGGCCGATCTCCGACTGCCAACGGCGGAACGCACTGGCTCCGCCCCCGGCGTACGGCAGGCAGAACAACTGCACCGGTGCCTGGGGTCGGCTTCCGGGCGAGACGAACCAGTTCACCGTGCGCCTCTCTGCGGTGGGTCGATCCAGTGCCGCCGGCGCTGGAAGGGGTAGCCGGGCAGCCCGGTACGCCGGACGGCGCCCTCCGGGTGCAGCGCGGCCCAGTCGACGTCCCGGCCGGCCACCCAGCCGGCGGCCAGGTCGCGCAGTGCGCCGGGCTCGCCGGCCACGGCGACGCCGGTGGTGAGCAGGTCGTCCAGCCCGGCGATCGCGTCGGCCAGGTCGGACGCGACGACGGCGGCCCGCCGGCCGAAGCAGCGCCGGCCCAGTGCCAGGGTGGCGGCCACCTCGGACAGCTCCGGCCCGGTCCCCGCCAGGTGGGTGCGCAGCCGGGTCAGCGCCGCGTGCAGCGCCTGCGGGGTACGCGCCGACACCGGCAGCAGCCAGGACCGGGGTGCCGTCGACCCGACCGGTACGGCCGGGGGTGGCTGTTCCACCACCACGTGCGCGTTGGTGCCGCCGAGGCCGAACGAGCTGACCCCGGCCACCCGGCGGGGCGCGTCCGGCCAGTCCCGGGCCTTGGTCGGCACGTAGAACGGGCCGCCGGCCAGGTCGATCTCCGGGTGCGGGCGGGTGAAGTGCAGGTTCGGCGGGATCACCGCGTGCTGGACGGCGAGCACCGTCTTGATCAGCCCGGCGATGCCGGCCCCGGCGTCCAGGTGACCGATGTTGGTCTTCACCGAGCCGAGCGCGCAGGACTCGGCGGGGGCCGCCCCGCCGTACACCTCGTGCAGGGCGGCGACCTCGATCGCGTCGCCCAGCGGCGTACCGCTGCCGTGGGCCTCGATGAAGCGGACCTCGCCGGGGGCGACCTCGGCGGCGGCCAGGGCGTTCGCGACGGCGGCGCTCTGCCCGGCGGGGCCGGGCACCGCGAAGCCGGCCCGGTCGGGGCCGTCGTTGGTGACCGCCCAGCCGGGCAGGACGGCATAGATGCGGTCCCCGTCGGCCTGGGCGTCGGCGAGCCGGCGCAGCGCGACCACCCCGACCCCGGAGCCGAACCCGGACCCCTCGGCGGCCTCGTCGAAGGCGCGGCAGCGGCCGTCCGGGGAGGCCAGCCCGCCCGGCGTGGCCCGGTAGCGGGGCCAGGTGACGTTGACTCCGCCGGCGAGGGCGATGTCGCACTGGTAGTCGGCGAGGCTCTGGGCGGCGAGGCAGACCGCGACCAGCGAGCTGGAGCAGGCGCTCTGCACCGCCACCGCCGGCCCGGTCAGTCCGAGCCGGTAGGCGACCTGGCCGGGCAGGTGGTCGGTGGCCTGCCGGCCGATCAGCCGGGCCTCCCAGTCGTCCGGGTCGACGTCGCCGACCACGGCCGGGTTGTCCATCAGGTGGAAGAGGAAGTAGCGGTTGGCGGAGGTGGCCGAGTAGACGCCGACCAGGCCGGGGAAGCGGGTCGGGTCGTGCCCGGCGTCCTCCAGCGCCTCCCACGCGGCCTCCAGGAAGAGCCGGTGCTGGGGGTCGGTCCGGGCCGCCTCCTCGTCGCCCATGGCGAAGAACTCGGCGTCGAAGTCGGTGACCCCGTCGAGCCGGCCGCCGGCCCGCACGTGCCGGGGGTCGGCGCGCAGTCGTGGCCCGATGCCGAGGGCGGCCAGCTCGACCTCGGTGTGGTCGTGCACGGAGTCCACCCCGGCGCAGATGTTCCACCAGAAGGTCGCCGCGTCGGGTGCGCCGGGGAACCGGCCGGCGAGTCCCACCACCACGATCTCGTCGCCGGTGTACTCGCGGGCGGCGACCGGCGGCGTGGCGGGGGTGGGCAGGCTCGGCGCGGGGGCCGGCCCGGTGCGGACCGACGCCCCCGCCGGGTGCGGCCCGTCGCCGGCGGGCGGGTGCCCCGCGTCGAGGAGGCGGGCCTGCGCGGCGATCGTCGGGTGGGCGAAGAGCCGCACCATGGGCGGCATCACCCCGAACCGCTCGGCGAGGCGCTGCTGGACCTGGCCGAGCAGCAGCGACTGCCCACCGGCGTCGAAGAAGCTCTCCTGCCGCCCGACGGCGGTCCGGCCGAGCACCGCGCACCAGATGTCGTGCACGGCCCGTTCGGCGGCGGTGGTCGGCTCCTGCCCGGTGGGGGTCGGGTGGGACGGGTCGGGCAACGCCCGCTCGTCGATCTTGCCGGTGACGGTGAGCGGGAACGCGTCGAGCACCAGCACGGCGCGGGGCAGCGCGTACTCCGGCAGCCGTCGGGCGAGGGCGGCGCGCAGGGCCACCGGGTCGAGGTCGCCGCCGGCCGGCACGGCGTACGCGAGCAGCTCGCCGCCCCGGGCGATGGCGCGTACGGCGGCGACGCCGGGCTGGTCGGCGAGGACCGCCTCGACCTCGGTCAGCTCGACCCGGAACCCGCGTACCTTGACCTGGCGGTCGAGCCGGCCGAGGCAGACCAGCTCACCCCCGGGCAGCCGGGCCCCCAGGTCACCGGTGGCGTACGTGGGCATCCCGTCGGGGTCGGCGCCGAACCGGTCGCTCGGCTGGCCCAGGTAGCCGGGGGCGAGGTGCCGGCTGCGCACGACGATCTCGCCCGAGTCGGCCAGCCGCAGCGTGTAGCCGGGCAGCGCCGTGCCGATCGGCAGCGGGCCGGCGGCGTCCGGGGCGGCGGTGGCCAGCGGCAGCGCGTACCGGGCGGCGAAGGTCATTTCGGTGGCGCCGTAGCCGTTGACCAGGACGCAGTCCGGGGCGAACCGGTCGCGGCCCCGGGCAGCGTCGGCGTGGGTGGCCTGTTCACCGCCGAGCAGCACCACCCGGACGGTGTCCAGCCGCCGGTCGCCGAGGGTGTCGAGCAGGAACCGGTAGACGGTCGGGGTGGAGTGGTAGACGGTCACCCGGTGCCGGACGAGCCGCTCGACGGCGTACGCCAGACCGTGCCGGCGCAGGTCGATCGGGACGACGGCGGCCCCGGTGAGCAGCGCCGGGTAGAGGTCGGGGATGGCCGCGTCGACGCTGAACGAGGCGAGCAGGCTGAGCCGGTCCGCCGGGCCGATCGCCAGGCTGTGGATCTGGTTGTCGACGACGTGCCGCAGGTTGCGGTGGGTCTGGGCGACGGCCTTGGGCGTGCCGGTGGAGCCTGAGGTGAACAGCACGTACGCGGGACTGTCGGGGTCCACCGGGGTGGGCCGCAGCGGCGCGGTCGCGGTGTCGTCGAGGACCAGCACGCCGGTGCCGGGGCGCTCGGCGCACAGCGTGTCGGCCAGCTCGCGGTGGTCGGCGGTGCAGGCGATGACCCGCACGTCGGCGGCGGCGGTGAGCAGGCGGCGGAGGCGGTCGACCGGGAACCCGGGATCCAGCGGCACGTAGGCGCCACCGGCGGCGAGGGTGCCGAGGACGGCGGCGACGGTGGCCACGCCGTGCCCGGTGAGCAGGGCGACCCGGTCACCGGGGCGGACACCGGCGGTGGTGAGCGCGGTGGCGTGCCCGCCGACGGTGGCGGCCAGTGCGGCGTAGCTGACCTCGTGGGTCTCGCCGAGGATCGCCGGTCGGTCGGGACGGGTGGCCGCCACCTCGGCGAACTGTTGGATGATCGTCGGTTGCGCCATGTCAGCGGGCCGGCTCGGCTCCACTGTGGGCAGGCGCGCAGGAATAGTCAATTGTGATCATGATCCCCCCCAGGACTTCACAATGGAAGCAGAATAGGGCTCGATGCCGCCGAGAAAAGATCATCGATCGGAGTCGGACCGAAGGGCCCACCGGACCCTGAAGATCGGATGGCGAAATTCGGCCGATCATCCCCCTAGCGCGAAAAGGAGTTTCATCCTAAGCGCCTACCGGCAAGTAATTTTGCGGCGAAAGCCCCTGCAGACCGGCGATTTTCCACCATGGACGGCACCTTAACGGCAGGTCAGGTGGGTTACCGCAGCCGTTCGCCTCCACCATCCTAGGGTCGCCGGCCCGACCCCGGGACCGGCGGCCCACCCGGCCCGGCCCCGCGCCCCCACCCCGGGCGACGCCTCCCCCGGCGCGACCCTGGGTGCAGGCACCGACCGGCCGGACCGGTGACCCGACCCCCGCCGGCATCGCCCGACACCCGGCAGCCGCGAACACGCCGGCAGCACCCCGACCACCCGGCACCCACCCGCGCAGGGACGACGCCCGGCGGCCCCGCCGGGCGTCGCCGGCCGGACCGGGCCGGAGGGCGCGCCGGCCGACACCCAGGGTCAACCCGCGCGACACCCAGCGTCACCTGGCTCGACCCGGTGTCAACCCGCCGCTCACGGGGGCTGACGAGGGCCGTCCAGGTCCGTAGCATCTGTCGGGTGCCCGCACCCGTGCGGGCACCCGACAGCCGGCGGCGTGCCCCGCACGCGCGCCGGGTGGCGACGTTTCCGCGACGGCAGAGAGGCCGGCGATGAGTCGAGCAGAGCAGGACACCGCGGCGGGCACCGAGGGCGAGGACTACACCCAGCGGTTGCAGCGCCTCGGTGGCGCGCGCTGGAAGCAGGTACTCGACGTGCAGGCGCCCTACCGGTGGAACCTCCAGCGGCTCGAGTTGGGCCGTACCCTCGACGTCGGTTGCGGCCTCGGCCGCAACCTGGCCAACCTGGGTGAGGGCGCGGTCGGGGTGGACCACAACCCGACCTCGGTGGCGCACGCCCGGGCCGCCGGCCTGGAGGCGTACACGATCGAGGAGTTCCACCAGTCTCCGCACGCCCGGCCCGGCGCGTTCGACGCGCTGCTCGCCGCCCACCTGCTGGAGCACCTGCCCGCCGAGGCGGCGCTGGAGATCATCTCCGGCTACCTTCCGTTCCTGCGGTCCGGCGGCACCGCGGTCTTCATCACCCCCCAGGAGCGGGGGTACGCCAGCGACGCGACTCATGTCCGGTTCGTCGGTTTCGACGAGGCGGCACAGGCCGCCCGGGATCTCGGCATGACGGTGGTCAAGCAGTACTCCTTCCCGTTCCCCCGGTCGATGGGCAAGGTCTTCACCTACAACGAGTTCGTCACCGTCGCCCAACTGCCCTGAGCCCCGTCGCGAACCGGTCGCCCCAGCCTCGGGCCGGTCGGTGCCGGCACCGCCCCGGACCCCCGCCCCGCCGCAGGCCGGTCCGGGGTGCCGTGCGCCGGCACCCGGGGTGCCGTGCGCGCCGTGTGACACCCGGCCGGCCGGTTACCGTGGCGACATGACCAACCCGACCCGGTGGGCGACCGAGACCGGCCCCGAACACTCGCAGTGGTACATCGACCGGTTCCGGCGGCTCGCCGCCGAGGGTGCCGACCTGGCCGGTGAGGCCCGCCTGGTCGACGCCGTGGTGGCCCCCGGCTCGCGGATCCTGGACGCCGGCTGCGGCACCGGTCGGGTCGGCGCCGCGCTCGCCGCGCGGGGGCACCGGATGGTCGGGGTCGATGCCGATCCCGCCCTGATCGAGGCGGCCCGTGCCGACCACCCCGGGCCCCGCTGGCTGGTCGCCGACCTCGTCGAGCTGGATCTCGCCGGGGCCGGCGAGGGCGAGCCCTTCGACGCCGCCGTGGTCGCCGGCAACGTGATGGCCTTCGTCGCCGCCGGCACCGAACCGACCGTGCTGGCCCGGATCGTCGCCCACCTGCGCCCCGACGGGGTGGTGCTGGTCGGTTTCGGTCTCGACCGGGGCTACCGGCTCGACCACTTCGACGCCGACGTGGCCACCGCCGGCCTCCGCCTCGACCAGCGCTTCGCCACCTGGGACCTGCGCCCCTGGCGGGACGAGGCCGACTTCGCGGTCAGCCTGCTGCGCCGCCCGGCCGACTGAACCGCCCGGGATGGGCGGTATCGGTCAGGACGGGGCGGCGACCGCCCGGGCGGCGGCCGGGTCGAGAGGGCTGCCGGCGGGGACCAGGCTGACCAGGCCGGCGGGGAGCCGCACCGGGGTCACCCCCTGGTAACCGAGCATGCCGAGCACCTCAGCGTCGGCGAGCACGTATCGGCGGCCCAGGTCGGTGACCACGGAGACCGCGCCGCCGTCGGCGCCCGGCGCGGCCACCGACTCGACCACCGCGCCCCGCCCCGGCTCGACCAGCACCTGGTCCACGCGCACCCCGCCCGAGCCGTCGGGGGTGCGGGCGGCGGCCGAGAGATCCGGCACGGTCGTGCCGATCCGGACGTCGCGGACCGTGCCGTCGGCCCCGACCCGGGCACAGAGCGCGCCGCCGTCGACGCCGGCCAGGCGCGGTGGGGCCGGCGGCGGCGCGGTCGGGCCGGCCGGCACCAGATCGGGCAGTTTGGGTAGCGCGGCGAACCGGCCCAGGGTGATCGGTGCCGGCTCGCCCTGACCGGTACGGGCCATCAGCAGGGCCGCCTGGAGTTCGGTGATGCCGGCCAGGCCGTCCCGCTCGGCGACCGCGTACTGCCGGCCACCGCCGGAGTTGCGCACCAGGTAGACATCACCGACCGCGGCACCGGCGACCTCGGCGGAGGGCTCGCCGAGACCGGCCAGCGCGGGCGGGGCCAGGTCGACACCCGCCGGCAGGGCGTTGAGCAACGCCGGGGCGGCAGGGACCGCGCGTTCCCGGGTGGCGGCCAGCGCCGCGAGCACGCGGGCGGCGTCCCGCAGCAGGTGCCGGCGCTGGTGCCAGATCAGGTGCAGGGTGCCGTCCGGGTGCCGGACCAGGACCGCCTCCTCGGTGAGTCGCCGCCCGCCGGTCGCCTCCCGTCCGATCAGCAGCGCCGAACGCGGGGTGGCCCGCACGGCCTCGGCCGGCTCCAGCGAACAGACCGTCCACGGGGCGGTGGAGAGCCGACCGGAGGCCGGCAGCGAGTCCGGCGCGTCGGCGATGCCCAGCGGCAGTCCACGCGGCACCCCCTCGATGGACCGGCGCGACACCAGCACGGTGTGCGACCGGTCCGCCCCGACGATCAGCAGCGCGGAGGCATAGTTGAGCACCGGGTGCAACCGGCCGTCGCGGTAGACGAACCGGGCCCCGGACTCCTTCTCCACGATCACCGCACCGGCATCGCGCCACTTGGACCCGCCACCGGCGAACAGGCCGTAGAGGGCGAAGCCACCCAGCCCGATCGCCGCGACCAGGACACTGGCCAACCCGGCCCCGGCCAGCCGACGAAACGGCGAACGCGCCGGGTCGGTCTCCCGCATGACCAGGGCGGCAACGGCCCGTTGCACGGTGAACTGGTAGGAGTGGAGCTGGTCCTGCCGCGACGGCATGGCGTCCCTTCCGCGAGTCTTCGGCGGACAGGATATGCGCTGCGTCGATGTCCTGTTGACCCTCCGTCGCGGCCCGGTGGCGTCCGCGGAGTCCACCACGGTGCGCCGGCCGGGGACGGCTCCGGTCCCGACGGTGTGGGCGCGCGGGCCGATACCGATCCGAACCGGTCGCCCCGGTACCATCCCGGCACGACGACGGTGGAAGGGTGGCCAGGTGGGCGTGCGATTCGAGGAACTGGCCTGGCGGGAGACCCCGATCGGCGCCATCAGTCTGCGCCGGCGACGGGACCCCGCCCTCGACGTCGACGTGTACGAGGTGAAGCTCGACGACGAGTACCTGATGTCCAGCCTCTTCCCGGTCGCCGAGATCGAACTGGCCCGGCTGGGCCTGGCCCCGCTGGGTGACGAGCCGCTCGACGTGGTGGTCGGCGGTCTCGGCCTCGGCTACACCGCCCGTACCGCCCTGGAGGACACCCGGGTGCGCTCGGTGCTGGTGGTGGAGACGATCGAGGACGTCATCGACTGGCACCGCCGCCAACTGCTCCCCTTCGCCGCCGGCCTCGCCCCGGACCCGCGGACCCGGTTCGTCCGGGCGGACTTCTTCGCCGCCGTCGCCGACGGCAGCGGCTTCGACCCGGACCGGCCGGGCCGCCGCTTCCACGCGGTGCTGCTCGACGTCGACCACTCCCCCCGCAACGTGCTGCACCCCAGCCACGCCGCCTTCTACACCACCGAGGGCCTGCGCCGGCTGGCCGACCTGCTGCTGCCCGACGGGGTGTTCGCGCTCTGGTCGGACGACCCGCCGGACGACGCGTTCGGCGGAGTCCTCGCCGAGGTGTTCCCGACCTGGCAGGCGCACGTCGTCCCGTTCGCCAACCCGCTGACCGGCGGGCAGTCCGCCAACACCGTCTACGTCGCCCGACGCTGACCGCACGACCCGCCCGGCACCGTCCCACGTCGGTCCGACCGGGGCACCGGCCGACCGGTCCGTCACCGGCCACGGCGGGAGGGTGGGCACCCCCGGAGCACGGCCACCTGCGACGCGCCGCCGGTCGAGGCGTACGGCGGCAGGAATCGGGAAGGCTGCCCGGTCAGTGCTGTCAGAGGAGGTCGACATGCGGGCCATGCTCTTCGTCGTCGGTGTCGTCGGCGGCGCGCTCATCCTGCTCGGGCTGTTGCTGGAGGCGGTCCGCTGGCTGGCCATCATCGGTCTCGTCGCACTGCTGGTGGTGATCGTGCTGGCGTTCCTGCGGGGACGGCAGTCGGTGCACCGGCACTCCGCGGGCCGACGCTAGCCAGCCGACGCGCGCCGGAGCCGGCCGCCCCCGGCGGGGGCGGCCGGCTCAGTGCGCCCCGCCGAGGTTGAGCACCACCACTCCCCCGATGATCAGGCCCACCCCGACCACCTTCGACACGCTCAACGGTTCGCCGAGGAAGGCCGCGCCGACCGCGACGATCGCGGCGGTGCCGAGCCCGGACCACATGGCGTACGCCACCCCGACCGGAATGTCCCGGACGGCCAGCGCGAGCATGCCGAAGGCCAGCAGGTAGGCGACGGCCAGCCCGACCGTGGGCCAGAGCCGGGTGAACCCCTGCGTCGCCTTGAGCAGGCTGGTGCCGGCCACCTCCGCGCTGATCGCGACCAGCAGGAAAACGTAGGCCATCTCTTCCTCTCCGGTGCGACTCCCGCGTGATTCCCCACCGGCCGACGGTCCGGCGGCACCCGGCGCGGGCCGCTCGTCGACTGTTCGGTCAGGTATCGGACACCGTGCAACCCGGTCCGCGTCCCGACCGTCAGCCAGTCGTCACCGTCGCCCGGTTCGCCGGAGCGGCCACACCCACCAAGCGAGAGGCCCGACCCGCGGACCGTACCCGACCGAACGCCATCAGCCCTGCCCGATGGCATGCTCCGGTGCGGAATGCGCGGCACACCTTTTCGATCGGAGCCACCATGATCCACCACCGAACGCTCGCCGGGGCCGCCGTCGGGCTGCTCACCGCCGCGCTGGGCCTGCCCGGTGTGGCGGTTGCCGGGCCACGCGGGGACAGCGTCCGACTCTGCGCGCTGCATCCGCTGCCGCTGCCGGCCGAGGTGACGGAGGGCAAGGCCGAGGCGGTGGACCCGGCCAACCGGTTCATCGCGGGCACCGGCATCCGGACCACCGACGGGGTGCGGGAGCCGATGCTGCTGCTCTGGCACGGCAGCCGGGTCACCGCCCTACCCACCCCGCTGGCCCAGGAGGTCACCGGCGTCAACACGGCCGGTGTCGTGGTCGGCAACGGGTTCGTCGACGGGACGTACCGCCCCTGGCGTTACCAGGACGGCCAGTTCACGGTGCTGCCCGTTCCGGGAACGGTCTCGAACGTCTGGACCGCCGCGATCAACGCACGCGGCGACATCGTGGGGGACGGCGCGGTGGAGGCGACCGAGAGTGTGCTCCCGTTGCGGTGGCCGGCGGACCGACCGGGCACTGTCGAGACGATCGACCCCCCGGCCAACGGGGGCGCCGACGCGGTCCTGGACGACGGCAGTGTCGTCGGCACCTCCGTCGCGCCGGGCGGCCCACCGGACTACGCCGGCTGGGTACGCCGCCCGGACGGAGGGATCCGCTGGCTCACCGTGCCCGGCAAGCCGCGTTCCTGGGCGACCGCAGCCCGGGGCAACTGGGCGGCCGGCGGGGCGGACGACACCCCCGACGAGGGCGACGGGACCCCGCACCGGTGGGACCTGCGCACCGGGACGGCGACGCCCGTCCACCCGGCGGTGGGCTGGCAGATAAATGGCGTGACGACCAGCGGCGTGGTGCTCGGCAACGCGGCAGTGGGGCACGGCGACCAGGTCACGCCGCTGCCGGGACGGGGTGGAAGTGTCGGCAGCCTCCGGGGGGCGTCGATCGCGGACGACGGCACGGTGGTCGGCTGGATCGCCGGCGGACCGTTCAGCAGCCCGGTGCGCTGGACCGGCTGCTGACCGGCCGGCGTCGGCGTCGGGTCAGACCCCCGAGGTGGCGAGCACGCGGGCCGGGCGCTCGTCGGTGGCCGGGCGGGTCGCCCGGTTGGGCAGGGAGAGCCGGATGACCTTCCACCAGGCGGAGGCGACCTGCTTGGGCAGCGGGCCGGTGGTGTAGGACAGCCCGTACCTGTCGAACAGCGCCCGCACCTGCGGGGCGATTTCCTGGTAGCGCTTGCTGGGCAGGTCGGGGAAGAGGTGGTGCTCGATCTGGAAGGACAGGTTGCCGGTCATGATGTGCATCAGCCGGCTGCCGCTGATGTTGGCCGAGCCGAGCATCTGCCGCAGGTACCACTCGCCCCGGGTCTCCCCCTCGATCGACGTCTTGGAGAACGTCTCCACCCCGTTGGGGAAGTGCCCGCACATGATCACCGAGTGGCTCCACAGGTTGCGGATCAGGTTCGCGGTGAAGGTGGCGGCCAGGGTGCTGAGGAAGGACGGGCCGGACAGCAGCGGGTGGATGACGTAGTCCTTGAGCACCTGGCGGCGGATCTTGCGGCCGACCCCGCGCAGCCGGGCCCGGAACTCGGGGGTCTTGTGCCGGCCCTTGCGCAGATTGCGGCCCAGCTCCAGGTCGTACGCGGCGATGCCGTACTCGAAGAAGCAGGCGTTGACGAAGTTCCAGAGCGGCTGGCCGAGGTGCAGCGGGTACCACTTCTGGTCCTCGTCGACCCGCATGATGCCGTACCCGAGGTCGTTGTCCTTGCCCAGCACGTTGGTGTACGTGTGGTGCAGCTGGTTGTGCGAGTGCTTCCACTGCTCGGCCGGCGAGACGTGGTCCCACTCCCAGGTGGTGGAGTGGATCTTCGGGTCGCGCATGAAGTCGTACTGGCCGTGCAGGATGTTGTGGCCGATCTCCATGTTCTCCAGGATCTTGGCCACCGCCAGGCCGGCGGTGCCGACCACCCAGGCCGGCGGGAAGAGCGAGAAGAGCAGCACCGCACGGCTGCTCATCTCCAGCGTCCGCTGGGTCTTGATCACCTTGCGGATGTAGGCCGCGTCGCTCTCGCCACGCTCGGCGAGCACCCGGTCCCGGATGGCGTCGAGCTCCTTTCCGAGGATCTCGATGTCCTCGGCGCTCAGGTGGGCGATCGGGTTGACGGGCTTGTGCTGGATGACGGTCACGTCCGGCCTCCTGGTCAGAGATCGATGTCGCAGGTACCGGCCGCCGCCGACACGCAGGTCTGGATGAGCACACCGTCGCCGGGGAGCGCGGTGGTGAGGGTCCCGTCGCGCAGGTCCCGCACCGCGCCCTGGCGCAGCGGCAGGACGCAGCCGTAGCAGATACCCATCCGGCAGCCGGACGGCATCAGCGCCCCGGCGGCCTCACCGGCGTCGAGGATGGGGGTGCCGCCGTCGGCGGCGAGGGTGAGACCGGCCCGGGTGAAGGTGACGGTGCCGCCCTCACCGGGGGCGATGACCGTCGGCCGGAACCGCTCGGTGTGCAGCCGGTCGGCGACGCCGGCCGCCGCCCAGTGCTCCTGCACCGCGTCGAGCATGCCGACCGGGCCGCACGCCCAGGTCTGCCGGTCGAGATGGTCGGGCACCAGGTCGGCCAGCTCGTCGATGCCGAGCAGGCCGTGCCGGTCGGTGTGCCGCTCGACCAGCCGGATGTCGCCCTGCGCGGCCAGCGCGCGCAACTGCGCGCCGAACACCACGTCGTCCGGGGTCGGCGCGGAGTGCACCACCACCACGTCGGCCCGGGTGGCCGCGCCGGAGCGCAACATGCCCATCACCGGGGTGATGCCGCTGCCGGCGGTGAGGAACAGCACCCGGGCCGGGACCGGATCGGGCAGGACGAAGTCACCGAGCGCCTGATCGAGCTGGACGATGGTGCCCACCCGGGTCCGGTGGACCAGGTGGTTGCTGACCCGGCCGTCCGGGATGGCCTTGACGGTGACGCTGATCCGACCGTCGGGACGACCGGGGGCGGAGGTCACCGAGTAGGCCCGCCACTGCCGTACCCCGTCGACGTCGACGCCGAGGCGGACGTACTGACCGGGGCGGTGGCCGCGCCAGGCGCGGCCGGGTTGGATGGTCAGGGTGGCCGCGTCCCGGGTCTCCGGGTCGACGGCGACGATCCGCCCGCGCAGGGCGGCCCCGGCACGCAACGGCGCGACCAGGTCGAGGTAGTCCTCCGGCAGCAGCGGGGTGGTGACCGTCTCGACCAGCCGCAGGAGCCGGTCCCGGACGGACGTCTTCGCCGCAGGACGCGGGACGGTGGTGGTCATGACTCCCAGCGTGCTCGCTTCTCCGCATAACATCTTGACCCAGGAAGGTGAATCGGACCCGGTAACTTGTGCGGAGGGAACAACATGTCGGAATCAGGGGCAGCTGGTCACCTCGGCGGCCGACTGGAACTCGACACCCAGGTGGCCGAGCGGTTACGCGGCCGACTGCCGCTGGTGGCCGCGCACACCGTCACCACCATCACCGCCGAGGTGCCCGCCTACTCCGGCACCCTCACCGGCCAGATGCGCGAGAAGATCGAGAACGCGGTACGGATCGCGTTGGGCACCTTCCTCCAGCTCATCGAGCGGTCGGGGGTGGCCGACCCGAACACCCCGCTGAGCCGGGGGCTGGAGGCCGCGTACGCGCTGGGCGCCGGGGAGGCACGGGCCGGCCGGAGCATGGACGCGCTGCTGGCCGCGTACCGGGTGGGGGCCCGGGTGGCCTGGCGGGAGGTGTCCACCACCACCGTGCGCAGCGGGCTGTCCGCCGAGACGGTCGCCGAGTTCGCCGAGCTGATGTTCGCCTACATCGACGAACTCTCCGCCGCCAGCGTCGCCGGCCACTCCGACGAACTGGCCAACGTCGGCCGGGCCCGGCGGCGCGACCTGGACCGGCTCACCCAGCACCTGCTCGCCGGAGAGCCGGAGGAGGTGCTGCGGCGCAGCGCCGAACGGGCCGAGTGGTCGCCGCCGCAGACCCTGACCGTGGTGGTGCTGCCGCGCAGCAGCCTGCGCGCCGTGCTCGCCGTACTCCCCCCGCAGACCTTGGAGAGCGGCGAGGAGCTGCCCGGGGCGCAGTGGACCGAGGAGGCGGCGCTGCTGCTCGTGCCGGACATGCACGGGAGCCGACGTCGGCGGCTGAGCACCGTGCTGCACGGGCACCGCGCGGTGCTCGGGCCGGACCGCCCCTGGGTCGCGGTGGGCCGGTCGTACCAGCGGGTGTTGAAGGCGCTCGTCCTCGGCGTGCCGCAACCACCGGACGGCACCGCGCTGGACACCGAGCAGCACCTCGCCCGGCTGGTGCTGCACACCGACCCGGAGGCGCTGGCCGACCTGCGCGCCCAGGTGCTCGCACCACTGGCCGGACTCTCGCCGGCCACCGCCGCGCGGTTGGCCGAGACGATGCGCTCCTGGCTGCTGCACCAGGGCCGCCGCGACGACGTCGCCGCCGACCTCTTCGTGCATCCGCAGACGGTCCGCTACCGGATGGGTCGGCTGCGCGAGTTGTACGGCGACCGGCTGCACGAGCCCGGCACGGTGCTCGACCTGACCGTGGCGCTGGCGTTCCCGCCCGCCGGGGACACCGGGCCCGCCGGTTCCTGAGTCGGCGCGCTGTCCACGCCCCCGCCGTCCCGCCCGCCCGGGGCCGGCGTCGACCACATCGGACCGTCTGCCCACCGCGCAATTCCCACCGGACTCGGCCGTGGCGGTGGTCCGAGATGGACGGTCGGCGGGACTGTGTCGACAGGACGACAGGACGTCGTCCGGCGGCTGACAGCGCGTGACGGCATGGGCCATGATGGCGGCATGCGTCTGATCTTCTCGGTCTCGGACTCCGACGAGTCGCCGGTGCACGACCTTCGCGACGATCTGGTGGCCGACCCGGAGCTGCGTGACGCCCGGGTCCGGCTGATCCACCGCGCACCCGAACCGGGCACCCTCGGGGCCGCCGAGGTGCTGGAGTTCATCGGCCAGGACGTCCTGCTGCCCGTGGTGATCCAGGCGGTGTACGACTGGTTCCAGGCCCGGCGCGGCGCCCGCCGGGGTGGCGACACCACCGTCACGGTCACCCTCACCGACAGCCCGGACGGCACCCGGGAGGTGAAGATCGAGGCCAGCGGCACGGCCGAGGACGTCATCGCGGTGCTCCAACAGGGTCTGCGGTGACCGCTGCGCACCAACCACGGTTCGATCCGGCCCAGTCCCGTGCCGTCCTGCTGGGGGTCAGCTCCTACCCCCATCTGGGGCTGGCCGTTCCCGCCGTCAAGGACAACCTCACGGCCCTGACCGAGGCGTTCGCCGCCCCTGCCACCTGGGGGCTGCCGAAGCGGCGGATCGCCGTGGTGTCCGACCCCACGGCCGACGACCTGGCCGGCTACGTCGAGGACGCGGCCCGACTCGTCGGCCGCGACGGCGTGCTGGTGGTCTACTTCGCCGGTCACGCCGTCCTGGTGGGTCGGTCGCTACGGCTCCTTCCCCACGAGGCTGCGGACACCTCCGGCAAAGAGTTCCCGGTGGACAGGTTCGTGGCGGCGGCCAGGGGCACGGACGCCCAGCGGTGCCTGCTGATTCTCGACTGCTGCCACGCGGGAAACGCCAGCCTGGACCTGCCGTCGGAGGCGCTGCACCTCGACGAGGACCGTGGCTGGCAGCTGATGGCGGCCGTCCGCAGCGGACCGGCGCTCGACGCCGGCCCGGACGATCTGCACACCCCGTTCACCTGGGCCCTGCTGGGGGCCCTCAAGCACGGCCGGAAGGACGCGCCCGAGTGGCTGAGCCCGGCGGAGGTGCTGCGGGAGGCCGGGGAACGCCTAGGTGATGCGGGCTATCCCGCGCCGGCCCGCAGCCCGGTCGAGTTCGACCGGGGCTGGGTGCACAACCCGGCGTGGCGTCGGCCGCAGCGGCGTGCGGTGCCGTTTCCCCACCGACCGCTGGGCTCCCCCGCCGACCAGGGTGAACGGGCCGGCTTCGAGAGCGCCTGGCCGGCCCGGCAGGTGCCGTTCGCCGGGCGGGTGCCGGAACTGGCCCGGGGCGGGGCCAGCCTGCGCGTGCCGCAGGGGGCGGTGCTGCCGGTCGTCGGGCCCCGGCACGCCGGCAAGCGGTACTTCGTCGACGAGGTGCTGGCCCGCTTCGCGGAGGAGGCCGGGCAGCTCGACGAGGTGGCGCTGCTGCGGCTGGACATCCCCAACAGCAGCGCGCCGGAGCCGGTGCTCGGGGTGCTCGCCCGGGAACTCGACGTCACCATCGACGACGTCACCGACTACGGCATGGACTACGCCGACGCGGTCCGGATGACCCTGGCCGAGGAGTTGCAGCGGCAGCTGCACCGCCGCCGGCTGATCCTGTTCGTCGAGGGGTCCCGGTTGGGCACCCGGCCGGAGGCGGTCCGGGCGCAGCTGGACCGGCTGCTGAAGCTGTCGGTGTTCGACCGGGCGCTGGTCATCATCGCCACCCGGGCGGAGGTCCAGGTCAGCGGCGACATCAAGCTGCGCTACCTGCCGGTGATCCAGCTGCGGGAACTCAGCGAGGACGAGGCCACCGCGCTGGTCGACCAGGTGCTCGCCGACCCGCTGTACGGCGGCGGCCTGACCATCACCGGGCTCGCCGAGGGCAGGCTCTGGACGGAGCTGGACGACAAGCTGGTCCGGCTGCCCGGGGTGCTGCACAACGGGGTCGACGAACTCGCCAACGACGTGCTCAACAAGCGGATCGAGCAGCCCGGCGTCGAACACCTCGTCGACGCGCTGCTGCGCCGCTCCGCCGCCACGGTCGGCGCCGGGCTGCGCGACGTCGACTGCTTCGCGCTGTGGACCGGCACCGACGGCAAGCGGGGCCGGCCCGGCGCGCTGGCCGTGCTGACCGCCTGGGCGATCACCGACGGGCTGTGGCTGTCCGCCGAGCTGCTCGAAGCGATGGGCTGCGGGCTCACCCCGCAGGCCACCCACCATCTGGTCGAGGCGCGCATCCTCACCCAGCAGGAGCACGACGGCACCCTCTGGCACGACCTGGGCCGGTCGACCCGGCACGCGCTGAACAACGCGTTGACCGCCACCCTGCGCGGCAGCGGCGGCAACAACGTCTACGGTCGGGCGCTCGTCGACGGTGCCGAACTCACCCCCGACCAGCTCGACGAGCCGGTGGCCGAGGCGATGTTCGCCCTGATCATGGCGATGCTGCGGCAGCGGCAACGGCATCCGGCCAACTCCGACCGGCACGTCCTGAAGGGCGTCGACCGGGCGATCGGCTGCCTCGACGAGGCGATGGTGGCCGGATACCCCCGGCTGCGGAAGACGCTGACCAAGCTCGCCGCCGCGCACTCCGGCGACGCGGCGTTCAGCCCGGTGCTGCTGGAGGCCACGGCCGTCGTGGCCACCGACGAGCCGGTCACCAGTCCGACCGACGCCGTCGCGCCGCCGGCCGAGGCGGACGCCCCCGCCGACCGGCCGGTCCGGGCCACCGGCTACCCGGTGGTCGCCGGTGCCGCCCGGCTCAACCAGGCGATGCGGGCCACCGGGCAGAGCCAGCAGGTGCGCGAGGCGTTCGTGGCCGCCGCCGACGCCGTGGCGGAGGCGATCGGGCTGGCCGCGCGGGACGCGCTGTCGCACCGGCTGCTGAAGTCGATCGACACCGCGCTGTTCATCGGTGGCCGCCGGCTGCGGGCGGGGACGAGCCTGCTGCCGGCCCGGGAGCGGGCCGCGCCGGTGCTGGCCGAGTGCGCCCGGGTGGCCGGCGGCAGCCGGCCGGATCTGATCACGGTGGCCATCTCCTGGCTGCTGAACACCGTCGACCTCCAGCTCACCTCGGGCCGGGTGCCGGCCGCGCGGGCCACGCTCGGCACCGCGTTCGAGCTGTTCGCGCTGATGCCCGAGCCGGTCACCCTGCGGGACCGGTTCGCGGTGTTGCAGATGCGCCACCGGCTGCTGTGCGGCCGCGCCCGGGAGCAGCGCACCCTGGCGGAGCGGGTGGCGACGCTGACCGAGGCGACGGCGGCGGTCAGCGAGGGGTTGGCCCTGTCCGGGTCGGACAGCGACCGGGGGCTGTGGAGCATGCGGCTGTGCGGGGTGGCGACGCTGTTCGTCGCCGAGCAGCCCACCTACGCCGACCAGGCGGCGACGGGCCGGCGGGTGGTCGAGGAGCTGACGGCGGCCTGGGGTTCGCCGGCCCGCTGGCCCGGCGACACCCGGATGTACGTGTGGCGGCTGCTGCACGCCGTGCACCGGAGCGACCCGGACGTGGTCAGCCAGCTGGAGGCCGCCCGACGGACGATGACCCTGGTGCTGACCGACGGCGAGTTCCCGCTGTTCCCCGGGATCGAGGCGGAGGTGCACCTGTTCGTCGCGCACTGCCTGCGCCGCAACAACAGGTTCGCCGAGGCGACGACCGAGGCCGAGGTCGCGCTGGAGTGCGCGAAACGGGCCCACGAGGACCGACCGGGCGCCCGGTCGCTGCTGCGGGAGTTGCGCATCCAGCGGGAGCTGGGCGGCTGGCGGGCCGAGATCGACGCGTCCCCGCGCGGCGGCGACGCCCCCCGGACCCGGCCCAGGGACCAGAAACTGCTGCGCCGGATCAAGGAGGTGCAGAACTGGCTGGCCGAACAGGAACACACCACCTGGCACCACGCGGTACTCGACCTGTGGTGCCACCGGGCCCGGTGGAGCAGCGAGGGTAACCTGCTGGCCGCGGCCACCCCGGAGGGCGTGGAACGCCTGGAGCGCAGAAAGAGGCTGCGGCCGGAGGATCTGGTCGACATCCGCCGGGTCTACCGGGTCCGCCGGGACAAGCTCGACGGGCACCTGCGCCGGTTCAGCCACTCGATCGAGCTGCTCCAGATGGAGGTGGGGCTGGAGCGGCAGTACCGGCGCTGGCTGGGGGTGGGCGAGAAGCTGCCGGACGAGCAGGGGGTGCACCGGCGTAACGACGTCGACAACAGCGCGGTCTGGGAGCTGATTCGGACCGCCGAGCAGCGCTGGCCGGACCATCCGGGGGTGCTGGAGGTCCGGGCGGAGTTCCACCGCTACATCTGGGAGTACCGCCAGGCGATCGAGACGTACCGGCGGCTGATCGTGACCGCGTCGGACGGTCGGGGACGGTTGCGGTACGGGCTGGCCATGGTCGAGGCCATCGTCGGGTATGCCCACTTCGGCTGGCCGCGCAACAATCCCGACCCGCGCCCGCTGCTGTTGGAGGCGGGCGAGCTGCTCGCCGCCGAGGAGCGGGAGGGTCCGCTGCTGGAGCAGTTGGTGATCCTGCGGACCCGGGTGGACCTGGAGCTGGACCGGGAGATCGCCTGGAGCGACGTCGAGAACGTCGCCACCGAGATCATGAGCAACGGCGGCTACATCGAGGGTGTCGCGAGGATGCTCAACCGGCGACGGAGCGGCGACGCCATGGTCACCAGCCTGGCCGACCGGGGGGTGTGGCGGATCGCCGAGGGCAGCGAGTTCGCCGACCAGCTCAACCGGGTCTTCCACCCCACACCTCGGGTGCGTCTGCCGGCCGACCGGGAGGTTACCGACGAGTCCCACTCGACGATCGCCGACCTCCTCCGGGAGAACTTCACCGAGGTGCAGCTCCTGCGCGGCCTCGGTGCGGTCTACCTGCGGATGGCGGAGCTGCGTCGGGACCCCGAGAAGGCGGTGAAGGCGTTCCACTTCTTCGACGGGTGCCGGGTGTTCCAGCAGGTCCACCTGGCCGGCCGGGTCACCCCGGTCACCATGTTCCTGATGGCCCGGGCGATCCTGCTGGCCGCCCAACTGACCTTCTCGGCCGATCCGATCGCCGAGCCGTGCCCGTGGGAGGGTCACAGCTGGCTGGAGTACGCCGAACAGCGGCTCCAGGCGAGCAAGGACCAGTCGGTGGGCGAGTTCGGCAAGCAGTGCAGCCACTTCCACAAGGAGACCAGCAAACTGCTGCGTACCGTCCAGGCCCGGCAGGGCATGGAGAAGATGGCCAGCCAGCGCCGCCGCCCTCGGTGACCGCGCCGGAGGCCCGGCCGGGTGGTCAGTCGGCGGGGCGGGGCGCTTCCCGACCGGCCCCGACCGGGGCACGTCGGGCACAAGCCAGCGAGGCGAGCGCCGCGCCGGCCGCGAGGCCGGCCAGCCCGGTCCAGAGCGCCGGGTCGGTCCGCACCCCGCCGGGCAGTTGCCGGGCCAGCACGAAACCGCCCATGACCAGGACGAACCAGCCGAACGACCGGCGCAGGACGTCGGCCGGCACCCGGCTGGTGAGCCGCCCGCCGAGCAGGCTGCCGAGCACTGCGGCGGCGGTGACGGCGACCGCCAGCGGCCAGTGGACGTCGGTGGTCCAGGGGTAGCCGGCGAGACCGGCGAAGGACTTCATCGCGATCGCCACCAACGAGGTGCCGATCGCGACCGGCACCGGCAGGCCGCCCAGCAGCGCCAGCGCGGGCACCACGAGGAACCCGCCGCCGGCCCCGACGAGGCCGGTGACCAGCCCGACCACCGCCCCGTCGGCGAGCACCCGGGCCAGCGGCAGCCCGGGCGGCCCGGCCTCCCCGGCGGCGCGTCGACCCCGGATCATGGCAGCGGCGGCGGCCAGCATCATCACCGCGAAGCCGGTGAGCAGGAACGTCGGCGGGAGGTGACCGGCCAGCCGACGTACGCCCCGGTCATCCCGGCGAGCCCGAACACCAGCCCGGTACGCCAGCGGACCCGGCGTGCCCGCGCGTACGGCAGCACCCCGACCAGGCTGGTGACGCCGACGACGAGCAGCGAGGTGGCGATGGCCTCCCGTAGCGGCAGGTCGGCGACGTAGACCAGTAGCGGTACGGCCAGGATGGAGCCGCCGCCGAGCAGGCCGAGGCTGATCCCGACCAGCACGGCCAGCCCGACGGTCAGCGGCAGGGCCGCGCTCGCCCCTGCCGTCCGGTGTCACCGCGCAGCGTGGCGACGACGCCGTCCAGGTCGCCACCGGCCCCCCGGTGGTACGGCAGCCGGCCCAGCGCACAGGTGTCGGTGAGTGCGGCGACGATGAGCCCGGTGCCGAGCAGCGCGGCGACCCACTTCAGCCCCGGCACCAGCATCGAGCCGAGGACGCTGACCCGCACCACCGACCCGGCGACCAGGCGTACCTGCCGTTCCGGGTCCCAGCGGGGGCGCCCCGCCGTACGGGGCCGAGGTCCTCTCCCAGGCCAGCATGCCGCCGAGGACCCGTAGGTGGGGCAGGCCGGCGGCGAGCGCCCGCCCGGCCTGGCCGGCCCGCGCGCCGGAGCGGCAGATCAGCACCACCTCCTCGTCCGCTTGTACCCCGGGGGGTATAAGAACGACAGGCTGATGCGCTGCCTCAGGCACGGACTACCCACCGGGAACGCACTCAGGCGGGTCGGCCGGAACACCGTTCGCGGGTCAGGCCAGCGCCAGGAAGAGCTTCTCCAGTTCGGCCTCGGTCATCTCGGGAGTCTCACCACGCGCACGCGCCGCGTCACAGTGCCGCATCCCGGAGGCGATGACCTTGAAGCCGGCCCGGTCGATGGCCTTCGAGACCGCCGCGAGCTGGATCAACGCCTCCCGGCAGTCCTCGCCGTTCTCCATCATCTCGATCACGGCGTTGAGCTGCCGCCCCCACTGCCGCCGGCCCGCCCGGGGAGGGGGCGGGCCGGCACGTGGGGGTGTGGGTCAGTGCCGACGTCGGCCGTAGGTGCCGGCGAGGAGGGCGACGCCGAGAGCCGCGAAGACCACCTGGATGAACAACTCGATCCAGTCGATGCCGGCGGTGTCGTCGACGCCGAGCGCCCCGGCGACCAGCGTGCCGAGGATCGCGGCCACCACACCGATGGCCAGGGTGAGCAGGATGGAGATCTTCTGCTTCCCCGGCACCACGAGCCTGCCCAGGGCACCGATGATCAGACCAATGATGATGGCGGTGAAGAAGCCCTGTACTTCCACGTCTGTCGTCCCTCCACGAGTCGCTGTCGACCTGGCTTCTGCCCCGGGTGAGCGGGCGGCGAAACCACGGTGGGACGCTGCGGTCCGAATGTCACGCGACTGTCATGCGCTCGCGTGGGGACCGTCATCCGACCGTCGCGCCGCTCCCCCGGAAGGTCCGTTCCAGCAGGTCGAACAGCGCCGTCCAGTGTCGCTCGGCGGCCTGTTCGTCGTACATCGCGGTGTCGGCCATCGTGAAGCCGTGCGGGGCGCCGGTGTACACCTCGGAGCGGTAGCTGACCCCGGCGGCGTCGAGCGCCCCCTCCAGCGTCGCGATGTGCTCGGCGGTCATCGACTCGTCCCGGTCGGCGTGGGCGAAGTACAGCTCACCGGTGACCGTGCCGACTCCCCGGTGCGGGCTGTCCGACTCGTCGGTGACGACCCGGCCGGCGTGGAAGCTGGCCAGCGCCGCGATCCGGTCCGGGTGCGCCTCGATCGCGCGCAACGCGTTGGTGCCGCCCATGCAGTAACCCACGATCGCCACCGGTCCCGGTGCGACGTCGCCCCGGGCGGCGAGGAAGCCCAGATAGGCCCCGGTGTCCCGGGCCACCAGCTCCGGGGTGAGCGCGCTGATCAGCGGCACGATCCGCCCGAACAGCTCACCGCGTCGCTGCGGATCGGCCAGGTCGGCGAGGTCGAACTGCGGCATCCGGCCGGTCCGGTGGAACAGGTTCGGCACCAGCACCAGGTAACCCCGCGCGGCGATCCGCTCGGCCATCTCGGCGAGCCGGGGACGCAACCCGAAGGCGTCCATGAAGAACAGCACCGCCGGAAACGGCCCGTCGCCGTCCGGCCGGGCCAGGTACGCGTCGGCCGCGCCGTCACTGGTCGGAACCTCCACCGTCGTCGTGCCCGCCATGGTGTCTCCTCACCGGGTGCCGGCGCACCCATCGCGGGCACGCTACCCGGTGCCGGACCACCGACGGGGCGCAGCATCGCGTCCCCGGTGACGCACGGGCGACCGGTGGGGCGGCCCCGCGGTGGGCGGGTCGGACGGCGGGGTGCGGCCCGTCGGCGGCCCGGAAAGCGGCGGGTGGACGGCGTGCCGGGCGGAGCTGTCACGGATCGGCGGTCCGGTCGGTCGTTAGTGGTGCAGGGCGGTAGGACCGCCACGGACGGAACAGGGAGTGGACCGACCATGAAGATCGTCGTCATCGGGGGCAGCGGACTCATCGGCAGCAGGTTGGTGGCGCTGCTCGGGCAGCAGGGCCACCAGGCGGTGCCGGCCTCACCGCGTACCGGGGTGGACACGCTCACGGGTGCGGGGGTGGCCGAGGTGCTCGACGGCGCCGACGTCGTGGTGGACGTGTCGAACTCGCCGTCGTTCGAGGAGACGGCCGTCCTGACGTTCTTCGAGACGTCCACCCGGACCCTGCTGGAGGCGGAGGCGAAGGCCGGCGTACGGCATCATGTGGCGCTGTCGATCGTCGGCACCGACCGCATCCCGGACAGCGGCTACATGCGGGCCAAGGTGGCGCAGGAGGCGTTGATCACCGGGGCGGACATCCCGTGGACGGTGGTGCGCGCCACCCAGTTCTTCGAGTTCGTGCCGGCCATCGTCGACGCGGCCGTGGTGGGCGACGAGGTGCGTCTGCCGCCGGCGCTGATCCAGCCGATCGCCGCCGACGACGTGGTGACGGCGCTGGCCGAGATCGCCGTCGGCGCACCGGTCGACGGGATCGTGGAGCTGGCCGGGCCGCAGCGGTTCCCCCTGGACGAGCTGGGCCGGGAGACGCTGACCGCCGCCGGTGACCCCCGGCCGGTGGTCACCGACCCGCAGGGGCGCTACTTCGGGGCGCTGCTGGCGGAGCAGTCGCTGGTCCCGCTCGGCGACGGCGCGCGTACCGGTGTCACCCGGTTGGCCGAGTGGCGCGCGCGCTGACCCTGTGCGCGGGCCCGGCGTCGGGTGACGTCGGGCCCGCGCGGCGCACCGCCTACGGTAGGCGGATGACGACCGGGCCCGGGACTGCTGCCGACGGGCCACCGGCTGTCGCGGCGGCGGACCTGGCCGCGTTCCTCGACGTGCGGCCGAGACTGTTCGGGCTGGCCTACCGGATGCTGGGCAGCGTCGTCGAGGCCGAGGACGTGGTGCAGGAGGCGTGGCTGCGCTGGCAGGGCACCGAGCGCAGCGGGGTACGCAACCCGGCCGCCTTCCTGACCACCACGACCACCCGGCTGGCGGTGAACGCGGCCACCTCGGCGCGGGCCACCCGGGAGACGTACGTGGGGCCGTGGCTGCCCGAGCCGGTCGACACCAGCGCCGATCCGACCCTGGGCGCGGAACGGGCGGCAGCGCTGGACGTCGCGGTCCTGCTGCTGCTGGAGCGGCTGGCCCCCGCCGAACGGGCCGCGTACGTGCTGCGTGAGGCGTTCGACTACCCGTACCGGGAGATCGCCGAGGTGCTCGGCACGTCGGAGCCGAACGCCCGGCAGCTGGCCAGTCGCGCCCGGCGGCACCTCGCCGTCGAGGGGTCCACGCCGGCCCCGCCGCAGCGGCGGCGGCAACTGGTGCGGGCGTTCCTCGGCGCGGCCCGCGACGGTGACCTGGCCACGCTGGAGCGGCTGCTCACCGACGACGTGGTGGCCCGCGCCGACGGCGGCGGCCGGGTGCACGCGTCCCGCCGGGACGTCTGCGGGGCGGCCCGGGTGACGAACTTCCTGGACAACGTGCGGCGCAAGTACTGGCCGGGGACGACGATCGACCTCGTCGAGGTCAACGGCGGCCCGGGGCTGCTGGTCGCCACCGACCGCCCGATCACCCTGATCACGCTGGACACCACGGTACGGGGCATCGAACGGCTGCTGCTGGTGGTCAACCCGGACAAGCTGGGTCGGCTGCCGGCCCGCCGCTGACCGGCGAGTTCCGCCACCGTTCACGCGTCGCCCGCTGGACCGTTCGTTCGACACCCGTCTATACATGTGGCAGGGATTCCGCATCTCACCCGGACGGAGCACCATGAACCGACGCCTGCGCGCCACCGCGACCATCCTCACCGCGGTCCTCGCCACCACCGGCCTCGCCCACCCCGCCGAGGCCGCCGGCTACTCCGCCCCGCTGACCACCGCCGTCGCCAACCTCACCGTCGCCGCCGAGAACCGCACCGGCTACAGCCGCGACCTCTTCCCGCACTGGGTCGACGCCGACGGCGACGGCTGCACCACCCGCGACGAGGTGCTGCTCGCCGAGGCGGTCGGCGCGCCCACCGTCGGCAGCGGCTGCGCCCTCAGCGGGGGCCGCTGGTACTCCTACTACGACAACGCCTACTGGACCGCCACCGGTGACCTCGACATCGACCACATGGTGCCGCTCGCCGAGGCGTGGGACTCCGGCGCGCGCAGCTGGACCACCAGCCGTCGCCAGGCGTACGCCAACGACCTCGGCGACAGCCGGCCGCTGGCCGCCGTCACCGACAACGTCAACCAGGCCAAGAGCGACCAGGACCCGGCCAGCTGGCTGCCGCCGTACGCCGCCGCCCGGTGCCGGTACGTCAACGAGTGGGTGGCCACCAAGATCCGCTGGCGGCTCACCGTCGACAGCGCCGAGAAGAGCGCGCTGACCAGCCTGGCAGGTGGTTGCCCGAACGCCACCATCTCGGTCACCTACGCGTACTGACCCGCCCCGCCCACAGGCGCCGCCGTCCGCCGGAGGCGGGGCCGGCGGGACACCGCCCCGCCACCCGCACGCGGTGCGCCCCCGGGACGCGCCGGGTGCCCGGACCACGTGGTCCGGGCACCCGGGTCGGGCACTGCCCGCGTCGATCACGACGCCCTGCTGCTCACCTCCGACCGGGGGCCCCGCGGGCCGGGGTCAGGCCCCGGCCCGCGCCCCTCAGCCCCGACAACGCCGGGGCACCCGGTCAGGACGCCGACCGGGCGGGCACGACGTCGGCATCGTCCACCGGAGCGTCGTCCGGCGCGGCCGGCCGGTTGCGGATCATGGTCAGCACCGCCACGACGAGCAGGACGGTGATCACGGTGCTGATCGCGCCGATCACGTTCAGCCCGTCGGTGAACGCCGCCCGGGCGGAGGCCAGCAGCGTCGCGCCGACCTCCCCGGGCAGCCGTTCGGCGGCGGCGACGGCGGTGGCCAGCGTGTCGCCCGCAGCGGCGCCTTCGGGAACGGTCACCTGGCTGCGGTAGACGATGGTGCCGATGCTGCCCAGGATGGCGACGCCGAGCGCCATGCCCAGTTCGGTGCTGGTCTCCGAGACGGCCGAGGCGGAGCCGGCCTGCTCGGGCGGTGCCGACCCGACGACGATGTCGGTGCCGAGGGCGATCAGCGGGCCACCCCCGGCGTAGACCAGGAGGAAGCCGACCACCAGCTGGGTGAGCCCGCCCTCGCTGCCGACCAGGGCCAGGGTCAGGTGCCCGACCGCCGAGACGGCCAGGCCGGCGGCCACCACGTGCGCCGGGGCGAAGCGCCCGGCCAGCACCGGCGAGAGCATCGAGGTGACGATCAGCGCGATCGCCGCCGGCAGCAGCCAGAGACCGGCCCGCAGCGGGGAGAGCCCCACCACGAGCTGGAGGTACTGCGTGACGAAGAGGTACGTCCCGCCGGCGATCAGCATGCTGAACAGCATCGCCACCAGGGCGGTGGTCAGCGCGCGGTTGCGGAACAGCCGCAGGTCGATCAGCGGACTGGTGAGGCCCCGCTGCCGACGGACGAAGAACACGCCGACGGCCAGGCCGGCAACGATGGCGAGCACCGGCAGCAGGCCCGGGTCGTCCTTGGCCAGCTCCTTGAGGCCGTAGATGACGGGCAGGATGGTGGCCAGCGACAGCACCACACTGGTCAGGTCGAGCCGGCCGGCGTCGGCGTCCCGGTACTCGGGCAGCAGGCGCGGGCCGGCCAGCAGCAGCACCGCCATGATCGGCACGTTCAGCAGGAAGACCGAGCCCCACCAGAAGTACTCCAGCAACGCGCCGCCGACCACCGGGCCGAGCGCGATGCCGACGGAGAACATGGTGACCCAGACGGCGATCGCGATCCCCCGATGCTTCGCGTCCTGGAACATGTTGCTGATCAGCGCGAGGGTGGACGGCATCAGGGTGGCGCCGGCGATGCCGAGCGCGGCACGCGCGGCGATCAGCGTGGCCGGGCTGTCGGCGTACGCGGCGATCACCGAGGCGACCCCGAAGGCGGCGGCGCCGATCAGCAACAGCCGACGCCGGCCGATGCGGTCACCGAGCGTGCCCATGGTCACCAGCAGGCCGGCGATCATGAAGCCGTAGATGTCGATGATCCACAGCATCTGCGGCGCGCTGGGCAGCAGGCTCTCGCTGATGTGCGGCACCGCGAGGTGCAGGACGCTCATGTCGATGGAGAGCAGCAGCGTCGGCAGTGCCAGCACTGCCAGGCCCAGCCATTCCCGGGGGCTCGCCCGGTGCTGCGGTTCGCTCGTGGTGGCCAAGGTGGTTCCTCTCTGGATGGTGCGGAGTGGTCAGCGCGACAGCGTCGCCCTGGAGTGGGACATTTCCTGCTGTTCCGCGACATGCGGGAAACAGATGCCTAGAAGATGATTCGCAATGGTTGCTGCGGTTTCCGGCTCGTACAGGTAGAAGTGGCCGCCGGTGAACATCCGACGGGTGAAGGCCCCCGTCGTCTCCAGCGACCACAGGTGCAGCCGGTCGGCGACGACCACCGGGTCGTCCGCCGCACCCAGCGACAGGATCGGCACCGCGACCCCGGTCGGCGGCCGGCGGTAGGTCTCCATGGCTTCGAGGTCGGCCCGGATCGCGGCCAGCGCAGGTCGCACCAGGTCCCCCCGGTGCAGCAACTCGGGGCCGATCCCGCCGATCTCCACCAGGTGTTCCAGCAGTTCGGCGTCGGTCCGGCGGTGCGCGAACGGCGGCTCGCTGGGAAAGCACGGTGGTTGACGGGCCGACACCGTGAGCAGCCGGGGTGGCCGACCGGCCCGCTCCATCGCCCGGGTCAGCTCGTAGCCCAGCACACTGCCGAAGCTGTGTCCGACGACCGCGTACGGCAGCGGCGGCAGCTCCGCGACGGCGCGGCTGAGGCCGTCGACGAGCGGCGCCACCCGACGCAGCGGCGGTTCGGCGGCCCGCAGCCCCCGGCCCGGTAGCTGGGCGACCAGCAGCTCGACCCCCGCCGGCAGCACCGGACGCCAGGTGCGGAACGCCGAAGGCCAGCCACCGGCGTGCGGCAGCGCGATCAGTCGCGCCCACGGCCCACTCCGGACCGGGCCGACCGCGCGGGATCCACCGTCGACCGGGTGCCGGAGACCGGCGCCCACTCGCATCAACCAGCCGTTCATCGGCTCCGCCCTCCTCGTGCCAGCATCGGGTGGTGGGCTTCGAGGTGCTCGACCACGCGGCTCTGCTGCGGTCGCAGCCGTTGCCCGGGAAGGTGCTCCAGCGAGTGCAGGAAGGGATCGGGCGGCGCGGGCAGCCCGGCGATCGCCGCCGCGATGGCCAGCACCAGCGTCGGCTGGTACCAGGCCGAGTAGCCGCCCTCGTGGACGAAGACGATCCGCCCGTCGGTGAGCTCGTCGGCCAGCGCGCACATTCCCACGGTCATCGCGTGGAAGGTCCGGCTGGTGCACATCATCCGGCCCATCGGGTCGTGACCGCTCGCGTCGACACCGGCCGCGACGAGGATCAGCTCCGGGCGAAAGGTGCGCGCCGCCGGCGCGACCAGCCTGGACAGCGCCGCCAGGTACGCCTCGTGCCCCGAACCGGCCGGCAGCGGCACGTTGAGGGTGCGACCCGCACCGGCACCGGTACCCGTCTCGGTGACCAGCCCCGACGCGGGCGGGAACAGCCCCTCCTGGTGGATCGAGACGTAGAGCACGTCCGGGTCCGCGTAGAAGGTCCGTTGGATGCCGTTGCCGTGGTGCACGTCCCAGTCGAGCACCAGCACCCGGCGTACCCCGTGCCGCTGCGCCGCCCGGGCGGCGATCGCCACGTTGTTGTAGAGGCACAACGCCATCGCCCGGTCCGGCTCGGCGTGGTGTCCGGGCGGCCGGACCAGGCAGTACGCCCGGTCGAAGCGCCCGTCGAGCACGGCGGCGGTCGCCTGCACGCAGGCCCCCGCCGCGACCCGGGCCGCCTGGGCGCTGTGGTGGTTGACGTACGCGTACACCCCGGCGTCGCCCGCGCCGAGCGCGGAGGCCGCCTCGACCCGGGCGAGGTGTTCCGGCACGTGCACCAGCAGCAGGTCGTCGTCGGTGGCCGGCGCCGGGGTGACCCGGGTGTAGTGGTCCAGCACCCCGGCCAGCCGGACCAACCCCTCGGCCCGGCGCAGGTCCGGGTCGACGGCGTGCTGGCGCAGGGGTTCGATGCCCGGACCGACCGGCAGGTAGCCCGACCCCGGTCCGGGGTCGTGCCAGAAGCAGATCTCGTGGCTGTACCAGGCGAGCTTCGACATGTGCGACGTCCTCGGCGCTCGACGATCGGGCAGGGGCGGGTGGCCGGGGCACGCCACCGACGGGACCGGGTCGGTGGCGTGCCCCGGACCGGACACCGCCGGTCAGGCGGAGACGGCGGCCGGTGCCCGCGTCACCCCGGACACCTCGGCGATGTACCGGTGGTAGTGCTCCCGCTCCTCGGCGGGGGTGAGCTTGGCCTGGAACGTCGAGTCCAGCCAGCCCAGCACCTGCGCGGCCTCGGCCTCGGTGAGCGCCCGGTCGCCGAGTTCCTTCTCGAACTCCCGGATCCGGGCGGTGGGCGTCAGGACCCCCTCGGCGTAACCGGTCTCGTCGGTGTTGTGGTTGCGGGTGCAGGCGACGGCCTTCAGGACGGCACCGAAGAAGGCCCTGCTGTCGATGTCACTCACTGCGTTCTCCTCTCGACGGGGTTCCTCCGCCGGCCGCCCGGTCGGGCGGCCGGCAACACGGGTGGGTCTCGGTCGGAGCGCGCCGGCAGTTCTCAGGCGATGAGCCCGACCTGCCGGCCGGCCCGGGTGAAGACGGCGACGGCATGGTCGAGGTCGTCGGCGCAGTGGCTGAGGTTGACGATGGTGCGCAGCCGGGGCAGCGCCTTGGGGACGGTGGGATAGACGATGGGTTGGACGAAGATGCCGTCGGCCTGGCAGAGCCGGGCCATCTCCTGGGCCTGCCCGGCGCTGGCGCAGATGATCGGCACCACCGGCGTCTCGCTGGCCAGGGTGTCGAAGCCGAGGCCGCGCAGCGTCGCCCGGTACCGGTCGGTGAGCGCCCGTAGTTCCCCGGTGAGCTGCGGGGCCGCCTCCATCACCTCCACCGCAGCCCGCGCGGCGGCCACCTGCATCGGGGTGCCGGCGGCGGAGAACATCCAGCCCCGGGCGTTGTTCTTCAGGGCGAAGACCAGGTCGCTGGAGCCGGCCACGTAGCCGCCGGTGCTGGGCACCGTCTTGGACAGCGTGCCCATCTTGACCGCGACCCGGGCCGGATCGATGCCGAAGTGTTCGGTGATGCCCCGGCCGGTGGCACCCAGCACGCCGAGACTGTGCGCCTCGTCGACCATCAGCGGCGCGTCGTAGCGCTCGCACAGTGCCAGGATGCCGGGCAGGTCGGCGATGTCGCCGTCCATGCTGAAGACCGCGTCGGTGACCACCAGCTTCCCGGCGTCGCCCGCCCGGCGCAGGGCGCGTTCCAGGTCGGTCAGGTCGTTGTGCGCGTAGGTGATCACGGTCGCGCCGGACAACCGGTAGCCGTCCAGGATGCTCGCGTGGTTGTAGACGTCGCCGATCACCACGTCGCCCGGCCCGACCAGCGCGCCGATCGTCGCCACGTTGGCCATGTAGCCGCTGGTGTAGACGATGGCGTCCTCGGCCCCGAGGAACCGGGCGATGCCCAGCTCCAGCTCGCGGTGCAGGTGCAGGGTGCCGGCGAGCAACCGCACGCCGTGCGCGCCGGTGCCGTGCCGCTCCAGGGCCCGCTGCGCCTGGTGGTTGATGTAGTCGTGGCCGATCAGCCCGAGATAGCTGTACGACGCGAAGTTCAGGAACCAGCGGCCGTCGAACTTGATCCAGGCGCCCTTGGAGTCCTCGATGACGGGCTCGTAGAAGTAGTCGTCCTGGGCGATGACCACCCGGTCGTCCACCGACAGCGCGTCGATGCGCCGGTCCAGGAAGGAGCCGCCCGGGTGGTCCCCGAGCCGGCCGGGCAGGGTGCGGCGGGGCACCGACGCGCCGGCCGGGACGGCGACGCCGGGCGGCCCGGCGGCCCGCTCCCGGCCGATCGGCGGCCCCACCGTCGGCCGGTGCCCGTTCGCCGCCGGGCCCACCGTCGGCCGTGGTCCGTTCGCTGCCGGGCGCCCCACCGCCCGGCCGGCTTCCGCCCGGTGGTCAGGTCGGGGTGGGTGCCGGTCGGCGGCACCGTCGACGTCGCGGTAGCGGTCCCAGTCCGGCACGAAGCGCGGTGTCGCCGACGCGGCCACCGGGTCCGGCAGCGCACCGGCCGGCCGGGCGGCGGCCGGCCCGGCAGGAGAGCCGGCCGGTAGGGCGGCGGACCCGGACCGCCCGGCACCCGGCACCGCCGGTACGGCGAAGGACGGCGCGGTCGGTGTGACGGCGGACGGGGTCGGGGCGGCCGGGGCGGCCGGGCCCGGCCCGGGTGTGTGGCGGGGCAGCCCTTCCAGGTGCCGCACCAGCGCGCCGACGTCGGGGTGGTCGAACATGGCCACCGGATCGACGTCCAGCCCCGCGCCGGCCAGCGCGGCCGAGACCTCGACCGCCATCATCGAGTCCAGCCCCAACTCCAGCAGGTTGTCGTCGGGCGACACCCGGTCGACGTGCAGGGTCCGCTTCAGGATCGCCGACAGCACCGGCCACAGCCGGGTCTCGACAGGGGTCACAGGGGTCATCTGGTCGTCCTCCGGTTCGTCGACTGCGGACACGACGTAGTTCGCGGGAGCCAGTTCGAGGGTGTGCCGCAGCAGCGCGATGCCGTCGGCGACGGTCAGTGCCGGGATGCCCCGTGCCGCCGCGGCGTCGGCGATCCCCGCCCCCATGCCGACGCGCCACAGGCCCCAGCCGAGGCTGTACCACGCCTCCCCACCCGCCCGGCGGCGCGCGGCGTAGCCGTCGAGGTAGGCGTTGGCGGTCGCGTACGAACTCTGGCCGAGGTTGCCGTGGGTCGCCGAGACGGAGGAGAACAGGACGACGAACCCGGGCCGCACGTCGGCGGGGAACGCCTCGTCGAGCGCGTGCACCCCACCGATCTTCGGCCCGAACACCTCGTCGATCCGTTCCGCCGACAGGCTGCGCGCCAACCCGTCGCGGAGCACACCGGCGGCGTGGAAGACCCCGTCGAAGGGCTCCGCGCCCCGCAGCACGTCCGGCAGCGTACGGACGTCGGCGGCGACGACCCGCAGGTCGCAGGTGGCGGCGAGCCGGTCCAGCCGGTCCCGGGTCGGCCCCTCGGTCGGTGCCGTGCGGCCGACCAGGGTGAGGTGGGCACCGCCCGCACCGGCCAGGAACTCCGCCACGTGCAGGCCGATGCCGCCCAGGCCGCCGGTGACGAGGAACCGGCCACCGGCCACCGGCCGGGCCGACCGCCCAGGTACGACCGGCACCGCCGGGTGGGTGGGGGCGTACCAGGAGCCGTCCCGCCAGGCGAGTTCCGCCTCACCGTGCCGTACCTCGTCGAGGGTCGGCGGCTCGGCGCCGCCGCCCAGGCCGATGTCGACGAGGCGGACCCGGGCCTGCGGGTGCTCGATCCGCAGGGTACGCGCCAGGCCCCACAGCGCGGCCTGCCCCGGCTCGATCGACTCGTCCCCACTGACCTGCTGGGCGGCGCTGGTGACGATGGTGAGGGCCGGCATCGGTGGCTGCGCCGCGAGCCGCCGGACCATGGTGAAGACGCCGTGCAGCAGCGCGACGGCCTCGGTCCGGTCCCGCACGGCGCGGGGTGCCACGTACACCACCTCGGCGGGCGGCGTCCCGGCGCGCGTCCGGTCGAGGTGGGCGTCGTGCAGGTCGGCCGGGGTGAGCAGGACCGGTCCACCCTCGTACGACTCGACACCGGCCTCCCCCGACACCACCCAGGTGCGGCCCGGGTCGGTGGCCGGCTCCGGGGTGGGAACGACCGGCCGCCAGGCGACGGTGGTCACCGACCCGGCAGGCACCGGGCCGGCGGCCGGCTGATCGGCGGGACACGGGCCGGTGGGCGTCGGATCGGCGGAACGCGTCCCGTCGGGCGTCGGATCGGCGGGGTGGGTGGTGGGTTGGCGGGACGGGGGCCGCTTGTGGGAGGCGGTGGTCGGGCCGGCCGCCTTGAGGACGATCCGGTCCAGCTCCACCAGCACCTCGCCCTGCTGGTTGCAGACCGTGGCCCGCCCGCGCACCGCGCCGCCGGCCCCGCCCGACGGGTCGGTGCGCTCGACCAGGGCCAGGACGGTGCCGGTGACCGGGCGGCGGGCGGTGATCCGCCCGACATACCAGGGCAGACAGGCCCCGGCGGTGCCGTCGTCGAGCATCCCGAGGCACTGGAACACGCTGTCCAGCAGCGGTGGCGGGACGAAGTGCCGCTCGGTCAGCCCACCGGAGGCGCGGAGCACGGCCAGCATCCGGTCGGGCCCCCGGTGCGCGGCGCGGATCGCCTGGAACGTCGGGCCATACGCGATACCGCTGTCCCGCCGCCACTCGGCGACGGTGGAGAGCGGTACCTCGTCGACGCAGCCGGCGCGCAGCCCCGCCACGTCCCGGTAGCTCGGCGGCGTCAACGCGCTGCGGGTGGCCCGGGCCCGGCTGTGCAGGACCGGGCCGGACCCGTCCGGCTGCCACGAAGCGAGCGTGCACTCCCCCGCCGGGGTGAGTACGGTCTCGATCTCGACCGAACCGCCGGGCGCGACCGGCAGCGGCGCGAGGAACGCCACCTGGTCGAGCCGCCAACTGCCGCCCTCGTGGGCCGCCGCGCAGGCGGTGAGCATCGCGTCGAGCTGCGCCGCCGCGGGCAGGACCGGTGTGCCGCCGATCCGGTGGTCGCGCAGCACCGGGTGGTCGGCGGCGAACGGCGTACGGGGGGCGCTCACAGCCGGAGGTCGAATCTGTCAGTGGCCAGCACCTGGCCGTTGACCTGGATGTCGACGAGGTGCTCCCCGGCGTAGTAGCGCCGGGTGGAGACCTCCCGGACCGGGTGCGACTTCTCCACCGTCCGGCGTTCGCCGGGGGCGAGGTCCAGCGTGGTCAGCTTGAAGACCTTGGGGATGCGCTGGCCGTTCTTGCGGACGTGGTGCACGACGTAGTCCACGGTGACGGTGTGCCGGCGGCTGTCGGTGTTCTCGACGTCGAGGCGGATCATGGTCGACTCACCGAGCGTCAGGGTGCGCGGGTGGAGCCCCATCGAGGGCACCCGGAGGTGCTCGCCGCCGGTGACGCCCACGATCGCCAGCGCCTCCTGGTTGCCCTTCTTGACCAGCGTGCGCAACGCGTGCCGGACGATCCAGGTGGTCTCCGGGGTCGGGCTCTCCTGCGACCAGCGCAACGCGGTGGCCAACGCGAGGTCGGGTGAGTCCTTGGAGATGTCGTTGAGGTTGTTCGCCACCGACTTGCGCACGTACTCGGAGGGGTCGCTGCGCAGCGGTTCGAGGATGTCCAAGACGGGCTGCGGGTCCCGCACGAAGACGGTGAGCGTACGCGCCCAGGGAAGCCGGGGACGCACCCCCTCGCTCGCCATTCTCCGGACGTTGTGGCTGGGGTCGCGGGCCCAGTCGACCATCCGGGTCATCGTCAACTCGTGGTGCTGCTCGATGAAGGGGCGGATGGCGTACTCGGCGGTGTGCCGCTTGGTGATCTCGACCAGCGCGTCGAGGGACACCTCCGGGTGGTCCAGGCCGTACTCCTCGACGAACCGGGCCACCGGCATGAGGTACCAGCTCACGTTGAACATCCCCTCACCCTCGGCGAGTTCGTCGCCGAGAATGGCCAGGAGGATCTTCACGCTCTCGGGGTAGTCCTCGGGGAGCCGGCTGCGCAGCCCCTCCGCCAGGACGAGGACGCGGTCCTTCAACTCCTTTCCGGGAATACGTCGCTCCACCTCGGCGGCGTACTCCTCGACGTCGAAGTCCGGGTGGACCTCGCGGATCTTCCCACCGATGAGGCGGGCGGCGTCACCATTGAAGTGACGCTTGAGTCCATATTCCGTAGTCATGACATCCGGTCCTTGTCGACGTAGTTCTCCCGGTCGGGCGGATAGAGGTGGATCTTACGTTTGCCCGGCTCCTGCCTCAGGGAAGGCGGCCGGGCGGAGGGGGCATTCGCCACCTCGTCCGCTCCACCGTGGACCCAGAATCTCTGCCGTTGGAATGGGTAGCTGGGAATGGTGGTGGTCCGGTGTCCCTTCCCGCGATGCACCCCGGCCCAGTCGATATCACCCAGACCCTGGCTGTAGAACGACGCCACCGCCGCATGCAACTGCGCCTGATCCTCATGCTCCCGACGCAACGTCGACAACCACGTCACATCAGTGCCCGTAAGCGTCGCTCGACCCAACCCCGTCAACACGGGATGCGCGCCGATATCCCAGAACACCCTTCCCCCCGCCGCATAGGCCGCTTCCACCGCCTGAGCGAAAAGCACCGGCCGGCGAATCCCCGACCCCCACACCTGGCCGTCGGCCACGGATCGGGCGTCATGCCAACCACCCGTCACCGTGGAGGCGAACCCGACCCGTGGCGGTGACACCACCGCCTGCCCGAACGCCTGGGCGAACGGGTCCACCGCCCCGGCCATCGCCGCCGAGTGGAACGCATGGCTGACCGTCAACCGCTGCGTCCGCAACCCCGACCCGGCACCGAACGCCTCCACCGCCTCGGCCGGACCAGAAATCGTCACACTCCGCGGCGCATTCCACGCCGCGATCTCCACCCCCGGAAACAACGGCAACAACTCACTCACCGACCCCGCATCAGCGAACACCACCGCCATCGCCCCACCCGACGGCTGCGCCTGCATCAACCCACCCCGCACCACCGCCAACCGCAACAACTCCCCCAACCCGAAAACCCCCGCCGCCCACGCAGCCGTCAATTCACCCACGCTGTGACCCACCACCAGACCCGGGCGCACCCCCCACGACTCCAACAACCGCACCAACCCCACCTGCACCGACACGATCCCCACCTGCGCGAACCGCGTCTGCACCAACTCGCCACCCCGACCCCCCAACACCACCTCCCGCAACGGCACATCCCCACCCGACGCCACCAGCTCAGCGCACTCATCAAACGCATCCCGAAACACCGGCTCCGTCGCGTACAACCCCGCACCCATCCCCGGATACTGCGAACCCTGACCCGAAAACAGGAACACCGACAACGGCGGCTCATTCGACAACCGACCCACCGGCCGATCCCCACCCGCCACCGCACTCAGACCATTGACCAACCCCGACCCGTCAGCACCCTGCACCGCCACCCGAAAACGATGCGACGCCCGACCCACATTCGCCGTGAACCCCACATCACCCACCACAGACGAATCCACACCCGACAACATGCGCGCATACCCGCCCGCCAACCGACGCACCCCCTCCTCACTGGCCGCAGACACCTTCACCACATACGACCCCTGCGGCAAGGGCTCCCGGACCGCCGGAGCCGGCGCCTCCTCCACAATCACGTGCGCGTTCACCCCACCCATGCCGAACGCCGACACCGCCGCCCGACGCGGAACACCCTCCACCCGAGGCCACGACACCAGCTGATCCGCCACAAAGAACGGAGTGTCCTCAAACCGGATGTGATCATTCGGCCGCACCACATGCAACGTCGGAGGCACCACCCCGTGCTCCAACGACAACAACACCTTCACCAACCCGGCCAGGCCCGCCGCCGGCTCCAAATGACCGATGTTCGACTTCAACGAACCGATCGCACAGAACTGCGTCCGCGACGTAAACCCCCGCCACGCCCGCGTCAAACCCTCCACCTCGATCGGATCACCCAACGACGTCCCCGTCCCATGCGCCTCCACCATCCCGATCCGATCCACACCCACCCCCGCATCCCGCAACGCCGCCACAATCACCTCCCGCTGGCCGGCGGGGCTCGGGGCGGAGTAGCGGGTGGTCCGGCCGCCGTGGTTCACCGCCACCCCCTTGATCAGGCCCCGGATACGGTCGGCGTCGCGTTCGGCGTCCGCGCGGCGGCGGAGCACGATCGCCACCGCTCCCTCGCCGGGCACGAACCCGTCGGCCTCGACGTCGAAGGCCCGGCAACGGAAGCTGGGGGAGAGCGCGCGCAGGTCCCGCATGGAGTCGAAGTACTCCGGGCTGATCGCGGCGTGCACGCCACCGATGACGGCGGTGTCGATGTCGCCGGCCCGCAGGTGCTGTACGGCGGTGTGCAACGCCACCAGCGACGACGAACAGAGCGTGTTCACCACGACGCTCGGGCCGTGCCAGTCCATCAGGTACGACAGCCGGTTCGGGATCATCGCCTCCAGGCCCAGCCCGCGCCCGTCGGCCACCCCGTGTCGGGACCGCTCCTCGTGGTAGTGGTCGTGGCTGTAGGCGATCCACAGGCCGATCCGGTTGTCCGGGCTCCCCTGCCCCGTCCGGCCGGCGTCCTCCAGGGCCTGCCAGATGGTCTCGTACACGATGCGGGCCTGGGGGTCGATCAGCGGTGCCTCCCGGGCGGAGATCCGGAACGGCACGGGGTCGAACTCGTCGACCCGGTCCAGGAACGACGCCTGCGGCACCGGGCCCTCCAGTTGCTGCCACCGGCCCTCGGGCAGGGCGCCGACGGTGTCGCGTCCGTCGGTGAGCAGCGTCCAGAACGCGTCGAGGTCGCCTGCCGTGGGCACCCGGATCGCGGCACCCACGACGGCGATGTCGCGCCCGGGGTCCGTCCCGTCGACCCCGGATGCCCCCGCCGCGCCGGCAACCGGCGACGCGGCGACGGCCGACATCGAGGCGGCCGGGGGCGGAGTGGGAACGCTGCCGATCGGCAGCGGGACGGGCACGGACCTGTCCGGCAGCGGGACGGGCACGGAACGGTCCGGCGGCGCGGCGGAGGCGGTACCGGCCCGCGCCGCCCCGGGGGCGGCCGGCGGCGAGACGGGGACGGTGCCGACCGGTGGGGTGCGGGTGGTGTCAGCCGGCGGTGGGGCGACGGCGTCCGGCGCGACCGGGGCCGGCGACGCGGCCAGCGCGGCCACGAACTCGGGTGCCTCGTCGACGAGGTGCTGGGCGAAGCTGCGGGGGGTCGGGTACTCGAAGAAGACGGTCGGATACAGCGACAGCCCGTGTTCCCGGGACAGTCGTTCACTGAGACCGACCAGGCCGACGGAGTCGAAGCCGGCGGAGAGGAACTCGGCATCGACGTGCTCGGCGTCCGTACCGGCCAGGGCCAGGAACCAGGCGAGCGCCCGGGCGAACGGCGTCGTCGGGACGGGGCCGGCCGCCGGCAGGTCCGCGACGCCGCCGGCCGGCGGCACCTCCGGCGCTGGCCCGGCCGGCTCCGCTGCGGGCCGGCGCGCCTCCACAGGCACGGGCGCATCCCCACGCACCGGCGCCGCGCTCACCGCAGCGGCCGGCACGGCAGGGCCCACCGGGGCGGCAGCGGCGGCGGTGACCGGCGCGACGGCCGACCCGGCCGCCGGTCGCCGCGCGGTGTCGGCCGGCGGCGGGTCGCTGAACGCGAGGACGGGCACCCGCTTGGAGGAGATGTCCCCGAAGGTCAGCAGGGGTACGCCTGCGGCGTCGAGGACGACCTGGGTGACCCGGCACGCCTCCTCGTTCCAGAAGGACACCTCGGTACGGACGTAGGCGGCGTCGGCCAGCGCACCGTGCACGCTCACCCGGTCGACGGAGAGCGGGATGAACGCGGTGGCGTGGTCGGTGCCGAAGACGGGGTTGTCCGGGTCGATCGCCGCGATGGTGACGCTGTCCAGCAGCCCCGGGAAGAGCTGGACGTCCGGGGGGTTCAGGGCGCGTTGCCGGCCCCCCTCGATCCGGGCGAGGGTGCCCCCGCCGGAGAGGCTGGCGACCCAGGAGATGTTGCGGTAGTACCGGCCGTGCTGGTAGCCGATGCGGCGCAGCCAGCGGTACACGGTGGACCCGGCGTGCACCCGGGCGCAGGTGTCGAGCAGCGCCGCGAGCGGTTGCGGCGCGGGCACCGGATCGGGCTGTGGGGCGTACCGGCCGGTGACGAAGGGGGTGCCGGCGGCGTCGGCGACGGTGAACCGCCCCTCGGCGTCGACCCGGCACACCACCCGGTGCGCCCCGGTCGGGATGAGCGGGCGGTGGAAGAGCACGTCGTGCACCCCGTGGAACGGCCCGCCGCGCAGCTCGGCGCCCTGGCGCAGGAAGTCGAACCAGGCGACACCGGGGAGCATGATCCGGCGGTACACCGAGTGCTGGGCGATCGGCACCTCGCCCGGCCCGAAGACGCGGGAGAAGGCAAACCCGGCCGGGCCGGCGTCGTCGAGCGTGAGCGGGCCGCCGGGCTCGGCGGAGCGCAGCGGCTCCCGCAGGTCCAGCGCGGGGCCCCGGGCCTGACCGACCGGCAGGAGGCGCTTGCGCCAGGCGACCGGCCCCTGGAACGTGGCCCAGTCGATGTCCACGCCGGCTTCGTAGAGTTCCGCCGCGACGACGGCGAGCACCGCGGCGACCTCCCGCCCGTCGGTGGCGGCGGCGAGGCGCGCACCGAGGTCCACCCCGCCGTCAGCGGGGGCCGGGGCCTCGGTGGTCGCGGCCCCGGCGGCCAGCACCGTGCTGAGCGCCTGTTCCAGGGAGGTACGGCCGTGCGTGAAGTCGGCGATCGGCGACCAGCCGGGCGGCAGGTCGACCGCCTGCTCGGGTACCCCGATGTCGCGCAGCGCCACGGCCAGCACGACCCCCGCACAGATCCGCAGCAGTGGGCCGGCGAACGTCGTCACCGGGCTGCCGACCGCAGTCTCGAACCGGCCGACGATCTCCCGTACCGCCGGCACGTCGTGGTGGAGCGCGAGCAGCCAGCGCGGCGGCGCGGACCCGGCCACCGGGCGGACGGCCACCACGGACGGTCGTCCGGTGGGCTCCCCCAGCGGGACGTCGGCGTGCAGCAGCCGGGCGCGCAGCGCGGCGGCGAGGCGGTCGGCGTCCGGTCCGGCGACCGCGCAGCGTACGGCGCGGGCCGGGCGGCCGAGCCGGGCGGTGGCGAGCACGTCGGCGATCTCGTCGGCCGCCGACGGGAGGAACTCCACCCACTGCGCGACCAGTTCGCGCAGCACGTCCGGGCTGTCGGCGGAGAGGGCCAGCACCTCGGCGGGCCGGCCGGCCCCGGTGCTGGTCGGCGCGGGCCCGGTCGCCGCCTCGGCCACCACGTGCGCGTTGGTGCCGCCGAAGCCGAAGCCGCTCACGCCGGCCCGGCGGATCGGGGCCGCCGGCCAGGGTCGGGGACGCGACGGCAGGTGCAGCGGGCCGGTGTCCAGCCGGAGTCGCGGGTTGACCGTGGGCACCGGCACCCCGGGGACGATCTCGTCCCGCAGGCAGAGGACGATCTTGGCCAGGCCGGCCAGGCCGGACGCCGAGTGCAGGTGCCCGATCCGCCGTTTCAGCGAGCCGAGCGCGACGCTGCCGGTGGCGACGCCGCGCCGGCCGAACACGTCGGTGAGCGCCCGTACCTCGATCGGGTCACCGATGGCGGTGCCGGTGCCGTGGGTCTCGACGTACTGCACGGTGGTGGGGTCGATCCGGCCGTACACCCGGTCGAGCAGCGCGATCTGGGCCTCCAGGTTGGGGGTGGTCACCCCCATGGTGCGGCCGTCGTTGTTGACTCCGGTGCCGGCGATCGCGCCGAGGATCAGGTCACCGTCGGCCACCGCAGTGGCCATCGGCTTGAGCACCAGGGCGACGGCCCCCTCGCCGGGGACGTATCCGTTGGCCCGCTCGTCGAAGGTCTGGCACAGCCCGTCCGGGGAGAGCGCGCCGGTGCGGGACAGCAACACGAAGGTCAGCGGGTCGAGCAGCAGGTCCACGCCGCCGACCAGCGCGATCTCGCAACTGCCTGCGGCGAGGCTCTGGCAGGCCAACCAGACCGCCGTCAGCGAAGACGAGCAGGCGGTGTCGACGACCAGGCTGGGGCCGGTGAGGTCGAGGCGGTCGGAGAGCCAGGCCGCGACGAAGTTCTGCGACCGGCCCCACAGGGCCGCCGGGACCGGTCGTCCGGTGCCGTCCGAGCCGGTCGGGGCCAGCCCACGACCGTGGTCGAAGCCGTAGGAGTTCATCCGGGCACCGACGAAGACGCCCGCGTCGAGGCGACGGCGGACGGACCGGTAGCCGGCGTCCTCCAGCGCCCGCGCACCGACCTCCAGCATCACCCGCTGCTGCGGATCGAGCAGGACGGCGTCACCGGCGGTCAGGCCGAACGCCTCGTGGTCGAAGGAGAACGGGTCCTGGAGGAAGGCACCCCGGTGGTGGGTGCCCTGGTGGTCGCCGTCGCCGAGGTAGTGGTCGCGGGCCCATCGGCTGGGCGGGACCTCGTCGACCTCGACCGAGTCGTGGGTCAGCAGCCAGCGCAGGTCCGCCACGTCCTCGGCACCGGGAAGCCGTACGGCCATGCCGATCACCGCGATTCGACTGTCCGTCATGCTCGCGTCGCTCCTTCCGTCAGGCTCGGTGGGCAGGTCAGTGGCGCGGCTGCTGGCCATTGGCGAGCAGTGGCCGCAGCAGTGCGCTGAGGCTCGTCGTGGGCGCCGGGTCGTCCGGGCCGGGCGCGGACGACACCGCTCCGGGCACGCCGGACGACACCGCCACGGGCGTGCCGGGCACCGGGTCGGGTCCGGACGCCGGGTCGGGTGGTCCGGCCGGTCTGCCGGCCCGGTCGGTGAGCCGGGCCGCGAGGTCGGCCATGGTGCGGGACCGCATCACCAGCGAGGGGTCGACGGTCGTCCCGCTGAGCCGCTCGATGGCGCTGGTCAGGTCGGCGATGACCAACGAGTCCAGCCCGAGGTCGGGCAGGGGGCAGTCACCGGGGTCCTCGCCGAGCACGTCGACGAAGGCGTCCCGCACCAGCCGGTACGCGACCCCCGGGTCACCGTCCGGCGACGGCCCGGCCGCCCCGTTGCCGCCACCGGTGGGCGAAGCCGGGGCGGGCCCGGGGTCCGCCGTCGGTGCGGGCGGGTGATCCGCCTCCGGCGGTGGCGCGGAGACGGTGGTCGGCTGCGGTACGGCGCTGCCGGGGAACACCACGGCACCCCCGGTGAGCAGGTACGCGTCGAAGCCGGCCAACGCCTGGTCGAGGGTGATCGAGTGCCCGGCGGAGTAGGACTCGTCCGCCGCCATGCCGATGCCGGACCAGTTCGGCCAGGCGTGCGCGGTCACCGTCGGGCCGTCGTCGCCGGTCTGCTCGGCCAGCGCCAACTGGTACGCGTTGGCCAGGGCGTAGTCCACCAGGCCACGGCCGGCGTCGGGCAGGGTGCCGGCGATCGAGGAGACCAGGGCGACGTGGTCGGCGCCCTCGGTGCGGGCGAGCCGGATCACGTTGCGGGAGCCGGCGACCTTCGGGGCGGTCACCCGGGCCGCCTCCGACCACTGCCGACGACGCAGCGACCCGAACTGGTTGACCCCGCCGGAACAGTGCACGATCCCGCGCAGCCGGCCCCACCGGCGGGCGAAGGACGCGGCGGCGGCGGTCAACGCGGCCTGGTCCGCGACGTCGCACCGGTGGTAGTCCACCTCGGCAGCGGGGTGCAGCCCGCGGAGGAAGCCCTCGGCGGCCCCGTCGACCGGTGACCGGCCGACGATGCCGATGCGCCGGGCACCGCGCGTCACCAGGTGCGTGACCAGTCGCCGGCCGACCGCGCCGAGGCCGCCGGTGACCAGGTGGTACCCGTCCCCGGTCAGGTCGGCCGGTGGCCCCGGCAGGGCCGGCAACGGGGTCGGCACGTACCGGACGCCCCGGCGGTAGGCCACGACGGTGTCCGCGCCGGGGCGCAGCGCGGCGAACTCGGCGGCGATCTGCCAGGCGCGGGTCTCGACCGGATCGGCCGGGTCGAGGTCGAGCACGGCGACGGTGAACCGGTTCTCGGCGGCGGCGGCGCGGACCGCGAACGCCCGCGCGGCGGCCTCGGGGTCGAGCAGCGCGCGGTCCGCCTCGTCGACGGTGGCCGACCGGTGTTCGACCCAGACCACCCGGCCCTGCGGCGGGATGGTGGCGGCGTACGAGCGGAGCTGCTCCCAGAACCCGCGCAGGTCCGGCGCGGCGTCGGCGGGCCCGGTGGCGGTGTCGACCACCACCAGTGCCCGGGTGGTCGCCCCGTCGGGGGCCAGGTCGGCACCCTGGGCGGCGAGCGCGGCGCAGACCGCTCCACCGATGGCCCGGTCCGCCACGACCACCCGCACGGTGACCCCGTACGCCGATGCGCCTTGCAGCGGGTCGGCGGGCCGCCACCGGGTGCGTAGCGCTTGCGGTGCGGGCGTCGACCCCGGGTCGCCGGGGTGGCGGCCGTCGGCGGCCCCGGGGTCCACTGGCGGGATGTTCTCCGGGGGCAGGTGCACGGTGGTGACCGGGGCCGGCACGGTCACCGTCGCGGTGGGGCGGGTGTGCCAGTAGCGGCCCCGGTCGAACGGGTAGGTGGGGAGCGCGACGATCCGTGCGCCCGGTGCGGACAGGGCCGCCCAGTCGATGTCGGCGTGGCCCTGCCGGACCTGGTCCACCACCACCGGGTGCCGCTGCGCCGGGTCGGTGGGGAGCGGCTCGGCCGGCCGGTGGCAGTCGACGCGGGCGACCGGGACCCGGCCGTCGGCGACCGCCCGGAGCTGCTCGGCGAGGGCCTGCCCGGTGGGGCCGCTCACGGCGGTCTGGTGGTCGAGCGAGGAGCGGCCCACGTTGGCGGTGTGGCAGAGGTCGGCGGTGGCCCGGTCGTCGGGGGCGGCCGCGAAGGAGTCGGCGTACGCGGCGGCGAGGCGGCGTACCGCGTCCTCGGTGGCCGCGGAGACCTTGACCAGATGCGACTGCTGCGGCAGGGGCTCCCGGGCCGCCGGGGCCGGGGCCTCCTCGACGATGACGTGCGCGTTGACCCCGCCCATCCCGAACGCCGACACCGCCGCCCGACGCGGAACACCCTCCACCCGAGGCCACGACACCAGCTGATCCGCCACAAAAAACGGAGTGTCCTCAAACCGGATATGGTCATTCGGCCGCACCACATGCAACGTCGGCGGCACCACCCCACGCTCCAACGACAACAACACCTTCACCAACCCCGCCAACCCCGCCGCCGGCTCCAAATGACCAATATTCGACTTCAACGAACCAATCGCACAGAACTGCGTCCGCGACGTAAACCCCCGCCACGCCCGCGTCAAACCCTCCACCTCAATCGGATCACCCAACGACGTCCCCGTCCCATGCGCCTCCACCATCCCCATCCCCTCCACACCCACCCCCGCATCCCGCAACGCCGCCACAATCACCTCCCGCTGCGCCGCACTACTCGGCACCGTCAACCCACTCGTCCGACCACCGTGATTCACCGCCGAACCCCGAATCACCCCCCGCACCCGATCCCCATCCCGCACCGCATCCACCAACCGCTTCACCACCACCGTCACCACACCCTCACCCGGCACAAACCCATCCGCCCCCGCATCAAACGCCCGCGACGCACCCGACGGAGAGAGGGCCCGCAGGTTCCGCATCGCGGTGTAGTGCAGGGGGGACATCGCCAGCCGCACCCCGGCGACGATCGCCTGGTCGCACTCGCCGCTGCGGATGCTGCGCACGGCGGTGTGCAGAGCCACCAACGACGACGAACACAACGTGTCGATCGTCATGCTCGGCCCCGACAGATCCAGGAAATAACTCACCCGGTTCGCGAGGAACGCGTTGTGGTTACCCAGTCCGCTCGGCGCGTCCAACTCCGGGGCGAGGTTGTAGTCCTTGTAGTGCTGATAGCTCGCGCCAACGAAGACACCGGTCGCGGCGGGCGTGGACAGCGGGGCGATCCCGGCGGACTCCAGTGCCTCCCAGGCGGTGCGCAGCAGCCAGCGGACCTGCGGGTCGAGCACCTCGGCCTGCTTGGCGAAGAAGTCGAAGAACCGGGCGTCGAACTCGTCGATCGGGCCCAGGAAGCCGCCGATCGCGGCACCGTCGTCGCCCGCCCAGCGGAAGGCGGGCGCGGGGCCGATGCCGCTGCCCCCACGCGCCAGCAGTGACCAGAAGCCCTCCGGGTCGGTGGCACCGGGCAGCGCACAGGCGATCCCGATGACGGCCAGGTCGCCCCGGTCCCCGCCGTCCGGCCCGGCCGGAGGCTGTTCCCGGACGGCCAGGGGAGCTGGCACCGGCTGGTCGGTGCTGACGGGGGCGTCGTCGACGGCAGGTCCGGGGATGTCGGCCCCGGCCGCCGCCGGGGCGATCTCGGCCGGGAGGCTGGTCGCCGGCATCGTCTGCTCGGGCAGGACGGACGCCACCACGGCGGCCAGCGCGCGACAGTCCCGCGCCTGCAACACCTCCACCGGGCTCAGCGTCACCCCGAGCCGTTCCTGGAGTTCGGCGGCGACCATGGTGGCGAGCATCGAGTCGATGCCGGTCGCGGCGAGCGCACCGGTCGCGGTGACGTCCGGGTCCCGCAGCACCGTGCGGACCACCTCGACGACGATCTCCTCGACCGCGAAAGCGGTAACCGGCTGCCGCCCGGCCGTGGACGCCGGGCCCACCGTCGGGGAGGTGTCCGCCGCCGGCGGGTCCGCGACGGGGGTGTCGGTCGGCGCGGCGACCGGCCGGTAGACCACGTCGGTGAGGGAGACCAGGACCCGGCCGGCGGTGTCCAGCAGCGCGACGTCGGCCCGACGGCTGCCGTCGACGTCCTGACCGGTGAGGCGCAGCCGCACGTGCCGGGTGTCGGCCGGGTCCGCCCAACGCACCGCCCGGCCGATCGACACCGGCAGGTAGGTCAGCGCGGAGGCGGCCAGATCGGCCAGGGTCAGCACCGCCATGCTCTGCAACGCCGCGTCGAGCGCGGCCACCGCGCGCGTCGCCGGGTCGGCGTCGGCGTGGTCGACCCGGACGAGCACCCCGGTCGTGCCGTACGCGATGTGGCCGATGACCCGCAGTACCGCACCGAAGTCGACCCGCTTCGCGGCGAACCACGCGTACAGGCCGGCCGGCTCGAGCGTGCGGGGGTGCGCGGCGTACTCCCGGTCCACCGGCAGCGGTGCGGGGGGTGGTCCCGCCGGCCGGACCGCGCCCACCGTGAGACGGCCGATGACCTGGCCGCCGTAGCGGAACGTCACCGTGCTGCCGGCGGTCGCGTCGGACCGGTCCTCGGTGAGCCGGTGGTGCCCGGTGCCCCGGGCGGTGAAGGCGAGCCGCTCCAGGACGGCGGCGGTGGCGAACCCCCGGGTGACGAGGAGTGCCGCCGGCACGGTCTGCCGGCCGAAGACCCGGTGGGCGTCCAGCAGCCGGGCGAGCCCGGGTTCCCGGTGACCGTCCGCCGGGTCGGGGGCGACTGCCGGAAGCGGCATCGACGGCACGGACGGATCGGCGACCGGGCGGGCGGGCACCCGGTCGGCGCGGTCCCGGAACGGGTAGGGCGGCAGGGCGAGCCGGCGGAGCCCACCACCGTCGTACAACGGTCGCCAGTCGACGTCGCGGCCGGCGACGTACCAGCCGGCCAGCGCGGTGAGCAGCCCGCCGTCGGGGGTACGCAGCTCGGCGGCGATCCGCTCGGCGGGCCACGGCAGGTGGCGGGCGAGCCGCTCGGCGAGGTCCGGCCCGACCGGCACCGGGTCACCAGCGAGCACCGTGTCACCGCGCAGCACCGTGCCCGGCAGCTCGGGCCCGAGGCGCAGCGCCTGGCGCAGGCCCGCGCCGAGGGCCGACCCGGTCGCCCCGAGCACGGCGACCCGGTACGGCAGGTGGACCCGCCCGACCGAGGCGGAGAAGCACAGCGCCCCGACGTCGACCGTGTCGTCCGCCTCGATCAGCCGCCGCACGTCGGCGACCCGCCGGGTCAGCAGCTCGGGGGTGTGCGCCGAGAGGACCAGCAGGTGCTCGCGCGCCGACCCGTCGGCGGGCCGGCCGGCCGGGGCGGGCAGGTACTCCTCGACGACGACGTGGGCGTTCGTGCCGCCCATGCCGAAGGCGCTGATGCCGGCCCGGCGGGGGCCGGTGGCCCGCCACGGCTGCGGCGCGGTCGGGATGGCCAGCCGGCCCGGGGGCAGGGCGATGTGCGCGCCGAGCGTCGCGAAGCCGGCCAGCGGTGGGATCTCACCGTGCTCCAGGCAGAGCAGCACCTTGGCCAGGCCGGCCAGGCCGCTCGCCGGTTCCAGGTGGCCGATGTTGGCCTTGACCGAGCCGAGCTGGCACGGTTCGGGCCGGTCGCCGTCGAAGACCTCGGCCAGGGCGGCGATCTCGATCGGGTCGCCGAGCCGGGTCGCCGTGCCGTGCGTCTCGACCAGGGAGATGTCGGCCGGGGTGAGCGCGGCGTCGGCCAGCGCGGCCCGGATCACCGCGACCTGCGACTCGCTGCGCGGCACCGGCAGGGCGCTGCCCCGGCCGCCGTGGTTGACCGCCGCGCCCCGGATCACCGCATGGATGCGGTCACCGTCGCGTTCGGCGTCGTCGAGTCGCTTGAGCATGACGGCCACCGCACCCTCGCCGGGCACGAACCCGTCGGCCCGGTCGTCGAACGGCCGGGGCCGGGTCGGTGACAACGCGCCGAGCTGGCTGAGGCTGCGGTAGTACCAGGGCGTCAGCCCGACGTGGCAGGCGGCGACGATGGCCGCGCCGCACTGCCCGGTACGCAGGCTGACCACCGCCTGCTGGAGCGCGACCAGGGACGACGAGCAGAGCGTGTCGATGGTCTGCGAGGGGCCGGTCAGGTCCAGCGCGTAGGAGATGCGGTTGGCCAGGACGGCGTTCATCGAGCCGAGGGCGGTGTGCGGGCCGACGGCCGCCAGGCCGTGCGCGTCGCGGTGGTGGGTGTAGGTGGCCCCGACGAACACACCGACGTCCCGGCGGCCGGCGAGCCCGCTGTCGTCCACCACCGACCAGGCGTGTTCCAGCAGCAGCTTCTGCTGCGGGTCCATCTCCTCGGCCTCCCGGACGGCGATGCCGAAGAACTTCGGGTCGAAGCGGTCGATCCCGGCGACGAACGCGCCGGTCCGGCAGTAGGTGCCCGTCATGTCGGAGCTGCGCTGCTGGTAGTGGTCGTCGATGGGCCAACGGTCGGCCGGGATCTCGGTGAACGCGTCCGTGCCGGCGCGGAGCATCGGCCACAGGTCGGCCAGGTCGCGGCCCCCGGGCAGGTCGCCGGAGACGGCCACCACGGCGATGTCCCCGGCCCGCCGCGTCGCCGGCCCGGTGACGGGTGCCGGTTCCGCAGCCGGGACCGGCACGGTTCCGGTCACCGGGCCGGATTCGGGGAGCGGTGCCGGCACCGGCACCGTTGCCGACGTCGGTTGCGGCATCGGCGACGACACCAGTTCGACCGGGGAGGCGACACCGGCCGGGGAGGGTGCAGCGGCGGCCGGCGGGGACGTCGCGGCGGCCGGTGCCGGCTGCGGGACGGGTGGCCGGGCCCCGTACCGGGTGGCGAGCGCCCCGGCCAGCTCGGCGAAGTCGCCGTACTCGAGGAAGAGGGTGGCCGGGAGGGCGACCGCCCACCGCCGGGACAACTCCTCGGCCAGCTCGACGCTCAGGATCGAGTTGATGCCGTAGTCGGTCAGCGGGGCGGTCCGGTCGAGGTCGCCGAGGCCCAGCCGCTCCGCGAGGAAGTCGGCAAGCCCGTCCTCGGTGCGTCCGGCGTCGGTGTCGCCGGACCCGCGCGGGGACGCACCGGGCCCGGCGGCGGCACCCGGGGCCGGGCCGCCGGCGGCCGGCGGCCCGGGGGCCGGGTGGGCAGGGGCCGGGTGGGCAGGGGCCGGGTGGGCAGGGGCCGGGTGGGCAGGGGCCGGGTGGGCAGGGGCCGGGGCGGCACCGGGTGTCTCCCCCTTGGCGACGGACCCGACGCCCGACGCGGCGTCGGGGTGGGCGATGACGACCTGCCGGACGTCGTCGCGCAGGACGGTCATCAGCGCGTCGAGCGCCTCGACCGTGCCCAGCGGCCGGACACCGCGCCGCCGGAGCTGGGCAGCGACCGCCGTGCCCATGCCCACCTCGCCCCACAACCCCCAGTCCACACTGGTCCACGGGTTGCCCTGGGCGTGCGCGAACGCGTCGAGGTAGGCGTTGGCGGCGGCGTACCCGCCCTGGCCGAGGTTGCCGAAGGTGCCGGAGACCGAGGCGAACAGCACGGCGAAGTCCAGCGTGGTGCCGGTGACGGCGGCGACCAGCTCGTGCGCCCCGTCGACCTTCGGGCGCAGCACCTCGGCCACGTCCCCGGCGGTGGTGCCGCGCAGCAGGCCGTCCTTCAACGCGCCAGCGGCGTGCACCACGCCGTGCAGGTCGCCGAAGCGGCGGCGGATTTCCCGCACCACCTCGGCCAGCGCGCCGGGGGCGCCGACGTCCGCGGCGAACGAGACCACCCGGCAGCCGTACGCCTCGATACCGGCCAGGTCGGCCCGGTCGATGCCGGTGCCGCCGGAGCGGCTGACCAGGGCGACCAGGCCGGCGCCGTCGGCGGCGAAGCGGCGCGCCACCGCCAGGCCCAGCCCACCGTGGCCGCCGAGGATCAGGTAACGGCCGGCCGGCCGGACCGACGGCCGACCACCGTCGGCCGCGCCCAGGGGCACCCGGACCGGCAGATGCCGTACCCCGGCGCGGTAGCCGACCTCCACCGGCCCCCCGTCGCCCAGCTCGGCCGGCAGGGCGGCGGCCGAGGCGGGGTCGAGGTCGACGAGGCGGGGCCGCAGCCCCGGGTACTCGATGGCGGCGGTGCGGACGAGCCCCCACAGCGCGGCCCGGGCCGGCTCCGGGGCGTCGCCGCCGGCCACCGGTTGGCCGAGTTCCGTGCCGACCAAGAAGTGCCCGGAGCGCTGCCGCTGGCCGAGGGTCTTCAGGGCGGCGAGGCAGGAGTAGAGGCCGAGGCGCAGTTCGGTGGGTTCCGGCCGGGCCGGGCCGGTGTTCCACAGGTGCACCACTCCGGCGACCGGCTCCGCCAGCTCCGCCCAGAGCTGCTGGAACGTCGACTCGTCGGGCTCCGGGATGACCCGCTGGTCGGCCCCGAGGCCCGACGCCGGTGGCTCGGGCAGCACCTCGACGACCCGGGCCCCGTCGGCGCGCAGTGCCCGCACGGTGGCCGCTCCCGGGCCGTCCCGCTCGCCGTGGTGCAGGACCACCCAGGTGCCGGCCGCCGGCCCCCCGGGGGCGGGGGCGGCGGCGGGGGCCCAGTCGATCCGGGTGAGCAGCCGCCCGGTCGCCGGCGCGGGACGTGCGGCCGGCAGCCGGCGCATCCGTACCCCGGTGAGTTCGGCGACGACCCGGCCGGCGTCGTCCACCAGGATGGCGTCCGCGACGGACCAGGCGTCCTGCACGGCGGTACGGCGTACCCGGACGGTCACCCCGGCGCTGAGCGGGGACAACTCGGCGTGCAGGGCGAGACGGGCCACCCCGATCGGCAGCATCGGCCCCGGCGGGTCACCCCCGGCGAGGTCCTGGAGGGCGCAGCTGACCACCTGGAACACGCCGTCGACCAGCAGCGGGTGGGAGTACCACGGCAGCGGCTGGACCACCGTCTCCAGGGTCGCCTCGGCGGTGCCCGTGCCGACGGTGAGCCGGCGTACGGTCCGGAAGTCCGGCCCGTAGACCAGGCCGGCGGCCGACCAGCCGTCGTAGACGCGCTCCGGCGGGACCGGCACCGGACAGCTCACCGCCCAGGCGGCCGGCGGGTGGGTGCCCGGCGGGATCGGGCCGCCCGACCCGGTGGATACCGTCCTGCGGCCCTCGGGGGTCACCGCACCCAACTCGAACCGGGTCCGCTCCCCCAGGGTCACGTCGAGGCGGCCGGTGACCTGCTCGCCGTCGGCGACCGTGAACGGCCGGACGAAGGCGACGTCGACGAGTTCGAGCGGGCGGAACGCCCGGCGCTGCGCGACCCCCAGCAGGGCCATCTCCAGTTGCACGGCGGCGGGCAGGATGCCGAGGCCACCGGAGCGGTGCTGGGCGATGAACGGCTCGTGTGCGGCGAAGGTCTTCTCGTAGGTCTCAACCCGGTACGTCACGTTCCCTCGCTCAGTGCTCGTAGTGACGGTCGAACAACGGGTGGCCGACTGCCTCATCACCTGCTGCGGGTACGGAAACCTCCGGCTCCGGTCGACGCCGCACGGCGGCGGACCCGGGGACCCGGGGCGCGCTCAGCTCCCGGCGCTCGAAGGGGTAGGTGGGGATGGTGGTGGTGCGGTGTCCCTTCCCGTGGTGCACCCCGGCCCAGTCGAGGTCGCCGTGGCCGTGGTTGTAGAACGACGTGATGGCCGTGTGGAGCTGGGTCTGGTCGTCGTGGTCCCGTCGTAGCGTCGGTAGCCAGGTCAGATCGGTGTCGGTGAGGGTCGCCCGGGCCAGACCGGTCAACACGGGATGCGCGCCGATCTCCCAGAAGACTCGTCCGCCGGCGGTGTGCACCGCCTCGATCGCCTGGGCGAAGCGGACCGGCCGGCGAATCCCCGACCCCCACAACCGGCCGTCGGCCACGGACCGGGCGTCATGCCAGCCGCCGGTCACCGTGGAGGCGAACCCGACCCGTGGCGGCGACACCACCGCCTGCCCGAACGCCTGGGCGAACGGGTCCACCGCCCCGGCCATCGCCGCCGAGTGGAACGCATGGCTGACCGTCAACCGCTGCGTCCGCAACCCCGACCCGGCACCGAACGCCTCCACCGCCTCGGCCGGGCCGGAGATCGTCACACTGCGCGGGGCGTTGAACGCCGCGATCTCCACCCCCGGGAAGGACGGCAACACCGCCTCCACCGATCCGGCGTCGGCGAACACCACCGCCATCGCCCCATCCGAGGGTTGCGCCTGCATCAACCCACCCCGCACCACCGCCAACCGCAACACCTCCGGCAACGACAACACCCCCGCCGCCCACCCCGCGGTCAACTCGCCCACGCTGTGACCCACCACCAGACCCGGCCGCACCCCCCACGACTCCAACAACCGCACCAACCCCACCTGCACCGACACGATCCCCACCTGCGCGAACCGCGTCTGCACCAGCTCGCCACCCCGCCCTCCGAACACCACCTCCCACAACGGCACATCCCCACCCGACGCCACCAGCTCAGCGCACTCATCAAACGCATCCCGAAACACCGGCTCCGTCGCGTACAACCCCGCACCCATCCCCGCATACTGCGAACCCTGACCCGAAAACAGGAACACCGACACCGGCGGCTCATTCGACAACCGACCCACCGGCCGATCCCCACCCGCCACCGCACTCAAACCATTGACCAACCCCGACCCGTCAGCACCCTGCACCGCCACCCGAAAACGATGCGACGCCCGACCCACATTCGCCGTGAACCCCACATCACCCACCACAGACGAATCCACACCCGACAACATGCGCGCATACCCGCCCGCCAACCGACGCACCCCCTCCTCACTGGCCGCAGACACCTTCACCACATACGACCCCTGCGGCAAGGGCTCCCGGACCGCCGGGGCCGGTGCCTCCTCCACAATCACGTGCGCGTTCACCCCACCCATCCCGAACGCCGACACCGCCGCCCGACGCGGAACACCCTCCACCCGAGGCCACGACACCAGCTGATCCGCCACAAAGAACGGAGTGTCCTCAAACCGGATGTGATCATTCGGCCGCACCACATGCAACGTCGGAGGCACCACCCCGTGCTCCAACGACAACAACACCTTCACCAACCCCGCCAACCCCGCCGCCGGCTCCAAATGACCAATATTCGACTTCAACGAACCAATCGCACAGAACTGCGTCCGCGACGTAAACCCCCGCCACGCCCGCGTCAAACCCTCCACCTCAATCGGATCACCCAACGACGTCCCCGTCCCATGCGCCTCCACCATCCCGATCCGATCCACACCCACCCCCGCATCCCGCAACGCCGCCACAATCACCTCCCGCTGCGCCGCACTACTCGGCACCGTCAACCCACTCGTCCGACCACCGTGATTCACCGCCGAACCCCGAATCACCCCCCGCACCCGATCCCCATCCCGCACCGCATCCACCAACCGCTTCACCACCACCGTCACCACACCCTCACCCGGCACAAACCCATCCGCCCCCGCATCAAACGCCCGCGACGCACCCGACGGAGAGAACGAACGCAGGCGGGAGCCGAGCTGGAAGTACTGCGGAGACATGGCCAGGTGGACTCCGGCCACGATGGCCTGGTCGCACTCGCCATTGCGGATGCTGCGCACGGCGGTGTGCAGAGCCACCAACGACGACGAACACAACGTGTCGATCGTCATGCTCGGCCCCGACAGATCCAGGAAATAACTCACCCGGTTGGCCAGGATCGCGTTGTGGTTGCCCAGCCCGGCGGCGGTCTGCACCACGTCGCCGACGACCATGTCCCGGTAGTGCTGGTAGCTGGCACCGACGAACACCCCGGTCGACCGGTCGCCCGTACGGCCCGACAGGCCGGCGTCCTCCAGCGCGCGCCAGGCGGACTGGATGAGGTGGCGCTGCTGCGGGTCGATCCACTGGGCCTCGGCCGGTGAGATCCGGAAGAACGGCGCGTCGAAGTCGGTCAGTTCGTCGACGAAGCCCGCCCGGCGCAGGTAGACGGTGCCGGGCTCGGCCGCGTCGGAGTAGTAGTCGTCGATGTCCCAGCGGGACTTCGGGACCTCGCGGAGGCAGTCCTCGCCCTGGGTGAGCACCTCCCACAGCTCGTCGATGTTGCTGGCGTGGGGAAAGACGCCATCGATCCCCACGATGGCGATGTCGTGCCGGTCGGAGGCTGCCGAGGTCGCCACAGCGACCGGCGTCACCGCAGCCGAAGCCGGGGCAGCCGGGGTCAGGGCCGCCGGAGCCGACGTCACCGGCATGCCGACCGGGGGCAGGTCGGTCGCCGGCACGCCGACCGCCGGCACCGCGGCCGGAGAACCGCCGCCCGGGGAGCCGCCGAGCGGCACGGGTGGCACCGGGCCGGGTGCCGGCGCGGCACCGGGTACGGCGGTGACGCCGTACGTGTCGCGCAGTTCCCGGGCGAGGTTCTCCACCGTCCCCACCTCGAGCAGCAGGGTGACCGGGATGTCCACGCCGAGCCGGCTACGGATGTCCTGGGCCAGCGAGACCGCCAGCATCGAGTCGAGCCCCTGCGCCTCCAACGGGCGGTCCAGTTCGAGGGTCTCGACGTCGGTCTCCAGGCCCTCGGCGATCCACCGGGCCAGCGCCCGACCGAGGTCGCCGGCACCGGCGGCCCCGTTTGCCGGGAAGGAGGCAGCGGCCCCGTTGACCGGGAAGGGGGCAGCGGCGGCGGTGCCGGGTCCGGACGCGGCCGGGACCCGACCGTTGCCGTCGGCACCGTGGACCGGGACGGAGCCGGGGGTGGCGACGCCGGGGGTGCCACGGTGCGTGGGAGCACCGGGCGGGGTGGTGCCGTCGAACCGGGCCCGGTCGTGCGCGCCCGCCGGGGTGGACGGGGTGGACGGCGGGGCCGGGGAGATCCGACGCCAGGTGATGCCCTGGGCGGTGAGCACCGGGCGGTCGCCGTCGAGCACCACCAGGCTGGCGGTGAGCAGCCCGGCATCGGGAGCGCTGCCCCGGTCCCGGCGGGCGTGCACGCGCACCTCGCCGGTGAGCCGGCCCCGCACGGTCAGCCGGGAGACGGTGAACGGCACGTAGAGGCCCTGCGCCCCGCAGGCGGCGAGGGCCACCTGGAAGGCACCGTCGAGCAGCCGGGCGTCCACCGGACCGGCGTCGGGTCCGGCGTCGACCCGCAGGGTGCCGGTCGCCGCACCGTCCGCTATCGACAGTTGGCGTACGCAGCGGAAGCTCGGGCCGTACCGCAGGCCGTTGCGGTCGAAGTCGCGGTACATGCCGTCGAGGTCGACCGGGGTGAGCCCGACGGGGTCGGCGGGCGGGGTGAGCGTCGGATCGGCCGGTTCGGGGTCGGTCACCTCCAGGTCGCAGACCACGGCGGCGGTGTCGTCACGGAAGGTGACCCGGGTGCCGTGCCGTTCGGCGGTGAGCGTCGCCGGCGGCCGTACGGTGGCCCGGAAGGTGAGGTCCCGCAGGGTGAAGGCGTCCCGTCCGAGCAGCTCGGCGACCTTGCCGGGGTAGCCGGCGCCGGGCAGCGTCGGGTCGCCCAGCACCACGTGTTCCAGGGCCTCCGGGTGCTCGCGCCACGAACCGGGTGGCGTGGTCGCCGCAGCACCGCCCGCCGGGAGCTGTCCCGCCGTCGACGCGGGCGCCAACCACAGGTGCTTCTCCTCGTGCGGGGCGGTGGGAAAGCGCACCGGGGCGCGTTCCTCGGCCACCAGGCCGTCGCCGGCCACGAAGCGGCGGGCCGTCGTGTCGAGGGCGTCGCGTCCGGGCGCGTCGCCCAGTAGGGGCAGGGTCCGCCCCGACGGGGTGGGGGCGACCCCGGTGTAGAGGTTGCGGGTGCCCTCGGCGCGGGCGAGGAACAGCATCAGCTTGTCGTCGAGCTGTTCGATGGTGTCCACCACGCAGGCGAGCCGGTAGGTCGCCGCCGGGCGCTGCCGGCTGGCCACGCAGATCCAGGCCAGCGGCGGGCAGTACGGCGACCGGAGCAGGTGCACGAGCCGGCCGGCGAGGGTACGTAGCCCCTCCTCGGAGCCCGCCGAGAGGGTGAGCAGGCCGGGACCGGTCCGGGCGGGCACCCGGGTCGGCGACGGGGCCGCCGCGAGGACGGCGTGCGCGTTCACCCCGCCGAAGCCGAAGCTGCTGACCCCGGCGACCCGGGGCCCGACCCACGGTACGAGCCGGTCCGGGACGAACAGCGGCGAGTTCTCGAAGCGGAACGCCCGGTTGGGGAAGGTGAGGTGGGCCGAGGGCGGAATCCGGTCCGCCTGGAGCGCGAGAATCGTCTTGATCAGGCCGGCGATCCCGGCCGCCGGTTCGAGGTGGCCGATGTTCGTCTTCACCGAGCCGACCGCCACCGTGCCCCGCCGCGCCTCGCCCAGGGCGGCCTGCAACGCCTCCAGCTCGATCAGGTCACCGAGCTGGGTGCCGGTGCCGTGCGCCTCGATGTAGCCGACCCCGTCCGCCTCGACGCCGGCCCGCCGCAGGGCGCTGCGGATCACCGCCTGCTGGGCGGTGCTGCTCGGCGCGGTCAGGAAGCCGGCGGCACCGGTGTGGTTCACCGCGGACCCGCGGACCACCGCGAGGATCGGGTCGCCGTCGCGTTCGGCGTCGGCGAGCCGCTTCAGGACGATGACCCCACAGCCCTCGCCCCGGACGTACCCGTCGGCGTCGTCGTCGAAGGTGCGGCACACCCCGGTCGGGGAGAGCATGCCGTTGCGCAGGAAGGACCGGGTCTTGGTGGGGGTCAGCACCAGGTTGGCCGCGCCGACGACGGCCGCGTCCACCTCCCCGGCGCGCAGGTGCATGGCCGCCTCGTGCAGGGCGACCAGTGAGGAGGAGCAGGCCGTGTCGACGGCGAAGCTCGGCCCCGACCAGTTGAAGGCGTGGGAGAGCCGGTTGGCCACCATCGACACCGCCGTGCCGGTGGCCACGTGCGGGTCGCTGGCCCCGATGCTGCCCGCCACCAACTCGGGGAAGTCGCTGGCGATCGTGCCGATGAAGACGCCGGTGGCGGTGCCGAGGGAGGCGGCGGTGTGGCCGCAGCTCTCCAGGGCCTCGTCGGTGACGCTCAGCAGCAGGCGCTGCAACGGGTCCAGCCGTCGGGCCTCCCGGTCGGTGAGCTGGAACCGGGCGGCGTCGAAGTGCTCGACCCGGTCGACCCAGCCGGTCGGGACCTCGTCGGCGGCGGACCAGAGGTGACCCCAGCCACGGTGTCCGGTCGGCGCGTCTCCGACGCTGGAAACCCCGTCGGCGAGGTTGGCCCAGAACTCGTCGGGGGTGGCGGCACCGGGGAACCGGCAGGCCAGGCCGATGATGGCGAGCGCCTCCCCGACGGTGTCGGGTGCCGGGGTCCCGGACGGGCTCGCCGGGGCGCGGTGGCGGGGCGGCTCCGGCCGTACGGTGTCGGGTTGTCCGGCCGGGTCGCCGGTGGCGGCCTGCGGTCCGCCGGTCGCACCGGCCGCGACGGGGTGCGCCGGGTCCGATGCGGCGTCGACCGTACGGTCGGCAGTCGCCTCGGTGGTGGCCGCACCGGCCGCGACGACCGCCTCGGCGGCAGCGACGACGGCCTGCTCGGGGGTCGCCCCGGCGGTGGTGCCGGCCCGGGAGCGTTCGGGCGTGGCGGGCGCGGGTTGGAGCAGTTCGGCGAGCCGCTCGGGGGTGCCGGTGGCGAAGATGGCCGGTGGGCTCACCGCGACGCCGAACTCCTCGGTGAGCGCCAGCGCCGCGCGGGTCACGTTGGCCGAGTCACCACCGAGGTCGAAGAAGTTGTCGGTGACCAGGAACTCGTCGTGGCCGAGCACGGCGGCGAAGACCCGCGCGATGCGGTGCTCCGGCGCGACGGTCGGCTCCGGGACGACGGCGGGCTCCGGCGTGACGGTCGGTTCCGGGGTGGGGCCGGTGGCCGTCGGGGTCGCGGCGGGTGCGACGGAGGGGACGCCGGTGCGGATGATGGTGTGCCGGTCCGGCAGCGGCAGCCGGCCACGGGCGATCTTGCCGTTGTCGGTCAACGGCATCGCGTCGAGCCGTACGTAGGCGTCCGGCACCATGTACTCGGGCAGCCGCCGGCCGACGAAAGTGTCCAGCTCCGCCTTGACCAGGGTGCGCTCGCCGACGAGGTACGCGGTCAGCCGCGGTTCGCCCCGGCCCTCGAAGGCGACGGCGACGACGGCGGCGGCGGTGACGCCGGGGCACTCCGCCAGGACGCGTTCGATCTCGGCCGGTTCGATCCGGTTGCCCCGGACCTTGACCTGCGAGTCCGCCCGGCCCAACCACTCGATCGCGCCGTCGGCGTGCCGCCGTACGGTGTCCCCGGTGCGGTAGAGCCGCTGGCCGCTGACCGGATGGGTGAGGAACACCTCGGCGGTGCGGTCCGGGCGGTTGACGTAGCCCCGGGCCAGGCCGACGCCGGACAGGTACAGCTCGCCGGTGTCGGCGGGGTTCAGGTCGGTGTCGAGCACGTGCAGGGTGAGGTTGGGCAGCGGTTCACCCAGGGGCAGGAACGCGCCGACCGACTCGACCCGGTGGGCGGACGCCCAGATCGTCGCCTCGGTGGGGCCGTAGAGGTTCCACAGGGCACCGGCGGTGCCGTGCAGTTGCTGGGCGGTCGCCGGCACCAGGGCCTCGCCGCCGGACAGGACGGTGAGCTGCGGCCTCGGCGTCCAGCCGGTCTCCAGCAGCAGCCGCCACATGCTCGGGGTGGCCTGGGCGACGGTGACCTCGCCGATGAGGTCGGCCAGCCGGTGCGGGTCGCGGGCCACCGCCCGGGACGCCAGGGTCACGGTCGCGCCGACGGTCAGCGGCAGCAGCAGTTCCAGCAGGGAGATGTCGAACGCGACGGTGGTGTGCGCGAGGACGATGTCGGTCTCGGACGAGCCGAGCCGTTCGCCGATGCCGGTCAGGAAGTTCGCCAGGGCGGCGTGCCCGATCTCCACCCCCTTCGGTTCGCCGGTCGACCCGCTGGTGAACAGCACGTACGCGAGGTCGGCACCGGTGACCGTCGGCGGCACGGCCAGCGCGGACCCGTCCGGGCCGGGGATCGGCAGCACCGGACCGACCGACTCGCCGAACGCGAGGCTGTGTTCGTCGGCCAGGATCAGCTCGCACTCGGCGACCTGCACGTACCGGCGCAGCCGCTCCACCGGGTAGTTCGGGTCGAGCGGCAGGAACGCCGCCCCGACCCGCAGGATGCCGAGCATCGCCGGGACCAGGTCGGGGCCGCGCTCGGTGAGCAGGCCGACGACGGACCCGGCACCGATCCCCTGGTCATAGAGGCGGGCGGCGATGGCGTCGGCCCAGGAGTCCAGGGCCGCGTAGTCGATCCGCCGGGCCCCGCTGCGGACCGCGACGGCGTCCGGCCGGGCGGTCATGGTCGCCGCGACCAGATCCAGCACGGTGGGTACGGAGGCTGCCGGCTCGGCCGCCTGGTCCGGGTGGGACGCGACGTCGGTCGAGCCGGCGGCGTCGGACCCGTCGCGTCGGGCGGCCCCGGACCCGTCGAGCGGCGTCGCACCGGCCGGTGCCGCCGCTGCCCCGTCCGCGGGGGCGGCCTCGTCGGCAGCGGTGGGCGTCGACGCGGCAGCCGGCGCGGGCATGGGCGCGGCGGTGCCGAGGAGCATGGCACCGAGGGCGAGGTCCTCGACCCGCTCGGCGAACTCCAGCGCCTCGTCGGCGGACATGGCGGTTTCCCGGACGAACACCGTGGGCGGGCCGTCGTGCAGGCAGAGCAGGGCGATCTCGGTGTCCGGCTCGGTGGCCGCCTCGTCGTCGGGGTGCCGCTGGAGGACGGCGATCCGGGTGAAGGTCGGCCCGTCGGAGCCGACCGGGCGGTACGCCAGACCGAGGCGTACCTCAAGGTCGGTGGCGTACGCGTGCCGGGCGGTCGCCTCGTCGAGCCGGGCGGACAGTTCGTCGGCGGCGGCGGCGTCGAAGCGGACCGGGACGCGCGCGACGGCGAGCCCGCAGGTCGCCTCGGCCAGCGCGGGCGCCGACGAGGTCGACCAGGCGAAGTCGAAGCTCGGGGCCTCCATCCGCTCGGCGAGCACGGCGAGGAAGGCGCGGATCACGGCGACCGTCTCGGCCCGGGACCGGGGCAGGTAGGCCAGCTCGTACCGGCCGTAGTGCGCGGACGCGGCGGAGAAGTCCTCGGCGGGCAACGGCGCCGGTCGCAGGTCGGCCAGGCGGGCCTTCCACCAGGACTCGTGCCGACGCAGCGGACCCTGCGCGTCGGCGATCGCCGCCAACCGCTCGGGTGGCGCGGCCGGCAGCGGCCGGCCCGGGGTGATGCCCAGCCGCTGGGCCACCGCCCGGCCGCTGAGCGCACTGCCGTCGGTCGCCGTGAAGTCACTCAGCAGCAGGTCGCCGTCGGGAGTGGAGAGGGTCAGCGCGGAGTCGGTCACGGCCGTCGCGACGGTCACCGACGGCGGGTCCTCGCGGGGGATGCGCCGGACCTGGCGGGTGAACACCGCACCCTGGGCGGTGATCAGCGCCGGCACCCCGAGCGGGTTGGGGAACGTACCGTAGTCGAGGGCCTTGGCGATGCGTTCGGCCTCGGTGGCGGAGGTGCCGGCGTGGATGAGACCACCGGCGGCGATCCGGTCCCGCTGGTGATAGAAGCGGCGCTCGCGGTCGCCGGTGTCGACCGGCTCGGGCAGCGAGCGCCGCAGCAGGTGCCCGACGAGGTCGGCGAAGAGCGCGATGCCCACCTCGGCGGTCTCGTAGGTCAGGGAGAGCGCGGTGGAATGCGTCCGGACCGGGAACCACCGCTCCAGCAACACGGGGCCGGCGTCCACCGCCTCGGTCATCCGGTGCCAGGTCGCGGCGTGCCGGCTCGCACCCTCGTAGAGCGCCCAGGCGGCGACGTTGCTGCCGGAGTAGCGGGGCAGCGGGCCGTCGTGGAAGTTGACCGCGGCCACCTTCGGCAGCGCCAGCACCGGGCCGGGCAGGATCCGGAAGTTGACGATGCTGAACAGGTAGTCGACCTCGGTGGCGGTGAGCGCGGCGGCGAGGTCGGCGTGCGGGTCCAGCACCGGGACGTCGTGCGCGTTCGCCCAGGCGGCGGCGACCGGTTCGTCGGTGAAGACGCCCTCGACGCGGATCCCGGCCTCGACGAGCTGGTCGGCGCAGCGGGCCAGGACCCGGGTGCCGCCGATGAGGAAGCAGTTGACCACGGCCGTCATCCCTCGGTGTCGACGGGGTCGGCCGTCTCGCGCGCCACCCAGGCGTCGATCTGGGAGACGACCTCCTCGTCCAGGGAGAGCTGCCCGGGCGACCAGAGCGGGTTGGACAGGCCGCGGTGGGTCCGCTCGCACATCTCCCAGTCCTCATAGTTGGCCTTGTCCCAGAGCGCGAAGACGGCCTCGTGCGAGAAGTCGCTGCGGGCCGTCTCCGAGGGGTGGAACAGCCAGAAGTGCCGCACGTAGCAGGTGCTCGGGCTCTCCGGCCAGACCCACTGCATCATCACGTAGTCGGCGGTGAAGCCGAAGAGCAGGTTCGGCAGGATGGTGATCCAGTTGATCTTCTTGAGGTCGGCGTCCGGGACCAGCGGCATGGGTGTCCGGTCGCTGCGTCCGGTCATCGAGACCGAGTTGTACTTGTCCCGGATGACCTGCCACGCGCCGACGATGTCGCCCTTGAGCTCGTACGTTCCCGCGTCGTCGAAGTCGGTGATCCGGTGCAGGTCCTTGTGGGCCGTCGGGAAGTGCAGGCTCTCGTTGACGTTGTGCGCCACCAGCTTCCAGTTCGAGGCGACCGGGTAGTCCTTGGCCTGCATGCACTTCAGGTCGGCCAGCTCGTAGACCCGGGCGAACTCACCGAACTCACCGAGGGAGGCGTCGAGGTCCGGCGCGTCGTCGGAGAAGGTGACGAAGACGACCCCGAACCGGATCTCGGTACGGACCGGCAGCAGGCCGTTCTTCTCCTTGTCGAAGAAGTGGTCGAAGTACGTGCCGTTGAAGCTCTTGAGCTTGCCGTTGCGGTCGTAGACCCAGCAGTGGTAGATGCAGACGATGCTCTGCCGCTTGCCGGTGGCCTCCTCCACCAACCGGTACCCCCGGTGGCGGCAGTAGTTGTGGTACGCCTGGATGCCGTTGTCGCCGTTGATGATCAGGATCGAGCCGGTGCCGATGGTCAGCGTCGCGTAGGAGCCCTTCTCGGTGAACCGGGAGACGTGGTCCACCGGCAACCAGCGGCGACGGTAGATCCGTTCCAGCTCCCGCTGGTGCTGCTCCTCGCCGGTGTAGAACGCGTGGGACCGGCCACGGCCGCCGGTGTCGTAGTAGGGCCGCTGGTCGTCCTGTTGGCCGATGAGATCGAACATGCTGGACGCGCGCGTCATCTGCCTGCCTCCTCCAGAGATCAAGTGCAACGAACGAACGGCGGAGGACCGGGACGTCCTCCACCGTCGTGCCGCGCTCATCCCGCGCGGCCCCACGCCGATCAGGACGGTTCGTAGATCCGCTTGTGCTCGGGTACGCCGGCGTCGTCGTAGATCCGCTCCAGGTTGTCGGGGGCGAACAGCTCGTGCCCCTCGACCCCGCCGGCGATCATGCCGAGCATCTTGGTGGTCCACTCCTGGCTGGTGCTGATCGCCCCGAGCACCGCTTCCAGGTAGGGGTCCAGGGTCAGCTCAGCCATCGCCGTGGTGTAGTCGTAGACCGGCGCGCTCTCCTCGTCGCGCACCTTGACGTAGTCGGCGAGGGCGTCGTCCATGGTCCGCTCGCCGGAGAGCGCCTCGTGGATGCGGTCGGCGAGCAGCTCGCCGTGCAGGAAGGCGTCGGTCATGCCCCAACCGGTGATGGGGTCCTTGTGGTAGCCGGCGTCACCGACCAGCGCCCAGCCGGGGCCGTGCGAGCGACGGTAGTAGTTGTCCGGGTAGCGCATCGGCCGCAAGGGCTCCTCCCGCCGGCCCTGCTCGCGTAGCTGCGCGCCCATCTCCGGTTCGACGTCGTCGAAGACCGCCAGGAAGCGCGCCTCGGGGTCCTGCCGGAACTCCTTGAGCTGCCGGCGGGTGCAGATGACGGCGACCATGTTGACGTCGCCGTTGGTCGGCCAGGTGCCGAACCACTGCTCGTGGAAGCCGGTCTTGTGGTGCAGACCCCAGTCCAGGCCGCTGTAGTAGGAGTAGTAGGTGAAGCCGGCGGCGGGCCGCACGTTGTACAGCTCCGCGCCGACCTTCCTGGCCACCGTCGAGTGGAACCCGTCGGCGCCCACCACCACGGTGGACCGGAACTCCTGCTCCGGCCCGTCGCCCTCGCGGCCCCGGATGCCGACCACCCGACCCTCGGAGAAGACCAGGTCGGAGACGGTGAACTGCTCCAGGACCTCGACGCCGGCCCGGCGGGCGGCGTTGACCAGGATCTCGTCGAGCACGACCCGGCGCGGGCAGTAGACCGCGTCGATCCCGTCGATGGGGTCGGCGAACCCGATCAACGGGATGCCGTGGTTGGCGTAGTTCATCTTCCGGATGGCCGGCGTCTTCGCGTCGATCACCTCGTCGAGCAGTCCCCACGCCTGGAGGCGGGACAGCCCGGCCTGGTGGATGTAGTGGGTCGACACCGCGTCGCTCGGGAAGGAGGAGCGGTCGACCATCAGAACCCGGTGGCCGCGCCGGGCCAATAGCATTGCCACGGGCGAACCCGCGCAGCGTGCACCGACAACGATTACGTCGAACATGGGCCTGCTCCGATCAGTCGTCAGCCCTGGATAGCAACCGTCCAATGCGGATGTGGGATTGCCACGAGAGTACGTTTCCACGTTCCTCAAGGTCAATACACAGTTTCGCCGGGGGCCGGGAATGAGAACGCTAACAAGACGGAATGCCTGCGTGTTGAGCGCGACCGAACCACCAATCAGCCGGCCAGATGTGACGTGGATCACATGCCCAAAGTAAGCTGAATGAAAGCTGAGAATGGCGCTGAACTGGGATGATCACTTTCGGTTTACCAAATCGCCTCGATAAATTACGGAAACGATTCGCGCCCAGCATCCCGCACCTTTCCTCAGAAACATGGACATTCGGCGGGGACGATCCGTGCCGCCGACTGGAACGAGGCAGGCCAGGGCGCAGGCACCCCCGCAGGCGGGAAACGGGAGCCGTTAACACGTACCGTAAAATTCCGGTCATGATGGGGCTGAACTGGATATACTCCCGTATTAATAGAGCTGCATCGATTAACATCCTGCCCGTCGGGCAACGGTGAAGAAGCTTGATGATTGCCTGCGGCAATTTCTAGATGCGCAACCGGTTGCCTCAGCGAATCGTTGCCCGGGGCTGCATTTCCGCGGCCGGCGGCGAAGGGGTAACGCATCCGCATCGACAACACGACCGCCCGTCACCGAGTGCCCCCGGTGCCCCAGCCCGTTGCCGACCGATCCCGGGGTCACCAATTAGTGACGCCCTGCGACGCCATCACGAATGCCGGACGGTAGGCACCCAATTTCGCTTCCGATCGACCGACGGACCGGGGCGCGCGGATGAGTCGGTAAACGCCGAAAGAACCGCCGGGCCGAAAAGGGATACAGCGGGCGGCACGGCCGCAAACGTATGAGGAATTCGGGGAATGGTCACCCGATAAGCGCACCGACCGCTACCGGTCCGGGCTAAGGCCCCTTTCCCGGGCCCCGGAGACTCGCGCACCGCACGCGGTGGTCGCCTGCTCCCGTCGCACCGGCAGGCCGGCCGCACCGGGTCCGGCCCGCGCGGCGGGGCCGCACCACGACGCCGATGCACCGGGCGGGCCGGTGAGGGACCCGCACCGCCGCACCGCCGGCCGCGCGCAATGATCAGCGCGGTGCCATCCGCAGTGCGCCGTCGAGGCGGATGACCTCGCCGTTGAGGTAGTCGTTGTCGATCACGGACAACACCAGACCGGCGTACTCCCCCGGGTCGCCGAGGCGAGGCGGGAACGGCACACCGGCGGCGAGCCCGGCCCGGTACTCCGCCGACACGGTCTGCATCATCGGCGTCAGCATGATGCCGGGCGCGATCGTCATCACCCGGATGCCGTGCGGGGCGAGGTCACGGGCGGCGGGCAGGGTGAGGCCGACGATGCCACCCTTGGACGACGCGTACGCCGCCTGACCGACCTGGCCTTCGTAGGCGGCGACCGAGGCGGTGTTGACGATCACGCCCCGCTGGCCCTGCCCGTCCGGGGAGGTCTGCGCGATCCGTTCGGCGGCGAGCGCCAGCACGGTGAAGGTGCCGATCAGGTTGACCCGGACGACGTGGGCGTACAGGTCGAGGTCGTGGACGCCGCGCCGGCCGAGGATCCGCTGCGACGGGGCGATGCCGGCGCAGTTCACCACCGTCCGCAGGGGCGCGTCGCCGTCGGCGGCGGCCTGGTCGACCGCCGCCCGGACCGCCGCCGGATCACACACGTCGACGTCGACGTGGCGTACCCCCGGCGGCGCGTCGCCGGCCGCCGCGATGGCCGGTCCGAGATCGAAGCCGTGCACGGTGGCACCCGCGCCGGCCAGCGCGGCGGCGGTGGCCGCGCCGAGGCCGGACGCCGCGCCGGTGACGATGGCGGTGGTACGGGCAAGTTCCATCCTGCGTTCTCCTTCTGCCAGGACCGGGTCAGACGTCGGTGATCCGCAGGCCCGCGTGGGCCCGGTAGCGTCGGTTGACCGAGATGAGGTTGGCGGTGAACGCCTCCACCTGGTGCGCGTTGCGCAGCCGCCCGCCGTACACGCCCCGGACCCCGGGGATCGTGGCGGCGAGGTCCCGGACCAGGTCGGTGGCCTCCCGGTCGTCGCCGAGCACCAGCACGTCGGTGTCGACCGTGTCCAGGTCCGGGTCCTCCAGGAGCACGGCGGAGACGTGGTGGAACGCAGCGACGACCCGCGACCCGGTCAGGATCGCGGCGGCCTGCTGGGCGGCGGAACCCTCCTCGACGACCAGGGCGTAGGCGCCCTGCTTGTCGAAGCCCAGCGGGTTCACGCAGTCGACCACGATCTTCCCGGCCAACACCGGGGCGAGTGCGGTGAGCAGCTCGGCGTGCCCCTCCCAGGGCACCGCGACCACGACGATGTCGGCCTCGGCAGCGGCGTCGGCGTTCGACCCGCCCCGCACCCGGCCCGGCAGCCCGGCGGCCGTCTGCGCCGCCCGCTCGGCGTCCCGCGACCCCAGCACGACGTCCAACCCGGCCGCTCCGAAGCGCCGGGCCAACCCCCGCCCCTGCGGCCCCGTCCCACCGAGCACGCCGACCTTCCGGCCACGCAGCCCCTCACTCACACTCACATCAATCTCCTTCTCATATCCCCCACCCACTCCCCGCCCTGTCCACCCCACCCCACCCCACCCCACCCCGCCCCGCCGTGCCCCGCACTGTCCGCCCTGTCCCGCCCCGGTGATCAAGAGGTTTGCGTCATCGTGGAGATCGATCCTGACGTTTTCCTCTTGATCACCGGGGCGGGCGGAGCGGGGTGGGCGGGGCGGGGGCGGAGGCGGAGGGCGGGGCGAGGGTGGAGAGAGCGGGCGGGAGCGGGCGGGGCGGGGGTGGGGGCGGGCGGGGCGGGGGTGGGTTAGGGGTGGGGTTGGTAGAGGGTCAGGGGGTTGCCGGCGGGGTCGGTGACCAGGCTTCGGCGTTCGTGGGGGCCGGTCACCGGGTCGGTGGCGGTGGCGCCGGCGGCGACCAGGCGGGCGACGCAGGCGTCCAGGTCGTCGACCTGGACGCTGAGCACTGTCCGGCCGGCGACGGGTTGCTGGGTGGCGTCGGCCAGGCCGACGGTCACCGTGCCGTCGGTGACGGCGGCGTAGCGGTCGCCGTCGCGGAAGCGCACCGTCAGGCCGAGCGCGGTGTAGAAGGCGAGTTGGGCGTCCAGGTCGTCGGCGGGGACGATCACGTGGCCGATCCTCATGGGCGGAACCTCGGCATGACCTCGCGGGCGAACCGCTCGACGATCTCGATCGACCGTGCGATCGGCAGGCCGAGCCACTGGGCCCGGAACACGAAGTGGTTGTAGCCGGCGTCGGTGAAATCCTGGATCTTGGCGGCGATGTCGTCGGGCGAGCCGAAGAAGAGCGCCTTCTCCTTGATGGCGTCCCACTGCGACTCGAAGAAGTCCATGCCGTACTGGACGTACTCGCCGTAGGAGCGTTTCACCGCGTCGCCGGCGACGGCGAACGCGGCCTCGGCGGAGTCGGCCACACACAGGTCCCGGTGGATCGGGAAGACCGCGTCCCGCTCGTCGAAGCCGGCGGCCCGACGCTGTTCGCGGTAGTCGGCCAGGTTGCCGACGGCCCAGTTGCGGCGCACGTTGGACGGGGCGAGCCAGGGCAGCCCCTGCCGGGCGATCCGGGCGATGCCGGTCGGGCCGTTCGCGCCCACCCAGACCGGCGGATGCGGACGCTGCACCGGCAGTACGCTGCACCGCACCCCGTCCAGGGTGAAGTGCTTGCCCTCGTGGTGCACCGGCTCCCCGGTCCACAGTTGCTGCATCACCGCCAGCGCCTCGTTCATCCGGGACACCCGGGTTCGCCGTTCGATGCCGAACGACGTGAACTCGGCGTCCCGGTAGCCCGAACCGATGCCCAGGACGAACCGGCCACCGGACATCTGGTCGATGGTGGCGATCTCCTCGGCCCAGTGCACCGGGTGGCCCAGCGGCAGGATGAGGATGCCGGTGCCGAGTTGCATCGTCCCGGAGTGGTCGATGAGCCGGCTCAGCAGCGGCAGCGGCTGCGGGGTGCTCAGCGACGACAGGTAGTGGTGGATACCGAAGACCGAGTCGTAGCCCAGGTCGCGGATGTGCTGGACGTACTCGACGGTCTCACCGACCCGGCGACCCAGGTCGTCGCCGGGGGTGTACTGGTGGTCGAGCAGGATGCCGAACTTCACGCCGGTCGCCTACTCTTCCCGCGACCGGCTGTCGCTGAGCCGGAAGTAGGGCGCCACCAGCCGGTCCCGGTCGGCCAGCGCCTGCGCGATGCCCTTCTCCCGGCGCTCCTTGAGGAAGTTCCAGTCCCCGTCGGCGAAGCTGACGTTGGTGGCCCAGCCGTGCCCGACCCAGCCGGTCATCGCCCCGAGGCCCTTGCCCCGGGCCTCCATGATCACCTGCATCATCGACTTGCCCATCATCAGCGAGTCCAGCGGCATCACCGCGATCGCGTCGGCGTAGTCGTCGACCCAGCGCTGCAGTTCCTCGCGTGCGACGACCTTGGTGACCAGGCCCTTGCGCTCACCCTCCTCGGCGCCGATCGCCCGCATGGTGAGCATGACGTCCTTCATCGTGGTCAGGCCGACCTTCTCGATCCAGTGGTACATGTCCTGCGGGGCGGGACCGAGGTAGCGGAACGCCGGGTGGGTGAACCGGGCGTCCGGGGAGGCGATGACGATGTCGGCCGAGAGCGCGATCTGGAAGTGCCCGCCGTAGCAGTAGCCCTGCACCTGGCAGATGGTCGCCTTGAGCGACTCGATGATCGGCCGGGTGAAACCGGAGCTGAGCACGTTGCGGTCGGGCAGGATGCGCTGGCGCTGGGCGGGACGCCGCCGGGACGCCTTGTCGGTGCCGGTCTTGTAGCCGATGTAGTGGCCGAGTTCGGCGGCGTCGGCGCCGGTGCCGAAGTGCTCACCCTCCCCCTTGAACACGATGACCTTGACCCGGTCGTCGGTCTCCGCCTCCTTCACCAGGTCGCCGACGCGTTCGAAGGCGGCCACCGGGATGGCGTTGAGCCGCTCGGGGCGGTCGAAGGTGATGGTGGCGACGGCCCGTTCCTCGTCCACGTCGTACCGGACGTACTTGGCGAGGACCTCGGGATCGACCTCCATGTTCTCGACGTCCCACTGGCTTTCCAGCAGCTCGGCTTCGGTCTTCTTCACGGCGGATTCCTTAGGTCAGGTGGTACGGAAGGCGGGGATCACTTCGGTGGCGAACAGCCGCAGCGAGGCGCGGAGCTTCTCGGTCGGCATCCCGAGCCACCCGGGACGGAAGATGAGGTGGTCGAAGCCCAGGTCGCGCAGCGCGCTGATCCGCTCGACGAGGAGTTCGGGCGAGCCCAACAGCAGCGTGTTGCGGACCAGTTCGTCGAAGCGGTCCCGCTGCCAGCGCAGCGCCGGATACTCGGCGTACGTCGAGTACTCGACCCGGGCGTGCGGCAGCGCCTCCGCGACGGCCTGTTCGGTGCTCGGCGCGCAGTACAACTCCACCCCGACGGGCCGCTGCACCGTCGCCGGGTCCCGGCCGTACTCGGCCAGCGCCTCGTTGTAGACCGCCAGGTGCTCCGGCAGGAACCGGCGGCTCGGGGAGTTGCCCGGCGCGTACCAGGCGTCGCCGAGCCGGGCCGCCCGACGGACCGCCTTCTTGCCCCCGGCGCCGATCCAGATCGGTGGGCCACCCGGGGTCAGCGGCGGGATGCCGATGGTGGCGTCGACCTGCGGATAGAACTCCCCGTCATGGGTGACCGGCGCGCCGCTCCACAGCGCCCGGATGAGCCGCAGGCTCTCGTCGAACCGACGGAACCGGGTCTCCGGGTCGACGCCGAACGCCGCGAACTCGTTCTCCCGGTAGCCCGCGCCGACCCCGAGGATCACCCGTCCGCCGGAGAGGTGGTCCAGGGTGGCGAACTCCTCGGCGACGTGCACCGGGTGGAACATCGGCAGCAGTAGGATCCCGGTGCCGAGCAGCATGTCGCCCGAGCGCGGGATCAGGCTCGCCAGCATCGAGATCGGCTGCGGGGTGGCCAGGTTGGACTGGAAGTGGTTGATCGTCCACACCGAGTCGTAGCCCAGCTCCGCGGCCAGTTCGACGGTGCCGAACAGGTCGTCGAGGTGCCTGCGGAGGTCGTCGCCCGGCGGGTACTGGTGCGACGCCATGATGCCGAACCTCATCGGCTCCCCCTAGCTGTCGATCGGCTGGTCCCGCCGTCGTCCGGCCGGGACACCGCCACGGAGGCGGTCCTGTCCGCCGCCGGCAGGGCGGCCGCCGCGCGGTCGACCTCAGTCGTGTCGGGCGACGTTGCCGCCGCGCGGCTGATCTTGCCGGTGGCGCTGCGTTCCAGGGCCGGCACGAACTCGATCCGCCGGGGGGCCTTGAAGTGGGCCAGCCGCTCCCGGGCGTACGCGACGAGCCGCGCGGTGAGGTCGGTGTCGGAGACCGCGTCGTCGGCCACCCGGACCACCAGCGCCACCGGGATCTCGCCCAGCCGGTCGTCCGGCCGGCCGAGCACCCGGACGTCCCGCACCAGCGGATGCGCCCGCAGTTCGTCCTCGATCTCCTCCGGCCAGACCTGGAAACCCCCGCACTTGATCATGTCCCGCTTGCGGCCGACCAGGAAGAGCACCCCGTCGGCGTCGACGTAGCCCATGTCGCCGGTGTGCACCCAGCCGTCCCGGACCAGCTCGGCCGACGCGGCGGCGTCGTCGACGTACCCCCTGGTCAGCGCGGAGCGGACCACCACCTCGCCCGCCGCGTCGGTCGGCAGCGCCGTGCCGGCGTCGTCGCGGATCTCCAGCTCGACGCCCGGGTAGACCCGGCCGGCGGAGCCCGGCTTCCACCGGCCGGCCTTCATGTCCCGCCCGGTCCAGCCGGCGATGTGCCCGGCCTCGGTCGAGCCGTAGTTGACCAGGATGGGCACCCGGTAGCGCTGCTCGAACGCGCGCCGCACCGGCCAGGAGATCGCCTGCCCGGCCACCAGGACCGACTTGACCCCGTCGAACGGCAGATCCCGGTCGGCGTGCACGATGTCGAAGACCATGGTGGGCAGCAGGAAGAGGTTGTCGAAACCGAACCGTGCCATGAGGTCGGCCAGCCGGTCGACGCCGAAGCGTTCCCAGACCACCGCCGGCCGGCCGACGAAGTACGCGAACAGCAGCGAGTGCTGGCCGCCGCTGTGGAACAGCGGCAGGGCGATGAGGTTCGGCCTGGCGTCCGGCGCGGCGGTGCCCTCGGCCTCGGTGCCGGTGGTGACCCGGGCCAGCCGCATCAGCGACTCCCGCGTCCCGCCGTGGGTGACGCTGACCGCCTTCGGCCGCCCGGTCGTGCCGCCGGTGAACAGGATGCACGCCTCGGCCTCCGGCCCGACCTCGACGCCGGTGACCCGCACCTCCCGCCGCCACGGCAACGCCGGCACCCCGGCCAGCGACGCCGTGACGGAGCGCACCGGGACCCGGGCGGCGGTGCCGCCGGGGACGTCATCCCCGTCGGCGGCCCCGGTGGGGGCGGGCCGGGTGGCGTCCTGCGCGGCGAGGAACCCGGCGACCACGTCGGGCCGACGGTCGTCGACCAGCAGCAGCCGGGGCGCGGTCTTCGCCACCGACTCGGCCAGCTCGGCGGCGTTGTAGAGGCTGCTGACGGTGACCGGCACCGCGCCGATCTTCCAGGCGCCGAAGAGCAGGAACACGATCTCCGGGCCGTTGGTCAGATAGCAGGCGACCCGGTCGCCGGGGCCGACGCCCTCGGCCCGCAGCGCGGCGGCGACGCCCCCGGCGAGCAGGTCGATCTGGTCGAACGTCCAGGACCGGCCGTCCTCGCCGAACAGGCCGGGCAGGTCGCCCCGGTCCGCGCGCCGTCCCTCCAGGACGGCGGCCAGGTTACCGGCGCTCACCGGGTCACCCCGGTCGCCGGGGCAGCGAGCCTCGGAATGACCTCCGCGCCGAAGCGGGCGAGCTGTGCCATCGCCTCGTCCTGGCCCGCGCCGACGAACTGGTGCCGCAGCGAGACCTCGGTGATGCCCAGCTCGGTCTCCCAGCGGCGCAGCTTGGCGACGATCTCGTCGGCCGACCCGACCAGGCAGTCCTCGGCCAGGTAGCGGTCCAGGTCGAGGGACTGGGCGTCGTCCCAGGACTTGTAGCCCGCGTACTGGCGTTGCAGGTGCGGGCGGACGGCGGCGACGGCCGCCGGGTAGCTGTCACCGAGGTACGCCTCACGGCTCATCGGGTACTCCCGGTCCAGCGGGAAGCCGCGCTCGGCCAGGTCTCCCCGGTAGATCCCGAGCAGTCGGGCCAGTTCCTCGTCGTTGCCCTTGGGGCCGATCAGCCACGGGGCGTCCAGTCGGGCGGCGCGGCGGATCGCGGGTTCGGCGAACGCGCCGATCCACAGCGGTGGGCCGCCGGGCTGGGCCGGGCGCAGCGCCAGGGACGCGCCGGGGACCTCGCCCCAGCTGCCGGCGATGTCGATCGTCTCGCCGTTCCACAGGGAGCGCAGCATCGGCACGTACTCCCGCAGTCGCCGCAGCCGGTCCTCCCAGGCGACGCCGAACGCGGTGGTCTCCCGGCGGCGGTAGCCGGCGCCGATGCCGACGGTCAGCCGGCCGTGGGAGAGCACGTCGAGCGAGGCCAACTCCTCGGCGAGCGCGACCGGGTTCAGCAGGGGGGCCAGCAGGACCCCGAACCCGATCCGGACCCGGGAGGTGGCGTGGGCGAGGTAGCCGGCCAGCGGGATCGGCTGGACGAACGCCGATCGGGCCAGGTAGTGGTGGCCGAGGTAGACGGCGTGGAAGCCGGCCGCCTCGGCGGCGGCGGCCTGGGCCAGTACGCCGTCGATGCCCTCGGTGGCCGACGCCGACGGATCGAACTGGGCGCTCAGGAAGCAGCTGATCTTCACCCGGCGACCGCCTCGGGAGTGGGCACGCTGTCGGCGACGCGCTCCTGGGCCCGGAAGTGCGGGATGACCTTGTCGGCGAACTCCTCCATCGAGCGCAGCGCGGCCTTACGGTCCAGGGACGGAATCCGCAGCCAGCCGATGTAGTGGTTGATGCCGAGCTGCTCGCGCAGCATCTCGATGGTCTCGATGACATGCTGGGCCGAGCCGAAGTTGCCGCCGTGGGTCAGCGTCTGCTCCAGGGTCAGCAGCTCGATGTTCTTGGCGACGGCCGCGTAGTAGGCCCGTTCCTTGGCGATGGCGTCCTCCGAGCCGGGGATGACCTTGCCGACGGACTTGTAGTAGTTCATCGCCGCCTGGGCGGCCGCGCGCAGGCCCTCCTCGCTGTCACCGCACCAGACCTGCTGCATGAACGGCAGGTCGTAGGTGGAGATGTCGAAGCCGTTCTCCCGCATGCTCTGCCGGTAGAGGTCGAAGTTCTTCTGCATGATGCCCAACGGCGTGAAGTTCGGTGAGGTGATGATCGACTCGCCGACCGCGCCGCGCTCCCGGAAGCTGTCCGGAGAGACCGTGCCCTGCAGGATCGGCGGCCCGCCCGGGGTGTACGGCCTCGGGTAGGTGGTGACGTTGTCGTAGTGGAAGATCTCGCCGTGGTAGGAGAAGTTCTCCTGCGACAGTGCGAGCCGCAGGATCTCCAGGGTCTCCTGGTAGCGCTGCTTCGACTCCGCCAGGGGCACGCCGAAGCCGGCGAACTCGGCGGGCTGGTAGCCCCGGCCGACGCCGATGGAGACCCGGCCGCCGCTGAGTACGTCGAGGGCGGCGATGTCCTCAGCCAGCCGCAGCGGGTGGTGCAGCGGCAGCACCAGGACGGCGGTGCCGATGGTGATCTGTCGGGTCCGTTCGGCGACGGCCATGCCGAAGTTCACCGGGCTGCCGAGGATGCCGTACTTCGAGAAGTGGTGCTCGGCGAGCCAGATCGAGTCGAAGCCCAGCTCGTCGGCCAGCTGGATCTCATCGAGGGTCTCTCGAAGCACCTGGTGGTCCGATGCGCCGTCGGCCACCGGGAACAGGTTCATGATTCCGAACTTCACGGCCTTCTCCTCATTTATTCCGACCAGCCGGTATGTTACTGCCCGGGTTGCTGCCCGGCAAGACTTGCGCAGGTCAGGCCCGCGACGTCGGGCGGGAGCGGATGCGCAGCTCCCCGGTTCGACGGCGGTGCCAGGAACCCCGCCCGCACCGGGCGTCGAGCACGAAGGCCCGGCGCAGGAACAGGTGCGGGTCCGCCTCCATGGTGATGCCCATCCCGCCGTGGACCTGGATGCACCGCTCGGCGGCGAAGACCGCCGCCTGACCGGCCGCCGCCTTGGCGGCGTGCACCTGGATGCCGGCGTCCGGCCGGCCGTTGTCCACCGCCCACGCCGCGTACAGGGTCAGGTCCCAGGCCGCCTTGCGGGCGGTGGCCGCCTCGGCGAGCGGGAACGCGACCCCCTGGAACGCGCCGATCACCCGACCGAACTGCCGACGCGTCCGGGCCTGCTCGGCGGCCAGGTCGACCGCCCCCTGCGCCACCCCGCACAGCTCGGCCGCCACCACCAGCGCGGCCCGCAGCGGGCCGGCCCCGGCGGGCTGCGTCCGCTCGGGCGCGGCCAACGTCAGGTCCGCCAGCGGCACCGACGGATCCAGCGACTGCCGCGCGGTGGTCCGGACCGGGTCGGCGAACCAGACCCCGTCCGGGCCGAGGGCGACGACGCCGTCCGCCTGCGCCGCGTACGGCACCAGGGTCCGCACCAGCGGGTCCGGCGACACCCGGTCGGCCCACCCGGAACTGCCCGGCACGTCGACCGCCGGGGTGAGCACCCGGCGGCCGTCGAGCACCTCGTCGGGGAGCGGACCGGTGCGCCGCTCGTCGCCGCAGAGCAGTTGGACCGCTGCCGCGTGCGCCGGGAACCGGCTCGGCACCAGCCGCTCGCCGAGCGCCTCGACGGCGACCAGCAGGTCGATCAGGCTCGACCCGATGCCACCGGCCGGCTCGGGCACCCCGAGCAGCCCGAAGCCCCGCAGCAGTGGCCCGTCAGCCGCCGGGGCCCGCCACGGGCCGGTCAGCAGCTCGCGGGCGGTGCCGCGGTCGGCGTCCGCGAGCGAGCCCACGGTCGCACCGATGTCCCGCTGTTCCTGGGTGAATGTTGCGCGCACCAGACCACTCCGCTCAGCGTGAGCGGGGCAGGCGCAGCACCCGCTCCGCGAGAATCGACTTCTGGACTTCCTCCGTGCCGCCCTCGATCGTGTGGGCGCGGGCGCGCAGGTAACGACGCATCCGGGCGGCGGCGCCGTCGCCGTCGACCAGCACCCCGCCGGCCTCGTCGAGCTGCACGGCGAGCCGGTTGGCGTGCTGCACCACCCGGGCCCACAGGCTCTTGAGCGCCGAGGTCTCCGGCCCGGGTACGCCGCCGGCCCGGCTCTCGCCGAGCATCCGCATCGACCCGATCCGGACCGCCTCGGCGTCGCACTGCAACGCGCCCACCGCGTCGACGAACGCGCTGTCGTCGGCCACGCCCCGCGCGACCGCGACGTCGATCAGCCGGTCGACCGCCTGGCGGGCCCACACCCAGAGGTTGAGCGCCATGCTGCCGCGTTCGAACGCGAGCGTGGTGAGCGCGACGGTCCAGCCGTTGCCGACCCCGCCGAGCACGTCGGCGTCGGCGACGAACACGTCGTCGAGGAACATCTCGTTGAACTCGGTGTCCCCGTTGATCATCTCCAGCGACCGGACGGTGAACCCGTCCATCGGCGCGAGGAAGTAGGTGATGCCCTGGTGCTTCGGCGCGGCGGCGTCGGTGCGGGCCAGCAGCAGGCAGTGCGACGCGTTGTGCGCGTTGGACGTCCAGATCTTGGCCCCGTTGATCCGCCAGCCACCGTCGACCCGGGTCGCCGCCGTGGTCAGGCTGGCCAGGTCCGATCCCGAGCCGGGCTCGCTGAAGCCCTGACACCAGTACTCGTCGCCGCGCAGGATGCCGGGCAGGTGCCGGGCCTGCTGGGCGTCGGTGCCGTGCGCGATGATCGTCGGCCCGGCCAGCATCATGCCGACCCCGTTGAGCGGGTACGGCGCACCGCGTACCGCGGCCTCCTCGTTGAAGACGGCCTGGGCCAGCGCGTCCATCCCCCGGCCCCCGTGCGCGACCGGCCAGGACAGGCCGGCCCAGTTGCCGGCGCAGAGCCGGTCCTGCCACACCCGCGACCAGTGCTCACGCGCGTCCTGGGACAGCTCCTCCTGGTCGGGCACGTCCGCCAGCGCCCCGTCGAGCCACCTGCCGACCTCGTGCCGGAACGCCAGGTCGGTGTCGCTGTCAGCGAAGTCCATGCCCACCTCCCACCGGTTCGTCGATGTCGCCGGTCATGCGCTGGCCTCTTCGGCGCGCGTGAGCCGGGCCTTGTAGAGCTTGCCGTTCGGGTCCCGGGGCAGGGCGTCGCGCAGCACGTAGGACTCCGGGCGCTTCGGCTTGGCCAACCGGTCGGTGAGGTAGCGGCGCAGTTCCGCCAGCGCCGCGTCCGGGTCGGGCGCGGCGTCGGCCAGCACGACGTGTGCCTGGGGCACCTCGCCGAACTCCGGATCGGGGGTGCCGACCACGCCGACGTCGGCGACCCAGTCGTGGCTGATCAACGCCGCCTCGATCTCGGCCGGATAGACGTTCACCCCGCCGACCAGGATCAGCTCGGCCGCGCGACCGGTGATGTAGAGGAACCCGTCGGCGTCGACGTGGCCGACGTCCCAGACGGTCATCAGGCCGTCGCGGCGCGCGCCGTCGGTCTTGCCGGGGTCGTTGTGGTACTCGATCCGGTCGTCGCCCTGGCGCATGTAGACGATGCCGGTCTGCCCGACGGGCACCTCGTTGCCCAGCTCGTCGAGGATGCGCAGGGTGGAGATGGAGGCCGGCCGGCCGACCGTGCCCGGGTGGGCCAGCCACTCGTGGGGCCGCGCGACGGTGGTGCCGACCTCGGTCGAGCCGTAGTACTCGTAGACCACCGGGCCGAACCAGTCGAGGATGCGCTGCTTGACCTCGCGGGGGCAGGGCGCGGCGCCGTGCAGCACGTAGCGCAGCGAGGAGATGTCAGCGCCGGCACGGACCGGCTCGGGCAGTTGCAGCAGGCGGTAGAAGTGGGTCGGCACCATGCTGGTCCCGGTGACCCGGCGGGCCTGGACCCGGCGCAGGAAACCCTCCGGCGTCCAGCCGTCCATCAGGACCATCGTGCCGCCGGCGTGCAGCGCGCCCATCGCCGGGGTGATGTTGGCCGAATGGTACATCGGCGCCGACACCAGCCAGGACGCGAACGCGTCGCGCTCCATGCCGAACTCCCGGAACAGCCAGACGTAGGTCAGCGCGCCGGTGTCCGCGTCGACGCCGCTGAGCGGGCGCTTGACCCCCTTGGGCCGGCCGGTGGTGCCCGAGGTGTACATCATCAGTGAGCCGGCCGGGGTGTCCGCCGGGCTCGTCGCGGGCATGTCGGCGGTGAGCGCCGACAGCGGGCGGGCCCGGTCGGTGCGGGGCGGGCCGTCGACGAAGACCTGGATGCCGGGGGCGGCCTCGGCGGCGGCGACCACGACGTCCTCGACCCGCTCGGAGCCCACCACCACCCGGGCGGCGCTGTCGGCGAGGATGTAGCCGACCTCGGGCGCGGTGAGGTGGTAGTTGAGGGTCACCAGGTAGAGCCCCGACTGCATCGCCGCGAGATAGAGCGCGACCAGGCCGGGGCTGTTCGTCATCACCGCGGCGACGGTGTCGCCGGGCCGCAGGCCCGCACGGGTACGCAGCCCGTGCGAGATCCGGTTCACCTCGGCGAACAGGTCACCGTACGAGATCCGCCGATCATCGGCGGTCACGATCGCGCACAGGTCCGGTTCTGCGGCTGCCCAGAGCCGGAACCCGGTCCGCTCCTCGCTCATCGGACTCCTTGAGCTAGATTCCGACCATCCGGTATGTTGGTGTCCCACAGTAAGGGAGCCTCCCGACGATGTCCAGACCCGTGAGCGACGCCCACGCCGCCACCTGGCGGGCCCGCCAGGTGCCGGTCCCCGCCCAGGTCGTCGACGGTGTCTGGGCCATCCCCGTCCCCCTGCACGGCAGCGCCCTGCGGTCCATCACCGTCTTCCTGATCGCCACCGGCGACGGACCGGTCCTCGTCGACGCCGGCTACGACCACCCGAGTTGCTGGGCGTCGTTCCAGCAGTCGGTGGCGGCCGTCGGCCAGCGGGTCGACGCCATCACGGCGGTCCTGCTCACCCACAACCACCCGGACCACGTCGGGTTCGCCGACCGGGTGCGGGCCGCCTCCGGCGCGCGGGTGATCATGGGTGGGGCCGACGACTTCGCCACCATGCACCGACGGCGCGGCACCTTCCTCCAGCAGGTACGCACCGCACTCGACCTGACCGGCGCCCCGCCCGACGTCGTCGCCGCCATGTACGCCGACGCGGTCGCCGTCGCCGCGCACCCGGAGAGCCTGCGGCTCGACGTGCCCCTGACCGGGGAGACCGAACTCCGCTTCGGTGACGTGACCCTGCGCGCCCTGCCCGCCCCCGGGCACACCTACGGGCACACCGTCTACGTCGACACCCGGGGACTGGTCTTCACCGGCGACACGATGATGGCCGAGGGACCCACCCAGTTGGCCATCGTCAGCCGCCCCGACGACGATCCGGCCGCCGACCTGTTCCGCACGCTGGCCCGCATCCGCGACCTCGGGGCCGCCATCGCCTGCCCCGCCCACCAGTTCCCCTACCGGGACGTCGCCGCCCGCGCCGAGGCCCTCACGGCCTTCCACCGCGACGAGGTCGAGACGGTCCGGGGCCTGGCCCACGACGGGAGCACCGCGTGGGACCTCGCCCGACGGATGACCTGGAAGAAGCCGTGGGACGCGCTGGGCCGGGGCACCCGGCGGTTCGCCCTGGTGCACACCCTCGCCCTGCTGCGCCACGCCACCGCCACCCGCCGGGACTGAACGCACCGGCGGCGGACGCGCCGGCCCTGAACGCACCGGCCTGCCCGCCGGACACCGGCCCGGCGGCCGGTGCGGCCCGGTTCCCGGCGGGCAGGCCGGAACGACAACGACGCGGTGGGGCGGGGGGACGGCCGGTGACGGCCCGGGACTCAGCCGCGCCGGGCCTCGTCGTACGTCCAGTCCGGGCACAGCGTCGTCCGCAGCTCCCGCAGGGACCGCTTGAGCACCTTGCCCGACGGGTTGGTGGGGAACTCCGGCACCAGGTAGATCTCCCTGGGCACCTTGAACCGGCCGAGCCGCTGCCGGGCGTGCGCGATCAGGGCCTCGGGCGTCAACCCCGGCCGGCCGACCACGAACGCGGCCGGCACCTCCTGCCACACCGGGTGCGGCGCGGCCACCACCGACGCGGCCAGCACCAGCGGATGGTCCGCCAGCACGTTTTCGATCTCGGCGCTGGACATGTTCTCGCCACCACTGCGGATCATGTCCTTGAGCCGGTCCCGGATGTACAGGTAGCCGTCGGCGTCGAAGCAGCCGATGTCACCGGTGTGGAACCAGCCGTCCCGGAACGCGGCGGCCGTCGCCACCGGGTCGTCGAGGTAACCGGGGCTCACCTTCGGCCCCCGCGCGACCACCTCACCGTTGGCACCGACCGGCACGTCGTTGCCGTCGGGGTCGACCACCCGGACCTGGACCCACGGCACCGGCAGCCCCACCGAGCCCTGCTTGGACTCCTGGTGCGCGGCGTCGAGATAGGTCAGCCCGCTACAGGTCTCGGTGAGGCCGTACCCCTCGATCAGCCGGGCGTACGGGAACAACTCCCGGGCCACCCCGAACAGCGCCGAGGTGACCTGCGAGAAGATCAGCCAGCGTACCGACGACAGGTCGGCACCGACGGTCGTCGCCTCGCGGCGGACCATGTCCAGCATCGTCGCCGCCATCACCATGCCGGTGATCCGCTCGGTCCCGATGGCCCGCAGCACGGCCGCCGGCACGAACCGTCGGTGCAGCACCATGCAGCCGCCGACGTGCCAGATGCCGTAGCCGGGCAGGTCGGTGCCGCCGACGTGGTAGAGCGGTGCGACGTTGAGGATCCGGTCGGTCGGTCGCAGCCCCAGCTCGACGATCTGGGCGTGCATGTTCATGTTCACGTTGCCGTGGGTGAGCAGCACCCCCTTGGGCAGGCTGGTGGTGCCGGAGGTGTAGACGATCCGTTGCAGGGCCGTGTCGTCGAGGTCGGCGTCGGCGACCCGCGCGCCCCGGTGCGCCGCGACGAGCGCCCGCACGTCGGTCCAGCCGTCGTCGATCGGTTCCAGCGCGAAGCGACGGACGTCCGGCAGGTCGGCGAGCGCGGCGGTGGTGAGCGCGGCGAACTCCGGCACGGTGGCGACCGCCCCGACCCGCGCGTGCGCCAGCAGGCGGGCCAACTCCCCCGCCGTGAGCCGGTAGTTCAGCGGGACGAAGACCGCGCCGAGCTTCGCCAGCGCCAGGGAGAGGATGAGGAACTCGGGGACGTTGTCCGCCACGATCGCCACCCGGCTGTCGTGGCGTACCCCCTCGGTGGCCAGGCCGGCGGCCAGGGCGTTGACGTCGTCGTCGAGCTGCCGGTGGGTCCACCGGCGGTCGTCGAAGACGAGCGCGTCGGCGTCGGCGAACCGGCGGGCGTTACCGGCCAGCATCGCGGCGAGGTTCGCGGTGCTCACCCGGACACCGCCGCCTCGCGCAGGGCCTTCTTGAGCACCTTGCCGGAGTCGTTGCGCGGCAACGACGTCACGAGCTGCACGTACCGGGGGACCTTGTAGCGGGCCAGCTCGGCCCGGCAGTGCGCGCGCAACTCCTCGGCGGTGCCGGTCGCGCCGGGGCGCAGGATGACGAACGCCTTGGGCACCTCGTCCCACTGCGGGTCGGGCACCCCGATCACGGCGACCTCGGCGACGTCGGGATGCTGGGCGAGGACCCGCTCGATCTCGGCGCTGGCGACGTTCTCCCCACCGGATTTGATCAGGTCGGCCCGACGGTCGACGAACCACAGGTAACCGTCGGCGTCGATCCGCCCCACGTCGCCGGTGCGGAACCAGCCGTCGCGCCGGCTGCGCCGGTTGGCCTCGTCGTCGTTCCAGTAACCGGGCGAGACCTTCTCCCCCCGGACGATGATCTCCCCCTCGACGTCCGCGCCGACCGGCTGGAAGTGCTCGTCGACGATCCGCAGCTGCACCCCGGGGAACGGCGCCCCGAGCGCGCCCAGCTTGCTCTGCTCGTGGGCGGCGTCGAGATAGCAGACCCCGTTGCACAGCTCGGTCATGCCGAAGGTGTCGATCAGGCGGACGTGCGGCAGCCGGCGCTTCACCTCCTGGCGCACGCTCGGCGCGACCCCGGCGAAGAGCAGGTAGCGCAGCGCAGCGAGGTCCGGCGGGTCGTCCAGGTCGAGCAGCCCGAACAGGATCTGCGCGGCCAGCACCAGGCCGGTGATCCGTTCCTCGGCGGCGATCCGGGCGATGTCGGTCGGCTTGAACGTCGGGGTGAGCACCATCGTCGCGCCGGCCACGAACGTGGCCAGGCCCGGCGCCTCCAGCCCGCTGACGTGGAACAGCGGGGCGGAGACGAGGATCCGGTCGGCGGCGGTCAACTCCAGTTCGAGGACCTGCGCGAAGTGGTTCGCGGTGAGGTTCCCGCAGGTGTGCACCACCCCCTTGGGGCGGGCGGTGGTGCCCGAGGTGTAGAGCAGCCGGTGCACGTCGGCGGGGCCCTTGTCGGCGTCGGCCACCCGGACCCCGGGTGGCTGACCGGCCAGCAGGTCGGCCAGCCGCCGCGCGTCGCCGACGACGGACTCCCCGTTGGCGACCAGCGTCCGCACCCCGGTGCTGGTCGCCAGCCGGGCGGCGTCGGCGGCGAAGTCGTCGTCGTAGAGCAGGCCGGTGACGCCGGCCTGGTCGAGGACGTACGCCTGCTCGTTGACGTGCAACCGCCAGTTCAACGGCACCGAGATCGCCCCGAGCCGGCTCAGCGCCAACAACTCGATGACGTAGGTGGCGGTGTTGCGCCCCAGCACCCCGACCAGGTCGCCGTCGCCGAGGCCGGCGTCGCGCAGGGCGGCGGCGTGCCGGTCCACGTCGGCGTCCAGTTCCGCGTACGTCCAGCGGGCGGCCCCGTCGACCAGGGCCTCGGCGTCGGCGCGGCGCAACGCCTGCCGGCGCAGCGTCTCGGTGAAGTTGCTGCCGGCCATCAGTCGACGCTCCCCCGCCGCCGGGCCAGGATCTCCTCCCGGGACGGCAACGACACGAACTCCAGCAGGTTGCCGTCGAGATCCCGGGCGGCGAAGGCGGTGATGTACCCGTAGTTGTCCAGCAGCACCCGGTTGGGCGCGGACAGACACTCCGCGCCCAGCTCGGTCAGCCGTTGGTGCAGGTCGTCCAGCTCGTCCAGGGGCACCTCGAAGCTGAGCAGGAAGGTGCCCAGCTCCAGGTGGCCGGCGGTGGCGGTGCGGGTCTTGACGCCGTTCCACTCGATGAGTTCGAGCTGGCCGACCCGGCTGGGGCCCTGGAGGTACTGGACCCGGCCGGTGGTGCCGGCGGGCAGCCCCAGCGACACCTCGATCCCCGGCCCGCCGACGTCGGTCCGCAGCGTCCGGCGGTAACCCAGGGCCCGCTCGTAGAAGTCCGCGGCGCGGTCGACGTCCGAGACGGTCATGGCCACGTGGTGCACTTCGCTGACCGGCATGATGCCTGCCTTCCGATGGGTTTCGCGCGGTTCAGGCGGACGGTCCGGACGACCCGCCGAGGACCCGTTGGATCAGGGTGACCTCGTCGGCGCCGCTGTCGGGCACGATGAAGTCGTCGAGTCGGCAGATCTCGTCCACCGCGTCGAGGATGTCGTCGGGCGAGGCCGGGGCGGCCCCGCCGTACCAACCGGGGGTGACGCCCAGGAAGATCCGCCCGACCCGGCCGCCGCCGACGGTGAGGATGTGCCGGTTGAGCTGGCACTGCTCCGAGGCGAGGAAGGTCGCCACGGCGGCCACGTGCTGCGGGTCGAACCGGTCGGTCAGGTCGCCGAGGAGGTTCTCGGTCATCCGGGTCGCCGCCGTGGGCGCGATCGCGTTGACCAGGATGCCCCGGCGGGCGCCCTCCAGCGCGAGCACGTTCATCAACCCGACCAGGCCGGTCTTGGCGGCACCGTAGTTGGCCTGGCCGAAGTTGCCGAACAGGCCGGACGACGAACTGGTCAGCACGATCCGGCCGTAGCCCTGGGCGACCAGGTGCGACCAGGCGGGCCGCAGCACGTGGAACGCCCCGGCCAGGTGCACGTCGAGCACCGCGCTGACATCCGCGTCGGTCATCTTGGCCAGCGTCCGGTCCCGCAGGATGCCGGCGTTGTGGATGACGGCGTCGACCCGGCCGTACGTGTCGATCGCCCGGCCGACCAGGTCCGCGCCCCCGGCGGCGGTGGCCACCGAGTCGGTCGACGCGACGGCGGTGCCGCCGGCCGCGCGGATCTCCGCCACCACCTGATCGGCCGCGCCGGAGGAACCCGAGCCGTCGACCGTCCCGCCGAGGTCGTTGACGACCACCGACGCGCCCCGCTTGGCGAGGGTCAGCGCGTGCGCCCGACCGATGCCGTTGCCCGCCCCGGTGACGACGACGACCCGGCCGTCGAGGGTGACCCGGGCGCTCATCGCTCGTTCCCCAGGACCGCCACGAACGCGACGCAGGAGCCCGGTTGCCCACCGAGGTTCTGGGCCACCGCCAACCGGGCGTCGGGCACCTGCCGTGCGCCGGCCTCCCCCCGCAACTGGGTGAAGCACTCGAACATCATCCGCAGCCCGGTCGCACCGATCGGGTGGCCGAACGACTTGAGCCCGCCGTCGGTGTTGACCGGCAGCGCCCCGTCGGCGTCGTAGCGGCCGTCGAGGATGTCCCGCCAGGCCTTGCCGCGGGCGGAGAACCCGAGATCCTCCATCAGCACCACCTCCGTCGGGGTGAAACAGTCGTGCACCTCGGCCAGCGAGATCTGGGTCGCCGGGTCGGTCACCCCGGCCTGCGCGTACGCCTCGCGGGCGGCGGTGACCACCTCGGGGAAGGTGGTGAAGTCGTAGCCGTCGGCCGCCAGCCCGGACCCGGAGCCGGCGACGAAGCTCATCCCGCGCAGGTAGATCGGCTTGTCGGTGTACCGGTGGGCGTCCTCGGCCCGGACCAGGATCGCCGCCGCCGCGCCGTCGGAGACGCCCGAGCAGTCCATGACGCCGAGCTGACCGGCGATCCGGGGGGACCGCTCCACCGTCTCGGCGGAGACGGCCTTGCGGAACTGGGCGCGTTCGTTGCGGGCGCCGTTGGCGTGGTTCTTCACCGCTACCCGGGTCATCGCGGCACGCATCTCCTGCTCATCGATCCCGTACGCCGCCTGGTAGGCGGGGGCGAGCAGGGAGAAGCCGGCCGGCGCGGTCCAGTCCACGTCGGTGCCGTCGGCGGGTGGGAAGACCGCCGACAGCCCGGAGTACGAGGAGTCCTTCAGTTTCTCCACCCCGGTCGCCATCACCATGTCGTACGCGCCGGAGGCGACCGCGAAGGCCGCGTTGCGCAACGCCTCCGAGCCGGTGGCGCAGTAGTTCTCCACCCGGGTCACCGGCTTGCCGGTCAGCCGCAGCGGGCGGGCCAGGGTCTGCCCGGACAGGCCGGAACCCTGGGTGCCGACCCAGAACGCGTCGACGTCGTCGAGGGTGACGTCGGGCAGCGACCCGACGCACTCCTGCACGGCATCGACGAGCAGGTCGTCGGCGGAGGAGTTCCAGTGGTCCCGGAACGGGGTGCAGCCCATCGCGACGATCGCGACGTCGTGGGTGGTGCGCCTACTGGCCATCGGCGGTGTCCTTCCCTGGCGCGGCGTCGGCGGGTGCCGGGCGGAGCTTCCAGAAGTAGTTGTGGATCGAGTCGGTGGTCCAGAGCCGGCGGAAGGTGGGAGTCATCGGCATGCCCACCACCACGTCGCCCGGTGCCACGTCGGTGGCGTACGCGCTGAGCCGGCCGCCGCCGTCCACGTCGGCGACGACGATCGCCACCTCCGGTTCCGGCATGGTCGTCAGGTGGTCCCGGGTCACCGAGACCACCCGGGCGGTGCGTTCGCGCAGCGAGACCTTCCCGGTCGCGGCGTCCGACCCGGCGATGCCGCAGGACGCGCAGACCCGCCCGGGTGGGGTGGTGACCCGACCGCAGGCGTCGCACCGGCTGCCCTCCAACCGGTACTTCCAGCCGGCCCGGCGGTGCATGGGCGGGGCCGCCGGGGCCGGTGCCGCCGGCCGGGCCGGGCCCTGCACGTCGAGCAGCCCCCGCCAGCGCAGGTAGCGGCCGTAGCCGAGGCGCTGGCGGGCGGCGAGTTGCGCGCGGACGCAGGGGCCGCCCCGGGCCGCGCGTACCCCGTCGCCGACCCGCAGGACGAACGCGTCGGCGCCCTCGGTGGCCGACAGCAGCAGGATGGTCTGGCCGGGTTCCGCCTCGTCGAGCGCCGCGGCGAGCAGCAGGCCGGGGTGGGCGACGCCGGTGAAGCCGGTGGCCCGTTCGATGGTCGCGTCCTGCCCCGTGCCGCCGAGTGCCCGGCGCAGCGCCGTCGCGGCCCGCGCGTTCGACGACGACACGACGACCTGGTCGACGGTGTCGAGGGACGCCTCGGCCAGCGCCCGGCGGGCGGTGTCGAGGCCGGCGGCGACGAGGATCTCGGCGGTGAACCGTTCGTCCCAGACCCGGTCGTGCCGCTCCCCGGGCAACCGCCAGCGGTCCAGCACCTCGGTGGTGTGGCCGGCGCGGGCGAGGAGCACGGCGGCCCGCCGGCCGCCGACGAACGCCGCGGCGGCGTCGCCCTGGGCGAGTTCGTCGGGCGCGCCGGGGCGGGTGGTCCGCACGTCGGCCAGGGCCGCCGTGGCCACGCCCCGCAGGACCAGGTCGAGGGCGGACGCGCCGGCCCGGTGGCCGCGCAGGTCGAGCGCGGTGACGCCGGGGTCGAGCCCCAGCGCCTCGTGCGCCACCCCGGCGGAGGTCTTCGCCTCGTACGGGGCGCTGGTGGTGGCCAGCAGCAGGTGCCGCCCGGCCGGGGTGTCGGCGGCGATGTGCCGCAGCGCCTCGACGGCCATCGTGACGGTGTCCTCGTCGTAGCCGGCGACGCTGCGGGTGGGGCCACCGGCACGCGGCGGCACGGTCGGGTCGAGCCTGTTGTCGTCGAGCGCGTACGCCGGGAGGTAGGCCGCGTAGGCGTCGATGCCGGGCTGGTCGGGCATGGGGCGCGGGTTCTCCTTCAGCTCCACGAGGGAATGGCGGCGAGCAGGCGTCGGGTGTACTCCTGCTGCGGTTGGTCCAGCACGGTCGGGGCGTCGCCCTGTTCGACGACCCGCCCGCCGCTCATCACCGCGATCCGGTCGCACAGGTCGCTGGCGAGCATCAGGTCGTGGGTGACGAAGAGCAGGCCGATGCCGAGTTCGTCGACCAGGGTGCGGAACAGGTCGACGACCTTGGTCTGGGTGGTGACGTCCAGGGCGGTGGTGCACTCGTCGGCGATCACCAGCGCGGGGCGGGTGACGACGGCGAGCCCGATGGCGACCCGTTGCCGCAGGCCACCGGAGAGCTGGTGGGGATAGCTGGCCAGCACCCGGGCCGGATCGGTGATCCGCATCTGCGCCAGCACCTCCACCGACCGCCGCTCGACCTCGGCCCGGGTGATGCCCCGGACGTGGCGGCGCAGCACCTCGGCGAGCTGGGTGCGGACCTTCAGCAGCGGGTTCAGCGACCGCGACGCGTCCTGGAAGACCATGCCGACGGCGCTGCCCCGGACCCGGTCGGTCCGGTCGACGCCGGGGGCCACCACCTGCTCACCGGCGACCGCGATGGTGCCCTGGTCGACCCGGACGTTGCGGTCGAGCAACCCGACGACGGCGCGGGCCAGGGTGGTCTTGCCGCTGCCGGACTCGCCGACCACGCCGACGATCTGGCCGCGCCGGATCTCCAGGTCGACGTCGTCGAGCAGCCGCAGGTCGCCGACGGCGAGCCGGGCGGTGATGGACAGTCCGGAGAGCTTCAGCAGTGCGCTCATCGCCGCCTCTTCCGCGGGTCGTGGTGGGTGAGCAGCGCGTCGCCGAGCAGGTTGACCAGCAGCACCAGCACCGTGATGGCGAGCCCGGGGAAGAAGGCGATCCACCATGCCTGGCTCAGCTCGTCCTGGCCCGAGGCCAGCATCGAGCCCCAGCTGTTCATCGGCGGCACCACGCCCAGGCCGAGGAAGCTCAGCGCGCTCTCGACCAGGATCGCCGTGCCGACCTGGAGGGTGCCGAGGGCGACGATGGTGCCGGCGAGGTTGGGCAGGATGTGCCGGAAGACGATCCGGGGCTCGGACGCGCCGGCCGCGCGCAGGCCGATGACGAACTGGCGTTCCCGGATCGCCATGGTGGCGGCGCGGGTGACCCGGGCGCACACCGCCCAGCCGGTGAGCGCCAGCACCAGGAACAGCACCGGCAGCGAGCTGCCCCGGTTGGCGATGATGGCGAGGGCGACCAGGATGAACGGCAGGGCCAGCTGGGCGTCGATGAGGATCGAGATGACCCGGTCGACCCAGCCCCGGAAGTAGCCGGCCAGCAGGCCGAGCAGCGTGCCGGGGCCGATCGCGACCAGCGCGCCGACCAGGCCGATCACGATGGTCAACCGGCCGGCCGAGACGAACTGGGTGAGCAGGTCCTGGCCGAGCTTGTCGGTGCCGAGGGGGTGCGCCCAGCTGCCGCCGGCGAGGAAGGCGGGCGGCTGGCGGGTCGCGGCCAGGTCCTGGCCGCGCTCCGGCAGCAGCCCGGTCAGCGGCAGCACGAACACCGCCACGGCGGTCACCGCCAGCGGCAGGGCCAGCCAGAAGACCGAGGTACGGGCCCGACGGCCGGCCCGCCGGGGTGGCGGCGCCGCGGCGGTGACGGGGTCGAGTTCGAGTTGGCTCATGGTCACCTCACCCTCGGGTCGACGATCGAGTGCAGGACGTCGACGAGCAGGTTCAGCACGACGAAGACCAGCGCGCCGAACACCACGATCGCCTGCACCAGCGGGAAGTCACGGAACTGGATGGCCTGCAACGCGAGCTGCCCGAGCCCGGGCCAGGAGTAGACGTACTCGACGGCGACCGCGCCGGAGAGCAGGATGCCGGTCTGGAGCACCACGATCGTCAGGATCGGCATCATGGCGTTGGTGAAGGCGTGCCGCCAGATCACCCGGCGGGTGCTGATGCCCCGGGCGCGGGCGGAGTCGATGTACGGCTCGGCCAGCGCGTCGCTCATCGACGCCCGGGTGAGCCGGGCGATGTGCGCCATCGGGTAGACCGACATGGTGAGCGCGGGCAGGATCAGGTGTTTCGGGCTGCCGGACTGTCCGGCGGGCAGCCAGCCGAGCTTGACCGCGAACAGCACCACCAGCATCATGCCGAACCAGAAGACCGGCACCGACTGGCCGAGCAGGGCGAGCGTGGAGGCTCCCCGGTCCCACCAGGTGCCCTCCCGGGTCGCCGCGAGCACCCCGAGCGGGATGCCGACCAGCAGGGCGAGGGCCATGCCGGCACCGACCAGTTGCAGGGTGAACGGCAGCCGGTCGGCGATCATCGAGGTGTTCGACTGGTAGAACTGCAACGACTGGCCGAGGTCGCCGGTGAAGACGCCCTTGAGGTAGTCGAGGTACTGCACGAGGACGGGCAGGTCCAGGCCGAGCTGGTGGCGCAGCGCCTCGCGTTGCTCGGGCGGGGCCAGCGGGCCGAGGATGGTGGCGGTCGGGTCGCCGGAGAGGCGGCCGAGCAGGAACGCCAGGCTGAGCGCGATGAGCAGCGAGGCGAACAGCGACGCGAGCCGGCCGCCGACGCGGCGTACGGTGCTGGCCTTCATCGGCGGGACCTCCAGCGCGCGCCGGGCATCGCGGCGAGCAGTTCGCGGGTGTAGTCGTTCTCGGGGGCGCCGAAGACCCGGTCGCAGGGTCCCGCCTCGACGACCCGGCCCCGGTACATCACGTGCACGACGTCGCAGAGCGAGCGGACCACGGCCAGGTCGTGGCTGATCATCAGCAACGCCGCGCCGGTGGTGGTCCGGATCTGCCGCAGCAGCACCAGCACGTCGGCCTGGACGGAGACGTCGAGGCCGGAGGTCGGCTCGTCGGCGACGATGAGGCGCGGGCGCATGAGCAGCGCGCGGGCGATGCAGACCCGCTGCGCCTGACCCCCGGAGAGCTGGTGGGGATAGCGGTCGAGCAGGTCCGCGGCGAGCCGGACCCGGCCGAGCAGGTCGGCGTCGCCGATCCAGGAGGTCCGCTCGGGTTGCAGGGCGCGGAGTTCCCGCAGCCCGGATCGGACCGACTGGCGGGGGTCGAGCGAGCCGTGCGGGTCCTGGAAGACCACCTGCACCTCGGGGCGCAGCCGCCGCAGCCGGGTGCGGCTGATCGCCGCGAGCGAGTGGCCGAGCAGCCGGACGTCGCCCTGGCCGCGTGGGCCCAGCCCGGTCGCCGCCATCGCGAGCGTGGTCTTGCCGGAGCCGGACTCGCCGACGACGGCGACGCTCTCGCCGGCCGCGATGCGCAGCGACACCTGGTCGACCGCGCGGAAGACCGCGCCGGTGCCACCGTCGCGGTGCTCGACGACGAGGTCGTCGACCTCCAGCACGGGGGTGTCCGACGCCGGGGTGCGGGGGTGCCGGGCGAGGTCGCCCGGCACCCCCGTCTCCACTACCTCGGACATCGTCAGCGGGTCGTCTTCGTGAAGTCCACGGTGTTCAGCGGGCCGAACACCACGCCGGAGACGCCGGGGCCGGTCGCGTAGTTGAACACCTGCCGGTACAGCGGCACGTAGCAGTGCTTCTGGACCACGCCGATCGTGTTGAGCTGCTCGTAGATCGGATTGGCCTGCTGGGCGTCGTTCTGCTCCAGGGCCTGCTGGGCCAGGGTGTCGATCTGCGGGTCGGGGCAGTTGCCGGTGATCGACTTCGTCTTCATGAAGCCGCTGACGAAGTAGTCCGGCACGGCGACGTTCGGCACCCCGGCGAAGATCGAGATGCCGGGCACCTGGCGGCCGATGATCCGCTTGACCAGCGTCCCGTAGTCCAGCGGCACGTAGCTGACCTTGAAGCCGGCCTTCTCCAGGCTGCCACCGACGGCCTGGGAGACCTCTTCGATGTTGGTGTACTGGGCCGCCGGGTAGGTGATCTGCACGGTCGGGTTCGCCCCGCCGACCAACTCCTTGGCCTTGGCGGCGTCGGCGGTCACGCTCTGCGTCGGCTGCTGACCGGGCTTGACGTTGAGCAGGCCGGCGTCGGCCACCGCCTGCCCGTCGAAGATGCCCTTGACGATGGCGTCGCGGTCGATGGCCAGGGCCGCCGCCTCGCGCAGCTTCGGGTCGTTGAACGGCGCCTTCGTGGAGTCGAGGAAGGCGACGATCTTGATGGCCGTCTCGGTGCTCACCACGTTGACGCCGGCGGACTTGGCCGTGCTCGCCTGTGCCGGCGGCAGGTCGAAGGAGACGTCCACGCTCTTGCTCTGGATCAGCGCGAGCCGCTGGGCGGCCTCGTTGGCCCAGGTGAAGGTGATGCCCTCGTTGGTCGCCTTGGTGCCCCAGTAGTCGGGGTTCTTCTTGACCGAGATGTCCCGACCGGCGTTCGCGCCCGACCAGACGTACGGGCCGGTGCCGACCGGTGCGGCGGCGAAGCCTTCCGAGCCCTTTTCCTGGTAGTACTTCGGCGGCACCAGGTAGACGGTGGCGAGCAGGTCGGGGATGTCGTACTGCGGGGTCTTGGTCTTGACCACGACGGTGGTGGCGTCGGGCGCCTCGATGGCGGTGACGTTGCCGAAGTACGACTTGAGCTGCGAGGCCGCGCTGTCCCGGGTGAGGGTGATGGTGTTGGCCACCGCCGCCGCGTCGGCCTTCTCGCCGTTGCTGAAGCTGATGTCGGGACGGACCTTGAACGTCCAGGTCGTCGCGTCGGTGCGGGTCCAGCTGGTGACCAGGCCGGTGTCGGTCGGCGCGAGGTCGTTGCCGGTGTTGATCAGGGGTTCGAGCATCGTCGCCCAGACGATCTGGGCGGAACGCGCGCCGACGATCGGGTCGAGGGTCGCCGGTTGGGCGGCGAGCAGCGCCCGGATCGGGGCGGTGCCGGACGAGCCGGAGTTGTCGGAGTCGGAGCCGCCGCACCCGGTGAGGCCGGCGCTCGCGACGGTCAGCGCGGCGGCCAATGCCAGGAAGCGCCGGGAGCGCAGGGAGCGCAGGGATTTCATGATCATCATGGGTGTCCTTCACTGCGATGGACCCGTCATGTCTCCGCGTGAGGCGGCGGTGACGTTCGCCACAAAGTACCGACCAGCCGGTATCAAGTCAACGGGTCAACCGGGTATCTCGCTCGTGACATTCGCGTGACAAAGCCCCCGCGGCCAGCGCCGTTGTATTCATACCGACTGGTATGTATGATACCGCGGTGACCATCACCCGCACCTCCGGGCACGACGGCCGCCTCGCCCTGGTCCGCTACGACAACGCGGCGCGCGGCAACTGCTTCGACACCGCGACGCTGCACGACCTCGTCGACGCGCTGGAGACCGCCGCCGCCGACGCGCGCTGTGCGCTCATCCGCCTCGAACTGGCCGGAAAACACTTCTGCGCCGGTTGGGACACCTCCTCCTTCGCCGCGCTGGCCGACGCCAGCCGGGAGACGGTCGCCGCCGACCTGCGCGCCAGCGACGAGGCACTACAGCGCATCCGACGGCTGCCGGTACCCGTCGTCGCCGCCGTCCGGGGTCGGATCATCGGGTTCGGCGTCGGCCTGCTCAGCGCCGTACACCTGCCGGTCGCCGCCGCCGGGGCCCGGCTGTCCCTGCCGGAGGCCCGGTACGGCTTCGCGCCGGCCGGCGTCGGGCACACGATCGCCCGGTCGGTGCCCCGGCCGCAGGCCTACCACCTGCTCACCGGCGCGGCGACCGCGACCGCCGACCAACTCCTCGGCTGGGGCCTGGTCGTGCGGGTGGTCGCCGACGACGACCTGGACCGGGCGGTGGACGACCTCGTCGACACCCTGCTGGCCGTGCCGGGTCCCACCCTGCGGGCGGTGGTCGAGGTGATCGAGTCGAGCCTGGCCACCGGCACCGCCGACCAGGCGTACGACATCTCGGCCCGCACGATCGTCGCGGGCCCGGCCACCCAGGGAGCAGCCGGATGAGACCACGATTCCGACCCGGCGAGGCGGTCTGGGTGGAGCTGTGCACCCCCGACCCGGAGCAGGCCGAGGCGTTCTACGGCGCGCTGCTCGGCTGGACCGTCCGCGCCGAACGGCTCGGTGCCACCACCTACCGGATGTGCAGCATCGACGGGCGGGACGTCGCCGGGATCTCCGACGCCACCACCCTGCACGGCGGCCGGCCCCGGGGCTGGCTCACCTACTTCGCCGTCGACGACGTCGCCGCGTCCGCACGGCAGGCGGTGACGCTCGGCGGCGAACTGGTCTCGCCGCCGCGCTACCTGCCGGCGGCCGGCACCGGCGCGGCGGTCATCGACCCCTTCGGCGCCGCCTTCGGCCTCTACCAGGGTGAGTCGCGCCTCGGCGTCCAGGCGGTCAACTCGGCCGGCGCGCTGTGCTGGAACGAGCTGGACACCGGCGAGCCCGCCGAGTCGGTGGCCTACTACCGCGCCCTGTTCGGCTACACCACCCAGCAGCGCGACGACTCACCGACGGCCCGGCCCTACACCCTCCTGACGCTCGGGGACGTCCCGGTCGCCGGCATCCTCGAACTCGACAACGCCTGGCCGAACCTCATCCCGTCGAAGTGGATCACCTACTTCGCCGTCGCCTCCCTGGACGACGCGCTGGCCCGGGTGAGCGCCCTCGGCGGATCGCCGACCGTCGGGCCGGTCGACACCCCGCACGGACGGCTGCACCTGGTGAAGGACCCCGGCGGCCACACCCTGTGTCTCATCCAGCTCGAAGACGGGCTCCGCCCCGACCACGACTCCTGCGACCCGGCGGTGAACCGATGATGGCCGAGCCCCTGTTCGACTCCGCCGAGTTCCGCCAGGTGTGCGGGCACTTCCCCACCGGCGTGACGGCGGTGACCGCGGTGACCGCCGAGGGCACCGTCGCCGCGCTGACCGTGAACTCGTTCACCTCGGTCTCGCTGGAGCCGGCGAAGGTGCTGTTCTGCGTGACCACCTTCTCGTCGAGCTTCCCGGTCCTGATGGGCTCCGACCGGATCGCGATCCACATTCTCAGCCAGGACCAGCAGGACGTGGCCCGACGGTTCGCCACCTCCGGCCTGTCCGGGGCGCAACGGCTCGACGGGGTGTCCTGGGTGCCCGGCCCGGACGGCGTACCGCTGCTGCCCGACACCCCGGCGATCCTCGCCGGCCGGCGCGACGAGGTGATCACCAGCGGCGACCACGTGATCATCCTGCTCGACGTCGACCAGGTGCACCTGAAGCCGACGGACGTGCCGGCGCTGTCGTTCTACCGGGGCCGGTTCGTCGCGCCGTCCCGACCGGCGACCGAGTGAGCGCCGGCCGGCGGCCGCACCGGGTGAGCGTCGGCCGCTGGCCCCACCGGGCGAGCCCCGGACGGCGGCCGCACCGGGTGAGTGTCGGCCGCCGGCCCTGACGAGTGAGCAGCCGGCCGGCGGCCGGGTGGGCGCCGGCCGGCGGCCTCAGGCGTGGTACCGGAACAGGATCTCCGCCACGCAGCAGGGCTGCGACGTCTCGGCGAACTCCACGACGATCGACGCCTTGGCCTGCACCCCGGCGGCCGACCCCTCGCCCGCCGGGGCGATCGGCGTCGCCGAGACCAGCGTCGCGGTGCCCTGGATCTCGACTCCCGGCGGCAGCGGCCGGACGAACCGGACCCGGTCCAGGCCGTAGTTGACCCCCATCGAGAAGGTCCGCACCTCCAGGATGTCGGCGAGCAGCCGGGGCACGAGGGCCAGGGTCAGGAACCCGTGCACGACGGTGCTGCCGAACGGCCCGGACCGGGCCCGCGCGACGTCGACGTGGATCCACTGGTGGTCCCCGGTCACGTCGGCGAACTGGTCGACCTGCTGCTGGGTCACCACCTGCGGCGCGCTGACGCCCAACTCCGCGCCGGCCAGCGCCAGCAGGTCGTCCGGGGTGTCGACGGTGGTTCGTCTCGTGGCGCGCATCCGGGTGCTCCAATTCGGTGGTCGGTACGGGTGTCGGATCTGCTCCGGCGGGCCGGCGCGGTGCACGGAGGGGATCAGTCGGGGGGCTCCCCCGGGGGCGTCGATCCGGTGCGGACGGCCGCCTGGGCGGTGACGTGCGCGGTCAGGGTCGCCCACTCCCGGTCCCAGGCCGCCTCGTCGGGCACCGGGCGGGCGAGGCCCAGCATCCGCCGGACCGCCGTCGCGTCGAGGGCGGCCACCGCGTCGGCCAGCGCGTCGACGTGCCCGACGAGGTGATCGTCGGGCACCGCCGCGCTGACCAGTCCCCGGCGTACGGACTCGTCGGCCGACCAGGTCTCCCCGGTGATCAGCAGGCGGCGGGCGAGCGCCGGGCCGACGGCGAGGGGCAGCAGGACGCTGGACCCCCAACCGGGGACCTGACCGACGGCGAGGTGCCGGTCGCCGAGGCGGGCACTGTCGGCGGCGACGGCGAGGTCACAGGCGAGCAGCAGTTCGAGGCCGCCACCGAAGGCCGCCCCGTTGACCGCGGCGACGGTGGGCACCGGGGCCGCCCGGATGCCGCGTACCAGGCGGCGGCCCCGGTCGAGGTGGGCCAGCAGCGCGGGCAGGTCCCCGAGCAGGCCGGTGGCCTCGGCGAGGTCGGCCCCGGCACAGAAGCTCCGGCCGGTCCCGGTGAGCACGAGCACCCGGACGTCCGGGTCGGCCGCACCGGCCAACCACCGTTCGAGCCCGGCCAGCACCGTGCTGTCGCAGGCGTTGCCGGCCCCGGGACGGTCGATCCGCGCCCAGAGGGCGGCCCCCCGCCGGGTCAGCGCCACGGAGGTCACGTCAGGCTCACGCAGAGCTTGCCGAACCCGGCGCCGGCGAGCATCCGGCCGGCCTGGACGCGGATGTCGGCGAGGTCGACGACGCTGTCGACGGCGGGCCGGACGCGGTGGGTGTCGACGAACCCGACGAGGGCCACGAACTCGTCGAGGGTGCCCATGGTCGCGCCGTGCACGCTGATCTCCCGGGCGAACAGGCGCGGCAGGTCCAGTTCGGCGGTGAAACCGCTCGTGCCGCCGCACACCACGATGGTGCCGCCGGCCCGGGTCGCGCGGGTCGAGTGGGCGAAGGTGGCGGGGCCGACGGTCTCGACGACGATGTCGGCGAGTTCCGGCGTCCGCGCGCCGCTGTCCAGGGCGACGGCCGCGCCGAGGGCCAGCGCCCGTTCCCGTTTGGCCGGGGACCGGGAGGTGACCATGACGGTGGCGCCGGCGGCCACGGCGAGGCTGATCGCGGCGGTGGCGACCCCACCGCCCGCGCCCTGCACCAGCACCACCTGCCCGGGAGCGACCGCCGCCCTGGTGAACAACATCCGGTACGCGGTGAGCCAGGCCGTCGGGAGGCTGGCCGCCTCGGCCCAGCTCAGCCTGGCCGGTTTGGGGACGAGATGCGCCGCCGGCACGACGATCCGCTCGGCGAGGACCCCGTAACCGACGTCGGGGAGCAGGGTGGCGTGCGGGACGGTCCGGCCGTTCGGCGCGGTGGGCAGCACGGGGTAGACGATCACGTCGCGGCCCCCGGCGACCCCGGCCGCGTCGCTGCCGATGACCCGGGGCCCGTCGTGCGGTGCGGTGCCGACACCGCGCAACGTCCACAGGTCGTGCATGTTGAGCGCGCCGGCCCGGACGTCGACGTCCACCCAGCCCGGGGGTGCCGCCGGGGCGTCGAGGTCGCCGACGCGCAGCGCGCCGACCGGGTCGTCGGCGCAGGGTGTCAGGACGTGGGCGGCTCTCATCGCGTCGCCGATCCGGCCCGCTCGGTGGGTCCGTTCCAGCTCGCCACGTCGGCGAGGTCGGCCCGGGCGGCGGGGCGGAAGTCGAGCCCCCGGGTGTAGGCGACCGGGACGAGGGTGACGGGTCGCCAGTCGTCGGGCAGGCCGAGCACCTCGCGTACCCGGGTGGCCCGGTGCGCCATGGCGGTGGCCAGCACCGAGCCGAGGCCCCGGGAGCGCAGCGCGAGCTGGAACGACCAGGCGAACGGGAAGATCGACCCGTAGTAGCCGGACGCGGTGCCGCCCACCGGGCGCTGCGGGATCGGCTTGGTGCTGCACAGCACGACGAGGACGGGCACCTGCGCCAGGTGGTCGACGAGGTGCTTGACGGCGGTGAGGACCCGGTGCTGTCGTGCCTGGGCCTGCGGGTCGGCGCGGACGCCCGGCGACAACCGGGCGGTGGTCGCCGCCTCGCCGTCGGCCAGGGGCTGCGCGACGGTGGCGTCCCAGATCTCGGTGTACAGCTCGGACAGTTGCCGTTTGAGCGTCGGGTCGTCGACCGCGACGATCCGCCAGTCCTCCAGGTTGGAGCCCATCGGCGCCTGCTGCGCGAGGCGCAGGCACTCCTCGATGACGGCCCGGCCGACGGGCCGGTCGAGGTCCATCCGGCGGCGCACCGCCCGGGTGGTGGTCAGCACCTCGTCGATGTCGGTGATCACCTTGCTGCTCATCCGTGGTCCTCTCCGGTGAGGCGGTCGACGGGCTTGTCCCGGTAGGGCAACGGCGTCCCCCACCGGTCGAGATAGCTGACGGCGTCGACGGGCCGCCGGGCCGCGACCTTGAAGTCGGTGCCGACGGTGTACGCGACCGGCAGCATGGTGATCTGCACCGCGTCGTCGGGGATGCCGAGCAGCGCGGCGACGGACGCCGCGTGGTGCAGGTGCAGGGTGGTGATCACCGTGCCGAGCCCCCGGGCCCGCAGTGCCAGGTTGAACTGCCAGATCGCCGGATAGAGCGAGCCGTAGAGGGCGGAGTTGGTGCCGGGGCCACCGGTGGCCGGGTCGGGCCGGGTCGCGCAGGGGATGACGAGGTACGGGGCCCGGCCGATGTTCCGCGCGAGGTGTTCGGCGCCGGCGAGGATGCGTGCGGTCCGGGCACTGACCGTGCCGTCGGCGTCGACACCGCCGAGGCGGCCCCGGACGAGATCGCTGTCCGCGCCCGCCGCGCTGTGCAGCGGCTGGTGCACGTACTCCTGGTAGGCGGCGTGGTAGAGCGTCGCCAGTTCGGCCTTGAGGGTCGGGTCGCCGACGACGAGCCAGCGCCAGTCCTCGGCGCCGCCGCCGGTGGGAGCCTGCACCGCGAGTTGCAGACACTCGCCGATCAGGCCGATCGGCACCGGGCGGTCGTAGTCGAGGCGCAGCCGGACCGACCGGGTGGTGGTCAGCACGTGGTTGAGGTCGGTGAACGGCAACGTCATCGGCCGACCTCCGCGTCGTGGCCCATCAGGTCGGCGACGTGCAGGGTGTCGCAGTACTCGCGGACATCGGCGATGCCCCCGGGCCGGACGTCGACGACCCAGAGATAGCGGTTCTGGTAGCGGGAGCCGTCCCCGAGGGTGGCCTCGCCCCGGGCCTCGACGGCGACCAGGGTGTCGTCGACGATCCACCGCTCGGCGGTCACCTCGACGGCGGCCGACCGGTACGCCCCACCGGCCAGCCGCGCCCGCATCGCGGCGAGTTTGCCGGTCATCGCGACCCGGCCGTGCAACGGGCCGGCGTCGAGGTCGCCCCACCGGTGCTGCCGGCCGAGGTCACGGCGGCGGCCGGAGTCGGTCCACCAGGTGGCGTCGGCGGTGAACAGCGCGCCGAACGCGTCGAGGTCGCCCCGGGCCAGCGCCGGCCACGGGGCCAGCGCCGTCGCCAACACCGCGGGCGCGTCGGCGGGGTCGGGCGCGCGGCGGGCCGGACGGTCGTCGAGGCTGCTGCGGGGGACGGCCGCCCCGCCGCCCACGACGTGCTGCGCGTGGCTGGTGTCGAGGTACTCCCGGACCGCCACGACGGCTCCGGCCGGGTTCACGTCGAAGACGAAGCCGTAGCGGTTGGCGTACTCCAGGCCACTGGCGTGCACGCCGTACCCCTCGACCTCGATGACGCAGGTGTCGTCCCCGGCGACGATCCGGCGTGGGATCTGCCGGCAGCCGGTCGGGAACGCGTGCGGGCCGAGGGAGCGCATCAGTGCGAGCTTGTCGTCCATCCGCATGACGCCGTGCAACGGGAAGCGCCCGCTGCCGTGCGGTGCGAGGACCGGGTCGCCGCCGCGTCGGTCCGGGCCGGTGTCCACCCACCAGGTCGCGTCCCCGGCGCACAGCCGGCCCAGGTCCCCCAGGCTGCCTCGGTCGAGCGCGGAGATGAAGTCCATGCCTGCCCGGACCGCGCGGGTCATCCGGCCTCCTACATTCCGACTGGTGGGTATCTAACACCTCCGGGCCGGACAACTCAAGGGATGCTGTTCATACCGACCGGATGGTATTATCCCCGGCAGGCATGTCGACGAGGGGGTTTGCGGTGTTCGAGGCGTACCAGGTGCCCGAGGAGCACGCGGCGGTCCGGGAGGCCGTGCGGGCGCTGTGCGACGCCAAGGTCGCGCCGCACGCCGCCATCGCCGACGAGACCGGCGAGTTCCCCCAGACGTCGTACGACGCGTTGCGGGCCGCCGACTTCCACGCCCCGCACATCCCCGTCGAGTACGGCGGTGCGGGGGCGGACGCCCTGGCCACCGCGATCGTGATCGAGGAGGTGGCCCGCGCCTGCGCGTCGTCGTCGCTGATCCCGGCGGTGAACAAGCTCGGCACGATGCCGCTGATCCTGGCCGGCTCCGAGGAGTTGAAGCAGCGTTACCTGACCCGGGTCGCCGCGGGTGAGGGGATGTTCTCGTACTGCCTGTCGGAGCCGGAGGCGGGTAGTGACGCGGCGTCGATGAGCACCCGGGCGGTGCGTGACGGTGATCACTGGGTGCTCAACGGGGTGAAGCGGTGGATCACGAACGCGGGGGTGTCGGAGTTCTACACGGTGTTCGCGGTGACCGACCCATCCGCCCGGTCGCGGGGGATCTCGGCGTTCGTGGTGGAGAAGTCCGATCCGGGGGTCAGCTTCGGCGCGCCGGAGAAGAAACTGGGCATCAAGGGTTCCCCGACGCGGGAGGTCTATCTCGACAACGTGCGGATCCCGGCCGACCGGATGATCGGCGCGGAGGGCACCGGTTTCGGCACCGCGATGCGGACCCTGGACCACACCCGGGTCACCATCGCCGCGCAGGCCGTCGGGATCGCCCAGGGGGCCCTGGACTACGCCAAGGGGTACGTGCGGGAACGCAAACAGTTCGGCAAGGCGGTCGCCGAGTTCCAGGGTGTGCAGTTCATGCTCGCCGACATGGGCATGAAACTGGAAGCCGCCCGGCAGTTGACGTATGCGGCGGCCGGGAAGTCGGAGCGGGGTGACGCGGACCTGACGTACTTCGGGGCGGCGGCGAAGTGCTTCGCCTCCGATGCGGCGATGGAGATCACCACCGACGCGGTGCAGTTGCTCGGCGGGTACGGCTACACCCGCGACTACCCGGTCGAGCGGATGATGCGCGACGCCAAGATCACCCAGATCTACGAAGGCACCAACCAGGTCCAACGCATCGTCATGGCCCGCCAGTTGCTCGCCGAGTGACGATCCGTCCGCCTGACGGCGGCGTTGCGGGGCCGACGGGCCGTCCGGGCCACGGCACCGACCGCCCGCCGGATCAGCCACCGGGCCGGGCGGTCAGGCGGACAGACCCTCCAGCACCATCGCGCTGAACTGGCGGGCCACCTCGTCGACGCTGAGCGGACCACCCACGTTGAGCCACTGGTAGGCCCAGGCGCACATGCCGACCAGCCCGAAGGTGGCGATGCGCGGGTCGACGTCCGGGCGGAACACCCCCCGGGTGACACCGTCGGCGATCATCCCGGCGAAGGCCGCCTCCACCAGGCCACGCTTGCGGGTCACCTCGGCGAACAGGTCACCGGTGAGGTAGCGCCGCTCCTGATAGAAGATCGTCACGTGGGCCCGGTACTCGGCCACACTGGTGAGGCTGAACCGGATCAGCTCCCGCACCCGCACGGCCGGGTCGTCGCTGTCGGCCTCGATCTTCTGGAGCGCGGCGAGCTGCGCCTCCAGGTACTCCTCCTGGATGTGCCGCAGCAGGTCGTCCTTGCTGGCGAAGTGGTGGTAGAAGGCACCCTTGGTGAGCTGCGCCTGATCGGCGATCTCCTGCACCGAGGTACGGTCGAAGCCACGCTGCTCGATCAGCCCCAGCGCACTCGTGATCAACGAGTTGCGGGTGTTCTCCGGGTCGTACCCGTCCGGCCAACGTTGCCGGCGTCGGGTCGACTCCGGCCGAGACGTCGCACGCGCCATTGGTGGCCTCCTGTCCCCTGTACAGCCACATAATGCTACCGTCCGGTCGGAAGGAACCGAAGAGAGCCACCCCGGTCAATCCGCCCGAGAAGTTTCGCGCACAATCCACCCGCCGGGAAGACCCCCGGAGCCGCCAGTGGTCTTCGGGCCGCCCGGGAAGGACCGGTGGTACGGGCCGCGGACTCAGCGCCCGGTGTTGTTGCCCGGCCGACCGCGACCGGCCCCCGCAGCCCGGTGACCGACGCGCGGCGCGCGTACCACCGGGGAGGCTCCCGTGCCGGAGCGGAACTCCCGGGCGGCACCGGCCACCATCTCGTCGGGGTCGTCGACGAGCACCTGCCGCAGGTGCGACGGGACGACCTCCGAGGTGGCCACCGCCATCCGCACCTGCACCGACCGGTCGTCGACCAGAAGGCGCAGATCCGCCTCGTCCAGCGCGACGGCGAGCACCAGCGCGGCGCGGACGTCCGGCACCGGGTCCTGGGCGAGCGCGTTGCGGTGGGCGGCGGTGGTACGCGGATTGCGGGCCAGCCCCTTGCGCACCCGTGCCGTCCGGTCGGCCAGCAGCGCGGTGATCACCTCGGGGTCGTGGGTGTGGATGGCGAGTCGTTCCCGCACCTCGGGTGAGACGTCGGCGACCAGCCGGGCGGCCAACTCGGGCTCCAGGTCCCGCGACTCGGCGAGCAGACCACGAAGCTCCTTGTCCGCGGTCTGCGCCATCACCCGACGTACCGATTCGTCGCAGGCCGGATTGCCGGCGACCGCCCAGCGGACCCACCGGTCGGCGTCCTTGACCAGGCGCAGCAGGTTGGCGATCGAGGTCGAGGGGTTCCTCGCCACCGCTTCCCGCACCTCACGGTCATGGTCGCGGGTCAGCGGACGCAGCGCCTGGGCGGGCGCGTCGGCCCGGGTGGCGACCGCCCGGCGGACCACCGGCGACGGGTCGGCAGCCAGGTCGATCAGGGTCAGGTGGGCCGTGCCGGGGTCCTGCGCGAGGGCGAGCCGGGCCTCGACCCCACCGTCCGTCGCATCCTGCGCCGCGGCACCCGACCCACTGTGACGGTCGGTCCCGCCGACGTCCTGCTGCTTGCCCATGGGCGTCATCATGTCACGGGCCGCAGGAGACGCCGCGAGGCCGACCGGCGCCCCGACCCGCCGCCCAACCGGTCCCGCCCGCACGGCACACCCGGGTCGCCGTGGCGCTCATCCTCCGCCGGGGGCGACCAGGCCGGACTCGTAGGCGAGGATCACCAGTTGGGCGCGGTCGCGGGCGTGGAGCTTGGTCATCGCCCGGTTGATGTGGGTCTTGGCGGTCAACGGGCTGATCACCAACCGGTCGGCGATCTCCGCGGTGGACAGGCCCCGCGCGACCAGGGCGACGGTCTCGCGCTCCCGACCGGTCAGCCCGGCCGGCCCGGGGCCGAGGTCGACCCGGGGGGGTGCGGAGACGTACCGGTCGATGAGTCTGCGGGTGATCGACGGCGCGAGCAGGGCGTCACCGCGCGCGGCGACCCGGACGGCGTGCAGCAGGTCCTCCGGCACGATGTCCTTGACCAGGAACCCGGCCGCACCGGCGCGCAACGCGTCGAAGACGTACTCATCCAGGCCGTAGTTGGTCAGGATGACGACGCGCACCCCGGTCAGGGCCGGGTCCGCGGCGATGCGCCGGGTCGCCTCGATGCCGTCCATCACCGGCATCTGGATGTCGAGCAGCGCGATGTCCGGCCGGTGCCGCCGGGCGAGCGTCAGCGCCGCCACGCCGTCGGCCGCCTCCCCCACCACCTCGATGTCGTCCTCCATGTCGAGCAACGCGCGGAAGCCACTGCGCAGGAGCGGCTGGTCGTCGACCAGCAGCACCCGGATCACGGGGTGCCACCCGTGGGGAGTTCGGCATGCACGGTGAAGCCGCCGTCGCCGCGCGGTCCGACACGCAGCCGACCACCGAGCGCGGCCACCCGCTCGCGCATGCCGAGCAGTCCGACGCCGGGCGTCGGCACGCCGGTCGGGAGGGCGCCGCCGTCGTCGTCGACCTGGACGGCGAGCGCGTCCGGGCGGTAGTCGATCCGGACCGACGCCGTCGTGGCGGTGGCGTGCCGGGTGACGTTGGTGAGCGACTCCTGGACGATCCGGTAGGCCGTACGACCGACCGCCGCCGGCACGTCGCGCCGGTGGCCCCCGATGGTCAGCGTCGTGTCCAGCCCGGCCGCCCGGGCCCGGCGCACCAGCTCCGGGACGTGGTCGAGACCGCGCGGCACGCGCTCACCGTCGTCCCGCAGCACCTCCAGGGTCGCCCGCAGCTCCCGGGTCGCCTCCCGACCGGCCGTCCGGATCGCCAGCAGCGCCTCCGGCACCTCCTCACCGCGCTTGCGGGCCAGGTGCACGGCCACCTCGGCCTGCACCGGAACCGACCGGCGGCACCCCCGGACGTCGCACCCCGCCCGCCAGGCGGGCAACACATTGACACCTTTCGTTGCCCCGGTGATAGTGACCACATACCGCGACCGCCTGTGGGACTGCGGCCGGACGGTCGACGCGTCCACGTCGGCCCGCCCCGTCACCGGTGCTGACCACCCTGGTCGGGCCCGGCGGAACACAGCGCCGCCGCCACCGCAGGGGTGCCATCGCCGACATCCGCTGGAGGGCGCATGCCAAGGAGATCGAAGCTCTACGCCGGCCTGACGGCCGCCCTCGTGCCGGCGGCCGCCATGCTGCTGGCGCTCGGGGCGACGCCGGCCGACGCCGCAGTCGGCGGTTCGGGGCCCTATCCCGCCGACTACGAGACCTCGACCAGCCTGCCCCACCACACCATCTTCCGACCCCAGACGCTCCCGACCGAGCGCCTGCCCATCTTCGTGTGGGGCAACGGCGGCTGCTCGGCCAACGGCCTGTCCCAGGGCAACTTCCTGCGCGAGATCGCCTCCCACGGCTTCCTGGCCATCGCCAACGGAGGGCCGAACGCCTCCGGCTCGACCAACTCGCAGATGCTCACCCAGTCCATCGACTGGGCCGTCGCGGAGAACTCCCGCCAGGGCAGCAAGTACTACCACCGGATCGACACCGGCAAGGTCGCCGTCGCGGGCTTCTCCTGCGGCGGCCTGGAGGCGTACGCCGTCTCCAACGACCCGCGCGTCACCACCACCGGCATCTTCAGCAGCGGCCTGCTCAACGACGCCGACGACTACCAGCTCCGGCGGCTCACCAAGCCGATCGCCTACTTCGTCGGCGGGCCCAGCGACATCGCCTACCCGAACGCGATCGACGACTGGGGCAAGTTGCCGGCCGGGTTGCCCGCCTTCATGGGCAACCTGAACGTCGGGCACGGCGGCACCTACGACCAGCCCAACGGTGGCGAGTTCGGCCGGGTCGCGGTGCTCTATCTCAAGTGGCGGCTCAAGGGTGACACCACCGCCGGCAGCAACTTCGTCGGCGCCAACTGCGGGCTGTGCCGCAGCCAGTGGACCGTCCAGCAGAAGAACCTGACGCTCGACGGCCCGTCGCCGACCACCCCGCCGCCGACCACGCCGCCACCCACCACCCCGCCGCCCACGACTCCCCCGCCGACCACGCCGCCGCCGACCACCCCACCGCCCGGCGGGGACACCGGCTGCACCGCCGGCTACGCCGTGCAGGACCAGTGGAACGGCGGATTCGTCGCCAACGTCAGCGTCACCGCCGGGACCAGCGCGCTCACCGGTTGGCGGGTCACCCTCACCCTGCCGGGCGGCACGTCGGTCAGCTCGGTGTGGAACGGCGTAGCCAGCGGGACGAGCGGCACCATCACCGTCACCAACCAGAGCTACAACGGCCGACTGGGCGCGGGGCAGAGCACCAGCTTCGGGTTCCAGGGCACCGGAAGCGGCACCGGTGCCACCGTCACCTGCACCGCAAGCTGACCAACCACCCGCGCCGCCGGTGAGCAGGCCGTGCGGTGGGCAGGTGCCCGGCACCAGCCCACCGCACGGCACGGCACGGCACCGCACGGCACGGCACCGCACGGCACCGCACGACACGACACCGCACGACACGGCACCGCACCGCACCGCACCGCACCGCACGACAGGGTGCCGCGACGTCACACGGTGTTCTAGGGTGCCGGCATGACGAGCGCACCCCGGGAGGCGGAGGCGCACACCGGGCCGGTCGGCGCGCTGCTCTGCCGGCTGCTGTTCCTGGCCATCTGTCTGCCCGGCCCGGTCCTGCTCGCCGCCGACGTGGCGGGGGACCTGGCGGTGTCGCCCGGGCAGCGCTGGGGCCTCATCGCGGGCGGGGTGTTCACCACGATCGTCGGGGTCGGGTTCGGCGTCTTCGGGTGGCGGGTGGTCGACCGGTCCCGCCGCGATGCCCGCCAGCTCGACGCCGCCGGGGTCGCCGCGACAGCAGAGGTCCGCACCGTGACCCCCCACCTGGGCGGCGAGGACCCGGGGCTCCTGCTCCACCTGCGGATCAGCGGGCCCGGGTTCGCCGCCTTCGAGGCGGACGTGGTCCGGCCCGCCGACCCGTCGCTCGTGCCCGGCAGGCTGCTGGCCGTCGTCGTGGACCCGGCGGATCGCCTCTACCGGGTCCGGTGACGACGGGCCCGACACGACGGAGCCGGCTCAGGCCGCGCCGCGCAGGTCCTCCTCGATCCGCTGGGCGGTGGCCAGCAGCGGCGGCAGCAACTCCCGCCGGATCAGCTCGAAGGACCCCCGGCTGGCGTGGGCGGACAGGTTCACCGCCGCGACCACCGCGCCCTGCGCGCCGTGGATCGGCGCGGCCAGCGACCGCAGCCCCTCCTCCAGCTCCTGGTCCACGATCGCGTACCCCTGGGCGGTGATCTTCGTCAGGATCGTCCGCAGCTTCGCCGGGTCGGTGACGGTACGCCGGGTCAGCGGCCGCAGCTGCGCGGTGGCGAGGTAGTCGTCCAGCCGGTCCGCCGGTTGCGCCGCGAGCAGCACCCGACCCATGGACGTGGCGTACGCGGGGAACCGGGTGCCGACGCTGATCCCCACTGTCATGATCCGTTTGGTGGGCACCCGGGCGACGTAGACCACCTCGTCGCCGTCGAGCACCGACACCGAGCAGGACTCGTGCACCTGCGCGACCAGCGCCTCCATGTGCCGCTGCGCGATCTCCGGCAGGCCCAGGCCCGACAGGTAGGCGTAGCCGAGGGCGAGGATCCGTGCCCGCAGCGAGAAGAGCCGACCGTCGCTGTGCACGTACCCCAGCTCGACCAGGGTGAGCAGGAACCGGCGGGCCGCGGCCCGGGTCAGCCCGGTGCGGCGGGCCACCTCGCTGAGGGTGAGCTGTGGATGCTCGGCGTCGAACGCCCGGATCACCGCGAGGCCGCGTTCCAGCGACTGCACGAACTCCGGCGACCGCGCCGCCTCCTCGCCCACCCTCAACCCGCCTCCCGCCGCAGGACCTCCCGGGCCACCGTGAACGCCCGGTTCGCCGCCGGTACGCCAGCGTAGACGCCGACCTGGAGCAGGACCTCCGCCACCTCCTGCTCGCTCAGCCCGTTGCCCAACGCGGCCCGCACGTGCATCGCCAACTCCTCGTCGTGGTGCAGGGTGGCGAGCACGGCGAGGGTGATGCAACTGCGGGTACGCCGGTCGAGACCGGGCCGGGTCCACACCTCGCCCCATGCGTAGCGGGTGATGAAGTCCTGGAAGTCGGCGGTGAACGCGTCGGTGCCGTCGACCGCGCGGTCGACGTGCGCGTCGCCGAGCACCTGCCGGCGTACCGTCATGCCGGTTTCGTGCCGCTCGCGGTCGTCCATCATCCACCCGGTTCCTCGAAGTGTTCCCGCAGGAGTCGGCCCACCTGCGCGGGTCGCTCGACGTTGGCCAGGTGCGCCGCCGCGCCGACCACCACCAGCCGTGCCCCGGGGACGCGTCCGACGATCTCCCGGGCGTGCGCCACCGGGGTCGCCGGGTCGTCCGCGCCCGCGACGACCAGGGTCGGCGTGTCGATCCGGCCCAGGTCGGGGCGGAGGTCCATCGCGGCGATCGCCTCGCAGCAGGCCGCGTATCCGGCCGGAGAGGTCGCGGTCAGCATGGCCCGGTGTGCGGCGACCACGTCCGGGCGGGCGGTGGCGAACGCCGGGGTGAACCAGCGGGCCACCACCGTGTCGGCGATCGTCGGCAGACCACCGGCGCGCACCGTCGCCGCCCGCTCCCGCCACGGCCCGGCCGGGCCGAGCGACGCCGAGGTGCACAGCAGGGCCAGTCGCCGCACCCGGTCGGGCGCGTGGGCGGCGAGCCACATGCCGACCATGCCGCCGAGGGACAGCCCCGCGTAGTGGACCCACCGCAGATCGAGGTCGTCGAGCGTCCGCAGCAGTTCCCGACCCAGCAGATCCAGGGTGTACGGCCCGGCCGGCACCGCCGAACGGCCGTGGCCCAGGTGGTCGTACCGGATGACCCGAAACCGCTCGGCGAGCAGCGGGACCTGGGGTTCCCACATCGCGGCGGCGGTGCCGAGGGAACTGCCGAGCAGCAGCACCGGTGCGGCGGCCGGACCGTCGACGGTGAGATGCAGCCGGGAGGTCACGCCCCCGCTCCCCGGACGGCGGCCAGCGCCCGGTCGACGAACACCCCGGCCGACCCGAGCCAGCGGTACGGGTCGAGCGCCTCGTCGACCTCCGCCTCGGACAGGTGGGCCCGGATCTCGGGGTCGGCGAGCAGCGCCGCCCGCATCGAGGGCGCGTCGGCGGCGCGGGCGACCAGGTCGTGCGCGACGCCGCGTCCGACGGCGGACGCCAACCGGGCGGCGACGGCCTCGGCGAGCACCCGCCCGCCGGTCGCGTCGAGGTTCGCCCGCATCCGCTCCGGACGGACCTGCAACCCGGTCAGCAGCCGGGCGCACCGGCCGGCGGCGCCGCCGGCCAGGTGCAGCAGGTCGCGCAGCGGCTCCCACTCGGCGTGCCAGCCACCGGCGGCCCGCTCGTGTTCCTGCACGGCCGCGGCGAACAGCGTGGCGACGAGGCCCGGTCCACGGCGCGCGGCGGCGCCGATCAGGATCGAGTCCACCGGGTTGCGCTTGTGCGGCATGGCCGAGGAGCCACCCCGGCCGGTGCCGCCCTCGGCGACCTCACCGACCTCGGTCCGGGCGAGCAGCCCGACGTCGAGCGCGACCTTGCCGGTGGCCGTGAGCAGCCCACCGAGGGCGGCGGCCAGGTCGAGGCGGGGCTGCCGCTGGGTGTGCCAGGGCAGCGGGCTCGCGGGCAGCCCCAACTGTGCGGCGAACCGCGCGGCGATCTCGGGGCCGGCCGGGCCGAGCGCGGCCAGGGTGCCGACCGCACCGCCGAGTTGGGCGGGTTGCCCGTCCGCCGCCTGCCGCAGCCGGTCCCGGGCCTGCGCCAGGCCGGTCAGCCACCCGGCGGCCGTCAGCCCGAACGTGGTGGGTGCCGCCTGCTGCCCGAGGGTCCGGCCGACCAGCACGTCGTCGCGGTGGGTGGCGGCGAGCCGGGCGGCGGCGTCGACGGCCGCGTCGAGGTGGCGCAGCACCGGCCCGAGCGCCCGTACGGCCACCAGGCTCAGCGCCGTGTCCATGATGTCCTGGCTGGTCGCGCCGAGGTGCACCCATGGTCGGGCGGGCTCGGGCACGGCGGCGGTCAACTCCCGCACGAGGGGGACGACCGGGTTGCCGGCGGCGTCGGCGGCCCGGCCGAGCGCCGCCGGGTCGTACCGCTCGGCGCGGCACCGGTCGACGATCGCGTCGGCCGCCGCTGCGGGCAGCACCCCGGCCGCCGCACCTGCCCGGGCGAGCGCGGCCTCCGCGTCGAGCAGTGCCCGCAGCAGGGCCGGATCGTCGAGTTCCCGGTCCACGTCCGGGCTGCCGGACAGGCCGGAGAGCAGGCCGTCAGACGGCGAAGAAGACGGTCTCACGGTCGCCCTGCAGGTGGATGTCGAAGCGGAACCCGTCCGGCGCGGTGCCGGCCACCAGCGTGTCGCGGCGCCCGGCGTCGATGCCGGACAGCACCGGGTCGGCGGCGTTGGCCGTCCGCTCGTCGGGAAAGTAGAGCCGGGTGACCAGGCGGTGCAGCAGCCCCCGCCCGAGGACCGACAGGGTCAGGTGGGGGGCCTCGACGCCGCCGTCCGGGTCGGGCAACGACCCCGGCCGGACGGTGAGCAGCCGGTAGCGCCCCTGGTCGTCGGTCTCGCTGCGGCCGAATCCCCGGAAGCCCGCGAGTGCCGGCGGGTGGGCCCCGCGTGGGTCGTCCGGGTGGTCGAACCGGCCGTCCGGGTCGGCCTGCCAGCTCTCCACCAGCGCGTCGACCACCGGTGCGCCGGCGCCGTCGACGATCCGGCCCCGGATCCAGAACGCGCCGGGGGTGCCCTCGGGGACCACGTACGGGCCGTCGGGCCAGCGCAGACCGATGCTCAGGTACGGCCCGACGGTCTGCGCGGGGGTGACGGCCAGCCGTTCACTCATCGTCGTCGCCGTCCTCGAAGGGGGTGCTCTCCCGGCCGCGCAGCACGATGTCGAACTCGTAGGCCAGCGCCCACTCCGGCGCGGTGGCGGCGTGGTCGTAGCGGGCGATCAGCCGCTGCCGGGCCCCGGGGTCGCGGACCGAGTGCAGCACCGGGTCCTGGAAGAAGAGCGGGTCGCCGGGAAAGTACATCTGGGTGACCAGGCGTTGGGTGAACGCCCGACCGAAGAGGGAGAAGTGGATGTGCGCCGGTCGCCAGGCGTTGTCGTGGTTGCGCCAGGGGTAGGCCCCGGGCTGCACGGTCACGAACCGGTAGCGCCCCCGGTCGTCGGTGAGCGCCCGGCCGACCCCGTCGAAGTGCGGGTCGAGCGGGGCCGGCCAGGTGTCGCTCGCGTGGCGGTACCTTCCGGCGGCGTTGGCCTGCCAGATCTCGATCAGCGTGTGGGGCACCGGGCGGCCGTCGCCGTCCCGGACCCGGCCGTGCACGATGATCCGCTGGCCCTGCGGCGGCCCGTCGTGCTGGCGGGTCAGGTCGTGGTCGAGGTCGCCGAGCCGTCCCTCGCCGAGCAGCGGCCCGGTGATCTCGGTCAGCCGCTGCGGCAGGTGGGCCAGCGGCTGCCGGGGCGCCCGCGCCACGGTCGACCGGTAGTCGGGACTGAGCAGGGGCGGGTGGACGTCGACGTCGTCGCGCCGGTAGGTCGGCAGCACCGGTGCACGGTCGGCCCGGCGGGCGGTGTCCTCGGTCATCGTCGGCTCCCGTCAGTCGTCGCCTGCAACGCGCGCAGCACCGCCAACTCGTGAGCAGTCGGCGGGTCACCCGTGGTCAGTGACTCGGCGACGGCGAGGTCCCAGCCGGTCGCCGCCCGCGCCTGCTCCCGGGTCACCCCGGGATGCAGCCGGGTCAGCGTCAGCTCGCAGCTCACCGGATCGGGTTCGAGGACGCCGAGGTCGGTGATCACCAGCCGGGGGCCGCCGCCGCGCAGGCCGAGCCGCTGCCGGTCACCGGGGCCCGCCCCGTACCCGACGGAGGTGACGAAGTCGACCCGTTCGGTGAAGGTGCGGAGGTTCTGCCGGACGATCACCACGACCTCGCCGCAGGAGGCCGCGATCTCGGGCGCCCCGCCGGCGCCGGGCAGCCGGACCGCGGGGGTGGTGTAGTCGCCGCCGACGACCGTGGTGTTGAGGTTGCCGTACCGGTCGAGCTGCGCGGCGCCGAGGAACCCCACGTCGATCCGGCCGGGTTGCAGCCAGTAGTTGAACACCTCGGGCACCGACACCACCGCGTCGGCGGTGTCGGCGAGGATGCCGTCCCCGATGGACAGCGGGAGTCGGTCCGGTTTCGCGCCGAGGCAGCCGGACTCGTAGACGAGCACCAGGTTCGGGGCGTGGGTCACCCGGGCGAGGTTCGCCGCGGTGCTGGGCAACCCGATCCCGACGAAGCAGGCGGTGCCGTCACGCAGTTGCCGGGCGGCGGCGACGGTCATCATCTCGTCGGCGGTCCAGTCGGCCGGCGGGTGCGGACCGCTCACGTCGACGCCCCGCGGCGCGGCCGGTGACGGGGAACGACCGGCAGGGTCATGTCGTCGCCCCGGCCCGGTGCACGTGCCGGTCGAGCCAGTCGCGGAAGGTGTCGCGATCCCGGCTGACGGCGTCCCAGGCCCGGTAGAAGTCGTTGTCCCGCACCGAGTAGCCCTGGGCGTACGAGGGGTGGGCGCCCCCGGGCACCTCGGCGACGGCGGTGACCGCCCAGCCGGGCAGCACGACCTGGCCGGGCACCGGCGTCAGCTCGGCCACGATCTCCTCGACGGTGACCAGGGACCGGTGGGCGGCGAGCACCGCCTCCTTCTGCACCCCGGTGATACCCCACATCTGCACGTTGCCGGCCCGGTCGGCGCGCTGGGCGTGCACCACCGTCACGTCGGGACGCAGGGCCGCCACGGCGGTCAGGGTCTCGCCGGTGAAGGGGCAGTTGACCGGCCGGATGTTGGCCGTGTGCCGGGGCAGGTCGGTGCCGGTGTAGCCGCGCAGCACGGCGAACGGCAGCCCGGACGCCCCGGCCACGTAGCGGTTGGCCATGCCGGCGTGGCTGTGCTCCTCCAGCTCCAGCGGACCCGGCCAGGCGTGCTGCACGGCGTCGCGGAACCGGTGCAGCGACCCCACCCCCGGGTTGCCGCCCCAGGAGAAGACCAGCCGACGGGCACATCCCGCCCCGATGAGCTGGTCGTAGATGACGTCGGGGGTCATCCGCACCAGGGTCAGCTCCCGGCGACCCTGGCGGATGATCTCGTGACCGGCGGCGAACGGGATGAGGTGGGTGAACCCCTCCAGGGCCACCACGTCGCCGTCGTGGACCAGCTCCGCCACGGCGTCGGCCAGCGGGACGAGCTTCGCCATGGGCCTCCCGCCTCGGATGGGGCACGTGTTCGCCATGCGGACTGTCGTACTCATGTCGAACGTACGGCCGGCGGCGGCATCCGTCAATGTCCGCCGCCGGCCGTGGCACCGGAGGCGACCACCGTCCGGACCGGGCGTTGACGCGGGCCCGGCTACGTGCCAACGTTCAATGGGAGAACACTCGTTCGCTGAGCGAACACTTTCGGTGCCCGGCGCAGGTGCCCGGCGGCGGATCGGTGTCCAGAAGGGACGGACCGGGATGCGTACCCAGGTCGGTATCGTCGGCGCCGGGCCGGCCGGACTCATGCTGTCGCACCTGCTGCACCGGCACGGCATCGACTCGGTGGTGCTGGAGAGCCGCAGCCGGAACCACGTCGAGCACCGGGTCCGCGCCGGCGTCCTCGAACAGGGCTCGGTCGACCTGCTCTGCCGCACCGGCCTGGGCGAGCGGTTGCTCCGGGAGGGGTTGCGACACGAGGGCATCGAGCTGCGCTTCGCCGGGGAGTCGCACCGGGTGCCGATGACCGAGCTGACCGGGCGGGCGATCACCGTCTACGGGCAGCAGGAGGTGGTCAAGGACCTGATCGCCGCCCGGCTCGCGGCCGGCGGCACGATCCTGTTCGAGGCCGACGTGGTCCGCCTGGACGGCCTCGACTCCTCCTCGCCGGTGGTCCGCTACCGACGCGACGGCCGGGAGGAGGAGCTGCGCTGCGACTTCGTGGCCGGCTGCGACGGGTTCCACGGGGTGAGCCGGGGTGCGGTGCCCGAGGGGGTGCTGACCAGCTACGAACGGGCGTACCCCTTCGCCTGGCTGGGCGTGCTCGCCGCCGCCGCGCCGGCGGTGCAGGAACTCGTCTACGCCCACCACGACCGGGGTTTCGCCCTCTACAGCATGCGCTCCCCCGAGATCTCCCGGCTCTATCTCCAGGTCGCCCCCGACGAGGATCTCGCCGCCTGGCCGGACGCGCGGATCTGGGCGGAGCTGCGGGCCCGGCTGGAGACGGTGCCGGGCTGGTCGCTCACCGAGGGGCCGGTGCTGGAGAGGTCCCTCACCCCGATGCGCAGCTTCGTGGTGGAGCCGATGCAGTGGGAACGGCTGTTCCTGGCCGGGGACGCCGTGCACATCGTCCCGCCGACCGGCGCGAAGGGGATGAACCTGGCACTGGCCGACGTCGCGCTGCTCGGCGACGCCTTCGCCGCCTGGTACGGCCACGGGCGCACCGACCTGCTGGCCAGCTATTCGACCACCGCGCTGCGCCGGGTCTGGCGGGCCCAGCACTTCTCCTGGTGGATGACCTCGATGCTGCACCGGCTGGCGCACGACGACCCGTACGAGGCGAAGTTGCAGACCGCGACCCTGCGGTACGCCGCCACCTCCCGCGCCTATGCGACGAGCCTGGCCGAGAACTACGTGGGCCTGCCCGAGGTCTGACCACCTCGGACCCGCCCCGGCGGAAGCGCAGCCACCAACGTGGCCGCCGCGCGACACCCCCTGCCGCCCGGGTGCCGGCGGGAGCGACGCCACCACGACACAGCGTCGTTCAACTCATTCCTGACGGGCGTCAGAAATTCTTGACTTTCGATGCCGGGGTGGCTGACCATGGCCAACACAGCGGCGTGCGCCCCCACGCAGCGGTTGGTTCCCCCGCAGATCCGAGGCATCTCGCCGGCTTCCGACGCACCCCACCACCCCCGCCCAGGAAGGGCCTCGTCAATGAAGAAGGTCATGGCTCTCGGGTTGATCGCCGTCACCGCGATCGCCCTCACCGGATGCACCGACTCCGACGCGTCCACCCCGTCCCCCCAGACCTCGGGCGACCTGCGCAAGGTCCGGGTCGCGGCGCTGCCGATCACCGAGACCGCCGCGCTGTGGGGCGGCATCAAGGCGGGCATCTTCGCCGAGCGTGGGCTCCAGGTCGAGGTGCTTCCCGCCCAGGGCGGCGCGCAGGCCATCCCGGCGCTGATGAACGGCGACATCGACTTCGCGATCGGCCAGCCCTTCGGCCCGTTCCGCGCCGACCTGCAGAACCTCGGCGTCGTCATCATCGGCAACTACGCCTCGTCCTACGCCGACGGCGACGACATCAACGCCGTGGTGGCCTCGGCGAAGTCCGGAGTCACGCGGCCGGCCGACCTGGCGGGCAAGCGGGTCGCGGTGAACAGCCTGGGCGCGGCCGGCGATGTCACGATCATGGCGGCGGTGGAGAAGGACGGCGGCGACCCCAAGCGGATCAAGTTCGTCGAGGTGGCCTTCCCGGACGCCCCGGCCCAGCTCGCCGCCGGCAACATCGACGCCGCCTGGGTGCCGGAACCCTTCGTCACCCAACTCAAGGGCCGGGGCGACACCTTCGTCGTCGCGCCCTACCAGTCGGTCGTGCCCGGCCTGGCCACCCTCACCACGATCACCACCACCACCCGCATGGACAAGGACGCCAAGCTGGTCGAGGACTTCTCTGCGGCGATGAAGAAGACCCTGGAGTGGGCGCAGGACCCGGCCAGCATGCCGGCCGTGCGGCAGGCCATCAAGGACAACCTCCAACTGCCGCCGCCGGTGGCGGAGTCGGTCAAGCTCCCGGCGTTCGGTTGGGACGTCGACCGGGCGAGCCTGCAGAAGCTCGCCGAACTCGCGCAGAAACACCGGGTGCTCGACCGGCAGCCCGACCTCGACCGGCTCATCCGTCAGCAGTAGCCGAGGCGTTGCCGCCCCTCCCGGCCGGTGGGCCGGGAAGGCGGCGTCGCGCCCACGCCACCACGGAGGTGACATGCGCCCGTCCCCCACCCGACGCCTGCGCGCGGTACGCAGGGCGCTGCTGGGCGTCGTCGGCCTGGCCGGGTTCCTCGCCGTCTGGCAGACCGTCCCCACGCTGGGCCTGATCGACCCGCAGTACCTGCCGTACGTGACGGACGTGCTGGCGCGGCTGGCCGAGCAGCTCGTCGACCTGGCGTTCTGGCGGCGACTGGGCAGCACCATGACGTCCTGGGCGATCGGTCTGACGGTGGCGACGGTCGCCGCGGTCGGGCTCGGCACGGTCGTCGGCCTGGTGCCGTTCCTGCGGCGGGCGACCCACACGATGGTGGAGTTCCTGCGCCCCATCCCGTCGGTGGCCCTCATCCCGCTCGCCGTGCTGATGTTCGGCATCCAGCGGCAGGCCGCCCTGGTGATCATCGTCTACGCGTCGTTCTGGCAGGTGTTCGTGCAGGTGATCTACGGGGTGGCCGACGTCGACACGGTCGCCCGGGACACCGCGCTCAGCTTCGGCCTGCGCCGCCGGGAGCAGTGGACGCAGCTGGTCCTGCCGACCACCCTGCCGTACCTGATGACCGGTCTGCGGCTCGCGGCGGCGGTGGCGCTGGTCCTGGCCATCACCGCGGAGATGGTGATCGGCAACCCGGGTCTCGGCCGCATGATCGAGCTGTCCCGGTCCGCCGGGGACGCCGTCGGCCTGTACGCCCTCGTGGTGGTCACCGGCCTGCTCGGGCTGGTGGTCAACCTCGTCTTCCGGTTCGTCGAACGCCGGACGCTGTCCTGGCACCAGTCGGTACGAGGGGAGCAGACGCCGTGACCGCGTACCCCGGTCGGATCGCCGCCGCGCCGCGCCGCCGTGGGGTCGGCTCCCGCATCGCGGCGGCCGGGCGGCACGCGCTCGGGCTGCCGATGCTGCTACTGGTGGTCTGGGCCCTGGTGGCGACCAGGGCGACGAGCCGGTTCTTCCCCGACCCGGTCACCATCGCCGACGCCTTCGTCGACACCTGGGTCGGGCCCGCGTTCGTCGAGGACGTGCTGCCGAGCCTCGCCCGCCTCGGTCTCGGTGCCGCCGCGTCGATCGTGGTCGGCATCGCCGCCGGCACCGTCATCGGCCTGACCCCGTGGCTGCGGGAACTCCTCGAACCGCTGCTGGAGTTCCTCCGGGCCGTCCCGCCGCCGGTGCTGATCCCGGTGATGATGATCCTGCTCGGCATCACCGACACCATGAAGGTCGTGGTGATCGTCTCCGGCGCGGTCTGGCCGATCCTGCTCAACACGATCGAGGGGGTCCGGTCCACGGACAGCGTGATGACGGAGACCGCGCGGTCGTTCCGGGTCACCTGGTGGGAGCGGCTGTGGTTCCTGGTGCTCCCCGCCGCCAGCCCCCGGATCATGGCCGGGGTCCGGCAGGCCCTCTCGGTCGCGCTCATCCTGATGGTCATCTCCGAGATGTTCGCCTCGTCGTCCGGGCTCGGCTACCGGATCGCCTACTTCCAACGCAACTACCTCATCGCCGAGATGTGGAGCGGCATTCTGCTGCTCGGCCTCGTCGGCGTCTTCCTCGCCGTCGCCTTCGGCCTCGTCGAACGGCGCGTCCTGCGCTGGTACCACGGAATCAGGGAGGTCAACCGTGCCTGATCGGGGCACCCTGCTGCGGGTGGAGCAGCTACGCAAGGTCTACGAGTCCCCCACGGGCGACGTCGAGGCGATCGGGGACCTCAGCTTCACGATGGACGCCGGCGAACTCGTCTGCATCGTCGGACCGTCCGGGTGCGGCAAGACCACCCTGCTGAAGTGCCTCGCCGGCCTGCTGCGCCCCACCAGCGGCGTGGTCGAGATGCACGGCGCGCCGGTGACCGGACCCAGCCCCGCCATGGCCGTGGTGTTCCAGGAGTACGGCCGCAGCCTCTACCCGTGGCTGACGGTACGCGGCAACGTCGAGCTTCCGCTGCGGCACAAGAAGCTCTCCCGCGCCGACCGGGACACCCTGGTCGCCGACGCGCTTGACGCGGTGGGCCTGGCGCACGCCGCCCGCAGCCACCCCTGGCAGCTCTCCGGTGGGATGCAGCAGCGGGTGGCGATCGCCCGGGCCCTCGCCTACCAGCCCGAGGTGCTGATCATGGACGAGCCGTTCGCCGCGGTGGACGCGCAGACCCGGGCCGACCTGGAGGACCTGGTCCGTGAGCTGCACGCCCGTCGCCGGATCTCGGTCCTGTTCGTCACCCACGACATCGACGAGTCGGTCTACCTCGGCCAGCGGGTCCTGGTGTTGTCCCAGTCGCCGACCCGGGTCCGGGAGGATCTCGCGATCGATCTGCCGGCGGAACGCGACCAGATCAGCACCCGCGCCCTGCCCCGCTTCACCCACCTGCGCACGCACGTCTACGGCGAGATCCAGCGGGCCAAGCGCGGGCAGAATGTGGCCGCGCGGCCCGCGCCGGGCGACACACCCGTCGGAGGGGATGACTGTGGGTAGGCGTCAGCCGAAGCAACTGGTGCTGGCCTTCTTCGGCGAGCACGTCGTCGACGGCGACACCGGGCCGATCCGGGCGAGTGTGCTGATCACCGTGCTGGAGGGTGCGGGGGTGGCCGCCCCGGCGACCCGGGCCACCCTCGACCGGCTCGTCCGCAGCGGCGTCCTCGCCCGGGGCCGCAGCGGCCGGGAGACCCTGTTCTCGCTGACCGAGCACGGGGCGGCGGTGCTGCGTGAGGCGACGTACCGGGTACGCGGGCCGAGGCCGTTCGACCCGCAGGGCAGCGGGTGGACCCTGGTCACCTTCTCCATCCCGGAGGGGCAGCGGACGCTGCGGCACCGGCTGCGCTCCACCCTCACCTGGGAGGGCTTCGCGCCGATCCGCGACGGGCTCTGGCTGGCACCCGGCGAGGTCGACCTGGCCGGGTCGTTGGAGCCGCTGCGGCAGGACCTCGCGCCGCACGCCGTGGTCGCCTTCCACGCCCGTGAACTCGCCGGCTTCCCGATCGGCGAGAGCGTCCGCGCCGCGTGGGACATCGAGGCGATCCGGCGCGAGCACCTCGCGTTCATCGAGGAGTGGGCCGAGCCGGCCACGCCGACGGCGGCGAGCGCCCTGACCGTGCGGACGATGCTGGTGGCGGACTGGCTCGCGCTGTTGCGGGCCGACCCGAGGCTGCCGGCCGAGTTCATGGACGCGCAGTGGCCGGCCGCCCGGTCGGCGGAGACCTACCGTCAGGCACACCGGAGGCTGGCCGAGGCGTCCACGGCGGAGTTCGCCGCGCTCGTCGCGGCCCGGCCCACGGTCAGCGGGCGAAACGCGCCCGCAACTCGGCCTTCCGCACCTTCCCCGACGCGGTCCGCGGCAACTCGTCCACGATGACCACGTTCTTGGGCAGCTTGTAGCGGGCGATCCTGCCGTCCAGGTGTGCCCGCACGGCGTCGGTGTCCACGGCCGCCCCCTCCCGTACGGTCACGATCGCCCACGGCACCTCACCCCAGCGGTCGTCGGGCACCCCGATCACGGCTGCCGAGACGACTCCGTCGATCTCGCCGAGCAGCAGTTCGAGTTCGGCCGGGTAGATGTTCTCACCGCCCGAGATGATCATGTCCTTGAGCCGGCCGGAGACGTAGAGGTAGCCGTCGGCGTCCAGGTGCCCCAGGTCGCCGGAACGGAACCACCCGTCGGCCGTGAACGCCTCGGCGGTCGCCGCCGGCAGCCCGTGGTAGCCGGGGAAGACGTTGGGCCCGGCCACCTCGATCTGACCGATCTCGCCGGCCGGCAGCACCACCCCGGCCGGGTCGGTGATCCGCACGTCGGTGAAGAAGTGCGGCAGACCGACGCTGCCCTGCTTGGCCCTCGTCATCGCCGGGGGCAGCGCGGTCGCCCCCGGCGCCGCCTCGGTCATGCCGTACCCCTGGGAGAACGACAGACCCCGTTCCTCGTACGCGTGCAGGATGCGGGCCGGCACCGCGGAGCCGCCGCAGGTGAGCTTCGCCAGGGTCGACAGGTCGGTCGAGGGCCAGTCGGGATGGTCGGCCATCAACTGGTACGTGGTCGGCACGCCGCTGAGCATGGTGACCCTGTGCCGGGCGATCTGGGCGAGCGCCCGACCCGGCTCGAAGCCCTTCTCGACGACCATCGTGGCGCCCTTGAGGATGACGGGCAGCGCCCCCATCCCCAGCGAGGCGACGTGGAACAGCGGCGAGATCATCAGCGCCACGTCGGTCGAGACGACGTCGTAGTCGACCACACAGTTGAGGGCGACCCAGGTGAGGTTGCCGTGGGTCAGCACGGCACCCTTGGCCCGGCCGGTCGTGCCCGAGGTGTAGACGATCGCCGCCGGGTCCTGCGGGCCGATGTCGACCTGACCGGTGCACCCGGGCTCGACGGTCCGGGTCAGGTGGGCCAGCCCCGGCCGGTCCGGGGTGCCCTCGCCGGTGACGACGACGTGCGGGGGCCGGGCGGCCGGCAGGGCGGTGGCCACCGGCGTCGCGAAGTCCGGGTCGTGGATCAGCACCCGGGCGGCGCAGTCCGCCAGGACGTAGCCGACCTCGGGGGGTGCGAGCCGGGTGTTCACCGGCACGAAGACGGCACCGACCTGTGCCGCCCCGAACATCACCTGAAGGAACTCCGGACTGTTCTCACCCAGGTAGGCGACGGTGTCGCCGGCCCCGACCCCGTGCTCCCGCAGCACCGCCGACACCCGGTCCACGGCGTCGGCGAACTGCGCGTACGTCACGGTCGCGCCCGCGCCGTGGATGAGGGCGATCTTGTCCGGGGACCTGAGCCGACGCCGGGCCACCCAGGCGCCGATTCCGTGCTGGTGCATCAGCAGTCTCCTGGTGGTGGGGGTGGTGGTGGGCCACCCGGCCCGGCTCAGGCGTGGAAGCGGTACAACCCGCGCGCGACGACCGCCGGCTTGGCCGCCCCCTCGATCTCGATGGTCTGGTCGACGGTGAGCTGGTAGCCGCCCCGGACCTCGACCACCTCGGCGACGGTGGCCCGCATCCGCACCCGCGCTCCGACCACCACCGGCGCGGGGAACCGCACCCGGTCGAGGCCGTAGTTCACCTTGGTGGACACGCCCTTGACCTCCAGCAGCTCGGTCCAGAACGGCACCGCCAGGGACAGGGTGAGGAAGCCGTGCGCGACCGGCGCGCCGAACGGGCCGGCCTTCGCCCGTTCCGGATCGACGTGGATCCACTGGTGGTCGTCCGTGGCGTCGGCGAACAGGTTCACCTGGTCCTGGGTGACCGTCCGGTATCCGGTGTGTCCCAGATCGGTGCCGGCGAGGTCGGCGAGTTGCTCGTAGGTGATGGTCGTCGTCATGGCGCTTCCTCTCGTCGTTCCCGGGCGAGGCCCAGCAGCCGGACCGCGTTGTCCTTGAGGATCCCCGGGAGCACGTCCGGTCTGAGGTCCGTGGCCGCCACGTCGCGCAGCCACCGCTCGGGGGTGAGCAGGGGGTAGTCGGTGCCGAAGAGCACCCGGCGCTTGAGCACGGAGTTGGCGTGGCGCACCAGCTCGGCCCGGAAGTACTTCGGGCTCCAGCCGGACAGGTCGATCCAGGTGTTGGGCTTGTGCGTGGCCACCGACAGCGCCTCGTCCTGCCAGGGCACCGACGGGTGGGCCATGACGATCTGCAGGTCGGGGAAGTCGGCCGCGACCGGGTCGAGCAGCATCGGGTTGGACAGGCCGAGCCGCAGGCCGTAGCCGCCCGGCAGGCCCGCGCCGATGCCGGTCTGCCCGGTGTGGAAGATCACCGGGAGCCCGGCCCGCGCGATCAGGGCCCACAGCGGCGCGTACTCGTCGTGGCTGGGGTCGAAGCCCTGCACGGTGGGGTGGAACTTGAAGCCGCGTACCCCCTCCTGCTCGATCAGCCGGGCGGCCAGGTCGAGGGCCGCCCCGCCGGTGCGTGGGTCGACCGACCCGAAGGGGATGAGGACGTCGGCGTGGTCGGCCGCGGCGCGGGCGATGTCGACGCTGGACAGCGGCGGGTGCTTCAGTTGGGTGCCCGCGTCCACGGTGAAGACGACGGCGGCCATGTCGCGCTCGCGGTAGTAGCGCGCCACCGCGTCGACGGCGGGCCGGGGACCATCCGTCCGGAAGTACTTCGACACGGCCGCCACCAGCGGTGCGGGCAGCGAGGCGTGACCGTGGTCGTCGACCTCGATGTGCACGTGCATGTCGATCGCGGTGACGGCATCGAGGTCGATCGCGGGCCGGTACATGGGGTGGCAGCCTCCGTCAGGCGGGTCCGATCCGGCGGGTCGGGCGGACGGTCTCGTCGATCAGGTGCCGGTCGGCCGGGTCAGGGGTTCGCCGGCTGGAACCGGGCGGGGAGTTCCGGGAAGCGCTCACCGACGCTCTGCGCGGCCCCGTCGAACGTCGTCGGCCATGCCTCCAGCAGCGCGTCGTAGGTCCAGCCGCCCTCGCGGTACGCGGTCAACGCCGCCTCCGGGTGGGTCCAGATCTGGAGGCGGTCACCCCCCACCCCGAGCACCTGCCCGGTCACCCGGGCCGCCGCGTCGGAGGCGAGGAACGCGACCAGACCGGCCACGTCGGCGGCGGTGCCGAACCCGAGGTCGTGCCGGAAGAACGCGGGCATCGGTTCGCCGTCCGCCTCGGCCCGCACCGCTGCGGCGAAGTAGGGGACGGTGGCGGTCATCGCGGTGGCGGCGACCGGGACGACGGTGTTGGCGGTGATGCCGGCCCGCTTCAACTCCAGCGCCCAGGTCCGGACCATGCCGACGATGCCGGCCTTGGCCGCCGCGTAGTTGGTCTGGCCGAAGGTGCCCCGCTGACCGGTGGGTGAACCGATGCAGATGATCCGTCCGCCCCCGCCGGCCTGCCGCATGTGCTGCACCGCCTCGCGCACGCAGGTGAACGTGCCGCGCAGGTGCACGTCGACGACGGTGTCGAAGTCGTCGTCGGTCATCTTCCACAACACGGTGTCGCGCAGGACACCGGCATTGGTGACGAGGATGTCCAGCCGGCCGAAGTGCGCGACCGCCGTGCTGACGAGTTCCTTGGCGGTCTCGGTCGGGCCGACGGGTGCGGTCACCGCGACGGCCCGACCGCCGGACGCCTCGATCGCCGCCACCGCGTCGGCCGTGGCGCGCGCGTCGATGTCGTTGACCACGACGGAGGCCCCCCGCCACGCCAACTCCCGGGCGTAGGCCAGGCCGAGGCCGCGTCCGGACCCGGTGACGATGGCGACTTTGCCGTCCAGTGACATGGGCACTCCCTTTCGTCGATGCGATCTGAGCACGAACCGTTGAGAATGTCAATTATTCAGAAACCTTGCTACCATCGTCGCCATGGCCCCCGCCGAACGGACCCCGTCGACCGGACGCGACCGGCTGCGGGACAGCGTGCTCGCCGGCGACCTGAGCTTCCTGCTGGCCCGCGCCAACGCGCGCGCGCTCGCGGCGGCGAACACCGCCCTCGCCCCGCACGGCCTGAAGGCCCGTTCCTACTCGGTGCTCGCCCTGGCCGCCGACGAGGCCCGCCCGACCCAGCGGGAACTCGCCGAGTTCCTGCACCTCGACCCCAGCCAGGTCGTCGCCCTCATCGACGGGCTGGAGCAGCGCCACCTGGTCGAGCGGCACGCCGACCCCGCCGACCGCCGGGCGAACGTCCTCGTCGCCACCGAGGCCGGGCGGGCCCTGTTCGCCCGCGCCCAGGACGCCGTCCGCGCCGTGGGGCTCGACTCGCTGGCCAGCATGACGCCCCGGGACCACGAGCGGCTGGCCCACCTGCTGCGGCTGCTGGCCTTCCCCGACTGACACCACGACCGCGCCCACCCGGTGGTCACCGGTGCGCGCCGCCCAGCGCCCGGGACAGCACCCGGCCCGCAGCCTGCACCAGCGGGGCCAGCGCCACCGGGTCCGCCCGGTCGTGGGCGACCACCAACGACAGCGCCGCCACCACCCCCTCCGGGGCACGGATCGGCGCGGCCACCGACAGCGCGTCCAGGGTGACCTGACGGTCGCTGACCGCGTACCCGGCCCGGCGCACCTCGGCGAGACAACGGCGCAGCCGCCCCGGGTCGGTGACGGTCAGGTCGGTGTACCGCTCCAACGGCGCGGCCAACACCCGCTCCTGCACCCCGACCGGCGCGTGGGCGAGCAGGACCAGCCCGACGCCGGTGGCGTGCAGGGCGAAGCGGCCACCCACCCGGGTCAGCACCGGCACCGCGTGCCGCCCGGCGATCCGTTCGATGAAGACGAGTTCGAGATCCTGCCGGACGGCGAGCTGCACGTTCTCGTGGGTCACCTCGTACAGGTCCTCCATCACCGGCAGGGCCACCTCCCGCAACCCCAGCCCCCGCGGTGCCAGCGAACCCACCTCCCACAACCGCAGGCCGATCCGGTACCGCCCGTCGACGCCGCGTTCCAGCGCCCCCCAGGCGAGCAGTTCGGCCGCCCTGCGGTGCACGGTGGACAGCGGCAACCCGGCGCGACGGGCCAGCTCGCTCAGCGTCAGGGCCGGGCTCGCCGGGCTGAACGCGTCGAGCAGCGCCAGCACCCTGCTGGTCACCGACCGTCCCGGTTGCCCACGCATCCCGCCATCCTCCCCGCCCGCGCCGGCCGGTCACAGCTCCAGGACGAGCCGCGGCGTCCGGGCCCGGGAGACACAGATCATCATGGTGTCCCCGGCGGCCCGCTCCTGCGCGGTGAGCAGGCTGTCGCGGTGCTCCGGCACCCCGGCGAGCACCGGGGTCTCGCAGGTGCCGCAGGTGCCCTCCCGACAGGACGACAGGACCGGCACCCCGGCCTCCTCCACCGCCCGCAGGATCGGGATGCCCGGCGGCACGGTCACCGTCCGCCCGGAGAGCGCCAGTTCGACCTCGATCGCCGTCTCCGGCTCCCCCGTGTCGCCCCGAGGGGCGAACCGCTCGACGTGCAGTCGGCCGGGCGGCCAGTCGGCACAGTGTTCCTCCACCGCCCGGACCAGGGATTCCGGGCCGCAGCAGTAGACGAGGCCGTCGCCGGGCCGGCCCAGCAACCCGGCCAGGTCGAGCAGCCCGGTCTCGTCCTGCGGACAGAGGCGCACCCGGTCGCCGTACCGCTCCCGCAGGGGCGTGGCGAAGGCCATGGTGGCGCGGCTGCGTCCCCCGTACGCCAGTCGCCAGTCGGCGCCGGCGGCGTCGGCCGCGGCGACCATCGGGTGGATCGGGGTGATCCCGATGCCGCCGGCCACGAAGAGGTACCGCCGGGCCGCGACCAGCGGGAAGGTGTTGCGGGGCCCGTGCACCCGGACGGTGACCCCGACGGTGAGCCGCCCGTGCGCCCGCCGGGAGCCGCCGCGCCCGTCCGGTTCACGCTGCACCGCGATCCGCAGCACGGACCGGTCCGCCGGGTCGCCGCAGAGGGAGTACTGGCGGACCAGCCCCGGGCCCAGCGCCAGGTCGACGTGCGCGCCCGGGGTCCACCCGGGCAGGTCACCACCGTCGGGGCGGGCCAGGCTGAGTGCGACGACCTCCGCCGCCACCTGTTCCCGGGCCACCACCGTCAACTCCGTCCCGGCCAGCCCGTCGCCGGTCACGCCGGCACCGCCAGCCGGCCGGGCGGCCCGGACGCCGGCACGGCCGCCGCCGCGTGGCCCTGCGGGTGGCCGAGCAGCCACTCCCACAACACCACCGGCTCGTCGGCGAGGCGCTCCGCGCCACAGTGGCAGGTCCCGCGCAGGATGTCGGTGCCCGGCACCCAGTGCACCCGGTAGACCCGGTCGCCGCTGCGCCCGCCGGCCCGGGAGGTCACCGCGGCGCTCCCGCCGTCCCCGACCCGACCAGCCGGGCCAGCAGCCGCCGGGCGGCCAGCCCACCGGTGTCGATGTTGATGCTCAACTCCTGGTACCGCTCCGGCTCGGCCGCGATCACCCGCTCCAGGATGTTGAGCGCCGCCACGTCCTGCATCACCACGGTGTGGTTGCTCTGGTGCAGGTAGTCGCTGACCGACTCGTCGTCGACCGCGAAGTCGCGCGCCACCGCCCAGAAGTCGTACGTGGTGTGCGCGGTGGACGGGGTGATGGCGTAGACGATCTCGGCGTGGAAGGCGTCGCTGTCCTCCCCGTCGACCGGCGGATGGACGCCCTGCGGCGCGATCCGGCTGTGCAGCAGGTAGAGGCAGGGCGGGTGGTACTCGATGTCCTGCCAGCGGGTGATCCGGCCCTGGATGCCGGTCGAGCGGGCATAGAACGGCGGGCACTCGGCGTCGTCCATGTGCCGGCGGACGTGCACGATGCCCCGCTCCTCGTCCACCTCGGTGGTGATCGGGGTGTTCGCCACCTCCGGTGTGCCGATGTAGCCGCCGTGCAGGTAGGTCTCGTGGGACAGGTCCATCAGGTTGTCCACCAGCAGGCCGTACCGCGCGTCCAGCGGGGCCATGCCGCGGACCACCGCGTACCGGGGGTCGGCCAGCCAGGGCGCGCGGGGGATCGTGGCCGGGTCGGCCCGGTCCCGGTCGCCGATCCAGACCCAGACGAGGGAGTCCTGTTCCACCACGGGGTAGGCCGCGACCCGCGCGGTGCGCGGAATCCGCTGCTGACCGGGTACGAAGACGCAGGTGCCGGTCGGGTCGTAGGTGAAGCCGTGGTAGCCGCAGACGATCGTGTCCCCGTCGAGCCGGCTCTCCGACAGCGGGTAGCGCCGGTGCACACACCGGTCGGCGAGCGCCACCGCCTCCCCGGCTCCGGTGCGGTACAGCACCAGGGGTTCGCCGAGCACCGTCCGGGCGAGCAGGTCCCGGCCGACCTCACCGCCGTGGGCCGCCACATACCACTGGTCACGGGCGAACTCCATCCGAACGACCTCCCGCCGGGCGAACATCGATGGAGCCGAATCATCCCGTCCCACGCCCAGGACCGGGACGGGGGCTTTCACTGAGTGGAAGCTGGGGCGTCGAGGCCCCGCCCGCGGACGCGGACCGGGGCGCAACGGTGCCCGGATTTCCGGCAGGATGGTGGGGTGAGCACGAGGGGCTACGCGTTCGACAATGCGAGCGACCAGGCGGGCGAGCACCACGACGCGCTGGCCGACCTGCTGGACGAGCCGACCCGGGCCGCGCTCGGGCAGTGGGGTGACCTGACCGGCAGGCGGTGCCTCGAGGTGGCCGCCGGCGCGGGCAGCATCGCGGTGTGGCTGGCCGACCGGGCGGCCGAGGTGGTCGCCACCGACGTCGCCCCGCAGCACATCCCGACGCACCCCCGGCTCGTCGTGCGCCGCCAGGACATCGTCACCGACCAGCCGCCGGGCGCCTTCGACCTGGTGCACGCCCGCCTGCTCCTCGGCCACCTGCCCCGCCGCGGGGAGGCCCTCCGCCGGATGGTGGCCGCCCTGGCACCCGGCGGCACGCTGCTCATCGGTGAGTTCGCGCTCCCGCCCGGAGATTTCGTCTCGTCGGCGCCGGACGAGACGACCGCCGACCTGTTGACCCGTTACCTGGCGGCCCACACGGCAACTCTCGTCGCCAGCGGCCTCGACCTCACCTGGGCGCAGCGGGCGCCCGAGGTCTTCGCGGCGGCCGGCCTCGTCGAGATCGGGTCCCGCACCACGACGGGCCGCTGGCGCGGTGGCGATCCGGGTTGCCGGCTGCTGCGGGCCGGTATCCCGCAACTGCGCGCCGGTCTCCTGGCCCACGGGTTGACCGACGCCGACCTCGCGGCGACGATCCGGGCCTTCGACGACCCCCGGGTGGTCGTCGGGGGCTTCCACTTCGTCCAGGTCGGCGGTCGCATTCCCCGACGGTCCGGCCCCGCCTGACGACCGGGCCCCGCGCCCGGCCGGCATCCCCGGCGGCGGGATGCCGGGGAGATGGGCGACTCGGCGATGGTCCGGGTGGTGACGGACTCCTCGGCGACGGCGTGCGGCCGGGCGTCGGCGGGCGCACCCTCGACGGCGAGCCGGCGCGGCCACCGTACGCCGGCCGGCGAGGATGCGCGGTCGGCAACCGGACAGTGACCCGGGCCACCGGGCGGAGCGTGCCGTGGTCAGGCCCGCGCGCCGACGACCCGGCGGGCCGACCGGGGTGCGGGCCGGGTGGGCCGGCCCACCCGGGCGACGTGCAACAGGCGCTGCGGCGCGACGCCGAGCAGCGCGCCGAGCACCGTCCGGGTGGCGGGGACGTCGATGAGCTGGCTCAGCGGATGTGCCGCCAGCCCCGCCGTGTGCAGGACCAGCCAGTTGCGCAGCAGCACCCGACCGAAGTCGACCTGGCCGGGCTCGTCGAGCTGTTCCGGGGCGACCAGCACGAGCACGGTGCCACCGTGGGCGAGCGGGTCACCAGCGGCGGCGGCGAGCAGCCTCGGCAGGCCCAGCGGGCGCAGTGCCGGGTATCCGGCCAGCGCGACCCGCAGCCCGGCGGCGGCGGGGCGGGACAACCCGAGGCACCGGTCGGTGAGCCCGTCGGCGCGGTAGTCCGGGTGCGCCGGGTCCAGCCGCAGCCAGCGCCGCAGCTCGGCGACGACCGGCGGGTCCGCATAGAGCCGGCGGTCGGCGGCGCGCAGCAGGGCCCCGAGCCGGCCGGCGTCCGGCACGGCTCGTACGCTGCCGCCTGCCTGTCGGGCGACCGCGTCCACCGCCGCCAGCGTGTCCTGGTCCACGCCCCCGGCGAGGTGGCCCCGGTCGGTCCGGCGTTCCCACACGTCGGTGGTGCGAAACGGTGTCGGGTAGCGGTCCGGGGCGGGCCGCAGCCACCCCACCCGGCGGTGCCGTTCGTCGTGGTCGGCGGCGTACTCCAGGCGCAGCCCGGCGTCGGCCGCGACGATCAGGCAGGTCTCGACGAACGCGCCGAGGGACAGCCGCAGGTCCCGGCCGGTGGGGTCGGCGGCGGGCAGGGCGCGGGCGGGGTCCCAGCCGATCCGGATCGCGTCGGGCCCGTGGCGCAGCCGCCAGGGTTGGGTGTTGTGTGCGCTCGGGGCCCGCCAGCACCACGGTTCGAGCGCGCGGAACGCGTCGAGGTCCACCTAGCGCTCCTTGGCGTAGAAGGTGTAGCCGTGCAGCGGGCGACCGCCGAGCCGCCGGTACTGGGCGGCCGACGCGGCGTTGTCCCGCTCCACGTACGTGCTGCGCAACGTGGTGTATCCGGCGGTGTGCAGGTTGCGGTGCAGGTGCGCGGCGAGCAGTCGTTGGTAGCCCCGGCCCTGGTGCGGTGGGACCACCCCCTTGACGATCAGCACCGCCTCCCGCCGGTACCGGCGGCGGGCGGCCAGCAGCCGCGCCTGGTTGACCAGGTGCAGGTCTCCCCGGACGGCGACCAGGAACTCGCTGATGTCGGGCACGCAGAGCACGAACGCCACCGGGCGGTCGTCGCGGGTCAGGTAGAGCAGCAACGACTCGTCCAGCAGATAGGCCAGCCCGTCGGTCTGCCGCCGCAGTTGCGCGGCGGAGATCGGCGTGTAGTAGCCGAGCTGGGCGAAGGAGGCGTTGAGCATCCCGCGCAGCAGGTCGAGCTGCTCGTCGAGGCGTCGGACGTCGCCCCGGTGCAGCGCGATCCGCGCGCCGTCCGGGTCGACGTCGACCGGTGGGGTCGGCTCCGGCGGGACGGGCACCGGGCAGATCCAGGTGTCGGACTCGAACCGGCGGCTGAACCCGTACGCCTCGTAGGCGGTCGCGTACCACGGCGGGTTCCAGGCGCTGTCGATGAAGCCCCGCTCGGCGTGCCCGGAGGTGATCACCCCGCCGGCCTGGTTGGGCAGCAGCGCCACCGGGCCGAACAGCAGGTCCCGGTCGGTGTCGGCGTGTGCCGAGATCGCGTCGAACAGCGGCTGCGCAGCCGGCTCGGTGAACTCGGTGAGCCCGAAGAGCTGGCACCGGCGGCCGAGCTTGGCGTCGAAGTCCGCGTCGGTGTGCAGGGTGGTCCGGCCGACCACCGTGCCGACGGCGTCACGCAGCAGGTAGAGCGGCACGCCGGCCCGCCACCAGCGCCGGATCTGCTGTCGTGGCACGGGCACGTGGCGCGGCTCGCCGGCGTACAGCCGGTCGCCGAAGGCCAGGAACTTCCGCAGGCCGCGCCGGTCGGTGACCCGCTCGAACCGGTGGTCGGGCGCGCTCATCGGCGGACCACCGGCCCGGTCGTCTCCGTGCCCAGCGGGGTGAAGGTGTCGATGTGCCCCAGCTCGGGGCCTTCGGCCCGCCAGGCGCCGTTGGAGTAGCCGTCCGGGGCGGCGGTGTAGAGGCGGATGAAACCGGCGGTGGCGTTGCGGGTGCCGTCGGTCAGCCAGATCATCAGCCGGCGGTGGTGCCGGGTCCGGGCGAAGCGCAGCATCGCGTCGCGGTCGGTGAAGAACGCGATGGTGCCCAGCGTCAACGGGAACTGCCAGTAGACCGTGTGCCAGCAGTAGCCCTTCATCCGGCGCAGGTCGCGGACCATCCGGAACCAGGACGGGGCGAGCCGCAGCAGCACCAGCGGGTTGGCGTAACGGGTGCCGCCGATGAACATGGCGCCGGCACGGGCCTGCGCGGGGGCTCGGGAGAAGTCACGGGTACGCATGGTCACCTCACCAGGTAGCTGTTCTTGATCTTCTGTTGCCCGGCGAACGGGCCGGTGCCGGGTGCGTGCAGCTCCACCCGCAGGTCCCCGGCGGTCGAGTCCTCCACCAGGGACTGGGCGAAGTCCCGGGAGACCGAGGTCAGGTGTCGGCGCACGCCCCGGCGGCACGCGTCGGCGAGCGCGTCGCGTTGCGGGGCGGCCAGTGGGCGGCGCAGTTCCAGGTGGATCACCGGTCGGGTCTCCAGCGCCGTGTCCTCGACCAGGGCGAGACAGAACCGGCTGATCTCGGGGGCGTACGGGTTGCCGACGTAGAGGCCGTACTCGACGTCCTGCGGGTAGAGGTTCGCGCCGAGGTAGGAGATGGTGGAGTCGCTGCGGCCGAAGAGCAGCAGCAGCGGCAGGGTCATCCGCTCGGCGCAGACCGCGGTGCGCAGCTCGGCCCGGCGTACCGGGTCGGCGCACACCAGCTCGACGACCCGCTGGTACGACACGAGCAGCGCCTCGTCCCCGACGTTGTACCGCAGCCGGGGCTGGAGCACGTCACCGCCGGTGACCGTGCAGACCAGTTCCCGTCGTTCGTTGGTCTCCAGGTAGGTGGCGAACGGGTTGTACTGGAACACCATCGGCAGCCGTTGCTCGTCGACGCCGAGCAGCGCCGCCCGCAGCCCCCGGTCGGTCTGCAGCCGCCTGCGCAGCCACACCGTGAACCGGGTCTCCGCACCGATGCCGATGCTCAGGTCCGACGCCCCGTACGCGGACCGGACGAGGGTGAAGCGCTGCTCCAGGTAGTCGCGCAGCGCCTCGGTCATCCCCTCGCCGCCGCAGCTGGCGGAGACGCGGTAGCGCGACCAGGGGAAACCCTCGGCGTCGAGCCGGTCCCGCAGGTGCTTGAGGAACGGCGGGTAGGCGGTCACCAGGTAGTCGAAGTCGGGTCCGAACTCCCGCAGCGTGTCGATGATCTTCCCGAGGTCGGGGCCGGTGTTCTTCACCACCGCGATCCGGGCCATCGCCGCGCCGGTCGTCGTCCCGGTCGCCCAGGCCCCCATCGAGTAGGCGTTGATGACGAACGGCCGACGCATCGGGAAGACCAGCCCGGTGTAGCCGGCGATGTCCCGGTGCACGGCGCGCAGTTCCCGGTCGCTGCGGGGCCAGTTGAACGGCTGCCCGGCCGAGCCGGCCGACTCGTCGACCACCACCCCCCGGGTGGGGAACCGCCCGTGCCGGCAGCGCGCGGCGGCGTCGTGGGCCGTGACGTAGCTGGCCTTGTCGGTCTCCGGGAAGTCGGCGAGCCGGCGGCGCACGCCCGTCGGGCGGGCCCGCAGGAAGGCCCGGTAGGCGGGGACCTGGCGGGCGGCCCGCGCGCACACCGCTCGGGCGTGCGCGGCGGCCAGCCCGTCCAGCACCGGGTGGTGCCGGCGCGCCGTCCAGCGCCAGCCGGCGGGATGGCGACCGGCGAGCCGACCCAACCCGGCCACCGCGCGGCCGAGGGCGCCCAGGACGACCTGCCGGCCGTGCGCCACCACGGCCGGCAACGGCGATTCGACGGTACGCAGTGCGAGGGGGCGGTGCGGTAGCTCGGCCATGCGGAACACTCTGTCCGTGCCGCCGCGCCGAGTCCTGAGGCCGGGTGCGGGGCGTACCTGAGTATCCCTACTCGGTCGGCTCACCCGACCGCCCGTGGCCAGCGTGTCCCCGGTGTCGTGCCGGGGTGTTCCCGGCACGACACCCGCTGACCGGGCGGTGCGGCCGGGGTCAGGTGGTGGGTCTGCCGAACCAGCGGCTCAGCTGGTCGTCCAGGTCGGGTTGGTCGTCGCCGATCCAGGCGACGTGGCCGTCGGGGCGCAGCAGGACGGCCGGGGCGTCCAGCGCCGCCGTGGGGTCGGGGAGGTGGTCGACCCGGTCGGCCCAGCGGGCGACGCCGAGCCGTCCGGTGCGGTCCAACAGCAGGCCCCGGCCGTGGCGTAGCAGGTCATAGAGGCGGCCCGACCGCACGTCGATGTCGCGCAGCCGCCGGCCGAGCAGGTCGGGCCCCGCACCGAAGTCGTAGCGGACGCCGATCGCGGTGATCTTCTCGGTCAGGTGGCGGTTCACCGCGTCGAAGGCCATCAGTTCGGTGAGCAGCCTGCGGACGGCCTCCGGGCCGGGTCCGGTGGAGAGCAGCTCCGTCTGGGCGCGGGTGTTGTCCAGCACGTCCGCGGCGACCGGACGACGTTCCGCCTGGTAGGTGTCCAGCAGTGGGTCCGGTGCCCAGCCGCGGACCTGGGCGGCCAGTTTCCAGCCGAGGTTGACCGCGTCCTGCACACCCAGGTTGAGGCCCTGCCCGCCGATGGGCGGATGGATGTGCGCCGCGTCGCCGGCCAGCAGCACCCGCCCCACCCGGTACGCGTCGGCCAGCCGGGTGGCGTCGCCGAAGCGGGACAGCCACCGTGGGGAGTGCGCCCCGAAGTCGGTGCCGGCGACGTCGCGTAACCGCTGCCGGACCTCGGCGATGGTGGGCGGTCCGGCGCGGTCGGTGACCCCGGCGGCGGGGACCACGACGCGCCAGTTCCCGCCGCCGAAGGGGGTCAGGCTGAACCGTCTGTCGACCTCCCCGAGCCCGGCCAGGGTGGCCGTGATCTCCTGCGGCGACATGCCGACCGCCAGCTCCCCCATCAGCGTCTCGGTGCGTGCGGGCTCGCCGGGGAAGCCGACACCGAGCAGCTTGCGCACCGTGCTGCGCCCGCCGTCGCAGCCGACGAGATAGCGGGCCCGCAGGTGGTGCCCGTCGGCCAGCGTGACGGTCACCTCCTCGGCGTCCTGCCCGAGGCCGACCACCGTCGCACCATGGCGGATCTGCGCCCCCAGGTCGGATCGCGTGCTCTTCGAGCAGTTGCACGACGACCGGCTGCGGGATGCCCAGCAGGTAAGGGTGGGCGGTGTCCAGATCGGCGGGCGCGGGTGCGGCGATCGCGGCGAAGAAGCCGGCGGCCGGTCGTCGCCGGCCGTGTTCGTGCAGGCGCGTGAGCAGACCGCGCATGGCCATCAGCTCGACGCTGCGGACGTGCAGGCCGACGATGCGCACCATCGACGAGGGCTCGGTGTCCCGCTCCAGGACGAGCACCCGCACGTCGTGCAGCCGCAGTTCGGCGGCCAGCATCGCGCCGGTGGGTCCGCAGCCGGCAATGATCACGTCGGCGTCCCGGGGTGGCCGGTCGGTGCCGGCCGGGGGCGGAGAGCCGGGGGCGGTGTCCCCGACGGGGCGGGGCGCGGCCGGGCCGGCGGACGTGGTGGTGGTGAACTGCGACGGATGCACAGGGAGTGCCTTTCGGGAGAGCCTGGTGGGTGGGGCGCTCCCGGGCGACAGCTGCCTCGGTCACCCGACCGCGACGGAAAGAGGGAGCACCCACGTCGGTACGGCGTTCATGGGTCTCACCTCCTCGGGCGGTGTCACGGGCAGCAGCAAAGTACGCGCCCGGTCGGTGGCCTGTCCAGCGGCTTTCCCGCCGCCTGACCAGTGACCTGCCCGGGTTTCGAATGTTTCGCCGCCCGCCGCATCCACGGTGGCCCCTCCCGCGAGCCGTCCTGGTGGTGACGTGCGACCTCCCCCTCATCCACCTGCGAGAACCTGACTTCTGTCCGCCCCGGGCACCGGAACAGGTTTCCGGAATATTTCCGAAAGTTGTTGACAGTACGGTCGGCAGGTATCGATACTGACCCTTCGATAGGCATACACATGCATCGATTATTGGCGTCATGCAGCAAGGAGGGCCCGTGAGCAGCAGCCTGAGGCAGCGAATGAGAGTCAGCAGAATAGCCTTGCCAGCGGCGGTGTTGATGCTGGTCGGGGGTGCCGTGACGGTCCAGTCCATCACCCCGGCCGCCGCGGCCGAGACCACGCTGCGCGCCGCCGCCACCAAGGCCGGGTTGTTCTTCGGCACCGCGTCCTCGCCCAACCGGCTCTACCCGATCCTCGGTCAGGAATTCAGCCAACTGACCCCCGAGAACGACATGAAGCCCGACCGGATCGCCACGTCGAGCGGTGGGCTGCAGAACACCAGCGGCGCGGACCAACTGGTCAACCACGCGCAGAGCAACAACATGGTGGTCCGGGGACACACGTTGGTGTGGCACTCGCAGGCCGGCGCGCTCCAGGGTGCCAGCCAGTCCACGCTGAACACCTTCATCGGCAACGCCATCAACCGCTGGGGCAGCAAGATCGCCTACTGGGACGTGGTCAACGAGTCGCTGGAGGACAACAACACCGGCCGCCGCCGCAACCAGTGGCCACACACCATGAACCGGGACGCCAACGGTGACGGTGACTTCTTCGACGCCGGCGACACCGACGTCATCCGGGACTCGTTCATCCGGGCCAAGCAGGTCGTGCAGGCCGGCGGGTTCTCCACCAAGCTCTGCATCAACGACTACGACGTCGAGGGCCTGACCGTCAAGGGCGGCGGTCCGAACCGCAAGGCCAACGCGCTGTACGACATCGTCCGCACCTACCGGCAGTACATCGACTGCGTCGGGTTCCAGTCGCACTTCAACGACAACCCGAACAGCATCATCACCAACGACCTGCAGGCCAACATCCAGCGCTTCGCCGACCTCGGCGTCGAGGTGCACCTCTCCGAGGTGGACATCGACGACGACCTGAGCAACAACGACATCGGCGCGGGCCAGGCGGAGAACTACCGCAAGGTCGTCCGGGCCTGTCTGAACGTCGCGAAGTGCACCGGCATCACGGTCTGGGGCATCTCCGACAGCGAGTCGTGGCGCTCCTCCGAGCGGGGCCTGCTGTTCACCGGCAGCAACGGCAGTTACCAGAAGAAGGCCGCCTACCACGCGGTCCTCGACGAGCTGAACAAGGGCCGGGGCAGCACGCCGACCACCCCGCCGCCCACCACGCCGCCGCCCACCACCCCGCCGCCGACCACGCCGCCGCCCACCACGCCGCCGCCGACCACGCCGCCGCCGACGACCCCGCCGCCGACGACCCCGCCGCCGACCACCCCGCCGCCGACCACCGGCTGCACGGCGACGGTCTCGCTGAACTCGTGGACCGGCGGCTTCGTCGCCACCGTACGGGTCACCGCCGGCACCGCACCGATCCGCGGCTGGAACGTCCAGCTCACCCTGCCGTCGGGCGCCACGGTGACCAGCGTCTGGAACGCCGACCGCACCGGCACCAGCGGCAGCGTGCAGTTCAGCAACGTCAACTACAACGGCACGGTCAACGCCGGCCAGTACACGGAGTTCGGTTTCCAGGGCACCGGGGCCACCAGCGGCCTGACCCCGGTCTGCACCGCCTCCTGAGCACCGACTGTCCTGGACGGGCGCGGGTCGTCCGTCCAGGACAGGTCAGGGACCGGCCCTGACCCGTGTCGTCGGCCACGGCGACGCGGGTCGGCCGGTCCCGCTTCGCGTTCCCCGGCCGGCGGGCCGTCAGCCGAGTCGGGGGCGCGCGGCCGGGCTGCGGCACCCCGCCCACGGCCCGTCGGTACGGCGTCCGCCAGGTAGGCCCGCGCCGGGCCGACCGTCCGGCTGCCGCCGCCCGACGACACCCGGACCGTCAACTCGGCAGGGTGTCGCCCCCCACCGGCCCCGGGGCGACTGCCGTGGCCGTCGGCCAGCGCAGGTCGACCCCCCGCCGCGTCAGCGCGGACTGGAAGTCCTCAAGGGCCTTGGCACTGTCGCGGACCCCGTGCGGCGAGGTCTGCCGGTCCAGGCAGTAGGCGGCCAGCGCGCCGGCGGCCTCACCGATCGACCACTCCGCCTGGTGCACCCGCTAGCAGCCGTTGGTGATGTAGGTGGGCCTTGCCGGCGGCGATCACGTTGGTGACCCGCTCGGGCAGCAACGTGACCCGCTCGGGCAGCAACGCGCTGCACGCGGCTCCGACCTGCGGGATTGCGGAATCCGCCCGTACCGCATCGAGGTCGACGACTACCGCACCCGGCCGGCCCGCCGCCCCACCCGGTCGACGTCCTGCCCGGCCCGCGCCCGCACCGACGCCGCTCGTCGGCGTCGGCGGGTCACCAGCGCCACCGGGGTAAGCAGCAGGAGCGCCAGGGCCGTGCCGATGCCGGCCGACACCCAGCGGGACGGGCCGTTGGCCGGATCGGTCGTGTCGGTGATCCAGTCGCGGAGCGTGTCGGTGCGGGCGCTGAAGTCGGGGCCCGGGTGCGGGCATCCCGGGCCGGTGCTGACCACGGCGACCAGGACGGCCGTGCCGTCCGCCTGCTCCCGGAAGTAGGGCCCGCCGGAGTCGTGCGGGCACGGGCTGGTGTCCGCACGGGGCTGCCGGCCGGAGGTCTCGATGACGTCGGCACCGACCCGGCCGACGGTGAACTGCCCGGTCTGGAGCCGGTCCGTCGGCGTCGGCCCGTCGGCGGTGGTCAGGCCGTACCCGGTCAGCCGGAGGACCTCGCCCACCACCGGCGGGGTGTCGCCGATCCGCACCGGCGTGACGTCGGTGATCGCGGTGCCCAACTCGACGAGGGCCACGTCAGCGGCGTCCGACTGGCGGACCCCGACGACCTCGCTCTGGTGTCCGGCCCGACTGCCGAGGTCGGTGCGGCCGACCGTGACCAGGGTCCGGCGGGCCACGGCCCGGCTGACCCGTTGCCCGCCGGGGTTGCGGAAGCAGTGCCCGGCGGTGATCACCCAGCGGGGCGCGATCAACGCGCCGGAGCACCAACTGTCCCGGGTGCCGCCGCCGGTCGCGGGCAGATCGACCATGGTCAGCCGGACCGAGAACCGGTACGCGCCGTCGGCCGCGTCCTCGCCGTGGGCGATCGCCGATGCCGGTCGGACCGCGACGGGGGCCACGGCAACCGCCGTGGCGGCCAGCACGACCATGACACAATTCGTGGCGAGTCGGAGCAAGGTGTCACCAACCTGTGCGAGCAGGAGCAGGAACTGCACCGATGCTGCGGGGTCGGCCGTGGGTGCCGCGTCAGCGGCGCCCTTATCGGTTCTTTATGCGGCGGGTGCCAGCCTTGCCGACGGTCCCGGACACCACGGAACGACCGGCAGGAGACGTAGTGCGGGTGCTGATGGCGGACGACGAACGGGTGCTGGCCGACATGGTGGCCGAGGGGCTGCGCCGGTTGTCCATGGCCGTCGACGTGGTCTACGACGGCGACAGCGCCCTGGAACGGCTCGCGGTCAACCGCTACGACGTGGCCGTCCTCGACCGGGACATGCCCGGTCAGACCGGTGACGAGGTGTGTCGCTGGATCGCCGGGTCCGACACCGGCACCCGGGTGCTGCTGCTGACCGCCGCGGCCGGCATCCGCCAGCGCGTCGAGGGGCTCGGCCTGGGCGCGGACGACTACCTGACCAAACCGTTCGCCTTCGCCGAACTCGTCGCCCGGTTGCAGGCGTTGTCCCGACGCTCGGCCCCGGCGCTGCCCCCGGTGCTGGAGCAGGACGGCATCGTGCTGGACGTCACCCGGCACACCGCCTCCCGCGACGGTCTGGTGCTCGCGCTGTCCCCCAAGGAGTACGCCGTCCTGCACGTGCTGATGCGCGCCGGTGGCCGGGTGGTCAGTGCCGAGGACCTGCTGGAGCAGGCCTGGGACGAGCACACCGACCCGTTCACCAACACGGTACGGACCACCGTGATGACGTTGCGCCGCAAGCTCGGCGACCCACCGGTGATCCACACCATCCCCCGCGTCGGCTACCGGCTCGGCGCATGAGGTTCCCCTCACCGGCCCGGCGGATGCTCCTGGTCTTCGGGATACTCCTGCTCGCCGCCCCGTTGGTCACGCCGGCCGCAGATCTCCTGCTCTCGCTGTGGCGGGAGTTCGGCCCGTCCTGGTGCGCCAGACCCGAGTGGCAGGCGCCGGACGGTGACGCCTCGTTCGCCTGTGTGCAGGTGTTCCGCCGGCCCCGCATTCCCCTGGCGATCGCCCTGACGGTCGTGCTGCTGAGCATGCTGGCGGCCTGCTACCCGGCCGCCCGCTGGTGCCTGCGACCGCTGCGGGACCTGGTCCCGGTGATCGCCAACGTCGGACCGCAGAACCTGGGTCACCGGCTGAAGCCCGGTCCGGGCCGCGACGAACTGGCCGTCCTGGGCCGCACCATCGACGAGATGATGGACCGGATCGCGGTGGGGTACGAGGCCCAGCGCCGGTTCGCCGCCGACGCGTCGCACGAGTTGCGGACCCCGCTGGCCGTCCAGCGCACCCTGATCGAGGTCGGCCTGGCCCGCACCCTCAACGACGACCAGCTCGCCCTGCTCACCGCGCAACTGCTGGAGACCAACGAGCGCAACGAGCGCCTGATCGAAGGGCTGCTGGTGCTCAGCGAGAGCGACCGCGGGCTGCTGACCCGTACCCCGCTGCGGCTCGATCGGATCGTCGCGACGGTGCTCGACGCCCACCGGGCCCGGGCCGACGAGGCCGACGTCACCATCATCAGCCAGCTCGGCCCTCGACTGGTCACCGGTGAGCAGGTGCTGCTGGAGCGGTTGGTGGCCAACCTGGTGCAGAACGGCCTGAAGTACAACCGGCCCGGCGGCACCCTGGAGGTGCGGGTGGGCGCGGACCCGGCGCTGGTCGTCGAGAACACCGGCGACGACGTGCCACCGGACGAGGTCGCCGCCCTGTTCGAGCCGTTCCGGCGCAGGTCCGGTGTCCGCATCGACCACAGCGGCGGTGCGGGCCTCGGGCTGTCGATCGCCCGCTCGATCACCCGGGCCCACGAGGGCACCATCACCGCGTCCTCCCGCGGCCGGGACGGCCTCCGGGTCCGGGTCTCGTTCCCGGCGGCGGGCGACGACCCGGGGGCCGGGACCGGCGGCTGAGCCGCACCGCCGGTCCCGGCCCCCTGCGCCACGTCGTCAGACCGTCGTGCGGGACCACTGCTGGTTGGTGCCGGTGTTGCAGGTGTACTGCTTGAGGACCACGCCGTCGGCGGTCGACGCGGCCGGCACGTCCACACACTTGCTGCTGTGGCGGGCCCGCAGCTGGAAGTAGCTGCCGTTGGTGACCATCTGGAACTGCTGGTTGGTGCCGCTGCCGCAGGTGTACTGGACGAGTTCGGCGCCGTCGGCGGTGGAGGCGCTGACCACGTCGAGGCACTTTCCGCTGTGCCGGCTGACGATGCGCCAGTAGCCGCTGCCGGCGTCCTGGAACTGCCACTGCTGCCAGGCGTTGCCGCCGTAGGTGTACTGGCCGACCCGCGCGCCGTTGTCGGTGTTCGGTGCCTGGACGTTCATGGCCTTGCCGCTGTGCCGCACCGTGACCTGGTAGAACGTCCCGGTCGACGGCGGGGGCGTCGTCGGTTCGTTGCCGATGGTGTCGCCCCAGCCGTACCGGATCCGGTCGGCACCGGAGGTGTTGCGGATGGTCAGGTTGAGGTCGGTGCCGCTGCCGCTGAGCGAGTACATCGAGTACCAGTCGTAGCCGATGGTGCCGGGCTTGCCGCCGAGGGCGGGCCAGTAGGTGCCGCCCATCTGGTTGTTGCGCATGACCTGGGCCATGGCGCGGATGTAGCGCACGAAGTTGTCGGTGCTGTTGGGGTCGGCGTAGTTGCGGCCGTCGTTCATGGGCGCGCCGTACTCGGTCGCGACCGCGCGGGAGGCGCAGTTGCCCAGGCGGGCCTGGATGTGGCCGAGGAAGGCGTCGTAGGTCATCGCGCCGTAGAAAAAGGCGTAGTAGTGGAAGGAGAGCAGCGTCGCGTTGAAGCGGCTGTCGTTGCAGATGTCCCGCAGGTCCTGGCTGAAGCCGGTGCCACCGATCAGCACCCGGCCGGGCGGTGCCGAGGGGTGGGAGCTGAGCCAGTTCGCCGCGACGTTGCGCCAGTCCGCCGAGCTGTAGCCGTGCGGTTCGTTCATCGGCTCGAAGTAGACGTTGGGGTTGGCACCGTAGGTGTTGGTCACCGTGGTCCACATCGCGTTCCACGCGCCGAGATTGGTGATCCGGCCGCCGGAGGCGGCGCCGTCCTCCCAGTAGGCCAGGATGACCTTGAACCCACGGGCGGTGGCGGCGTCGATGGCCCCCCGGTACGCCTCCCACCACGCCGTTCCCACCGTGTGGGTGTTGACGGGCAGCCGCACGGTGTTGACCCCCATGGTGGCGGCCATGTCGTCATAGAGGGCGTTGGCCTTGGCCCGCACCGTCGCGTTGCTGTCGGAGGCGCTGAGACCCTGCACGACGAGGGGGCCCTTGCTGAAGTTGTCCCCCAGCACGGCCCAGTTCATGCCCCGGAACTGACTGGTGGCGGCGGTGGCCGGCGACGACGCGACGACGACCCCGCCGACCAGCGCGGTCGCCGCGGCCACCAGCGCGACCAGCAGCCGACGCGACGACCGGGCACCGCGTGACGGTCCTGGGACGCCCCCGGCACGCGCCGCGGTCCGGGGAAGGAATTGGTCGATCACGTGATCTGGCCTCTCTGGGGTCGGACCGCGGACTGATGTCGTCCGGGTGTCATCGGCAGCGGAGAACGACAGGGGCACCCCCGATCGGGGCCGGCCCCGGTGGAGCGGCACCAGCGGTCGTGCCCACCCGTACCGCGACACCCGGCCCCGGGTGTCGCGGTACGACCGACAGCCACGCTCCCCCGAGCCGCCCATGCCGGGGCGACCCTTCGGTGGTCGACCGGACCCACCGGTTGCCGCCGGGGGCCAGGTGCCGCAGGTGCATCACCGCCGCTGGGGGGTGCACCTTGTTAGCGTTAACAGCAGTACATCCGGCTCCATCCCCGGGACCTCGCGGCCCCGTGTGGGTGACATGCCGAACGAGCAGCTCCAGAGCACCTTCAGGGGCATTGCCGAAGTGTTCCAGTTGTTACGTACGCATTGCAGACAAGTGTTAGCGATCGCATCTGGAGTGTCAAGGCATCGAAGGACCTCGTCGCATCGAGGACCCGGCCCTCCTGACCGAGGACCTGCCGCAGGCCCGGGAGGCAGCTCAGTCGCCGTCCCCCGGGCGGACCACCGGCTCGCCGCCGATGCAGCCGACCTTCACCTCGAACTCCCCCGCGGGGCCGGCGAAGGTCACCTCGGCGTCGTCGTCCGGCCCCCGGTCCACGTCCTTCACCCGGTAGTCCTGTGCCGGCGCCCAGGAGACCAGCCGCACGTCGGCCCCCACGCACTCGGCGACCGCCGTACCCCCCGGGGTGGCGAAGCTGCGGCGCAGGCCCGGTGTCGCGGCGGCGCCCGGCGGGGACGTCGACCCGGAGCCCGCCGGGCTCGGCGACGCCGTCGGCGGGGACACCGGCACCGGGGCCGCCAGGGCCCGCTCGACCTCGGCCTGGCTGCGCACCCCACCGGGGGTGCCGGTGATGCTCTCGCCGACCAACCGGATCGCGGCCACCCCGATCAGGGTGGCGACCACGGCGGCGGCCAGCCAGCCGGCGGTGGCGAGGAGCGTGCGACGACCCATGCCCCGACTATGCCGGATCGGCGGCTAAGCCCCGCACGGCAGGAGGATAAGCGAGGGTTAACGAGTGACCCGCAGGCCAGGGGGACCGGCTAGCCTGCCTAGCGGTGGTATACCTGCTCCGCGCCGGTGCCGGTGACGCTCAACGGGCCGACGCCGCGCCGCCCACGCCCCGCGCGGTCGCCGGGGCGCGGCGGAGCGCTCCCGGACAGGAGGACGGATGAGACGGCGGTTGGCGCTCCTGGTCGCGGCGACCACCTGCCTGACCCTGGTCGCCTTCCTGGTGCCGCTGGCGCTGCTGGTGCGCACGGTCGCCGAGGACCGGGCCACCGTCCGGGCCACCGCCGACGTGCAGGGGCTGGTGCCGGTGGTCGGCACCGCCGACACCGCGACGATCCGGTTGACCGTGGAGCAGCTCACCGCCGAGTCGGGCCGACCGGTCAGCGTCTATCTGCCCGACGGCACGGTGCTCGGCGCGCAGGAGCCGCGTACCGCCGCGGTGGCCCTCGCCGCCCGGGGCCAGAGCCTCACCGCGGAGCTGGACGGCGGTCGGGAGATCGTGATCGCGGTGCAGGGCCGGCCCGACGGCACCGGCGTGATCCGCACCGTGGTCCCCCGGGCCGACGTCACCGCCGGGGTGGCCCGCGCCTGGCTGGTGCTGGCCGCGCTCGGCATCGTGCTCGTGCTGCTCAGCCTCGCCGTCGCCGACCGGCTGGCCCGGACCCTGGTCCGGCCGATCACCGAACTCTCCTCGGTCTCGCACCGGCTGGCCAACGCCGAGCTGACCGCCCGCGCCGAACCGGCCGGTCCGCCGGAACTGCGCGAGGTCGCCGGTGCGCTCAACCACCTGGCCGCCCGGATCCAGGTGCTGCTGCGCGAGGAACGCGAGCAGGTGGCGGACCTGTCGCACCGGCTGCGCACACCGCTGACCTCGTTGCGGCTGGAGGCGGAGTCGCTGCGCGACCCGGACGACGCGGCCCGGGTGGCGGCGGCCGTGGACGGGCTGGAACGGGCGGTCACCGGCCTGATCCGGCAGGCCCGCTGGCGCAGCGGCCCGGCCGACACCGGTTCCGGCACGGTCACCGCCGACGCCGCCGCGATCGTGGGCGAACGGGTCGCCTTCTGGTCGGTGCTCGCCGAGGACACCGGCCGCACGGTCACCCTCGACCTGGCGGCCGGACCGTTGCCGGTCGGGGTGCCCGCCGACGAGCTGGCCGCGGCCGTGGACGCCCTGTTGGGCAACGTCTTCGCGCACACCCCGGACGGCACCGGGTTCACCGTCCGGTTGACCCGGGAGGCGGCCGGCGCGGTGCTGTCCGTCTCCGACGCGGGGCCGGGGATTCCGGCCGGCCTGATCGCGCGGGGCGCCAGCCGGGCCGGCTCGACCGGGCTCGGTCTGGACATCGCCCGGCGCGCCGCCCAGGCCAGCGGCGGCCGGCTCGACCTGGGTGCCGGCGCGGCGGGCGGCGCGGTCGTGACGCTCCGGTTCGGACCGGCCGCAACGTCCTTAACCGGGCCTTAGCATTCGCACAGCGCGCCGCTATCCGCCGCCGGGGCAAGCTCGCTGCAACAACCGAGAAACCCCGGAGGTACGCACCATGAAGCGCACATCCCTGCTCCTGGCGGCAGCCGGCGGTGCCGTCGTCCTCGCCGTCACCGGCACGGCGCTCGGCGTATCCGCCGCAGAACGGGCACCGGTCGCCACGCCCACCGCCGAGACGACCGCTCCCGCCCCGGTCGACCCGAGTGCCGCCGCCCCGACGCCCGGCACGCCGAGTGGCACGCCGACGACCGGAACGCCGGCCCCGGGTGGCAGCACCGCCCCGGCCACCGACGATGCGGTCAGCCAGCAGCGGGCCGGCGAGATCGCGCTGGCCAAGGCCGGTGGTGGTCAGATCACCGAGATCGAGCGCGAGCGGGAGAACGGCCGCCCGGTCTGGAGCGTGGAGATCATCAACGGCGGCACCGAGCACGAGGTCGAGGTCGACCGGGAGAACGGCACCGTCGTCAAGTCCGAGCAGGAGAAGGCGGACGACGACAGGTCCGGCAAGGACGACGACGATGACGACTCGGATGACGGCGACGACGACTGACCGGTCGGCCGACTGAGCAACCGCACCACGGCAGTGAGCTGAGTGCCCCGGCGGATTCCGCCGGGGCACGTCGCTGTCCGGTGCCGGCCGGCCGGTTCAGAAGGTGTGCAGGTCCACCGCGAGGCCGCCGGCACCGGAGTGGCTGACCGCGACCCAGTCCCTGCCGGCCCCGGCGAGCCAGCCCGGATAGCGGCCGAGCAGGCGGCCGGTGCCCACCTCGTACACGAGCACCTGCGGTCGGTCGTCCTCGGCGCCGCTGACCGCCACCAGCCCGGCGGTCACCGCCGACCGCCAGCTCGCCGAGGTGCCGGCCAACCCCGGGTCCGGCGCGGTCCAGCGGGACGCGCCGGTGGCCAGGTCGAGCAACGCCAACTCCCCCGCGTCGGCCTTGCCCCGCACCAGCACCGACCGGTCGTCACCATCGATCGGTACGCCGGCGACGGCACCCTTCCAGACCGTCGCGCCAGTGCGCAGGTCGACCAGTTGCGGTCGCTCGTCGGCGGTGACCGCGACGAGCCGGGTGCCGCTCCCGATCAGGGTCTGCCCGTTGCGGTCGTGGGCCAGCCGCTTGGCGCACTCGCCGTCCTCCCGGCGGCCGCTGTAGACCGCGCCGGACCAGCCGCGGGCTCCGGTGGCCGTGTGGACGCTGGCGATGCTGACCGTGCAGCGCCGGTCACCCTTCGGCGGATCATTGTCGGTGCTCACCAGCAGGTCACCGGCGACGAACCCGTACCAGGCCCGGTTCGGCAACCGGCCGGCCCCGGTCCGGCCGGTGGTCGGGGCGACGGGGGTGTAGGTGGCCGGCCGGTCGGAGGTGCTGAGCCGTACCGCGACGTACCGGCCGGCGGCCGGCGCGTACGGCGTGCGCGCGCCGAGGGCCACGTCGCTCACCCGGGCGAACCGGTCGGAGGGCAGTTTCCACAGTTGCCGGCCGCTCTGCACGTCCCGGCCGATGATCGCGCAGGTCGCCGCCCTGCCGGTGCCGGCGCATTCCCTGGCGTAGACGGCCTGCGCGTCGACGACGACGTCCTGGCTCTCCGCCGCCCGCCACCGGGTGACGCCGGTGGCCGCGTCGAGCACCTCCACGCCGCCGTCGTCGTTGTCACTGGCCACGATCGACCCACCGGCGATCACGTAGCGGTAGCCGGTGGTGAACGGATGACGCCACCGGTCCTGCCCGGTGGCGCGGTCCACGGCGTGTAGTTCCCGCTCGTCGGGGACGACGATGAGCTGCCCGGTCGCACCCAACTCCTGGTCCAGCCGCCGGACCGGTGTCGACCAGGCCGGCCGGGGGCCGTCCGTGCCGGGCGAGGTGGTGCCGTCGCGCAGGCTCTCCTGAGTTTCCTCGATCTGGGTCTCCTCGACCCGCACAGGCGGCCGCTGCGCCCGCTCGGCCCGGGGCGCGGTGCAGCCGAGAAGCGCGAGAACCAGGCTCAGTGCCACGGCGATGCGCCAACGGGCGGGTCGGTGTGACGGCGACAACGGTCTTCTCCCTCGATCGGCGGTCAGAGCCGCCACCCTAGGCCCCGAACGCACACCCCGCCCGTCGATCTCCGGTGACCAGGCATGGCGGTCGGGCGGCGCGGGGCAGCGGGTCGTCCGCGGCTCGTCGGCCGGCGACACCAGCTCCGAGCCGGCCCCTCGCCCCCTGCCGGCCGGGTCCGCTCGACCGGCACCGCGCGGTGCGGGTCGTAGGGTTCACCACATGCCGATCAGCTGTCCCGACGCCGTCCTGAACGACTCTCCGTCCGTGCCGCCGCCCGCCCCGGCGGCGGCGCGGACCACGGTCGGCGACCTGCCGGGCGAGGTGGTGCGGGTACGCGGGGCCGGTGAGCCGACCTCCGGGGCCGGGCCGCGTCCCGACGGGGAGCACGTCCCCGCCCTCGTCGACGGCGGCCGGGCATGAGGGACTTCGCCGCACTCCACCGCACCGGCGATCCGCTGGTCCTGCCGAACGTGTGGGATGTCGCCTCGGCCCGCGGCCTGGTCGACGCCGGCTTCCCGGCGCTCGGTACGACCAGCCTCGGCGTCGCGGCCGCCCACGGTCTGCCCGACGGGGTCCGCGCCGCCGACGCCCACACCCTGCGCCTCACCCGCAGCCTGGTGACGCTCCCGGTCGACATCACCGTCGACATCGAGACCGGCTCGGTCGACGCCGCGGTCGCGGTGGCGCAGGCGGGCGCCGTCGGCGTGAACATGGAGGACGCCATGGGTCCGGCGCAGGCGCACGCCACGCTGATCCGCGCGGTGAAGCGGGAGGTCGCGCACCTGTTCGTCAACGCCCGGACCGACACCCACTGGCAGCGTCGCGGCGACCTGACCGAGACCCTGCGCCGGGTGCGGCAATACGCCGACGCCGGTGCCGACGGCGTGTTCGTTCCCGGCCTGGCGGAGCCCGCCGACATCGCCGCCGTCGTGGCGGCCGTCGACGTCCCGGTCAACGTCCTCTTCCTGCCCGGACGGCACACCGTCGCGGCCCTGGCCGAGCTCGGTGTACGGCGGATCAGCACCGGTTCCCTGCTCTTCCGCGCCGCGCTCGCCGCCTCGGTGGAGGCGGCCCTGGCCGTCCGCGACGGCCATCCGGTGCGCGGGAACCTGCCCTCCTACGCGCAGGTCAACAGCGCGCCCTGACGGCAACGGCGTCGGGCGGCGCACCTACCGGACGGGCGGGCGACCCGCCGACCGGGCCACCGGTCAACGGCGGCGGGTGGCCAGGGCGACGAGGTACTGTCCGCCGCCCTGCTCGACGCTGGCGGTGACCGGCAACCCGGGCGCCAGCCGGGAGAACCGGTCGACCAGCCAGTCGGCCGCCTCCTGGGCGTCCCTCCTGCTGGGGCAGCGGGCGACCAGCTCACGGCCACCCTTGCGTTCGAGCCGCTCGGCGACGGCGACCAGCGGCGCGGGTTCCACCACGTGCAGCCGGTCCGGCCAGGCGATGACCACCTTGACCGCGCCCTTGCGGGTGTTGCAGGCGCGGTGGGCGAGCCGCTCGACGACCTTGGCCTTCCGGTCGGCGGTCCGGCTGTCGACGCTGGGACCCCGGGGGTCGTTCACCGACCTGTCGGCGTCGACCGGCTCGTCGCACACCCAGCACCGCCAACCGTCGCGCTGGGCGACGTCATCGAGGAGACTCATCCGAGCAAACTAGCGCGGGTCAGCCCCCGCCGACCCGCAGCCCCGACCACGGCGGCCCGGCGGGAGCGCCGGACGACACCGGTGGCGGGCGGGCGACCCGGCGGGACTTCGCCCTGATGTGTCAGGATTGTGCGATGGCAGTGATCGAGGTCGTCAAGGGTAACATCACGCGGGAGAACGTGGACGCCATCGTCACCGCCGCGAACGAGTCCCTGCTGGGTGGTGGCGGTGTCGACGGCGCGATCCACCGTGCCGCCGGGCCCCGCCTGGCCCACGCCGGGGGTGCGGTCGGCCCCTGCCCGCCGGGCGAGGCGATGCCGACCCCGGCATTCGACCTCGACCCGCCCGTGCGGCACGTCATCCACACCGTCGGGCCGGTCTGGGAAGGCGGCGGCCACGGCGAAGCCGAGACCCTGGCCTCCTGCTACCGCCGCAGCCTGCAGGTCGCCGACACCCTCGACGCCCGCACCGTCGCCATCCCCGCCATCGCCACCGGTGTCTACGGCTACCCGCCTGACCAGGCCGCCCGCATCGCCGTCGCGACCATCAGGTCCACCCCGACGAGACTCGAACGGATCCGACTCGTCGCCTTCGACGACGACACCCACGCCCACCTGCGGGCCGCGCTGACAGCGGCCGGATGACCCGCCCGGACCGCCCGCCGGCCGGGACCGGTGGACGGGTCCTCCCCCATCACGGGTGGCCGGACCACCCCGCACCGACCCCGATCTTGAGTGTGATGGCGATCACACGAAAGCGGGACCCGGTCCGGGTGGGCCCGTCGTCTTACCGGGTGTGAGAACAGACCTGGACGCGGCCGACGAGGGCGAACTCGTACGACGCGTCGCCCGGGGAGACAGGCGGGCGTTCGACGAGCTCTACCGGCGTACCGCGCCGTGGTTGGAGGTGCGCCTGCGTCGCCGCTGCGCCGACCCCGACATCGTCGCCGAGGTGCTCCAGGACACCTACCTGGCGGTCTGGCGGGCAGCGGGCAGCTTCGCCGGCAGCCGGGCCAGGGACAGCGGCGGGGCGCAGGGCAGCGCCGTGGGCTGGCTGTGGACCATCGCCGCCCACCGCCTGGTCGACGCGTTCCGCCACCGGGCGCGCAAGGGCAAGGTGCCGCAGATGGAGCTGACGCCGAGCACGGCGCCCGCCGCCGAGGACGAGGTGATGGCCGCCCGGATCGGCCAGGAACTGGAGCAGGCCCTGCTCGTCCTGCCCCCCGAGGTCCGGGCCGCGTTGCGGGCCACCGTCCTCGACGGGCTCTCCTCGCGCGAGGCGTCGGTGCTGCTGGGCGTACCGGAGAACACCGTGAAGTCCCGCGTCCGCCGAGCCCGGATCGCCCTACGGGAGGCGCTGTCATGACCACCCATCCCAGCCTGACCCAGATCGACCGCTACGCCGCCGGGGATCCGGAACTCGACGAACCCGGCGTCTGGGCGATCGAGGTGCACCTTGAGGACTGCGCCGACTGCCGGGCCCGGCTGGCCGGCAGCACCACCGTGGCGAGCCGGGCCGTGATCGACCAGGTCGCGCTGGTGCTGGACCGCGAGATCGCGACAGCGTCGGCTCCCGCCCGCCGTGGCCGGTCCTGGTCGGTGCTGCGCCACCGCTGGTTCGTCGGCACCCTGCTGCCCTGGCTGGCGATGACCGGCACGGTGCTCGTGTGTGCCGCCCTGCTCGGCGCGCTGTGGGTCGGGATCCCCTCGCTGGTGCTGCTCATCGCCCCACTGGCTCCGCTGCCCGGGGTGGCCGTCGCCTGGCACCGTCGGGCCGACCCGGCCTGGGAGCTGATCGCCACCACGCCCGCCGCCGGCCTGACGATGCTGCTGCGGCGTACGGCTGCGGTGTTGGCATTCGTCATTCCCGCGCTCGCGGTGGTCGGTGCCGGCACCGGGCTGTCGTTGGCCCTGATGCTGCTGCCCTGCCTGGCGTTCACCGCCGCCACGCTCCTGCTGGGCACCCTCGTCGGGGTACGCCGCGCCGCGATCGGACTGATCGCGGTCTGGACGCTCGCGGTGATCGCCCCCAGCGTCATCGCCGCCCGGCTGCCGGTGGTGCTGTCGGCGCAGAGCGCCCGCAGTTGGGCGCTGGCGACGGTGCTCCTGACCATCATGGCCCTCCTGCGGGTCAACGGATTCCGGCGGCTCTCCCACCACGAGTAGCCCCCGCCCACGTCACACGCCCACCCGGGCCCTACCACCATGCCGCCTTTCGGCGATCACTGAAGGAGATACGACGATGCGTGCCGTGAGCGCGGTCGAGACGACCGCCACCACCCATCCCTGGGCGATCCACGCGGAGGGCCTCCAGGTCCGGGCCGGTCGGCACCTGGCCGTCAACGGCCTCGACCTGGCCCTGGGCACCGGCGTGCACGGGCTGCTCGGCCCGAACGGCGCGGGGAAGACCACGCTGATGCGCGCCCTGGCGACCGTCGTGGCCCCGGCCGGCGGCCGGTTGGCGCTGCTCGGACACCCGGTCGACGGCCGCGCCGAGCTGCGACCGGTACGCCGTGACCTGGGTTACCTGCCGCAGCATTTCGGCTACTACCCACGGTTCACGGTGCGCGAGTTCGTCGGGTACATGGCCTGGCTCAAGGAGATGCCCAAGTCCGCCGTGCCGGAGGCGGTACAGCGGGCCATCGACCGGGTCGGGCTCACCGCCAGGGCCGACGCCCGGCTCAAGACGCTCTCCGGCGGCATGCTGCGTCGGGCCGGCATCGCCCAGGCCATCGTCAACGACCCGCGGCTGCTGCTGCTCGACGAGCCGACCGTCGGTCTCGACCCGGAACAGCGACTCGATTTCCGTGAGCTGCTGCGGGACCTCGGCACCGACAGTTGCGTGCTGGTCTCCACCCACCTGGTCGAGGACGTGGCGGCGGCCTGCACCGACGTCGTGCTGGTGAACGAGGGCCGCCTGGTGTGGCGGGGCACCCCCGAGGTGCTCGCCGCGCAGGGCGACGCGAGCCACGCCGGCGACAGCCCGGCGGAGCGGGGCTATTCCGCGCTGCTGCGTCAGCACCGCGCGGAGGCCGCCCGATGAGCGGGCGAGTCGTCCACGCCGCCCCGCGGCCCGAAGGAAAGCGGAGAGCCCGGATGAGCATCATGGGAATCGAACTGCGCCGCTCCGCCGCGCTCGGTGCCGCGTTGATCACGGTGGTGGTCGGGGTCGGCTCGCTGTACACGGCGACCGGCCGCTGGTCGAGTGGCTGGATGGCCCTGGCCCTGGCCATCCGGGAGTACCTGCTCCTGCTGTGGCCGCTGGCCCTCGCGGCCGGCGCCTGGCAGGGCCGCCGGGAGCACCGGGCGAAGGTCGGCGAACTGTTCGCCACCACCGCCCGGCCCCGCGCCGGGCGGATGCTGCCGGTGCTCGGCACGCTGGGCCTCACCCTCGCGATCGCCTACCTGTTGGTGACCGCGGCGGGCATCGCCTGGATCATCACCACCGCCTCGTACCTGCCCCTGCTGCACTTCGTCGTCGTCACCGCGGTCGGTGCGCTGTCGCTGGTCGCTGCGGCGTGGCTCGGACTGGGGGTCGGGCGGCTGCTCCCCGCCCTGGTGACCGCCCCGGCGCTGGCGGTGGGCGGCATGCTGCTGGTCTTCTTCGTCACCATCGGGCCCTCGGACCGGGTGGCCGCGGCGGTCTCTCCGGCCCACGGTTCCAGCCCGTTCCACGACTACCAGACGATCGACAACCGGGTCAGCGGCGCGTTGGCGATCTCGATGATCGCGCTCGCCGTCACCGGTCTGCTGTTGTTCGTCGCCGACGGCTGGCGGGTCCGGGCGATGGCGGTGCTGCCGGTGCTGCTCGGGTTCGTGGTGGCGATGACGGTCCTCCCGCACGACCGGGACGTGCTCAACTGGCCGGTCGACCCGGTCGCGCAGGAGCTGGTGTGCACCGACGACACCCCGACGGTGTGCGTCAGCCGGGTCCACGCCAAGGTGCTCGACGCGGTGACCCCACTGGGCCGGGAGGGCCTCACGGCGCTGGCGAAACTGCCGGACGCGCCGACCGTCGTGCACGAGGACACCCGCACCATCGGGTACGACCAGACCTGGCCGGCCGCCCGGGACGGTGTCGTCACGATCGAGGTCCGGATCGACGACCGGGGCCGGCTCGCCCACCCGGCCGCCGTGGTTCCCGAGATCGTCAGGAGGCTGGGCGTGCCGTACGACGGCAAGTGCGACCAGGGCGACGAGGTGGTCGAACGGGCGGCGGCCTACTGGCTCCTGGGCCGTGAGCCGCGGTCCGACGTGGGGGTGGTGCCCGGGATGATCGAGGAGGACCCCGGGACCAACCCCGAGGCGGTCAGCCTGTGGCGGGGTCTGCGTGACCTGCCCGAGGCGGAGGCGCTGGCCCGGGTCACGGCGGTCCGCGACGCCCTCCGGGCCTGCCAGGACCCCACCGGGATGTTGTCCCGGAGTGCCCGGTGACCTGGACGCTGCTCTACCTGCGGTCGCGGCACGTGCCCCTGGCCCTGGCCGCCGCCGTCGGCGGGGTGGCGGTGCTCTGGGCGCTGTACCTGGCCTTCGCCAAGGAGCGGGACGTCACCCCGATGATGGTCGTCCTGACCGTCCTGCTGATGGTCGCGGCGCTCGCGCCCACCCTCGCCGGCCCGGACGAGAACCTGGAGCGGACCGCGTCGGTGCGCTGGGCCTGGCGGCGGGCGGTGCACCTGCTCGCCGGCCTGCTGATCATCCTGGCGGTCCTGCTCGCCACCCGGCACACCGGCGCCCGGTTCGGACCGGTCGCGCTGGTGGTGCGCGACGCCGCCGGGCTGCTCGGCCTGACGGCGCTGTGCGCCACGGTGGTCGGCGCCGCCCGGTCCTGGTTCCTGCCGCTGGGCTGGACCACCATCGCGGCCGTCTACCCGCAGCCGGGCACCTGGGGAGCGGTCGCGACGTGGCAGGGCCAACCGCCCGACAGCCGGGCCGCCACGGTGGTGGCGGCGGTGCTCGCCATCGGTGGGCTGGTCGCCTATGCGGTCGCCGGCCCGGCCCGCCGGGACCCGTCCGAGTAGCCCGCGCCGGGCCGGCACGCCTCCCGCACTGCCGGTGGCGTGCCGGCCCGGGCCGGTCGAGCAGCGCGGCTGGGGCTGCGTCACCCGGTCGCTCACGGCGCGGAAGGTCGGCCGCGGCTACCGCACGCGGGCACGCTGGAGCACGAGGTGGTCGAGCAGCTGGGTCAGCCCGTCGTCGCGGGGGGCCACCTCCAGCGCCGGATCGTCCGCGAGGACCGCCTGTTGGAGCAGGTGCAACCGCTTGGACGGCTCCAGCCCCAGCTCCTCCACCATCGACGTACGCAGCCGGTGGAAGACCGCCAGGGCCTCCCGCCGCTGGCCGCTGCGGTGCAGCGCGACCATCAGCTGCGCGCACAGGTTCTCGTTCAGCCCGTGTTCGGCGATCAGCAGGGTGAGCTCGGCCAGCACGTCCTGGTGGTGACCGAGCCGCATCCGCGCCTCGATGCACTGTTCGAGGGTGTTGAGCCGGACCTGTTCCAGCGCCTTGAGCCGGGGCTCGGCCACGGTGCCGGCCCGCACGTCGGCCAGTGCCGGGCCACGCCAGAGCGCGCAGGCGCGTACCAACAGCGCCGCCGCGTCGACATTCTCGCCGGCCGCCAGGGCCCGTCGGCCGGCCGAGGCGAGCTGTTCGAACAGGCGCAGGTCGAACTCGTCGGCACCGACCCGCAGGGCATAGCCGCCGGGCACGGTGACCAGCACCCGCTTGGCCACCTCGGAGACCGGCACGCCGAGCAGGCCGGCGAAACACTTGCGGATCTGCAGGACGTACGTCTGCAGCGTCGTCAGCGCGCTGACCGGCGGGGACCCGCCCCACAGCTCCTGGATCAACGCGGAGACCTGGACGGTCTGGTCGGCGTTGAGGAGCAACAGGCCCAGCACACTGCGGGGCTTCGGGGCGGTCGGTGTGGCGACCGTCCCGGCGTGGGCGAGCACGAGCGGTCCCAGGATCTGGATTTCCATGGCCCCTCCCCCGAGAGCGAACCGCCCTCTTGTCGACGTGCCGTTGCGGGGATCCGCATGAAAGCGACAGCCTTACCCATCACCATAGATAAGCGTCAGTTCCAAGCGGAATTCACGTCTTTTCGTACCGTGGTGGTACGAGGTTCGACTGAGAGGCTAGCCGGTTTTGGGGCGACCGTCGCAGATTGCTCAAGCCATCTTCGAGGACCGATGGAAAGCCTGAGGTCAGGCCGCTGAGAGGGGCCGAGACGATCGACCCGGCGGGCCCACCGACCAGGCGCCGGACCGCCGCCGCCCGGATTCCGCCCGCGACGGCACATCGGTTCGGCGGCCCCCCGCACCGCCGTTCGGCAACACCCGCACCGGGTGGCGGAACGCCCTTTTGGCCGTACATCCACACCATTGACGGCCTTCACTCGAAAGGGGTTGGTCGTCCGGAAGGCCCGGCTGCCGCGCCTCGGGCGAACGGGATCAGGGCCGGCGCAACGCGGCGGCGCCGACCCGCCAGAGGATGTCCGGACGGCGCAGCCGCGCGGGCCCGGCCGCCAGGTTGACGACCTCCAGGAAGGCCCGGTGCACCACCTCGTCGGTCACGGTCGCGTGCTGGACCGCCTCGGCCAGGCCCCGGCGCAGCCGCCAGCCGAACGGCCGGGCGGCGGTCACGTGCGGCAGGTAACGGTCCTGCGCGGCGGAGAAGTCCCAGGCGTCGTCCACCACCGCCCGGACCCGCCGGAAGTACGCGTGCGCCGGCCCGTCCACCGCGCCGGGCTCGGCCAGCCACTCGGCCAGCGCCACCGCCTGGAGGGCCGCCACCGAGATGCCCTGGCCGTAGGTCGGGTTGAACGAGGCGACCGCGTCGCCGACCGCCACCAGGCCCGCCGGGAACCGGTCCAGCCGGTCGAACTCGCGGCGGACGCTGTCCGGGAAGCGGTGCACGTACACCTCGCTGGCCGGCTCGCACGCGTCCGGCAGCATCCGCAGCGGGGTGGCCGGGTTCGACCGGCAGCGGGCCAGGAACTCGCCCAGGTCCCGGCCCGGTCGCCGGTCGCCGTAACCGCTGACCAACGTCAGCCAGCGATCGCCCTCGACGGGGGTCATCGAGCTGGGCCCGTTACGCGCCCGGCTCGGCGTGTGGACCGAGTAGACCGCCACGTGGCCGGCCAGCCGCTGGCCGGGTTCCCGGTGGAACAGGCAGGTGGCGTAGCCGAGGTCCAGGGCCATCCGGCGCTTGTCCGGCGCGGGATAACCGAGCCGACCGAGCCAGTCGGCCAACCGGCTGGACCGTCCGGTGGCGTCCACCACGAGCTGCGCGCCGTGCCGCTGCGCGTCGGTGCCGCCCGGCGGGCGGACCAGCGCGCCGTCCACCCGGCCGGCGGTCGCGGTGAGCCCGACGGCGGTGCCCCCGACCAGGGCCACGTTCGGCAGCGCCAGGACCCGCCGGCGGATGTGCCATTCCAGGAACGGCCGGGACACGCTGACCACACTGCCGCCGCGCACCGGGACCTTGGGCCGACCGTCGAGGAACCACTGCGCGCCACCGGGACCGCTACCGACCAGTTGGCCGCCCTCGCGCACCATCTGCCGGACGACGCCGGGCAGCAGCCGGTCGATGACGGTCCGGCCCCGGCCGAGCAGGGTGTGCGCCTGGCTGCCGTGCGGCGCGCCACGGCGGATCACCGGGGCGTCCGCCAACAGATCCGGCTCCACGATCCACACCTGGTCGGCGTGGTCGGCCAGGACCCGGGCGGCGATCATGCCGGCGACGCTGCCACCGAGGACGAGAGCGGTCTGCATCAGCGGCCGACGACCGACCGTGGGCGTCCGGAGCACGCCGACACGCTCGCGACCGCCAACACGTGGCCGGGCAGCTCCCGGTGGGTCACCAGGACCCCGGGAGCGTCGACGGCGGGCCGCCACGCGGGTGGTGCCGGCGGCGCGGTACGCCAGCGCAGCAGCCGGCCGCCGCGCAGCCCGGTGCCGTACACCTTGGCCACCGCCTCCTTGCCGGTCCACAGCGCCAGGAAGTCGACGCCGAGGCGGTCCGCCGGCCGGCCGCGCAGCCAGTCGGTGTCCTCGGGGGCGAACCACCGTCGGCTCAGACCGAGCGCGGGCAGCGGACGCACCTCCTCGACGTCGACGCCGACCGGTCCGATCCGGGACACCGCCACCGCGACCAGGCCACGGGTGTGACTGACGCTGGCGTGCCAGCCCGTGGCGACGCCGCGCAGCACCGGCGCGCCCGCCGCCGTGTGCTCCACCGCGATCGCGGCCGGCGGGGCACCGGCCATCGCCGCGGCCGTCTCGACGAGCAGCGCGCGGGCGGCCGGCCGCCCGTCGCCCGCCGTGCGGCGCAGCCGTACCACCAGGTCCGGCATCACCACGGCACGCCGTGCCGGCCGGGGACGGCCCCGGGTGCCCGCCGGGTCCTCCGCCGCCCGTGACGACCCCGGGCGACGTGCGGCCCGGGCCGGGCGACTCCGACGGCACCCATTCAATCCCCCACCGCCCGCATTTTCGATAATTGTCAGGACACCCGGGTTAATGCGAGGATGACCCGGGCCGAATTGACGATACCGAGGCGTGGGTGGGCCCGGCCCGCACGTATCTCGACATTCACTAGAGGCTCGGTGGAGAACGATTATGCCGCGGCAGCGACAGGGCACGGAAGGACACTCCCCACCGCGACGGGAACCGACCGCACCGCCGTGGGGACCGTCCTCGGGGTGGGCCCGGTCGAGAGGCCCGGCCCCGGTCCGGTCCCTGGCGCAGGGAGACGTCCGTGGCGCGTGACGACGAGTACTTCCGCAAGCGGCTGCTGAACGTCCTCTGTGCCACCTGGACGGCGCAGGCGTGCTCGGTCTTCGCCCTGCTCGGCCTGGCCGACCGGATCGCCGCGGGCACCACCGGCGGTGCCGAGCTGGCAGCGGCTGCCGGGCTGGACCCGGTCGCGCTGCGCCGGTTGCTCGCCGCGCTCGCCGACGCCGGCGTCCTGCGCCAGACCGGTCCGGACGACTTCGTCCTGTCCGGGATGGGGGAATACCTGCGCACCGACGTCCCCGGTTCGGTCCGCGACACGGCCGTCCTGTACGGCCAGGAGGTCTTCGCCTCGTTCGCCGGCCTGCTCGACACCGTACGCACCGGCCGGCCGGCGTTCACCGATCGCTTCGGTGAGCCCTTCTACCAGTACCTGGGCGGGCATCCGGAGCTGGCGGCGACGTTCAACGGGGCCATGTCCACCGCCCCGGAGCCGCCACCGCCACCCGCCCGGCTGTTCGACGACGCCCGTACCGTGGTGGACCTCGGCGGCGGCGACGGCGGCCTGCTCGCCGATCTCCTCCGGGCCCGCCCCGAGTTGCGCGGAGTCCTCGTCGAGCTGCCCGAGGCCGCCGCCCGGGGACGCGCCCGGCTCGCCGCCGCCGGGGTCCTGGACCGGGTCGACATCGTCGTCGGCAGCTTCTTCGACCGGGTGCCCACCCACGGGGACCGGTACGTGCTGCGGCGGGTCCTGCACAACTGGAACGACGGGAACGTCGCCCGGGTGCTGGCCCGGGTGCGCGCGGCGATGCCGACCGGAGCGCGGCTGCTGGTGCTGGAGGAGCTGCTGCCGGCACAGCCGCAGCAGGCCGGGGCCGGCGCGGGCACCTGGGGGGCGCCCCGCAACCGGATCGTGGATCTGCTGATGCTGGTCCTCATGGAGGGGCGGGACCGCACCGCGGCGGAGTACGGCCGGCTCCTCGCCGACGCCGGCTTCGCCGTCGCGGGCGTCACCGACGGCGCGATCGAGGCGGTTCCGGTCTGAGGGCGGCGGTGGGCCGCCGGGGCGGATCCGTCGCTCCCCCGGCTCACCGGGCGGGCCGGGTCAGCAGCAGACCCTCCTGGGCCACCGTGGCCACCAGGTCGCCGTTGCGCGCGTACAGGCGTCCGGTCGCCAGGCCACGACCGGTGGCCGCCCACGGGCTGTCGCAGTCGTACAGCAGCCACTCGTCCGCCCGGCAGGGTCGGTGGAACCACACCGTGTGGTCGATGCTGACGCCGAGGTCACCCGGCCCCCATGCCGTCCCGTGCCCGGCCACCATCGCACTGAGCAGCAGGGGCAGATCCGAGATGAGCACCAGCGCGCCGGCGTGCAGCGACACGTCGTCGGGCAGCGTCCCGGCCACCCGCACCCAGGCCCGGCGGTACGCCTCGCCCGCCCGTTCCCCGTCCGCCTGCTCCCCGGGCGGCGGGCCGATGTACCTGGCGTCGAACGCGAAGAGCATCTGCTCCACGGCGGCCAACCGATCGGGCGCGTCGGCGAGCAGCCGGGCCAGGGTCGGCACCTCTTCCGGTGGCGGGACCTTGGGCGCTGGCCGCTCGTGCGCGAGCCCGGTGCCGGGATCATGGAACGAGGCGGTCAGGAAGAAGATCGGGGTGTCGCGTTGGATGGCGACCACCCGTCGGGTGGACATGGACGGGCCGTCCCGAAGGGTCTCGACCAGGTAGGTGACGGGCCTGCGACTGTCGCCCGGCCGGGTGAAGTACGCGTGCAGCGAATGCACCGGTCGACCGGGGCGCACGGTGTGCGCGGCGGCGGTCAGCGCCTGTGCGGCGATGAGCCCCCCGTACCGGCGGGTGGTTCCCCGCGTCGTACCACGACCGGAGAACACCCCCGCGACGGCGACCAGCCGGTCCGTGGTGACCGTTGCGTCGGCGGGTTCGACAGTTGCCAGGTCGAGCAGCCCGACCACCTCCTCGACGGCCGCCCGGCCACGGTCGAGGGCGGTCGCTCCGCCGCTCATGCCGCGAGATACTTGTCGACCTCGTCGGCGGCGACGAGCGTGCCGTGGGGTTCCGCGCGTATCTGCTCGCCGAGCTGTGCCGCGCGCCGCCGGAGCGGATCGGTGGTCAGGCGGGACATGCCCGACCGCAGCACATCCTCGGACAGCTCGGTGAACCGCACGTGCACACCGGCACCGAGCCGTTCCAACTGGCGGCCCCAGAACGGCTGGTCGGCGTAGGAGGAGCAGACCATGGTGGGGATGCCGGCGCGCACACCGGCGGCGGTGATGCTGGCGCTGCCGTGGTGCACCACCATGGCGCAGTGGGGCAGCACCAGGTCGTAATCCACGTAGGGCACCACCCGCAGCTGCGGTGTCGAGGACGGCGCGACCCCGGACAGGCCCCAGCCCGTGGCCACCAGGGCACGCACACCCAGCGACCGGCAGGCCCGGCCGATCCCCGCCATCATCGCCGCCGGATCCGGCACGTGCGTGCTGCCGAACGTCAACAGGGCCGGCGGTTCGCCCGCCGCCAACCACCGCGCCAGCTCGGGATCGAGGGTGGACATGCCGGCGCGGTGCAGGTCGGCCGGGGTCAACCGGAGGTCACCGACGATCGGACGGTAGGCATCCCAGGTCAGGCCCGGCACCAGGGTGGGACTGTAGCCCTGCAGCTCCAGCGGTCGCCGCTGCTGCCTCGGGGGCGGCGGCATCGGGGGGAGCCCGAGCTGGCTGCGGAACTGGAACATCAGGTCGCGCCGGTACCGCCAGGCCCGCCGGGTGTAGTGCAGGTAGGTGGCCCGGTTCGCCGCGGCGGTCGGCAGCGGATCGGCAGCCACCAGCGGATGCGGCACCACGTCGTTCGGCCGGGCCGGTGTGAGGTCGTACGCGACGAGGGGGACGTCGTACGCCTCGGCCAGCGTCGCAGCCCACTGCTCGCTGACCACGGCGCAGACGATGGCCTCACAGCCGGCGGTGAACGTGATCGCCTCGTCGCCGAACTGGCGACCGTAGTCCCGGTACGCCTCGATCGTGAACTGGAGGAAGGAGTCGAGGTTGCTCATGGTGACCCACTCCCGGCCACGCTCGGACTGCATCATCGACTGCTGGTCCCACCCGACCGGCACCACGTCGAGCCCCAACTGTCGGGGCAGGTCCACCAGGTTCAGTGACGCCCCGACGCGTACCTCGTGGCCGTGGCGGGCCAGCTCGGCGGCGAGTGCCGTCAGCGGATAGACGTCACCGCGGCTGCCGAGCGCCAGGACGGCGATGCGCATCTTCGCTCCCCTCTGGTCCTCGGTGCGGCGTCGACGGCGTGGTCGATCCATCGTCTCCGTTCAGGTCGGTGGAGAACGCGATCTGCTGCTGGTCCTCCAGTTCCGCCAGCCGCGCGGTCAGTCCACGCCGGATCAGCCCGTACGCGTCGCTGCCGAGCGCGAGCCGCAGCGGGGCCCTCGGGCGGGTGGCGACGTCCACGATGGCGCCGGCCATCTTCGCCAGGTCGCCACGGCAGGACAGCCGACCGTCCTCGGCCCGGCGACGCAGGATCGCCGCCGGGGTGCCCGCATAGGCGGGCGACGCGGTGGTCACCTCCTTGCTCCGCCCGAAGAATCCGGTGCTCACGGTGCCGGGCTCGACGATCGTCACGCCGATCCCGAAGCCCTTCACCTCGGCGGCCAGCGACTCGAAGAAGCCCTCCACACCCCACTTGGTGGCGCAGTAGACGGCCGTGCCGGGTGACCCCCGTTGGCCGGCCATGCTCGAAATCTGGACGATCCGCCCGCCGCCCTGCGCCCGCAGGTGCGGCAGCACCGCCTGGGCCAGATGGATGGGCCCGGTCAGGTTCGTGCGGATCTGCCGGTCGATCTGATCGCGGCCGGCCTCCTCGGCCGCGCCGACCAACGCGTACCCGGCGTTGCTGATCACCACGTCGATCCGGCCGAGCGCCCGGGCGGCATCGTCGACCACCTGCCGGATCTGCTCCGGGTCAGTGACGTCCAGTCGGGCCGTCCACAGCGCCTGCGCCGAGGGCGGTCGCAGGTCCGCCAGGGCACGCGGGTCGCGGGCGGTGGCCGCCACCGTCTGCCCCCGGGCGAGCAGCTCGGTCACCAGCGCCCGGCCGAGACCGGCCGCGCTTCCGGTGACGAGCCAGGTACGTGCGGGCGCGGTCATGCCCCGGCCCACGCCGGGACGTCCAGGATCTCCAGGACCGCGCAGGACAGGGTGGCCGGTGCGCCGCCGTAGAGCAGCAGGTGGTCGCCGGCGGCGAGCTGCCCGGTGACCAGCAGGTGGTTGAGCGACAGCAGCTGGTCGCTCGCGCCGGTGTGCCCGACGCCGCGCCCGAACTGCCAGGTGGTGCGCTCCATGGTGATGCCCAGCGGCTCCACCAGATCGTGCTGCACCATGTAGGCGGCGGAGTTCCCGCAGATGACCCGGGTCATGTCGACCAGCTTGCGGTCCGCCTCGTCCAGCGTCCGTTCGATCAGGTCGAGCCGGGCGCGGGTCCTGATCTCGGCGGCGTCGGTCAGCGACATCACGTTGTTGCGGAAGTGCTCGGCACGTTCGCGCATGTCGATCGTGCGGCCCTGCGCCGCGAGCGGCGGATACAGCGGCTCGCCGCCCCGGTACAGCGGCTCCACCTCGGGCACGACGACGCTGCCCACGGCACGCAGCCGGGCGAAACCGGCGTCGCGGTCCAGCAGCAGCGCGCTGCCGGCGTCGCCCAGGATGAAGCCGGGCGCGGAGTTCCACCGGTCGATCAGCGGTGAGCCGAGGTTCTCCGCCGTGGTCACCAGCACCGGCCGGCCCGCCGCCGCGACGGCCAGGTGCCCGGCGGCGATCTCCAGCGCCGCGAACACGCCGTTGCAGCCCAACCGGACCTCGAACGCGGGGGTCGACGTGCCGACGACCTCCCGCTGGATGTACGGGCCGGGCAGCCACATCTCCGGACCCTGATGGTGGATGGACGCGTGCAGCACCAGGCCGATCCCGGCCGGGTCGACGGCGGCCCGCGTCAGCGCCTGACGGGCCGCGTGCACGGCCATCTCCGGCGGTGAGACGTCCCCGGCGACGCCGGCGCCGGTCAGCCGGTTCTCCAGGTAGGCGGCCGGGCTGTAGTCGCCGCGCCGGGCGGCCTGTCCGGCGTCCGTCACGGGCGGTTGGAAGACGCCCAGCCCGGACAGGTAAACGTTGGTGATCTTCAACCGCGTCTCCCGAATCGGCCGGCCACGGCGTCACGTCCGCCTTTCGAAAGGACTTTAGTGGCCCCCCGGAGGGACGCGGCGCACGTCAACTCAACGCCCGACTGAGAACTGCTTGAGTCTCGCCACCGCTCCTGCTGCAGCACGCGCCGGGGCCGTATACACCGCGTTGACCGACGCGAGCAACCGCTGATAACTTCGGGCAACGCATTTCGGAAATATGTCGCCGACAGGCGTGCTGGCGCGACGGAAATCGGTGACGGGGTGCGGGGCCGTCGATTGACTCCAGCCTATTCATGGATAGCGGATCCGTACCCGAGGTGGCTCGAACCTGTTCGACCGCCGGCCGCACCCGCCCGGCCCCGGTCGCGCGGCAGGGCCCCACGCCGGTGACCGGCTCCACACCGGGACGTCGGGACGGTCCGCCGAAGACGACGACCCGCCGCCCGAGAGGAAGGTAGCTGCACCATGTCAGCCGACGATGTCTTGGCGTTCACCATCCAGGCGCTCCGGGAGATGAACTACTACACCGACGACACCGACGCCGACTCCATGCTCGGGCCGTCCGGCGTCGACCTCGACTCGCTCGCCGTTTCCGAACTCGCGCTGCGGGTCGAGGACCGGTTCGGCGTGACGTTCGACGACGACGACATCGAGACCCTGGCGATCATGACGCTGGGCGAGTTCGCCGCCGAGGTGGCCAAGCGGGCGGAGCTGATCCCGCAGGCCGACGCGGCACGCGGCTGACGGCGGACCGCGACGAGCGGTACCTGACGCACGACCCGGTAGCGGTGACCGGCACGCCCGCGGTCACCGCCACCGGGTCGTGTCGTATCCGACGGACGGCGGCGGGGCGACCCGCCGCCGGTGGCCACGTCGCGCGTACGGCGCGGCGCGGGCCGGGTCGTCCGGTGCACCGGCCACGGGCCGGGCCCGGTCAGTGGCGGCCGGGGTCGCCCAGCTGGCTGAACACCTCGCCGGCCAACTCGGCGACGCTGTGGCCACCGAGCATCTTCGCGATCGGCAGCATCATGCCCAGGTCGCGCTGGACCCGGGTGCGGACCTCGACGGCCATCAACGAGTCCAGGCCCTGCCGCTTGAGCGGCCGCCGGGGGTGCACCTGCGCCGACGACATGCCCAGCACGTCGGCGAGCACCTGGGCGAGGTAACGCTCCACGGCGTCCCGGTCGGTCAGCGTGCCCGCCACCCCACCGCCCACCGCTGCGGGACCCGCCGCGCCACCGCCCGCCACCGCGCTGCGCACGACTTCGGAGCCCGCCTCAGCGGTGCCCACGACCGCGGTGCCCGGCACCGTCGCGAGGGCGGCGTCCGCGGTGCCGGCGTCCGTGCGGTGTCCCGGGGACGGGCTCGTGGGCGTCGGGCCGGCGGCGCCCACGGCACGGCGGGCGTCGGGGACGCCGGGACGACGGGCGTCGGGGACGCCGGGACGGCGCCGGCTGTGGCGGGGGTGGGATCGGCGAGCAGGTCACGCAGCAGCGGCGAGGCCGCCGCGTCCGGATGCGCCGTCGCCCACCGCCGCCAGTCGGCGGGCAGCACCACACCGTGGGTGGCGTCCCTGGCCAGCAGGAGGCGCAGGGCCTCGATGCCCTCCCGCGGGCTGAACGTGTCCATCCCGGCGGGATTGATCGCCCGGCCCTGCTGGTGCCCGACCCGCGCGGGCATGCCGACCGACCAGAAGCCCCAGTTCACGCTGAGCGCGGTCGACCCGGCGAGCCGGCGTTGGTCGGCCAGCGAGTCCAGGGCGGCGTTCGCGGCGGCGTACGCGCCGAGCATCGGGGAGCTGAGCACCGCCGAGCCGGAGGAGAACAGCACGAAGAAGTCCAGCGGCCGCTCGGCGAAGAGCCGGTGCAGCACGGCCGCGCCGGTGACCTTCGGCCGTAGGACCGCCGACAGCACCCGGTCGTCCAGCTCGGACAGTGCGCCGTACTCGATGACGCCCGCCGCGTGCACCACGCCCCGGATCGCCGGGCCGTCCTGCTCGTGGTGGCGCAGGACCGCCCGCATCGCGTCCTCGTCGGCCACGTCGACCGCCTCGTACGCCACCCGCACCCCGTGCCGCCGCAGGTCCGCCAGCCAGCCTTCGCCGCCCGTCCGGTCGAGCGGGGTTCGCCCGGTCAGCACGATGTGCCGGGCACCCTCGCGGACCAGCCAGTCCGTGACCACCCGGCCGAGGTCGCCCAGCCCGCCGGTCACCAGGTAACCGGCGGCCGGATCGATCCGGACCGGCCGGTGCGGGGCGGCGACCTCGACCGGTGCGGGCGCGGTGAGGTCCGTCGTGGACACCAGCACCTTGCCGATGTGCCGGGCCTGCGCCAGGTGCCGGAACGCCCCGACCAGTTCGGCAGCGGGAAAGACCCGGTGCGGCAGCGGTTCGAGCAGACCGGCCTGCACCAGGGTCAGGGTCTCCTCCAGGATCGCGCCGAGCCGGCGCGGGTCGCTGAGCCCGAGATCCACCACGTCGACCACGAAGAACGAGGCGCCCCGGGCCAACAGCCGCAGGTCCAACCGGGTGCCCTCGACCAGGTCACGGCGGCTCAGCTCGACGTAGCGCCCCCGGTCGGCCAGCAGCTCCACGCTCTTGAGCAGGCCCTCCCCCGCCAGCGTGTTGAGCACCACGTCGACGCCCTCGCCCCGGGTGGCTTCCCGGATCTCGTCGGCGAACCCGGTGCTCCGCGAGTCGGACACGTGCGCGACGCCCATCATCCGCAGCAGGGCGCGCTTCTCCGGGCTGCCCGCGGTGGCGTACACCTCGGCGCCGCGCCAGCGGGCCACCTGCACCGCGGCCAGGCCGACCCCGCCGGTGGCGTGGTGGATCAGCACCCGCTCGCCGGGTCGCACCTGCGCCAGGTGCACCAGCGACTGGTACGCGGTGACCAGGCCGACCGGCACGGTGGCCGCCTCCTGCGGGGTGAGCCGGGCCGGACGTCGGCGTACCAGGTGCGCGTTGACGCACAGGTAGCTGGCGGCGGGCGTCTCCAGGGCGATGGCCACCACCTCGTCGCCGGGCCGCAGCCCGGCCACGCCCGGTCCGACCCGGGTGACCGTCCCGGCGCACTCACCGATCACGGTCGCCGGCCGGTCGGACAGGCTCGGATACATGTCCATCGCGACCAGCACGTCGCGGTAGTTCAGCGCGAGGTAGTCGGCGCGTACCTCCACCTCGCCCGACCCCGGCGCGCGGCGCGGCACCGGCACCAGGCACATCCCGTCCAGCATGCCGGGCACGGTGGCCTGCACCTGGTGGGCGACCTCCGCCCCGTCCGGCCGGCGGGCGCCGACGGAGCTGGACCGCAGCCGCGCGGCGTACCGCCGGCCGCCCCGCAGCGCCACCTGGTCCTCCGGGCCGGCACCGGCCAACTCCCGGCCCAACGCGGCGGCGAGGTCGGCCGGCGACCCCGCCGGGTCCAGGTCGACCAGGGCGCAGCGCAGGTCCCGGTGCTCGTGGGCGAGCACCCGGCCCAGGCCCCAGACGGCGCCCTGCCACATCGACACGCTGCGGTCCGTGTCCCCCGCCCGGTGCGCTCCCCGGGTCACCAGTGTCAGCCGGGGCGGCTCGGCCAGGCCGGCGTCGGCGAGCGCCCGCAGCAGCCGCAGGACGCTGGCGCAGCCGAGACGCTCGGCGTCCTGCGCCTGCCGTTGCACCGGGACCGAGTCGTCGGGCTGGTCCACGTCCAGCGCCCAGAGGTGCACCACCTCGGTCGGCGCCAGGCCGTCGAAGTCGGCCCGCACGTCGGCGAGCAACCGGCGGTACTGCGCCGGTGCGGTCGGGTCGATCTCGTAGTGGTCGGCTGCCAGCCGCCGGTAGCCGGTGCCCGCGAACACCCGCACCTCGGCGTCGAGCGCGACGCCGACGCCGGTCCGGTCGGCGAGGAGCAGGCGGCGGTCGCCCGGCCGCGCCACGTCGGGCAGCGCCGGCAGTGGCTGCCACCGCAGCTCGTGGAACCAGCCGTCGGGGTCACGTACCGAGTCCGGCGGCTGGAGGTACTGCAGGCGCAGGCCGTTGATCTCCACGATCACCCGGCCGTCCGCGTCGGACACCACCAGGTCGCCGCAGACCGAGTCGGAGCGCCAGGCGGTGACCGCGACGGCGTGTGCCCACGCGGGCGTGCCGGGATCCGGGTGGATCGACAGCTCGTCGATGCCGCCCAGGACGAACGCCGACGACCGGTCGGCGGCCGGGATCAGCGACGCGAGCACCTGTCCGCACGCGTCCAGCAGCGCCGGGTGGCAGGTGTACCCGGTCGGGTCGACCCCGGCGGGCACCTGGATGCGGCCCAACGCCTGACCGTCGCCCACCCAGAGCTCCGCGATGCCCTGGAACGCGCCCCGCCACTCGTTGCCCCGCGCGGCGAAGCGCCGGTAGAAGTCCGCACCGGTGAGGTGGTCGGGGCAGGCCGCCCGGATGGTGTCCAGCGGCAGCGCGCGCCGCCCGGCGGGTGGGGTCCGGGTCACCGTGCCGGTGACGTGTGTCGCCTCCGCACCGGTCACCGCGAAGTCCCAGGTGTCCGGCCCGCGCGGGGTGAACGTCGTGGACAGGGTGGGTGCCGGCTGGTCCGGGCGCAGGAACAGCGCGTCGACGTACCGGATGTCGCGCAGGACGGGCGTCTGCCCGCCGCAGATCCCGTCGGCGGCGGCGTGCACCATCTCCGCGTACGCCGTGCCGGGCACGACCACGGTGCCCTGCACCTGATGGTCGAGCAGGTAACGCTCGCGGGTCAGGTCGACGACCCGCTCCACCCGGTGCGGGGCCGACCGGCCGGCTGCGGGCGGGACGAGCCAGTGCCGCTGGCGCTGCCAGGGATAGGACGGCAGCCGCACGTAGCGGGGCGGCGGCCCGCCGGACACCCGGTGCCAGTCGACGGGGCACCCGGCCCGGTGCAGGGCGCCGACGGTGTCGAGCAGGCTGGCCCGTTCCGGCTCGTCGCGGCGCAGGCAACCGACGGCGACACCGTCGGACCCGGCGAGCGCCAGGGCCTCCCGGATGGCCGGCAACAGGATGGGGTGCGGACTGATCTCCACGAACACCGTCCCGTCCCGCCCGGCCAGGTGCGCCACCGCGTCACCGAAGCGCACCGGTTCGCGCAGGTTGCGTACCCAGTAGGCCGCGTCCCACCCGGAGCCGTCGCACGGCGCGTCGTCCACGGTGGAGTGCAACGGGGTACGCCCCGCGCGGGGCGCGATGTCGCCGAGGCTGGCCAACAACTCCTCGCGCAACTGCTCCATCTGCGGGCTGTGCGAGGCGACGTCCACCTTGACCTGGCGGCAGAACACACCGCGTTCTTCGAGGCTCGCGACGATGGCGGCCAGGGCCTGCGGATCGCCGGAGAGGACCGTCGAGCCGGGGCTGTTGCTCACCGCCACGCCCACCAGGTGCTCGTGGCCGGCCAGCGCGGCCTGCGCGTCGGCGACGGACAGCTCCACCGAGTACATGGCGCCCTGCCCGGCGACCGTCTTGAGCAGCCGACTGCGCCGGCAGATCACCGCACCGGCGTCGGCGAGGCTGAGCGCGCCCGACGCGCACGCCGCGGCCACCTCGCCCATGCTGTGCCCCACCACATGGTCCGGCTCGACGCCCCAGTCGCGCAGCAGCGCGCACAGGGCGGTCTCCATCGCCCACAGGGTCGGCTGGATCGTGTCGATCGACGCCGGGGCGTCCGCCCCGCCGGTCAGCCGGTCCAGTAGGGACCAGCCGGTCTCGGCCCGGATCACCTCGTCGCAGCGGGTGAGCATGTCGCGGAAGACCGGCGAGCCGGCCAGCAACTCGCGACCCATGCCGTCCCACTGCGAGCCCTGGCCGGGGAAGACGAAGACGACCGCCGGCCGGCCGCCCTCCACCGGTGCCGACGCGGTGACGCCCAGCCGGGGCCGGGACTCACCGGCGGCGTACGCCCGCAGCCGCTCGGCCAGCTCGTCCGGCGACGTGCCGACGGCGGTCAGTCGGTGCTCATGGTGGTCGCGCCGGGTGGCCGCGCTGAAGCACACGTCGCGCAGCGGCAGTTCCCGCCCGGCACCGTCCGGTTCGAGAAAGCGCGCGTACCCGGTGGCGAGCGCGGCGAGCGCGGCGGGGTCGGGTGCGGAGAGCACCAGCAGCTGCGCCTCGTCCCCGTCGGCGCGGACCGGTGCGGGTGCGGCCGGTGGGTACTCACCGAGCACCACGTGCGCGTTGGTGCCGGAGATGCCGAACGAGCTGACCCCGGCCAGACCCGGCCGGTCGGCCTGCGGCCACGGGGTGCGCTCCCGCACCAGCCTAAGCCGCAGTCCCGCCCAGTCGACCGCGCCGGTCAGCTCCTCGGCGTGCAGGCTCGGCGGGATCTCCCGGTGCTGGAGGGCGAGCACCGCCTTGATGACCCCGGCCAGCCCGGCGGCCGCCTCGGTGTGGCCGATGTTCGTCTTGACCGAGCCGACCAGACACGGCGACCGCCCGTCGCGGCCCTCGCCGGTCACCACGCCGAGGGCACCCAGCTCCACCGGGTCACCGGCCGCGGTCCCGGTGCCGTGCGCCTCGATGTAGTCCACCAGCCCGGCCGACACGCCCGCGTTGGCGTACGCCGCACGCAGCGTCTCTTCCTGACCCGGCTGGGACGGCGTGAGCAGGTACCCGCCGGACTGGCCGTCGTTGCCGACCGCGGACCCGTAGATCACCGCGTGGATGGCGTCGCCGTCCGCCTCGGCCCGGTCCAGCGGTTTGAGCACCAGCACGGCGACACCCTCGCTGCGGACGAAACCGTCCCCGTGGGCGCTGCCGAACTTGCACCGGCCGTCGGCGGCGAGCATCCGGGCCGCGGAGAACGGGATGGTCTCCTCGGGTGCGAGGACCAGGTTCACCCCGCCGGCCAGCGCCAGTTGGGTCTCCCCGTTGCGGACGCTCTGGTAAGCCAGGTGCAGCGCCGCCAGGCTGGAGGAGCAGGCGCAGTCCACCGCCATGCTGGGGCCGCGCAGGTCGAAGGCGAACGACACCCGTCCGGCCAGGAAGCTGCGTGCGCCGCCGGTCGCCGCGTGCAGGTCCAGCACCGACGCATCGCTCAGCAGGTGCCCGTAGGCGGAGGACATGCCGCCGATGTAGACGCCGGTGCGGGTGGTGGACAGCCGGTCGCGGGTGAGGCCGGCGTCGGCGAGCGCCTCGGCCGCGGTCTCCAGCAGCAGGCGCTGCTGGGGGTCCATCCGCTCCGCCTCCCGGGGCGCCACCCCGAAGTAGCCGGCGTCGAACTGGTCGATCTGGTCGAGGAAGCCGCCCCGGCGGCTGATGATCCGGTTCGGCGTGCCCGGGCGCGGGTCGTGGTAGGCGTCGATGTCGTACCGGCTGGCCGGCACCTCGGTGATCGCGTCACCGCCGCCGCTGAGCAGTTGCCAGAGCTGCGCCAGCCCTTTTGCCCCCGGGAAGCGGCAGCCGATGCCGACCACGGCGACCGGAGTCCCGGTCGGTTTCCCGGCCTGCGACTGTGCCGACTCGCCCCGTCCGGTCATCCGGCCCGCCTCTCTCGGCGTCGTGTGATGGCTGCGTCCCGAGTCTTCCGGCCACCACTAGGAAGCGGCTTGAGAAACTGCGGACATCGATGGGCAGACACGCTAGCCTCTCGGTCGGGACCATCGGCGTGAGGTCCCATTTCCCCTTTTTTGCGGGTGGATATGGAAATTCGAATCCTCGGTCCACTGGTCCTCAGCCACGCCGGTCGCACCGTTGCGTTGACAGCACCCAAACCGCGCAGTGTGCTGGCACTGCTGCTGCTCAACGCGGACCAGGCGGTGCAGGCATCGACGCTGATCCAGGACCTCTGGGGTGCGAATCCGCCGGTCAGCGCGCGGACCACGCTGCAGACCTATGTCCTGCAGGTCCGCAAGTGTCTGGGCCGGCTGCTGGACGCCGCGGTGACCGAGGTCGCCCGACGCCTGCTGGTCACCGTGCCCGGCGGTTACCGGCTAGGGCTCGACGCCACCGATTTCGACCTGCGGACCTTCGAGCAGCTCGCCACGACCGGGCGGCGCTCCCTCGCGGCCGGCGAGCACGTCGAGGCGGCGGCGCTGCTGATGCGCGCCCGCGACCTGTGGCGGGGCCCCGCGCTGGCGGACATCCGGGCCGGTGCGGTCATCGGGCCGCGGATCAAGGCGCTGGAACAGGTCCGGCTGCACACCGTCGAACAGTGCATCGAGGCGCGGATGCGGCTCGGTCACCACCGGGACGTGCTGGCCGAACTCACCGCGCTGATGGCCGAGCACGAGCTGAACGAGAACCTGTGCGCGCAACTGATGGTGGCCCTGCACCGCAGCGGGCGACGGCAGGAGGCGCTGCTGGCGTTCCACCGGCTGCGGGTGACGATGGTCGACGAGTTGGGCCTGGAACCGTCCACCCGGCTGCGCCTGCTGCAGCGGGCGATCCTGGCCGACGATCCGGTGCTGGCGGTGACGCCGAGCGCCGACGGACCGGCCCGGATCCTCGACCACCTCGTCCGTCGAGCGGCCCACGGGCGGTGGCCCGGGAAGGCCGATGACCACCGCGCTTGAGAACGGCTCGACAACAGCTCTCGTGGGAGGCAGGGACGGGTGGTGCTGCTCGACAGCGACCACCATGGATCGATAGTTTGGCAGCCGGTCGACCCCCGCCACGGCTCGGGCACCTGTCCGGCGCGCATCCGGTGTGGTCCAACGGCACGAGCCGCCAGCACGATTGGACGCCGCACATGAGGGTCATCACCATCGCCACCGACCTCGACCATCCCTTCCTGCGCAGACTGCTGGCGCCGTCCTGCGAGGCGGCGGGACTCAGGCTGGACGTCCTGGAGGGGAACCAGAAGGGCTTCCGGCCGAGGGACAAGCGCGCGTTGCTGACCGAATACCTCGCCGCGCAGGTGGCACCGGACGAGCTGGTGATGTTCACCGACGCGTACGACACGCTCTTCCTGCGGGGGGCGGACTACATCCGCACCACGTACGCGGGCTTTGCGCAGCGTGTCGTGTTCAGCGCCGAGTCGAACTGCTGGCCGCTGGGCAACGTCGGCCTCGCTCTGCACGACGGCCCGCCCGTGCGGCCGTACCCCTATCTCAACAGCGGTGGCTTCATCGGGCCCGCCGGTGACATCGTGGCCCTCAACGCGAAGTATCCGACGCCCCCGAGCGAGCACTTTCCCCTCCTGGGTCGGCTGGGGACGCACGGCGTCGACACGGACCGGTTGCACGGAGCGAGTGACCAGTACCACTGGACGCTCGTCCAACTCCTGGAGCCGGACACCGTCGGGCTCGACCACGGCGCGGTCCTGTTCGAGAACTTCGCGCCGACGGTCGCGAACTTCTGTGAGCTGTCCCGCTGGACGAGCGACTTCCGCGCCCACGGCCGGCAGGCGGCCAGCTATCGACGGGAGCGTACGAGGCTCGAGTCGCGGTTGCAGTCACCCAGCGGGGCCGCCCAGGTGCACTTCGCCTCCGCCCTGGCCAAGACGGTGGTGCTCGACCTGCTCGACGAGGGGCAGCTGCCCTCCTGGTTGACGGAGGTGTTGCCGCGGTGAACGCACGGCCGGAATACGAGGAGCGGCACCGCCCGTCGCTGCAGCGCAACGAGCTCCAGCGCAACGACCTGCTGGCCATGCAGGCACTGGCCCCGCTGTCGCTGACGTACCTGCCGTGGAGCGCGAGCGCCATGCGGCCGAGCGGGGTCGTCGCGGTGCTCAACGAGATCCTGGTGCACCAGCGTCGGTCCGTCGTCGAGTTGGGCAGCGGCGTCTCCACCTTCTACATCGGCCGCCTGCTGCGCCAGCGCGGCGGGCACCTGTGGACCGTGGAGCACGACGAGCGCTGGGCGAAACTGCTCGGTCGGGAACTGGCGAACGAGGGCCTCGGCGACGTGGTGACCGTGGTGCACGCCCCCCTGACGCCCGCTCCGTCCCGCTGGCCGGGCGAGGAGTCGACCTGGTACGAGCAGCGCGGCCTGACGGAGATGACCGCGGGTCGGACCATCGATCTGCTCGTCGTCGACGGGCCCCCCGCCTACCAGGCCACCCATGCACACTCGCGGTACCCCGCCGGTCCCTTCTTCGCTCCGCTGTTCGCCGAGGACTTCGCCGTCGTGCTCGACGACATCGACCGGCGTGGCGAACAGGACATCATGCAGCGCTGGGAACACGAGCTCGGCGTGACGTTCGAACACCGCCCCACCAACGGCCGGATCGGCATCGGCCGGCCCGGCCCGGCGTTCACCGTGTAGAGACCCCGCACGCTGATCCTGGCCGCAGACGCAGGCGCAGGTGACGACCGGCGCCCACGCCGGACAGGCGTCCGGGCACTAGGGTCGGCCCATGGTGCGGACGGAGATTCTGGTGCGGCAGGGCGAGGACTTCATCGTGCACGACGCCACCCGGACGCGATACCAGCTGGCCTCGGTGAGCAAGCAGTTCACCGCGGCCGCCGTGCTCCTGCTCGTCCAGGACGGCAGGCTGCTCCTCGACGATGTCGTGGGCCGGTGGATCGACGGGTGCCCGGACGATTGGCGGGACATCACGCTGCACCAGTTGCTCACCCACACCTCGGGCCTCGGCCACTGGGACGACTATCCGATGATCGACCTGGCCCGGTGGGTCGAGCCCGACGAACTGCTGAAGACCTTCCACCGCGTGCCACTGCGCTGTCCGCCGGGCGGAGGCTGGCGCTACAGCAGCCCGGCGTACGTGCTGTTGGCGCACGTCGTCGAACGGGCCGCCGACACGCCCTACCGGGTCTTCCTTGCCGATCGCCTCTTCGGTCCGCTCGGCCTGACCAGGACGTTCGCGGGCACCGGCGCGGGACAGCCCGACCTGGCGCCCGGCCATGACGCCGAGGGCCGGCCGTTGCCGACCTGGGAACTGGACGTCGTGGGCATGGGGGCCGGAGACGTGTGGTCGACGGCCGAGGAGGTGTTGACCTGGACCGATGCCCTGCAGGACGGCCGGCTGCTGGGCGAACCGTACCGGACGCTGATGCTCACCGAACGGGCGCGGACCGGCAGGGGACCCGAGGAGAGTGGTTACGGCTACGGCGTCTTCGTCGGCGAGCACGACGGCCGACGGTGGTGGCACCACAGCGGCCACAACGCGGGTTTCAAGGCGTTCACCGTCAACATTCCCGACCTGGGCCGTCGCGTCGTGGTCCTCAGCAACACCGAAGCGACGGACGCCGGCACCGTGACGCCGCTGCTCACGGGCGGCAGGCAACGCGAGTGACCGGTCGTCGCGATCCGGCGGAGTCCGCCGAGGGCGGCGGGCGGGACAGTACCCACCTGCGGATGCCGGACGCCGACACACGCCGGGAAACACCGTCGGTCGGGTTGGTTAGCATCGCCCCATGATCGAGGAGCTGGTCCGGAAGGTGTCCGCCGGTGACGACGACGCGGTCGAGGAGTTGTCCCTGATCGCGGACACCGATCCGGGCAGGTTGACGCCCTACCTGGGCTCGCTGCTCGACCGGGACGTGCTGTGGCCGGGAAAGCTGTACCGGGCAGCGGACGCCGACGTGGTCCGTCGGATCGTCGAGCGCATCGACGGTGGCCGCACACCGGAGCAGCTCAACCATCTGCTGGTCGCTCTGGCGCACACCGCCCACCCGCTGGCCGAGAACGCCGTGCGGCGCTGGTCGGTCCAGCCCCCGGCCGGCGCGGACACGCTGCACGTCGGTGCCCTGGACTACGCGCGCGAAGGGGGCTGGACGGTCGACCCGCAGGGCCACCGACGGGACCTGTGCGGTGACACCGCGTACCGGTGGATCCTGCACGCGACGCCACGCCGGGCGGGCGCTCCCCCCTGTCCGTGGTGCGCCTCGCCGCAGTGGACCGCCGTGGACCTCGACACGGCGGACCCTGCCGTCGGCGTCGCGCTGGCGCACACCGGCTGGTCCGGCCGGCTGGTGATCGAGACCTGCCATTTCTGCGCCTGCTACACGACGCTGTACAGCCGGGTCACGCCGGCCGGCGGCACCGACTGGTGGAGCGGCAACACCCGCCCCGACCACCTCGGCCCCGCCGGGACGGAGGACCCGCCCGCGCTGGTGCCGGTCCCCGGGGAGGTCCGGCAGAGCCCCTACCAGGCCAGCGCGTGGGACCGGGGCGGCTCGACGTTGGGCGGCCGGCCCGACTGGATCCAGGATGCCGACCACCCCGACTGCCCCGGTTGCCGGCAACCGATGGACTACCTGGGTCTGCTCGGCGGCGCGGACCTGGACGACTACGGCGAGGGCGCGTACTACCTGCACCTGCACCAGCCGTGCGGGTTCGCCGCGGTCAACTACCAGCAGAGCTGACCGCGGTCGGGACGAGCATCGACTCGGGCCGCTGCCGGAACGTCTGACGCCCCGGCACACCGCCGGGGGCAGCCCGGTACGTCCGGTCCTGCGGGGGCCGACCGTGGGCGAGGATGGCCCCATGACCGATGAGTTGACAGTAGGCGTGCTGGGCGCGGGCATCATGGGTGCCGCCATGGCCCGCAATCTCGTCCGGGCGGGGCACGCCGTACGCGTGTGGAACCGGTCGCCGGACAAGGCGGCGGGGACCGGCGCGACCGTGGCGGACACCCCGGCCGACGCCGTACGCGACGCCGACGTGATCATCACGATGCTGTACGACGGTGCGACCGTTCGCGACGTGATCGGGCGGGCCGCACCCGGACTCAGGGCGGGCGCGGCCTGGCTGCAGACGACCACCGCGAGCCTGGCCGATGCGGCCGCGCTCGCCGAGGTCGCCGCCGAGCACGGGGTGGCGTTCTATGACGCGCCGGTGCTCGGCACCCGGCAGCCCGCCGAGGCCGGCCAGTTGACCGTGCTCGCCGCCGGGCCGCAGACCGGCCGGGAGAAGCTCGCTGCGGTGTTCGACGCGATCGCGGCCCGGGTGGTGTGGCTGGGTGAGGACGGCGCGGGGGGTGACGGCACCCGGTTGAAGCTGGTGGCGAACAGTTGGGTCCTGACGGTGACGCACGGCGCGGTGGAGTTGCTGGCGCTGGCCGAGGCGCTCGGCGTCGACCCGGACCGCTTCTTCGAGGTGATCAAGGATGGTCCGCTGGATCTGGGTTACCTGCACACCAAGACCGATCTTGTGCGGCAGGGCCGGTTGTCGCCGGCGAGTTTCGCGGTGGAGACCGCCGAGAAGGACGCCCGGCTGATCGTCGCGGCCGGTGCGGACCACGGGCTACGCCTCGATGTCCTGGCCGCCGGGGCGGAACGGTTCCGGCGCGCGACCGCGCAGGGTCACGGCGGCGAGGACATGGCGGCGTCCTACTACGCCAGTTTCGTCCCGTGACGCCGGCGGGATGGCGGGTCGTTGCGGTGGTCCCTGCGGGTGACGGACGGATGATCGGTGCTGCCCGGCCGGGCACCGGTCACCCGCCGGAGCCCTCCTCCGCACCGTCGGGGGTGAGGGCGCCATCGTCGTGGTCGCCCTCCAGGTAGACATGCTGGTGACCGTGGCCGGCATCGACGTTGATCTGATCAAGCTGGGTGGCGGCGACCGACCAGGCAGTGGCGGCCTCGGTGGCCTGCCGCTTGGCCAGTGCCGTCAGCGCGGCCCGCTGGGTGGGCGGCCCGGTGACGGCGAGCAGATACGACTCGACGGCCAGGGACGCCTGTTCCACGGCGCTGCGCAGCCCACCACGCGCCACATTGGTCGCGGTCGTGCCCGACGGCGGGTTGGCGAACGGCTCCGCCGCCCGCAGCAGGGTCTGCTGCCACTGGCGGACCTGCTGCGGGTCGGGTTGCCGGTCGGCGGGCGGGTCGGCCCGCAGGGCGGCGAGAACCGGGGCGACCTCCTCCCGGAGGCGGCGGGCCGTCGCCGTCAGCTCGGCGATCTGCTGGGTGTCCCGCTTCGCCTCGGCCTGGCGGATGTCGGCGATGGCCGACTCCGTGGCGTCCGGTCGACCGGCCGCGTACCCGACGATGCCACCCAGGAGAGCAGCCGCCAGCCCGACCGCCGCGACGACAACGGCGAGACGCGTCGGACGACGGCGTGGTTCGGGCGCGGACAGTTGGTACGAGGGCCTACCGGTGCGGCGCGACACGACATCTCCCTGCCTCTATGAAGCCTGGTCGAAGCCTAGCCTTCCGTTCCCACGCCGGTCGACACCCGCGCGCCGCCCACCGTCGCCTCGCGTCAGCGGCGCCGCCGCCGCGACCGGCCACCGGGCGCCCTGTCGCCCGGGGGCCGGCGTCGGTTCGGCCCCGGGCAAACTACCCGAGGTCCGGCCGGACGCCGACGTGGAAGTTGAAGACCGCACCGTTTCGGGTGAGGACGAGGTTCCACTTCCCGCCGTTCTTGAGCACCACCGGATTGGACGTCGGATACCGCTGGAGGAACCAGTCCTCCAACCGCTGCGCCTCCGCAGCGAAGAGCACCCCGATCTCCCCCACTTCCGCCGCGTGGTGCGGCTGCGGGTTGCAGCCGGCGTTGAACCGGTAGCTGGTGTCCCGGTTCCACCGGCCGCAGCCGAGCATCGCGACCGTGACCGGGCCGGACTGCTGGAAGGCCAGCTGCGGGACCGCAGGATCGGCGACGACCACGTCGGGTGGCGTCTCCAGGGACGGGAACGGCACCGCCACCGTCTCGATGACGGCCTGCGACGCCCAGTTGAAGTCGACCTCGAATGACATGCCCGTTCTCCTGCCCGCAGTGCCCCGCCCGCCGGTCTGTCGCGACGGCACGTCGACGTGACCCATCATCGGCCGGACCCGACGCCGGACAGCGCCGTTGTCCGCGCCCGGACACTGGCGGCCAACCGACAGCGCCCGGCGCGGAACCGGAACGGTGGGCCTGCCCGGGGCCGCCACACCGGCCCGCCCCGGGAGCGTCCGACGCGGGCTCGACAGCGACTCACCGCCGACCCCGGGTGGCCCGCCGTCCCGAGGGACCGGCCGGAGAGCCGTCGGTTCACCTGACCGACGACACCCCGGTCAGGCCCTCGCCCGGAACGGCCTCAGCGTGGCCCGGATCGTCTCGGCGGCGCCCCAGTCGTCGTCGAACTGGGCCAGCACCGCCAGGTGCTGTCGCAGCTGGATGACCGGCATACGGGCCGGCCAGTCGTCGTCGAGACCGGTCAGCTCGGCATAGACGTCGAAGAACCGGCGCGACTCCGGCGGCGCCGTGGTCCAGAGATGGGCCAGGTCCACCTCGGCCCACGTGTACGACACCGCCGGGTCGATCAGCGCCGCCCGCCCGTCCGCAGTGGCCAGCACGTTCTGGGCCCACAGGTCGCCGTGCGTCAGGCAGGCCGGCCGGTCCGGCAACAGTTCGGGGAGCCGGGCACACAACCGTTGCAACGCGGCCCGGTCGGCGGGTTCGAGCGCCGACTCGACCCGAGGCTCGGAGAGCCAGCGGAGCAACCGGTGCTCGGCGAAGAAGGCGAAACCGTCGTCGGCCCAGGCGTTGATCTGCCGGCAGCGTCCCAACCAGTTGTCACGGTGCCATCCGAAGCGGCGATGGACGGTGCTGGTGTGCAGGTGGGCGAGCGCGTGGGCGAACTGCTCCCAGAAGGTCCGGTCGGGTGGCCTCGGGTGCAGCACCGACAACACGAGCACCTCGTGGTTCGCCACGATCACCTCGGGTGTCGGCACCCCGGCGAGGTCCCGCAGGGCCGTCAGCCCCTCGGCCTCCGCGACGAAGGCGGCGTCGTCACCATCGGGCGCTTCGGCGAAGGATTTGACGAAGACCGGCGGCGCGTCCTGGCGGTGGGCTATTCCGGCGAGCGCGGCAAGTCCACCGCTCACCGGCACAACGGTGACGACGTCGCGAATCCCCGCCCGCGACAACCGCTGCGCCAGAAGCTCTGTCGGGGACGTCGACAGTGGCCTCCTCCGGCCCGGGGCGCCTGCCGGACCTTGCGGATCCATGGGACCATCCCAGCACATCGGCCCCGTCGGGAGCGCTCGTGGGTGGTGCGGCCTCACGGGACGACGGTCTCCCACAGGTGCGGGTGCCGGGTCAGGTGCACCAGCCGCTCTGCCAGCCGTCGATGGGCGAGCGTATGCGTCGGGGCACCCCACAGGGGCGCGGTGCTCATGCCGTCCGCCGCCGCCACCACGAGCGCCAGCACATCGGCAGGCAATCCGTCAGCGGCGAGTGCCGCTTCCAGCCGTTCCGCGTCGGCGCGGGCGAGTTCGGCGACCGCGGGCAGCGTCATGAGTTGAGTGACCAGCGCCAACGACTCGCGTACCGCGGCGTCGTCGTCGGCGGGCCCCACGGCCGCGCGGAGGTAGGCCCGGGTCAGCCTTCCTGGTGCGGTGTCCGCCGGGTCCAGCGCGGCGTCGATGCTGGCCTGGAAGGCGGCGAGTTGATCGCGGGCCAGTTCCAGGATCAGCTCCTCCTTGCTGGCGAAGTGGTAGATCAGCCCACCCTTCGACACGCCGGCGAAGCGGGCGATGTCGTCCAGCGAGGCGTGGATCCCCCGGGCGCGGACGGCGTCTGCGGCCGCGTCCAGCAGGGCGCGTCGGGTGTCCTGCGGCGACCGGCCGGCTGTGCGTCCCACGGCGACACCGTACCTACGGCCGCGGCGTGCGCGGCGACGGGATCAGTGCCCAGGCCAGCACCGCTGCGGCGAGGGTCAGCACCGCCGCGACCGACGAGGTGACCTGCATGCCGGTGATGAACGCGTCGCGCGCACCGGTAGCGGCCTGCGGCGGCAGCACCTGCAGCGCCGAGCCCAGCGAGTCACGGACCCGGGCCGCGTCCCCGGCGGGCAGTCCGGCCGGCACGCTCACGTGGTGGCGGTACACCAGCGACAGCAGGGAGCCCAGCACCGCGATGCCCAGCACCACTCCGAGTTCGTTGGCGGTCTCGGTGATCGCGGAGACGGAGCCGGCCTTGCGTGGTGGCGCGGCCGAGATGATGGCGTCGCCGGTCAGCGTCATCGCCAGCCCGATCCCGAGACCGATGGGCACGAGCGCCAGACCGAGCCACACGTACGGCGCGTGCGCGGCCGCCGCCACCGCTGCCAGCCCTGCGGCGGCCAGGACCAGGCCGAGCGCGATGGCCCGGCCCCGGCCGAGCCGGGCCACGACCAGCGCGATGATCACGACCACGACGATCGAGGCCAGGGTGGCGGGCAACTCGGCCAACCCCGCCTGCAACGGGCTGAACCCGCGGGCGAACTGGAGGTACTGCGAGAAGAAGAAGAGCAGCCCGACCAGCGCGAAGATGGCGATGACGTTGGCGACGACCGCCCCGAAGAACGCCGCGTTGCGGAACAACTCGACGTCGAGCATGGGCTGTGCCAGTCGCCGCTGGCGTCGTACGAACAGCACACCGGCGGCCAGGCCGGCCAGCAGGCACGACACGGTGACGCCGTCGATGCCGGCACCGACGACGTGCTTGATGGCGAACACCAGGGGCACGATCGCCGCCATGGACAGCAGCGCGGAGAGCACGTCGAAGCGACCCGGTTGCGGGTCGCGGGATTCCGGCAGCAGCAGCAGGCCGGAGACCACCACCAGGATCATCACGGGTACGTTGATGAGGAACACCGAGCCCCACCAGAAGTGCTCCAGCAGGAACCCGCCCACGAGCGGGCCGATCGCCGATCCCGCCCCGAAGGCGGTGGACCAGATCGCGATCGCCCGGGTCCGTTCGCCGCTGTCGGTGAAGATGTTGCGGATCAGGGACAGCGTGGACGGCATCAGCGTCGCGCCCGCCACACCGAGCAGCAGACGCGCCCCGATCAGCGCCTGGGCGCTGGGGGCGAACGCGGCCAGCAGCGACGCCGCGCCGAAGGCCACCGAGCCGATCAGCAGGACCCGTTTACGGCCGAACCGGTCGGCCAGGTTGCCCATCAGCACCAGCAGCCCCGCCAGGGTCAGCGAGTAGATGTCCCCGATCCAGAGGACCTGCTCCGCGGTCGGTGCCAGGCTCGCGGTCAGCGCCGGCACCGCCAGTGAGAGCACCGTCCCGTCGACGGCGAGCAGCAGCACCGCCGCGGCCAGCACCGCCAGGGCCGCCCACCGCCGTCGGGTCGACAACACCGGCCCTGCCGCCGCGGTGGGAACGGAGATCATGGCAGAACTGTACCGACCAGCCGGTACAGTTCGTCAGGGTGAGCTGCGGCACCACCTGCGCCGCAGAAAGGCCCGTCAGCACCGGGGGCGATCCGGCGACGCGCCCGCCGGGGGATGGCAGGGTGTGGGGCATGGACAGGACACACGTCGACCGTTGGCTCGCCGGCTACGAGCAGGCGTGGCGGACGCCGGGCACGGACGCGCTGGTCACTCTCTTCACCGAGGATGCGAGCTACCAGCAGGGGCCGTACTGGACGCCCGTCGTGGGCCTGCCGGCCATCGCCCGGATGTGGGAGAAACAGCGCGAAGGCCCCGACGAGGTCTTCCAGCTGACCGGCGAGATCGTCGCCGTCGACGGCGACACCGCCGTGTCGCGGCATGAGGTCCGCTACGGCGACCCGGTCGCGCAGGAGTACCGCGACCTGTGGGTCATGCGCTTCGCCGACGACGGACGCTGCCGGTCGTTCGAGGAGTGGCCGTTCTGGCCGGGACAGCAGCCGGCCAACCCGCCGGACGGGTCGTGACGCCTCCCCGCCGGGCGATCGAGCCGACGCGACGCGGCCCCACCCCGACAACCAGGTCCGGAACCACCCGCCGTGAGGCATGGTTCGCCGTCGCGTCCGCACCCGCGCTGCGGGGACGAGTTCAGAGGGAATGGAGCAGGGCGAGCGTCTGCATGAGCTCGTCCCGCAGCGCCCGACCGGCCGCCCCGGCATCCCCCTCCGCGATGGCGCCCACCAGCGCGGCGTGCCCCTCGTCGCCGTGGTTCGGGTCGTCGGAACGCAGGCTGAGCAGTTCCACCAGGTCGAGCAGCCGCCGCTGCAGCACCGGCACGAACTCGGTGAACAGGCCGGTGAGCACCGGGTTGTGCGCTGCGGCGACCACCGCCTCGTGCAGGGCGATGTCGGCCGCGACGAATTCGGCGTTGCCGGCGTTCGCGGCAGCACGACGACGGGCCAGGGCCTCGTGCAGGGCGGTGACGTCGTCGTCCGTCCGACGCTGTGCGGCCAGCTGCGCAGCTTCGACCTCGACGAGCATCCGGACCTCGTAGACATCGGTGATGGCCGCCTGGCGGAGCCGGGTGGACCAATCCTGCCGGGGTGTGGTCGCGATGACGAACACACCGGATCCCTGACGCGCCTGCACCAACCCTGCCCCGGAGAGGGCTCGCAGGGCCTCCCGGACGGTCGAACGCCCCACACCGAGGGACTCGGCCAGGGTGGTCTCGCCGGGGAGCTTCGTCCCCACGGCCCACGCACCACCGGTGATCTGCTCGCGTAGGCGGTCGGTGGCCTGCTCGACCAGCGGGGACGGCCGCAAGGCGCCTAGCGACATGTGAGATCCACCCTTCCATACCTCTCAGGTTGTCTGAGGACCTGAGCTGTTGCTACAGTACGGCACATGTTGCCGTACGAGCATCTCCTCCTCGGCTGCCGCTGCGGGGCCTGACACGACCGGCACCCCGTAGCGGGGCACCGGGCTGCGCCGGTCGCCGGATGGCCGACCGAAAGAAGTTTCGCATGACAACCTGCCACTCTCGGGGCGTGGCGTTCCCCACCCTGCGCACCCCCTCCGGTGACGTCCCGGCGGACGCGGCGCGCTGGAATCCCCAGCGCCCGAGCGCGATGCCACAGCACCGCTACCAGCCCGCGCACGAACGGGTCGCCCTGCCGCTCACGGACCGGACCTGGCCCTCGCGCCGGATCGGGCGGGCCCCGCTGTGGGTGCCCGTCGACCTGCGGGACGGCAACCAGGCGCTGGCCGAACCGATGGACACCGAGCGCAAGCGCCGGATGTTCGACCTCCTGGTCACCATGGGCTTCAAGGAGATCGAGGTGGGCTACCCCTCCGCCAGCCAGACCGACTTCGACTTCGTACGCCAGCTGGCCGACCACGGCGACGTCCCCCGGGACGTCACCATCTCCGTATTCACCGCGGCCCGCAGGGATCTGATCGACCGGACCATCGCCTCCGTCGAAGGGCTCCCCCGCACTCTCGTGCACCTTTACACCGCGACCGCACCCACGTGGCGCAACGTCGTGCTCGGCCGTTCCCGCGCCGAGGTCCACGAGTTGATCCGGGACGCCGCCACCCATCTGCTGCGTCGTGCCGAAGAGCGCCCCGGTGCCGACATCCGGTTCGAGTTCTCCCCGGAGGTCTTCAACCTCACGGAGCCGGACTTCGTCCTGGAGGTCTGCAACAGTCTGACCGCCCTGTGGGAGGCGAGCCCGGACCGGCCGGTGGTCCACAACCTGCCGGCGACGGTAGAGATCGCCACCCCCAACGTGTACGCGGATCAGATCGAGTACATGGACCGCCATCTGGCCCGCCGTGAGTCCGTGATCCTGTCGGTCCACCCGCACAACGACCGCGGCACCGGTGTGGCCTGCGCCGAACTCGCCGTCCTGGCCGGGGCGCAGCGGGTGGAAGGCTGCCTGTTCGGAAACGGGGAACGCACCGGAAACGTCGACCTGGTGACCCTGGCCCTCAACCTGTACGCGCAGGGCGTGAACCCGATGATCGACTTCTCCGACATCGACGCGGTGCGCGAGGTGGTGGAGTACTGCAACCGGCTGCCGGTCCACCCCCGTCATCCCTATGGCGGCGACCTCGTCCACACGGCCTTCTCGGGCACCCACCAGGACGCCATCGCCAAGGGCCTGGTCCAGCACGCCAAGCAGGCCGCCGAGCTGGGCGTCCCCGCCGAGGAGGCCCCGTGGGCGGTGCCGTACCTGCCCATCGACCCGGGCGACATCGGCCGCACCTACGAGGAGGTCATCCGGATCAACTCCCAGTCCGGCAAGGGAGGCATCGCGCATCTCCTGCGCACCCACCACGGCCTGGACCTCCCCCAGGCCCTGCGCCCGGACTTCTCCCGCGTCGTACAGCAGGTCACCGACGCCACCGGCCAGGAGCTCACCCACCAGGAACTGTTCGCGCTGTTCCGCACCACCTACCTCACCCCGGCCCTGGACGGCCCGGTCACCCTGGTTTCCTGGACCACCAGGGAAACCGCGCCCGGCACGCACCAGTTCACCTGCACGCTGCGGATCGACGGGCGGGAGCACTCCTGCCGGGGCACCGGCAACGGGCCGCTGTCCGCCCTGTCCGAAGCCCTCCGTACCGTCGGCTTCACGATCGACATCCTCGGCTTCACCGAGCACTCCACCACCCCGGGACCGGGCAGCCCCGCCGTCGCCTACGCCGAGTGCCGCGTGGACGGCGTCACGTGCTGGGGCGTCGGCGGGGACACCTCCGTCCTGACCGCGTCGGTGCACGCGGTCATGGCCGCCGTCAACCGCTGCACGCGGGCCACCTCGTGACCGCGCCCCCGGTACTGCGCGTGACGGATGCGGCTGTCGTCCGCGACGGCAAGCCGATCCTGTCCGAGGTGTCACTGACGGTACGGGCCGGCGAGCACTGGGCGCTGCTCGGCGCCAACGGGGCGGGCAAGAGCACGCTGCTCAGCCTTCTCGGCGCGGTCGCGCACCCTACCCGTGGCACCGTGGACGTGCTGGGCCACCGGTTGGGTCGGGTCGACATGCGGGAGTTGCGTTCCTACGTCGGCCACGTCAATCCGCGGCACGATCTGCGTTCGCCCCTCACGGTGCAGGACGTCGTGCTGACCGGGCTGACCAACACCAACGAACGCGTTCCCCGCTGGGAGCCGACACCGGAGCAGATCGCGACGGCCGATCGTCTGATCGGTCTGCTCGGCCTCGGCGAGCGCCATGCGGCACGGTGGCCGACCCTGTCACAGGGGGAACGGGGCCGTGCGCTGATCGCCCGGGCGCTGATGCCCAGTCCGCGACTTCTGCTGCTCGACGAGCCCGCGACCGGTCTTGACGTCGCGGGCCGGGAACAGCTCATCGAGCGGCTCGACACGCTGCAACACACCTACCCGGAGCTCGCGTCCGTCCTGGTCACTCACCACCTGGAGGAGCTTCCTCCCGGAACGACCGATGTGATGCTGCTACGTGACGGGCGCTGCCTGGCGTCGGGTCCCGCTGACGAGGTGCTCACCAGCGACCAGGTCAGCAAGTGTTTCGACCATCCCATCCGGCTCACCCGCGCGGACGGGCGGTGGAGCGTACGGGCGAACCGACCGGCCAGACCGTGAGTGGAGGTGGTGGTCGCGGTGGTGCGCGCCCGACCGGCGTGCACCACCGCGACCGGAACCTCAGGTCAGCGACTCCTCCGCCTTCTCGACGGCACCCTGGGCCTGATCCCAGTCCCCGTCGAAACGGAACAGGGCACGATCGTCGAGGGCGGCCCGCACGCCGACCTGGTCGACGCGGGTGGGAACTACGCCCGGCTGTGGACGGCGTGGGCCGACCGCGCCACCGCCGGCCCGGGGCCGACCCGCAGGGGGCGCACGGTGGACAGCGGCGGCCCGTCGACACCGCAACCGCGGCACGGGCGGTGGACCGGACCGCCGCTGACCGCTCAGCGGGAGTAGAACTCCACCACGAGCTGCTCGTCGCAGATCACCGGCACCTCGTGCCGGGCGGGCTCGCGCAGCAGCGTGGCGCTCAATCCGCTCAGCTCCACCGACAGGTACGGCCGGGGTCGGTCATCGGCGTGCGCGCCGGCGGCGGCGAGCTGGAACGGTGGCAGGGCGCGGCTGCGCTCGCGCACCGCGACCACCTGGCCGGGCCGCAGCCGGTACGAGGGCCGGTCGACCTTGCGGCCGTCCACGGTGAAGTGGCCGTGCCCGACGAGCTGGCGTGCCTGGTAGATGCTGCGGGCCAGCCCGGCCCGGAGCACCAGCGCGTCGAGTCGCCGTTCCAGGAGCGCGACCAGCGACTCGCCGGTCTTCCCGGCGCCCCGGGCGGCCTCGTCGAACGTCCGGCGCAGCTGGGCCTCGCTGACGTTGTACTGGTGGCGCAGCCGCTGCTTCTCCAGCAGCCGCACCTGGTAGTCGGAGGTCTTGCGACGGTTGCGGCCGTGCACGCCCGGCGGGTAGGGACGCCGCTCGAAGTACCGCACGCACTTGCGGGTCAAGGGGATGCCGAGCGCGCGGGAGAGCCGGGCCTTGGGTCGGGGGTGGTTCACGTCGACGTCTCCGATCGAATGGTCTAGCCTGCAACTTAGGCAAGGCTAACCTACATTGAGGAGTTCGGGATCATGCGACCCAGCCCGGCGGAGATCGTGCGTACCCTCGTCGCGGGCCGGCTGCCCGCCCTCGCCCACCTGGCCGGCAGCACCGGCCCGCACCAGGTCCGGCACGCCACCGACCCCGACGGCCGGGTGCTGCTGCTGGTGCCGGCGCTCAGCGACCTCGCCACGGCGCTCGCGCCGCCGGCCGGGGACACCGACGTCGCCACCGCCCTCGACGTGCTCGACCTGCCGCCCACCGCCGGCGCCCCCTCGCTCGGCCGGGCCTGGGTCTCCGGCTGGGCCGAACGTCTCGACGGCGACGAGGCACGTCAGGCCGCGATGGACTTCGCCACCACCCAGCCGACCGGCGACCTGCTCGACGTGGGCAGCCGGTTCCAGCTGCACCGGTTCGAGGTGGCCGAGGCCCGCTGGGAACACACCGGCGGGATGCGCCCGATCGACCCGCAGGCGTACGCGCAGGCCGAGCCCGACCCGCTGCACGCGGCCGAGGCGGGATTGCTGGCCGACCTCGCCGACCACCACGCCGAGCAGGTCGCGGGCCACCTGCGCCGGCAGTTGAAGCTCTCCGGTGCCGAGTCGCCACGGGTGGTCCGGATCGACCGGTACGGCCTGCTGGTCGCGTACGGCCGGCCCGGTGCGACCCGACGGGCGAGGGTGAGCTTCGCGGGCCCCGTCGCCGACGTCGCCGAGTTGTCCCGGCTGCTGCACCCGATGCTCTGCCCCCGGCAGGCGGCCGCCTGAACGCGCCACGACCGGCGGCCCGTCACGCCCGGCGGTCGGCACGGCCCTCGGGTCGTCGTTGTGCCGCACCGGCCCCCGCCACCCTGGGGTTCGATCCCGCGCCACACGGGCTTCCCGGCGGGCGGCCCGCACCCGTCCGGGCTGAGCGGCGGCTCAGATCGGGAGCTGCGGGCCGAGCACGGCGCCCGGGTCGTAGCGGCGCTTGACCTCCCGCCACCGCTCGACGGTGGGCCCACCGAACTGGGCCCGGTAGAAGTCCCGCTCCACCCGGTGATAGCCGTGCAGGTACTGCCGGCCGCCGAGCTCGTGACAGAGCGCGCCGGCGGCGTCGAAATGCTCCCGGTACTCGTCGACCCGCTCCGGCGGCACGATGCAGTAGAAGCCGAACGTGCGTACCCGGTCGGCGTCGGGCAGCGGACTCAACGGCAGCCGGGGCCGGTCCCCGGCGCGCAGGAACGCGCCGTTGACCACCGGGACCACGGCGGGATCGGCGAACCGGTCGCGGACCCCGGCGAAGAAGGCGTCGGCCTTCTCCATCGGCAGGAAGAAGTCGCTCCACAGCCGGCGCGCCTCGGTCTCGTCCGTCAGCAGACCCGCGGCGATCTGGCCGCGGGCGATGCCGACGGAGAAGCCCGCCTCCGCCTCGAACAGCCGCTGGTGATAGTCGGCGACCAGGGCCTCGTCCGACTCGGCCGCCGCGTCGCGCGCCGACCGGCCGACCTCGACCTTCCACCGGCGCGCGGCGGTGGAGTACACCGCGCGGCACAGACGCAGCCGCTCGTCAGCCCACACCTGCTCCGCCACCGTGGCGAGGTCGTCGCCGTCGAGCCGGCGGACCAGGACGGCCGGTTCCGCCGGGACCACCCGCAGCTCGGCCCGGACGATCAGACCCACCTGACCGAGGCCGCAGAGCGCGTACGAGAACAGCTCCCGGTGCGGGCCGTCGGCGGTCGCGTGCACGAGTGCGCCGTCACCCGTGACGACCTCCAGGGCCACCACCTGATCGACGACCGCGCCGACGAAGGGTGACGTCGGCCCGAAGCCGCCGACCGACAGCGTCCCGCCGACCGAGGCGTGCTCGTTGCTGGTCACGACCGGCAGCGCGAGGCCGTGCTCGTGCAGCCAGCGGTGCAGTGTTCCCCAGCGCACCCCGGCCTCGACGCGCACTGTCGCCGCCCCGACCAGTTCGATCCGGTCCAACGCGGCGGTGTCCAACTGCAGGCCGTCGGTGAGGCTCTGCCCGTTGCTGCTGCACCCGTTGCCCCGTGCGACGACCGCCAGGCCGCCGGCGAGCGCGTAGCGCACCGTCTCCTGCACGTCGGCGACCCTGGCGGCGAACACGACCGCCTGTGGCTCCTGGCAGCGGAGCCGGCCGAAGTCCCGCTGCCACCCCTCGGGTGCCGGATCGACCAGCTTCCCGGCCAGCAGCCGGGCGAGCGGTTGATGTGGCGTCATCAGACGATCGCCGCCGTCCGGCTGATCAGGCCCTTGAGCTTCGCCGCGAAGTGGTCGAAGAACGGCACCAGGTCGCAGACCGGGTCGCCCTGCCGCACCGCCGCGACGGCCCGGTCGCGCCACTCGTCGATCGCGGCGGCGACGTCGGCCAGGTCGGCCGCGCCCGAGGCGACCAGGTGGGCGAGGTTGCCGTCGCGCTCGCCGATCTCGTCGAAGTCGACCGCGTCGTCGCCGATCATGTACAGCACGCCCAGCGCCTCACCGAACTCCCGGGCCGGCGTCACCATCTCGGGAACCCCACCGGCCAGGCAGTTGACCGCGGCGTAGTTCGCGAGCATCACCCCGGCCTTGATCCGGGCCGCCGCGATCCAGGACTCGACAGTGGCCGGTCGGGGCGCGCTGACCTCCACGATCTCCTGCCGCCAGATGTCGCGGTAGTCGTCCTCGAGCGTCCTGAGCACCTCGACCGGCCGCTGCTGGCTGGCCAGCAGTGTGGTGCCGACCGAGAGCAGTTGGACCCCGAAGATCTGGTCGCGCGGCGAGAGCGGCTGGTCGTCGTCGATGAGGTCGTCGATCAGCTTCACGCCGACCGCGTGGATGGAGACCCCGGCGCCGAGATCGGCGCGCACCCGCGGGTCGCGCACCCACAGCGTCGTGTAGTACGGCGTACGCGGGTAGCCGGGGAGGTCACGCACGAAGTCCAGTCCCTGCCGGGACATGCCCAGACTGGTCAGCTCGGCGAGACACCGTTGGACCACCCGCGCCTGACTGTCGTCCATCTCGGCCTTGAACTCAGGAAACGTCAGCACGGTCGTCCTCCAGGAGAAAGGTGATCAGGCGGTCGGCGAAGTCGGCCATGAAGCCGGCGATCGGGAACTCCGGCGGGAACTCCGCCAGGGCACGCAGCGCCTCCGCGCGCCACCGGCGGGTCGCCGCGACGGCCGCGTCCCGGCTCACCTGCCCGGTCCGGATCAGGTGGCACAGGTTTCCGCCGGCCTCACCGAGGTCGCGGTGGTCACGGATGTCGTCGCCGATCATGAACAGGACACCGAACGCCTCGCAGAACGCGCGCGCGGCGGGCAGCCGCTCCACGACATCGGCGGCCAGGCAGGCGGCGGAGGCGTAACACATCATCATCCGGCCCGACTTGATGCGGGCGTAGTGGATCCAGCTGTCCAGGTCGTGGGCCGGACGTTCCGCCTCGTTGATCTGCTCCCGCCAGATCACCTCGTAGTCCTCGTCGAAGACGCGCAGCACCTCGGCCGGCCGGTGGTGGGCCCCGAAGGTCGCCGTGCTGCTCTGGGTGAGGAACATGCCGAGGATCTGGTCCCAGGGCCGGATCGGTTGGTCGCCGTCCATCAGGTCGTCGACCAGTTTGATCCCCATCGCGTGGGTGCAGATCGCGATCCCCAACTCCTGGCGCTGCACCGGGTCCGGCACCCAGAGCGAGGCGAAGTACGGAATCCGCGGATAGCCCTTCATCTGGCGGACGTACGCCACCCCGTCCGGGGTCATGCCGATCCCGGCGAGCCGGTCGGTGACCCGCTCCAGCAGGACGCGCTGCGCGACCGCCCACTCGTCGTCCAGACCACTCACTCCGGAGAGCACGTTTCCTCCTCGTCGATCCGCAGCGGCACCCCGTCGAGCACCGCGGCGACCGCGGCGACGGTCTGCCGCCGGGCCCGGTCCGGGTCGAGCAGCGTACGGGCGAGGGCCATCGCCCGGCGGCGGCGACGGGGCAGCTCATCCGGGTCACCCACCCAGCGGACGGCGACCTCGACCAACTCCTCCATCCGGTCGAAGCCCCGGCCGACGCCGTGTTCGGCGAGGAACGGGCCGACCCACTCCTCCATCGGCAGGCCAGAGCGCACCAGCAGTTGCGGGACGCCGAAGTAGAGCCCCTCCAACATGGAGTTCGGCCCGGTCTTGGAGATGAACAGCGGCGCGTCGGCGGCGTGAAGCCAGGCCAGGTACCGCAGGTAGTCCCCCTGCGCCAGCCGGTCGAAGGTCTGCCAGGCCGACCGGCCCAGCGCGGTCAGCAACTCGGCCGCCTCGGCGGCCAGCGCCGGGTTGTTGTACGCGATGAAGACCAGCGCCGCCTCGGGATGCGCGCGGGCGATCCGCTCCAGGGCGGCGAGATACTCCCGGCCGCCCCGGTTGGACAGGATCAGGATCCGGGTGCCGGCCGCCGTCAACGCCGGATCGGCGGCACCGACGGCGTCGGCGTCCCCGATGCCGGCGGCGGCGCCCTCGAAGACCTGGGCGGCCTGGGCCTGGGCGAGCAACCGGCCGACCGGCACGACCCGCTCGGGCCGGTAGCCGTGCTCGCGGACGAGATAGTCCTTGGCCCGGTCGAACTGCACCAGGTGGACCGGCAGGTGGGGCGCCCGGTGCACCGGCAGCCGCAGCAGCCCCTCGTTGGTCACGTAGTTGACCACCGGGGTCGGCAGGTCCGCGATCCGCAGCGCGGCGTGGCTCAGCCGGGAGATCACCCCCTTGGTGCCGATCACCAGGTCCGGTTTCGTCTGGGCGAAGTGGTCGGCGACGGGTGCCAGCCGATCGACGGTCGCCGCGGGCAGCGGGTCGTCGTCCAGGCCCGCCGGTAGCCGGTCGGTGAAGTCCGTCATGAGGCGCAGGTATCCGGCCCGCACCTCGTCGGCGGGCAGCCGGGCCGCCACCAGCTCACGAATGGCGGCACCGGCCTCGGCGAACTGCGGGAAGAGCGTCTCCGCCTCGACGACGGTGACCTCCGCATCGTCCAGACCGGCGGCCAGGGTCGCGGCGAGCGTCCGGCCGGCGAGGAGATTCCCCAGCTCACCCCAGGTGCGCATCGAGATGACCTGCACGCTGCGGGTCATGCCCACTCCCTCCGTCGCGCTCGTGGTGTCATGCCAGCAGTCCCGGGTTGAACAGGCCGTGCGGGTCGAGTTCCCGGCGCAACCGGCGTACGGCGGCGAGGTCGGCGCCGTACATCGACTGCAGGTCCGCCTCGTCCAGGTCGTACCAGCCGGCCAGGTAGGGCCGGCCGCCCAGCGCGAGGCACTCGGCCAGCACCTGACGGTGCAGCCCCTGCACCCGTGCGACGCCGGCCCCGTCCCCGCGCGGGACGCTGAAGTACAGCCCGAAGCCGACGGCCAGGCCCCGTAGTCCGGCCGCCGGGGTGAACGGCACCCCCGGGCGTTGCTCCGGGCGGTGCACGCCGAGCATGAGCAGCCGGCCCGCACCCTCGCGGTAGCCGGGGCTCGGCAGGATCTCCGCGTCGAGGAACCGGGCGAACTCGGCTGCCGCCGGCAGCGACAGGCAGTAGTCGGCCCAGATGAAGTGCACCGACGGGTCGGCCGGATTGCGCCGGGACTCCCGCATGGACCGCAACGGCCAGTCGGCCTCGACGCGGGTCTCGGTCTGTCGGCGCAGTTGCGGCGGCAGTGGGCCGTCGCCCCGCATCCCGTACGTGGCGATGAAGCCGCCCTCGTAGTGCTGGGCGGAGAAGAGGTCGACCGGCGACCGCTGCTCCTCGGCCAGCCACCCGATGCTGCCGACCAGGGCGGTCAGGGAGGGGTGCCGCCGCGTCGCGATGGTGGTGTGCCGCTGGTAGTCGACCGTACGCAGGACCACCCGGTCCAACACGCCCAACTGGCCGAGCGCGCCGATGCCGTACCGGAACAGCTCGGGCGACTCGACGGGCGAGCACCACCGGGCCTGCCCGTCGGGCAGGATCAGCCGGAACCGCTCGACCAGGTCGACCTGGCCGCCGTACCTGATCGTGCCCTCGCCGTACCCGCCGACCGACAGCGTGCCACCGATCGAGACGGTCAAATGGTTGGTCAGCACCGGAATGCTGCGCCCCCGGGCGTTCAGGGCCATCTCGGCGGCGTACCAGGGTGCCCGGGCGGACACCTCGGCGGTGCCTTCGTCGCGCAGCCGAACCGCGGGGTCCCCCGGCTCGCCGACGATCAGCACGCCACCGTCGGACAGGCCCTGCAGGCCGAAGGAGTGTCCGCTGCCGCGCACCGCGACGGGTGTCCCGGCCGTGCGGGTGGTCCGCAGGACGTGCGCGACCTCCTCCGCTGAGGTCACCGGGGCCACCACGGCCGGCAGCAGCTCGTGCAGACGGCCCACGTTCGTGGCGTACGCCTGCCGGCCGGGCAGATCGGTGCGCACGGGCCGGCGCAGCCCGCGCTGCAACTCGGCGGCGAGTGTCGGGTGGGCAGCGGGGTCACCGGCCCGGTCGCCCGGCCGGCCGGACAACCTGCGCAGGGTCTCCCGCCAGTCGGCGGTCTCCAGGCCGTTGCCGACGACGACCCAGTCGACGCCGCAGTCGTGATACTCGCGGACCTGGCGGTACGAGGTCACGCCACCGCCGACGAACAGCAACTGCTGGGGTGCCAGGCCACGCCGGTAGGTCCGTAGCACCGCCTCCGGGACCCGGCCGTGCCGGTAGAGCAGGTAGGCGAGGTCGAAGTCGGCGGCGGCGACCGCCGCCACCAGCCGGGGCAGTTCCGCGCCGTCCTGCACCGTCGGCGGCGCACCGACCGCCTCGTGGGTCTTGCCGTCGCTACCGAAGGCGAACGACGCCGATCGCAGCAGCTCGGGCCGGTCCTGCCCGAGCGCCGTCGCGGCGCGGACGGTCGCGGTCAGGCCGCCGGAGACGAAGAAGGACCGCACCGAGTTCGGTACCGCGTGCACCAGCGCCGCGTCGGCGCCCGGACACAGCGGAGCGCCCCGGCCGGGTATCGACGGGAAGTGCAGGACGAGGGGCAGGTCGGTCCGCTCGCGCAGTTCGGCGACGTAGGGGACCACCTGTCGGTCGAACGCGGCGTTGTCGGTGCTGCCGACGAGCAGCGCGGGGTGGCCGAGGTCGGCCACCGCCCGCGACTTCTCGACCGCCTCGGCCAACGGCACCTTGTACGGGTCCACGACGTGCAGCAGCCCGGGGGCCTGCGCCCGCAGCGCCGTGAGCACCGGGGCGGCCGTCGGGACCGTGCTCAGATTCCCGGGAAGTCGCACTTCGCGCATAGGTCGGTCCGTTCCTTTCGCAGCAGGCTCGCGCGGCGGGCGGTGTACTTGTCGTTGTTCCAGATCTCCTCGATGGTGTTGTCGTTGACGTTGCCCATGACCTCCTGCACGCTCCAGTCCTGGCAGCACAGGACCACCCGGCCGTCCTGGGTGATGTAGAACTCGTTGAACGGCCGTACGCAGAACTGGTTGAGCAGCACGGTGGGACGGCCCAGCACGTTGCCGGCGCGGTTGGTGAGGGTGGCGTCCGGATCGCGGTCGACCAGCACCAGCTCGGGCCGGGCCGGATACCGGCGGACCTTTTCCAGCACCGACAGGTCGGTGGTGTAGTCGTTGACGACGACGGTGGCGTACCGGGTCAGCTCGTCGGCCAGTTCCTCGGTGAGCTTGGAGCCATTGGTCTGGATGGAGATCGACGCCTTGGTGCGCTCCTTGGCCATCCGCACCATCGCGGGCAGCCGCCGGTCCAGCAGCGGCTCGTTGAACAGGTACGGGTGAATGACGCCGGTGAAGTCGGCGAGCTGGTCGAGCAGCGACTCGTAGAGTTCCATCGACATCTGGCCGGACGGCATCTTGAGGGTGCCGATGGGGCAGAACGAGCAGCGGTAGTTGCAGCCGCTCATCGTCTCGATCGCGATCATGCTGAACTGCGGTGGCGTACGGCTGGACTTCTGCTTGAGCCAGGCGGCGTCGCTGAGCGCCTTGGTTCCGGTGCCGTGGAAGTAGGTGCGGGACACTCCGCTGAGCACGTTGAGGACACCTTTGCCCTGCGCGCGTTGCTTGATGTACTTCGCGATGTCTGTCATGCGCGTTCCCCTCGGGAGATCTTGGGAGACAACGGGACCGACGAGGCCGTTGGTTTGGCGTGCCGGGTGTATGCCGACCACGGGATCTCACGTCGGGGCCGGCCGACGACGCCGCGTACCGCGAGCCCCAGTGCCACCCGTGAGAACCAGCCGAAGTGGATCGATTTGAGCAGCCACTTCTTGGCCGCGAAGTGGAGGCCCTGGCCGCGGGCTGCGGGCGCCAGCGGCCACAGCCCGTAGAAGTACATGCGCCAGTACCGGCCGGCGACGTCGGCGGGGAAGTCGGCCATCAGCACCGCCGCGGTCAGCAGCGAGCGGTTGACGCGGTGTCTGATCTCGCCGGCCGGTCCGCCGGTCAGGTGGTAACTCACGGCGTCCGCGACGATGTGCGTGCGGTGCAGCGGGTTGTCGTGCCGGGGGTCGAGCAGGGCGAAGCAGAAGTAGTCGTCCTCGCAGGTGTAGCGGTCCGGGATGCCACGGGCGGCGAGTTCGGCGTCGATCACCATGCAGCAGCCGTGCGGGTAGCCGAACTTCGGCGTCTTGGTGATCTGCTTGCCCCGGTGCAGCAACCGGGCCGCCGCGTACGGGTTGGGCTGGGGCACCTTGCTCGCCCCGGCCGAGCCCCGCGCGCCCCGGTCGAGAAAGTCCTCCAGCAGCCGTCCGATGCAGCCGGCGCTGAACGTCACGTCGTCGTCGACCCACGCCACGCCCGCCAGGCCGAGGCCGGTGGCCACCTCGAACGCGGCGTTGAGCATGCGGCTCTTCCCGGCCTGCGGCATCGCGATCCCGACGAAGGTCAGCCCGCCCCGGGAGGCGGCGATCTCGCTCAGCTGCCCCAGCCGCGCGATCGCCTCGTCGTGCTGGTCGTCGCGCCACTGCATGCCGACGACCAGCACCAGTGGGCGGGCGGCCACCGTCGGTGGGAGGTCGGTGAGCTGGGTGACGAGTTCCTCGACGGTCTCGCGGTGGCTCGACAGCGGCGCCCGGCCCACGTAGGTCGGCAGGACCAACGCCAGCCCGCCGCCGAAGCCGTCGCCGAGTTCCGCGGCGACCGCCGGGACCGCCGGGACCGCCGTCGCGGCCCGGACACCGGCCGGACCGGGACGAACCACGATGCACTCTGTGGGCGGTGGATCGCCGTCGGCGGGCTGGTAGCCGCGCCGGATCGCCCACCGGACGGGCCGGGTCAGAAGCTCGAGCATCGGTTCCTCCGCATGGGTCAGTCGGTGGCTACGGCGGACCAGAGCCGGCGTATCTCGTCGGAGCTCTCCAGCAGGTCGTCCAGGGCCCCGACCGCCTCCAGCCGGCCGTCGCGCAGGACCACGACGAGGGCGGCCCGGCGCAGTACCTCGGGCCGGTGGGACACCGCCAGCACCGTGCTCCCGCCGTCGCGCAGGATCCCGTCCCACAGGGCTTCGCTCGTCGGGGGATCGAGTGCGCTGGAGACGTCGTCGCACAGCACCAGCGGGGTGCGGCGGACGAGCATCCGTGCCACGGCCACCCGTTGCGCCTGGCCACCGGACAGGCGGAGCCCACGAGGCCCGATCACCGTGTCGAGCCCGTCGGCCATCGCCGTCAGGTCGGCGTCGAGGGCCGACCGGGACACCGCCTCGCCCAGCCGGTCGTCCGGCAGCCCGAGCAGGATGTTCTCCCGGATCGTGCCGGTGAACAGTCGAGGCACCTGCGGCGTGTACGCACACCGGGGCGGCACGAGCACCGCCCGACGGTCCGCGGGCAACGGGACGTCGTCCCAGCGCACCTCGCCGGTGGCAGCCGGCAGTTGGCCGAGCAGGGCGCGCAACAGTGTGGTCTTGCCCGAGCCGACCTGGCCCACCACGACGGTCAGCCGGCCGGCCGGCATCGTGAAACCGATGCCGGACACCCCGTTGGCGGCACCCTCGTGCCGGGCGGTGAGGTCGGTGACCGTGATCGTCGGCGGGTCGCCGGCGGGCGGCGGGGGCGAGCGGCGCGGCGAAAGGTTGATCATGGAACCGGGCCGGGCATGGTCGAGGTCCATCCCGTGCCGGGGGTGCAGGCGGCCACCCGTGATCGCGGTCATCCGGCGCAGCGCGACGAGCACCCGCTGCAACTGGACGGTGAGCACGCCGAGCGAGGCGAGCGTGTCGACGAGCAACTGCAGGTAGAAGGTGAACAGCACCATGTCGCCGATGGACAGCCGGTTGCTGCTGATGGCCGGTGCGGCGATCAGCAGCACGATGCCGGTGCCGAGCGGGGCGGCGTTCAGCAGGGTGCTGCGCTGCACCGCGACCGCGAGTTCCTCGGAGATGGCGACCCTGGCCCGAACGGCGTTGAGCGCGTCGAGACGCCGGCCGACCGCGTCCTCGGCGCGCGCGGCCTGCACGCCCAGCGCCACCCCCATCACCTCGCGCAGCGCCTCGCTGACCAGTGCGGTCTGGGCGCGGCTCTGCTCGCGGTAGGCCATCATCCGCCGGTGCACCAGGCGCATCACCGCCACGATCACGACGAACAGCCCGAGGATGCTCAGGGTGATGAGCACGTCGATGCGCAGCATGATGGTGATCGCGGCGACCGCGAACACCCAACGGGCGATGTTGATGGGCGACCACACCACGAAGAAGCCGGCGTCCGCGGCGTCGGCGCCGACGGTCGCGACCGCCTCGCCCGCGCTGGTGTGTCCGGCCTCCGGTGGGGGGTCGATCAGCGACTCGAAGAGCGACAGCCGCAACGCACCGACGGTGTGGTACTGCATCCGCGGTTCGAGCCACGGCACGACCGTGCTGAACTGCAGGGAGATGCGCGCGGCCTCGATGCCGGCGACGAGTGCGACGACAGTCCACAGGTTCAGGCCGGCGGCCGACTCGCCGCTGAGGGAGTCGAAGGCCATCTGCATCAGCAGCCCCAGGGCCAGCATGCCCAGCCGCAGCACCGCCCACACGGCGGCGAGCACGGCGTAACGCCGGCCACGGCCGGCCAACAGCAGGCGTGCCCGGGCGCCTCTGGTCGTCGTGGTCACGTCAGGACCGCCCGGCGGGGAACAGCCGGACGGCTGTCTCGTCACTGCCGCCCGTCAGCTCGGACCGGGGCGCCAGGCGGACGACCCGGCCGTCCTCGACCACCATCACGTCGTCGACGATGGAGAGCGTCTCGGGCCGGTGGGCGATGATGAGCGCGGTACGACCCTCGATGAACCTCTCCATCGTTCGGCGCAGCCGCCGCTCCGCGTGCGGGTCGAGCCGGGCCGACGGCTCGTCGAGCAGCACGATGTCGGGGTCGGTCAGCAGTGCCCGGGCCAGTGCGAGCAGCTGCTCCTCACCGGCGGACAACCCCGCTCCGCCTGGCCCGATCCGCGTGTCGAGGCCATCGGGCAGGGCGGCGTACCAGGTGTCCAGACCGACCTCCTCGACCGCCCGGCGCAGTTGCTCGTCGGGCCACCGGTCGTCGAAGAAGGTGAGGTTGTCCCGCAGGGTGGCCGCGATGACGTGCACGTCCTGGGTGACCAGCGTGATGCGGGAGCGCAGCGCGGCGACGTCCAACTGCCGGACGTCCACGCCGCCGATCGAGACCGAGCCGGCCTGCGGGTCGTACTGGCGGAACAGCATCCGCAGGATGGTCGACTTGCCGCCGCCGCTGCGTCCGACCAGCGCGACCCGCCGGCCCGCCGCGATCGTGAACGACACGTCCGACAGCACCGGGCGTTCGTCGTAGGCGAAGGTGACGCCGGTGAAGCTCACCGCGCCGCGGCCCGGCGGGAGGGTGCCACCGCCGTCGGGGACGATGTGGGCCTCGCCGAACAGTTCCTCGATGCGGCGGACGCTGCCCAGGACGTTCTCCATGTCCTGGAAGCGTGAGGTGATGCTGACCAGGGGCATCCGCAGCAGGATCGCGTACGACAGGCCGGCGAAGACGGTGCCGACGCTGGCGCCCCGGTGCTGGCTGAGCCACACACCGGTGGCCAGTGCCGCACAGAGGTTGACGGCGGTGAGCGCCTGGACCGCCGCCGGCCAGGTGACCGTGGCCCGGGCGGCGCGGCGGGCCAGCCGGTAGTGGTGCAGGATCCGTTGCCAGGCGCCCTCCAGGGCGTGCGCCGTCCCGCCGTTGGCGTTGAGGTCCTCCCGCCCGGTCAGGTTCTCCTCCAGATAGCCGAGCAGGCTCGCCTCCGCCCGCTGGCGGTCGGCGATGAGCGGCACCGCGCGGCCGAGCAGGCGTCGCAGCAGGAGCAGCATCACCACCGCGAGCGGGGTGAAGAGCACGCCGTAGCGCCAGTCGAGCAGAAACAGCGCCACGACGATGCCGATGATCAGCAGCAGTTGGACGGCGATGTCGAGCACCAGCTCGGACAGGAGCTTGGCCAACCGGGTGACGTCGCCGTCCATCCGGTCGACCAGTTCCCCGGGCGGGTGCCGAAGGAAGAACTTCGGCCCCTGCCGCAGGACGTGCGCGAGCAGGTCGCGGCGCACCCCGTTGGTCGTACGCCAGGCGACCCGGCCGGAGACCCAGCCGGTGCCGACCGACAGCACCTGCCGTACGACTGCGAGCACCACGAAGACCATGGCGTACCCGGCCAACTCGCCCTGTGGCCGGCCGCCCACCGCCGCATCGATGAACCGGCGTACGACCTGGGGCGCCACCAACTGGGTGCCGACGTCGAGCGGTATCAGCGCGGCCAGCAGCAGGAACCAGCGCCGGTGACTGCGGACGTAGCCCACATAGCGTGCCCAGTTCGTCGCGGCTGTCCGCGGCTCGGGGGACGCCATCTGGTCAGCCGTGCCCGGCGACTGCGACCCGGGCTGCGGGTGGCAGCTCGGCGGCGTCGCCGGTGGGCCACCGGCCCGGCACGGGTCCGATCCCGGCCAGCTCGTCGACCTGCAACCGGCACCACGGCGAGAGGGTCCCGTCGGTCCGGGTCCGGTCCCGGAACGACTCCCAGTCGACCCACTCGACCCGGTCCACCTCGTCCGGGTTCGGCACCGGTGCGTCCGCTGCCCGGGCCACGTAGACGGGGCACATCTCGTTCTCGACCACACCGTCGAGTTCGGCCCGGTAGCGGAAGCGGGGCAGCACCAGACGGAGGTCGCTCAGCGTGAGGCCCAGCTCGGCGGACGCCCGTCGGTGGACGGCGTCGGTCATCGGCTCACCTGGGCCGGGATGGCCGCAGAAGCTGTTGGTCCATATACCTGGCCACGTCTTTTTCCGCAACGAACGGCGCGACATTAGGAACTGCCCGCTATTGCTGAAGACGTAACAGGAGAATGCGAGATGCAGCGGCGTGTCGCCGTCGTGAACGATGCGTTTGTCCTGCTCACCGACGGCGTGGCCATCGTGGTCGAGTAGCACGACCAGCTCCATACCGCTCCCCCACCATCCGGATCGGCCAATTTCGCTCGCACAACAATCCACTGCGAATCGACTCCAGTCAACCCCCTAGAGGAACAAAACGCCCACACGGGAAATTGCGGATGCACGAAGTAGGGGGCGCCGGATCTCCACGGATCGGTTACAGTTGATGCGCAACCAGCCACGGGGGGTCACGTAAATGCGGGCCCATCCGGCCTTCGTTATTACTGACAGTGACCACTTTCCGTCGACGTCCGGCCGCGTTCTGCCGCATTCAGCCTGCGCGATCGTTCACCCGGCGGCACCGGACGCCGGTGACCTGCCGTCAAAGTCGCCCTCGATCGGACGGAGGACAGATGACCGCCACCAGCGAGACCACCCGAGGCGTGCCCGGCCTCGCCGGGCCCGCGCTCAGAGCCGAGGTGGAGCGCACGATCGACAGCTTCCTGACCGCCCGGCGGGACATGGACACCACCCCCGAGTGGCGCGACGGGGTCGACGCCCTCCGCGCCCTGGCACTCGCCGGAGGTAAGCGCACCCGACCGACGTTCTGCTGCCTGGGTTGGCGCGCGTTCGGCGGCGGGGATCACCCCGGCATCGTCGTGGCCGCCACGGCGCTGGAACTGTTCCACCTCTTCGCCCTGGTGCACGACGACATCATGGACGACAGCGATGTCCGGCGGGGGAACCCGACGTTGCACGTGACGATGGCCGAGGCACACCGCCGGCTCGGCTGGCGCGGCAACCCGGAACACTACGGCCGCAACACGGCGATCCTCTGGGGCGACCTCTGCCTGACCTGGTCAGACGAGGCTTTCCACGGCTGCGGTCTGGCACCGGAGCGGGTGTCGGCGGCCGCCGGGTTGCTCCATCGCATGCGCGTCGAGGTGCTGCTCGGGCAGTACCTCGACATCCGCGGCGAGGCTGTCCGGGCAGACCTGACCGACTGCCTGACGATCCTGCTCTACAAGTCGGCGAAATACACCGTGGAGCGCCCGCTGCAGATCGGCGCGATGCTGGCCGGCGCGGCCCGACCCGACGTGGAACGGCTCTCCGGCTTCGGCGTCCCGATCGGTGAGGCATTCCAGCTGCGCGACGACGTCCTCGGTGTCTTCGGCGACGACGCCGTCACCGGCAAGTCGATCCTGACCGACCTGCGCAGCGGGAAGTCCACCGTACTCATGGCGCTGACCCGGGAGCGGGCGAACGCCACCCAGGCCGCCGAGATATCCCGGTGGCACGGCAACCCGGGCCTCGGCGAGCGGGAAGCACAACGGCTGCGGCACATCGTGCGGGACACCGGCGCCCTGCGGACGGTCGAGGAGATGATCCACGCCCGCACCCAAGAGGCGGTGGCGGTGCTCGACTCCCTGCCCATCGTCGGGGAGGTGCGGGTGGCGCTGACCGAGCTGGCCCACACGCTGTCGGTCCGACGCAGCTGAGAGTCCACCCTGCACGCACGTCCCACGACCAGGAGGGCACGGGAATGACGGTTCACGACCCCCGGCGCACGGTGCTGGTGACCGGTGCCGCCGGGTTCATCGGGCGACACCTGGTCGAGCACCTGAGCAGCCGGGACCACACGGTGATCGGTGTCGACCTGCGCCAGGCGCCGCCCCGGCCGGCAAACGCGGCAGCCGGCCGGCACATCGTCGCCGACCTGCGCACCACGGACATCCGCCCGCTGCTCGACGGGGTCTCCTCGGTGGTCCATCTCGCCGCGCTGCCCGGGGTACGGCCGTCGTGGGATCGCTTCGACGACTACGTCGAATCCAACGTGCTCGTCACCCGGCGGCTCCTGGAGGCGGGTGCGCAGACCGGTCTACGACGGCTGGTCATCGCCTCCTCGTCCAGCGTCTACGGCAACCAGCGGGACGGGGCGATGAACGAGGACCAACCGCCCGCCCCGATCTCCCCGTACGCGGTCACCAAACTGGCTGCGGAACACCTCGCGCTGGCCTACGCGGCCCGCCCTGCCTCCGTGCTGACCACCATGGCCCTGCGGTTCTTCACCGTCTACGGCCCCCGGCAACGGCCCGACATGCTGATCTCGCGGATCATCTCGGCGGTCCAGGACGGCCGGGAGATCCGGGTGTTCGGCGACGGATCGCAGCGTCGCGACTTCGTCTTCGTCAAGGACGCGGTGCGCGCGGTGACGGCGGCCATCGACGCGCCGGGCCCGAGCCGCGTATGCAATGTCGGCACCGGTGAGCAGATATCGGTCACCGGGATCATCGCGCTGATCAGTGAGCTGATGGGCCGCCCGGCGAACGTCCGGACCGAACCCCACCGGGCAGGTGACGTGGTGTCCACGCGTGCCGACACCGCCCGCACGGCCGAGGCGCTCGGCTTCCGCGCGTCGGTCTCCCTGCGGGAAGGGCTCCGGGAGCACATCGACGCGGTACGCAGCGAGTCAATGCCCGTCGGCGCCTGATGGGCCGGGGACCCGTGCTGACCGTCATCGTGCCGCACTTCCGCTGCGCCACCTACCTGGCGGAGTCGGTCGCCTCCGTACTCGGGCAGACCCATCGGGACCTGCGGCTCGTGGTCGCCGACGATCACTCGCCGGACGACGACTGGATCACCGCCCTCGCACCGTGGCGGGACGATCCGCGGCTGACCCTGCTGCGTGCGTCGCGCAACGTCGGGCCGCTGCGGCTGAAGAACGCCGTGGTCGAGTCGGTCTCCACGCCGTACATCGGCTTCCAGGATGCCGACGACGTGAGCGAACCCGACCGCTTCGCCCGCCAGCTTGCCGTGCTGGAACGGGGCCGCGCCGATCTGGTCGGCTGCGGCTACCGCATCATCGATGCGCGGGGCAACCCGCAGGGGGTACGGCACATGCCGCGCAACGGCAACCTGGTGCACCGGTTCGGCCGCAAGACGGTCGCGCTGCATCCGGCGACGGTCGTGCGCCGCGAGGTCTTCACCCGACTCAACGGCTTCGACGGCACCGCGGCTTTCGGTTCCGACACCGACTTCCAGCTGCGGGTCGCCTGGCTCTACCGGATTCGCAACCTGCGCAGGCCGCTCTATCGCTACCGTGCCTGGGCAGCCTCGCTGACCGCAGCCCCGGAGACCGGCTTCGGATCACCCGCCCGGGACGAGTGCATGCGGCGGATGGCCGAGTTGGAGCAGCGCCGCCGGCAGGCGCGCAGCCGCGCGGATCGGCTCCCGTTGCTGGTGGCACCGCCCAACGACGTGTCGTTCGCGCTGCACGAGGTGGCGTGAGTCCGCTGCGGGCGTGGTGCGCCACGCCCGCAGCGTCGCCCCTACTGCACGGCCGCCCTGATCTGCATGTGCTTGCGCCGCCGTAGCCGCACACCCGCCAGCACCGCCGTGACCAGCATGAGGCCGATGCAGTACAGGGCACCGTGCAGCAGGCCCTTGCGCAGGAACTCCGGGTCGCCACCGTCGAGGCCGTAGAGCCCCACCTGCTGAGTCGACCAGAACGGCAGGGCCTTGCCGAGCTTCTGCTCCGGATCGACCAGGAACTGCAACCCGGTGATCGAGATCAGGACGAGCGTGCCCTCCAGATCGTGTGGGGCCACGGCGCTGATCAGCAGGCCCAGCGGGGCAGCAATCACGATCGTGAGCCCGAACTCGATGGCGACGGCGCCGGGCCGCTGCAACGTGTCCTGGTCGACGTAGATGAGCACCCAGTACACCGCGGCGAGCACGGCACCCAGCGTCAGCAGCGCGGTGAGCGTGCCGAGGTAGAGGTGCGCCGGCCGATAGCCGATTTGGCGTAGCCGCCGCTCCACCGCCTTTGTGGTGTTGCTCAGGAACAACCCGGCCGTGCTCACCGCCCAGGCCAGACCCAGGCCGGCGAAGCGAATCGCCTTTTCCGGATTGGCGTCGTGCCGGGCGATGTAGAACAGCAAGGGTACGAACGCGAGCAGCGCGAGGGCTACCCGCCGCCGGGCGAGGTCCCGACCCATCATCTCCGCAACGGTGAAGAGCTTGGTCATGAGTCGGCGGCCGCCTTCGCTCCGAGGTCGAGAACGGCGTCGACCCGATCGAGTGAATTCAACATGTGGGTGATGACGAGGGTCGACTTGCCGGCGTCGCGCCGCTGTAACACCCAGTCCCAGAAGTCGACGTAACTGCCCCGGTCGAAACCCTGATAGGGCTCGTCGAGGAGGAGGATGTCGGGGTCGGAAAGCGCCGCGAGAATGAGGTTGAGCTTCTGCTGGGTGCCACCGGACAGGTGCCGGGCCTGCGTCGACATGCCGCCGTCCCAGGCCAGGCTCTTCGCGAGCTGCCGGCCGGTCGCCTGGGCCTCGCCCCGGCTCATCCCGTGCCCGGCACCGAACAATGCGAAGTGTTCGTCGGCGGTCAGGAAGCCCATGAGCCCGGCCTGCTGGGGGCAGTAGGCCATGCTCTCGTCCACTTCCACCACACCGCCGGACGGGCTGACCAGACCCGCGCAGATCTTCATGAGCGTCGACTTGCCGCAACCGTTGGCGCCGATGATGGCGACCACCTCGCCGGCGCGTACGGTGAGGTCGACACCCTTCAGGACGTGATTCTTGCCGTACCGCTTGTGAATGTTCGAAGCATGGAGTCGAATCGGTGTCGACGAGTCACCCTCCGCTGGACCGGGCCTGGTAGCCGTCACTTCCGAAGCGGTGTCACTCAGATCCATAGGAGCACCCTAGTACACGGTCACGCTCTGCTGCGATCACGCTCACACGGGATCAACATGGTGATCCCACGGTGCCCTTCTCCCGTGAGCCGGCCAGGCGGCCCATCAGGTCGGGGGAGAACGCCCGCCACGCCACGGCCGATTCGGCGGATCGGACGACTGCGGGGTTTCGCCGGTTGCCGGTTGCGGGTAGCGAATGGACCGTGAACCGCAATCTCGTCACGGCGTTACAGGCCGCCTGGGGACTACCGGAGTTCCGCAACGGGCTGCGTCACATCATCGACCTCGACGAGGTGGCGGTGCTCCTGGCCACGCTCTCCGTCCCGGACCACGACCACGAGGTGGACCGCAGCCTGCTCAGACTGCTGCGGTCCAGCCTGGAGACGGGCGAGATCCGGGAGGCGGTGTTGCTGCTGCTGGAGCAGGACGAGGTACGCCGACCGCTCGTCGCCGCAGTGGTGCCACCCCGGGCCGACCGACCGGGCCAGGCTGCCGCCATCACCGCGGCGTCCGAGGACCCCGCAGTGCGGCGTGAGGTACGGACGGCACTGGACGACGCCCGGGTGCGCGCACTGCTCTGGCAGGCGATCGAGGCCCAGGTGAACAACGACCGGGGCGGCCTGGTCCGCCGCGCCGCGGTGCTGTTCATACGGCATCCGAGCGTGCCGCGCCTCGCCTGGGCCCTGCACCGCCACGGCGTGCTCCGCGAGCTACGCCGCCCCTCCACGTCGGCCCCGGCGGAGGGCAACGGACAGCCGCAGGCGTAGGTGAACTTCACGTTGCCCGACGACCGGCCGGCGCACGCGGGGCCGCAGCGGCCCCGACGATCTGGTCCTACACTCCTGCGATGTTCGAGTATCACGGGTGGATCACCCTCCGCTCGACAGCGGATGCGGTCGACGACGACCCACCCCTTCGCCTCGACGAGATCCAGGACCTGGTCAACGCGTTCACCGGGTACGGGCTGATGGACCTTCGCCCGGCCAACGGCGCACACCACGTACACCTCGGCGGTTTCCCCAACCACCGGGGCACCCGGGGGGCCGACGTTGTCGATCTGTTCACCAGGATCGGTCATCTCGCCCCCGGGTCCTACGGGCTGCTGTACGTCCACGACGACGAGGATCCCGAGCACGAACTGGCGTTCCGTGTCCACCGGCTGGTCCGCGGAACCGTCTCCGAACACACCGACCACCTGCTCTCGCCGGTGATCCCCACCCTCGAAGACGAGTACCTCGACTGACTGTGAGGCTGGCCTAGTCGGAGGGGTTTTCGCGCCACGCTCCGCCCGCGACGGCGGACGTACGCGATGATGGGGTGTCGTCCGGAGGGTGCTGATGGGAAGACCGACGCTGTTCCTGACCGTGGGACTCCCCTGCACCGGGAAGACCACGGCTGCTCGGCGCATCGAGATCGAGCGGAAAGCCCTTCGTCTGACGAAGGACGAGTGGGTGAAGGCGCTCTACGGTCCCGAGAATCCGCCGGTGGCGGGGGACGTGATCGAGGGGCGGCTCATCCAGATCGGGCTGCGCGCTCTCGCGCTCGGCACCAATGTCGTGATCGACTACGGCCTGTGGGACCGCAACGAGCGTTCCGCCCTGCGCCAGGCCGCGGTGGACCTCGGCGCGAGGGCGGAGTTGTGCTACTTCGCACTGACCCCTTCCGCGCAGCGGAGACGACGTGACCAGCGCCAGGCCGAGGCGCCACACACCACATGGCCCATGTCCGACGCGGAACTCGTCGAGTGGGCGACCCGCATGGACATCCCCACGCCGGGTGAACTCGACGGCAGCGAGCCCATCGACGGCCCACCTGCGGGCTTCACGACGTGGGACGAGTGGCGCAGCCATCGTTGGCCGCCGTCGGTCCACTGAGACCTTCTGGTCGGACACGCGCGGTACGGCGATCGGTACCGGCATCCCCACCAGCCCGCTGACCGGGCCGCACCTGCACTGACGCTCGCCAATGTTGCAGAGTGCATCCAGACGTGTTGGAATGGCTCATATCGCCGCAGCGCGGGGGCAACCGTGCTGAGAACGGCCAGCACGGGAGCACCACGGTGTCGGCAGCGCGCCGCCTTGACGGACGCCTGCACGCCGCGCCGCCGGGCCATCGCCCTGCTGGCGGGAACCCTGCCGGGCAGGCACTCCCGTCCGCCATACGCACCCCTGGCACGCGCCCCGACGGCCGACGCGCCGACGCCTGACAGCGGGCGTGCGATTCGGTCTGCCAGCGCACCACAACCGGCGACGAGGTGAGAAGCGATGATTTCCGGACGGAGTTTCGCGGGGTGGTACCGCCACCGCCTGGTGTGGGTGGCGGTGATCCTGCTGGCGGTGTCGGCCGGCACGGTCGTACTGGCCAACCGGGCCGGTCCGAAGGCGGAGCCGGCGGATCTGCAGGCGCAGATCGTGGCCCGGATGCGCACCACGCTCGAACAGGCGGACCCGGGGCAGCACCAGCACGCGGGCCACGGCACCCCGCAGGGTGCCGGCACGGAGAAGCCACCGGTGATCTGCGGGGTCCGCGTCTACGGCTTCGAGCCGGCGGGGGCCACCGCGTTCGCCGACGTCCGGAAGATCTACGGCTTTCACCTCTGCGGAATCGCCGAGCAGAAGCGCCCCTGGGACGTGGCGGTCAAGCTGGCCGGCCCATTGATCATGGACATGTCCACCGATCCCCCGGGCATCCAGGTCGTCGAGGCGACCGCCGAGGTCAGGTTCGTCGACCGGCTGCGGGAGATGTTCCCGCCCGCGTACGCGACGATGGCGCAGCAGGAGGCGTTGGGCGCCTCGGAGATGGCCGACCTGCGTCGCCGGTACGACACCGCGGCCAAGTCATGAGCCGGCCCGACGGCCGGCACGGCGTCGCACCCGGCCAGGCCGACCATCGGGCCGAATCCCCCGGCCAGCCGACCCGACCTGCGGCGATGCTGCGGCCGTGACCCCGCACGCGCGTTGTTGATCCGGCAATCTCGGACACCTCGCTCCACATCCGACAGCTCGATCCAATCCGACTAAATATCGATCAACATTGATATTTGTCCTCATCGGTGCCACAGTGGATTAGGGAGCATTGGCAACCCGATGTCCCGTACCGACGAATGGAGGATGAACAGTGCGTTCACACAGGTCCGACCAATCCGGCGGACGGCCCCGGTCGACCGCCCGCCGATCCCTCCAGGCGCTCGTCCTGATGTTCGCCATGGTGGTCGGCACGCTGCCCGTGACCGGCGCAGCCCAGGCGCACGGCACCATCATCAATCCGGCGACCCGCGCCTACCAGTGCTGGAATACCTGGGGCAGCCAACACACCAACCCCGCCATGCAGCAGCAGGACCCGATGTGCTGGCAGGCGTTCCAGGCCAACCCGGACACCATGTGGAACTGGATGAGCCAACTGCGCGACGGCCTCGCCGGCCAGTACCAGCCCAGCACCCCGGACGGGCAGCTGTGCAGCAACGCCCTGTCCCGGAACAACTCGCTGAACCAGCCCGGGGCGTGGAAGGCGACCACCGTCAGCCGCAACCTCACGGTCCAGATGTACGACCAGGCCAGCCACGGTGCTGACTTCTTCCGGGTCTACGTCACCAAGCAGGGGTTCAACCCCGCCACCCAGAAGGTCGGGTGGGGCAACCTCGACCTGATCACCACGACCGGACGGTACGCGCCGGCACAGAACATCTCGTTCAACGTCTCGATCCCGTCCTCGCGCAGCGGAAGCCACGTGCTGTTCTTCATCTGGAAGGCGTCCCACGCCGACCAGACCTACATGTGGTGCAGCGACATCAAGATCTGATCGGCGACACGGCACCACTCCGGCCCAGGACGTTGACGTCCTGGGCCGGATCTCACTCTCGCGGGACGTGGCTGGTCAACGCGCCCGGTGGTGGGTTCGACGCGGTCGTCGCCGCACGGAGAGCGCCTTGGCGGGGTCCGCGCGTCCGAACGGTGCTCCCGGAAGGCGGATGCTCCGGGCACCTCGTAGGCTTCTTCACCAGTCGGCCCCGGTGCGGGCGCGTCGGGCCTCCGGGCAGGTGCGCGGTGATCGTCCGGGCCCACGCCGATCGTCGGCTCAGCCCAGCGAGCAGGATGTCCCGTTCAGGGTGAACGAGGACGGGCTGCCGGTGCCTCCGGTGTGCTCGGCCACGAACCCGATGGCGATCGACGCGCCCGGCCCGATGATGACGTGGTCGTCCAGGCCACGCGCCGTGACGTTGCCACTGGATGGCGAGTACACCGCGTTCCAGCCGGCGGTGATGCGTTGTCCGGCGGGCAGCGGGAACGCCAGCCTCCACGAGGTGATCGTGGTGACGCCGGTGTTGGTGATGGTGATGCTGCTGGTCAGGCCGGTGTCCCAGGTGTAGACCGAGTACCGGACGGTGCACGCGGCCCCGGTCGGCGGCGGGCTGCTCGGTGTCGAGTCGCTCGGTGTCGGGCTGCTCGGTGTCGGGCTGCTGGGCAGGGCGGTGCCGGGCGGCGGGGCGGTGCTGGGGGACGGGGTCATGCCGGCCGGCGCCGTGGTCGACGCGCTGGCGCCGTCGATGGCGGCGGCCAGTGTCACGGCCGCCGCAGCGACACCGAGAAGGCTGCTCTTCAGTCTCATGGCGGCGGCGATTCCTCCGGAGGCGGGCGCACGGCGGTGCGGCGGAGCGGGGCCCGTCGGCACGGTGCGCCCTCGCGCACCCACATTAATTGATCACCGTCAATTGTCAAACGGCCGCCAACACCGCCCCGACCACGCCGACGCCCCAAACGCATCCACGCCTGCCTCTTTTGCCGGTCCTGGCGTCATCTGACGGCAGGCCCCCCGACGGTATTTCCCGGCGCATTCACGGCTCTTCCACTATGTCATCGCGCCGACACGGCATCGCAACACGCCGGACTCGGCGTCCCCCGCCGATGGGAGAAAACCTGTCATGGGCAAGGTAGGAATGCGCGTCCGCCGCTCGACGCTGGCCGTACTCACGGGCGCGGCGCTGGCCGGGCTGCTGGCGGTCACCGCAGCCGCCGCGGCACCCGGCGAGGCACCGCAGGGCAAGGCCGCTGCGGCGGCCCGGACCGACGTCTATCTCAAGGACGTCGCCGCCGACACCGGCGTCCAACCACACTCGTACGGCCCGTTGTGGGCCAGCCCCGACATCAAGGTCTGCCCGACGGCCGTGGAGTGCTCCGTCAGCCAGAACCCGAGGGTCGGGGTCACCAACTACCTGTTCGTGAAGCTGCGCAACGCCGGCCCGTACGGATCGGGCGTCGACAACGGAGTGCTTCGGGTCTACCGGACGACCCCGGGCGGCGGCGCCACCTGGCCGACGCACTGGACCCAGATCGGCGCGGTCAGCGTGCCCGTCTACGCGGGCGTCACCACCGTGACGATCCCGTGGACCGGGGTGCCCGGACCGGGTCACTTCTGCCTGCTGGCGCGCTGGGTGTCGCCCACCGACCCGATGACCTTCGAGGGCCCGAGCACCAGCGTCAACACGCAGTACAACAACAACGTCGCCTGGCGCAACGTCGACTCGGTCCGGCTCGTCTCGGGCGGGCCGCGGGTCGTCCGGCCGTTCGCCATCGGCAACGTGACCGCCGCGGAGACCAAGAACGAACTGGTCTTCACCCAGCCGGCGGAGCAGGCCCGCGGCGCCCGGGTCTTCGTCGACCTCGGTCCGACCCTGTTCGCGCGTTGGCAGTCCACCGGCATGGTCGGTACGGGAGTCCGCCAGGTCGGCAGGACCGAGCTGGAGATCGTGGAACCGACCAAGGCCAGCCTCAGCGGGCTGGTGTTGAAGCCCGGTGAGCGCCTCGAGTTCTCCCTGTCCTTCTCGGCCGACACCGCCCTGGCCAAGGAGACCGCGTTCAACGTGACCCAGTTCGGGCCGGACGCCGACGGCACTGCGCGCGCCGACCTCGGTGGGGTGCAGTACCTGCTGGCGGGCGAGCAGCGGGGGTAAACGCGGGTCGTCGCCACCTCCGGGTGGGGCGCGGGCCATCCGGCCCGCGCCCCACCTTCGTCGGTCGGGCCGAGGCCGGCCGCCGGGTGCGCGTCGCCGGGGGGCGGGCCGCCGGTCAGCGCAGACAGACCCAGGCGGTGGACACCGCAAACCCGACGGTACGCGCGCACAACTGGACCAGCCCCGGCGGCGGGACGCCCAACGAGAAGAACCCCACCGCGTCCACCGGCGCCTCGTCGTAGGTGCCGGAGGCCGTGCGGGCACTCACCCGTCCACCACCGGACGGGGAGAGCTGCCCGACGATCCCGGTGTCGCTGACCTCGATCTCCACCACCACCGACCCGCTGCGGAAGGACAGTGTCCGCACGGGCGCGGCGGACCGGGTCATCCCCACCAACTCGGCGTCGACGGCCGAGTCGAACGTCAGCTCGGCGACGGCCAGTTCCGCGTCCGCGGTACGCCAGGTGAACGCTGCCAACGCCGCGCTCAGGTACGCCTCCGAGACCGGCCCGGTGTCCCACAACGCCGCGCCCAGCTCCGTGGTCAGTGCATCGTCATCGACCGGCGGCCACGGCTCCATCCGGTTCACCCCCGTTCGTACCGATGGTGGACGCTCCGAGAAACTCGACGATCGCCGGACATGCCCGCAGCCTACGCAGGCAACGGGCCTGGGTGGGGCCGATGCTGCCGACTGGCATGCCCAACCGCTCGGCGACCTCCCGGTAGCGCACCGGCGGGTCGGCCGTCAGCAGCGCCAACAACGCCTGGCAGCGTGGCGGGAGCTGCACGAAACCCTCGCGCAACGCCTGTCGCCGCTCCGCGCGCAGCAACTCGTCGTCCGGGGCCGGAGCCATCGCGGCCAACTCCCGGGAGAACCCGTGGTACGGCTCAAGCGACTGGTCGTACGGGTCGACGGGTTGGGCCCGGCGGCTGAGGCGGGACAACCGGTAGCACTCGCGCCGGGTCGTGGTGGCCAGCCAGCCCGGCAGCGCCTCAGGCTCGCGTACCCGGCCCAACTGCTCGACCAGGCGGAGCCAGACGGTCTGGTTGACATCGGCCGCATCGGCCCTGCTGAGGTCGTACGCCCGGATGACCGAGTACACGATCGGGGTGTACCGGTGCACCAGTTCGGCCCAGGCCGACTCGTCCCCGCCGGCGGCGGCGGACAGCAGGGTGGTCACGCTGGCACCGGTCATCGGGTTACCGCCCGACTGCTGACCCGGCTCATCCGACGAGCACCCCGTAGTCGGGATGCCAGCGGGGAGCGGCGAGCAGGGTGGTGCGCGCCTGGTCCGCGTTGAGCCCTCCGGCGGTCATCAGAGCGGCGAGCCGCCCGGAGACGTGGGCGGTGGCGAACGAGGTGCCGGCCCAGATGGCGAACCCGTGGAACTGCCGTACCGGTCGCCCGGGCAGCGGCAGCTGTCCCTCGACGTAGGTGCTGTGCCGCTCACCCAGGGCGCAGGCGTCCACCCAGGGCCCGTAGCAACTGTCGATCGCCGGCACCAGACCGCCGGTCGTCTGGCTGACCGCCGCGACCGCCAGCACCCGGTCCAGGGCGGCGGGCCAGAGCGGACGACTGGTGCCGGCGTTGCCGGCCGCCGCGACCACGGCGCTCGTCGCCGGCAGCGCGGCCAGCGCGTTGGCCAGTGGCAGCGATGGTTGATCGTCCAGGGTGTATCCGCCCAGCGAGAGGTTGAACACGGAAACCTGCGGCGCGAGCCGGCTCAGGGCGGCCACCACCGTCGCCTCGTCCCCCACCCCGGTCGGGTCCAGGGCCTGCTCCGGGTCGACGCGTACGCCCGGCGCGGCCTGCCGGACCACTCCCGCGACGAAGGTGCCGTGCCCGCCCTGCGAGGCGAGCACGTCGGTGTGGACGTAGAGCGGGTCCTCGTCGTCGAGCTGCGGCAGATAGGTGCCGCCGAGCCACTGGGGGTGACAGCTGCCGGCCTGCCGCCAGATTCCGGTGTCGCAGATGCCGACGGTGACACCTGCGCCCTCGCCGAGGCGGGTCGGGTCGGGCGGCGGCAGCGCCGCGGCCGAGCGGGGTGGGGTGCCCGGGTTTCCCATGATGTTGCCCAGGCCGATCAGCACGTGGTGCGGCTGCACCGCCGGCACCGGCTGGCCGGGCCACTGTCGGGGGTCGCGCAGCTTTCCCACGACGACGGGGATGTCGGTTTCCCGATCGAAGAGCAGCCGGGTGACACCGGCGAAGCCGGCTCCGACGGTCACGGGATAATCGTGGTTACGCAACCAGGTGGCAACCCGTTTGACGTCGACGTCGGCGGCGAGCAGTTGCCGGGGCCGGTAGAGGATCTCCCGGCCCGGCGCGGTGTACCGCCGGACGTTCTGGTTGGCTGCCAGCGCCGCTTCGAACGCCTTCTGGTAGGCGTCGGCATCCGTGTCGCCACCGGCAGCCGGGGTGGGGCGTGGCACGACACCGAACGGGACCGCCGCTGCCAGTGCGGACAGCGCCAGGATCCGCCGTCGGGACAGCCGGCCGCCCGGACCCGGCACGGTGGGGTGGTCAGACGGCGGCACGGATCCTCCATGCTCTTGAGAGAAGCGCGCCCACCGATGGCGGGCGCGGCGAATTCCCCGACCGCCAATTATTCCGGACCATCGCCGGTTGTCAATTGCGCCACCAAGCAGGACACCCATTGGCAGTATTCCCGCGACGGATTTTCGACGTTGACTCGCGGCGGTCCGTCGTGGACTCTCTAGGCATGCCCGACAGCACCGGTTCCGGTGCCGCGGCGGCCCAGGCGGCGCTCGACGCCGTCCAGCGCTACCCACCCGAGGCGATCACGATCGCCCAGCAGGTGCTCGCCGGCCAGACCGCCGACGACGACGAGCGCTCCACCGCCGAGCGGGCCATCGGCCTGGCCCTGCGCGAGCTCAACGACCTGACCGGCGCACTGCGCCACCTCCGCCGGGCGGTACGGGCCGCCGGCACACCCCGTACCCAGGCACTGGCCCGGATGAGCCTCGGGTACGTGCTGGCCAATGCCGGTCGTACCGCTGCGGCGCTGCGGGCGGTGACCGCCGCGCTGCCCCAGCTCACCGGTGCCGACGCCGGCCGCGCCCGGATGCAGCGCGGGGTGGTGCTGCACTACCGCGGACGCTATGCCGAGGCGGTGCGCGACTACGGCATCGCCATCGACATCGCCCAACGCGAGGACGACCCGTTGCTGGAGGCCCGCGCCCGCAACAACCGGGGGCTGCTCAACGCACACCGGGGTGCCTCCGGCGGCACCGACGACGATCTCTCCCGGGCGGCGGCGGTCTTCCGCCGGCTCGGACTCGACCTCGCGGCGGCGGACGCCCGCTGGAACAGCGGCATCGCCGCCGGGCAACGCGGCGAGATCGCCGTGGCGCTGCGTTGCTTCGCCGACGTCGACGAGGAGTACCGGCGGCTCGCCGTTCCCCGTCCGGCGCTGCTGCTGGACCGGTTCGAGCTGCTGCTGTCGGTGCCGCTGCTCGACGAGGCGGTCGAGGTCGCCGCCGCCGCGGTGCGGGAGCTGCACCGCCGGGGAATGGCCTCGGACCTCGCCGAGGCGCTGCTCGCCCAGGCGCGAGCCGCGCTGCTGGCCAACGACCTGGACACCGCGACCGCGGCTGCCGTCCAGGCCCGGGTCAGGTTTCGGCGTCAGGGCCGCCGCATCTGGGCCGCGTTCGCCCGGCACGTCGAACTGCGCGCGGAGTTCCGCCGGGGCACCCGCACGGCGACCCTGCTCGCCGCGATGGTGCGCACGGCCGGCCAGCTCGACGCCACCGGGTGGGCGGGCCCGGCGCTGACCACCCGCATCGAAGCCGGTCTGCTGGCCGCCGCCTCGGGTCGCGTCGACCGGGCCGTGGCACTGCTCGACGTGGCCGCCCAGGCCCGCCGGCGGGGCACCGCCCCCCGCCGCGCCCAGGGTTGGTACGCCCTGGCCCGGTCGCGTCGGCTCACCGGTGACGACGCCGGTGCGGCCCGGGCACTGCGCCGGGGGCTGGCCGTACTCGACCGGCACCGCACCTCCCTCGGCGCCACGGAGTTGCGGGCCCACAGCGGGACGTACGGGCAGGAGCTGGCCGCCGAGGGCCTCGACATCGCGGTCCGTGCCGGTTCCCCGGCCCGGACCCTGGCCTGGGCCGAACGCTGGCGGGCCAACACCCTGCGGATGCGGCCGGCGCTGCCCCCCGACGACCCGGAGCTGTTCGCGGCGCTCACCGAGCTCCGGCTCGTCAGTAGCCTGCTGGAGGACACGGTGCTGGCGGGCCGGCCGGCCCACGCCCTGCGCAGCCGGCAGGCCCGGCTGGAACGGCGCATCCAGGACCTGGCCCGACGGGTGCCCGGCGGGATCGGCGTGCTGACCCCGCCCGGTGTGGGCGTGCTCGCCGGGCGGCTCGGCTCCCGCGTGCTGGTCGAGCTGGTCGCCCACGGCGACCGGCTCCGGGCGGTGCTGGTCCGCGACGGCCGGGCCAGCCTGCACGACCTCGGCCCGCTCGCCGAGGCGGTGCACCTGGCCCGGTGGCACCGGTTCGCCCTCCGCCGGCTGGTCACCACCGGTGACACGCCCACCGCCCGGGCCGGGGCCAGGCACGCCGCAGCCGCGCTGGACCACCAGCTCTTCGACCCGCTGCGGCCGCACCTCGGCGACCGCCCCCTGGTGATCGTGCCGGTCGGGGCCCTGCACGCCGTGCCGTGGTCGGGGCTGCCGACCTGCGCCGGACGCCCCGTGACGGTGGCCCCGTCGGCCACGGCCTGGCTCAGGGCGGACGGCCGGCAGCCCTCGGCCGGGCCCTCGGTGTTGGCCTGCGGGCCGCGCCTGCCGGCCGGCCGGGCCGAGGTACGCCGACTCGCGCAGGTGCTGCCCGGAGCCACGCTGCTCACCGGTGCGGACGCCACCGCCGACACGTTGACCGCGGCGCTGGACGGGGCCGGTCTGGTCCACATCGCCGCCCATGGCACCTTCCGGGCCGACAATCCGCAGTTCTCCACCCTGGAGCTGGCCGACGGACCGCTGTTCGCGTACGAGTGGGAACGGGTCCCCCGGCCGCCCGGCTGCGTGGTGCTCTCCGCGTGCGACTCGGGGCTGACCGGGGTGCGTCCCGGCGACGAGGTCATGGGCTTCACCGCCGTGCTGCTCGCCCTGGGCGCACGGTGCCTGATCGCCACCGTGCTGCCGGTGCCGGCCGACCCCACCACCGCGCTCATGCTGGACCTGCACCGCCGGATGCGGGCCGGTGTCCGCCCGGCGCAGGCTCTCGCCGACGCCCAGCATGCCTTCGTCACTACCGGTGACAGCACCGCCGGGGCCACGGCGGCGGCGTTCGTCTGCCTCGGTGCCGGCTGACGAACGCCGTCGGCTGCGGGTGGCCCGGGGCGTCACCTGCAGGACGGGCTTGGTCAGCCCAGCGCCGCGACCCGGGGACGCAGGCCGTCGATCAACTCCGGTGGGGCGGCGAGCACCCGGCTGCCGCTCACCTCGACCGCGGCGCCGGCCTCGACGGCGATCACCAGACCGGCCGCCCAGTCCCAGCGGAACGTGCGGTCCTCGACGTACGCGTCGCAACGGCCCGCGGCGATCCAGGCCAGGGCCAGCGCCGTCGAGCCCAGCATCCGCACCCCGCGCACGTCGCCGGCCAGGTCGGTGACCACGGCCGCCTGCACCTTGCGGTGGGCGACGTCGTAGGCGTACCCGGCGGCGAGGACGACCTCGCCGAGCGCGACGCCGGCGCGCCGGACCAGCGGCGCGTCGTTCAGGAACGCACCCCGACCCCGCACGCCGCAGAACGTCTCGTCGTGCACCGGATCGTGGACCACCCCGACGACGGGCCGCCAACCGTCCGGTGTCTGCTGCTCGCAGGCCACGCTGACGCACCAGAACGGCATCCCGGCGACGTAGTTGACGGTGCCGTCGAGGGGGTCGAGCACCCAGCGCAGCCCGGAGTCGCCGACGTGGTCGCTGCCCTCCTCGGCGAGGATGCCGTCGCCGGGCCGGCGGGCGCGCAGCAACTCGACGATGCGGGCCTCGCTGGCCCGGTCCGCCTCGCTGACCAGATCGGTGGAGGCGGTCTTGTAGTCGACGCGGCCGTGGTCGCCGAAGCGCCGCAGCAGCTCCCGACCGCCGAGGCGGGCCGCCTCCTCGGCGACCCGCCGGCAGTCGTCCAGCTCGGCACCGGTGGCCATCGCGCACTCCTCGGGTCGTCGGCAGGGCCGGTCGAGATCGTCGCACCCGGATGGGCGGGAACACCAGGTGCCGACCGAGGGTGCACCGCCACCGCCGCCCCGCGCGGGCGCGGGTGCCGACGTCGTCGTGCCGGACACCGGAGGGCAAGCGGCGTGGCCGGCCGGTCGGGCACACTGTGGACAGCGGTCGGGACACCGACGCTCGCCGACGCGCCGTCGACCTGCCCCGTCGCCTGGGGAGGCACTGCGGCATGGGTACGGTGGGTACGTCCAGGGTGGAGCGGCTGCTGGCACGGATTCGCGACGGGGTCATCGGCGAGGGTGAGGTGCTCGACGGCCCCTACGGGCCGCGCCGGATCACCTACGCCGACTACACCGCCTCCGGCCGGGCGCTGGACTTCGTGGAGGACACCGTCCGGGACCGGGTGCTGCCCCGTTACGCCAACACTCACACCGAGAGTTCCGCCACCGGCCGGGCGACGGGGCGGCTGCGCGAGGACGCCCGGCGGACCATCCTCGACGCCGTCGGTGGCACCGACGACCATGTGGTGATCTTCTGCGGTTCGGGGGCCACAGCGGCGATCGACAAGCTGATCGGGCTCCTCGAACTGCGGCTGCCCGCCGGGCCGGCACGCCGCCACGGCCTGCTGGACGGCATCCCCGCGCAGCAGCGCCCCGTGGTCTTCGTGGGCCCCTACGAGCACCACTCCAACGAGCTGCCGTGGCGGGAGACGTACGCCGACGTGGTCGTCATCGGCGCGGACGACGACGGGCACATCGACCGGGCCGAGCTGGCCACCCGGTTGGTCCGGTACGCGGACCGGCCGCTGCGTGTCGGCAGTTTCTCCGCCGCCTCCAACGTCACCGGCATCCTCTCCGACACCGACGCGATCGCGGCGCTGCTGCACACCCACGGGGCGCTGGCGTGCTGGGACTACGCCGCCGCCGGCCCGTACGTGCCGATCCGGATGGGTGAGTCGACGCCGGGAGCGGCGGACGACAAGGACGCGGTCTTCCTGTCCCCGCACAAGTTCGTCGGTGGCCCGCAGACCCCCGGGGTCCTGGTGGTGCGCCGGGACCTGATGCGCAACCGGGTCCCGACGGTGCCCGGTGGCGGCACCGTGGCGTTCGTCGACCCCGTGGGGCACCGGTACCTCGACGATCCGGTGGCCCGCGAGGAGGGCGGCACTCCGGCGATCGTCGAGTCGATCCGGGCGGGCCTGGTGTTCGCCCTCAAGCAGTCCGTCGGCGCGGACGTCATCCAGGCCCGCGAGGAGCGGCTGTGGTCGCGGGCGCTGCGCCGCTGGTCGGCGAACCCGGGGATCGTCGTCCTGGGCAACCCCCGGGCGCGGCGGCTGCCCATCGTGTCGGTGCAGATCCGCCACGGCAGCCGCCACCTGCACCACAACTTCGTCGTCGCGCTACTCAACGACCTGTTCGGCATCCAGGCCCGGGGCGGGTGTTCCTGCGCGGGCCCCTACGGGCATCGCCTGCTGGGCATCGACGAGGAGCACTCCCGGGCGTTCCGGGAGCAGATCGCCCTGGGCTGGGAGGGGATCAAGCCCGGTTGGACCCGGATCAGCTTCGGCTACTTCGTCTCCGACCTGGTCGCCGACCATCTGATCGACGCGGTCGACCTGGTCGCCCGCCTGGGGCACCGCCTGCTGCCCGACTACCGCTTCGACGCCCGCAGCGGTCTGTGGCGTCACCACCGGGGCCCGGGCCCGTCGCTGCGCCTGGCCGAGCTGGCCCGCCTGTTCACCGGCGACGACCAGCCGGCCCTGCCGCGGCGGTGGGCCGGCGAGGACGCCCTGGCCGGCCACCTGCACGAGGCACGGGAGATCCTGGCCGGGCGTGGGGACCACGTCGACGAGGGGCCCACCGGCCTGCCGGCCGGCGTGGAGGCGCTGCGCTGGTTCCACCTCCCGCCAGCCTGCGCAGTCGGCCTGGATGCGCCGTCGTCGCACTGACCGGCGACGAGTGGGCCGAGGTAGACGTGCGCGAGGTACGGCCGTGCCGGATAATTGCCCGATGACAAATCCTGACCTCGATCCCGATGTCTATCCGCCCCTCGACCCTCGTGAGCCCGTGCCGGACGACGTCGGCGAGCTTCTTCCCGACACACCCGACGAGTTGCCGGAGGCACCGGTCGAGCCGATGCCCGACGACGGCGAGCCGGGAGCCGTGCCCGAGCCGGCATGACTCCCGGCCTGGCGGAGGCGGCGATCAGCGGTCCTGGAAACGGGCGCTGGCGACGATGCGGGCACGGAGTTGTTCGGCGCGTCGCGCCGCATCCGCGCGCAGCGCCAGAGCCTCAGCAAACTTCATGGGCACCGGTATGACCAGCGAGGATCACCCGCCGCCGCCCCAGTTCGTCGGGCGACGAGCGGAGGCAGCAGCAGGCACGGTGCCCGGGAACGGAGCGCCGGCCGAGTCCCGGGCAGGAGGATCGGGCGCCGTTGTAGCCTCTGCGGATGGCTGATGCCGACGATGTACGCCGTCTGGCGCTCGCGTTGCCCCACGCGGTGGAGATTCCCAGCGACGGCTTCGACTTCCGCGTGGAGAACAAGGGTTTCGTCTGGTCTTATCCGGAACGCGTGCCGGGGAAACCGCGGGTGATCCGCACCGATGTCGCGGTGCTCCACGTCGGTGATGAGGGGGAGAAGCAGGCGCTGCTCCTCGGCGAGCCCGCCCTGTTCTTCACGACGGCCGGCTACGACGGGCTGCCCCTGGTGATGGTGCGCCTCCCCGAGGTGTCAGTCGAGCGGCTGGCCGAGCTGATCACCGATGCGTGGCGGATGCGGGCGCCCGCCGAACTGCAGGAGAGCCTGCAGGACGGATGATCCCCGCGCCGCCGTGGCCGCACGCCGCGTCCTGACGCCGTGACGATGGCGTGGCGGCGGAATCCGGGTGGACCGGCCGGGTCTTGATCGTCGAGGATCGACGGGTGTCCGTTCCCGTACGCCAGATCCGTGCTCGCTATTCGACCGCGACCATCACCATGTACCAGGCGTATCCGCCGGAGATTGCGCTGCCGGCGGTGTCGGCCGGTCGTTTCGTGGCCCCTTTCAAGCGGGACCGGATGACGTGGATCAAGCCGTCCTTCCTGTGGATGATGTACCGCTGCGGCTGGGCCACGAAGCCCGGGCAGGAGCGCGTGCTGTCCATCGACATCACCCGGGAGGGGTTCGAGTGGGCGTTGGCACGGGCGTGCCTGAGTCACTACCACCGGGGCCTGCACGGCGACGCGGCGAACTGGTCGCGGCAGTTGAAGGCCAGCCCGGTCCGGGTGCAGTGGGACCCCGAGCGGGCACTGCGCCTGCACGCGTTGCCGTACCGGTCGTTGCAGGTCGGCCTGTCCGGCGAGGCCGTCGACCGGTACGTCGACGACTGGATCGTCGCCGTCGCGGACATCACCCCCACCGTCGAGCGGGTGCGGGACCTGCTGCGCCGGGGCGACGAACAGGCAGCCGCAGCGCAGCTGCCTGTCGAGCACGTCTACCCGCTCCCGGATCGGATCGCCGCCCACCTGGATGCCAGCCCGGACACCGCTCCCACCGAGCACCCCGAGCGGCGGCACCGGCACTGACCGGCCGCCCCTGACCGCCGTGCCGCGGCAGACACCGCCGCGACGCGGCAGAACAAGGCCCGTCGCCGACCCGGATCTCGACGGCGCGTCGGGCACCGTCGGGCCGGGCGATCCGGCTCGGGGCGCACCGTGCCCTGCCCCGGGCCACCCGGCACCTGGTCAGGTGATCACCGGCGGTCACTCGGTGGGCTCAGGACGGGAAACCCGGTGGCCGGGGCCACTGCTGCGCCTCCGGATCGGGCTGGTAGCCCGGCGGGGGTGCCGGTGGCGTGGCGGGCCGCGACGACGCTGCGGTCACTGCGGGCGGCAGGTGGCCGGCGGGCTGCGGTCCCGGACCGGAGATCGCCGGTACGGTCGTCCTGGGTCGCCAGACCGGCTCGCCGCCGACCAGGCCACGGAAGTCGAACTGACACTTCGGGCAGGTACGCAGCGCGGTCTCGGCCCGGCGGTCACCGCACCGTTGGCAGTAGGTCACCACCGTCTCGTCGGCGTCCATCCCCTGGCAGCGGGGACAGGCGAACTTCGGGCCCTTGTTGTTGAGCTGCACCAGCCGACCGGCGAGCACGTAGGGCGTGACCAACCCGCCGATGCTGCTGGCCAGGTCCCGGGTGCGCCGGGTGCGCTCCTGCATGCGTTCCATCTCCGGGTTGGCGACCTTCTCCAGCCGGCAGGTGGTGCAGGTACGCAGCGTCCGCGCCGGCAGCAGGCCGCGCAGCCGCGCCTGCTGGTGCAGGAAGGTCACCGCAGGCACGTCCGCCGGCTCGACGGTGAGCCGGTCGGTCCCACCCGCCGCGAGGCGCTCCTCGACCCGGAACACCAGCGACTGCACCTGCGCGACCAGCTTCGGCGGCATACCGTCCGGCCGGCTGACGATCAGCGTGCCGACCATCAGCATGCCGTCGGCCAGTTCGGCGGGGACCTCGGCGACGGCGTCGGCCGTCTCGAAGGTGAAGGTCGCACCGCCGGTACGGGTGACCACCGCCTGCCGTTGCGCCTGCCCGTCGCCGTCGAGCAGCCGTCCGGCGTGCCGGGAGAGCGCGGCCTGCGCCCGGTTGGCCAGGCCGGCGGCGTGCTGCATCATCGCCACGTCGCCCGGGCCCGTCTGCCGCCACCAGGGGGCGAACGAGGCCGCCCCCGCCGGGTCGAGCCGACCGAGGACGGCGTCGACCGTACTCAGCACGGACTCGAAGAGGCCGACGTACACCGAGGTCACCCCCCAGTTCCGCCCCAGCTTGCCCGGCCAGCGGTCGACCAGCAGCACGCCCACCCGCACACCCGGGCCGTCGGCCTCCAGGGTGACCCGCAGCAGCACCGGCACCTGGGCCGGCGAGAGGGTGACGCCCCCGAAGCGGGAGCCGCGTACCGCCTCCAGGAGGCTGAGCTGCTCGACCTTCAGCTCGAACGCGAGTTCGCGGACACTGCGCAGCAGCTGCTGGCGGGCCACGCTCGGCGGGACGCCGAGCCGTCGTTCCACGCCGGCCGCCAGCCGGCCGGGCTCCAGCCCGGCCGCGGCGGCCGGCGGCACGGCACCGGGTCCACCGGCGTCAGCCCAACTCATTCCGCTACGTCGTACGAGGTGCTGGTGTCGAAGCTGGACGCCGTGGCGTCGTAGCCCCCGGCGTCGTACGACGTGCTCGTGTCGTACGAGGTGCTCGTGTCGTAGGAGGTGGTGTCGTAGGAGGTGCTGGTGTCGTACGAGGTGTCGGTCAGGGAGGTGTCGGTGCCGCTGGTGGCCCAGTCGACCTCGGCGGCGGCGGTCTCCACGTGGTCGACGACGGCGTCGGAGTAGTCGTCGGAGACCGTGTAGTTGTTCTCGGCGATGTTCGCGTGGTCGGCCGCCCGGGCCATGGCGCTCTCGGCGACCTCGGTGTTGCCGGCTGCGGCGTTCTCCACGGCGTAGTCGGCCCAGTCCTGGGCGGAGTCGGCCCAGTCGTCGCCGCTGTCCGCGTGCCAGTTCGACCAGTCCTGGTCGTCGACCGCGCCGCTGATCTCGCTCTCCACGATGGACGCCGCCGGCTCCGGCAGCGCCGCCACCGCCTCGGTCAGGGTGGTGTCCCCGATCGGCGTGTCGGTGGTCAGGAAGTCTCCCCAGTCCGAGTCGGCATTCATGCTGATTCCCCAGATTCTGCTGAACGTTGCGGTAAGCGGGTCGTCGTCCGAGCGATCCGGGCGAACGACCAGAACTGTCCCACGCCCGCGCCCGGGGGCGCGCGGTCGCCGCGGTGGGACCGGAGGCGCCGGCCGAGGTCACGGCAGGTCCCGGCCGGGAAGGGCGGCGATACTGTCGACATGTCGACAGCTACGGCCGGTGGCTGCGCCGGCGGTACACGGCTGCCGGCGCACTGCTGCGCGCGGCGGCACCGCTGCAACGCCGACCAGACGGACCTCTTCCGGGGTCTGGTGCGGCCGACCGACGCGGAGTCGACGTGGAACGGCTACCGGGTCGGTCAGGGTCGGCGGCTGGACTGGGAGCGCCAGGCGGACGCCGCCTGTGCCGCCTTCGCCCGTAACGGCTTCGTGCTGCTGGTGGGTGACCGCCAGGTCGAGGACTTGGACGAGGAGATCGACCTGCTCGCGGAGCCCGAGGTGGCCTTCGTGCGGCTCGTTGCCCTGGTGGGTGGCTGAGGTGGCCGACTGGACACGGCTGCTTCCCCCGCTGAGCGCGGCGGATCGCCAGCGGGTGGAGACCGGGGTCGCCGAAGCCGATGCCCAGGTTCGGCCACTGCTCCGGCGGGCCAGCACCTACCACCGGACGTCGTCGGTGACCCACACCCCCGAGTGGGCCGCCACCGGGTCGTGGCCGGCCGAGCTTCGCCGCTGTGCCGCGCTGGCCATGCACCTGGAGGTGGTGGCCAGTTCGATGCCGTCGGCGCTGAACGACGTCGTACGGAGTCTCGCCGACGGCGAGCATGACTGGACCCGGGCGGATCTTCTGTGGTGTCTGGAGGCTGTCGGACAGGGGCTCGACTACGACCTCGGCGTCCGCCTGGAGTTGCCGGCGACGATCGCCGCGCACCTGGCTCCCGCCGACCTGGCCGATCTCGCGCCGGCGATCTCGGGCCTGTTCGACGAACTCGCCGCGAGCAACGTCCCGACGGCCGGCCCTCGACGTCGGGTCGTCACGCTGATCGGGGAGGCGCTCGACCGTGCCACGGATCGCCGCGTGCCGTCCTGGTTGCTGCACCACGGGGATGAGTTCGGTCCGCTCGTCCGCGCCGGCCTGGGGGGCGTCCTCGCCGCGCCGGGCGTGCCCGAGTTGCTGGTGCACTGTGCCTCACTCGACAAGCCGGCGGCGTCGGCGACCTGGCTGCGCGGCCTGGACCAGCAGCTCACGACCGCGACCGACGGGAGGAAGGCGGTCCGTACGATCCTGGAGGTGTTCGCCGCCCACCGGCACCCGGTGCACGACGACTCGGACCGCCTCCTGCGTGGCCTGGTGTGGGCGCTGTCGCGGGAGTCGGACGAGGCAGCGACGGACCTGCTGACCCGGGTCACCGCCGCCGCCTCGGCAGCGCCCCGCCAGGCGGCGGGTTTCCCCCACGCCCAGCGCACCGCGATCGCGGCCGTGCAACTGCTCGCCGGGCGCGACGGTGAGGCGTCGGTGCGAACCCTGGCGCGGCTCGCGGTGACCGTGAAGAACAAGGCGGTACGCAGTCGGGTGCACACCGCGCTGACCCGCCTCGGCGCTCTGCGGGGGTGGTCACTGAGCGAGGTGCTGGAACTCGCCGTCGACGACCACGGGCTCGACCCGGCCGGGACCCGGCGGACCCCCGTCGGCCCGTACGAGGCGACGGTGCGGGTCGAGGGTGAGAAGGCCCGCCTGACCTTCGCCCGCGGCGACGTCGGGCTCAAGGGCGTTCCCGCGGTGCTCAAGGAGACACACGCCGGCGAGCTGAAACAGCTGCGCGACTCGGTGAAGGCCATCAACGCGACGCTGACCGCCGAGCGCCAACGGGTGGAGGCGTTGCTGTCCGAGGAGCGCACCTGGGCGTACCCGGACTGGGTGTCCCGCTTCCTGGACCACCCGGTCACCGGGACGTACGGGCGGCGGCTGCTCTGGGAGACCAGCGCCGACGGGTGCGACTGGTCGGCGGGCCTGCCCCGCGAGGACGCCGACGGGTGGGTGATCGTCGGTCTCGACGGGCGGCCGGTCCGCGGGGGCCGGGTCCGGCTGTGGCACCCCGTCCGCGCCGGGATGGACGAGGCCCTCGCCTGGCGTGACCAGGTGCTCGGCACGGGCCTGACGCAGCCGTTCAAGCAGGCATTCCGCGAGGTCTACCTGCTCACACCGGCCGAGGAGCGGACCGGTTCCTACTCCAACCGGTTCGCCGCGCACATCCTGCGCTACCGCCAGGCGAACGCGCTCATGCGCGCCCGCGGCTGGCAGGCCGGCTACCTGGGCACCTGGGACGGCGGGTACGACAGCGAAGCCACGAAGCTCTTCGGCGGCGGTGCGTGGCGGGCGTCCTTCCACCACCAACTGGTCGGCACGGACGATCCCCAGAGCTACGACGTCGACCACTGCGCCACCGATCAGGTGCGTTTCGCCCGATCCGACGGTGCGACCTGGCAACCCGTCCCGGTCGCGGACGTGCCACCGCTGGTGTTCACCGAGGCGATGCGGGACGTGGACCTGTTCGTCGGCGTCACCTCCATCGCCACCGACCCGCAGTGGGCCGACCGGGGCGAGGACCGGTTCCGGGACTACTGGCACCGCACCGTGGTCGGGGCACTGACCCCGTCGGCGGAGATACGCCGCGACGCCCTGGTCCGGCTGCTCCCCCGGATGGCCATCGCCGACCGGGTCACCCTCACGGACCGCTACCTGCACGTACGCGGGAACCTGCGCGGCTACCGGATCCACCTCGGCTCGGGCAACATCCTGATGGAGCCCCACGACGCCTACCTGTGCATCGTCCCCGCGCGCGGGGGCACCGGGCGGCTGCACCTGCCGTTCGAGGACGACCCCATGCTGTCGATGATCCTGTCGAAGGCGATCATGCTCGCCGCCGACGACACGATCACCGACCCCACGGTGGTGGCACAGTTCGCCCCGTGACCGGCGGGGCGCGACCGCACGTCCCGCTCCGTGGTGTCGACACGGCGTTCCACCTGGTCATGCGGGGCAACCGCCGCCTGCACCACCTCATCGGTGATCACGTGCTGGCCGCTTCGTCGCCGAAGGCGGCCGGTTGATCAGCCGCTTGCGCTGTTGCGTGGACGAGGAAGCCCAGCACGCGGCGCCCGCCTGACGGTTCGCCGGGCACGCACCTGACGGTTGGCTGACGTTCCCGGCCCCCACCGACATCCGGCCGGGTCGCCGCGCCCACCCGGCCGAGGGGCTCGGGCACGACTGACGTGACTTCCTTCGACATCGGCTATTGACGTCGATGTAACAGGGGGCTTAGCGTCTGTCGAACCGCTTCGTCGAACCGCTTCGACGACCACCCGGATGCGGTTGCCTGCCTGGCCGGAGGAGGTGCGCGGTGGCCACCATGCATGACGTCGCCCGCCTGGCGCAGGTCTCGGTCAGCACCGTGTCCTACGTCCTCACCGGTGCCCGGCCGATCTCCCAGGCCACCCGGGCCAAGGTGCTCACCGCCATGGCCGAACTCGACTACCAGCCCAACGCCATGGCCCGTGGCCTGGCCAGTCGGCGCAGCCGGATCCTGGGCCTGCTGCTGCCGATGGACGAGCGCGGCCTCGGCGCGACCGAGACGGCGTTCGTCACCGGGGCCGCCGCGGCGGCCAGCGCCGTCGGCTACCACCTGGTGTTGTCGCCCGTCGGTGGGGGCGGTGACCTCGACGGTCTGCGCCGGCTGGCCAGCCAGCGGATGTTCGACGGCGTCGTGCTGATGGAGGTGCAGCTCGCCGACGAGCGGGTCACCGCGCTCCAGCAGGCCGGTGTGCCGCTGGTGCTGATCGGGCGCACCGGGGACACCGACGGGCTCTCCTACGTCGACATCGACTTCGCGCAGACCGTGCGGGAGGCGGTGGCGCACCTGGTCGGCCTGGGGCACCGGCAGATCGTCTACGTCAACCACTCGGCCGAGACCCTGGCCAGCGGTTACGGGCCGGCGCTGCGTACCCGGGACGCCTTTGTCACGGCCATGACCGGCCACGGCCTGGAGCCGGTCATGATCCCGGCCCAGGACAGCGCCGCGGGCGGGCGGGCCGCGCTGGCCGCCGCCTTCGCGCGGACGCCGGACCTGACGGCGGTGCTGGCCATGAACGAGACGGCGGTCTTCGGCATCCTCGGCGAACTGACCGCGCGGGGGCTGGCCGTGCCCGACGACGTGTCGGTCGTCTCGATGGTCACCTCGCCGCAGGTCGCCGAGCTGGCCACCCCGGCGCTGACCACGATGACGTCGCCCGGGTCGGCGATGGGCCGGATCGCGATCGAGGCGCTGGTGCGCCATCTGGACGGGGCCGGTGACGAGCGCCACCAGCAACTGCTGCCGTGCGCGCTGGAGATCCGGGGATCGACCGCAGCACCACGAAGCCGCCACACCGATGGGGGCTGACCAGGAGAAACGGTCCGTCGCCGCGCGGCAACGCGACGACGGACCCAGTGAACTGCCGGGCTCGATACTCGACGAGGAGGATAGCAATGCAGCGATTCCGCCGGATCGTCGCCGCGATCGCCCTGGCGGCGACCGCGACGACCACCGTGGCCGCGTGCGGCGACGACGACAGCGGTGACGACAGCGGCGCCAAGACCCTCAAGCTCTGGCACTACGAGGGCGAGAGCAGCGCGATGGGGGTCGGCTGGGACCGGGCCATCGAGATCTTCAAGACCGAGCACCCGGGCGTCGAGGTGCGCTTCGAGCGCAAGGCCTTCGAGCAGATCCAGCAGAACGCCGGCATGATCATCAACTCGTCCGAGGGCCCGGACATCATGGAGTACAACAAGGGCAACGCGACGGCCGGCCTGCTGTCGTCCCAGGGTCTGCTCACCGACCTCAGCGACGAGGCGGCGAAGCGCGGTTGGGCCGACAAGCTCAGCCCCAGCCTGCAGACCACCGCGCGCTACAGCGACAAGGGCGTGATGGGGTCGGGCAACTGGTTCGGCGTGCCGAACTACGGCGAGTACGTCACGGTCTACTACAACAAGGACCTGTTCGACCGTAACGGCGTCACGGTGCCCACCACCATGGCGGAGCTGACCGCCGCGATGGACACCTTCGTCGGCAAGGGCATCACCCCGCTCGGCACGGCCGGTGCCGAGTACCCGGCCGGGCAGCTCTTCTACCAGCTGGCCCTGTCGAAGGCCGACCGGCAGTTCGTCGACAACTACCAGCTCTACAAGAACCCGGTCGACTTCCGTGCCGACCCGCTGAAGTACGGCGCGGACACCTTCGCCGACTGGGTGCGCAGGGGCTACGTGGCCAAGGACTCGGCGAGCCTCAAGGCCGAGGACATGGGCACCGCGTTCATCGCGGGCAAGACGCCGATGATCGTGTCGGGCAGCTGGTGGTACGGCCGATTCAAGGCCGAGATGAAGGCCAACTGGGACACCTTCCTGTTCCCGGGCAACACCCTCAACGCCGGCTCGTCGGGCAACCTCTGGGTCGTCCCGGCCAGCAGCAAGGCCAAGAGCCTGGCGTACGACTTCATCGACATCACCCTGCGTCCGGAGATCCAGGACCTGATCGGCAACAACGGTGGCATCCCGGTGGCCGGCGACCCCGCCAAGATCAGCGATCCGAAGGACCGCAAGCTGATCGGGGACTTCAACACGGTCAGCAAGCAGGACGGTCTGGCGTTCTACCCGGACTGGCCGGTGCCCGGCTACTACGACGTGCTGGTCGGCGGGTTCCAGAGCCTGATCAACGGGTCCAAGTCCCCCGACCAGGTGCTCGACACGATCGCCAAGCCGTACGCCGATGGCGTCAAGGAGATCACCGGCAAGTGACACGGCGAGCGGCGGGCGCGACCGGCAGCACGGCCGACGCGCCCGCCCACCCCCGCCGGGAAGGATCCTCCATGGCAGTCCCCGACACCGTCGCCGGCACACCCTCGGCGGCGACCCGCACCCCCGCGCCCGCGCCCCGCCGCCGACCGGGGGGCCGCGGCGCGGCGTACTGGCTCTACCTGCTCCCCGGAGCGGCGCTGTTCATCCTGGTCATCGGCGTGCCGCTGGTGGGTACCGGTTACCTGTCGCTGACCCGGTGGTCGGGCGTCGGTGACCCCACCTTCGTCGGGTGGGACAACTACCAGCGGTTGCTGTCCGACGAGGTGTTCTGGGCGTCGTTCCGCAACACCGTGGCGATGATCGTCGCGATGGTGGTGGTGCCGACCCTGCTCGGGCTGCTGCTCGCCTCGGTGCTCTTCGACGTCATCGGGCGTCGGTTCAGGCCGCGTACGGCGGCGGCGTTGCGGGCCGCGTTCTATCTGCCGCAGGTGCTGCCCGTGGTGGTGGCGGGCATCGTCTGGGGTTGGATCCTGCGCCCCGACGGCGCATTCAACAGTCTGCTCGACGCGGTCGGCCTCGGGGCGCTGCGCCACGACTGGTTGGGCGACCCGGACACCGCGCTGCCGGCGGTGATGGCGGTGATGATCTGGGTGCAGATCGGTTATCCGGTGGTCGTGTTCATGGCGGCGTTGCAGCGGGTCGACCCGGAGCTGTACGAGGCGGCCGAGGTCGACGGGGCGAGCTGGCGGCACCGGTTCCGGGCGATCACCCTCCCGCAGATCCGACCGGAGACCTTCGTGGTGGCACTGACCTGCACCATCGCCGCCCTGAAGGTGTTCGGGCCGATCTACGCGCTGACCCGGGGCGGCCCGGAGAACGCCACCAACGTGCCGTCGTACTTCGCGTACTACACGTTCTTCAAGAAGCTCCAGGTCGGGTACGGGTCCGCGATCTCCACCGTGCTCACGGTGATCATCGTGGTGGTGGCCGTGGCCTTCATCGCGGTGCAGGCCCGCAGCGAACGCCGGGACCGGGGGTTCTGAGATGGCCGTCACGATCACCGAGGTTCCCCTGCGCCGGCGGGTGCGCGACCGGCACCACCGGGGCGTGCGCCGTGGGGTGGTGCTCGCACTGGTCACCGTGGGCGCGCTGGTCATGCTGGTGCCGTTCGCGTTAATGCTGCTCAACGCCTTCAAGTCGCCCGGTGACTACTCGTCAGGCGGGCCGCTGAGCTGGCCGACGGAGTTCTACACGTGGGGCCTGCGGACGTACTGGTCCGAGGTGGACTTCCCGCTCAAGCTGTGGAACTCGGCGCTCATCGCCGGGTCCGTGGCGGTGCTCGGCGTCGTCGTGTCGCTGCTCAACGCGTACGCCCTGGGCATCGGCCGGGTCCGTGGCCGGCTGTGGATCGTCGGGTTGTTCCTGCTGGCCAACATGTTGCCGCAGGAGGCGTTGATCTACCCGCTGTACTACGTCGCCAAGGAGATCGGCCTCTACAACACCCGACTGTCGGTGATCATCATCTTCACCGTCATCCAGAGCGCGTTCGGCACGTACCTGCTCGCCTCGGTGCTGGGCACGTTCCCCCGCGCGCTGTTGGAGGCCGCGGCGCTCGACGGCGCCGGCACGTGGACGGTGCTGTGGCGGGTGGTCTTCCCCCACCTGCGGCCGACCCTGGCCGTCCTGCTCATCTTCTTCTTCATCTGGACCTGGAACGAGTTCCTCATCCCGCTGGTCATGCTGATCGACAACCAGACCCAGACCATCCCGGTCGCCCTCGCGTCGTTGCAGGGTGACCGGCTGATGGACGCCCCGACGACCAACGCCGGCGCGTTGATCAGCCTGGTGCCGGCCATCCTGTTCTTCCTCATCTTCCAGCGCACCCTGGCGCGCGGCATCACGGCAGGAGCCGAGAAGTGAAGTTCACCGACGGGTACTGGCAACTGCGCCCCGGGGTCAGCGTGCTGCGCCCCGGCACGGTCGAATCGGTCGAGCCGGACGACCGCGGCTTCACCGTCTTCGCGCCGGCCGGTCAGATCAACGGTCGCGGCGACACGCTCAACCGGCCCGTCGTCACCGTCCGCTTCTTCTCCCCCGCGCCCGGCGTGGTCGGGGTCACCATCGGGCACCACAGCGGCGGGCTGCCCCGCGAACCCCACTTCGGGTTGCACACCGACGACACCCACCCGGTCACCGTCGACATCACCGGGATCAGCGCGTCGCTGACCACCGGCGAGCTGACCGTGCGGGTCGCGCTGATCGACGGCTGGCGGGTCGAGTTCCGGCACGGCGACCGGCTGGTCACCGCGTCCACCGGGCGCAGCGTCGGCATCGTCACCGACGGCGAGGGCCGCCGGTACGTGCACGAACGGCTCGCGCTCGGCGTCGGCGAGACGGTGTACGGGTTGGGCGAGCGGTTCGGCCCGTTCGTCAAGAACGGTCAGACGGTCGACGTCTGGAACGCCGACGGCGGCACCGCCAGCGAGCAGGCGTACAAGAACGTGCCGTTCTATCTCAGCAGCGCCGGCTACGGGGTGTTCGTGGACCACCCGGAGCACGTGTCGTTCGAGGTCGGCTCGGAGGTCGTCGCGCAGACCCAGTTCAGCGTCGAGGGCCAGTCGCTCACCTACCACGTCATCGACGGGCCCACCCCGAAGGACGTGCTGCGTCGCTACACGGCGCTGACCGGCCGACCGGCCCGGGTGCCCGCCTGGTCGTACGGGCTGTGGCTGTCCACGTCGTTCACCACGTCGTACGACGAGAAGACGGTGACCGAGTTCGTCGACGGGATGGCCGAGCGGGACCTGCCGCTGTCGGTGTTCCACTTCGACTGCTTCTGGATGCGCCAGTTCCACTGGGTCGACTTCGTGTGGGACCCGGCGACCTTCCCCGACCCGGAGGGCATGCTGCGCCGGCTGCACGAGCGGGGCCTGAAGGTGTGCGTGTGGATCAACCCGTACATCGCGCAGCGCTCGTACCTGTTCGAGGAGGGCCGCCAGGCCGGTTACCTGGTGCGCAACCCGGACGGGTCGGTGTGGCAGTGGGACAAGTGGCAGGCCGGCATGGCGCTCGTCGACTTCACCAACCCGGACGCGACGGCCTGGTTCACCGGCAAACTCAAGGCGCTGCTGGACATGGGCGTCGACTGCTTCAAGACCGACTTCGGTGAGCGCATCCCGACCGACGTGGTGTGGCACGACGGGTCGGACCCGCAGCGGATGCACAACTACTACTCCCACCTCTACAACAAGGCGGTCTTCGCGCTGCTGGAGGCCGAGCGGGGCGAGGGCGAGGCGGTGCTGTTCGCCCGCTCGGCCACCGCCGGCGGCCAGCAGTTCCCGGTGCACTGGGGCGGCGACTGCGAGTCGACGTTCGTCGCGATGGCCGAGTCGCTGCGCGGCGGGCTGTCCCTGGCGTCGTCCGGTTTCGGCTACTGGAGCCACGACATCGGCGGCTTCGAGGGCACCCCCGACCCGGCGGTGTTCAAGCGGTGGATCGCGTTCGGCCTGCTCTCCTCGCACTCGCGGCTGCACGGCTCCGGCTCGTACCGGGTGCCGTGGGCGTACGACGAGGAGGCCGTGGACGTGCTGCGCCACTTCACCCGGCTCAAGCTCAGCCTGATGCCGTACCTGGCGGCGACGGCCGAGCAGGCGCACCGCGACGGTATCCCGATGATGCGTCCGATGATCGTGGAGTTCCCGGACGACCCGGCCGTGGCGCACCTCGACCGGCAGTACATGCTCGGCCCGGACGTGCTGGTCGCGCCGGTGCTCAGCGCCGACGGGCAGGTCACCTTCTACGTGCCCGCCGGCACCTGGACCCACCTGGTCACCGGCGCGCAGCTCACCGGCCCGAGGTGGGTGACCGAGAAGCACGGGTACGACAGCCTGCCGGTGCTCGCCCGGCCCGGCGCGGTCATCGGGTTCGGGGCGCGCTGCGACCGGCCCGACTACGACTGGGCCGACGGGGTGGAGCTGCGGCTCTACGCTCCGGCGGAGGGGCAACGGCAGCGGGTACGCATCCCGGCGCCCGGCGAGGGGCCGGGCGCGCAGTTCGAGGTGAGCTTCCGGGGCGGGGTGGCGACCGCCGAGCTGGTGGCGGGCGAGTCGTCGGGGTACCACTGCGTGGTGGCCGGCGCGGAGAGGGCGGGACGATGACGGCACGGAACTTCCCGGAGAGCTTCGTCTGGGGGTCGGCCACGGCGGCGTACCAGATCGAGGGCGCGGCCACCGAGGACGGTCGTGGTCGGTCCATCTGGGACACCTACAGCCACACCCCCGGGCGGACCCGCAACGGCGACACCGGTGACGTGGCCGCCGACCACTACCACCGGTGGCCGCAGGACCTGGACCACCTCGCCGAGCTGGGGCTGGGCGCGTACCGTTTCTCGATCTCCTGGCCCCGGGTGCAGCCGGGCGGCTCCGGGCGGTTCCACTCCGCCGGCCTGGACTTCTACTCGCGGCTGGTCGACGGCCTGCTGGAGCGCGGCATCCGACCGGTCGCGACCATGTACCACTGGGACCTGCCGCAGGAGCTGGAGGACGCCGGCGGGTGGCCGGCGCGGGAGACGGCGCTGCGCTTCGCGCAGTACGCCGCGGGGATCGTCGGCGCGCTCGGCGACCGGGTGCACACCTGGACCACGCTCAACGAGCCGTGGTGTTCGGCGTACCTGGGTTACGGCTCCGGTGTACACGCGCCCGGTCGGACCGAGCCGGCGGCCGCGCTGGCGGCGGTGCACCACCTGAACCTGGCGCACGGCCTGGCCGGGCGGGTGGTCCGGGAGCTGGTGCCGAGCGCCGAGCTGTCGGTGACGCTGAACCTGCACGTCGTGCGGGGCGCATCCGACTCGGCCGCCGACTGCGACGCGGTCCGGCGGATCGACGCGTTGGCGAACCGGGCGTTCCTCGGCCCGATGCTGGACGGGGCGTACCCGGCCGACCTGCTGGCCGACACCGCCGCCGTCACCGACTGGTCGTTCGTGCGTCAGGATGACGAGAAGCTGATCGCGGTGCCGCTGGACGTGCTCGGGGTCAACTACTACTCCAGCACCCTGGTCCGCGCCTGGGACGGACACTCGGCCCGCTCCGACGCCGACGGGCACGGCGCCTCGGCCCACTCGCCGTGGGTGGGCGCCGAGGACGTCGACTTCCTGCCGCAGCCCGGCCCGTACACGGCGATGGGGTGGAACATCGACCCGCCGGCCTTCACCGAGCTGCTGCTGCGGTTGCGTCGCGAGTACCCCGGCCAGCCGTTGATGATCACCGAGAACGGCGCGGCGTTCGACGACGTGGTGTCGGCCGACGGGCGGGTCCACGACGACCGGCGGATCGACTACCTGCGCCGGCACATCGGCGCGGTGGCCGAGGCCCGCGCGCAGGGCGCGGACGTCCGGGGCTACTTCGTCTGGTCGCTGCTGGACAACTTCGAGTGGGGCTACGGCTACGACCGCCGCTTCGGCATCATCCGCGTCGACTACGACACCCAGGAGCGCACCTGGAAGGACAGCGCCCACTGGTACCGCCACCTGGTCGCCAGCGGCCAGCTGGACGACTAGGTTCGCGGTGGGCCCGTCGTCGGCGGGCCCACCGCGGTCGAGGCGGCGCCGGACTTCGCGCTGCTGGCCCCGGCGACGCTCAATGTGGTGTGTTTCCGTTACCGGCCGCCGGGTGTCACCGACGAGGAGGCCGACCGGCTGAACACGGCGCTCGGGTCCGCCGTTCTCGACGACGGTGGCGTCCACCTGGGCACCACCCGGCATCGGGGCCGGGTCGCCTTCCGCCCGGCTCTCGTCACCTGGCGGACCACGGCGTCGGACGTGGCTCAGTTGCCGGCGTGCTGCGGCAGCTGGCCGGGCAACTCGATGATCTGCCGCCTGCGCCGTCAGGCCACCGCAACAGCGTCGCGGACGCTCGCCCCGCTGCGGCGAGGTCCGACCGAACATTGAGCCCTGACCGGGTGTCGGCTGCCGGCCACCGCGACCTTCGTGGGCTGGGGCGGCACCTCGGGCCGCCCCAGCCGGTGACGGATCAGACAGGGGCGATCGCGAGGTCGGTGACCTGGTCGTCCTTGATGCCGAACACGAACGAGAAGGACAGCGGCCCGCCGGGGAAGTCGCCGTCCCCGGAGGCCACCAGCCGGTCGTCCGCGAACGAGGTCGGCGTGAGCACGATCTTGGGGATGATCAGATGCCCCTGGATCCACTCGCGGATCTCGGTCTCGCCGGCCCAGGTCTTCCCGTCATCGCGCACGGTGGCCCCGTCGCCGAAGACCGCGGCCAGCGCGTTCGCGTCGTGCGCATTGGTGGCTGCGATGAAGTTCTCGACAGCGTCGGGCAGCGTGATGTCATTCATGTCTACTCTCCGGTTTCTCGGGTGCCAGGACGCGGGGGCGTGCTGGTAGATCTCTGCGGTTCCTCAGCAGCACGATGCCGATGAGGCGGCGGCCCGTCACGGGCTGCGCCGCGCGGTGATCAGCTCAAGGCGCCGACACCACTGTGGTGACAGGCGCAGAAGTCCGCACTGCGTGAGAGCTTCTCGTTCGCGCGCAGCTCCGCGAGTGCGTTCTCGTGCATCGCGACAACGACGTCGTAGCCGGAGTTGCCGAGCACGATCCGGTGCGGTGGAACGGGTGCGTTCATCGCGCTGATCACGGCCTGCACGCCACGAACAGGGTCACCTGCCTGCTTGCCGTTGGCGTCCACGAACGCCGCCTTGACGGCCTCGACCATCGGCACATAGGCGTCGACGGTCTCGTGGACGGGCTCGTTCTGGAAGTAGGAGAAGGCACTGGTACGGAAGGCTCCCGGCTCTACGGCGAGCACGCGTACACCGAACGGCTCGACTTCCTGGCGCAGCGTCTCGGTGAGTCCTTCGATCGCGAACTTCGCCGCCGCGTAGTAGCCGAACCCCTGTGCGCCGACGAGGCCGGCCACCGACGACATGTTCACGATCCAGCCGTCGCCGCGTGCCCGCATACCCGGGAGGACCGCGCGGATCACTTCGACGACGGCGAACAGGTTGAGGTCGAACGTGCGGCGGATCGTCTCGTCGGGGGCCCCCTCGATCGAGCCGTACCAGCCACGGCCCGCGCTGTTGACGAGCACGTCGATTCCGCCGAACCGTTCCTCTGCCGTCTTGACCGCCGCACGCACCTGGTCGGAATCGGTGACATCGAGCTGGAGAACCAGGACACGGTCGCCGTACGGTTCAGCCCATTCCTGCAGTTCATAGGGTCGACGCGCGGTCACCGCCACCTGGTCTCCCTGGGCCAGTGCAGCCTCGGCATAGACCAGGCCGAACCCTCCGGGCGTCCCACCAGTGACGAACCAAGTCCTCATGGGCTTCTCCTATCGCTATAGAGAGCAATGTAGCGCTACATGGGTTACCATAGCAAGCGTGAAGAACGCACGGGATCGCCTCCTGCTCGCCACGGCGGAGTTGCTGGAGAGCGGCGCTACGGTGTCCACGAGGGCGGTGTGCGAACGCGCCGGGGTGCAGGCCCCGACGCTGTACCACCACTTCGGCAGCAAGCAGGGCCTGATCGATGCCGTGGCAAACCACGGCTTCACCCAGTACACGGCCGTCGAGAACTCGGGCGACCCGCTGGACGACCTGCGCAAGGGCTGGGACCGGCACGTGCAGTTCGGGCTGGAGCACCCGTCGTTCTACGGGTTGCTCTACGGCCGCGCCGAGCCGGGAAAACCCTGCGCCGTCACCGCTCCCGCGCACGCCGCGTTGCGTGAGCGGTTCACCGCCGCAGCAACCCAGGGCAGGCTCAAGGTGCCGGCGGACGACGCCGCCGAACAGGTGTTCGCCGCCAACGTCGGCATTACGCTCACCTTGATCAGCCAGACGGAGCCGGACTTCGGGCTGTCCGGACGCGTGCGTGAGGCCGCGCTGGCCGGAGTCCTGCACGCACCCTCCGCCGCCGCCCCCGCGACCCGCGCAAGCGCTGCATTGACGTTGCGTGCGCTGGTCGACAACGACCCGGGCGACCTCACCCCCGGCGAACGCGGACTACTCGACGAGTTGCTGGAGCGCCTGGCACGCTAGTAGTTCTTCGTTCGGTTTGGTGGCTTTTGTTGCGTTATCGCGGTTTCACGGGTCAATGGCAGGTGATGCAGGCGCCGGTCCAGGTCGCGACGGTGAGAGTGACCGGACGTCGAGGAGAGCGCGGGGGCTGAATACCAGATCCTCCGCTTGCGCGGAGATCCCGAATCGAACGGAATAGCAGGAAGCACCCGCATGGCCTCGACTGCGGCCGGTTACTCAGGGATCAACTCGTGGAGTCGACCCAGTGTGAATGCCTCCGATCCGTCCGGCAGGTTCTCCGGCGCCTCGATGCCGACGAAGGTGACCGGCTCGTCCGGCAGCAGACCGTTCCACATCGTCACCTCGGTTCGCGCGCGCCACCGATCGACCAGGTAGGACACGGTGAGGTACCGCCGTTCCATCAGTGCGCGTACCCGGTCGGCCGTGGTGAACGTGTTCTCCTCCACCCGGTTGAACGACGGCCGGCCCCGCAGGTACAGGTGCAGCCACACCGCCTGCCAGCCACGCTCGTCCCTGGCGAACACCATCGGCAGCGCGACCCGACCCTGGCCACGCAGGTGCGACCGCGCCCGGACGGTCCGCGCGTCGAACGGCGCGCCGCCCTGGTCCCGCGCCCGGGTCTGGTAGCCGAACATCGACTCGGCGACCTCGTCGAACGACTCCCCCGCATAGATGTTGACCTGCGGAACCACGTAGTGCCCGCGGGCGGTCAGGGGCACGTCGACGAACTCCGTCGCACCGTTCGTCGCGTCGGTGATGTCGCCGGAGTGCACCACGCCGTCGTGCTGGTAGTTCGTCCATGACACCTGGCCCGCACTGTGGAAGTCGTCATCGAGCAGCAGCAGCGACAGGTCGTAGTCGGTGCGGCGGCTGGTCTGACGCCAGTAGGTGAAGAAGCGCAGCAACTCACCGGAGACTGACGCCCGCGAGCCCCTGGGCATGACCGCGAAACCGCCCTCGGTTGCCTTGCCGGACAGCGGCAGCGCGACGTCGAGCACCTCCGGATCCACCACCAGCGGTCGGTGCGACTGCGGCAGTCGAGCGCTGATCTCGGCGTCGAGTAGCGATGACAACTCGGCCACCAACCCGGCCGGCAGCGGTGGACGCTCGTCGGGACCGACCCACGCGGTGCGCGAGCGGCTCGCATACATCCGGGCCGACGCAGGGGTCAGCCGGTTGTCGACATGCTCCCGCAGCGACAGGAGCACCCGACCCGACGCCGAGCCGAGCGCGCCAGTGACCGCGTCGACGACCGTGGTGCGCTCCGGCGCTGACGCCAGCCGCAGCAGCCGGTCAGCAGACCGCAGGAGCAGGCCCGGCGCAGCCGACAGCACCGATGCGGCCGGACCGATGGCACCGGCGCGGATCGCCGCCTCCGCGCGGCCGGCGAGGTGGTGCACCCGCCGCTCGCCACGCGCCACCGTGAACACCTCCTGCGCGTGCGGCCACTGGTCGTACTCGTGCGGGTGCAGCCGTTCCCCGAGCCGCTTCCAGCGCTCCGCGTAGCGCGCGACATCACCGAGCTTGTCCTGGTTTGCCGCGACGACCTCGTTCAGCGCGGCCAACAGCATCCGCCGCTCCGGGCGTCGGAAGGCACGAAACCGCGTGGGTGCCGCCAGCGAGACGTCCCCGCCGGAAACCTGGCAGGCGAGGCGCAGCACGTCGGTCGTGGTGTCCACGCCGACCAGCGGCCGGCCGAGGACGAGTCGGATCCCGTTGAGGACGGCACGGTTCTCCCGTACCGGGATCTCGGCTGGCTGCGCGCCATCCGCGCAGGCGACCGCCAGCTCGCTGAGGATCGCGAGATCGGCCTCGCCGTGCGGCGTCGAGCTGCCGGCCAGGGCCAGATAGAGCCGTGCGGCCTCCACCTCGGCGGCGTCACCGAGACGCAGCAGGGTCACCCGGTCACCGGCCGCGGTGACCAGCGTGTCGTGCGCGGCCAGCAGCTCCGGATAGGTGTGCTGGTAGGTGCCGTAAGCCGGCAGGTCGAGCAGGTTCACTGCGCCCGAGACGGCGGCGTCCCGCAGCTGCGCGTCGGTCGCCGTGTGCCCGCCGGTCAGCACGGCTGCCCGCAGCCGGTCGACCCAGAACTCGATGGTGTCCGGCACGTCGTGCGGGAATCCGATGAAGTAGGCGTTGTGCTGGACATGGTCCCCGACCAGCTCGCGCACCGCTGAGACGACCGTAGCGGCGAGATCCATCGCCGGCGCGGGGGCCAGGGTGCCGATGTGCGCCAGCAGAGCCCGCGAAGCCGAGAACCCGACATCGAGCAGTGCCGCGTCCAACTGCCGGGCCACCGCCGTGCCGTCACCGGCCGCAGCCGTGCTCGCCGGTACGCGCAGGGTCTTCTGGATGATCAGCTTCTCGAGCACGTGCTCCTCCGTTCCGGTCGGCGCTGGCAGGTGGCGGCGCGCAGTGGCGCAGTGGGTCGCCGGGGACTCGAACCCCGAACCTTCCGATCCAACAGGGAGAAGGAAGCGCACCCATCGCCGCACGAGCGGATGGCGGACGCGCTACACAGTCGGATGCTCTAGCCAGTTGAGCTAACGACCCAGATGTCGATCATCCATCAGCCGGGTCGACCTGGCTACCGGGATTCGACGTCACCGCCGGGTCCTTTCGGACAGGGAAGGCGGCCGGGCGGTAACCGTAGTGCCCGCGAACCCGTCGGCCTGGAAACCTCTACGGCTGAGGGCAGCGGTCATCTGCCGTCGACCGTGCCCCGTGCCTTGTCTGGGTGTGGTGGGTGAGCGTCGGCATGCAGCAGTGGAACGCCAGCTACGGCGATCAGCCCGACAGCTTCGCGTACCGGCCTGATCTGGGACCACCTGCTCGACGGCACCGGGCCACACCCGTGGGTCGAGACCCTGCGGGGGCGGGCCGCCGAGGCGACCGCAGGGGCCGAGAAGGCCCGCCGGCTCCAGGCCGCACAGGAAGCCGCGCGGTGGGGAGGTCCTCCCCCGTCGGATCGGGTCCGCAGACTCTTCGGACACGCGCAGTCCCTGGCGCGGATCGACCGCCGGTTGCTCGACCGCATCGACGCGCTGCCCGCCGATCGGCAGCGGGAGGTGGCCTGCTGGGCGGCCCGCCGCGCGATGCGGGTGGCCGGGCTGGAGCAGCTCGGCTGGATCGCCGATGCTCTCGCCGCCGCCGAGGACGGCCGCCCACTGCCCCGCGCCTTCACCGAGCAGAACGGTGCCGCCGCGTACGGCCGGCTGATGTCGGACCCCGAGGTGCCCCACACCACCATTCCCCTCACGCCGGACCCGGCGTTCAGGGCGTTCGGTGTCGCCGAGGTGCTCCAGCAGGCTGTCGCATTCCCCGCCCTGGTCGCGCTGGCCAACCATGACCCGCTGGCCGCCGCGATCGATGCCGTCCGCGACGCGGCGATCGCCCACGGCGACGACCGCGACCGCTTTCTCACCGAGGCCCATGCCGCTCTAGCCTGAGCGACTCACCATCGCGGCAGTCCCGACGTCGTCAAAGCTCAGCCTTGATCACCGTCCGGGCAGGCAGACCAGCGAGGCTGCTCACTGCGCCGGCGGTACGGCACCTGAACTGCCCCCGAGCGACCGGTCCCAGCCGGGTGGCAACGTTCGCCAACTGCGGTGCGCTGCCTTTGACCTCCACGGACATCAGAGGTACTTGTCGATCGTTCCCGGTCCGGGTCCCTCACCCCCCTCACCCCGGCATGCCTTACTGTCCGCCCGTTTCGCCCTGTTGATCCTCGCCGGGCGCGGTGGCCGGGCGCAGCCTGTCGGGCACCCCGGCCACCTACCAGGTCGAGGGTGAGTCGCAACGTACCTGTAGCGATGGAGCCTGGCCTGCACATGTGTGACCGGACGCGGTAACACCGCCGGGATCACCAGGAGCAACAGATGACGACAGCCACCCTCGCCCAGACGGCTCTGCGAGGTGACTCCGGTCCTGCGCCGAAACGCAAGCCTCGGCTGTACGCGCTGGACGGATTGCGGCTGGTGTGCGCGCTGGCGGTGGCCGGCTATCACTTCGGGGACTCCTGGCGGTTGGACGGGGTGCACCCGCCCGCGTACTTCCTGCCGGACGCAGCACCGGTGTTGATCTACGGTTTCCTGGGCGTCGAGGTGTTCTTCCTGATCAGCGGATTCGTCATCCTGATGAGCAGCTGGGGACGCACCGTTCGCGAGTTCGCCGCCTCCCGCGCCGCCCGGCTCTACCCGGCCTTCTGGGCCTGCGTACTGATCACCGCCGTGGTCAGCACGGTGCTGCCCATCAGCGGCGGAGTGCCGTTCCCGCCCCTGCCGGGCGGCCCGGACGTGCTGATCAACCTGACGATGCTGGCGGAGCCGTTGAACAGGCCGCTGGTCGACACCGTGTACTGGACGCTCTGGTGTGAGTTCCGGTTCTACCTGATCATCATCTGCATGCTCGCCGCCGGACTCACCGACAAGCGGGTGCGGCTGCTCGGCGCAGGATGGCTGGCTGCCGCCGTGCTCATGCCGGCCTTCCCGGGAGCGCCGCTCCACCAGGTCGTGATGCCCACCTTCGCGCCGTACTTCATCGCGGGGATGACCATGTTCCTGCTGCGCCGTGACCGCTCCGACCGGTGGTCCTGGGCGCTGCTGGCCGCCTGCTGGGTGGTCAGCCTGCACCACGTGCACGGGCGGGCGTCGGACCTGCGTCCCGGCTTCGAGGTCCCTGTCTGGCCGGCGCTGGTGCTGCTCACCATTGCGTACGGCGTCCTGCTCGCCATTGCCCTCGGCGTCACCGACCGGATCAGCTGGGGCTGGCTGAGCACGGCGGGCGCGCTCACGTACCCGTTCTACCTGCTTCACCAGCGGGCCGGCTACAGCCTTGTCCGCACCTTCCACACCGCCACCGGGCTGCCCGCGCCGATACTGATCGGGGGAGCCATCCTCGTCCTGCTCACCGCGGCATGGCTTGTCCACCGCTTCGTCGAGCGTCCGCTCGCACCCCGCGTCCGTAGTTTCGTGCAGGGCCGGTCGACGACGACCGATCACCGCAGATCGAGCGACGCGAGCGTGAGGGAGTCATGAACCGGGCGACGGCGGATGCTGAAGCCGCCTTCCGTGAGCTCTTCGAGGCCGCGTACGACGATCTGCTGGTGTTCGTCGAGCGCCGTACGGACTTCGCCCTGGCTGACGACGTCGTCGCGGAGACGTTCCTGGTCGCCTGGCGGCGTCTGGACGACGTGCCGGGCTCCCTCGACGCGGCCCGTGCCTGGCTGTTCACCGTCGCGCACAACCTGCTGCGTAACCGGCAGCGCAGCGAACAGCGGCAGCAGAAACTCGTCCTGCGTATCCTGCGGGAACCAGCGGGCTACACCGGCGGTGACGCCGACGCTGTGGCAGCCCACGTCGACCTGGCCCGGGCCTGGCAGCATCTGTCCCCCGCCGATCAGGAAGCGCTCACGCTCACCGCGATCGAGGACCTCACCGGGCCTCAGGCCGCTCACGTGCTGGGCATCTCCCGGACGGCGTTCAGTCTGCGCCTGCTGCGTGCCCGCCGCCGTCTGCGCCAGCACCTGCGCCAACAGCAGGAACCCGGACCTGCCCCCTCTCCCGCTACTGCCCGCCCCGCATCGTCCGGAGGCCCCGCATGACCAGCGACGAACTCGACCACGCCATCCGTTCCGCCGCCAGCCCGGTGCCCGCCCGCGTCACCCAGGCTCGGGCCCGGGAACTGCTTGAGAGCATCGTCACCACCGACCGGAGGGCAGGCTTCGCGCCGGCCGCACCCCGGACCCGGCGCGGTCTGAAGATCGGCAGCGTGGCGACGGCGCTCGCCGCTGGGGGCGCGGTGATCGTCGGTCTGGTCGCCGGCGGACCCGCGTACGCGTCCTGGACCCCTGATCCGGGGCCCGTCTCGGCAGCCGAGGCCCGTGGCATCGTGGTCAGGTGCGTGCCGGCGCAGGAGATCGGCGTTGCGCGGATTGTCGTCGGTGAGACCCGCGGTGACTACGCGTACGTCAATGCCGTGACGCCCAGCGGAAGCCGGACCTGCTTCCGCGACCACAACGGGGACGTGACAGAGTCCAGCATCCTCACCGTGCTCACCAGCACCGCACAGTTGGGCGCCACCGGCGTCGAGCTGTACGCCTGGAGTCAACTGCGCACCAACGAGGGCTACATCCGGCTGATGGCGGGACACCTCGGCTCCCAGATCACCGATGTCGACATCACCGTACGCGCGGGGAATGGCACCTCGTCCCGAACGGCGCACGCCACCGTCCGCGACGGCTACTTCGCCGCCTGGTATCCGGAAGGCCGCGACGAGGCCAGCGGCAACATCACCACACTGACCCTTCGCCTCACCGACGGCAGCACCGTCGGCAACCTGTCTGCCAGACAACTGTACGAGCATCCAAAGCTCGACTAGGGCGTGTTTCGTGGCGGTTTGCGGCGTGGCGGCGGTCGCTGATGGGGAAGGTCTGTGGTGCCGCCTGCTGCTTCGTCGTCTGTGGGCCCGGTGGACCGCTGATGGCGACCCGCGCCCCGCTCCCCCGCCGACGCGGCCTCGGTCCCGTCGGCCGCCCCACCCTGCCCCCCCCCGAGGTCACCCGGAGTCACACGGAACGAGCGACACCGCTCACCGGCATGGGCTCGACGGTGGATCATGTGCTACGGTAGCCGGGTTGCAGTTTTGATTTCCTTAGACGTTTTCCAGCGCCTGATGGGGTATCTGAAACCCATCCAGGCGCTTCTCGTTTTTCGTGTCGTTTCGACGCGGGTGATCAACGCGGCGGCGTGCGGGTCCGCACAGTGCGGTCTCCAACAGCCTGCGAAGGAGCAGACATGACTACAGGTACCGTGAAGTGGTTCAACGCCGACAAGGGCTTCGGCTTCATCAGCCCGGACGACGGCGGCGCCGACGTCTTCGCCCACTTCTCCGCGATCTCGGCGAGCGGCTTCCGCAGCCTCGACGAGAATCAGAAGGTGGAGTTCGACATCACCCAGGGCCAGAAGGGCCCGCAGGCGGAGAACATCCGCCCGCTCTGATCCACATTTTCTGAACGGCGGCCCGACTGGTTCAGCGGGCCGCCGTTCGGCATTCCATACGCTTACCACGGCATCGCGAAAATCCCCCTGATCGGCAGCAGACCGGTCCGCTCGGTGTGGAGCCAACTCAGCATTGCCCCCGTGTTCTCCACCTGGATCGATGCGGACCTCGGGTGCCAGTCTGCCAAGCATCGATCCTTGTCCCTTACGAGCCGAATGCCGCGCCACCGCCGCCCTGACGGTCGAGGCACGTACGGTCGCGGTCAGGTGGAACACCATCCTGATGCCTGTCAGACCTACCGGCCCCGGCGTGCACGGCCCTAACTGCTGAAGGGTTGATGACCATGACGACGACCTACTCCGGTCCTGCGAGGCTGATCCTGGTCGACGGCGCCTGCATCTCCGGCATGGCGTCCCTCAGCACCAACCAGCGCGGAGGACTCAACGGTTGGGGCGGCACGTTCCGTCCGGACGAGATCACGACAGAACTTCGCAACGCAGCCCAGGGACTGCAGTTGGAGCTGCCCTACGACCGGGTGGGGACAGTCACCGTCACCGGCATACGCAAGCTACTCGCCACGCAGGTGTTGATGTCGTTGGCAGGCCTCGGACCCGCACCGTTCTGATCGTACGCCGCTACATTCCCGCCGCGGTGCGGTCAATGTGCTTCGACGCAGCGACAAGGGCGGGGCCGTGTGAGTCGGTAGGCGCTGCCAGGAACCGTCAACTCTCTCACCGCTGACCGGAGCGTTCCGGGTGCGGCACGAGGGTGCGGCAGCGACCAGTCGTTCCTTCCCGAGTGAGTGCGCGGACCTGGCTCCGCCGGCTCCGCCGGATCGATGACTCCGTGGTTCGGCTGCCCCAACCTCCCACCTCCGCATTACCGCGCTGTTCCCATTGCGGCGCTTTCGGAGATTTAGTGTGATAGCTGGCATGAACGGGCCCCGCTTCGATCAATGCCCTTGGGTCCAGTTCGACCACGATCGGGAGGTGGTCTGACAACGCTCGGGCAGTGAGCGTCAGGATGGCGCGCGACCTCACCGCCGACGGCCGAGGCCGGCACATCTGTTCGTGTGGGTCGGGCGACTGCTGCTGTCTCTGGTGAGCCTGGGGCGCCTTCGGTAGCGTCAGGTGCACCCGTTCACCGTCTTCGATTGGGGATGCCGCCTCCGTGTCACACATCGAGAAGATCACCGGGGAACTCCGTGCCCTGCTGGCCGGTGTCGAGCGGGCGCAGGGGTTGACGACCGCCGCCGACCGGCAGGCGCAGCAGGTGGCGCTACGTGCCGCAGGTGCCGGCTTCCTCGCTGTCGCCGCAGGCGTGGCCCGGGTGCGAAGCGCCCTCACGGACATCCAGGGCGGCCTGGGAAAGCTCGGGGGATCGATCGGTGACGCGACGAAGGCCGTCGCCGCCGTACCCCAGCAGGCCACCCCGCAGGAGACGATCGCCGCACTGACACCCGTACAGAGCGCCGTCGGCGCCGCACGCGGCGCGGCGGGCGGCGTCATCACCCAGATCGGTGAGACGCAACAACTCGTCACCACGATCCTCCACGGCGGACAACCCGGACCCCTGCTACAGGCCCTCGACGGCATCAAGCAGGTCCTGATGCAAGTCCTCGCCCGCACCAGCGGCGCACGACAGGCCATCGAAGCCGCGATCGCCGAGGCACAACGCGTGGGATCAGCGGGAAACTGACCGGGGCTGGAGGGCACCCACCGACCATCCCCAGCCCAATCACCATCGGCCGCACCCACAACCCTCGGCATGGACGCCGTCTCACCCGCCCCTGGGGCCGGGTCCGCGTGGAGCAGGCGTCCCACCGGCCTGCTTCAAGGCTCGCCTATCGGTCCTCGCACCCGGATCTCCGCGAATGAGAAACCACGGGAACGCCGAGCCCTGGAGCTGGAGCTGGAGCTGGAGCTGGAGCTGGAGAACGAGTGTGCCGACAGGGTCGCTGCCGCAGGGTACCGGGTTCACCAGAACCCCACCATGCTGGCGACCGTTGCCATGATCCTCGCCGGCACGACCGAGGACGCCGCACTCACCCTCAATGGCGACGTGCTGATGCTGACCCGCCTTGCGGGAACCACCCAGCTACCCCACACCGACGGCTGGTACGACGAAACCTACGAGACGGTCCTCCCCGCTGACGCCATCACCCGGGCTACACCTCGTGCACCCGGCGCATGCTGGCGGGACGCTGCCCGGTGACGACGTACTCGACGACGGCGCAAAAGCCGCCGACGCCGCCTGATCATCGGTCAACGGCGCACCCGATAACGCAGATGAAGCACCCGGTCGCCCGGAATGACCACGTCAGGGTCCTCCAGCAACTGCTGCGCGTGGACCGACCCGAAGTAGCGTTTGCCGGAGCCGAACACGACAGGTATGACGTCCATGCGCACCTCGTCGATCAGGCCGGCGGCAAACACCTGGCCACCGACGTCGCCGGCGGCGACCTCGACAATGCGGTCACCCGCGAGTTCTCGCGCCTTGACCACGGCTGCCTCGATGCCGTCGACGAAGTGGAACGGGGCGCCAGGGTCCCCGCCCTCGGGCGCCGGCCGGTGCGTGCCGGGTCAGCTGCCCGAAGCGCGAGTGCCCGGCGACCTCCGCGACCGGTAAGCGGGCGGCCGTCGGCAACGTGACCCAGGACGCCGACCTCTACTGCGGCGGCTTCAAGGTGGCCCACTACGGCCGGCACGTCGTCGCTTCCAGGTGCCATTTCCACGGCAGCCGGGGCCGCCTCACCAACCTGTGCTCCTACCGCAACGGGATTGTGTCGAAATCTCCATGCAGTCCCGGGGAAGAGTGGCGGCGAAAAGGGCGCGGCCACCGGGCGACAACGGTGGTTGTCGCGCGATGACCGCGGGGACGGGTGCGGGATCAGGCCGCGATGGTTTGCAGGTAGGCGGTTCCTCCGCAGGACAGCGTGCTGAGGTTCTTGAACCACATCGCGAGCTGGCGCTGAGAGGATCCGTCACTGTTGATGCGCTGGATGTAGACCACGCGCGTGACCTCGAACTGGCAGTAGGTGGGGAAGCTGCCCTGGGGCGACGGGCCGATCACGTAGGCCGAGGTGACCGGATTCGCGTTGTTCCAGGTCGTGGACCAGGTGCCGCCGGGGCCCACGGTGGCCATGGAGAACTGCGAACCGATGGTGGTGGAGCCGAGCCGGATGTCGGCCTGGCAGGTGATGGTCCCCACGTTCTTGACCTCCACCCAGATCTGGCGGAGCGAACTGCCCGGCTGCACGGTCCAGACGCGTGTCACCTGGAACTGGCAGGCTGCCGAGCTCGTGGCGCCGCTCGGGTTGAGAGCGGCCACCCAGATGGTGTTCCAGGGGACGTTCCAGAGGCTTGTCTGGGTGCCACCCGGGCTGACGCCGCCGGTCGAGGCAAGGACCGAACTGGTCACCGCCGTGAGTTGCACCGTCGCACCACAGGCGATCGAGCCGACGTTCTTGAGGGTGAACTGGTATTGGCGCTCCCCACTGGGCAGTTGGACGTACCGGCTGTTGATCGTCTCGAACTGGCACGTGGCCGAGGTGGTGGCGCCGGCCGGGTTGTAGCCGACCACGTAGGCGGCGTCGGCTGGGGCGTTGGTCCAGGTCCAGCCCTGTGTGCCGCCGGCCGAGAGGGTGCCGGTGAACCAGGTCGCGGCGATGCCGATCCCACCCTTCGCGGCGTGGCTCAGTCCGCCCGACGCCGCTGCGGCGGCCCGTGCGTCGCGCAGTGACGACTGCGATGACTGCGATGGCTGCGACGACTCGTCGGCCTGCGCGACCCCGACCGACGCGACGACCATGCTGAGCGTCGTCACCGCGAGGAGAGCCGCGCGGATTCTTCGTCTCATTGAAGCTCCTTTACCCCATGTTCCGGGCCATCCGCCCGGCTCCATCAGGCTGCGCGGCCCGGCTTGCCATCGGCTAGCCATCCGATAGCCGCCCTGACGGCGACACATAGGATCAAGTGCGATACATCGATGTGGGGGTCGGATGACATGGCGGTTACTCGGCCCGGTTGAGGCCGTGGTGCGGGGCGAGCGAGTGCCGCTGGGGCGACCCCAACAACGCGCTGTGCTGGCGTATCTGTTGCTCAATGCCAACGTGGTGGTCTCGGCGGAGCAGTTGACCGAGGCGCTGTGGGGCGGAGCTCTCCCCACCCGCGCACGAGCACAGGTCCAGGTCTGCGTCTCCCGGTTGCGACAACTGACGCGCGCGGCCGGTATACCCGAGACAATCTACTCGGATTCTGGGGGATACCGCCTTGAGTTGACCGGCGACGAGTTGGATGTGGTGGTCTTCTCCGGGCTGACCGAAGCTGCGCGTCGGTACGCCGACTCCGGCGAGCACGAGCGGGCCACCACCCTGTTGCGGCAGGCGTTGGCGTTGTGGCGTGGCCCGGCACTCGCGGGCGCGTCCGCCGCGTTCGTGCCGGCGGCCGCCGCTAGCCTGCACGACAAGCGGCTTGCCGCGTCCGAGGACCTGTTCGACGCCGAGTTCGCGCTCGGTCGGCACGCCGCCGTGGTGGCGCCGTTGCGTGAGTTGGTCACCGGGAACCCGTGGCACGAGGGTCTCGCCGTGCGGCTGATGACGGCGCTGGCCGGATCGGGGCACCAGGCCGAGGCGCTGCAGGTGTTCGAGCGGATCCGCCGCCTACTCGCCGACGAGTTGGGCATCGAGCCGGGAGCGCGGCTCGCGGAGGCCCACGTACGGGTGTTGCGGCAGCAGTTTCCGCCGAACAGGCCCGCGCCACCGGTCCGGGAACCCGGATCTGCTCTGCGTCCCGCCCAACTGCCCGCCGGTCTTTCGACCTTCACCGGCCGTGGCAACGCACTCGCCGCGATGGACACGATGCTGAGCCAGGCTCGGGGAAGCGACGCCCTCGCGGTCATCGCGATCATCGGGACGGCCGGGGTGGGCAAGACGGCGCTGGCGATCCGGTGGGCACACCAGGTACGGCCACTCTTCGACGATGGGCAACTCTTCCTGGACCTGCGCGGATACTCACCCGGAGCGGCGATAGCGCCGCTGGACGCCTTGTCGCGCTGCCTTCGCGCGCTCGGTGTGCCGCCCGCACGGGTGCCAGACGACATCGACGAGGCAATGGACCTCTACCGCAGCGTGCTCGCCGACCGGCGGGTGCTGGTTATGCTCGACAACGCCCGCGACACCGCGCACGTCCGGCCACTGTTGCCCGGCGGCGCCGGCTGCCTGGTGATCGTCACCAGCCGGGACCGCCTCGGTGGGCTGGCCGCTCGGCACGACGCGCAGCGGCTGTCGTTGGACGTGCTCCCGCCGCAGGAGGCCACCGAGCTGTTGACCCGCGTCATCGGCGCGGAACGGGTCGCCGAGCAGCGGGACGCTCTCACGGAGCTGGCCCATGACTGCGCCCACCTGCCACTGGCCCTTCGTATCGCCGCAGCAGACCTGCACGGCCGCCCCCACGAGATGGTCAGCGGGTACCTGGCGCGGCTTCGCGCGGGCGGCCCGCTGACCGTGCTGACTGTCCGTGACGACGAACAGGCCGCGGTGCGTTCGGCGTTCGCCGTTTCGTACCAGGCGCTGCCACCGCGACTCCAGCGGCTATTCCGGCTGTTCGGCCTGGTGCCCGGCTGCGACATGACAGCGGAAGCGGCCGCCGCGATGCTGCGGTGCGGAGCCGGCGAGGCGGCGGACATGCTCTCTCGTATCGCCGACGCGCACCTGGCACAGGAGCGGATGCCGGGTCATTTCGGCACACACGACCTGCTCGGCCGGTACGTGACCGAACTGGCGACGATGGAGGACAATCGGGAAAGCCTGGGTGACCTGCTGTCCTGGTACCTCTTCAGCGTGTACGCCGCAGCCGACCGACTGTATCCCCAGGTGTTACGCGTGCCCACGCAGCTACCCGCGCCCGCTGGGCCACCGATGCGATTCGCCACCCATGTCGACGCTCTCGCCTGGCTCGACGCGCACCGGCACAACCTCGTCGCCGTGACACGCCATGCGGCGCACCAGGAACTGCACACCTTCGCCTGGTCGCTGGCGGACGCGCTGCGCGGATACCTGTGGCTGGGAATGCACACCACGCAATGGTCCGAGGTCGCGAGGATCGGCCTCTCCGCGAGCCAGGCAGAACGGCACGAACAGGCCGAGGCAGCGGCCCGGCTGAGTCTCGCCGCCCTGCACTGGCGGCTGGAACGGTTCCCCGAGGCGATCGACGACTATCAGCTGGCGCGGCTCTCGGCGAACCGTGCAGGATGGCGCGACGGCGAGGCAGCCGCGCTGGGCAACCTGGGCCCGGTCTTTCGGATGACCGGCCAGCCCCGTGAAGCCCTGCGGGTCATGGAGCAGGCGCTGGAGTTCAACCGGCGCAACGGCCGGACCGCGGGCGTCGCCGTCAACCACAACAATCTCGGATTGGTCTGCGCCGACCTCGGACGGCTCCGCGAAGCCGCGGACCATCATCACGCGGCGCTCACCCTCGCACACCAGGGCGGGGCAGCCTCCAGCCGGGCGCTCATCCTGAGTAACCTGGGCGTCGTCCACCATCTACTCGGCCGGTCCGACGATGCGCTACGGACACTGACCGAGGCACTGGAACTACATGAGCAGATGGGCAGCCGGGGCCGTGCCACCACCCTGTGTGCGCTGGCTCGGGTCCACTGCGATCGTGGCGACCATCCGCACGCGGCCAGCCTCGCCCGGCAGGCACTCGACATGGCGCGCGCGCCGGCCGAGCCCCGGGTCGAAGCACTCGCTCTCCACATCCTGGGCATCGTGGAGAGGAAGACCGGCACCCTGTTGGATGCGTTGAGCACTGCGCGCACCACCGCGGATCGGTATATCGAGGCCGATATCACCGTCAGCCTCGCCGAGATCGACGAGCCTGCGGCACCTTCCTGGTGCCATGCGGCGCTGTCCATCACGCGGCAGTGCGGCTATCTGTTGCTCGAAGGCCGGACGCTCGCCGCCCGCGCCACAGCCGAGTACTCGGCTGGTGACGTGGCCGCCGCCTGGCGCAGCGCACGGCTGGCGGCACAGTCGCACGCCATGACCGGCCACCGGCCGGGCACGGAGCGAATCGAAAAGCTACTCGCCCTCCTCGCGTCGGATTCCTTGCCTGAGCACCGCGTGCAGGCTAGCCGTCAAGCACCAGTGACCCGACCACGAAATAGCAGTTCAGCACCCGTGCGAGCCAAGCATGAATACGGAAAGTGACGGCACTCAACATGGCATCCACGCGACACTCACTGTCTGACAGGGACGATCAACAGAGGATGTACCACCGCGTATGGGTCTGCTGCACCGATAGGTGACAGGTGTAGTCACGCGGCCTGACTGGCCGGTGGGGTCATGATGGTCTCGTACCCGATAGGGGTCAACCGGGCTCTGTTCCATTGGGCAGAGGCATGATCGACTTCAGCTTGGCTGGTGTGGTCTGCTGGGTCGGTGAGGTCGTCGTGTACCGGGATGTGGAGGAGTTACTGGTCGAGCGGGGTGTCGAGGTGGATCACGTGACGGTCTACCGGTGGGTGCGGCGGTTCACCCGCTGCTGGCCGACGCCGCCCGGTTCGCTCGCCCCTGTCCTGGTGACCGTTGGTTCGTGGACGAGACCTACGTCAGAGTCAACGGGATCTGGCGGCACGTGTACCGGGCCGTCGACCAGCACGGGCAGGTCATCGACGTGCTCGTCTCGAAGCGTCGGGACGCCGACGCGGCCCGGCGGTTCTTCCACCGGGCGTCGACCACGTTGAAGGTCGTGCCCACCGAGGTGGTCACCGACGCGAACCCGGTCTATCCGAGGGGTGCTCGACGACCTGGTCCCGGCGGCGTGGCACCCCGTCGAACGGCACGCCAACGATCCGATCGAGGCCGATCACCGCCAACTCAAGCACCGGCTCAGACCGATGCGCGTGCCCACCGATCCGCCAACGCAACAGCGCCGCGGCGTTGCCGCTAAGGCTGGCGGAGCCAGACAAGCGCCGCTGTCGTCAACGCCTGGATCCCGGTGGGCAGGGCGAGTGCGGCGTACGGGGCGTACCTCGACGAGTGGTTGGCCGGAATCTGCGCGATCTTGGCCGCGGCGGTGCCCTCGGCGGCGCGCCACTGGGCCGGCCCGATCGTGCCCAGCATCCAGTAGCCGGCCGGCACCCCGTCGGTGGCGAACAGGGGGAAGTCCTCGGCGGCGAGCGACGGCGGCCAGCCGGCCACCCGGGCGGTGCCGAAAGCCTCGGTGTGTGCCGCCCGCAGGTCTGCGGTGACCTGCGGATCCGGGCGGTTGACCGGAGACTGCGCGACCACGGTAATCCGGGGCTCGCCCGGAGTGCCGGCGGCCGTGCACGCCGCCCGGACGACACGTTCGACAGCCTCTCGCATCCTGGTCAGGGTCGCGGCCGAGTACGCCCGCATCGTGACGCCGATGATCGCGCTCTCGGCGACCACGTTGGCGCGGGTGCCGGCGGAGATTCGGCCGACGGTGAGCACGGCCGGTTCGGCGGGGTCGACCTGCTGGGTGCGGATGGTCTGCAACTGCACCACGATGAGGGCAGCGGTGACGATCGGGTCGACGCACAGATGGGGCATCGCGGTGTGCCCGGCACGGCCCTCGATCGTGATGTCCAGGGTCAGGCAACCGGCGGTCATCAGGTCGCCGTGTGCCACCATCCCGGCGGGTAGCGGCGCACAGTGCTGGGCGAGGGCGACGTCGGGCCGACCCCATCGACGGTAGAGCCCGTCGTCGATCATGGCTGCTGCGCCCTTGAGGGTCTCCTCGGCCGGCTGACCGACCACCAGGAGCGTTCCCTGCCAACCCCGCCGGTCGGCGGCGAACCCCTCGGCCGCACCGGCGAGTGCGGCCAGGTGCAGGTCGTGTCCACAGGCATGCATGACCGGGGTACGGAGACCGTCCCCGGTCTGAGCGACCACCTCGCTGGCGTACGGCAAACCGGTCCGCTCGGCGATCGGCAACGCGTCCAGCTCGGCGCGCAACAGGACGGTCGGTCCGTCACCGTTGCCCAGCCGACCGACCACACCGTGTCCACCGACACCGGTGGTGACCTCGAAGCCGACGTCCCGCAGCTTGGCCGCGAACGCTGCGGCGGTCCGTTCCTCCGCCCCCGACAGCTCAGGATAGCGGTGTAGCTGCCGGTAGAGCTTCAGCGCCTCCCGGACGACGTCGTCGCGCACCGGCCCGGCTACCGACTGCTGCGCCGAGCGTGCATCCATCCCGGCAGCATGATGCGCCGCGCTCACAGATCACTGACAGCGGCTGCCAGCGTCGTGTAGCCGATCCGTGAGCGGGACCGGCTGCACTGGGGGTGGCCCGAACCGCCGGGCTCCCGGTCCAGCCCGGTCGGGATGACACGAAGGAGCACAACATGAGTGGTCAGGCAGATCTCGACCTCATCGCCCAGGAGATCCTGGAGCTGGAGACGGAGACCTTCGCGATCTCCGACTACACCGACGTCACCGAAGCGGTCCTCGCCTCGACGTCCAGCTCCGCCACCACCTCCACCACCAGCAGCACGACGTCGAGCACGAGCACGGCTTCCTCCACGTCGTGCTGCGGCTGACCTGCCTGCCGGCACGGTGATCGGCACGGTGACCGCTGCCGCTGGCCGGCGGCGGTCACCACCACCGCACCGCCGGGTGGCCTTTCGGGCGAAATTCACCAGACGGTACGGAAATTGGCGCAGCACGGGCAAGGGTAGACGGTTCTGCGTACTTGACCGTTGATCAATACGTCCAGAAGATGTTGTCCATGAATTGCTCGGTCGACACTTCGAGCTGGGCCACCGATTTTGGCGCTTCTTTAGGCTCGAATTACTCCCCCGGGGTCGCGGCGGTGAGCGGGCCTGCAGAAAATGCTCGACAGCGCCCTGCAGCGCGAATGTCGCGCACCATTGTGATGGCCAGGGAAATTGACTGCGCCCGGTTCGCGAGCAGTTCCGCCAGAAGCGGAGGACGGCAGGTCACCCCGGCGGCGGCACCGAGGGTCCCCGGCCGCGCCAGCCGTGCGGGCCGCCGAGGATCGAAGCTTGGGACGGCCTGCCAGCCGCAGGGTTGCTCGAAGTGATCTTCCGGGTGCTCGGTCCGCTGGCGCTCGCGCAGGGCCAGGATTCCGTCGTGCTGCCGCCTTCCAGGGTGACCACGATGCTGGCAGCCCTGCTCGTGCGCTCCAACGAGGTCGTCTCGGTGGGTGCCCTGCAGGAGGCGATCTGGGGGGACGAACAGCCGCTGGCAGCCAAGGCTGCCCTGCACACCTGCGCGATGCGGCTACGTCAACTGTTCGTCCGCCATTCGATCATGGCATCGTCGATCGAGACCGTGCCGGGCGGCTACCGCTTCAACGCTTCCGGCCAGACGGTGGACCTGGTCCGGTTCCGCGAGATGGCCTCGGCTGCGGAGTCCGAACCGCAGGCCGACCGGCAGTTGGTGCTGATGGAGGGCGCGCTGTCGCTCTGGCGCGGCCCGGTGCTGGCCAACGTGCCGTCGGAGAGCCTGCACCGCGACGCCGTGCCCCGGCTCAACGAGGAGCGGTTGTGGGTGCTGGAGCGACTCTGCGAGCTGAAGATACGGCTGGGTTTCGCCGCGTCGGCCATCGTCCCGCTCTGGGAGGCCACCCGTTCGAACCTCGGCAACGAACGGCTGACCGAGCTGCTCATCGAGGCGCTCTACCGGACCGGGCGGCAGCCCGAGGCGCTGGCCGAATACCGCCGGGTGAAGGACTTCCTCGCCGACGAACTGGGGGTGGACCCCGGGCCGCGGCTGCGTCAGCTCGAACTGAGCATCCTCAACGGTGAGGGCCGGACGGAGCCGCCCCCGCTCGCCGGGGCGAGGGCGGTGGCCGCAGCACCGGCCGGCCTAGTCGCGCTGCCCGCGATAGCGTCGCCACAGGGGTTCGTGGGCCGTCGCGCACTGGTCGACGCCGTCGCCACCCGGCTGCGGGCCAACGCGGGTGTGCTGGTGCTCACCGGTCTGCCCGGCGTCGGCAAGACCGCGCTCGCCCGTCGGGTGGCGTCGCTGGTCCAGAGCGACTTCCCCGCCGGCCAGTTGCTGATCGGCATGCGAGACGCCGACGGCCACCCGTTGAGGGCGGCCGCGCTGGCCGAGCAACTCGAACGTTGGCCCCGCGCCGACCCGACCCGGCGCGGCCTGCTGATCCTCGACGACGTCGCCGACGTCCAGCAGGCGCTGGCCAGTGCACCGCTGTGGACCCCGGGGGACGCCGTCCTGCTGACCAGCCAGTTCGGCCTGGGCGGGGTGGTCGCGCGGTTCGGTGGCTGGATCGAGCGGGTATCCGGGCTCAGCGCGGCGGAGGCGACGGCACTCCTGGGTGCCCTCATCGGAGCGGAACGGGTCGATGCCGAGCCGGCGGCGGCGACCGCTCTCGCCGAGCTCTGCGGTCATCTGCCGTTGGCTCTGCGTATCGCCGCTGCCCGGCTACTGACCAGGACGACGAGCCTGGCCGAGTCGGTCACCTGGCTGCGCGAGAACCCGATCGCCAGGCTGGCGCTGCCGGGTGACCCGGACATGGCGCTGCTCGGCCGACTGGACACGGCGGTGAACCGGCTGGAGCCACCGCTCGTGGACGCCGTCCTGCGCCTCGGCGCCCAGGAACTGGATCCCCTCGACCTGTCCACGGTGGCCCGACGGCTACAGGTCGCCCCGCACGTGGCGGAGGTGATCCTCGACCAGCTCGCCGACGCGAGCCTGCTCGACGAGCACGCCGGGGAATACCGGATGCTCGATCTGTTGCGGCTCTATTCTCGTGGCGCCATCAACGGTCGACGCCCGATTGTCGACGCCAGTACCACTCTTTCCGCGTCCGGAACGGAGTTCTGATGAGCAGTGTATTTGAATCGGTTGCCGCCGCCCGGCCACGGATCCACCGGGATGTGCTTTTCACTGCGGCGCACGACGGTGTGCTGTTCCACAATTCGGGGGGCGGCTTCAAAATCACATCGCCCAGCGCCTACCGGCTGGCCAGCCTGCTGGTGCCGGTCCTCGACGGGCGTCGGACGGTGGCCGAGCTCTGCGCGAAACTGCCCGACCCGCAACGTGCCATGGTGGGTGAGCTGGTCAGCGCGCTACTGTCCCGCAGCTTCGCCCGGGACGTCCCGGCCGACGAGGTGGATCCGGCGACCGTCCTCGGGGCGGCGGTGGCGAAGCGGTTCGCCAGCCAGATCGGTTACCTCGACCACTACGCGGCGGGTGCGCCGCGACGATTCGCCGCTTTCCGCGACAGCACCGCGGTGGTCGTCGGCAGCGGACCGATCGCCCACATGTGTGCGGTGAGCCTGATCCGCAACGGGATGGCCCGGGTTGCGATCGTCGGTGACAGCGACGGAGCAGCCGCCGCGGAGGCGGCCGAGCTGGACGCCACCGGCGTACCGTCCGCCGTACTCGACTGGCGGCCCGCCGGAGACGAGCCCACCTGGGCCGATCTGGCCGGTGCCGACATCGTGCTGGTCGCCGGCGGTGACGGCGCTGCCCGGCTGACTCACCGCCTGCTCGCCGCCGGCGTTCCCGAGGGAAAGACGCTGGTGCCGGCCTGGACGTTCGGCCGGTGGGCCATCGTCGGGCCGGCCGGCGGCACCGACCGCAGGGGGTGCTGGTACTGCGCCATGCTGCGGCTCAGCGCCAACGACTCCACTCCGGCGGCGGCAGAGGTGTGGCGGGGTGTCGCGGTCGCCGGTGCACCGCCGGCCGGTCCGGCCGGCCCGACGGGGCCGTTGGCCTCGATGATCGGCAACCTCCTGGCGTTCGAGGTGTTCCGGCTCACCACCGGCGCCCTGCCCGCCGAGACCGACGGCAAGGTGACCGTCCAGGACCTGGAATCGCTCGACGTGGTCAGCGAGCAGTTGTCCCCGCACCCCCGCTGTGTCTACTGCCGCCAGGAGCCGACCCCGATCGCGCTGGACACCGCCGCCCTGGACGCCGCACCGCAGCAACCGCCGGGGCCCGACGCGGCGACCGACGCGGCAGCGGCGCAACTGTCGGCCCGGGACGGGTTGGTGCAGCCGCACACCGGGATCTTCCGGCGCTACGACGACGAGGACTGGGACCAGACGCCAGTCAAGATCGGCACGGTGTTGTTCACCGATCCGGCCGGACGGCGACGACGGGTCAGCGCTTTCGACGTACACCACGTGGTGGGGGCCCGGACGAGGGCGCTGGCGCGTGCCGCCGTCGCCTACGCCGACCAGCTCGGAGCCGGGGCCGGCAGCGTCGGGGCGGTCACCGGTACGTCGCTGGTCACCGGCCGTCCCGTCGAGGTGCGCAGGGCGGCGGTGGAGCCGTTCGGCGCCGCCAACGCCGACCGCCTGGTCGAACCGACGGCGGCCGGAGCCGGAGCGGGTTTCGACCCGACGGCGGCGGTCCGTGACGGGCTCGCCTCCGCCCTGGCGTTCGTCGCGTTGCGAGGTGCCATCGCGGGTGCGCTGCCCTCGCGGGTGCCGCTCGACACCTGCGACGACGATGCCGAGCTGCGGTTCCTGACCCGGTCGGCGGCGAACCTGGGGACCACCGTCGAGCTGCTGGACCTGGGTGCCAGCGTACCCGCGGGGGTGCACGCGCTGCTGGCCCGGTGCACCGAGCCCCGCAGTGGGGAGAAGCTCTGGACGATCGCCGCCGACCCGTCCTGGCGCACCGCCGCCGTGCGGGCGCTGTGCGATCTGGTCGGCCAGGTGCAACTGCGGCAGCAGTCCACCGATCCGCAGGCCGCCGACGGCACCGACCCCGTGCTGGTGGACTACCACCCGGACACCCTCGCCGTGGCCGGCACCGCCGCCGCGCGGACCGCTGCCGACGGAAGGTGGCAACAGGTGCTGGCCGGGCTGGCCGAGGCCGGCACGGACGTCGTGGTGGTGCCGATCGGAGGCTCCGACCTGCCGGCTGGTGGCCTGTTCACGGTGCGCGTGGTGCTCCAGGAACGGTCGCGCGGATGAGCCTGCCGGTCATCGATCCGGGGCGTCGGATCACCGAGGCGCTCGGCGCGTTGCTGACCGCCCCAGACGAGCAGCCCCTCGCGGTGCATCCGCTCGGGGTGCGCGACGAACGGGCCGTCGACGTCGCGGCGCCACCCGCTCGGGTGCTGGTCTACGGCCGGCACGCGCTGCTCGCCCCGCAGCCGGGCCGGGCCGGGTGCGCCTGCTGCCTGGCCCGCCGGTGGCAGGCGGTGCGGCCGCCGGAGATGCGCGACGCGCTGGAGCTGGGCGGTGAGACGACGCCCGTCGGTGACTGGCCCTACGCCATCCCGTTCGTCGGCGACGCCCTGCGGGCGCTGACCGCCGCGGTCGACACCGCCGGACCCGACACCGGCCCACCGGCCGTCTACCACCTCGACGTGGACACCCTCCAGGTGGGCCGGGTGCTGTTGCTCGCCGATGCCGACTGCCCGGTGTGCGGCCAGGTGGAATGGGACGCGGCCAGGGCACCGGAGCTGGCGGCCAGCCCCAAGCGGGCACCGGACTCGTTCCGAGCCCGGGACGCGACGGAGTACCCTCTGTCGCCGACCACCTTCGTCAACCCGGTCTGCGGCCCGCTCGGCGCAGCCCTCTGGCCGGACCTCACCTCGACCTCGACATCCCCGGTGCACGGCGTCTTCCAGCCGAGATCGGGGAAGTTCCTGCGCGAGATGCTCTTCGGCGGCCACGCCGACGGGTACGCGCGCAGCGTACGGCTGGGGCTGCTGGAAGGGTTGGAGCGGGCGGCCGGCCTGCGGCCCGTGCGCAGGCGTACCGCCGTGGTCGCGACCCTCGACGAGTTGGGTGCCGACGCGCTCGACCCCCGGGTGTGCGGTTCGTACACCGACGAGTTCTACCGGGTGAACCGCCACATCAGGCGATTCGCGCCGGACCGGGCGATCGCCTGGGTCTGGGGCTGGTCGATGCGCGACCAGCGGCCGATCCTCGTGCCCGAAGTCCTGGTCTACTACCACAGCGCGCCGCTGCAGGAGCGCTTCGTGCAGGAGAACTCCAGCGGCTGCGCCTCGGGCGGCAGCCTGGTGGAGGCGATCTACCACGGTCTGATGGAGGCGGTCGAACGGGACGCCTTCATGCTCGCCTGGTACGGCAGACGCCCCCTGCCGGAGATCGACCCCGCCACCAGCAGCCGCCTCCAGACCCGACTGATGGTGGACCGGCTGGCGATGTACGGCTACCGGGCCAGGTTCTTCGACACCAGGTGCACCTTCGATTTCCCCGTCGTCACCGGGGTGGCCGAGCGGGTCGACGGTGGCTTCGGCACGTTGGCGTTCGGTGGCGGGGCGAGCCTGGATCCGGAGACCGCGCTGGCCGCCGCGCTGTGCGAGATCGCGTCGGACTCGGTGCTGGCCGGAACCCGTGCCGCAGCGGACGAGCCACGGCTGCGCGAGATGGTCGACGACTACGACAAGGTGTGGCGGCTGCACGACCATCCGCTGCTGTACGGGCTGCCGGAGATGCGCCGGCACACGTCCTTCCTGCTGGACTCCGGCACACCGGCACGCCCGGTGAGCGAGGTCTACGCGGGTCTGCACGCTGTCCACCCGCTCGGCGACGACCTGCGCGACGACCTGGACCGCTGTGTGCGGACGGTCGCGGCGTGCGGCTTCGACGTGATCGTGGTCGACCAGACCACGCCCGAGCAGCATGCCCTGGGTCTGCACACGGCCAGCGTCACGGTGCCGGGACTGCTACCGATCGACTTCGGCTGGCAGCGGCAGCGGGCGCTGAACATGCCCCGGCTGCGGACCGCCCACCACCGGGCCGGGCTGGTCGACCACGACCTGCGCGACGACGAAATCCACCTGGTCCCACACCCGTACCCCTGAGGTGAGGCGATGAACACCACGACTGACAGCTACGCCCACGAGTACGCCTCGATGATCCTGCGACGCAACCGGGTGCCGCTGCCGCCGGCCGACTTCGTACCCAACTGGGCGGACAAGCCGCGGCCGACGAAGCACTATCCCGGTGCCCTGGCGTTCCCGCTGCCCGACGCCCCACCACCGCCGTCGGCGACGCTGGACGCCGGCATCGCTGCGGCGCGGCCCGGCGACGAGGCCGCCGGCACCGGTGTGGCGCAGCCCGGCGACGAGCCGTTCGACCTGCCGGTGCTGGGTGCCATGCTGCGCGACTCGTACGGGCTGGTCGGCCGGCGGCTCGCCATCCAGGCCAACACCGACGTGCACGGCTACCCGTGGTACGCGCGGGCCAACTGGCACCGGGGCACCGCCTCCGGTGGCGGCCTCTACCCGTGCAGCATCTACTGGGTCGCCGGGCCCGGGGCGGGCCTCTGCCCGGGGGTGTACCACTACGCCTGCCGGCCGCACGCGATGCAGCGACTGCTCGCCGGCGACGTCACGGGCCGGGTACGCGCGGCCCTGCGCCTGCCGACCGATGCGACCCAGTTCCTGGTCATCGGCGTCAAGTACTGGGCGAACGCATTCAAGTACAACAGCTTCGCCTACCACGCCGTGTCGATGGACGTGGGCACGCTGCTCCAGACCTGGCGGCTGTGGGCCGGCAGTCAACAGCGGCGGATCCAACCCCATTTCTGGTTCGACCAGGCAGCGCTCGGGCGGCTGCTCGGGCTGCCGGCCGACGAGGAGGGCCTGTTCGCGGTGGTGCCGCTGTCCTGGGCGCCACCCCCGGCGCACCACGCGCCACCCCCGCCGCAGGAGGTCCCGGACGATGACGCCGTCGCGGTGCGGCGACGTGACCAGGAGAAGTCACGGGTCGTGCTGACCTTCGAGGCGACCCGACGCATCCATCGGTCGACAGCGCGGGCGGCCACCGACCGGCCGGCCGTCGGCGCGCTCGCCGACGCGGCGGCCAGCGCGACGCCGGAGGGTGGTGACCGGGTCGCCCTGCCGCCGCCGAGCCCGCTGGCGATGCCGGTCCGCGCCGCGTTGCGCCGCCGCCGCAGCAGCTTCGGCCGGTTCGACGGAAGCACCCCGCTCGGGACCGCCGACCTCGCGGCCCTGCTCGCGGCCACCCACGGCGCGCAACTGCCCACCGAGGTCGCGGACGTGGCCGACGGGGCGCTGACGAAGTTGTACGTCTTCGTCAACCACGTGCAGCAGACAGCTCCGGGCAGCTACGAGTACGACCCGGCCCGCCACCAACTGCGCGCCTGCCGGCCGGGGCCGCCGGGCATGTTCCTCCAGCGGAACTACTTCCTGCCCAACTACAACGTGGAGCAGGCGGCGGTGGTGGTGGTACCTGCCATCCGGGTCGGTGCGGTGTTGGACGCGGCCGGCCCCCGGGGCTACAACGTGGTGAACGCCACTATCGGTGCCGTGGCGCAGACCTTCTACACCGCTGCGGCGGCGCTCGACCTCGGCTGCGGGGTGGCACTCGGTTTCGACGGCGTCTCGTACGTCGAGGAACTTGAGCTGGCTGCGGCGGGTGAGGTCCCGCTGCTCATCATGCTCGCCGGCCACGAGCGGGCACTGCCCAGCGACTACCGGCACGAGTTGCGGTGAGGCGACGATGACCATCCTTCCCAGCACCGCCGAGCGGTCCAGCACCGCCGAGCGGCCCGCCACCACCCAGCGGTCCGGGTTGCCGGCGCGACGACTGGGCCGGTACTTCGCGGTCCGGGTCGGTGGCCTGCCGTACGACACCGTGACGGGGTTGCGGTGCACGCGGGCCGCCGAACGGGCCGACGAGGTCCTCGATCTGGAAGCCGCCCTCGCCGCGGAGGCCACCACCCTCAGCGACCTGTTGCACGACCTCGTCGGAGCCAACGAGGACGGTGACTCGCGCCGACGTCTGCTCGCGTTGCGGCGACAGGTCTTCAAGGGGTCGCTCCCGGCCGACCATGATGCCGCGCTCGCCACGGTCGCCGAGGTGGCCCCGACCACGGTTGCCCCGCTCCGCGACTGGCTGACCCGGCGGCAGCAGTTGGCGCAGCGGCTGCGAGAGCTCGACGTGCTGCTCGGTGAGGAACTCGCCAGGTCCCGCACGGAGCTGTGGCGGCTGTCCGGCGATCCCCGGCTGCGGGCGGGCATGCAGGTCGCCTCACCGGCGCTGGACCAGCAGTTGGTGTCCTTCGCGGGACGCGACGGCGCCCCGCCGGCGGCGAAGAAGCTGCGCCGGGTCGAGCGTTCCGTCCTGTCCTACCTCTACCGCACCGCGTGCAAGACGAGCCCGTTCAGTTCGTTCACCGGGATCGGGGTGGGCGAGTTCACGGCCGGCGCGACCGAGGCGGACCTGCCCGGGGCGGGGCCGTGGCACGGATATGCCCGACTCAACGTGGTGGCGCTGACGAGGATCGTCGAGGCCGTCTGCGCTGACCTCGACCGGCGCGGCGACCTACCGGTGGCGCTGAGCCCCGGCCTGCGGCAGGACCCGGAGCGGGTGCGGTACGTGCGACGGTGGATCACCCCCGGTGACGACAGCGCCTCGGTCAGCTTCGACTCCATCCAGGACGGGCTGTTCTACCTGCGCCGCAGCGGACTGCTCGACCAGCTCACCGGCCTGCTGCAGGGCGGCACCCGGCGCTGCGCCGAACTCGCCGGCTGGCTCCATGAGCAGACCCAGGCGAGCCCGCAGCGGTGCGAGGAGTACCTGACCATCCTGCTCCGGCTGGGCATCCTGCAGATCGACGGTTTCGCCGTCGACGTGCACACCCCCGACCCGCTTCGGCAACTGCACGACTTCCTCACCACCCTGCACCGGGCCTGGGCCGACGACCTGGCCCTGCGGCTGGCCGAGCCGATCGCCCTGGTGGAGACGTTCCGGCAGGGCGACCTCGCCGACCGACGCCGCGCCATCCAGCGGCTGCGGGAGTCACTCCACGACATCCAGGTGCACCTCGGCGTCGAGTCGGCGTCCCTGCCGCAGGCGTTGCTCTACGAGGACTGCCGGATCGACCAGCGGCTGACCGCACCGGAGGATCCCTGGCAACGGCTGGTCGGGCACGACCTCGCCGCCGTGGAGGCGATCCTCCCCGCCTTCGACCTGACCCTGCCGCACCGGATCACGTTCCACGGCTTCTTCCTGGCCCGCTACGGCGTCGGTGGGCGCTGCGACGATCTGCTGCGCCTGGTCGAGGACTTCCACGAGGACCTGTACGACCAGTACCTGGCCACCACCGCCGACCGGCGACCGTACGCCGACGACGGTTCCTACCAGCCGGAGGAGAACTGGCTCGGCCGGCCGGAGCTGTCCGAACTTGACGGCCTCCGGCAGGACCTCACCGCGAACCTGCGGGCGGCCGTGCACGCGGCACCCGATGCGGCAGAGATCCGGCTCGACGTCGAGGCACTGCACGGGATCGGGGACCGGCTGGGGGACCTGCTCGGCGGATTCCGGCCGCAGAGCCACCTCGTCCAGGTGGCGCAGAGCCCGGACGGGCCGCTGGTGGTCGTCAACCAGTCGTTGGGCGGGTTGTCGTTTCCGTTCAGCCGATTCACGCACTGCTTCGACGACACCATGCCGCCGCTGTCCGGGCAGCTGCGTGGCCAGGCCACCGAGGTGTCACCGCCGGGTGCGGTGTTCGCGGAGGTGACCGGTGGCCCGGCTACCACCAACCTGAACCTGCACGCGCGGCTCACCGAATACGTCATCGTCTGCCCCGGTGAGACGAGCCTGGTGCCGGAGGAGAACCAGCTTCCGCTGGCCGACCTCTACCTGCACCACGATGTCGACACCGACCGGGTGGTGCTGCGCTCCACCCGGCTGGGGCGCGAGGTGATCCCGGTCTACCTGGGCTACCTGGTGCCGATGGCGCTGCCACAGCTGCACCGCGCGCTGCTGCTGCTGTCACCGACCTCGATGGCCGTGGTCGACGTGTGGCGCGGCGTGCCCGAGTCGCCGGACGCCGACGGGGTCACCCGACGCCCACGGGTGCGGGTCGGTGACGTCGTGGTCAGCAGGCGGAGCTGGTCGATGACGGGCGTGGCTCTTCCGCGTCGCACCGAGGGCGACACCGATGCCGCCTGGTTCCTCGGCTGGCAGCGGTGGCGGCGGGCGCACGGGCTGCCCGCGCGGCTGTTCGCGACGGTGCACGCCGGTGCCGGCGGCCGGGTGGCGGGCCGACCCAAGCCGCAGTACGTCGACTGCGACAGCTACCTGTCGCTGCTCGCACTGGAGGCGCTGGTGACCGACGGTGACCACCGGGTGGTGTTCCGCGAGATGTTGCCGTCCGGCGACGGGCTGACGGCGGGCTCGGACCACGGTCGGCACGTCACCGAGTTCGTCATCGAGACATTCCCCCCCACCCCGACGCTCGGAGCTGTCCATGACTGAGCAGTCCGCCACCGCCGAACCGGGTCAGTGGCTAGGTATCCACATCTTCTACGGCGCCAACGCCAGACCGATGGTGGTCGAGTGCATCCGACCGCTGGTCGACGAACTGACCGCCCAGGGCCTGCTGGACTCCTACTTCTTCATGAACTACTGGATGGAGGGCCCGCACGTCCGACTGCGGCTCAAGCCGCGCACGCCCGCCGACGAGCCCACCGTACGGGCCACCGCCGAGGCGGCGATCGGGCGTTTCCTGGCCGACCGGCCGGCGCTGTACGAAATGGATGCCGGTTTCCGTGGCGAACTGCACGAGCGGCTGTTCCAGTTGGAGTACCCGCAGGGCACGCCGGACGGGCTGACCGGCCCGGACGGCCGGGCGAAGATGCAGCCGAACAACTCCTTCAGCTATCGACCCTACGAGCCGGAGTACGGCAAGTACGGCGGTGCGCGGGGGGTCGCCCTCGCCGAGTGGCACTTCCGCTACTCCAGCGACCTGGTCATCGCGATGGTGCGGACCATGAACCTTCACCTGCGGCCGGTGACCCTGGGCATCGCGGCCCAGCTCATGCTGGTGATGGCGGGCACGTTCCTGCCCGACCGCGACGCCCTGGTGGCGTTCTTCGACTCGTACCACCAGTTCTGGCACCGGGCGTTCGGCGGGGCCGGCTTCGTCGACAACATCGACTACGAGCGGATGTACGAGCGGATGTCCGGTGACCTGGATCGCCGGTTCCGGCCGATCCTGCACGCGCTCGACCACGGCGAGCAGCATCGGTTGCCGGTCTTCCTGCGTGGCTGGGCCGAGCACGCCGAGGAGTTGCGCGGCAGGGTGTCGGCCCTGGCCGAGTCGGCCGCGCTGACGTTCGCGTACCCGGAGGGCGCCGTGCCGGTCACGGTCACCGACGCGCACGAGGCTTCGGTACGACTGCTCTCGCCGTACCTGCACATGACCAACAACCGGCTGTACATCACCCTGCGTGACGAGGCGTACCTGGCGTACCTGGTGGCTCGGGCGCTGCGCGAGACGTTGGCAGCCCGGTGACCGACAGCACGACCACCGATGTCGCGTCGTACCTGTCGACCGTCTTCGGCGACCGGCCCCGGGTCCGGCCCGACCTGCTGATCTCCCGGGAACTGGGCCGTGGCCCGGACCGGATGCACCTGTTGAAGGCACCCGGCGGCAGGACGTTCGAGGTGACGGCGAAGGAGTGCTTCCTGATCCGAGGGCTCGACGGGAGTCGGTCGCTGACCGAGCTGGGCACGGCGTACGCGGCGCGGTTCGGCCGCCGGCTGGGGGCGGCGCAGTGGTCGCAGTTGCTCTGGCTGCTGCGCCAACGCGACCTGCTGGAGACGGCCTCCCCGGCGGGCACGGTGCCGGCGCCGGCCGCACCGGCCACCGGGCCGGCGGCCCTCCCCGCAGGCTCGCCGGCGGGCGGCTTCGGGGGCGGGATGCGGCGGCTGGCCGCCGCCTTCGGCTGGGCTTTCTCGCTTCCGGCCGGTGTCGCCGTCGGACTCGGCCTCGCAGCGATGTACGCCTGCGTCGCGGCGCAGTTCCCGACGCTGTGGCAGGACGCCCGTCCGGTGTTCGGCGACTGGCGCTGGCTCGCGGGGATCGTCGTGATCAGCTACCTCAGCGCGATGCTGCACGAGTTGGCGCACGGCGTGGCGGCCGTCCACTTCGGCTGCGCCGGCGTCCGGATCAACCTGGTGGCGCTGAGCTGCCGGGTGGACGAGTACCAGTTCCTGTCCTCACGCGTCCGGCAGGTCGTCATCGCGGCGGTGGGCGGGGTGCTGAACAGCCTCGTCGTCGCGCCGTTCCTGCTCGCCTGGTTGCTCGTCACGCCCGGCTCGGCGGTGCACCGGTTCACCGCCGCCGTGGTCCTGGTGGGCACGGTGCAGAGCCTGGCCAACTACGTACCGATGGCGCCGCTGGACGGCTACAAGATGCTCAGCCACCTGCTCGGCATGGTGGCGCTCGCTGCGGAGAGCCGCCGGTACCTCTGGTCACGACCGCGCCGGTGGGTGTTGCGGCACGGCGCACCGTATCCCTGGCGGGCCCGGCTCGCGCTCGGGCTCTACGGCGTGGGATGGCACGTGGCCACGGCGGCGACCGGGGTGGGTGTCGCCTACGCCGGTGGCCGGCTGCTCGAACCCTCGTGGGGTCGTGTCGCGTATGCCGCCTCGGCTGCCCTGGTCGTGCTGACGATCACCCTGTGGCTCGCCGGCCGCCCCCGCCGTCAGCTCCGGACCCCACCACATCAACCAACCACATGAGAGGCGAGGCGATGCAGGACAACGCAGAACCAGCTATTGAGGTCGATCGGCTGAGCAAGTCGTACGGGGCGGTGCGGGCCGTGGACGGGGTGACCCTGACGGTGCCGCGTGGCGAGTTCATCGGACTGCTCGGGCCCAACGGCGCGGGCAAGACCACCCTCATCGAGATCATCGAAGGACTGCGGACCCCCGACACGGGGACCGTGACCGTGCTCGGCCACCACCCGCATCCCCGTAACCGGGCGCTGCTGCCGCTCATCGGGGTGCAGACCCAGAAGTCGGCGTTCTTTCCGCACCTGACCGCCAGCGAGCACCTGGAGACGGTGGCCGCGTTCTACGGGCTCGACCGGCAGGCCGCACACCGGGCGTTGGCGCAGGTCGGGCTGACCGACTCCGCCGACGCCCGGGTGACGAAGGTCTCCGGCGGTCAGCGGCAGCGGCTGGCCATCGCCACGGCGCTGGTGCACCAACCCGAGGTGATCTTCCTGGACGAGCCGACCGGAGCACTGGACCCACAGGCCCGGCGGGACCTCTGGGCCGTGCTGCGCCAGCTGAAGGGCGCCGGCAAGACCATCGTCTACACCACCCACCACCTCGAGGAGGCCGAGGCCCTCTGTGACCGGGTGGCCATTCTCCACCGGGGCCGGGTCGTGGCGCTGGACACGCCCCGTGAACTCATCAGCCGCGCCGCGGTCGGCACCCAGGTGTTGCTCCCGGTCGGTCAGATCGCTCCGGAGCAGGCCAGCAGCCTCGACGGGGTCGACTCGGTGACCGTCGACAACGGCACGCTGACGCTGCACACCCAGCACCTGACCAGGGTCCTGGCGGCCCTCGGCGCCAGCACCGACCTGGACGGGGTGCAGACCAGAGCGGCCACCTTGGAAGACGTCTACCTGGAACTGATCGGAGCGCAGTCATGACCGTCTTCACCGCCCTGACCCGGGCCTCCTACAAGGCGAACACCCGCGACGCGGTCACGATCTTCTTCACCTTCGCCTTTCCGCTGGTCTTCCTGGTCATCTTCGGCCTGATCTTCAAAGGGCAGGAGGTGGTGGAGACCGGAAACGGATACATCGACTTCATCGCTCCCGGGGTGCTGGCCTGGGGGCTGGCCAACGCCGCCGCGTTCGGGGTCGCCTTCACGCTGATGCAGTGGCGCCGGGACGACCTGCTGCGCCTGATCCGGCTCACGCCGGCCCGGATCTCCGAGGTGGTGCTCGCCCGCCTCGCGGTGGCCGTCTGCATCGGCGTGGCCCAGTGCCTGCTCTTCATCGGGGTGGCGACGATTCCCCTGTTCGGCATGAACGTCGCCCCGCGCTGGCCGCTCGCCCTGCCGGTCATGCTGCTGGGCATCGCCACCTTCCTGGGGGTCGGGCTGATCATCGGGGCGATCTCGAAGACCCCCGAGGCGGTGAGCGCCATCGGCAACTGCGTGGTGATCCCGATGGCGTTCCTGTCCGGCGCCTTCATTCCGGTGGAGCTCATGCCGGACTGGTTGCGCAGCGTCTCGTACGCGATGCCCCTGCGCTACATCCTCGACGGCCTGGTCTACGCCCTGGCCGGCGCGGGTGAGGTGGGTGACTACTGGCGCGCGTGCCTGGTGCTGGTCGGATTCGCCACGGTCTTCACCGCGATCGGTCTGCGGTTGTTCACGTGGAGCAACGACGAATGACCCGGTCAGCGGCAGCCGGCGCGGGTGTCCCCATGGGTGCCGCCGCCGGCCAGCTCCAGCGGGACCTCGACGCCCGCTGGTCGGCGGCCCCGCCGGCCGGTGGGCGACCGCCGGTCGTGGTGACGCTCGGCGCGGCCGACGTGATGGGGACCGCCGACCCGGCCCGACGCCGCGCCAACGTGCACCTCTCCGCCCGCGCCGTGTTCCTCGGGCCGTGGGGCGCGGCCGAGGGCCGGAGCGAGCCGTGCGGACACTGCTTCGCCGTCCGGTGGCAGCGGCTACGGGGACGCACCGAGCGCGACGCGCTGGAGGTCGGCGGCGGGCTGACCGCGGTGAGCGGCTGGCCCGAGCTGCCGGAGTGGGTCGTCGACGCGGTGTGGTCGGCGTTCCGCGTCGTGGCGCAGGCACCGCCGACGGTCGGCGTCCTTCTCGACCCGGACAGCGCGGCGTTGAGCCGGATGACCTCGGTGGATCTGGGCAGTCTGCGTGCCCTGACCGTGCCGATCATGCCCGAGCCGAGGTGCCCGAGCTGCGGGACTGTCGTACCGGACGAGCCGACGGTCTTCGAGGCACCCCGACCACGCCCCAAGCCGGCACCGGACCGCTACCGCCTGCACGGCGTGCACGACTACCGGTTACCGGTCGGCGCGCTGGTCAACCCGCTGTGCGGCGTGATCGGTGCCGGGGCCCTGTTGAATCCGACCCTGCCCACCACCGCGGCGGTGACCGGCGGGGTCTTCATCCGGGGCTACGCGGGTCTGCTCGACGTCGCCTGGAGCGGGCACGCCAACGGCTTCGCCGACAGCCTGCGGCTGGCCTACCTGGAGGGGCTCGAACGCTACGCGGGCACCCACCAGCGCCGCGCTCGCGCCCCCGTGGTCGCCGCCTATGCCGACATCGCCGACCAGGCCCTCGACCCGACCAGTTGCGGCAGCTATCCCGACGGAACCTACGACGCCGATCCGCTGGTGCAGCCCTTCGACCCCCACCAGCCGATCCCCTGGGTGTGGGGGCACGTGGTCGGCAGCGGCGAACCGATCCTGGTGCCCCGGCGGCTGTGCTTCTACAGCTCCGGGGCACCCGGCGACAATTTCGTGCTGTCCTCGTCCAACGGCTGCGCCACCGGTGGCTGCCTGGAGGAGGCGTTCCTGTTCGGGTTGCTCGAACTCATCGAGCGGGACGCCTTCCTCCTCGGTTGGTACAGCCGGGACCGGCCGCGCCGCATCGACCTCGACTCGTGTGCCGACGCGGCGATCCGGATGATGGTGGACCGGGGCACCCTCGCCGGCTACGAGGTCCTGGCCTTCGACAGCCGTACCGACCTGTCCGTGCCGGTGGTGACCACGCTGGCGGTGCGCCACGACGGCGGGCCCGGTCTGCTGGCCTTCGCGGCCGGGGCGCACCTGGCCCCGGAACAGGCGGTCGCCGCCGCGCTCTCCGAGACCCTGTCCTACATTCCGCTCAAGGCCGGGAGGACCCGGCAGCGGTGGGACGAGCTGCGGGCGATGGCCGACGACTACTCACGGGTCCAGACGGTGCACGACCATGCCGACCTGTTCGGCCTTCCGCAGATGAGAGCGCACGTTGAGGAGTATCTCGCCGACCGGCCGCTGGAGTCGATGACCGAACTCTACGGTGCGCCGCCGCCCACCGAGGACCTCCGCCAGGACCTACAGGGTGTGCTGGACGAACTGCACGCCAAGGGCCACCGCGTCATCGTCGTCGACCAGACCACACCGGAGCAGCTCACGATGGGGCTGCGGACGGTGGCGACGATCGTGCCCGGCCTGGTGCCGATCGACTTCGGCTGGCTGCGCCAGCGTGCCCTGACGATGCCCCGGCTGCACGAGCGACTCCGCGCGCAGGGGCGGGCCGACGACGGGCCACGGCCGGTGCCCCATCCATTCCCGTAGCACGCCTGCGCTACCCGCCGACGGGTGGGTGGTTGCCCGGCCCGCGTAGCCGTTCCCGGCCGAGGGCGTCCTCCCGGATCCGTTCGCCGTACTGGCCCCGGTGTCGGATCGGCCGCCCGACGTCGGCGTACTTCTGCTTTGCCCGCTCCAGGTGGGTGCGGACCGTGCCGGCGGCGATGCCCAACTGCCGGCCCACCGCGTCCACGGTCATCCCCCGGCCGTACGCCACCAGCACCTCGTGCTCACGCGGCGTCAGCTCCGGCCGGTCCGGGCGGTTGTCGCGGCCCAGCCAGAAGGCGTGCTCGATGGTCAGCGGGGAATCGCCGCGTGCCACCGCTCGGATGACGTCGGCCAGCACGGTGAGGTTCGCGGTCTTCGAGACGTACGCCACCGCGCCGGCCTCGGTCGTCGCCAGGATGTACGACAGGTCCGGCACCACCGTGATCACGATGACGGTGAACCCGGTGTCGACCAGGGTCGCGACGTTCTCCACCGGGTCGGTGAAATCCTCGAGGTTGAGGTCGAGCAGCACGATCCGGGCGGTGACCGTCTGGCTGAGGAAATCGGCGACCGACCGCGCGGTGGCCGTCAGCCGGATGTCCGGCACCGAGGCGAGCCAGGTCGCCATACCCTCCAACAGCATCTGGTCGTTGTCTATCGCGGCGACCTCGATCAGTTGCTCCACGTTACCTCCACCACCGTGCCGTGGCCCGGACTGGATGTGACGTCCACGGTGCCACCTGTCTCGATCACGCTGTGGCGCAGTTCGCGTATCAGCCCCCGGCCGGTGGGCACCGCTTCCTGCTCGAAACCGACCCCCCGGTCCACCACCACGATCCGCACCCCGTCGCCCTCGCCCACCGCGGTCAGCCACGCCTCGTCGACGTTGGCATGCTTGGCCACGTTGGTGAGCGCCTCCCGGGTCGCCCCGAGCAGCATCGACGCCGCTGCCGGGGGCAACGTGGCCGGCAGGGCGTGGAACTGCGAGTTGACCCGGAGGCCGAGGGCCTGCTTGTCGCGGACCACCCCGGCCAGCGCCCCCACGAAGTCACTCGGCCCGGTCTCGGCGGCCCCGCTCATCAGACCGCGCAGGAACTCGGCGTCCCGGGCACACAGCGCGCGGACGGCCTCGTCCCGGTGGTCCAACCCGCCCCGCGCGATCTTGCTCAGCGTGCTGAGCACGGTGTGGTGCAACACGTCGTACTGCCGGGTCCGCTCGTCGTAACGGGCGCGGGCGGTGGCCTCGCGGGCGCGTGCCTCGATCGCCTCGGCGGTGGCCAGGTCGACCTGCCGGGCGGAGGAACGGAGCATCCAGGCGCACAGCCAGGCCAGCAACGCGAAGCCCAGCATGAAGAACACATTCACCGCCACCGAGCCGAGGGCGTCCGGCGCCGGCATCCCGGACCGGCTCACGTGCTCCCAGATACCCAGCACGTACGCCCCGACCACGACGAGCGTGCCGACGGCCGCGATGCCGATCTGGATGAAGACCATGGCCAGGATGATCGATCCGATGGCGGACGGCACGGTCCACAGTTGCCAGCCGCTGGCGCAGGAGGTGACACACATCTGTGGGACGGTGATCAACCACATCGCCGCGAGGGCCAGATCGACCAGCACCCAGGCCAGCGAGACCCGTCGCCGGCGCAGCATCACGGTGAACAGCACCGCCGACCAGGCGACCGCCGACAGGTGGCTGCCGACGATCGCGGTGGTGGAGCGGAAGTCGTCGAGTCCGCCGAAGAGCAACACCGGCAGGCCCACGGAGAGCTGCACGGCACGGAGCGCGCCGGACGCCTGGATGAGTAGCAGCTCTGCCCGACCGCGTGCTCCGTGGACCGTCTCCGCTGGTGAAAGCACGTATAAAACCTCGCATATCGATGCAGGTCCGGGGTAGTACGCAGAAGTGACGACTAGCGCCAGCGGCAGACAGGCTTCCCCGGTCGAGGCCGGTTCACCTGCCAGGAGCCGCACGGTCGCGCCCACCGGACATCTTCCTGCCGGACAGTTGATTGATGGATACCGTTGCAGAGTTGACCGTTGTCCGTCACGGGCAGAGCGTCGCCGAGGGCACGCGCGTGGGCAGCACGGCTGGACCTGTGGATGCCGAAAACCCATTCTCGGCAGGTACAGGGCTGCGGCGGCGGGCGGCCCGTCGTTGACCAGACCCCCGCTCCCGCGATCGCGGCACATCCTCCGAGGGGATCCCTGAACGCGTGGCAGGCCGGGTCCCGCCGTGCCTCGGTGTCGGTCTCGGGACGCCAGGGTGACGACGACCTGTGGGAGAGACGCCTGGCAGTCAGCTACCGGTGCGGGCCGGTCGAATGACGGTGAAGACGGCTCCCGCCGGGTCGGCGAGCGCGCAGACCCGACCGGTCACCACGTCGCGCGGCGGCACCAGCAGTCGGCCACCGCCCCGCTGGGCCCGCTCGGCGACGTCGTCCGGGTCCGTCACGGCCAGATAGACCATCCAGCCGGCGGGCAGCAGGGTATCCAGCGGCGGAGGCGTGGCGAGCCGGCCGGCGACCGGCGCGACGTCGCCGACGAGCAGGGCGTACGAGTCGTCGGGGGCGCCGGGTGGCACGCTGGACCGCAGGCCCAGGGCGGCGGTGTGGAACCGGTCCGCTCCGGCCGGGTCGGTCGTCATGTACTCGTACCAGCAGGGCCGACCGAGGCCCGGGACCACCGGGGCCGGTACGGTGCGCAGCCGGAAACTCCCGCCCAGCGGGTCGTACACCTCGTCGCCGGTCAGCCGGGCGCCGGCCGCGCCGGCGGCGGCCCGGACGGTGGCCTCGTCAGCGGCGCCGAAGACAGTCCACCAGCGGGCCGGGGCAGGACCGAACCGCAGATCGGCGGCGGGAACCCCGTCGGCGGACGCGGTGCAGCCGTCGGCGGTGGCCTGGTACGTCCAGCCCAACAGGTCCTGGTAGAAGCTACGGGCAGCGTCGAGATCGCTCGTGACGAGTTCGGCGCCGGTGGGGAACGGCCTTGTCCGGGGTGCGTTCACCTGAGTCTCCAAACCGGGACGGTTGATCAGGGTTCAGGATGCCCCACGACTGTCCCGGCCGCCCCGCCGCCCTGCCGCGAGTCGAACGTTCGACCGAGTAGTTCGTCCAATGGGGCCGGTCGGCCCAGGTGGTAGCCCTGGCCGGCGTCCACGCCCAGCATCCGCAGCGCCGGCACCAGCGCGGCGCGCTCCACCGACTCGGCGACGGTTCGCATGCCCAGGCCGTGCGCGGCGCGGACGACCGCGTCGATGAGCACGGGATCGGCGCCGCCGTGATCCGCCTGGCGGACGAAGTCGCCCGCGATCTTGACCGTGCTGAAGGGCAGGTGCTTGAGATAGGCGAACGAGCCGAACCCGGCGCCGAAGTCGTCCAGGCTCAGCCGGCAACCGGCGTCGCGCAGGGTGCTGGCGAGGTGCCGCACCGCGGCGACATTGGTGATCGCCGCGGTCTCGGTGATCTCCAGGCCGAGCCGGCTCGCGTCGATACCGGCCGCGCGCAGGGTGCGCACCACCCAGTCACCGAAGCCCGGCGATTCCAGGGAACGAGCCGAGATGTTGACGTCGAAGCACATTCCCGCCGTCATGGCCTTGGGGTGGGCCAGCGCCTCCGTGGCGGTGGACACCACCCACCGGTCGAGCTCACCGATGAGGTCGTCACGTTCCACCGTCGGCAGGAACTCCGCCGGTGACAGGCTGGGCTCGCCGCCGTCCCGCAGCCGGATGAGCAGCTCGCGGCTGACCACTTCCCCGGTCGACAGGTCGATGATCGGCTGGGCGTCCAACCGCATCCGGTTCTCGTCGAGGGCCTTGCGGACCCGGGTCACCACGTTGACGCGCTGCACGGCGTGCCGGTACTGCTCCGGCAGGTAGAGCCTGGCCCGGTTGCGGCCGGCGTTCTTCGCCTCGTACAGGGCGAGGTCGGCGTGGGCGAGCACGGCGTCGCGGGTGTCGCCCGGTTCCAGCGAGGCGGCACCGATGCTCAGGGTCACCCGCAGTCCGGTGCCGGCCAACGGCACGGGCGTGCGGACACTGGCGTCGCAGAGCCGCTCGGCGACGGCGAGGGCGTCCTCGGCGTACGCCCCCGGCAGGACGACCGCGAACTCGTCGCCGCCCAGCCGGCCCAGCACCGTGCCGTCGGGCAGCTCATGCAGCAGCCGCCGCGCCAGGACGCGCAGCACGTCGTCGCCGACCGCGTGCCCGTGCACGTCGTTGATGTCCTTGAAGTTGTCGATGTCGATCAGCAGCAACGCCGCGGACCGTTCCCGCAGCTCGGCGATCAGGTCGTCGAGGCGGGACAGCAGGGCACGGCGGTTCGGCAGATCGGTCAGCGGGTCGCGTTCGGCCAGCTTGGTCAGCTCGTCCTGCACCCGCCGCATCGCGGTGATGTCGTGGGCGGTGCCCAGGACGCGCGCCGGCGCCCCAGCGGCATCGGGGAAGACCTCGCCGTAGCACTCGAAGACGCGCAGTGTCACGCCGTCGGCGAGGTACATCCGATGCGTGTAGGAGAACGAGCCGCCGTCGCGCAGGGCCTTCTCCAACGTCCCTTCGATCACCGCGACGTCGTCCGGGTACAACATCTGCCGGTAGGAGTCGTAGTCGAGGTGCGCATCAGCAGCCAGACCGAACATCTGCAGCAGCACGTCGCTCCAGACGACCTCACCGGTCAGTACGTTCCACTCCCAGGTGCCCACCTTGGCGAGTTGCTCGAGGTGGGCCAGCCGCCACCGGTAGTTGCGCCCACGGTCGCGTTCCTGCCGCTCGGCGCTGACGTCACGCAGCTCGTACAGGCGCAGCGGTTGCCCCTCGTGCTCCATGCCGTGACATCGCACCCGTAACCACCTGGTGGCCCCGTCGGCACCTCGCACCGGGTGGTCCACCGCGGGCCCGTCGGGCCCGATCTGCCCCAGCGGCAACTCTGCCAGCCCGACACCCAACCGGTGACCGGCCGGGTTGCACCAGAGAAAGCGGCCGTCCGGGGCCATTATCGCCAAGGCGGTGGAGGCGGTGTCCGCCGCGAGTCCCGGCAGCGTGCTCACCTGGGGCCACCACTTCCCTTCGCCGAGCAGGGCGCAGCACGGCCACGGCTGACAGACGGTCATCCTATCGCGACGGGCAGTCTAGCGGCCGTCCGGACGGTCCGCTCAGGGCGTCGGCGGCGAGAGCGGCGGGACCGGTCGCGATGCTGGTCGATCGGGCTCGTGGTGACGGGTTGAAGCTGACCGGTGAGGGCGGGCTGTTGCCGCAGTTGACCAAGCCGGTCCCGGAGTCGGCGTTGGACGGACGGTCGCGTGACCGTGCCGCTGGTCGGTGCCGTACCGTGCCGGTGATCATGAGGGGGCACCTCATGGTGGTCGGCCGATGGCACGTCCGACGGTTGGCTCGCGCAGGAGCGGGCGTTCCGCGCCTTCCCGCAGCGCAACCGTGAGGACTGGGCGGTGGTCTGGACCCCCTGGCTGGTCCGCGTCCGGCTCACCATCGCGTTCGCTGACACCGGCGACGGCGTCGCCGCAGACAACCTGGACAGGGTCCTCGAACGGGCGCTGTTGCGTTGGCGGATCGGCGGGCACGCCGAGCCGCGTCAGCGGTATTGGTCAGTCATCGGTATTGGTCAGATCGCTCGTGCGAGTTCGGTGAACGCGGTGGCCACCCGCAGCGAGGGCCAGACGTCAGTGGCGAGTTCGTAGTGCCCGCGTCGGAGGTTCTACACGAAGGCATGGCCGGCGATGATCGTCCGGGCGGTGCGGTCGGAACGTAGTCTGCGCATCGGTCTGAGCCGGTGCTTGAGCTGGCTGTGGTCAGCCTCGATCGGATTGTTCGCGTGCCGCTCGACGTGGTGCCACACCGACGGGACCAGGTCGTCCAACACCGTGACGCAGACGGGCGCGGCGTCGGTCACGACCTCGCACCGCCGGAGTCCCGAAACGTGTGCCACAGACGTGACTCACCAAACCCCAGGGATAGTCATCCGGCTGTCTCCCCTGGTCAAGTTGGTGCGCCCAAAGGGACTCGAACCCCTAACCTTCTGAGCCGTAGCCGAACGCCTCACCCGTTCACTGTCTGTTGCAGTGCCCGTGGGCCACGCAGCAGGCCGGCGACGCCACGGATGCTGTAGGTGCCCATGAAGTCGTAGACGTCGAGCGCTTCGCCGAACTCGTCCTCGATTTTCGAGAGGATCTCGACCGCCACCATCGAGTCGCCGCCGAGGTCCAGGAAGTCGTCGTGCACGCCGACCCACCTCAGGTTCATGGCGCTGCCCCAGATCGACAGGAGTCGCTCCTCGACATGATCGACCGGCCCTTCGAACAGGGTGCACGTGCCGGCGATGACGGCGGACCGGACGTACTCGATGTCGAGCGCGTCACCGGTGAGCGGCATGGCGTCGACGAGTAACACGCCGTCCAATCCGCAGTCCGCACCGAGCCGGTCCCACACGTAGCTCCGAAGCTCCGGCCCACTCACGTACTGGGAGAACTCGACCACGCCGATCGTGACGTCCCGATCGGCGTGGCGTATCGCCGTCACCTGAGCGTGACGCACGGCCGAATGCCCCCGCAGGGTGGATGTGAGCTCTGCCAAGCCAACCATCAACCGCTCCTTCATTAACGGCGGCAGTCCGAGCCGTCGCACGGATCGACAACAGTCGCCAATGTGTCACGGAAGCCCGAGTGGTTGCAGAGACGGATCGGCAGAAATTCCGGAAGGGGCCGACCGCCGTTACTTCTTCCCGCTCCCTCTTGCCGACTGCTCTCGAATATGACCACAATTCACGCCGACGGGTGGCGAGTCGGCGGCCGATCGCTATTCGACGTCACATTGTCGTCGACCCAGGGGGTTGTGCACGATGAACGAAATCAGCCACGCACAGTCATCGCTCGTCGAGGAGGACGTGCCGAGCACCGCTACGGAGCGGACCATCGCCGAGGTGTGGACCGAGGTACTGAACCTCGACGAGGTCGGACGGCACGACAACTTCTTCGACCTCGGAGGTCACTCGGTGCTGGCGACGCAGGCCGTGGCCAGGTTGTGCGTCGCTCTGAGCCGGCAACTGCCGGAACGAGCCCTGTTCGACTGGCCGACCGTCGCGACCCTGGCCTCGGCGCTGCCCGACTATCCCGTCTCCGACCAGAACAGCCGCATCACGCGCAGGTGAGCGGCCGACCCGGTGGAACGCCGGGGCCGAAGGAGAACTGCTCCGCGGCCCGAACGGCACGCCTGTGAGCGCGTACGGGAATGCGCGGCGGGTGCGCCTGACGCCCGGTTTCTCCCGGGCGCCGGCGGCGGCGTGCCCGCCGGTCGGTCGGTCACCACCGTCGCCGGCTGCGCCTGGACCAGGGTCACCGCGTTGTCGGACAGGCGCTGTTCACGGCGGCAATGAGGTGGTGTGGGCGGCGGTTGGCGCGTCGGATGGGGCGGGCGATGTTGACCGCCACCGTTGGTGTGGTGGTAGCCGGTCGAGGTGTGGCGCAGGGTGGCCAGGACGGCGGGTCCGGTGCCGGTGCCGGTGCGGGCCTGGTGGCAGGTCTTCACGGGTCGCGACCTGCTCGGCGTGGGCGGTGCGGGTGTGCCGCGCGTCGGCGATGAACAGCAGGCCGGTCCGCCCGGGAGGAGCCCGCTCACCCGCGACGCAGGACACCCGACCCGCACCTCGGCGGACAAAACGATCATGCCGGAATCTCACGACATCGATCGACAGGAAAGCATTCGATGTATTATCGCGAGATTTCGCCCGCATGCCGTGGCAATAATGGTATTTATGTGTCGACACGCTATTACCTGACGAACTGAGGCTATGGCCCGACAGGCAAGCCGGCGCCCCCACTCTTGCCACCCGAACGACGGCCAAGCAAAATGGGATTGACGTCCGTCGTTCGCAAGATCCCGTATGCTACCAACATGGTACGAATCGAGTTCCGGGTTCTTGGAACATTGGAAGCCGTGGTCGATGGTTCCCCCGTGCCGATAACCTCACCGCGACAGCGTATAGTGCTGGCCAATTTGCTGATGGCCGCCAACCATGTCGTGACCGTCGAGAAGCTGATCGGTGCCGTATGGGACGCTTCCCCGCCGCCCAGCGCGCGTGGTCAGATCCAGATCTGCATCTCCGCGCTGCGCCGGGCTCTCGGCAGTCCGGAGATCATCGACACCAACTCGCTCGGGTACTCCCTCCGGGTGGCCCGCGAGCAGCTCGACCACCTCATGTTCGACGACGCCCTCGCCCGGGGCCGGTCCGCCGCGGCCAAGGGAGAGCTGGACGAGGCGCTGGCACACCTGGACCGTGCGATCGGCATCTGGTCCGGCCCGGCGTTGGGCGGAGTGCCCGGCCGGGCCGCGGAGGTCGCCGCCCACCGTCTGGAGGAGCGACGGATCATGGCGCTGGAGGACCGCGCCGAGATCCGTCTGCGCCTGGGCGGTCACCGCGAGCTGGTCGAGGAACTGGTCGCGTTGACCACGGAGTATCCCCTGCGGGAACGCCTGTGGGGGTTCCGGATGCTCGCCCTCTATCGTTCGGGACGACAGGCTGAAGCGCTGGCGACGTACCGCACGGCCCGCACCAACCTCGTCGGCGAACTGGGCATCGAACCGAGCCAGTACCTGCGCACGCTGGAACGCGCGATCCTCAGCCAGGACAGCAGCATCAGCGGCGACGTGGACGACGGCGGCGCGGGGACGGCCACCAGCGTGCACCGGCCGCAGGAGTTGCCCGCCGATCTGCCGGACTTCGTCGGCCATGCCGCGCTGATCGACGCGCTGACCGCCACCCTGACCAGCGAAGACACCACGCAGGTACCGATCGCGGTCACCACTGGCGCACCGGGCTGCGGCAAGACCTCGCTGGCCCTGCACGTCGCCCACCTGTTGCGCGGCAAGTTCGTCAACGGCAGCCTCTACGCCTGCCTGTACGGGAGCACCGCGCAGCCACGTTCGACCGACGCGGTGCTCAGCGACCTCCTGCACGGACTCGGCGTTGCCCCGTCGGCGATTCCGGTCGCGCTCGGGCAGCGGATCAACCTGCTCCGCAGCCAACTGGCGGCCCGACGGCTGCTGATCGTGCTCGACGATGTCGGTAACGAGGAGCAGATCGCCGACCTGCTCCCGGGCGTGCCCGGTCCGGCGGTGTTGATCACCAGCCGCCGCAGGCTCGCCGGCATCCCGGGTGCCCACGCCGTCGATGTCGACATGATGTCGGCCGACGAAAGCCTGACCCTGCTCGGTCGGATCTGCGGGGAGCAGCGGGTCGCTGCGGCACCCGACGCCGCAGTGGAGCTGACCCGGATGTGCGGCGGCCTGCCCCTGGCGGTGCGGATCGCCGCGGTGCGACTGGCTGCGCACCCGCACTGGGCGGTGGGCACGCTGGTGGACCGGCTACGCGACGAGCGGTCTCGGCTGGACGAGCTCTCGCACGGCGATGTCGCGGTCCGGTCGCTGCTCGCTGACGTGTACGAGTCACTCACCGCACCGGCGCAGACCCTGTTCTGGCTCCTCAGCTCCCTGGAGATACACGAGTTCAGCGCGTGGACCGCGGCGGCCCTGCTGGACTGCGAAACGAGACAGGCGGCGGCACTGCTCGACGAGCTGGCGGACGTCCGGCTGCTGGAGGCCCACCTCTCCGCGCTCACCAGTCAACCCCGCTACCGGTTCCACGAGCTGGTACGGGTGTTCGCGACCGAGCTCCGGTTGACGCATGGCGACCAGAAGGTATGCACGGAGGCGGTCACGCGGTCGATGGGTGCCCTGCTCGCCCTGGCCGAGGAGGCTCATCAACGGATCTACGGGGGGCGTTTCGCGGTGCTGCACGGGACGGCGCCCCGGTGGGCCGGCGCACGTGCCGAGTTCGACAGGTTCCTCGGCGATCCGACGGCCTGGTTCGACGAGGAGCGCATCACGCTGGGGGTGGCGATCCGGCAGGCGGCGGAACTGGAGTTGGACGAGCTGTGCTGGGAGCTGGCCATCGTGTCGGTCACCATGTACGAGAGACGCGGCCTGTTCGCCGAGTGGCGTACGACGCACACCATCGCGCTGGAGGCCACCAGCAGGGCCGGTAACCGCCGGGGCGAAGCCGCCATGCTGGCGTCGCTCGGTTCGCTGGGCGTCGCCCAACACGCCGAGGACGACGGCGAGAACCTGCTGCACGCCATGGAGTTGTTCGATGCGGCAGGTGACGAGGCCGGCTCGGCCCTGACGCTGCGCAACCTTGCTCACCTGGACCGGATCCAGGGGCGGCCCGCCCGGGCGGTGCTGCGTTACGAGCAGGCCCTGGAGAAGTTCCGAAAGGTGGGCGACCTTGGCGCACAGGCACACGTCCTGAGTGGACTCGCGCGCTGCCAGCTGGATCTCGGTTCCCCGGAACGGGCTGAGACGCTGGCGAAGGAGTCGCTCGCCCTGGGCGAGCAGCTCGGTAACCGGCGTCTTCAGGCACAGGCGCTGTACCGGCTCGGTGAGGTCTTCGCCGACTCCGGCCAGTCCTCGACTGCCAAGGCCGTCTTCCAGTCGGCGCTGGATCTGGCCCGGGCGCAGGACGACCGTGTCGGCCAGTCCTACGCCCTCAACGGCCTCGGCACGGCCTTGTTGGAGCAGAGCGAGTTCACCGCGGCCGAGATCCATTTCAGTGAGGCGGTCGAGCTCTGCCGGGTGACGCACGAGCGGAACGTGCACGCGCACGCCCTGTTCGGGCTCGGTCGGGTATACCTGGGCCGGGGTGAGTTCGACACCGCGGAACAGTTCTTCGTGCAGGCCGCGAACGCATTCGCCATGCAGGAGAACACCCCGTGGCACTCGCGTTCCATCGAAGAGCTGGGCGCGTTGCGTCAGGCTGCCGGCAGGCTACCTGCGCGGGGTGGCAACGAGCCGACGGCAGGGAGGTGAGAACCGGTCCGCGAGCTCAACCCCGTTGGCCGGCCAGCCGCCAACGTTCGAGTTTCCCGGCGGACGAGCGTGGTACCTGGTCGACGAACGTCACCCGGGTCGGCACCTTGTAGTTGACCAGACCGGCCCGGCAGTGCGCCATGAGCTCACCGCTACTGACCGAGGCTCCCGGCCTGCGGACGACATAGGCGCCGACAGTGGACCCGAGCACCTGCTCCTCGGCTGCCACCACCACGGCGTCCAGCACTGCGGGGTGCTCCAACAACTGGGCCTCGACCTCGTTGGGATAGACCTTCTCGCCGCCCACGTTGATCACGTCGTGCCGCCGGGGGGCGAGGAACAGATAGCCGTCCTCGTCGAGCCAACCGAAGTCGCCGACGCTGGCGAAACCGTCGGTTGTCGTCTCCAGCAGTTGGCTGCCCAGGTATGCGTCTCCTCTGGAGACCCGACCGGCGCGCATGAACACCTTGCCGGTCTGTCCCGGGCCGAGCCGGTTCCCGGCGTCGTCCCTGATGCTGATCTTCGTGAAGAACCCGCGACCCACCGTCCCGGGTCGCTGTAGCCACTCGTCCCCGCGCACCAGGGTGCCGCCGATGTTCTCGGTCGAGCTGTACACCTCGTACAGATGCTGGGGCCCGACCAGCTCGATCCACCGCTGCTTGGTGAACGAGTCGCACGATGCGGCCGTGTGCATCACCGTGCGGACGCTGGCGAAGGACGCCGGGTCGGGCTGGAGAAGCAGCAGGATGGTGCGCATGTGCGCCGGGGTGAGCTGGATCCACTCCACTGCGTGGCGCTCGACCAGCTCCACCGTCCAGGCCGGCAGGAAGTACGGCGGCAGAATGGTGGTGTTGCCGTCGAGGAGCCCGTCCAGCAGCGTGGTGAACGGGGCCGCATGGTGCAGGGGGCCGAGGATCAGTTGCCGCTGACCGGACCGCCAGCCCGCGCGGCGGCGCAACGGCAACGGCACCTGGTGCGGATCGTAGGTGAGCGGCCCGGGGCGGATCGCGATCTTCGGGTGGCCGGAACTGCCGCCGGTCGGCAGCAGATAGCCGATCCGGCTGGCCGGCGACGCCGACGACCACCCCGGCCGATCCGCGTCGGCATCGGCATCGGCATCGGCATCGATGAGCCGAGCCCGGCCGTACGTCCGGCGGATGAAGGTGAGCAGCTTGTCCCGCTCGGGTCCGGGCGAGGCCGGGTTCAGCGGCAGCAGCGGCAGCTCCGCAGAGAGGACGGCCACGATGTCGACCACCGTCTGGATCGTGTTGTTCGCCTCCACCGCGACCGCTTCCGGGCCGGTGCGCCGGGCGGCGGCGGCCACGAGTGCGGCCGCCCGCCGGCCGCTCCGCTCGGCCAGTTCCCGCCACGTCAGTACCTGCTCGACGCAGTTCTCATCGAAACCGACGACCGCGGGTTGGTCGCTGGACGTCGCCGCGATATCGGTGATCCGCTGGCGGATCGATACGCTCATTCGGGCCTCCCACGATCGAGTGCGTCGTCATCCATCCGGCGGTCGACGACCGGCCGGACAGGCCTGCCGGCCGGAACGCGGGCCCGCATGGCAGACCTCGGGGCGCACACCTGATGGACGCCTGACGATGATGTCCGGTAGGGCCCGGCGGCCGCAGGGAACAACAGGCAGAACAACGCACACGATCCGACCCGTGAGTCGCTGCCGGTCCTTCCCTACTGCCCGGCACGGGCCGCTCAATAACGTGGCGCACATGGTCTCACCAGGGCACGTCGACAGTGCCGCGTCGAGCAGTCGGACGACGCCGACCCGCCAGGCAACCCGTACCCGCGGTCTCCTCCGCCGGGGGCGGTCGGTGGGTCTGCTCCCACGACCATCGGTGACCGTGCGGTTCAGTGGGACGCGATCGGCCGAGGGGCCGCTCAACATCGGCCAGTACAACATCCTGCAGTGGCTGCGCGGCGAGTCGGAGCAGTTCTTCGCGGCCGTCGCGGGGGAACTCGACGTTCCTGCCGCAGCCGTGGTCGACGATGTCGCCGAGGCACTTGCGGTCCTGATCGGACGACACGAGGGACTGCGTACGACGTACGTCGACGGCGTCACGCCACGGCAGATCGTGCACGCCACCGGTGACCTTGTCGTGGAGGTCTACGCGATCGAGGCCGCGGAACCGCAACTCGTCGACCGGGCCGGCCTGTCCAGGGACCTCACCCGGCGGCTGCGTGCCGCGGGCGCCTACCGCATCGGCGAGTTGCCGGTCCGGGCCGCCCTCGCGGTGCTGCCGGGTGACGCGTCCACCAGCTCCGCCCCGGTGGTGCAGGCCGCGGTGCTCGGCTGCTCCCACCTCGCTGTCGACTACCAGGCGATGGAGATCGTCAAGCGGGAGTTCGCGGACCTGATCCGGGGTCGCACCGCACCGCCGGCGGGCGGACCTCCGATCCAGCCGTTGGACCTGGTCGCCCTGGAACGCACACCCAGGGCACTGCGGCATGAGGAATCGGTGCTGGGCTACTGGGGCGACCGGTTGTCCCGCATGCCGCAGTGCCTGTACCCGGTCCCGCGACGCACAGCCAGCAGCGAGCCGCCCCCGCGGGGCACGACCGACTCCGGATCGGTAGCCGTCGAGCTGACCTCCACCGCGGCCGGCATGGCGTTGCGGGCGGTGACGGCACGCACCAGGACGAGCCGCGCCAGCGTCGTGCTGGCGGCGATCGGCGCGGTGCTCTCGCACCGGACCGGCACCCGGGATCTCGTGCTCCCCACCCTGTCCGCCAACCGCTTCGAGCCGTACCTCAGGCACCACGTCGGCAGCCTCGCGCAGCTCGCGTTGATCACGCTCACCATCGGTGACACCACCTTCGACCGGCTGGTCCGGCAGGCGTGGACCGCAGTGGTCGCCGCGAGCAGGCACGGACGCTACGACGTGGACAGGCAGCGTGCCGTCGCGGGCCGCGTCGAACACGAGCGCGGCATCGTGTTCGACTGCGAACCGTTGTTCAACAACCTCGTCATCGAGTCGGGTCCGGCGACCGGCAGGGCCACGGCACCGGTACCCACGCCGGGTGAACTGGAGGCCGCGCGGTGCGCGACGCAGGTCCGGCGGCAATCGATGCCGGTCGGGACCACGCTGATCCGGTTCGATCTCTACGGGACCGACGGAGAGCTGCGTCTGGGCTGTTGGAGCAGCGACACCGACCGCATCTGCGACGACGAGGCCGAATCGCTGCTCCTGGCGGTCGAGAACCTGCTGATCGCGGCGGCATCCGGTGACCTCGACGCCCGGGGGATCCGCGGCTCGATCCCGCTCAACCCGGTGGAGCGGGGCCCCGGCTGGCTGTTCGTGGACGGCTGCTGGGTCGAGGTGGCCGAGGTACAACGGCTGCTCGACGACGCGCTGGCGTCCACCGGTGCCAGGGTCTTCACCGCCGTGCACGGCGTACCGCTGGCCGCTCATCTGGCACGGACCGGGGCCGTAGGCACACCCGGACAGGCCCATGCCGCCTGCATGGCGGCGCTGAAGGCGTATCCGACGGCAATGGCACCACAGCACTACGTCATCTGCGAGCGCATCCCGGGTGACCCCGACGACCCGGCCGCGTGGATCGACGTGTGTTGTCAGGGATCCGGCCGAGAGGGAGTCGACAGTTGACCACCAGCAAGATCACATCCCCACGCCCCGTTCCCACGACGACAGCCGACGGGTCGGCGCTGCCCGCCGTGCTGACCGCGCCCACCGGCGGCGAGCCGGCTGCGAGCTATCTCGCCGGGGTCCGGGATTCGGTCCGTCGGCAGCTGCGCACCCACGGCGCGGTCCTGCTGCGCGGCTTCGACATCGGCGACGTCAGCGGCTTCGAAGGAGTTGTCCGGGCGATGTCCGGTGCACCGCTGTCCTACGCTGAGCGGTCGTCACCGCGCAGCACCATCGCGGGCCAGGTCTACACGTCGACGGATTACCCGCCGACCGAGGAGATCTTCCTACACAACGAGAACTCGTACCAGGCGACCTGGCCGTTGACGTTGTTCTTCTACTGCATCACCCCGCCCGACACGCGGGGTGCCACTCCGCTCGCCGACACCCGTCGGGTTCTACGGTCGATCGACCCGAGCGTACGGGAGGAATTCACCCGGCGCGGCTGGACCGTGGTCCGCAATTTCACCGAGGGTTTCGGCGTGCCGTGGCAACAGGCGTTCGGCACCACCGACCGGGCCGAGGTCGAACGCTACTGTGCGCGCAGCGGTGTGGAGGTCACGTGGATCGGGCGCACCGGCCTGCGCACGACGGCCCGCCGACAGGCGGTGCATCAGCACCCGGTGACCGGCGAGTCCGTCTGGTTCAATCACCTCACGTTCTTCCACGTGACCACGCTGCCCGAAGAGGACTGCGAGGGCTTGCGGGAGATGTTCGACGAGGCGGACCTGCCCACCAACACGTACTACGGAGACGGCGCGCCGGTACCCGACGAGATCGTGGCGCACCTGCGCGACTGTTACCGCGCCGCCCAGCGACGATTCGACTGGCAGCGGGACGACGTGCTGATCGTCGACAATATGCTGTCCGCTCACGGCCGTGAGCCGTTCACCGGATCACGCAGAATCGCCGTGGCGATGGCCGAACCGTTACCGGGCGCGTAGCACCCGGTAGGTCGCGGAGGGCCACCTCCGTGGTGGCCCTCCGCGACCTACCGGGGAAGCGACTCTTCAGCCCCACGGAGTATCGCCGGGGACGGCGACCACCGAGGTCGACGGCATGGTGATCGGGCGCGAACCGGAAATCAGTGACGCTCGCAACTCGGTACCCCTTTCCTGCTTCGACTATCGTGCCGGCGGCCGCCGACAGAACGAAGCTATTGCCGGCCGTTTTCGGCTCCCCATCATGTTGCTTTACCCGCCGGCCGGGACACGCCCTGCCGGTGATAGTGACATGGAGGTGCCTGGAACGACGATCGAGCAAGAAGTGCCACTCTCCGTCAACGAAGGCGACCTTCCTCATGGCCTCATGGTGGGACCCACGGACCGATACGCCGCACGCCGACACCACGACGCTGATCTGCATGCCCAGCGCAGGCAACGGCGACCTCCAGTTCGACAGGTGGCCCGACACCGTCGGCCCGTGGTGTGTCGTCCGCACGCCGACGATGGGCGGCCCGGGCGGCGAAGCGGTGGCGACGACCTCGGCGGGCCCGGCCCCACCGGCACCGGCGGGGCTGCCGGAGCGGGCCGCGGAACTCGTGACCGACCTGATGCGCCGGGGGATCGAGAGGTTCGCGTTGTTCGGCCACGAGAGCGCCGCGCTGCTCGGCTACCAGGTCGCGGTCGAGTTGAACCGGCGGGGCGCGCCGGCGCCCCTGCGCTTGTTCGTGTCAGGTTGTCCCGCACCCCACTATCTCAGGCGATATGCCGGCGCAGCACACACCGAACCGACCGACGACGAACTGACCGATCGCGTGCTGGCGACCACGATGGCCATGGGCGGCAACCCGATGCCGTGGGTCATCGCGACCGGCGTGCGTGCACTCCGGACCGAACTGGCCACGTTGCGGGCCTACCGGATACCCCGCCCGACGCCGCTGCGCTGCCCGTTGACCGCGATTCGGTGGCTCGACCAGGACATCGCACCGGAGGCGCTGGCCGGCTGGTCGGCGTACGGGGACACCGAACTGGTGCAGTTGCACGGATCCAGGTTGAGCTATGCGACCGAGCCGGCCGACCTGTTGCGGGTCATCAGCGAGCGGGCGACGGCCGATGACCGCCGGCGGTCGGCCGAGGGGTGACGGCGGCCGACCGGACCGACCCGGGCGACGGGCGTCGTCGGCCCTCCCCCACCCGGTCGTCGCGCCCCACCGGTGGCCTGCCGCGGACGACCGACTCAGATCAGCCCGGCCGCTACCCCGCAGGCCACGGCGTGGGCGCGGTTGCGTACCTGTAGTCGCCCCATCATGTCGTAGATGACGTTCTTCACCGTGTGGTTGGAACACAGCAGCGACCGGGCGATCGTCGCGTTGTCCTGGCCCTCGGCCATCAACGCGAGCACCCTCGTCTGCCGGGGCGTCAGCGGTGACCGGCCGGCCACCCGGGACGTCCCGGCCGGGTCCGGCGTACCGGCGCCACCGAGCACCCCTACCAGCACCTCGTGCGGCAACCGCACCTCGCCGTCCCGGGCAGCCTGCAACGCGGCGGCCAGTCGGCTCGGTGTGGCGTCGGTGAACCGGAGCATCACCAGGATCCCCGAACGTAGTACCCGTGCCACGTCCGTCGGCGAGAAGCGGTCCGCGATCACCAGCGTCCTCCGCGGCCCGGACCACGGCTGCGGCGGGCATGCCACGAGCGCCTCACTCACCGCCGCGACCGCGGTGACGACGACGGTGTCCGGTGATCCGTGCGGCTCGGGCACGGACGTGACGCCGGCCCGCCGCAGGACGGCCAGCACCTCGGCCCGGATGGCCGCGTCCGGGGCTACCAGGTGTGCGGTCGGGAACGCCGTGCGCCCCTCCTGTTCGCCGTTCACAACATGCCGGCCCGTAGGGCGAAGGCCACCGCGTGGGCCCGGTTGCGCAGCCGGAACCGCCGCGTGATGTCGTGCACGACACTCGTCACGGTGCGGGTCGAGTAGCACAGCTCCTGCGCGATCTCGCCGGTCTCCCGTCCGTCGGCGAGCAGCCGCAGCACCGCGCGCTCGCGTTCGCTGATGTTCGACGCGAGGGTCCCGGCGGGAACGGTCGGCGCGGCGAGCAACCGGTCGAGCATGTCCGGCGAGACCGTGCAGTCCCCCTCACCGGCGGCCAGCACGGTACGGGTGAGTCGGTCCGCGGTCGCCTCGCGGCGCCGGAGCAGGCCGCGGGCACCGGCCGCGATGGCCCACAGCGCCTCGGCCGGCTCCACCTCGGGCACGACGAGCACCACCTCCGGCCGGTCCGCCCCGGCGCGCACGGACCGCACCGCGTCCAGCGCCTCCCGGCCCAGATGCTCGACGACCAGGACCGTGACCACGGCCCTCTCCCGCGTCGTCACCACGGCGATGTCCGGACACCCGAGCAGCGCGCTCGTCACGCCCGCCTCCAGCACGGGGTCGGTCGCCACGACGTTGACCCACATCGGTTCGCCCATCACGCCTCCTTCGTCGCCGCGCCGTGGCGTGGCGTGGCGTCCGGAATATCCTGGGCGTACGGTTCCGCGACGAGCTAACTGGTCACTGTCGGCGTGCTGTCAGCCGGCGGTGGCTGCCGATAGTGGACTATCGACTCGCTATCGTCGGGTCGCGCCGGTCGTCCCGCCCTGTGCCGACCGGCCGGCCCGGTCGGCAGCCGGCCCGGTGGCCGCAGTTCGTCCCAGGGTGGTCGGCCGGGTCGCGCCCACCATCCGGCGGCCGACCGGTCCGCCGGGCGACTCCCTGCCCGCGACCCGACCGACGAACGGGCAGGCGACCGGAAGCAACGACGACCGACGCCTCTCACAGGTCTGCCGATTCTTCTCTGCAGTCGACAGGGCTCCCGTGGAACATTGACAACCGTTGCAGATCCGTGCCGGAAAGGCGGATCGCCGCCGTGACCGAAGGAGCGGCTGATGAACGGCTCGGCAGGGCTCGCATCCACTCTGACAGCGTGTCCGATCCCCCCTGCCTGACCGCGTCCCGCCCGCCGGTCACCTCGGGAAACGAGGGGGCGGGCCGAAGCTCCGCGGCTCGACCCCACCCGCAGGACCCGGCTTCCTGTGTGGACGGAAGCGGAGCGAGAACAGCAAGGGCCGTTACCGGACAATCGCCGAACCGGCGGGACGTGGGGTGCACAAGTGATCAGTTCTGATGTCAGTGGGATCGCTGCGGATCTTGCTGCGAACGCCACTCTTCTGGAGATCGCCGAGAATCTGGGGCTCTCCCCGCTTCTCGATCGTGGGATGCCGTTCACGCTGGCCGAGGCGACTACCGCGGCCGACGTCGCCGAAGCGCGCATCCTGCCCTTCCTGCGCGCCACGGTCGCCGCCGGTCTGCTCGAGCACGACGCCGGGACCGGGCTGTTCGCGCCCTGCGCCGAGTTCGCGGCCCGCAGGTACGAGGCGGGCTACCTCTCCTGGTCGCTCAACGCGAACCGGCCGTACATCGATCACGCCGCGCAGTTCCTGCGCGAGCCGGAAGCGGCCGGCGGGCAACACCAGCGCGACGGCCGACGGGTGGCGGTCTCGTCCCGCTGGATCGGCTCGCGCGGCTTCTATCCCGGGGTCTTGTCGGAGATCATCCACCGCAAGCCCCGACGCATCGTCGATCTCGGTGCCGGCGCGGGCGCGCTGCTGATCCGGCTCCTGACCGAGCTGCCCAACAGCACCGCCGTGGCCCTGGACCTCAGCTCGGGGGCGTGCGCGGAGGCCGAACGCGCCGGTCGCCGCGCCCAGGTGGACGATCGTCTCACGGTGGTCAACCGGTCCGTCGAGACACTCGTCAACGACCCCGGTCCGCTCGCCGGCGCGGACATCGTCCACGCCGGCTTCGTCATGCACGACGTCGCCCAGACTCCCGAGGTCTTCGCGGGTGTCCTGCGGACGTGCCGGGAGCAGCTCTCCGACGGCGGTTGCCTGGTGGTCACCGACGCGGTGCCGTACGTGAACACTCCGGGCGAACGTGCCTTCAGTGCCCTGTTCAGCTACCTCCACGAGAGTTCGATGGGCGTGCGGCTACCGGCCGAGGAGCAGTGGTGCGGGCTTTTCCGGCAGGCCGGCTTCTCCGACGTGACGAGCACCCCACTGCCGATGCCCGGCAGCCGCCTCTTCGTGGCCACCCGATGAGCGGAATCGAGGGATCACCCGCCCTGGCGGAACACGACACCGAGCAGATGGCCATGGCCCTGTACCAGGCGCGGCGGAGACGCGTACCGATCGCACCGTTCACCGATGCCCGTCCTACGCTCGACGCGGTCGGCGGATACGCCGTCCAGCGTCGGCTGACCGACCTGCTGGTCTCCGACGGCGAGCGGGTGATCGGTTACAAGGCGGGACTCACCTCCGCCGCGATGCAGGAGATGTTCGGGGTCGACGCCCCGGACTACGGCCCGGTGTTCGCCTCGACCGTCCGTCCGGACGGTACCCGTGTCGCCCGTGACGACTTCATCTCGCCGAAGGTGGAAGCCGAGATCGTCTTTCGGCTGGCGAGCCCGTTGGCCGGTCCCGGCGTCACCGTGGAGCAGGCCCGCGCGGCGATCGGAGAGGTCGTCGCCGGTCTGGAGGTGGTCGACTCCCGGATCACCGATTGGCGTATCCGGCTGGGCGACACGATCGCCGACCTCGCCTCGAACGGCGCCGCCGTGCTGGGACGCCCGATCCGGGCCCGCCCGGACCTGGACTACCGGCTCGTGCGTATGGCCTTCCGCCGCAACGGGGAGCTGGTCGCGTCCGGCCAGGGTTCCGACGCCCTGGGCGACCCGGTGGCGGTGGTGGCGTTGCTGGCGAACCTGCTTGGCGAGAACGGCGTCACGCTGGAGGCCGGGCAACTGATCATGACCGGTGCCCTGCACGCCGCGGTCCCGTTGCGTCCAGGCGACACCTACACCGCCGAATTCGATCATCTGGGTGCGGTCACTCTGCACGTGGCGCATGAGTAGTCACGACCCGGACAGGAAGGCGATCCCCTCGATGAAACCAGAACGACGGCTGTCAGTTGGGGTGCTCGGCGCCGGGCTCATCGGCGTCGACCTGGCGGTGAAGGTCGAGCGGTCCGCCGCGCTGGCCCTCCACCTCGTCGCCGGCCGGACGGCCGAGAGCCCGGGGCTCAAGCGGGCCGCCCGGCTGGGCCTGCCGGTCACGAGCCGGGGCCTACCCGCACTCGCCGACCTCGACGAACCGCTCGACGTGGTCTTCGACGCCACCGACGCCGGCTCGCACGCCGAACACGCCGAGGCGCTGGCACCGCTCGGCACGCTGCTCGTCGACCTGACGCCGAGCCGGATCGGACGCATGGTCGTCCCCACCGTGAACGGCGCGGACGTCACCGGCCACCGCGACCTCAACATGGTGAGCTGCGGCGGACAGGCGTCGGTGCCGATCGTACGGGCGCTCGCACGGGCCCACCACATCGACTACGTCGAGGTGGTCGCGACCGCCGCCACGCTCAGCGTCGGCCGCGGGACCAGGCTGAACCTCGACGAGTACGTGGAGACCACCCAGGACGCGCTCCGCGAGTTCACCGGCGTCGGGGACGTCAAGGCCATCCTCAACATCAGCCCCGCCCGTCCTCCGGCGACCTTCCGGGTGGCCATCTCCCTGATCGGCGAGGGGCTGACCTCCGATTCGGTACGCGCCCTCGTGGCGGAGGCCGCCGCCGACGTCCGTGCCTTCGCCACCGGTTACACCGTGACGAGTTGCGTCGTGGAGGACGACAGCAGGGCATTCATCGCCGTGGAGGTGACCTCCACCGGCGACCAGATACCCGCCTATGCGGGCAACCTCGACATCATCAACTCCGCAGCGATCCGGGTCGCCGAACGCTGTGCGGTGCAACGCCGACCGACCGAGGTCATGGAGGTGGCATCATGAGCCAGCAGGCCGCGGCGGGTCCGCCGGGACGACCGATCCTGATCCACGACCCGACGTTGCGCGACGGGCACCACGCCGTCCGCCACCAGCTCGGGCGCAAGCAACTGCGGGCGTACGCCGAGGCCGCCGACGCGGCCGGGATACCCGTCGTCGAGGTGGGGCACGGCAACGGCCTGGGCGCCTCGTCCCTCCAGGCCGGCCGCGCCCTCCTCAGCGACGCGGCGATGCTCTCGGTGGTCCGGGACGCGTTGTCCACCAGCAAGCTCGGTGTGTTCATGCTGCCGGGGTGGGGCACGACCGAGGACATCCGGCAGGCCGTCGCGCACGACGTCGACCTGGTCCGGATCGGCACCCACTGCACCGAGGGCAACCTGGCCGAGCGGCACCTGGGGCTGCTGCGCGATGCGGGCGTCGACGCCCACGGCGTGCTGCTGATGAGCCACATGGCGACTCCCGAGCGGCTGGCCGAGGAGTGTGCGCAGCTCGTCGGGTTCGGCGCGACCGGAGTGGGCATCCTCGACTCCTCCGGCTACTACCTGCCGACGGACGTGACCACACGCATCGCGGCCATCCGGTCCGCCGTCGACGTGCCGGTGATGTTCCACGGGCACAACAATCTCGGTATGGCGGTGGCGAACTCGATAGCCGCCGCCGAAGCGGGCGCCACCATCCTGGACGCGTGCGCCCGGGGGTTCGGCGCGGGGGCCGGCAACACGCAGCTGGAAGTCCTCGTGCCCGTGCTCGAACGACTCGGCTACGACACCGGCATCGACTTCTACCGGCTGCTGGACGCGGCGGACATCGCCGAGCGGGAACTGATGCCCGCGCCGCCCACCATCGACTCGATCGGCGTGGTGAGTGGTCTCGCCGGGGTGTTCTCCGGATTCAGGAACCGGGTGCTGGACGTCGCCGCCCGCGAGGGAGTCGATCCACGCGACGTCTTCTTCGAACTGGGCCGCCTGCAGGCGGTGGCCGGGCAGGAGGACCTGATCGAGGACGTGACGCTCACGTTGCGGGCCGGGTCCACGGGGCGGGACGAACGGACGGCGAGCCATGTTTGACCAACTCAAGGCCATTCTGGTCGAGGATCTGCAGATGCGGACCGAGGACGTCGTCGCCACGGCCGATCGCGCCGAGGTGGGCCTCGACTCCCTCACCGTGGTCGAGTTGTCGGCCCTGCTCAGCCAGCGGCTGGACATCCAGGTCTCCGACTACGAACTGCTGGAACTCGCGACCGTCGGCGACATCGCCGATCTGGTCGCGGAGCGCTGTCGTGCCTGAGGGCGCGGGACCGACCGCCGGACCGTCGCACGCCGTCACGCGGGCCCTGTCGCGCAACGAGTCACCACACGATCCGTCACCCGGGATCCTCGCCACGGTCGCGGCGAGCGGCCGGATCGTCAACCGCTATCCCGACCCGGCCTGTGCCGACCTGATCCTGGCGCCCGCACACCGGCACGGGGTGGAGCCCGACCGCCTCACCGCCACCACCCGGCTGGTCGTCACTGGTCATCCCCACAACCCCACCGGCACGCTGGTCGGCCCGGACGAACTACGCGCCTTCCTCGACCGCACCCCGCCGACCTGCCTGGTCGCCCTCGACGAGGCGTACTTCGAGTACGTCGACGAGCCCGTCGGAACCGGCGGCCCCGCCCTGTGCGACGAGTACCCGAACCTGGTGGTCCTGCGCACCTTCTCGAAGGCGTACGGCCTGGCGGGGCGCCGGGTCGGCTACCTCGCGGTACGCCGGCGGCGCAACCGCGGGGCACCGCAATTGCTCACGACTGGAGCGGTGGGATGATGCCGGAGAACACAGCCCCTTCCCGGAAGGTGGTCGTCGCGCCGGGGATGTGCAGCGGTGGCTCGCTGATCTTCGGGCGGATCGGCGACTGGACGTGGGAGTCGGTGGCCGAGGCCTGCGGCACCAACGTGCACGCCGCCCGTACCGCCGAGGGCCAGCCGACCTACCTGTCCTTCTACTACTACCGGGTGCGCGGCGGGAAGGTCGTCCACCCGCACGGTTTGACCTTCGGCGACGAGCTCGACGTGACGTCGAGGGTCTTCCAGTTCGGCGGCGGCTCGGTTCTCACGTTGCACCGGCTCGCCCCCGCCGGTTCCGGCCTCGGCACCGCGGTCCTCGATCCGGCGGAGGTCTACGAGACGCCGGACCCGGAGTGCATGTACGCGGAGACGCTCAACCGGTGGATCGCCCGTGGCCGTCCGGACAGCAACCGGGTCCTCACCGAAACGGTCCCCCACGATTTCGCGTACGCCGACCTGCCGCGACTTCCCAACCAGTTCTCACCGCGTACGCTCGTCGGCCGCGCCCGTCATGCGGGCAGCTTCTGCGTTCCGGGGCCGCCCGGATTCACGGTCGCCGGGGAGGAACGGTCCTTCACGTACGCGCTGGACGCCGTGCGGGACATCAACGGCGCCGGACTGGTCTACTTCGCCTCGTACTTCTCGATCTTCGACACGGCGCTGCTGCGACTGTGGCGCGGGCTCGGCCGCAGTGAACGGCAGTTCCTCCAGCGGCGGGTGATCGATCAAAAGGTGGGCTTCTTCGGCAACGCCGACCTGGGCTCGCTCTTCACCATCACCGCGCGGAGATGGCAGAACGTCGCCGACCCGCTGTCCGAGATCGCCGACCTGGAACTCCGCGAGTCCACCACCGGTCGGCTGCTGGCGGTCGCGGCGATCGAGACGGAGACGCCGTCGACGCCGGCATAGGAGGCGGTGTCGGTCCGGCACGGCACGGCACCATCGCACGGGTACGGTCGCGAACCGGCGACCGTACCCGTGCTGTCGTGGCTGACGTGGCGCACCGTGCGGTCGCGACATCCCCGGTGGCCGCACCGGATCGCATCGTTCCGGCTCGGTCACCGGGCCCGAAGCGGGCTATCGGGCCGCTGTCGCCATCGGCTGTTCGCTGGTCAGCGTCGCCGGTCCGAACCGCCGCAGTGCCACCACGAGGTTGACCGCCGCGAGGGTGGACAGGACCGCGAGGACGAGCAGCGTCGCCGTCACCCCGAAGCGGCCGATCGCCATTCCGCCGGCCATGAAGCCCAACGGGCCGGCGATGTTGCTGATGGTCATGACCGCCTGGATCACCTTCGCCCGGATGTCGGCCGCGAACCGGGTGGCCAGGATGCTGAAGAACGGCGCGTTGGACAACGGCAGCGCCGCACCGGACACCGCGAGCGCGCCGACCAGGACCGGCACCGGCACGTCGAACAGCAGCACCCACCAGGGAAGGACGAGTTGGAAGGCGGCCAGGCCGAAGACCAGCATCGGGGACAACCGGCTGCCGATCAGGTAGCTGACCGCCGCCCCGGCGATGGCACCGGCACCGAAGCCCGAGAGCAGCAGCCCACCGACCTTCGCATCGCCGCCGAAGCGGTCGAACGCCAGCAGCGGCAACGCGAGCATCAGGACCCGCATGAGGAAACCGAAGCTGACGGTCGAGACCATCACCCGTCGGAGGAAGTCGTCCCCGAGCACCGCGCGGACCCCGGCCAGGACTCCCGTGTGGGTCGCGCTCTGCTGCTCCTGCCGGGCAGGAGGCGGCAGTTCCGTGCGCGGCGTGCGGGGGACGAACCACCACAGCAGCAGGCCGGACAACGCGTAGGTCGCGGCGTCGAACCACAGCACCTGCTCCGCACCGAGCGTCGCGATCAGCACACCCGCCACGGCCGGACCGGCGAGCGCGGCGACGTTGAAGCACCCTTCCAGCACGCTGTTCGCCCGCATCAGTGCCTTCGGGTCCGGACCGACGAGTTCGGTGGCCAGGTCGCGCTGTGCGGCGAAATAGGGCACCCCGAGCACGCCGATCACCGCCACCACCGCCAGGATCAGGGGGAAGCCGAGTAGGTCCAGCGCGGCCAGCACCGGTATCGCCGCGATGGCCACGGCCTGCGCGAAGTCGGCGACCACCATGGTCCGGCGGGCGCCGAAGCGTTGGATCACCTCGCCGCCGGCGAATCCGAGCAACGCCATGGGCAACACCGACACGGCGAAGACCAGACCTGCCCGCGGCGCCGAATCGGTGCTCTCCAGGACCAGCCACGGCAGGGCGAGCATCGTCATCTGGCTGCCGAAGGCGGAGCCGCTGCCGGCGACGTACACCGCCGCGAGTGCCCGTCGGGCGGGCGCAGGCCCGGGCGGTGGCACGGTGCGCACCCCGCTCACCGTCGCCCGGCCGGCTCGTCGATCAGCGCCGTCACGATGCGGGCGAGGTCCGCCACGTACTCCTTCATGACCGAGAAGTGTTCGCCCTTCATCCGGTGGACCGCCACCCCGGCGGTCCGTTCCCGCCACCGCTGCAGGTAGTCGTCGAAACTCTGTCCGGAACTGACGACCTCGTGCGCGCCGAGCGCCAACTCGTCGCTGACGATCAGATCCAGGTGACCGGCGTACGGGCGGTCACGGTAGGACAGCACCATCTCCATGACCTCCTCCCACATCCGCGCGGCGGGCAGCCACATCGTTCCCGCGCCACGCTCGGGCAGCGTGATCCCGTCGTTGCCGACGATGTCGTCCACGATGTGTTCGAGCAGCGCCAGGGTCTCCTGCCGAAGTTCCGAGGTGTCCTCGTCCGGCGCCGCCGCATCGAGCCCCTCCAGGTTCGTCACACACTTCTTGATCAGGGCGTACTCGTCCCAGAGGTGCTCCTTCTGCCAGGCGTCCTGCCCCGGGTCGAGCAGGATGAAGGTGACCTCCTCGCCGTCGTTCCTCAGCCTGGTGGCCATCTCGCTGCTCACCCCGCCGCCGCCACACCAGCTGAAGATCCGGTACGGCCCGTGCGGGACGGCCGCCCGTAGCTCCGCGACGTAGCGGGCCGCCATCTCCTCGGTGGACGCGACCGCGTCGGTCGACGGGTCACGGCCCGGCCACTCGAACGCGACCACCGGCAGGTCCGGGTCGAGGTGCTCGGCCAGCCGCCGGTACCAGTGCGCGCTGCCACCGCCGGGATGCACGCACACCAGCGGGGGCTTGTCACCGGTACGGCGCAGCCAGAGCAACGCCGTGGCCGGTCGCCGCCTGTGATCGATCGACTCGGCGAGCGCCGCGAGCGTGCGGTGCTCGACGAAGGACCGCACGGTGGTCTCGATGCCGTGCCGGTCCCGCAGCATCGCGATCGCCCGCAACGTCAGCAGTGAGTGCCCACCGAGGTCGAAGAAGTCGTCGTCCCGGCCGACCCGGGGCAGGTGGAACAGCTCGGTCCAGACCTCGGCAACGGCCAGTTCCGCCGGCGTGCGCGGCGCGCTGTACTCCCGTGCCGACGTTCCCGCCACCGGCCGGGGCAGCGCGCTGCGGTCGAGCTTGCCGTTGTTGTTCAACGGAAGCCGGTCCAGGCGCACCCAGGCCGTCGGGACCAGGAAGCCGGGCACCCTGCTCCGCATCTGGTCGCCGAGCCGGGCGGGGTCGGCCGGGCCGTCCCCGTCGAGAACGACGTAGCCGACGAGCTGCTTGATCCCGTCGACGCCCTGGTACGCCGCCGCCGCAGCGGCCCGTACCGAGGGCAGCTCCGCGATCGCGACCTCCACCTCGCCCAGTTCGACGCGGTGTCCGCGGATCTTCACCTGGTGATCGCGCCGCCCGACGAAATGGACCGTGCCGTCCGGGTCCTGGCGGACGATGTCCCCGGTGCGGTAGAGCCGGGCCCCCGGCGTGTCTCCGGACGGGTCCGGTACGAAGCGTTCGGCGGTCAGGTCCGGGCGGCCGTGGTATCCCCGGGCCACGCCCGGACCGCCCAGCAGCAGCTCACCCGGCACACCGAACGGGACCGGGTCGAGGTTCCCGTCGACGACCCGCACGTGGGTGTGGTGGATCGGCTTCCCGATCGGGATGGCATCGGTGAGCGCGGGCAGCGGGATCCGCGGGTGGACGGTGGCGAACGTGGTGCTCTCGGTCGGGCCGTACCCGTTGCTGACCAGCACGCCGTGCGCCATCGCCGTACGCACGTGCAGCGGCGACAGCACCTCGCCACCGACGACCACCTCGCGTACCCCGGCCAGCGCCTGCGGCCGGACGTCCAGGATGGTGGTGAAGAGGCCGGTGGGCAGGCACAGCACGGTCACCCCGTGCCGGCTCAGGATCTCCTCGAACTCAGCTGCGGTCGGCGTCTGCGGGGCGACGACCAGCCGTGCCCCGTTGCACAGCGCGCCCCACACCTCGAACGTGGACGCGTCGAAGGCGAGCGTGCCGGCCTGCAGCAGGACCTGGTCGGCGTCCAGCCGGGCGTAGTCCTGGCCGTGCACGAGCCGTACGACGCCGCGGTGCGGGACCTGCACGCCCTTCGGGCGTCCGGTGGATCCCGACGTGTACGTGATGTAGGCGAGGTTCTCCGGTGACAGCGTCACCTGTGGCGCGGTGGTCGGCCGACTGCTGTCCGACCACCAGCCGGGGTCCAGGCTCAGCGTGGTCAGCCCGGGACGCGCCGCGAAGCGGTGGGCCTGGCCCGGCCCGCCCAGCATGAGCCGGGCGCCGGAATCGTCGAGGAGGTACTCGATGCGGCTGTCCGGGTACTTCGGGTCGAGCGGCAGGTAGCAGGCGCCGGCCTTGAGGATGCCCAGCAGCGCCACCACCGCGTCGATCCCCCGGTCCATGCAGACCGCGACGGGCGTCTCCGGGCCGGCGCCGTGCTCACGGAGCGCCCACGCCAGTTGGTTGGCCCGGGCGTCGAGCTGACCGTAGGTCAGGCGCGACTCGCCGTACTCGAGCGCGACGGCGTCCGGCCGGGCACGGACCTGGGCGGTGAACAGGTCGGTGATGCACACCTCGGGCAGCGCGGGCCAGTCCTGCTGCGGCGCGGTGAACCGGTGCGCCGGGGTCGCGTCGAGGGCCACCGGGTTGGTGCCGTCGTCGGCGACCATCGCGGTGAGCAGTGCGAGGAAGGTCTCCCCCAGGGCGGTCAGCCGCTCCTGCGTCGCCCAGCCGGCCCGGCACTCCAGTCGCAGCTCGCCCGGGAAGGTCAACGTGACCAGGGTGAACTCGTTGGGGCTGTCGTCGACGACCGCGCCGAACACGTCCTGCTGCGCGTCGAGGACGTGGAAGTCGAGGTAGGAGAAGATGGCGCTGATCAGCGGTGTTCCGCCGCCCCAGGCCCGTTGCATCGCGGGGATCGGGTAGCGGCGGTGCGGCCAGACGGCGAGTTCCTCGGCGAACACGGCGCGCACGAGGTCACGCCAGCGGGGCGTGCGCAGGTCCACCGCGAACGGCACCGTGTTGAGGTACATCCCCATCACCTCGTCGCCGCGCAGCAGCTCGGGCCGGCCGTTGACGACCAGACCGCTGAAGAACCGCTGCTGGCCGGTGATAACGCCGAGCATCGCGAGGTGCGCGGTGTGCAGCACGGCCTTGAGGGAGGTCTGCGTCCGCGCGGCCAGTCGACGTAGCTGCGGTTCGAGGTGCCGCCAGGACATCCGCAGCTCCGGTACCGCGCCGTGGCCGGCCGGGGCGGTGTCCGCAGGCAGGGCGACCCGGTCGTGGCCGCCGACGCGGTCCCGCCAGAACCGTTCGTCCGTCCCGGACGACAGCGATCGCCGTTCCCACCTGACGAAGTCGGCGTAGCGTCCCGGGGGCGGGGGCTTGAGCGCATCGCTGTCCGAGTCCCGGATCGCGCGGTAGGTGTCCCGCAGCTCACCGATGAGGGAGTGGTGGCTCCAGCCGTCCAGGATGGCGTGGCACTCCGTGTGGGTCAGCACCCACGTCCGCTCCCCGGTGCGGTGCACGTGCCAGCGCAGTTGCGGGGCGTGGTCGATGGGCAGTCTCGTGGAGTGCATCGTGTGCCGGTACTGCGCCAGGACGTCCTGCTGCTCGGTCTCCGGGAGCCCGCGCAGGTCGTCGAAGCCCATCTCGACGCGTGCCGTGGCATGGACGAGTTGCATCGGCTCGGAGTAGCCGGACACGTCGAACGTGGTGCGCAGGATCTCGTGCCGGTCGACCAGCCACTGCCCGGCGGCACGCAACGCGGCCAGGGAGAACGGGCCGTCGTCGACGATGTCGAAGCTGGTCACGTTCTGGTATGCCGGGTGCGAGTTGTCGACGAGCATCTCGTACACCATGCCGGCCTGCACCTGGCCCATCGGGTAGGCGTCGACGAGGCCGTCCGGGAGCCGCTCGCGGTCGCCCGGACCGAGTTGCTCGAACGGGCCGACCAGCGGGTCGTCCGCGCCGGCCGTCGACCGGCCGGCGAGCGTCGCCAGCTGCGCCGCGGTCTGGTGGGTGAAGACGTCCTGCACCGACAGGCCCAGCCCCGCGCGGCGCAGGGCCCCGATCGCGCGGATGGCCCGGATGGAGTCGCCGCCGATGTCGAAGAACCGGTCGTGCACCCCGACCCGTTCGACGCCCAGCGCCGCGCCGAGGGCGTCGGCGACGACGCGTTCGGCTGCGGTACGGGGGGCGACGTATTCGCCGGTCGCCCAGGCGCGACCGGGCGTCGGGGCCGGCAGCGCGCGGCGGTCCGTCTTCCCACTGGTGGTCAGGGGCAGCGCGGAGAGCAGTTGCCAGTGGCTCGGGATCATCGCCTCGGGCAGTCGACGGCGCAGGAACGACGCCACGTCGCTCACGTCGACGTCGGTGCCCGGGTCCCGGGCGACGAGGTAGCCGACGAGCTGGCCGTCGTGCACCGTGACGGCGACCGCGGACACGCCCGGGTGCCCGGCCGTCACCGCCTCGATCTCGCCGAGCTCGATGCGGTGCCCGCGGATCTTCACCTGATCGTCGAGCCGGCCGAGGTAGTCGATGCGACCGTCCGGCAGGTATCTCGCGAGGTCACCGGTGCGGTAGAGCCGTCCGCCGGAATCCTCGAACGGGTCGGGAACGAACCGCTGCGCGGTGAGCTCCGGACGGTTGAGGTAGCCGCGGGCCAGTTGCACGCCGCCCAGCAGCAGCTCACCCGGCACGCCGACCGGGACCGGTCGCAGGCTCCCGTCGACGATGTAGGTGCGGGTGTTGGCGATCGGCCTGCCGATCGTGACCGGCGTCCCGGGCTCGCACAGGGTCGCGGTGACGTCGACGGCGGCCTCGGTCGGCCCGTAGAGGTTGTACAGCCGGCCGTCGATCCGCTCGTGGACGGCGTCGGCCAGGTCGGCCGGGAGCGCCTCGCCGCTGCAGATCATCCGGCGCACCGACGGCAACGGCCCGGACGACTCGGCCAGGAACGCCCGGAGCATGGACGGCACGAAGTGCAGGGTCGTGACCTGCTCGGTGGCGACCAGTTCGGCCAGGTAGTGCGGGTCGCGGTGGCCGTCGGGCCGGGCGACCACCAGGGTGGCTCCGGTGACCAGCGGCCAGAAGAACTCCCACACCGACACGTCGAAGCTGTACGGGGTCTTCTGCAGCACCCGGTCGGTGGCGTCCAGCCGGTACGCGTCCTGCATCCACCGCAGCCGGTTGACGATCGCGCGGTGCGTGACCACGACCCCCTTGGGCTGGCCGGTCGAGCCGGACGTGTAGATCACGTACGCCGGATGGTCCGGCCCTGCCGGGACCGGCCCCGTTGGCATCGGCCCGGTGTCGGCGACGACCGGTTCGGTGTCGGTGAGCACGATCGTGGCACCGGCGTCGGCGCACATGTAGTCACGGCGCTCGGCCGGGTACTCCGGGTCCAGCGGCAGGTAGGCGCCGCCGGCCTTCTGGATCGCCAGCAGCGCCACCACCAGCCCGACGCCACGCCGGCGGCACACACCGACTATCGACTCCGGCCCGACGCCCGCGTCGACCAGGTACCGCGCCAGCCGGTCGGTCCGCCGGTCCAGCTCGGCGTAGGTGACGTCCTCGCCGTCGAAGCGGACGGCGACGGCGTCCGGGGTACGGGCCACCTGCTGTGCGAACAGCTGCGGCAGCGTGCCGGTCGGGTACGCCACGGCGGTCTCGTTCCACGTCCGCACCACCAGCCGCCGCTCCGCCGGTGGGGACTCGGCCAGCCGGCTGATCGGTGCGTCCGGCATGCGCGCGATGGTGCCGACGAGGGTGGTGAAGTGGGCCGCGAACCGCTCGACGGTGTCCCTGTCGAACAGCGCGGTGGCGTAGTTCAGGAACCCGGTGAGGGTGCCGTCGGGCTGGTCGACGACCACCAGGGTCAGGTCGAACTTGGCGTCGCTCTCGCCGACCGGCAGTTCCTCGGCGCGCAGCCCGCCGACGCGGTGGGTCCCGGAGTCCCCGCTGGCCCACAGGAACATGGTCGAGAACAGTGGTGTCCGGGAAGCGTCGCGCACGGGGGCCAGCTCGTCCACCAGCCGTTCGAACGGGAGTTCCTGGTGGGCGTAGGCGCCGAGCGCCGTCTCCTTCACCCGCCGGAGCACCTCGTGGAAGGACGGGTCACCGGACAGGTCGGTGCGCAGGACCAGCGTGTTGAGGAACAGCCCGATCAGGTCCTGCACCTCGGGCCGGTCGCGGCTGGCCACCGGGGTGCCGACGGTGACGTCGTCGCTGCGGCCGAATCGGCCGAGCAGGATCGCGTACCCGGCCAGCAGCACCATGAACGGCGTCGCGCCCGCCTGGCGGGCGAGTTCGTGCAGGGCTCGGGCGTCCGACGCGGGCACCGCGAACGGGACCAGGTCGCAGGTGCTGTCCCGGACCTGTGGGCGCGGTCGGTCGAGCGGCAGTTCCACCGGGGTGGCACCGGCCAACGTCTGCCGCCAGTAGTCGAGCTGGCGGTCCAGCACGGCACCGGACACCGCACCGCGCTGCCAGGCGGCGAAGTCGGCGTACTGCACCGGCAGTGGTGCCAGCGGGGACGGTCCACCGGTCAGAGCGGCGGTGTACAACCGGTCGAGCTCACGCCACAGCACCTGCTCGGACCAGCCGTCGAAGGCGATGTGGTGCAGGGTCACGACCAGCGCGTGCTCCTCGTCGGCCAACCGGGCGAGGGTTCCGGTCAGCACCGGCCCGGTCGCGAGGTCGACGGGCACCCGGTCGTGGGTCAGCCAGCCGGCGATCCGCGCGTCCTGCGCGGCGGGGTCGAGGTCACGCAGGTCCACCTCGTGCAGGGTGGCCGGTGCCGGGGGGTCGATCACCTGGCGCGGGTCGCCGTCGACCACCACGTAGTGGGTGCGCAATATCTCGTGTCTCGCCACGATCCCGTCCAGCGCCGCCCGCAGTGCGTCGGGCTGCAGCGGCCCGAACAGTCGGAGGCCCGCACTGACCAGGTACTCCGTGCCACCCGGCCGGAGCTGGTCGAGAATCCACAGCCGGCGCTGCGCGAACGACAACGCCGACGGCGTCCCGCGCGGCACCCGGGCGATCCCTTCGTCCGGCGCGGCGGCCGCGGCACCTGCCAGCCTGCGCCGGAGCAACTCGGCGCGTAGACCTGCTCGATCGATCGTCTCAGTCACTGGGCACCATCCCGGGAAAGCAGTTCACTCAGCTGGGCGTCGGTCAGCTCGTCGAGTTCCGCCATGATCAGGTCGGTCACCACCACCGCCAGCTCCGCCACGGTGGTCGCGTCGAACAGGCAGCGCAGCGGGATCTCGACGGCGAGGGCCGCCCGCAGCCGGGCCAGGACCCGGGTGGCCAGCAGGGAGTGCCCGCCGAGGGCGAAGAAGTCGTCGTCGACGCCGATCCGGTCGACGCCGAGGATGTCGGACCAGATCCCGGCGATGGTCTCCTCCGCCGGGTTGCGCGGTGCCACGTACCCGCGGGCGCCGTCGAGCTGGGGCGGGGTCGGATCGGGCAGCGCCGCCCGGTCGACCTTCTTGCTCGGTGACAGCGGCAGGGCCGCGACGGTGACCCAGGCCGACGGGATCATGTACGAGGGCAGCGACTCCCGCAGGTACGCCCGTAGCTCGTCAAGGTCGGGCCCGGTGTCGTGGGGCGACTCGAGGTAGGCGACGAGCCGTTTGTCGCCGGGCCCGACGTCCTTGGCGACGACGGCGGCTGCGGACACCGCGGGGTGCTTGGCCAACACGGCTTCGATCTCGGCGAGTTCGATGCGGAAGCCACGGATCTTCACCTGGGTGTCGAGGCGGCCGAGGAACTCGACGGTGCCGTCCGGCCGGTGCCGGACCAGGTCACCGCTGCGGTAGAGGCGCCCTCCCGGTTCGGTCCCGAACGGGTCGGGCACGAACCGCTCCGCGGTCAGCTCGGGCCGGTCGTGATAGCCACGGGCCAGGCGCACGCCGCCGATGCAGAGTTCACCGGGAACCCCCACCGGAAGCGGACGCAGGCCCGCGTCGAGCACGTACACCCGGGTACCGGCGACCGCGCGGCCGATGTGCAGGGTGGCCGTGCTGCGCTCGTTGGCGAGGTCACCCGACACCGGGTTGAGCATGCAGGTGACGCTCGCCTCGGTCGGCCCGTAGTTGCAGAGGAACCGGCCGGACAGACCGGTCGCCGCCCACCGTTGGGCGTCGGCGACGGTCACCACGTCCGAGCCGACGTTCATGAGTTTCAGGCCGGCGAGCCGGTCGACGCCGGACTCCAGCATCTCGCGGTAGTACGCGGGGGTGATCTCCATGATCGTCACGCCGTACTGCTCCAGCTTGGGCGGCAGCTCGCTCGGCGTCCAGAAGACCGGGTCACTCACCACGATCGTGGCGCCGGCGGCCAGGGTGGCACCGATCTGATCCATGGCGACGTCGAAGGTGAGCGCCGAGAGCAGGATGACCCGCTCCCCGGGACGCACGCCGTAGTAGTCGGCGATCACCCGGCAGTGGTGCGCGTACGACCGGTGCGAGATCATCACGCCCTTCGGGCGGCCGGTCGACCCGGACGTGTAGATGATGTACGCGAGGTTGTCCGGCACGGTCACCGGTGCCGGGTCGTCCGACGGTGGGTCACCTGCCCCGTCCCCGTCGTCGACGACGAGCACCGGGCGTTCGTGTCCGGCGAACCGGTCGGCGAACCTGCCGGTGGTCACCACGAGGTGCGCCCCGGCGTCGGCGAGCATGTAGCGCAGGCGCTCCGGCGGATGTTCCGGGTCGAACGGCGCGTACACCCCGCCGGCCTTGAGCACCGCCAGCAGCACCACGACCGGTGCGAACCCGCGTTCGAGGCAGGAGCCGACGACGACCTCCGGGCCGACGCCCATCGCCCGGAGGCGGTGCGAGAGCGCGTTGACCCGCACGTTCAGCTCGGCGAAACTGAGCTGCTCGGCCCCGAACACGACGGCTGTCGCGTCCGGAGTCCGGGCCGCCCACCGTGCGAACAGCTCCGGTACCGACAGGTGCCGTTCGTCGGGCGGGTCGAGCCGGTCCAGCCGGTCCGCGTCGGGGTCCGGCCACCGGTGCACGATCGTGTGGCGTTCGTCGGCGGACAGCAGATCGAGTTCGCTGATCCGGGTGTGTGGGTCGGCGACCATGCCGCTGAGCAGGCGTAGGTACTGGCGGGCGAGGCGTTCGACCGTCGCGCGGTCGAACAGTGCGGTGGCGTACTCGAACCAGCATTCCAGCCGCCCGTCCGGCTGTTCCATCACGGACAGGGTCAGGTCGAACTTCGCCACGGCCACGCCGCTGCCCAGGCCGACCGCGGTGCACCCGGCGAGGGCGGCCGGCGAGGCATCGGTGCTGTGCTGTACCTCGAACATGATCTGGAACAGCGGGTTGCGGGACAGGTCGCGGTCCGGTTGCAGGGCGTCGACGAGGTGTTCGAACGGCACCTCCTGGTGGGCGAACGCCTTCAGGGTGGTCCGGCGGATCCGGTCGATCAGGTCGAGGGAGTTCGGATCGCCGCCCAGGTCGGCCCGGACCACGAGGTTGTTGACGAAGAAGCCGATCAGATCCTCGCTCTCCGGCCGCGTCCGTCCAGCGACCGGGGTGCCGATCGCGATGTCGGTGCGGCCGGTGTGGCGGCCCAGCAACACGTCGAACGCGGCCAGCAGCACCATGAAGAGGGTGGCGCCGGTCCGGTTGCCCAGCTCGCGTGCCGCCACCGCGGTGTCCTGCGGAACGTCGACGATCAGCAGGTCGCCGCGGAGGTCACGCCCGGGCTGGCGGGGCCGGTCGGGGGTGAGCTCGACCGGCACGAGCCCGGCGAGCTGGGTCCGCCAGTACTCGATCTGGCTGCCGAGGGTGCCGTCGGCCTGCCGGTCGCGCTGCCAGGCGGCGACATCGGCGTACTGCACCGCAAGCGGCTGCGTCGACCACCGGGCACCGGCGAGGCCCGCCGCGTACGCCTCGTTCAGCTCGCGCAGGAAGATGCCCAGCGACCAGTTGTCGAACGCGATGTGGTGCAGGGTGATCGCGACCAGGTGTTCGTCGGCGGCCGTGTGCACGACCGTGACCCGCAGCGGGCGCTCGGCGGTGAGATCGAACGGTCGGGCGCTCGCCGCCTCGATGATCGCCCTGGCACGCGGTGCGGCATTCGCGGCGCCGGCCAGGTCCACCACGTCGAAGGCCACCGGGCCGGGGGGGTCCACGACCTGCAGCGGGATACCGTTGTCGGCGACGTAGCGGGTGCGCAGCACCTCGTGTCGGGCGCTGACCTGCTCCACCGCGCGGTGCAGGGTCGCGGTGTCCAGCGTTCCGGTGAGGTGGTACACCATCGGGACCAGGTATTCCGCGCTGCCCGGTTCGAGCTGGTCGAGGAACCACAGCCGTTGCTGACCGTACGAGGTCGGCAGGGCGCCGGTGCGGGGTACGGGCACGATCTGCGGCCCACTGTCGGGTGTCGTGCCCGCGTCGATCGCGGCGGCGACCCGCTCCACGGTCCGTCCGTCGAACAGGGTGGCCACCGTCAGTTCCAGCCCGAACCTGCGGCGCAACCGGTGTGCGAGCCGGATCGCCAGCAGCGAGTGCCCACCCATCGCGAAGAAGTCGTCCGCCACGCCGACCCGCTCGACCCCGGTCAGTTCGCCCATGACGGTGGCGACGGCCCGCTCGGTGGGCGTTCGTGGCGCGACGTGACCGGGGTCGTCGTCGCGGGGCCGGCTGTCGGGGGCCGGCAGCGCCGACCGGTCGACCTTTCCGTTGGGCAGGGACGGGAGCTCGGCCAGCGGGATGATGCTGGCGGGAACCATCGCGGCGGGCAGCCGGGTGGCGAGGAATCCGGACAGCTCGTCGGGGTCCACCGTCGCCCCGGCGGCCGGCACCACGTAGCCCGCGAGTTCCAGGTCACCGGCACCGGAGCGGTAGGCGGTGACCACGGCCGCCGCGACCGCCGGATGTGCCCGGAGCGCAGCCTCCACCTCACCGGGTTCGACGCGTACCCCACGTACCTTGACCTGTGCGTCGAGGCGGCCGACGAACTCCAGCGTCCCGTCGACGCGCCACCTGACGAGATCCCCGGTGCGGTACCACCGCTGACCCGGCCGGCTGGCGAAGGGGTTCGGGGTGAACCGTTCGGCGGTGAGGTCGCCGCGCCTGGCGTAGCCACGGGCGAGGCCGACGCCGCCGATGCACAACTCGCCGGGTACGCCGATAGGGGTGATCCGGTCGGCGGAGTCCACCACATACAGGTCGACGCCGGGCAGTGCGGCACCGATCGGGACCGTGCCGTCTGTCCCGTCACGCGCGTAACGCCACGCGGTCGCGTCGATCGAACACTCGGTCGGGCCGTAGGTGTTGTACAGCTCCACCTCGATCACCCCGAGCAGTCGCTCGCACAGTTCGGCCGGCAGCGGCTCGCCGGCGGAGCACACCAGTCGCAGTGCCGTGCACGCGGCCAGGTCCGGCTCGTCCACCACGGTCCGCAGCACGGACGGGACGAGCTGCACCACGGTGATCCGGTGCTCCGCGAGAGCACCGACCAGCACGGCGGTGTCGCGGTGCGCGTCCTGCGGTGCCATCACCACGCATCCGCCGGACACCAGCGGCGCCAGGAACTCCCACACCGAGGCGTCGAACCCGATCGTCGTCTTCTGTAGTACGCGGTCGGTGCTGGTGAGCTGGTGCTGGCTCACCGCCCACAGCACCCGGTTGCGGATCCCGCCGTGGGTGATCACGACGCCCTTGGGCTGACCTGTGGATCCGGACGTGTACATGACGTAGGCGGCGTTCGTGGCGTCGAGCGCCACCGGGGACGGTGGCGTGGCGCGGGTGACGTCGGCCCACTGCTCGTCGAGCGCCACCGCCGGTACGCGCCGGGGGATTCGCTGTCGCAGCGCCGTCTCGGTGAGCACCAGCTCGATGCCGGCGTTGTCGATCATGAAGTCCAGCCGGTCGGCCGGCAGGTCGGGTGCCAGCGGGACGTAGACCGCGCCGGCGATGAACGTCCCGAGCAGGGCGGCCACGACATCGGTACCGCGGTGCATGGCGACACCGACGGCCGTCTCGACGCCGATTCCGCGGGAGTGCAGGAAGCCGGCCACCCCGTCCGCCCTGGACATCAGCTCGGCGTAGGTCAGCTGGACGTCACCGCAGACCACGGCAACCGCGTCCGGCGTGGCCTCGGCCTGGGCCCGGAACAGGTGCGGCAGCAACGCGTCGGGCACCTCGCCCGGCCCGGGGTTGCCGCCGAGCAGCCGCTGCCGTTCCACGGCCGTCACGGTCGGCACGGCACGCAGCGGCAGCTCAGGCGTCGCCGCGAGGTTCTCCAGGAGCGCCAGATAGTTGTCGGCCATCCGCTGGATCCGGCCCCGGTCGAAGAGCACGGTGGGATAGGTCAGCCGGGCGACCCACGACCCGTCCGGCTCCTCGACCATCTGCAGCGACATGTCGAAGGTGGCGCTGAGCACCGGGGTCGGCACCCAGTCGACCCCGATGCCGGGCAGGCGCAGCGGCTCCCCCTGGCCGTTGAGGACCCCGAACCCGACCTGAAAGAGGGGGTTACGGGACAGACCGCGGTCCGGTGCCAGCTCGGCGGCCAGCCGTTGCAGGGGTACGTCCTTGTGTGCGAAGGCGTCCAGTGCCGTCTCGCGGACGCGGGCGAGCAGCTCGACGAAGGTGGGATCGCCGGACAGGTCGGTCCGCAGCACCACCGTCTGGGCGAGCGAGCCGATCACCGGCTCCAGCTCGATCCGGTTCCGTCCACTCGTCGACACCCCGACACCGAAGTCGAGCTGGTCGGCGTATCGGCTGATCAGGAGTTGGTACACGGCCAGGAACACCATGAACGGGGTCGCCCGGGCGGTGCGTCCCACGGCGGTGATCCGGGCCGACAGCGGCGCCGGCACGGCGAACGCGACCACGTCGCCGGCCGGCTCCCAGACGGCGGGGCGCTGCCGGTCCGTGGGCAGCTCCAGTGGGGTCAGTCCGGCCAGCCGCCGCCGCCAGTAGTCCAGTTGCCGCAGGAGCGCCACATCGTCCGCGCGCCACCGGTTCCGCTGCCAGTCGGCGAAGTCGGCGTACTGAAGCTCCAGCGGTGCCAACGGCTCCGGCGGTGGTTCCGCGCCCCGGACATGGGCCGCGTAGAGCGCACCCAACTCCCGGGCGAGGATGCCCAGCGACGGGCCGTCGAAGGCGATGTGATGCACCACGATCATCAGGATCGTGTCACTCGGGGAGAGCTGGACGGTGGTCAGCCGCCAGGGCGTGCCCGCGTGCAGGTCGATGGGTGTGGTCACCGCGACCTCACCGATCTCCCGTACCCGTCGGTCCTGCTCATCCGTCGGGTATTCGCTGAGGTCCACCACCGTGATGTCGGCCGGTGCCGGTTCCTCGACGATCTGCACCGGCTGTCCGTCGATGGTCGCATAGCGGGTACGCAGGATCTCGTGCCGGCTGACGATCTCCGTGAAGGCGGCGGTCAGGGCCTCCCGGTCCAGCGGCCCGCGCAGCCGGAAACCCCAGTGCAGCAGGTACTCCTGGGCACCGGAGCGGACCTGGTCGAGGAACCACAGCTGCTCCTGCTCGAACGACAGTCGGAACTGGTTGTCGGTTTCGAGGATGTCGGTCATGCGCGCACCTGCTGCTCCGTCGGTAGGAAGTTCTCCAGGGTGGTGCCCAGGCCGCGGGCCGACGCCGCACGCCGGACCAGGTCGGCCACCGCCAGGTCCAGGCAGCCGAGGCCGAACGGAGAGAACACCGTCACGGCGTCGTCGCTTCTGACGTACCGCTCACCGGTCACCAGGATCTCGCCCAGCGAGGAGGAGATGAAGTCGCGATGGCCGGCTTCCTGCTGGGCCAGATCCAACGACGTCGCGGCCCGGCAGACATGGTCGGCGTCGTCGACGACGTTGACGCTGGAACGGATCGAGTCGGGGGTGAGGTCACGCAACGACAGATGCAGCACCAGCGTTCCCGGGCGGCAGTGCTCGGTACCCAGGTGCGGGGCGGCCGCCGTCGTCGCCAGGCAGACGAGTCTGTGGCGGGCCAGGGCGTCGGCCGCGCTCCCGGCCACGTCGACCTGCAACGTCGGCCAGACCGACCGCGCCTCGGCGGCGAAGGACCGTGCCCGGTCCGCGCTCAGGTCGTACAACGTCACGGTGTCCACCGTCGGCAGCACGGCCCGCAGATACCTCAGCACCTCGAAGGCGATCGGGCCGCAGCCGACCAGCGTCACCGCGGTTTCCGGGCGGGACGAGGAGAGGGTGGCCGCTGCCAGGGCGGCGCTGGCGGCGGTACGGCCCGCCGAGATCGCCGACGCTTCGAGGACCGCCTCCGGCACACCGGTGTTCACCGAGTTCAGGAACATCACGGCCGACGCGCGGTGCATCCCCCGGCTGAGGTTGTCGGGGAAGGACGACACCCACTTCACCCCGCAGACGGGCGTGGCACCACCCAGAAAGGCCGGCAGCGCGATGATCCGCTCACGCTCTCTGTCCGGGAAGCGGAGGAAGACCGACTGCGGTACGCGCGTCTGGCCCCCCGCGTGTGACCGGTATGCCGCGTCCACCGCGGCCACCACCTCGCGCTCGGCCCCGTCGAGGACGGCTCGGACCTCACCTGCTCCGAGAATCAACACGGCGCCACCTGCACGTCGGGCTTGTTCCACAGATGCGACACGTCACCGAAGTACGTCATGACCCAGTCGTCGTCGTAGATGGTGTCCAGGTAGCGCTCGCCGCGGTCGGGGAAGACCATCGCGCAGGTGGCCCCGGGGCGGATCTGGTCACGGATCTGCTCCAGGCCCGCCACGACGGCGCCCGACGAGCCACCGACGAGGATCGCCTCGCGGGCGGCCAGCCGACGGCAGGCTGCGATCGCGTCCACGTCGTCGACGCGGACCACGACGTCGGCCAGGTCGCTGCCGTACAGCTGCGGGCGCACCGATGCGCCGTGGCCGGGCAGCATCCGCCAGCCGACCGCCGGGCCGAAGATCGCACTGCCCAGCGCGTCCACCGCCACGATGGTCACCGGCAGCTGGTGCGTCCGGATGTACTCGGCGCACCCCCGCAGGGTGCCGCAGGAACTCGTGGCACAGAACAGGTAGTCGACCTCGGGCAGGGCACGCACGATCTCCTGCACGGTCGTGTGGTGTGCCCGCGGGTTGAGCGGGTTCGAGTACTGGTCCGGGCAGTACGCGTGGTCGATCGTCGCGACCAGCTCCCGAACCCGCCGGATACGGACGGGCAGGTATTCACCGGTGGCCGGGTCGACGTCGGTGACCTCCTCGACCTGCGCGCCGAGGGCGCGCATGACGGCGATGTTGTGCCGGTTGGTACGCGGGTCGACCACGCAGATGAAGCGGATTCCGTAGTATCCGCAGACCTGTGCGAGCCCGATTCCGAGATTGCCGGAACTGGACTCGACCACCACCGACCGTCCAGGTACGAGCCGCCCGTCGCGGATGCGCTCGCGCAGCATCTCCAACGCCGAGCGGTCCTTGATGCTGCCGCCCGGGTTGTGCGACTCCAACTTGGCGAACATCCTGAACGGACTATGTGGGTCGAGCTTCACCAGCTCGACGATCGGTGTCGCCCCGACTGTCGCCAGCACTCCTGACCCGGGGGATGTCTGTTCGGTCATAGAGCCGCTCCTCGAGTTGCATCCGCTCCGCGATGCGCCTACCACGAGACTCCTCCGCACGACCGGATCGGTGCAGGGAAGAACATGCAGACTCACCGGTTGACGCCGGCAGCAGTTCTGCCGGAGGTTCTTCTGTCGTGCTGGTGCTGCCGTCGCCGGCCACGCCGTTTCCACCGGACACGATGACCACCGCGCGGCCGGCGGATCCGCGCCGTAGCGCGCCGGCCAGTGCCACCGCGCCGCTCGGCTCCGCGCTGACACCGGCACGGCGGAGGATGCCCAGGGCGTGGATGATCGCGTCGTCGGTCACGCCGATCAGGTCGTCGACCCGGTGCCGGATGATCGGCCAGGGAACCGCACCGGGTCGTTGCCCCCGGAGGCCGTCGGCGATCGTCATGGACGGGGGCAACTCCGTCGGCGCACCCCGGGCTACCGACACGGCGTACCGGCGGGCGGACATCGGCTCCACCCCGACGACCCGCACCGGCCGGGACAGCGCCGACGCGGCGACGCACACGCCGGCCAGCAGGCCTCCACCGCCGGCCGGTACGAAGATCGTCGACACGGTCGGCACCTCCTCGAACACCTCGAGCCCGACGGTGCCGGCCCCGGCCACCACCAGTTCGTGGTCGGAGGACGGCACGAGGACCGCTCCGGTCGCCGCGGCGATGTCCTCGGCCCGGCGGTCACGCTCGGCCACCCCACCGGCCACCTGCACCACACCGGCGCCGAACGAACGGATCACCTGTGCCTTGCCGTCGCTGGCACCGGCGGCCATCACGATGGTCACCCTGATGCCCAGCGCGGCGCCGAGCATGGCGACGGCGATGCCGTGGTTACCTGACGAACCAGCGACCACCTCGCCCGCATACCGTGCGAGCATCGCGTTCGCCGCGCCCCGGACCTTGAACGACCCGCCGCGCTGGCGATGCTCGGCCTTGAGCAGCACCCGCGAATCGAGGGCCAGCAGCGGCGTGCGGTCCACCAGGCCCGTGATCCGCGCGGCAGCCGTCCGCACGTCAGCGAGCGTGGGCCCGACACCCGTCGTCCTCATGGTCCGTCCGCGGTGATCGCCCGGCGGTCGGTCTTGCCACTGACGGTGGTGGGTAGCCGGTCGATCCGGGCGAATCGTCGCGGGATCATGTGGCGGGGCAGCGTCTGCGCGAGATGTGTCCGCAGTGCCGAGTCCGTCACCTGCGCCGCCGCGCCGGCGACCTGGGCGATCAGGAAGACCCGGCCGTCGACGTCGGTCCCCGCGGTGACCTGCGCACCAGCAACGGCGGGGTGTGCCAGCAGGGCGCCCTCGACCTCGGCAGGGTCGACCCGGTATCCACGGACCTTGATCTGCCTGTCGATTCGTCCGAGGTACACGAGGTCGCCGTCGGGCGACCTGCGCGCCAGGTCCCCGGTGCGGTACAGGCGCGCGCCCGGCGCACCGTGGGGGTCCGGCACGAACCGGTCCGCGGTCAACGCCGGCAGGCCGCCGTACCCGCGTCCGACACCACAGCCACCTATGTACACCTCGCCGACGTCGCCGTCGGGCACGGTGCGCAGAGCGTCGTCGAGCAGGTGCACGTCGACGCCGTCGATCGGTGTCCCGATCAGGTCGACAGTGGTGTCGGGGACCGGTGGCACGTCGAAGCGGGTCGAGGTCATCGTGGCCTCGGTCGGACCGTACTGGTTGATCATCCGTCCGCGCACGCCGTCCCGGCCGCCGGCGATGAGGAACGGCCGCAGCGACTCGCCGCTGGACACGGTCAATCGCAGGTCGGGCAGCTCGCTGTGCCGCAGCGACGTCAGGAACGTCGGGGTGGCCGAGAGGATCGTGTTCACCCCCCACTCCCGCACGGCCGCGACGAACTCACCGGCCCGCAGCAGAGTGGAGCGCGGCACCAGGACCACCTGCCCGCCGGCGACGAGCGGGGCGAACGTGTCGCGGATCGAGGCGTCGTATCCGAACGGCGCGAGTTGCAGCACCACGGTGTCCGGGCCGAGTCCGTAGTCGTCGACGATGAACCGCAGGTAGTTGGTGACGCCGCGGTGCTCCAGCAGTACCGCGTTCGGCGGTCCGGAGGAGCCGGAGGTGTGACTCACGTAGGCGAGCGAACGGGGCGCCAACGGTCGCAGGGTGGCCGGTACGTCAGGCGCGTCGACGAACACGGTCGGGCCGTCGACGGGGAGGCCGGGCCGCCCGGCCCGGGACGCAGTGGTGACCAGGATGCTGGCCTGCGCCGTGCGGACCATGGCCGCCAGCCGCTGGTCGGGCAGCTCGGTGTTGAGGGTGAGGAAGGCACCGCCGGCCCGGAGCACGGCCGCCATCGCGATGACGGCCTCGGGGCTCCGGTCGACCAGGACCGCACACACCTGCTCCGGTCCGACGCCCCGGGCGACCAGCGCGCGGGCCAGCCGATCGGTGCGGGCGGCGAAATCCCCGTAGCACACGACGCTGTCCGGGGTGACGATCGCCGGTGCGGCGGGCCGGGTCGCGGCGTGGGTGGAGATGTCGTCGAGAAAGGTGGTCACCGCCCCGCTCCGCCGCTCGGCCGGCTGGCGACACACCACTCCAGGACCGCCCGGGCGCTGTGGTACTTGTTCTCGGCCTGCGTGAAGGCGATGCTCCTGGGGCCGTCGAGTACCGCCGCGGTCACCTCCTCGCCCCGGTGTGCCGGCAGGTCGTGCATGAACACCGCGTCCGGGGCGGCCGCCATCAACGCCTCGTTGACCTGGAACGGGGCGAATTCGGAACGCCAGTGGGGCGTCGGCTTCGTCGATCCCGTGGTCTGCCAACGGGTGGTGTAGACGACGTCGACCGGCGGCAGGCCGGACAGGTCGTGCCGCTGTTCGACGCGCGCGCCGCTGCGCCGGGCGGACGCCGCCGCCTGATCGAGGTACCTCTGTTCGACGCCGTACCCGGCCGGGGTACGCAGGTGCAACTCGGTGCCGGGGTAGCGGGACAGGGCGAGCGTCAGCGCGGAGGCGGTGTTGTTCCCCTCCCCCACGTACAGCACCCGTACGCCCTCCACCCGACCGAAGTGCTGGACGATCGTGGTGAGGTCGGCGAGGGCCTGCGTCGGGTGTTCGACCGCGCTCATCGCGTTGATCACCGACATCTGCTTCTGGCCGGCATACGCCCGCAGTTCGGCCTCCGGCCCGGCGGTACGGGCGACCAGGACGTCGAGCATGCCGGACAGCACCGCTCCGGTGTCCTCGACGGACTCGCCGGTGGCCAGCTGCAGGTCGGCGGGGCCGTAGGTGACGAGTCCGGCGCCCAGCCGCAGCGCACCGGCGGAGAACGCGGTCCGGGTCCGGGTGGACGTCTTACGGAACAGCACGCCGACGACCGTCCCGGACAGCGGCTGGGTGGCTCCCCCGGTACCACGGGAGTACTCGACGCCGCGCTCGACGATCCAGCGCAGCTCGTCGTCCGAGAGGTCGTCAATAGAGATCAGGTGGCGTCGCTCGGCCATGTCGAGCCCCCTTCCGGTTGGCGGTTCGCCGTGACCAGAGCCTGCGCGACGCAGGGGACCGCCGAACAGGGACGGGACCGCACGACGCGTCTGCGCGTTCGTCTCTATGGACGGTGCGGGTTTGCCCGGCAGGATCGGGCCCACCTACTCGGATAACCCGACCAGCCGGAGGGGCCATGACTGACGACGGTGTCTACCGCGTCGTACGCAACGACGAGGAGCAGTACTCGATCTGGTGGGCCGACCGGGAGCTGCCGCCGGGCTGGACCGCCGAAGGGACGTCCGGGTCGAAGCAGGAGTGCCTGGATCACATCGCGGTGGTCTGGTCGGACATGCGGCCGCGGAGCCTGCGTGAGCAGATGGCGCAGGCCTGAGGGACTGACGAGACCGTGGTGGACGGGCAGCGCCAACTCCGAGGAGACATCATGATCGCCCCGACAATCGAGTCCGAGGTCCGTAGCTACTGCCGGAACTGGCCGGTCGTGTTCGACCACGGGCGGGGCAGTCGGCTGTTCGCCCGCGACGGCCGCAGCTACCTCGACTTCTTCGCCGGTGCCGGTGCCCTCAACTACGGCCACAACCACCCGGTGCTCAAGCGGGCCCTGCTGGACTACCTCGAGCAGGACGGGGTCACCCACAGTCTCGACATGCTGACCGCCGCCAAGCAGGACTTCCTCACCGAGTTCGCCGCGCGGGTACTCGGCCCGCGCCGTTTGGACTACCGGGTGCAGTTCCCCGGGCCCACCGGAGCCAACAGTGTCGAGGCCGCCCTCAAGCTTGCCCGCAAGGTGACCGGACGCCACACCGTCGTGGCCTTCACCAGCGCCTTCCACGGCATGTCGCTCGGCGCACTGGCCGTCACCGGAAACGCCGCCGTGCGCGCCGGCGCCGGTGTCCCGCTCGGACATACCTGGCGCATCCCGTACGACGGCTTCGCCGACGGCCGGGTGTCCGGGCTCACCCTGCTCGACACCATGCTCGCCGACAGCAGCAGCGGAATGGACCTGCCGGCCGCTGTCATCGTGGAAACCGTGCAGGGTGAGGGCGGTGTCAACCCGGCCCGCGCCACCTGGCTCGCCGATCTCGCCGAGCTGTGTGCCCGTCGCGAGATCCTGCTGATAGTCGATGACATCCAGATGGGCTGTGGCCGCACCGGTCCGTTCTTCAGCTTCGAGCACGCCGGCATCACCCCCGACATCGTCTGCCTCTCCAAGTCCATCAGCGGATACGGCCTGCCGATGTCCCTCACTCTCTTCCGCACCGAACTCGACGTGTGGCAGCCCGGCGAACACAACGGGACCTTCCGCGGCAACAACCCCGCCTTCGTCACCGCGACCGCCGCCCTGAAGGAGTTCTGGACCGACAGCAGGCTGGAGAAGCAGACAGCGGAACGGGACATCCTGTTCGATGAGCACCTGACGGAGTTCGCCGGGCGGTACCCGGCGCAGATGGCGGCGTCACGTGGCCGGGGCCTGGTGTGGGGTCTGACCTTCCGGGAGCCGCACACGGCGGGCCAGGTGGCCCGGGAGGCGTTCTCCCGTGGGCTGCTGGTGGAGACAGCCGGCTCCGTCGACGAGGTGGTGAAGCTCATGCCGTCCCTGACATCGACCGACGAGGAGCTGTCCGAGGGCCTCGGCATCCTGGGGGAAGCGGTGGCGGCAGCGGTCGGCTGCTGAGCGACGTCGGCACCACGCCGGGCCCCGGCCGCGCTCTGTCCACCCATGATCGGCATCCGTCCCCCTCACCGCGCCTGGGCACACCCAACGGCGACCGGAGTCGGAAAGGCGACCGAATGCCGGTGGCTCTCCGTGTCGACGCCTAGCCTCACTGTCCTGTGTGGGTGGCCGACGGGTGTCTTCCGGAGAGCGGTTCCGTGACTGAGCCGGTAACGCTTGCCCTGGTGGGTGGGGCTCTGCTCACCGAGGGGCCCGCTTTCTCTACGACCAGGCGGGCGAGTTGCTCCGGCGGCGCCGCGAACGGCGGGACGCGGACCCGACCCGGGAGCCGGTCGCGATCGAGCTACCGGCGGCGGTGTTCGACGGCCAGTTGGTCGATCCCGCCCTGGACGACGCCCGCCTGGCGCAGGTCGAGCCCGCGTTGCGCGACGCCTGGGCGCAGACGGCCGGCTACGCGCAGGGCATCGATCCGGTCGAGGTGACCGACCGGGCGGCCCTGGTCCGGATCGACCAGCTCAGAGTGGCCCTGGAAGCCGCTCTCGGTCAGCGCATCACCTTCCGGGGCGAGCGGCGGGAGTCCTCCGGCGTACGCATCACCCTGCGCATCGACGAACTGTGGGCAGCGCTCGGACCGTCGACGTGGGCGTACTCAAGGGCGACCTGGTGATCGACGAGACGATCGGGCGGGCCACCGGTGACATCGTCGTGGTCCGCGCCGACCGCATCGAGAACTGAGCCCGTGAGGATCCGGTAGTGATCTACTCGGCGCTGTCGGCCGTGTCCTCGCCCGAGCGTACCCAGCTGCGGCAGTGGTGGAACGAGCCGATCGGCAAGGTGCCGCCGGTGCTCGCGCTCACCGGCGAGGCCACGTCGGAGAAGGTGGCGATCCTCGACGACTTCGTGCTCGCCACGGTCACCGCGAATCTGACAGCGGCCCCCGAGGCGCGGATCGACTGGGCCCGCCTGTATGCCGACGGGTCGGTCGCCAGCGGTGGCGACGAACCACTGGTGTCCCTCGAACGGCTGCTCGCCGCCACCCTGCCCGGTTCGGCCGCCGAGCCGGCCCCGTACCGTCCGGTCCGGATCCTGCTCATCGACGACTACGACGCCCTGGTGGCGGGCCAGGCAAGCCAGGCGCTGCGGCTGCTGCAGGCGATGGTCGGCGGTGACCGGCTGGATCGCGCGGGTCTGCGGGTCGTGGTCGGTGGCAGACACGGCACCGTGACCGGCTCGCCTCGCGGACACGCCGTCGCCGGATCGGAGCAGGTGCCAGGCACCGGTTCGGGTTCGTGGATCGACTGCTGGCCACGCTGGTCCATCTCCGTCACGGGCTCACCCACGACGGAATCGCGACCTGGATCGGGGTGCACCGCTCAACGGTCAGCCGCAGCATCGCCGAGATCAGCCCGCTGCTGGCCGATCGCGGCTGCCGGCTATGCGACGGCCTCCGGCTCCCGACCCTCTCCGACATGGTGGCCCACCTCCGACACCACCCCCAGGCGTTGACGGACGCCACCGAGTGCGGGTGCGCCATCCGGTCGCGGGCCAAACGGGCCAGGACCGGTTCGTGTCTGGCAAAGCCCGGCTGAACACGATGAAAGTCCTGGTGATCAGTGATCCACTCAACCGACTGTTGTTCTGCGGCGAGACCCGCCGGACAGTCCGTTCCACGCGATAGTCGTCGAGGTCGAAACCGTCGTACGCGACGGCATCGAACGTGGCAGGTTCCGCGATGTCGGCGACGTGCACCTCGCGGTGGAGTTGCTCTCCGGTGTCATGCGCGCGGGCGCGGAACGCATCGGCCGGGGCCCGGCCAGCTACTCCCCCACGGTCCACGCCACCCGGGATCTCATCCTCGCCTCTCTCCACTGGGGTCGACCGGCTCCACGCCCGGGTCGCCGTGCTGCTGATCGACCTGGCGCAGCAGCGGGGGTTTCGGGGCTGGCTCCGGTGCGGCCTCCGCGTGGCGACGCGAAGGCCGTCCCGGGGCAGGCCAGGTCAGTGTCTACCAGTTGCCGAGTACGAGGCGGCCGGCGACGTTGGTGAGGTTGAACGGCCCGCTGCTACGGCGATGGGCAGGCGCAGGGTCCCGGCCGAGGCCAAGAAGAGCAAGCCTGGCGCGCTGGCTCGCACTCCGCGAGCCGCATCACCTCCGGTCCGCCGTGGCGGTCGTACTGACGGCGCTTCACGAGGCGTACTCGTTCGAGATCTCGGTGGCGTAGTTCTTCCACAGCGGTTTCATGGTCTCGGCGTTGACCGGCTGCCCGGAGTCGATCATGGCCTTGAAGTCACGGAAGTACTGCACGTACAGGTCCGGCGTGAACGTGTTCAGCATGACCGCGTTCTCGTTGCCGACGTTGGCGAACGTGTGCGGCGCTCCGGTCGGCACGATGACCCAGGTGCCCGGCCCGGCGTCGTACTGCTCCTCGCCGACGGTGAACCGGAACGTTCCCGCCAGCACGTAGAAGCCCTCGTCATGCTGGGCGTGGCGATGCGGCAACGGGCTCGGGGTGCCCGGCGGAATGGTGACCTCGGCGAACCCCAGCCGATGGTCGGTGTGCTCGCCGTTTTCCAGGATGCGGATCTGCTGCGCCCCGCTGCCGAGGATCTCGCCCTCACCGGGGCGGACGATGTTGACCTTCGCCACGACTTCTCCCATTCCTATGGCCTGCCTTGGTGACCACCATCCTGTTCCGGGCCGGTCGTGCGCGTCTTGGTCGTCTGCGCACGGTTGCTGGCAACCAGTGCACGGGCGTTGTAGCCGTAGGTCGTCTTGAACAGCTTGCTGAAGTGGGTGGGATCGGAGAATCCCCACCGGGCGGCCACGGCGGTGACCGTACGTCCGCTCCCGGTCAGCTCGGCCCGGCAGCGCTCCAGGCGGCGATGGCGGATCAGGGCCGCGACAGTGAGCGGCTGGTCCTCGAACAGCTTGTGCAGCCGGCGTACGGAGATGTGGTGAGCGGCGGCGATACCTGGCGGGGACAGATCGGGATCGGCCAGCCGGGCCTCGATGTAGCCGGCGATCCGGTTCCGCAACGACTCGTCCGGGGCCGGCTGCTCGTCACCCAGCCGGGCCTCCAGTGCGACCGCGATCAGCTCGATGACGGCCGCCGCCGACCGCAGCGCCGCCGCCTCACGGAACTCCGTCGCCGACCGCGCCGACTCCCGGGCCAGCACGGAGACGAGAGCACCCGGACCGTGGCTGCCATCGATGCGTACGCCGATGAGCCGGTCGATCTGCGCGGGCCGGATCCGAAGCTCCCGGCGCGGAACCAGGATGGTGACGTGCGCCGAGGCGGTGCTCTCGAACCGGAGCGTACGCGTGGGATCGAGCAGCACCAGGTCGCCCGGCCCAAGTTCGGCGGTGCCGCGCCCCTGGTCGATCCGCGTCCGACCCCGGGTCATCACCTTGACCGCGAGGTTCTCGCCGTCGGAGGCGTCGCGCTCCCGCCCGATACAGGAGCTCTCGGGCGTGTCGAGGGATACCAGCCGCAGCGGCCCGAGGTCGCAGGTGGCGACCCGGCCTCGGAAGCCGGTCCCGGCCAGCTGGTTGACCAGCGGCGGAAATCCACTGGCGGCCAGCTCGTCCTGGAACGTCTCAAGGTTGCCGGTCACCGGTCAACGGTAACGGCGGCTCTTCCGCTCGGGCACGGTGTCCGGCTGGGGTCCCAGCGGCACAGGCAGGCGTCTGCCCTACCGACGTCATCGGCGGTGGGTCGCATCGGCACGGGCCGTCAATCTCGCACGTGCAGGGTGAAACCCCTGCGGCCGGGAGCCTCCAAGCCCTCCTTCAATCGTAGTGACGGGATCTCGTAGTCGCCGAGGTTCTGCCGCCGGAACGCGATGGGCGCGGTTGTCTCCAGCGTCAGCAATCGTTGCTTCCACCTTTTCGTGACGTCCTCGAATTCGCCGTCGGATATCCGGTCGGCGCCCGGCACGGAGGACGAACCCGACACGCCTGCCCGGCGGGCTGGAACATCGAACGACCCTGACGCTCGGTCGTCTTCGATGCATCCGGTGCCGCGGTCGACGGTGTCCAGGAAGCCACGGATGTTCGTGGTGTGCTCGTCAGGCGACAGGTTCGCCGTCGGGCTGACGCCGAAGCCGTAGCCGGAGTTCGGCCCACTGGGCAAGGTGTAGTCGGTGTCACCGAACGCGTTCGCGCGGAGAAGAAAGTCTCCCCATCGACCTCACGCAACCATCATCGTGGGTCCACCCACCCGGCGTACGCATTCGGCCGCAGACCGGATGTCACGGTGAAGGTACCGGGGCAGGCCGACCGTCAGGTCGTGCCGAACAGAGAGGCGGTCAGCGTGTCCGGACCACACCGGCCGGCTGCCGGGGCCGCCCTCCCAGGCGACGATCGAGGGCCTGACCGCCAGCGCCACGGTCGATGTCACTCACCATGGTTGCGGGACGCGTCCACTGACGGACCGACCTACCTCAGCAGGGCCGCCGCCGCAGCCAAGGTGGCCAGCGACAGCGTCGTGGTCAGCACCACCGCCCGGCTGGTCACCGCCTCACCGACACCGTACTCCTGGCCGAAGATGAACGTGTTCTGCGCCGTCGGCAGGCCCGCGCACACCACCACCGCGAGCAACTGCGGCGCAGGCAGCTGCAGGGCCAACCCCACCGCGTACGCGACGCCCGGCTGCACGACGAGCTTCAGCGCCGTGATCACCACCAACTCCACCGGCGCGGCCCGGTCGTCCCGCGACGGCGACGTGCGGTGCAGCGACGCACCGAGCGCCACCAGCGCGGCCGGAACCGCAGCGCCCGACAGCAGGGTCAGCGTCGCATCGGCCGCCGACGGCAACCGCAGGCCCGCAGCGGAGCAGGCGACACCGAGCAGCGACGCCAGGATCACCGGGTTACGTACCGGCAGCGAGGCGATACGACGGGCCCGCACCCGCCCGACCGGATCGCTCTGCCTGTCCAGGGCGAGCAGGATCACGGGTGCCACCACCAGTACCTGCAGCAACACCACCTGCGCCAGGAACGCCACGTCGCCGAGTACCTGGGTGGCGATGGGGATGCCGAGGTTCGCCGAGTTGACGTACCCGGCGGCCATGGCCCAGATCGGCCGCTCGCCGGGCGCGCGGCCGAACAGCCGGCTTGCACCGAACCACCCGAACCCGACCACCGCAGCGGTGCTCGCCGCGAAGGCGAGCAGCGGGCGGGCGGCGAACCCGGACAGCGGCATCCGGGACAGTGCCAGGAACAGTGCGGCCGGCATCGCCAGCTGGAACACGAACCGGCCGAGCACCGCCGCCCCCGCCTCGCCCAACAGACCCCAACGACAGGCCGCATAGCCGACCACGGTGAGAATCCAGATCGGTACGAACGCCGACAGCAGGCTCATCCGGGTGTCACCGGCGGGCGGACGTCACGCCGATCCAGGAACCGGCGAGCGTTCGGGGCGGACGAGCCGAGAAACCCGATCTCCGCCCGGACGTGGGTGTCATCGACCTGCCGCAGGGTGCAGCCGGTCCCCTGACACTCCACCACTCTGTCACGGTCGTCAGAGACACCGACGCATCCACGGCCAGGCAGCCGCCGGGCAGCCCGAAGCTGCCCACGTGCACGTCGATCGGGAGACCATGCCTTCAGCGTCGCATCCCGTCCGGACCGGGCAAACATCCCACTCGTCCGCAGCTCCACGAGGCATCACCTACGTGCACGCCTGCCGGACAACGCCCGCTACTCGTGCCGCCGAACCGACCGTTCCCGCCTCGGTCGTGGCCGAGGTCAAGACGCATTCGACGCCTCAATGATGGTGGCCGTACCTACCGTAGGCCGACCCTGCGCCCTGCTTTACGGGCCGGATTCAGTCGGACTCAACCGGGGTCCGCGACCTCGTGCGCGAGCTGCACCCCGGCCACCAGATGACCCCGATCCGCGGCTCCCTCGGTGACCACAGCTATCCACCGGTCGACACCACCTACGCGACCACCCTGGGAGACGCCGATCCGCCAACTCGTCCACGTGCCGGGCTGCGGCCCCGGCCGGGGCCAGGTGCGATGCCGCGTAGCTGCCCGGCTGTTGGTAGCCGTCGGCGGTGCCGGAGGTCGCGGCGTTGGTGACGGGGATCCACCGATCGGGCGAGGTGGCCGCCGCTTTCGGTGGCGATGCCGCGTCCCCGGCGAGCCTTCGTCGGCTCGGTCAGCAACGCGCTTACCGCCGCCCCCGTCTGCGCGTTAAGGCGTGGCCGCATGTCATGCGACCCGTGTCGCCACGGTGGATCGCGATGAAGCTCCTGTCGTCGGTCGCGCTGCCCGCTATCGTACGGACGTGGCGCGGGTACTGGTGACCGGCATGTCGGGCGCGGGCAAGACCACGGTCCTCGACGCGCTTCGCCTGCGGGGTTTCCGCACTGTCGATACGGACTACGGCGGGTGGGAACTGCCCGACGGGACCTGGGACGAGCCGCGGATGAGCCGGTTGCTTGACCGGTACCGCGATCTGATCGTGTCCGGGACGGTGGAGAACCAGGTCCGCTTCTACCACCGCTTCCACCACGTCGTTCTGCTCAGCGCACCGTTGGAGGTTCTTCTCCACCGAGTCACCGGCCGAACGAACCCCTATGGAAGAACTCCCGAACAGCAGGCGGAGATCGCGCATTACGTCCAGACCGTCGAACCACTGCTCAGACGGGGAGCCACCATCGAACTCGACGGACGTCGGAGAGTCTCCGACCTGGCCGACACCATCGAAGACCTGGTCAGGGAAGGGCACCGGTCTGCCGCGAACGGGGCGCTACCCACCTCGTACCCGCCGGGGCCGGATCGGGCACCACAGTGAGGTCATGGGCCTGTGGGCGCGTCCCGTGCCGACGCTTGGCCTCGGGGACGCATCGAGATGGACCAGCAGCGTCGCGCCCGCGACGGCTGTCGCGCCATGCGGTGAGCACCTGCCGACACCGGTGGGGCGTACGATCCCATCCAAGACCACGTGGTATTCGTAGTTGAGGGCCGCGCGAACCGTCTGTTCGATCAGGGCAGTTGCGAGGCAGTCGGGCTTGTCTCATTCCCGCAGCACACAGCACCTCGTCGATTGACGACTCTTGTCATCACCTCCGGCGCTGTTCTCGAATTGCATGTCGCGCCCGGAGAGCCACGTCAGTGGCGATTAGACTCGCCGGCCATGGGACTGCTCACCTTCGGCCTCAACATCACCCTGGACGGCTGCGTCGACCACCAGGAGGGGGTCGTCGACGATGAGACGCACGCCTTCTTCACCCGGCTCATGGACGAGGCCGGGGCGATGCTGTGGGGTCGGGTCACCTACGAGATGATGGAGAGCGCCTGGCCGGCCGTCGCCCGCGGTGACCAGGAGGTGCCGCCGGCGATGAAGGAATGGGCGGCCAAGCTGGAGGCCAAACCCAAGTACGTGGTGTCGTCGACGCGTACGGACTTCCCGTGGACCAACAGCCACCACATCGCCGGCGACCTGCGCGAGGGCGTGCAGAAGCTCAAGGACGCAACTCCGGCCGGGGTCCTCCTCGGCAGCGGCAACCTCGCGACCGAGCTGGACCGGCTGGACCTGATCGACGAGTACAGGATGCTCGTCCATCCCCGGATCGCCGGTCACGGCCCGACGCTCTACCAGGGCGGGCTGCCCGGCACACGCCGACTCGAACTGCTCTCGGCGAAGCCGCTCCGCAATGGTGTAGTGGCCGTGCATTACCGCCGCGCAGGCTGATCACCAGAGTCCCCAGGATCGTCCACCGCCACCCTGCGTGGCCGAGCGCGACGACCTGGACTCGAAGCTGCCGCCCGGGCTGGCCGAGGTGACCGGCAAGGAGTTCGGCGCGAACCTGAGCCGAGAGCGCACCGACATGCTCGACACCGGCGTGCTGATCTGGTTGGTCGACAGCTACGACACCGACCGGGCGAAGGTGCAGGCCGACCCGCTCTACAGCAGGTTGAAGGTCAAGACCGAGGGTCGCGACATCTACCTGGAGAACGAGGAACTGGTCGGGGCCGCGACCTCGTTCATCACCCCGCTGAGCCTGCCGTTCCTGCTGGACAGGCTCGTTCCGCAACTCACCGCGGCGGTGGACGGCAACCCCGCCACGGCGGTGCAGCGCGCCGCCACATGACGATCCGGCGGGGAACTGCTCCAGACCGGACAGTTCCCCGCCCGGCGATCCCGGGCCAGCGACCGGCTTCGCCCGACGTCCGGTGCCGACCGGGCCGGAGCGGTATGCGACCCTCGCGCTGCCAACCCGGCCTCGACCGCCGAAGGATCTACCAGCGAACTGAAGCCGCCACGAGTGGACTCGGCGCTCTGGGTGCTCGTCGCGCACCGCCTGCTGAGTGGAGGCGCGTCCACCCCCAGCGGTGGACGGCGTCGAGCGGGCCACCGGTGGAGCCGACCGGCACCGCGTCGGGGGCGTACGGGCCGAGGTTCGCCGGTCAACTCTGCTCGGCGGCGAACGCGCCGAGCAACGCGTAGGTGTGGTAGCGACCCGGGCTGCGCTCGGCAAGCAGGTTGGCCTGGGTGAGTTCGGCCAGCAGCCGGTGGGTCTCGGGCAGCGGCCGGGCGGCGAGGCTGGCCGCCGTCGACACCGAGAAGTCCGTGCCGGGGTGTCGCCCGAGCAGGCGGAACAGCCTCGCGGCGGCTGGGGCGAGGGTCCGGTACGACCAGGAGAACACCGCCCGGACGGGGCCGGCCGGATCGCCCGCGTCGAGGGCGTCCAGGCGGCCCGCACTGGCGAACTCGGTGGTCAGGCTGTTCAGGGAGAAGCCGGTCTGCCGGGCCCGGGCAGCGGTGACGACCAACGCGAGCGGCAGCCGGGCACAGGCTCCGATGATCACGTCGGCCGCCTCGGGTTCGGCGGTGGTCAGCAGGGCGGGCACCCGGTTGACCAGCAATTGCCTGGACTCATGGAGGGAGAGCACGTCGAGGGTAAGCGGATGGGCCGCGTCCCCCGACACCAGCGCGGTGAGCTGGTCACGGCTGGTCACCACGGCCATCGCGGTGGGCGTGCCCGGCAGCAGCGGCCGGGCGTGGTCGGCGTCGCGGGCATTGTCCACCAGCACCAGGACGTGTTTGCCAGCCAACAGACGCCGGTAGAGCGCCGCCTGCGCGTCCACCGTGGGCGGGATCCGGGCGGCCGTGACGCCGAGGGCGTCGAGGGCGTTGCGCACCGCCTCGGCCTGGCCCAGCCGGCAGCCGGAATCGAAACCCCGCAGGTTGACGTAGAGCTGCCCGTCGGGGAAGCGGGCGGCGGCCCGGTGGGCCCAGTGCACGGCGAGGGCCGTCTTGCCCACCCCCGCCGTGCCGGTCAGGGCCACGATGACCGACTCGCCGGAACGGTCACCGGTGGCCACCAGATCGTCCAGCGTCGCCAGCTCGCGGCGGCGGCCGACGAAGCCCGACACCTCGGCCGGTAGCTGGGCGGGCACCTGGACCGCCCGCCGCGGCGCCACCCCACCCGGCAGGTCGACGCCGCGCAGTATCGCCGTGTGCACGTCCCGCAGATCGCTGCCCGGGTCGACTCCCAGGTCGTCGACGAGCCGCTGCCGGAACCGACGGTAGACCCGTAGCGCGTCGGCCTGGCGTCCCGCCTGGTGCAGGGCCAGCATGAACTGGGCGGTGAGGCGTTCCCGCTGCGGATGCTCGGCGGCCAGCACGGCCAGCTCACCGACCAGTTGGCGGGCCCGCCCGCAGTCGAACTCGGCGTCGATCATCTGCTCGGTCGCGGTGATCCGCAGCTCGGTCAGCTCGGCCCCGATCCGCTCCCGGAGCCGGTCGGAGGCGTCCGCCTCCAGGACGGCGCCTCGCCACATCGCCAGGGCGTCGCGCAGCACTTCGGCTCGGGCACCGGGCTCGGTGAGCCGACCCGCCCGGCCGACCAGGATCCGGAACCGATGCGCGTCGACGAGCCAGGGGTCCACGTCCGCGCGGTACCCGCCGTCCCCGCCGCGCAGCCGCAGCTCCGACGGTGCCACGCCACCGTGCCTGAGGTCGGCGCGCAGCCGCGCCACGTTACTGCGCAGGCTGGCGCGGGCCGAGGCGGCGGGTCCACCGTCCCAGAGCAGGTCCACCAGGCGGTCGACGGGCACCGACCGACCGGCTTCCAGCAGCAGCAGCCCCAGCAGGCACCGTTCCCGACGACGGCCGAATCGCACCGGGTGCCCGCCGTGCACCAGATCGAGGCGTCCCAGCAGTCGGATGTCAGCAGCCATAGCTCGCAGAATCCGCCGTTGCCGGGGGGGCCGTCTACCCGTATGACCACACCGGACAGCGGCCCACCCGCCGCGCGGCGCGACCACCCGGACCGCGACGGCGGCAACGCCGACGGCAACGCCGGTGGCAACCCCGGGTCCGCATGCTTGGTCGGAAGGCCGCCGGCATCGATCGACACCAGAGTCTGGCAGGCGACGCGGAGGGAGCGAAGCGCGCCGGATGGATCGACGGCACGGCAGGCCCGACGAGCTACACCCCCAGAATGGAGACACATCCAGTGAAGCACAAGATCGTGGCGGTGCTCGCCACCACCCTCATGTCCGCCCTGTCCGTCGGCGCCGCCGCGACTCCCGCGGCCGCCGACTGCGGCGCGGACCGGTTCTGCCTCTACCAGAGCGCGGGCTACGCGGGTTCGGAGTACAGCTACACCCCCGGCTCCAGCTGCACCGACCTGGGAAGTGGCATCAACAACGACGCGAACGCGATGCGAAACTACCGCAACCACGCCGTGATGCTGTGGGACCTACCCGGCTGCGGCGGTTCCAGCACCTACCGGGCGAACGCCTTCTCCTACGACTCGGACTTCGGCAACAACGGCTTCTCCAACAAGGCCAGCTCGCTGAAGCGCATCTGAGACGTCGGCCGGACAGGCGCACCGATGCGCACCCACGGGTGCCGGGACACCGGAGTTCGGTGTCCCGGCACCCGGCAACGCTGGAGTGAGCAGACATGACATTCCGAACGGCACGCATCCTCGTCGCGGCCCTGGTGCTGGCCGGTTGCGCGACGCCCGCACCGCGCCCGCAGGAGCGCGCCGAGCCCTTCCCGCCCACCGAGCAGGTCGAGGACCTGCGCCTGCCCTTCGATGCCTACACGCTCTCGCTCAGCGGGCTCTACACCGTCGCCAACGCCCAGGACCTGCTCACGCGGGAGTGCATGGCGGCCAGAGGCGAGGCGTGGGAGATCATCGAGCGGCCCACCGACCTGGCGGACCTGAGGAACCGCCGGCGGTACGGCGTGATCGAGCCGGGCATCGCCGAGCACTTCGGCTATCACGTCCCGGTGGGACTGCTCACCCCCCGCGACGTCGAGCAGCGGTACGACGCCCGGGACAGCGGGCTCAGCGAGACCCAGAAGACGGCGCTTTCCGGTGCCGGGGGCTGCACGGCGGAGGCGGTCATCCGGCTCCGGCCGGCCCGGAAACCGGACCGGAAAGTCGACCAGGGCCTGGTGGAGCGCCTGAGCCAGCGGTCGCTGGCGGATGCCCGGGGCCGGCCGGAGGTCGCGCAGGCGCTGGGGGACTGGCGGGACTGCCTGCGGGAGCTGGGCTTCAGCTATCCGGACCCCTTCGCCGCAATGGCCGATACCGCCTGGTGGCCGACGGAGACCGCGCCACCGTCGGCACCGGAACGGGCGGTGGCGGTGGCGGACGTACGCTGCAAGGAGCGGACGGGTCTCGTGGCGCGGTGGTACGCCGCCGAGACGGCACTCCAGCAGGCGGAGATCCGACGCCGCCCGGCGTACTTCCAGGCCCTCGGCCTCGGGCTGGCCGGCGAGCTGGCCGCTGCCAAGGCAGTGTTGCCACCTGCTCGGTGAGCCGCCCCGGCGGCGGGTCGGAAGTCAGCCGCCGTCGCCGCCCAGACCGGCCCACAGGATCAGCCCGAGGAACAACACCGTGCCCGCCGCGATGGCGATCCGGGTCACCCACAGGTTGACCGTCGGACGGGTGGCGACGGAGTGGGTTCCCACGGCGAACACCCCCAGGCCCGAAGCGAGGATCGCCACAGTGATGATCCCGAACAGTGCGGTGTCACTCGGTGACGATCCCATCGCTACCTCCGGTCGTCCGCCCTCATCTGCAGCCAACCGCCTCCCCGCCGGGCGGTCGCCTCCCAGCTCGTGAACAGCGGATGACCATCCGGACCAGGCCCGCGACGCGGCCGGGGCGGCGGCCGGGCCGAGCGTGGTCACCGGTGCGTCAGCACCGAGCCGGGCCAGGCGCGGCGTCCACCGGCGGGTGGACCTCGGTTACCCCAATAGCCCCATAGGAGATTTATAGCCCGATAAGGTACAGAAACCGACAAAGAGGAAAGTGGACCATGATGGCTGTTCGGTGTCGTCCTCGCGCGCTACTCGCCGGTGCGCTCGCCCTCCTCCTCACCACCGGAGCGCTGGTGCTGACCGCCGGGCCGGCGCTGGCGGTTGGCACGACGCTGTACAACGAGTCGTTCCACAACAACACGGTGGCTCCGTCGACCCTGTTCCTGCCGGCCGCGCCCCCCAGCCGGACCAACTCCGCCTGCCTGTCCGCGGCGGGCAACTCCACGGTCGGGCCGCTGCTGAGCTGCCCCACCTCCACCGACCCCAACGGTGCAGGCAAACTCCGGCTGACCAGCAACACGACCGCGCAGTTGGGCGGCGTGTTCGGCGCGGGAACCCTGCCGACCTCGCAGGGCCTGGACATCAGTTTCAACACCTACCAGTACGGCGGCAACAGCCCCGGCGCCGACGGCCTGGCCTTCGTGCTGGCCGCCGCCGATCCGACCGCGCCGATGCCGCCCGCAGTGCTCGGCCCGAGCGGCGGCTCACTCGGCTACTCGGCGGCCTTCAACGGCGGAACCGCCGGCCTGACCAACGGGTACCTCGGCATCGGGTTTGACACCTTCGGCAACTTCAGCAGCAGCACCTACCAGGGCTCGGGCTGCACGAATCCGCCGTACATCGGGGCCCGGATCCCCGGTCAGGTGGTCGTTCGCGGGCCGGGCCGCCTCGGCGTCGGTTACTGCGGGATCAACAGCACCGCGACGACCAGCACCTCGCCGCCCCTGGCCCTGCGCGCCGCGACCAGGGCGGCGTCCGTGGTACCGGTCCAGATAGTGATCAACAGCACCCCTTCACCGTTCACCACCGCCTCGGGGATCACCGTGCCCGCTGGCGAGTACCGGGTCCGGTTCACCCCCGTGGGAGGAGCGCCGTCCACCCTGGCCGGCCCGCTGCCGGCGGCTTCGCCATCGCTGTACCCCTCGCCGAACTGGGTGAACGCGAACGGCATCCCGAGACAACTGGCCTTCGGAGTGGTGGCATCGACCGGGTCGGTGACCGACTTCCACGAGGTCGACAACGTGGTGGCGGTCAGCTTCCTGCCGGTGCCCGACCTGAGCGTGGCGCAGACCAGCTACACCGGACCGTCGCCGCAGCCCGGCGACCCGGTCAACTACACGATCACCGCGGGGGTCAACCCCGGCGCGAACGAGACGTCGCCGATCTCGGTCAGCCAGACCCTACCCGCCGGCGTCGTACCGGTCGGGGCCTTTGGCACCGGATGGGTCTGCGGTACGCCCGTCGGTCAGGCCATCACCTGCACCAACAGCAACGGACCGTTCGCCAACGGCACCACCCTGCCACCGGTCTCGGTGGTCGCGATCGTCACCGGCACCGGGGTCACCCCGGCGACGATCCAGAACACGACGACCGCGACCGCCTCGTCCAACGACGCGAACCCGGACTTCTCGCCGTCCACGACGCCGGTTGCCCCACCCGTCGCACCCAGCGGCATCACCGTCACCCCGGCGACGAGCCCGATCGCCGGCGGCATCGCGGTCACCGTCGGCGGCACCAACCTCGCCGGCGCGACCGCGATCGAGATCGGCACCACCGCCGAACAACAGGCCGCCACCCCGGTGGTCCTGCTGCCCTGCCCGGCCGGTCCCGCCGCCGGCTGCTTCACCGTCAATGGCGACGGCACGCTCGGCATCTCCTCGATGCCCTCCCGGCCCAGCGCGGCGACCGTGAAGGTCACCGTCGTCACCCGGGGAGTCGCCGGTTCGGCGAGCTACGTCTACACCTCCGCGCCGGCCGCACCCGCCGCTCCCACCGCCACCGCCGGCATCACCAGTGCGACAGTGACCTGGGTCACCCCGGCGGACAACGGCAGCCCCATCACCGGGTACGTCATCACCCCGACCCGCAACGGCGTCACCCAGCCGACGCAGTCCTTCGACGCCTCCACCACCACCCGCACCCTGACCGGGCTGACCGCCGGCGCCTCCTACACCTTCCGGGTCGCGGCGGTCAACGCCCTCGGCACCGGCCCGAACAGCCCCGCCTCGACGGCGGTGATCCCGTACACGGTGCCGTCCGCGCCGACGATCACGACGGTCAGCGCGGCCAGCGAATCCGCCGTCCTCAGCTGGACCGCTCCCGCCAACGGGGGCTCGGCGATCACGGGTTACATGGTCACGCCGTACGTCGCCGGGGTCGCCCAGACGCCCCAGGCCTTTCCGGCCTCCCCCACCACCCAGACCATCACCGGGTTGACCGCCGGCGTCACCTACACCTTCCGGGTCGCCGCGATCAACGCCGCCGGCACCGGCCCGGCCTCCGCCGAGTCCGCCCCGGTGACCGTCAACGCCGCGCCGAGCCTCTCGTTCCCTCCGCCACCGCCCGGTGAGATCGGTGCCGCCTACTCCTACCAGCTCACCGTCACCGGCGGGACCGGCCCGTTCACCTGGGCGGTCAGCGCCGGCACCCTGCCGCCCGGACTCACCCTCAACCCGACCACCGGCCTGCTCTCCGGCACCCCCACCACCGCCGGCAGCTTCCCTTTCACCATCCGCGTCACCGACGCCAGCTCCCTGACCGCCACCCAGGCCGTCACCATCGCCATCGCCACCGCACCCACCCTGACTTTCCCCCCGCCTCCGCCGGGCAAGGCGTACGACGCCTACTCCTACCAGCTCACCGTCACCGGCGGGACCGGCCCGTTCACCTGGGCGGTCAGCGCCGGCACCCTGCCGCCCGGACTCACCCTCAACCCGACCACCGGCCTGCTCTCCGGCACCCCCACCACCGCCGGCAGCTTCCCCTCCACCATCCGGGTCACCGACGCGTTCGCGCAGACCACCAGCCAACCGGTCACCCTGGTGATCAATCCGCTCCTCGGCCTCTCGATCACCGTGCCGCAATCCGCCGACCTGGGCACCGTCGGCTCGGACGCCGCCGCGATATCCGGACGGCTCGGCCCGGTCATCGTGACCGACGACCGTGGACCGGCCTCCGGCAACTGGATCGCGACCGTGTCCGTCACGGACTACACCACCGGCTCGGGCTCCGCTGGCGAGACCATCCCGAACGACAACGTCGGTTACTCGTCCGGGCCGGCGATCGCGACGTCCGGGGACGGCACCTTCGTACCGCAGACCGGTGCCGTACTCGGTGAACCGCGGACCGCCGCCCGATGGTTCGGCGCGGCCGGCGCGAACGCAGTCGGATGGAACCCGACCCTGATGGTGACGTTCCCGCCAGGTCTGGTGGTCGGCACCTACACCGCTGTGGTGACGCACTCGGTGCTGTAGCGCCGGCAGGCTCTCCCCGTACCTCCACGCTGCCGGCACCAGCCACCAGCTCCGGCGGCAGGACCGACCGGGCGGGTGCCGGGCACGACCACCCGAGCGAGACCTGCCGGATGTCTCCGGTCGGCCACGACGTTCTCGCCCGGGTCCTGTTCCAGGATCCGGGCGAGAGGGACTTCGTCGTTGGCCAGTTGGGTGTGAGCACCGCCGGCCGGCTCAGGCCGGGCGGGCACCACCCCGGAGACGGTTGCGCTCCCGACGGACGAGGTACCAGGCGACCGCCGCGATCACCAACACCAGCGTGGCCGCGCCGCCAACCGAAAGGGAGAGTACGAGCGGACCCCATGCGTCGGACTTCACCGGTGCGGCGACCGCACCAGGCAGGATGACCTGTCCCTCACCGGTCCGCTCCACCGTGCCGCTGAACAGCGTCATCCGGGCGTTCCACCGGCCACCGGCCAGCGGCTGGTCCACTAACGCGCTGACCTGACCGTACTGGCCGGGCGGGATGGTCACACCGGTCCCGACCGCAAACGGCCCGGCCTTGACCGTGCCGGATCCACTCGACAAGGTGAGTGTGCCGCCCACGTCGATGGCCCGGCCCCCCGTGTTGTGTACCTGCGCGGTGACCATCGGCCGCTCGCCGCTTCCCGGCACCGTTTTCAGGCCGTCGATCCGGAAGTCGGTCGGTGGTTCGCCACCGGGGCCGATGTCGAGGTACATCCGGATCCCGACCCGGTGGATCTGACCGACGTTGTCCTGCTGCGTCGGCGGTCTGCTGATCTGTGCCCAGATGACGCCGTACCGCTCGCCCTTCGAGGCGGCCTTCGGTACGGCGACGGTGGCTTTCACCGCCGTCCGCTCCTGCGGGGCCAGATCGACGCTGGCCGACTCCAGGCTCACCCAGCCACTGAGCTCGTTGCCCGCGCGCCCGTCGGAGGCGGTGAAGGCGCTCCCCTCGATGGCGGCCGCGCCCGCGTACAGCTCGATGTGTTGATCCTTCTCCGAGCTGTTGCGGACCTCGACCCGGCGCTGAAACGTCGTACCGGGTCGCACGTGGTCGATGATGTACGACCGGGCTCGCGGGTCCTCGGCACGGCTGACCGGGACTTCGATCAGCTGGATACCGAACCCGTCGGCCCCGCCGGCCGGGTCCGGTAACGACACTGGTTGCGCGCCGGCTGGTGCCGGCGGCCCCCCAATCGCCAGGATGGCGACGGAGGCCAGCAGCACCAGCCGGCGAGGGCGGTCAGAGCACCGAATGTGTCACCGTCCCGGTGTACGTGCCACCCACCGCGGCGGACGGGATGGCGACCGAGACAGTGGGATTCCAGATCGCGAAGTTGCTGCCGGTCCCACCGGTGTGGCTGAACGCGGTCCGCGGGACGTTGATGATCACCGCGTCACCGGCGGTCGGCTGGCCGGGCGTGAAGGTCCCGGTGCCTGCGGTGGACGTGGCAGGGCCGGACCAGTAGGTCACGTTGATGGACGGGATCGTCTCCTCGGAAGTGGCGCCACCTGTGGTGAAGTCCGACCCGCTGACGGTGGCGACCCAGTTCGGGGTCAGCGACGCCCGCTGATCGATCACCGTGACCGGCCCCAACTGTCCGGACACCGTCGCGCCAGCCGTCCCGGAGCCGAGGTTCACGTTCGCCGGGACGGTGATGTCGAGGCCACCCGCACCGGTCACGGTGAAGGTGACGGTGGTGGTGCCGGTGTCTGCGGCCTGCGCCGGCGTGGCCAGGCCGGCGACCAGTGCGAGGCCGGTCAGGCCAGCGGCAAGAAGTCTCTTCCTCATGCATCCCCCATGTCCGAAAAAGTTATAAAACGCCGTAACTGAGCTTATCGAACGGGAATCGCCACAAGAGCGGCAAGGGGGTTTTTCCTCACCTCTTGTCGCGTACGGGAACGGTGTCCCGTGCGACCCCCGGTGGCCGCCTCCCCCGCCGGGGTGCCCGCGGAGATGGGTCACCGGAGCACCGCGGGAGAACCTGCCGCTCCCGCCGCCTCGGCCCACACCCCGGTCAGACCCGGGCGAGATCCCGAACAGCGGCCGGACAGCGCCCACTGCCGCCAGGTGACGCTCGCCGGGCGACACCGGCACCGCCGCCGCGCACGCCCGCACCGTGCTGGCGTACGTCCGTCACGGCTCGCACATGGACGAGGCGACTCGACGGCCCACGGTAGGCTGCGCCGGGGATCGGAGGAACCTGGATGTCAGAGGTAGATAAGTATCTGTCGATACTCATCGCCTTCCACGGCCGACCGGACCCCTCCCGGGTCAGGTTCGCCCCGCCCGCCACCGCGCGGCAGCTCGCCGGCTACCGTGCCGCTTTCGGGGAGGATCTTCCCCCCGGGCTGGCCGAGGTGTACGCCGTGATCGGTGGCGGGCCGTTGCTGGACAACGAGTTCCTCAGCATCGAGCAGGTCATCGCGGCTCGCCGGTCGTGGGCGGGTGTCCCGGCCGGATCGGATGACACTGGCGACCGCCACGAGCCGGTCACCACGCTGACCCCGGCCGCGGTGTCGGCCAACTACCGCAAGCCCGGGTGGGTCCGGTTCACCACGGATGGGGGCGGCAACGGCTTCGCGGTAGACCTGGCACCCGAGCCCGGCGGCACCGTAGGCCAGGTGATCAACGTCGGTGCGAATGACGGCTTCCGTGCTGTCGTCGCGGCATCGGTGGCGGACTTCTTCGCCCGTATCGCCCGGCTGATCTGCTCCGGCCAGGCCCGCATCTCCGACTCCGGGCAGGTGGAGATCGGCGCGGGCGACCTGCTGCTGACCGCGCTCCGGAGGCAGAACCGGGACCACGGCCAGGCGCGATCGCCGAGCAGGCCCGCCCCCGCGCCGGTCGAATCGCGACCGACCAGTGGCCGGATCGACCTGCCCGACGATCTGGTGCCGCTGCTGACCGGATCGCCGCACCTCAACGTGTTCGGGCCGACCAGCCCGTGGGTGCCGCCGAAGGGGTGGCTCGAGGAGACCCGCGCCCGACTGATGGCCGTCGCCTCGCGCGAGGGGCTCACCGACCTGCCCGCCCGGGCGGCACGACTCAGGCCCGGCACATCGATGGCGGTCGAGGAGGTGAAGTGGCTGGCGCAGGGCGCGCTCGGCGCGTCCACAAGTGTGTCGGGTTCGCTGTGGCGACTCGGCGATCTCCTGGTGGCCGACCACCTGCAGGCACCGCTCAATCCGACGACGGACCCGGAAGTCACCTGGCAGACCCAGGTCATGCCCGCAACGCCCGGCCGCCTCTTCGCGGACTCCGACAGCCCCGAGCGCCGCGACCGCATCCTGCGCTACTACCGCGACTGTCTCGGGGTGCTCGTCGAGGCACCCCCGTTCGCGGACCGCGGGCAGGCACTGGCCGCGCTGTACGCCCGGATCGCCGACGATCCCGCGCTGCGGGAGCAGCACCGGACCGGATCGAGGCGGCAACTCGCCGCCCGGTGGCGGTCGGACCTGCTCAGCGATGCCGAACGCGCCGCCCTGCCCGACTACGCCGGACCAGCCGACTACCTCTCCTGGGCCCTGACCGGCCTGCGCGCCAGTCACCAGCGCTTGGTGGACGCGGTGGGCGCCGAGGCCGGCGACTTCGACGAGTTGGTCGCCGCCATGCTGCTGAAGCTCGGCAAGCCGGTGCCCACAGTCATCGCCACAACCGGGCTGGGCCCGGACGGTTACCACGCCATCCTCCGCGCGTTCGACAGGCTCAGGTCCCGCTTCGACTACGATGCCTGGGCCAACGGAGTGTTCCCGTGGTTGGACCGCGCGATCATCGGGGGCGAGGCGGAGACCGCGCGCATCTGGGTAGGACTGGAGTGGAGCTGCGCCACCGCGCTGAACGGCTGGCCGGGCCCGCACAAGGACGTGACGAGCGGGCTCTTCTTCTGCCTGCGATACCTGCGTAGCCTGCGAGCGCTCGGTCAGCCGCGGCCCGCCGTCGTCAACCCGCTCGTATCCGCCCTCGGCGATGCCCCGAGACTGGCGCGGCCCGCCCCACCCCGGCCGGCCCTCTCCGGCGTCGCTCCGAGCGAGCACCCGGAGCAGGTTGCCGTGGGCCTCCTCGACGGCATGGTCGGGTTGTCCCCGGTCAAACAACGCGTCGCTCGGCTGAGTGCCGAGGCCAGAATCGAGGCGCTACGCCGCGAGTCCGGTCTACCACCGGCCCGCAACCGGCGGCACCTGGTGTTCGCCGGAAATCCGGGTACCGGAAAGACCACCATCGCCACGATCATCGGCCAGATCTACGCCGGGTACGGCGTGCTGACCTCCGGCCACCTGGTCGAGGTCGCCAGGGCAGAGCTGCTCAACGGCGCCAAGGTGACAGCTGCCGTGCTCAACGCGCGCGGTGGCATCTTGATGATCAACGTGGGTCGGGCGATCCAGGAGAGCCCCGCCTCGCGCGAGGCCGTTGCCACGCTGACCAGGATGGTCGAGGAGCACCGCGAGGACCTGGTGGTCATCATCGCCGGCCATCCCAGGAACGTCGCGGAGTTCCTGTCCAGCGAGGCCGGCCTGGCGGCGCGGTTCCCGAACACCTTCAACTTCGTCGACTTCACCGATGACGAGTTGGTGCGGCTCTTCGCGCTGGAGGCCGGCGCGTCGGGGTTCACGCCCGCCGACGGCGTGCTCGACCGGGTCCGGAGCCTGGTCACGCGGATGCCGCGCGCCGCCGGCTTCGACAACGCCTGGGTGGTCCGCAACCTCGTCGACGAGTCCGCGTCGCACCAGGCGATGCGGATCAGCCGGTCGGCGACCCCCACGGTCGAGCAGCTCACCGAGCTGCGGGTGGAGGACATCACCGCACCGGCGTCCATCGTGCTCGCGCCCGCCCGCAGCGGCGACCCGCTGGTCGAGCTGGACGCGCTCATCGGCCTACGCGACGTCAAGGCGCAGGTGCGCCTGCTGGTCGCGGAGGCTCGGGCCGAGAGCCTGCGGACCCGGGCCGGGCTGGCGGTGGGGGGAGGATCCCGGCACCTGGTGTTCGTCGGCAACCCGGGCACGGCGAAGACCACAGTGGCCCGGATGATCGCCCGGATCTACGCCGACCTCGGGTTGCTCGGCTCCGGCCATCTGGTCGAGGTGACCCGGACCGACCTGATCGGCCCGTACATCGGGCAGACCGGCCCGCGCGTCCACGCGGCGTTCGAACGGGCGCTCGGGGGCGTGCTCTTCATCGACGAGGCGTACTCGTTGTCGATGTCCGACTCGCCGAAGGACTTCGGCCACGAGGCGATCGCCACGCTGCTCAAGCTGATGGAGGACCATCGCGACGACCTGGTGGTGATCGCAGCCGGCTACGACCGTGAGATGCGGCGGTTCCTCGAGTCGAACAGCGGACTGGCATCTCGTTTCCCGAAGATCCTCGAGTTCCCCGACTACGACCTCGACGAACTGGTGCAGATCTTCACCGTCCTCGCCGACGACGCCGGCTATCAGCTCGCTGACAACGTACGGGACCGGGTACGAGCGACGCTGGCCCGCCTTTCCCGAGGGCCGTCGTTCGGCAACGGCCGCACCGTACGCAACCTGCTGGAGGCGACCATCGCCAAGCAGGCGACGCGGATCATCGAGCTGACCGACGCGCCAGCGGAGGTCGTGCGGAGGCTGCTGGCAGAGGATCTGCCGACTGAGTTCGGCGACCAGGACACACCGCCTGCGATCGGCCAGTATCTGTGAGGGACCACCTGGATTCCCGCTGATCGCACGGCTGCCTGACTCGGAACGCTGATCGCGCGGCGGCCTGCCTCGGAACCAGGCCATCACCCATCCGGGCGGCAGTTGGTCATGGTGGTCTTCCGGCTGTTCTGATACGGCGATGGCGGCATCATTTTGTCGGTGCCGCCACCGCCGCCGGTGTGGCTGTCGGTCACTTGAGCCAGGGCAGGCGGCGGACGATGGGAAGCCTGCCCCACATCCCGCCGAACCCGAGGGTGTCACCGGCGGCCGTGAGGGCGAGCAGACCCAGCACCCCGACGTAGATCAGGTGGTCGTCCATGAAGGGGTTGTTCTCCGGAGGCAGTACCGCGGTCCACATCAGCACGAGCAGCAGGCCGCCGGCGGCAGCGGCCAGGCGCATGCCCACACCGAGGATCAACGCGGTCCCGATCGCCGCCAAGCCGATCATGAAGAGCCAGTCGGCCCAGGCCGCACCGGCGATGCTGTGGTAGATCCCCTCGAAGGGGCCGGCCACCGCGTTGCCGAGGAAGCCCTTGGTCGGGCTGCCGCCGTTGATCCAGGCACCCTTGTCGGGGGTGGCAAGACCAAGACCGAAGAGCTTGTCGATGAACGCCCACAGAAACACCCAGCCCAGCGCCAGACGCAGACCAGCGAGCGCGTACCGGGTGGCCCTGTTCCTGGTCGTCTCGGTGATCGTGGCGCCGGTCGCGCCGATGGTCACCATCGCGCCGCCGCGCTCGGTGGTGATCTGGCCCTGTTCGTTGGTGGGGTGCTGGACGACGGTCATCGCGTCCACGTCCTTCCTCGTCGTTGTTGCACCCCTATGCCACCGAGAATCCGTGTCGAGGAGCAGTGCCACCATGCCGCACCTCGCGGGACCTTCGGCCCCCGAAGCCACCAGCGAACTGCGCGGGCAGCGACCGTCGCCACTCAGGGAATCGCGCCCGCGAGGTCCCTCAGCCGTGCTGCGGCCGGGATGGGTCTCGGTGGCGGCGAGCCAGAGGTTCTGGATGGCCAGGCAGACCGAGTAGAGGCCGGCGTCGGCGATCGCGTGCCGCCCGAGCACGGCCGGGCCCCCGCGCTCCGGGTCGTACGTGACGACGACCGACAGCGTCGACTCCCGCACCCCGTCGATCTTGATACGCGCGAACCGTTCGGCCGCCGCGCCGTCCAGGGTGGCGGCGAACCTGACCCGCTCGGCCTGCACGTGCCGGTGGAACCGGCGACGGACGGCGGGGTCACGGACCAGGACGAAGTCCCACGGCTGCGAGTAGCCGACGCTGGGCGCGGCGTGCGCGGCGTCGAGGATCCGGTGCAGGGTGTCGGCCGGCACCGGCCCCCCGGTGAACTGGGCCCGCACGTCCCGGCGGCGATGGATGGCATCGTAGAGTTCCACAGGCAGGCTCCCGCTGCGCTCGGCCCACCCCCGACGGGTGGGCGGTCGACGCGAGGCCGGTCTTCGGACTCCCGGATCGATGCCAGCCCGTCCGCCTTCCCAGCCCTACGGCCAGTGGCTGCGCTCCTCGCGCATGGACGGTCGCTCCCCGGTCACCGCGGCGGGCCCGTGCCGGATTCACACCGGCTTCCCGATTCTCCCCGCACCCGCGGGGCACCTCGCATGGTCATGCCGCCGCCGATGCCAACTCGCGTCAGCGGCGCAGGTCGGCGACGCCTACCAGTCCATGCTCGCCTGGGCGCTGGCGCGCATGGACGAGGGCGCAGAGTCGGCACCGACCCGGTCGATGCCCGGAGCGTCGGTGTGGTCGCCGTGCGTGCCGAGTCGGTCCGCCGCACCGGGCGAGGTCAGCGCCGGCCTGGTCGCGATGGTCTGGCCCATCCCACGGTTGTCGATGGTGACCATCGCGACGCGGCCGTCGAGGTGAGAAGGCGCCCAGGACCGTCGCTACAGGCCCAGGCTGCGCAGGGTCGGCACGGTCCGACCCACCCAGGCGAGATCGGCATCTTCGCGGGCACCCTGGGTGCGTTGCGTGCCGGCCAGGAACCACAGGAAGTAGGTCGTGTAACCGGGCGCGCTGACCACGGTGTGGTAGCCCTCGGGCATCATCTGCATCACGTGCTCGCGGATGGTGACGTTCTCCTCGTACCCGTCGTCGGTGTAGACCCGGCTGATACCGAACCCGTCCGCCGGGTTGACGCGGTAGTAGTACATCTCCTCGTGTGCGGCCTCGGCGGGCAGGTCGTCGACCCGGTGCCGGTGTGGCGGGTAGGTGCTCCAGTTGCCCGAGGGCGTGTAGGTCTCACCGACGATGAGCCGGCGGGCGGGCAGGTCCGGTTGGGCGATCTCGGTGAGGATCTGGTGGTAGTTGCGGCCGAAGTTGGCTGCCCCCCAGCGGCCGGTCGCGACCTGCTCCGGCACGATGACGTAGGGGTCGGTGGCCAGATCGCTGGGGGCGCTGGGGAGGGCGACCTCCACGTCGGTGACGGCCTCCACGGTGATCGAGGAACCGGCCGGGAGGTAGACCGAGTGCGGTTTGCCGGAGAACACGTCCGGGCGTCGGCCGACCTGCGGGAAGTGGTGGCCGGCGACGGTGAAGTCGGCGGTGCCACCGAGGATGACGGCCAGGATCTCCCGGTCACCGGACTCGCCGGTCCAGGACTCGCCAGCCGACAGCCGCAGCAGGGTGAAGTCCAACAGCCGACAGGGGTTGAAGGGCAGCGTGTTCCGGCCGACGGCGGCGGGAATGGCGCAGTGGTAGCGGTAGTCCATGGTCACCTTTCGTGGGATGCGGGGCAGTGCGGGTCGGTCGCGGTGATCACCAGGGGCTGGTCCAGCCCGGGATGGTGGCGCGGGTGAGGGCTTCCAGGTAGAAGTAGTCGCCCCACAGGGTTCCCTCGTCGACGCCGACACCCTTGGGTTTGTCGTAGACGCCGTGCAGGATCAGCGCGTTCGAGACCGGCTGGCCACCGGTGGAGTAGTGGTCGATGAGCGAACGCAGGATCTCGGCGGCGGCGGTGCGGTACCGGCCGGCGCTGGCCGTGTCGGTGAGGTTGTCCGCGAGTTCGTACAGGCCGCAGACGGCGATGGCCGCGGCGGAACTGTCCCGTTCCTGGCCGCTGCCGTCGCCGAACTCCAGGTCCCAGTACGCGACGCGGTCGGCGGGCAGGTGGGCGAGGAAACGGTCGGCGCAGGCGCTCGCGGCGACGAGCAGCGCGGGATCGCCGATGTGCCGGTGGTTGAGGCTGAACCCGTAGATGCCCCAGGCCTGCCCGCGGGCCCAGCAGGAGTTGTCGGCGTGGCCCTGTTCGGTTTCGCCGCGCAGCGGCACACCGCTGTCCGGATCCCAGTAGAAGGTGTGGAAGGTGGTGCCGTCCGGGCGCAGGATGTGCTGGCGCAGTTGGGCGGTGTGCCGGCGGGCCGCGGCGGCGTAGCGGTCGTCGCCGGTGGTGTAGCTGGCCCAGAAGAGCAGCGGCGTGTTCATGAGGCTGTCGATGATGGTGCGGCCGCGTTGGCGTGGATCGTCGAGGTCGCCCCAGGCCTGGATGATTCCGGCGGGTTCGAGCACGCGCGTCATCAGGTGGTCGGCGGCGGCGAGCGCCGCGCCCCGGGCCTGCGGGTCACCGGTACGGCGGGCCGGGTTGACGCAGGCGAGGGTGTAGAGGAACCCGAGGTCGTGGGTGCCGAGGTCGATGCCGTGGTTCACTCGCGACGCGAAACTGTCCACGTGGGACAGGGCGGCCCGCAGGTGACGGTCGTCACCGGTCAGGTCGTACGCCAACCAGAGCATGCCGGGCCAGAAGCTGGTGGTCCAGCCGACGTTGGCGCCCTCCGGTTGGCCGACGCCCGGTGGTCGGAGCGGGTAGCGGTTGGCGTCGGTGGTGTCCGCGGGGTACCGGTCGCCGAAGGTGGCGATGTTCGCGTCGATGGTGCGTATCGCCGCGGCCACCGCAGCCGCCACGGCCTCTGCGTCGGAGTGGGGACGGACGTTGGTTGCCGTCATGGATGCTGTTCTCCCTCGTGGGTCCGGTCCGGTGCCGGGCAGGTGTGTCATCGACGTCCCCGCTCGGTGGCCGGAACGTGGTGGTCAGGTGCGCTGGGCTGCGGCCGTCGGTGGGTCGAGGACGGCCCGCAGGGTGAAGCGGCTGTTGGCCCAGACGACGTAGAGCAGCGGCGCGGCGGCGAGGCCGAGGGCGAGCGCGGGGCGGGCCGCCAGGAGCTGGACGAGCAGCGCGAGCACGAGCAGAGACGCAACGGTGAGGTACCACCGGCGCACCGCCAGAAATCCGCAGGCACGGGCCACGTCGCGCAGCGGCGCGGTGGGTCGCTCGGCGACGGTCACCAACCCGAGCAGCGTGGTCGCCACGGTGAGGACGATCAGGGTCGCCAGTACCGGCAGGGCGAGTGCCCCGACCCGGTGGCCCCACGCGGCGCGGGCGTCGACGGCGAGCACGACCAGGGCCGCCATGGCTGCCGCCGTCCAGAGCATCGCCGGCCGGGCGGTGGCCCGCCAGGCGCGACCGTAGGTGCGCAGCACGCCGCCGGAGTCGCCCGTGGAGTAGGCGGACATGACCGCGAAGGCCGCACAGAGTCCGGGCGCGCAGAGCGGGGCGGTCAGCGCGTAGAGCGGCCAGGAGCGCGCCGCGTCGGTGGTGAACGCCAGGGTCACCAGGGGCAGGCAACCGAGCACCAGCAGCAGGTTGGTGACGAGCGCTACGTGGATCCCGTCGAAGACGGCGGCGATGGTGTGGTGGCGCGATCGCATCGGCCTCACCCCTTCAGTCCGGTCGTGGCGATGCCCTCGATGAAGTGGCGTTGGCCGAGCAGGAAGATGACCGCGACGGGCAGCACGGACAGCACGGAGCCGGTCATGATCAGCGCGTACTCGGCGTTGTACTGGGAGATGAAGGTGTTCAACCCCAACTGGACGGTGCGCAGTTCCGGACTGCGCAGGTAGATCAGCGGGCCGAGGTAGTCGTTCCAGGTGGTCACGAACGTCAGCAGGGCCAGGCTGGCGAGCGCCGGCCGGGACAACGGCAGCATGATCCGTCGGTAGATGCCGAACTCGCTGAGCCCGTCGACCCGCGCCGACTCGCTGAGTTCCTCGGGGACCGTCTCGTAGAACTGCTTCATCAGGAACACGCCGAACGCGCCGAACGCCTGTAGCGCGACGATCGACCACAGGGTGTTCGACAGCTGCAGCTTCGACATGAGGATGAACTGCGGGATCATGTACGACTGCCAGGGCACCGCGATCGTCCCGACGTACGCCAGGAAGAGCATGTTGCGGCCGGGGAAGCGGACCCGGGCGAAGCCGTAGGCGGCGAAGCTGCCGGTGAGGACCTGGAGGAAGGTGACGACCACCGACAGCAGCAGGGTGTTGCGCAGCCACGTCGTCATGTCCGAGCGCTGCCAGATGTCGAGGTAGTTCCGCCACACCACGGGATCGGGCAGCCAGGTGATCGGGATGGTGAAGACGTCGTTGTTGGTCTTCAACGACGCCACCACCATCCAGTAGAACGGCAGCAGCAGCCCGACCGCCGCGAGCACGAGGGCGGCGTACCCGAGGAGCCGCCAACCCCGGAACCCGCCACGCCGAGCGGGTTTCCCGGGATCGCCGGGCGCGGCGACGGCCGGCGGGGGCATGGAGAGGTCGGTCGCGGTCATCAGCTGTTCCCTCGCTTGTTGACCATGAACTGGATGACCGTGATGCCGAAGCAGATGGCGAACAGGACGATGGAGACCGCCGAGGCGTAGCCGAACTGGTTCTCCTCGAAGCCCTTCTGGTAGATGTACTGCGAGAGCACCAGTGTGGACTGGCCCGGCCCGCCGCCGGTCATCAGGAGGATGAGGTCGAAGACCTTGAAACTCTCGATGGTGAGCAGCACGGTGACGAAGAAGGTGGTGTGCCGCAGGCCGGGGATGGTCACGTGCACGAACCGCTGCCACGCCGAAGCGCCGTCGGTCTGGGCGGCCTCGTAGAGCTGGGCCGGGATGGTCTGCAGGCCGGCCAGGAACAGCAGCATGTAGTAGCCCATGTAGCGCCAGGTGCCGACGATGATGACCGCCGGCATCGACCAGGTCGACGACGTGGTCCAGCCCGGCGGGTCGTCCACCCCCACGGCGCGCAGGAGCGCGTTGATCGGCCCGTACTCCGGACTGAACAGTTGGTTCCACACGATCGCGATCGCCACGATCGAGGTGACGTAGGGGAAGAAGGCGACGGTACGGAAGAACCGCACGCCGCGCAGTTTGCGGTTGAGCAGCAGCGCCAGCCCGAGTGCGGCCACGAGGGTCAACGGGATGTGGAAGGCCGTGTAGTAGACGGTGTTGCGCAGCGCGGTCCAGAAGCTCGCGTCACCCCACATCCGCCGGAAGTTGGCGGTGCCGGTCCACTCGGCCACCCCGAAGACGTTCCAGCTGGTGAAGGCCACGTAGAACAGCACCGCGACGGGTAGCAGGGTGAGCACGGCGAAGCCGATGAAGTTGGGCAGGATGAACGACCAACCGGCGACCGTGTTGCGCCACACCAGACGCCGGTTCCTGGGTCGCGTGCGCGGCAGTGTTGCCATAGGGAGTCTCCGGGGGTCGTTCGGCGTGGCGGCGGGTCCGGCAGGCGGCTCAGGCGCGCCGGGCCCGCCGTGAGCTCACTGGTTGAGGACCTCGTTCTTGGCGCGGGTCTGCGCCTCGGCCAGCGCCGCGTCGACGCCCTTGCTGTTGGACAGGATCGTCGAATGCGTCTCGTTGAGGAGATTCTGCAGACCGGCGGTGTGCTTCGACACCGGGTTCTCCGGCTTGATCGTGTGCTTGGTGTAGGCGAACTTCGACAGCTCGTCCTGCGGTACGCCGTCCAACCCGAACAGCGTCGCGGTGACCGCGTCGGTGACCTGGGCCGGGGTGATGCCGATCCCGGCCAGCGCCTTGCCGGCATCCGGGCCGGCCGCGTACTGGAGGAAGGCCTTGGCCGCGGCGGTCTTGGACTTGCTGATCTTCGGGTTGATCCCCAGGCCGGTCGGGTCGCCGAAGGTGACCGGTGTGGCGGAGGTGCCGGTGGTGGACTTGTCGAACTGCGGCGCCGGGGCGATCCCCCACGGGAACTTGTCGGCGTCACCGCTCTTCTGCTGGTTGAGCAGCGTGGCCACGTACCAGGTGCCCATCGGCAGCAGCGCCGCCTGCTGCTTGCCGAACTGCGCCTGGTAGGTGAGTTTGTTGGTCTTCGCGGTGCCGAAGGTCGGCTGCGCGCCGGCCGCCTGCAGGTCCAGCGACCGCTCGTAGTACGGCTTCAGGTAGCCGAAGTCCCCGGAGAGCAGGTCCGCGCCGGGGGTCTGGGCGAGCGCGAATCCCTGCACCGTCGACTGGAAGGTGTGCTGGTAGGCGCCGGTCGCCTTCGAGCCGGCCGCCTTCAGCCCGGTGTGCAGCCGCTTCGTCGCGTCGGTGTAGTCGTCCCAGGTCCAGCTGCCGTCCGGCGGCGTCACCTTCGCCTTCGCGAACAGGTCCTTGTTGTAGAACAGCACCCACGAGTCCTGCCGGTACGGCACCGCGTACGCCTTGCCGTCCACCTGGAACGACGCGAGCGCCGGACCCGAGCCGAGACCGGAGGTGGCGTCGGAGACGTCGAGCAGCTGACCACCGCTCTGGTACGTGTAGAAGTTCCTGAGGTTCTTCATCACGTAGACGTCCGGAGCGGTGCCGGCGGCCAGGTCGGTGATCATCTGGGTGTCGTAGTCGTTGCCGGGGGCGTACTCCTTGAGCTCCACCGTCACGTTCGGGTGGGTCGCCTTGAAGCCGTCGGCGAGCGTCTTGAACTCGGGCGTGGACGACAGGCTCCAGCCGGCCAGGGTGATCGTCACGGGGGCGTTGGGGTCGACTGGCTCGTCTCCGCCGCCGCAACCGGCGAGAACAAGCGTCAGGGCCGTCGCGGCGCTGATGACGGCAGGTATCGCGCGCTTCATCCCTTTCTCCTTCAGGTCAGGGGCCCAGACGGGCCCGCACTGCTACCAGGCCGGGTGGGCCCGGCATGCTCGGTGTCCAGCCGGGTCGACGTGCTGATCCCGTCGGGCCAGTCGACTGCCAGGTGGAGGCCTTCGGCGTCCTCGTCGGCCACGACCCGGCATGCCTGCCCGGCCGTGGCTGCCGGCACCGTGGACAGCTCGATGAGGGCGACGACCCAGGCGCCCGGCCGGACGGGGTGGTCCAGCCAGGGCACGACCAGGTCGCCGGCCAGCGGCCCGCCGTGCGCAACAGTGGCGGTACCGGCCGTCGCGCCGCCGTGGACGCTTTCGAGCCTGCTGGTCCGGCCGGCCCCGGTCACGACCGTCACCCGGTCGCTCACGGTCGCCGTCGCGTTCCCGGCGACGGCCCAGCCGCCGATCCGTAGCCGCAGCGCAGCCGCCTCGACACCGTCGGCGAGGTCGTCCACGCGGGTCAGCCGCAGTTCCCAGGGGCCGCGCACCAGCGAGTACACCGTGAGGTGCCCGGCCGGTCGGGACCGGCCCCGGCGGCCGCCGCCGTGATCGCGCTGGTCGGGATCCGGGTCGAGCCAGTGGACGAGGGCACGCGATCCGGCCACCCCGACGCCGTCGGTGTCGACGTGCACGGTCAGCAGGCGCATGCCGGTGCGGTGGGTGACCCGACCCGCGTCGTCGACGAGGGTGACGGACTGGTCGAGCGGGTTGACCCAGCCGCTGTCGTCGAGGACGGGGCTGGTGGCGGTGGAGTAGCCCAGCCGGGCGTAGAGCGGGGAGTCTCCGCCGGTGGCACCCTCGACGGCGTGGTCGGTGCCGTGGTTGACGACGCGGACGATCCCGTCGGCGCGGGTGCCGGAGACCAGCCAGCCCGGCGCGGGTATCGCCCGCACCGTGTCCCGTTCCTCGACCGGGAGCGGCTCTTCGGGGGTCGTCCAGACCGGATGGTCGGCGGGCAGCGCGATGCCGAGCAGACCCTTGCTGGCCCAGTACGGCGATCCCGGCCCGGAGTACGACTGCGCCAGTCGCGGCCACGGCCCGTGCCAGCCGAGGGTGAGCAGGCCGCGTTCGTCCGGGGCGCCGTTGGCGACGAAGTGGCGCACGATGCGGGTGGCCGCGCGGCGCAACTGGCCGGGGCTGACCGAGGGCACGCCGGCGATGGCCCCGACCCAGAACGGCGCTGCCGCGGCGAAGCGGTAGATCAGGCTTCGTCCCTGGATCAACGGTGATCCGTCGGCACCCACCAGGGCGACCGCGTCACCCAGGAAGCGGTCGAGGCCGGCCAGGTCCCGTTCGCGGCGCTGCTCGGCCAGGCCCGCGGCGCCGGCCATCCGTGCCCACAGCGTCGGATACAGGTGTAGGGCCCAGCCCACGTAGTGGTCGTAGGCGCGGTGTGGCCCGTCGGACATCCAGCCGCCCCCGCGGGTGAAGCCGTCGTGCGTGCGCAGGTCCTCGGCCATCTCGTCGAGCGAGTGCGGCCCGCCGACCGAGCGCAGGAACGTCTGGACGACCAGCCGGAACCAGACCCAGTTGATCCGTGGGTACGTGTCGTCGCCGACCGCCGGGCGCAGATAGTCCACCACCCGCTCCCGCACCGCGGACGGCAACCGGTCCCAGATCCATGGGCCGGTCAGGTCCAGGACCAGCGCGATGGAGGCGGCCTCCACCTTCGCCTGGGGGTGCTCGTCCAGGCGCACCCAGCGGTCCGGGGAGCTCGGGTCGGTGCCGGCGGCGATGCCGGTCGCGTACCGGTCCACGAGCTCGTCCACGCCCACTCCCCGGGCGCCCGCGATGCGGAAGCCGGCCAGCAGGAAGGTGCGGGCGAACCCCTCCAGGCCGTCGACGGCCCGCCCGTAACCGCCCTCCGGCCCGGGAAAGGTGACGAGGGCGTGGCCGGGCGACGCGAACGGCCGGGCGGCGGCGAGCATCCGGTCGGCGAGGACCAACCAGTCGTCCCGGTGCCAGGTCGCGGCGGCAGGGGCAGCCGGGTTCTTCCCCGGTGCCGGCCGGCCGGCCGTCCCGAACGTCATCCGAGGTCCTGTCGCATCGAGCCGTCTCCGTGACATGTCGCGAGCGGGGCGTTGCCCATGAATGTGACGTACAGACATCCGCCGGGTTTCCGAAGTAAAACGCTCACATCAGAGCAAGTCAATGCCCTTCTCACACCGATGTGGACATGATCGATCGGGAGAGCACACGACACCGCCTGGATGCGCTAAGTGATCTGATACGATCACAATCGTTCGCATCCGCTCCACCGTCCGAGGGGTCATGACCGCCGCAGGCCGCTTCGCAGACCCGCTGGCTGCGGCGTGGCCCGGTCACCGGACGGAACCACCGGCACAACTGCCCGCGTCACCGGACGGCACCCGGGATCCCGGCCCGGGCCAGACGACCTCGCCGCCCCACGTCCACCTGCTCGTCCCCGGTCAGACACGGCTCGGCCACGGCCGCGCCGTGGCCGCCGCGCTGGGCGGCGTCGGCCGGCTCGACCTCGGCCGGCAGCCGGGTCCGGCACCGTGCGCCGCGACTTCCCGACGGAGCACGGCTCCTCTGCTCTCCGACGGATGGGGAGATCAGCTGATCCGGCTCGCGACCGATGTCACCGCGTTCGACCCGGCCGGCGAACCCGTCCGTACCCCGCAAGAGCGCTCGCCGCACCACGCGGCCCCCGGAGGTCGCCCATGACCAAGGACAGTCCCGTCGCCGCCACGGCGGAGGGCTCCCGAGGACCGCTTCAGGTCGCCCGCCGCCAGCAACTGTTGGCAGCCCTGCAACGGGACGGCGCGATGCGCATCTCCGACCTGTCCCACGCGCTGGGCGCCGCGCCGGTCACCATCCGGCGCGACATCGCGGAACTGGCCACCGAGGGTTTGGTGCGCCGCGTCCACGGTGGGGTCGCCCTGATCCTGCCCGACGATGCCCCGGCAGCAGACGAGGCACCTGTCACCGGCCTGGACCCGCTGGTCGGGCGCGCCCTCGGCATGCTCGTGCCCTCGTTGGACTACTACTGGCCGGACGTGGCTCGCGGCGTCGAGAGTGCCGCCCGCGAGCTCGACATGCGCGTGGTGCTGCGCGGCTCCTCCTACGACACCGACGACGACCAGCCGCAACTGGTCCGCCTCGTGGAACGGATGGGCGTCGACGCGCTCATCATCGCGCCGAGCATGGACGCGCCGAACGCCGAGCGCACCATCGAGTGGCTCGACCGGGTCGGCGTCCCGGTCGTCCTGCTGGAACGCACCGCCACGGTGGGCAGCCACCACGCGGTCATGGAGTCGGTGGTCACCGACCACGCGCTCGGTGCGGCCATGGCGGTACGCCACCTCACCTCGCTCGGACACCGCAAGGTCGGCCTGGTGCTCGACGCCAACAGCCCCACCAGCCAGCACGTGCGACGCGGCTGGTTCGACGCCACGACCGGGTGCGGCCTCGACCCGGACGCGACGGTGGTGGCCGTGGTGCCCGACGCGCGGTCACCGGAGCGGGACACCGTACTCAACGACGTCCTCGACCGGTGCCGGGCGACCGGGACGACGGCGCTGCTGGTGCACGCCGACGCCGAGGCCATCGCGCTGGTACAGCATTGCGAGGAGCGGCACCTCTCCGTTCCCGGCGACCTCTCCATCGTGGCGTACGACGACGAGGTCGCCGGGCTCTTCAGCCCCCCGCTGACCGCGGTCCGACCGCCGCGACGCTCGATCGGACGGGCTGCCGTGCGTCTCGTCGCCGACCGGCTCGTCGACCCCGACCGCCCCACCCACCGGATCGTCATCAGCCCGTCACTACGGATCCGGGGATCGACCGCGCCGCCACCCGGGTAGACCACCACCGACGGCTCCGGAGTTCACCAGCCGACCAGCCTGCGCGCAGGCGTACCAGTTCGCCACCGACCAGCCCCACTGGCACTCGGAGACCGTTCTCGCCGGCCACACCGTGCTGCTGCCCGAGCACGACACACTGGTCGACCGGTGCCCCATGGGAGCCCGGCAGGTGTCCCAGGTGTGCCCGCCCACCGTGGCCCCGGGGCCCGCCCGCCGGCCGGCGGACCGACCGGGCCGTGGTCGCCCCGAGGGCACCGGGGCCGCCGACCTGCACGGGTAGCGCAGGCTGTACCGCAGGACGGCGGCTGGCGGGATCGCCCCCGCCCGGCGGTTGCCGAAACATGGTCGGTGTCCAGCGTCACCGACATCGAGGAGCCATCATGCCCCGGACAGTGCGCCGTTCCACCAGCAGCCGTCGGACCGTGCGGGGGGTGGCCGGCGTGCTGGCCGCCGTCGTCGCCGGCACGGCCCTCACCGGCCCTTCCGCGTTCGCCGGCACCGGGACCGGCGGGCACGTCGGCCCGAAGGACGCCGTCCAGCGGCAACTGGACCGCCTGGTCGGCGAGGGCGGCTTCCCCGGCGCGCTCGCCTCCGTGCGGGGGGCCGACGGGCGGGTCCGCGACTACACCGCCGGGACCGGCGATCTCCGGACGCACCGCCCGGTGCCCCGCGACGGCCAGGTCCGCATCGGCAGCAACACCAAGACCTTCACCGCCGTGGTCGTCCTGCAACTGGTGGGTGAGGGCCGCATCGACCTGGACGCCCCGGTCGAGCGCTACCTGCCAGGCGTCGTGCGCGGCCGCGGCAACGACGGTCGCAAGATCACCGTACGCCACCTGCTCCAGCAGACCAGCGGCCTGCCCGACTACGACGACGTGCTGTTCACCAGGGCCGAGGACCTGGTCGACAAGAGCCACTCGTACCACGAGCCGCGCCGGCTGGTGGACGCCGCGCTCACGGCCGCCCCGCACTTCGCCCCCGGGACCACGTGGGAGTACAGCAACACCAACTACGTCCTCGCCGGGCTCATCGTCGAACGGGTCACCGAACGCCCGATCGGCGAGGAGATCACCAACCGCGTCATCACGCCGCTCGGCCTGCACCACACCTACTGGCCGGGGGTCGGGGAGCAGCGCCTGCGGGGCATCCATCCGCGTGGCTACGTGGCGGTGGCTCCGGGCGCCCCGTGGGTGGACGTCACCGACATGGACCCGTCCCTGGGCTGGGCCGCCGGGCAACTGGTGTCCACCCCGGACGAGCTGCGCACCTTCTTCGAGGCGCTCCTCGCCGGCAAGCTGCTCCGGCCCGCGCAGCAGGCGGCCATGACCAAGACCGTGCCCGCCCCCGGCTTCGAGCCGGCCGGGGACTTCGAGTACGGGCTGGGCGTCGCCCGCCACGAGCTGCCCTGCGGCGGCTACGCCTGGGGCCACGGCGGCGACATCCAGGGCTTCGAGACCCGCAACCTGGTCACCCTGGACGGCCGGGCCGCCGTCGTGGCCGTGACCGGCCTGCCGACCTCCGAGCAGATGCTCACGAAGGTGAACGGGAGCGTCGACGCGGCGCTGTGCGGCACCGACCGCTGAGGCGGCCCCGACCGCAGTGTCGCGGCTCCTGGAACACTCAGGGCCGCGCCGGGCGGCAGTGGGGCGAAGGTCCTCGGGCACCCGGGGCCAGGGCCGGGCCGCGTGGGCGGGTGACGGCGGCGGCGCCATCCGCATCCGCGCCGAGCGGTCCTCGACCATGCGGCGCAGGTCCGCCGCGGCCAGCTCGACCGCGAGCACCAGCGCGGCACGCACGTCCGCTGCGGGGTCCTGGGCGAGCGCGCCGCGCTGGATGGTGGTGGTCCGCGGGTTGCGGGCGAGCCCTTGCGTACGCGGGAGGTGCCGAGGCCCTGGTAGCCGGCGTCGGCGAGGATCGGCACGCGTCTGCTCCGATCCGGCGACGGCAGGTCCGCGCGGCGAACCGGTCATGGTGCTGTGCCCGCCGTCGCGGTGCCGCCTCGGTGACCAGGTGGTCAATCACGGAACGGGGCAGGCCCGTCAACCGCGGTGACACGCGCTCATCGTCGTGCCACCGCCCATACCCCAGGTCGTCAGATTCGTTGAAGTTGGAATCGCTGGTTGGCACCGGTGCCGGGTGTCCACTGGGAGATGCGGGCACCGTCGGCGGTCGAAGCCTGCCACACGTCCATTGCCAGGCCGCTTTGCCGGTTGATGAGTCTGACCACCCCGCCGCCCTGGTCGTCGACCCGCCATTGCTGGCTGGCGGCGTTGGATGCATCGGGTTGCTGGGTGATGTCGGCGCCGGTGCTGTTGTTGGCGGCCTGCAGGAACAGGCCGCTGTGCCGCGCCCTGATCCGGAAGTGGCCCCCGTCCGCCGACACGAACTCGAACTGCTGGTTCTGTCCGCTGGAGCTCTGCCACTGGATCAGCAACCCGCCGGCGGCGGTGGACGCGCCGTTGATGTCGGCGGCCTTGCCGCTGTGCTGGACCACGAGCCGGTAGTACGCACCAACCTCGACCGGCCCCGAGTTGACCCCGGATGCGCGGTAGGTGTGGCCGGCCTGCCCGGTGAACTCCACAAGATCGGCCTCGATCCGTGTCGGCTGGACGGCGCTGCCGCTCGTCTCGTCGCGCAGTTCGAAGGTGCCGGCGAAGATCCGGTTGCGAACGCGGACGGGTCCGGCGCGGTCGGGAGTGACGACGAGTTCGACTCGGCTGCTGCTCCAAGCGGCACCGACGGTGTATCCGCCGCGGCCGCGGAGGCCGGTGACCTGCCCGGTTGGCCAGGCGGATGGTAGCGCGGGCAGGAGGTGCAGTTCGCCGGCGTGGCTGTGGAGCAGCATTTCGGCGATGCCGGAGGTGGCACCGAAGTTGCCGTCGATCTGGAAGGGCGGGTGCAGGTCAAACATGTTCGGCGCGAGCCGGTCGGTGCGTACCAGGTCGCGGAGGAGCTTGTGGGAGCGGGTGGCGTCTTCGAGTCGCGCCCAATAGTTGATCTTCCAGGCGAGTGACCAGCCGGTGCCGTCGTCGCCGCGCAGTTCCAGGGTCTGTCGTGCCGCCTGGTGCAGTTGTGGTGTGCCGCGTTTGGTGATCTGGTTGCTGGGGTGTAGCCCGTACAGGTGGGAGACGTGCCGGTGGGCCCGTTCGGTCTCCACCCAGTCGGCGAGCCATTCCTGGATGTTGCCGCGGGACCCGACACGCGTCGGCGGCAGCCGGTCCCGGGCAGTCAATACCTGGGCGCGGTAGTTGGCATCCACATTGAGGACTTCGGCGGCCCGTGCGACGCCATTGAACAGGTCACGCAGGATCTGGTTGTCCATCGTCGGCCCCGCGCAGACGCTGGCGTTCGTGTGGTGACGCAGTTCGGGCGAGTTTGACGGATTGGTGACGAGGTAGCCGAGCGTCGGGTGGCTGACCAGCGTGTCGAGGAAGAACTGGGCAGCGCCCTTCATGGCCGGGTAGTTGGCGCGCAGGAACTCGACGTCTCCGGTGAACTGGTAGTGGTCCCAGATCAGGGTGGCCAGCCAGGCGCCGCCGGTTTGCCACATTCCCCACAGGGCTTCGTCGACCACCGACGAGCCGCGCCACGCGTCGGTGTTGTGGTGGGTGACCCAACCCCCCGCGCCGTACTGCACCTGAGCAGTGCGGGCACCGGTCACCGTCAGATCTTTGATCATGTCGAAGACCGGCAGGTAACACTCGGCCAGGTTGGTGGTGTCGGCCGGCCAGTAGTTCATCGGCAGGTTCGCGTTGATGGTGAACTTCGAATCCCAGGAGGGAGCCATCTGATCATTCCAGATCCCCTGCAGGTTCGCCGGCTGGCTGCCCGGCCGTGAGGAGGAGATCAGCAGGTAGCGACCGTACTGGAACAGCAGCGCGGAGAATTGCGGATCGTTGACGCTCGCGTGCTGCGCGATCCGTACGTCGGTGGTTTGGTCGGCCGCCGTCGTGCGTCCCAGATCGATCGACACCCGGTTGAACAACGCCTGGTAGTCGGCCACATGCCGCCCGCGCAACTGGTCGAAGCCGACGGTGCGGGCCGCGTCGAGGTGCCGCCGCGCGATGCCCTGGTAGTCGCCGTTGACGGTCCGGTAGTTGACGTAACTGGAACCGATCGACACCAACAGGGTGACGCTTGTCGCGCCGGAGACCCGCAGCGTGCCACCGGAGCTGCTGACCGTGCCACCGCTCACGGCGGCATTGGCCAGGGCAAGGAACCGCACCTGGCCGTTGATGCCCTCCATGTTGTCGGAGACACCGTCGAGGCCGATCGTGGCGGCGTCCGGGCTGGACACGGTCGTCCGTTGCGGGCTGCCGAACGTGGCGGTGAAGGTGATCGCGTTTGCCCGGTCGGCGGTCAGCCGGATCACGATCACCTGGTCCGGTGCGCTGGCGAACACCTCACGCTGAAACCGCACCCCGTTGAGCAGGTAGCTGGTGGTAGTGGTGGCCGTGGTCAGATCGAGGGTCCGCTGGTACTGCGACGCCCCGCTGGCACTGCCAAGAGCGAGCCGCAGGTCACCGACCGGCTGGTAGGCCAACTGCCCGACCGGACTGCCCAGCATGGTCTGGTTGATCAGATCCTGCGCCTGCGTCCACTGATCAGCGAAAACCCGCCGCCGAATCTCCGCCAGGTTGGCCGCACCGCGGGTGTTGGCCGAGTCGTACGGGCCGCCGGCCCACACGGTGTCCTCGTTGAGTTGCAGCCGCTCGGTGTCGACATTCCCGAACACCATCGCGCCCAACCGGCCGTTGCCGATCGGCAGAGCCCGTAACCAATCCGTACCCGCCGGCTCGTCGTACCACAACGCCATGTCGTCGGCTGCCAGCACGTGTGGGGGTGCGACCGAATCGGCCCGCGCGGCTGCGGTCCAACCCGCCGGCAGCAGCATGGCCCCAGCCCCGGCCGCCCCGGCTCCGAGGAGTTTCCTTCGTGTCACTTCAGACATCTTGTCTCCTTCATGCAGCCGAGCGACGCGGCAGCGGCCCCAGCCGCCCCGGTCGAGACGATCGCAGGGCAGGAGAAGCGCAACGTTGACGAGGACATCGCCTGATTCCTTCGAGGGTGTCACGGCGTCCAACATTCGTCAGACGTCGCACGTTAGACCGATTGATTGAATATGGTCAATGTGTTGCTGTGGGACCAGATGCGATGCTGTTGTCCCGACGTGTGCCCTCCTGCCTCAGGCGTCAAGGAGCTGCCACTCCTGGCTGATCTCACTGCTGACCGGTTGCTGGACCGCCCTGGCGCCGTCCGCGGTGGAGCCGCCTTCGATCCCGACACACCAGCCATTGCCCACGTTGACGAACCGGTAGTACCCGCTGGTCGTCGCCGGGACGAGATTCCACCACTGGTTACGTCCGCCGTTGTCGGCCCACTGCACGAGTGCCGCGCCCTGGCCCGAGCCACCTGGGCTGTCCAGGACCTTCCCGCTCTTGACACCGGACAGCCGGAATGAGCCATCGCTGTTGGGCAGTAGTCGCCACTGCTGGTTGGCGGCGCCAGTCCACGGCCACTGGACGACAGCTGCCCCGTCGGCGGTGGAGCCGCCGTTGACGTCCAGCACCTTTGCGCTGCGCCGGTTGACCAGTCGAACGACGCCGCCGGCCGCCGCTGGCAGACTTACGACAACCTGTGTCTGTTGCCCGGCCGTCAACGAGATCACCCGGGCGTGCGGGCCGAGCGGGGAGGGGGCGACCGTCGCGGAGGTGGTGATGGATGCCATCCCGCGCCGGCTGAGGAGGGTGATCGCCTGGGTGATCGTCGAGGTGAGTGCCACGGTTACCGACCGACCAGGCAGGTCCCAGGAGAGGCTGTGAATGCGGACCTGGTTGCGGCCGCGGACCCCGGTGATGGTGCCCCTGGCGAGTTGGCCGGGCAGGGCGGGCAGCAGCTCGATGACGCCGGGCCTGGTGTACACGAGTGCTTCGCTGAGCACGGCCGGCAGTGTGTTGGCCGCATCGGCGTTGTAGGTCTCCAGGTTCGGGTTGTGTGCTGTCATCAACGACCGGAAGATCATGTTGTTGCCGACGATCTTCCGGAGGTTGCCGTAGACGCCGGCGGCGTCCTTCAGCCGAGCGGAGGCGAGGGCCCGATGCAGGCTGCCGTGGGCCGAGGTGTTCTCGTCACCGCGTAGCGCCAGGGCCTTGAGCGCGGCGGTGACCAGGGCGGGCGCCTCCTCGGGATTGATCTCGTGCAGGGGCCACGCGCCGTACAGGTGATGGACGTGCCGATGGTTGTAGCGGTCCGTGAGTCCCGGCCAGGACCATTCGGCGAGGGCGCCGCTGCCGTTGACGGTGTACGACGGCAGCTTCGCCAGCAGGGCTGTCCAGCGTGCCACGCCCTGGCCGGCGCCCTGTTCGATACCGAGCGCGTTGGCAGCCTCGACAGCCACCCGCAGGGCGTGTCTGCCGGCCTGGATGTCGCCGGTGGCGTTGATCGCCAGCAGGACGTTCGTGTTGGCCGGCGAGTTCTCCATCGAGAACGACGGTACGAACACCACGCGGCCGGCCGAGTCGGTGCGGGTCAGGAAGTCCTCGTAGAACAGCGCCAGCTCCATCAGCGCCGGTCCCAGCTTCTCGGTCAGAAACATCCGGTCCCCGGTGACCTGGTAGTACTCCAGCAGCGGATAGAGCAGCCAGTCCGCGCCACCGGTCCAGCACTGGCCGGGGAAGCCGGGGTCGAAGTGCAGCATGTAGCCGTACTCGCCGTCGGTCCGCGATGGCGCCAGGAAGCCGCGGGCGCCGTACAGGTTGCGAGCGTTCGTGCGCCAGTGGGCGAGCTGACCGAGGATCAGGTTGAAGTAGCCCTGCATGGCGTCGGTGAGGTCGAGAATGTTGCCGCCTGCGACCTGCAGGTTGATGTTGGCGTCGGTGGTGAAATCGTCGGCCCAGGCGCCGTTCCAGGTGCCGGCCCAGATTCCGGTCAACCGCGGCGGCAGCACGCCGCTGGAGCTGATGAACAGGTAACGGCCGCTGTCGTAGAGGCGTTCCAGCAGGGCCACGTCGATGGTGGTGCGGTTGGCGTTCTGCCGGGCGATCAGCTGGGTGGTCGACAGTTGCCGGTCGGCGGCGGAGACGTTCAGGTCCAGGCGGGAGCGGTCGTACATCGCCGAGTGCAGGGTGACGTGCCGGGCCCGCAACTCGGCATAGTCGGCGCGGACTGCGGCCAGCGCCGCGTGCAACGGCCTGCTGTCCCAGGCGGTGGACGACTCGTAACGGTCGAGTTTGGTCAGCAGGAGAAGCCTGGTTGCCGCAGTGACGACGATGGTCGACCCGTTCGCGGCAACCGTGCCACCGGTGGCGACGACCCGGGTGACGCCCTCGAAGCCGAACGCGCCCTGCCCGGACGGGTAGGCGCCGCGCAGGTTCAGGTAGCCGGAGCCGTCAATGACGCTGGCCTGGGTGGTGAAACGGACCGAGCCGGGGACGCCCGCGAGGGACGTGTTGGCGCTCAGCGTCGCGTCGATCGATCGGCCGGATGCCGGAGTCAGTTCGTGTACGACGACGTTGTCAGCTCGGGAGGCGAAGGCGCGGCGAGTCCAGGTGCCGTTGCCGTCGGTCCAGGTGGAGGTGACCTCCCCGGTCCGGAAGTCGGTGATCCGGGCGTAACCGTTGGCCGTGGTCATACCGGGAGTGCTGATCTGCAACTCGAAGCCGGGGTGGTAGGTCTGGGTCCAGCGCAGGCTCCAGCCGGCCGCGAAGTCCGTGTTGGCTCCGCTGTAGTTCCCGGCCAGCGCCTTGTCCCGCACGCCGGCCAGCCGCCCGGAGATTACCGGCGGGGTCACACCCCGGCTGCCGTTGGGCATCACGAAGCGGTGGTGATTGAAGATCACCTTCTCGAGGGCCGGCGTCCCGTAGAGGACGGCACCGTACTCGCCGTTGCCGATGAGGAACCCGTCTGTCCAGGCTGTCGCCGCGGTCGCGTCGTAGATCCCGCGCTCGGGCAGCGTGACCTGAGGCGCAACGGCCGCGGCCCGTCCGGCGCCCACAGTCGGGACCAGGGCCGCCGAGCCGGCGGTCAGCGCGGCGGAGACGAGCAGGCGCCTACGACTCACGGGCAGGTCTGACATCAGAAGTTCCTCTCGACACCGAGGCTGAAGGTGGTGCGTCATATCGTCCGGCCCTCGCAACCCGTCGGGTCGGGGTGAAGGACGACGGATCTGCATGGTCGAATCGATTCGAGATGAGTCTCGTCTGCATTGATGCATGCCAGTTGGGTCGAGATCGGGTCGTGGTCTACTCGGGCACGGGGAACCCCGTGCCCGAGTAGACATCACGACGATCGTCAGCTGGTCACCGGCGGTCGGGCTCGACATCCACCTCTGGTGCTGGTCAGGCGGGTGCGAACTGCCACTGTTGGTTGGTGCCGCCGTTGGCGGTCCACTGCACGACCTGCGCCCCGTCGCTGGTCGAGGCGCCGGAGACGTCGGCGGCCAGTCCGCTGCTGCGGCTGACGATGGTGTAGTAGCCGTCGCCGGTGGGTCGCAGGTACCACATCTGGTTGGCGCCGCCGTTTGCCGACCACTGTTGCAGTTGCAGGCCCTGGGTGGTGCTGCTGGCGTTGACGTCGAGCATCTTTCCGGAGGCGGTGTAGCGCAGGGTGTAGGCGTCCTGGGTGGTGCTGATCGTCCAGGTGGGGGTGCCGCTCTGCTGGACGGTCTTGGCGCCGTCGGCGGTGGAGTTGCCGGCGATAGCGAGGGGCTTGCCGCTGTTGCGGTTGACGATGCGGTAGGTGCCCGGTGTGGGTCCGGTCCCGCTGCCTCCGCTGAGGTTGAAGTACTCGACCGAGTCGGTGAAGACGGGGCTGCCGGCCTTGGTGGTCGACAGCTGCAGGTACACGCGGCTGCCGGTGTTGGGGGTGGTGAAGGACACCGGCTGGGTGACCCGTGAGCCGAGTGGGACGGTCAGGTTGGTGCTGCCGGTCGCGACGACCGCGCCGGTCGGGCTGTCGAGCCGGGCGGTCCAGGTGAAGCCCACCGAGGTGTCGGCGAAGTCGTCGTTGAACACGGTGATGTTGCGGGTGACCGTGGCGTTGCGGGCGTAGCTGGGTACCGCCTGCGGCAGCGGGAAGGTGCCGTTGGAGTCCGAATTGCCGGAGGCGGACCAGAAGGGAAGGTCGACCGCGGCCACCGGGTTGAACGCCGCCTGTACGCGCTGGATCTGCGGGTTGCTCCACGGGTCGGGCAGGTTGTCCACGCCGTAGATGGGGTGACCACCCTCCTCCGGGGTGAAGTCGGTGCTCCGCACGCCGGGCACCACGCTGGCCCAGGCGGACAGCAACGTGTACGGACGCAGGTCGGTGGCGCCCTTGCCGCGCTTGGCCAGGGTTGCCGTGGCGAACCACTCGAAGCCCTGCTTGTTGTTGCAGGCGGGCCAGATGTACTCGCCCTCGCCGTCGGGCCGCCCATTCACGGTGATCAGGCCCTCCCCGTACCTGCCGAAGCCGTCGACGTAGTGTGGGATCACCGCGAAGTTGGCGTACGTCATCCCGGGATACAGACTGACATTCCCGCCGACGCCCACCTCGGCAATGATCGGCCGGGTGCCGTCGGCACCGTTCATCGCCGCGTACAGCTCCTTCTCGAACTGTTCGGAATCCTGGCCGCTCTGGTTCGGCTCGTTGTTCTGACTCCAGCGGATGATCGCGGGGTGGTTGCGGTCGCGCAGGACCAGCGCGCGGGCGTGGTTGACCATGTTGTCGTGCCCGACGGACTCCTTCCACTCCTGCGAGGATTGGGAGCCGCGAATCGCGACCTCGTCGATGATCATCAGGCCCATCTCGTCGGCGACATCCAACATGTACGGGCTTCCGGGCTCCTGGTGGATGCGCACCACGTTGTAGTTCAGCCGCTGGTAGTTGTCCACCGCCTGCGGCCAGCCGCCGTTGCCGGACGACGGGGGCAGGAAGCCGGGCAGGGTGTGGTACGCGTCGCCCTTGCCGCCGTTGTTGATCCGGTCATAGTCGGCACCCTGGAGGTTGTCGCCGCGGAAGTTCACCCGCACGCCGTTGAGGTAGTAGTAGTCACCGTTCTGGGTGGCCTCCCGGAACCCGAACCGGTAGTCGGCGTCGCTCGTCCGGCCGTCATCGGTGACGGCATGCACCGCCAGCCCGTGCAGCTGCGCCCGGTACCCCGACCGGTACGGCACGTTGGGCCACCAGTACGAGGTGCTGTCGAGGTTCCACGCGACCGGCCCGACGGTCACGACCGCGGTCGAGCGGGCCGCCACGGTGACCGTACGGCTGGGCAGGTCCGGGTAGCTGAAAGCCGTTCCGTTCTTGGACGACAGCGACCCGGTCAACGTCACCGATCGGGAACTGCCCGACGTGTTACGCACCGTCACGTCGTAGGTCAGCGTCTTGTTCGCCACCGACGTACGCACGAACGTGTCGCTGACGTACACCGCCGGGTACACCCGCAGGAACGCGGACCCGAAGATCCCCTGGGGGACCGCCTCGGACCAGGTGGCGGCGTCGGGCACCAGGTACCGGCCGTTGGATGCCTTCAACGCGCCGCGGCCCTTCACGTTCACCGTGATCGTGTGGGTGGTGCCGGGCGCCGCATAGGCGCTGATGTCGAAGTTCGACGGGGTGAACGCCGTCGTCTGGGTGGCGACCACCCGGCCGTCGACCGACAAGGTCGCCTGGTGGTTGACCGCGCCGAACTCGATCCAGGCCGACTGCGGCTGCCCCGAGTCCGGCACGGTGATGCTGCGCGAGTACACCGCCTCGTTCACGGTGGTGAAGCCCTGCTTGTACCAGCCGCCACCGGGCACCGCGATCGTGGTCGCCGCCCGGCCCGCGGGCGTGAAACCCCAGGTCCCGCTCAGGTCGACCGAGGCGATGGCGGCGTTCCCGGCCGCCACACCGTCAACACCGGCGGCCGCCACGGCCCCCGTCTCGCCCGGTGCGGCCAGGGCCGGCCCGGGGTTCGCCAGGGGCAGGCCACCCAGCGTCAGGGTCAGACCGAGCGCCACGGTCGCGGCAAGCCCTCTGGCCGACGCCGACAATCGGCCACCCCAGTGGACGTTCGTACGATGCACGGTTACCTCCTGTGACTCGTGCGCCAGCTCCGCTACACCGGTTCAGGGCGCAGCTTCAAGGCCGACACTCGAACCGATTCGACAAATCTGCCGGCGTCGCCGACCACCCGGGAAGGGTGGCTGCAGCCCGGATACATAGATATGTATTAATGCGTGCGGTGAGCATGAAGTCAAGGTTTCGAGACGGTTACTTCCTGCTCCTGACGCCTTGCAAACGTCGAGCGGCCGCCGATGAGTACGACCCTTCCGGAATACCAGGGCATCGCGCTCCGGCATTCCGCGCCGCCGGTCCACCGACGCGGCACCGGTCGATTAGCGAACCGATTCGCCTCCATGGCACCCGGCCGCGTGGAGACGTCGAAGGCGTGGACAGCACTGCCGTCCTCGGCGAAGTCGGCAGGCGCCCCGGCCCGCCCTGTTCGATTCGAAACTGGGGTTAGGGTGTTGACAAGGAACGTGCTTCGCCAGCCTCACGGGCGGGTTACGGATTCTTTACGGTGATTGCGTAGACATGACAGCGCAATCATACAGGACTATGGCCGGCGATGGGGGTGCCGTGACGCGACTGGCGAGGCCGGGTGGAAGCCCTCCGACGCCGCGCAGCGTGGACGTCGCGCGGCTGGCCGGCGTCTCCCAGAAGACGGTGTCCAGGGTCCTCAACGACGAGCCGTATGTCTCGGCCGACGTGCGCCGGCGGGTGCTGGACGCCGCCGAGGAGCTCGGCTACCGGCGCAACCAGGCGGCCCGGGCGCTGGCCTCCGGGCGGACCCGGTCGATCGGCGTGGTGACGCTCGGCAGCGCCTTGTACGGGCCGGCGTCGTGGCTCATGGGCATCGAGCGGGCCGTCCGGAAGATGGGCTACACGCTTCGGGTGGCCACCACGATCGAGGGCGACCCGGGCGGCATCGCGAGCGCCCTGGCGTCGCTGCTGGACCAGGGCGTGGACGGCGTCGTCATCTCCGAGCCGATCGACGAGGGCGTCGGCATCATCAGCGTGGACGTGCCGGTCCTGGTCCTGGGCGCGCCGCCCACCTTCACCGCGCCGCAGGTGGTGACCGCCAGGGTCGGCGCGGGCCGGCTCGCGCGGGCCGCGACCGAGCACCTGCTGGAGTTGGGGCACGCGACCGTCCATCACCTGGCCGGCCCGCAGCGGTGGTATTCGGCACGGGACCGCCTCGCCGGCTGGCGCGAGGCGCTGCGGGCCCACGGCGCGGACGAGCCGCCGGTCGTCGAGGGCGACTGGTCGGCCGCGTCCGGCTACGCGGCGGGCCGGGAACTGGCCGGCGACGGCACCGTGACCGCGGTGTTCGCCGCGAACGACGACATGGCGATCGGTCTCATCCGCGCGCAACTCGAGGCCGGGCGCCGGGTGCCCGAGGACATCAGCGTCGTCGGGTTCGACGACATCCCGGTCGCCGCCTACGTCACTCCCCCGCTCACCACCCTGCGGCAGCCGTTCGACGCCGTCGCGCAGCAGGGCCTCGCGCTGCTGGTACAGGTCATCGAGAAGCCGGGCGTCGAGCTTCCACCGGCGGCCGACCAACCGGTCGAACTCGTCGTCCGCGCCTCGACGGCGCCACCACCGCCCCGGCCGATCCCGGAACAGGGCCGCCGTGCGACCCCCCACCCCCACGGTGGCCCGCACGGTCAGCCTGCCGGCAGCGAAGTCCCCTCCACCCGGCCCTGATCAGCGTCGATCGTCCACCTACCGCGGCACGTCACCGAGGCCCGCACCAGCCGTCGCTGACGAGCGGCGGTAGCCCCCGCAGACGCGCACCTCTCTCGATCCCCCCGTCCCCCGCACTCCGCTGCCCGGCCCTCCTGCCTTTTGACGGGAGTTCGCCATGCCACATCGCCCCCGCAGTTCCCGGTAAGCCGCGGCGGCGGTGTTCGCCCAGTTCACCAGCGGGTCCGGGCGACTACGGTGAGGGCTTGAGCGCCTCCAGCGCGCGGAGCACCAAGCGCCGGCCAGCCTCCCGGTTGCGTGGTTCGTTGGAGTCGACCGGGTGTTGCAGCACCCGCCGTAGCACCACCCGCACCGGGGGCAGCACCCCGCCGAAGTGCTCGGCCAACTCCGCTCGGACGCCCGACTCGACGTGTTCACAGCACCACGCGGCCAACTCGTCGTCGTGGAACGCGCCGGGCCGCTCCTCGAGCGCGACCACGAAGGCGAAGCCGTCCGAGGGGTCTGGCTGCGGCTCGAAGTCCGCTACCGCGCGGGCGAAGCCGCTGCAGTTGGTCTGAGAGCCAGCGGTGGCCTGGACGTCGCGGACCGGGGTGCGCCAGGCGGGGGTGCGGACCGGGGCCATGCTCGCCAGGCTAGCAGCCAGCCATCTCCTCGTTGCCGGGTCAACCGTCCACCCGGTACGAACCGGATCTGGCCGAATCGGCAGCTGACCAGCCAGGGAGGCCAGGCGGCCAGCCTGGCGAAATGGACACCAGTCAGGCCCTGACGCATCCCCAGCTATGGCTTGGCGGCATCGCGCTCAAGTGACAGATGTACATGTATTGTGTGCCCGGCGCTGGACGCTCCTGCGTCGTTGGACTCGTCACACAAGGGCGGCACCGTCCGACCCGGCAAGGGACCGAATGATCAATCCTTTGACAGGCTCAGCCGGTGGCCGGGCGGAGTCCGAACGGCCGGTGGCTGTGGCGCGGCTCGACGCGAACCCGCCGCCGCAGGGCCGGTAGGGCAACCGCACCGCCAGCCGAGGTGCGCCACTCGGGCCGATGGCACAGGACTTCCACGGTACGTCCGGCCTGGGCGGCGGCGACCGTGCCGTCCTCGGCCGAACGTCCACCGAGCCATCCTCGCCCTCAGCCGGGACCTCTGCCGGCTGCCACAGGGCAGCGACCCCGGTTGACCGACGCTCGGCGACCATATCGATCAGCTCGAATCCGGGCTCGACGCGCTCCATCAGAATCGACGACCGCGCCGACACCTCCACGGGTGCCGGCGGCGGACGCGGACCGGACGCACCGCCAGACCCTCGCCGCAGAACCGGTGAGACCACGTTCCGGGGCAGCGGCCCGGATCCCTGAGGAGACGAACAGTGACAGCAGCACGATGGCGGCGCGCGATCGCCGGAGCCGTGTCGGCGGCAATCATGACGGTCGGCGTGATCGCCGCCGCCGCATCGCCCGTCCAGGCGGCTCACGGCACCCGCCTGTTGGGCCCTGGCGAACGACTCACCGGCGGGCAGCATCTGCTCTCCGGCAACCGGCAGCACAGGTTGGCCATGCAGACCGACGGCAACCTGGTCCTCTACCGGCCGAACGGCTCATACTCGTGGCAGACCGACACCGACGGCCATCCAGGCGCCTACCTGGACATGCAGACCGACGGCAACCTGGTCCTGTACCGGGCCAACGGCACGTTCATCTGGCAGACCAACACACCCGGCCGGAGCGGAGCCCGCCTCGAACTGCAGGACGACGGCAACCTCGTGCTGCTGCAGTCCGGCCGGGTGCTGTGGCAGACCGACACCTGGATCCCCAAGAGCGTCCTGTCGCCGGGCGAGCGGTTGACGCCCGGTCAGGACATGTACTCGGCGGACAGGCGCCACAAGCTGGCCATGCAGACCGACGGCAACCTGGTCCTCTACCGGCCGAACGGCTCATACTCGTGGCAGACCGACACCGACGGCCATCCAGGCGCCTACCTGGACATGCAGACCGACGGCAACCTGGTCCTGTACCGGGCCAACGGCACGTTCATCTGGCAGACCAACACACCCGGCCGGAGCGGAGTCCACCTCGTACTGCAGAACGACGGCAACCTCGTGCTGTACCAGGGCGCCACGGCGATCTGGTTCACCAACACCGTCGTCGGGCAGCACTCGCTTCCGCTGCCGCGTAGCGCCGCGCCCCGCAGCAGGTACGACGACCCGCATCATGACTACCCGGCCGTCGACATCGGGGTCCCGACGGGAACGCCGGCCCTGGCCGTGGCGAGTGGCACCGTCCAGACATTCTACAACGCCAGCTGCGGCAATGGCGCCACGCTCACCGCGCTCGGCGCGATCTTCACGTACTGCCACTTCTCCGCCCACCGTGTCGGGTCCGGCGCGCAGGTGTCCGCAGGTCAGCAGATTGGCGACACGGGCAACACCGGCAACTCCACCGGACCACACCTGCACCTGGCGATCCAGGTGGGCGGCGGCAGCCGCTGTCCCCAGCCGTGGCTCCTGGCCGTGTACGACGGGGCCGCGCCCCCGCCGGTGACCAGCCTGCCGACTTCGGGCTGCAGCTACTGACGAGCGGCGACGCGAACGCCACGGCTCCCGGCCCTGGCGTTCGCGCCACCGACTCGCCCGGTGAGCCGGAGAGCTACCGGGGCAGCCCGCCGTGGGTCTCCCCCGCTTGATGGAGCGGTGGCTACCTGCTGCCGGTTCGTGCACACGGCCGCGGCCATCGGCAAGAGCGGATCCGCTGGTGGATGCCTTGAGTGGTGCCACGACGGCCAGCAGCGGCACGATCAGCGCGAGCGTGCCCGCGCACGGCACGGTGGTCTACCGGGTCAGCGGCGGCGTCACCGGCGATCCGCAGACGCCGACGCCGACGCCGACCAGCCTGGTCAGCATCTATCGGGCGCTGCCTCGACGTGCCGAGCAGCAACACCGCCAACGGCACCCCGCCGGTCGTCTGGGACTGCACCCGATCCCCTGCCTCGGCTCGGCCCGCGCTCCACCCCGGCGGCGATGCCGGCCGGGGACCTTGTGTGGCCGCCGCCGTCGGGGATGTTGCCGAGTTGTCTGACGTCGACGTGGACCAGTTCGGCGCAGCGGCCAGCCGCCGATGACGACACCGAGCCAGCCGTAGCCTGCCGGAAGGTCCCTCACCTCGGCCTCAGCCGACCACTGTCATGCCCAGGACAGGGATTCCCGGCCTATTTTCGGAGCCCGACACGTAGGCCGTCGATCAGGGCTGTGAGCCCGAATTCGAAGTGGGTGGCGAAGCCGGGATCGGTCAGTGCCGCACCGGCTGCCGCCAACGCGGGATAGGCCCCGGGATCCAGGGCCCTGCGCAGTTGGGTCAGGTCGGCCAGGTCGCCGGCGGCCGCTTGTTCCTCAAGGGTGTGCCCGATGGTGAAGTGCACGATCGAGAACATCGCACGTGCGGCGTCGTCGGGCGCGAAATCCGCCTCGATGAGCGCCGCGACGGCGGCCTCGGCGAACCCCAGGGTGTTCGGCCCGATCGAACGGGTGCCGGCATAGACGCGGGCGCCGTCGCGGTGGGCGAGCAGGGACGCGCGCAGCCGATGGGCGAGAGCCGTGACGGTCTGCGCCCAGTCCGGGCCGTCGGCGTCGTCTGCGCATCCGGTGAGCATCCGTTCGGCCATCGCGGTGAGCAGGTCCTGTTTGGTGGCGAAGTACCGGTAGAGGGCTCCGGCCTGCGCGTTCAGCGCCTCGGCGAGACGGCGCATGGTCAGCGCGTCCAGCCCGCCCTCGTTCAGCAGGCGCAGCGCCTCGTCGATGGTGCGCTCACGGTCGAGCCTGGGCGGCCGACCTCGGGTCGGACCTGATTTCGGTTCGGGGGTTGCCTCAGCGCCCATGGTCAGCACTATAGTGAACCACGTTCACGTGAACGATGTTCATTAATCATGCGGGATGGGAGTATCGGATGGATGCCGAGGTGATCGTGGTGGGAGCGGGCCCCACCGGGCTGATGCTCGCCGGGGAACTGGCCCTGGCCGGGGTCCGCGTGCGGGTCATGGAACGGCGCGACTCGCCCCAGCGCCACTCGCGGGCGCTCACCCTGCACCCGCGAAGCGTCGAGGTGCTGGACCAGCGCGGGCTGGCCGGCACATTTCTGTCGCAGGGAAAACCTGTGCCCGGATGGCACTTCGCGGGACTACCGACCCGGCTGAACTTCGCCGCGCTGGACAGCCGGCACGGGTACACGCTGTTCCTCGCCCAGGCGCAGACCGAGCGGCTGCTGACCGAATGGGTGCGGGGCCTGGGCGTACCGATCTCGCGTGGTGCAGCGGTAACCGGGGTCTCCCAGGACGCCGACGGTGTCGCCGTCACGGTCGGCGACACCGTGCTGCGGGCCATGTATGCCGTCGGCTGCGACGGTGGCCGCAGCGTGGTCCGGGAAGCAGCCGGGATCGAGTTTCCCGGCACCGACGAGACCCTCACCGGCCTGCTCGGCGACTTCGCCGTCGTGGACGCCTCCACCCTGGGCCGGGCCGAATCCGGTGGGGTGCTGGCCGTCCCGCTCGGCGACGGGACGACCCGCTTCGTGGCCGTCGACCCGCAACGGATGCGGGAGCCGTCGTCAACGCCGGTGACGCTCGACGAGTTCCGGGCCTCGCTGCTGCGGGTCTGCGGAACGGATTTCGGGGTCGCCGAGCCCCGCTGGCTCTCCCGCTTCGGCAACGCCACCCGACTCGCCGCACGATACCGGGCCGGCCGCGTCCTGTTGGCCGGCGACGCCGCGCACATCCACTTCCCGGCGGCCGGGCAGGGCCTCAACACCGGGCTGCAGGACGCGGCGAACCTCGGCTGGAAGCTGGCCGCGGCAGTGCACGGGTGGGCACCGGACGGACTGCTCGACACATACCACGACGAGCGGCATCCGGTCGGTGCCGCCGTCACCGCCAACACCGAGGTGCAGACGCTGCTGCTAGAGCTGACGCTCGTCGGACAGTACGAACGGCCGGCGACCGCCCTGCGCGCGTTGCTCGACGATCTGCTCGGCATCGACGTCGTCAACCGGCGGATCGCCGGCGCGGTCTCGGCACTCGACACCCGGTACGGCACGTCTGCGGAACCACTGATCGGTGCCCGCATGCCCGACGTTGCGCTGACCTCGCACGCCAGCGTCTACGAACTGCTGCGCGGAGGCTCGTTCGCACTACTCACGTTGACCGACGCCGGCCCGGCGACGGGTGAGGTGGCCAGCTGGGCCGACCGCGTCGTCCTCGGGGCAGCCTCGGCCGGATCGCACCCGGCCCTGGCCGGCGTCACCGAGATCCTCGTTCGCCCCGACGGCCACGTTGCCTGGCTCAGCCGCGACGACCAGCCGGCGAGCGAACGCACGAACGCGCTGACCGTCTGGGCGGGCGAGCCCGCTTCTTCCACGGTGAAGACCACCCGTGGGGGTTAACGTGTCCGAGCTGGTCACCCATGACCCGAACAGCGGCGGTACGCCTGTGGCGAGAACCGTGTCCCGCGCCTCGGACACCGGCCACGGCAGGCGGCGGTGGGGCGCACGATCGCGGACGGTGCTGGTTCGCCTCTCCCGTCCTCGGGCGAGGCGTCGTAAGAGGGAACCCGGTGCAAGACCGGGACTGCCCCGCAGCGGTGAGTGGGAACGACCGCCGTCAACAGAGCACTGGACCGCAAGGTCTGGGAAGCGACGGCCAGTAGGCGACCCTGTGTCACGCCCACGAGTCCGAAGACCTGCCAGCACTGCGCGTACCACCGGTACGCGCCGTCGGCGGCCTCTCGGGAGGGCCAGGGCGGAATGTCGGCTACGCCGTGGCGTAGCCGTCTTCCTCTCTCGCGTGGTCGCCGGTCACCGCGAGGGAAGGACCACCTGTGACCACCTCATTCGGGCAGAGCACCGTGCTCGGCTACCCCCGGATCGGCGCCCACCGCGAGTGGAAGAGGGCCGTCGAGGCGTACTGGGCCGGCACGCTGGATGCCACCGGCCTGGAGGACATCGCCACCGGGCTACGCGCCGACGTGTGGCGGACGCTGCGCGACGCCCGGCTCGACGCCATCCCGTCCAACACGTTCTCCTACTACGACCACATGCTCGACACCGCCGTCGCAGTCGGTGCGGTCCCCCACCGCTTCGCCCGGCTCGGCCTCGGTCAACTCGACACCTACTTCGCCATGGCCCGTGGCGTCGATGCCGCACCCGCGCTGGAACTCACCAAGTGGTTCGACACCAACTACCACTACCTGGTGCCGGAGATCGACCCCGACACCGTGTTCGCGGCGCATCCGGAAAAGGCCCTGGGCGAGTACGCGCAGGCGCGTGACCTGGGCATCAGCACCCGACCGGTGCTGGTCGGGCCAGCCACCTTCCTACTGCTGGCCAAGGGCGACAATCCGTTCGCCCGGCTCGACGACCTGGTCGACACGTACGCCCGGATCCTCACCGCCCTGGCCGACGCGGACGACGGTGGCCGTGCCGGTCAGTGACGCCATGGCGTCCACCCGCGCCAGCGACCCGGTGACGCCCCTACCCGGAGGTCGCGCGTGATCACCTTTGACCGGGTGACCGTCCGCTACACCGACGACGGTCCACCGCCGCTGCGCGAGGTGACACTGCGGGTCGATGAGGGCGAACTGTGCCTGGTCGCCGGTCGCACCGGGGCCGGCAAGTCGACGCTGCTGCGGGCGATCAACGGGCTGGTGCCGCACTTCACCGGCGGCACCCTGTATGGCAGCGTCATCGTCGACGGCCGGGACACCCGTCATCATCCGCCCCGCGACCTCGCCGACATCGTCGGCGTCGTCGGCCAGGACCCGCTGTCCGGATTCGTCACCGACACCGTCGAAGAAGAGCTGGCGTACGGCATGGAGCAGTTGGCCCTGCCAGCGGCGGTGATGCGCAAACGGGTGGAGGAGACCCTCGACCTGCTCGGCATAGCCGAGCTGCGACACCGGCCGCTGCGGACCCTGTCCGGCGGGCAGCAGCAGCGGGTCGCCATCGGCGCGGTCCTCACCACCCACCCCCGGGTGCTGGTGCTCGACGAACCCACCTCCGCCCTGGACCCCACCGCGGCCGAGGACGTCCTCGCCACCGTCACCCGGCTGGTCCACGACCTGGGCGTGACCGTGGTCCTGGCCGAACACCGCCTGGAACGGGTCGTGCAGTACGCCGACCGGCTGCTCTACCTGCCCGGCGACGGCCGGGTGGTCGACGGGGAGCCGGCGGCGGTGCTGGCCGATGTCGATCTCGCGCCGCCGCTGGTCGAGCTGGGCCGCCTGGCCGGCTGGGCACCGCTGCCGCTGTCGGTCCGCGACGCCCGCCGACGGGCCGCCGTCCTGCGTCAGCAGCTCGCCGACACGACGCCTCCCGACCCGACGTCCGCCCCGGCGACCACCCCGGCGCTGACCGCCCGGAAGATCGTCGTGCGGTATCCGGGCACCGTCGCCGTGGCCGGCGTCGACCTCGACCTGCATGCCGGCCGGGTCGTCGCGTTGATGGGCCGCAACGGCTCCGGCAAGTCGAGCCTGCTCTGGGCGGTGCAGGGCAGCGGACCCCGCCACACCGGCACCGTCACCGTCCCCGGTGGGGGCGGGCGGGATACCGTCGATCCGAAGAACCTGTCGGCGGGTCAGGCCCGCCGGCACGTCGGACTCGTCCCGCAGACCCCGGGAGATCTGCTCTACCTGGAGACGGTGGACGCCGAGTGCCGCCAGGCCGACCGGGAGACCGCCGCGTCGGCCGGCACCTGCCGCACCCTGCTCGACCGGCTCGCCCCCGGTCTGCCCGGCGACCGGCACCCCCGGGACCTCTCCGAGGGGCAGCGGCTGGCGCTCGTCCTCGCCGTCCAACTCACCGCCGCCCCACCGGTGGTCCTGCTCGACGAGCCGACCCGTGGCCTGGACTACCTCGCCAAGCGGCAGTTCGTCGCCCTGGTACGAGGGCTGGCTGCCGCCGGCCACGCGGTGGTGGTCGCGACACACGACGTCGAACTCGTCGCGAACCTCGCCGACCGGGTGATCGTGATGGCCGACGGGGACATCGTGGCCGACGGCACCACGGCCGAGGTCATGCTCGCCTCACCGGCGTTCGCCCCGCAGGTGGCCAAGGTCCTCGCCCCGGCCCCGTGGCTCACTGTCGAGCAGGTCACCGCCGCGCTGGGGCCGACCAGGGAGCCGGCATGAGCGTGCTGCGGATCGCGCCGCGCACCGCCGTGGTGCTGGCCCTCGCCTCCGCCGCCGCGTTGGCCACCTTCACCTGGCCATTCTTCATTCCCGCCCATCCCGAGAGCACCGCCCGCACCGGCGAGGCCCCACTGGTCTTCCTCGTCATGCTGCCGGTGCTCGTGGCGGTCGTCCTGGCCGAACTCAGCTCCGGCGGCATCGACAGCAAGGCCCTGGCGATGCTCGGCGTACTCGCCGCCGTCAACGCCGCGCTGCGCCCCCTCGGTGCTGGCACCGCCGGCATCGAAACCGTGTTCTTCCTGCTCGTCCTCGCCGGTCGGGTCTTCGGGCCGGGCTTCGGGTTCCTCCTCGGCTCGACGTCGCTGTTCGCCTCCGCGCTGCTCACCGCCGGGGTGGGCCCATGGTTGCCGTTCCAGATGCTGTGCGCCTCCTGGATCGGGCTCGGCGCCGGCCTGCTCCCCACACGGCTACGCGGCCGGACCGAGGTGGCCGTCCTGGCCGGATACGGGGCGTTCGCCGCCTACGGCTACGGCCTACTGATGAACCTGTGGTTCTGGCCGTTCAGCCTTGGCGCGGACACTCAACTCTCCTACGTCGCCGGTGCGCCGGTGCTGGACAACCTGCACCGCTTCGCCGTGTTCACCGCCGCAGTCCGGAACGCCGGTGGCGGCACCGCAGCCCGGCCCCGACGTGCGTGCCGGCTGGTCAGGCGGTGCACCTCCCGGGGAGGGATGAACCATGCACGGGAGCGCCACACCCACCTGACGGGCACCGGCCACGGCGGCCGGATACTCAACCTCATCGACTCCGCGTCAGTCCGGCACGCCTGCGGTCACCGCGACGCGGGTGGCCATCGGGCGGTCATCGGTGCGACGGCCGACGATGGAGCCGAGAATCTCGCCGGCGCGTACGGCCGCGTTGGACAGCAGCGAGGCGCTGATGCCGTGCGAGTGTTCGGTGCCCCCCTGCAGGTAGACGTTGGCCAGCACGGAGGCGTCCGCCCGGATGCGGTAGTCGCGCTGCACCACGGCCCGGCCGAACTCGTCCCGGTGGTAGTACCGGGCCGCGTCGTCGAGCAGCGGGAACGGATCGACCGGCTGGTAGCCGGTGGCGCAGATCAGGACGTCGGCGTCGAGGACCGTCACCTCGCCGGTGGTCAGCGTCTCGACGGTGACCGCCACCCTGCCGTCGCGCTCGCGGGCTCCGGTCAGCCGGGACATGTTGAGCAGGCGCAGCCGCTGAACGCCGGTCACCTTCTCCTGGTAGGAGCGCCGATAGAGTTCCTCGATGAGGTCGGCGTCGACGACCGCGTAGTTCGTGTTGCGGTGGTAGTTCATCAGCATCGTCTTGACCTCGGACGGCGCGGTGAAGTAGTCGTCCACGGCGGCCGGGTCGAAGATGCGGTTGGCGAACGCGCTGTCGTCGGCCGGGCTGTAGCCGTACCGGGAGAACACGCCGCACACCTCGGCGGTCGGGAACCGCTCGTGCAGGAACGCGGTGACCTCGGCGGCGCTCTGGCCGGCGCCCACCACGACGAACCGGGACGGGTCGGTGCCGTCGAGCCGGTCGACGTTGGTCAGCAGGTCACGGCTGTGCCAGATCTGGTCGGAGACCTCCACGCCGGCCGGGGTCTGCGCAAGCAGCCCGGTCGCGATGACGAGATTGCGAGCGCGGTACGAGCTGACGCCGTCACTGTGGCGTACCAGCACGTCGAAAGCCTCGACGACGCCGTCGCGGAGCACCGGGACGACCCTGGTGACCTCCTGGCCGTAGCGCACCAGGTCGCCGACCTTGGCCGCGGCCCACTCAAGGTAGTCGTGGAACTCGACGCGCAGCGGGAAGAAGCTCTTGTGGTTGACGAAGTCGATCAGCCGTCCGTGGTCCTGTAGGTAGCACAGGAAGCTGAACTCGCTGGTGGGGTTACGCAGCGTGACCAGGTCCTTGAGGAAGGACACCTGCATGGTCGCGTCCGCCAGCAGCATGCCACGGTGCCAACCGAACCGGGCCTGGCGCTCCAGGAACACGGCGGTGAGCGGGTCGGCCGCGCCGGGGCCGCCGTTGTGCTCGTGCACGGCGACCGCCAAGGCCAGATTGGACGGACCGAAGCCGATTCCGAGCAGGTCGTAGACCGGTGTGGCGCCGTACGGAGCGGCCTGTGACATCGGCGGTCCTCATCGTCAGGTCGAGCGTGTCGACATCCTGCGCATGAAAGAGCCGCCCCCCAGGGACGGCAGAAAGCTAGGTTAGACTAACCTAACTTTCGCCGAGTTGGATGGGCCAGGAGGAACCGTGCGGGTAGTCATGTTCGGGTACCAGACGTGGGGGCATCGGACCCTGCAGGCGTTGCTGGACTCGGAGCACGAGGTCGCTCTCGTGGTCACGCATCCACCGAGTGACCACGCGTACGAGCGGATCTGGAGCGACTCCGTCGCGGACCTCGCGGCGGCGCACGGCGTTCCGGTCGAGGTCCGCGACCGGCCCGACGACGATCTGCTGGTCCCGCTGGAGAAGGCCGATCCGGACGTCATCGTGGCGACCAACTGGCGTACCTGGATCCCACCGCAGATCTTCGAGCTGCCCCGGCTTGGCACACTCAACGTGCACGACTCGTTGCTCCCCGCGTACGCGGGCTTCTCGCCGTTGATCTGGGCTCTGATCAACGGCGAGAAGGAGGTCGGGGTGACCGCGCACATGATGGACGCGGAGCTGGACGCCGGAAACGTCGTGTTGCAGCGGTCGGTGCCGGTCGGCCCACGGGACACGACGACCGATCTCTTCCACAAGACGCTGGAGCTGTTCGGGCCGATCACCGTCGACGGTCTCGCGCTGATCGCCTCGGGCAAGACCGACTGGACGCCGCAGGACCGCTCGAAGGCCAGCTTCTTCCACAAACGGTCCGATGAGGACAACCGCATCGACTGGACCTGGTCGGCGGAGGAGCTGGACCGGTTGATCCGGGCGCAGTCCGACCCCTACCCGAACGCGTACGCGTTCCACCAGGGGCGGCGGCTGCGCATCACCGCCGCGTCCGTCTCGCAGGGCAACTACGGCGGTACGCCCGGTCGGATCTTCATCCGCGAGAACGACGCCGTCGTCATCGTGGCCGGCGCCGAGGCCCGCCGCGGCAGGAGCCGTGGCCTCGCCATCGAGCGGGTCCGCCTGGACGACGGCACCGAGCTGACCGCGACCGAGTACTTCCGCACCATGGGCGGCTACCTCACCAGCCACCCGTGACGCCCGGGCGCTGATTCGTACGGGCCTGCGGGGCTCGCGCCGATGGGCCGGGCCCCGGGTCCGTCGCGCCTCGAATCCGCGCATTTAGGGCAGGCTTACCTTACTGACTCCGACCGCCCCGGCCCTCAGGAGCGACTGTATGCAGATCATCGGTGGCAGCACCGGCGGCACCGTGGCGGACCGGGAGGCGTACTCCAGTGGCGGCCCGTTGACCGTCGCCCCGACCACACTCCCGGACGCCTTCGCGGAGATGGCGCGACGTCGCCCCGACGCGGTGGCGGTGGTCTTCGAAGACACCGAGGTCAGTTACGCCGAGTTGGACGCCAGGGCCAACCGGCTGGCGCACGCGCTCGTCGCCCGGGGGCTGGGCCCGGACCGGGTGGCCGGGCTCGCCGTGCCGCGCTCGGTCGACATGATCGTGGCGGAGCTGGCCGTGCTGAAGGCCGGCGGCGCCTACCTTCCGCTGGACCCGGCCGACCCGGCCGAACGGCTCGCCTACCTGGTCGGCGACGCGCGACCGGTCTGCCTGGTCACCACCTCCGAGTCGGCGGACCGGCTGCCCCGAGCCGACGGTGTGCCCCGGCTGCTGCTCGACGCCCCCGAGGTGGTGGCCGAGCTGGCGGACGCGCCGACCGACGACCCCGAACGGCCCGGCCTGCGGGTCGAGCACGCCGCCTACGTCATCTACACCTCGGGCTCGACCGGCCGACCCAAGGGCGTGCTGCTCACCCACACCGGCGTGGCCAAGCTGCTCTCCACCCAGTTCGAGCGGTTCGGGCTCACCCCCGACGTCCGGGTCCTGCACTTCGCCTCGCCGAGCTTCGACGTGGCGTTCTGGGATCTCTGCCTGGCCCTGCTCTCCGGTGGGCGGCTGGTCATCGTCCCCGCCGACCGCCGCGTCGCCGGGCCGGCACTCACCGAGTACGCGACCCGGCACCAGGTCAACTTCATGATTCTGCCGCCTGCGCTGCTGGCCGCGCTGCCCCCGGAGTGTGACCTGCCACCGGGCATCCTGTTGGCCGGCACCGAACGGGTGTCGCCGGAACTGGTCGCCCGCTGGGCGCGGGGTCGCCGCATGTTCAACGCGTACGGCCCGACGGAGGCCACCGTCAACTCCACGCTGGGCGAGTGTGACCCGGAGCGGATCGACAGCTCCTCGGTGCCGATCGGACGCCCCGACCCGGGCACCGACGCCTACCTGCTCGACGACGCGTTGCGGCCGGTCGGGCCCGGGGTGCCCGGCGAACTCTACCTCGCCGGTCCGGGCCTGGCCCGCTGCTACGTCAACCGCCCCGACCTGACCGCCGAGCGGTTCCTCGCCGACCCGTACGGCCCACCCGGGCAGCGGATGTACCGCACCGGTGACGTGGCAAGCTGGCGGGCCGACGGACGGCTCGACTTCCTCGGGCGGGTCGACGACCAGGTGAAGGTGCGCGGATACCGCATCGAGCTGGGTGAGATCGAGTCGGTGCTGGCCCGCCACCCGAGCGTCGGCCAGGTCACCGTGCTCGCCCGCGAGGACCGCCCGGGTGACGTACGGCTGGCGGCCTACGTCGTCCCGGGCGCGGACGACGCACCGCAGGAACGGGCCGACAGTCAGGTCGCCGAGTGGAAGGAGCTGCACGAACTGCTCTACCAGGCCGGCCGGGTCGAGCGCTTCGACGAGAACTTCACCGGCTGGAACAGCAGCTTCGACGGCTCGCCCATCCCGTTGGCGCAGATGCGCCAGTGGCGGGACGCCACCGTCGACCGGATCCGGTCGCTGCGGCCCCGGCGGGTCCTGGAGATCGGCGTCGGTAGCGGACTGCTGCTGTCGCGACTCGCCCCGCAGTGCGAGAGCTACTGGGGGCTGGACCTCTCCGAGCAGGCCATCGACACGTTGCGGGCCGCGGTGGCGACGATCCCGGGGCTCGACGAACGGGTCACGCTCCGCGCCCAGCCGGCCCACGACCTTGCGGGGGTGCCGGCCGGCTGGTTCGACACGGTCGTCATCAACTCGGTGGTGCAGTACTTCCCGAGCGCCGACTACCTGACCCGCGTGCTGCGCGCGGCAGCCGAACGACTCGCCCCCGGTGGGGTGATCTTCGTCGGTGACGTCCGCAACCTGCGCCTGCACCGGATGTTGCACGAGGCGATCCAGACCAGCCGGGGCGTGGCCGCCACCGAGCGGGACGCCGCCGTCGAGGCGGCGGTCCGCACCGAACGCGAACTGCTGCTCGACCCGGACTACTTCGCCGCGCTGCCGACCGGGACGATCCGGGGTGTCGAGGTGTGGGTCAAGCGGGGCGACTACGACAACGAGCTGAGCCGCTACCGCTACGACGTGGTGCTGACCACCGCGTCCGGGCCCGCGCCCCCGCCCGAGACGACGTACGCCTGGACGGGGCGCCTGGACGGCGTACGCGACCAACTGGCCCACGGCCCGCAGCGGCTGCGGGTCACCGGGGTGCCGAACGCGCGCCTGGGTGGAGGACCCGCCCCGTCCGTCGAGGACCTCCACGCACTGGCCGACGCGTCCGGCTACCGGGCCGCGGTGACCTGGGACGGCTCCTCGACCGGCGGGGACCTGGACGTCGTCTTCCAACGCGGCGCGGAACCCCGCCACGTCTACCGTCCCGGCGCGGCGGTCGCGCACGCCAACACCCCGGCCGCGGTCGCCGACCCGGCGGCGCTGGTGAAGGCGCTGCGCCTGCACGCCGAGTCCTGGCTGCCCAGCTACATGGTGCCGACCGGCTTCGTGCTGCTCGACCGGCTGCCGGTGCTGACCAGCGGCAAGCTCGACCGGGCCGCACTGCCCGCACCGGACTACGCCGCCCAGGCCACCGGCACCGCGCCCCGCACGCCCCGGGAGAAGGTGCTCTGCGAGCTGTACGCGGACGTCCTGGGCGTCCCCGGGGTGGGCATCGAGGACGACTTCTTCAGCCTGGGCGGGGACAGCATCGTCTCCATCCAGTTCGTGCTGCGCGCCCGCGCGGCGGGGCTGGTGTGCACCTCACGCCAGGTGTTCGAGCTTCGGACGGTGGCCGCGCTGGCCGAGGTCGTCACCGACCTCGACACCGGGACCCGGGACCGGCCCGACGACGGTGTCGGCGACGTTCCGTTCACGCCGATCCTGCGCTGGCTCGACGAGACCGGCGGCCCGATCGACGCGTTCAGCCAGTCGATCGTGCTCGCCACTCCGGCGGGAGCCACCGAAGCTGACCTGGCCGCCGTGCTGACCGCGCTCACCGACCGGCACGACCTGCTGCGCGCGCGGCTCGTCCGCGCCACCCCCGCGACGCCGGGCCGGCTGCACGTCGCGCCGCGCGGCACCGGTCGCCCGTGGCTGCGGCGGGCCGCACCCGGCGCGGTGATCGAGGCCGAGGAGCAGGCCGCCGCCGGCCGGCTCGACCCCGAGCGGGGTGTCATGGCCCAGGCCGTCTGGTTCGACCGCGGGCCCGCCGCGCCGGGCCGGTTGCTGCTGGTCATCCACCACAGCGTCGTGGACGGCGTCTCCTGGCGGATCCTGCCGGCCGACCTCGCCACCGCCTGGGAGCAGCGGACGGCGGGGCGTACCCCGGTCCTGGAACGCACCGGCACGTCCTTCCGGCGGTGGGCCACCGACCTCACCGAGGCGGCCCGGCGACCGGAACGCACCGCGGAACTGGCGCTGTGGCAGGGCATCCTGACCGGCGCGGACCCGGCGTTGACGCCGCGCCCGCTGCGGCCGGTGGACGACCTCGCCACGGTCGCCCGGCACACCGTGCGGCTGCCCGCCGCGACCACCGAGCCGGTGATCACCACGGTCGCCGCCGCCTTCCACGCCGGCATCAACGACGTGCTGCTCACCGCGCTCGCCCTGGCGATGATCGACTGGCGGACCCGGCGCGGAAAGGGCACCGAGCGCTCGGTGCTGATCGCGTTGGAGGGGCACGGCCGGGAGGAGCAGGTCGTCACGAATGCCGACCTCACTCCGGCGCTCGGCTGGTTCACCACCGTCTTTCCCGTCCGCCTCGACCCCGGTGACATCGACGTCGCCGACGCGCTGGCCGGTGGGCCGAGCGCCGGCACCGCGCTGAAGCGGCTCAAGGAGCAGCTGCGGGCCATCCCGGACCACGGCATCGGGTACGGGATGCTGCGCTACCTCAACCCGGACACCGAGCCCGAGCTGGCCGCCCGCCCCGCGCCGCAGGTCAGCTTCAACTACCTCGGCCGGTTCACCGCCTCGTCCGGCGACGGCGGGAACTGGACGCCGGTGGCGGGGCACGGCATCCTGGCCGGCGGGTTCGACCTCGGCATGCCGGTCGCCCCGTACACCCTGGAGATCAACGCGTACGTGCAGGACACCACGGCCGGCCCGGAGTTGGGTGTGACCTGGGCGTACCCGCGTGACCTGCTGGACGACGCGGCGGTGGCCGACCTGGCCGCGACCTGGTTCGCCGCGCTGGAGGCGCTCGTCGTGCACGCCCGTGGCCCGGCCGCCGGCGGGCTCACCCCGTCCGACCTGACGCTGACGCTCAGCCAGGACGAGATCGACGAGTTCGAGGCCGAATGGGAGCTTTCGTGACCGCGACCGCCACCCCCGGGCAGGCCTCCGGGATCGCCGACATCCTGTCGCTCACCCCGCTACAGGAAGGGCTGTTGTTCCACGCGCAGCTCGCCGCGGACGGCCCGGACGTCTACACCGGGCAGTTGACCGTCGCCCTGGACGGACCACTGGACGCCGAGCGGCTGCGGGCCGCCGGACAGGCTCTGCTCCACCGTCGGCCCAACCTGCGGGTGGCCTTCCGCCGCCGCAAGAACGGGCAGTTCGTGGCCGTGGTGCCGCGGGACGTCCCGCTGCCCTGGGCCACGCTGACCCTGACCGAGGACGATCTCCCCGGGTTCCTCGACACGGACCTCGCGACCCGGCTCGACCCGGCGACCGCCCCGTTGCTGCGGATGACCCTGATCCGCCTCGGTCCGCACCGGCACCGGCTCGTGATCACCCACCACCACCTGCTGCTCGACGGGTGGTCGGTGCCGTTGCTGCTGGACGAGCTGATCGCCCTCTACCGGGGCGGCCAGCTGCCGGCGCCGGCCGACTTCCGCGACTACCTCGCCTGGACCGCCGCCCAGGACCGCCCGGCGGCCGAGGCCGCGTGGCGCGAGGCACTGGCCGGGCTGGACGGGCCGACCCTGCTGGCCGGCCGTCCGCCGGCCCACGCGGTCGTCCCGGAGCGCCTGGTGCGTGACCTCCCGGTCGCACTGACCGCTCGGCTCACCGCCCTCGGCCGGGCCCGTGGGCTCACCCTGAACACGGTGGTCCAGGGGGCCTGGGGAATCGTGGTCGGGGCGCTGACCGGACGCGACGACGTGGTGGTCGGGGCCACCGTCGCCGGTCGACCGCCGGACCTCCCCGGTGCCGACACCATGATCGGCCTGTTCATCAACACCATCCCGGTACGCGTCACCCTGGACCCGGCCCTACCGGTGGCGACCGTGCTACGCCGCCTGCAGGACGGGCAGGTGCGGCTGATGGAGCATCAGCACCTCGGGTTGGCGGAGATCCAACGGCTGGCCGGGCACGGCGAGCTGTTCGACACCCTGACGGTCTTCGAGAACTATCCGCTGGGCGAGTCGCTGCCTGCGCCGGCCGACGGGGTACGCGTCACGGGCGCGGCCGTCCGTGACTGCGCGCACTATCCCCTGACCCTGACCGCGCGTCCCGGCCACCGGCTGCACCTCGATCTGGAGTACCGCGCCGACCTGATCGACCGGGACGCCGCCGGGACGCTGCTGGACCGGCTGACCCTGGTGCTGACCCGGATCTGCGACACCCCGGACGCGCCCCTCGCCACCGTCGACGTGCTGACCCCGGTGGAACGGGACCGCGTCCTGCGTGACTGGAACGACACCGCCAGGCCGGTGCCCGACACCACCATCAGTGCGCTGTTCCACGAGCAGGCGACCCGGACGCCCACCGCTGTCGCTCTCGTCGCGGACGGACGCGAGTGGACGTTCGCCGAGGTGGAGCGCTGGGCCGCCGGACTGGCCGGGGCGTTGCGCAGGCGCGGCGTCGCGCCCGGCGATCGGGTCGCGCTCGCGCTGCCCCGGGCGCTCACCGTGCCGGCGGTGCTCGGCGTGCTCGACAGCGGTGCGGCGTACCTGCCGCTGGACGCGTACCAGCCGACCGACCGGGTCGCCGCGATGCTGGACGACGCCCGGCCGGCGATCCTGGTCACGACCGGCGACGTCGATGTGCCGTGGACCGGTCCCCGGCTGGTGGTGGGTGCGGCGGTGCCGGAGGCGGAGCCGTTCGTGGGCGCGCCGTCGGCGGACGATCCCGCGTACGTGATCTTCACGTCAGGGTCGACGGGGCGACCGAAGGGTGTGGTGGTGCCGCACCGGGGCATCGTGAACCTGTTCGCCTCGCATCGGGAACGGTTCATGACCGGCCCGAAGCGCCGGGTCGCGCACGTCGCGTCGTTCACCTTCGACGGGTCGTGGGAACCACTGATCTGGCTGCTCGACGGGCACACCCTGCACGTCGTCGACTCCGATGTCTACCATGACGCCGCCGCACTGGTCAGCTACCTGCGTCAGCAGCGGATCGACGTGTTGGACGTGACGCCCACGTTCCTGCGGGAGCTGGTGGCGGCGGGTGTGTTGGACGCGGGTCTGAGTGTGCTGTTCGTCGGTGGTGAGGCGATCGACGGGCAGCTGTGGCAGCGGGTGTCGGCCACGCCGGGACTGGCCTGTCACGACCTGTACGGCCCCACGGAGGCGTCCGTGGACGCCTACGGGTGGGACGGTCCGGGCCGGTCGGCGTACCGGTTGCGCAACGTGCGGACCTATCTGCTCGACGCCGGGTTGCGGCCGGTGGCACCGGGGGTGCTCGGCGAGTTGTATGTCGCCGGGGCCGGGCTGGCGCACGGCTACCTGCACCGGACGGGGTTGACGGCGGAGCGGTTCGTGGCCGACCCGTTCGGCCCGGCAGGCGCACGCATGTACCGCACCGGAGACCTGGCCCGATGGAACCCCGCCGGGGTACTGGAGATCGCCGGCCGCGCCGACGGACAGGTCAAGATCCGCGGCTACCGCATCGAACTGGGCGAGATCGAGGCCGCCCTCGGCCAGGCCGGCGTGGGTCAGGCCGCCGTCGTGGTCCGCGACGCCCGGCTGGTCGCGTACGTGGTGGGTGGGCCGGTCGACCTCGACCGGTTGCGGGCGACGGTGCCGGACTACATGGTTCCCTCGGCGTTCGTCGAGCTGGATGCGTTGCCCCGGACGGTGGCGGGCAAGCTCGACGTGGCGGCGTTGCCGGCTCCGGACTTTGCCGGATCGGGAATGGGTCGGACCGCCCGCAACAGCCGCGAACAACGCCTGTGTGACCTGTTCGCCGAGGTGCTGGGGCTGCCGTCGGTGGGCATCGACGACGACTTCTTCGCGTTGGGCGGCCACTCGTTGCTGGTGATGCGCCTCGCCGGCCGGGTGCGCGCCGTCCTCGGCGTGGAGCTGCCGGTCCGGGCCGTGTTCGACACGCCGACGGTCGCGGGCCTGCTGCCAAGGCTCGTCGCGTCGGGCCGGACCCCGTTGGTGGCAGGGCCACGACCGGATCGGGTGCCGCTGTCGTTCGCCCAACAACGGCTGTGGTTCCTCTACCGCCTCGAAGGACCGAACCCGACCTACAACATCCCGATCGCCTGGCGACTGCGCGGTCGCCTCGACGCCGACGCGTTGATCGCCGCCGTCGGTGACGTGGTCGCCCGACACGAAGCCCTCCGCACCGTCGTCAGCGATCAGGACGGCGGCGAGCCGTACCAGCGGGTCCTGCCCGCCGAAAAGGTCGCGGTGCCGGTGGCGGAGATCGCCGAGGCGGACCTCCCCGCACGGCTCGCGGAGATCGGGGCGTACGGATTCCGCCTCGACCACGAGCCCCCACTGCGCGCCCGGCTCTTCCGGATCGCCCCGGACGAGCACGTGTTGCTCCTGCTGCTGCACCACATCGCCGGCGACGAATGGTCGGATGTGCCGCTGCGCCGGGACATCGTGGCCGCCTACACCGCCCGCTGCGCCGGACTGGTGCCCGCGTTCCCGCCCCTGCCCGTGCAGTACGCCGACTTCGCGCTGTGGCAGCGCGCAGAGTCGGGCACGCTCGCCGCGCAGGTCGACGGATGGCGGGATGCCCTGGCCGGGCTGCCCGAGGAGTTGGATCTGCCGGCCGACCGGCCCCGCCCGGCGCAGGCCAGTCACCGGGGCGACGTGGTCGGCTTCACGCTGCCCGCCGAGGTGGCCGAACGGCTGCGGGTGCTGGCCCGGTCGACCGGGACCTCCATGTTCATGGTGGTGCAGGCGGCGGTGGCGGTGCTGCTGTCACGCCTGGGCGCAGGCACCGACGTACCCCTGGGCGCGCCGGTCGCAGGCCGACCGGACACCGCCCTGGACGACCTGGTCGGCTTCTTCGTGAACACGCTGGTGCTACGCACCGACACCTCGGGTGACCCGTCCTTCCGGGAACTACTGGCCCGGGTACGGGAGACCGACCTCGCCGCGTTCGACCGCCAGGACGTACCCTTCGAGCACCTGGTCGAGGCACTGAACCCCGCACGGTCGCTGGGCCGGCACCCGCTGTTCCAGACGATGGTCTCCTACCTCGGCGAGGCCGACCGCACCTGGCACCTCGGGGCGCTGCGGGTGGAGACCGAGCGGGTGCGCCAGCACGTCGCGATGTTCGACCTGTCCTTCGACTTCTTCGAGACCCGCACTGGCGTCCGTGGCGAGCTGGAGTACGCGACCGACCGGTACGACCGGTCCTCCGCCCAGACGCTGGTCGAGCGGTTGCAGCGGGTCCTCGCCACGGTCGCCGCCGACCCGGCGGCGGTGGTCAGCCGGATCGACGTGCTCGCCCCGGCCGAGCGTTCCCGGCTGTTGGCCGTGGAGCCCACCGCACCGATCCCTGCCTGCTCCATCGTGGAGCTGTTCGTCGCGCAGGCAGTCGCCAGCCCCGACGCGGTGGCCCTGGTCTCCGGCGGACGTACCTGGACGTTCGCCGAACTGGACGACTGGTCGTCGCGGCTCGCCGGCGCGCTGACCCCGTACGCCGGCGGCCTCGTCGCGCTGGCCACCTCCCGCCCGCTCACCGTCCCGGCGATTCTCGGCGTGCTCAAGGCGGGTGCGGCGTACCTGCCGCTGGACGCGTACCAGCCGACCGACCGAGTCGCGGCGATGCTGGACGACGCCCGGCCGGCGATCCTGGTCACGACCGGCGACGTCGATGTGCCGTGGACCGGTCCCCGGCTGGTGGTGGGTGCGGCGGCGCCGGAGGCGGAGCCGTTCGTGGGCGCGCCGTCGGCGGACGATCCCGCGTACGTGATCTTCACGTCAGGGTCGACGGGGCGACCGAAGGGTGTGGTGGTGCCGCACCGGGGCATCGTGAACCTGTTCGCCTCGCATCGGGAACGGTTCATGACCGGCCCGAAGCGCCGAGTCGCGCACGTCGCGTCGTTCACCTTCGACGGGTCGTGGGAACCACTGATCTGGCTGCTCGACGGGCACACCCTGCACGTCCTCGACGACGACGAGTACCGCGATGCGGGTGCGCTCGTGTCGCGGCTGCGTGAACAGCACATCGACGTGCTGGACGTGACGCCCACCTTCCTGCGGGAGCTGGTGGCGGCGGGTGTGCTGGACGCGGGTCTGAGTGTGCTGTTCGTCGGTGGTGAGGCGATCGACGGACAGCTGTGGCAGCGGGTGTGCGCCACCCCGGGGCTGACCTGCCACGACCTGTACGGCCCGACCGAGGCATCCGTGGACGCCTACGGGTGGGACGGTCCGGACCGGTCGGCGTACCGGTTGCGCAACGTGCGGACCTATCTGCTCGACGCCGGGTTGCGGCCGGTGGCACCGGGGGTGCTCGGCGAGGTGTACGTCGCCGGGGCCGGCTTGGCACACGGGTACCTCAATCGGGCGGGGCTCACCGCCGAGCGGTTCGTGGCCGACCCGTTCGGTCCCTCGGGTGCACGCATGTACCGCACCGGGGACCTCGCCCGGTTCAACCGGGACGGGGTGCTGGAGTTCGCCGGCCGCGCCGACGGGCAGGTCAAGATCCGCGGCTACCGCATCGAGGTCGGCGAGATCGAGGCCGCCCTCGGCCAGGCCGCCGTCGTCGTCCGTGACGGCCGACTCGTCGCGTACGTGGTGGGTGGACCGGTCAACACCGACCGGCTACGGGCCACTCTGCCCGATTACATGATCCCGTCGGCATTCGTCGAGGTCGACGCGTTACCCCGCACCATCGCCGGCAAGCTCGACGTGACCGCACTGCCCACCCCGGACTTCTCCACGCTGGTCGGCGGCACCCCCGCCCGCAACAGCCGCGAACAACGCCTGTGCGACCTGTTCGCCGAGGTCCTGGGCCTGCCGTCGGTCGGCATCGACGACGACTTCTTCGCCATGGGCGGTCACTCGTTGCTGGTGATGCGCCTCGCCGGCCGGGTGCGCGCCGTCATGGGCGTGGAGTTGCCGGTCCGGGCGGTGTTCGACGCGCCGACCGTGGCGGGTCTGCTGCCGAGGCTGGTCGGATCGGGTCGAGCGCCGTTGGTGGCACGGCCACGCCCGGACCGGGTGCCGTTGTCGTTCGCCCAACAACGGTTGTGGTTCCTGTACCGCCTCGAAGGACCGAACCCGACCTACAACATCCCGATCGCCTGGCGACTACGCGGCCGGCTGGACGCTGACGCGTTGGTCGCGGCGGTCGGTGACGTGGTCGCCCGGCACGAAACCCTCCGCACCATCTTCCCGGACGTCGACGGGACCCCCTACCAGCGCATCCTCCCGCCGGATGCCGTCCCGGTCGCGTTCCACGAGGGCGGCGACGTCGACGCCGCCGCCGCGCACCCGTTCGCGCTCGATCGGGAGCCGCCGCTGCGGGTCGACGTGTTCCGGGTGGCGCCGGACGCGCACGTGTTGCTCCTGCTGCTGCACCACATCGCCGGCGACGAATGGTCCGACGAACCGCTGCGCGCCGATCTCACCACGGCGTACGAGGCACGCCGCGCCGGACACGCCCCGGCGTGCCGACCGCTCCCCGTGCAGTACGCCGACTTCGCCCTCTGGCAGCGCGAGCAGTCCGCGGGCCTGGCCGAGCAGTTGGAGGCGTGGCGGGAGGCTCTGGCCGGGCTGCCCGACGAGCTGGATCTGCCGGCCGACCGGCCGCGCCCGGCGGAAGCCAGTCACCGGGGCGACCTCGTCGACTTCACCCTGCCCGACATGGTGGCCCGCGACCTGCGCCGCCTGGCCCGCTCGACCGGGACCTCCATGTTCATGGTGGTCCAGGCAGCAGTCGCGGTGCTGCTGTCACGCCTGGGCGCAGGCACCGACGTACCCCTGGGCGCGCCGGTGGCGGGCCGACCGGACGCCGCCCTGGACGACCTGGTCGGCTTCTTCGTGAACACGCTGGTGCTACGCACCGACACCTCGGGTGACCCGTCGTTCCGGGAACTGCTGGCCCGGGTACGGGAGACCGATCTGGCGGCGTTCGACCGGCAGGACGTGCCGTTCGAGCACCTGGTGGAGGCGTTGAACCCGGAGCGGTCGCTGGGCCGGCACCCGCTGTTCCAGACGATGGTCTCCTACCTGCCCGCCGGGGGCGACACCTGGACGCTCGCCGAGCTGACCGGGCGACCCGAACCTGTCGGACACCGTACGGCGATGTTCGACCTCTCCTTCGACTTCGCCGACGCCCCGGACGGCGGCATCGGGGGAAGCCTCGAATTCGCCACCGACCGGTACGACAGCGCCACGGCCCAGACCCTGGTCGAGCGGTTGCAGCGGGTCCTCGCCACGGTCGCCGCCGACCCGTCGGCGGTGGTCAGCCGCATCGACGTCCTGAGCCCGGAGGAACGGGATCGGCTGCTCGACGTCGACGCCAGCGGGACCGTCCCGCCGGGGTCCATCGTGGACCTGTTCGAGGCACAGGCATCGGCCACGCCCACGGCGGTGGCGCTGGTCTCCGGTGGCCGGTCGTGGACGTTCGCCGAGCTGGACGGGTGGTCGTCCCGGCTGGCCGGGGTGCTGGCCGGGCACCGCGTGGGCCGGGGGGACCTGGTCGCGCTCGCGGTTTCCCGCCCGCTCACCGTCCCGGCGATCCTCGGCGTGCTCAGGGCGGGCGCGGCGTACCTACCGCTCGACGCGTACCAGCCGGCCGACCGGATCGCCGCGATGCTCGACGACGCCGCGCCGACGCTGGTGCTCACCACCGGCGACACGCCCCTGCCGCCCGACCCCGCCCACCTGCTGCTCGACGAGCCCGCCCTCTTCGAGGGCCCGATCGGCAGCCCCGCCCGCCCCCGGGCGGACGATCCCGCGTACGTGATCTTCACGTCGGGGTCGACGGGGCGGCCGAAGGGTGTGGTGGTGCCGCACCGGGGCATCGTGAACCTGTTCGCCTCGCATCGGGAACGGTTCATGGCCGGCCCGAAGCGCCGGGTCGCGCACGTGGCGTCGTTCACCTTCGACGGGTCGTGGGAACCACTGCTCTGGCTGCTCGACGGGCACACCCTGCACGTCCTCGACGACGACGAGTACCGCGACGACGCCGCCCTGGTCGGCTACCTCCGCCGCCACCGCCTCGACGTGTTGGACGTGACACCCACCTATCTGCGGGAACTGGTCGCGGCAGGTGTGCTGGACGCGGGTCTGAGTGTGCTGTTCGTCGGTGGTGAGGCGATCGACGGGCAGCTGTGGCAGCGGGTGTGCGCCACGCCGGGACTGGCCTGTCACGACCTGTACGGCCCGACCGAGGCGTCCGTGGACGCCTACGGGTGGGACGGTCCGGGCCGGTCGGCGTACCGGTTGCGCAACGTGCGGACCTATCTGCTCGACGCCGGGTTGCGGCCGGTGGCACCGGGGGTGCTCGGCGAGTTGTATGTCGCCGGGGCCGGGCTGGCGCACGGCTACCTGCACCGGGCCGGGTTGACGGCGGAGCGGTTCGTGGCCGACCCGTTCGGCCCGGCAGGCGCACGCATGTACCGCACCGGAGACCTGGCCCGATGGAACCCCGCCGGGGTACTGGAGATCGCCGGCCGCGCCGACGGACAGGTCAAGATCCGCGGCTACCGCATCGAACTGGGCGAGATCGAGGCCGCCCTCGGCCAGGCCGGCGTGGGTCAGGCCGCCGTCGTGGTCCGCGACGGCCGACTGGTGGCGTACGTGGTCGGTGGACCGGTCGACCTCGATCGGGTGCGGGCCGGGCTGCCGGACTACATGGTCCCGTCGGCGTTCGTCGAGGTGGATGCGTTGCCGCGCACCGTCGCGGGCAAACTCGACGCGGCGGCGCTTCCCGCCCCGGACCTCTCCGAACTGGTCGGCGGCGCGCCCGCCCGCAACAGCCGCGAGCAGGCTCTGTGTGACCTGTTCGCCGAGGTGCTGGGACTGCCGTCAGTGGGCATCGACGACGACTTCTTCGCGCTGGGTGGCGACAGCATCGTCTCGATCCAACTGGTCAGCCGGGCCCGTGCGGCCGGCCTCGGCATCAGCCCACGGGACGTCTTCCGGCACAAGACCCCGGCCGGGCTCGCCCAGGCCGCCACCGTCGACACCACGGTCACCGAGGACCCGCGAGAGGCGTACGGGAACGCGCCGCTCACCCCGGTGATGCGCTGGCTCGCCCAGGTCGACGGCCCGACCACCGGCTACAGCCAGTCGATGCTGCTGCACGCCCCGGCCGGGCTCACCGCCGCCGGGCTGGCCGAGCTGCTGCAGGCGCTGGTCGACCGGCACGACCTGCTGCGCGCCCGGGTGACCGCCGACGGTGTGGAGATCCCCGAGCCCGGCGCGCCGGTCGACGTCGTGCGGGTGGCCCCGTATGACGGGGAGAACCTGCCCGCGATCGCCGCCGCCGCCCGCGACCGGCTCGACCCCGCCCGTGGCGTCATGCTCCAGGCGGTGCTGCTCGAACCCGGGCACGTGCTGCTGGTCGTGCACCACTACGCGGTGGACGGGGTGTCGTGGCGGATCCTGCTGCCCGACCTCGCCGCCGCCTGGGTGGCCGTGCGGGCGGGCCAGCCGGTCACCCTCCCGCCCACCGGCACCTCGTTCCGCCGCTGGGCCCGGGCACTGGACGGGCTCGCCCGCGACGCGAAGACCACGGCGCAGTTGCCGTACTGGACCGAGGTGCTGGCCGGGCCGCGCGCCGTGCTGGGCAGCCGCCCCCTCGACCCGGCCCGCGACCGCACCGGCAGCTGCGACGAGATCACCCTCGAACTGCCGCCGGAGGAGACCCGGCCGCTGCTCACCACGGTGCCCGCCGGCTTCCACGCCGGCGTCGGCGACGTGCTGCTGACCGGTCTCGCGTTGGCGCTGCGACACTGGGCCGGCGGCGCCGGCTGGCTGGTCATGCTGGAGGGGCACGGCCGCGAGGAACACCTGGTGACCGGTGCCGACCTGTCCCGCACGGTCGGCTGGTTCACCAGCGAGTACCCGGTCCGGCTGGACCTCGGCACCGAGCACCCCGGTGACGCCCTGAAGACGATCAAGGAGCGGCTGCGGACGGTGCCGGACAACGGCGTCGGCTACGGCCTGCTGCGCCACCTCAACCCGCAGACCGCCACCGTGCTCGCCGGGTACGACCAGCCACTGATCGGCTTCAACTACCTCGGCCGGTTCGCCGCCGGGAACGCCGAGGAGGGGCCGTGGGAACCGGCCGGCGAGGGGTGGGGTGGCGGCGCCGACGACGGCATGCCCGCCGACTACCCGCTGGAGATCAACGCGACCGCCGAGGACCACGCCGACGGGCCCCGGCTCGTCGCGACCCTCACCTGGCCGAGGGACCTGCTCACCGAGGAACAGGTCCGCGACCTGGCCGGCCACTGGCAGGCGGCGCTGCGAGCGCTGGCCGCCGATCCGGGATCCGGGGGTTACACCCCGTCCGACCTGAGCCTGGTCGAACTGAGCCAGGCCGACATCGACGGCCTTGAGGCCGAATTCGCCGACCTTGCGGCCGAGTGGGAGACGCAGTGACCAAGAAGACCGGGCTCGAGGACGTCCTGCCGCTGTCGCCGTTGCAGGAGGGGCTGCTCTTCCACGCGCTCTACGACACGGACTCCCCCGACGTCTACACCGTGTCGACCACGTTGGAACTGACCGGGCCGCTGGACACCGTCCGGCTCCGCGACGCCGGCCAGGCGCTGCTCGACCGGCACGCCAACCTGCGGGCCGGGTTCCGGCGTACGGCCAAGGGCACCACGGTCGCCGCGATCCCCACCCGGGCGCGGCTGCCCTGGGCCGAGCACGACCTGAGCGGCCTGCCCGAGGCCGGGCGGATTGCCGAACTCGACCGGCTCGCCGTCGCCGACCAGCGACGACGCTTCGACATGGCCCGGCCGCCGCTGCTGCGGATGACGCTGACCCGGCTCGGGAACGACGTCCACCGGCTCACCGTCACGCACCACCACATCCTGCTCGACGGCTGGTCCGCGCCGCTGCTGGTGCGGGAACTGCTCGACCTGTACGCCAGGCCCGGCTCGCTGCCGCCGGTCACCCCCTACAAGGCGTACCTGGCGTGGCTGGCCCGCTGGGACCGGGACGCGGCCACCGCCGCCTGGCGGGAGGCGCTCGCCGGGCTGGACGAACCGACCCGGATGGCGCCCGCCGGCACCACGCCCGAGCCGGTCGTCCCCGGTTCGGTGGAGACCGCGCTGCCGGCCGAGCTGAGCGGCCGGCTCACCGACCTCGCGCGTACCCTCGGCGTCACCCTCAACACGGTGGTGCAGACGGCCTGGGGTCTGCTGCTGGCCCGGCTCACCGGCCGCGACGACGTGGTCTTCGGTGCCGTCGTCTCCGGGCGGCCACCGCAGCTGCCCGGTGTCGAGTCGATGATCGGGCTGTTCATCAACACCGTGCCGGTACGGGTCCGCGTCGACCCGGCCGAGCCGGCCGGCGACCTGCTCGTGCGCGTGCAGGACGAGCAGGCCGCGCTGATGGAGCACCAGTACCTCGGGCTGGCCGACATCCAACGGCTGGCCGGGCACGGTGAGCTGTTCGACACGCTCACCGTCTTCGAGAGCTACCCGGACGACCCGGACGCCGCCGAACCGGTGCCGGGCCTGCGGGTCACCGGGGCGCAGGACGAGGACGCCACCCACTATCCGCTGGTGCTGGTCGCCGAGCCCGGCCCCCGGATCAACCTGGAGATCCGGCACCGCGCCGACGTGTTCGACGCCGACGCCGCCCGCACCATCCTCGACCGGCTGATCCGCGTCGTCACCGCGATCGCCGCCGATCCGGCCGCCCCGGTCGGCCGGATCGACATCCTCGACCCGGCCGAACGCGCTGCCGTCCTCACCGAGTGGAACGGCAGCACGGACGGGATCGTCGCCACCACCTTCCCCCGACGGTTCGCCGACATGGTCGCGGCGTATCCGGAGAACATCGCCGTGATCTGCGAGGACGAGCAGGTCAGCTATGCCGAGCTGGCCGCGCGGTCGGACCGGCTGGCCCGGGCGCTGGCCGCCCGTGGGGTCGGCCCCGGTCACGTCGTCGCGGTGGCCCTGCCGCGCTCCGTCGACCTGGTCACCGCGCTGGTCGGCGTGCTGCGCTCCGGTGCCGCCTACCTCGCGCTCGACCTGGACTACCCGGCCGACCGGCTGCGCTACATGCTGGCGGACGCCGCGCCGACCTGCGTCGTCAGCCGCGCCGACCTGGCCGGAACGCTGCCCGGCGACGTTGCCGTGGTGGACGTGGCCGCGTCCGGACCGGACGTGACGCCGATCGAGCCCGCCGTCTCGGACGCCGCGTACGTCATCTACACGTCCGGTTCGACCGGGCGGCCCAAGGGCGTCGTCGTCACCCACGAGGGCGTCGCGAAGTTGCTCGCCACCCAGCAGCGCCGGCTCGGTGTCACGCACACCAGTCGGGTGCTGTTCTTCGCGTCCCCCAGCTTCGACCTCGCCTACTGGGAGCTGTGCCAGGCGCTGCTGTCCGGCGGCGCGCTGGTGGTGGTCCCGACCGAACTGCGCGTTCCCGGCGCGCCGCTGGTCGACTACCTCACCAAGCACGAGGTCACCCAGCTGGCGCTGCCGCCGTCGGTGCTCAGCGCCCTGCCCGCCGACTGCCGGTTGCCGCTCGGGGTGTCCATGCTGGTCGGCACCGAGGAGGTGCCGGCCCGGCTGGCCGAGCGGTTCGCCGCCGGCCGGCGCATGTTCAACGCGTACGGGCCCACCGAGACCAGCGTCAACGCGACCCTGTGGGAGTGCGCGCCGGTCTCCACCGGCACCGTGCCGATCGGCTATCCGGATCCCGGCCAGTTGGCGTACGTGCTGGACAGCGGGCTGAACCCGGCCCCGCCCGGTGTCGTCGGCGAGCTGTACCTGGGCGGCCTCGGCCTGGCCCGTGGCTACCACCACCGGCCCGGACTGACCGCCGAACGCTTCCTGCCCGACCCGTTCGCCGCGCCCGGCGACCGGATGTACCGCACCGGCGACCTGGTGCGCTGGACCCCGGACGGGGCGTTGGAGTTCGTCGGTCGCGTCGACCACCAGGTCAAGATCCGTGGTTTCCGGGTGGAACTCGGCGAGATCGAGGCTGTCGTCGCTCGCCAGGAGGGCGTCCGGCAGGCCGCAGTCGTGCTACGTACCGACGGTGGCGTCAAGCGGATCGTCGCGTACGTCGTCGGCGACACCGATCTCGGCCGGTTGCGGACGGGCGTCGCCGCCACGCTGCCCGACTACATGGTCCCCGGCGCGTTCGTCGCCCTGGAACGGCTGCCGGTCTCGGTCAACGGCAAGCTGGACCGGGCCGCCCTGCCCGCCCCGGAGTTCACCGCCGACGGCGGCGGGCGTACGCCCCGGACTCCCCGCGAGAAGCTGCTCTGCGACGTCTTCGCCGAGGTGCTGGGGGTGCCCACGGTCGGCATCGACGACGACTTCTTCGCCCTGGGCGGGGACAGCATCATGTCGATGCAGTTGGCCGGCCGGGCCCGGGTCGCCGGACTGGTGGTCTCCCCGCGCCAGGTGTTCCACCAGCGCACCCCGGCCCGGCTGGTGGCCGTCGCCGGCACCGTGACCGGCGTCGACGCGGTCCCGTCGAGCCTGTCCCTGGTGGCCCTCACCGAGGCCGACCGGCGCGAACTGGCCGGCCTCGGCGTCGATGTACGCGAGGTGCTGCCGCTCTCGCCGTTGCAGACCGGCCTGCTGTTCCACAGCCTGCTCGACGACGTCGGCCCGGACGTCTACACCGTCCGCATGGTGGTCGACCTGACCGGGCCGATCGACGCCACCCGCCTGCGCGCCGCCGGTCAGGCGTTGCTCGACCGGCAGGCCAGCCTGCGCGCCTCGTTCCACCACCTCGCCTCCGGCACGGCGGTCAGCGTCGTCCCGGCCACCGTCACCGTGCCGTGGACCGAGGTCGACCTGTCCGGGTTGGACGCCGACGCGAGCCGGGACGCCTGGCAGCGGCTCCTCGCCGAGCAGGGTCGTCGCTTCGACCCGACCATGGCACCGTTGCTGCGCCTGGCTCTGGTGCGTACCGGCGCGAACTCCCACCGGCTCGTGCTCACCCACCACCACCTGCTGCTCGACGGCTGGTCCCGGGGGCCACTGCTGGCCGAGTTGTCCGCGCTGTACCGCGACGGCGATACCGTGCCGCCGGCCGGCCGGCCGTTCCGGGACTACCTCGCCTGGTTGGCCGGGCAGGACCGGCGGACCGCCGAGCACGCCTGGGCCGCCGCGCTCGACGGCCTCGCCGAGCCCACCCGCGTCGCACCCGTCGACGGGCACCGCGCCGCGCTGGCTCCCGAGGTGGCCCAGGTGGAGCTGCCCGAGGACCGGACCGCCGCGTTGACCGCGGGCGCCCGCGCCCGGGGTCTCACCGTCAACACCGTCGTGCAGGCCGCCTGGGGCCTGCTGCTGGCCCGGCTCACCGGCCGCGACGACGTGGTCTTCGGTGCCGTCGTCTCCGGGCGGCCACCGCAGCTGCCCGGCGTCGAGTCGATGATCGGGCTGTTCATCAACACCGTGCCGGTACGGGTCCGCATCGACCCGGCCGAGCCGGCCGGCGACCTGCTCGCGCGGCTGCAGGACGAGCAGGCCGCGCTGATGGAACACCAGTACCTCAGCCTCGCCGACATCCAGCGGATCGGCGGGCACGGCGAGTTGTTCGACACGCTGCTGGTCTTCGAGAACTACCCGGACGGCGACGCCGACGACGACGGGTTGCCGGTCACCGGCACCGACGGGCACGACGCCACCCACTATCCGCTCACGCTGATCGCCGAACCCGGCCCGCGCCTGCACCTCGCCGTGGAGTACCGGCCCGACCTGTTCGACTCCGGGTACGCCACCCGGCTCGTCGAGGCGCTGGTCACCGTCGTGGACGGGCTCGTCGACGGGCTGGACGCCCCGGTCGGCCGGGTCGGCCTGCTCGACCGGGCCGGGCGCGCGGCGATCCTGGCCGCCGGGACCGGTGAGATCCACGAGCTGCCCGGGGCGACCCTGCCGGAGCTGGTGGCCGCACAGGTCGCGGCGACCCCGGATGCGGTCGCGCTGGTCGGCCCGGACGGCGTCGGCGTGACGTACCACGAACTGGACGCGCGCAGCGAGCGGTTGGCCCGGGTGCTGGCCTCCGTCGGCGTCGGACCGGAGACCGTGGTGGCGCTGGCCCTGCCGCGCTCGGTCGAGTTGGTGGTGGCGATCCTCGCCGCTGGTCGGGCCGGAGCCGCGTACCTGCCGCTCGACCTCGACCACCCGGACGCCCGGCTGGCGACGATGCTGGCCGACGCGCGGCCCGTCGCGGTGCTCGCCGTCGACGACACCGCACCGCGCGTCGCCGGGCTGCCGCACGGGGCCGCCCCCATCGTGCTCGACGGACCGCTGGACGACCCGGACGTGCGACTCAGCCCGCCCGGACCACAGCATCCGGCGTACGTCATCTACACCTCCGGCTCCACCGGCGCGCCCAAGGGCGTCGAGGTCGCGCACGCCGGCATCGTCAACCGGCTGCGCTGGATGCAGCACGAGTACGCCCTCGGCGCGGGCGACCGGGTGCTGCAGAAGACCCCGGCCGGTTTCGACGTGTCGGTCTGGGAGTTCTTCTGGCCGCTGGTCACCGGGGCCACCCTCGTCGTCGCCCGGCCGGACGGCCACCGCGACCCGGGCTACCTCGCCGAGCTGATCCAGCGGGAACGGGTCAGCACCGTGCACTTCGTCCCGTCGATGCTCGCGGCGTTCCTCGCCGCGCCGGGCGCGGCCGGTTGCACCACGCTGCGCCGCGTCCTGTGCAGCGGCGAGGCGCTGCCCAGCGTCCTCGCCGACCGGTGCCGGGAGGTGCTGCCCGGTGCCGCCCTGCACAACCTGTACGGCCCGACCGAGGCGTCGGTGGACGTCACGGCGTGGCCGGCCGAGCGGGGCACCGGCACCGGCACGGTGCCGATCGGTGGGCCGGTGTGGAACACCCGGGTGTCCGTGCTCGACACCGCGCTGCGTCCGGTGCCGGTGGGGGTGCCGGGTGAGCTGTACCTCTCCGGGGTGCAGCTGGCCCGGGGTTACCGGGGCCGGCCCGACCTGACCGCCGGCCGGTTCGTCGCCGACCCGTACGGCCCGGCCGGCACGCGCATGTACCGCACCGGTGACCAGGTGCGGTGGTCCGCACCCGGGGTGCTCGACTTCCTCGGTCGGGGCGACGGCCAGGTGAAGATCCGCGGGCTGCGCGTCGAACTGGGCGAGATCGAGGCCACGCTGGCCGGGCAGCCCGACGTGGGTACGGCCGTGGTGCTGCTGCGCGAGGACCGGCCGGGGGTGGCGCACCTGGTCGCCTACCTCACCGTGGCCGGCGCGCTGGACACCGCCGCGCTGCGCGTCCGGCTCGCGGCGCTGTTGCCCGACTACATGGTGCCGTCCGCCTTCGTGGTCCTCGACGCGCTGCCCGTCTCGGTCAACGGCAAACTGGACCGGGCTGCCCTGCCCGCGCCCGACTTCGCCGGCGCGGGCACCGGCACGGCCCCCCGCAACCCGCGCGAACAGCTGCTCGTCGCGCTGTTCGCACAGGTGCTGGCGGTGCCCACGGTCGGCGTCGAGGACGACTTCTTCGGCCTCGGCGGCGACAGCATCATCTCGATCCAGCTGGTCGGTCGGGCCCGTGCCGCCGGTCTGTCGCTGTCGCTGCGGCAGGTGTTCCAGCTGCGGACACCGGCCGCGTTGGCCGCCGCCGCCGAGTCGGCGTTCGTCACCACCACCGGCAGCGGCGCGCTGGTCACGCTCACGGACGAGGAGACCGCCGAGGTCGCCGGGCTGGGCCTGGACGTGGTCGAGGTGCTGCCCCTCGCACCGTTGCAGGCCGGGCTGCTCTTCCACGCCGCGTTCGACGCCGACGGCCTCGACCTCTACACCGTGCAGATCGTCTTCGACCTGCCCGGCGGCGTCGATCCGGCCCGGCTGCGCGCCGCCGGGCAGGCACTGCTGCAGCGGCATGCCAACCTGCGCACGTCGTTCCACCAGCTCGACTCCGGCCGACCGGTCGCGGTGGTGAACCGCGGTGTCACCCTGCCCTGGGCCGAGGCGGACCTCTCCGACCTGCATGACGACCGGCGCGAGGAGGCGTGGCAGCGCTGCCTCGCCGAGGAGGGCCGACGGTTCGATCCGGCGGTCGCCCCGCTGCTGCGGATGATGCTGGCGCGCACCGGTGACGCCTACCGGCTGGTCCTCACCCACCAGCACATGCTGCTCGACGGCTGGTCCCGTGGGCCGCTGATGGACCAGCTCTCCGCGCTGTACGAGGCGGCCGACGGCGGCACCGCCCCGACGCCGTACCGTGACTTCCTCGCCTGGCTGGCCGGGCAGGACCGGCCCGCCGCCGAGCAAGCATGGCGGGCGGCGCTGGCCGGGGTCAGCGACGCCACCCGGCTCGCCCCGGCCGACCCGCAACGGGCACCGGCGGTGCCCGAGCTGGTCGAGCAGGAGCTGACGGAGGCCGTGACCGCGCGCCTGACCAGCCTGGCCCGTTCCCGGGGGCTGACGCTGAACACGCTGGTCCAGGCCGCCTGGAGCATCGTGCTGGGCCGGCTCACCGGCCGGGACGACGTGGTCTTCGGGGTCACCGTCTCCGGCCGGCCGGCGCAGGTGCCCGGGGTGGAGTCGATGATCGGGCTGTTCATCAACACCCTGCCGGTGCGGGTGCGCATCGACCCGGCCGAGCCGGTGGCGGGGCTGCTGACCCGGTTGCAGGACGAGCAGTCGGCGCTGCTCGACCACCAGTATCTCGGGCTGGCCGACATCCAGCGGCTGGCCGGGGTCGGGGAGCTGTTCGACACGCTGCTGATCGTCGAGAACTACCCGGAGCGCTCCGGCGACGGGCCGGAGAGCCTGCTCGCCGCCGTCGACGCGGGTGGGCGTGACGCCACCCACTACCCGCTGACCTGGGTCGTCGACCCCGGTCAGCGGCTGCGGGTGGGCCTGGAGTTCCGGACCGACCTCTTCGCCCCGCCGGTCGCCCGGAGACTGGTCGGCGCGCTCACCGCCGTCCTGACCGCGTTCACCACCGATCCGGACCGCGCGGTGGGCCGCCTCGATCTGGTGTCCGACGAGGACCGCACCGGCGGGACCCCGCCACCGCCGGCCAGCGGCGACGACCCGACGGTGGCGGCCCTGTTCGAACGGCAGGTGGCCGAGTCACCGGACGCGCCCGCCGTCGTCTGCGGCACGGTCCGCTGGACGTTCGCCGCACTCAACGATCGCGCCAACCGGCTGGCCCGGCTGCTGGTCACCCGTGGGATCGGTGCCGAGGACGTGGTGGCGCTGGCCCTGCCGCGCACCGCCGACGCGATCACCGCGATCCTCGCGGTGCTCAAGTGTGGTGCCGCCTACCTGCCGCTGGACCCGGCCTACCCACCGGCCCGGGTCGCCGCGATGCTCGCCGACGCGCGACCCGCCGTGCTGGTCACCGCCGCCGGGGTCGGGGTCACCGCGGACGGGACCGACCACGTCCTGGTCGACGACCCGGCGTTGAGCACGTTCGCCGGGCACGACCTGACCGACGGTGACCGGGTACGCCCGGCCCGCCCCCAGCACCCGGCGTACGTCATCTACACCTCCGGCTCCACCGGACGCCCGAAGGGCGTGGTGGTGACCCACCGCAACCTGGTCAACCTGTTCCACAGTCATCGCGCGCAGCTGCACCTGCCCGCCCGCGCCGCCACCGGCCGCCGTCACCTGCGGGTCGGGCACGCCTGGTCGTTCGCGTTCGACGCCTCCTGGCAACCGCAGCTGTGGCTGCTCGACGGGCATGCCCTGCACATCGTCACCGAGGAGCGGCAACGCGACCCGGAACAGCTCGCCGCGCTGATCCGGGCCGAGGGGATCGACTTCATCGAGCTGACCCCGTCGCACTTCGCGCAGCTCGCCGACGCCGGCCTGATCCGCGACGGGCGCTGCCCCCTCGCCGTGGTCGGTGTCGGTGGCGAGGCGGTGCCGCCCGCGCTCTGGCAGCGCCTCGGCGCGCTGTCCGGCACCGAGGCGTTCAACCTGTACGGTCCGACCGAGGCGACAGTGGACGCGCTCGCGGCCCGGATCGGCGACACCGCGTCCCCCGTGATCGGCCGGGCCGTCGCGGGTGCCCGCGCCTACGTGCTGGACCGGGCCCTGCGACACACCCCGACCGGTATGGCCGGCGAGCTGTACGTCGCCGGAGCCGGCCTGGCACGTGGCTACCTGGGCCGGCCCGACCAGACCGCCGAGCGGTTCCTCGCCGACCCGTACGGCGCGCCGGGTGAGCGGATGTACCGCACCGGTGACCTGGTGCGGTGGACCGAGGACGGTCGGGTGGAGTACCTCGGCCGGGTCGACGAACAGGTGAAGATCCGCGGCTTCCGGGTGGAGCTGGGCGAGATCGAGTCGGTGCTCGCCGCGCAGCCCGGCGTCGCCGAGGCCGTGGTGGTCGCCCGGGAGGACCGCCCCGGGGTACGCCTCCTGGCCGGTTACGTCGTCGGTGCCGAAGGGCTCGACCTGACCGCGTTGCGTGCCGCGGTCGCCGCCGAGCTGCCCGACTACATGGTGCCGTCCACCCTGCTCCGCCTGGACCGGCTGCCCACCCTGGCCAACGGCAAACTGGACCGGGCCGCGCTGCCCGCGCCCGACCTCGGCGCGGCCGGCGGCGGCCGGGCGCCCCGCTCGGACCGGGAACGCGTCCTGGCCGAGGTGGTGGCGGCCGTGCTGGGTCTGCCCTCGGTGGACGTCGAGGCGGACTTCTTCGCGTTGGGCGGCGACAGCATCGTCGCGATGCAGCTCGTCGGCCGGGCCCGTGCGGCCGGCCTGCGGCTCACCCCCCGGCAGGTCTTCGCGGAGCGGACGGTGGCCGGGCTGGCCCTGGCCGCGACCGCCGTCGACCGGACCGGTGGGCGGGCCGCCGACGGGGTCGGCTCGTTCCCGTTGACCCCGGTCATGCGCTGGTTGCGCGAGGTCGACGGCCCGATCGACGGGTTCAACCAGTCCGCGGTCGTGCAGGTCCCGGCGGGTCTCGGGTGGGAGCCGCTGCTGGTCGCGTTGCAGGCCGTCACCGACCGGCACGACCTGCTGCGGGCCCGGCTGGACCGGACCGGCGACTGGTCGGTGACGGTGCCGCCGCCGGGTTCGTCGCGGGCCGCCGACTGGACCGTACGCGTCGACGTGACCGGCCTCGACGAGCGTGGCCTGTGGGACGCGGTCGTCGCGCAGGCGGACATCGCGCAGGCCGGGCTCGACCCGGAGCGCGGGGCGATGATCCGGGCCGCCTGGCTGGACGCCGGCCCGCACCGGCCGGGTCGCCTGCTGCTGCTGGTGCACCACCTGGTGGTGGACGGCGTCTCGTGGCGGGTGCTGCTGCCCGAGATCGGTGCCGCCTGGCGGGACGCGGTCGCCGGCCGTACGCCGCTGACCGCCGCGACCGGCACGTCGTTCCGGCGCTGGGCGACCGGTCTCGCCGAGCGGGCGGCGGACCCGGCACGGGTGGCGGAGCTGCCGAGGTGGGAGCAGATCGTGGGCCGGGGCGACCCGCTGCCGGTCCGCCGTCCACTCGACCCGACGCTCGACGTGGCCGGCACCCTGCGCGACATCACCCTGACCCTGCCCACCGACGTCACCGAGGCCCTGCTCACCCGCGTTCCGGCCGGGCTCGGTGCCGGGGTCAACGACGTGCTGCTGGGCGCGTTGGGGGTGGCCGTCACCCGGTGGCGGGCCGGGCAGGGCGACGCGGGCGACGCGGTGCTCGTCGCGCTGGAGGGCCACGGGCGGGAGGAGCACCTGGTGGACGGGGCCGACCTGTCCGGCACGGTCGGCTGGTTCACCAACATCTTCCCGGTCTGCCTGGACACCGCCGGGATCGACGTGTCGGGCGGTGGCGCGGCGGTGGCCGAGGCGGTGGTGCGGGTCCGCGAGCACCTGGCCGAGCTGCCGGACAACGGCATGGGCTACGGCATGCTGCGCTACCTCAACCCGGTGACCGCGCCCACGCTGGCCGCGCTGCCGCATCCGCCGATCCAGTTCAACTACATGGGCCGGTTCGACTTCCCGGAGGCCGCCGACTGGGAGTTCGCCCCCGAGGCGGAGGCCGCCGAGAACGGTGCCGACGACGCCATGCCCGAGACGTACGAGCTGGTGCTGAACGCCCAGACCGAGGACCGCGCGTCCGGCCCGCAGCTGGTCGCCACCTGGAGCTGGCCGGACGGCGTGTTCGCCGAGGGGTCGGTGGACGAGCTCGCCCGTCTCTGGTTCGACGCCCTGCAAGCCCTGGTAACGCACAACCCCATGAGGAGTATCCGATGAGTACGAACCCGTTCGACAACGCCGACGGCACGTTCCTCGTGCTGGTCAACGACGAGAACCAGCACAGCCTGTGGCCGGTCTTCGCCGAGGTGCCGGCGGGTTGGCGGACCGTACACGGCCCGGCCGACCGGCAGGACTGTGTCGACTACGTCAATGCGCACTGGACCGACATGCGTCCGCAGAGCCTGATCGACGCCGACCGCTGAGCGGCGGCCCGGACCAGCGCGCTCAGTGCCGGGCGCGCTGGTCCGACCAGGCCCGCCACAGGGTGGCGTACGGGCCGCCCCGCGCGATGAGATCGCGGTGAGTGCCCACCTCGACGATCCGGCCGGCCTCCAGCACCACCACCCGGTCCGCGCTCACCGCCTGGGTGAGCCGGTGCGCCACGACCAGCGCGGTACGTCCCGCCAGCGCGGCCGTGGCCACCCGTTCGAGCAGGCGCGCTCCGGCGCTGCCGGCCTCCGCGGTGGCCTCGTCGAGGATCGCCATCGGCGGATCGGCCAGGATCAGCCGGGCGAACGCCAACTGCTGTGCCTGCGCCGCGGTGAGGACGTACCCGCCGGCACCGACCTCGGTGTCCAGACCGTCCGGCAGTTGCCGCACCCAGCCCAGCGCGTCCACGGTGTCCAGGGCGGCGCTCACCTCGTCGTCGGTGGCGTCCGGGCGGGCCAGCCGCAGGTCGTCGACGAGGGGCCCGGCGAAGACGTGCACCTCCTGGGTGATCAGGGCGACCTCGCCGGCCGGCACCACGACGCTCCCCCCGGTGGGCCGGTGCACTCCGGCGATCACCTTAGCCAGCGTGGTCTTGCCGGCGCCGCTGCTGCCGACCAGGGCGACCCGCTCGCCCCGGGCGATCGTCAGGTCGACGTCGTGCAGCACCGGCCGGTCCGGCCGGTAGGCGAAGTCCAGCCCGCGTACGACCACCGCGTCCGGTCCGTCTCCGGCGACGGCCCGCTGTCGTACCGGCGGGGTCAGGTCGGCGACCCCGACCAGCCGGTCCAGCCCCGAGGCGGCGGCCTGGGCGTCGTCGACCAGGGCGAGAGCCACGTTGACCGGGCCGAAGAGGCCGTGGAAGTACAGCGCCGCCGCGGTCGCCGTGCCGATGCTCACCAGGTCACCCCGGACGAGGAAGAAGCCGGTGCCGAGGACCGCGGCGAGTCCGGCGAACTCGGCGACGTGCAGCCGGGCGTAGAAGCGGGTCTGTAGCGCGACGCCCCGCAGCAACAGGTCGACCGCCTGCCGGGACCTGGTGGCGACCCGGTCCCGGTGCGCGTCGGCGATGCGGAACGCGCGGATCGTCGGCGCACCGTCGATGGTGGCGAGCAGGTGGTGTTGCTGGGCGGCGACGGCAACCCGCTGCCGGGCGTAGAGGGGCACGGCACGGCGGGCGTACCAGCGGACCGTGTGCGCCTGCACCGGCACGGCGATCAGCGCCGCGACCAGGAACCGCCAGTCGAGCACGGCCATCCCGGCCAGGGTGAGCACGATGGTCAACGCGGCACGGGTGAACTCGGGGACGGCGCTGCGGGCCGCCTCGGCGATCACCGCGACGTCGTTGGTCACCCGGGAGGTCAGGTCACCGGTCCCGGCGCGTTCGACCTGCTCCAGTGGCAGGTGCAGGGCCGAGGACACGAACCGCTCGCGCAGGTCGGCCAGCACTCCCTCGCCGACCTGCGCGAGCAGGGCGACACCGAAGCCGGCCAGGGCCGCCTCGACGACAGCGGCGGCCACCAGCCCCACGCCGGTGAGCACGACGTCGCCGGCGCTGCCCCCGCCGGTGGCAAGATCGACCAGGTGCCCGAGCAGCGGCGGGACCACCAGACCGGCCGTGGTGCCGGCGATCAGCAGGGCCAGCGCCCCGGCCAGCCGGGATCGCCGTGGCCGCACCAGGGCACGCAGCTGGGTCAGGGTGCGCCGCCCGGTCGCGATCGGCAGCAACGTCGTCGATTCGGTGGTCATGCGAGCACGGTCTCCCGGTAGGTGTCGTCCTCGGCGACCAGATCGCCGTGCGTGCCGTCGGTGCGGACGGTGCCGTCGTGCACGACGATCACCCGGTCGGTCACCGCGAGCAGCGCCGGGCTGGTGGTCACCAGGATCGTGGTGTGTCCGGCGCGCATCGACCGCAACCGGCCGGCGATGCGCGCCTCGGTCGCGGCGTCGACCGCGGTGGTGGGGTCGTGCACGACGAGCACCGGCGGTTCACCGGCCAGTGCCCGGGCGAGCGCGATGCGCTGCCGCTGCCCACCGGAGAGCGACCGCGCCCGGTCGTCCAGCACGGTGTCCAGCCCGTCCGGCAGGCCGTGCGCCACCTCGTCGGCGTCGGCAGCGGCCACGGCGGCGTCGACGCTCGCCGGGCGGGCCCGCCCGGCGAGCGAGACGGCGGCGCGGACGCTGTCATCGAACAGGTCGGTCTGGTGTTCGACGGCCAGCACCACGGCCCGCAGATCGTGCGGTGCGAGCGTGGCGAGCGCGACGCCGTCCAGTTCGATCACCCCCGCGGCGGGGTCGTGCAGCCGCCCGAGCAGCCGCACCAGCTCGGCCGCCTCGGCCGGGTCGGTGGCCACGATCCCGACCAGCTCACCGGGAGCGATCTCCAGGTCGATTCCGCGCAGGGGCGGGCTGTCCACCCCGCGCAGCGCGAGCCCGCCCCGCACGGGGGTGACCGGGCTCGCCGCACCGTCGGGCACCGCGGCGGGGGTGTCCAGCACGGCGGCGATCCGGCGGGCGGAGGCCCGGCCCTGGGCGATGTCCGCACCCACCCAGCCGAACGTCGACATCGGACCGACCAGGAACTGCGCCAGGCCGAGCGAGGAGATAAGCTGACCGACGCTGATCTGGCCGTCGAGGGCGAGGAGCCCACCGATGACCGCGACGACCGCCAGGAACACCCCGCTGAGCATGAGCACCAGCCCCTGGTACGCGGCCTCGGCGCGGGCCGCGCGCACGGTCGCGGCCAACGCGCTGCGACTGCGCTGCCGGTAGCGGGAGACCGCCGCGGTCTCGGCCCGCAGACCCTTGACCACCCGGAGCCCGTCGACCAGGTCGGCGGCGATGCCGGAGGCGTGCGCGCCGTGCTCCTGCTCCGTCTCGCTGCGTTCCTCCAGCGGCTTGCCGCACAGCCGGGTGAGCAGCAACAGCGGCGGCGTGCCCAGCAACACCACCAGCCCGAGCGGCACCGAGATGGCCAGCAGCAGGATCGCCGCGAGGGCCAGGCCGACGACGGCGGCCACGCCGGAGGCGACAGCGATGGCGACCGCGCCGACCCGGGCCGCGTCGCTGGTGGCGATCGACACCAGCGCACCGGGCAGTCGGTCGGCTTCGGCGCCACCACGCTCGTGCAGCACCCGCCCGGTCACCCGTAGGCGCAGATCGTGCGCCGCCTGCTCTGCGGCACGTTCGCCGCTGCGCTCGCCGTACCGGTAGCTGTAGCTCAGGCCGACGTAGACGGCGGCCAGCACACCCAGCCAGAGGAACAGACCGTCGATGCCGCCGTCCACCGCCCGGTCGATGATCACACCGATCAGGAACGGCACCGCCGCCTCGCCGGCCTGATGGCCGCAGATCAGCAGGGTGCTCAGCGAGATGAGGCGTCGCTGCCCACCGAGCGCGTCGGCGAGCAGACTCCGGCCGCCGGTCACGCGGGGACCCGGTCGGCGGGGTTCGCCGGCACACCGGCACGGGCCATCCGACGCCGCTGCCGCCCGGCCGGCACCACCATCGGGGTGTCCGTCTCCGGATCGGTCATCACCCGGCAGGGCATCGCGAACACCGTCTCCACCAGCTCCGCCGTCATCACCTCGGCGGGCGGGCCCTGCGCGAGGACCCGGCCCTCGCGCATCACGATCAGCTCGGTGGCGTACCGGCAGGCGTGGTTGAGGTCGTGCAGGACGGCGACGACCGTCCGGCCCTGCTCGTGCAGGTCGGCGCAGAGGTCCAGCACCTCGAACTGGTGGGACAGGTCGAGGAACGTGGTCGGTTCGTCGAGCAGCAGGATCGGCGTCTGCTGGGCCAGTGCCATCGCCAGCCAGACCCGCTGACGCTGACCGCCGGAGAGTTCGTCGACGAACCGGTCGGCCAGCTCGGTCACCTCGGTCTGGCGCATCGCGTCGGTGACCGCCGCCTCGTCCTGCGGCGACCACTGCCGCAGCAGGCGCTGATGGGCGAAGCGGCCCCGGGCGACCAACTCCTCCACCACGATCCCGCCGGGCGCGACCGACGACTGCGGCAGCATGCCGAGCTGCCGGGCCACCTGCTTGGACGGCTGCGACGCGATGGTCTGACCATTCAGGTAGACGGCACCGGACTGCGGCTTCAGCACCCGGGCCAGTGACCGCAGCAGCGTCGACTTGCCGCAGGCGTTGGGACCGACGATGACGGTGAACGACCCGTCGGCGATCTGGACGTCGAGGTCCCGAACGACCACCCGCCTGTCGTACGCCAGGGTCAGTGCGTCGGCCCGCAGCCGCGACTCGGTCATCGCTGTGCTCCTTGTCCGCGGTTACGTCGCTCGTGGAAGAGCAACCAGGTCAGGTAGATGCCGCCCAGGGCGGCGGTGACGAGGCCGACCGGGACGTCGTTCTCGGGCAGGATGCGTTGGGCGACCCAGTCACTGGCCGTCAACAGGGCGGCACCCATCAACGCGGCCGGTAGGATCCCGGCGTTCGGTGACCGGGTCAGCCGGGCTGCCAACGGTGGCGCGGCGAGAGCGACGAACGCGATCGGCCCGGCCGCGGCGGTGGCACCGGCCGCGAGCCCGACGCCGGACAGCGCGAGCACCACCCTGCTGCGTTCGACAGGTACCCCGTGCAGCATCGCGGGCTCGTCGCCCAGGGCCAACATGTCGAGATACCGGCCGTGGTGAAGCGCGACCGGCAGCAGCACCGCGACGGCGACGGCGACCAGCGCCACCTCGGTCCAGCCGGGACCGTTGACGCTGCCGATCAACCAGACCTGGGCGGCGATCGCCTCGTCCAGTCGACTGCGGTAGATCAGGAACGAGTTGAACGAGTCGAGCAGCGCGGACACGCCGACGCCCATCAGCACCAGCCGGAACGGCTGCACCCCACGACGGAACGCGAGCAGGTAGATGGCGACCGAGGTGACCAGGCAGCCGATGATCGCGCCGGCCGCGACCTGGAAGCCGGCACCGTTGAACAGCAGCAGGACGATCAGCGCGCCGGTCGCCGCGCCCACCGTCAAGCCGACGAAGTCGGGGCTGCCCAGGGGGTTGCGGGTCAACCCCTGGAAGATCGTGCCGCTCGCGCCCAGGGCGGTGCCGACCAGCAGGGTGATCAGCACGCGGGGTAGCCGCAGCTCGTGCACGATGAAGTCGGTGCCCGGGTCGCCCTGGCCGACGAGGCTCCGTAGCACGTCGGACACGGGGATCGGGAAGTCGCCGCTGGAGAGGTTGACCAGCGCGACACCCAGCGCCGTGAGCAGCAGCGCGGTGCCGGCGATCAGCGCCCGCAGGTGCACCCGCAGCGAGAGCCGGTTACCCCGGCTACGGATCACCAGCCGGGTGCTGCGCCCGGACGGGCGTAGCTTCAGCCCCGGCCCGCTCACAGGATGCTCAGCCGGCGTCGGCGGCACAGCGCGATGAACAGTGGTGCGCCCAGAAACGCGGTGACCACCCCGACCGGCAGTTCGGCCGGGGCCACCAGGACCCGCCCGAGCACGTCCGAGCCCAGCAGCAGGGTGGGCCCGAGGACGAGCGAGTAGGCCAGGATCCAGCGGTGGTCCGAGCCGGTGAACATCCGGGCGGCATAGGGGACGGCCAGGCCGACGAACCAGATCGGCCCGCAGGCGGCGGTCGCCACGCCGCACAACAGGGTGATCGTGATCATGCCCAGCACCCGGATCCGCCCCGGGTGCGCGCCGACCGAGGTCGCCGCGTCGTCACCCATGCTCAGCGCGTTGAGCTGGTGGCCCAGCATCAGCGCGAGCAGGACGCCGACCACCAGGAACGGCGTCAACTGGGTGATCGTGCCGGTCTCCCGGTCGGCGAGCGAGCCGACGTCCCAGTGCCGGTACCGGTCGAACGCCTCCCGGTGGGTCACCAGGATCGCCCAGACTCCGGCGCCGAGCACCGCGGTGAGAGAGACCCCGGCGAGCACCTGCCGTTCCGGGGTGGGGGCCCGGCCGGCACCGCCGAGCGCGAAGACGGCCGCCGAGGTGAGTCCGGCACCGGCGATGGCGAACCAGACGTACCCGGTCGCACTCGTCACTCCGAGCAGCGCGATGGCCAGCACCACGCCGGTGGAAGCGCCCAGGCTGACCCCGAGCAGCCCGGGTTCGGCCAGCGGGTTGCGGGTGAGCGCCTGCATCACCGTGCCGGCCAGGCCCAGGGCCGCGCCCACGCCGAAGCCGAGGATCGTCCGGGGCAGCCGTAGCTGGTGCACGATCTCCGCCGCAGCGGAGCCGTCGTCGTGCCAGAGCACCTGCCAGACCGTGCCGGGGCCGAGCGAGCGGCTGCCGACCGCGATGCTGAGCGCCACGGCGACGACGAGGGCAACGAGGCCCACGACGAGGCCGGCCCAGCGGCGACCGGTGCGCGACGACGACTCGCGCGGCACCTTGCCGGGTGGGACGGCCCGGGGCTCCGGGCGGGTGCCGGTGCCTGAGGTCAACACGTGCTCCATCCGTCCACCCGTTCGCACTACTCAATTAGGTGAGGCTAACCTACACTCCCGTCCGAGGTCACCACCCTGGGGCCTCGCTGGCAGAAAGGAACAGCCGTGCGGCCTTCCTCAATCCGCCGGAGCGCCACGGTCGCGGCGACCGTGCTCCTGCTTCTACTCGCGGCCTGCGGTGGTGGGTCGGAGCCGTCGGCCCCCTCGTCCAGCGCCGCCGCCTCCGACGCCTTCCCGGTCTCGATCGCGCACAAGTTCGGCACCACCACCATCCCGGCCGAGCCCCAGCGGATCGTGGTGGTCGGCCTGGTCGAGCAGGACGCGCTGCTGTCGCTGGGCGTCGTGCCGGTGGCCACCACCGAGTGGTTCGGTGAGAAGCCGGGCGCCATCTGGCCCTGGGCCGAGGCCGCGCTGGGCGCAGGGGCCAAGCCGCAGGTGCTCACCAGCACCGATGGCGTCCAGTTCGAGAAGGTGGCGGCCCTGCGGCCCGACCTCATTCTCGGCGTCTACTCGGGGCTGACGAGCGAGGACTACGCGAAGCTGGCGAAGATCGCGCCGACCGTGGCGCAGCCGAAGAACGCCGTCGACTACGGAGTGTCCTGGCAGGATCTCACCCGCACGGTCGGCACCGCCGTCGGTCGCAAGACGCAGGCGGACAAGGTCGTCACCGATGTCGAGGCCAGGTTCGCCGCGGCACGCGCCGCGAACCCGGCCTTCGCCGGCACGACCGGCCTGATGGCCACCACCTACGAGGGCTACTACGTGTACGGCCCGCAGGACTCGCGTGGTCGGCTCCTCACCGACCTGGGCTTCACGCTGCCGCCCGGGCTGGCCGAGGTGACCGGCAAGGAGTTCGGCGCGAACCTGAGCCGGGAGCGCACCGACATGCTCGACACCGGCGTGCTGATCTGGTTGGTCGACAGCTACGACACCGACCGGGCGAAGGTGCAGGCCGACCCGCTCTACAGCAGGTTGAAGGTCAAGACCGAGGGTCGCGACATCTACCTGGAGAACGAGGAACTGGTCGGGGCCGCGACCTCGTTCATCACCCCGCTGAGCCTGCCGTTCCTGCTGGACAGGCTCGTTCCGCAACTCACCGCGGCGGTGGACGGCAACCCCGCCACGGCGGTGCAGCGCGCCGCCACCTGACGATCCGGCGGGGAACTGCTCCAGACCGGACAGTTCCCCGCCCGGCGGGCCGCGACGGCGCAAACGGGGCCAGCGACCGGCTTCGCCCGACGTCCTGTGCCGAGGTAGAGCCGCGATGGCGGGCGCGGCACCATGACCGGCTCACCGCGCGGACCCGCCGCCACCGGATCGGAGCAGCGCGCCGTCTATATCGCCTGGAACCCGACCCCGCCACCGCGCACCACGTGCGGTGGACTGTCGACCAGCGGCTCGCGGGTCGCAGCGCGGCAAGCATCGCCCGCGCGCTCCACGACACCGGCGTTCCCTGCCCATCCGGCACCGACCCGGCACGTGACCCGCACCGCAGCGGCCAACGCTGGATGCTGACCACCGCCGCGGCGAGCCTGGCCAACCCCCGCTACACCGGTCGGCAGTCCTGGAACCGGCAACGCACCGACCATCAAACGGACAGCGTTTTCGCGGTCCGGTCAAGCAGGTCTTGGGCACCAACGCCGACCCCCGAATCGGCGTCAGTCAGCAACCCCTGCAGCACAGCCTGGAAACGGGCGCGATCCTGCAACGTGGAACGAGTCAGCTCGAACAGGACAGCGCTCAGCGCACCACTGAGATGATCCGCCGTCTCCGGCTCCGCCACGTGCCAGGCCCGAGCGAACAGACGCAACGCGGCCGCGTCCCCGCGCCGCAGTAACGCCTCGGCGGCAGCGTCCGTGACAGCCGTATCACCAGGATCAAGCAGAAGGGCCTGCACGTCTCACGCCATCGCCGACATCCCGCCCTATCTGCCACAGAGCCGAGCGCGGGCGGTCCGCAGGTTGTTCGACTGGCGGGTGCAGGCGGTTGTGGTGGTGACAGGTAACGTGGCGGCCGGACCCGCCGAACAGGCTAACCACCTCTGTCGCTCGCTGCTGATGGCCAACGGACGCTCCGCGCAGACGGCCTGTGCCGATGAGCCCTGTTGGCCCTCCGGCGCGACCGGCATCACGGCCGGACGGCCCCGACGGCATCCACGACGAGAGTGCCGCTGCGCACCATGATCTGCACGGTGTGCGTGCCGGCACCGAGGTTGCGCAGGGCGTACGTCTGATAGAACTCGGGAGAGGCGAGTGTGCTCGCTGCGGAGTTGACCACCGTACCGTCCACCGTGACCTGCAGGACGGCCGAGCCGTTGTTCGGCCCGATGATGTCCAGTCCGGTGCCGGCGAACGTGTAGGTCAGCGTCGAGCCGCTTCCCTGGCTGGTTGACAGGCTCCGCTGAACGTTGTACATACCCTTACCGTTCTCGTGCGCCCAGGACCCGCCGTACACCAGCTTCCTGGCGACCGGATTGGCCAGGTCGGACATCTCCAGGTTGTCCAGCACCTCGGAGTAGTACGGCGGGCTTCCGTCGACCGTCTCCACCCGGAGGTTGTCAAACCGGGTGAAGTAGTAGCCGCTGCCCAGCGTGATCCGGCCGGACAGCTTGGGATTCGGGTCGGTGTAGGTGGCCAGTGTGACGCCGTCGAGGTAGGCGGTCACCGTGCTTCCGACGCCCTTCAGCGCGATGTTGTGCCACGCGTTGTGAGCGGTGTTGAACCCACCGATCCGCACGCCGCCGGCGCCGCTGACCACGTTTCCGCTGGCGACCGCGCTGTTGTTGACCAGCAACTGCCAGCCCCCGTCGAAGGTGAACCTCACCGAGTACGGCGCACCGTTGTCACCGTGCTGCTCGCGGATGCCCAGCCGGGCGTGGTTGGCGCCGTTCTGGGTGCTGCTGTTCTCGAAGGAGACGTCGACACTGGCCTTGTAGTTGAGCCACCGGCTGTCACCGATCCTGGTGACCGCGTCCCCCCCGTTCCACGCACCGCCCAGGCCCTGGCTCGGGCTGTCCAACTGCTGGCGCAGCACGTAGTTGGTCGATCCGTCCGGCTGGTACGCCTCGAAGGCGCCGTTGCGGTCGCTGGCGTAGCGCGGGATGACGCTCCTGGTGCCGCCACGCGAGGTGATGAAGTCCTCCGTGCCCGTGATGGTGCCGCCACTGCCGATCACCGGGACCGTCTTGCCGGAGTAGTCGAAGCCGTCGGCGTAGAGGATGTTGTCGCTGGTGCTCTGCACGTCGCCGGAGATGTCGGTGTCCAGCACGGTGCGCTGGCCCTCCACCGGCAGGGGTTCCAGGTACTCGGGCTTGGTGTGGTTGGCCAGCGTCGTCACGGTGACGACCGAGTTCGGCCTGACCGTCACGGAGTACACCCCGCTGTCATCGGCCTGGACGCTGCCGAGGTGCTTCAGGTAGTTGGCGTTGAACGCCTGGCCGGGGTCGGCCGCGCGGGTTTCCCACAGCTGTAGGGCGGGAGTGCCGGAGTAGGCCATGTTCACCGGCTGGAGGCGGTACGACTGGGTGTACTCGCTGTCGTTCATGAAGACCGTGGAGAAGTTGCGCCTGTCGGGCGCGGCGAGCGTGAGATAGCTGGGCGTGCCGTTGCGTCCGACCACCGGGTTCGTCCCGGTCGCTCCGGTATAGCTGGATTCGGGGACGGCGCGCCAGATACCGGCCGTGTTGCTGGAGTTCTCCCAGCCGGTCTTGGCGAACCAGCTGAAGTGCCGCAGCACGTCGATGGCGGCGTCGTAGTGCAGCCAGCCCGACCAGGGATCACGGGCGCTGACGACCTCCTTGTAGGAGTACTGCCCACCCTCGTAGAAGGACCCGATGGCCGGTTGGTAAATGAAGTTCGTCCGGCGCGAGTTGACGAAACCCTTGATGATGGTGTTTCCCATCTCCAGCGCACTGTTGGTGCCGCCGATGCCGGTACCGACCACCGACGGGGACCGCATGTTGTTGTTGGGGCGGAAGGCGGAATTGCCGAAGGTCGCCTGTGCTTCGCTGTTCCAGATCTCCTTGTCGTAGTCCATCGCCAGGCGCTTGAAGTTGCCGGCGCTGTCGTCGTCGGGGCTGTAGTGGTAGCCGGCCGCCGCCACCACGTCGCGCAGGCCGGCGTCGCTGATCATGCTGCCGCCGAACGACCCGACACCGACCTCGTCGGAGATGACGACCTTGAGCTGGTTGTACCGGGATTGCTCCGTCGAGTTGGCGAAGTCGGCACTGTCGGTCCTGACCCGGTTGGCATAGGTCTTGGTCCAGTTCAGGTCCGCCCCGCGCTCGTTGAGACCCGGGTTGACGTAGTCGACCATGAACCCGTAGGTCCGGTACGCGCTCAGGATGGTCTTCTTGAACCAGGTGTAGACCTTGTCGTTGCTGTTCGCCCAGCCCGGGGAGTTCCAGCGCAGCAGGGACACCTTGACGTTCGGGTTGACCTTCTTCGCGTCGGCCGCGAGTTGGAAGCCCTGCGCCCGCTTGACGTTGGGGGTCTCGGACTCCCAGCGCATGGTCGAGGGGTCCGGTCCGGTGGAGTTGTTGCGGTCGTTGCCCATCTCGATCTTCACGTTGGTGAAGACCGGACTCTCCCCACCGAAGAGGACCCGCAGCAGCTGCGCGTACGCGGTCGGGCTCTGGGCCTTGTAGTCCATCAGCAGCTCGCTGGTGCTGTTGGCGCTGAGCGCACCGAAGCCCTTGAACGTCAGGCCGTTGACGTTGCCGGCGCGGACGTTGTTGCCGTCCACCATGATCGTGCCCGATCCCGGAGTCGACACGTCAGTGACGATCCACTGCTGGTTGGTGCTGCCGCTGTTCGCGTACTGGACGAGGTTGGCGCCGTCGGACGTGCTGCCCCCGCCATCCAGGTACAGCCCGTTGACCCGGTTCCTGAACTTGGCGTAGCCGCCGGAGTCCTCCCGGGTCCACTGCTGGTTGGTGCTGCTGCTGTCACTCCACTGGCCGCAGATGGATCCGCCCGTCGTGCGGCCCATCCCGTCCAGGTACAGGCCGGTGGCCCGATTCTTGATCCGGACGTAGTTGCCGACGGCCTCGATCGTCCACTGCTGGTTGTCGCTGGACGACGAGGAATACTGGCCGACTGCGGCGCCGTTGGTGGTCCGGCCCATGCCGTCGATGAACTTGCCGGTAGTCCGGTTGCCCAGTTTGACGTAGGCGGCGGCTACTTCCGTGGTTAGGCCCACTGGCGTGGATGCGACCGGCATGGCCAGCACGTACGTCAGGGCAAGCGCTGCGACCGACAGCATGCTCAGCGCGGTGGGCCTGACGCGGGCACGGCGCGGGCGGGCTACTCCCGGAGTCTGCCGAGGCGGAGCGGATCGAGGGCTGGTCATGAGATCTCCAGTCAACCGGTCAAGGTGTGGCAGGCGACGCCTCGGGCTCGCTGGCCTGCGGTGTCCAGAGGTGGCACGTCATCGTCTGATCGCATCGACTCACATGTATACCACCCGGATCTGGAGATGCCAGGAACCGGACCGAGACGTGCAAGAAAGTGCAGGCTCGAACATCCGGCCGTCCGGCGGGAGGACCGCGACGGATCCACCCAGCCGTCGGGGCCAGGCTGGGGACAGGATCTCGCGCTTGAACAGCGGGACGAGTGCCTGCCGGCCCCAGGGCTGGAACTCACTGACGTGCTCTCCACAAGATTCCGGCAGGCATCGGTATTCGTAGGGGGTGAGGTGGAGGGCGGCACGGGCGACGTCGCCGAGGCTGCGTGGGCTGGGGTGCGGTGGCCTAGCGTGCGCCAGCGGCCGGCCAGGATCGCGAAGCCACGTTCTCCGAGGCGCCGCATTGGTCGAAGGACGGCGTTGCAGGTGCGGTTGTCGACCGCGAGGCGACGGCCGTCGGTGGGTTGCTTGTGCGGGGTGTGGATGCCCTGGCCAGCGCCTTCGTCGCCAGTGTCGGCCAGGATGGGTAGATGCAGTTCGGAGGCTGCCCAGCACCGGGCGCCGTCCTACCGGTGGGCGCAGGTGAGATCGGGCAGGTGCCCCGACATGGCGTCCGAGGTCCAGATCGGCAGGCCGTCGGGGCGCATCACCGCCTGAATGCTTGCGCCGAAGTCGCGATGCTCCCCGGAGTACCAGGCGTCGATCGTTTCGCCTTTCACACTCACGGTGGTCTCGGCCAGCCGGATTGCAATTCCGCCCTGATCGACAGCATTCGCGACCGTCCAGCTTTAGCGCTTGCGCTACGCCATGAGTGTCTGGCCGGAGTTTATCCGCAAGTCGCTGACGGCCGGCACACTGCCAGGGTCGGCACCTCATGTATCGCCCGGCTGGCCCGCCCACATAGGGCCAAGGGCCTCAAAACGGCCAACCTGAATCAGGATCAGACGTCCTCTCAGACACGCGACACTAGCGCTCCGGCCACCCCATGGAGGCGAACGCGCTACTCGACGCCCTCCTTGAGGAGGAAGGCATGTCCCGTGCCGGGCTGGCCGTGCGGGTCAACCAGGCTGCCGAAGTCCGTGGACGGCCCCGCGCTACGACCACTCCCCTGTCATCCGGTGGCTGAATGGTCGGCGACCGCACGGCACAGCTGCCAACCTGGCCTGCCAGGCAGGCCAAATTTTCTTTGACGCACGTCGGCCGCGCCCACGATACGATTGATGTTCGATGATGGCTTACTCTTCGAGGGAAGCGCGCATGCCGATCACCACCACACCGATGTCGCCGTACATCGGTCTGGAAGTTCATGGCCTCGACCTGGAAGAGGACTTCGACGAGTCGACGCGGCAGACCCTGCTGGACGCCTGGATTCGCGGCGGCATCCTGCTGCTCCGCGGCTGCCGCTCCGCCGAAGCACACCTGCGGCTGAGCCGCTGCTTCGGCAAGCTTGAGTCTTCGGCGACGCCCGCTCTCAATGTCGACAACAATCCCTATCTGATGGAGCTGAAATACGATCCCGAAAACCGCAAGGATTTCCCCGCCGCCATCATGCGTGTCAATGGTGTCGAGCGTGCCGGCTGGCTGGGCTGGCATTGGGACCAGTCCTTCACGCCGGTGATCGCGCGCGGCGCGGCGCTGCGAATGATCGAGCCGGCGGCGATCGCGGGCGAAACCGGCTTCATCGACGGTATCGCCGCCTGGCAACGCCTGCCGGTGCAGTTGCGGGAGCGCATCGAGGACCTCGAAGTGGTCTACCATTTCTCACCTCAGATGGACAAGAACCCCTATGGCTTTCCGCCCGACCTGGTGAACCTGAAGACCGACTCTGAGAACATGGCTGATCTCCGCAAGTACAACTTCCCGCCGGTGGTGCACCCACTGGTCATCGTCCACCCGGAGACCGGCCGCAAGGTGCTCAAGCTGTCGCCGATGCACGCCAAGCACGTACTCGGCATGGACACGACGCAAAGCGATGCCCTGCTGCACCGGCTGGCGGACCACCTCGTGGACGAGCGCTACGCCTATTTCCACAAGTGGAGCAAGGACGACGTCATCGTCTGGGACAACTGGCGCGTGATCCACAGCGCCGCCGGCGTGCCCTTGGACGTGCGCCGTCGCGCGCACCGCACCACCCTGCTCGGCGACTACGGCCACGGCCGCTACCTCGACCCCGCGCTGGGCCGCGAGCCGCGCACGGCGACCATCGTCGACTGAGGCGGTGAGCGCATGCCCGGCTCCCAGTACTCCAGCCGCACCTGCCTAGTCTGGAGTTTCGCCAGGTCATCGGTGTAGTCGACGCGTGAGCGGCGCCGGCCGTACAGCTGCGCGTGTCGATGCTATTCATGCGGTGAGTGAGGTGGTCGCACTGTCTGACGGCCTCATCCCCCTCACCCTCGGCGAGGTCCGCCGTCTCCTGGCACACCTGATCACCACGATCCGATCCTTCGACCACATCCATCGATGGTCACGATGGCGACGCCGACACCAGTACCGCGCCAGAACAGCCCACTACCAGCGAAGACTCCGACTCCATCAGGCACGGCTGGAGCACCAGTCCTGGTGGAGGCCGGGCAGTACGTCCTGCGGCGGGATCGGGTGTCGTCCGTGGACGACGTGCTGCTCAACGCCGCCGGCGTCGGGCTGGCCGCGCTGGCCTCGCGGCTGCGTGTCAGGAGGTAGCCGGCACAGGCCGTCAGCGCCACGGTTGCCAACGCTGCGGACGGACCGATGAGTGCGCGGCCACCCTCGCGGGAGCCCAGCGCGGCTCCGAAGGAGCGGTGAGCCATCAACGACCAGCGGGACCGCCACGACAGGGCCGACCCGATCGAGAGCGCGGACCCGATGGACAGGACCGATCCGGCGGAGCCGACGCTGCCGATGGACAGCACCGAGCCTCGGGATCCGATGGACAGCAACGAGTCGGTGGACCACAGCGGCAGCCGTGACGAGCGGGTGGAGGTCATGAACGGATCATGCGGCACTGCTGTTGCTCCCGCGGCCATCCGGATCTGACCGGGAGCAGCCGCCGCGACCGCGGGTGGCGTCTGACCTCAATCTGACGGAGAGGGAGGGGGTGGGCACGGTCTGTGCGGGATTTCGACCGGCACGGCACCGGGGGCAAGGAAGTGAGCGGCGTCGATTGACGGATGGCTGCCCGGTCAGGAGACTGACTGACGCAGGTAAATGTCATGGGAGTGTTCACAGGGTGTTACAAATCCAAGACCGCAGGTCGGCGGGCTGAGATTCCGGGCCGGAAGGCCAGTCGGAGGCGCATTGCGTGAACGCTCCCCGTCCGCGTCCGCTGCTACTGCTCCGACCAGACCGGGACATCCCGACGGTGATCGGCATCCGCACTGCCGTGTCGCTGCCACGGCCGCGCCTCGGCGCGGTCCGAGGGTCGCCACCGTGCCAGCCCACAGGAGGTACCTGAGCCGTGTCGACACCTTCGGCGGCACCGGCGGCACGTCGCGCCTCCCGACACTGACCCGCACGAGCCCCCAACTGGTCGTCCTCAAGCCCTGGAGATCGTCATGTTGTCACGCAGACAGCGCGTCGCGCTGCTCTCCGCCTGCACGGCGGTCACCGTCAGCGCCGGCGTCGCCGTCGTCACGGTGGCGTCCGCCGCCGCGATCCGTCAGGAGGTCGAGACCGCGCCTGCCACCTGCGACGGCGCGATCGAGTCCAACCACACCGGCTACTCGGGCAGCGGGTTCTGCAACGGCAGGAACGCCGTCGGTGCGGCGGCACAGTTCACCGTGAACGTGTCGGCCGCCGGCACGGCGACCATCGCCGTCCGGTATGCCAACGGTACGACCGACAACCGCCCGGCCGACGTGCTCGTCAACGGATCGGTGGCGCAGGCCGCGAGCACGTTCGACCCCGCCGGGGCGTGGACGACCTGGGCCACGAAGACCCTCACCGCCTCGCTCACCGCCGGCAGCAACACGATCCGGTTGAGCCCCACCACCGCCGCGGGACTCGCCAACATCGACTACGTCGAGGTCGAGACGACCGGCACCCCGCCGCCGTCCGAGACGGGCCGGCAGTTGGAGGACCTGAACCGGGGCGTGATCAGCGTCCGCTCCGGGTCGGGCAACCTGGTGTCCTGGCGACTGCGCGGCACCGAGGCGGCCAACACCGGCTTCAACGTCTACCGCGGCACCACGAAGCTGACCGCGTCGCCGATCACCACCTCCACCAACTACCTCGACACCGGGGCGCCCGCCGACGCCTCGTACACGATCCGTGCGGTGGTCGACGGGGCGGAGCAGGTGGCCTCGGAGGCGTCGCTGCGCTTCGCCGGTGGCGACCACCTGGACGTGCCGATCTCCCGGCCGGGCAGCAACTACACCGCCGGTGACGCCAGCGTCGGCGACGCCGACGGCGACGGGCAGTACGAGATCTTCCTCAAGTGGGACCCCAGCGACCTGAAGGACAACTCCCAGTCGGGCGTGACCAGCAACGTCTACCTCGACGCCTACCGGCTCGACGGCACCCGGTTGTGGCGCGTCGACCTGGGGCGCAACATCCGCGCCGGAGCCCACTACACGCAGTTCCAGGTGTACGACTACGACGGTGACGGCCGGGCGGAAGTCGCGGTCAAAACCGGTGACGGTAGCCGCTCCGGCACCGGGCAGGTCATCGGTGACGCGAACGCCCTGCACCGTAACGCTGGCGGGTACATCCTCACCGGTCCCGAGTACCTGACCATGTTCAGCGGGCTGAGCGGCGCGGTGCTGGCCACGGTGCCGTTCCAGCCGGCCCGCGGCAACGTCAGCGACTGGGGCGACGACTACGGCAACCGCGTCGACCGGTTCCTGGCCGGCACCGCCTACCTCGACGGGCGTCGACCCAGCCTGATCGTGGGCCGTGGCTACTACGCCAAGACCGCGATCGCCGCGTACGACTTCCGCAACGGACAGCTCACCCTGCGGTGGAAGTTCGACTCGAGCAGCGCGGGCAGCCAGTGGACCGGCAAGGGCACCCACTCGCTGTCCATCGCCGACGTCGACGGCAACGGCACCGACGAGATCATCTACGGCGGCATGACGATCAACGCCAACGGGACCGGCCGCTACACCACCACCTTCTACGCCCACGGCGACGCGCTGCACGTCAGCGACTTCGTGCCCAGCCGCCCCGGCAAGGAGATCTGGCAGATCCACGAGCAGAACTCCGGCGCGGCGGCGACGCTGCGCGACGCGAACACCGGCGCGATCATCATGCAGAAGAACAACAGCTGCGGTTGCGAGGGGCCGGGGCGTGGTGTGGCCGGTGACGTCTACGCCGGCAACCCCGGTGCCGAGTTCTGGGGGGCCGGCACCGGCCTGACCAACCTGTTCAACTCCGCCGGCGGCAGCGTCGGTCGTACCCCGGGCAGCTCCAACTTCCTCGCCTGGTGGGACGGCGACCCGGTGCGGGAACTGCTCGACGGCAACCACGTCGACAAGTACGGCACGGGCGGCGACACGCGCCTGCTCACCGCCACCGGCGCGCACTCGATCAACGGCACCAAGGCGACGCCCTCGCTCTCCGGTGACCTGTTCGGCGACTGGCGGGAAGAGGTCATCCTGCCCCGGGACGACAACGCCGCGCTGAGTATCTACGCCAGCCCGACGCAGACCGACCGGCGGCTCTACACCCTCCTGCACGACCCGCAGTACCGGGTGGCGATCGCCTGGCAGAACACCGCCTACAACCAGCCGCCGCACCCGAGCTTCTTCCTGGGCGACGGCATGACCACCCCGCCCCGCCCCGACATCTACCTCCGGTAGCTGCCACTTCCGGCGTACGGCGTCCGACCTCGTCGTGCCGGGCCTGCGGGCACACCACCGACCTTCGATCAGCCAAGGAGCTCAGTCATGAGACCCCTGCCCCTCCTCGCCGTCGGCACGCTCGTCGCCGGCATGGTCACGGTGTTGACCGGCAGCCCCGCGACGGCTGCCGTGAACCGGTACGAGGCCGAGACGGCGCCGGCGATGTGCACCGGCACGATCGACGCGAACCACGCCGGCTTCTCCGGGACCGGATTCTGCAACGGCGACAACGTCGTCGGCGCCTCGGTCCAGTTCACCGTGACCATGCCGGCGGCGGGACGGGCGACCCTGGGCGTACGCTTCGCCAACGGCACCACCACCGGCCGCCCGGCGGACGTCCTCGTCAACGGCACCCGGGTCTCGACCGCCGCCTTCGGCGGCACCGGAGCCTGGACCACCTGGTCGGCCAGCACGCTCACCGTGTCGCTGGGCGCCGGCAGCAACACCGTCCGACTCAGCCCGACCACGGCGGCCGGCCTGCCCAACGTCGACAGTCTCGATGTCGACACCTCCGGCAGCTCCTCGGCCGGCACCGGGCGGCCGGACGACTCGAACATCCAGTACTACGGCCGGTGGAGCAGGTCCGACCCGGCGTTCCCCGCGATGGGCTGGGCCGGCGGCTACCTTGAGACCCGCTTCACCGGCAGCGTCATCGGGGTGCGCCAGCGCAACGCCATCGACCTGTACTACTCCGTCGACCAGGCCGCACCGCAGTGGCGGCGCAACGTGTCCGGCAACGTCACCCTCGCCTCCGGGCTGACCGGCGGCTCGCACAGCATCCGGATCGGCTACCGCGAGCGGGCCGGCTCGTACACCGGCGACCCGGTGTTCGGTGGGCTCATCCTCGCCAGCGGCGCGCAGACCGCGCCGCTGGCCAGGCCGGCGAACCTCGTGGAGTTCATCGGTGACTCCATCACGGTGGGCCAGCCCAACGCCAACCGCCCCTTCACCGCCTACCCGTGGCTCACGGCCGAGGCCCTCGGCGCGGGTCACACCCAGGTCGCCCAGGGCGGCGCCTGCCTGGTCAACCAGGACTGTTACGGCATGGTCGACTGGTTCCGCCGCTCCTCGGCGTGGGTGAGCACCGACGACTGGAACTTCGGGACGTACCAGGCGACCGCCGTGGTCATCAACCTCGGCACCAACGACGTCGGTCACGGCGTCAGCACCGTGCAGTTCCAGCAGAACTACGTCGTCATGCTCGAACGCGTGCGCGTGGCGTACCCGAACGCCGAGATCTTCGCGATGGGCGTCTTCCGCAACCGGTACGTGCCCGAGACGCGAAACGCCGTCGCCGCCCGCACCGCGGCCGGCGACGCGAAGGTCCACTTCGTCGACACCACGGGCTGGATCGACCCGGCCACCGACACCACGGACAACGTCCACCCCACGGACGCCGGCCACGTCAAGATCACGCAACGGCTCCGGCCGATTCTCGACCAATACATCTGAGCGACCCGAGGAGCGACATGAATCGACGAGCGGTCATCGGCGTCGTGACGATGACGACAGTCCTCATCGGGCTGGGGGCCACCATCGCCACGGCGGCGTCCAGCCGGTACGAGGCCGAGACGGCGCCGGTGGTGTGCACCGGCACGATCGACGCGAACCACGCCGGGTACTCCGGGACCGGGTTCTGCAACGGCGACAACGCCGTCGGCGCGGCGGTCCGGCTCACCGTGACCACGTCGGCGGCCGGGACGGCGACGCTGGACGTACGGTTCGCCAACGGCTCCACCACCGCGCGACCCGCCGCCGTCCTGGTGAACGGCACATCGACGCAGACGGTGCCCTTCGCGCCCACCGGGGCGTGGACGACGTGGGTCACCACGACGGTGACCGTGCCGGTGAACCCGGGCACCACCACCATCGGGTTCAGCCCGACCACGGCCGGCGGGCTGCCCAACCTCGACTACTTCGACCTGACGGGCGGCGGCCCGTCGCCGAGCCCGTCGCCGTGCGCGCCGCCGTCGTCCAGCTCTCCTCCCCCGCAGGGGCAGGTCACCGTCTGGTTGGCCGGCGACTCCACGGTGGCCGACCCCTCCGGCGGCACCGTGTGCCCGGCCGGCTGGGGCAGCCAGTTCGCCCAGTACTTCACCGGCGACGTCACCGTACGCAACAGTGCCGTGGGCGGGCGGAGCATCCAGACGTGGCTCTACGACCCCAACGTGACGAGCACGAAGAACCCGGCCGGGGAGTGCGTCGTCAGCCCGGAGACGTACTCCTCGCGCTGGCAGGCCATGCTCGACCCGACGACCGGCATGAAGCGCGGCGACTACCTGCTCATCCAGTTCGGGATCAACGACGGAACCAGTGCCTGCCCCCGCCACGTCGGCTCGGCGCGGTACCAGCAGCTGCTCGGGATGATGGCCACCGCGGCCAAGGCGCGCGGCGCCCACCCCGTCTTCCTGACCCCGCCGGCCGCGCTCACCTGCTCCGGGAGCACGGCGGTCGGCAACCGCGGCTTCGTCACCGAGACGAACTCGGCCGGCAGCGCGAACGCCGTCCCCGTCATCGACCTGCACCGGCTCAGCTACACGCTCTACAACAGCCTGCGTTTCTGTCCCTTCAACGGCGACTACGGCTCGGGCCCGGTGGGCGCCTTCTTCTGCGCCGACCACACCCACTTCGAGCCGTCCGGTGCCCGGCAGATCGCCGGGGTCGTCACCCGAGCACTCCGTGACCAGCAGATCCCTTTAGCCACCTACCTGAGATAGGACGGGGACGCCGGTGACCGACCGGCGATCCGACCATCGCGGCCCACCCGGGGCGTCGACGGGGTACCGGCCACCGGCGTCCCGGGCTGGCCGGTCGCGCCGTCGTCGCCCTCGGGCGGACCCGGCCGCGTCGTCCCGGCCCGATCCGGGTCACCGCCCTCGGGCGGGCCCGGCCGCGCCCGGCCCGGCCCGATCCGGGTCACCGGGTGAGCCGCTGCGGGATGCCGGTCAGATCCGCTGCCGGAGTTCGTCGCGCTCGTCCAGCGAATCGCGCATCGCGGTCCGGACGACCTCGACCCCGGTGCCCGTCACCGCGGCGATGACCTCGGCGAGACGGGCGGGGTGTTCGATCCGTGGGTAGGTGGGCCGGGTGACCCAGATCTCGGGCCCCACCTCGTCCGCGTCGAAGGTTGCCGCGTTGCTGGTGAGCTGTGCGTAGTAGCTCTCGGCTCCGGGATCCCAGCCCCAGACACTCTGCCGGTTCCAGCCCGCCAGCTGAAGGTTGTAGATCGGGTACCAGGCCATGCGAGTTCTCCATTGTGTGTCGGATGGTCCGCTTCGGACGGTCCCCATCATCGCCGTCGCCGCCACTTCCCGACTGGTCGGCCGCGACGGGCAACGTCGGCGTGACCGGCTACCGCGTCTACCGGTTCGACGGCTGGTACACCTCCACACTGCTCGGCACCGCCATGTCGACGACGTACCAGCTGCCGCCCTCGGCCACGACGGGACCCGGCCCGTACCTCCAGTTCTACGTACGCGCCACCGACGCCGCAGGTAACCTGTCGGCTGCGTCCAACACTGTCGACGCGACCAGCTCGACGCCCCCGGCCGACCTCCCGCCGACAGCGCCGAGGGACCTGGCGGTCAGCCGGATCACCTCAACCTCGGTCACCCCGACCTGGACGGCGGCCGAGCCCGGCTGCTGCGACATCACCGGGTACACGATCGGATGCTCCCAGGCGTTCTACGACCCGGGGGCCTCCGTCCGGGTCGGCAACGCCACCACGGCCACTGTCACCCTCAAGCCGGCCACGCAATACCGCTTCTACCTGCAGGCCATCGACTCGGGCGGCACAGTTCACCGTCGTCGGACCCGCTCACCATCGTCACCCCGGCAACCGACACCGTGCCGCCGAGCGCCCCGGGGACGCTGACCGTCAGCGACGTGACCACCACGTCCGCCACGCTGAACTGGACGCCGTCGACGGACAACGTCGGGGGGGACCGGATACCACGCCTACCGCCGGTACGGGGTCTTCATCTCGACGCTGGTGGCCACCGTGCCGGGCACCAGCTACACGGTGTCACTCGCGACGTCCATGCCCAACCGCTGCTACGTACGGGGCCCGGGACGCGGTGGGCAACGTGTCGATCGCGACAAACGAGGTCCGGGCCGCCCCGCCGACCGGCCCGACCACTGCGCCACCCGGCCCCACCTGCGCGGTGTCCTACCCTAAGCAGTCGGAATGCACCGGCGGATTCGTCGCCGACGTCACGATCAGGAATACCGCCACGACCGCCGTCGACGGCTGGACACTGGTCTTCACGTTCCCGGGCGACCAGCGGATCACCACCCTCTGGAGCGCCACCTACGCCCCGTCCGGCTCCGCCGTCACGATCCGCAACGCCAGTTGGAGCGGCACGATCGCGGGCGGCGCGAACGTGTCGTTCGGCTGCCAGGGTACGTGGAGCGGCAGCAACGCGACCCCCACGACCTTCTCCCTCAACGGCGCCCCTGCCGGTGGCGGAGGGCCGGGTCGATCGGGGCAGCCGACGCCTGTGGAGTCTGCGGGCGGGCCCGGGTGTGGTGGATCTCGCCCAGCAGCCGGTCGACCTGCCCACCGGCGTGCCGGCGGTGGGGGGTGTTCACCCGGCCGGGTGAGGGCAGGCGTCCCTTACCGGCCGTCGAGTTGCTCGCGTAGCAGGGTGGCGATGCGGGCGAGTGCGGCGCCGAGATGGCGTTGCTGTGCCGCGCTGAGTGGCTCGAACACCAGTTGTCTGACCTGCTCGACGTGCGCCGGGGCACTGTCCTCGACCTTGCGCAGGCCGGCGTCGGTCAGGATCGCGAGGGTGTACCGGCCGTTGCCCGGGTCAGGGCACCGAGTAACCCACCCCTGCTGCTCGAAACGGACCATCAGCTTGGACAGCCGTGGTTGCGTGCTGTTGGACTGTGCGGCCAGGTCACTGAGCCGCATCGTGTGCGTCTCGGTCATGGACAGCCGGGCCATCACGCTGTACTCGAAGTTCGAGATGCCCTCGTCTCGCTGCAACTGACGGTCGAGCAACGTGGGCAGCGCGATGACCACGGTGCGTAGGTCGTGCCACAGCTTCTGCTGCTCGTCGTCGAGCCAAGGGGTGGAGCCGGTCATGTGCGCAGCTTACTTGACTGGGCAACCGCGTATCGAAATGCCTGCCTACTCACGAGCAGGTATCGGCGCTGCTGGGTTCCGTGACACCGCGCACGTTGACTTGCCCAGGCAAGTGAGGAACACTCATCCTCAGTTGCCCAGGCAAGTGCGGAAGCGTTCCGGCGTTTCGCCCCGAACAGATCGACACCGATGACCATGACGAATGACCCGACGTCCCTCACCCGGCCGAACCGGCCCGCCGAGGCCTACGCCAAGCATGTGGAACAGGTGTTGCCGTGGGCGAAGACGCAGCCGGTACGGGCTCCGTCCGACGGGCCCTTGCCCAGCCTTTTCGTCAGCCACGGGGCCCCATTCACCCCGGCACGCCGCTCTCTTACGACTTCAGCGGTTTCCACCCCCGCGACAAGACCCTGCCCTACGCCACCCCGGGCGCCACCACCCTGGCCCAGCGACTGGTGAGGGCGCTTCCCCGCAGGATGGCGGTGCACGAGTTCACCGACCGTGGCCTCGACCATGGCGCCTTCATTCCGCTGATGATGGCGAGGTATCCGGCGGCCGACGTCCCGGTCGTCCAGCTGTCGATGCCCAGTCTCGACCCCGGCGCGCTGCTCGACCTGGGCTCACGCCTACGGCCCCTGCGCGAGGAAGGCATCCTGCTGCTCGGCTCCGGTGATGATGGCGAGGTATCCGGCGGCCGACGTCCCGGTCGTCCAGCTGTCGATGCCCAGTCTCGACCCCGGCGCGCTGCTCGACCTGGGCTCACGCCTACGGTCCCTGCGCGAGGAAGGCATCCTGCTGCTCGGCTCCGGATTCATGACGCACAGCTTCGCCGCCATCCGGAGCCCAGCTCTCGTCGCGCACACCGCGGCGTTCGACACATGGGCCGCCGATGCCCTCGCCCGAGGCGATGTCGACGCCCTCACCGACTTCCGTAGCCAGGCGCCGGAGCCGACGTCGCGCACCCGACCTCTGACCACTACGTCCCCCTGCTGTTCACCGTGGGTGCCACCACGGAACCCAGCAGCGCGGTCAGCGCCATCAACCGGATGGTCCTGGGCAACTCGACCCGGTCGGTGCAGATGAGTTGACCGGCTCGCGCGCCGCTCAACCCACGGACCAGTGGAGGTGGCGACCACCGGTCCGAAGATTCCCGTTCGCCGCGGATCCGACACCACGAAACGATGAGGAGAACGCCATGAAGGCGATTCGCTACCACGAGTTCGGCAGCACCGACGTCCTGCGTCACGAGGAGGTGGAGCGTCCGGTCCCCGGCGCCGGCCAGGTGCTGGTGAAAGTCGCGGCCACCTCGTTCAACCCCGTCGACGACCACATCCGCCTCGGCGTCCTGGCCGAGATGATCCCCACCGCGCTGCCGATCACCCCCGGCCTCGACGTCGCCGGCATCGTCGCCGAGCTCGGCGACGGAGTCAACGGACTGCAGATCGGCGACCCGATCATCGCCATGTTCCCGCTGGACGAGCACGGCGGGGCCGCCGAGTACGCGATCATCGCAGCCGACCTGGTCACCGCCGCACCCCGCAGCATCACCCTGACCGACGCTGCATCACTACCCCTGACCGGGCTGGCCGCTCGCCAGGCGGCAGTCGAGCTCGCCGGGATCAGAGCCGGCCAGACCGTTCTCGTCAACGGGGCAGGCGGTGCGGTGGGAAGCCTCGTGGTCCAGCTCGCCCTCGACGCCGGCGCCAAGGTGACCGCCGTCGACGGCGGTCAGCACGCCGATCGCCTGAGCGGCTACGGTGCGGAGAAGGTCGTCGACCGGCTGGACCTCGACGCCGGCCCGGCCGCTGTCGGTGGCCCCTTCGACGTGGTGGTGAACCACGTACGCCTGGCCCCCGAGGACCTCGCGAAGCTGACCCCCTACGTGGCCGACGGCGGCATCGTCGTCAGCTCCGCCGGGCCCGTGCCGGCCGACGAGGCACGCTCGGTACGCACCGCGGGGGTGTGGGTAGGCCCCGACGCCTCCCACCTGGCCGACCTCGTCTCCCGCGTCGACAACGGCCTGCTCAAGCTGCATATCGCCGACCGCCGACCGCTGGAGGAACTGCCGGCCGTCCACCGAGACGCGAGCAACGGCAAGCTACTCGGCAAAACGGTCATCGTCGTGGCCTGACGCCACCGGGTCGGCGTCCACCGTCGAAGCCTCACCTGGTGGACGCCGACGTACGCAAGGCGTAGCGGAGCAGCTCGGCCGGAGCGGCAACGCGCCCGGCTCCGGACGGTGGGCCGGGCCGGTCGAGGGCAAAGATCGCATGCGCGCTCATGGTCAGATCCGGACACCGCTGTCAATCCCCTGGAAGCGTGGAGGGCGTCGTTATGCGGCCTGGGCCTCCAGGTCGCGGGTCTCTGGTCGTTCGTCGTCGATCGGGGATCGCCAGTCGCAGACGGAGTGCCGACGGCGCCGGTTGTAGAGGTCGGTGATCCAGGCGCCGATCTTCAGGCGGGCCGCTGTGCGGGTGTGGAAGTGGCGGCGGTGGACGATCGTGTTGTCCGACACCTGCCAACCCTGCTCGCGCAGCTCGCTACCGATGCGAGGGCTGCCGTAGGTTCCACCCGAGTCCTCGAACACCTTCCTGACCGCGGCCGCCAGTCGGACACGCCGGTCATCGCGGCGCGTCGGCGGCCGGTCACGCCACTTGTAGAACCATGACTCAGACACCCCCAGCGCCCGGCAGGCCACCGCGTGCGGCACGGAATGCTCGGTCCTCTGGGAAGCGATGAAGGCGGCCATGCTCACCGGCCCGTCGCTTCTTTGACCCACAGGACCACGGATCGCTTGAGGACATCACGCTCCATCGCCAGCTCGGCGTTCTCCCGTCGTGCAGTTGCAGGCTCACCCCAGTCGGTGTCGGCGGTACCGCAGGGAGGGAACGCCCTCCTGAATTCCGTTCTCGTCCAGCGCGTTGTAGATCGTCAGCCAGCCGCTCGCGAATCGCAGGCCCAACGCCACGGCACCGTCCGCCAGGTCACCCCCGGCCCACTCCAGAAGCTCCACCGCCTCAAGCCTCTGCCCGTGCCGGGCAACCAACAGCGCGGGAGCATCGCTGCGCCAACGGAGCCGGAAGCCGTCTGAGGCCGGCCACACCGGCATCCGTGTCACGTCGATCGACCCGTACGTGATCGACAGATCATCAAACTTCTGATGATTGACCTCAAGACGCTCGTCGTCGAAGTCCAACACCACCGGACAGTCGGCGAACCAGGTGTCGTCATCGTCATCCCACACCACCCAGCTGGACGTCAGCCGACGGCCCACGAGGCCCCGCAGCCGTCGAGCGTGACGACCGGCGACTTCAGCAGCTCCGTTCAGCCAGGCCGGCTGGTAGCCAGCAATACCGAAGTCGAAGGTCATCACCGGACGGTAATCCTGAGCCAGCCTGACTCATATTCGGGGGGACGGCGATCGTCGGTTCAGCGGGTGGTGATGAGGCGTTGCAGGGCGGCGTGGGCGGGGGGTCCCCGCGTGGAAGTGGTCGGCGTGCTCGACCAGAGGCCCACCACGGCTGAGGCTGACAGGCGCGCCGACGGAGGCGGGTTGGTGAAGAGCCGTCAGGGAAGGTAGCCAAGGATTCGGCCGCGTCGCCGGCTCGCGTGACAGAGGCCCGGTCAGCGGGTGTGTGCCCGCAACCCAGGCGGTGATGAGCCAGGGCCGGGGAAACCGCGCGGAGGCTCACCGAACCGCTGCGGGACAGGGACCGGCAGCGGAAGACGCGGAGCGAACATCGGCACCCAGGCGTACTCCTTGCGCAGCGACACGTCCGCGGCCCCGGTCGCCCAGGGAAGCCGGACGGCGAGATCGTCACCGAGCCGCCACAGTTGGTTGTCCCCACCCCGCGCGCCGATCCGAACCGGGAGATCGGCGAGGTCGGGGTGCTGATCGCGCACCAGATCCCGAATCAACTCCGCAGTCATCTCGATCCCGACAGGGGTCATGCCGACCGCCGGTAGTCCGGCAACGCCGCACGTCCACCCGGCAACTGACCGCCGTCAACTGCTGCCCCATACCCGGCCGGATCACGCTTCGCGCCGCCGGACTCACCGTCGGGTCACCACCGCGTGGCGCTACGTGCAGGAAGCGGTCGACTCTTGTGGGCTCACCGGCACCGCCGGGCTCGGCGTGCGGCGCCGGATCACGACGCAGCAGCCCTGCGCCTGAAGATCCGGACAAAGCTCCACTGCTGCCCACGCCGCGCCACCGCGATCGGTCAAGCCATCCTCGTCCCGCAAAACATCGAAGCCCACCGCTACGCAGGGCGAAAAGTGATCGATGCTCCCGCCTCCATCGCCCGGCCCTGCCCTCGGCGACGGCACCACCGTTTCCCGCCACATTCTCGGTAGCCGCAAAAATGGCTTGTGCCACACCTTGAGTACGGTGGCGAACGCTCTCTAGAATTGCTGGCGTGGCTAATCAGATCGGGGTCGACCCGGAGCTTCTGGCCTATGTCCGGGAATTCTCGCTCAGAGAGGACGACGTCCTTCGGGCGCTACGCACGCACACCGGCGAGCTTCCCGGCGGGCAGTCCCTGCAGGTGATGGCCGAGGAGGGACAACTCCTTGCGCTGCTGGTGTCCCTGGTCGGGGCCACGAGGGTGCTGGAGGTGGGCACCTTCACCGGCTACAGCACCCTGTGCATGGCCCGGGCGCTGCCACCGCACGGCCGGCTGGTGACCTGTGACATCAGCGCGCGGTGGCCGGAGATCGGTGCCGACTACTGGCACCGCGCGGGGGTCGCCGACCGCATCGAGGTACGCATCGGTGCGGCCGTCGAGACCCTTGACAAAATGCTCGACGAGGGCACCGGCAGCAGTTTCGATCTCGTTTTCATCGACGCCGACAAAGCGAACTATCCGCAGTACTACGAATTCGCGGTGCAACTCGTACGCCCGGGTGGACTGGTGGTGGTGGACAACACGCTGTTCTTCGGCCGGGTGGTCGACCCGACCGCCGGTGATCCGGACACCGCCGGGGTGCGGCGGGTCAACGCCATGATCCGCGACGACCAACGGGTGGATGTGTGCCTGCTTCCGATGGCCGACGGCATCACGTTGGCCCGGCGGCGGTCCGGCTGATCTCCACACCGCGGTCCGGCCGGTGGAGGCCGGGTGCGGGCGGTCGACCCGCGCCGACGGTCGCCGGGCCGGCCAGGTCGGGGGCGGTGAGGTGGAACGTCGACGGTGCCGGTTGCCGGCGTGCCGCCAGGTGCAGTCGCTGGACGGCCCGGTCGCCGTCGACGGCGATGCGGTCCCGGCACGCGCAGGGCTCCTCGTCGAAGCCGGCGAACCGGTAGGCGATCTCCATCATCCGGTTCCGGTCGTTGGGCCGGAAGTCGGCGATCAGGTGCACCCCGGCTCGGGCGGCCTGGTCCACCAGCCAGGTCAGCAGGACGGTGCCGGTGCCGAAGGACACCACCCGGCACGAGGTGGCGAGCAGCCGCAGGTGCCACACCCCGGGGTGTTTCTCCAGGACCAGCACACCGACCGCGCCGTGCGGCCCGAACCGGTCGGTCAACGTCGTGACCAGGACCTCGTACCGGGGGTCGGCCAGCAGGGCCCGCAACGCCTGATCCGGGTAGTGCACTCCGGTCGCGTTCATCTGGCTGGTCCGCAGGGTCAACTCCTCGACCCGCGACAGGTCTGCGGCGTCGGCCCGCCGGATGCGCATCACCAGTTCCAGCGAACGCAGGAAGTCCTCCGCCGGGCCGGTGAACCGGGCCTGCTCGTCTGCCCGCCGCTGACCGGCCTGGTACATCTGCCGGCGTCGCCGGGCGTCCACGGTCACCGACGTCGGACTGAACTCGGGCCGGTCCAACAGGGCTGTGGCCACCCCGGCGTCGTAGCAGCGTACCTGCGGGAGGTGGAAGGCGACCTCGGCCCGTTCGACCGGTTGGTCGTCGATGAAGGCGACGGTGCCGAGCGCGAAGCCCAGCCGGTCGGCGATCCGCTGGACGGCGTCGGACTTGCGTCCCCACCCGATCTGCGGCGCCACGAAGTACTCGGCGACGCCGAGCGCGCACAGCCGGGCCCAGGCCGGCTCGTGGTCGTTGCGGCTGCAGACCGACTGGAGGATGCCCCGGGCGTCCAGCCCGGTGATCACCGCCCGGATCGGGTCGGGGAGCACGACCTGTTCGTCCTCCAGCAGGACACCCTGCCAGAGGGTGTCGTCCAGATCCCAGACCAGGCACTTCACGGTCACGGGTGGGACCGTCGGGACCTCGTCGGTCACGTCGACTCCTTCATGGACTGCCGTTCGTCGGCAGCAGGGGATGAGTGGGCGGGTGATCGGCGCGGCGGTGGGGTCACCGGCGGTTCACCGCGTGGTCGGCCAGCATCAGCTGACACATCTCGGTGCTGCCTTCGATGATCTCCATGAGCTTGGCGTCGCGGTACGCCCGGGCGACGGGGTGCCCGTCGACCGCACCGGCCGACGCCAGAATCTGGACCGCGTCGGCGGCGGCCCGGGTGGCGTGCCCGGCACTGACGTACTTGGCCAGGACGGTGGCGGTGACCACTTCGGGTGAGCCGGTGTCCCAGCAGCGGCTGGCATGCTCACAGACCCGGGTGGCCACTTGCTCGGCGGCCCACAGGTCGGCCAGGTGCCGGGCGACGAGCTGGTGTTGGGCCAGCGGGCGGCCGAACTGGTGGCGGGAACCGGCGTGTGCGACGGCCGCCGTCAGACAGGCCCGCAGTATCCCCACGCAACCCCAGGCGACCGACATCCGGCCGTAGCTCAACGCCGTGGTCACCAGCAGGGACAATGACTGCCCGCCGGCACCGAGCAGGCTGCTGGTGGGCAGCCGTACCGCGTCGAACCACACGTCGGCGTGTCCGGCCGCCCGGCATCCCAGGGGATCCGCCCGCCGGTGCACCCGTACCCCCGGGGTGGCCCGGGGCACCACCACCACGGCTCCCTGGTCGCCGAGTCGGGCGAAGACCAGGAGCAGGTCGGCGTGGTCGGCGGCGGTCACCCACACCTTGTGGCCGTCGAGGCGCAGGGTGTCGCCCGTCGTGGTGACGGTGGTGGTCATCGCCGACAGATCACTGCCCGCCTGCGGTTCGCTGAAGGCCACCGCGGCCGTGTCCGTGGCGGCCAGGCGGGGCAGCAGCGACCTGGCCTGGGCCCGGTCGGCCAACCGTTCGATGGTCCAGGCCGCCATCGCCTGGGAGGTCATGACGCTGCGCAGGGAGCTGCACAGGCTGCCCACCTGGGCGGTGAACTCGCCGCTGTCCAGGCTGCTCCATCCCGCTCCGCCGTACCCGGTCGGGATCTGGGGGGCGAGCAGGCCTGCGGTGTTGAGTGCGCGCACCACGTCCACGGGTAGCCGGCCCGCCCGGTCCCAGTCGCCCGCCCGGTCGCCGACCAGGCGGGCGGCGAGCGTGGCGGCCTGGGCGGGCGTGACGGTGGGCGCGGTGGCGGCGACGGTCTCAGGCACCGTGGTCGCCGGGTTCGCTGTTGCGGAGCCGGTCGACCAAGGCCACCATCCGGCGCACCGTGCGGAAGTTGTCCAACCGCAGGTCGGTGCCGCGCACGGAGACCCCGTACGTCTGCTCCAGGTGCACCACCAACTCCATCGCGAACAGCGACGACAGCCCACCGGTGGCGAAGAGGTCCGTGTCCGGCGGCCAGGTCCGCCCGGTACGCGCCGTCAGGAAGCGCACCAGTTCCGGCGCGGCGGTGTCGACCCGGTCGCCGGTGTCCGACACCTCCTGGTCGGATGGCACAGTCATCACAGGTCTCCCTCGTAGTGGTAGAAACCCCGTCCGCTCTTGCGGCCGAGGTGGCCGGCCCGGACCTTGGTCAGCAGCAGCTCACAGGGGCGGCAGCTCTCGTCGCCGGTGCGTTCGTGCAGCACCCACAGGGAGTCGACCAGGTTGTCCAGGCCGATCAGGTCGGCGGTGCGCAGCGGACCGGTCGGATGTCCCAGACACCCCTGCAGGAGTGTGTCGACGGACTCGACGCTTGCCGTGCCGGCGGCCACCACCCGGACCGCGCTGTTGATCATCGGGTGCAGGATCCGGCTGGTGACGAAGCCCGGGGCGTCCTCGACCACCACCGATTCCCGGCCCAGGGTGGTGAGTAGCCGGCGTACCGCGTCCAGGGTGTGCGGACCGGTACGTGGGCCGCGGATCACCTCGACGGTCCGGATCAGGTAGGGCGGGTTCATGAAGTGGCTGCCGATCAGGTCTTCCGGTCGTGCCACCGACCGGGCCAGTTCGCCGATGGGGATCGAGGAGGTGTTGGACACCACCGGGGTGCCTGGTGCCACCAGGGCGGAGACGTCCGCCAGCACCTTCGCCTTGGCGTCGGGGTCCTCGGTGACCGCCTCGACCACCGCGGTGAGGGTGCCGGTCCGCCCTGTCGAGACGTCCGCGAGGGACACTCCGACGTCGAGCAGGCCGGGTCGGGTGCCCTCCGGCAGGGCACCCATCAGCCGGGCCGTCCGGACCTGCCGGTCGACCCGGTCGGTGGCCTCGGCCAGGCGACGGCGGTCCACGTCGATCATGGACACGGCGATCCCGTGCCCGACCGCCAGTGCGGCGATGCCCGTCCCCATCACTCCCGCGCCCAGCACCGCCAGTCGTTGCGCGGCACCCGGCGTGGTGTTCTGCCCCGTCAAGAGGGTCTCCCTTCGTTGTCGAGACGGCACCGACACGGTTCGCAGGCCACGGCGGCCACGGTCACACCTCGGAACGGCCGGCCTTCCGTTCGTCGACGGACGATCCGTTGGCGACCGGCCAACCGTTGACAACCGACGATCCGTTGACAGCCGGCGAACCGTTGGTGATGGACGTCCCGGTGGCGGCGGCGGTGGGGTCGCCGGACGGGGTGGGGTCGGTGTAGAACTGCCGCGCCCACTGCCGGTACCGACCGATCGGGCCGTCTCCCCGGGCGAGCTTCGGCTGTTCGACGTGCTCCTGGTGGTGCCACATCAGCAGGTCCGCGCCGGTGTCGACCGAGGCCACCCGTTGGGCGATCGCGCCGAGCAACCGGGCGACGGGCAACGCCGTCGCCCGGGCGGCCCGCTCGGGCAGGAACGGCAGGCCGGCCAGCTCCAACTTGGTGCCGAATCGCAGTTGGATCCGGCCCGGAGTGGTCGGGGTCGCGTGCAGCATGACGTAGAGGTCACCCGCGCCGTTGGGCAACCGGGTGCGGGCCGCGATGGTGGCCAGTCCGATCACGGTGAGGGTGTAGGACTGGCGGCTCTGGCGCATGACGGTGCCCCGGGCGGTCGCGGTGACCGTGCTGATCGGCTCCCCCATCACCGGTGCCCCCTCGATGACCAGGTCCCGCAGCCCGTGCAGGGCCGGGAGGTGCCCCCAGTCGAAGGCGTTCTCGATGACGTCCTGCGGGTGACCGGCGATGTCGAAGGTGTTGTGGCTGAAGGGTTGCCGCTCGTCCATGCCGAAGATCGGCACCTGCCACTGCGGTGCGAGGCCGAGCGCGTGCCGCCACACGTAGATCGACCCGTTGGCCTCGCAGACCGGGAACTGGGTCAGGGTCGCCTTGGGCGGCGGCAGGTCGTACCCGGTCCGTACGCAGGCCCCGGAGGGGTCGAAGGCGAACCGGTGGAAGGGACAGACGATCTCCTCACCCTCAAGTGTTCCACCGACGCCCAGATGCGCCCCGAGGTGGGGACAGCGTGGGCGGACCGCCCGCAGCAACCCGCGGGGAGTCCGGTAGACGACCACCTCGCCACCCAGGAACGGGCGGGTGGTGATGACCCCGGGCCGGACCTCGTCGGAGAAGGCCACGCAGAACCAGCCGTTCGGGTCGGGACGCGTGGGCGGGTGGAGCCGGTCGGCCGGTGCGGCGGTGTGCCGGCGGATCTCACGGTTACGGAGCAGCTGTTTGACCAGCGACCTCATGGTTGTTCTCCTAGTGGGCGACCGGGCAGGCGTCAGGGCCCGGTCCGGGGGTCGACGGCACGGGTAGGGGCTGCGACGTGGCGACCGGCGGTGCGTCGGTCCCGGAGGTCTCCGTCCGACGCCGCAGCCGCAGGCGCAGCCCGCGGGAGCTGAGGCTGGTTTCCACCTTGGGTCGGAAGGGTTCCTCGCCGACCGGGGACAACTCCCAGCGGGCCGCCACCGCGGTCAGGGCCAGGATCGCCTCGGTGAGCGCGAACTGGTCCCCGATGCACTTGCGCGCGCCGGCGCCGAACGGGACGTAGCCCGTCCGGTCGGGTGAGGTGCCGCACCAGCGGTCCGGGTCGAAGCGGTCCGGGTCGGCGTACAGGTCGGGTCGCCGGTGGATCAGGTACGGGCTGAGCACGAGGGTGTCGCCGCGTCGTAGCCGTACCCCGTCGAGTTCGGCCTCCTGGGCGACGGTGCGGGTCATCATCCAGGCCGGCGGGTAGAGCCGGAGGGTTTCGGTGACCACCCGGGTCGCCAGGTCGAGTCGGGGCAGGTGTTCGGGGCCGGGAAGCGCGCCTGCCAGGACGGTGTCGGTTTCGGCCTGCAGTGCATGTTGGATTTCCGGATGGGTGGCCATCAGGTGCAGTGCCCAGGCCAGGGTGATGGCGGTGGTTTCCATGCCGCCGAGGAAGAAGGTGAGGGCCTGGTCGGCCAGTTCGGCGTCGCTGAGCCGCTGCTCGTGGTCACGGCTTTCCACATCGACGGCCGCGACCAGTGCGGAGAGCAGGTCGGCGTGGTCGGTGGGGTCGGCCCGGCGGTCGGCGACGATCTCGGTGATGGTGGCGAAGAGCCGGGCCCGGGCCTGGTCGTAGCGTCGCTTGGCGGGGGTGGGTAGCCGGCGCAGCAGGGCCGGGGTCATCATCCGGCGGAAGAAGGCGCTCACCACGGTGTTGGTGTCGGCCAGGGCCCGGCGGAGGGTGTCCGCAGGGAGGGACCCGCTGAACATCGTCTCCATGGTGGCCTGGGTGGTCAGCGTCATCATCTCCCGGGTGACGTCGAGCACCTGACCGTCGTGCCAGGAGCCGGCGGTGGCGTGGGAGGCCCGGCCGAACACCGCCGCGTACCCGTGTAGGCGCTGTGGGTGGAACGACGGTTGGCACAGTCGTCGCTGTCGCCGGTGCAGCGGGTACGGGCAGGTGGACAGCCCGTCGCCGATGACCTCCCGGATCCGGTCGTAGATCGGGCCGCCCTTGTCGAAGGTCCGGTCGTTGACGAAGATGTGCCGGGTCAGGGTCGGGTCGCAGATCAGCACTGCGGAGGTCGGGCCCAACCGGACCCGCACCATCCTGGGGTAGCCGGCCAGGGAGCGGATGAAGGCCAGCGGATCCCGCAACAGGGGCAACGCGTGTCCGAGCAGCGGCAGTGCACCCGGTGCCAGGGGAATCGACGCGGTGGTCGTCGTGGTCGTCTCGGTCATGGGTTACCTCGTTCTCCGGTCTGCCGTCGTCGCACCGGGCGGTGGGCGGGTGATCTCGAGCAGGGCGGTGGTCCAGCGGAAGCCGAGGCCGAAGCTCACGACGAGGACGTGGTCCCCGACCCGCAGTGCGCCGGTACGGAACATCCGGTCCAGGGCGAGCAGCACGTCGCAGGGGCCGGCGTGGCCGAGGTGGCGGCCGAAGGTCCAACTGCTGTCGGTGGCGCGGCGGTGCAGCGGGGGTCCGGAGAGCACCAGGTCGAGCACGGCCGACCCGATCGCGATGGCCACCACGTGCGAGACGTCCGCCGCTGCCAGGCCGGTCTCGCCGAGGACGGTGTCGACACAGTGCCGGGTGCGGCGTTGAAGTGCCCCGATGTGCGGCAGGAGTCCGGTCTGTTCGGCGAGGAACCGTCGGCCGCCGCCGGCGGCGGCGCCCTGCTCACCGGCGCGGGTCAGCACCTCCAGCTCCGGTTCGGTGGCCTGGGCGGTGGCCAGCAGCCGGGCGAAGCCGGTGCCCCGGGTGAGCACCGCGGCCGCGCCGGCGTCACCGGCGACGTAGCCGATGTCGCGGACGTGGCCCCACCGCTGGTGGGGGAAGCGGGCTCCGGCGGTGACCAGGGCCGCCGGGGCGGTGGGTTGGGCGGTGAGGTGTTCGGCTGCGGTGACCAGGGCGGCCGCGCCGCCGTCACTGGCCGCCCCGACCTCGATCCCGGTGGTACGGGTGGCGCCGAGGACCCGCAGCAGGTACGGCGCGGGCGTGTAGTGGTCCTCGTCCTGGAAGGTGGCGTGGGCCAACAGGCTCACGTCGGCGCTGGGGACCTCGGCGTGGCGCAGTGCCAGCAGGGCGGCCCGGGCCGCCATCTGGGTGGCGGTCTCCCCGGTCGAGACTGCGGCCGAGGTGAACCCGTTGGCCGCGGCCATGGATGATGCGCCGGCCCGGGTTGCGTCCCACGGGTCCTGTTCGGGTCGGATCGGGGGTATCCAGGAACCGGTTCCGGCGATCGTGATGTCGTGCCACAACACCGCTGTCTCCTCGGCTGTCAGGGAAGGGCCGGTTGGGGGGTGTCGGCGTGCGGCCGGATCAACCTCCCGCTGTGGTCGGTGGCGTGGGCGCTGACCCCGGTGATGCGGGCCAGGACGTGGCCGTGAGGGGTCGAGGCGGTCAGTGCGCCGTCGGCGAAGCGGCAGTGCAGCCGGATCGTCGGGTGCGCGGCGCTGAGCTGGCAGTCGTTGCCCGGTCCGCCGAGGTCCACCGCCTCGATGCCGGCCATCGGGCCGACCAGGGGTGGCCGGTCGCCGGGTGGCGGCAGGAGCAGCAGGTGCACCATCGCGTCCAGCAGGATCGCCGGCACGGTCATCCCGGCCAGGGCCGGGTTCCACGCCTCGTGGTCCAGGCGGAACGTGGCGCTCGTGCCGTCCGGTCCCCGGGCGTACCCGCCGGTTCCGGCGAACGGGCCGCTGAGGGTGATCGGCAGGTCGGCGGAGTAGACCGGCATGGTGAAGTCCGGTTCGGGGCGGTGTGTCATCTGGTCGGTCGGCGCGGGCAGTGCGGGGTGCCGGTCGGCCAGCACGACTGTCGTCTCGCAGAGCAGGTCGTTGAAGCGCAGGACCTTGCCGTTGCGGCCGACCCGGTTGGTGGTGATCCGGACCGCCACCACGGCCCGGTCCGGGGACCGGTCGGTGAGTTGGGCCTCCACGGTGATGGTGCGGGGTGGTCCGGCGGACCTGACCGTCACCGACGTCCGGCAGACCAGGTCACGGAATCCGGTGACGACGAGGTCGGGGCAGAGGTGTCCGGCTGCGCCGGCGGCGGCCTCGAGGGCGAAGGTGCCGGGGAGGACGTACTCCCCGTTGACCCGGTGGTGGCGCATCCACCGGCCGTCCTGCTCCGCGAGGGTGTGTGGCTCCCAGGTCTTGGTGAACACCGCCCAGCGGCGGCCGCGCAACAGCACGCCGTCGAGCAGCGGCGTGGCCAGGGACGGGTCCGGTGGGGTGGGTGGTGGTGCGTCGGGTACGGGCAGTGGCAGCCGGCCGCTGGTGGTGTCGGTGCTGATCCCCCGCTGCCCCAGCAGTACGCGTTCCTCCGCCCGGATGTAGAAGACCGCCGCCCCGCTGCCGGGCCGGGTCACCGCGTCGAGGAACTGGGCGGCGCCCTGCCTGCTGCTGATGTAGGCGTCCATCCGGTTGCGGCGCAGGGTTTCCTGCATCGCGGCGCTGCTGGCGACGCCGACCTCCCGCCAGCCGCTCCAGAGGATGGCGAGTTCGCGGTGTCCCTCGGGTGCGTGCCGGTCGGCCCAGGTGCTCGCGTACGCCAGGTATTCGTTGACGGCGCAGTAGTCGACGTCTCCGGGGGCGGGGGCGAGGGTGGCCAGGGTGCTGAAGTTGCACCAGGTCCGGGGCGGCCGGCCGGCCAGGGCGCGTTCGAGGTTGCGGTAGCCGGTGGCTTTGGTGGCCCGTACCGCCCGGAAGTCGACCAGGGTCTTCGCGTGCAGTGCCCGGGAGCGTAGGTCGAGGACGGTGTTGATGAGCAGGTCGATGCGCCCGTGCCGGTCCATGACCTCGTCGAGGACCGCCCTGGTGCGGTCCGCGTCCAGCACGTCGCACACCCGGTGGTGGACCCGGTCCGGCCCGCACAGTTCGGCGAGCCGGTGCACGGTCCGGCGTACCTCCAGGCGGGCCTGGGCACGTTCGTAGGCGGTCTTGAGTTCCCGCACCGACGCGTCGGGGTGTTCCCGGCGTCCGGCGGCGATGAACTCGGCCTGGGGTGGCAGTTCGTCGTCGGTCTCGGGTAGCGGGGTACGGCCGACGAGGTACAGGTGGGGTCGGTCGGTGGTGCGGGCCACGGCGTCGAGGAGTTCGGGGGTGATGCCCCGGGCGCCGCCGAAGGCGACCACGATCGCGTCCGGTGGCAGGGTGGGCTCCCCCGCCGGGTGCGGTCCGGTCTCGTCGTCGGCGACGGCCAGCTCGGACCAGGTCTGCCCGCGGCAGGCCAGGGTGTGCGTCGGCACCCGGGCGGTCGCCGCCCGGGCCAACTGCGCCAGCGCGGTCGGGGCGTCCGACGCGTCGGTGACCAGGGCGTTCCCGCTGCACTGCGGCACCTCGGCCCGCACCGAGCGGACGAGACCGGTGAACAGACCGGCGAGCGGATGCGTCGTTCCCTGCGGTAGCGCGGCGAGCAGCAGCGCGGCGAGCGACCCGCCGGCCCGCAGCGCGGGCAGCGCGGCCTGGATGGTGGTGAACGCCAGGTCCTGGAGGTCCTCCAACCGGGCGGCCTCGGTGTCGTCGGCACCGCCGTCGGGGGTTTCCAGCCGGGTGAGGATCCGGATGTGGCGTGGAACGAACGGCAGGTCGGCCAGCGCGTCGGCGGCGGCGTCGGGCGGTACGTGGGTGGCGGCGTCGACCCCTGGCTGCGGTGCCCAGACGGCGATGTCCGGTCCGGTGACCGCAGCGGCGAGGTCCGCGGCGTCGGTGAGCACGATGCTCCCGGCCGGGATCGCCGGCCCGTCCGGATCCGGTGGGGTCAGCGGACGCAGCTGGAGGGTCTGCCGGCGGCCGATCGGCTGTTCGGCCGGTTCCGGGACGACCCCGCCCGGGTCGGGGCCGGGACCGGTCGGCCTGGTGAACCGGATCGACGGTGATCCGGGGGCGGCCGGTGACACGACGGTGTCGGTGCCGGTGACGACGGCCCGGAGCACCGCCAGCAGGGCGTCCAGGGCCAGGTAGGTGCGGTCGGTGCCGGCCGGTGCCGGCAGGGTGTGTGCCGGGTCGTCGGCGGTGCCCTCGGGTGCGGTGCCGAGGGTGCCCAGGATGGGCAGGCCGTACTCCCGGGCGGTGGAGCGGCGGGCGACGGCGACGACGGCGGCACCCTCGGCGACCGACCGACCCGCCGGTACGAGGGTGTCCAGGTGCCGGTCCCATCCGCTGATCGGTCGTAGGCTCACCGCGCCGACGAGGGCCAGGTCGCAGGCCCGGTGGCGGAGTTGGCGCAGGGCCAGATCGAGGGCGCTGTGGGTGGAGTCGCGGTGGGCGTAGACGCTGGTGCCGAAGCCCCGCAAGTCGTAGTAGTTGGCGGCCCGGCCGGACAGGATGCAGGAGACGGCACCGGTGAAGTCGTCCTCGTTGAGCTCGTCGGGTATGACGTCGCCGGCGTCGGCGAGCGCTTTGGCGAGGTACTCCCGCAGTGTCTGGGCCTGCCCGGGGTCGGGTAGCAGGTCGAACGTCGAGGCGCACTCCTGCGCGTGCACCCGTAGGGCGGCGCGGGCGTTGTGCGTGGTCGGCAGGCTCGCCCCCACCAGGATCGCGGTGGTGGGTCGCAGCGCGGTTCCCGGCTCGCCGAGGTCGGCCAGGAGCGGCCCGAGGGCTTGGAGCATCATCAGGTGGGCGGGGTCCATGTGCCGCATCGTCCGGGGCGGGATCCGCACGTCGAGGGGGGACGGCAGCGGGTACGGGCTGCCGAAGCTCAGCTGCGGGGCCGGGCCGTCGCCGACGAGCCAGCCGGGCACCCGGTCACGGTCCAGGCCGGGCAGGTGGGTGCTCCAGCCCACCACGACCAGGTCCTCGGTGTCCGGGGTGCGGTCGGGCACCGACGGTCGGGGCGCGGGTCGGGTCGACGGCACCCGGTCGGCGAGCACCACGTGGGCGTCGGCTCCCCCGAGGCCGAACGAGGACACCCCGACCATCCGGGGGCGGGCCTCGTCGACCGGCCAGGGCGCATCGGTGACCGGCACCGTCAGTCGGGTGCCGTCGCCCAGCAGCGGGTGGGGATCGGTGACCACGGTGTGGCCGGGAATCGTGCGGTGGGCGAGGGCGACCAGTGCGTGCGCCACCGACACCAGCCCGGCCAGGACACCGGTGTGGCCGAAGACCTGTTTGTTCGACGTCAGCAGGCACGGCCGGTCCCGCTCGCCCAGTCGTGACAGCAGGGAACGTAGTTCCACCTCGTCACCGACGGGGGTGCCGGTGCCGTGGGCCACCACCCAGTCCACGTCGGAGGCGTCGACGCCGGCGTCGGCCCAGGCCCGGCCGATCGCCAGTTCCTGTCCCCGGGTGGCCGGGGCGTGGATGCCCTTGCCGCGGCCGTCGGCGGCCAGTCCGGTGCCGAGGACGACGCCGTGGATGTGGTCCCCGTCGGCCACCGCGCGGGCGTACGGTTTCAGCGCGAGCATGACGGCGCCCTCACCGATCAGTGTCCCGTCGGCCGCCTGGTCGAAGGGGCGGATCCGGCCGCTGACGGTGATTCCCTGGGCCCGGCAGAACAGCGTGAAGCCGATCGGTTCGATCACCGACGTGCCGCCGACCAGTGCCACGTCGCAGCTTCCCTCGCGGAGGGCCTTGACGGCGGCGTCGAGACAGAACAGGCCGGTGGCGCAGGCCGCGTCGAGGGTCAGGTGTTGGGCGTCGCCCGGGATCAGCCCGCGTAGCGCGTTGCGGGAGACCGAGGCGGGCAGGTAGGCCAGCGGGTTGCCGCCGTCGCCACCGTAGTGGGCGCTGATGGCGTGGTCGGCGAGTTCGGCCAGCCAGTCGTCGCCGCCGCTGCTCTGGATGGCGTCGCGGATCAGGCGTTGGTACTCGTCGCCGAGGACGACGCCCTGGGTGCCGAGCCCGGTCTGGTCGTGGATGCCGGTGGTCGCCGCCAGCCACCGGTCGCCGGGCCGGCGGTGTACTCCGGCCAGGGCCTGGACGGTGCAGTGCCGCAGCCACCGGGTGGTGCGTGGCCAGCCGGGGTGTCCCAGGAACCCGTCGGGTTCGGTGAGCGAGGCGGGGTCGGGGACGAACCCCTGCACGTAGCCGGCTTCCCGGATGTAGAAGCTGTCGGTCTCCGCCGCGCTGGCCGACCAGAAGTGCCGCAGGTCGAACGCGGACGGCTCGCTGGCCAGCAGGACGCCCTCCCGGAGCCGGTCGTAGAGTTCGGCGGGGTTGTTGGTGCCGGGCAGGACCACCCCGAGGCCGACCACCGCGATGGCATCCGGGTCGTGCTCGGCGGGGCCGGTCTCCGGTCGGCGCGGCTGCGGGTCGCGCACCGGGCGTGGTGTCGCGGCGGCGGGGGCCGGTCCGGGTACGGCGACGACCTCGGGTACGGCGACGACCTCGGTGGTCGAGGGGTGCGCCTCGGGTGCCCTGGCTGCTGCGGTGGGGCGGACCGGTGGGGTTCGGGTGGGCACACCGACCTGCGCGGCGAGTTTGCTGTGCAGTCGCAGACTCTGCATTCCGCCGATGCCGATGCCGCCGTCGGCGACGAGGGTCTGCCCGGTGATGAATCCGGTGTCCGGGTGCAGGAGGTGGACGAGCAGCCGGGCCGCTTCGGGGGTGGAGATGGTGCGGCGCATCAGGTCGCTGGTGCGCGGCGAGTCTCCGAGCGCGGCGGCCGGGTCGTCGAGGTTGACGACGATCTCGCTGGCCACGGAGCCCAGCAGCACGGTGTTGACCCGGATGTCCTGGTCGGCCAGCTCCAGCGCCAGGTACCGGACCAGGGACTCCAGGGCGGCCTTGGTGACGCCGCCGGGGCCGTACCCGGGGACCGGCTGGTGGGCGCCGACGCTGGACAGACAGAGGATGCCTGCCCCCGGGCGGCCCACCATCAGCTCGGCCGCCCGGCGGGAGCAGTGGTACGCCCCCATGACGTTGGTGGACCAGGCCCGCTGCCAGTACGTGTCGTCGACGTCGAACAGGGGCAGGAACGCACCGCCGGCCGCGTTGTTGACGAGGAAGTCGAGGCCGCCGTGCCGCTGCCGGACCAGGTCGAACATCCGGTCGATCTCGGTGCGTTTGGCCACCGAGGCCCGGATGAACTCCGCGCTGAGGCCGGCCTCCGCCAGCTCGGTGCGCAGCAGTTCGGCCTGCTCGACGGAGTGGAAGTAGTTGACGACGACGTGTGCGCCGCAGGTGGCCAGTCGACGGACGATGTCCGCGCCGAGGCTCTTGGCCGCGCCGGTCACCAACGCGATCCGACCGTGCAGGCGTGGCGTGTCGGTCATCGGGCGGTCGCCTCCCCCCGGGCCTGGACGACGGCTTGCGCGATCCGCCCCAGGGTGCCGACGGTCAGCAGGGAGGTGTTGGCCCGCAGGTCCGGCAGGCCGTACCGGTCGGCGACCCGGCCGAGGAGGGCGACCTGCTTGAGTGACTCCACGCCCAGGTCGGATTCCAGGCCGTCGTCGTCGCCGAGCAGCTCCGGCGGATAGCCCAGGTAGTCGCCGTACAGGGCCCGGATCTCGGTCAGCACCACCGCGTACTGCCCGTCGGCGTCCGATGCGGACGACACGTGGTCCACGGTGGCCGGGGAGGCCGGTGTCACCGGTGCCTGCGGGGTCGGCGGCGCCAGGACGGACGGGACAGGCGGCGTCGGGGCGATGGGGGCCGGCGGGGCGGGCGGGACCGCCGGGGCGCTTGGGGCAGCCGGGACCGCCGCCGCCGGGACGGTGGAGGCCGCCGGGACCGCCGCTGCCGGGACGGTGGGGGCCGCCGGGACCGCCGGGGCGGGTGTGGTCGCCACGGGTGGCGGCAGCACGAGGGTGGGAGCCGGTCGAGCCGGGACAGGTGGCGCAGCCGCGACGGGTGGCGGGGTCGCCGGGACAGGTGGCGACGCCGGCGTCCGTACCTGCGGTGACACCGTTTCGGTGCGGCCGGCGACCAGCGCCCGGACCGCTGCGACCGGGTCGTGTTCGCTCAGCGGTACGACCGACTGGATGCCCGGGACCGACGCCTCGACGAACCGGGTGACGACCGGCCACTCCCCGCATTCGATGAACGTGTCCGCGCCGGCGGCGTGCAGGGCACGCACCGTGTGCAGCATCCGGACCTGGGCGGTGAGCGCGCCGGCCACCAGCTCGACCGGGTCCTCGTCGCCGATGTCCCGGCCCAGCCACGGTGAGGACACCCGCCACCGTCCGCCGCCGTAGGACACCCGGGGGGCGGTGGCCAGCAGGTCCCGGGCGGCCTGCGCGACCGCTGGGGTGTGGGTGGGGTGCGGAACGTCGAGGCGGACACTCGGCCAGCCGAGCGCCTCGGCCACCCGCTCCGCCTCGTCGATCTGCTGTCGTGGACCGCTGAGGACACTCTGCCGGGGTGTGTTCTCGCAGGCCAGCACCAGGTGCGGGTGGCCGATCAGCCCGGCGAGTGACTCCGCGCGGCGGCCGTCCACCCCGACGGCGAGCATCGTGCCCGGCCACGCCTGCCGGGTCAGTGCCCGGGACCGGGCCACCGCCAGGCGCGCGGCGTCGCCCACCGACACGTGCCCGGCGGCGGCCAGGGCCCAGAGTTCCCCGATGCTCTGTCCCACGATCGCCACCGGTTCGACGCCCTCGGCGACGAGCAGGTGGTACGTGGAGAGGCTGACCGCGAAGATCTCCAGGTACTGCACCTCGGGGCTGCGGGAGCGCTCGCCGACCACGTCCTCGATCAGGCGGGTGCTGATGTCGGGCAACCCCAACTCCCGGGCCGCCTTGTCGATGCGGGTCAGCGCCTCACGTACCGTCTCGTAGCGGCTGTGCAGGTCACGCAGGATGCCCGTACGGGGAGCAGCCACTGTGCCGGGCATGACGAAGACAGAATCCACCATGTGCGTCACCCTCGTTTCCGTCCCGGTGAACGGGCTCTGGCGCGCCGTGCCGGCGCAGGGACAATCGACGACGTGCGGCCTGCGGGTCCGGACGGACCCTGCGGTCACCCCGGCCCGGACCGCCCGGCCGGGGCAGGTTCCCGGCCGGCTATTCCGCGATCCGCGACCGGTACGCCCAGCGGAAGACGAGCGGCTCGTCGTCGCCGTCGTCGGGGCGTTCGAAGTGCTCGTAGCCACCGTGGTGCGGGACCTTCACCTTCGGTGCGTCCGGCGAGATCCGTTGACTGCGAAGCTCGGGCGGAAGGCTCGCCGGGCCGCCTTCGAGTGCGATCAAAACGGTGGTGCGGGGGGTTGTGGTGTCGTCCGGCTGGGGGGACACGGTCATGCGGATAGCCTCCCCGGGTAGGACGAACGAGACATGCGTCAGCTGACCCACAAAACCGACCCGGGGTCGCCGAGTCATCCGTCATCGGGAACCCGCGTTGCGGAGCACCTCCCGGGCGATCTGGTTACGGCTGCGCAGCCCGAGCTTGTGCAGGGCGCGGGAGATGTGCGTCTGGACCGTCCGGCGGGTCAGGAGCATCGCGGCGGCGATCTCGGGCGTCGAACGGCCCTCGGCGACGAGGACGGCGACGCGCCGTTCTGTGGCGGTGAGCGCCGCCCAGCCCGACACCGGCCGGGCTACGCGGGGACCGCTGACCCCTCGGCGTACGCCCCTGCCCCGCAGCCGCGCCTCGGTGCGACGGACGTCCCAGGTCGCGCCCATCCGGGTGTACAGGCCGACCGCCTCGGTGGCGGCCGCCCGGCACTCGACGGTCGCGCCGTGGCCGGCCAGCACCACCGCGAGGTCCTCAAGGGTCGCTGCCAACTCGGTCCTGGGGCCGGCCGACCGGTAGTGCTGCACGGCCGTGCGCAGCGGCTCGGGGTCCTCGGTGGCGAGGCCCACGCAGCGCTGCCGCATGGTCGCGGCCCGCCCCGGTGTTTCCTCGGCTTCGGCCCAGACGCGCGTCAGTTCGAGGGCGGCCGTCACGGTCGACGAGTCCGTGCCGGCCGACGCCATCCGGATGAGGTCGGCGAACCACGGGTGGTGGGGCCCTGCGCCGGAGTCGGGGCGGTGCTGCAGCATCGTGGCGAGCAGGGCGGCGCCCCGTTCCGGTTCGCCCTGCTGTTCGGCGTGCACGGCCCGGGCGGCGAGGAGGAAACCCTCGCTGTCCTCGTCGGTGCTGCGGTCGGCAGGCATGTCCGGATCGGAGCGCAGGTGCGCCTCGGCGAGCGCGCGGTCGTCGCGCCGGACGGCGATCAGCGCGGTGACGCCCCGCCGCAGCAGCGCGGGTCCACCCCGGTGCAGACCCGGATAGAACGGGCCGCAGGGGTCGTCCGCGACCGGGCTCAGTGCCGTCAACGCCTCATCCCAGCGGCCGAGCCAGTAGTACAGCATCGCCTCGGTGACGCCGATGGACCCGGCGGCGACGTCGTGTGCCCGGCGACGGATCTCCCGGGACAGCCGCAGCACCCTGTCGGCTTCCCTCCACCGGGCCATGTTCTGCAGGCTCACGACGCGGCAGTGCAGGGCGAACATCTCCAGTTCCGGGTGGTCGGGGTGACCGACGAGGGCGGTGAGCGCCTGTTCGGCGTACCGGAGCGCGGCCGGGTGGTCACGCCGGTCCGAGCGGGTCAGGGACAGCACGACGCTGGCGCCCGCGATCGCGCAGTCGTCGCCCGAGCGGCGGCCGGCGTCGAGGGCCTCGCCGGCCAGGATCTCCGCTTCGTTCGACCCGCCGGTGCCGGCCCGGCTGATCAGGGCCAGGGTGCCCAGGAGGCGTCCGCGCCACGGTTCGGGTATCGCCTGCCGGGTGAGCACCTGCCGCAGGATCAGTTCGGCCTCGTCGGTCTTCCCGCTGTTGTTGAGCGCACGGATCAGCAGCCAGTGCAGCTCGCCGTACGCGTCCAGCCCGGTCGACGACGCGAGGGCCTCGCGGGCCCGGTCGGCAGCCTCCTCCCACCGGCCCAGCAGTTGTAGTGAGCGGGCCAGCGCGACGCTCAGCGAAGCCTGGTGCGGGTCCTGTGCCGGAAGCTGTCCGAGCTGTGCGCGCAGCAGCCGGACCGTGAGTCCCGGGTCGGCGTCCGCCAACGCGTGGGTGGACCTCTGGAGCCAGTCGGGCACCCACCGGTTCTCGACGCCGCCCGCCGCCACCAGTTGGTGTGCCACGGTGAGCGGTTCGGCGGCGGCGGCGGCCAACTCCCGGGCCAGGTCGAGATGCAGCGCCCGGCGCAACGGCAGCGCGACGGCGTCGTACAGGGCTTGGCGGATCAGCGGATGGCAGAAGGTCATGCGCTCACCGGAGCCGGCGAGGATCCGGGCCGTGACGGCCCGCTGCACCACGTCGGCGAGGACCCGCACCGGCCGCCCCAGCACGACACTCAGGTCGGTGACGGTGAACTCGGTGCCGAGCAGTGCGGCGGTCCGCAACACGTCCCCGGCGTCCGGCACCAGCCCGAGCCGGCTGGTCAACGCGGCGGTGAGGGCCGGAGGTATCCGGTCGTCGTCGTCACGCAGGTCCGCGTGTCCCGCCACGACCTGGACCAGGTCCTCCCGCACCAGGACGTCGGCCAACTCACGCAGGTAGAGCGGGTTACCCACCGCAGCGCCCGACCACCGGCTCAGGGTCGGGCCGGGCGGCGCGCCGAGCAGCCCGGTCAGCAGCTGCGACACCTCCGCTTCGTCCAGCGGCACGAGGCTCAGCAGGTGTTCGTGGCCCCGGCCGGCGTTGGCCGGGGTACGGGCCGGACGGGACGGGTCCTGACTGTGTGCGGCGACCAGGAGTAGGGGCAGATGCTCGACGCTCGCGGCCAGGCGCCGCCAGACCACGGTCGACGCCTCGTCCATCCAGTGCGCGTCGTCGACGATCAGGACGGTGGGGCCCGCCGCGCACAGGTCGCCGACGAGCGAGACCAGCATCTCGGCCACGGCAGCCAGGGCCGACCCGGTGGCGGGGAAGGCCGGCGGTTGGCCGACCAGGGTCTGGGTGATCTCCGCCCGGGACGGATCATCCGGCCGTTGGCGGACGCCGAGACAGGTGAGCAGGACGCTCAGTGGTAACTGGTGGGAAAGTTGGTCGGCGACGGCGTGGAACACCTGGTAGCCGCGGCCGGCCGCGGCCCGGGCGGTGATGGTGAGCAGCGAAGTCTTGCCGATGCCCGGCTCACCGGCCAACCGGAGCACCGAGCCGGTTCCCCGCGCCAGCCGGGTCAACGCGGTCTGCGCGAGGCTCAGCTCACGCTCTCGCCCGACCCATACCTCGGACCCGGACTCCGGGCCTATTCTCAGCATTCCCATCGAAGATGAATCGCCGCCGGAAACATATCCGACGACGCAGATCCCTTTTCCGGCCGAACCGAATCCCAGCACACCGCGCCGGCCGGAAATCAACATCTATGACGGCCGCTGGACCGGCCCACAATACTCCGGCAGGCGGCCTTGATCGACCTCCGCCAGATCACCGAAATCCCTGAGACTATTCGCTCGGACACCCTACGATGATCCATCCTGATAGGAAGTTGTCGAAAAATCAAGGGAAGCTCGTCGAGTGCGCAGAGAGTCACTTTCCAGTCGAGCCGCCAGGGCAGTTATCGGATCGCAAAACACGTGTCGGTCAGGTTAATTTATGATGGAGCGGCCACCACCGAATGCGAGGAAGGGCCGTTAACTTGGCGCTCCCGGCGGGGGTCCGGTCATAAATCAGACTCACTCGCGCGAGGATTCGCCAGTCCTTGGGGTGTCCGATGGTGCGCTCGGCACGGATGCGCGGTGAGGAGTGCCAATCGCGTGCCGCGATGACACTCGGCGGCAGGAAAGCAGCACGTCTGGTCAGCGAGCACGACGTCGCCGCCGCCCCACAGGGCAACGCCCGGCCTGCACCGGCAGACGGCGCACGCGGACGCTACCTGCTCAGCGTGGTTGCCTCGACCCTGGGATGAATCGGGACAACTGGGATGGAAACCAGGTTAGGGTAATTTGGTGAGATACCGAGGTCCCGGCCGTCGACCGGTCGGTGCGCGCCTGCCGGTGCTGATGTACCACTCCGTCTCCGAGCTGCCGACCGGCCCGCTCCGCACCCTGGCGGTGCCGCCCCGGAGGCTGGCCGAACAGCTCGGCACGCTGGTGGGGGCGGGATACCGGCTGGTCGGGCTCACCGAGGCCCTCGACCTGCTCGACGCGGCCGACGAGGTGCCACCGGTGGTGGCGTTGACCTTCGACGACGGCTACGCGAACTTCCTGACCGAGGCGGTGCCGCTGCTGGCCGAGGCGGACGCCTCGGCGACCCTGTATCCCGCCGTGGGGCATCTGGGCAACGGTCCGGCAGCCTGGCTGGGTCGCTGGGCAACCGCCTTCGGGCCGTTGCTCACCTGGCCGCAACTGCGCGAGGTGGCCGCCGCCGGGCGGGTCGAGATCGGTAACCACGGCCTCCGCCACCACCCGCTCGACGTGCTGCCGGCCCGGTCGCTCACCGACGAGATCGCGGCCAGCCGCGACCGGCTCGAACAGGAGCTGGGCACCGGGACCCGCTCCTTCTGCTACCCGCACGGCTATCACGACCGGCAGGTCCGCACCCTGGTGCGGCGGGCCGGATACCAGAACGCCTGCGAGGTCGGCCGGCGCAGCTACCGACCGTCGACCGACGACCGCCTGGCCGTCCCCCGCCTACAGCCCACTCCCGACCACTCGGGAGCGGATCTCCTGGCCCTGGTCCGGGGCGGCGGGCCACGACTCGTGCCGCAGGCCAAACGACTGGCCCAGCCGGCCTGGCGGATCACCCGCCGGGTCGCCCGTCGGTACGGGCGGCAACTGACCTGAGCAGCGGTACCGACGAGAACCGGAGACCACACTGCCCCCGCACCGGCCGGCCGGCACCGGATGGCGGACCCCGCGACGGGGTCGGGCCGGTGCCGTCCTGCTCGTCGTGGCGCTGGTCGTGACGGGCGCCTGGCTGGCGTGGGGTCCACCACTTGCCCACCTCGACAGCGGCATCGAACGGCACGAGCCGCACCGGGCCCCGGCTCCCGGGCCGACCGGGCCGACGAGAAGTCCGCCGCCCCCGCCCGCCACCGTCACTCCCTCCGGAGCACGCCTGCCCCAGGGTGATCTGCCCGGCTGGCGGCAGATCTTCACCGACGACTTCAGCGGCCCGGTCCTCGACGACCGGTGGTTCGCCTACCAGGGCCAACCCGACGGGGACCCGGGCGGGTACTTCGATCCCGCCCACGTCTCGGTCACCGGTGGCGCGCTGGTCATCGGCGGCTGGCCCGAGCCCGGCCGTGGTGGCCGGTACGTCACCGGTGGCGTCTCCAACCGGCAGGTGGTCAGCCGGACCTACGGCCGGTTCGACATCCGGTTCCGCATGGACAGGGGTACCGGGATCGCCTACGCGTTGTTGCTCTGGCCGGCCTCGAACGACTACCCGCCGGAGATCGACATCGCCGAGGACAACGGCCGGGACCGAAGCCGGATGTACGGCGTGCTGCACCCGGTCCAGGGCCGGCCGGTCGAGCAGAACGTGCCGGGCGACTTCACCCGGTGGCACACCGCCGGCCTGGAGTGGACGCCGGACCGATTGGTCTTCACCCTCGACGGGCAGCCCTGGGCCACCCTCTCCGGCGATCAGGTGCCGGACGAACCGATGGCGCTCGCCCTCCAGAGCCAGGCGTGGTACTGCGGGCACACCTGGGAGGCGTGCCCGGACCAGACGACCCCACCCCGGGTCGACCTCCAGGTCGACTGGGTGGCTATCTACGAGCTGACCTGACCTGAGCCGAGCCGGCCCGCCGGACGTCATCCGGTGAGCTGGTAGACGTTCACCCCGGGCCCGTGTTGGAACAGCACCCATCGGCTGCTGGCCCGCAGCGCCGCCTCCAGCCGGTCGAGCGCCCCGTCGGGCAGGTATCCGAAGTAGGCTGCCTGCCGGCGCATCCCGTCGCTGATCACCAGGTAGGTCGCCGTCCCGCCGAAGCCGCGCAGATAGCTCTCGATCGCCGGCAGCTGCGCGGGACCGAGCGCGACGCCGCGTAGCTGCGCCCCCTTGACCAGGTCGGGCTCGCCGACCGGAACGCTCCGGTTGAAGTCGGGATAGTCGGCGGTGAGCCGGCTGGGGAAGTTCGACGTGGCAAGTCCGATGGTCGCCCCGGGTGCGGCCTGGGCGTAGAGCTGCCTCGCCGCCGCGACCTCGGCGGCGTCCTGCCGATCCACCACGAGTTGGCCGTGCCGCCCCTGCACCGTGCCGAACACCGCCACGGTGAGCGCCAGCCCCAGCAGCACCGGCCGAAGCCAGGACGGGGATCGCCGGCCGGCGGTGCCGGTGCCCCGGCCCGCCGGGGCCGGGTCGTCGCCGGGAGCCTCGGCCTCGACCGCACCGGTCGGGCGTGGCGCGAAGAAGGCCATCGCGATCAGCAGGACGCACCAGGGGGCGGAGAAGAGGAAGACCCGGTAGATCGCCTCGCCGCCGTAGCTCTGCCCGGCCAGGAGCAGGAACGGCGTACCGGCGAGGACCGCCGGCACGAGGACCGTCGAGTGCCGGTGCCGGGACCACAACACCGCCAGGGCGGCCAATCCCCAGACGCTCAGCGCGAGGGACCGGACCACGACGGCGGAGACGGCCTGTCCGGTCGATCCCCAACCGTCGGCGTTGCCGGCCGCGTTGGCGAAGATGTTGATCCCCTCGAAGAGGCCGAACGAGCCGGCGACGAGGTGGTAGCGGGGCAGCAGGTAGCCCAACAGGATGACGCCCATCGCCACGACGGTCCACCACGGCCGGATCTGGCGTAGCAGGGTGAGGGCTCCGACCTGGGCCAGGACGAGATACGGCGAGAGCTGGTGGGTGGCGGTGAGCACCGCGAAGATCACCAGTAGGGCGGCGAGGGACAGCGCCCGCCCCCGGCGGGTGCTCCGGTCGACGTCCTCGGCGGGGTCGGGCCGCCGCAGCCGGTGCAGCAGCACCAGGAGGACACCGAGGCTGAGCAGGAAGGCCAGCGCCTGCGGTGCCAGGTAGTCCTCCTCCACCCAGTTGACGGCGACGAAGCCGAAGGCGGTCAGTGCGGCGACCCGCCGGTCCGGGGAGAGGGTCCGGGCGATCGCGGCGAGCAGCAGCACACCGGCCAGGTTGAAGAAGACCGCCGACCAGTCGGCCAGTACGACGGCCGGCTGCCCCGAGAGGTCGGCGAGCTGCGCGACGCTGGCGAAGAGGGTGGGCCACTGCTGGTAGATGTCGGTCGGCGCGCCGACCGAGCCGGTGGCCTGGATCAGCTCGACCACCCCGAGGTGCTTGTACGTCCAGGCGTACTGGGGCTCGTCGAGCAGGAGCGGCACCGTGCCGTGCACCAGCAGCACCAGCAGCACCAGGTACACCGGCTGCACACCGGGTGCCCGACCGGCCCGGGTGAGACCGAGGACGAAGCCACCCGTGCAGAGCGCCACCGCGGCGAAGAAGGCAGGATGGATGCTGGCCAGCAGCCCGTACCCGGTCACCCCGTCGAGATCGGAGCGGGCCAGCGCGACCAGCCAGAGCAGCGTCGCCGCGGCCAGGATCACCACGTGGCCGACGAGCCGACCGCGCCCGGTCACCGGCACCCGGTATGGGCCCGGCCCGGCCCGCCAGCCCGACCGACGTAGTGCCAGCACGCAGGAGAGCGCGACCAGCACCGCTGCGGCCAGCACGACCGCGCGCGGCTGCCACCAGCCGAGCCAGACCTGGACGGTCGCCGTCGCCGCATAGCCGGTGACGCTGACCAGCAGCGCCGCCGCCCAGCCGAGCACCGGCTGCCGGACCCGGAGCTGCGCCAGCACCGCCAGGCCGGGGCCGAAGCCGGCGAAGGCGACCGCGACCGGGGCGGCCAGCGGCCCACCGGTGGCCAGGGTGAGCAGGGTGGCCAGGGCGATGCCGAGCCCGGTCCAGGCCATCAACCGCCGGTTCGTGGCCCCGGCCGAGGTCTCCCCGGTCGAGGTCTCGCCGGTCGACGCGGCGGCGCGGTGCGGGCGGTCGGCGGCCGGGCGGTCGACGGGATCAGGCACCCGTCATCCCCGCTTCGAGGCGACCGCCCGCCGTGCCGCTGGCCGGATCGACGGCGGTGGCCCGGTAACGGCGCACCAGGCCGGGCACCAGTACGGCGGCGGTGACCGCCTGGCCGACCAGGAGCGCGAGCGCCGGAGCGGCGATGCCGAAGCGGGGCAGCCCGAGCACGGTGCCACCGAGGCAGATCACCGCACCGAACGCCTGGACCAGAACCATCCGCCACATCCGCTTCTCCATCATCGCGAAGGCCGCATAGAGCAGCACCACACCGGTGAACGGCAGGGACAGGCCGACCAGGCGCAGCGCGTCCGCGCCATGGGCGGCGTAGTCCGACCCGAGCAGCCCGAGCAGTGGCGTGGCCGCAGCGACCAGCGTCAGCATCGCCAGGCCGGCCACCAGGGCGACCAGGAGCACGGCCCGGTCGATGTGCGCCCGCATCCGGCCTCCGTCGTCGCTGCTGGCCTGCACCACGAAGGAGGTGACCACGTTCCAGAGCACCGTCGTACCGGCGACGCCGATTACCCAGGGCAGGTGGAAGTAGGCGCTCGGCACCGGACCGAGCAGGCTGACCACCAGCACCGGTGGCAGGAAGGCCAGGGTGTTGTTGATGGTGCCGTTGACGTACTCGGCGGAGGCGAAGTTGAACACCTCCCGGGAGGTCGGGCGGGGGGTCGACGCGGTCCGCCGCTGGGCGGGGGCCAGCCGGGTCAGGATCCACCAGTTGACCGCCAACATCGTCACCAGCATCGGCACCGTCCAGGCCAGCAGCAGCCCGTAGCCGGCGGCGGTGCCGGCCAGCAACGGCAGCAGCGCCAGCTTGCCGGCCGAGGCCAGCACGTTCTTCACCGGCACCAGGCCCGGCCGGCGCAGCGCGGCGAGCACGCCGTCCTGGATGAAGAAGATCGCCGAGGCGACCACGGCGGCGACGAAGGCCAGCACCTCGACCGGCTGCGAGCCGAGCACCCCGGAGAGCAGCCCGAGGCCGAGGAAGCCGGCGGTGAGCAGCACCGCCATCGCGGCGGAGGCCGCATACCCGGCGAGGATCAGCCGCCGGGACCGGGTGCCGGCGGTGGGCAGGAACCGGGCGAAGAGGCTGGTCAGGTTGAGCTGGGCCAGGCCGGCCAGCAGCGCCATCGAGGAGATCGCCGCCGCGGCCCAGCCGACCCGCTCCGGCGGGAACCAGCGGGCCGCCACCAGCCAGAACACGAAACCGAGCGCGGCGCTGGCGACCGTCGAGGACATCAGGGCGAACGCGGTCCGCAGCAGCAGCGACGGCTGCGCCGTACCGCCGGGGGGTGTGTCGGTCGAGGCCGGTCCCGCCGGGTCGGTCGGGGCGTGCCGCAGCGGGGTGGCGGACCCGACGGCGGGCCCGGCGGTCACGCCGCCACCTGCTGCGGCCGGCGGGCCCGGCGGCGCCCGCGCAGGTAGGCCGCCGGGCCACGGAGCATGCCGCGCCGGTTGGCGGCGAGCAGTTCGGGCGGGAACTCGGCACCGATCCCGGCGAGCCGGGGCCCTTCCGGCCGGTGCAGGTCGCGCAGCGCAGTCGGCGCGAGCCGCAGCAGCGGCAGCAGCCGGGCCGGATCGGTCAGCACCAGCCCGGTGTACGCGGCGGTCAGCCCGGTGCCGTAGCCGACGAGCTGCTTGCGCAGGCCGGCCAGGTCGCGGCGGTGGTAGTGCCGGACCACGGCGGCGGGGTGGTACACCACCGTGCCCCCGGCCAGCAGCACCCGGGTGAAGGCGAGGGTGTCCTCGGAACCCATCGCCGGGGTGCCCGCGCCGAGGGCGGTGTCGAACCCGCCGATCCGCTCGATCACGCCGGGCCGGAAGGTCATGTTCGCGCCGGTGCCGAAGGGCGGCAGCGGATAGAGCGGGCTCTGTCGCGCGGCGGTGGCCGGGGAGAACACGTCCGGGGTGTACCCGCGTCCCTTGCTGTGCCCGCCGAAGCTCTCGAACCACAGTTGCGGGTCGGTCTCCAGCTCGGCCGGCACGATCACGCCCGACACCACGTCGGCCTCGGGGTGGTCGGCGAGCGCCCGCGCCACCTCGCTCAGCCAGTGCGGATCGGCCACCTCGTCGTCGTCGATCCAGGCGAGGGTCTCCCCCGGTGCCGCCGCGACGGCCCGGTTGCGGGCGAACGACAGACCGGCCCGGGGCTCGACGATCCGCTCCACCGGCCCCCGGCTCGCCGCCGCGGCGGCCACCGCCCGGGTCGCGTCGGTGACGGGTGCGTTGTCCACGACCAGGACCCGGAAGTTCGGGTACGGCTGGGCCAGGAGGCTGTCCAGGCAGCGGGCCAACTCCTCGGGGCGTTCCCTGGTGCAGACCACCACGGTGATGGGCGGCGGGTCGCGCAGCACCTCGGCCCGGCGGCGTAGCTGCGCCGAGGCGGCAGCGGGCGGCAGTCCGGCCGGCAGGTCGCCAGGTGCCGGGGTGGGCCAGCCGGCCGGCAGCCGCCGCCGCAGCTCGGTGCGGAGGCTGGTGTCGATCGCGGTGGCGAGTGCGGCCGGGTCGAGTCCGGCTTCGGGCACCTCCAGCAGGACCGAGCCGATCGGCTCGGTGTGCAGGCGGACCAGCAGCCAGACCCGCTCGATCCGACGCCCGTCGGCGGCGACGGCGGGGATCCGGGGCAGCGGCTCGGTCAGCTCGACATCGCGGACCAGGGCCGGCAACCGGCCTCGGGTCGGGTTCGGCCGGGTCGGGGCCGGATCGACTTCGGCCGGCGGGGCGGCAGGGTGGCGGGTGAGCAGTTCCAGCACCGCACCGAGCGCGGCGGCGAGCAGACCGGCCAGCATCGCGCCGGCCCGCAGCGCCGGACGTGGGCCGGCGCCGCGCAACGGACCGGTGACGCCGTGCCACACCGCCCGGGGCAGGACCGAGCGCAGGTGAGCCTGCTCGGCGGTGAGCGCGCCACCGGTGCCCAGCAGCCGGGCCATCAGGATCTTGCCGCGCCCCTCGTTGACACAGCGGACCAGGAAGTAGCGGAAGGTGGCGCGGTCGGCCTGCACCGGGTGCGAGATGACGGCGTCCGGGACGTACACCCAGTGGCCGCCGCTGTGCCGGGCCAGCCGCAGGCACAGCTCGGTGTCCTCGGGCCGGGAGCGGTTGCCGACCTTGCCGAAGTCGGTGCGGAAGCCACCGGCGGCCAGGAACGGGTCGCGCCGTACGGCCATGCTCGCCGACCAGACGTTGCGGACCCGCGCGGTGCTGGTCGGCAGTCCTCGGTAGGAGGCACCGACCGCCCAGAGGAACTCGTCCGGCAGCCACCGGGGTTGCCGGGTCTCCCAGCGGGCGACGGTGCCGGCGCCGGCGCCCACCACGGTGGGGTCGGCCAGTGGCGCGATCAGGCGCGACAGCCAGTCGGGGGCGGGCCGGACGTCGTCGTCGAGGAAGACGAGCAGTGGACCGGCGGCCTGCGCGGCCCCGGTGTTGCGGGTGCCGGAGACCCCGGGCTGGAAGCGGTTCTCCAGCACGGTCACGCCGGTCAACTCCCGGCTGGCCCGCTCGAACAGGGCCGGGTTGTGGTCCACCACCACGATGATCTCGGCCGGGGCGGGCGACTGGGCACGCAGCACGGCGATCGCCTCGACGAGGTATCCGAAGCGTCGCTCGGCGTGGCTGGGAATGACGACACTGATCTGCGGCACAGGCGTGGTCATACTGCCTCCAGTCGGTACTCGGTGCGGGCGGCTCCGACGGCGGCCCAGGCCAGTTGGCTGAGCGGCAGGACCGGGACGGCCACCACGGCCCTGGCCCGGCGATCCGCCCGCAGGTGGCGTCGGCCGAACTCGCTGGCGATGGTCCGCAGCACCCGCAGGCCGTCCCGCACGGCGTCGAGGTTGCTCTCGCCGTGGATGCGCGGGTACTCGGTGCTGGGCACCTCCCTGATCCGGCGGCCGTCGGCGGCGATCCGGATGTTGATCAGGGTCTCGATCTCGAAGCCGTCACCCCAGAGCTTGCTGCCGTCGGCCGGCTGGGGCAGCGCCGGATCGGGCAGGTCCAGCACCGGCAGCAGCCGACGCCAGAAGGCGTTGTAGCCGTAGCAGAGGTCGGTGAAGCGGGTGCCGAAGAGCACGTTGACGATGCCGTTGAGGCCACCGTTGCCCAGCCGGCGCAGCGGGGTGATGTCGAAGCTGGCACCACCGGCGCGGAACCGCGATCCCTTGGCGAAGTCACCGTCGTCGAGCAGCGCCTCGACGAACCGGGGGATCTCCGCCGGGTCGGTCGAGCCGTCGGCGTCGATCATGGCGATGATGTCGCCGGTGGCGACCGCGAATCCGCAGGCCAGTGCGTTGCCCTTGCCGGTACGGGTCTGCTGCACGACCCGGACGCTGGGCCACAGCTCGCGGGCGACCTCTACGGTGCCGTCGACCGAACCACCGTCGACCAGGATCACCTCGTCGATGTCGCGGGGCAGCCGCGCGAAGACGTGCGGCAGGTTGCGGGCCTCGTTGCGGGTCGGGATGACCACGGTGAGCGAGGGGCGTCGGAGCGCACGGGGGGCGTCGGGCTGGCGCGCCAGGGTGTCCATGGGCATGCGGAGGCATCCCTTCTCGGGCAGATCGCTGTCGGGGGATTCGGCAGGCGCCACAACGTTGTCCGGCCGCCGTAGAAGGCTGATGAACCGCCACCGGATACCAACGACCTGGCGAGCCGGATATTTCCCGACATAGCCCGGGGGCGTCGCGGCCCTCGGGCAGCCCCCACACCCCGCCCGACCAGCGACCCGGTGTCCGGTTCGAGTCGGTCAGTCCGCCACGAAACGGGCTCCGGGGTATCGCCGGACAGGGCCGCCCACCAGGTGACGACAACCCCCGCTGCCGCCAGCTTCGGCTCGCCCGGCGGCCTACCGCGGAGCCGGGCCGACACCCACCCGGGTGGCAGCTGACCATAGTGATCTTGCGGCTGTTCTGACTGGCGTTGGCGACACTACGTCTCAACCGCCGGCTGGGCGGTGCAGCACAGCGAGCGCCACGCCGAGGCCACCGGCGGCGGTGGCGAGCGCCACCGCTGCCAGCCAGGGACCGGGGGCACGGGCCGGGCCCCCGGCCGGACCGGCGCGGGTGAGGAGCCGTCGCCGTGCCGCCAGCGCGACGACGACGACCGTCGTCGCGCTGGCGACGGCGACGAGGAAGAACCAGCCACCGAGGTACGACAGGAGCAGCCGGCCGACCACGGCCACCGCGACGACGAAGGCCGTTCCGGTACGCCGCCAGGCCAGCACCGTGCGTTCCACCTGCAACCCGCAGTCGTTCGACGAGCCGGGGTCCACGGGGTCGCGCCGGCCATCGGGTGAGCGGCCGTGATCGGTCACCGGATCAGACCGAGGAGGACCAGCACGCCGACGAGCAGCAGACCGACACCGAGCGGGACGGCCAGCAACGGTGGCGGGAGGCTGCGGCCCAGTCTCAGGGCGAGTTCAGTGCGGGCCCAACCGCACCAGGCCTGGGCCGGCGCGGCGGTGCCGAGCAGGATCAACACGATCGCCGCCGCCCGACGGTAGCCGGGCACGATCGGCAGGGTCACCGCCTCCAGTGCCACACCGGCGGCGAACAACGCCAGCGAGGTGCGGACCCACGCCAAGAAGGTCCGCTCGTTGGCGAGACTGAACCGCGGATCGGGGTCACTGCCCCGACCGAAGACGCGCCGCGGCCATCGGGTCGACGGGGGCGGGCTGGCGGCGGGTCTCACCACGATGCCAGTCCCTTGACGATCGCTATGGTGCTTCCTGCGAGGGCGAGAGCGAGCATCCCGCGCCGGGCGGCGCCCTCCGGCAGCCACCGTTGCAGGTATTGCCCGCCGCCGATTCCCGCCAGCATCGCCACCCCGCAGGCCAGCAGCAGTCTCCAGGACAACACCGGGGTGCCCTTCGCGGCGAGGGACAGCACGTTGGTCACCAGGCCGACGAGTTGCACGGTCGGCACGAAGCTCCGGTGGTCCCAGCCGGTGCTGGCGGCGTAGACCGCCAGTGGGGGGCCACCCGTTCCCGCCGTGGTGTTGAAGAAGCCGGACGCGAACCCGGACGCCGCCGCCCCGCCCCGACGCCGGAGCAACGGCATGCTCTGGCCGACCGCCACCCAGGCCACCGAGGCCGCGGTGATCAGGCCGATGCCGACGAGCAGGGCCGGGCCGGGCAGTTCCCGGACCACCCAGACGCCCAACGGCAGGGCCAGGACCACCCCGGCGATCATCTGGACGGCCACCCGGCGGCGCAGCGCCCGGACGGTCATGCACAGCACGATCAGATTGATCACCGCGGAGAGCAGGTTGGCCAGTGTCACGCCCGAGAACGGGCCGAGGATCACCACCAGGAACGGGGCGGCGACCAGGGCGAAGCCCAGACCGGTCGCCCTCTGCATGACAGCGCCGAGGGCGACCGCGCCGACCGCGAGCACGTCGCCGACGGGCACCATGTCAGTGCGACACGGCGTCGTCAACCACGTCGGCGAGGCGGCGCAGCCGGTCGACCGAGACCGTGCGCAGGTCGTCCGCCATGGTCGCGCTGCCGACCACCGAGGCCCAGACCGCGCGGCCGGCGAGGAAGCCGGAGGCGCCGGCGCGGCAGGCGAGCCGCACGGCGTCCGGGAAGACCTCTGCGGGTACGCCGGAGGACAGCACCACCCAGGGGCTGCCGATGGCCGACGACAGGGCGGCGCAGCCGGCGGTGATCTCGGCCGGGGTGCCCTTGCCGTGGGTCGGCACCTCCGACTTGTAGAGGTCGGCACCGAGGCCACCCAACTCGCGGGCCGCCGCGTGGATGCCCGCCTCGTGGTCGTAGGCGCCGCCGTCGCGTGGCCCCCGGGACACCGGTTCGATGATGCTGACCAGCCCGGCCTCCCGGCAGCGGGCGACGAAGTCGGTGACCATGGCGATCCGTGACTGCGGTGCCTCGTCGGGCCGGTAGAGGACGAGCAGTTTGAGCGCCCGGGCACCTTCCTTGCGGACGGTCGCGGGGTCGACGTCCGGGTCGATCGTCACGTCGGCGACGAACTCGGTGGCGCTAGGGATGAACGCGTCGGCCGCGGCGATCAGTGCGCAGGACGGGTCCACGGCCTGCTCCGCGAGCACGGCGTCCCAGCCGAACTGCTTGTCCACGAGGATCGCCGACGCGTACGGGCTGAGCGCGCGCGCCGCGTCGACCTTGAAGGCGGTCAGCTGCGCGTCGGTCACGGGCGTCGACCCGGTGGCGGCGAACATAGCCCGCAGCGCCTCGCGCTGGTCGACGGCGAGCATGGCGTAGCCGCCCGACGGGCGGGCGAGGATCGAGGGGTCGACGGGCATTGTTCCTCCGGCGGGTGAGCGGCGCCGCCGAGAGCGGCGACGTCGAGACGCTGAGATCAAAGGTTGGTTGAAAACTACCATCTACTGGTAGGAGCAGAACAAGGGCTAGACTGTCCGACGTGTCAGGGGAAGCGATGCGCTACGACGGCGCCCCGCTGCGGCGGACGCACATCATGGCCGCGCTACGTCGGGCCGGCTTCCTTTCGGTCGCCGACCTCAGCGCCCAACTCGGCGTGTCGCCGATGACGATCCGCCGTGACCTGCGGCGACTCGCCGACAACGGTGAGGTTCTGCTGGTGCACGGCGGGGCCAGCCTGCCGCCGGGCGGCGCCGGGGGCCCCGGCTACACCTCCCGCGCGCTCAGCCATGCCGACGCCAAGCGGAAGATCGGCGTCGCCGCGGCCCGCCTGGTCCAGCCGGGTGACACCATCGGCGTCGACAGCGGCACGACCGCCGCCGAGGCGGCCCATGCGCTGCCCGAGGACTTCGACGGCTGCGTGATCACCCATTCCGTTCCGGTGCTGGCCCACATGCTCTCCCGGCCCAGGTCACGGGTCATCGGGATCGGCGGCGAACTACTGCACGACAACCAGGCGCTGGTGGGGTTCGCCGCCCTGGACCTGGTCCGGCGGATGCGGGTGCGCCTGCTGTTTCTCGGCGCGAGCGCCGTGGACGAACGGGGTGCCTACGTACGCTCCGAGGTCGAGTTGAGCGCCAAGCACGCCCTGATGGACATCGCGGACGAGGTCGTGCTGCTCGCCGACACGAGCAAGCTGACGGCCTCCGCACCGGTGCTGGTCTGCGGCTTCGATCGCATCGACACCCTGGTCGTGGACGGTCCGCTGCCCGACGCGGCGGCGACGGCGGCCCGCCGCACCGGCACCCGCGTCCTGACCGCCTAGCTCGACCGGCCCGCGTCCGACGCCGGCACGGCGCCCCGCCGCCGGAGCACCGGGTCACCGAACTCCCCGGCTGCGACAGTTCGTCCTTTTCGCCGGGAACCATCGCGCACCTTTTCTTGCGGCTGGTCTTGACGTCTCGACAAGAGACGTTCAACACTGCATGCACATCTGATCGAAGTGAGAGAAGGCGCATGGACCTCGGAGCCGCATCCTCAGCCACGCAGACCCACCGGGTCACGTTGCCGGCTGCCGCGGTGGCAGACGTGCGCTGTCGGGTCTTCCGGGCACGCGCCACCGAGTCCATCGCCATGTCCTTCGCGCCGCTGACCCACCGCGTGATGGTCCTGGTCGAGGTCGAACTGGCCGACGGTTCGGTGGGCGTCGGCGAGAGCTGGGCGAACTACCCCTCCTGGGCGTGGCGCGAACGGATCGCCACGATCCACGAGGGCATCGCACCCCGCATGAGGGGCCGCCACTTTCCCGATCCGGCCACCGCCCAACGGGCGCTGCTCGCCGAGCTGGTGCCGCTGGGCCGCCAGTGGGGCGCACCCGGCCCGATCCACCAGGCGGTCAGCGGCGTCGACATGGCGCTGTGGGACCTCGCCGCCCGGCACCGCGGCGTCGCGCTGGCGCAGTTGCTCACCCCGCATCCCCGCACCGAACTGCCGGCATACGGTTCCAGCCTCGGACCCACCGGGGTCGCCGAGGTCGCCCACCGCTGCGCCGCGCTCGGGCTCACCGCGGTCAAGGTCAAGGTCGGCTTCGACGCCGACACCGACCTGGCCAACGTCCGCACCGCCCGCCGGATCCTCGGCGACGGAGTGCAGGTCTTCGCCGACGCCAACCAGGCGTGGGGGCCGACCGAGGCGCTGAGGATGGTGCCCGCCCTGGCCGACCTCGGGGTGACCTGGGTCGAGGAGCCGTTGGCCGGCGACGATCCCCGGGCGCTGGCCGAGTTGGGCCGCCGTACCGGCATGCCGCTGGCGACCGGCGAGAACCTCTACGGCGCCGCGGCGTTCCTGCCCTACCTGGAGGCGGTCGAGATCCTCCAGCCCGACCTCGGCAAGGTCGGCGGCGTCACCGAATACCTGGACATCCTCGCGGCTGGGCAGGCGGCGGGACGGACCGTGAACCCGCACCTCTACAACGGTGCGGTCGCCACCGCCGCGACCGTCCAGGCCGGCGCGATCTCGCCCGCGACCCGGCTCATCGAGTGGGACGTCCGCGCCAACCCGCTGCGGCAGGCCGCCGACGGCCTGCTCACCACCCACGGCACGGTCCGCGTGCCGGACCGGCCGGGATTCGGCATCGATCTCGACCAGGACCAGCTCGACGCCTACGAGGAGCAGCTACCGTGACCGACCCCGTCGTCAACGACATCCGCTCGGCCGCCACCGCCGTACGGGTGGCCGGCCGCAGCGCCGGTGGGCCACCGCTGGCCGTGCTCGACCCGGCCACCGGTGACCCGTTCACCGAGGTCGCCACCGGTGACCGCGCTGACGCGGCGGCGGCCCTCACGCTGGCTCGGCAGGCGCTGCCGGTCTGGGCGGGGACGCCGCAGGCGGCCCGGTCGGCGGCGCTGCGGGCCATCGCCGCCGACGTCGAGACGCTCGCCGCCCAGCCCGAGTGGGCCGCGCTGATCACCCGGGAGACCGGCAAGCGGCTCGCCGAGTCGACGGCCGAGTTGGGGCTGACGGTCGGCTACTTCCGGATCATGGCCGATCTGCTGGACCGGCAGCAGGCCGAGCAGTTGTCCGTCGTACCCGGGATCACCCACCGGGTGAGCACCCGGGCCGCCGGAGTCGCCGTCGTCCTGACACCCTGGAACTTCCCGGTCTCCATTCCCGCTCGCAAGATCGCGCCGGCGTTGGCGGCGGGGTGCCCGGTGCTGTTCAAACCCTCCGAGCTGACGCCGCTGTCGTCGATGGTGCTGGCTGCGGTCGTCGAACGGCACCTGCCGGCGGGGGTCCTGTCGACGGTGCTCGGCACCCCGACGGACGTCGTCGACCCGTGGCTCGCCGACCCCGCCGTCGGCGTCGTGTCCTTCACCGGGTCGACCCGGGTGGGGCGGCTGGTCGCCTCGGCCACCGCGCCCCGCTTCCTGCCCACGGTGCTGGAACTCGGCGGTTGCGCGCCCTTCCTGGTGCTGCCCGACGCCGATCCGCAGGCGGCGGCGCAGACGCTGCTGGTGGCGAAGTTCCGCAACAACGGCCAGTCCTGTATCGCCGCCAACCAGGTCCTCGCGGCCCGCGCGGTGGCGGCCGAGTTCACCGAGGCGTTCGTCGCGGCGGTCGAGAAGATGGTCGTCGGCCGGCCCACGGATCCGGCCACCGACCTCGGCCCGCTGGCTCCGGCGGCGGACCCGGCCCGGATGGCCGCCCTCGTCGACGAGGCGGTGGGCCGGGGCGCGCGGAGGGTCACCAGCGGCGTCGTTCCCGGCCGGGGCCACTTCGCCCCGGCGACCGTGCTGCTGGACGTGCCCGTCGACAGCCGGGTGATGACCGACGAGATCTTCGGACCGATCGCGCCGATCCACGTCTACGACGACCTCGACGACGCGCTGGCCCTGCACCACGCCACCGGCTACGGCCTGGCCGGCTACGTCTGCGGCACCGACCTCGATCGCGCCCACGCCGTCGCCGAGCGCCTGCACGCCGGGATCGTCGGCATCAACACCGCCACCCCGAACACGCCGTGGATCCCGTTCGGCGGCCTGCGGGACTCGGGGCTCGGATACGAGGGCGGCCGGCCGGGCCTGGCCGCGTTCCAGACCTACCTGTCCGTGGGCACGAAGGCGCAGGGATGACGATGCGCCTGCTCATCGGTCAGACCGGCGCACCGACCAGTGTCGTCAACGCCAGCCTGCGCGGCTTCCTCGACGCGGCGGCGGAGCACGACGTACTGGCGCTGCGGGGCGGGCCGGACGGCCTGGTCGAGGGCCGGTTCACCCCGGTCACCGCCGCCGACGTGCCGGTCGCCGCGACCCGCCACGGCGGGTCCTGGCTCGGTGCCGGGCGGCGGGCGGTCACCGACGCGGACCTCGACGTGGCGCTCGACGTGCTGGTTGCCAACGGGGTCGACGGCGTGGCCCTGATCGGCGGGAACGGGACGATGGCGCTGTTGCACGCGCTGGCGGGCCGGGCTGCCGCGCGCGGGCACGAGCTGACCGTGGTCGGCATCCCGAAGACCGTGGACAACGACCTGGTCGGCATCGACCACAGCCCTGGATACGGCTCGGCGGCACGCTACCTGACGACCGTCGTCCCGGATCTGGCGCGGGACCACGCCGCGATGGCCGGCGTCGAACCGGTACGGATCGTGGAGACCCTCGGCCGCTCGGTGGGTTGGCTGGCCCTCGCCGCGACCTGGCACCGCGACGACCCGGGCCACGCGCCGCACCTGGTTCTGATCCCGGAGCTGCGCTTCGACCGGCTGGCGTTCCTCGCCTCGGTGCAGGACGCGCTGCACACGCACGGGCGGGCGTTCGTGGTGGTCAGTGAGGGCGCGGTGCCCGAGCTGACCGACGAGCCGTTCGGGGCCGTCAACCACTCCCGGATCATCCTCGGGGGCGTCTCCCGGGCGCTCGCCAGCCTGGTGAGCACCGAACTGGCGGTCGCCGCCCGCGGCGAGGTGCTCGGCATGGCCCAGCGCAGCGCCGGCGCGCTCGCCAGTGACGTCGACCGGGCGGAGGCCACGGAGGCGGGACGCCACGCGGCGAAGCTGTTGGCCGACCGCGCCACCGGGTTGATGGTCGGCCTGCACCGCAGGTCCGGCGGGACCGGCTACGACCCGGTGCCACTCGCGGAGGTGGCCGGTCGGACCCGGCCCGTGCCACCGCGATGGCGCACCACCCGGCCCGCCGACCTCGGCGACTTCCACGACTGGCTCTCCCCACTCCTCGGCAAGAACTGAAAGGCACACCGATGCGACAGAAGATGTTGAGCGCCGGATTCGCCCTGGCCCTCGTCGGCGGGCTCGCCGTCGGCTGCGGCGACGGTGGCGGCTCGGGCGGTGACGCCAACGAGATTTCCATCGTCATGTCCAACCACCCGTGGCAGAAGGCCATCGAACCGCTGATCGGCGAGTTCGAGAAGTCCTCGGGCGTCAAGGTCAACGTGCAGACCTTCGCCGAACAGCAGGCCCGCGACAAGATCTCGCTGACCCTGCAGTCCCGCAGTTCGTCCATGGACGTGTTCATGACGTTGCCGTCGCGGGAGGGCCTCCAGTTCGCCAAGGCCGGCTACTACGCCCCGCTCGACGACTACATGAGCAAGTCCGGCAGCTACGACGCCGCCGACTTTCCGGCCGCGGTCAAAACCGGCATGACGATCCAGGACAAGACGATCGCCGCGCCGGTGAACGTCGAGGGCGTCGTCCTGTTCTACAACAAGGACCTGTTCGCCCAGTACGGCGTCACACCGCCGAAGACCCTCGACGAGCTGCCCACGGTCGCCGCCGAGATCAAGCGGAAGTCCGCCGGCAAGGTCACCCCGATCGCGTTGCGCGGGCAGTCCGCCGCGCTGCCGTTCACCTTCGGCCCGTTCCTGCACTCCCAGGGCCTGGAGTGGACCAAGCCGGACGGCACGCCGAACTTCGACACGCCCGCCGCCGCCGACGTGATCAACCGGTACGCGACCCTCGCCCGGGACTTCGGCCCGCCCGGCGTCGCCAACAACACGTTCACCCAGTCCTCGGCGCTGTTCGCGGCGGGCAACGCGGCGATGGAACTGGAGTCGAGCAACGAGATCGGCAGCGTCAACGACCCGAAGACCTCGAAGGTCAGCGGCAAGATCGGCGTGTTGGACTTCCCGGCCGGCTCGGCGGGTTCGAAGTCGACCGTCCTGAACTGGGGCATCGCGATGTCCTCGTACTCGAAGCACAAGGACGCGGCCTGGAAGTTCATCGAGTGGGCGACCGGCAAGGCCACCCAGCTCAAGCTGACCGAGGGCGGCATCGCTCCGCCACGGACCTCCGTCGCGCAGGACAAGTCGTACACCGACACGCTGACCACCGACACGCTGAAGGAGTGGGCCGCGGCGCTGGCCAACGTGCAGACCAGCGGCTCCACCGAGGTCGGTCCGGTCGGCGTCGCCGCCCCCGAGATGCGCAAGGTCGTCGGGGAGGCGGTCGGCAAGGTGATCCTCGGCCAGTCCGACGCCGACACCGCAGCCAAGGAGATCCAGACCGGCCTGACCCCGCTGCTGGCGAAGAACGCCGGGTAACGGCGATGGGCGACCTGATGACGAAGCCGTCCGCCACCCCCGGACCCGTCGGCGCGGGTCCGGCGGTGGGGACGCCGCCCCGGCGGCGTCGCCGCCGGGTGGACCCGACGGCCCGGGGTGTGTTGCCGTTCGCGCTGCCGGCCGTGCTGGCCACGGCGGTGCTGGTGCTGGTGCCGATCGGCTACACGATCTGGCTGTCGGTCAGTGACCGGCAGGCCGACGGGACGAACTCGGGGTTCCTCGGGCTCGCCAACTACGCCGAGATGTTCGACAGTCCGCAGTTCTGGAGCTCGCTGAAGATCACCCTGTTCCTCTTCGTGGTCTGCCTGCTGCTGGAGACCGTCCTCGGGTTGGCGCTGGGCTACGTGATGAGTCTCGACGTGCCCGGCCAGCGGATCTTCCAGGGGATGATGCTGATCCCGGCGATCACGGCCTCGGTCGCGGTCGGCCTGGTCTGGTTGCTGATCATGGACCCGACGCTCGGCGCGGCCAACCAGATCCTCGGCGCGGTCGGCATCGACCCGGTGGTGTGGCTCGGCGACCCGGACGTCGCACCCTGGGCCATCGCCCTGGTCGACATCTGGCAGTGGACGCCGTTCATGGCGCTGATCATCTCGGCCGGTATCCGGTCGCTGCCGGAGGAGCCGTTCGAGGCCGCCGCGCTGGACGGGGCGAGCGGCTGGCGGCTGGCCTGGAACGTCGGCCTCCCGCTGCTGCGCCCGGTGCTCACCGTGGCGATGCTGCTGCGCACGGTCGACCTGGTGCGCTTCTTCGACACGATCTACATCATGACCCAGGGGGGTCCGGTGAACTCCACGAACACCCTCAACGTCTACGGCTACAACGCCGGTTTCGTCGACAACCAGCCGAGCTACGCGGCCACCCTGCAGATCGCCCTGCTCGCCCTGGTCATCATGATCGCCGGCCTGTTCACCTGGTTCCGTCAGCGGGCCGCGCGATGACCCGGCGGCTCAGCGGTGTCTACGCCGCGTACCTCGTGTTCACGATCGTCTTCTTCGGCCCGGTGGTGTTCATGCTCTGGTCGTCGTTGCGCGACAACGTCGACATCACCGGCTCGCTGTTCGACCTCGGGTCGCCACTGACGCTGGACAACTTCACCAACCTGTTCGAGCGCTTCGCGTTCGGCCGGCACATCGCCAACAGCTTCATCGTGGCCGGCGGGTCGACGATCCTCGGGCTCGCCCTCGGCGCACCGGCGGCGTACGTGATCGTGCGCCGCAAGCTGGCCGCGCTGGGCTTCGTCACGCTGCTGGCCCGGATGGCGCCCGGCGTGCTGTTCGTGCTGCCGCTGTTCGTGCTCTCGATCCGCATCGGTGGCCCGGACAGCGTGGCGCTCAACTACGCCCTGCTGATCGTCGCGCATCTGATCATCACGCTGCCGCTGTGCATCTGGCTGCTGGTGCCGTTCTTCGAGGAGATCCCGATCAGCATCGAGGAGTCGACGCTGATCGACGGCGCGAACGCCTGGCAGCGGTTCCACAAGATCGCGCTGCCGCTGGCCCTGCCCGGCCTGTCGGTCGCGTTGACGCTCAGCTTCGTCTTCAGCTGGAACTACTTCCTCTTCGCGCTGGCGCTGGCCAACGAGCGGACGATGCCGCTGACCGTCATCGCGTTCAACTTCATCGGCCAGGGGTCCAACGACTTCGGCGGCCTGATGGCCGCGAGCGCGCTCATCTCCGCGCCCGCCCTGCTGCTGACCATCTTCGCGCAGCGCTGGCTGGTGCGCGGCATCACCGGAGGAGCCGTCAAGTGACATCCACCCGGGCCCGTTTCCAGGGCAACGGCGAGATCACCTTCGAGCAGGTCACGCTCGGCGACGTGGCCGAGGGCGAGGTGCGGCTGCGGGTCGACGTCTGCGCGCTGTGCGGGTCGGACAAGCGGCTGCTGCACAGCGGTGCGACCGTCGTGCCGGGCCACGAGATCGGCGGCACGGTCGTCGGCGGCGCGCTGCCCGCCGGCACCCGAGGCATCGTCTACATCCCGGTCTTCTGCGGTACGTGTGTCCGCTGCGCCGCCGGCCGCACCAACCAGTGCCTGCACCTGTCGCAGCTGATCGGCTGGCAGCGTGACGGCGGTTTCGCCGAGCACGTGGACGTACCGGCGCGGTGTGTCCTACCGGTGCCGGACGACATCCCGCTCTCGGTCGCGGTCCTCGGGCTCGACACGGTCGGCACCGCCGCGCACGCGCTGCGGCTGGCGTTGCGGACCCAGGACACGGTGGACCGGCTGCTGGTCGTCGGTGCCGGGCCGCTCGGCCTCGGTGTCGTCGCGGTCGCCCGTGCCATGGGCATCGCCGTGGACGCCGTCGACCCCAATCCCGCCCGGCTGGAGACCGCGACGGCACTCGGCGCGACACCCGCCGGTGACCTGTCCGCCGAGAACCAGTACGACGTGGTAGTCGAGGTCAGCGGCGCGGACGCGGCCCGGGCGACGGCCCAGCGGGTGATCCGCCCCGGGGGCACGGTCGTCGCGTTGGGCGAGTCGAACGAGCCGTACACCATGCCGGCGACGCCCCGCTGGCGGCGGACCGACTGCTACACCGTGCGGTCCTTCTATTTCCCGGTCGACGAGATGGCGGCCAACTGGGACCTGTTGCGGGTCATGGGCGGGCCGCTGCGGGACCTCCTCGTCACGCCCCTGACCCTGCCCGAGCTGCCCGAGGCGTTCGCCCGCTTCGTGGCCGGCGACCATGTCAAGCCCTGCATCGTCTCGGCGGACGCCGATGTCGTGTCGGAGGTGACCCGATGAGCCTGTTGATCCTCGCCGTCGACCAGCGTCCCTGGCTCACCCAGGCCCTGTACGGCCACACCGGCACCGCGCTGCCCGCGCAACGTGCGGCGATCACCGACGGCAAGCACCTGGTCCTCGACGGGCTGCTCGCCGCCCTCGACGCCGAGCCGCGCCTGGCCGCGCACGCCGGCATCCTGGTCGACGACCAGCTCGGCGCGGGGGTGCCCGAACGGGCCCGGGCCCGTCGGGTGACGCTGAGCATGCCGGTCGAGCGCGGCGGTTGCGACCTGTACGAGACGGAGCCGGCCGACCTGCCGGGCTACCTCGCCCACTTCCGTCCCGAACTGCCCAAGGTGCTGGTCCGCTACAACCCCGACGGGTCCGCGGCCGACAACCGCGAGCAGCGGACCCGACTGGCCGGGGTCTCGCGGGCCGTCCGGGATTCCGGCGGCCGGTTCCTCTTCGAACTGCTCGTGCCGCCGACGGCGCAGCAGCGGACCATCCCCGGTGAGGTCTTCGACACCGAGGTACGACCGGGGCTCATCCACCGGGCGATGGCCGAGATCATGCCCGAGGTGCCCGTCGACGTGTGGAAGGTGGAGCACCTCGGCGCGCCGGAGCACTACCGGAGGGCCGCCGACCTCGCCGCCGAGACCGGCGGTGAGTGCATCCTGCTGGGCGCGAACGCCCCACGGGCCACAGTCGACGGTTGGCTGGCCGATGCCGCCGCCAACGGGTTCACGGGGTTCGCCATCGGCCGTAGCATCTGGTGGGACTCGCTGCGCGGACTTCTGGCCGGTGAACTGACGCGGCCCGAGGCGATCGCGGCGGTCGCCGCCAACTACCGCCACTTCGCAGGGACGTTCCTCCAGTGACAAGCTCTCTCCAGGCCGACCCGCAGCGCGTCGGCGAGGTGCTCTACCGGACCCTCCGCGACCGGATCATCTCCGGCGCCCTGCGGCCGGGGGCCCGGCTGAGTGTGCCGGCCCTCGCCGAGGAGTTCCACGTCAGCCGCAGCCCGGTCCGGGACGCGGTGATCCGCCTCGTGCAGGAGAACCTGGTCGTCGAGACGATGAACCGGGGCGCCGAGGTCGCCCGGGTGTCCCGCGCCGAGTTGGTCAGCCTCTACGAGGCCCGCGAGGTCCTGGAGGGGGCGGTGGCCCGGCTGGCGACGGAGAGGTACGACGCGGCGCTGCGGCGTACCCTGCTCGCGCTGCTCGCCGAGCACCGTGCGGTCGCCGAGCAGGGCGACTTCGGCCGCCACCTCGAACTCGACGCGGCGTTCCACCGGGCGATCCGGCAGGCGGCGCAGAGCCCGGTGCTGGCCCGGATGCTCGACAGCGTGCAGAGCCGGGTGCTGGTGGCGATGCGCTCCACCAGCCTGACCGGCGGCATGGTCCAGGCCGTGCACGAGCACCAGGCCATCTTCGAGGCCATCGGCGCGGGTGACCCGGAAGCCGCCGAGGAGATCGCGCGGGCCCACATCCGCCGGTTGAAGGAGCTGCTCCGTGCCGCTGACTGAGGCCCGTTTCTTCGGCGCCGGAGACGTCCGGTTGCTCACGGCCGAGCCGGCGTCGCCCGGCCCGGCCGAGGTGGCGATCGCACCCCTGGCGGTCGGCGTCTGCGGCACCGACAGCCACATCGTCGCCGGCAGCTTCGCCGCCGCGCCCCAGGTCGTCCTGGGTCACGAGGTGTGCGGCCGGATCATCGAGGTGGGCCCGGCCGTCGACGGGCTCGCCGTCGGCGACCTGGTCACCGTCGAACCGCACGACTACTGCACCCGGTGTACGTACTGCCGGCTCGGTCAGGAACACCTCTGCGACGACAAGCGCGGGTACGGCGTGAAGCTCGACGGCGGCATGACCGAACGCATGGTCGTGCCGGCGCGGATCGCCTACCGGCTGCCCGACCGCACGCCGCCGTGGATCGGCGCGCTGACCGAGCCGCTGGCCTGTTGCCTGCACGGAATGGACCGACTCGACCCGCGCTCGGGGTTGCCGATCCTCATCTTCGGTGCCGGACCGGCCGGGGCGATGATGGTCGCCCTCGCCAGGGCCCGTGGGCTCGCGCCGGTGGTGGTGCTCGATCCGCGCGACGACCGGCGGGCAGCCGCGCTGCGGATGGGCGCGGACGCCGCCTTCGACCCGGCGTCGCTGGACGAGGCCACCGCGCTGACCGACGGGCTCGGCTTTCCGCACGTCGTCGACGCGGTCGGCGCCGGCCGAGTCCTGGAGTCGGCGATCGCGGTGTCCTCGCGTGGCGGCCGGGTCCTCGTCTTCGGCGTGGCCCGACCCGACGACGAGGCCCGGGTCCGCCCCCACGACATCTTCGCCCGGGAACTGACCCTGGTCGGAGCAGTGATCAACCCGTACACGCACCACCGGGCGGTGCGGTTGTTGCCGACTCTGGGCCTGGATCGGTTGCGCCCGGCCTTCTACGGTCTCCACCAGCTACCGGAGGCACTGGCGGCGCAGCGCGCCGGCACCGCCGACAAGGTGTTCATCGCCCCGCACGGCATCGCCGCAGCTCGGGGCTGACGCGAAGGAACGTCCCTCTCCCCCGCTCAGGGGGTGCTCCAGCATGCTCAGGATGAGCCCGAGCACTTTCGCGCAGCGTGGCCAGCACGACGGCGCGGCACCCCCAGAAAGGTCGCCGGATCCGCCGAGGACCGTGCGGGGTGTGCGGCACGTCAAAGCCGACGTACGGCCCGCCCCGGTGCCGGTCACCGCCGGCACCGCCTACGCCGCGCCGTACCTGGTCCGCCGCGCCGAGACCGTGCTGCGGGGCCGCGACGACACGGCGGGGCGCACGGCACGTCGGCGGTGCGGTGCGATCCTGTCCGCTGTGGGATCGCCCCGGTCATCCGCCGGCAATCGCGCATCCCGCGTTGCGCCAGAACTCCTCGTCGTCGAGCAGTGCCCGGGGTACCCCGTCGAGTTCGAAGGAGTGACCCGTGCCCGCCCCGGCGGTGTTCCTGACCCGGTAGCCGAGCGTCACCAGACGGTCCGCCAGGTGGGCCTCGGCAGCGGCGTCACACTCGCGCTGGACGTCCTCGTCGGCCAACGTCGGCTCGTCGGGCTGGGCCAGCGTCCCGTCCTCGTCCTGCACGGCGAACAGGCAGCAATGGACGTGCAGCAGCGGCGGGATGGGCCCTGCCGCGTCGGAGCGGGTGCCGACCGCGTGGGACACCAGCGCGGCGACGAACGACCGGGCCGGGCGGACCCCGTCGACCAGCGCGGCGGAGCGGGCCAGGTGCGCCAGCATGCTGCGGGCGCTGTCGCGGATCGCCTCCTCGATGTCGCTCTGCGCCCCGGTGTCGAGCTGGGTCCACGCGATCGACAGGGAGCGGGGCGCCAGGTAGACCAGGTTGTACAGGGCCGGGTCGGGCAGCACCCGTACACCGCTATCGGTGTGCCGCCCGACCAGGACGTGCGTCAGGTCGTGCGGGTGAACCGGCGTTCCCGGGCGTAGGCCGAACTGTTGTAGGGCGTCGCCACCGCCGAGCCAGGCCGTCGCCGGGGCGGCTGTCGTGCGGTCCGGCCGGAATGCCTGCGGGGAGAGCCCCGGGTCGAGCAGTTCGCTGACGATCGCGGCTGCCTCGGATTGATCTTCTGACATGCGCTCTCCTCGTGTGCGTTCACCGCCGGGGCTATCACCGTCGGGCCATCGGTGATCATCGTGGCTCATCTGTCGGGCTGACTCCTACCGCTACAGTGTGTTGCTCCACTGTCGATAGTCGGGAGGGACGTCAGTCATGCTCACGGGCTCGGGCACCGAAGAGATCATCCTGACCTGGCAGCGGGCTGACCAGCCCGGTGTCGTGGAGTTCGTGGTCACTGAGCGGTACGCCGGTGAGGTGCGGACGCTACTGGCCGCGCAGGATGTGGCGGTCGACCGGAGCCCGGCGGCGTTCCGCACCACCGGCAGTGACCTGATGACGACCCTGGTGGCGGTGGCCGACACTCCGGCGGCCTGGGTCGCGGTCGGGGTCGCCATCAAGGCGTTCTTCGACCGGCACCGGGGTAAGCGGATCAAGGTGGACGAGGACGGGCTGACCGACGCGAGCAACTACTCGGCGCGGGAGATCGAGCGGATCATCCGCGCGCTCGCCCGGCCCGACGCGACCGGGGACGGCGCCGAGGACTCCACCCGGGGCCAGTGACCGGCCGGCCACCGATGAGCTGCCACCTGCTCGTCGACCAGGTCCGGGAGACCCTGCGGACCGCCGCCGAGGAGCAGCTCCGGCTGACCGCGACGGTGCCGCGACCCCAGGTCCACCTGTTCGTCGAGGGTCTCCGACAGGCCTACGTCGGCTGTGTCGAGGCGCGGGCCTTCGCCAGCGGCACGGACGCGGCGACAGCGATCGGCGCATTGGGCTTTGCCGCGGCGGCGCTGCCCGCCAGCCACCTGTTGGTGGTGTGGGAGCAGGTCGACCTGATGGCCGGGTTGGGGGAGCCGCTGGTGGGCGACAGCTCGTTGGTCGTCCTGGAAGCCACGGCCGATGACCACAGCCTGGCCTGGTATCCCCTCCTGGCAGCCGGCGCCGGCATCGAGCGGCAGGTCCGGCGGCCGGCGGCTCGGGCGCGGCACCGGGCTCCGCTGCCCGCGCCGATCGACACCCTGCTGGCCACCTGGCGGGGCGTCCGTCCGCCGGACTTCGCCACGACCTTGGCGATGCTCACCGACCACGGGTACGCGTTCACGGCAGCGGCGACATCGCCGCCGCGAGTGATCCGCAGGCCGGCGGACGCTCTCGACGTCGCCCGCTCTGCCGTGGGCGAAGCGCTCGCCACACTGGCGCCGGACGCGGTGGACAGGGCCTGTCGGGCGGTGCGCGACGCGCTCGCCCTGATGCCCGACGACGATCCCCGCCGGGGGCTCTACCTGGTCGACCTCAGCCAACTCCTGCAACAGCGCTACGAGCACGGCGGTGACCTCGCCGACGTGACCGCCGCCGTTCGCGCGGCACGGCAGGCCGCCGGGTACCCGGCCGGCGACACCCCGGCCCGACGGCTGGACGCGCTGGGGACCGCACTGCGGATCTGGTACGAGGCGACCGGTGAACGCGCCGGTCTCGACGAGTCGATCGAGGCGTCCGCCGCGGCGGTCGACGTGCTGCCCGACCACGACGACAATGCCGCGACCTGCCTGGTCAACCTCGCCACAGCCCGACACGTCCGGTTCCGTGCCACCGGCGACGTCGGCGACCTCGACCAGGCCGTCTCGGACGGCCGCCGTGCCCTCGGATGGTTGAGGCCCGACGACCGGCGCTGGGCACAGGCAGCGATGATGCTGTGCAACTTCCTCGAGGCCCGGTACGCGCTCACCGGCGTTCTCGCCGTACTCGACGAGGCGATCAAGTTCGGTCGGGCCGCCGCGACCGCCCCCGGGGATGTCGGCTGGATGCACGCCGCGTACCACGCCAATCTCGCCCGGACGCTGGACGCCCGGTACCGACGCACCGGCGAACTCCAGTCGCTGCACGACGCCATCGACGCGGGACGGACGGCAGTGGCGGCGGTGCCGCCTGTTCATCCTGAACACGCGCGCTACCAGTTGGTGTTGTCGGAGTCGCTGCGCGCGCTGTTCGACCGTACCGGCAACCTCGTGGACCTCCGCGCCGCCATCGAGGCCGCGCACGAGGCAACGGCGGCAGTGCCGACCGGTCATCCCAACCGACTCAACCACGTGGCGAACCTGGCCCTGCTACAGACGGAGCGCAGTCGCTTCACGACCGGGACGTCCGGACTGGACAGTGCGGTCGCACTGCTGCGGGAGTCCCTTTCCGAGGCTCCGGCCGAGCATCCGCAGCGGCCAACGGCTCAGGCCGTCCTCGCCGACGCGCTACGGCTGCGGGCCGAGCGGACCGGTGACACGACAGCAGTCGACGAGGCGGTCGACCTGGCCCGCCTGGCCCTGGACTCCCTCTCCCCCGACCATCCCCGCCGGAGCACGTTGCTGAGCACCCTCGCGCACGCCCTCGACGCCCGACACGCCGTCGGCGCCGACCAGCGGGACCTTGCCGAGGCGATCGACCTGCTGCGGACGGCGGCGGCGCACCGGACGGCGGCGGTGGGCCCACGCCTCGATGCCGCCCGAGCCTGGAGCGACATCGCGGTCGCCGCCGGTCGGACCGACCTTGCCGCGCAAGGCCTGGACACCGCCGTGCGGCTGCTGCCACTGCGTGCCGCGCGAGGACTGCACCGGACCGACGCGGAGTACTGGCTCGGTCGCCTTGCCGGCCTGGCGCGGGACGCGGCTGCTCTCGCGGTGGCGAGCGGGTCACCGCAGCGTGCGGTCGAGTTACTCGAACTGGGTCGTACGGTGCTGACCTCGCAGGCGCTCGACGGCCGGACCGACCTGTCCGAACTTCGCGAGCACGATCCGGCGCTCGCCGACCGTTTCGAACTCCTCAGCGCGCGGATCGAGGGTGTGGGCAACCCCGCGGCCGAGGACCGCCGGAGCTGGGCCGACGAACTCGACGCGGTGGTGGCCCGAGTCCGCGCGCTGCCCGGACTGGAGCGCTTTCTCCTGCCGCCGGTGGCCGCCGACCTCACCGCCGGCACCGCCGCAGGGCCGATCGTGCTCGTGAACGTCAGCCCGCACCGTTGCGACGCCCTACTCGTCACCCCGGACGGGATCCGGGCGCTGCCGCTGCCCGACCTCACGCCTGACCGGCTCACCGAGGTGGTGGCGCGGTTCCTCCCAGCGGTCCGTGACGATGTCACGTCGATGTTCCGCAACCGCCAGGAACGTGCCGAGACGATCATCGCGGACACCCTGGCCTGGCTGTGGGACGCCGTTGCCGGTCCGGTTCTCGATACGCTCGCACCGGCGCCGGGCGACCGGCTGTGGTGGGTGCCCACCGGTCCGCTCACCCTCCTGCCACTGCACGCGGCAGGACGCCCGCAGGGACCGTCGGCGCTGGATCTGTGCGTCCCGTCGTACGCGCCGTCGATCCGGGCACTGACCCACGCGCGCGCCGCCGTCGTGCCCCCGGCACCGGGACGGACGCTGGTTGTCGGCATGCCCAGTACCCCGGGCGAGACGGACCTGCCCGCCGCACTCCGCGAGGCCGCCCTCGTCGCGGAGCAGGCACCACAGGCCCGCACCCTCATCGGCCCGCAGGCGGTCTCGGCCGCGGTGACCAGGGCCATGGAGAACAGCACCTGGGCGCACTTCGCCTGCCATGCCACCACCGGCGCAAGCCCATCGGACAGCCGGCTACTCCTGCACGACCACGCCACACAGCCACTGACCGCCACGGGGATCTCCCGCCTGCGCCTGCGATCGGCGTCACTGGCCTACCTTTCCGCCTGTGACACCGCCGTCACCAGCACGGACCTCGCCGACGAGGTCATCCATATCGCGTCCGCGTTCCACCTGGCCGGCTATCCGCGTGTCATCGGCACCCTGTGGAACGTCAGGGACGACGCGGCAGCGACGATCGCCCACGACGTGTACGCCACGCTCACCGCCGGTCGGCCGGATCCGAGCCGGGCCGCGCGTGCCCTGCACCAGGCGGTCACCCGGCTACGCGACGAGCATCCGGACCGACCATCCCGTTGGGCCAGCCATGTGCACCTCGGGCTGTAGGCCGGCGACACCGGCCGTCGGTCCGGCGGTCGTCCGCCGACGCCGGTAGCCGCGTTGGTCGCCGCTACCGCGACGGGGCCCGCAGGCATGCTCCGGCACGTTGGTCAGCGACTCCTGCGCGATGCGGTACAGCGTCAACCCGACAGCGGGAGGGAGGAGCCGCGCCTCGCCGACGCTGTCGAACGCCACCCGCAGGCCGGCGTCGGCGACCCGGCCGAGCAGGTCCTCGATCTGGGTCTCGTCGGGCAACGGATGCCGGTCCGGGTCCGTCGGCGCGTCCGGCTCGCGCAGCAGACGTACAGCCGCTGCCAACTCGCCGATCGCGTCCGCATTGATCTGCCTGGTGGTGTCGAGCATCGCGCGGGCGGCGTCGGGGTCGTCGACGACCAGTTCCCGCGCGAGGTTCACCTGGATGCCGACGACCGCGATGGTGTGGGCGGTGACATCGTGCAACTCCCGGGCGATGCGCAGCCGCTCGGCGAGCAGCCGCCGGGCCGACTCGCGCTCCTGCTGGCCACGCTCCGCGGCGAGCCGGGCCGCGAACTCGTGCGTGAGCAACTCCCGGGTACGCACGGCGGTGCCGGCGACGAGGGCGAGGGCGAGCATCGCGGCCTCCCGTAGCGCGCCGTCGAGCAGTTCGAGCGGTGGCGCACCGGCGTGCAGCACCCAGCCGGTGGAGACCAGCAGGGTCGAGGTACCGACCGCCGCCCCGATGAGCGGCTGGCCGCAGCGGGCCACCGTGTACAACGGCACGAGCAGCGGCCAGATGGGCGAGACACCGGAGAAGTCCGTCAGGTTGTAACCCATGACGGCGATCAGAGACAGCACGAGCACGAGCACCGGACCGGCCGCTGGCAACCCTGCTCCATCTCCGTCGCGGGCTGACCCACGACGTGATCGCGGCCTGGCTCGGGGTGCACCGCTCGACGATCAGCCACAGCATCACCGAGATCCGGCCGCTACTGGCCGAACGCGGCTGCGGGATACACGCCGGCATCCGATCCGGACCCTCTCCGACGTGGTGGCCCACCTCGGACACCACCCGCAGGCGTCGATGGACGCCACCGAAGTGCGGGTACGCCGTCCGGTCGCGGGCCGAGCGGGCCGGGACCGGTTCCGTCGCGTCCTCGAAGGGCTGTCGTTCGCCGACCTCGACGTGATCCTCGCCACCACCCCGGTCACCAACACCTCCCTCACCCGCTACACCCGTACCCGGGGCCGTCTCGACCTCGTCAGGTTCGCCGCCACCCCCCACCTGACCACGGAACAGCACCGCCACGGACGGGAACGCCATCGCGGGGCGACCTCAACAGCCCGTGCCCAGCGCGGAGAGCGAGCATCCCCGGTCGACCTGGACGAGGGCGCGGCCTGCTCGGACGCTCAAACCCCACGCCCGAGCAGGTGCCACGATGGCCGACTACCCGTCGGCGAGGGTGAGGTGGCGGTGTCAGCCGGTCCAGGAGCGTCGCGCAGTCGTCGAGCCCGAGGGCGGTCTCGGGTTCGCCGTGGTCGTGCTCGACGCGCCAGCGGCTCTTGGCCAGGCAGCCCAGCTCGGTCAGGGGCGCGCTTCACGCACCCGCTCGAGGCCGAGTTGCGGGCTGGTGACGAGGCGGTAGTCAGCCGACTCCGCATCGGAGAGGGGGTTGCCCCGCACCGGGGTGAAGTCGGGCCCGACGGAGTCCGGTGCACGCAGTGACCGCATCTGCGCTCTCACCGCCTCCACCCGCAGTTGGTCCGTGATGACACGGGTGGACGAATGGGCCGCCTCACGCAGGTCGGACAGACCACCGATGATCTCGGCGAAGGAACGGGAGGAAACGCCTTCCTCCGCCTTCCCCGCTTGCTCGTCTCCGATCAACCGATCGGACGTGAGAAAGAAGCCGTCCTTCCCGAGATAGCGCTCGTACATGATACTCACCAACGCGAATAGGCGCATGTACGCGCGGCGGTAGGCGAATTCGAAGAACCTCAGGGCTTCCGTTTCGCTGACCTCGCCACGGTCCATCGAGGCAACACACGCGGCTGCGGTCAACGCGCTGTAGAGCGCGAGGTGCACGCCGGTGGACAGGAGCGGATCCAGAAAACACGCCGCGTCGCCCACGATCGCGTAGCCTGGGCCACAGAACTGGTCTGCGATGTACGAGTAATCGGTCTCGACCCTCGTACCACCAAGGAACTCTGCCCCCGCGGTCAGGCCCGCCACGGTCGGCGAGACTGCGACAAGGTGCCGGTACAGTTCATCCGACGACGGGTGCTCGCGACGGTCACGCGCGAAGGCGTCCTTGGTGGTGACGTAACCGATACTCATTCGCCCACCGGCCATCGGGATAACCCAGTACCAACCCTCCGGCGAAGAGATGATATTAATACCTCCGGTCGGCGTTTCGGGCAGTAGCCTGGCGCCGGTCCAGTAGCCCCAGACGCCGACATTCCGTAGGTTACTCAGGGGTTCACGGTTGCCGAAGTGCCGGGCGCTGAGAAGCCCGTTACGCCCGGTAGCATCGATCAGAAAGTCGAAGTCATCGACAGTGAACGACTCACCGTCGTCCCGGAAGCACTCCACGGCCACCGGCCTGCCGTCGGCGAACTGAACCGACCGACCGGTGACGCCGGTGGTGACGCTGACGCCGTTCTGGCGGGCGTGCTCCAGCAGCAGCGTGTCGAACTCGCTCCGATCCACCTGCCATGACTGCACGCCGGACTGCATGTGCCAATCAAACGTCCACTGGTCGTCATCCCAGTGGATGACACCTCCGTTCTTTTTCACGAAACCATAGTCATCGAGGATTTTCGACACACCGATCACGTCCAGCACCACCCGGCACGACGGCGTGAGCGACTCACCCACGTGGTATCGCGGAAAATGGGCGCTCTCGATGAGCTGCACGTCGAGCCCGGCCTGGGCCATCGCCGTTGCCGCAGTGCTCCCGGCCGGACCACCGCCGATGACGAGAACCTTCATGTCGTTGCCACCTTGCCGTTCCGGCCGTAGCCAAGGGGATGGGTCCGCCGACGATGTGACGACGACTTTCCTGAAGTCGAGCCGCGGCTCGACCAGCCGTACCAGCCCGGAGCTGCCGCTCGCGCAGATGACGGCGAGGAGGCAGGCGCAGGCCGTCCGCCCTGGCGGCACACCCGCACCGACGGATGTGCGCCGGATATGGCGCACTCGATGACGAACGAAGCAGCACAGGTGACCCCCGTCCTCGTACGGCAACGATAGACGATCGTACATGAAAGAGGTATCGGTCACCGCTTCGCTTCACCAACCATCCGAGATTCGCAAGGCGTCCCAGGCCCGCCTGCCCGCCCGATCCCGCACGGACGGAATGTGTCGGCCTTACCAAATCCGGCAAACGGGGGTCAAGATATTGAACGGGCGGCGACAACCGCTTATCCGAGCACCCGGCCGCACACCCTGGCGGATGGACACCACATCTCGTCCGTCGGCCGGAGCCGGTTGGATGTCCCGCAGCACGACCTGGCCGGTGCTGAGGACCGAGTGCGAGGATCTAGTGACGACAGCCTGGACTGGGTCGACCGCCCCGGCCATCCGGATGCTGCCCACGACGACCTGCCACCGGGCTGCCCCACGACGAAGGATCTCCTGGTACAGGTCCTGGCCGTCTGCGGCGTAGACGCCCCGGACACGCTCGCGCCCGGGCTCCCCGGGTGGCGCCGGGCCCGCGCGACAGCGGCCCGACGGTCGACCTGGCCGGAGCCCTCCGGGGGCTGATCCGGTCGTGCCGCACCGACTTCCCGGTAGTAAGCGCCCGGCCGGCCGGGAACGGTACCGACCCCGCTGCCAGCCCCACCCCTCATAGAGCGCATGAGTAGCGGTCGCGGCAGGGTTGGCCGACAGCGTGGCGCGTTCCTCGCGTCGTCCCCTCAGGAACGCATCGTGCAGGCCGCGCCCGATCCCCCGTCCCTGCCATGCCTTGCGTACCTCGATCTCGGCCAGGACCACCGTGCGTTCACCACCCCGCTCGTCGGTGAAGCCCTCCTCCGGAGCCGGCTGAAGCCCGGCGAACCAGTCCCGGTCCTGCCGCAGGCTGTACCCGAAGACGAACCCCACCAGCTCATCCCCCGCCGGCGCGGTGACCAGCTCGTAGTTCCGCGCACCCAACGCCGCCGTGGCCCGATCCCGAAACGCGTCGACCATGACGTCGCGTCCTCGCCGGGAACCTGCCCGTAGGCGTCCGCGTAGACCTCACACAGCTCGTCCATCAACTCGGCAGCAGCCTCCGCACCGAGGCGGGCAAGCGTCACATCGCTCATGCCCACCACCGTACGGACGCCCCCACGCCCCACCCTTCCCCGTGCCACGGGGAACTACGCTGAGCAAGCACCGATGACTCTCGCCGGTCTTTAGCGCCGTGCCGGGCTATTCAGGACCTTTCCTGAGGCAACCGTCACCCTGGGTCCGTGCCGCCGCCGTAGGGGCCCCATAAAGGAACACCCGCATGCGCGGGGAGCAGAGCAAGGTCCGGCGGGCCCATGACGCCCTCGGGATCACCCCCGCATGTGCGGGGAGCAGCGCGAGACCGTTACGGCGTACGGGTGCAGGGTGGCAGCCCGGCCTTCACCGGCGGCGAGGGCGGAATCGTGCTCGATGGTGCCCTCGACACCGACGTCCGGGTCGAGGACACCACTGTTCGGGGTACCTCGCAGACCGGGATCGCCACCGAGGGCTCCGGCCGGCTCATCGGCACGACGGGGTCAGCGGTGGTGCTGCGGGACCAGTCCCGGCTGGACATGCGGACCGGGATGGTACGCGGCTGCGGCGGGGACGGTGTACAGGTGGAGACCGACGCCCCGGTGGTGGTCCAGGGGTGCGAGTTCGTCGACGTCGGCGGCGAACCGGTGCGGGGCGTCGACCGGCCGCTCGTGTCGGTCCGCGCCACGCAGCCGCCCGACAACTTGCCAGAGGCGACCGGTTCGGCGGGCGGCGACCGCACCGACGAGCCGGATCGCAGCGGCGGCGGCAGTGGTCCCGGCGAGGCCCGATGCTGTCACCAACGTCGATGCGGCGCTGGCGGAACTGGACGCCACGATCGGACTGGCCGCGGTCAAGCGCGAGGTCCGGACCCTGGTGCATCTGATTCGGGTGAGTGAGCAGCGGCGGCGTGCCAACCTGCTGGTGCTGCCGATAAGCCGGCATCTCGTCTTCACCGGCCCGCCGGGGACCGGCAAGACCACCGTCGCACGCATCTACCGGGCGGCTGCTGGCCCACTTCGGATTGCTGTCGAAGGGGCAGGTCGTCGAGGTGGCCCGGGTCGATGTGGTGGGTGAATACCTGGGCAGGCGGCGAACGGAAGCTGGCGGCTGCGGGTCCAGCACCGCACTGAAGACCTCAGCGGTGTTCGAGCGGGCGCTCGGCGGTGTGCTCTTCGTGGACGAGGCATCCACGCTGGCCCGTAAGTTCGGCATCGGTTCGGACCTCGGCCTGGAGGCGATCGACACCCTGGTCAAGCTGATGGAGGACCACCGGGACGAGGTAGTGGTGATCGTTGCCGGGTATCCCGCCGAGATGGACGGGTTCCTGGCCACCAATCCCGGCCTCGCCTCGCGCTTCACCAGGACCATCGAGTTCGCCGACTACAGCCCCGAGGAACTGCTCGCCATCGCCTCCGGGCTGGCCGCCCAGCACGACTACGACCTGACGAAGGCGACCAGCGCGGCCCTGCTGGAACGGCTCGCCGAGGCCGTCGAGCAACCGAACTTCGGCAATGGGCGCGGCGCACGGAAGCTGTTCGGCGTCATGGTCGAACGGCAGGCCGAACGGCTCGCCGACCTACCGACGCCGACCTCCGAACAACTCCGGCTGCTACCGCCCGGGGACATCCCGCCGGTGGGCAGCTGAGAACCTGGGTCACCGGTCACGGTCGCCCGCTTTCTCGGTGGCCGTCCCCACCCGACGATCACCGAGAAAGCGGAAGCACCGAATTCGGGAGATCATAAAACGGCGGAGATCAGCAGACGTGTACCGTATTCCCACTCACCTTCGCCACGATCAATGGCATATATCAGAATTGTCGCCGGTGATCCCAGGTGGGCCAGACGCAGAGTGGAGGATCAGCAGGGGGTCAGCTGCCAAGTCACCTTCGTCACGTTGACCGGTATATACAGATCGCCCCCGGTCCCGCCGGCAGGAGCGCAGTTCTTGAAGGGGGCCCCCGTGCCGTACTGGAACCCGGATATTACGGCGTCGCGGCCTGTGCCGTTGTAGAAGTTGAATCCCTGGATGCTGCCGGTCCACTCGGTTTTAGCAATCAGAGACGGCGTCTCCACGGGACCCTGCGGCGGGTGATTCCAGTTGGGCCAGATGCAGAGCGAGCCCTGCGGGCAGTTCCCGGACCCGGCCCCCCCTTGTATCGACACTCCGGGTGCTGCCGCCGAGGCGGCGGGGGCGACTGCCGAGGCGGCAGGGGCGATGACCAGCACACCTGCGACGGCCCCGGCGATGGCGAAGGATTTCCACAGCACGGCTACCTACTTCCATTGATGAACCTGGATGGAAATCTCAAGCTACCGCCGAAAAGTTTCACCGTCAAGCATCCGGCACCCCTGCACTCGGGCGGCCCAGCGGCAGAGATCAGCGACGGATTTTATTGACACGGAAAATAAAATCGACGACCATCTACGTTAGCCCTGGGCTGAACGAGCTCCGGCCCTGTCCCTGAACGCCGTTCGAAAGGGAAAACCCATGCGCCAATTCACCAGCCGAATCGCAGCGGGTCTCGCCGCCGCATTGATTACCACACTGGCCCTGACGATACCGGCGTCGCCGGCAGCCGCTGTCGAGACGCTCAAGGTTCCCGACGTCGGCCTCGTCTTCTACCAGGCCACCACGCAGATCATCGTCGGCAGGCAGGCCACGCCCGACGGTATCTGTCGCCCGGTCCCGGCCGAGGCGATCTGGGCGATCGGCTGGAACGGTTTCGGTTCCGTCTCGGGCTACCGGACCTCCGACTGCACCGGTACCGCGGCCGAGCTCAACAACTTCCACAGCTGGCCGTACGAGGGCTACTACCTCTCCTACCGGGCCGGCTGACCAGCGTTCCCGGTGGCCGTTCGCGGACGACCACCGGGAAGGCACCGATCCGAATTGCCCGGATCAGCCCCGCCGGCCGAGCCGGCGACTCCGGGAAAGCCCGGGAACATCAGACTCTCCACCAAACCCGGGGCTTGACACATGTCCTCGCGGATCGCGATGTCGCATGGGCCGGGCGTGAGCCCCGCGAGGGGCCGCGACTCACCCATCGGGAGAGCCGCTGGCGCAGCTTGTCCATGTGACGACCTCAGAGCGCGGGGATGTCCCGGTCCCTGCGGCGACAGATGGACACTCCTGCGTAGACGAGGCCGATGAGGACCGGGTAGACGGCGCAGCGTTCGACGAGGCCGACCAGGACGTTGGCCCCTGAGCCAGCGACGGCGAGGAAGGCCACCGTGGAGACGAGTCCGAAGGCACCGAGCATGACCATGGTCTTCGCGGGCTTCCTACCGATGCCGAGGTCTCGGTACATGCGCGCGAGCAGGATGATCAGAATGTTGCCGCCGACGATGGCGGCCATGGCGCCCAGACTGTGGAAGTCGACAGCGCCCTGCCGGTCGGCTTCGCCGTCGCCGGGAAAGAGCGCCAGCACGACGCCGCCGGCACCGACCAGGGTGGCCATGCCGAGCAGGACCCTGCGGCGCCAGCCTCGCAGGCCGTTGAGCAGGGCGACACCGATGAACACCAGGACTCCGAAGAGGAAGAAACCGGTGTTCATGACCCACCAGAGGGGCGAATACATGTACTGGCCGAGCGCGGTCAGCGGGCCGTGGACTCCGAGGTCGCTGATGTAGTGGTAGGTGTAGCTGTAGGGCGGACTCCGCCAGGCCGCGGCGGCGACGAACTCGAGCAGCAGGAAGAGCGCTGCGGCGGCGACGAGCGCTGCTCCGGCAGGCCGGCGCTGGCCGCTCCGGTGCGCCGCAGAGACGGTTGCCTTCGGCTTTGTCTTCATCTGTTGTGTCATGGTCGCGAGCCCTTCAGTCGGTGAGGTCGGCAGAGACGGACACGCTCCTGACATCACTACGAAAGTGTAGCCGTACCAGTTTTGGTGTCAACACAATTACGGTCAGAGTTGTACGATGACGGGCATGGCAACGGAGCAAAACCCCACCGGGCGGCGCGAGCGCAAGAAGGCCATGACCCGGGCCTCGATCCTGCAAGCGGCGCAGGAGCTGTTCCTCAAGCGCGGCTTCGACGCGGTGAGCGTGCGGGAGATCGCCGACCAGGCGGACGTCTCCCCCACCACTGTCTTCGCCCACTTCCCCCAGAAGGAGGCGCTCCTCTTCCACGAGGAAGACGCGCAACGCGAGAGACTCGTCGCCGCCGTGCGCGGGCGGCCGGACGGCCTCTCGATCTCGGAAGCGCTGAAGACCTACTACCGCTCCGAGTTCGTCGCCATGTGGTCCGGCGAAGAAGCGCCGCTCCGCCGCCGCGTCATGTCGCTGATGGAAGCCACACCAGCCCTCCAGGAGTACGCCTCCCGGATGTGGCTCCGCCATGAGGACGCACTCGCCGCAGCCATCACCGAGGAGCTCGGCCTGTCCCAGCCCAGCAACGACATCCGGATCTACGCCCGGTTCGCCCTCCAGATCCAGCTACTCGTGACAAGTGACACCGATCCGATGCTCGACGCGGGATTCCGGATCCTCGATCAGGGCTGGAGTGAGCACGACCCGACGCCTGACGATCATGGGAACGAGGTCACAGAATCCGTCGGCAGCTAGCGTTCAGATCCGGTGTGGCTCGATCCCGATCGGCTCGCCCAAATACTCCAGCCACACCTGCCTGATCTGACGTCTCCGCAGTTCATCACCGTGATTGACGCCTTCCCGGCACCAGCCGGGTAGCTGCGGATGTCGATGCTGATCGCGGAGTGGGCTGGCTGAGCGCACTTGCTGTCTGTTGTGGTCAGTCGTAGAGCGGGCATGCTCCCGTGCTTGTGTTGATCGATGAGATCGTGGGTTGGCGGACAGGTCTGGATGATCTGCTGGCGCGGTTCTCGCACCGGTTCGGGCGGGCAGAGCCACGCCGGCAGGCGCTGGCCTACCTGGTCGGGTTGCTGTCGCCCCTGGCCAGCAAGAACGGCTGGACCCTCGCCGAGGCTGCCGGTGATACCACGCCGATCGGATGCAACTGCTGCTCACAAGTCCGCGTGGGACCCGGACTCTGTTCGTGACGACCTGTTCGCCTATGTGACCGAGCGCCTCGGCCACGCCGACGGAGTATTGATCGTCGACGAGACAGGCTTCCTGAAGAAGGGGATCAAGTCGGCCGGGGTGCAGCGCCAGCACTCCGGCACGGCCGGCCGGACGGAGAATTGCCAGCTGGGAGTGTTCCTCGCCTACGCCAGCCCGGCCGGGCGCACGCTGATCGACCGAGAGTTGTATCTTCCCCGCGGCTGGTGCGACGACGCTGTCCGCCGCGTCGAGGCCGGCATCGCCGCCAACGTCGGGTTCGCGACGAAGCCTGCGCTGGGTCTGCGGATGATGCAACGCGCCATCGTCGCCGGCCTGCCGACGAAATGGGTCACCGCGGACGAGGCATACGGGCAGGACTCGAAGTTCCGGACGTGGCTACAGCAGCAACGCCTCGGCTACGTCCTCGCCGTGCCCCGCAACCAGCGAATCCCCACTGTGGTGGGTAACTCCCGACCAGACGTCCTCGCCGTTGCCGCGCCAGCCCTGGCATGGAAGCGCCGCAGCTGCGGTGACGGCGCCAAAGGGCCGCGACTCTACGACTGGGCCGTGGCCTCCCTGCCCGGCGCTGACGACAGCTACGGCCACTGGCTGTTGATCCGCCGCAGCATCACCGACCCCACGAACCTGGCCTACTACCTGTGCTTCGGCCCAACCGAGACGCTCGACGAGGACCTGATCCGCATCGCCGGAACCCGGTGGGCGATCGAGGAGTGCTTCCAGACCGCCAAGACCGAGGTCGGACTGGATCACTACCAGGTGCGCCGGTACGACGCCTGGTACCGGCACATAACTCTCGTTCTGTGCGCCCACGCTTACCTCGCCGTCACCGCCACCCACGCTGACTGGACGTTTCCTTTACTTTCGCGTCAGTAGCGGCCGATTTCACATCCCGACCCGGTAGCGCGAAATGCCGGGCCTGGGATGAAAAAATGCCATCCTGCCCAGCTCTGCCCTGACCGGAATCAGCGTATTTAACCTCGGGATCATGTCTGGTTCACATTCATCCCCGCGTAGGCGGACATGACGTCCGCCGAGCCGAGGCCCCGGCACCGTACGCCTGAATCATGACCGAACGGCGCCCCTATCCGTCCGACCTCTCCGACGCCCGCTGGGCACTGATCGCACCCCGGCTGACCGCCTGGCGACAAGCCCGCACCGACGCCGGCGTCAGCGGCCGCACCCCCATCCACGACCTCCGCGAGATCTTCAACGCGATCCTCTACGTCAACCGCACCGGCATCGCCTGGCGCTACCTGCCCCACGACTTCCCACCACACCCGACCGTCTACGGCTACTTCGCCGCCTGGAGCAAGGAAGGCACCTTCACCGAACTCAACTACCAGCTCACCGGCCTCGTCCGCGACCACCACGGCCGCACCATCACACCCACCGCATCCATCATGCACAGCCAGAGCGTGAAGACCTCCACCAACGTCCCACTGTCCACACAGGGCACCGACGCCGGCAAGAAAATCGTCGGCCGCAAACGCGGCATCATCACCGACACCCTCGGCCTGCTCCTCGCCGTCACCGTCACCGCCGCAAGCGCCAGCGACAACACCATCGGCATGAACCTGCTCGACCAGGCCACCACCACCTACCCCACCCTCACCAAGACCTGGGCCGACGCCGGCTTCAAAAACCGCGTCGTCGAACACGGCGCACACCTCGGCGTCGACGTCGAGATCGTCACCAAAGACCCACAGATCAAGGGCTTCAGCGTCGTCAAACGCCGATGGGTCGTCGAACGCACCATCGGCTGGCTCATGCACCACCGCCGACTCGTTCGCGACTACGAAACCCGACCCGACAACTCCGCCAGCATGATCACCCTCGCCATGATCGACAACCTCGCCAAACGCCTCACCACCGAAACCACCCCAACCTGGCGAGAACCCCCACAACCACAACACACACAAAATACGTGAATCAGACGTCTCTCAGCGCAGGCGGTCGTCGATGCTCTGCTGGAAGATGGCGAGCAGACCCTCCGCCAGGCCCAGGGTGTGCACCTCGTTGGCGCCGTAGCGGAGGTTCTCCTGGACGTCCTCGGCCACCGCGAAGTCCTCCCCGCCGAACACCACGTCGTTGGTGAAGGCGAAGCGCTTGGCCAGCGCCGCCTGTCCCTCCTCGCCAGGGAAGTCGGCGGCCCGGTACATCATTTCGTGGGTCCAGATGGTCCGGTCCGGCGCCTCCGGCCAGAAGATGTTGATCGAGACGTAGTCCGGGTGCATGATGAAGAAGGTGTTCGGGAAGAGCACGTAGTAGACCGAGGCGTATTCGAGGATCCGCCACGAGTCGGGCTCGGTCGTCAGGGCTTCCTCGATATTCGACCGGGCGGCGCACATGCGGATGTGCGGACCGTCCTCGAAATGGGAGAGCACGCCCTTCCGGAATGCCTTCGACAGGGTGCTGCGGTGCAGATACGGGACGTGGTAACCCTCAAGATAGGTCTTGATCAGCAGTTTCCAGTTCGCATTCTTCACCACCTTGGTCTTGCGATACCGGACGAGTTGGTCGACCTCGAATTCCACCAGGTCGTCCAGCATCCGGCCCAGGTACGCCCGCAGGTCGAGGTTGCCCGCCGGGTCCGGGTGCACCCAGATCAGGCCGCCCGCCTCGGTGACCGGCAGCTCCTTCAGGCCGTACTGGTCGGGGTCGATGCCGGGGAAGTCCTCCTGCCGGCTGATCGAGCGTAGCGAGCCGTCGAGGTCGTACACCCAGTTGTGGAACGGGCAGACGAACGCCTTGAGTTGCTTCTCGTCCCCCTTCACCAGTCGGGCGCCCCGGTGTCGGCACTGGTTGAGGAAGGCGCGCAGCCGGCCCTGCCGATCGCGGGTCACCACGTAGGGGATCCGGTTCCAGTCGCTCAACAGGTAGGAACCCGGTTCGGCGACGTTCGAGACGTGCCCGGCCACCAGAGGGTAGTCGCGGAAGACGCCAGCCAGTTCGCGGTCGAGGATGTCGGCGTCCGTATAGTTGCTCACCGGCACCTCGACGACCCGGCCGAGCATTTCCTGATCGCGGCCCTGTTCGCGGAGCGCGAAAAGGCCCTTCATGATTTCTACCTGTTCCTGGTGATTCATCAGACACGTTCCTTAGATCCGGGGCCTGCCGCAGGTGGGCGGCGGGTCGGTGTGCCCTGTTAGGATCCGATCGGGAGTCGTCAGCACACTTTTTCACCGATTATCGTCGGTGAGCGCACCCTGTCAATGTGGCCGGTGTCCGGAGGAACGATGGATCTCGAGCAGTTCGCGCACAGCGTGTTCGACGCGCAGCCGTTCAGTCAGTACCTCGGCGCGCGGCTCACCGGGGTCGGTCAGACCAGCGCGGAGTTGTCGGTGACCATCACCGACCAGCTCAAGCAGCAGCACGGGTATGTGCACGGCGGCGTGCTCAGCTACCTGGCCGACAACTCCATCACCTTCGCCGGTGGGCTGGCACTGGGCGGCAACGCGCTGACCTCCGAATTCAAGATCAACTATTTGAAGCCGGCCACGGGGGCGGTCCTGGTCGGCCGCGCGGTGGCCAAGAGCGTCGGCAAGCGGCAGGCCGTCTGCCAGTGCGAAATCTACTCGGTGCAGGACGACCAGGAGACCCTCTGCGCGATCGCCCAGGGCACGGTGGTCTCCGCCCGGTCGTAGTTCTCCACTGACGAGGTCACCCCCGGCGGTCGGGCGCCCGGTGTGGGCCGCCCGACCGCCGGGGGTGGAGTCGTGCCGGTGGGTCAGGAGACCACGGCGGTCGACGACGGCCAAGCGGTCACCAAGGTCGGCAGCGGACCCGGCGGCGTTGCTGGTGCCGAAAACCTCATCCGCCCTGGTCAAAGCCTTCTCGATCATCGACGCGCGGGCCTGATCCGAGGGGCTGGTTTCAGTGACCGGACCTCGGTGATCTTCGATGCATTCTGCTCCGCGAGGATGATCGCTTGTGTTGCTGCGACTGGCCTACCTCGGTGTGACCAACGCCCTCACGCTGCTGCGGCTGTTGCCGATGAGCGACCGTGACAAGGACGCCGAGATCCTCGCCCTGCGCCACCAGATCATGATCCTCGAACGGCAACTCGGCGGCGACCGGGTCCGGTTCGCCCCCCGCGGACCGGGCATGGCCGGCCGCTCTGCTGCACCCGCTACCCCGACCGGTGCTGCACCAGCCGCGGCTGCTCGTGCGCCCGGACACGGTACTGCGCTGGCACCGTGATCTGATCGCCCGCCGACACACCCAGAGTTCCCGGCCCTACCGGGCCGGACGGCCACGAACGATCCGGTCGATCCGCACCCTGGTCCTGCGCCTGGCACGAGAGAACAACGGCTGGGCCAACCGGCGCATCCACGGCGAACTCCTCGTCCTCGGGGTGAAGGTCGCCGCCTCCACCGTATGGGAGATCCTCCAGGACGCCGGCGTCGACCCGGCACCCGAACGCACGAGCAGCACCTGGGCGACGTTCCTGCGTTCCCAAGCCCAAGGCCTGATCGCCACGGACTTCTTCGAGACCGTGACGCTGACCGCATGTACGTCCTCGCGGTGATCGAGCACGCCACCCGCCGCGTCCGGGTCCTCGGCGTCACGCCCCATCCGACCGCAGCCTGGGTCGCGCAGGCGGCCCGGAACCTGGTCATGGGACCTCGAGGACACCGGCTGCCAGGTGAAGTACCTGATCCGCGATCGTGACGGCAAATATCCGGCGCTGTTCGACAACACCCTGGCCGACACCGGCATCGAGGTCATGCTCACCGGCGTGCGCATGCCTCGCATGAACTCGATCATGGAACGGTGGATCCAATCCTGCCGCCACGAGGTGCTCGACCGGACTCTGATCTGGAATCAGGCGCACCTGCTACACGCACTGCGCGAGTACGAACACCACCACAATCAACATCGACCGCACCGGGGCATCGCGAACGCCCGGCCCCTGCGAGCACTACCCGACCCGACCACCGAGCCAACCGCCCCCGCACGTCTACGCATCCACCGACATGACCGACTCGGCGGCATCCTCCACAAATACGATAAAGCCGCCTGACCAGCACGGATGGCATTATCGGCACCCACACGGCTACCGGAGGGTCGTCCTGCCCCGCTTCGCCGTCGGCATGCTCATGGCCCGCAAGATCGACGCCCCCGACAACCTCCACGACGCGATCTTCGCGTCCCGACGCGGTACCTGGCTCTCCCCCAACAACGTCCGCCGCCAGTGGCGTCAGGCCCGCGCCGACACCGACCTCGCCTGGGTCACCCCGCACACCTTCCGCAAGACCGTCGCCACCCTCATCAAGGAGGAAAAGGACACCAAGAGCGCGTCCGCGCAGCTCGGACACTCCAGCGAGGAGGTCACCGACACCTACTACATTGCCAAACCCGTCCAGGTCCCGGACGTCTCCGACATCCTCGAACGGCTCGGCACCCACCGCCAACGCCGTTCCACACCAGCAACAACCAACGACGCACATGGATGACAGAACCTGACCGTCGACCCCGGTAAACGGGGGGTTTTCGGGGGGCGGTTCAAATCTCCATAGATACAAGTCAAAGCCCTGACCAGCGTTCCCGCTGGTCAGGGCTTTTTGTCTGTCGGGACGGCCGGATTCGAACCGACGACCCCTTGACCCCCAGTCAAGTGCGCTACCAAGCTGCGCCACGTCCCGATACTCCCCGCGTGGTCTCCCCCGCGGCAGCCGGTACAGCTTAGCGCAGGATCTTCGCACCGCGCGCACAGCCCCCTGTCGCGTTGAGGTGCACCGCCACCACCCCTAAAGCGTCCTAGGAAAGGGGGATACGGGAAGGGCTGCCGTTCCCGGGTGGGAGCGGCAGCCCTTGACGGTGCCGGGTCAGCCGTGGGCCTTGCCCCGGCCGCCGGGGCCGAGCTTCTTGCGGGGTCGTACCGAGATCTCCACCGGGCTGCCCTCGAAGCCGAACTCCTCGCGGAGCTTGCGCTCGACGAAACGCTGGTAGCCGGCGTCCAGCGGCGCGGTGGTGAACAGCACGAACCGGGGCGGGGAGACACCCGCCTGGGTGGCGAAGAGGATCTTCGGAGCCCGGCCGCCGCGCACCGGGTGCGGGGTGGCCTGGACCAGGGCGGTGAGCCACTGGTTGAGCTGCGCCGTGGGCACCCGGGTCTCCCAGCTCGCCAACGCCTTGCGCAGCGCGGGGGCGAGCTTGTCGACGGCCCGGCCGGTCTGCGCCGACAGGTTGAGCCGGATCGCCCAGGGAATCCGGCGTAGCTCCCGGTCGATCTCCTTGTCCAGGTAGTACCGGCGGTCGGCGTCGACCAGGTCCCACTTGTTGAAGGCGATCACCAGGGCCCGGCCGGCCTCGACGACCATGGTCAGGATCCGCTGGTCCTGCTCGCTGATCGGCTCACTGGAGTCGAGCAGCACCACCGCCACCTCGGCCGCCTCGATGGCCCCGGCGGTACGCAGGCTGGCGTAGTACTCGGTGCCGCTGGCCTTGCCGACCCGCTTGCGCAGCCCGGCGGTGTCGACCAGCTGCCAGGTCTCGCCGCCGATCTCCACCAGGCTGTCCACCGGGTCGACGGTGGTGCCGGCGACCGAGTCGACGACCGCCCGCTCCTCACCGGAGAACCGGTTGAGCAGGCTGGACTTGCCGACGTTGGGCCGACCGACCAGCGCCACCCGGCGGGGGCCGCGCGGCCGGTTCTCGACGATCTTGGGCGCGTCGGGTAACGCGTCGAGGATCGCGTCGAGGAGTTCGCCGGAGCCCCGGCCGTGCAGCGCGGAGACCGGGAACGGCTCACCGAGGCCCAGCGACCACAGCGCGGTCGCCTCCATCTCGATGGCGGTGTTGTCGGTCTTGTTGGCCACCAGGATCACCGGTTTGGCGCTGCGCCGCAGCATCTTCACCGCGGCCTCGTCCACATCGGTCGAGCCGACCATGGCGTCGACCACGAAGATCACCACGTCGGCGGTGACCACCGCCGTCTCGGCCTGGGCGGCGATGGCCGCCGCCCGGTCCTTCGCGTCCGGCTCCCAGCCGCCGGTGTCCACCACGGTGAACGAGCGGCCGTTCCACTGCGCGTCGTACGGCACCCGGTCCCGGGTCACCCCGGGGACGTCCTCCACGACCGCCTGCCGCCGGCCGATGATCCGGTTGACCAGCGTCGACTTGCCCACGTTGGGCCGACCGACCACGGCCACCACGGGCTGCGGGCCGGTCGGTTCCTCGACGGTGGCCTCCGGCTCGCGCAGCTCCACCCATCCGTCGCTCATGCCACGCCCCGCTCGGTGAGCAGCTGACGCAGTTGGGCGACGACCTCGTCGATGCCCAGCTCGGTGGTGTCCAGTTCGACGGCGTCGTCGGTCTGCCGCAGCGGGTTGACCGTGCGGGTGGAGTCGAGCCGGTCCCGCCGGGCCAGGTCGGCGGCGGTCGCCGTGACGTCGGCGGCGTCCTCGGCGCTGCGGCGTCGGGCGCGGGCCGCCTCGGAGGCGGTCAGGTAGACCTTCAGGTCGGCGTCGGGGGCCACCACGGCGCCGATGTCGCGGCCCTCGACCACGATCCGGCTGGCCTGGGCGATCAGCTCCCGCTGCCGGGCGACGAGCAACGCCCGCACCGCCGGCACGGCGGCCACCGCGGAGACCGCGCCGGTCACCTCGGGGCCCCGGATCTCCTGGTCGACACCCGTCCCGTCGACGGTCACGCCGTACCCCTGGGGGTCGGTGCCGATGCGCAGCTCGACCTCGCCGGCAACCTTGCCCACCGCGGCGGCGTCGGCCAGGTCGACGCCGGAGCGCAGCACCGCCCAGGTGATCGCCCGGTACATCGCGCCGGTGTCCAGGTAACGCGCACCGAGGTCGACGGCGAGTCGCCGCGAGACGGTGGACTTACCCGAACCGGACGGCCCGTCCACCGCGACCACACAGCGCCCGGCCCGTACGTTTTCCTCCACCGTTGTCCTCCTCAGCCCGTACCTCGCGGGTCACCGGTTCCTCCGGTGCCGTTGAGCGGTCGTCCATCGATCGTCCATCATCCCGCGCCTCGCGGGTCGGCCCCCCGCGCCGCCGTCGGGGGCGACCCGCACCACCCGCCGGCCCGTGGGCCGCGTGGAAGCCTACCGGCACACCTACCCGCTACGACGGGTCAGTCACCCACGACCTTGAACAGGGCGGCGACCTCCGCGTTGGTCAGCCGCCGGATCCGCCCGGTGCGCAGGTCACCGAGCTTGATCGGCCCGATCGAGGTACGCACCAGCCGGGACACCGGGTGCCCGACCTCGGCCAGCAACCGCCGGACGATGTGCTTGCGTCCCTCGTGCAGGCTCAGCTCCACCTGGGCGGTTTTACCCAGGGTGTCCACCACCTTGAACGAGTCGACCTTCACCGGCCCGTCCTCCAGCTCGACGCCGGCCAGCAGCCGCTTGCCCAGGTGGCGCGGGATCGGCCCGGCCACCTCGGCCAGGTACGTCTTGAGCACCTGGTAGGACGGGTGCATCAGCTTGTGGGTGAGGGTCCCGTCGTTGGTGAGCAGCAGCAGGCCCTCGCTGTCCGCGTCGAGCCGCCCGACGTGGTAGACCCGCTGCTCGACCCGGTTGCCGATGAACTCGGCAAGCTCGTTGCGGCCCTTGTTGTCCGACATGGTGGTGACCACCCCGCGCGGCTTGTTCATCGCCACGTAGACCAGGCGGTTGTCGGCCTGGAGGCGTTCGCCGTCGACGTGGATCACGGCGGTGGCGGGGTCGACCTTGTCGCCGAGGTGGGCGACCCGCCCGTCGACGGTGACCCGACGCCGGAAGATCAGATCTTCGCAGGCGCGGCGGGAGCCCACCCCGGCGGCGGCGAGCACCTTCTGGAGGCGTTCGGCGCCTTCGTACACCGGGGCGTCGGGCTTGGGGGAACGGTCATCGCGTGGCATCGGCAAGCTCTTCTACGTCGTCGGGGAGGAACGGGGCGAGCGGGGGCAGGTCGGCGACCGAGTCCAGGCCCAGCTTCTCCAGGAACATCGTGGTGGTCCGGAAGAGGAACGCCCCACTGTCCGGTTCGGCGCCGCACTCCTCGACCAACCCCCGGGAGACCAGGGTACGGAGCACCCCGTCACAGTTCACACCCCGGATGGCCGAGACCCGTCCCCGGGTCACCGGCTGCTTGTAGGCGATCACCGCGAGCGTCTCCAGGGCGGCCTGGGTCAACCGTACCGACTGCCCGTCCAGGACGAACCGCTCCACGTGGGTGGCGTATTCCGGCCGGGTGTAGAGCCGCCAGCCACCCGCCGCCCGGCGCAGCTCGAAGCCGTGCCCGGCGGCGGTGTAGCCGGCGGCGATGTCGTCGAGCACCGGCCCGATCCGCTCCGGTGACTGCTCCAGCACCTGGGCCAGCACCAGCTCGCTGACCGGTTCGTCGACCACCAGCAGGATGGCCTCCAACGCGCCCCGCAGCTCCGCGTCGTCCAGCTCGGGTGCCGGCTCCGGCACGACGGTGGCCCGCCGCCGCCCCGCCGGCCGCCGCTTCGGTACGCCCGCCGCGTCCCGCTCCCCCGCCGGGTCGGGGCCGACGCCGGCTGCACCCGCCCCGGTCCCGGCCGCCGCCACCGGCCCCCCCGGGTCCACCGGCGTCCCCGGTTCGTCGGGTGCCGCATCGGCCGGGGTGTCGCCCGGATCAGCGGGCCCGGCGCCCGCCGGCAGTTCGCCGGGCGGCACCGGGGTGACGCTGTCGTCATCGCCCGGCGGGGACCCCGCCACGACCGGATCGGGGAGGTCGTGGTCAGGTGCCGTTCCTAAGGTGTCCGCGGTCCCGGAGTCGGTCGGGACGGGAGCGGGAGCCTGCCGGGCGGCGGGGCGTTCCCACGGCGGGACCCAGGCGGCTGCCTGATCGGCCAGGGAGTCCTGGCGCTCCTCGTCGCTCATCACGTCTCCTGCGTCGTCGCGGTTTCGCCCGCCGGGTCGGCGGACACGGCGGGTCCGCCCGGGACGGGACCGGTCTCGTCGGGGTCGGCGGGGGTGCCGGCGTACTCGTCGACGTGCAGGTCGGCGTCGCCGTCGGCGGGGCCGGTCCAGCGTACGGTCAGCTCCTCCAGGGCCTCCTCCTGGACGAAGGCGACCAGCCCCTCCCGGTAGAGCTCCAGCAGCGCCAGGAAGCGGGCCACCACCTCCAGGGTGATCTCGCAGTCCGCGCAGAGCAGGGTGAAGGTGGCGACGCCGGCCCGGCGCAGCCGTTCGGCGAGGATCGTCGCGTGCTCCCGGACGCTGACCCGGACCAGGTGCACGTGCGCGATGGAGACCTCGGGCACCGGCTTCGGGGTCATCGCCCGGACCGCCAGCCTCAGCAGCCGCTCGGGGCCGACACCGAGCACCAGGTCGGGCAGGGCGTCGGCGTAACGGGCCTCCAGGGTGACCGCGCGGGGGTAGCGTCGCCCGCCGACCGCCTCCAGTTCGGCGATGTGCGCCGCCGCCTCCTTGTACGCCTTGTATTGCAACAGCCGGGCGAAGAGCAGGTCCCGCGCCTCCAGCAGGGCGAGGTCCTCCTCGTTCTCCACCTCGGCCGAGGGCAGCAGCCGGGCCGCCTTGAGGTCGAGCAGGGTGGCGGCGATGAGCAGGAACTCGCTGGTCTCGTCGAGGTCCCACTCGTCACCCATGGCCCGGATGTAGGAGATGAACTCGTCGGTGACGGTGTGCAGGGCCACCTCGGTGACGTCCAGCTTGTGCTTGCTGATCAGTTGCAGCAGCAGGTCGAACGGGCCGGTGAAGTTCGCCAGCCGGACGGTGAAGCCGGCGCTCTGCCCGCCCGCCGGATCGGCCGCCTTCTCGCCGGCCACCTCGGCGGTCAGCACGGACTGCTGCTCCGGGGTGGTCGTCGGGTCCAGCGGTGGCGCGGTCACCGGACGACCGTAGTCCACGCCCCAGGCGTGGAGGTCGTCGCCGTCCGGGACACTCCGGTGGTGCCCCGGGGACGCAACCCCGGCCCCTACCGGTCGGCCTGGGCCGCGATCACCTCACGGGCCAACTGCCGGTAGTTGCGTGCGCCCGAGGAGGCCGGGTCGAGGGTGGTGATCGGCGCACCGGCCACCGTGGACTCGGGGAACTTCACCGTCTTGGTGATGACGGTCTGGTAGACCTTGTCGCCGAACGCCTCGACCACCCGCTGGAGCACCTGCCGGCAGTGGGTGGTGCGGCTGTCGTACATGGTCGCGAGGATGCCTTCGAGTTCCAGGTCGAAGTTGAGCCGCTCGCGGACCTTGTCGATGGTGTCCAGCAGCAGCGCCACCCCCCGCAGGCTGAAGAACTCGCATTCGAGCGGGATGAGCACCCCGTGCGCGACGGTCAACGCGTTGATCGCCAGCAGGCCCAGCGAGGGCTGGCAGTCGATCAGGATGTAGTCGTACTCCTTGCGCACGTTGCGCAGCACCCGGGCCAGGGCCATCTCCCGGGCGACCTCGTTGACCAGCTGTATCTCGGCGGCCGAGAGGTCGATGTTGGCGGGCAGGATGTGCAGGCCGGCCACGTCCGTCTTGATCAGGACGTCCTCGGCCATCACGTCGTCCTGCATCAGCAGGTTGTAGACCGACAGGTCGAGGTTGTGCGGGTTGACCCCCAGCCCCACCGACAGCGCGCCCTGCGGATCGAAGTCGACCAGCAGGACCTTGCGGCCGTACTCGGCCAGCGCCGCGCCCAGGTTGATGGTGGTGGTGGTCTTACCCACGCCACCCTTCTGGTTGGCCATCGCGATGATCCGGGCCGGCCCGTGCCGGTCGGTGGGCATCGGCTCGGGGATCGGCTTGCGCATCGTGTAGGCGGCCGGGTCGGCCGGGCCCAGGTCGGCGCCGAGCGACGCCTGCTGCTCACGGAGCTCCGACGTCCAGGCGTCGGCACGATCACCGTTGCCAGCCATGTCCTCGCTGCCCCCTCCCGACGACCACCCGGCATCGGAGCTGTCCGACGTCCTTCGCGGCGCCGCTGCGCACCCCGGTTGTCGTTCCAGGAGGTCCGCGCCGATGCCGACTCTACGCCACCGACGACCAGCGCGTTCGGCACCGGTCCGGCGTGTCGGGCGTACCGGCCGGTCAGCGGCCCGACGGCGGGTTCGCGTCCCGGGCCCGGGGGTGCGTGGTGGCGTACACCTCGCGCAGTCGTTCCACGGTGACCAACGTGTACACCTGGGTGGTGGTGACCGAGGCGTGGCCGAGCAGTTCCTGCACCACCCGCACGTCCGCGCCGCCGTCGAGCAGGTGGGTGGCGTACGAGTGGCGCAGGGTGTGCGGGGAGACCGCGTGCGGCCCGGCCACCGGCAGCCCCGCCCGCCGCGCGGCCCGCCGCAGCACGGTCCACGCGCCCTGCCGGGTCAACGGCCCGCCCCGGGCGTTGACGAACACCGTCGGGGTGCCCCGGCCGGCGGCGACCAGGCCCGGCCGGGCCCGCACCAGGAAGGCCCGCAGCGCCTCGACGGCGTACCCACCGATCGGCACCAGGCGGGTCCGGCCGCCCTTGCCGCGCAGCAGGGCGGTGCCCTCGTCGACGTCCAGGTCGTCGATGGCGGCGCCGACCGCCTCGGAGATCCGCGCGCCGGTGCCGTAGAGGAACTCCAGCAGCGCCCGGTCGCGCAGCGCCAGCGCCGTCCCGTCGCCGGTGGCGGTGACCGGGCCGGCGGTCTCCAGCAGCCGGGTCACGTCGTCGACCGGCAACGCCCGGGGCAACCGGCGGGCCGCGACCGGCGGGCGGACGTCCCGGCTGGGGTCCGCACCGGACAGCCCCTCCCGGACGGCGAACCGGTGCAGCCCGCGCACGGCGGAGGCGGCCCGCGCGGCCGAGGTCACCGCCAGCGGCGGGTGGTCGTCGTCGCCGGCGCGCAGCCGGGCCAGGTGCGCCTCGACCTGCCCGGTGCCGACCGCCGCCAGGTCGGTCACCCCGGCGGCGGCCAGGGTGCCCAGATACCGTTCCAGATCCCGACGGTACGAGGTGAGGGTGTTCGCCGACAGCCCCCGCTCGACGGTGAGGTGGTCGAGATAGCCGCGCACCACACGGCGCAGGGCCGGCGCGGGTTCCCCGCCCGCGCCGACCCCGTCGCCTGCGCTGCCGGGCACCCCGCCGGATGCCGGCCCGGGTCCGGCGGCGCGCACCTGCTCCGGTGCCGCGCCGGGCGGCTGACCGGTCAGGCCAGCACCTCGGCCAGCGGGAGGGTGGCCATGCCGTGCGCCTCGGCGACCGGGCCGTAGACCACCCGACCGTCGTGGGTGTTCAGTCCCAGCGCCAGGGCGGGATCGCGGCGCAGCGCGTCACGCCAGCCCTGGTTGGCCAGCTCCAGGGCGTACGGCAGGGTGACGTTGGTCAGCGCGTAGGTGCTGGTGTGCGGCACCGCGCCGGGCATGTTCGCCACGCAGTAGAAGATCGAGTCGTGCACCTGGTAGGTCGGCTCGGCGTGCGTGGTGGGGCGGGAGTCCTCGAAGCAGCCACCCTGGTCGATGGAGATGTCCACCAGCACACTGCCCGGCTTCATCCGGGACACCAGCTCGTTGGAGATCAGCGTCGGGGCCTTCGCGCCCGGGACGAGGACCGCGCCGATGACCAGGTCCGCGTCGAGCACCGCCCGCTCGATCTCGTACGCGTTGGACGCGACCGTCTGCAGGTGGCCCCGGTAGATGGCGTCGGCCTGCCGCAACCGGGCCACGTTCATGTCCAGCAGGAGCACCTCGGCCTGCAGGCCCAGCGCGATGGCGGCGGCGTTCATCCCGGACACGCCCGCGCCGATGACCACGGTCTTCGCCGCGTACACCCCGGAGACGCCACCCATCAGGATGCCCCGGCCACCCCCCTGCCGTTGCAGGTGGTACGCGCCGACCTGCGGGGCGAGCCGGCCGGCCACCTCGGACATCGGGGCGAGCAGCGGCAGCGACCGGTCGGGCAGCTCCACGGTCTCGTACGCGATGCCGGTGACGTTCCGGTCGACCAGCGCGTCGGTGCACTCCTTGGAGGCGGCCAGGTGCAGGTAGGTGAAGAGCACCTGCCCGGCGCGCATCCGGTGGTGCTCCTCGGCGATCGGTTCCTTGACCTTGAGCACCAGCTCGGCGGTGTCCCACACCTCGTCGGCGGTGTCGAGGATGGTGGCCCCGGCGGCGACGAACTCGTCGTCGGTGAGGCTGGACCCGATGCCGGCGCCGGCCTCGACGAAGACCTGGTGACCGTGGCGGACGAACTCGTTGACGCCCGCCGGCGTGATCGCCACGCGGTACTCGTGGTTCTTGACCTCGCGTGGGATTCCGACCTTCACGATGCAGACACCCTTCTCCGGGGTGCCGCACCCCGGACTGCGCGGTGCCCCGCCGGCTCCGTTGCCGACGCGGTCCACCGGTCCCGCCGGCGGCAGTCTAGGCGGGCTGTCCTGCTCCGACGGGCGGCACAGTGACAACCGGTGTCCGTCGCGCCTGACGATGTGTCAGGCATACCGCGCCGGCCTGCCGTTCGGCGTATCTCCCCATGGTCGCACCGGACGCCGCCACCCGCCGGACGGGAACGCCCGCGGGCGCATCGTGTCCCGACGGCGTGACGCACCGCGCCGGCGGGGGTGCAGGCACCGGCCGGCACCGCGCCGTGCGGGGGTGCACGCCCGCCGGCCGGCACCGCGCCAGCCCGCCGGCACCGCCGCCTGCTGGCCGGCTGCGGGGACGGCGCAGGGCCGCGCGGCGTACCGCGGCGGCCCCTGTCGGCGTACCGGATCAGCGGTGCAGGGGGGTGTCGGCCCGGCGCAGCGCCGACCAGCCGGCGTCGCGGGCCCGGGCGGCGGCCAGCAGGCCGGCCACGCACGGACCGTTGGTGACCTCCCCGGCCAGCACCATGCCGACCGCCTCGTCCAGGTCGATCCGGACGATCTGCAGGTCAGCCTCCTCGTCGTGCCGCTCGTGCCGCTGCCCGACGGGCACCTCGGCCAACTCCCGGGCCAGGAACACCCGGACCACCTCGTCGGAGAACCCCGGCGAGGTGTGCACGTCGACCAGCAGGTCCCACCGGCCGGCGGTCAGGTCGGCCTCCTCGGCCAACTCCCGGGCGGCGGCCACCGGCAGGTCCTCGCCGTCGACGTCCATCAGCCCGGCGGGCAGCTCCCACAGGTGCCGCCCGACCGGCTGCCGGTACTGCCGCACCAGCACCACCTGACCGGCGTCGTCGAGGGCGACCACGGCGACCGCGCCGACGTGCCGGGCGTAGTCGCGGGTGGCGGTGCCCCCGCCGGGCATGCTCACCTCGTCGGTGACCACGGTGAAGATCCGCCCGGCGTACCGCTCGACCCGGGAGCGCAGCTCGTAACGGTGCTCGGCGGCGCTCACGACGCGGACGACGCCGTCGCCGACGCGCCGTTGCGGGCCGCGTTCTTCGGCGTCGGCGCCCCCTTCTTCGACGCCTCGCTCGTGGGCGTCTCGTTCTTGGCCGCCCCGGCCCCCGGGTCGAGGTCCACCGGCAGCTGGTCGGCCTGCGAGTACGCCACGGCCGCCTTGACGAATCCGGCGAACAGCGGGTGCGGGCGGGTCGGGCGGCTCTTCAGCTCCGGGTGCGCCTGGGTGGCCACGAAGAACGGGTGCAGACCCCGGTCCAGCTCGACGAACTCGACCAGCCGGCCGTCCGGGGAGGTGCCGGAGATGTGCAGGCCGGCCCGGGTGAGCTGGTCCCGGTAGGCGTTGTTGACCTCGTAGCGGTGCCGGTGCCGCTCGCTGATCTCGGTGCTGCCGTACGCCTCGGCCACGATCGACCCCTCGGCCAGCGTCGCCGGGTACGCCCCGAGCCGCATCGTGCCGCCGAGGTCACCCCGACCGGCGACGATGTCCTCCTGGTCGGCCATGGTGGCGATGACCGGGTGCGTGGCCTCCTCGTCGAACTCGAGGGAGTTCGCCGCGTCGAGGCCGGCCAGGTGGCGGGCCACCTCGATGGTCATGCACTGCAGGCCGAGACAGAGCCCGAGCAGCGGCACCCCGTTCTCCCGGGCGTACCGGGCGGTGCCGATCTTGCCTTCGATGCCGCGTACGCCGAACCCGCCGGGAATGACGATCCCGTCCACGCCGGACAGCGCCGACGCCGCGCCGGCCGGGGTGACGCAGTCGTCGCTGGGCACCCAGCGCAGCTGCACCCGGGCCCGGTGGCCGAAACCGGCGGCCCGGATCGCCTCACTGACCGACAGGTAGGCGTCGGGCAGGTCGACGTACTTGCCGACCACCGCCACGGTGACCGTGTGGTGCGGCTGGTGCACCCGCTCCAGCAGGTCGTCCCACCTGGTCCAGTCGACGTCGCGGAAGGACAGCCCGAGCCGGCGCACCACGTACGCGTCGAGCCCCTCGCGGTGCAGCACCTTGGGGATGTCGTAGATGCTCGGGGCGTCCGGGGCGGCGACGACCGCCTCCCGGTCCACATCGCAGTAGAGGGACAGCTTCTCCTTCAGCTTCTCCGGGATCTCCCGGTCGCAGCGCAGCACGATGGCGTCGGGCTGGATGCCGATGTTGCGCAGCTGCGCCACCGAGTGCTGGGTCGGCTTGGTCTTCAGCTCTCCCGACGGGGCCAGGTAGGGCACCAGCGAGACGTGCAGATAGAAGCAGTTGTCCCGGCCCAGGTCGTGCCGGACCTGACGGATCGCCTCCAGGAACGGCAACGACTCGATGTCGCCGACGGTGCCACCGACCTCGGTGATCACCACGTCCGGGATCTGGCCGTCGCCGTCCGGATCGGCCATGCCGAGGATCCGGGCCTTGATCTCGTTGGTGATGTGCGGGATGACCTGGACGGTGTCGCCCAGGTATTCGCCGCGCCGCTCCTTGGCGATCACGTCCGAGTAGATCTGGCCGGTGGTGACGTTGGCCTTGCCGGAGAGGTCCCGGTCGAGGAAACGCTCGTAGTGCCCGACGTCGAGGTCGGTCTCCGCGCCGTCCTCGGTGATGAAGACCTCACCGTGCTGGAACGGGTTCATTGTCCCCGGGTCGACGTTGAGGTAGGGGTCGAGCTTCTGCATCACCACCCGCAGCCCGCGCGCGGTGAGCAGATTGCCGAGGCTGGAGGCGGTGAGGCCCTTGCCGAGCGAGGAGGCGACGCCCCCGGTGACGAAGATGTGCCGGGTCGTCCGTGCTGAAGGGGCCAAGGCCTGCTCCCGTGTCGTCCGTAGCGGTCGTGCGAACCGCCGTGCCGATCAGCAAAGTGATCACGCGATCCACGGGATTCCACGGTAACACCTCCTCCGGGGCCACCTGGCGTCGCACCCGACCTCGGGCTATCGCGCCCCGGCGTCGGACCGGCCGGCCACCGCCCCGGACCGGGCCGACTCCACCGCCCCGGGGGTACGCGCCGCGGGCACCTTCGCCGCGTCCCGCCCCGCCGGCCGGGCCCCGGCGTCGTCCGTACCGTCGGCACCGCCCTCGTCCGGGCCGCCCACCCGGGGGCCGTCGGACGGCTCCCCCGCCCCCGTGGTCGGGGCGTCCCCGTCCACCGCGCGGGCTTCCCCACCGTCGTCGGGCCGTCCCCCGTCGGGGGCGTCGTCGGGCGGGGCACCGCCGGGCGGACCATCCAGGCCACCCGGGCGGGGATTGCCCGTGCCGGGCAGGGTGCGGTCGGTGGAGTGGTCGAGCACCCGCAGCGAGGCCAGCGCCGCCATCGGCACCACCAGCGCCGCGGCCGCCCCGGCCACGTCCAGCGCGGCACCACCCAACAGCCCGGCGATGACCGCCGCCAGGGCCGTGCCGGCCAGCGCCGCCCGGATCGCCGGGTAGATGCCGAACAACCGCATCAGCCCACCCCACGGCTGGAGCAACGCGAACCAGACCAGCAACAGGCCGACCACCGCCAGCACCGTCAGCGGGCTGTTCACCAGCGTCTGGAAGTTCGCCGTGCTGGACCGGTGCACGGTCAGCCCGCCGGTGCCCTCGCCCAGGGCGGTCAGGAACCGGCCCAACGCCCCCCGCTCCTCCACCGGCCGGCGCAGGTCCACCACCGCGAAGCCGATGGTCAGCGCCAACCCGGCCATGGTGGCCCAGACCAGCCGGCTGATGGTCAGCCAGCCGCCGGTGCTGATCGCGGCGGCCACCGCCACCCCGGCGGTCAACGCGATCGCGCCGATCGAGTCCGCGCCCAGGTAGGGGCTGCCGATCACCACCACGGCCAGCCCGCCCACCGCGACGACCACCATCGGCCGCCACTGCCGGCGGACCCGCTGGGCGAGCCAACCGGCGCTGAGCAGCGAACCGGCGAGAAACACCCCCAGCCCCACCGTGCCGAGGCCGGAGAACCGGCCACCCTCCAGCGCGGAGTAGCCGACCACCCCGTTGAGCTGCAACCGGGCACCACTGAGCACGTCCGCGCCGACCACCAGGGTGGCCAGGCCGGCGACCGCGCCGAGCGGGCCGAGGGTGCGGTCGTGGCCGGGGGCGAACCGGACCAGGGCGGTGCCGCCGACGATCAGCGCGACCGTCACCAGGGCGAAGTACGCACCGGCGTGCTCGCCCCGCCACCACGGCACCGCGTCGGCGAGCAGCGCGGCGGGCACCGCCAGGGCGACGGCGACCAGCAGCAACTCCACGGTCGCCACGATCCGGCGGGACACCGGCGGCGGACTGTGCGGTCCGGCCAGCCGGCGGGCCCGGCGCAGCAGCGGCAGCACCGCGATGGCCAGCACGACCTGCGCGGCGGCGAGCAGCGCGAAGAACCAGCCGGCCACGGACCGCTGGGCGGCGGCCTCCCGGTCGGCGTCGGCCGGCGCACTGATCGCGGTGGCCAGGTCGTCGGGGCGACCGTCGACCTTCACCGCGGGCCGACCGAGGAAGAGCCGCTCCGGCATCGGCCGGCCCAGCGCGATCAACGCGGTCGGCGCCAGGTCGACCAGTTGCAGGTAGCCCTCCCGACCGGTGCTGGCGGAGGTGAGCCAGCCGTGTTCCCAGCCCGGACCGTCGGCGACGACGACGTGCAGCCGGGCCGGCGACTCGGTGTCGGACACCCCGGCGACCAGCACCAGCGACCGTTGCGGCCGGGCGGCGAGCACCTTCGCCAGCGCCTCGTCGGCACGCCGGGCGTCCGCCCGCCGGTCCGCCGGGTCGGTGCCGCTGACCGCGCCCAGGTCGACGATGCTCAGCACGCAGGAGCCGAGCAGCCCCGCCGGGTCGGCCGGCAGCGCCGGGGCGTACCGGTCGACGCGGCCGAAGGGACGGGCGGCGGCGACGGCGGCACCCGGGCCGACCGCCACCGAGCAGCGCACCGACTCCGACAGCGAACCGGGCACCGTGCCCCAGGGCTGCCGGTCGGCGTTGTAGGCGACCACACCCTCCTGGTCGGGCAGGTTGGCGCCGATCCCGTCGGGCTGCTCGACGGTCACCCCGGCAGGTGGGCAGCCGCCCGGCTGGCGGCTGCCGTTCCAGCCGGCGTAGCTGCCCGCGCCGAGGGTGAGCCACCCGTCCACCGGGCAGGTGGGGCGGTGCGCGGAGCGGGTGGACAGCGAGCCGATGGAACCCTGCTGGGCCATCCGCCACAGGGTCGGGGTGGTCTGCGGGTCGACGTCGGACCAGCGCAGCCCGGCCACCCCGGCGAGGACCACGTAGTCGGCGGTACGCCGGGGCGCACTGGTGTCGGGGCGGGCGGCCAACGCGGTGACGCCGAGCGCCACCACGATCAGGGTGAGCAGGACCGGGGTGAATCGGCGCAGCATCAGGCGCGTCCCGTCGAGGGGGTGTCGGTGCCGGGGACGGCCGCCCCGGTGCGGCCTGCCGGGCCGGCGGGGTCGGCGTCCAGCTCGGTGTAGAGAGCCCGCAGCGCGGCGACGGTGTCGGCCTCGGTGGGCCAGCCGGCGGCCCGGGTGACGCCCCGGGCGGCCAGGTCGGCCCGCAGGTCGGGGTCGTCCAGCAGCGACCCGACGGCCGCGTCGACCGCGTCGACGTCGCCGGCCGGGACCAGCAGCGCGCCGTCGCCGACCAGCTCGGGCAGCCCGCCGACGGCGGTCGCCACCAGCGGCACGCCGGCCCGCAGCGCCTCCTGGGCGAACAACTGCCGGGCCTCCCAGTCGCTGGTCACCACCGCCAGGTCGGCGCCGGCGAGCAGGTCCGCCACGTCGGTGCGGTGCCCGAGCAGGGTCACCGGGGCCCGGGTCGCGGAGATCCGGGCGGCCAGCGGCAGGTACGCCGGGCCACTGCCGGCGATCACCACCACGGGCGGCGGGGTGCGGGTACGCCACCGGGCGGCGGCGTCGACCAGCACGTCGTAGCGCTTCTGCGAATGCAGCCGGCCGACGGAGAGCACCAGCGGTTGCCCGGCGGCGACGCCGAACTCGGCGCGGACGGCGGCCCGGCGGCGACGCGGGGCGGGCAGGGCCGGGGCGGCGACGGGGGCGAGCCGGGCGTCGGCGGCACCTAACGCGGCGGCCCGGTCCACCAGGTCCGCGGAGGCCCCCAGGGCGACCCGGGCGGACCGCGCGACCACCCGTTCGGCGAGCCGGGACAGCCGCCCGCGCAGCCCACCGGCGAGTACCGCGTTGTGCCAGGTGACCACGAGCGGCGCGGCCGGCCGGGCGAGCGCCGCGACCAGCCCGGCGCGCAGCCCGTGGGCGTGCACCACCCGGACGTCCGCGCCGGCCAGCGCCCGACGCAGCGCGGTGACCGCCCGGGCGTCGGCGGGGGTCGGGTTGGCCGAGATCTCCACCGGGGTGAACCGGGCTCCGGTGGCGGCGAAGTCGAACTGTTCGCCGGTGGCGGCCGGGCCGCAGACCAGCACCGGCTGGCCGGCCTCGACGAGCCCCCGGGCCACCGACCGGACGTGTTGACCCACCCCGCCGGTGCTGGAGGCGAGCAGCAGCACCACCGTGCCCCCGGGATCGGGGGCGGGCGTCGCGTCGGTCATGGGGAGAGGGTCTCCTTCCCGTCACCGGCGTCGCGGGCAACGCCGTCCTGCGGGTCACCCGTCGGTCGCCGGCCACCCAGCCGACGACGTACGCCGGTGAGCAGCGGCCCGACGTCCCGCCGGTCCACCAACCAGGCCACGGCGAGGAACAGCACGCCGACCACGGCCCCGGACAGCATGCCCTGCACGAGTGCTCCCGTTGTCGTCGGGGTGCCGCCGTCGGCGAGCAGGCGGGCGGTGAGGACACCGGCCGGGGCGGCGAGCAGCGCGGCCAGCAGACCGGCGGTGGCGGCCCGGCCGGCGCCGGCGAGGGCGGCCCGACCGGCGGAGCGGAGCACCGCGCCGACCAGCAGCACCCCGAGGACCAGCATGCCGACGGAGTTGGCCAGGGTGACGGCCGGCACCCGGTCGGCGCGCGGCAGCAGCGCCGCCAGCGGTACGGCGACCAGCGGCACCACCAGCCAGCCGGTGGTGATGGCGGCGGTGGCCACCCGGGTGGCCCCCCGGGCGTAGAGGGCCCGCGACAGCACCGCGAAGAGCCCGTAGCCGACCAGCCCGGGGGCGAAACCGGCGATCGCGGCGGCGGTCGGCTCCGCGCCGAGCGGGAAGAACCGGCCGACCGGTTCGGCGGTGCCGATCAGGGCCGCCGCGCCGAGGAAGCTGCACAGCAGCACCCCCCGGGTGGTCGCGGCGACCGTCGTGCGGTAGCCGTCCTCGTCGCCGGTCGCGGCGGCGGCCGACAGCCCCGGGTACGCGGCGACCGCCAGCGGCACCGCGAGCACCGCCCAGGGCAGCAGGTACATGGTCTGGGCGAGGTTGTAGACCTGCGGGGCTTCGGTCGGGCCACCGGAGATCCGGTTGAGGATGACCACCAGGGCGAGTTGTTGGGCGGTGACGGTGACCGCCCCGGCGACGGCGAGCCCGCCGACCCGGGCCCGGGCGTCGGCGGGGAAGGCGTAGCCGGGTCGCCAGGCCAGCCCGAGCCGGCGCAGCGGGATCAGCAGCGACAGCGACAGCACCACCACGCCGAGGGTGGTGCCGCCGGAGAGGATCAGCTCCCCGGCCCGGCTCACCTGGGCGATGCTCGCGTCCCGCCCCTGGGTGACCCCGAAGACGAGGTAGGCCAGCACGACGGTGAGGCTGGACAGCAGCGGTGCGACGACCGGCCAGGCGAACCGGCGGTGCGCCTGGAGCACCCCGGTCAGCACGATCCCGATGCCGTAGAGGGGCAGTTGCGGGGCGAACACCCGCAGCATCCGTGCCCCGGCGGCCAGTTCGGCCGGTGACCGCCCGTCGGAGATGACCGCCACGACCGGGTCGGCGAACAGCGCCACCAGCGCCGCGAGCGGCACCAGCAGGGTCACCGTCCAGGTCAGCAGCGCGCCGGTGGTGGCGGCCACCGCCCGCCGGTCACCGGCCGCGACCGGCCCGGCCAGCAGCGGTACGACGAGACTGGCCAGCGCCCCACCGGCGACGATCTCGAAGATGATGTTCGGGACGGTGTTGGCGAGCACGTACATGCCACCGAGGTCGCTGGTCTCGACGACCCAGGTGAACACGGCGGTCCGGCCGAACCCGGCGAGCCGGGCGACCACGGTGAGCACGGCGATGAGGGCGGCGGCGCCGGCCACCCGACCGGCGCCGGCGAGGGGTGCCGGTCTGGTCACGTCAGTCGGATCGCCGGCCCAGCGCGTCGAGTTCCCGCAGCACCGGGGTGCGCTGGATGACCGCCGTGAAGCTGACCTTCTCACTGGCCGCGGTGAGGCCGGCGAGGACCGCGAGCAGACCGGCCCGGCCGAGCGGCCCGGTCCGGGCGGCCAGTGCCACCCCGAGCAGCGCGCCGAGCGCGTTGGCCCCGCTGTCGCCGATCATGACCCGCTCGCCCAGGTCCTCGTCGAGCAGCCCACCGGCGGCGCCGACCGCACCGGCGGCGATGCCCGCGTGCGGGCCACCGGCCAGCGGGACGCCGAGCAGCACGCCCGACTTCAGCGCCCGGCCGGGGCGCAGGTCGAGCAGGTTGAGCAGGTTGGCGGTGCCGGCGATCACACCCGCGCCGAGCAGCACGTCGACGGTGCGGCCGAGGGTGCGGTGCCGCTGCCGGCGGGGTGCGCGGCGACCGTGGGATCGGCGGCGAGCAGCGCGGCGGCGGCCAGCCCGGCCGCGCCCACCCCGGCGACCTTGACCAGGCCGGCGGTGACCCGGCCGGCGCGCAGCGCGGCGAGGTGACCGGCGAAGCCCTTGGCGGCCTTCTGCTCCGGCCGGGCGCCCACCACGTCGTCGTAGAGGCCGACCGCGCCGGAACCGAGGCCGGCGACGAGCACCGCCGCCCCGGCCGGGACGCTGGCCGCGCCGAGCGCCCCCGCACCGGACGCCCCGACGGCGAGCGCCGGCCCGGCCGCGAGGCTGACGGTACGGCCCCGGAAGTTGGTCCGCTCCAACGCCGGCCCCACCGGGGAGGTACGGGCCTCCCGCAGCGCGTACCGGGTGGCGGCGGCTCCGGCGGCGGCGGCGAGCAGCCGCCCGAGCCCGCTCACGCGGCACCGCCGGACAGTGCGGGCGGGTGGTAACCGGTCACCGGGGTACGTGGTTCGCTCACTGGGGCAGTCTAGGCACCAACGTGGCGTTGTCGCCGACGCCGTACTGACCGGTCCGCTTCTCGGAGAGTTGTTGGACCAGGGCCAGGCTGGTGACCAGCTGCCCCTGCACGGTGTTGGCGTTGTCGACGGTGGAGATGGTCTGGGCGAGCACCGGGTCGCCGCGGACGACGGCCACCAGGTTGCCCCCGGCGGAGCCGTTGCCGCCGACGACGATCGCGCCGGTGCGGTCGAACTGCTCGGCGACCTTCACCACCGACTCGTCCTTCTTGGCGGAGTCCTTGTCGACGTAGGGCTGCCCGCTGACCACCACCACGGCCTCGGCCGGCCCGGTGACCTTCTCCTCGCTGGTGAGGTACCCGGCGTTGGCGTACGCGGCCAGCACCGCCCGCCGGTCGGCCTCGGTGACCACCGGGGTGCCCTGCGGGCGGTCGAGCAGGACGCTGGCCAGCAGGGCGCTGGAGGTCTCCACGCCGTTGCCGTTGCCGGGCAGCGCCGAGGCGGGCGCGGTGGGCCGGGCGGCGGTGACGGCCAGCTCCATCAGGTTGGTGTTGTTGTCCGGGTTGATGAACTTGTCCTGCACGTCGACCCGGCCGGTCACGGTGGCCCCGGCGGTCTGGAGCATCTTCAGCACGCCCTCGGTGTGCTCCCGGCCGGTGGGCAGGCTGAGCACCATCACGCGCTTGCCGGTGAGCTTGCCGGGGAGGTAGAGCTGCGCCATCTCGGCGGCGAAGTCCTCCTCGAGGTCCAGCTCCTTCTGGAGGCTGTTGACCGACTGGCGCATCTGCTGGTTGTCCTTGCGCAGCGAGTTGACGGTCTCCTTGAGGGAGTCGGCCACCGGGCCGTTGAGGGCGGCCGTGCCGACCACCAGGCCGATCGCCAACGCCAGGAAGACCGCGGTCAGGGACACCACGTGGTACCGGAAGTTGATCACGCTTGCAGCCTCTTGATCGGTCGGGAGCTAGAAGAGCTGGCCGAGCTGGAACACGAGATTGTCCCACCATTCGGAGACCACGCCCAAATACGCCTTGCCGACGGTGGAGACCGCCACGGCGGAGGCCATCGCGGCGATCGCCGAGAGGACCAGGAGCAGCAGGGACGAGCCGGAGATGCTCTGCCGGTAGAGCCGGCTCACGCCCTTGGCGTCGACCAGCTTGCCGCCGACCTTGAGCCGGGTGAGGAAGGTGGAGGCCATCCCGCCCCGCCCCTTGTCCAGGAACTCGACAAGCGTGGCGTGGGTGCCCACCGCGACCAGCAGCGAGGCACCCTTCTCGTCGGCCAGCAGCATGGCCAGGTCCTCGCTGGTGGCGGCGGCCGGGAAGGTGATCGCCGGCACCCCGAGCCCGTTGACCCGGGCCAGGCCGGGCGCCCGGCCGTCCGGGTAGGCATGCACGATCACCTCGGCACCGCAGCGCAGCACGTCGTCGGTGACCGAGTCCATGTCCCCGATGATCATGTCGGGGGTGTAACCCGCCTCGACCAGTGCGTCCGCGCCGCCGTCCACGCCGATCAGCACCGGCTTGAACTCCCGGATGTAGGGGCGCAACACGTCCAGGTCGGCCTTGTAGTCGTACCCCCGCACCACGATCAGGCAGTGCCGACCCTGCACCGCGGTCTGGATCTCGGGTACGCCCACCCCGTCGAGCAGCAGGTCCCGTTCCTGGCGCAGGTAGTCCATGGTGTTGGCGGCGAACGCCTCCAGCTGCACCGACAGACCCTCCCGGGCGTCGGACATCGCCTTGGCGACCGTCTCGGCGTCCTGGAGGTCACCGTGCGCGACCGGATCGTCGCCGACGAAGACGGTGTTGCCCTCGATCCGGACGGTGTCGCCCTCCCGGAGCCGCTCGAAGACCCCCTCACCGAGGTCGTCCAGGAGCAGGATGCCCGCGCCGATCAGCACCTCGGGGCCGAGGTTCGGATACCGGCCGGAGACCGACGGCTTGGCGTTGAGGACCGCCGCGACCCCGACCGCGACCAGCGAATCGGCCGCCACCCGGTCCAGGTCGACATGGTCGATCACCGCGATGTCACCGGGGCGGAGCCGGCCGACCAGCCGTTTGGTACGGCGGTCCAGACGTGCGGTGCCGAGAACTGAGTCCGGTTCCGCGTTCCGGGTCCGGCGCAACGTGGGTAGACGCATCGTGACCATCCTGGCATGGGAGGCAGGCATTTCCGTTGCGACATGCCTGAGCAGGGCCGCCTACCCAGGGAAGCACACCGGAGCACAGGGCGGTGTGCCTCCGCTCACAATCGTTGCGGTCAGGGTCGTCTTTCCTTGGCCGCGACGGCCAGCAGCTCCTCGGCATGGGCGATACCCAGATCCGAATCCGGCAAACCCGCCAGCATCCGGGCCAACTCCCGGGCCCGCTCGGTGTCCTCCACCACCCGCACCCCACTGGTGGTCACCGCACCCCCGGTGTCCTTCGCCACCACCAGGTGCCGATCGGCGAACGCGGCCACCTGCGGCAGGTGGGTCACCACCAGCACCTGGTGACTGCGCGCCAACCGGGCCAGCCGACGACCGATCTCCACCGCCGCCTGCCCACCGACCCCGGCGTCGACCTCGTCGAACACCAGGGTGGGCGGCCCACCGGAGCCGGCGAACACCACCTCGATGGCGAGCATCACCCGGGACAACTCACCGCCGGAGGCCCCCCGCTGCAACGGCAGCGACGGCGCACCCGGATGGGCCAGCAGCCGCAACTCCACCTCGTCGGCACCGTCCGGACCGACCCCGCACTCGACCCCGTTGACCGACAGCGTCGGCTCGGACCGCCCGGCCGGTCGGGGCAGCACCGCCACCTCGATCCGGGCGTGCGGCATCGCCAAGCCGGCCAACTCCACGGTGACCTGCGCGGCGAACCGGACCGCCGCCTCCTGCCGGGAAGCCGACAACCGCCCGGCCAACTCGGCCACCTCACCGGCGAGGCGCTGCGCCTCCCGGTCCAACTCGTCGAGCACCTCGTCGGAGGTATCCAGGTCGGACAGCCGGGTCCGGGCCCGCTCCGCCCAGGCGATCACCCCGTCGACGTCGTCGGCGTACTTGCGGGTCAACGCGCGCAACGCGGCCCGCCGCTCATAGATCGTCTGCAACCGGGCCGGATCGGCGTCCAGCGCCGCCAGATAGGTCGACAGCTCCGCCGAGACGTCCGCCACCAGGGTGGCCGCCTCTTCCAACCGACCGGCCAGATCACCCAGCGCCGGATCGGTGCCGGCCTGCGCCTCCAGGGTCCGCCGGGCCGTGCCGAGCAGCGTCGTGGCGTCCGGGGTGTCGTCGGCCGCCTCCACCCCACCGGCCACGCACAGGTGCGCCAACTGGGCCGCCGTCCGCAGCCCCTCGGCGTGCTCCAACCGCTGCGCCTCGGTCTTCAGCTCATCGTCCTCGCCGGCCTGCGGATCGACCCGGGTGATCTCATCCAGGCCCAGCCGCAGCAGGTCGGCCTCCTGGTGCCGGGCCCGGGCGTTGCTGCGCCGGTCGGCCAGGTCGTCGACCACCTGCCGCCACCGCCCGTACGCCTCCCGCAGCGCGTCGACCAGCTTCTCGTGCCCGTGGCCGGCGAACCGGTCCAACGCGGCCCGTTGCTCGGTGGGCCGCAGCAACCGCAGCTGGTCGGATTGACCGTGCACCGCCACCACCTGCTCGCCGACCTCACCGAGCATCGACACCGGCATGCTCCGGCCGCCCAGGTGCGCCCGGGACCGGCCCTCCACGGTGACCGTGCGGCTCATCAGCAGCGAACCGTCGTCGTCGGGTCCGCCGCCGGCGTCGACGATCCGGGCGTGCACCACGTCGGCGACCCGGCCGGCGAGGCGCAGCCGCCCCTCGACGGTGGCCCGGCCCGGCACGGCCCGCACCCGGCCCGCGTCGGCCCGACCGCCGAACAGCAGGCCGAGGCCGGTCACCACCATCGTCTTGCCGGCACCGGTCTCACCGGTGATGACGTTCATCCCGCCGGCAAGCGGCAGGGTGGTGTCCTCGATGACGCCCAGTCCGGTGATCCGCAGCTCTTCCAGCACAGCACCCGACAGTAGACGCGTGCTGCGACAGTTGACCAGCCGGCACGGCCGACCATCCGGGCCGGGGATGATCCACCCCGTCGCCGCCGGGGCAGTGACACTGGTGGACGGCCCTCGGGCGACGACGGACATACCCGGTCCCGCCTGCGGATCGGGACGGGATCAGCGGCGGCTGCCCCGCCAGCCCTGCACCGGCAGGTCGAACTTGGCCACCAGCCGGTCGGTGAACGGTCGGTCCCGCAACCGCACGACCCGCACCGGCAGCGCGCCCCGACGCACCGTCACCGTCGCCCCCGGCGGCAGATCGTAGACCCGACGACCGTCACAGCAGAGCACCGCCAGGGTGGTGAACGGGTCGACCGTGATGACGAACGTGGAGGTCGGCGCGGTCACCAGCGGGCGGCTGAACAACGCGTGCGCGCTGATCGGCACCAGCAGCAGCGCCTCCACCTCGGGCCACACCACCGGCCCGCCCCCGGAGAACGCGTACGCGGTGGAGCCGGTGGGGGTGGCGCAGACCACACCGTCACAGCCGTAGCGGGACAGCGGCCGACCGTCCACGTCGACCAGCAGCTCCAGCATCTGGGCCCGCTCGCCCTTTTCCACGCTGATCTCGTTGAGCGCCCACGACTCGATGGTCGGGCCGCCGTCGAACTCGGCGGTGACGTCGAGGGTGAGCCGTTCGTCCACCGTGTAGTTGCGCCCGACCACGTCCCGCACGGCCGTGTCCAGGTCGTCGATCTCCGCCTCGGCGAGAAACCCGACCTTGCCCAGGTTGATGCCGAGCAGCGGCACCTTCGTCGGGCGGGCCAGTTCGGCGGCGCGCAGGAAGGTGCCGTCACCGCCGAGCGCGAAGACGATCTCGGCGCCCTCGGCCGCCCGCTGACCGGCCATCGGCACCACCCCGGGCAGGTCCAGGTCCTCGGCCTCCTCGGCCACCACCCGCACCTCGAAGCCGGCCGCGATCAGGTCGGCGGCGACCGCCCGGGCGTGCTCGGTGCTCCGGCGCCGCCCGGTGTGCGTCACCAGCAACGCGGTGCGGCTCACCGGTGCCACCACCCGTCGGGCAGCCGAGCGGCCCCACCATCGTTGAGGTCCACCGGACCCGCCTCCCGTCCACCCTCGTGGGACACCGTCCCGACGCCGCGCACCACCCTCACCCTGCCACCTTCCCCGAGGCCGGGTCCGGCCCGGGGCCGATCGGCCCGGCGGCCACCACGGCGTGCACCCGCTCGGCGTCGGCCGTCGGGGCGTCCCGGCGTAACCATACGAAGAACTCGACGTTGCCGCTCGGACCCGGTAGCGGGCTGGCCGCCACGTCCGCCAGCCCCAGTCCGAGCCCGGCGGCGGTCGCCGCCACGTCCAGCACCGCCTCGGCCCGCAACGCCGGGTCCCGGACCACACCGCCGGTGCCGACCCGTTCCTTGCCGACCTCGAACTGCGGCTTGACCATCAGCGCCAGGTCACCGTCGGTACGGGTGCAACCGGCCAGCGCGGGCAGCACCAGGCGCAGTGAGATGAACGACAGGTCGGCCACGGTCAGGTCCACCGCCCCACCGATCGCCTCCGGGGTGAGGGTGCGCACGTTGGTGCGGTCCAGGACCCGCACCCGTTCGTCGGTACGCAGTGACCAGGCGAGCTGCCCGTAACCGACGTCCACGGCGACCACCTCGGCCGCGTCCGCCCGCAACAGCACGTCGGTGAACCCGCCGGTCGACGCCCCGGCGTCCAGGCAGCGGCGGCCCGCCACCCGCAGCCCGGCGGGGCCGAAGGCGGCGAGCGCGCCGGCCAGCTTGTGGCCGCCCCGGGAGACGTACTCGTCGGCCGGGTCGGCACCGGTGACCAGCAGCGGATCGGCCGGATCGACCATCGCGGCGGCCTTGCGCGCGGGCACCCCGCGCAGCTGGACCCGGCCGGCCTCGATCAGCGCGCCGGCCTGCTCGCGGGACCGGGCCAGGCCGCGACGGACGAGTTCGGCGTCGAGCCGGGTACGACGTGCCATGGGGTGGTTCTCTCCGGTCCGGTCAGGCCTGATCGATGGTGGCGAGGGTCTCCCGCAACGTCTGGTACGCCGCCTCGTACTGGGCGATCTGGTCGGCCGGGGGCAGGCCCTCGGCGTTGGCCATCGCCCGGACGGCGGCGTCGACGGCGGGATGACGGACGTCGTCGACATCATCGTCGAACCCGACGACCGCCGACGGACCGGGGCTGCCGGCGGGCACCGGACCCGGGCGACCGGCGGACGGCGGAACGGGCCGGCCGACGGGCGGCGGACCAGGGCGTCCGGCGGGCGGCGGACCGGGGCGGAACGGGCCGGTCACGACCGACTCCCGGCCGGGCGGCTCACTCGGCGTCACCGGTGTGCCGTCGGCCGGGGCCGGCCTTCTTGACCGGTCGGGACGGCACGGCGCCCTCGGCGGGGCCGTCCACGCCGGTCGAGGGTTCCACCGACGCCGCCTTCTTCACGGCTTTCTTCGCCACCGCCTTCTTGGCCACCGTCCTGGCCGGCGGGCTGGCGACCGCAGTCGGGGCGGCGGTGTCCGGTACGGCGGCGGCGGGCGGCGGGACAGCGGCGATCGGCGGGACGGTGGTGTCCGGCGGGACGGTGGTGTCCGGTGCGGCATCGCCGACCGGCAGCACGCCCGGTCCGCCCTTCGCCTCACGGAGTTGCCGTTCCAGCTCGTGCACCCGGCGGGTCAACTCGGCGACCTCGTCGGCGGTGGCCAACCCCACCGCGCCGAGCGCCCGGTCGACCTCGAACCGGACCAGTTTGGTCAGCGCCTCCCGGTTCGCCGCGCCGGTGGCGAGGAGTTCCTCGGCGAGCGCCTGAAGCTGCCCGGCGGTCGCGCCGCCCGTACCGACCAACCGCCGGGCGGCGTCCTGAGCCCTCTTCCGGGGCGCTTCCGTCAGGCCCAGGGCCAGCTCCAGGTAGGCGCGCCACGCGTCCTGCATGACTGAGTCCTTCCGCGGGGGCAGTGTGCGGCCCTCACGCTACCGGGCGCCCCGGGCCGCCCATTGCGGTACGGTGCCGGAAAACGGCGTGGCGGGTGTGAGGGAGACGATGTGGCCACCGTGGACGAGTGCCGACAGGCACTGCGGGATCTTGCCAGCCGCCTGGACCGGCACGCCGACGCGTCCAGCAAGATCGATCTGGACCGCACCCTGGCCTGCCGGATCACCGACCTGGAGACCGCGTTCCACGGCCGGATCACCGGTGGTCGACTGCTCGACCTCACCGACGGCGACGACCCCAAGGCGAAGATCGCCCTGGTCACCAGCAGCGACGACCTGGTCGCCCTGGTGCACGGTCAGCTCGACGTCACCAAGGCGGTCGCCGCCCGGCGGATCTCCATCAAGGCCAGCCCGTTCGACCTGCTGAAGCTACGCAAGCTGCTCTGAGCGGCGACACCGGCGACGACCGGTCCGCTGCGGCGGGCCGACAGACAGGCCGGGGCGGCACCACCCGCTGTCGGGTCGGTGCCGCCCCGGGCCCCGCTGTCAGCTGGCCGAGCTGGTCAGGTGCCGAGCTGGCTAGGTTGCCGAGTGGTGCTGGTCAGGTGGCCAGTCCGAAGCCGGCCAGCGCCTGCTGCGCCTCCGGTGAGGCCGGTCGGACGTCCGCACCGGTGCCCGCCGACCAGGCGACCGCGCAGAGCGCCGCCAGCGCGTCGAGCGGCCGCCCGGCACCACGCAACTCCACCGCCCCGTCCACCACCGTCACCGACCATCCGCCGGTCTCCGGGGCACCGGGAACCCGGACCACCGCTGCCGGGTCGAAGAGCCCGGCCAGGTCCGCCGCCACATGGGTCGGCCGCCGCTGTTCGGCAGCCGCCAGCAGCTCGGGTACGTCGCTGACGCCGGTCAGCACCAGCAGGCTGTCCAGCCCGGCCCGGCGGGCGCCCTCGATGTCGGTGTCGAGCCGGTCACCGACCACCAGCGTCCGACCGGTGCCGGCCCGCCGGGCGGCGGTGGCGAACAGCGCCGGCTCGGGTTTGCCGACCACCACGTCGGGTGCCCGGTCCAGGGCGTGCCGCAGGGCAGCCACCAGCGACCCGTTGCCGGGCAACGGGCCACGTCCGCTCGGCAGCGTCCGGTCGGTGTTGGTGGCCACCCAGCTCGCCCCGGCCCGGATCGCCACCGACGCCTCGGCCAGGTCCGCCCAGCCCACCTGCGGGCCGTACCCCTGGACGACGGCGACCGGTGCGGCGTCGGCACGGTCGACGGGGGTGAGCCCGACGGCGCGGATCTCGGCGCGCAGCGCCTCGGCACCGACGACGAGCACCGCGGACCCGGCGGGAAGCCGGTCCCGCAGCAGTTCGGCGGCGGCAGCGGCCGAGGTGAGCACCTCCGCCGGATCGGCCGGCACGCCCATGCCCGTGAGCAGGTCGGCGACCTCACTGGAACGTCGTGAGGCGTTGTTCGTGGCGAACGCCACCGAACGGCCCTCGGCCCGCAGCGCGCCGAGGGCCTCGACCGCGCCGGGGATCGGCCGGTCGATCAGGTAGATCACTCCGTCCAGGTCGAACACGACCAGGGCGTACCCGTCGATCAGCCGGTCCCCGGCGACCCCGGTCATCGCTGGTCCGCCTCCGCGTCGCGCCCGTCCACCGGCCGGACCTCGACCGGGGTCGTCGCGTCGGCCGCGCGACCGGCCGCACCCGCGGCGGGGTCGCGCCGGGTCTCCACGGCGCCTGCGGAGACGTCGTCGGCCTCGTGGTCGCCGTCCCCCGCCGCACCGGCGGAGAGGTCGACCGCACCGGCCTGGGCGGCCGGCTCGCCGTCGCGGACGTCACCGTCGTGGACATCGCCGTCGTGGACATCGCCGTCGTGGACGTCCCGGTCGACGGCATCGTCGTGCCGGCTCCGCGTGACATCCTCGCCGCCACGGTCGTCGTCGCCTTCACGATCCTCGTCGCGGTCACGGTCGTCGTGGCCGTCGCGAACCTCGTCGTCGAAGTCGTCCCCGTCGCGGTCGTCCCCGTCGTCGAAGCCGTCCTCGTCGCGGTCGTCCGCGTCGTCGCGGTCGTCGGGGGTCTGCCGGGGTGCGGTGTCCGCACCGGTCGGCCGCGTGCTGCCGTCCCCCCCGGCGGTCGGTTCCTCGACCGGCTCGTCGTCCTCGTCGTCACCCTCGATCACGACGCCGTCGAGTTCCAGCAGCCGCTCCGGGGCGTCGGTCTCACCGTCGGTGTCCACGTCGGCGGCACGCGAGAACCACTCCCGGGCCTCCTCGCGGCGACCCACCGCGAGCAGCGCGTCGGCGTAGGCGTAACGCAGCCGGGCGGTCCACGGCTCGGCGACGTCGGTGGTCAGCTCCGGAACCTGGAGCATCGCCACGGCCGCGTCCTTCTGCCCCAGGTCACCCCGGGCCCCGCCGGCAACGATCAGCAGTTCGATCGCGACGGCCTTGTCGAGCTTGTCGCTGTCGGCCCCCCGGAACAGGTCGATCGCCCGCTCCGGACGCCCCAGGGCGCGCTCACAGTCCGCGAGCACGGCCAGGTGGCTCTGCAACCCGGTCATCCGGTGGTACGTGCGCAGCTCGGCGATCGCCGACTGCCACTCCCCCGCGTGGTAGGCGGCCAGGCCGACCGCCTCACGTACGGCGGAGATCCGGGACGCCAGCCGCCGGGCGGCCATCGCGTGCGCGAGCGCCTCCGCCGGGTCCTCGTCGATCAGTTGACCGGTGGCGACCAGGTGCCGCGCGACGGTCTCCGCCACCGGCTTGTTCAGCGAGAGGAGCTCCGCCCGAACGGCCGTGTCGAGGTCGGTCGCGACGATCTCGTCCGGAAGCGCCGGCGCGGCCGACCGGCCGTCGGCCTCGTCCCGGCGTTCCCGGTCGGGGCCGAACCCGCCCTCGTTGCGGCGGTCCTCGTCACCCCGGTGGTCGTCGTGGCGCGGTCGGTCGTAACCGCCACGCTCGCCGCCCCGGAAACCACCCTCACGGCGGTCGCCACCGCGCGGGTCGCCGCCCCGGAAACCGCCACGGTCGCCGCCCCGCGAATCGTCGCGACGGTCTCCACCACGGAAGCCACCCTCACGGGAGTCACCGTCACGGCGGAAACCACCCGGACGGGAATCACCGTCACGGGGACCGGAACGGAAGCCACCCTCACGGCGGTCACCGCCGCCGAAACCACCGGGACGACGCTCACCCCCGACAGCACCCTCACGGCGATCCCCTCCCCGGAAGCCACCCTCGCGGGAGTCACCACCGCGGAAGCCACCTTCACGCGGGCCGGACCGGAAACCACCACGGTCACCGCCCCGCGAATCGTCACGACGGTCCCCACCACGGAAGCCACCCTCACGGGAGTCACCATCGCGGCGGAAACCACCCGGACGGGAATCACCGTCACGGGGACCGGAACGGAAACCACCCTCACGGCGGTCGCCACCGCCGAAACCACCGGGACGACGCTCACCCCCGGCACCACCCTCACGGCGGTCACCGCCACGGAAACCACCCTCACGGGAGTCACCACCCGGACGACGGTCGCCACCACGGAAACCGCCGTCGCGGGAGTCGCTGTCCCGGCGGAAGCCACCCTCGCGGGAGTCACCACCGCGGAAGCCGCCCTCACGCGGGCCGGACCGGAAACCACCACGGTCACCGCCCCGCGAATCGTCGCGACGATCCCCACCACGGAAACCACCCTCACGGGAGTCACCATCGCGGCGGAAACCACCCGGACGGGAATCACCATCACGGGGACCGGAACGGAAACCACCCTCACGGCGGTCACCACCCTGGAAACCACCGGGACGACGCTCACCGCCCCGGAAACCACCCTCACGGGAGTCACCACCACGGAAGCCACCCTCACGGCGGTCGCCACCGCCGAAAGCACCGGGACGACGCTCACCCCCGGCACCCCCCTCGCGACGATCCCCACCACGGAAACCGCCTTCACGGCGGTCGGCGCCACCGGAACCGCCTTCGCGACGGTCACCACCGCGGAAGCCGCCCTCGCGGGAGTCACCGTCACGGCGGAAACCACCGGGCCGGGAGTCACCACCGCGGAAGCCACCTTCACGCGGGCCGGACCGGAAACCACCACGGTCACCGCCCCGCGAATCGTCACGACGATCCCCACCACGGAAACCACCCTCACGGGAGTCACCATCGCGGCGGAAACCACCCGGACGGGAATCACCATCACGGGGACCCGACCGGAAACCACCCTCACGGCGGTCACCACCGCCACCGGCGCCCTCGCGACGGTCGCCGCCGCGGAAACCGCCGCTTCGCGGGGCGTCACCGTCGCGCCGGAAACCACCTTCACGACGGTCACCGCCGCGGAAGCCTCCGTCACGCGAGTCCCCACCGGCACGGAAACCGCCGGGCCGAGAGTCACCGGAACGGGGGCCCGCGCGGAAGCCGTCCTCGCGCCGGTCGCCGCCCCGAGGTCCGCCGCGGGAGGCACCGCGATCGTCGCGGTCTCCCCGGTACGGGGGACGGTCATCCCCACGAGGGCCGGCGTCGCGCCCCTGGGGCCGGTCGGAGCGGTCTTCATATCGGCGCGGACGATCTCCGCCCTGCGGTCCTGAACTCACAGGTACATCCTTCCTGATTGCGCCACCAACGGCGCGACGCAGTCGAGGGCCGACCCGGATGGGGCGGCCCTCGACTGGAAAGGTTGTCCGGCGGTGTCCTACTCTCCCACACCCTCCCGAGTGCAGTACCATCGGCGCTGGAGGGCTTAGCTTCCGGGTTCGGAATGTGACCGGGCGTTTCCCCTCCGCCATGACCGCCGTAACACTATGAACATATCAAACAACACACGCACCCACACACGGTGTGGGGGGTTGTTCGGTTGTTCAGAGTTGCACAGTGGACGCGTAGCAGCTTTGTAGTCAAGTCCTCGGCCTATTAGTACCGGTCAACTGAACCCGTTACCGGGCTTACATTTCCGGCCTATCAACCCAGTCGTCTAGCTGGGGGCCTTACCCCCACAAAGTGGGGTGGGATACCTCATCTTGAAGCAGGCTTCCCGCTTAGATGCTTTCAGCGGTTATCCCTTCCGAACGTAGCTAACCAGCCGTGCCCCTGGCGGGACAACTGGCACACCAGAGGTTCGTCCGTCCCGGTCCTCTCGTACTAGGGACAGCCCTTCTCAAGTATCCTACGCGCACGGCGGATAGGGACCGAACTGTCTCACGACGTTCTAAACCCAGCTCGCGTACCGCTTTAATGGGCGAACAGCCCAACCCTTGGGACCTGCTACAGCCCCAGGATGCGACGAGCCGACATCGAGGTGCCAAACCATCCCGTCGATATGGACTCTTGGGGAAGATCAGCCTGTTATCCCCGGGGTACCTTTTATCCGTTGAGCGACACCGCTTCCACTCGCAAGTGCCGGATCACTAGTCCCGACTTTCGTCCCTGCTCGACCTGTCAGTCTCACAGTCAAGCTCCCTTGTGTACTTGCACTCAACACCTGATTGCCAACCAGGCTGAGGGAACCTTTGGGCGCCTCCGTTACCTTTTAGGAGGCAACCGCCCCAGTTAAACTACCCACCAGACACTGTCCCTGAACCGGATAACGGTCCGAAGTTAGATACCCAAATCAACCAGAGTGGTATTTCAAGATTGCCTCCACCTATACTGGCGTACAGGTTTCACCGGCTCCCACCTATCCTACACAAGCCCATTCAGATACCAATGTCAAGCTATAGTAAAGGTCCCGGGGTCTTTCCGTCCTGCCGCGCGTAACGAGCATCTTTACTCGTAATGCAATTTCGCCGGGCCTGTGGTTGAGACAGTGGGGAAGTCGTTACGCCATTCGTGCAGGTCGGAACTTACCCGACAAGGAATTTCGCTACCTTAGGATGGTTATAGTTACCACCGCCGTTTACTGGCGCTTAAGTTCTCCGCTTCGCCCCGAAGAGCTAACAGGTCCCCTTAACGTTCCAGCACCGGGCAGGCGTCAGTCCATATACATCGAATTACTTCTTCGCATGGACCTGTGTTTTTAGTAAACAGTCGCTTCCCCCTGCTCTCTGCGGCCATACAACGCTCCACCCGCATGGGGCTTCACGTCTCCGGCCCCCCTTCTCCCTAAGTTACGGGGGCAATTTGCCGAGTTCCTTAACCACAGTTCGCCCGATCGCCTCGGTATTCTCTACCTGACCACCTGTGTCGGTTTGGGGTACGGGCCGCTAAGAACTCGCTAGAGGCTTTTCTCGGCAGCATAGGATCACTGACTTCACCTGAATCGGCTCGGCATCACGTCTCAGCCCCATGTGTTGCGGATTTGCCTACAACACGGCCTACACGCTTACCCCGGCACAACCACCGGCCGGGCTCAGCTACCTTCCTGCGTCACCCCATCGCTTGACTACTACCCACCAGGTTCCTGCGCTCCCCGTTCTTGGTCCGAAGACCGCCAACAGATCGGGCAGTTAGCACAATAAGGTTCATCACGGGCGCTCTTTCGCGGGTACGGGAATATCAACCCGTTGTCCATCGACTACGCCTCTCGGCCTCGCCTTAGGTCCCGACTCACCCAGGGCGGATTAGCCTGGCCCTGGAACCCTTGGTCATCCGGCGGAAGGGTTTCTCACCCTTCTTTCGCTACTCATGCCTGCATTCTCACTCGTGCCGCGTCCACAACTGGGTCACCCCGCTGCTTCACCCCCGGCACGACGCTCCCCTACCCACCCACACACCTGCACACCCCATCAAGGAGATGCGAAGTAAAATGTGAGTGCCACAGCTTCGGCGGTGTGCTTGAGCCCCGCTACATTGTCGGCGCGGAACCACTTGACCAGTGAGCTATTACGCACTCTTTAAAGGGTGGCTGCTTCTAAGCCAACCTCCTGGTTGTCTATGCGACCCCACATCCTTTTCCACTTAGCACACGCTTAGGGGCCTTAGCTGGTGATCTGGGCTGTTTCCCTCTCGACTACGAAGCTTATCCCCCGCAGTCTCACTGCCGCGCTCTCACTTACCGGCATTCGGAGTTTGGCTGATTTCGGTAAGCTTGTGGGCCCCCTAGACCATCCAGTGCTCTACCTCCGGCAAGAAACACGCGACGCTGCACCTAAATGCATTTCGGGGAGAACCAGCTATCACGGAGTTTGATTGGCCTTTCACCCCTAACCACAGGTCATCCCCCAACTTTTCAACGTTGGTGGGTTCGGCCCTCCACGCGGTCTTACCCGCGCTTCAGCCTGCCCATGGCTAGATCACTCCGCTTCGGGTCTAGAACATGCGACTACGACGCCCTATTCAGACTCGCTTTCGCTACGGCTCCCCCACACGGGTTAACCTCGCCACATGCCACTAACTCGCAGGCTCATTCTTCAAAAGGCACGCCGTCACCCCGCAAGGCTCCGACGGATTGTAGGCGAACGGTTTCAGGTACTATTTCACTCCCCTCCCGGGGTACTTTTCACCATTCCCTCACGGTACTCGTCCGCTATCGGTCACCAGGAAGTATTTAGGCTTACCAGGTGGTCCTGGCAGATTCACGGCAGATTTCAGGGGTCCGCCGCTACTCGGGAACACCCACAGAAGGTCAGCAACTTTCACCTACCGGACTCTCACCGTCTACGGTCAGCCATTCCAGACTGTTCGACTAGCCACTAACTTGATAACTTCTCGAACAAGTGTCAGCTTGTTCAGCAGGGTCCCACAACCCCGACCACGCAACCCCTGACAGGTATCACACGCAACCGGTTTAGCCTCAATCCGCTTTCGCTCGCCACTACTCACGGAATCACTAAATTGTTTTCTCTTCCTACGGGTACTGAGATGTTTCACTTCCCCGCGTTCCCCCCATACACCCTATGTGTTCAGGTGCAGGTGACACCACATGACTGGTGCCAGGTTTCCCCATTCGGACACCCTGGGATCACAGCTTGGTTGACAGCTCCCCCAGGCCTATCGCGGCCTCCCACGTCCTTCATCGGCTCCTGGTGCCAAGGCATCCACCGTTCGCCCTTGACAACTTGACCACAAAGATGCTCGCGTCCACTGTGCAATTCTCAACAAACGACCAACCCACAACCCTCGACCCCACACCAGCAACCCCACCCCCACCACACGGCAGGAACAGAATCCGGTATGCAAGACCAGGCCGTGCCTGGAAAACCCACCGAGGCACACGCCTCAGGCAAGTCTCTGAAACAACAACCCCACAGGGTTGTTCCTTCAGGACCCAACAGGGTGCTCACCGCCTTCCCCCAGCCGCACCAACCCGACCGTTCCCACCACCCCAAAGAGCAGCTGTACTAGATCATCATGGCCGTTGCCAGGAAAAGACTAACCAGTGTCTCCGCCATCTGAGCACCCCGACCCGACAGACGCGGACCGCGGGCTCCATACCAGCCTTCGCTGGATGGTGCTCCTTAGAAAGGAGGTGATCCAGCCGCACCTTCCGGTACGGCTACCTTGTTACGACTTCGTCCCAATCGCCAGCCCCACCTTCGACGGCTCCCTCCACAAGGGTTGGGCCACCGGCTTCGGGTGTTGCCGACTTTCGTGACGTGACGGGCGGTGTGTACAAGGCCCGGGAACGTATTCACCGCAGCGTTGCTGATCTGCGATTACTAGCGACTCCGACTTCACGGGGTCGAGTTGCAGACCCCGATCCGAACTGAGACCGGCTTTTTGGGATTCGCTCCACCTCACGGTATCGCAACCCATTGTACCGGCCATTGTAGCATGCGTGAAGCCCTGGACATAAGGGGCATGATGACTTGACGTCATCCCCACCTTCCTCCGAGTTGACCCCGGCAGTCTTCGATGAGTCCCCGCCATAACGCGCTGGCAACATCGAACGAGGGTTGCGCTCGTTGCGGGACTTAACCCAACATCTCACGACACGAGCTGACGACAGCCATGCACCACCTGTGACCGCCCCCGAAGGACCTTACATCTCTGCAAGTTTTGCGGCCATGTCAAACCCAGGTAAGGTTCTTCGCGTTGCATCGAATTAATCCGCATGCTCCGCCGCTTGTGCGGGCCCCCGTCAATTCCTTTGAGTTTTAGCCTTGCGGCCGTACTCCCCAGGCGGGGCGCTTAATGCGTTAGCTGCGGCACAGGAAACCGGAGAGGCCCCCCACACCTAGCGCCCAACGTTTACAGCGTGGACTACCAGGGTATCTAATCCTGTTCGCTCCCCACGCTTTCGCTCCTCAGCGTCAGTATCGGCCCAGAGACCCGCCTTCGCCACCGGTGTTCCTCCTGATATCTGCGCATTTCACCGCTACACCAGGAATTCCAGTCTCCCCTACCGAACTCTAGCCTGCCCGTATCGACCGCAGGCTTGGGGTTGAGCCCCAAGTTTTCACGGTCGACGCGACAAGCCGCCTACGAGCTCTTTACGCCCAATAAATCCGGACAACGCTCGCACCCTACGTCTTACCGCGGCTGCTGGCACGTAGTTGGCCGGTGCTTCTTCTGCAGGTACCGTCACTTACGCTTCGTCCCTGCTGAAAGAGGTTTACAACCCGAAGGCCGTCATCCCTCACGCGGCGTCGCTGCATCAGGCTTCCGCCCATTGTGCAATATTCCCCACTGCTGCCTCCCGTAGGAGTCTGGGCCGTGTCTCAGTCCCAGTGTGGCCGGTCGCCCTCTCAGGCCGGCTACCCGTCGTCGCCTTGGTAGGCCATCACCCCACCAACAAGCTGATAGGCCGCGAGCCCATCCCAGGCCGAAAAACTTTCCACCCAACCCCATGCGAGGTCAAGTAATATTCGGTATTAGCCCCCGTTTCCGAGGGTTATCCCAAAGCCTAGGGCAGGTTGCTCACGTGTTACTCACCCGTTCGCCGCTCGAGTACCCCGAAGGGCCTTTCCGCTCGACTTGCATGTGTTAAGCACGCCGCCAGCGTTCGTCCTGAGCCAGGATCAAACTCTCCAACAAAAACCTGTTGAACAATCCATCCCGGCAACAAACAAATGTTGCCAAAGGAATCCCCACCAAACAAACCCGAAAGTCTGCCCAGTGCGGGGTATAAATCATCATTGGCACTGGCTTATCAAGCACCCTGTTGAGTTCTCAAAGAACAACCACACACCACCCGAAAGCCCCGACCAACAGGACCCCCGACCTGGGGTATCTCACTCACCGCACCCCCGCGCTTCCGCGCCAGGCACTTTTACTACGTTACTCGGTGATATCCGCCGTGTCAAACCACTCTGCAGCGATCCACACCACTTCCACCACATTTCCCACCCACCACAAAGCACCCCGACTCACACCGGAATCCCTCGCGATTTCCGCCAGGCCGGCCGCTGCGGTCTCCCGCACGCTCGCCCGGTTCCCTGCCGGCGTCCTACGTTACCCGGTCGGCTTCGCCCCACCAAATCGGCCCTGGGCCGATCCGGGCACCGCCCGGCCCGTACTCCGCGGCGAACAACTCCGCGCAGTCGGTACCTCACACCACGCTCCGGCCTTCAGGGCTTTCGCCCTGGTTCGTCCGTTCCGCGCTGGCAGAGAGAAAGTTACGCGTCCGCCGAGTTGATCGTCAAATCCGACGGATGCGTCCCCCGTCACACTCCCGCGAACGGCCCGTCCCTCCCGGCGGGGTGCGATCCCGCCGGGAGGTCGGACGGCGGGGTCAGCCGCGCAGCTCGACCCCCGCGAAGGAGCGCTTGCCCCGACGCAGCACCAGGTAGCGGCCGTGCAACAGGTCCGCCGGGTCGACGGTGGCGTCGACGTCGGTGACCCGGTGGTTGTTGACGTACGCGCCGCCCTCGGTGATCACCCGACGGGCCTCCTTGAGCCCACCGACCAGCCCCGAGTCGCGCAGCAGCCCGGCCACGTCGGGCAACTCGCCGGTGAGCTGCACCAGGCCGGCCTCGCTCAGCGCCGCACGCAGCGTCTCCGGGGCCAGGTCGTCCAGCGAGCCCCGGCCGAAGAGCGCCTGGCTGGCGGCGACGGCCTGCCGGGTCTCCTCCGCGCCGTGGACCAGGGTGGTGAGTTCTTCGGCGAGGGCACGTTGGGCGCTGCGGGCCGCCGGCCGTTCCGCCGTCTCCTTCTCCAGCGCCTCCAGCTCCGCCCGGGTGCGGAAGCTGAAGTACCGCAGGTAGCGGGTGACGTCCCGGTCGTCGGCGTTGACCCAGAACTGGTAGAAGGCGTACGGGCTGGTCATCTCGGGGTCGAGCCAGACCGCGCCGCCCTCGGTCTTGCCGAACTTCGTGCCGTCGGACCGGGTGACCAGCGGGGTGGTGAAGGCCTGCACCGGGCCGGCACCCCGACGACGGACGTAGTCGACACCGGCGGTGATGTTGCCCCACTGGTCCGAGCCGCCGTACTGGAGCTGGCAGCCGTGCCGGCGGTGCAGCTCGAAGAAGTCGTTGGCCTGGAGGAGCTGGTAGCTGAACTCGGTGAAGCTGATGCCGGTCTCCAGCCGGGCCCGTACCACCTCGCGGGCCAGCATCTTGTTGACCGGGAAGTGCTTGCCGACGTCGCGCAGGAACTCGACCACCGACATCTCGCCGGTCCACTCCAGGTTGTTGACCAGTTGCGCCGCGTTCTCCCCGGTGTACGACACGAAGGGCGCGAGCTGGTCACGGATGCGCTGCACCCAACCGGCCACCACCTCGGGCGGGTTGAGGGTGCGCTCGGCGCTCTCCTTCGGGTCGCCGATCTGGCCGGTGGCGCCGCCCACCAGCAGCAGCGGACGGTGCCCCGCGAGCTGGAGCCGGCGGGCGGTGGTGACCTGCATCAGGTGGCCGACGTGCAGACTGGGCGCGGTCGGATCGAAGCCCACATAGAAGGTGGCCGCCCCGTCGTCGAGCAGCGCACGCAGTTCGTCGGGGCCGGTGGAGTCCTGGATCAGGCCGCGCCACCGCAGGTCGTCGGTCAGGGAGTCCCGCCCGTGCGGGAGGTTGCTGTCGGTCACGGTCACCGATTCTCCCCCATTGCCGACCTGGGGCCGTACCGGGTTTGCCGGCCGGCGACGCGGCTAGGCTGGCCGGGCCGGTGCAACGAGGAGGAACAGCCGTGGAGATCCCGGAGATGACGGATGGTCTGGTCGGCCTGCTGGGGCTGACGTTCGACGAGGCCAGCGGCGACCGGGTGGTGATCCGCTGGAAGGTCCGGCCGGAGCTGCACCAGCCGGCCGGCATCCTGCACGGCGGCGTCTACTGCACGGTGGTGGAGACCGTCGGCAGTGTGGGCGGCACGCTGTGGCTCGGCGACCGGGGCAGCGTGGTCGGGGTGTCCAACCAGACGGACTTCCTGCGTGCGGTACGCGAGGGTGAGCTGGTCGCGGTCGGCACCCCGGTGCACCGGGGACGCAGCCAACAGCTCTGGCAGGTGGAGATCACCGACGCCGAGGGCCGGTTGGTCTCCCGGGGCCAGGTCCGGTTGCAGAACCTCACCCGGGACTGACTCCGCCCCGGGCGACCAGCGGGACGTCCGGGCCCGGCGGGGTGAGCAGGGCGACCAGCGGAGCATCGGGGCCGACGACCCGAGAAGCCTGACCGGTTTGCCGGATACGGTGCTCCCTGCGCCGATATCGTCGCCTCGATGACCGCCGCCGATCCCGTCCCCCCGTGAGGGCACTCCCGGGTGGCACAGCCGCGTCCCGGCGTCGGCCGGCCCGAGGGAAGCTCCTCGCCGCCACCCTCGGGGTGCTGTCGGCCATCGGCGGCTTCGTCGACATCGGCGACCTGGTGGCGGCGAGCCAGGCGGGGGCCCGGTTCGGCATGGCCCACGCCTGGGTGCTGCTGCTCGGGGTGGTCGGCATCTGCGCGTACGCGGAGATGGCCGGACGGATCGCGGCGGTCAGCGGACGGGCGGTGTTCGACCTGGTCCGCGAACGGCTGGGTCCCCGCGTCGCGCTGCTCAACCTGGCGGCGTCCTACCTGGTCACGGTGCTGACCCTGGCCGCCGAGCTGGGCGGGGTGGCGTTGGCCCTGCAACTGGCCTCCCGGGTGAGCTACCTGCTGTGGGTGCCGGTCGCGGCGTTCGCCGGGTGGCTGGTGCTGTGGCGGATGCGCTTCCAGCTGATGGAGCGGGTGTTCGGGCTGGCCGGGCTGACCCTGCTGGTCTTCGCCCTGGCGCTGTTCTGGTTGCCGACCGACTGGGCGGCGCTCGGCCACGGCGCCCTGCACCCGGGCACGGCCGGCCAGGGCTGGGGGGCGTACTGGTTCGTGGCGGTGGCGTTGTTCGCCTCCACCGTCAGCCCGTACGAGGTGTTCTTCTTCTCCTCCGGCGGGGTGGAGGAGAACTGGAGCGCCGCCGATCTGGCCGATGCCCGGTCGAGCGTGCTGATCGGCTTCCCGGTCGGCGGGCTGCTGGCGTTGTCGCTGGTCGCCACGGCCGCCGTGGTCTTCCACCCGGGCGGGGTGTCGCTGTCGACCCTCGACGAGGTCGCCCGGCCGGTGGTGCTGGCGTTCGGCGGGGTGGGGCTGGCGGTCGCCGCGCTGGCGTTCTTCGCGGTGACCTTCGGGGCCGCGCTGGAGACCGGGCTGTCGGCGGCGTACGCGGCGGCGCAGTACTTCGGTTGGCAGTGGGGCAAACGGGTCAGCCCCCGGGAGGCCGCCCGGTTCCACAGCGTGCTGCTGGTCAGCGTGCTGGCCGCGATGCTGCTGCTGTTCACCACCGTCGACCCGGTGCGGCTGACCGAGTACATGCTGGTCGCCAGCGCGGTGGTGCTGCCGTTGACGTACCTGCCGATCCTGATCGTCGCCAACGACCGGACCTACCTGGGGGACGACGTGAACGGGCCGTGGCTCAACCTGCTCGGTGCGGTGTTCCTGCTGGTGATCGTGGCGGCATCGGTGGCCGCGATCCCGTTGGCCGTCGGGACGGGGATGGGACGGTGAGGGTCCAGCTCGCCCGGCAACTGCTCGACCGGCAGATCGTCGACGCCGACGGGCTACTGCTGGGCAAGGTCGACGACGTCGGGTTCGCATTCGACGCGCAGGGCGTGCCCTACGTGGCGTACCTGCTGACCGGGCAGGGGGCGCTCGGGCAGCGGATCGGTGGGCGGGTGGGGCGGTTGCTGGTGGCGCTGGCCGACCGGTTCACCGAGGGGGCGTCGACGCCGCTGCGCATCCCGGTCGACCAGGTCGCCCGGATCGACAGCGCGGTCCGGCTGCGGGCCCGCGCCGACGAGCTGCCCGGCCCGCCGGTGGAGACCTGGCTGCGGCGGCACCTGATCGACCGGATACCGGGCGCCGACCGTGCGAGCGGGTGAACTGCTCGGCCGCACCGCGTACGACCTGCACGGGCGGCGGTTGGGGCGGGTGGTGGACGTGGTGGTGCGGGGTGGTTTCCCGGACGGCCGGCTCCGGCTCACCGACGTGCTGGTGACCGGCCACTGGTGGAGCCGGATGTGGGGCCGGCTGATCGGGGCGCAACGGCACCCGTCCGGCCCCTGGCTGATCCGGGTGATCGCGCGGGCGTTGAGCCGGGACACCCGCCAGTTCCCCGCCGACCAGATCCAACTGCTCCCCCCGGTCCCGGGCTTCCCGTTCGGGGATCCGTCCCCGCCGGACTGAGCGCGCGGACGCCGGCCCGGGGCCGCGCGGCCGGGGACCGGAGGCGCTGCCCTCCGCCGGCCGGCAGGTCAGGCGTGGGCTTCGTCGCGGACGGGTTCCTGCTCGTCGGTGGGGGACGTGGTCGGGGCGTGGTGCAGCCGGATCTGGGAGATGGCGCGCCGGTCGACGCCGGTGACGGTCATCTCCCACCCGTCGATGGTGACGCTCTCCCCCGCGACCGTGGGGATGTGCCCGAGGCAGGAGAGCACCATCCCGGCGACGGTGGTGTAGTCACCGGCCGGCCGGTTGGGCACCTCGACGCCGATGTCGGTCAGGTCGTGCACGGGGAAGGTGCCGGGCAGCACCAGCGACCCGTCCGCCTCGGTGCGCACCGCGCGGACGTCCCGGTCGGTCTCGTCGTAGATCTCCCCGACGATCTCCTCCAGGATGTCCTCCAGGGTGACGATCCCGTCGACCGCGCCCCGCTCGTCCACCACCAGGGCGATGTGCTGCCGCTCCGCCTTGAACTGACGCAGCGCGTCGACCACCGGCAGCGAGTCGGGCAGCAGCATCGGCGGCCGGGCGCACTCGTCGACCGGCCGGTCGTCCGGCACCCCGACCAGGTCCCGCAGGTGGATCACCCCGACCGCGTCGTCCAGGCCGCCGTGCCGCACCACCGGCGCCCGGGAGTGGCCGGTGGCGGCCAGCACCAGCCGGGCGGCCTCCGCGGTGGTCCCGCTGTCGAGCGTGAAGACCTGCAACCGGGGTACGAGCACCGCGCGCAGCTGCCGGTCGGCGATCTCCACCGCGCCGGCGATGATCGTCCGCTGTTCCTTGGTGAAGCCGTGGTTGCCGGCGACGATGTCGCGCAGCTCGTCCGGGCCGATCTCGTCGGGCTGCTGCTTGGGGTCCACCCCGGCGAAGCGGACCACCAGGTCGCTGGTCGCGCCGAGCAGCCACACCGCCGGCCGGGTGAAGCTGGACAGGATGTCCAGCGGGCGGGCCACCAGCAGCGCCCACCGTTCGGCGCGCTGCATCGCGATCCGCTTGGGGGCCAGCTCACCGAAGACCAGGGTGACGAAGGTCAGCGCCAGGGTCACCAACACGATGGCCGCCGTCTCGGCGGCGCCGCCGAGGAAGCCGAGCAGCGGCACCAGCGGCTTGGCCAGCGAGACGGCCGCGGCAGCCGAGGCCAGGAACCCGGCCAGGGTGATACCGATCTGGATGGTGGCGAGGAAGCGGTTCGGGTCCTTGGCGAGCCGGGCGAGCACCCGGCCGGCCCGACTGGTGCGCTCCAACCGCTGCACCTGGCTGTCCCGCAGCGACACCAGGGCCATCTCGCTGCCCGCGAAGATCGCGTTGAGCACCACCAGGACTCCGACCAGGGCCAACTGGCTCCAGTAGCTCTGCACGCCCGGCACTCTCCCTCAGCCGGTGAACGCCGGCGACGGGCCGACGCCGCCGGGCGGAGGACCCGCCCGGCGTAGCCCAGTCTGTGCCCCACCACGCGGTCCGCGAACCCTCCGCGCGGCCATGATCGGTGACCGGGCGTGAACCCGCCTCCGGCGGCCCGGCACCGATCGCGCTCCCGGCCGGCCGCCGGCCCGGCGGGGGCGGCCGGAGGTCACCCTCCCCCGCGCCCGGCGGTCGGCGGTCGGCGGTCAGCCGCGCCCCGCGGCCGGCGGCAGGTCGAGCACGTACGCGTCGCCCTCGGGGCGGAAGCCGAGCCGGTGGTAGTAGGGGGCGACCATGCCGGGCGGGCTGACCACCCGACGGAAGCCCCGGTCGGTGAACAGGCTGCTGCGGCGGTAGACGAACTCGCCCGGGGTGAAGTCACGGAACCGCCGGGTGACGTAGTCCAGGTCGATCTGGGCGATCCCGTCCGCCTCGGCATGTGACAGCACCACCCCGACCACCTCGTCGGCGCGGACCACCAGGAACGCCGACCGGTCGGCGTCGGCCGGGGGCGGCCGGAAGTCGGGGTTGAACCGGGCGATGTCGGCCGCGTGCACCCGCAGCGTGTGGGCCAGGAACTGGTCGCCCACGCCCACCTCGACCACCTGGTAGGTCTGCGCGTCGTGCCGGGTGGCCAGCATCGCGCGGAGGTACCACACGTTGATCGCGGTGAGCACCACGTTGAGGCCGACCATCGGCCAGACCTGCACGGCGGCGTTGTAACCGATCAGGATCAGGCAGCCGACCAGATTGAGGGCGCGTAGCCGCAGGATGCGGGTCTGCAGCAGGGACCAGACCAGCAGCGCGGAGCCGGCCCAGCCGACGAGTTCGAGCCAGTTCACCCCGCGAGACTAGTGCCCGCCCTGGTCAGCGGGGACGGCGGGCAGCTCCAGCAGCCATTCCTCGACCTCGACACCCCGGCCGTCGGCGAATCCGGAGTCCTCGCCGACGACCACGAAGCCACACTTGCGCAGCACCGCCAGGGAAGCCCGGTTGTCCTTCGCGGCGCGGGCCCGCACCGGCCGGTGCGGCACCTCGCGCAGCAGGGCGGACAGCGCGGCGGTGGCGTGGCCGCGCCCCCAGCGGCGCGGGTCGATCCAGTAGCTGACCTCGGTGTGCTCGCCCACCGGGAAGGCCGCGACGTGCCCGACCACCGCCCGGTCGACGACCACCGTGCGGTTGACGACCCGGGGGTCGGCCCGGATGCGGGCCCAGTGCGCGTCGAACACCGCCCGGTCGGTCGGGTCGGCCGGGCCGAACGCCGCCATCCAGGCCGCCTCCGGGTCCTGCTCGTGGGCGAAGAAGTGCGGGAGGTCGTCGTCGCACACGGGCCGCAGGGACAGCTCGTCGGTCATCGCCGGAGGATACGCACCGGCACCGACAACCTCGGGACCTGTGGCCCGGTCGGCGTACCGTCCGGCCCTGTCGGCGGTCCCCCGCCCGTTGCTACCAAGGAGGTGACAACTCCGGCCGGCGACAGGAGGCACCCCATGACCGCGATCCTCAACCCGACCGGACCGGCCCCGCTGGGGCCGCCGCCGGGACCCCGTACCCCGGTGGAGGTGACCGGGCCGACGGCGGTCGGGCCGGTGGGGCCGGTGCTGACCCTGCCCGGCACGCCGGCCGCCGCGCTGGTGCCGGTGACCCGCGACGGCCGGGCGGTCGGCGCGTTCGTGCTCACCGACGGCCGGGTCCGGTACCGGGCGCTGCCCGACCCGGACCGGGTGCTCGCCGCCGCAGCCGGCGCTGCCGTCGTCGCCCTGGTCACCGCAGGGGTGGCGGTGGTGGCACGACGTCGGCCACCGGCGATCGGCACGGTGACCATGGGGCCCGGCGGCTGGGTCAGCCTGCGCGGCGCGCGGGTGCCCACGCTGCGCCCGGCGTCGCCCCGGCCGTGGTGGGCGCGGCTGCTGCGGGCCCGCCGACTGGTCGTGCAGCGCTGACGCCCCCACGGGTCTTTGGTCCCGGGCCGGTGCGGCCCTGCGCCTCTGCCCGGGGCGTCCCGGCCCGACGAGGCTGATGGCGCAGGCGAAACACCCCGGCGACCCAGGCCGCCGGACCCGACCACCGCGGAAGGACCGATCATGACCGGCACCGCACCTCTGCACCCGTGGCGTGGCTTCACCGGCGACGCCTGGCGCGACACCGTCGACGTGGCCGCCTTCGTCCGGGACAACCACGAGCCGTACACCGGGGACGCGTCGTTCCTCACCGGGCCGACCTGCCGCACCCTGGAGGTCTGGGGGACGCTGCGGTCGATGTTCGTGCAGGAGCGCCAGCGCGGCGTGTACGACATCGACGCGGCCACCCCGTCCACCATCACCGCGCACGCCCCCGGGTACATCGACCGGGAGCGGGAGCTGATCGTCGGGTTGCAGACCGACGCGCCGCTGCGCCGGGCGATCATGCCGGCCGGCGGGCTGCGGATGGTGGAGACCGCGTTGCGGGCGTACGGCTTCGAGGCCGACCCGCAGGTGCACCGGATCTTCACCACCTACCGTAAGACGCACAACGACGCGGTCTTCGACGCGTACCCGCCCGACGTGCTGGCCGCGCGCCGCGCGCACATCATCACCGGGCTGCCCGACGCGTACGGGCGGGGACGGATCATCGGGGACTACCGCCGGGTGGCGCTCTACGGGGTGGACCGGCTGGTCGCCGAGCGGAAGGCGCTGAAGGCGGCGCTGGACGACCGGCCGTCGACCGACGAGGTGATCCGGGACCGGGAGGAGTTGGCCGAGCAGATCCGGGCCCTGGGTGAGCTGGCGCAGATGGCGGCGGGTTACGGCTACGACATCGCAGGGCCCGCGGCCACCGGTCGGGAGGCGATCCAGTGGTTGTACTTCGCCTACCTGGCCGCCACCAAGGAGCAGAACGGCGCGGCGATGTCGCTGGGGCGTACCGCCGGGTTCGTCGACGTCTACCTGCGGCGGGACCTCGCCGAGGGGCGGCTGACCGAGATGGACGCCCAGGAGCTGGTCGACGACTTCGTGATCAAGCTGCGGATCGTCCGGTTCCTGCGCACCCCCGAGTACGACCAACTCTTCTCGGGCGACCCGACCTGGGTGACCGAGGCGCTCGGCGGGATGGGCGTCGACGGCCGGCCGCGGGTCACCCGGACCAGCTTCCGCTATCTCCAGACCCTCTACAACCTGGGTCCCGCGCCGGAGCCGAACCTGACCGTGCTCTGGTCGCCCCGGTTGCCGGTCGGGTTCAAGCGGTTCTGCGCCCAGGTGTCGCTGGACACCAGCGCCATCCAGTACGAGAACGACGAGCTGATCCGGCCCGCGTACGACGACGACACCGCGATCGCCTGCTGCGTGTCGGCGATGCGGGTGGGCCGGGACATGCAGTTCTTCGGCGCTCGCGCCAACCTCGCCAAGGCCCTGCTCTATGCGATCAACGGGGGCCGCGACGAGATCACCGGGGAGCAGGTCGCCCCGGCCACACCGCCGGTCGGCGGGGAGACCCTGGATCACGCCGAGGTGCTGGCCGCGTACGAGCGCACCCTGGACTGGCTGGCCGAGACGTACGTGGACGCGCTGAACGTGATCCACCACCAGCACGACCGGTACGCCTACGAGCGGCTGGAGATGGCCCTGCACGACCACCCGGTGCGCCGGTTCATGGCCACCGGCATCGCCGGGCTGTCGGTGGCGGTGGACAGCCTCGCGGCGATCCGCTACGGCACGGTCAAGGTGCTGCGCGACGACACCGGCCTGGCGATCGACTACCTGGTCGAGGGGGAACCACCGACGTACGGCAACAACGACGAGCGGGCCGACGAGATCGCGGTGTGGCTGACCGAGACCTTCGCGGCGAAGCTGCGCCGGCAGCGCACCTACCGCGACGCGGAGCTGACCATGTCGGTGCTGACCATCACCTCGAACGTGGTGTACGGCAAGCACACCGGCAACACCCCGGACGGCCGGCGGGCCGGTGAGCCGTTCGCCCCGGGCGCGAACCCGATGAACGGCCGGGACACCCACGGGCTGGTGGCCGCCGCGCTGTCGGTGGCGAAGCTGCCGTACGACGCGGCCCGCGACGGTATCTCGCTGACCTCCACGGTCACCCCGGACGGCCTGGGACACACCCACGAGGAGCGGATCGACAACCTGGCCGGGGTGCTCGACGGCTACACCGACGCCGGGGGGTTCCACCTCAACGTCAACGTGCTGGACCGGGCCACCCTGGTCGACGCGATGGCGCACCCGGAGCGCTACCCGCAGTTGACCGTGCGGGTCTCCGGCTACGCGGTGAACTTCGTCCGGCTCAGCCGGGAGCAGCAGCAGGACGTGGTGTCCCGGACCTTCCACGGGTCGCTGTGAACGTCCGGCCCGACGACGCCGTCGCCACCGCCGCCGGGCGGGGCGACGGCGTGCCGACCGGGGCGGTGCACTCGTGGGACGTGTCGGTCGGGGTGGACGGGCCGGGGACCCGGTTCGTGGCCTTCCTCGCCGGTTGCCCGCTGCGCTGCCGGTACTGCCACAGCCCGGACACCTGGTACCGGCGCAGCGGCCGGCACCGCACGGTGGACGAACTGCTGGCGGAGATCGAGCCGTACCGGCGGTTCATCTCGGTGGCCGGCGGCGGGGTGACGCTCAGCGGCGGCGAGCCGCTGATGCAGCCCCGGTTCACCGGTGAGGTGCTGCGCCGCTGCCACGACCTGGGCCTGCACACCGCGCTGGACACCTCCGGTTTCCTCGGTGTCCGCGCGGACGACGCCCTGCTCGACGCCACCGACCTGGTGCTGCTGGACGTCAAGTCGTGGGACCCGGCGACCTACCGGCGGGTCACCCGCACCGGGTCCGTCGCCCCGACGCTGCGCTTCGGCCGGCGGCTCGCCGAGCGGGGCATCCCGATCTGGGTACGGTTCGTGCTGGTGCCCGGTCTCACCGACGCCGAGGAGAACGTGGCCGGGATCGCGGACTTCGCCGCCGGGCTGGACACCGTGCAGCGGGTCGAGGTGCTGCCGTTCCACCGGCTCGGCGCGCACAAGTACGCCGAGTTGGGGCTCGCCTTCCCGCTGGCGCGGACGGAACCTCCCACCCCTGAGCTGGTGGCCCGGGTCCGGGGCCAGTTCGCCGCGCGCGGCCTGACCGTCACCTGACCAACCCCGCCGCCGTCCCGGTCGGGGACGGTCAGCCCTGCTCGTCCTCGTCCGCTGACGGCTTGGGGCGGCGGTGCTCCCGGATGTACGCCTCCACGTCGGACCGCAGCCACACCGAGCCGACCGACAGCGTCTGGAATGGGCTCGGGAAGTTCGGATGCAGCGCGATGGCGCGGAAGCGCGACCGGCTGACATTCAACATCTTCAGGATTTCGCCTGCGGCGACGAGTGGCCCCGGCACCTCATCAGTCATGCCAGCAAGGTAGAACAGTGCGCGCGTGCCGTAGTTGACACGACCACACTTGCACGCTAACAGGACCACGACGAGCGGAGCACGTCTATAGCGACGCGACCTTGTTGACGCGCCAACGTTGACACGAGGTGACCGACGGTGTGGAATCGGTGACGCGGTGCCCCCGCCCTGGTGGAGCTGGGCTCGGTGGGGCGGGGTGCCGCGAAGACCCCGACACCCCCGGGAGGCGAAATGCGCGGACACCGCGAGGTGCCGTACCTGGTGGAACTGTCCTGGCGCTGCCTGGACCACCACCGCAACGCGCGGTGCGAGAAGTGCACCGGGACCGGCTTCTGCCCGGCGGTGGAGGCCGCCCGCACCCGGATCAGGACCTGGCGCAGGTACCGCACCGTGTTCGGTAGGCGGTGACCGCGCCCCTGCCGAAGGCGGGTGACCTGATCGAAGTCACCCGCGCGGCCAGCATCCAGTTCATCAGGCCGATCCGGTTCCGGGTGATCCGCGTGCTCGACTGGCCGACCTACGACGGCTGGGTCTGGCTCGACGGTTACCGGCTCGACGCCAAGGGCGACGCGGTGACCCGACGGTCGATCTTCGTCCAACCCGCCGGACTGGTCATCCACCGACGCGACGCGCCACCACCACCGCGACGGTCCCGGCCGACGCCGTCGGGAACGTCGCCCCCGACGGGGATGTCGCCGCCGGTCCGGGTCAACTCGCCGCCGAGGTCGGGTAGCCGTACAGGTCGAGCAGGCGGCCCCGGGAGGCCTGGAGCCGGTCCACCACCACGCTCATGAACCGGGTGGTGAGCTGCCGGCCCAGGGCGTCGTCGGCCGCCATCAGCCGGCGTACCCCCTCGGCGGTGAACTCCACGGTGACGTTCCTCCAGACGGAGACCGGGGTGCCAGCGGACAGCGGCACGCCCGGCCGGGTCGCCTGCCGGCGGGTGCGGTCCGGTACGTCGACAATGGGCTGAACCGATCCTGGGAGGGCTGATGAACCGACCGGTAGTGGTGGGGGTGGACGGATCGCCGACCAGCCTGGCCGCCGTGGAGCAGGCCGCGCACGCGGCGGTGCTGCGCTCCGCGCCGCTGCACCTGGTGCACGGCTACCTGCACCCGCTCGGCTACGGCGTGCCGCTGAACCCGTACGACCTGGGGGTGCCGGCACCGTCGGAGGAGGCGCAGCGGATGTTGGAGCGGACCGCCGCCGAACTGGCCGACCGGTGGTCGGGGCTGACGGTGCAGGTGCGTCAGGTCGCCGGTGGGGCGGGCGCGACGCTGGTCGAGGAGTCCCGCCGGGCCGATCTGGTGGTGGTGGGCAGCCGGGGCCTGGGCGGTTTCACCGGGTTGCTGCTCGGCTCGGTCGGCGCGCAGGTCGCCGCGCACGCGCACTGCCCGGTGCTGGTGGTCCGCCCGGAGACGTTGCCGATCGGCGTGGACGGGCCGGTGCTGGTGGGGGTGGACGGCTCGCCGGCCGCCGGGGTGGCCGCCGAGCAGGCCGCCGCCGAGGCGGTCCGGCGGGGGGTGCCGCTGGTGCTGGTGCACGTCGGCCCCGCCCCGCAGGACCGGGAGGTGCCCGACGAGGTGGCCGAGTCCGAGGCGGCGTACCAGGCGCACGCGGTCCGGCTGCTCGCCGAGGCGTCGGCCGCCGTCCGCGCCGACCACCCGGACGTGGTGCTGCGGGAGCATCCGGTCCGGGCGGTCGGGGTGACGCAGGGCCTGGTCGAGGCGAGCGGCACGGCGTCGCTGCTGGCCGTCGGCACCCGGGGGCGGGGCGGTTTCACCGGCCTGTTGCTGGGCTCGGTCAGCCAGGCGGTCGTGCAGCACGCCCACTGCCCCGTGCTGGTGGCCCACCCGTACCGGTGAGGTCACCCGGACGGCCGCCGCAGGACCGCCGCGCCGGCGCGGGCCAGCCCGACGGTCGCTGATGCGGGCGGCCCGCCCCGACTGCCGGTGCGGTCAGCCCTCCCGGCTGCCCAGGAGCTGGGCGAAGTCGGTAGTGAGGGCGAACGGGTCGGCCGGGCCGGTGGCCGGTGGCCGCCGGTCGACCTGGTCGGCCAACTCCCGGCCGGCGCGGTCGATGCGGGCCCGCAACGCCCCCTCGGCGGTGCCGCCGGACCAGTCCTCCGGGGCGGCGAAGACCGACGTCGGCAGCACCACCGCGCGCAGGTAGCCGAACATCGGCCGGACGGCGTGCTCCAGGGCGAGGGAGTGCCGGGCGGTGCCGCCGGTCGCGCCGATCAGCACCGGCCGGTCGACCAGCGCCTGGGCGTCCACCACGTCGAAGAAGGACTTGAACAGCCCGTTGTACGACGCATTGAAGATCGGCGTGACGGCGACAATGCCGTCGGCGCCGGTCACCGCGTCGAGGGCGGCCCGCAGCTCCGTCGACGGGAAACCGGTGAGCAGGTTGTTCACCACGTCGTGGGCGTGGTCGCGCAGCTCCACCACCCGCAACTCCACCTCGTCGCCGCGCCGGACCAGCTCGTCGCGGGCGGCCACGGCGAGCTGGTCGGCGAGCAGCCGGGTGGACGACGGCTGACTCAGCCCCGCCGACACCACGGCCAGGGTGCGCCGGGTCATCGGACCCCCTCCGCCCCGGCACCGCCCAGGTCACCGGTGCCGGCCGGGTCGGTGGCCGCCCGGGCGGCGGCGTCGCGGGCGGCGACCAGCGAGGCGTGGGTGGGCGCGACCGGCACGTGCGCCGGGCGCAGCGCGGCGAACTCCTTGCGCAGCACGGGTACGACCTCCTCGCCGAGCAGGTCGAGCTGCTCCAGCACCGTCTTCAGGGGCAGCCCCGCGTGGTCGAGCAGGAACAGCTGGCGCTGGTAGTCACCGACGTACTCCCGGAAACCGAGGGTCCGGTCGATGACCTGCTGCGGGCTGCCCACGGTCAACGGGGTCTCCCGGGTGAACTCCTCCATCGACGGCCCGTGCCCGTAGACCGGCGCGTTGTCGAAGTACGGCCGGAACTCGCGCACGGCGTCCTGCGAGTTGCGCCGCATGAACACCTGACCGCCGAGCCCCACGATGGCCTGCTCGGGCGAGCCGTGGCCGTAGTGGGCGAAGCGCTGCCGGTAGAGGCCGACCATCCGCTGGGTGTGCTCCTTGGGCCAGAAGATGTGGTTGGCGAAGAAACCGTCACCGTAGTACGCGGCCTGCTCGGCGATCTCCGGGCTGCGGATCGAGCCGTGCCAGACGAACGGCGGGACGTCGTCGAGCGGGCGCGGGGTCGAGGTGAACGACTGCAACGGGGTGCGGAACTTGCCCTGCCAGTCGACCACGTCCTCGCGCCAGAGCCGGTGCAGCAGCTCGTAGTTCTCGACGGCCAGCCGGATGCCGTTGCGGATGTCCTGCCCGAACCACGGGTAGACCGGCCCGGTGTTGCCGCGCCCCATCATCAGGTCCACCCGGCCGTCGGCCAGGTGCTGGAGCATGGCGTAGTCCTCGGCGATCTTCACCGGGTCGTTGGTGGTGATCAGCGTGGTCGCGGTGGACAGCAGCAGCCGCTCGGTGCGGGCGGCGATGTGCCCCAGCATCGTGGTGGGCGAGGAGGGGACGAACGGGCGGTTGTGGTGCTCACCGGTGGCGAAGACGTCCAGACCGACCTCTTCGGCCTTGAGGGCGATCGCCACCATCGCCTTGATCCGCTCGTGCTCGGTCGGCTCCCGTCCGGTGGTCGGGTCGACCGTGACATCGCCTACGGTGAAGACTCCGAACTGCATGACCAGCTCCTCGCGTCTGAGATACCGGGCCTTTCGTGGTACCCGGACGTCGCGCACAACATAGTTGCTGAGTCAACTATTCCGCCGCCGCCCGGACCGGGGTGGCTTCGGTCACCCCGGCGGTGTCGGGCCCACCGACCCCTCGCCCTCCTTCGGCGCTCCGGAACCCGCCTGGTCCGGTGCGGCAGGCGGCGGGCCTTCGTGGGACGGGCCAGCCTGGGACGTGCCGTCGTGGGACGTGGCGGTCGGTGGCGGACCGTCGTCGGACGTTGCGGTCGGCGGGCCCTCGTGGGACGGAGCCGCCGACGGCTGGCCGGGGTGCGGCTGGCCGGGGTGCGGCGGGCCGTACCGGGCCGGGTCGGCGGGAGGCCACGGCCGGTTCGGGGGCAGGGTCGGACGACGGCGGCTGAGCTGCACCGCCGTCACGACGACCGCCGCCAGCACCAGCATCACCACCAGCGGAATGGCCACGCAGGCCAGCCGACCGACCAACGCGCCGGCATCATGTGCGTCCATCTCCGTTACCTCCACCCTCGCAACAAGCGCGAATGCTAACCAATTTCGCCCGGGACGGACGCCCCACACGGGTGCCCTACGCCACGGCAGCGGGAAACCACGTCGAACCCACAGGCCCGGGTCAGGTGCGCCGTCGGGGCACATGCCGGCGGTAGGGGCTGACCGTCGGGTCGCCGGTGATCCAGAAACGCCACGGCACGTCGTGGGCGGCGGCCACCCCGACCCGGGGGCCGGCGGAGACCTCCAGGCGGGTGACCGGGCGGGTCGGCGGGCTCAGCAGCAGGGGACCACTCCCGTCGAGCACGCAGGTGCCGTTCGCCGACGCGGTGACGCCGAGCGCGACGGTCAGCCGGGCCGGCCCCCGGGCCAGGTCCCGGTCGGCGACGTCCCCCCGGCGCGCGCGGGCCGCCGGCAGCCCGTCGACCACCACACCGGCCCGCAGCAGGACGGCCGCCGCCTCCCCCTCGCCACCGCAGACGATGTTGAGACACCAGTGCATGCCGAACACGAAGTACGTGTAGGCGTGCCCGGCTGGCCCGAACATCACCCGGGTCCGGGGGGTGGGGCCCCGGTGGGCGTGCGACGCCGGGTCCTCGCCGGTGCCCGCGTACGCCTCGACCTCGGTCAGCCTGATCCGGACGCCACCGGCGGCGAGTTCCCAGCCGAGCAGCGTGCGCGCCGTCTCGGCCACCTCGGCGGCGGAGGCGTGCAGCCACGGGTAGTCCACCGCTCCAGGTAACGACACCTGGGGAAGATCGGCAAACCGAGGACCGCGTTCCCGCCGCGATCCGCTGCAGGCACGCGCCATCCTGCCGGCCGGTCGTCACAGCGGGCACGCCTGCAGAGTTTCTTAAACGATGTGTTGACAACGGATCGTTCTCAGTTTGGAATGGGTGCCATGACCGACACCTTCAGCGCACCTGACCCGGCCCGCGCCCGAGCCGAGCGGACCTACGCCGCGCTACACCGGATCAGCACGCGGCACGCCGACACCGACGCACGACGACGACGGCACACCAACCCGTACCTGGCCGACCCGTGGGAGGCCGTCTCCGTGGTCACCGCGCTTGCCGCCGGCGGGGCGACGCGGGAGACCGACGAGGAGCCCGTCGACGACGCGGACCTCACCGCCGCGCTGACCCTGTTGCCGCACCTGCGCGCCGAACTCGACGCGCTGGAGGTGGGGCTGCTGACGATGGCCCGTGCCCGCGGACTGACCTGGCAGGCGATTGCGTTCGGGCTCGGCCTGGGCAGCGCCCAGGCGGCCAAGCAACGCCACGAACGCCTGGCCGCCCGCACCGCCCCACCCGCTGAGACCGCCTGACCCGGTGGGTACGCGGGTCCGCACCCGCGCCGTTCAGAACTGAGAGTAGTCAACGTGCGACCACCCATCACCCCACTGCCGCCACTTTGCTCTGCTGACCTCGACGCGACAGGCACTTAGCGTCACCATCACTGTGCCGAGTCGTCATCGAGGGCTCCCACAATTCACCTGGCCAGCGACGTGGTGCGGAACGGGCAGCAGAGCAAAGGAGGAGAAGGTGTCGAGATGCCTGCGGGACAGACGTTGCTCTCCGTAGCGGAGGGGGCTCGCTCACGCACTGCAACCGACGAGCACGACGAAGGCAAGGCACGACGGCTACAGCCGCCGCGAAAGACCGAAGACCTCGACCAGCACCAGCGAGATGCCGAGGCGAGCCCGGCGATGAGGCGGCCCGCCCGCGACGGGGAGCCCGGCGGCAACGACGGACCGACGGCAACGGCCCCCGGTAGCGCCGCCGGCGCCGGGAGCGCCATCGGCTTCGCTCATGCCGGCCAGGCCGCAGCACCAGCAGGTCGCACTTCGGCCGACCAGCCGGAGCGGGCCGGTTCGGCGAGACTAGGCCGACGACACTGCACCGGGAGGACGCGATGACGCGCGAGGAGATGCTGGCGTACTGCCTCGGCAAGCCGGGCGCCTGGCTGGACCGGCCCTGGGAGGACGACGAGGTGGTGAAGGTCGGCAGTCGGATCTTCGCGTTCCTCGGCGCACCCGACGGCACCGACCGGGTCGGGGTGAAGTGCGGCCCGAGCCGCGAGGTCGCCGACGAGTGGCTGCACCGGTTCCCCGCCGACGCCCGGCCGATGCCCTACGTCGGTCGATCCGGCTGGAACTCACTCGACCTGGGCGGCGGCATCCCCGACGACGACCTGGTCGAGGCGGTGGACGGCTCGTACGAGGCGGTGGTGGCGAAGCTGCCCCGGCGCGAGCGCCCCACCTGACCACCGGCCACCCGGACGACCGTCCCGGTGTGGGCTCCGCACCCGGAGGCCAGCCCCACGGCGGGGGCGTCCGCACCGCAGGCCGGGCCGGACCGCGCCTGGTCGCCCGTGCCCCGCAGGGCGGGACGACGGACGACCGGCGCGTGTCAGGTCAGCGGGGCACGACCCGCTCGGCGGCCCACTCCCGCCAGCCGGTGAGCTGGTCCGCCGCGGCGGCGAGCTGGTCGGCGACCGGGCCGGGGCCGGTGGAGCCGGGGGTGATCCGGGCCGCCAGCGCCGAACGGACCGACAGCACGTCGCGCACCGACGGGTCGAGGTGCTCGCTGACCGCCGCCAGGTCCGCGTCGGAGACCTCGTCGAGGGCGCAGTCGCGGGCCGCGCAGAGCGCCACCAGCTTGCCGGTGACCTCGTGCGCGTCGCGGAACGGCACGTTGCGCCGGACCAGCCAGTCGGCGACCTCGGTGGCGAGCGAGAAGCCCACCGGCGCGGCGGCGACCAGGCGGTCCACCCGGACGGTCATCGTGGAGATCATCCCGGCCAGCGCCGGGAGCAGCAGCTCCAGGGTGTCGACCGCGTCGAACGCCGGCTCCTTGTCCTCCTGCATGTCCCGGTCGTAGGCCAACGGCAGGCCCTTGAGCATGGTGAGCACGCTCATCAGCCCGCCGACCAACCGGCCGGACTTGCCCCGGGCCAGCTCGGCGATGTCCGCGTTCTTCTTCTGCGGCATGATCGACGAGCCGGTGGCGAAGGCGTCGTCCAGCTCGACCCAGCCGAACTCGTGCGACGTCCAGAGCACCACCTCCTCACCGAGGCGGGACAGGTGCACCCCGACCAGCGCGGTGACGAAGAGGAACTCGGCGACGAAGTCCCGGTCGGCGACCGCGTCCATCGAGTTGGCGAAGGAGGTCCGGAAGCCCAGCTCCTTGGAGACGGCCACCGGGTCCAGCGGCAGGCCGGAGCCGGCCAGCGCGCCCGCACCGAGCGGGCTGATCGCCGTACGGTGGTCCCAGTCGCGCAGCCGCTCCAGGTCGCGCAGCAGCGGCTGGACGTGGGCCAGCAGCCAGTGCCCGAAGGTGACCGGCTGGGCGTGCTGGAGGTGGGTCATCCCGGGCGCTGCGGTGTCGATGTGCCGTTCCGCCTGCTCGACCAGCGCCTCGGCCAGCTCCACCAGCCGGGCGGCCACCCCCCGCGCGTGGTCGCGCAGGTAGAGCCGCAGGTCGGTGGCGACCTGGTCGTTGCGGGACCGGCCGGCCCGCAGCTTGCCGCCGAGGCTGCCGAGCCGCTCCAGCAGGCCCCGCTCCAGCGCGGTGTGCACGTCCTCGTCGTCGATGGTCGGGCGGAACTGCCCGGAGGCGCAGGCCGCCTCCAGGTCGTCCAACGCCGCCAGGATGCGCCCCAGCTCGTCGGGGTCGAGCAGCCCCGCGCCCGCCAGCACCCGGGCATGCGCCCGGGAACCCGCGATGTCGTACGGGGCGAGACGCCAGTCGAACTGGACGCTCACCGACAGCCGCGCCAGGGCCTCGGCGGGGCCACCGGCGAACCGGCCACCCCACAGGCTCGTCCGGTTCGTCGCGGCGCTGTTCTCGGTCAGGCTCTTGTCGTCCACGCCGCTCATTCTGGCAGTGCTCACCTTTCGCTTCCCGACTGCGGGGTTCACTCCCCGTGCCGGCTCGTCTGTCGTACGGGTAACCGTGACCGACCCGGTCACGGGGTGCTTCCGTCCCCACCCTCGTCGCGGCGGGCCCACCCGGCGAGCTTGTCGCCGAGCGCCGCGCCACCGTCGGCCTCACGGGCCACCACCAGGATGGTGTCGTCACCGGCGATGGTGCCGACGACCTCGGTCAGGCCCGCCCGGTCCACGGCGCTGGCCAGATAGTGTGCCGCGCCCGGCGGGGTACGCAGCACGGCGATGTTGCCGCTGGAGTCGACCCCGTTGAGCAGTTCCCGCAGCAGCCGGATCAGCCGGGCGGGGGCCGCCTCGGCGTCGCGCAGCGGCCGGTGGCCGTCCTCGGGGATCAGGTAGCCGGCCCGCCCGTCACCGCCCCGGGCCTTCACCGCGCCCAACTCCTCCAGGTCCCGGGAGAGGGTGGCCTGGGTGACCTGCACCCCGTCGGCGGCGAGCAGGTCGGCCAGCTCGGTCTGGGAACGGATCGCCCTGGCCCGGATCAACTCGACGATGCGGGCGTGCCGGGCGGCGCGGGTCGGGGCGGTCATGATGAGGATGCCTCCAGGAGAAAGGTCAGCAGCGCCTTCTGGGCGTGCAGCCGATTCTCCGCCTGGTCGAACACGACGCTGTGCGGGCCGTCGAGCACCTCGCTGCTGATCTCCTCGTCCCGGTGGGCGGGCAGGCAGTGCAGCACCTTCACGTCCGGCCGGGCGTGACCGAGCAACGCGGCGTTGACCTGGTAGGGCAGGAACGGGGTGATCCGGTCCAGCCCGTCGTCCTCCTGGCCCATCGAGGTCCAGGTGTCGGTGGCCACCACGTCGGCGTCCCGGACCGCCTCGACGGGGTCGACGAGCGCCCGCACCGATCCACCGGTGCCGGCGGCGATCTTCCCGGCCCGGCCCAGCACCCCGGGATCGGGCTGGAACCCGGCCGGCCCGGCGACCCGGACGTGCATCCCGGCGGTCGCCCCGGCCAGCAGGTACGAGTGGGCCAGGTTGTTGGCCCCGTCACCGACGTACGCCAGGGTCCGCCCGGCGGTGCCGCCGCAGTGCTCGCGGACGGTGAGCAGGTCGGCCAGGAGCTGGCAGGGGTGGTAGCCGTCGGTGAGCGCGTTGATCACCGGCACGGTGGCGTGCGAGGCGACCTCGGCGATCCGGTCGTCGCCGTGGGTGCGCAGCACGATCGCGGCGACGTAGCGGGACAGCACCCGGCCGGCGTCGGCGAGCGTCTCGCCCCGGCCGAAGTGGGTGACCTGGGTGTCCACCACGAGGGGGTGGCCGCCGAGTTCGGCGATGCCGGCGTCGAAGGAGATCCGGGTCCGCAGGCTCTGCTTGTCGAAGAGCACCGCCACCGAACGCGGCCCGGCCAACGGGGTGAACCCGAACCGGTCGGCCTTCATCCGACCGGCCAGGTCGAGCACCGCCGACTGCTCGGCCGGGGTGAGGTCGTCGTCGGCCAGCAGGTGCCGGATCATGCGCGGGTCTCCGTCGGGGTCGGGGTGGGCGGCGGCACGGCCCGGGTCTGCGCCCCCGGCGCGGCCGGCGTGCCGTGGGCAGCCGGCGTGCCGTGGGCGGCCGGCGTGCCGTGGGCGGCCGGCGTGCCGTGGGCGGCCGGCGTGCCGTGGGCAGCCGGAAGGTCGACGGCGGTGTCGAGGGCGGCGGGGAGGGCGGCCAGGAACGCGTCGACCTGCGCGGCGGTGAGGATCAGCGGCGGGGCCAGCCGGATCACCGCCGGCTGGACCGGGTTGACCAGGAACCCCGCCGTGCGCAGCGCGGCGGCCACCGGGCCGGCGACCGGCGCGGCGAGCACGATGCCGAGCAGCAGCCCGGCGCCGCGTACCTCGGCGACGAGCGGATGGCCCAGCGCCTCGACGCCCCGACGCAGCCGCTCACCGGTGCGCTTGACGTGGTCGAGCAGCCCCTCGCCGGCGATGGTGGAGACCACCGCGAGGGCGGCGGCGCAGCTGACCGGGTTGCCCCCGAAGGTGGTGCCGTGCGAACCGGCGCGGAGCAGCTCGGCGGCCCGGCCGAAGGCCAGGCAGGCGCCGATGGGCAACCCACCGCCGAGCCCCTTGGCCAGGGTGATGACGTCCGGCTCCACCCCGTCGGCCTGGTGGGCGAACCAGTACCCGGTCCGCCCGACCCCGGTCTGCACCTCGTCGAGCACCAGCAGGGCGCCGTGCCGGGCGGTGATCCGCCGGGCCTCGGCCAGGTAGCCCGACGGTGGGACGACCACCCCGTTCTCGCCCTGGATCGGCTCCAGGATCACCATCGCGGTGGCGTCGGTGACGGCCGCCGCCAGCGCCTCGACGTCCCCGAAGGGCACGTGCTCGACGTCGCCGGGCAGCGGGCGGAACGGGTCGGCCTTCGCCGGCTGGCCGGTGAGGGCGAGCGCGCCCATGGTGCGGCCGTGGAAGCCACCGGCGGTGGCCACGACGTGGGACCGGCCGGTGAGCCGGGACAGCTTGAACGCGGCCTCGTTGACCTCCGCGCCGGAGTTGGCGAAGAACACCCGGCCCGGCCGACCGGCCAACGCCAACAGCAGTTCGGCCAGCGCCACCGGGGGCTCCGCGACGAACAGGTTGGAGACGTGGCCGAGGGTGGCGATCTGTTTGGAGACGGCGGCCACCACGGCGGGGTGGGCGTGCCCGAGGGCGTTGACCGCGATGCCGCCGAGCAGGTCGACGTACTCCCGGCCGGCCTCGTCGACGACGACCGCGCCGGAGCCGGAGACCAGCGCCAACGGCGGGGTGCCGTAGTTGTCCATCATGGACTCGCCCCAGCGTGCCACCAGCGTGCTCATGCGCCGACCGTGCCTTCCTCGTGGGTGGACCCGGGCGGGGTGTCGACGACCATCGTGCCGAACCCCTCCGAGGTGAAGACCTCCAGCAGGGTGGAGTGGGCGACCCGGCCGTCGACGACGTGCGCGGCGGGCACTCCCCCGCGCACCGCCCGCAGGCAGGCCTCCATCTTGGGCACCATCCCCGATTCCAGGGACGGCAGCAGCGTCGCCAACGCCTCGGCGTCGATCTCGCTGACCAGGCTGGCGGTGTCCGGCCAGTCGGCGTACAGGCCGGCGACGTCGGTGAGGACGACCAGCTTGCGGGCGTGCAGGGCGATCGCCAGCGCGGCGGCGGCGGTGTCGGCGTTGAGGTTGTGCAACACCCCGTCGACGTCCGGCGCGACGGTGGAGATGACCGGGATCCGGCCGGCCGCGATCAGGTCGGTCACCGCCGAGACGTCCACCGACTCCACGTCACCGACCTGCCCGATGTCGACCGCCTGGCCGTCGACCCAGGCGGGCCGGCGTACGGCGGTGAACAGGCCGGCGTCCTCGCCGGAGAGGCCGACGGCGTACGGGCCGTGCGCGTTGATCAGGCCGACCAACTCCCGGCCGACCTGGCCGACCAGCACCATCCGGACGACGTCCATCGCCTCGGGGGTGGTGACCCGCAGGCCGCCCTTGAACTCGCTGGCGATGCCGAGCCGACCGAGCATCGCGGAGATCTGCGGTCCGCCGCCATGCACCACGACCGGCTTGAGGCCGGCGTACCGCAGGAAGATCATGTCGGCGGCGAAGGCCCGTTGCAGGGTCGGGTCGACCATCGCGTTGCCGCCGTACTTGACCACCACGGTGGCCCCGGAGAAACGGGCCAGCCAGGGCAGCGCCTCGATCAGCGTCTCGGCCTTCACCTGGGCCCGGATGAGGTCCGCGGAGAGGCTCATGTCGAGTACGCCGAGTTCTCGTGCACGTACGCGTGCGACAGGTCGTTGGTCCAGATGGTGGCCGCCGCCGCACCGGCGTGCAGGTCGATCCGGATGGTGACGTTCCGCCCGGCCAGGTCGACCTTGGCGCGGTCCTCGGCGGCGGCCCCGGAGCGGCACACCCAGATCCCGTTGACCGCGACGTCCACGGCGTCCGGGTCGAACGCGGCGGCGGTGGTGCCGACCGCGGCGAGGATCCGACCCCAGTTCGGGTCGTTGCCGAACAGCGCGGTCTTGACCAGGTTGTTGCGGGCCACCGAGCGGCCCACCTCGACCGCGTCGTCCTCGTCGGCGGCACCGACCACGTCGATGGCGACCTGCTTGGTGGCCCCCTCGGCGTCGGCGACCAGCTGCTGGGCCAGGTCGTGGCAGGCGGCGGTGACGGCGGCGGCCAGCTCGGCCTCGGTGGGCTCCACCCCGGACGCCCCGCTGGACAGCAGCAGCACCGTGTCATTGGTGGACATGCACCCGTCGGAGTCGACCCGGTCGAAGGTGACCCGGGTGGCGGCCCGCAGCGCGGCGTCGAGCAACTCCGGCCCGGCCACCGCGTCGGTGGTCAGCACGCAGAGCATGGTGGCCATGCCGGGGGCGAGCATCCCGGCGCCCTTGGCCATCCCGCCCACGGTCCAGCCGGCCCCCCGGACGACGGTGGTCTTCGGCCGGGTGTCCGTGGTCATGATCGCCACTGCGGCGGCCGCGCCACCGTCGCGGGCCAGCGCCCGGATCGCGGTACGCACCCCGGGCAGCAGCCGGTCCATCGGCAACCGCTCGCCGATCAGGCCGGTCGAGCAGACCGCCACGTCCCCGGCGCCGAGCCGCAGCCGGGGGCTGGACGCGGTGAGCGCGGCGGCGGTGTGCTCGGCGGTGGCGTGGGTGTCCTGGAAGCCGGCCGGGCCGGTGCAGGCGTTCGCGCCGCCGGAGTTGAGCACCACCGCACGGACCACGCCGCCCCGGACGACCTGCTGGGTCCACCGCACCGGCGCGGCCCTGACCCGGTTGGTGGTGAAGACGCCGGCCACCCCCGCGTCCGGGCCGTCGTTGACGACCAGGGCCACATCGGTGGCCCCGCCGCTCTTCAACCCGGCCGCGACACCGGCCGCACGAAAACCCCGAGGGGCGGTGACACTCACAGTGCAGGCCTTTCGTTCGCGACTGCGGGGCTCCGCTGCGCTGCGCTCCTCGCGCTCACCGATGCTGACCTTTCGTTCGCGACTGCGGGGCTCCGCTGCGCTGCGCTCCTCGCGCTCACGGTGCAACTCCGAAGGTGGACAGGCCGGTGGTCTCGGGCAGGCCGAGCATCAGGTTGGCGTTCTGCACCGCCTGGCCGGCGGCGCCCTTGCCGAGGTTGTCGATGGCGCTGACCACGATCACCCGGCCGGAGTCGACGTCGACGGTGGCCTGGAGGTGGCAGGAGTTCGCCCCGGCGGTGGCGGCGGTGTGCGGCCACGCCCCCTCGGGCAGCAGGTGCACGAACGGCGCGTCGGCGTACGCGGCGGCCAGCACCGCGCGCGGGTCGGCGTCGCCGGTGGGCACGGCGGTGACGGTGGCGAGGATGCCGCGCGGCATGGGCGCGAGCACCGGGGTCAGCGACAGCCCGGTCGCGCCGGTGGCCTGCTTGATCTCGGGCACGTGCTGGTGGGCGCCGACCTTGTAGGGCGACAGGTCCCCCATCACCTCGCTGCCGAGCAGGTGTGTCTTGGCGGCCCGCCCGGCCCCGGAGGTGCCGGAGGCGGCGACCACGACCACGTCGGCCGGCGAGACCGCGCCGGCGGCGATCAGCGGCGCCAGAGCCAACGTGATGGCGACGGCGTAACAGCCGGTGTTGGCCACCCGGGTGGCCCCGGCGATCGCGGCCCGCTGGCCGGGCAGCTCCGGCAGGCCGTACGTCCAGGCCCCGGCGTGCGGGCCGCCGTAGTAGCGGGACCAGGCGTCGGCGTCGCGGAGCCGGTGGTCGGCACCGAGGTCGACCACCCGGACCGACTCCGGCAGCTCGGCGGCCAGCGCCGCCGACTCGCCGTGCGGCAGGGCCAGGAAGACCAGGTCGGCGTCGGCCAGCGTGGCCGCATCGGTCGCCGCGAACACCAGATCCCACCCCACGAGCTGCGGGTGCACGGCGGCGACCGGCGCACCGGCCTGGCGGTGGGCGGTGGCGGCGACCAGGTCGAACTCGGGATGACCGGCGATCAGGCGCAGCAGCTCACCTCCGGCGTAACCGCTCGCTCCGGCGACCCCAACTCGGATACCCATTCCTACCTCCGCATGACTATGCAGAGAAGGTTAGTCCGCACCTGGACCAGATGCAACTTCATACATCTGCCCGCATGTAAATGACATCATAAGCGTCACGTGACGCTCCGACCACCCTTCGCGAACCTCCCGCGTCGTCCCGTGTCCACCGGCCGACAAGGTGGCCGGGCCCCGGTTTGCCGGCCCAAGGCCCGACCACCGGCTCAACCGGCCCGCTCGGCCAACCCGTGCTGTCGTTGGTAGGTCCGCAGCGCCACGTCCCACGCCTCGGTGTACTCCGACGGGCCCAGGTTGAGATCGTGATGCCCCCGGACCGCCTCCCGGAGCAGGGTCACCAGCTCCGGCACCGTCCCCCGGCGCTCGTCGACATAGCGGCGGAAGACGTCGGCGAACTGCTCCCCGGTCAGCCGCGCCGCGTGCGCGGTCACCGGATCGGCCTCCAACGCCTGGAGAACGGCACACCACCGGCGGGTCAGGTCGTCGACGTGCCGGGCCCGGATCTTCTGCAACTCGTGGTCGCACTCCAGCCTGATCCGCTCCTCCCAGTACGGCCGCAGCCGATCGCGTACCCGCTCGTCGGGGCTGACCCGCACGTGGGCGGTGAACTGCGGCAACGACTCGTTCGCCGGCCACCGCTGGCCGGCGAGCCGCTCGTTGAGCACCCGCTCCAGCTCATGTGCGCGATGCGGCTCGAACTCCCGAGACACGTCGACGATCCGCTCCCGGACGATCCCGCCGGCCCAGTCGAGGTACCGCTCGGCGCGGAACTTCAGCTCGTCGAACGTCATGCGCCGGCCGGTCCAGAGATACACGGGGTGCACCCGGAAATCGAAGGCGTCCCCCTTCGCCGGCACCAGCAGCGGGTGCCCGACGTCCTGCCGGAACGACACCGTGACGGGCGGCGGCGGTGGCAGCGGCGGCACCGGCGCGAGGGGAGCCGGTGCGCCGAACATGCTCTGCCACCAGTGGCGGCGCTGCGGCACCGGAATCTGGGCGCCGGTGGTGGTGCTGGGATGCGGGTTCATCAGCGGTCCTCGAGGGTGAGTCGGCGTACGTCGGCAAGCAGGGTGTTGCGGGGCATCAGGGGTCCCCAGACGTGGCACAGCTGGTGGTCCAGTCGATGCCGCAGGGGTGCCCTGCCCGCCACCACCAGACCGAGCAACTCCAGACAGTGGGCGGCGACCTCGGGGTGGCCGTCGGCCCGGTTGAGCCAGAAGCCGAGCGTGCGCCACGAGCGGTAGGCGGTCGTGGGCAGGCTGAGCGCGTTCACCCAGCAACTGGCCAGGTCGGCCATCGACACGGTGCCGACCCGCACCAGGTCGAGCAGTTCCGGCCAGTGTTCCCGAGGGGCCGGCGCCCACCGGTCGGCGAGCAGTCGCAACGCCCGTCCGGCGTGCAGCCACACCTCCGGGTCCTCCGACCGGCTCCACTGGGCGAGGGCCGGCAGCACGGTCGCCTGGTGACCGGCCGTGTGCACCTCGACCAGGCCACGCACCACCGAGTGGTGCCACCGCTGCATGCGCGCCCGGGCGATCTGGCGCAGATGCAGCAGGGCGGTGTCGGGCCAGAGCCGGGCGAGCCCCAGCGCATAGGCGCGGGCCACCGTGTCCCGCAGGTGGGCCGGCCCCGCGGACGCCCACCGGTCCAACTCCGTACGCACGCGTTGCCGTAGCTCCGGTTGCATGGCCATGGCCACCAGGGCGATGGCGGCGGCCTGCCGGACACCGGCGCGGCGCTCCCGGGCCAACTGGTCCACGGTCTCCAGCGCGACACCCACCCCGTGCCGGGCCGACCACCCGACCGCACCCGCGGCGGCCTCCCGGACACCTGGCCTGCCCGTCCGCACCAGCTCGGCGAGCCAGCCGAGGAGCTGCTCCGGCAGCCACCAGTCCGACCAGGCGACCTCCAACAGGCTCGTCCGCAGCTGGTCGTTGCCGGGCGAGAACTCGATGCGCCGCCCGCCGCCGAGCCGGTCGTCGTCGACCAGGACGACGGCCTGCCGCAACACCTGGCCGAGCAGCAGGTCGACCACCCCGCCCAGGAACCCCACCGGCACCGTGGCCGCGCCGTCCGTGCCCGGCGTCGGCCCCACCACCAGCCGTCCGGCCGCCGCCTGGACCTCGACCACGGACTGCCCGGCCAGCACCGCGCACGACAGTCGGAACGCCCGGCGCTGGTCGACGTCCCACCGGGACGACCCGTCGACACCGTCGTCCTCGCCGGAGAGCACCCGCCGGGCCCGGTCCCGCAACTGCCGGGGCAGCATCCGCTCCAACCGCTCGGTGAGGTCCACGCCACGCGGGGGCGCCTGGGCGATCAGCTCCGCCAGCCGGACCACCTCACCGGCGCGCGGGCCGGCGGCCAGGTGGGCCGCGAGAAGCGGATGTGAGACGCACTCCTCCTCGACGTACACGTCCACGCAGTCACCGGTGCAGCCGTCGGCGCACCATCCGACGCACTGCCCACGCAACAGCCGGCGCAGCTGTGCCCGGAGCACCTCCACCGCCGCCGCGGGGCGGTGCGGCACCAGGTGCCCGGCGAACTCCTGATCCCGGCGATCGAAGTCACCGACCAGCACCAGGGTGCTCCCGGTGCTCTCCATCCTCGCCGCGAGACCCACCAGGGTCATGCCGTCCAGGTCCCGGACCGCCTCGTCGCCGAGCGCCAACGTGTAACCGTGGCCGCGCCGCACGGGCGGGTTGGCACGCAGCAGGTCCGACAGGTGCTCCGTGTCGAGCACGCCGACCCGGTCGTAGCCGTGGCGGCGGGCCGAGGCCAGGCAGGCGGCGGTGTGCCGACCCGTACCGTCGGCGCCGGTCAGGCAGACCAGGTGGCGCACCTTGAGCTGCCGGTCGAGCCGCTGGTCGCTGGGCGCGGGCGCATAACCGTCCGCCAGTTGCCGGACCCAGGTGCCGCTGAGCGTCTCGGACCAGGTCCGGCCGCCCGTCCCCACGGTCGCCGTGGTGATGTTCACGGTGCCGATCGCCGTCGCCCCCGGGCCGGTCGCGTTCTGACCCCGGACCCGCACGTCACCGACCCCGATGCTCGACGGCACGCCGAGCAGTGCGGTGAGGCGGGCGAGGACGTCCGCCGGGTCCGGCGTCTCCTCCGGCTCGTCCACCGGATCATCATCGGGAGAGGGTCCCTGCGGGGGTACGTCAGTCGCCGCGGACCATTCGGCCACCGTCTCGGCCGACCGCCGCTCGTCGTCGCGGGGAAGGTCCGCCGTGGCGTCGGCCGGTGGTCGTGACCCTCCGACGCCGTCCGGCTCCGGCGGCTCCCACACCCCCGACGACCCACTCACCGGCTGCTGCCTTCGCCGCCGAACACGGCATCGCGCCCGACCGAGCCGATGGCGGTCGCGTGCGGCCCGATCGCGTTCTGCCCCTGGACCCGGATGTCGCCGGTCCGGATGCCCGTCCCGGCCGCGCCGGCCCGGCCCCCGGTGTCCGGCTCGGCAGGCGGCGGCCCGCCGGTGGGAGCCGAGGTCTGGTCCGGTGGTGACCAGGACGACATGTCCTCGTCGATCACGCAGAGCCAGGCCGGCTCCCGGAACTCCTTCTCCGGATGCTCGACCTCGATCCGGCGGAACCGTTCCGGCCGCAGTTCCTCCGGATACTCGCGGACCACGTCGCGGTACATCTCCGTCGAGACGACCAGCGCGACACCCGCCTCGGGAAAAGCGGCCAGCGCCTGTCGCACCGGCGCGGCGTCGCAGAGCCGGCAGACGTGCACGACGGCATGGCCGGGGAAGCCGTTCGCCCCGTCCAGGTGCACCAATCCCTGGTGCACGGCCACCCGCAACCGGACCTGTCCCGCTGCGGTCCGGCTGCTGTTGAACGCGCGTAGCTGCCGGTTCAGCTCCGGCACGAACCGGCCGATGACCCGCGACTCCGACACGTCACGGGGCAGGATCGCCAACTCACCGTCGCCGGCCTGCTGGGTGCTCCAGGCGACCCGGTCCAGGCCCACGTCGGCCGCCGCCGCGCGCAGCAGGGTGTGGAAGTTCTGCTGTGCCTCGTACTGCTGAAGGTTGCTGCGGCGGCTGTACCGCTCCATGTCCACGGAGATCAGCAGCCGTCGTTCGGGATGTCGCATCGGGCAGACCCTTCGTCGCCAGCCCGCTCGGCGAGCGGGCACCACCGCGCACATCGAAACCGCCCCGGCGGTCGCAGACCCCTCAGAAGTACGGCATCGCCGGGACTGTCGGCATCCGGTCATCCCACCATGGACAGATGTCGTGCTAGACGACGCCGGGTCTGCTGGGAGCATGTGGACGAACCTGACCGAACTGCTCCTGGCGCTCGGGCTGTCCCCCGCCGCGATCCTCACCCTGGTGGTCGTCGAGACCCTCGCAGTCCGCAGCGGGGCGGTGCGACGCGTGTCGACACGGATACGCTTCGACACCTCTCATCCGCTGAGGAGGGTGCTGATGCTGATGCGGCAACCACACGTCCGGTCCGACGGCGACTGGCCGTACGGGACCTTTCTGCAACGGCTCGACGGTCCCGTACGGGCCGCGTTGCTGGCGTCCGGGGTCCGGCGGCAGGTGCAGGCCGGGCAGATCCTCATCCACGAGGGTCACCGGGAGGCCCACCTGGTGCTGCTGGAGGACGGCCTGACGAAGGTCACCGCGTCCCTGCCCGACGGACGGACCGCCCTGTTGGCGTTGCGGGTCGGCGGTGACCTGGTGGGCGAGATGTCGGCGCTCAACGACCGACCCCGGTCGGCGACGGTGACCACCTGCGGCCCGACCACCTACAGCGTCATCCAGCCCGAGCAGTTCAAGACCTTCCTGCGGGACCACCCGAACGCCGCCCTCGAACTGGCCGCCATGGTCTCCGACCGGCTGCGCTGGTCCAACCGCCGACGGATCGACTTCTCCTCGTACCCGGTGAAGATCCGGGTGGCCCGGGTGGTGGCGGATCTGTGCCGCTCCCACGGCCGGCAGGAGCGCGACGCGGTGGTCATCGACGTCCGGCTCACCCAGCCGGAACTCGCCACCATCTGCGGCGCGGCCGAGACCTCGATCCAGAAGGCGCTGCGGGAACTGCGCACCGAAGGGCTGGTGGAGACCGACTACCGGCGGATCACGGTGCGGGACCTGGCCACCCTGCACCGGTGCGGGCAGATCGCGGACGACGCGTGACGGCCCCGACCCGGTGACCGGGTCGGGGCCGTCGACGGGCCGGTACGGCTACGCGCCGCGCAGCGTCGCCCCGAACCGCTGGGCGGCCACGGCGACGGCGGCGTCCCGGGCGGCCACCGCCTCCTCCACCGTCAGGGTCCGGTCCGGGGCCCGGAAGGTGAGCTTGTACGCCAGCGACCGGCGACCCGCGCCGAGCGCCTCCGAGGCGTACACGTCGAAGAGGCGGACGTGCTCCAACAGCTCACCGGCCCCCTCGACCAGCGCGGCCCGGACGTCGGCCGCCGGCACCGACTCGTCCAGCACCAACGCCACGTCGATCAACGCCGGGGGGAACCCGGACACGGCCGGCGCGGACACCACCGGCGCGGCCGGCAGGGCGTCCAGGTCCAACTCCATGGCGCTGGTGCGGCGGGGCAGCTCCAGCGCCGCCAGCACCGTCGGGTGCAGCTCACCGGCGTGGCCGACCACCACCCCGTCGACCACCAGCGCGGCACAGCGACCGGGGTGCCAGGGGGCGTGTTCGGCGGCCCGTACCTCGATCCGGTCGGCCGGCAGGTCGGCGGCGGCGAGCACCGCCCGGCCGGCCTCCACGGCGTCGGCCCAACCGGCGGCCCGGCCCGCGCCCCACCAGCCGGCCGGCTCCACGTCACCGGTGAGCACCACCGCGACGTGCCGGGGCTGGGCCGGCACCACCGCGTCGGCGGCGGCGAACTCGGCGTCGGTGGGACGTCGGTCCACCCCCATGACCGGCGGCGCGCCCGCGCCGGGACGTGGGTGGAACACCGTGCCGATCTCATAGAGCGCGAGGTCACGGTGGCCCCGGCCCAGGTTGCGCTTGAGGATGCCGAGCAGCGGGCCGAGCAGCGTGGTGCGCAGCAGCGGCTCCTCCTCCGACAGCGGGTTGGCCAACCGCACCGCCGGCCGACGCGGGTCGTCGGCGGGCAGCCCGAGCTGGTCGGCCAGCTCCGGGGCGACGAACGGCAGGGCCAGCACCTCGACGTACCCGCGTTCGGCGAGCGAGCGGGCCACCGCCCGGCGGCGGCGCTGCTGCCAGGTCAGACCCCGGCCGGGCGGCGCGGTGGGCAGCACCGACGGCACCCGGTCGTACCCGTCGAGGCGGACCACCTCCTCGACCAGGTCGGCCGGGTCGGTGAGGTCGGGTCGCCAGGTCGGCGGGGTGACGGTGAGCACGTCGCCGACACCGGCGGCCGTCCCGACCGTCCCCGGGTCCGCACCCAGCTGGTCGCTGCCCCGGATCACCGTGCAGCCCACCTGCTCCAGCAGGTCGACCACCCGCTGCGGGGAGTAGGCCACCCCGACCCGACGCGACGGCAGGTCGGCCGGGAGGACGACCGGACGCATCGGCCGGACGTGGTCGAGGTCGAGGACCTCCGCGCCGGTCTCGCCACCGCCGTGCGCGGTGAGCAGCTCGACGGCACGCTGGAGGGCCACCAGCGGCAGGGCCGGATCGACCCCCCGCTCCCACCGCTTGGCCGCCTCGCTGAACAGCTTGTGCCGGCGGGCGGTGCGGCCCACCATCACCGGGTCCCAGTGGGCGGCCTCCAACAGCACATTGGTGGTGCCGCCGACCACCTCGCTGGTCTCGCCGCCCATCACCGCGGCCAGCGAGATCGGGCCGGTGTCGTCGCAGATCACCATGTCCTCGGTGGTGAGCGCACGGACCACACCGTCCAGGGTGGTCACCTTCTCGCCCGCCTCGGCCCGGCGCACCACCAGCGGGCCGGTGATCCGGTCGGCGTCGAAGGCGTGCATCGGCTGACCCAGTTCGAGCATCACGTAGTTGGTGATGTCGACCGCCAGCGAGATGCTGCGGATGCCGGCCACGGTCAGCCGCTGCCGCATCCAGCCGGGCGTGGCCGCCGTCGGGTCGACGCCCCGGACCATCCGGGCGGTGAACCGGTCGCAGCCGACGGTGTCGCGCAGCTGCACCGGGTACGCCGGCTCGGCCGTCCCGGCCGGCGCGGGCTGCCGACCCGGGTCGCGGAAGGACAACCCCAGGGCGTACGCCAGCTCCCGGGCGATGCCGCGCACGCTCAGCGCGTACCCCCGGTCGGGGGTGATCTCCAGCTCGACCACGACGTCGTCGAGGCCCACCACCGGCCGGGCGTCGTCGCCGGGTCGGGCGGCGGTGTCCGGCGGCAGCACGATGATGCCGGAGTGGTCGTCACCCAGGCCCAGCTCCTGCGCGGAGCAGATCATGCCGGCCGAGGTGCGCCCGTACGTCTTGCGCGCGCCGATGGCGAAGTTCCCGGGCAGCACCCCGCCGGGCAGGATCACCACCACCCGGTCGCCGGGGGCGAAGTTGCGCGCCCCGCAGACGATCTCCTGCGGCTCGCCGGTGCCGTTGGCGGCGCCGACGTCGACCAGGCAGTGCCGGATCGGCTTCTTGAAACCGGTCAGCTCCTCGATCTCGCGGACCTCACCGACGACCAGCGGACCGGTGACCGTCCGGCGCAGGTCCACCACGGACTCGACCTCGATGCCGAGGTCCACCAGGGCCTGTTCCAGATCCTCGGTGGGCAGGTCGACGGGGAGATCGACGTACTCCCGCAGCCAACTGACAGAAACTCGCATGACTCAGACCACCGTCTCCGTGACTCGTACCCGCATCGCCCTACGCCCCGGCCCCGAACACGCGGGTGAACCGCACGTCGCCCTCGGCCATGTCCCGCATGTCGCTGACCCCGTGCCGGAACATCACCGTCCGGTCGATGCCCATGCCGAACGCGAACCCGGAGTAGACCTCCGGGTCGATGCCACAGGCCCGCAGCACCCTCGGGTTGACCATGCCGCAGCCGCCCCACTCGACCCAGCGCGGGCCGTCGCGGTGCTCGGGGAACCAGACGTCGAACTCCCCCGACGGCTCGGTGAACGGGAAGTAGTGCGGACGCCAGCGGGTCTTCGCGCCCGCGCCGAACATGGCCCGCGCGAAGTGGTCGAGGGTGCCGCGCAGGTGCGCCATCGTGATGCCCCGGTCCACCACCAGGCCCTCGACCTGGTGGAAGACGGGCGCGTGGGTGGCGTCCAGCTCGTCGGTGCGGTAGACCCGGCCGGGCACCACCACGTAGATGGGGGGCTTGCGGGTGAGCATGGTGCGCGCCTGCACGGGCGAGGTGTGGGTGCGCAGCACCAGGCCGGAGGTCTCCGCGCCGGCCGGCGGTGCGATGTGGAAGGTGTCCATCAACCCGCGCGCCGGATGGTCGGCGGGGATGTTCAACGCGTCGAAGTTGGTCCACTCCAACTCGACCTCGGGACCCTCGGCCACCTCGTAGCCCATCCCGACGAACAGGTCGCTGATCTGCTCCATCAGGGTCGACAGCGGGTGCCGTGCGCCCCGGGGCCGCCGGTCGTACGGCAGGGTCACGTCGACCCGCTCCTCGACCAGCACCCGGGCGGCCTGCTCCCGGTCGAGCACCTCGGCGCGGGCGGCGTACGCGGCGTCGATCGCCCGGCGGGCCTCGTTGACCCGCTTGCCGGCGTCGGACTTCGCGGCCGGCGGCAGCGCGCCGATCTCCCGGCGGGCCAGCGACACCGGGGACCGGTCGCCGAGGTGCGCGGGGCGCAGCGCGGTCAGCGCGTCGGGGTCGGCGGCGGCGGCGAACGCCTGCTCGGCGGTGGCCACGGCCTCGGCCAGGGCGGCCGGGTCGAGCAGGGCGACCTGCTTCGGGTCGTACGGATCGTTGCGGTAGCTCATGGCGTACGGGCACTCCCTCACGGCGGCGCCGGCCCTCCCGGGCGGCTAGGCGAGTCTACGGACGCGCGGCTTCGCCGCAGCCCGCCGGTGGGAGTTGCGCGCGGGGAAGGGTCAGGCCCGCCGCCCGCCGACACCGGCGGGCTGGCTAAACGAACGCCGTGGCGCGTTCCTCACGTGACCGACTCCCCTGCTGGGTGTGCGCCTGACCGGGGTCAGCGCAGTGCTCGGGCTGAAGCGTACAGGCAGACGGCGGCAGCCGCAGCCAGGTTCAGGCTCTCGGCCCGCCCGTGCAGCGGCACCCGGACCCGGGCGTCGGCGACGGCGGTCAACTCCTCGGGCAGGCCGTGCGCCTCGGCCCCGAACAGCCAGGCGGTGGGGGCGGCGAGCCGGCCGTGGTCGACGAGGTCGTCGAGGTCGCTGTCGCCGTACCCGGTGGTGGCGAGAATCGTGAGCCCGGCGGCGCGGAGCCCGGCGACCGCCGCGCCGGGGTCGGCGGCGCGGACCACGTCGACGTGGAAGAGGCTGCCGGCGGAGGCCCGCACGCACTTGCCGTTGTAGGGGTCGACGGTGTCACCGGCGAAGACCACCGCGCCCGCGCCGGCCGCGTCGGCGGTGCGCAGCACGGTGCCGGCGTTGCCCGGGTCACGGATGCCGGCGAGCACCGCGACCAGGCGCGGTCCGCGCGCCAGGGCGGTCCGCAACGGCACGTCGAGGTGCCGGCAGACGGCGACCAGCCCCTGCGGGGCGACGGTCTCGGTCAACGCGGCCAGGGCCTCGTCGGTGATCTCGGAGACCGGCAGGTCGGCGCGGGCGGCGCGGGCCGCCAGGTCGGCGTGCCGGTCCAGGGCGGTCGGGGTGCCGAAGAGTTCCACCACCGTGTCGGTGCGGTCGAGGGCCTCGCGGACCGCCTGCGGGCCCTCGGCGAGGAACCGGCCGGCCGTGTCGCGGTCCCGACGCCGGTGCAGCCGGCGGGCGGCGACCACCCTGGGGGTACGCGGGGTGAACGGGCCGGTGACGGCGTCGAGGCGTCTCCCGTGCGCTGGTGACTGCATGGGAGACGCCTCGATCTGCTGCCGGGACGGGTCAGGCGGCCTGGGCCGCGGCGCCACCGGTGCCCTCGGCCGTCACGGCGGCCCGGGCCAGCTCGACGATCGCGGCGAACGCCGCGGCGTCGTGGACGGCCAGGTCGGCCAGGATCTTGCGGTCGACCTCGATGCCGGCCAGGCGCAGGCCCTGGATGAGCCGGTTGTAGGTCATGCCGTTGGCCCGGGCGCCAGCGTTGATGCGCTGGATCCAGAGCTGCCGGAAGTCGCCCTTGCGGTCGCGACGGTCCCGGTAGGCGTACTGCATCGAGTGCAGCACCTGCTCCTTGGCCTTGCGGTACAGCCGGGAGCGCTGACCGCGGTAACCACTCGCGGTCTCCAGCAGGGTACGACGCTTCTTCTGGGCGTTCACAGCCCGCTTGACGCGTGCCATCTCAACTCCTTGTTAGGTAAAGGTGGCGCGCGTCAGCGGCCGAGCAGCTTCTTGATGCGCTTGACGTCGGCCTTGGCCAGCTCGACCGTGCCGGTCAGCCGCCGGGTCTGGGTGGACGGCTTCTTCTCCAGGTTGTGGCGAAGGCCGGCCTGCTGGGCAACGATCTTGCCCTTGCCGGTCACCTTGACCCGCTTGCCCATACCCGTGTGGCTCTTCATCTTCGGCATGTGGAACGTCTTCTCCCTGTTACTGGCCGCTGGTGTCAGCGGTCGGGCCGGTCTCGCCGGCTGCTGCGGTCTCGCCGACCACCGGGGTCTCGCCGTCTGCCGACGGCGCGGACTCGTCCCCGGTCCGGTCCCGGGGACCGGTGCGGGACGCCGTGGCGGCGACCGCGGAGGCCTTGACGGCCCGGTGCGGAGCGAGGACCATGATCATGTTTCGACCGTCCTGCTTCGGAGCGGCCTCGACGTATCCCAGGTCCGTGATCTCGGACTCGAGCCGGCGCAGGAGCCGGTAACCCAGCTCCGGGCGGCTCTGCTCGCGACCGCGGAACATGATCGTCACCTTGACCTTGTCACCCGCCTTGAGGAACCGCACCACGTGACCCTTCTTGGTCTCGTAGTCGTGCGGGTCGATCTTCGGCCGGAGCTTCATCTCCTTGATGACGGTCTGCTGCTGGTTACGCCGCGCTTCGCGCGCCTTGAGTGCGCTCTCGTACTTGAACTTGCCGAAGTCCATGAGCTTGCACACCGGCGGGCGCGCCATCGGCGCAACCTCGACCAGGTCCAGGTCGACGTCCGCGGCCAGCTGCAGGGCGCGCTCCAGCGGGACGATGCCCACCTGCTCACCCTCGGGGCCGACCAGTCGGACCTCACGTGCCCGGATCTGCTCGTTCACGCGTGGTTCGACGCTGATGGGGCCTCCTCGAGTCGAGTCTGCTGTGTGGCCGACTCCGCGTGGCCCCCGGGTGGGGACGACTCGGAAAGCAGAAGGCCCCGGCACATGCCAGGGCCCGCTCGACCGGTCGGCACGATCACATGATCGCGCATCCGGGACCGGGACATGCCCGGAACCGGTGACCGGACCCGGCCACCGACTGGGGCAACTCGGGTGGGAGCAGGCGCTCCGCTTCGGGACCGCCTGGCCGCCAAAGGCGGAGGCAGTCTGGTCGACTCGGCAACACTACACCCCGGCCCCAGCCATCCCCAAACCGGGCCCGCAGGTCAGTGGGGGTGGGAAATCCTCAGCCCGGGGTCGATGCGCCACCGAGGCGGGCCAGATGGGCCTGGTGCAGCCGGCGCAGCGCCCGCACCCCGTCGACCGCGATCTCCTTGTCGGCCGCCTGGAGGGCCACCATCGGCAGCAGGTCGTCGTCGTGCAGCTCCAGGCTGGCCCACGGCGCACCCCGGTCGAAGCGCACCCCCCGGACCACCTCCCAGGGCAACTCGTACGCGCCGATCACGTTGCGCACCCGGACCCCCCGGGCGTCCGCCTCGACCCGGGGCCGGGTGAACAGCAGCAGGCCGAGCGCGCCGAGCACCCCGAGACCGACCATGGCGAACTGGTCACCGCGCTGGAAGGTGCCGTAGCCCTCGCCGGTCGCCCCGGTCAGCGACGTCGCCACCAGGCTCAACACCACCAGCAGGGCGATCGCCGAGGCCCAGCAGACGACCCGGATGCGGCGCGGTTTGAGGCGGATCAACTCGGTGTCGCTCACCGGTCCAGTCTGCCACCCGCCGCAGCCCACCCCGCGCCGCCACCCGACCGACCTGGGCGGGGCCGCGCCGAGGGGGCATTCGCCATGGGGCCGACGTGGCGGTATCAGGGTGGTGACGATACCGCCACGTCGGCCCCATTGAGTGGATCATGGCGCGGCGACCGGGTGCGCCAGGCGGCGGACCCGGGCGGTGGCGGACTCCGGGCGGTGGCCGGATCAGAGCCGACAGGCGTGGATGTTGGTGACCAGGATGGCGCGGGCGCCCAACTCGTACAGCTCGTCCATGATCCGGTGCACGTCGTCGCGGAGCACCATCGCCTGCACGGCGACCCAGCCCTCCCGGTGCAACGGGGAGACCGTCGGCGACTCGATGCCCGGGGTGAGCGCGCTGGCCCGGTCGAGCAGACCGGCCGGCACGTCGTAGGCGAGCATCACGTAGCGGCGGGCCACCAGCACCCCGTGCAGCCGGCGCAGCAACTGCTCCGCCTGCGGGTGCCCCGGCGCGCCGGCCCGCCGCACCAGCACCGCCGAGGAGCGCAGCAGCGGGTCCCCGAAGACCACCAGCCCGGCCTGGCGCAACGTCGCGCCGGTCTCCACCACGTCGGCGACGACGTCGGCGACCCCGAGCCGGATGGCGTTCTCCACCGCGCCGTCGAGCCGGATCACGTCGGCCTTGACCCCCAGGTCGGCGAGGTACCGCTCGACCAGCCCCGGGTACGCGGTGGCGATCCGGTGCCCGCCCAGCTCCTGGACGTCGCCGACGTCCTCCGGGCGGGCGGCGAAGCGGAAGGTGGCCCGGCCGAACGCCAGGTCGACCACCTCCTCGGCGGGTGCGCCCGAGTCGATCAGCAGGTCCCGGCCGGTGATCCCGACGTCCAGGTCACCCGAGCCGACGTAGGTGGCGATGTCCTTGGGCCGCAGGTAGAAGAACTCGATGTCGTTGGCCTCGTCCGGGCAGACCAGGTCCTTGGGGTCGGTGCGCTGGCGGTAGCCCGCCTCGCGCAGCATCTGGGCGGCCTTCTCGGCCAGGGCGCCCTTGTTGGGTACGGCGACACGCAACATGACGGAGTGCTCCTTCGATCGGATCAGATCAACGACGCGGGCGCACTCACAGATGTCGGTAGACGTCCTCCAGCTCCAGACCGCTGGCCAGCATCAGCACCTGCACCTGGTACAGCAGCTGGGAGATCTCCTCGGCGGTACGCTCCGGCCCCTCGTGCTCGGCGGCCATCCACGACTCGGCCGCCTCCTCGACGACCTTCTTGCCGACGAAGTGCACCCCCTTGGCCAGGGCGTCGACCGTGCCCGAGCCCGGCGTGCCGGCGGCGGCCTTGGCCTGGAGCTCGGCGAACAACTCCTCGAACGTCTTCACGGGACCGGATTCTTCCAGCCACCCACCGACGCCGTGTGCTCCGGGGTCCGGGCGAGTCGCACTGCCCACCGCCGGATTCCCGCAGGCTGGGACACGCCCGGCCGCCCGGCGGCACGACACCCCAGCCGGGGCCACCGGACGGTACGCCGGCAACGGGCCGGACACGTTTGGACATCGATCTCTCATCTACCTGATGGGACACCCTTCGAGGGATCGGCGCTCTTCTCTATCCTGGCGGCCATGGTCAGCAGCAGCTCACGTACCCGCGCCGCCGCCACCGCCGCCGTTCTCCTCGTCGCCGTGGCCGGATGCGCACCCCAGGAAGTCACCCCCACCCCCGACGTCGTCCCCACGGCGGCCACCTGCGCCAAGGACAGCCTGAAGACCCGGACGCCGGGCAAGCTCACCGTCGCCACCGACGAGCCCGCGTACGAGCCGTGGTTCAAGGGCAACAAGCCGGACAGCGGCGAGGGCTTCGAGGCCGCCGTCGCGTACGCGGTGGCCGAGAAGCTCGGGTACGCCCCAGGGGACGTCACCTGGACCCGGGTCAAGTTCGACACCGCCATCGCCCCCGGCCCGAAGACCTTCGACTTCGACATCAACCAGTTCTCCATCACCGAGGAACGCAAGCAGGCGGCCGACTTCTCCGCCCCGTACTACCTGGTGCGGCAGACGGTCATCGCGCTCAAGTCGTCGAAGATCGCCGGGAAGAAGTCGGTGGCGGACCTCAAGAACGCCAAGCTCGGCGCCCAGGTGGGCACCACCAGCTACCAGGCGATCACCGCGCTGATCAAGCCGACGGTGAAGCCGCAGGTCTACAACAGCAACGACGACGCCAAGAAGGCCCTGCAGAACGGTCAGCTCGACGGCCTGGTGGTCGACCTGCCGACCGCGTTCTACATCACCGGGTCGGAACTCCCCGAGGCCACCATCGTCGGCCAACTGCCGCAGGTGGGCGCGCCGGAGGCGTTCGGGCTGCTGCTGGACAAGGACTCCCCGCTCACCCTCTGCGTCAGCAAGACGGTCGGCGAACTCTCCGGGGACGGCACACTCAAGCAGCTGGAGCAGAAGTGGCTCACCCAGGTGGCGGGGGCGACCGAACTCCAGTGACCCGGGCACCAGCACCCCACCACGGCAGCCCGGCCGAGCTCCGGCAGCACACCCCCTCGGCGGCCCAGCGGCGGCGGGCCGCGTACCGGCGTCGGCAGACGACCCGCAGCGTGCTGGTCGCCGCCGCCTCCACGGCGGCGCTCGGCACGCTGCTGGTCGTCGCGGTCACCGGCGCACCCGGCTGGGACCGGGTCCGCCGGTCGTTCCTGGACCCGGAGATCGCCCGGGACGCCCTGCCGGAGGTGCTCGCCGGGCTGTGGCTCAACGTCCGGCTGCTGGTCTGCTGCGCCGTCGGGGCGCTGCTGCTCGGCCTGCTGATCGCGCTGCTGCGCACCCTGCGGGGCCCGGTCTTCTTCCCGGTCCGCGCGCTCGCGGCGGGCTACACGTACACCTTCCGGGGCCTGCCGCTGATCATCGTGTTGTACGTGCTGACCCTCGGCGTGCCCGGCCTGCGGTTACAGGGCATGCCCCCGGTGCTGGTGCTCGGCGGGCTGGCGCTGGTGCTCACCTACGGCGGTTACCTGGCGGAGGTGTTCCGGGCCGGCATCGAGTCGATCCATCCGAGCCAGCTCGCGGCGGCCCGCTCGCTGGGGCTGACCTACCGGCAGACCATGCGGCACGTGGTGCTGCCGCAGGCCGTCCGGCGGGTCGCGCCGCCGCTGCTCAACGACGTGGTGGCGTTGCAGAAGGACGTCGGCCTGGTCTCCCTGGCCGGCCCGATCGACGCGGTCCGGGCCGCCCAGATCGCCACCGCGCAGACCTTCAACTACACCCCGTACATCCTGGCCGGGGTGCTGTTCGTGCTGCTCGCCATTCCGCTGATCGCGGTCACCGACTGGGTGACACTGCGCTCGGCCCGACGCCAGAGCGGAAGCTGAGAGATGACGGTGCCGACCCGTCGGAGGTCGAGATGGCCGTGCTGACCTGCCGGGGGCTGCGCAAGGAGTTCGCCGGCCAGGTGGTGCTCGACGGGCTCGACCTGACCGTCGAGGAGCACCGGGTGGTCGCCCTGATCGGCGCGTCCGGGTCGGGCAAGTCGACCCTGCTGCGCTGCGTCAACCTGCTGGAGGAGCTGGACGACGGGACCATCACGCTGGACGGCGAGGAGATCTCCGACCCCCGGGTCGACCCCGACCGGGTCCGCCGCCGCATCGGCATGGTCTTCCAGTCGTACAACCTGTTTCCGCACCTGAGCGTGCTGGACAACGTCACCCTCGCCCCGCGCCGGGTGCACCGGCGGGAGCGGGCCGAGGCCGAGGCGCAGGCCCGGGACCTGCTCGACCGGGTGGGGTTGGGCGCAAAGGCGGACGCCTACCCGGACCGGCTCTCCGGCGGCCAGCAGCAGCGGGTGGCGATCGTCCGGGCGCTGGCCAACTCGCCCCGGCTGATGCTGCTGGACGAGGTCACCTCGGCGCTCGACCCGGAGCTGGTCGGGGAGGTGCTGGCGATGATCCGGGACCTGAAGGCGGACGGGATGACCATGGTGCTGGCCACCCACGAGATGGGCTTCGCCCGGGAGGTCGCCGACCAGGTCTGTTTCCTCGACGCCGGTCGGGTGGTCGAGGCCGGGCCGCCCGCCCAGGTGCTGGGCGAGCCGACCCAGCCGCGTACCCGCCAGTTCCTCAAGCGGATCATCGACGCCGGCCGCCTGTAGGGCCCGCCTCAGACCGCAGCGCAAGATCGACTCCGGTGGGGCGATGTTGCGGTGTCCACGTCCACCGGACACCGCAACATCGCCTCGACAGGCGCGCCCCCAGCCCACGAGCCCGGCCGGGTCGGGGGCGGCCGGGTCGGGGCGGTCAGCCGGCGAAGCCGACGCGGTGGCCGTTGGCGGTGGTAACGTCGCGGACCGCCAGCGCGGCGTCCAGCGCGGCCACCGTCGCCGACCAGCCCTTGTCCTCGGCCGAGCCGGGCAGCCCGGCCCGGTCGCGGGCCTGGTCGAGGGTCTCCACGGTCAGCACCCCGTGCGCCACCGGCTTGCCCTCGTCCAGGGCGACCCGGGTCAGCCCGTCGGTCACCGACCGGCAGACGTAGTCGAAGTGGGCGGTCGCGCCCCGCACCACCACGCCCAGCGCCACCACCACGTCGCAACGCCGCGCCAGGGCCTGCGCCACCACCGGCAGCTCCACCGAGCCGGCCACCCGGGCCGTCACGACCCGCGCCCCGCACGCCTGCGCGGCGGCCACCGCCCGGTCGAGCATGTGGTCGGTCAGCTCGCCGTGCCAGCGCGCCGCCACCACCCCGACGGTCAGCCCGGCGGCGTCCACCGGGGTCACTCCGGGTTCACCGAAACCCGCCATGGTCATGCTCCGATCTCGTCGCCGGGGACGGGACGACCCATCGGGGCCTCCGTCACCTCGTCCAGCTCGTCCAACAGGTGGCCCATCCGGTCCCGCTTGGTCCGCAGGTAGCGCACGTTCTCCGGGTGCGGCCGGACCGGCAGCCCCTCCCGGCCGGTGATGGTCAGCCCGTACCCCTCCAGGCCGGCGCGCTTGGCCGGGTTGTTGGTGAGCAGCCGCATCGACCGCACACCCAGGTCGTAGAGGATCTGCGCGCCGGTGCCGTAGTCCCGGGCGTCGGCGGGCAACCCCAGGTCGAGGTTCGCGTCCACGGTGTCGCGGCCCTGGTCCTGGAGCTGGTACGCCTGGAGCTTGTGCAGCAGCCCGATGCCGCGCCCCTCGTGCCCGCGCACGTAGAGGACCACCCCCCGCCCCTCCCGGGCGACCCGGGCCAGCGACGCCTGCAACTGCGGCCCGCAGTCACAGCGCAACGAGCCGAAGACATCCCCGGTGAGGCACTCGGAATGCACCCGGACCAGCACGTCGTCGCCCTCGCCCAGCTCGCCGAAGACCAGCGCGACGTGTTCGGCCGGGTCGTGTTCGGCCCGGTAGCCCAGCGCCCGGAACACCCCGTACGGGGTGGGCATCCGGGCCTCGGCGACCTGCTCCACCTGCTTCTCGTGCCGCCGCCGGTAGGCGACCAGGTCGGCGATGGTGACCAGGGTGAGCGCGTGCTCGACGCAGAACTTCTCCAGATCCGGCAGACGCATCATGGTGCCGTCGTCGTTGACCAGCTCGCAGAGCACCCCGGCGGGCCGCAGTCCGGCCAGCCGGGTCAGGTCGACCGCCGCCTCGGTGTGCCCGGGTCGACGCAGCACCCCGCCCTCGCGGGCCCGCAGCGGCACCACGTGACCGGGACGGGCCAGGTCCGTCGGGTCGGTGCCGGGGTCGGCGAGCAGCCTGATGGTGTGCGCCCGGTCCGCGGCGGAGATGCCGGTGCTGACCCCCTCCCGGGCGTCCACGGTCACCGTGTACGCGGTGCCGCGCCGGTCCTGGTTGGTGTGGTGCATCGGCGGCAGGTCCAGCCGGTCGCACTCCGACTCGGTCAGCGGGACGCAGACGTAACCAGAGGTAAAGCGGACCATGAAGGCGAGCAGCTCCGGGGTGGCCAGCTCGGCGGCGAAGATCAGGTCGCCCTCGTTCTCCCGGTGCTCGTCGTCGACCACCACGACGGGCCGGCCGGCGGCGATGTCCGCCACCGCCTCCTCGATGCGGGCAAAGGTGACCGCGCGCGTGCTCATGCCACGACCTCCGAGTAGGTGGGCGGGATCGGTGCGGACGCCGGGCGGGTGGCCCGCGAGCTGCGCCACCAGGCGGCGAAGCCCCAGACGCAGAGGGCGCCGTAGACCAGGTACATGGCCGCCGAGGGATAGAAACCACCCCGCAGCAGCAGCGGTACGCCGACCGCGTCCACGGCGATCCAGACCAGCCAGAACTCCACCCAGCCCCGGGCCATGCCGTAGGTGGCCAGCAGGCTGCCGGTGAGGATCCAGGCGTCCGGCAACGGCCCCCACGAGCCGAGCGCGGCGAGCAGCGGATAGCCGAGCGCGGTGCCGACGACGGCGGCGACCAGCAGGCCCAGCCGTTCCCGGCCGGTGGCCCAGCGGGGGCTGACCGCCGCGCCGGCCCCGCCGTGGCGGCGGTTGCGCGACCACCGCCACCAGCCGTAGACGCTGACCGCGAAGAAGAAGACCTGCCGGCCGGCCTGGCCGTAGAGGTCGTGCGCCTGCGGGGTGGCGAACACCCCGCCGAGGAAGACGGTGAACAGCAACCCGTTGCCGATCATGCCGACCGGCCAGGCCCAGACCAGTCGGCGCAGCCCGAGCAGCGCCGAGACCAGCCCGAAGCCGTTGCCGACGATCTCCCGGACCAGCACCGGGGAACCGACGACCTGCACCTGGGCGTCGAGCAGCCAACCTATCGGGCCGGTCACCGCGCACCCCCGCCGACCGGCGGAACCACCGGGCCACCGGCGCCCCCGGCCGCCACCGGGCCACCGGCGTTCTCGGCCACCAGGCCGTGGGGGCCGGCGGGTGGCGGTGGGCCGCCGCCGGCCAGTCGGGCGTCGAGGAGGCGTTCGACGTACTTGGCCAGCACGTCCACCTCCAGGTTGACCGGGGCACCGACGCCCCGGGCGCCGAGCGTGGTGAGGCCGAGCGTGGTGGGGATCAACCCGACGGTGAACCAGTCGTCGCCCACCGCCGCTACGGTCAACGACACCCCGTCGACGGTGATCGAGCCCTTCTCCACCACGTACCGGGCCAGGGTGGTGGGGAGCCGGAACCGCAGCGTCTCCCACTGCGCGGCCGACTCCCGGGAGAGCACCTCGCCGACCCCATCGACGTGGCCCTGCACCAGGTGCCCGCCGAGCCGGCTGTTCAGCGCGGCGGCCCGCTCCAGGTTGACCGGGTCGCCGGGGCGCAACCCGCCGAGCGCCGAGCGGCGCAGGGTCTCCCCCATCACGTCGGCGGTGAACACCCCGCCGTCGACCTCGACCACGGTCAGACAGACCCCGTTGACCGCGATGGAGTCGCCGTGCCGGGCGTCCGAGGTGACCAGCGGGCCGCGGATCGCGACCAGCGCCGAGTCACCCCCGGTGTCGGCGATCCGGACGACCTCGCCCAACTCCTCGACGATGCCGGTGAACATCTCAGGCCTCCCTCTTCCGGGGCAGCGCGGTGATCCGCAGGTCGGATCCGACCCGGGTAACGTCGGTGAGTTCCAGATCGATGGCGTCGGCGATGGTCGTCACACCGGCGTCGATCAATGCGGTGGGGCCGCCCCCGAGCAACTTCGGCGCGACATAGCCGACGACCCGGTCGACCAGCCCGGCGGCGAGGAACGCCCCGGCCAGCCGGGGGCCGCCCTCCAGCAGCGCGGCGCGTACCCCCCGGTGGTGCAGTTCGGCCAGCAGGGCCGGCAGGTCGACCCGGCCGTCCGGGCCGGCGCCGACCTCCGCGACGGTGGCGATCCAGGTCCGGGCGGCGCCGTCGCGGACCCGGGCGTCGGCCGGGGTACGCCCCGCGCTGTCCACCACCACCCGCAGCGGCTGCCGGATGGCCAGGGTGCCGTCGCGCAGGTTGCGGGCGGTGAGCCGGGGGTCGTCGGTGAGCACGGTGCCCACCCCGGCGATGACCGCGTCCACCGTGCCGCGCAGCGCGTGCACGTCCATCCGGGCGGCCTCGGAGGTGATCCACATGCTGCTGCCGTCGACCGCCGCCGACCGCCCGTCGAGGGTGGCGGCGTACTTCCAGATCAGGTACGGCCAGCCCCGCCGCATCGAGGTCAGCCAGGCGACGTTGCCGGCCTCGGCCTCGTCGGCGCGTACCCCGAACTCCACCCGCACCCCGGCGGCGCGCAGGGTGGCGGCACCGCCCGAGGCGACCGGGTTGGGGTCGGGCACGGCGACGACGACCCGGGCGATCCCGGCGCGGATCAGCGCGTGACTGCACGGGCCGGTGCGACCGGTGTGGTCGCAGGGCTCCAGGGTGACCACGGCGGTGCCGCCCCGGGCCCGCTCGCCGGCCTGGGCGAGCGCGACGATCTCGGCGTGCGGCCCACCGGTGTAGGCGTGGAAGCCCTCCCCGACGACGGTGCCGTCGGGGTCGAGCAGCACGCACCCGACCACCGGGTTGGGGCTGGTGGTGCCGAGGCCCCGGGCGCCCAGCTCGATGGCACGACGCATCGCCTCGTCCACGGAGACGCCGCCCATGCCCTGCCCTCTCCCTCGCCGGTCCGTGCGCGGGCGGTACGGGAGGAGCGGGCAGGCGGCGGCGGAACCGGGAACGGCAGGGCCGCCCCCGGGGAGCCCACGCGCAGCCGGATGACGCCCGCGCAGGGCCGCCCCGCCCGCGCGCTGTCTCCCATCCGGACTGTCGGGGGTGCGGACGAACCGCTCCCCCACCGTCGGCCCCGGATTCTCACCAGGTCCACCGGGCGGCAGAGCCGTCCGGGTCGCGGGCTTACCACGTTGACCGTGGATCACCGCCGGTTCGGAATTTCACCGAGCCCCGCCAGCGCGTGGTGGGTACATGCGAAGTCTTACACGTTCCCCCGGGAGGTCCGCCACCTCCAGCGTGCTACTTCACACCCCGTCGGCGCGTCGGCGGTCCACCGCGACGTATGACCCCGGTTGGCTCTTGGCGACCGTTTTCATCTCGCTGGCCACGGCGATCGCGTCCAGGGGGTCGGTGAAGCGCTTCCTGGCGTCCGAGAGCGAGACGCCGATCGACAGCGTGACCAGGGCGGCCCGCCGGATGTTGCCCCGGCGGTCCTTCAGCTCGACGAAGCCGCGCTCCCGGTCGGTCGGGTCGTAGAGGGTGTCGGCGGACTTCTCGAAGTCGACCACCGACCGGGAGGTCAGCGGGCGGATCTGCTCGGGGGCGCAGACGATCACGAAGTCGTCGCCGCCGACGTGGCCGAGGAAGGCCGGCGGCAGCCCGATCGCCACCACCGCCCGGTGCAGGCTGCGGGCCAGCGCGGAGATGAACTCGTCGCCCCGGACGAAGCCGTACCGGTCGTTGACGCTCTTGAACCGGTCGATGTCGATGTAACCGACGGCGTAGTCGACGCCGCTGCGTACCCGGTCGCTGATCTCCCGGCGGATGCGGCTGTTGCCGGGCAGGCCGGTCAGCGGGGAGACCTCGCGGAATTCCTTGTTGCGGCGCAGCGTGGAGCTGACCCGGGCCACCAACTCGGCGGTGTCGAACGGCTTGACCAGGTAGTCGTCGGCACCGGCGCTGAGCCCGTGCACCTTGTCCACGGTCATTCCCTTGGCGGTCAGCATGATCACCGGCAGCGCCGAGGTGATCGGGTTGGCCCGCAGCCGGCGGGTCAGCTCCAGGCCGTCGATGCGCGGCATCATCAGGTCCACCACGGCCAGGTCCGGCCGGTGCTGCTCGATCATGTCGAGGGCCTCCTGGCCGTCACCGGCGTGCAGCACCTCGAAGCCGTGCAGCCGCAGGTTGAACTCGACGAAGCGGGCGATGTCCTCGTCGTCGTCGACGACCAGGATCACGTCGGGACGGTCACCTGCCGGTTCCACCTCAGGCGCCGGAGGCCGCGCGCTCCGCGAGCCCACGCAGACGGCGGACCGCCTCGGCCGGGTCGGCCGCCCCGTACACGGCGGTGCCGGCGACGAAGGCGTCCGCACCGGCCGCCGAGGCCTGCTCGATGGTGTCGGCGGCGATCCCGCCGTCGACCTCGATCCGCAACTCCAGGTGGCCGCTGTCGACGTGCCGCCGGGCCGCCCGCACCTTGTCCAGCAGTTGCGGGATGAACCGCTGCCCGCCGAACCCGGCCTTGATCGTCATGATCAGCAGGGTGTCGAAGCTGGGCAGCAGGTCGAGGTACGGCTCGATCGGGGTGTCCCGGTCGATCGCCAACCCGGCCTTCGCGCCGGCCGAGCGGAGATCCTTGGCCAGGGCGACCGGGTCGTCACACGCCTCCGCGTGGAACGTGACGTTGTACGCGCCGGCATCGGCGTACCCGGGTGCCCACCGCCGCGGGTCGGTGATCATGAGGTGCACGTCGAACGGGAGCCGGGTCACCGCCCGCAGGCTCTGCACCACCGGCAGGCCGATGGTCAGGTTGGGGACGAAGTGGTTGTCCATCACGTCGACGTGCAGCCAGTCCGCAGCGCCCTCGACGGCGCGGACTTCATCGGCGAGGCGGGCGAAATCGGCGGCGAGGATGCTGGGCGCGATGATCGACGGCGGTACGGTCACAGGGCAAGTGTACGAACGCGGCCACCCGCTGCGGACAGCGCGGCACCATGTGCGACGTCCTGTGATCCAGGCGTGACCCATGGTGCAACATCAGCTCCCCCCGGTGGGGATCGGGGACGAAGAGCCGGTGTTGACTGGCCGAACGGCTCCGAAACGGCAACACTCCATCAGGGACGGTCACGCATGCTGCTCGCCCGGCGACGGACAACGCCACGCGGGCGCAGCGACGGACCGTCAGCTCCCCGGGAAGGGCGGACGATGCGACGGTGGCTCGTGGCGCTGGCGCTGGCCGGCACGGTGACGGTGGCGCTCAGCGGCTGCGTACCGCAGCACAATGCCGACGGTGACCTGCTCGACGACTGGCCGGTGCTGCCGGTGGCCCAGTCGTTCGTGCCCGCCACCGACGCCTGCCTGCCCCGGATAACCCCCGTGGTGCAGGCCGGCACCTACGAGACGGTGGACTGTGCGCGCAGCCACCTGGCCGAGGCCATCCACGTCGGCACCTTCACCGGCGCGGTGGTCCGGGGTGAACGGCCCGAGCCCGGGTCCGCCGCGCTGCGCCCCGCCCGCACCGAGTGCGACCAACGGGCCCGGGACGTGCTCGGCGGTGACTGGCACTCGGCCCGGCTCACCATGAACATCGCGCTGCCGTCCAACTCGGCCTGGAACAGCGGTGCCCGCTGGTTCCGTTGCGACCTCAGCGAGACCGACAGCATCGACAACACCCGGCCGGTCAACCGCATCGGCAGCCTGCGGGGGGCGATGGTCGGTGACAATCCACTCAGCCACCGCTGCTTCGATCCCAAGCTGATCGGCAACAACCTCAACTACATGGCGCCGGTGCTCTGCTCCGAGCCGCACCGCGCCGAGTTCGTCGGCGTCTATCTGGAACGCAGCGACCTGAGCTGGGCCGACTTCAGTCGCGCCAACCAGCGGGTGCACCGGCGGTGCATGGCGCTGATCGCCGGGTTCGCCGAGGTGCCCAACAACAGCGACCTGCCGTACCGGGCCGGGTCGATCTTCTATCCACCGTCGCAGCGGGAGTGGGATGAGGGCGACCGGGGGATCCGCTGCTTCCTGTGGAGCGACGACCGGAAGCTGACCCGCTCGATGCGCGGCGCCGGTCCCAAGGGACTACCCGCGATCTGAGCCCCGGTGCCGTAAGCTGCCGCACCGTGACGTCGTCGCGACGGGCCGACGCCATGCCGGTGACGAGCGGGGGCGGATGCCATGCGACGGTGCGGGACAGCGGTCGCGACGGCCGCCGCGACGGCGCTGGCGCTGGCGGGCTGTGTCACCCCGGCCGGGGTCGACCGTGACCTGACCGACGAGTGGCCGGCGCTGGCCGTGCCGCAGGTCTTCGTCCCCGCCGAGGGCGTCTGCCACACCGGGGTGCAGGACGTCGGTTACCTCAGCGGCGGGAACCCGGTCGACTGTGCCGGCACCCACCACACCGAGACGATGCACGTGGGCATCCTGACCGGGGCACCGGCCGGGCTGACCGCTCCCCCGGCGACCGGCTCACCCGCCGTCCGGGCGGTCCGCGCCGAGTGCGACCGGGAGGTACGCCGGGAGCTCGGCGCGGACTGGCGGGCCGGTCGGCTCGGCCTGACCGTCGTCCTGCCCTCGGCGCAGGGCTGGACCGGCGGGGCCCGCTGGTTCCGCTGCGACCTCGGCGAGATCAGCAGCATCGACGAGCCGGGAATCCGCCCCCGCACCGGGAGCCTGCGGGGCGCCCTGGCCGACGACACCGGCCTGGGGCTCGGTTGCTTCAACCCGAAGGTCACCCGGGACGACGTCCGGGCGATGAAGGCGGTCTCCTGCACCGCCCCGCACCACGCGGAGTTCGTCGGCGTGTGGCAGGCCCCCGACGTCAGCTATGCCGAGTTCCGCCGCACCGCCGACCGGACCCACCGGGGCTGCCTCGGCCTGATCGCCCGGCACACCGGCGTGCCGGACAACGGCGACCTGAAGCTCCGGGCCGGCTCGATCTACTACCACCCCGTCGAGCGCGAGTGGCGCAGCGGCAACCACGGGGTCCAGTGCTTCCTCTGGCTCTCCGACCGCACCCTCACCCGCACCCTCAAGAACGCCGGCCCCCACTCCCTCCCCCTCCGCTAACCCCACCCCCACCCCCACCCCCACCCCCACCCCCACCCCCACGCCCCCGCCGCCGCCCCACCCGCCCAAGCGGGTTGATCAAGAGGTTTGCGTCATTCGCCAGCGCGATCCTGACGTAAACCTCTTGATCACCGAGGTCGGGCGGGGGAGGGCGGGGAGGGCGGAGGGAGGGAGAAGAGCAGGGGGTTAGTCGCGGCGGAGGACGGCCAGGAACATGGCGTCGGTGCCGTGGCGGTGCGGCCAGAGTTGGACGGTGGGGCCGTCGCCCAGGCCGGGCATGCCGGGCGGGAGCAGGGTGCGGGCGTCGACGAAGTCCGCCGCCACACCGGCGCGGCGGGCGGCCTCGGTGACCGTCACGTGCGTCTCCACGGTGTGCGGGGAACAGGTCACATAGGCGACCAGACCACCCGGGCGGGTCGCCCGCAGCGCGGCGGCGAGCAGTTCCCGCTGCAACCGGGTCAACGGAGGCAGGTCCGACGGCTGCCGCCGCCAGCGCGACTCGGGGCGGCGACGCAGCGAACCCAGCCCGGTGCACGGGGCGTCGACCAGCACCCGGTCGAAGTGCCCCTCCGGCAGGTTCGGGTCCGCCCCGACGGTGCGGCCGTCGGTGTGCAGCACGTTCACCGGCAGACCCCGGGTGGCCTGCTCGACCAGCCGGGCCCGGTGCTCGGAGACCTCGACCGCGGTCACCCGGGCACCCCGTTGCGCGGCGAGCGCGCCGAGCAGGCCGGCCTTGCCGCCGGGTCCGGCGCACAGGTCCAGCCAGCGGCCGTCGGGGCCGTCGAGGGGGGCCGTCGCCAGCGCGTTCGCCACCAACTGGGAGCCCTCGTCCTGCACGTGCGCCCGGCCGTCGGTCAGCGCCGGCAGGTCACCGGGGGCACCACCGGACAGATAGACCGCGTACGGGGAGAACGCGCCCGGGGCGCCGCCGACCTCGTCGGCCAACTCCACCGCGTCGGCCCGGCCGGGACGGACGCACAGGTGCACCGGCGGGCGCTCGTTGTCCTCGATCAGCAGCCGGGTGACCTCGCCCAGGTCACCGCCGAGGGCGTCGGCGAAGGCCCGCACGATCCACTGCGGGTGGCTGTAGGTCACGGCCAGGTGGCCGATCGGGTCGGCCGCCGGGGACGGGGCGAGCTTGGTCACCCAGGCGTCGAGGTCCTGGCCGGCCACCTCGCGCAGCACCGCGTTGGCGAACCCGGTGGCGCCCTCCCCCACCGTGCGGACCAGGTCGACCGTGGACGACACGGCCGCGTGCGCCGGCACCCGGGTGTGCAGCAGTTGGTAGGCCCCGAGCCGCAGCGCGTCGCGCACCGGCGGGTCGATCCGCTCCACGTCCCGGCCGGCCGCGGCGGTGAGGATCGTGTCCAGGGTCCCGAGCTGACGCAGCGTGCCATAGGTCAGCTCGGTGGCGAAGGCGGCGTCCCGCCCGGTCAGCCCCTGCTCGCGCAGGATCGCCGGCAGCACCAGATTGGCGTACGCGTCGTCGCGGTGCACCGCCGCGACCGCCTGGTACGCCGCATAGCGGGGCAGGTCCACCGCCGGGCGGACCGGTCGCCCGGGTCGCCCGCCCCACCGGTCGGCGCCACCCCGGTCACCCCACCCGCCGGTGCGGGCGGTGCGGTCCCCCCGGAAGCCGCCGGCCGACCGCTCGGGCCGCCGGTCGTCGCCGCGCTGCTCGCGCCGCGCGCCGTCGACGGGACGCTCGGGTCGGTGCGTCGGCCCCGTCACGCGAACTCCTCCCCGGCACCGACCCGTACGCCGCGCGCCCAGTCGGTCGCCGGCATGGCCCGCTTGCCCGCCGCGCGTACCTCACCGAGTTGCACGGGCACGGTCGCCGTGCCGGCCCACACGCGGGATTTCTCCACCAGCAGTTCTCCAGGTTTCAGATCGGGGCCGTTGCCGACCGGTGTCACCGTGCCGAGCTTGACCCGGTCGCCCCGGAAGGTCGTCCACGGGCCGGGTGCCGGGGTGCACGCGCGGACCCGCCGGTCCACCGCGAAGGCGGGGTCGGTCCAGCGCACCCGGGCGTCGTCCACGGTCAGCTTCGGGGCCAGCGAGACCCCGTCGGCGGGCTGCGGCTCGGCCCGCGCGGTGCCCGCCTCGATCGCGTCCAGGACGGCCACCAGCAGCCCCGCACCGGAGTGGGCGAGCCGCTCCAGCAGGTCGCCGGAGGTGTCGGTGGGGCGGACCTCGTCGGTGAGCGTGCCGTAGACCGGGCCGGTGTCCAGCCCCTGCTCCAACTGGAAGACGCTGGCCCCGGTCAGCTCGTCGCCGTGCAGCACCGCGTGCTGCACGGGCGCCGCGCCACGCCACGCGGGCAGCAGCGAGAAGTGCAGGTTGATCCAGCCGAACCGGGGGATCTCCAGCGCCGTCGGGGGCACCAGCGCGCCGTACGCGACGACCGGCACGCAGTCGGGTGCCAGCGCGCCGAGCCGGTCGAGGAACTCGGGCTCCCGGGGCCGGGCCGGGGTGAGCACCTCGACGCCGTGCTCGTCGGCCCAGGCGCCGACGGGCGAGCGGAGCACACCCCGGCCCCGGCCGGCGGGCGCGTCGGGGCGGGTCACCACGGCCACCAGGTCGTGCCCGGAGGCGTGCACCGCGGCCAGGGCGGGGACGGCGACGGCCGGGGTACCGGCGAAGATCAGACGCATCGGCGGGTCACCGACCCAGACCGAAGGGGCCGCCGGCGGCGTGCGGGCTGACCTTGACCGTGGGCGGGGCGGCGGCGTCGTACCAGTCGGCCTGGCGGATCGCCTTCATCGCCTCCTTGCGGCCGGCCGGGTCCAACCGGTCGAGGAAGAGCACCCCGTCGAGGTGGTCGGTCTCGTGCTGGACACAGCGCGCCATCAGCCCGGTGCCGACGATCTGCATCGGGTCGCCGTAGCCGTTGAAGCCCTTGGCGATCACGTTCTGCCGGCGCTTGGTGTCGAAGTAGAGCCCGGGAATCGACAGACAGCCCTCCGGGCCGTCCTGCTCCTCGGTGTCGGGGAACTCCAGCACCGGGTTGACCAGGTGGCCGAGCACGTCGTCCACCTCGAAGGTGAAGGCCCGCAGGCTCACCCCGAGCTGGGGCGCGGCCAGCCCGGCGCCGCCACGGTCGCGCATCGTGTCGGTGAGGTCGGCGATGAGCCTACGTAGCTCGACGTCGAAGTCGACGACCGGATCGGCCGGCGTGCGCAGCACCGGGTCCCCGAACAGACGGATGGGCTGGACGGTCACGCGGGGTGGCTCCTTCGTTGGACGGCGTGGTGCCGTACCAGTCTACGGAGTGCCGAGGGGGTGCCGGCCGGCGTACCGCGACGGGTCGGGATCGGGCCGTGACGCCGGCTCAGGCGCTGGTGCCCGGTTCGCCGGCGAGCACGGCGTCCCCGCCGAGCAGGGCGTGCGCGGGCAGCGGGAGCCGGGTGCCGTGGGCGGCCTCCCAGTCGTGGACCAGGCTCGGGCGGACCTGGCTGGCGAAGTAGTCGACCGCGCTCGTCCCGCCGACGACCGGTTCGTCCACCTCGGCGACCAGGTGCGCCGGCACCAGCGGGAAGCCGTTGCGCAGGGCGGCGCTGAGCCGGCGGTGCCCGTCGACCACGAAGAAGTACTCGCCGGTGAAGCCGATCCGCAGCGGTTCGAGGGCCTCGTCGCCGGCTGCCGCCAGGTCCCCGACGAACTCGGACCCGTCGAGCCCGCGCAGGGTGGCGACGTCCTCGGTCGGGTAGACCCGGGCCGGGTCCAGCAGCAGCAGCGGCGGGGCGTCACGCAGCACGTCGGCGCCGAGCCGGCCCTCGTACGCGTCGATGATGTGCGTGATGACCTCCTCGGCGGAGGCCCGGGTGGTGTCGCAGACCAGGTCGTAGTTGCGCAGCCGGGCCTTGTCGACGCCGTAGCGGAGGATGAACCGGTTCCGCTCGCTCTCGCTGCGTTCGCGCAGCTTGGCCTCCGCCTCGTCCAGCGAGGTGTAGCTCTCGGCCGGGCCGGACGGGCGCAGCAGTACCCGTCGGGCCGCCTCGGCCGGCTCGGTGATCATGTGCACCTTGAGCGCGTCGGTGAAGAAGTGCCAGGCCAGCCGGGAGTCCATCACCAGCGACTCGCCGGAGGCGGCGATGTTGCGCTGGAGTTGGTCGACGTAGCCGTCGACGGCCTGGTCCAGCTCGGCGTGCAGGTTGAGCTGGAGGGCGGTCATCTGCCGCTCCTGCGCCATCTGCCGGTAGAGATCGCCGACGCTGACTCGGCGCAGGCCCAACCGCTGGGCGATCTCGACGGAGACGGTGCTCTTGCCGCTGCCGAGGTCACCGTTGAAGACGATCGACTGACGAACGGTCACCACTGGTCCACCCCTGCTCACCGGCTGCTTGACTTCATCGATCCGGCGTAGATCCGACGCGCTTCCGCCTTCGTCGCGCCATCATGCGCCCGGGTATGACGGGCGATGCTATCACGCGGTCTGTCGCCTCCCGCCGCACGCGGTGTGCGACGGACGACTGGCCAGGCGCTTCCCGGCACTGACTGGTGACTCAGAACAGGCTGAGCGGATCGACCTGGAGGCGGACCGGATCGGCAGCCCGGCGGGCGCTGCGTGCCCCGGCCGCGGTGTGCAGCGCCTCGGCCAGCGCGGCGGCCCGGGACCGGGGCACCCGGACCAGCATCCGTTCCCGGTCCTGATCGGCAGGGACCGGGCCGAGCACCTCCGCCCCCTCGGGCAGCCGGGCCTGAGCCAGCAGATCGGCCACCGCGTCCGCGCCGCCGGTGACGCTGGCCATCTTCACCGCCGGGGGGAAACCCAACTCCCGGCGCTCGGCCAACTCCCGGGCGGCGAACCAGCCGGGGTCCCAGCGCAGCAACGCCTGCACCGGGGCGAGCGCGCCGTCGGCGACCACCACCACCTTCCCACCGGCCGGAGCGGGTCGGGCCAGGGCCGCGGCGGACAGCCACCGGCGCAGGGTCTCCTCGCCGGCCCGCAGATCGGCCCGGGTGAGCAGGGCCCAGGAGTCCAGCAGCAGGACCGCGCCGTACCCCCCCTCGGCCACCGGCTCGGCACCGGGGGTGGCGACGACCAGTCCGGCGCCGGCCGGGACGTCGGTCAGCACCTCGTCGCGGCCCGAGGTGCGCACCGGCACCCCGGGAAAAGCCCGACCCAGCTCCTCGGCGGTCCGCCGGGCACCGGTGACCGCCGCCCGAAGCCGCCGCCCACCGCACTGCGGACAGGCGTACGCGGCAGCGACCCGGCCGCACCAACGGCAGGCCGGTGGGGCGTCGGCGGCGGGCAACGCCAGCGGGCCGGCGCAGTGCGGGCAGCGGGCCGGGGTCCGACAGTCGGCGCAGGAGACCGACGGCAGGTAGCCCCGGCGGGGCACCTGGACCAGCACCGGCGCGTCGGCGCGCAGGGTGTCCCGGGCGGTGGTCCAGGCCAGGCTGGGCAGCCGGGCCGTCGCGGCCCCCGGGTCGCGGGCCAACTGCGGGTCGTCGCCGGTCGGGGCGATGGCCGGGGTACGCGCCCGCAGGGTCGCCCGGTCCGCGACCACCTCACGGGCCCAGCCGGTCTCCACCAGCAACTGCCCCTCGGCGGTCCGGGTCCAGCCGCCGACCAACGCGGCGGCCTCGCCGAGCCGGGCCCGGGTGAGCAGCACCTCCCGCGCGTGCGGGTAGGGCGCGCGCGGCTCGGCGTGCAGGTCGTCCCCGTCGTCCCAGATCGCCACCAGGCCGAGCCGCGCCACCGGGGCGAACATGGCGGCCCGGGTGCCGATCGCCACCGGCACGTCGCCCCGCCGGACGGCCAGGAACGCCCGGTAGCGACGGGCCGGGCCGAGCGCCGCCGAGAGGGTCACGTGCTGTCCGGGGCCGAGCAATGCGGTCAACGCCGCGTCGAGCCGGTCGAGGTCCCGGGCGTCGGCCACCACCACCAGCGCGCCCCGCCCTCCGGCGAGGGTGGCGGCGACCGTGTCGGCGTAACGGGCCGCCCAGTCCTCCCCGGCCAGCGCCGACCAGACGGCCCGGGGCGCCCGCCCGTCGGCGAGCGCCGTCAGGTATGCCGGGCCGGTCGGATAGTCCCGCCACCCGCGCGGGTCGGGCACGGTCCGACGCGGTGCCACCGCCGCTCCGCCGCCCGGACCGGTGCCAGCCTGCTCAATGCCGACCGGACCGGTGCCAGCCTGCTCAATGCCGGCCGAATCGGTGCCAGCCGGCTCGGGGACGGTGCGGGGTTCCTTCTCGACCCGGGCGTGCCGGGGCGGGACGGCCAGCCGGAGCACGTCGGCGAGGTTGCCGGCGTAGCGGTCGGCGACCGCCCGGGCCAGCCCGGCCACCTCGGCGGCCAGCACCGGCTCCGGGGAGACCACCTTCTCCAGGTATGCCAACCTGCCGCCGTGCGCCGAGGCGTCGACACGTTCCAGCAGCCAACCGTCGACCAGTTGGCCGGCGAAACGGACCTTGACCCGGACCCCGGGCACCGCGACGTCGGCCAGACCGGCGGGGACCAGATAGTCGAAGGGACGGTCGAGGTGCGGCAACGGGACGTCCACGCAAACCCGAGCGACCGGCGACCCGTCTGCGGGTCGCCGGTCGCTGGGCGTGGTGCCGGTCAGGCGCCCGCTACCGACTTCAGGTCGGCCGCCCGGTCGGTGCTCTCCCAGCTCAGCTCCGGCAACTCCCGGCCGAAGTGGCCGTAGGCCGCAGTCTGCTGGTAGATCGGGCGGAGCAGGTTGAGATCCCGGATGATGGCCGCCGGCCGCAGGTCGAAGACCTCACCGACCGCCTTCTCGATCGCGGCCACCGGCACCGTCTCGGTGCCGAAGGTCTCGATGAAGAGGCTGACCGGGTGGGCCTTTCCGATCGCGTACGCGACCTGCGCCTCGCAGCGCTCGGCCAGGCCGGCGGCGACCACGTTCTTGGCCACCCAGCGCATCGCGTACGCGGCGGAGCGGTCCACCTTGGACGGGTCCTTGCCGGAGAACGCGCCGCCACCATGCCGGGCGTACCCGCCGTAGGTGTCGACGATGATCTTCCGGCCGGTCAGCCCGGCGTCACCCATCGGGCCACCGATCTCGAACCGGCCGGTCGGGTTGACCAGCAGCCGGTAGCCGTCGATGTCCAGGCCCAGGCTCTCCAGCTCCGGCGCGATGACGTGGTCGCGCACGTCCGGGGTGAGCAGCGAGTCCAGCGAGATGTCCGCGGCGTGCTGGCTGGACACCACGACGGTGTTCAGCCGGACCGGGCGCAGCCCCTCGTACTCGATGGTGACCTGCGTCTTGCCGTCCGGCCGCAGGTACGGGATGGTCCCGTCCTTGCGCACCGCGGACAGCCGCTGGGCCAGCCGGTGCGCGAGCGCGATCGGCAGCGGCATCAGCTCCGGCGTCTCGGAGCAGGCGAAGCCGAACATCATGCCCTGGTCGCCGGCGCCCTGCGCGTCCAGCGCGCTCTCCGACGCCCCGGTCCGCAGCTCGAAGGCGTTGTCGACACCCTGTGCGATGTCCGGCGACTGGGCGCCGATGGAGACACTGACGCCGCAGGACGCGCCGTCGAAGCCCTTCTTCGACGAGTCGTACCCGATGCCGAGGATCGTCTCGCGGACGATTGTCGGGATGTCGGCGTACGCCTTGGTGGTCACCTCACCGGCGACGTGGACCTGGCCGGTGGTGATCAGCGTCTCGACCGCCACCCGACTGTGCGGGTCCTGGGTGAGCAGGGCGTCGAGGATCCCGTCGCTGATCTGGTCGGCGATCTTGTCCGGGTGGCCTTCCGTGACCGATTCGGACGTGAAGAGGCGGCGTGTCACGGCACTCCTAAGCTCTTTAGATAATCGTTCCGCAGCAGTCTAGTCACCCTCGTACACCGCTCACGACCGGGCGAGTCGGCATCCACTGTTCAGGACCGGGTCGCCCACCGGGCGAGCACGAGGTCCCAGACACGGTCGGCCAGGTCCTCCTTGTCCTGCTCGGGCAGGCGGTGCACGGCGCCGTCGGCGCCGATCACGGTGGCCGCGTTGGTCTCGGCCCCGAAGACCTTGTCGACGCCGACCTCGTTGACGACGACGAGGTCGGCCCGTTTCCGGGCGAGTTTGGCCCGGCCGTTGGCCTCGGCGTCGCCGGTCTCGGCGGCGAACACCACCAGCACCTGCTCCGGACGACGGCGGCGGCCCAACTCGGCGGCGATGTCCGGGTTGGTGACGAGGGCGATGGTCGGCGCGCTGCCGTCGTCCGGCTTCTTGATCTTGCCAGTCGCGTAGGTCGCCGGTCGGAAGTCCGCCGGTGCCGCCGCCATCACCACCGCGTCGGCACCGGCGGCGGCGGTCAGGGTCGCCGTGCGCAACTCCTCGGTGGTGCCCACCCGGACCAGGTCGACCCCGGCCGGGTCGGCCAGCGACACGTTGGCGGCGATCAGGGTGACCCGGGCGCCCCGGGCGACGGCCGCGCGGGCGAACGCGTAACCCTGCTTGCCGGAGGAGCGGTTGCCGAGGAACCGGACCGGGTCGAGGGGTTCCCGGGTGCCGCCGGCGGTGACCACCAGGTGCCGGCCGGCCAGATCGGCGGAGGCGTCGACACCCCGGGCGAGGGCCCGGCGGGCGACCGCGAAGATCTCGGCCGGGTCGGGCAGCCGCCCCTTGCCGCTGTCGGCGCCGGTGAGCCGGCCCACAGCGGGCTCGATCACCCGGACGCCGCGGGCCCGCAGGGTGGCCACGTTAGCGACGGTGGCCGGGTGCTCCCACATCTCGGTGTGCATCGCCGGGGCGAGCACCACCGGGCAGCGGGCGGTGAGCAGGGTGTTGGTGAGCAGGTCGTCGGCGAGGCCGTGGGCGGCGCGGGCGAGCAGGTCCGCCGTGGCCGGCGCGACCACCACCAGGTCGGCCCGCTGGCCGAGCCGGACGTGCGGGACCTCGTGCACCTCGGACCAGACGTCGTCGGCGACCGGCTGGCCGGACAGCGCCGCCCAGGTCGGCGCCCCGACGAAGCGGAGCGCCGACGCGGTCGGCACGACCCGGACCCGGTGACCCGACTCGGTGAAGAGTCGCAGCAGCTCACACGCCTTGTAGGCGGCGATGCCGCCGCCGACTCCGAGCACGATCTCGGCGGACATCGGGGCTACGGGGGTTACGGCTGGTCGGTCGGCTCGGCGGTGAGCAGGCCCGCGTTGATCTCGCGCATGGCGATGGAGAGCGGCTTCTCCTGCGGGGTGGTCTCCACGAGCGGGCCGACGTACTCCAGCAGGCCCTCACCGAGCTGGCTGTAGTAGGCGTTGACCTGACGCGCACGCTTGGCAGCGAAGATCACCAGCGCGTACTTCGAGGTGGTCTTCTCAAGCAGCTCGTCGATCGGCGGGTTGGTGATGCCCTCGGGGTTGGCGATGGATCCCACGAAATACCTCTGCGTCTGAAAGGTGTCCGCGCGAGCGCAGCTGGTCGCTCGGGCCGCGCGGACGCGGCTGGGCGCTCGATCCCGGCTGGTCGCTCGAACACGGCGGTGGCTCGAACAAGGCGGTCGCTCGAACACGGTCTGCGGTCGGACGGGAGCCAGATTAGGACGAACCGAGCAAGCCTACCAGCTCAGCGGCGGCGCGCTCGGTGCGGTCGTGGTGGACGGTGTGCGCGGCGAGGGCCGCCAGGGCCGGGTCCGCGCGGTGTCCGGGCGGGAGCAGCAGCACCAGCCGGGCCGATGGCACAGCCGCAGTCACGGCGAGCGCCCCGGGCGGGTCCAGCGGAAGCAGCACCGGCCGTCCCCGCGCCAGTCGGTCGATCAGCGGGGCACGCGGCGTGCCCCGGCGGTACGGCCCGGTCCGGGACCACTCCAGCAATCCGCCCGCGGCGATCATCCGATCGAACTCGGCCGGCTCCCGGAAGAGCCGGTCGACGCCGTCGGACTCGCCGGGGCGACGTGCCCGGGTGGTCACCGGAACCGGCACCCACACGGATGGAGAACGTGCCCGGACCGCCTCGACCACACCGCCCCGACCGGCACCCGAAGGTCCGGTCAGGACGGTGAGCCGTGCCGCCGGGCACGCCTCGTCATCCGTGCTCACCGCTTGTTTCTACCTGCTGCGGCGTTCAGTTGGCGGCGAACTCTCCAAGCAGCGCCTTACGCTGCTGCTCGCCCAGGCCACGCAGGCGGCGGCTGTCGGCGATCTTGAGCTTCTCCATGATCTGGGTGGCCCGGATCTTGCCGATACCCGGCATCGCCTGAAGCACGGCCGACACCTTGAGCTTGCCGACGACATCGTCGGACTCGGCTCGCGCAAGGACTGCGGCCAGGGTGGTCTTGCCCTGCTTGAGCTGCTCCTTCAGCTCAGCACGGGCCTTGCGGATCTCCGCGGCCTTTTCCAGCGCGGCAGCGCGCTGCTCGGGGGTCAGTGACGGGAGCGGCACCAGTTCTCCTCAGGTCCCTATCGCGACGGGCGGTACGCACCGCCGCTCTGTGAAACGTGGTGTCGCTGAAAACCAAAGGGGTCCGTGGTTCCCAGCGCGGGGAAAACTAGCGTTCGGCGGAGCTTTCGGCAACGTGGACGCGCGATGATCAACGTAAAGTGACCGAGCCGTCAGTCAGTGACGCGCAGCCAGAATGTGTCGGCAGTCGGCCACCGCACGGTCCGCGGCGGCCCGCAACGCGTCGGCGTCCGGGCCCGCGTGGAGCACCTCCCGGGAGTACGACGGCAGCACTGCGGACAGGCTCGAACCGAACACGGTCGGTAGGTCGGCAGCCGTCGCGCCCTGCGCGCCGAGGCCCGGAGCGAGCAGTGGACCGTTGACCCGGGACAGGTCGTGACCGGTGTCCCCGATGGTCGCGCCGACCACCAGACCGATGCTGCCGAGCGGCTCCGCACCCCTGTTGAGCTGGGAAATCTCATCGATAACAAGCTGCGCGACCGTCCGCCCACCGGAGGTGACGGCGCGCTGCACCTGCGCCCCCTCCGGGTTCGAGGTGAGCGCTAACACGAACACCCCGCCGCCGTGCGCGACGGCCGACTCGAACATCGGGGCCAGCGAACCTACTCCCAGGTAGGGGCTCGCGGTGACCGCGTCGACATACAGCGGGCTGGATGGATCAAGGTACGCGGAGGCGTACGCCGCGACGGTCGAACCGATGTCGCCGCGCTTGACGTCGAGCAGAACGAGCGAGCCAGCTTCGCGCAACTGTCGGATAGTTGACTCAAGAATCGCCACTCCGCGGCTCCCGAATCGCTCGAAGAAGGCCGACTGAGGCTTGATCACCGCAACCCGGTCACCGAGCGCTTCCGCGACGGTCCGGGCGAACCGCGCCAACCCGTCCACGTCGTCCGGCAGACCCCAGCGGGCCAACAGCCCGGGATGCGGGTCGATGCCCACGCAGAGCGGCCCACGCTCCGCCACCGCCCGGTGCAACCGGGTTCCGAAGGTCTCCATCGATGCTCCTCTCGTCTCCTACTGCGCGCCGGCAGCGGCGGTCGCCACCCCGGCCTCGGTCCTCCTGCGGCCCGGTCAGCCGGCCGCCACCGCGGCGGCGATCCCGGCGGCGATCCGGGCCACGTCGTCATCCCCGGTCAGGTACGGCGGCATGGTGTACACCAGATCGCGGAAGGGGCGCAGCCACACGCCCCGGGCCACCGCAGCGGCCGTCGCCGCCGCCACGTCCACCTCGTGGTCCAGCTGCACCACACCGATCGCGCCCAGCACCCGGACGTCCACCACCCCCGACGCCCCCCGCAGCGGCTCCAGGCCGGTCCGCAGCCCCGCACCCACCCGCGCCACCTCGGCGGCCCAGTCGCCGGCCCGCAACAGCCCCAGAGAGGCGTTGGCCACCGCACACGCCAACGGGTTGCCCATGAACGTCGGGCCGTGTGCCAGCACCCCGTCGGCGGAGATCCCCCGGGCCACCTCCGGGGTGCACAGCGCCGCCGCCAGGGTGAGGTAGCCACCGGTGAGCGCCTTGCCGACGCAGAGCACGTCCGGGGTCACCCCGGCGTGCTCCGCGGCGAACATCCGCCCGGTCCGACCGAACCCGGTGGCGATCTCGTCGAAGATCAGCAGCACTCCGTGCGCCCGGGTCACCTCGCGCAGCACCCGCAGGTAACCCGGATGGTGGAAGCGCATCCCGCCGGCGCCCTGCACCACCGGCTCGACGATCACCGCGGCCAACTCGTCGGCGTGCCGGGCGACCGCGTCGGTGAGCGCCGTCACGTACGCCGGGTCGGGCGGGTCGGCGAAGCCGCCGGGCGGCACCGGGGCGAAGACCTGCCGGGGCAGCACGTCCCCCCAGAGGTGGTGCATCCCGCCCTCGGGGTCGCAGACGCTCATCGGGTGGAAGGTGTCACCGTGGTAACCGCCCCGCCAGGTGGCCAGCCGACGGCGCTGCGGCAGGCCGACGGCCCGCTGGTACTGCAGGCACATCTTGATCGCCACCTCGACCGACACCGAGCCCGAGTCGGCCAGGAAGACGTGCGCCAACCCGTCCGGGGCCAACTCGACCAGGGTCTCGGCCAGCCGGACCGCCGGCTCGTGGGTGAGCCCGCCGAACATCACGTGACTCATCCGGCCGAGCTGGTCGGTGACCGCCGCGTCCAGCACCGGATGCCGGTAACCGTGGATCGCCGCCCACCAGGACGACATCCCGTCGACCAGTTCCCGGCCGTCGGCCAGGCGCAACCGGACACCCTGCGCGCTGTGCACCACGTACGGCGGGTGTGCCGGCGGCAGTGCCGCGTACGGATGCCAGACACGGGCCCGGTCGACGGCCAGGATCTCCTCGGGCGTCACGCGCGTTCCTCCGTACCCTCGTCGGCCGCCGCACCACCGGCGGCCGGCCCTGCTCTGCTGCCCTGACGGCGACAGCGGTCGGTCTGGACCGGCCGCACGGCGACCGCGACGGGGACAGCGGTGCCGTGGCCCGCTCCCACGGCGGCCACTGCGCTCCGGCCCGCCCGTCCGGCGATCACGACGGCGAGGGCGGTGCGCCGATCCGCCTGCGCGGCGGCGGTGAGCCGAGAGGCGCCGGTGAGGCGAGAGGCGGCGGTGCGCCGCGGCCGTGGGGAGGTGCGGCGGACCGGTCGCCCGGAATGCCGCCCGGAGTCCGGTGCCCGCTGCCGAGCCGGTCGCCCTGGAGCAGGAGCACGCTGCCGGCCCGGTCGCCCCGCTTCGGCAGCCACCGTCACCGGGGTGAGCCCGGAGCGGGCGCACCCGGCCGGGCCGGGGTGGGCGGGCGCTGCCGCTGTGGCGGCGGCAGCGTCGACGCGTACTGCTGCCATGGCCAGCCCGGAGCGGGCGCGCGCCGCCGCGGTGACTCCGGCGGTGGCGCGCGCTGTGGCCACGCTTCCTCGTGCCCGAGCGCGAGCAGCGGCAGCGGGAGTCCTGGGGGCGGCCGGGGAGTGTCGTGTTCCCGGCCGCGCCACGGCGGGCACGACCGGGTCCGCCGGACGTGCCCGCCGGTTCACCGGCCGCTCGCCGCCGGATCGCCGGCCGACACCCCGGCCCCGGTGGAGACGCGGACGGCGGCCCGGACCAGGGCCGGGCCCCGGTAGATCAAGCCGGTGTAGAGCTGGACCAGGCTGGCTCCGGCGTCGAACATCCGGGCCGCGTCGTCCGGGTCGAGGATGCCGCCGACGCCGATCACCGGGAGCCGGCCGCCGGTCTCCCGGTGGACGAAGGCGACCATCTCCCGGGCCCGCCCGGTCAGCGGGCGACCAGACAGACCGCCCGCCTGCGCGCCGCGTTCCCCGTCGGCGGACGCGAGGCCGTCACGGGCCAGGGTGGTGTTGGTGGCGATCACCCCGGCCGCCCCACGGGCCAGGCAGACCTCCAGCAGTTCGGCCACGGCCGGCTCGGTGAGGTCAGGGGCGATCTTCACCAGGACGGGCTTCTCCCCCACCAGGGCGGTCAGCAGGGCGTCCAGGTGCGCCTTGTCCTGCAACGACCGCAGCCCGGGGGTGTTCGGGGAGGAGACGTTGACCGCGAAGTAGTCACCGTGCCCACGCAACGCCTGGTACGAGGTGAGGTAGTCCTCGACCGCCTCGTCCAGCGGGGTCACCTTGGACTTGCCGAGCGAGATCCCCAGCGGCACCCCGAGCGGGCGGGGCAGGGCGGCCAGCCGGTCGGCGAGGGCCTGCGCACCGGCGTTGTTGAAGCCCATCCGGTTGATCACGGCCGCGCTGTCGGGCAGCCGGAACAGCCGGGGCCGTGGGTTGCCCGGCTGGGCGTGCGCGGTGACGGTGCCCACCTCGACGAAGCCGAACCCCAGCGCCGGCCAGGCCGGCAGTGCCACCCCGTTCTTGTCCATCCCCGCCGCCAGTCCCACCGGGTTGGGGAATTCCACCCCGAACACCGTCCGAGGTGCCCGGTGCAGATTGCGGGCCCGCAGCAACGCCAGCGCCGCCGGCCGCCGCGACACACTCGCCAACCGCCGCAGCGTCCACTCGTGCGCCGCCTCGGCGTCCCCACCCCCGATCCGGAACAGAACCTCCCGAACCCCCTTCTCGAACATCACCACGCCCCGACCTCCCGCTCGACACTCTCGTCGGTGATCAAGAGGTTTGCGTCACCCCACCCGCCGTTCGGTGACCGAAACCTCTTGATCACCGGACCGAACGGGGGGTGGGGGGCGCGCGGGGGGTGGGGGGTCATTGGGCGGCTCGGAGGGCGGCGTGGAGTTCCTGGAGGGGGCGCACGCGCATGTCGCCCCGGATGCGGGCCTCGATGCCCATGACCGCCGCCGCCGCGCCCGGCACGGTGGTGATGCAGGGGATGTCGGCCGTGACGGCGGCGCTACGGATCTCGTAACCGTCCGAGCGGGCGCTCGCGCCGGAGCCCTGCGGGGTGTTCACCACCAGTGCCACGTCACCGGCGAGGATCATCGAGACCGCGTCCGCGCCCTCGCCCGCCTGGTAGTGCTTACGGATCTGCTCGCAGGCGATGCCGTGCCGACGCAGCACCTCGGCGGTGCCGGTGGTGGCGACGATCTCGAAGCCCAGGTCGGCGAGCCGCTTGATCGGGAAGATCATGCCACGCTTGTCCCGGTTGGCCACCGAGACGAAGATCTTCCCGGCGGTCGGCAGCGAGCCGTACGCGGCGGACTGGCTCTTGGCGAAGGCGTGCCCGAAGCTGGTGTCGATGCCCATCACCTCGCCGGTGGACTTCATCTCCGGGCCGAGCAGCGAGTCGACCCCCTTGCCGGCCGGGGTGCGGAACCGCTTGAACGGCAGCACCGCCTCCTTGACCGCGATCGGGGCGTCGGGCGGCAGCACCCCGCCGTCGCCGGTCGCCGGGAGCAGCCCCTCGGCGCGCAGCTCGGCGATGGTCGCGCCGAGGGCGATCCGGGCCGCCGCCTTGGCCAGCGGCACGGCGGTGGCCTTCGAGACGAACGGCACGGTACGGGAGGCCCGCGGGTTCGCCTCCAGCACGTAGAGCATGTCGTCCTTGAGGGCGTACTGGACGTTGAGCAGGCCGCGCACCCCCACCCCCCGGGCGATCGCCTCGGTGTAGCGGCGCACCTCGGTCAGGTGCGAGCCGGCCAGCGTGATCGGCGGCAGCGCGCACGAGGAGTCGCCGGAGTGGATGCCGGCCTCCTCGATGTGCTCCATCACGCCACCCAGATAGACCTCACCGTCGGCGTCGCAGAGCGCGTCCACGTCGATCTCGATGGCGTCGTCGAGGAACCGGTCGACCAGCACCGGGTGGTCCGGGGAGATCTCGGTGGCCCGACCGATGTAGTCGCGCAGCGTGGCGTCGTCGTAGACGATCTCCATGCCCCGCCCACCGAGCACGTACGACGGCCGGACCAGCACCGGGTAGCCGATCTCGTCGGCGATCGCCTTCGCCTCGTCGTACGAGGTGGCCATGCCGTGTGCCGGGGCGCGCAGGCCGGCCCGGGCCAGCACCAGGCCGAACGCGCCGCGCTCCTCGGCCAGGTGGATCGACTCCGGGGAGGTGCCGACCACCGGCACCCCGGCGTCCTTGAGCCGCTGCGCCAGCCCCAGCGGGGTCTGCCCGCCCAGCTGCACGATCACCCCGACCACGCCGGGGCCGCCGGCCGCCTTCCCGGAGGAGTCCTCGGCGTGCCAGACCTCCAGCACGTCCTCGAAGGTCAGCGGCTCGAAGTAGAGCCGGTCCGCGGTGTCGTAGTCGGTGGAGACCGTCTCCGGGTTGCAGTTGACCATGACGGTCTCGTAGCCGACAGCACCCGACCCGGCCGCGTCCGTGGCGGCGGAACCCGCCGCGCCGAGCGGAGCGGCGCGCAGCGCCTGGACGGCGTGCACACACGAGTAGTCGAACTCGATGCCCTGCCCGATCCGGTTCGGGCCGGAGCCCAGGATCAGCACCTTGGGCCGGTCCGACGGGGCGACCTCGGTCTCCTCGTCGTACGTCGAGTAGTGGTAAGGGGTGGTCGCCTCGAACTCGGCGGCGCAGGTGTCCACGGTCTTGTAGACCGGGCGTACGTCGAGCCGGTGCCGCAGGATGCGGACGCCGTCCTCGGCGGCCAGCTCCGGGCGGAGCGCGGCGAGCTGCCGGTCGGACAGCCCGGCCCGCTTGGCCCGGCGCAGCAGGTCGGCGTCGAGCACCGGGGCGGCCACGATCTCGGTCCGCAGCTCGACCAGGCTGGCGATCTGGTCCAGGAACCACGGGTCGATTCCGCCGGACGCCGCCGTGACCTCGGCGATCGACGCGCCCAGCCGCAGCGCCCGCTCGACGGTGTAGAGCCGGCCGTCGTGCGGCATCCCCAGCGCGGCGAGGGTGCTCTCCCGCGTCGCCCCCTCCGGGTCCGGGGTGGTCCAGAAACCCGACGACGTGGTTTCCATCGAGCGCATCGCCTTGTTGAGCGCCTCGGTGAAGTTGCGGCCGAGGCTCATCGCCTCACCGACCGACTTCATCGTGGTGGTCAACTCCGGGTCGGCGCCGGGGAACTTCTCGAACGCGAACCGCGGGATCTTGACCACCACGTAGTCCAGGGCCGGCTCGAACGCCGCCGGGGTCTTGCGGGTGATGTCGTTGGGAATCTCGTCGAGGGTGTAGCCGATGGCCAGCTTCGCGGCGATCTTGGCGATCGGGAAGCCGGTGGCCTTCGACGCCAGCGCCGACGAGCGGGACACCCGGGGGTTCATCTCGATCACCACGATCCGGCCGTCCGCCGGGTTGACCGCGAACTGGATGTTGCAGCCGCCGGTGTCCACCCCGACCTCGCGCAGCACCGCGATGCCCAGGTCGCGCAGGTTCTGGTACTCCCGGTCGGTGAGCGTCATCGCCGGGGCGACGGTGACGCTGTCGCCGGTGTGCACACCCATCGGGTCGATGTTCTCGATCGAGCAGACCACCACCACGTTGTCGTGCCGGTCGCGCATCAGCTCCAGCTCGTACTCCTTCCAGCCGAGCACACTCTCCTCGATGAGCACCTCGTGCACCGGGCTGGCGGCCAGGCCGGAGCCGGCGATCCGGGTCAGGTCCTCGTCGGTGTGCGCCATGCCGGAACCCAGGCCGCCCATCGTGAACGACGGCCGGATCACCACCGGCAGGCCCAGCTCCGCGACGGTCTCGCGGACCTCGTCCATCGAGTGACAGACCCGGGACCGGGGCACCAGGCCGTCCGGATCGGCCAGCCCCAGCCGTACGCCGGCCTTGGCGACGATCTCCTTGAACAGCTGGCGGTCCTCACCCCGGTTGATCGCCTCGATGTTCGCGCCGATCAGCTCGACGCCGTACTTGTCGAGCACGCCCGCGGCGTGCAGGGCGACCGCGGTGTTCAGCGCGGTCTGCCCGCCCAGGGTGGCCAGCAGCGCGTCGGGGCGCTCCTTGGCGATGACCAGCTCGACGAACTCCGGGGTGATCGGCTCGACGTAGGTGGCGTCGGCGAACTCCGGGTCGGTCATGATGGTCGCCGGGTTGGAATTGACCAGGCTGACCCGGATGCCCTCGCTGCGCAGCACCCGGCAGGCCTGGGTGCCGGAGTAGTCGAACTCGCAGGCCTGCCCGATCACGATCGGCCCGGAGCCGATCACCAGGATGTGCTTGAGATCGTCGCGCTTAGGCATTCGTGCGCCCCTCGCTGAGGTTGCGGCCCGCGCCGGGCTGCCCGTCGGGGCCACGGCCCTCGATCAGCTCGGCGAAGCGGTCGAAGAGGTAGTCGGCGTCGTGCGGGCCGGCTGCCGCCTCCGGGTGGTACTGGACGGTGAAGGCGGGCACGTCCACGGCCCGCAGCCCCTCGACGACGTTGTCGTTGAGGCAGACGTGCGACACCTGCACGCCACCGAACTCGGTCTCGATGACCTCGTCGGGAACGACCGGGCCGGCCGCCGTGCCGGGCTCGCGCCCCGGCCAGGCCACCGCGAAGCCGTGGTTGTGGCTGGTCACCTCGACCTTGCCGGTGACCCGGTCGAGCACCGGCTGGTTGATGCCCCGGTGGCCGTAGCCCAGCTTGTAGGTGCCGAAGCCGAGCGCCCGGCCGAGGATCTGGCTGCCGAAGCAGATGCCGAACAGCGGAATCCGCCGACTCAGCACCTCCCGGGCCAGCGTCACCGGCCCGTCGGCGGTGGCCGGGTCACCCGGGCCGGGCGAGAAGAAGACCGCGTCCGCGCCGGTGGCCAGCAGGTCGTCGATGGTGGAACCGGCGGGCAGCACGTGGGTGGTGACCCCCCGGGCGGCCAACCGCCGCGGCACGTTGCGCTTGATGCCCAGGTCCACCGCGGCGACGGTGTAGCGGTGCACGCCCTCCGCCTCGACCACGTACGGGGTGGCGGTGGTCACCTCGGCGGAGAGGTCCGCGCCGACCATCTGCGGGGACTGCCGGACCCGCTCCAGCAGGGCGCGCGGATCGTCCTCGACGCTGGAGATGCCGACCCGCATCGCGCCGCGTTCGCGCAGGTGCCGGGTGAGCGCCCGGGTGTCCACCCCGGCGATGCCGACGACGCCCTCGACGCCGAGCCGGTCCTCCAGGCCACCGGTGGACCGCCAGTTGGAGCCGATCCGGGCCGGGTCGCGGACCACGTACCCGGCGACCCAGATCCGGTCGGACTCGTCGTCCTCGCCGTTGACGCCGGTGTTGCCGATGTGCGGCGCGGTCTGCACCACCACCTGCCGGTGGTAGGACGGGTCGGTCAGGGTCTCCTGGTAGCCGGTCATCCCGGTGTTGAAGACCGCCTCGCCGAAGGTCTCCCCGACACTGCCGTACGCCTCACCGTGGAAGGTCCGCCCGTCCTCCAGGACCAGGATCGCCGCTCTGCGCTTCGCCATCACACGTCACCTCCGATCCGGACTGCGGGACTCCGCTTCGCTGCGTTCCTCGCTCGAATCACGCGCCCTCCCCCGATCCGGACTGCGGGACTGCGCTTCGCTACGTTCCTCGCTCGAATCACTTGACAGCCTTTCCGTCCAGGACCGTCGGCTCGCCGCGCAGGAAGGTCGCCACGATGCGACCCGGCAGCGTCATGCGGGCGTACGGGGTGTTGCGACTGCGGCTGGCCAGCTCCGTGGGCTCGATCACCCGACGGGCGGCCGGGTCGACCAGGGTCAGGTTGGCCGGTGCCCCGGGTGCCGGGTCGAGGCCGTGGCCGTCGAGTCCGGCGATCCGGGCCGGGGTCCGCGACATCCGGTCGGCGATCAGGTCCCACTGCGGGCCGAGCACGTCGAGGGCGATGGACAGCGCCGTCTCCAGACCGAGCATGCCCGGCCGGGCGTACGCCCACTCGCACTCCTTGTCCTCCACCGCGTGCGGGGCGTGGTCGGTGGCGACGATGTCGATGACGCCCTCGGCGAGCGCGGCGCGCAGCGCGGCGACGTCGGTGCCGGTCCGCAGCGGCGGGTTGACCTTGAAGACCGGGTCGTAGCTGGCCGTCGGGCTCCAGTCGGGCGAGAGCGCGGGGCTCGCCAGCTCACCCCGGCCGCCCACCACCTCGTCGGTGAGCAGCAGGTGGTGCGGGGTGACCTCGGCGGTGACCCGTACCCCCCGGGCCTTGGCCTGGCGCAGCACCTCGACGCTGCCGGCGGTGGAGACGTGGCAGACGTGCAGCCGGCTGCCGACGTGCTCGGCGAGCAGCACGTCGCGGGCGATGATCGCCTCCTCGGCGACCGCCGGCCAGCCGGTCAGCCCGAGCCGGGTGGAGACCTCGCCCTCGTGCATCTGCGCGCCCTCGGTGAGCCGGGGCTCCTCGGCGTGCTGGGCGATGATCCCGTCGAACGCCTTGACGTACTCCAGGGCCCGGCGCATCAGCTTGGGGTCGGCGACGCAGTGCCCGTCGTCGGAGAAGATCCGCACCCGGGCCGCCGAGTCGGCCATCGCGCCGAGTTCGGCGAGCCGCTCGCCGGCCAGCCCGACGGTGACCGCGCCGATCGGCTGCACGTCGACCAGCCCGGCCTGCCGGCCGAGCCGCCAGACCTGCTCGACCACGCCGGCGGTGTCGGCGACCGGCGAGGTGTTCGCCATCGCGCAGACCGCGGTGTAGCCGCCGAGCGCCGCCGCCCGGGAGCCGGACTCCACGGTCTCGGCGTCCTCCCGACCGGGTTCGCGCAGGTGGGTGTGCAGGTCGACCAGGCCGGGCAGGGCGACCAGCCCGGTGCCGTCGATGACGGCGGCGTCCGGGGCGGTCAGCCCGGACCCGGTCGCGGCGACGACGCCGTCGCGGATCAGCAGGTCGGTCGGCGCACCGCCGACGACGCTCACGTTCTTGATCAGGTACGCGGTCACCGGTTGTTTCCTCCGAGCAGCAGGTAGAGCACGGCCATCCGCACGGAGACCCCGTTGGCGACCTGTTCGACGATGGTGGAGCGGGGTGAGTCGGCGACCTCGGGGGTGATCTCCATCCCCCGGTTCATCGGCCCGGGGTGCATGACGATCGCGTGTTCGGGCAGCCGGCGCATGCGTGGGCCGTCCAGCCCGTAGCGGCGGGCGTACTCGCGGGCGGACGGGAAGTAGGAGTCGTTCATCCGCTCCCGCTGCACCCGCAGCATCATCACCACGTCCACCCCGGGCAGCACGGCGTCGAGGTCGTAGCAGACGTCGGTGCCGGGGTGGGACCCGGCGGCCGGGCCGGCGTCGGTGACCGCCGGCGCGGCACCCGCGCGGGCGGCCCAGTCGACCGGGATCAGCGTCGGCGGGCCGACCAGGGTGACCTTGGCGCCGAGGGTGCTCAGCAGCAGCACGTTGGAGCGGGCCACCCGGGAGTGCAGGACGTCCCCCACGATCGCCACGTGCAGGCCGGCGAGCCGTCCCAGCCGGGCCCGCATGGTGTACGCGTCGAGCAGCGCCTGGGTCGGGTGCTCGTGGGTGCCGTCGCCGGCGTTGACCACCGATCCGTCCACCCAGTTGGCCAGCCGGTGCGGGGCGCCGGAGGCGGGGTGCCGGACGACCACCGCGTCGGCCCCCATCGCCTGGAGGGTCAGCGCGGTGTCCTTCAGGCTCTCGCCCTTGGTGACGCTGGAACCCTTGGCGGAAAAGTTGATCACGTCGGCGCTGAGTCGCTTGGCGGCGGCCTCGAACGAGATCCGGGTCCGGGTGGAGTCCTCGTAGAAGAGGTTCACCACGGTCCGGCCGCGCAGTGCCGGCAGCTTCTTGACCTCGCGGCCGGCGACGGTGGCCATCTCGGCGGCGGTGTCGAGGATCTGGGTGGCGGTGTCGGCGTCCAGGTCGGCCCCGGAGAGCAGGTGTCTGATCATGAGCGGGGCCGCCTCTCGTTCGCGCCTGCGGGATGCCGTCGCGTCGCGCTCACCGGGTGCCTCCGCAGAGCCGGACCTCGTCGGCGCCGTCGGTCTCGACGAGGGTGACCTTGACGCTCTCGGCGAGCGCGGTCGGGATGTTCTTGCCGACGTAGTCGGCGCGGATCGGCAGTTCCCGGTGGCCCCGGTCGACCAGCACGGCGAGCTGCACCGAGGCGGGTCGGCCGACGTCGTTGAGGGCGTCGAGGGCGGCCCGGACGGTACGGCCGGAGAAGAGCACGTCGTCGACGAGGACGACCCGCTTGCCGTCGATGCCACCGGGGGGCAGTTGGGTCGGGCCGACCGCGCGGGTGGCGTGCCGACGCAGGTCGTCGCGGTAGAGGGTGATGTCGAGCACCCCGACCGGGACGTCGACGTCCTCGAAGGTGCTGATCCGGGCGGCGAGCCGCCGGGCGAGCGGGGCGCCCCGGGTGGGGATGCCCAGCAGGACGGTGTCGGCGGCGCCCTGGGTCTTCTCCAGGATCTGGTGGGCGATCCGGTCGACCACGCGCTGGACGTCGGCGCTGGAGAGGATCACCTTCACCGAGGGTTGCCGCTCGGGCGATGGGTGGGCAGCCGGTGGGCAGGCCACGGCGGACCTCCTTCCCCGCCTCACGGGACGGGTCGTTAAAGGATGTCGGGGGTGTCCGGTCGGGTCGCGGGCGGCCCGACCGGGGCTGGCGGCCACGTTACCAGCGGTCACCTGGCCGTTCGCCGCGACCCACTGATCCCCGGATCAGGACGGTGAAATGGGGACAACTCCCCCACTATCTCCGATGGGAATGTCACGAGCACTTGACCACGTGTCGCAATCCCCGTACCGTCACGCTCCGTAGCGATCGCTGGGAGAACCCCAAAGCACAGCACTGGGAGTGTCCGAATGCCCTCTGAATACGCCAAGTCGCTGGGCGCCCGCCTGCGCTCCATCCGCCAGCAGCAGGGCCTGTCCCTGCAGGGGGTGGAGGAGAAGTCAAACGGACGCTGGAAGGCGGTGGTGGTCGGCTCGTACGAGCGCGGCGACCGGGCCGTCACCGTGTCCCGGCTGGCGGAGCTGGCCGACTTCTACCGCGTTCCCGTCTCGGAGCTGCTGCCCGACGGCAGCGGTGTACGGCACGAGCCCACCAGCAAGATCGTCCTGGACCTGGAGCGGCTCTACGACGAGGCCTCCGAGGACCTCGCGTACGTCGCCCGCTACGCCCGGGCGATCCAGCAGCAACGTGGCGACTACAACGGCCGGGTGCTCTCCATCCGCGCCGACGACCTGCGCGCCCTGGCGATCGTCTACGACGCCTCGCCGTCCGGGCTGATCGAGCGGCTCACCGAGCACGGTGTGCTGGTCGCCGACCCGCGGGCGTTCTTCGCCTCCTGATCCGCGGTCGTTGACAACGAGAAGGGCCCGTGCCGTCCGGCACGGGCCCTTCTGTCACACCGTCTCCCGCCCTGGCGGCCCCCGAACGGCCGGCCCTGGTGGGGCGGCACGCGCGCGACCCCGGTCAGCGGGTGGCGTACTCGGCGATCCGGCCGAGGATGCCGTTGAGGAAGCGCGGCGAATCGTCGGTCGACATCTGCCGGGCCAGCTCCACCGCCTCGCTGATCGCCACCGCGTCGTCGATCTCGTCGACGTAGAGCAGCTCGTAGACGGCGATCCGGGCCAGGTTGCGGTCGACCGCCGGCATCCGGTCCAGGGTCCAGCCCTCGGCGTAGCTGGCGATCACCTCGTCGATCCGGTCGAGGTGCGCGGCGACCCCCTCGACCAGGCCGACCGCGTAGTCCAGGTGCTCGGGACGCGGCTTCTCGATCCGCTCGACGTAGCCGGCGAGCACCTCGACCGGGGGCCGGTCCCGCAGGTCCGCCTCGAAGAGCACGTCCAGCGCCCGCTTACGCGCCTTGCGGCGCGACGGCATCTGCTGCTTGGGGCCCTCGGCCATCAGGCTCGGCCGAGGTAACGGCCGTCGCGGGTGTCGACCTTGATCTTCTCGTCGGTGGTGATGAAGAGCGGCACCTGCACGGTCGCGCCGGTCTCGACGGTGGCCGGCTTGTTGCCGCCGGTCGACCGGTCGCCCTGCAGACCCGGCTCGGTGTAGGTGACCTGGAGCACCACGCTGGTCGGCAGCTCGATGTAGAGCGGCACGCCCTCGTGGGTGGCGACGGTCGCCTCGGCCTCGGGGAGGAGGTAGTTGGCGGCCTCGCCGACGGTGCCACCGGGGACGGTGATCTGGTCGAACGTCTCCAGATCCATGAAGACGTAGTCCTCGCCGTCGGCGTAGAGGTATTGCATGGTGCGCTTGTCGACGGTGGCGGTCTCGACCTTGGTGCCCGCGTTGAAGGTCTTGTCGACGACCTTGCCGGACAGCACGTTCTTCAGCGTGGTGCGGACGAACGCCCCACCCTTACCGGGCTTGACGTGCTGGAACTCGACGACGGCCCAGAGCTCCCCGTCGAGGTTGAGTACCAGGCCGTTCTTGAGGTCGTTGGTGGATGCCATTTCCTGCCTTGATCATCAATTGGCGGACAGACCAGGCAAGTCTACTAGCTGCGTCTAATCGGCGGCGGTTCCGGCGGCCGGGGTACCGGCCCGACCGACCGTACCGCCCCGATTGTCACTCAGAGCGACGATGAAGGTCGGCCGCCAGCCGGGTGGCGAGGTGCCGCAGGGCCAGCGGGTAGCCGTCCACGCCGAGCCCGCAGATGACGCCGGTGGCCACCGCCGAGACCACCGAGTGGTGCCGGAACTCCTCCCGGGCGTGGATGTTGGAGATGTGCACCTCGACCAGGGGCCCGCGCAGCAACGCACAGGCGTCCCGCACCGCGATCGAGTAGTGCGACCAGGCCGCCGGGTTGAGCACCACCGCCGCGCCCTCGTCCGCCGCGCCGTGCAGCCAGCCCAACAACTCGTGCTCGGCGTCGGTCTGCCGGACCACCACGTCCAGCCCCAGTTCGCGGCCCGTCTCGACGCAGAGCGTCACCAGATCCGCATAGCTGGTCAGGCCGTACACGTCGACCTGGCGGGTGCCCAACCGGCCCAGGTTCGGCCCGTTGAGCACGTACACCCGGGGGGTGGCGGGCCCGGTCACCGGCTGACCTCCCGGAAGGCGGCGTGCAGCAGCGCGTCGTCCGGACCCTCCAGGATCGCCGGCCGGGCCAGGCCGTCCAGCACCACGAACCGCAGTCGGCTGCCCCGGGTCTTCTTGTCCACCCGCATCGCCGCCAGCAGGTCGGGCCAGGCATCCGCCGGGTAGCTGGTCGGCAGGTCCAGCGCGGACAGCACGCTGCGGTGCCGCTCGGCGGTCGCCGCGTCGAGCCGCCCGGCCAACCGGGCCAGGGTGCCGGCATAGACGGTGCCGACCGAGACCGCGTGCCCGTGCCGCCAGCGGTACCGCTCGACCTTCTCGATCGCGTGCGCCAGCGTGTGCCCGTAGTTGAGCACCTCCCGGACGCCCGACTCCCGCAGGTCACCGGAGACCACGTCGGCCTTGACCCGGATCGCCCGCTCGATCAGCTCCCGGGCCACCGGGCCGGTCGGATCGGTGGCGGCGGCCGGGTCCGCCTCGACCAGGTCCAGGATCGCCGGGTCGGCGATGAAGCCGCACTTGACCACCTCGGCCAGCCCGGCGGCCAGGTCGGCCGGCGGGAGGCTGTCCAGGGTGCCCAGGTCGGCCAGCACCCCGACCGGCGGGTGGAAGGCGCCCACCAGGTTCTTGCCGGCCCCGGTGTTGACGCCGGTCTTGCCGCCGACGGCGGCGTCGACCATGCCGAGCAGCGACGTCGCCACCGGCACCCAGCGCACCCCGCGCAACCAGCAGGCCGCGACGAAGCCGGCCAGATCGGTCACCGCACCGCCGCCCACCCCGACCACCGCGTCGGTACGGGTGAAGCCGGCCGCACCGAGCTGCTCCCAGCAGTCGGCGGCCACCTCGACCCGCTTGCCCGCCTCGGCGTCGGGCACCTCGATCGCCAGTGGCGTCATGCCGGCGACGGCCAGCCGCTCGCCGAGCGCCTCGGCCAACTCCCTGAGCGGTGGCGCGTGCAGCACCGCCACCCGGGTCGCCTCGGGCAGCAACGCGGGCAGTTCGGCCAGCAGGCCCCGCCCGACCAGTACGTCGTACGGCCGCTCGCCGCCGACCGGAATCCGGGTCACCTCGTCCATCGCCGGGAGCCTAGTCGAGCGTCGACCCCGACACGGTGACTGTCCACCTGATGGCGGCACCGGGACGGGGTGGCCGACCGAACCGTCAGCCGGGTGACCGGACCCCGACCGGGCGCCGGACCTCCGCCGGGCGCCGGACCCCGGCCGGGTGCCGGACCCCGGCCGGGTGCCGGACCCCGGCCGGGTGCCGGACCCCGGCCGGGTGCCGGACCCCGGCCGGGTGCCGGACCCCGGCCGGGTGCCGGACCCCGGCCGGGTGCCGGACCCCGGCCGGGTGCCGGACCCCGGCCGGGTGCCGGACCCCGGCCGGGTGCCGGACCCCCGCCGCGTGACCGGGACGGCGGGGTCGGCGTTTAGCCGGACGGGACCCGGGCACCGGGGACGGGATCGACCCGAACGCGGAGGAACCCATGGCCAGCACCACCATCGACGGCGCAGACATCCGGCTACCAGCCGTCATCCTCGGCGTCGGCCTCGGCGGGTTCGTCGACGGCATCGTCCTGCACCAGGTGCTCCAGTGGCACCACATGCTCAGCAGCACCGGCAGCGACAACGTCGGGATCAGGGCGTACCCGGTGGACACCGTGTCCGGGTTGCAGATGAACACCCTGTGGGACGGGCTGTTCCACGTGGTGACCTGGGTGGCGGTGCTCACCGGGCTGGCCCTGCTCTATTCCCGGGTCACCCGGTCCCGGGGCCGGCTGTGGCGCTCCGGGATGCTCTGGGGCTGGGCGCTGGTCGGGTGGGGGCTGTTCAACCTGGTCGAGGGGGTGATCGACCACCACCTGCTCGGCATCCACCACGTCCACGGTGGCCCGCACCAGACCGCCTGGGACATCGGCTTCCTGCTGCTCGGGGCGGCACTGGTGGCCCTCGGCTGGGCGATCCAGCGCCGTGCCGCCGCCGTGGACACCTGCGCCGAGCGGCGATGACCGGGGCGCACGGCGGCGGGGTCGGCCCGCTGCTGCTCGTACCGGCGGTGGTGTTCTGGGGTTATCTGGCCGCCGCCCTGCGCCAGCGCGACCCGGGCCGGGCCGGCTGGAGCCACTGGCGGACGGCCAGCTTCGGCGCGGGCACGGCGCTGCTGGCGGTGGCCCTGCTGCTGCCCGCCCACGGCCTGGTCGGGCACGTGTGGCAGCACCTGCTGGTCGGCATGCTGACGCCGCTCGGGCTGGTGCTCGGCGCACCCGGCACGCTGGCCCTGCGGACGGTACGGCCCCGGATCGGCCGGGCTGCGCTGCGGCTGCTGCGGCGGCCCGCCCTGACGGTGGCCACCCACCCGGTCACCGGCCTGCTGCTCACCACCGGGGGTCTCTACCTGCTGCACCTGACGCCGCTGTACCGGGCCACCCTGACCCACCCCGGCCTGCACCCGCTGCTCCTGCTGCACTTCCTGGTCAGCGGGTACGTCTTCACCTGGGCGATCGCCGGCCCCGACCCGGGACCGCACCGCCCCGGCGTGCCGGTGCGCCTGGTGGTGCTGGGCCTGTCCGTCGCCGCCCACGCCACCCTGGCCCAGCTGATGTACGCCGGCCTGGTCGACGCCGCCGTCCCCGCCGATCAGCTACGGACGGCGGCGACCCTGATGTACTACGTCGGCGACCTGGCCGAGATCCTGCTCGCCCTGGCCCTGCTGGTGACCTGGCGGCCCGCACCCCGCCGGGACCGGTCGGCGTCGGCCGGCCCGGACCGCCACCGGATGGACGTGGTCAGGGCTTGAGTAGAGCGACGATCTCGGCGGCGAGTTCCTCCGGCACCCGGCCGTCGGTGACCACCGTCGCCGTCGCGACCTCCGTGTAGAGCGGTCGACGCTGATCCATCAGGTACTTGAGGGTGGCGCGCGGATTGACCGACAGCAGCGGCCGGCCGGCACCGAGCCCGACCCGTTTCACCGCGTCGGGAAGCTCCACGGACAGGTGGACCACGGTGTGCCCGACCAGCGCGGCCCGGTTCTCCTCGGCGAGGATCGCCCCACCGCCGAGGGCGAGCACTCCGGCGTGCGACGTCAGCGCCGCCAGCACCGCCGCCCGTTCCAGGGCCCGGAAGTGCGCTTCACCCTCGTCGATGAAGATCTCCGGGATCGGCTTGCCGGCCATCTCCTCGATGTCGGTGTCGGTGTCCCGGAACGTCACCCCGAGCAGGGTGGCCAACTCCGCGCCGACGGTGCTCTTACCGGAGCCGGGCGCACCGACCAGCACGCAGACAGGCTTCGTCACTGGGCCAGCCTTTCGTTCGCGACTGCGGGGCTCCGCTGCGCTGCACTCCTCGCCCTCACCGGAGCCAGCCCTTCTTGGCTGCCGGCACTCACCGGATGATCAGCGCGTCGAGGTAGCCGGCGAGGTTGCGGCGGATCTCGGCCACCGAGTCACCACCGAACTTCTCCACCGCGGCCTCGGCGAGGACCAACGCCACCATCGCCTCCGCGACCACCGCCGCAGCAGGAACCGCACACACATCCGACCGCTGGTTGATCGCGGTCGCCGGCTCCCCCGTGGTCACATCCACCGTGGCCAACGCCCGGTTCAGCGACGAGATCGGCTTCATCGCCGCCCGCACCCGCACCGGCTCACCCGTGGTGATCCCACCCTCCAGACCACCGGCCCGATCCGTCACCCGACGCACCCCGGTCGCCGTCGGCATGATCTCGTCATGCGCCTCAGAACCCCGCGACCGGGCCTGCTGCCACCCGTCCCCGATCTCCACACCCTTGATCGCCTGGATCGACATCAACGCCGTCGCCAACCGCGCATCAAGCTTCCGATCCCACTGCACATGACTACCCAGACCCGGCGGCACCCCGTACGCCAGCACCTCCACTACCCCACCCAAAGTGTCCGCAGCCTTCTTCGCCGCGTCGACCTCGGCGACCATCCGGGCACTCGCGTCCGGATCGAGACACCGCAACGGGTCCGCGTCGATCCGCTCAGCGTCCTCGGGCGTCGGCCGTAGCCCCGGCTTCGCGGCCACCGACCCCAACTCCACCACATGCGACACGATCTCGATACCGAGGGCCTGCTTCACCAGGGCCTTCGCCACGGTGCCCACGGCCACCCGGGCGGCGGTCTCCCGGGCGCTGGCCCGCTCCAGGATCGGCCGGGCGTCGGTGTGGCCGTACTTCTGCATGCCGGCCAGGTCGGCGTGGCCGGGCCGGGGACGCGTCAACGGGGCGTTCCGGGCCTGACTCGCCAACTCGTCCGGATCGACCGGGTCGGCGGCCATCACCGTCTGCCACTTCGGCCACTCCGAGTTGCCCACCCGGATCGCGACCGGGCTGCCCAGGGTGACGCCGTGCCGCAGACCACCGACGACCTCGACCTCATCCTGCTCGAACGCCATCCGCGCACCCCGGCCGTAACCCAACCGACGACGCGACAACTCACCCGCGATGTCACCGGTGGTCACCGCCACCCCGGCGGGAACCCCCTCCAACAACGCCACCAGAGCCGGACCATGCGATTCACCTGCAGTCAGCCAACGCAACACGACGGTCAGTCTGTCACGCCCGGTGCTGGCGTCGGCACCCTGTCCGGCCCGTCCCGCCCTGCGGACGGCGAGGTGCGCCGGGCGGGCCACCGGCAGGGCTCACGACCAGTCGAAGCGCATTCCCAGCCGCTGCGAAAGCGCCGCGTTGTGCGGGGCGAAGTGCGCGCTCAGCTCGTCCCGTACCTGCTCCGGCATGGCGCTGCTGCGCCGGTGGTTGTGCGCCTCGTACGCCGCGAGCTGGTGCGGAGGCAGGCCGAGGAAGTCCAGCACCCGGGCGTACGTGGCGGCCGGCTCGGCGTACAGCGTCTCGCTGGGCAGGATCAACAGCTGGGCGGGGTCGAAGCGGTCCAGCCACGGCGTCAGGTGCTCCAGGTAGCGGCCCCGGGCCCGGTAGGTGTACCAGTCGTACGCCTCGCTGAAGTACGTCGGGTCGGCGATCAGCTTCTCCCGCTCCCCCGCCGTCCGCTCCTCCTCCCGGGCCAGCGCCTCGGCGAAGTCCAACGGCTCCTTCCCCTCGGTGCGCCGCTCCTTCCAGTGCGAGTACGCCCGCTCGACCGGATCGCGGAGCAGAAAGATCAATCGGACGTCCGGCAGCAGCTCGGCGACCCGCTGCGCGGCGAGCGGGTGGAACATGTACAGCGGCGCCGCCTCACCGACGCGGACCGGCCCGCCGTGCCGGCGTTCCAGCGCCCGGCGGTGCTGCAGCGTCGGGAAGTGCGAGCGGTACCACGCCTCGCCCCGTCCCCAGTTCTCCTCGAAGTAGTGCGAGGTCTTGGTGTTCCACGCCGGGAAGAGGCGGGGCACCAGGGGGTGCGCCAGCAGATAACGCCAGAGCGAGGTGGTGCCGCCCCGCTTGGTGCCGGTGATCAGGAAGTCCGGCAACGGCCGGCGGTCGCTGGTCCGTTCGCCGTACCGCACCAGCGAACTGCGCACCTGGTGGGTGACCTGGTGCGGGACCACACCCTTGAGGCGGTCGCGGATCGTCATCGTCTCCCTCTCGTCACGCCGGTCTTCGGCCTGAGTATCGTCACGCCGGTCTCGGCCTGAGCATCGTCACGGCGGCCCGGACCGTACCCCGGACCCGCCGGTCCAGCAGCAGCCCGGCGGCGACGACCGCCAGCACCACCAGGGCCAGCGCCAGGCCGGCCACGCCCCGGCCGGCGACCAGCGCGCTGAGCACCGCCACCACGGCCGCGCCGCCGCCGGCCCCGACCGCCGCCCAGCCCACCGAGCGGGTGAGCAACGGCTCACCGATCGCCACCCGGGCGGCGATCGCGGCCAGCACGTTCTCGGCGACCACCCCGGCCGTCCAGGCGCACGCCGCGCCGAGCGCGCCGTGCTCGGGGATGAGCAGGAAACCCAGGCCGACGGTGAGCGCCAGCCCGACCACGGTGGCCTGGAGGTGCCGGGCGCTGTTGCCGCTCATCAGCAGCATCGTCTGCACGATGCCCACCCCGGAGTTGACCAGCATCGCCCCGGCCAACACCGCCAGCGGGGTGGCGCCGGCGGTGAACCCGTCGCCGAAGAGACTGAGGAACCCGGGCGCGAACACCGCCAGGAGCAGGTAGGCGGGCCAGGACAGCAGAATGATCACGACGGTGACCCGCCGGTAGACAAGCGCCGCGTCGGCGGTGCGCCCCTGCCCGAGCAACCGGGACAGCTGGGGTGCGACGGCCACCCGCAGCCCCTGCATGATCAGCAGCCCGGCCAGGGCGTACCGGCCGACCGCGCCGAAGACACCGGACTCGTCCGCACCCGCCAGTGCCGCGGTGAGCAGCACCCCGACCCACATGCTGCTGGCGTCGATGGCCGCCGACACCGCCCGGGGCAGCGCAAAGCCCCAGAGGGTACGCCAGTCCGCGCCGTCCGGCCGCAGCCGCGCCCCCGCGAACACCCCGAGTGGCCGCAGCAGCAGGACGACGGCGGCCACCACGGCCAGCGCCACCGGTAGCAGCCAACCGCCGAACCCGACCGCCACCCCGGCACCGGTGGCGACCGTCGCCAGCAGCAGCACGGGTCGGGCCAACGGCACCAGCACGTACTGGATGCCGACCACGGCGGTCACCGGGCGGACCGCCCGGACGGCGGCGAGCAGCACGGTCATCGCCACGGTGACCGGCAGCGCGAGGAAGGCCAGCCGCAGCAGCGTCGGCCCATCGGACCGCTCGAAGAAGACCGGGGCGAGCCGGTCGGCGGTGAGCGCGCCCACCGCCGCCACGATCGCGGTCAGCAGCAGGACCGGCAGCAACGCGACCGGCAGCAGCCGGGCGGCGTCGCCGTCGACCCCGATCCGACGTCGGGGCAGGGCCCAGACCAGCGCGGTGTCCGCACCGGCGCAACAGATCGCGCCCAGGATGGAGACCACGCCGATGGCGGTGAACAGCGCGCCGGAGCCGTCGGTGCCGAAGCCGCGCACGATGACCACGGTGAGTAGGAAGCCCAACGCGCCGTTGACCGCCGCGCCGACCAGCCCCACCGCGCCGCTGCGGGCGCTGCGGCGTACCTCCCCGGCACCGCTCGCCGCACCGGGGGTGTCGGCCGCCGTCGGCCCGGCCGACGGGTCCGCCCCGGCCGGCACGTCGGTCGGGGCAGCCCGGCGGTCGACCTGCCGGGGAGTCGCGGGAGTGGTCCCGGTGCCGGTTCCCGGTTGGCTCATGTCCGTTCCCTGCCGTCCTCGGTGCCGGTCTGGTCTTCGGTCCGGGTGGTGGCCCGGCCCGGCGGGGTGGCCCCGCCGGGCCGGCCCGGCTGCACCACGGTCGGCGCGTCCACCCCGCCGCCCGGACGGGAACCACCGACCGACGCCGGGGATGCCCCCGGAGCCGGGGCCGGGGGTGGAACCGGGGGGCTGGCCGGGGTGGAAGCTGGGGACCCGGCCGGGGTGGAAGCTGGGGACCCGGCCGGGGTGGACGCCGGGGGCTCGGCCGCAGCCCGGGTGGAAGCCGGTGCCGGGTGCGGCGCAGGGCCGGGGGTCGGAGTGGCAGCCGGGGTCGGTGCCTGAGCCGGGACCGGGGGCCAGGTCGGGGCCGGGGTCGACGCAGGTGCGGAGGCCGAGGCCGAGGCGGGGGTCGGGACCGCATCCGAAGCGGGAGCCGGAGCCGGGGGCCAGGTCGGGGCCGGGGTTGACGCACATGCGGAGGTCGGGGTGGGAGCCGGAGCCGGGACCGGCGGCCAGGCTGGGGCCGGGGTCGACGCAGGTGCGGAGGTCGGAGTGGGGGTCGGCGCGGGAGCCGGGGTCGGCACCGGAGCCGAGGGGCGGGACGGGATCGGAGCCGAGGGTGGGATCGCGCCCGGGGATACGGGCGGAGCCGGCGGTGCAGCGGTGGCCGAGGCCCCGGTGGGCGCGGTGGGGACGCTGGCAGTGGCCCTGCTGCGCGGGGCCGGGACGGTGCCGGTGGCGCTGGTGGGCAGGGTCGGGACGGTGCCGGTGGCGCTGGTGGGCAGGGTCGGGACGGTGGCCGACGCCCTGGTCGGCACGGTGGCCGACGCCCTGGTCGGCACGGTGGCCGACGCCCTGGTCGGCACGGTGGCCGACGCCCTGGTCGGCACGGTGGCCGCCCCGGTGGCCGCTGCCGGTGGATCGACGCCCACCGGCGTCGCACGGGGCGCACGGGGCGCACGGGGCTCGGTGACGACTCCCGGCGCGAGGGTCACCGGACGGTTCACCGGCCCGCTGACCGCCGCCAGCCCGGCCCCGACCGCGAAGAAGATGACCGACATGTTCGGGTCGATGTAGGCGTACACCGGGATCACCACCAGGGCGATCACCGGGATGGTGCTCAGCCACTGCCCGGCCGGGGAGACCGCGCCGGCCAGCCGCCTGGCGATCAGCACCAGCCAGGCCAGGAAGGCGACCAGGGCCGGGATGCCGTGGCTGTAGAGCACCTGCCAGATCATGCCCTGGGTGCCCAGCGGCTCCTCGGCGAGCGTGGTGTCGACACTGTTGGGCGCGCCGTACCCGAGCAGCGGCGAGCGTTCGACCGCCTGGAGGGTACGCACGTAGAGGTCCATCCGGTCGACGTTGGTGTCGGTGCTGCTGACCCGGTTGTCGATCAACTCCTGCACCGGCACCACCAGGCTGACCACCCAGACCAGCAGCACCAGCCCGCCGATCGAGGCGATCAGCTTGGCGTTGCCCCGGACCAGCGCCCGCAGGCCCAGGTAGGTCAGCCCCGCGCCGAGGCCGAGGAACATGCCCCGGTTGAGGGTCATGAACGCCGGCACCATCGACAGCGGCAGGGACACCAGCAGCGCCACCCGGAACTTGCCGGTACGCACCGACGTCAGGTAGGCCAGCACACACGGCACCAGCAGCGCGTACGCCGTACCCCAGTTGTTGGTGTACGGGTAGGGCGCGGCGGTCCGGTAGATCGGGGCGCGCGAGACCGGGTTGAACTCGTTGGCCCGTACGTGGGTCAACGCCTGGATGAACCGCTCCCCCGACATGCTGCCCGGCAGCACCAGCTCCACCGGGGTGGTGAGCTGGAAGCGGGGTGCCAGCACCGCCAACCAGCCCAGGGCCACCACGCCCAGCCAGTACCAGCCGAGCGGGCGGAGCACCTGGGCCCAGGGGACGCCGTCGCGGACCAGGTTGTAGACGTACACGCAGACGATCAGGGCGGTCACCATGAAGCCGAGCCGCAACCCGGAGGTGAGGTAGGCGGTGGCCCGGTCCAGCCGGGTGAAGCTGAGCAGCACCAGCGCCAACAGCACCAGCCAGCAGGCCGTGCCGGCGGGCAGCGCCACCCGGCCCCGGGTGACCATCAGGCCCAGCAGCACCAAGCCGAACGCCGACCAGCCGAGGTAGAAGCCGCCGAGCGCCCACCAGAGCGGCATCAGCCCGAACATGGCCAGCAGCGGCCAGGTGGGCAGCGGCGGCAGCCCGGACGGCGTCGTGCCGACCCGGCGCCGCCGGTCAGACACCCCGCCCCCGACGCTGGGCCAGCCGGAGTACCCGCTCCCCGGAAAGCAGCCCGAGCACCACCGGGACGGTCACCAGCACCCGCTTCTCCCGGGGGTTGAGCCGGACCACCCGGCCGAGTTCCCGTACCGCCTCCCGCCGCCGCCGGCCGGAGGCGAGCGCGAAGGCGATCTGGCCGTGCAGCCGGGCCAGGCCGGTCCGGCTGCCCGCCAGCTCGGGGTGCTTGTCCAGCAGGTAGCGGGTGGCCTCGACGATGGTCGCCCAGCGGCCGAAGAAGAACGAGCCGCCGTGCCAGTCGACCACCACCAGCACCTCGGGCACGATCACCACCGGGCCGTGCGCGGCGATCCGCAGCAGCCACTCGTAGTCCTCGCCGTAGCCGCCGGGCAGGTCCTCGTCGACCGGGCCGATGGCGTCCCAGGTGGAGCGGCGGATCAGGATGGTGCTGGAGTGCACCTCCATGATCCGGTCCTCGACGAAATCGGACAGGGCGACCTCGGCCCGGTCGAGCTGCCGTTCCTTGGCGATGCCCGGACCCTCCAGCCGGATGCCGCAGCTCGCGGCGGCGGCGTCGGGGCGCTGCGCCAGCAGCTCGACCTGCCGGCGCAGCTTCGCCGGCAGCCAGAAGTCGTCGTCGTCGCAGAACGCGATCAGCGCGGCGCCGGCCTCGTCGGCGCCGGTGTTGCGACCGCCGGGCAGGCCCTGCCGGTGGGTGTTGTGGACGTAGCGCAGGCTGCGGCCGGCCGGGACGTCCACGGCCAGCTCGCGCAGGTCGGTGTGGTCGTAGACCACGACGCACTCCACCGGACCCGGGTAGTCCTGGTCGAGCACGGCGCCCACGGCCCGTTCCAGCAGTCCGGGCCGGTCCCGGGTGGCGATCACCACGGTCACCGGCGGGTGCTGCGGGCCGGCCGTCGACTCAGTCACGCTTCTCCCCCGTCACCACGAATCCGACCGGCTCGACGCCCACCGCACGCAGCCGTTCCACCAGTTGGGTCAGCCGGCCGGTGCGGGTCTTGTCCCGGGCGGCGACCAGCACGGCCCGACCCTCCCGGGCGGCCCGCACGCCCCGCTCGTCGTGCAGGGCGGGCGGCGCGTCCATCACGGTGACGCCGTCGCCCGTCGGGGCGTCCAGCGGGACCAGGTGCACCGCGCCGGCCCCGATGCGCAGTTCCTCACCGTCGACGGTGGGGGTCTCCTTGGGCAGCACCCGGGGGATGATCTCGGTCTTGTCCGCCGACGTGGTGGTGGACCGGTAGACCCCGCCGTTCTTCGGGTCCTCGGTGGGGAACGGCCGGGGCTTGCGGACCGGCTGGATGATCATGGTGTCCTCCGGGTTGCCCATCGGGGCGGCGGCCGGCGCCGGCGCCGGTGCCGGGACGACGCTGGGCGCCGGACGCGGGCGGGGCACCCGGGGGCGGGTCGGCTCGGTCGCCGGGTGCCGGCGCTGGGCGTCCTGGAGCAACGGCCGGATCCGGTCCCGGCTCTCCGGGGCCACCCCGAGCCGCACCTCGTGCCCGCCCTGGGCGAGCGCGGCGGCGATCCCGGCGGTGACCTGCTCGCGCCGCTCGTCGCCGGCGCTGGAGAGCAGCACCAGCGGCAGCGGTTTCGGCCCGTCCACCCAACGGCTCAGGGCCAGCACCAGGTAGCGCAGGTCGGTGTCGGAGAGCCGGCCGGACCGGTCCCGCCCGACGGTCCCCAGTAGGGGGGCACCGACCAGCGCGGACACCTCGTCGGCGGTGCGTACCCGGCGGTCCATGGACTCCCGGATGAAGGCGACCAACCCGCCGACCAGCAGCCCGCCGAGCAGTCCGGCGACCAGGATCAGCGGGGCGGCGTCCCGGCTCGACGGGACGGGGGCCCGCGCGGCGCTGGTGACCGAGCCGGGGCTGAGGTCTGCCGAGCCGATCTTGGAACGCTGCTCGGCGAGGGTCGCGAGCTGATCGTTGAGCGCCCGCAGCTGGTCCAACAGGGCGCTGGTGCGCGGCGACGGGCTGGAGGAGTTCTGGTTGGCCGGCAACGACCGCTGGGTGGTGGTGCGCTGGCTGGTGACCAGGGCGATCGTGTCGTCGTACGACTTGAGCACGGCGGCACGCTGGTTCTCGTACATCCCCTTGCGCAGTTCGAGGTACGCCTCGGCGGCGCCGTTCGCGCCGTCCACCGCCTCGGCCTCGCTGTGCCCGGAGTAGCTGAACCGCATCACCTGGCCGCCGACCGGGGTCTCCACGGTGAGCGCGTCGGCCACGCCGGTGGTGTCCCGGCCGGTGATCGAGGCGACCTTGTCGATCACCCCGTTGCTGGTGGCGATCCCGCTCTCGGCGGTCATGTTGACCGCCCGGTCGGCACCGCCGGAGGGCACCGAGAACGGGTCGGTGACCACCGGACGGACCACCACCGCCGTGGTGGCGGTGTAGGTGGCGGGGAAGAACAGCAGGTAGGCGGCCACCAGCAACAGCACCAACCCGGTGGCGGCGAGCACCGTGCGCCACCGCCGCACCGGGATACGGGCCAACTCGGCCAGGCCGACCGGGCGCTGCCGGGCGGGAGTGACGTCGGTCACGTCCATCAGTCAGGTCCTCTTGCGGTGAGGGGGGCGGGCAGGTCGGCGCGGGCCGGACGTCGGCCCCGGTGCGAGCCGCTGGTCGTCCCATTGTCGCCGACCGTTCACCTGTGGTCGACAGCCGACCGGGTCCCCTGCGCCACGGGCGGTCCGCCGGTGCCTCGGGGACACCGGCGGACCGCCCGTACCAAAGGTGGGTCAGGAGGTGGCGAAGAACAGCGTCTTGCTCGACCAGTCCACGCCGGCGCTGGCCGGCGCGATCTCGACCGAGGCGGCGCCGTCGACGGCGACCTCGTCGAACGGCACGGCCCGCAGCGAGCCGTCGGTGTTGCCGTAGACGATCTTGCCGTTGACCCAGGCCAGCCCGCGCACGTTGCCCCAGTTCAGGCCCACGCTGGGCAGGGTGAACTCGGAGCAGCCCACGATGTAGCCGTCCGGCTCCAGGTAGCGGTAGAACAACTTGTTGGTGCCGGCCTTGGTGTAGTACATCCGACCGTCGAGGAAGAACGCCCCCGCCATCGTCGCCGGGTTGAACCAGTCGTTGTAGCCGCTGCCGACCCAGGGGGCGCCCACCGAGCCGCCGGTGAGCATCGACACACCCAGGTAGCTGCCGCCGGGGGCAGCCGCGTCGGTCTTGGACCAGTAGAGCTTGTTGCCGACCGAGAAGGACGCGCCGGCCGAGGTGAGGTTCGCCTGCGCGCTGCTCGCCGGCGTACCCAGCGTGCTGCCGTTGAACGGCACCTTGGTGGTCTGACCGTTGCCGGTGCCGACGTACAGGTAACCGGACGACGCCGTCGGCGCGTTGGTCGCCGCGACGGTACGGCCACCGGCGAGCGGGAACAGGCCCATCCGGCCGTGGTACTCGTTGCCCACGCCGTCGGAGTCGAAGCCGGCCAGCAGGCCGTTGCTGCCCCGCCACAGCTCCCACATGATCGGGCCCCAGGTGGTGGTGCCCGCCGGGGCGCCCGACCGGGTCGGGTTCCAGACCAGCGGCAGGCCGTTGATCGGGTCCAGCGCGCCCAGGCCGAACCGGTTGACCGCGCCGCTGCCGGCCGAGTCGTTGCCGTTGGCGTTGCTCAGCCAGCGGAAGTGACCGCCGACATAGACCACGTTGTCGGCCACCTCGACGGAGGTCACCGAGTCGGTGCCGGTGTAGTTGACCCAGGTGGCGTCCAGGGCGGTGCCCCGGTCGGCGGTCTCGAACCGGGCGATCGCGTCGCAGTACGCCCCGTCGCCCCGGCCACCGTCCGCGATGATCACGAAGTACGTGCCGTCGTCGGAGAAGTCGACGTCCCGGGCGTAGAACGGGAACGAGCCGCTGTAGCAGGGCGCCACGTAGCGCTGGGTGCTCCAGTTGGCGACCGCCGGGGTGCCGTTCAGGTCGACGACCACCACCTGGTTGCGGGGCTCGCCGTTGACCTCGGTGAAGTTGCCCACCGCGACCAGGGTCTTGCCGTCGGGGGCGACGGCGAGGCCCCAGACCAGCTCGCTGCTGGCCCGGGCGACGCTGGCGTCGATCTGGAAGCTCGGGTCGATCGCGCCGGTGGTCGCGTCGAGCCGGGCCAGCAGCGAGTGCTCGGTGCCGTTGACCCAGTGGAACGCGCCCGCGATGTAGAGCTTGTTGCCCACCACGACGGTCCGGCGGACCAGGCCGCCGTCACTGCGGCCGACCCAGCCGGTGATCGTCGCGCCGGTGGCCGGGTCCAACTGGACGAGGTTCTTGCGGCTGACCCCGTTGACGTTCTTGAACGCGCCGCCGACGATCAGCTTGCCGTCCGGGCTCGCCGCGAGGGCGTGCACCGCGCCGTCCAGCGTCGGGGTGAAGTCGGCCTTCAGCGCGCCGCTGGCCCGGTCGTAGGCGAACAGGTAGTTGCGGGAGGTCCAGCTCGTGCCCCCGGCGGCCTTGACCGAGGTGAAGGAGCCACCCACGTAGACCGTGTTCCCGATCTCGGCGAACGCCTTGGTGTCACCGTTCTGCGCGTGCGGAATATTGTCCGCCGGGTTCGCCGACGTGAGGGTGCTGGTTACCGGGGTAAGGTCCGCCGCACGGGCGGGCGCGGCCAGCAGGCCGACCGCGAGCACCGGTACGGCGAGTGCGGCGAACCACCGCCGCCGCACCGGTCGAGACGTTCTGTGAAGCACTGGCGCCCCCAAAAATGAAGTGAGATCCCGCGTAGCTTGCTCTGCACGGACATTTCGCACCATCGACCGACCGGTCCGCCCGACCACCGGCTCGGCCCGGTCCTGTCGTACGGGTCGCGTCCGGACGACCCACGGAGGACGAGGATTCCGCATCGACCGGCGCAACCCGCCACCGGGCTGCCCGGTCCCGGCCGGCCTCATGCCGGCTGCTCCCACCGGAACGGCGGGACCGTTCCGGTGGTGGTGACCGTCCAGGACGCCGCACAGGCCAGGTCGTCGGCCGTGACGGCGTCGGCCTCCCGGGCCAGCACCAGTCCCCGCCGGTCGAGTTCCCGGGCCATCTCGACCTGATGGTCGTCGACGTGTTCGCCGTGCCTGGCCCGGCGCGGCACATAGACGGCACGGCGGCCGGCCCGCATCGCGGCCAGCGCCGAACCCACCCCGGCGTGGGTGACGATCACGTCGGCCTCCCGCATCGCCTGCTGCATCTCGGCGTGCGGCACCTGCCGGCGGGCCCCGACCGGCATCCGGGGGATGCGGGTCGACCCCACCTGCCAGAGCACCTCCGCCTCGGGGGGCACCACGTCGACCAGGCGTTGCAGCAGGCGCGGAAAGCCGAAGCGGTCCTGGGTGCCGAGGGTCACCACGATCCTGGCGACCGGGCGCGGGGTGGCGGGTGCGGGCAGGTAACCGTCGAAGATGGACCCGCCGTAGCGCCAGCGGCCGTCCGCCCAACCCGGGTACTGGGTGTAGAGCCGGGTCCGGGGCACCCGGGCGACCAGCCGACCGGTCAGCGACGGGCCCTCGGTCCGGGTGGCGCTCTCGATGTAGTGGCAGTCCAGGCCGTGCCGGACGGCGGGCAGGAAGAACGACATGGCGACGCTGGCGCCGGTGCTGATCACCCGACGGAACCGTCCGCCGCAGAGCACCCGGCGGGCCGCCAGCAGGTCACGCAGCGCACCCACCGGGTCCCGGGTGGTGGCCGGCGGCACGTGGATGACCTCGTGCCCGTCGAGCAGCGACCGGCTCTGCGGGGAGTCGAACGTCGCCCAGACGCAGTCGTCCTGCACCCCGAGCCGGGGCAGCAGGTCATGCAGCTCGGCGAGGTGCCCACCGGTGGAGGCGACGAGGAGGGTGGTCACGTCGGTGGCCCAACTTCCGTTCGAGGAGTGGTGGGGGCCGGGTCCGTCATGGCGCGGGGAGGGGTCGCGCCGGTCCGGACGGGGAGGGGGTCAGGTACCGGTGGTCAGCCGGTCGTCGCTGCGCGGTGCCGGGTCGACCGGCGTCCTCGGCGGGCGGACCCGGCCGTCGGCGACCAGCACGGCGAGCACCATCACGCCGGTCAGCAGGGTGCCGAAGAACCAGCCGCCGAAGACGTCGGTGAGCCAGTGTTTCTCGGCGTAGATGCGGGTGTAGCCCTCCACCGTGACCAGCACCGCCAGGGCGGTGACCAGGCCGATCAGCACCCGACGCGGAATCCGCCAGGTCAGCGCGGCCAGCACCAGGATGGTGCCGAAGGTCATCAGCACCCGGCCGCAGCCCCCGGAGGGGTAGGTGCCCAGGTCGGTCGGCGGGTGGCCACGGTCGACGACCTTCGCGAGGATCGTCTGGGTGTACTGCTCGACGACGAACTGCAACGGCATCGCCACCAGCGGAATCCACCAGCGGCGGCGACGCCAGGCGATGGCGAAGCCGATCGCGGCCACCGCGGTCACCCACTTGAGCGGGTAGCGGTCACCGATCGGGGAGATGAACAGGTTGATGTCCTCCCAGAAGCCGACCCGGCGGGCGTGCACGTAGTCGAAGACCGGGTGGTCGACGTGGGGTTCGAGCCGGGAGATCGCCTCACCGAGCGGCCAGCAGACGACGACGACCGCCGCCGCACCGGCCAGCAGCACCACCAGGGCCGCACCGACCCGGCCGAACGCGGCGGTCAGCCCGGCGAGGGCGACCCGCACCCGTTCGGCCGTCCGGCCGGTGTCGACGGCCGACGCCCACCGGGCCGCCAGCACCGGAACGGTCAGCAGGGGCACCAGCACGGCCAGCACGGCCAGCACATAGACGATGGTCATCTCGGGTCACCGCCGCCCGAACGATCGGTGGCCGGGGCGCAGGACACCCCGAGCTGATTGACGCGTGACGATCCCATCGTGCTCCCTGATTGTGCCAGCCATCGACCGGGCCTCCCCACACCCCGCGCCCCGGACGAGGTCCCCACGCCGTCCCGGGCCGGATCGACCACGCCGTCGCCGGCCAGTGGTGATCGAGTGGGGCCACCATAACGGAACGTGAGCCAGCTTCGGTAGCGGCGGTGACGGCAGTGTGGGCTTTTCGCCGTTTTTCCGGTCGGGACCCCGACACTTGTCCCAGTCAGCGGGAGAAACCGCCGGTCAGGGGCGGGGTGAGCCCATCCGGTCGGCGAGCGTGTGCAACAGAGCGGGGTGCAGTTTCGCACTCCAGCCACCCCCGCCGGCCGCCAGTTCCGCCGTCCGCAACCACAGCTCGACGAGATACGCGTCGGCGACCAGCCGACGCCCCGCCGGGTCCAGGCCGAACGCCGGGCCGTGCCGGTCCAGCATCTCCACCATCTCCCCGGTCGCTCCCGCCACGTCCCGGCCACCCAACGACAGCGCGCTCTGGAAACCCTGGTGGGCGAGGTCGAACCCGAGCGGGCGGTCGGCGCCGCTGTTCTCCCAGTCCCAGACGATCAACCGGCCCCGGTGACGGCCGAGATTCCACGGCACCCAGTCGCCGTGCCAGTGACCGAACTCCACCGGCCGGTCCCCGTCGCGGTCGGCAAGGGCGGCCAGCGCCGCCACCACCGGGCCACCGGCGGTGGCGGCGCGCGCGGTCAGGTCGGCCAGGAACGCCGAACCGCGCAACGGTCGGGACGGCCCCGCGGGGCCACCGCGCCGGGCCACCGCCAGCATCGCGGCCACCTCCGGACGCCGCGGGTGACGCGGCCGGCGCACCCGCGCCGGCATCGGCTCGACCAGGGTCACCGCCAGGTCACCCCAGCTCACCTCGTCCAGCAGCCGGGGCACGTCCGGGAAGTCACCGCCGTCGCGGGGCAACTCCCGCAGCGCGGCGGCCTCCGCGCGGACCATCGCCCGGGTCGCGTCGTTCCACCCGATCTTCGCGTACGCCCGCGCGGCGCCCCGGTCGTCGAAGAGCTGCAACGTCGGCTTGTGGTGCGGATCCGGTGGACGGATGCCGATCGCGGCGTGCAGCGTCCGGCCCGCCAGCCGGCCCAGGTGCCCGGCGAGCAGCAGGTCGATCGGATCGACGTCGGTGGGCACCGCCACGGTCAGCACCGGCATCCGGGCCAGCCCGGTCAGCCCGAGGCCGGCCAGCACGCCGACCGCCAGCCGGTTGGCCCGCACCCGGGGCGGGCGCAGCGCGTTGTACGCCAGGGTCGACGCCGCGCCGATCCGGCGGGAGGCCAGCGGGAGCAGGAACCTGGCCCGCTCGACCGAGGGCACCACGGCGTACCGGACGGCCGGGCGGTGGGTGGCGGGCACCGGGTCGGGCGGGCTGCCGAGCCAGAGCCGGGGGTCACCGAAGATGGCCCGGGTCACCCAGCCCAGGCCGTCCTGCCGGGTCCGTGGGTCCGTCGCCACCGTCATGCCCTCCCCCTGTCCCGCCCGACCGCCGCGCGCTGGCGGACACGATAGGGGCAGCGCACAAGCAGCCGCCCGGCGGGCCGGAGCCCACCGGGCGGCGTACGGTGCCGGGTCCGGCTCAGCGTTGCCAGACGCGGACGTAGTCGACCCGGAAGTCGGCCGGGAACCGGGTGGCCGCGTCGGGGTCGCCCAGCCAGCCGCCGACCTGGAAGTTCAGCCGCAGGTTGAACGGCTTGTTGAAGGCCTCGTCGAACCACGGGGTGGTGCTGCGGTCGCGCTGCCAGACCTGCCGGCCGTCGATGTACCAGCGGATCACCCCCGGCTCCCACTCCGTGGTGTACGTGTGGAAGCCGTCCCCCGGGTAGCCGGTCGGGAAGTCCCAGCGCTGGTCCTGCTTGACCGGCGTGTAGTCGTAGAAGATCGCCTGGGTGGCGGCCCCGTGCAGGGACGCCCCGCCGGGCAGCTCCACCACGTCGATCTCACCCTTGCCGCCGTCGTCGGGGCGCAGCCAGAACGCCGGCCAGAGGCCCTTGGAGTCGGCCGGCCCGTTGGGCGACTTGGCCCGCATCTCGAACCGGCCGTAGGTGAACGACGCCTTGCCGATGGTGTCCAGGTAACTCTGGGTGTACTGCCGGGTCTGCGAGCTGCACACCGCGGTCTCCCGCTGGGCCCGCAGGGTCAGCACGCCGTCGGCGACGAAGGTGTTGTCCGCGTCGTCGACGTTGCATCCCCGGTCGATGTCGCGGCCCTCGTTGTCGCGCAGGTTCCACCGCTTGAGGTCGACGGTGGGTCCGGTGAACTCGTCGGACCAGACCAGCCGCCAGCCGGGCACATCCGTGCCGGGGCGGACCGTCGGTGTCGGGCGGGGTGCGGCCGTGGTCGGCGCGGGCGGGCTGACCGTCCGGGTCGGCGACGGCGCCACCGTACGCGTCGGCGTGGGCGTCGGAGCCGCGGTGGTCGGCGGGGCCGCGGTGGCCGGTGGCCGGGTCGGCGGCCGGCTGCCCCGCTGGTAGGTCACCACCAGGCTCGGCCGGATGGCGGTCTTCGTGTTCTCCCGGGACGCCCAGTAGATCCGGGTGTTCCAGTTCTCCTGGGTCAACGCGAAGGTGACCTGGCCGTTGCCGCTGACCGCACCGGAGACGTCCCACTCGTTGTAACCCTGGGCGACCCGGTCGACGGCGGCCAACTCCGGTCCGAGGACGGGCCGCTCGTGCCATGCGCCGGTCCCGACGGCGGTGCCCCGGGCGGCGTGGGCCCGGACCCGGGAGGAGAACTGCTGCCACGCGTACACCCGCAGGGACGCCTTGACCTTGACCGCGTCGGCGGGCAGGCCGCGCACCTGGAACTCCAGCACCGCGTCGCGCTGGCCGACACGGTTGCCGTCGCAGAGCTGCGGGCAGCTGGCCAGGGTGGTCTTGGACCCGTTGTCGCCGTCCTGCGGGACCTGGGTGGCCGTGGTGTCCGCGACGGCGGAGAGCACGATCGGCGGCACCTCGGCGGCGATCAGCGGCATCATCGTGGCCGTGATGCCGGCGACTGCGGTGACGCTCAGGACACTGAGGACGACCGCCTTGCGTCGGCCACTGATGGCCGGAAGGGCGCGGTGGATTCCGTGCCTGCTCAAGGAACTCTCCCCGGATGGGCGACGATTACCGGCAGCAGCGTATCGACCACAGGTGGATATGGCGGGGGTGAAATCGCAGTGACGACCCGACTTAACCAAAGAATAAGGCAGTGGGGGTTGCTTTTCGGCAGGCGAGCCTGCGAATGCCGGCTTCCCGAGGTTACGCCTGATTGACCGGAAAGTCGGCGATGCGGGTCAACGGCGCACCGCAGCGCACGACCGGTGGATCAACGCCGGCCGACCGGCGGTCAGCGCCGCGCCGCGGCGAGCGCCGCGCGCATCGCCTCGACCGGCGCCGGCACCCCGGTGAACTGGGTGAACTGGCCGACCGCCTGGGCCAGCAGCAGATCCAGCCCGGAAACCACCGGTCGACCGGCGGCCGACGCCGCCGCGGCCAGCGGGGTCGGCCACGGGTCGTACAACGCGTCGAAGAGCACCGTGGACGGTCCCCAGTCGGCGTCGGCCGCCAACGGATCGGCGACGCCCTTGGGCACGGTGGAGACGACCAGGTCGGCACCGGTGTGCGCGGCGGCGTCCGGCCAGGCCACCGCGACCAACTCCACCCCGACGGCCGCCGCCACCGGCCGCAGCTGCGCCACCGCCGACGGGCGACGGGCGACCACGGTGACCGTGGTCGCGCCGAGCCGGGCGGCGGCGGCCAGGGCGGCCCGGGCGGTGCCCCCGGCGCCGAGCACCGTGACGGCGGCCCCGGCCGGCACCCCGGCCGAGGTCAACACGCTCACCATCCCGGAGACGTCGGTGTTGTCGGCGTACCAGGAGCCGTCGGGACGCCGTACCAGCGTGTTGGCCGCGCCGACGGCGGTGGCGACCGACGACGCCCGGTCGGCCACCGCGAGCGCGGCCTCCTTGCCCGGCATGGTCACCGACAGCCCGGCCCACTCCGGGCCCAGGCCGGCGACCAGGGCCGGCAGCTCCTGCGCACCGCACTCGATCCGGGTGTACGACCAGCCGTCGAGCCCGGCGGCGGCGTACCCGGCGTTGTGGATCACCGGGGACAGGGAGTGCGCGATCGGCCGGCCGAGCACCGCCGCCCTCACCGGCAGTTCTCTCCGCTCAGCACGCCGTTGGTGCACATCTGACGTTGCAGGTCACGGAAGTCGGCGTCGGTCGTGCCGTAGCCCATGGTGCCCTTCTTGTCGACGGTCATGAAATAGACCCAGGTGCCGTTGGGCGGGCTCATCGCCCCCTTGAGGGCGTCCTCGCCGGGGTTGCTGATCGGGGTGATGGTCAGCCCGTCCGCGCCGTGCGTCCGGTACGGGTTCTTGGGGTCGTTGAGCTCGGACTGCTTGAGGATGTCGGAATCCTTCGGATTCTTGCCCTGCAACCGCAGCCAGTAGTTGATCGCGCTGTCGATCTCCAGGCACTTGCAGTGGTAGCGGTCGGTGTAGACCCGGTTGTAGATCACCCGGGCCACCTTCGGCATGTCCACGTGGTTGACCGACTCGGCCTGCGCGATCGAGGCCGTGATCAACGCCTCGTACGGGGAGATGCCCCGGTCGGCCTGCACCGTGTCGACGAACTTCATCTCGCCGGTGACGTCGAGGAACTTGTCCACCATCATCGACAGGATCTGCGGGGCGGTCGCCTTCGGCGGCAGCTCGTAGGTGGCCGGATAGAGGAAACCCTCCAGGCTCCGCGGCCCCTTCTTGCCGTCCTTGCGGTTGAACCAGAACTCCGGCACGCCCAACTTGACCGGGTCCTTCGCGGCGGCCTTGAACTCGGCGACCGGGATCTTGGTCTCCTTGGCCAGCAGGTCGTAGATCGCCAGGGTGATCATGCCCTCGGGGATGGTGATCCCGTTGACCACCCGGCTCTTCGGGTCCAGCAGCAGGGCGAGCGCGTCGGTGGCGCGCATCTCCTTCTTGACCTTGTACCGGCCGACCTGGATGTTCTTGCTGCGCGCGTTCTCGTCGGCCGCCTCGACGAAGGCCTTGGTGCTCTTGACCACACCGGCGTCGTAGAGGGAGTTACCGATGGCGGTGGCGCTGTCGCCCTGCTTGACGTCGACCAGCGCCTCACCGGTGCCCGGACCGTCGAAGTCCGGCGTGATGAAGTGGTTACGAATCCGGTCGAAGCCGTAGAAGGCCCCGCCGCCGATGCCACCCAGCAACACCAGGGCCATGAACAGGGCAAAGATCGTCTTTAGGTGCCCGCCGCCCGATTTGCCGCCGCCCGACGTGCCGTTGCGCTTGTTGACGAAACCGCGCCGGTGCCGGCCCTTCTCCCCCCTCTCCTGCTCGTCGAACCCGAGGTCCAGATCGTCGATCATTCCGTCCGCCTCCGCTGCGCTTCCAGCCAGCTCTGCAGGATCTCGACCGCGGCGGCCTGATCCACCACCGCACGTTGGCGCTTTCCCCGGACGCCACGCTCGGCAAGCCTACGAGACGCGACGACCGTTGACATCCTCTCGTCGGTGATCGTCACCGGAACCGGCGTTATCACCTCGGTCAACCGGCGCACGTACGCCAACACGTGCTGGGCGGCCGGGCCGTGCCGACCGGCGAGATTGACCGGCAGACCGACGACGACCTCGACGGCCTCGTGCTCGGCGACAAGCTGCGCGAGCTGGGCAAGGTCGCTGGGCACCGCGTCCGGGCCGGTGGTCAGGTCCCGGGCCAGGGTGACCAGCGGAGTGGCCAGGATGCCGTGCGGATCGGACCGGGCCACCCCCACCCGGACCTGCCCGACGTCGACCCCCAACCGGACCCCGCGGGACGACTCACTCACGGTCGGTCACCCTCCGGCGGTGACGAGCCAGGGCGGACCAGCTCGGGTCCGCCCTGGCTCAGGTGCTGATCCGTCACGCGTCGGCGATCGCCTTCTCGACCGTGAGCAGCAGCTTCGGCGCCTCCGCGGCGGGCAGGCCACCGCCCTGCGCGACGTCCTGACTACCACCGCCCCGGCCGGAGAAGGCCGCCTTCACCAGGTCGTTCGCGGCCAGACCGCGCCCACGGGCCGCGGCGTTCACGGCCACCACCAGGGACGCCTTGCCATTCGATCGGGCCGCCACCGCCACCACGGCCGGCCGGGCCGGGTCGATCTTGCCGCGGATCTCCTGGGCCAGGGTCCGCACGTCGTTACCGGCCGCGCCCTCCGGCGCCTCGGTGCCGACGTACGCCACCCCGCCGACGTCCTTCGCCTGCCCGGCCAGCGCCGCCGCACCGCCCAGCACCAACTGGGCGCGGAGCTTCTCCAGCTCCTTCTCGGCGTCCCGCAGCTGCGTGACGGTCTGCTCGACCCGCTCCGCGACCTGCTCACCGGGCACCCGGAACAGCTCGGCGAGGCGGGACACCAGCAGGTGCTCGCGGGCCAGGAAGCCGAACGCATCCATCCCGACCAGCGCCTCGATCCGGCGCACGCCCGAACCCACCGACGCCTCGGAGAGGATCTTCACCAGGCCGAGCTGGGCCGAACGGGCCACGTGGGTGCCGCCGCACAGCTCCCGGGCGTAGTCGCCGACCTCGACGACCCGGACCCGCTCGCCGTACTTCTCGCCGAACAGCGCCATCGCGCCGATCCGCCGGGCCTCCTCCTGGGTGGTGATGAAGGCGTTGACCTCGAGATCCGCCAACAGCACCTCGTTGACCTGCTGCTCCACGTCGTGCAACACGCTCGGCGACACCCCGGCCGGGGTGTTGAAGTCGAACCGCAGCCGGCCCGGGGCGTTCAGCGAACCCGCCTGGGTCGCCGACTCACCGAGGAAGTTGCGCATGGTCTGGTGCACCAGGTGGGTGGCGGTGTGCGACCGCGAGATGGCCCGCCGGCGGGTCACGTCGATCTCGGCGTAGCCGGTCTCCCCGGCCCGCACCTCACCCCGGACCACCTTCGCCCGGTGCACGATCAGACCCGGCACCGGCTGCTGCACGTCGAAGACCTCGACCTGACCGGCACCGACGGTGATCAGACCCTGGTCGGGCTGCTGACCACCACCCTCGGCATAGAACGGGGTGGTGTCGAGCACCAACTCGACGGTGTCGCCCTCGACCGCCGCGCCGACCGTGACGCCACCGCTGAGCAGCGCCCGGACCCGGGACTCCCGGTGCAGCTCGGTGTAGCCGGTGAACTCCACCGCCCCGCCGTCGTCACGCACCGACCGGTACGCCGACACGTCGGTGTGTCCGGTCTTGCGGGCCTGCGCGTCGGCCTTGGCCCGGTTGCGCTGGTCGGCCATCAACCGGCGGAAACCCTCCGCGTCGACCTGCAACCCCTGCTCGCCGGCGATCTCCAACGTCAGATCGATCGGGAACCCGTACGTGTCGTGCAGCTGGAACGCCTGCTCACCCGACAGCGCCGGCTTCCCCGCCGACCGGGTCTGCGCGATCGCCGTGTCCAGGATCGTCGTCCCCGCCCGCAACGTCGACAGGAACGCGTCCTCCTCCGCGTACGCGTACTGCGAGATCCGGTCGAACTCGGTCGCCAGCTCCGGGTACGACGGCGACATGCAGTCCCGGGCCACCGGCAGCAACTCGGGCAACGCCCGCTCCTGCCAACCCAACAACCGCACCGCCCGGATCGCCCGCCGCATGATCCGACGCAGCACGTAGCCGCGCCCCTCATTCGACGGGGTCACCCCGTCACCGATCAACATCAACGCGGTGCGCACGTGGTCGGCGACCACCCGCAACCGCACGTCGTCCGGGTGCGACTCGCTCGCCACGTGCCCCGAGTGCGCGCCGTACCGCTTACCGGTCAGCTCCGCCGCCCGGTCCAGGATCGGCCGCACCTCGTCGATCTCGTACAGGTTGTCCACACCCTGCAGGATCGAGGCCATCCGCTCCAGGCCCATCCCGGTGTCGATGTTCTGCGCCGGCAGGTCACCCAGGATCGGGAAGTCTTCCTTCCCACTGCCCGGACCCCGCTCGAACTGCATGAACACCAGGTTCCAGAACTCCATGTAGCGGTCCTCGTCGACCGCCGGACCACCCTCCCGGCCGTACTCCGGGCCCCGGTCGTAGAACAGCTCCGAACATGGGCCGCACGGCCCCGGAATGCCCATCGACCAGAAGTTGTCCGCCTTGCCCCGACGGACGATCCGCTCCGCCGGCACCCCCACCGACCGCCAGATCTCGAACGCCTCGTCGTCGTCGAGATAGACCGTCGGCCAGACCCGCTCCCCGTCCAGCCCGTAACCACCCTCGGCAACCGGCTTGGTGACCAGGTCCCACGCCAACGGGATCGCCCCGGACTTGAAGTAGTCCCCGAACGAGAAGTTGCCGTTCATCTGGAAGAACGTGCCATGCCGACTGGTCTTGCCGACCTCGTCGATGTCCGGCGTCCGCAGACACTTCTGCACACTCACCGCACGCCGGTACGCCGGCGTCTGCTGCCCGAGAAAATACGGAACGAACTGCACCATGCCGGCATTGACGAACAGCAGGTTCGGATCACTGATGGCAGGCAGCGGAGCAGACGGCACCACGGTATGCCCGTTCGCCTCGAAATGGGCGAGATACCGCCGCTTGATCTCCGCCGTCTTCATCGCTGGTGTTCCTCCGGAAAGATCTCTCGGTCACCGATACGCGGGTCCTCCCGCAACTCGGCGAACTGGTCGTCGAACGCCTCACCCCGGGCGAACGCCTCGTGGATCTCCTGCTCGCGCTCGGCCATCCCGATCCGTACGTCCTCCACGAAGCTACGCAGCGACTCGACCAGACCGCCAGCGGATTCGGACAGCCCACTGGCGATCCCCGCCGGGGTGTACGCCTGCGCGGTCCGGGTGGCCTTGCGGACCACCACCACGCCCACGGCCAGCCCGATACCGAGCCAGAACAGTCGCCTCATGTCTCATTCCTCCTGTGCGACGCCGGTCGGGTCAGCTGTTGCCACGCCGGGCGGCACGCCGCTGCTGCTTGATGGTGTCGCGCACCTCACGCTCGGTCTCCGCGGTACGCCGTGCCGAGGCGGCCCGGCGGACGCCGTACCCGAAGGCCGCCACCTTCACCAGCGGGTTCGCCGCGGCGGCCGAGACCACGGTGGCCAGGTTCGCCACGTTGGCGGTGACGTTCTGCGCGTGGCTGGTCATCGTGTCGACCTTCGCGAGTTGCAGGTTCACCCCGTCGAGCGAGGTCTGCACCTGCTCCAGGGCGACGTTGACGTTCTTCACCGTGGTGTTCACGTCCCCCAGCAGCGGGGCGGTCTGCGCGTTGAGGTCGTTGATCATCCGGGTCGTCGCGTCCACGGTGTGCCGCAGCCGCAGGATCGGTACCGCCAGCACGAGCACCAGCATCAGGAACGCGCCGGCCGCGATCAGCGCAGCGATCTGTCCACCATCCACGCATGTCCTCCTCAAGCAGGGTTCCGGGGCCCGACGCCCCGGAACACGCGACCCGGTACCCGGTCGCGGTGTGACCCGTACGGGGTCAAACGGGGGCAGGCGGGCCTGCCAGCCCCAGACCCTACCGTCCGTGATGGAAACCGGCTCAGGACGGTGAGCGTGTCAGGCCGCCGAGCGGATCCTCGGTGATCGTCGGGAACGGATCCTCACCGGTCAGTGACGGGTCGGTGCTCGGCTGTGGCCGGGTCCGCTCGTCGTCGATCGCGTTGCGGACCTTCACCGACACCAACGAACCGGTGCACTCCCCCGCTGCGGGTGCGGCCGGGCTGGCCGGCGGCACCGCCGGCTCCCCGCTCACCAGCGGCGGAGTGCAGGTCGGTTCCCGCACCCAGAGGTCGAGGGTCAGTTCGTCCCGTCGCCAGCAGGTGTAGCTGCCCTTGGCCGGCTGTTCCGGACACCGGGTCACCTTCCACGGCCGCCAGCCCTCCGCGCGCAGCGCCTGCTCATAGACCCGGGTGGTCTCCTCCGGCGCGCGGTCGGACTCCACGGTGCGCTCCCTCAGCCGGCAGTCCTGCAGGCACAGGCGGCTGCCGCTGACGTTGTCCACCGTCTTCGCCGTCGCCCAACCCGGCACACCCAACTCGTCGAGGGTGTCGAAGACCGGGTCCCGGCTGAGGGTCCGCATCCCGAAGAAGGCCGGGAGGGCCCCGAGCAGCAACACGCTGACCAGCACCAGGATTCCCAGCCGCAGGCGACGCCGTTCCTCCGTCCGGCGACGCGGTTCGCCGCCGCCGTCATCGGAGGCGGCACCGGCACCGGCGGGGTCGTCCTGCGTCGGCGGGCGCAGCGGAGCTCCGGTCGAGCCGTCCGGATCGGACCGGGCTCCGTCCGGTGGCGTCACCCGGGCCACTCCCGGGACGTCGGCCCGACCGGACGACGGGACGGCCGCGACACCGGCCGTCTCCGCCCGGTCAGCGGGACGCACCGGCGGTGCCGCCCGACCGACGGCGTCCTGCGGCCCACCGCCCGGTCGTGCGCCCGGTGCGGTGGCGGGGGCGACCGACGCCGCCGCGACGACTCCACCCGCACCGGGGGCCGGCCGCCGGCAGCGGACCGTGGCCCGGAGGGCCGGCCGCCCTCCGGCCCCGCCGTACGACGCGGGTCGTCCGGAGGGGCGGGCGGGCGGGCGGTGCCGGTGACCGGGCCGGTGGCGGGGCCGTCCGGGCGGGCGGTGCCGGTGACCGGACCCTCCGGACGGGCGGTGCCGCGCGCTGGCGCGCCGGCGCGCGGCGCTCGCGGGTCGGGTGCGCCGGGCTGCGGCGCCCTCGGGTCGGGTGCGCCCAGCCGCGGCGCCCTCGGGTCGGGTGCACCCGACTGCGGGCCTACCGGAGTGGGGGCGGGCGGGCGGGGTCCGCTTCCGATGCGTAGCTCGGAGCGGGGCGCGGCGGGATCGTTCGGGACCGGTGCGCCGGATCGGGGAGCGCCGGACGTGGGTGCCGTCGCGGCAGCGTCCGGACCGGCACCGCCGGGCGGGCGTCCGGCCGGCCCCGGGCCGGCGGGACGCGGACCACCCGGGACCTGCGCGGTGCCGGGCACCGGAGCCGAGCCGCCAACCCGGGGAGCGCCGGGCATCGGACCGGGACCGGCCGGACGCGGGCCGCCCGGGACCTGCGCGGTACCGGGCACCGGCACGGAGGCCGCACCGCTGGCTCGGGAGCCACCGGGCGGCGAACCGGCAGCGCCGGGACGCGGACCCCGGGTCGGGTCGGGGTCAGACTGGGCTCCCCGGGCGGAGCCGTGGCCGTCGCCTACCGGCCCGGACACGGGACCAGCCGGCCGGGCGGGGGCCGCTCAGGCGGGGCAGGCCGCGCCGTGCCCCGAGCCGGACCGGCCTGCTCCGGCCGGGGCGGGCCGCTCTGCTCCGGCCGATGCGGACCGGCCTGCTCCGGCCGATGCGGACCGGCCTCGACGTCGCTGCGCTCCGGGCCGCCCGATCGACCCCGACCAGCCGGATCGGCCGGACCCGCGCCGCCCGGCGGGGTCGACCGACCAGCCGGCGGAGTCGAGCGGTTGAGCACCCGCAGGGCGGGGTCGGTGTGTGAGGTGCGCCCGGCCTGCCGCAGCCAGTCCGCCGGCCGGTCCGGTCGGTCGCCACGTGAGCGGTCCTCCTGGGCGGACCCGGACGGAACCGGTTGACCGGCCGGCGCACCCCCGTCCGGCCGACCCCGCACCTCATCGGCGTCCGGGCGGCCCCGCGGATCGGATTCGTTCCCGGTCGGGCTACGCCATCCCCCCGACGGTTCCTCGTCGTCCGGGCGGTTCCGACGGCCCCCGGGCCCCTCGCCGTCCGGCCCGGGGTGGTGGACCGCCGGCTCGCCGTCGGGACGGGCCCGCCGGCCCGGTGGTGGGGCGATGTCGGGAGGCGGGCGACGACGCCCGTTGTCGTCCCGGGCGGCCGGGCCGGGCCGACCGGTGCCGGGAACGGGCGGCGCCGACGGAACACCCGGTGCGGGCGAGGTCGGCGCGACACCTGGTAGCGACGGCGCGTTGCCGGTCAGCGGCACCACCGGCCGGTCCGGATCGGCGGCGCGACGGCGGCCTGCCCGCTCGGCGGCCGGCCGGTCACCGGGATCGCGGACGGGGTGGGTGATGCCTCGGCACGGCGACCCCCCGTAGCCCGGGGCCCGGAAGCCGCCGTGTCGGGCGGGGGGTTGCCGCCCGCCGGTGCCATCGGGCCGGTACGCGGCCCGCCGACCGTCGGGTCCGGCAGCACTCCGGCACCGGCCGGGGTCCCCATCCCGACGCGGGGCGCACCGGTCGGGTGCGCCGCAGCGGGCGCGGGACCACCGGGACCGGAACCCGTGCCGGGCCGGTTCGCGGGTTCGATCGGACCGGGCCGGCGGTCTCTCGGCCGGTCGTCGGGCACGGTCCGACGCCCCCGCAGGGGCGTACCGCCCGGTGCCGCCACGCCCGACCGGTCGTCGGATGCCGCTCGGCCACCCAGGGGTGGCCCGGCGGGTGCCGGGGCACCGTGCGACGGCCCGGCGGGTGCCGGGGCACCGTGCGACGGCCCGGCGGGTGCCGGGGCACCGGGACCGGTCCACCCGACAGGTGGCGCCTGACCGGGCGGGACCGCCGCCCGGCCGGACCCCGAGCCGGGGACCGCCGCCCGGCCGGGGACCGCGACCGCGGCCCGGCCGGAGCCGGCACCACCGGCGGTGGGGTCGGGGCGGGATGCCTGGTCGGGCCGCTGCGGGCCGGGGCGGTCGGCGGACGCCGAACCCGGCCAGGGTCCGGGCCCTTCGCCCAGGCGGGGGCGCTGCCCGGAGGGTCCGGACCAGGCCGGCCCACGGACCGGCGGGGCGGCCTGCCCACCGGGGTGCGTCGGCCCCGGTGGCGGCCCGTCAGAGCGACCGGGTCGGGGCGGCTCGGCCCCGGCAGACGCCGGCCCGGGCCGGCCGGGCCCGGTTGGCGGCAGGTCCGATGGACCGCTTGGCTGCGGCGGGCGGGGGCCGCCGGATGCCGACGCCTCCCGGCGCGGACCCGGTGGACCGGCCAGGGGACCCGTCGGGGGACCGGACTCCGGTCGGGCACCCGGCGGTGCCTGCTCCGGCCGGAGGCCCTGCGGTGCCTGCTGCGGCCGGGAATCCGGCTGCGGTGGGCGGACGCCGGCCGGTGCCGGCCCGTCGGGACGCGAAACCGGCTGACCGACGCGCGGAGCGACCGGCCCCCCCGGGCCGGTCTGCGGCGCGGCCGGCCCACGCCCGGCAGCCGGCGGAACCGGACCACGGACCGGCGGCACCGGACCGCCGTCCGGGCCGAGTTCGGTGCGCTGCTGCTTCGCCGTACGCAGGTCGTCGATCCAGCCGAACTCCTCGCCGGCCGGCTCGGGCGGGGTGTCGTCGCCGCCCCGCCCCCGACCCCACCGACGTCCCTTGGCGCGAGGTTCACGCCGCTCGTCGGGACCGTCCTGCGGTTGCTCCCCACCTCGCGATGTCACTGCTGAACCTCCCCGGCGTCGCCGCCGTCCTCATCCGCCCCACCGGCGTGCCCCGTGCCCGTCGGGTGACGGCCGTTGACCACCGGCACCGGCCCGTCGGGGCGTGACACCGGGGTGGACAGCCCCCGGACGATCCGGCGCAGCAGGGGCAGCCGGGCGGCCACCGACCGCTCGGCGCCGTGCCCGCTGGGCCGGTAGTAGTCGGTCCCGACGAGGTCGTCGGGAGCGTACTGCTGGGTGACCACCCCGCGCTGGTCGTCGTGCGGGTAGCGGTAGCCCGTGCCGTGCCCGAGCCCTCGGGCGCCGGAGTAGTGCGCGTCGCGCAACCCGCGCGGCACCGCACCGCCCCGACCAGCCCGGACGTCGGCCATCGCCGCGCCGAGGGCCGTGGTGGCCGAGTTGGACTTCGGCGCGGTCGCCAGGTGGATGACCGCCTGGGCGAGGTTGAGCTGGGCCTCGGGCAGGCCGACGTACTCCACCGCGTGGGCGGCGGCGGTGGCGACCGACAGGGCGGACGGGTCGGCCAGGCCGACGTCCTCGCTGGCGAAGATGACCATACGGCGGGCGATGAACCGGGCGTCTTCCCCGGCGACCAGCATCCGGGCCAGCCAGTGCAGCGCGGCGTCGACGTCCGAGCCGCGCATGCTCTTGATGAAGGCGCTGGTCACGTCGTAGTGCGCGTCGCCGTCCCGGTCGTAGCGCACGGCCGCCACGTCCACCGCCTGCTCGGTGGTGGCCAGGTCGATCCGGTCGACGCCGAGCGCGGTCGCCGAGGCCGCCGCCGCCTCCAGCGCGGTCAGGGCCTTGCGGACGTCGCCGCCGGCCAGGCGTACCAGGTGGTCCTCGGCGTCGGTGGCCAGGGTGAGCGCGCCGGCGAGGCCGCGCGGGTCGGTCACCGCGCGACGCAGCAGCGCCCGCACGGCCTCGTCGTCGAGCGGCTGGAGGGTGAGCAGCACGCACCGGGACAGCAGCGGCGAGATGACGGAGAAGTACGGATTCTCGGTGGTCGCCGCGAGCAGGGTGACCGTGCGGTCCTCGACGGCGGCGAGCAGCGAATCCTGCTGGGTCTTGCTGAACCGGTGCACCTCGTCGATGAACAGGACGGTCTGCGGGCCACCGGAGCGGCGCTGGCGACGGGCGGTCTCGATGACGGCCCGGACGTCCTTGACGCCGGCGGTCAACGCCGACATGGCCACGAAGCGGCGGTCGGTGGCCCGGGCCACCAGGTGGGCGATGGTGGTCTTGCCGCTGCCCGGCGGGCCCCAGAGGATGACCGACAGCGCCGCGCCGCCGCCGACGAGCTGACGCAGCGGGGCACCGGGCGCGAGGAGGTGCTCCTGCCCGACCAGTTCGTCGATGCGCGCGGGCCGCATCCGGACCGGCAGCGGGGCGTCCTCCCCCACCGAGGCGAAGTCGTCGACGCCGACGGAGCCCGCGTGGGCGCTGGGCGCCACGGCGGGTGCACCGAGGGAGAAGAGGGCGTCGGAGTCCATCAGGAAGACAGTACCGGGCGCGGCCCACGACGCCGGAATCGCGCCGTGGGCCGCGCCCGTTCTGATCCGTCGCGGTCAGCCGCGACCCGGCCGACGGCCCCGGTACCACCGGCCGCCGCCACCGCCGCGCGGGCCGCTGCCGACGCCGGCCAGGTAGAGCGAGAGCAGCAGCAGGCCGATCAGCACCAGGGTGTTCCAGTTGAACAGGTCGGGGGCGCCGAAGTTGGTGTTGAGCAGGTCGATGAGGAGCGCGAAGCCGAAAACGACGGCCGCGAGGATGGCGAGCATGTGTATGTCCTCCGGTAGGGGGTCCCAGTAGGTCGGCCCCGATGTACCCAATCGGTCGGCTCGTCAATCTCTGTCGTGGAGATCGCCGCCGCCGGGTCCCGTCGTCCGGCCGGGTTCTAGGCTGCTCGCATGATCGACGGCGACCGGGAACTCACCGGCCGGGCGGCCATCCTCGCCGCCACCGACCACCACCCGTTCGTACGGCACGCGTTGCGGCGCGACGACCGACCCCGCGCCTGGGTCCGCGACGGCGCGGTGGCCTGGGTGCTCCCGACGGCGGAGAACGGCCGGGCGGGTGGGGTGGTCGGTCCGGTCGACGCGGCGTTGGCGCTGGTCGCGGCGTTGGTCGCCGACGGCGTGGTCCGGCCGGGGCAGTACCTGCAACTGCCCCGGGCCGACCGGTCGCTGCTGGTCGGCCGGTTCGGCGCGACCCGGATCGACGACTGGGAATTCCTCTGGACCACCACCGGCCCACCCCGGCAATCCGGGCAGGAGCGGGTGGTCCGCCTCGGCCCGGCGGACCACCCGGCACTGTCCGCGCTGATCGACGACGCCTTCCCCACCACCTCGTCGCGCCCCGGGGACACGACGGTCGTCGACTGGTACGGCATCTGGGACGCCGACCGCCTGGTCGCCTGCGGGGCGGACCGCAGTCGCGGCGACATCGGCTTCCTCGCCGGGCTGACCGTGGCCCCCGACCGGCGGGGGCGAGGGCTGGGCGCGGCGCTGACCGCCGGGATGACCCGGGCCCTGCTCACCCGGTACGACCATGTCGGGCTCGGCGTCTACGCCGACAACCTCGCCGCGCTGCGGCTCTACCGCCGGCTCGGCTTCACCGGCACCCTACGGCGCAGCTCGGTGTGGCTCGGCTGAGGCCACCGACCCGGCCGGCTGCACGTCCCGGGGGTCGGCGCCGGCCGACGCGGCCGGAAGTCCGGACCCGGCGGGCGCGGCCGTACCGTTCCCGGGTCCGGCTTCGACCGGGACGTTCCCCGGCTCAGCGTCGACCGGGACGTCCCCGGGCCGGGCTGCGGCCGGGGCGGCCCGTCGGCCGGCCCACCAGGCCGGCAGGTAGAGCGGGGCGGCCACCGCCAGCGCGACCGCGCCGACCACCATCGCGGTGCCGACCCCGTTGCGGTCGGCCAGCGCGGTGAGCAGCACCGCGCCGAGGGCGAACCCGGGCTGTCCCATCATCGAGTTCAGCGAGATGACACTGGTCCGGTAGGGGCCGTCGACCTGCCGGTGCAGCAGCCCCAGGTGCAGCGGGTTGGACGCGCCGTGCACGGCGTAGCAGGCCAGGTAGGCGACCAGCACCCCGACCGGCCCGGCGAGCAGACCCATGCCGAGCACCGTGACGCCCTGCACGATCCGCAGCAGCGCCGCGGCGGGGGCCGCGCCCAGCCAGCGCAGCAGCAACGGGGTCGCCGCCGCCCCGGCCGCCGAGACCAGCCAGGCCGCCGAGTTGGCCGGGCCGAGCAGCGCCGCCGCCCGTTCGGGGTCACCGACCACGTCGGCGAGCCGGATCGGCAGCAACGACTCGAAGGTGACCATGCCGAAGCCCCAGAACAGCTCCACCGACACCAGGGCGAGCAGCACCCGGGAGCGGCGCAGCAAGCCGACGGCCTGCCCGACCATCCGGGGTGCCGCCGCGACCGAGGCGCGCAGCGTGCCGGGGCCCCGGGCCGGGCCGGTCTCGACCAGCAGGAACAGCAGGACGACCAGGGCCACCGCCTGCAGGGCGGCGGCGACCAGCACCGGCACGGTCAGGGCGCTGACCGGCCCGACCGGCCCGAGCGCGATGAGGCCGCCGCTGAGCAGCGCGCCACCGGCGATGGTGACGCCGGCGACGGTGCCGGCGAAGCCGAGGCCGGGCTCGTAGTCGGTGTCCGGGTCAGCGGCCAGGGTGGACTCGACGTACCAGGAATCGAGCGGGCCGCTGTCGAGCGCCCGGTAGACCCCTTGCAGGGCCCAGACCAGGAAGAACAGCGCGAAGGAGTCGGCGACTGCGAACAGGCCGAGGGAGAGCAGGCTGACCGCCCAGGCGGTGACCAGGACGATCCGGCTGCCGAGCGCGTCGGCCAGGCCGCCGGTCGGCAGCTCCAGCGCCAGCACGACCAGGCCCTGCGCGGTGGAGACCAGGCCGATCTGGGTCAGCGACAGGCCGCGTTCCTGCATCAGCAGGATCATCACCGGGATGGTCAGGCCGGTGGGCAGCCAGCGCAGGCCGTAGAGGGTGAGGTAGCGCAACCGCACCTGACGTACGGTCAGCGCGCCCATCACCGCTGCTCGATCATCGGGAACGCGGCCACGAAGACGTGCACCCGCTCGGCGTCCGGCTGCGCCGGATCCGCCTCGGTGCGGTAGCGCTCCAGCACCCGCCACAGCTCGTCTTCGAGGGCCTGGAGCCGGTCGGCCGGGAGGCTGAGGAAGGCGTCGCTCATCCCGAACGCGTCCCGCCAGGCCGGTGACCAGTCCTGCTGGACGGCGAACCAGCGTTCGGCCCGCTCGGCCAGCAGGCGCACCTGGTCGCCCTGGATCCACTCGATCGCGGCCCGGGCGTCGGGGTCGTCGTCGAAGTCGCTCGGCTCCCAGTCGGTCACCTCGTGCGCGGCCCGCCACCAGCGCTGCCGCCCGGTGCCCCGGTCCGGGTCCTCGACCACCAGCCCCACGTCGGCGAGCTGGCGCAGGTGGTAGCTGGTGGCGCCGGTGTTGGTGCCGAGCAGCCCGGCGAGGGTGGTGGCGGTGGCCGGCCCCTGCACCCGCAGCGCGCCGAGCAGCCGCAGCCGCAGCGGGTGGGCCAGGACGCGGACCTGCCGGTGGTCGATCCGGACGGAGCTGGTCGCGGGTCGCCCGCCGGTGTCGTCGTTCTCCATGCATGCACAATAACTGTGCACAGAAGCTATGCACAAGTTTTGTGCATAGCTTCTGTGCAGTCGCGGTGCGGGCTCCGGCTCAGCGTCCATCTCTGCCCGGCCGACCCCGACGGCTGATGGTCAGCCGGCGAGCAGCTCGGTCACACCGCGCAGTCGGGTCCGCAGCAGGGCGGTGGCGCGGGACGAGTCCAGCCGCACGTCGGTGGGACGCCGCGGCCCGGCCGCCGTGGTCGTGGTGGTCGTCATCCCGGCCGGATCGATCCCGTACCGACGGGCCACCAGCAGCCCCAGCCCGGCCCGGCTGACCGGCTCCGGGCCGGCCACGTTGAGCGGGCCGGCGACGGCCGAGCCGGCCAACTCCAGCGCCGCGCCCGGGTCGACCACCCGTACGGCGGTCTCCGCCGCCGCCTTCGCCGCACCGTAGGGATGCACCGGGGTCGGCACGTCGTCGTCGAGACAGGGGATCGGACGCCCGGCGTGCAGCGCATCGCTGGACAGGTGCACCAACCGCGCCCCGACCTAGCGATCAAGAGGTTCACGTCACCTCACTGCGTGATGATGACGTGAACCTCTTGATCAACGATCCGGGGTAGGACCCGGGCGGGGCCGGGTGGGGTGGGGGTTAGACCGGATCGGTTACCGGGGCGGCGGGGCCGGCGGTGCCGGGGGAGGCGGTCGGGGCCTTGGGCTTGGCGTCGATGCCGGCCTCGGTGCGTTGCTGGGTGGTGATCGGGGTCGGGGCACCGGTCAGCGGGTCGAAGCCGCCCCGGGTCTTCGGGAAGGCGATCACCTCACGGATCGAGTCGGCCCCGGCGAGCAGCATGCAGACCCGGTCCCAGCCGAACGCGATGCCGCCGTGCGGCGGGGCGCCGTACTTGAACGCCTCCAGCAGGAAGCCGAACTTGTCCTGCGCCTCCTCCGGGGTGATGCCGAGCAGGTCGAAGACCCGCTGCTGCACGTCGCCCCGGTGGATACGGATCGAGCCGCCGCCGATCTCGTTGCCGTTGCAGACGATGTCGTACGCGTAGGCCAGGGCCCGGTCCGGGGCCTCCTCGAACCGGTCGACCCACTCGGCGTTCGGCGAGGTGAACGGGTGGTGCACGGCCGTCCAGCCGCCCTCGTCCGTGCGCTCGAACATCGGCGCGTCGACCACCCAGCAGAACGCCCAGGCGCTCTCGTCGATCAGCTTGGCCCGCTTGGCGATCTCGATCCGGGCCGCGCCGAGCAGCTCCTGCGCCTCCCGGGTGTCGGTGCTGGCGGCGAAGAACACCGCGTCGCCCGGCTTGGCCCCGACCGCGTCGGCCAGGCCACCCAGGTGCTCGGTGGAGAGGTTCTTGGCCACCGGCCCGCGCGCCTCGCCGGTCTCGGCGTCCAGCACCACGTACGCCAGGCCCCGTGCGCCACGCGCCTTGGCCCAGTCCTGCCAGCCGTCCAGCTCCTTGCGGGTCTGTGCCGCACCGCCCGGCATGACCACCGCGCCGACGTAGCCGCCCGCGTCGATCGACGCGGCGAAGACCCGGAAGGCGGTGCCGCGCAGGTACTCGGTCAGCTCGGTCAGCTCCAGGCCGTAGCGCAGGTCGGGCTTGTCGGAGCCGTACCGGGCCATCGCGTCGTGCCAGGTGATCCGGGGGATCGGCCGGGAGATCTCGTGGTCGGCCAGGTCCTTCCAGAGCGCCGAGACGATCGCCTCGCCGAGGTCGATCACGTCGTCCTCGGTGACGAAGGACATCTCGATGTCGAGCTGGGTGAACTCCGGCTGCCGGTCGGCGCGGAAGTCCTCGTCGCGGTAGCAGCGGGCGATCTGGTAGTACCGCTCCATGCCGCCGACCATCAGCAGCTGCTTGAACAGCTGCGGCGACTGCGGCAGCGCGTACCAGCTGCCCGGCTGGAGCCGGACCGGGACCAGGAAGTCGCGGGCACCCTCGGGGGTGGACCGGGTCAGCGTCGGGGTCTCGATCTCCAGGAAGTCCCGCTCGTGCAGCACCCCCCGGGCCAGCTGGTTGGCCCGGGAGCGCAGCCGCAGGGCGTTGGCCGGGCCGCTGCGGCGCAGGTCCAGGTAGCGGTAGCGCAGCCGGATGTCGTCGCCGGCCTCGATCTGGTCGTCCACCGGCAGCGGCAGCGGCGCGGCCTCGGAGAGCACCTCCAGCGCGGCGGCGGTCACCTCGATCTCGCCGGTGGGCAGCTCCGGGTTGTCGTTGCCCTCGGGGCGGCGGGTCACCTCACCGGTGACCTTGACGCAGAACTCGTTGCGCAGCGCGTGCGCGTCCTCCTCGCGGAACACCACCTGGACCACGCCGGAGCCGTCGCGCAGGTCGACGAAGATGACACCGCCGTGGTCGCGCCGGCGGGCCACCCACCCGGCGAGCGTCACCGTGGTGCCGGCGTCCGTCGCGCGCAGGCTGCCGGCGTCATGGGTACGGATCACGACTTGCGTCTCCTCATCTGCGGTACGGCTGTTCCCCCGCATTGTGTCAGCCGCCCGGCCCGCCCGGTTGCGGGGTGAGCAAGGCCCCGGTCGTCCGGCCGGAGACGCGGAACGGGCCGCCGGTGTCCCGGCGGCCCGCTCGCGGAGGGATCGGACGGATCAGATGATGCTGACGCCGTAGACGCTCAACGGCTCGGTGACCGGCTGGAAGTAGGTGGTGCCACCGCGGGTGCAGTTTCCGCTGCCGCCGGAGGTGAGGCCGACCGCGCTGCTGCCGCTGAACAGCGAGCCGCCGCTGTCGCCCGGCTCGGCGCAGACGTTGGTGCGGATCAGGCCGGAGACCGAGCCCTCGGCGTAGTTCACCGTGGCGTTGGTGGCGGTCACCGAGCCGCCCTTGAGGCCGGTGGTGCTGCCGGAGCGCTGCACGCTCTGGCCGACGAAGGCGTTGGCGGCGCCGGTGACGTCCCGGAAGCTGCCGTTGTAGAGCGAGACGTTCCCGGTCGCGTTCGCGGAGTTGCTGTGCCGGACGATGCCGTAGTCGTTGCCCGGGAAGCTGGTGCCGGTGCGGGTGCCGAGCACACTGGTCTGGCCGGAGTTCGAGTACCAGGTCGAGCCGATGTTGGTGCAGTGCCCGGCGGTCAGGAAGAAGGTCTGGCCGGCGCTGTTGCGGACGTTGAAGCCGAGCGAGCAGCGGCCACCGCCGGTGTAGATCGCCTGGCCCCCGGAGATCCGGGTGCTGAGCACGCCGGCCTCGGCCTCGATCCGGACGGCACCGCCGGTGCGCGCGGCTGCGGCCTCGACCTTCGCCAGCTTGGCGCCGGTGACGGTGCTGTCGACCGAGACGACGACCTGGTTGGTGACCGCGTCGGTCCACCAGGCGGTGCCCGGGATCTTGGCCGAGCGCTCCAGCTCGGCGGTGGCGGAGCGGAGCTGGGCCGCGCCCCGGGTGACCAGCTTCGGGGTGGCGCCGGCGGCGCGGACCTGCCGGGCGGCGGCGGAGTCGGTGACCGCGACGACCATCGTGCCGTTGGCGTCGGCGTAGGTGCCGGCGGCACGGTCACCGAGGCGGTCGGCCAGGCTGGCGGCGGCGTCGGGAGATGCGGGCGAGGCGGGGGCCGCCTGGGCGGGTGCGCCCATCAGCGCGCTGGTGACCAGGGTGCCGGCCATAGCGACGGCGGCGACGTGGCGGAGCGATGACCTCGTGGGTCGCATATAACAACCTCCGGAAGGGGGCGACGGGCAGCGTCACGGAGACACACCCGAGGACACCCGGCCGACCTGGGGAAATCGGCCGAGAGACTGAAGTATTCACATATTTAAGATCGTTATCAAGACATGGCTTTGCCCGGATTCACCCCGCCGGTCGATATGACGGTCAGGCAACACCATGGACACATCCATGTCAGACCCTCGCCGGCCTGGCCGAGGCGGCCGGCGGGGACCGCCGTCACCCCTGCCGCCGCCGGGCCTGACCCCTGGGCGAATTCGTCGGGGCGACGACCCTGCCGGACCACCGGCGTGATCACCTCGCCCACCCCGACGAACCATGGTTCGGCCGAGCAGGAGAGGTCACCTTCTACCCGTCACGCACAGTCATCACGGCCCGACCCCACCACCCCCGATCGCCTCCTTTGCTCTGCCGCCCTCCCGGCGACAGTCACGAGGGGTAGCAGGAACACAGATCAACCGTGACGAAAGATCATCACTGGACCGCAGGCCAGGTGGGTGGTGCCGCGATGGCAGCAGAGCAAAGCCCGGTGGAGAGGCATACGGGGGGACATCTTCCAGTCACGGTGCGTCACATGCCGAGAAGGGTCACCTGGTGTTACGGCCCGGATTGCCGGACGAGCCATCCGGCGGGCGGCGAGCAGCGCCGGCACCCGCACACCTGCGGCGGGAGGTGGGCGGCGGTGGTCCAGCCAGCGCCGCGAGGCCCCGGACCGTTCCCGCACCCGCCCCTTGCGGGCAGGTGTGGGAACGGTCCGGGGCAGCCGTTCAGGCGCGGGCGGCCAGCTTGGCGGCCCGGGCGTCGCGCTTCTCCTCGAACCGGGACGCGGCCTGCTCCAGGCCGTCCAGGTGAGCCGCGATCCGGTCCCGGGCGGCCTCACCCTCGGCGTCCAGGCCGGCGACGTTGAACACGTCCCACTGGCGCAGCACCGGGGCCACCACGTCGTCGCGGTGCTGGCGCAGGTCGTAGATGCCGGCCAGGGCGATCGCCACCGACTTGCGGGTGAACCCCTCGATGCCCACGCCGGGCATCTGGAAGTCCCCCAGCACCTCGTCGATCGCCCGCATCGTCTGGTTCGGGGCCACCTCCAGGGCCGCGCCGAGCAGGTTGCGATAGAAGATCATGTGCAGGTTCTCGTCGGCCGCGACCCGGCCCAGCAGCGCCTCGCACACCGGGTCGCCGGTGATCCGGCCGGTGTTGCGGTGCGAGATGCGGGTCGCCAACTCCTGGAACGACACGTACGCCAGCGAGCGCAGCATCGACGAGTCGTGCGAGTTGCTGTAGCCGGCGGTCATGTGCACCATCCGGGCCCGCTCCAGCGCCACCGGGTCGACCGCCCGGGTCACCGTGAGGTAGTCCCGGATGGCGGTGCCGTGCCGCCCCTCCTCGGCCGTCCACCGACCCACCCAGGTCCCCCACGCCCCGTCCGGCCCGAACAGGCTGGCGATCTGGTGGTGGTACGACGGCAGGTTGTCCTCGGTGAGCAGGTTGACGATCAGCGCCGTCCGGGCGATGTCAGGCAGCGTCGAGTCCCCCTCCGACCACGCCTCGCCGCCGAGCGGGCCGTCGAAGGTCCGCCCCTCGCTCCACGGCACGTACTCGTGCGGGAACCACTCCTTGGCCACCGCCAGGTGACGGTCGAGGTTCTTGGCGACCACGGGTTCGAGTTCGTGGAGCAGCGCGGTCTGGCTCAGTTCGGTCACAGGGGCCCCTCCCTACGGTGGCGTAACTTACGCCACCGTAGGTCCCCGTCGGCGTACGCGCCAGTAACTGAGACTCAGCCGACCAGCGGTTTCAGGTCCGCGCGCGGCGGCGTCCACTCCCCGGGTACGGCGTTCACCTGCTCGCCCGAGCGAATGTCCTTGACCTGGTCACCCTCGGCGCCCCGGAACCACACGTACGGGATGCCGCGCCGCTCGGCGTACCGGATCTGCTTGCCGAACTTCGCCGCGTTGGGCGACACCTCGGCGGGAATCCCCCGCGACCGCAGGGCCTCGGCGATCGCGTTGCTGCCCGCCCGCTCCTCCTCGGCACCGACCGCGACCAGCACACAGGTCGGCACGCTGCGCGAGATCGACAACGCCCCGGCCCCGAAGAGCAGCCCGAGCAGCCGGGTCACCCCGATCGAGATGCCGACGCCCGGGTACGACACGGCGCCGGCGCTGGCCAGGTTGTCGTACCGGCCACCGGAGCAGATCGAGCCGAACCGCTCGTAGCCGCGCAACTGCGTCTCGTACACGGTGCCGGTGTAGTAGTCCAGGCCCCGGGCGATCCGCAGGTCGGCGACGCAGAGCCCCGGCGCGTGCGCGGCGGCCGTCTCCACCACCGCGACCAGCTCGGCGATGCCCTCGTCGAGCAGCGGGTCGGTCACCCCGAGGGCGCGCACCGCGTCGGCGAAGGAGGCGTCCGGGGCGGAGATCCCGGCCAGCGCCAGGCACGCCCTGGCCTGCGCCTCGCTCGCCCCGGCCGTCTCGGCCAGCAGCTCGGTCACCTTCGCCGGGCCGATCTTGTCGAGCTTGTCGACCGCGCGCAGCGCCGCCTCCGGGTCGGTCAGCCCGATGCCCCGGTAGAAGCCCTCGCAGATCTTGCGGTTGTTGACCTGGATCAGCACCGGCGGAATGGGCAACGCGCGCAGCGCGTCCCCGATCACCAGCGGCATCTCCGCCTCGTAGTGCGCCGGCAGGGTGTCCCGGTCGACGATGTCGATGTCGGCCTGGAGGAACTCCCGGTAGCGCCCCTCCTGCGGGCGTTCACCCCGCCACACCTTCTGGATCTGGTAGCGGCGGAACGGGAACTGGAGCTTGCCCGCGTTCTCCAGCACGTACCGGGCGAACGGCACGGTCAGGTCGAAGTGCAGGCCGAGCGCGTCGTCACCGGCCGGGCCGTCCGCGTCGGCCTGCAACCGGCGCAGCAGGTAGACCTCCTTGGAGGTCTCCCCCTTACGCAGCAGCTGGTCCAGCGGCTCCACCGACCGGGTCTCCAACGGCGCGAAACCGTACAGCTCGAAGGTCTGCCGGATCCGGTCCAGGACGAACTGCTCGATCATCCGCTGCGACGTGGTCCACTCCGGGAAGCCGGACAGGGGCGTGGGCTTGCTCATGGCGTACTCCTTGCGGGTCCGCGCCGGGCGCGGTGAGATCGGTGGTCCGCGCGCGGCGCGGAGGAGAGGCTAGAGACCGCGGGCGGGCGCGGCCGGGCGTGCGTCGCCGGGGCCCGCCACGTCGACGAGGTACGGGTTGCGCACCCGCTCACGGCCGATGGTGGTCGCCGGGCCGTGGCCGGGCAGCACGACGGTGTCGTCGGCCATCGGGAGGACCTTCTCCCGCAGGCTGGTCAGCATTCGGGGCATGCTGCCGCCGGGCAGGTCGGTGCGGCCGATCGAGCCGGCGAAGAGCACGTCACCGGAGAGGCAGAGCTGCTCCGCCTCCCAGGGCGAGCCGACACCGGGCAACCGGAACAGCACCGACCCGCCGGTATGGCCCGGTGCGTGGTCGACGGTGATCTCCAGGCCGGCCAGCGCCAGCGTCGCCCCGTCGGTCAGCTCCGCCACGTCGTCGGGCTCGGTGTACGGCAGCCGACCGCCGAACAGCGCGGTGAGGTCCATCGAGAGCGCCTTGGTCGGGTCGGCCAGCAACTCCCGGTCCTCCGGGTGCACGTACGCCGGGATGCCGCGCGCGCCGCAGACCGGGGCGACCGAGAAGGTGTGGTCGAGGTGGCCGTGGGTGAGCAGCACGGCGGCCGGGTGCAGGCGGTGCTCGGCGAGCACGGCGTCGAGCCGGTCGAGCACCCCGATGCCGGGGTCGACCACCACGCACTGCTCCCCCGGCGCGGTCGCCACCACGTAGCAGTTGGTGCCGAAGGCGTCCGCGGGAAAGCCGGCCACGAGCACGTCCGCTCCCCTTTCGTTCGAGCCGTCCGTCTCCTGGGCAGCCTAGTCGCCACCGGCGACCCGGTATCCGCGCCCACCCGTCCCAGGGACCCCGTGGAGCACAGTGACGCACTTTGATAAACCCAGCCCGGCCCTCGTACACCACTTTCACAGCAGGTACCCGTACACTCTGGCGGGCGTGTGGCGTGGCGCACCTGCGAACACGGCGGGCGCGCACGGCCCGACCGCCGGTGACGACCAGGGTAGAGGAAGGGGAGCACGGGTGGCTTCCAGCAGGGACCGGCAGCGCAAGCTCGCGCGGGAGAAGCTCGATCGGCAGTTGGCCCGGCGGGCCGTCGCCGCCCGGCGGCGTCGACAGATCCAGGCCGGGGTCGGTGCGGCCGTGGTGCTGGTGCTGATCGTGGCCGGCGCCGCCTGGGGGCTGGGTGCCTTCGACCGGGACCCCGAGCAGAAGGCCGCCGAGGACGTCTGCCTCTGGACGCCGCAGGACGCCGGTGCCAACACCAGCCTCAAGGACGTCGGCACCCCGGCCACCACCGGCCTGCCCACCACCGGGGTACGGACGATGACGATCGACACCGACCAGGGCGGCCCGGTCACCGCCGAGCTGGATCTCGCCGCGGCGCCCTGCGCCGGTGCGAGCATCGCCCACCTGGCCGGGGCGTCGTTCTACGACAACACCAAGTGCCACGAGATCACCGCCGAGGGCGCGCTGCGCTGCGGCGACCCGAGTGGCACCGGCCTGGGCGGCCCCACCTACTCGTTCTACAACGAGAACGTGCCGACCGGGCCCGAGGCGAGCCCCTCGGCCAGCCCGGCCCCCGGGCAGCCGCCGACCTACCCGAAGGGCACGGTCGCGATGATCAGCAACCCGCCGGGTGCCAACGGCAGCCAGTTCCTGCTCTTCTTCAAGGACTTCAGCCCGGCCCAGCCGGCGTACCCGATCATCGGCCGGGTCACCAGCGGGCTGGACGTGGTCGAAAAGATCGGCGCCCTGCCGACCGTGGACAACGGGGCGGGCGCCAAGGTCAAGCCGAAGACCGACGTGGTGATCCGCAAGCTCACCGTCGGCGAGGCGCAGGCCGCGCCGGCTCCGGCGACCGGTTCCCCGGCCGCGTCCCCGGCGGCCAGCCCCAGCGCCGGCTGAGCCGGCCCACCACCCGTACCTGCGGCCACGCCGCGCCAGAGAAAAGCCCAGGAGGAGTGACCGTGACGTCCACGAGAGAGCGGCAGCGCGCGGCGGCGCGGGCCCGACTTGAGCGGGAGATGGCCGAACGCTCGGCCAAGGCCCGCAAGCGCCGGCAGACGCAGGCGATCGTCGGGGCCGCCGCGATCCTGGTGCTCGTGGTCGCCGGCACCGTCTGGTTGGCGGCCAGCCTCGGTGGCGACGACGACGACAGCAAGCAGCAGGCCGCCGGCACCGAGGGCTTCTCGCAGTGCACCTACACCGAGGCGCCCAAGGAGGGCCGGCCCGCCCAGATCAAGGATGTCGGGCTGCCCCCCAACCAGCAGGCCAACAAGGGCACCCAGACGTTGACCCTGGAGACCAACCTGGGCCCGATCGTCGCCAAGCTCGACCGGACGAAGGTGCCCTGCACCGCGGGGAGCTTCACCCACCTGGCCAGCAAGGGGTTCTTCGACAACACGAAGTGCCACCGGCTGGTGACCGAGGGCATCAAGGTGCTCCAGTGCGGTGACCCGAGCGCGACCGGCACCGGCTGGCGGCAGACCGACGGCACCGGCGGGCCGAGCTACGGCCTGGCCGAGGAGAACCTGCCGACCGACAAGCGGCCCCCCTACCCGGAGGGTGTCATCGCGATGGCCAACTCCGGGCAGCCGGGCAGCACCGGCAGCCAGTTCTTCATCGTCTACGGCGACTCGCAGCTCGACGCGAAGTACACCGTGCTGGGCACCGTCACCTCCGGCATGGACCTGGTCAAGCAGGTCGGCGCGGCCGGCGACGACAAGGCGTACGCCCAGCAGGCCGGGGGTGGCCACCCCAAGAAGGAGGTCACCATCACCAAGCTGACCATGAGCGACATCGAGGGCTGACCCCTCCGGTACGACGAAGCGCCCGCCGGCTGAGCCGGCGGGCGCTTTCGTGACCTCGGTGTCGGAACGGCTCCCGGAGACCTACGCACGGCTCTCCGGGAGCCGGGTGGGCCGCCTACCGGGGTCCCTGGCCCGTCAGGCGCCGGAGGTGACCCGGTAGGCGTCGAAGACCCCGTCGACCTTGCGGACGGCGGCCAGCAGGTGCCCCAGGTGCTTCGGATCGGCCATCTCGAAGCTGAACCGGCTCACCGCCACCCGGTCCCGGGTGGTGGTGACCGTCGCCGACAGGATGTTGACCCGCTCCTCGGAGAGCACCCGGGTGACGTCGGCCAGCAGCTTGTGCCGGTCGAGGGCCTCCACCTGGATGGCCACCAGGAACGTGGAGGCGGAGGTGAGCTTCCAACTGACCTCCACCACCCGCTCGGCCTGAGCCCGCAGGTCCTCGGCGTTGGCGCAGTCGTCGCGGTGCACGCTGACCCCGCCGGAGCGGGTGACGAACCCGAAGACCGAGTCCGGGGGCACCGGCGTGCAGCACCGGGCCAGCTTGATCCAGACGTCGCTGACGCCCCGCACCACCACGCCGGGATCGCTGCTGTTCTGCCGGCTGTGCGGCGGGCGGGTGGCGACGGCGGTCTCGGCGATGTCCTCCGCCGCGCCCTCCTCGCCGCCGTACGCGGCCATCAGCTTCTGCACCACCGACTGCGCCGACACCTGACTGTCGCCGACCGCCGCATAGAGCGAGGCGACGTCGGCGAGGTGCAGGTCCCGGGCGATCGCCATCAACGCGTCGGAGGTGAGCATCCGCTGCAACGGCATGCCCTGCTTGCGCATCGCCTTGACGATCGAGTCCTTGCCGGCCTCGATCGCCTCCTCGCGCCGCTCCTTGTTGAAGTACTGGCGGATCTTGGTACGCGCCCGGGGGCTCTTGACGAAACTCAGCCAGTCCTGCGTCGGGCCGGCCGTGTCGGACTTCGAGGTGAAGATCTCGATCACGTCGCCGTTGGACAGCGTCGACTCCAACGGCACCAGCTTGCCGTTGACCCGCGCCCCGATGCACTTGTGCCCCACCTCGGTGTGCACCGCGTAGGCGAAGTCCACCGGCGTCGACCCGGTCGGCAGCGGGATGACGTCCCCCTTGGGGGTGAAGACGTACACCTCCTGGCTGGACAGGTCGAAACGCAGCGCGTCGAGGAACTCCGACGGGTCGGCCGCCTCCCGCTGCCAGTCCAGCAACTGCCGCAGCCAGGTCATCTCGTCGATGTGCGCCGGCGGGCCGACGATCTGGGTGCCCTTGTGCTCCTTGTACTTCCAGTGCGCGGCGATGCCGAACTCGGCGGTGCGGTGCATCGCGTAGGTGCGGATCTGCATCTCCACCGGCTTGCCGGTGGGCCCGATGACCGTCGTGTGCAACGACTGGTACATGTTGAACTTGGGCATCGCGATGTAGTCCTTGAACCGACCCGGCACCGGCTGCCAGTTGGCGTGGATGACCCCCAGCGCCGCGTAGCAGTCCCGCACCGTGTCGACCAGGATCCGCACCCCGATCAGGTCGTAGATGTCGTTGAAGTCGCGACCCCGCACGATCATCTTCTGGTAGATCGAGTAGAGGTGCTTCGGCCGGCCGGTCGTCTCGGCCTTGATCTTGGCGGCCTTGAGGTCGGTGCCGACCTTCTGGGTGACCTGCTTGAGCAGCGACTCCCGCTGCGGCTGGTGCTCCCCGATCAGCCGCAGGATCTCCTCGTAGCGCTTGGGGAACAGGGTGCCGAAGGCCAGGTCCTCCAGCTCCCACTTGATCGTGTTCATGCCGAGGCGGTGGGCCAGCGGGGCCAGGATCTCCAGCGTCTCCTTGGCCTTCTGCTCGCGCTTGGGCGCCGGCAGGAAGGAGAGCGTCCGCATGTTGTGCAGCCGGTCGGCCAGCTTGATCACCAGGACCCGTGGGTCCTTCGCCATCGCCACGACCATCTTGCGGATCGTCTCCGCCTTGGCCGCGTCGCCCAGCTTGACCTTGTCGAGCTTCGTCACGCCGTCGACGAGCAGGGTGACCTCGGGACCGAAGTCGGCCCGCATCTGGTCGAGGGTGTACTCGGTGTCCTCGATGGTGTCGTGCAGCAGCGCCGCCACCAGCGTGGTGGTGTCCATCCCCAGGTTGCCCAGGATGGTCGCCACCGCCAGCGGATGGGTGATGTACGGGTCGCCGGACTTGCGGTACTGACCGGAGTGCCAACGCGCGGCCATGTCGAAGGCCCGCTGGAGCAGCCGGGCGTCCGCCTTGGGGTGGTTTTCCCGGTGGCTGGCGATCAGCGGTTCGAGCACCTCGCTGACCTGGGAACTCTGCCAGGGGGCGTTGAACCGGGCCAGCCGTGCCCGCACCCGACGCCCGGTCGGCGCGTTGGACAGCGCGAAACCGGCGCTGGGCGACGGATCGTCGTCGGGCGACGACTCCACGACCATGCCGTCGGGCGCGGCACCGGGGTCGTCGCCGACCCCCGCCGGGCCGGCCGGTGGATCGTTCTTCCGATCGGTCACCGTGCCGTCAGCGTCGCCTGTCGGGTGCACCGTGCCCTCCACCGGAGGGACGACATCGTGGGACACCGGCCTCCTCACCGATCGCCGGGACCAACGCCGGCCGTGCGGCCGACGCCTGTCTTCCAACCGGCCGTCGCGCCGGCGTGTTCCCATCGGCCGCCGTCGGGGCCGATGGCGTTACCCGCCGACCCCCGGTCGACGCCCTACCTGCCGCCCGGACGGGTGATCGCCCGGTCAGCAATGGGCAATGCTACCCGCACGGTAGGTGCCGTGCCGCTCCGCCGGACGGTCCGTCCCAGGTCGTCGGGACGACCGGGGCGTCACACGGTCAGCAGGGCATGGACCGCCCGCCCGGCCAGCCGCTCCCGCCCACCCAGGAAACCCAACTCCAGCAGTACGGTGAACCCGGCCACCGTGCCACCGGCCCGCTCGACCAGGTCGAGGGTCGCCTCGGCGGTGCCTCCGGTGGCCAGCACGTCGTCGACCACCAGCACCCGGTGCCCGGCGGTGAAGGCGTCCTGGTGCACCTCCAGCGTCGCCTCGCCGTACTCCAGGGCGTAGGAGGCCGAGTACGCCGGCCGGGGCAGCTTGCCCGCCTTGCGCACCGGCACCACCCCCAACCCGGTCGCGTACGCGATCGCGGCGGCGATCACGAAGCCCCGGGCCTCGATGCCGACCACGATGTCGAAGCTGTCCCGCCCGTGGTGGTCGATGATGCCGTCGATCACCTCACGGAACACGTCACCGTCGGCGAACAACGGCATCAGGTCCTTGAACATGACCCCGGGCTTGGGGAAGTCCGGCACGTCCAGCACCCGGCTGGCGACCAGCCGGGCCGCCTCCGGGCCGCTGTCTCCGCGTACCCCGGTGCTGTGGGTCTCCGTCACGGTGGTCGGTTCTCCTTCGATACGACGACGGCGTCCGTCATGCTGCTCGCACAGCATGGCGGACGCCGTCGACTCGGCGTGTGGCGGGTCGCCTGTCGGTCAGCGCCGCTTCGCGCCACCGGGCCGGTTGCCTCCGCCGCCGCTGGGGCGACCGCCCCGGGCACCGGTTGCCCGCTTGGCCGCCGGCCGGGAACCGACCTTCGGCGCGCTGCCGGCCAGGGCCGCCGCCTCGGGGTCGATCGGCTCGTCGGCAGCGTCGTCGGCGGCCGACGCCCGGGCCGCGCCGCGCGGGGCGATCTCGCCCCGGGCGATCGCGCCCCGCCGGGCCAGCACCCGCTTGGTGTGCGCCTCGATCCGCGGGTCCTTGTTCTTGAGCAGCACCAGCAGCGGGGTGGAGAGCAGGATCGAGGTCAGGAACGCCATCGCCATACCGACGAAGAGCACCAGGCCCAGGTCCTTCAGGGTGCCCGCGCCGAGCAGGCCGGCACCGATGAAGAGCAGACCGCCGACCGGGAGCAGGGCGACCACCGAGGTGTTCAACGACCGCATCAGGCTCTGGTTGAGCGCCAGGTTGGCCGCCTCGCCGTAGGTCTGGTTGTTGTTGGCGGTGATGCCCCGGGTGTTCTCCTGGACCTTGTCGAAGACCACCACCACGTCATAGAGCGCGAAGCCCAGGATGGTGAGGAACCCGATGATCGTCGACGGGGTGACCTCGAAGCCGACCAGCGAGTAGACGCCGGCGGTGAGGATCAGGTTCATGAACAGCGAGATGATCGCGGCGACCGCCATCCGCCACTCGAACCGCAGCACCAGGTAGGCCGCCACCACCAGGACGAAGATGATCAGGCCGAGCAGCGCCCGGGAGGTCACCTGACTGCCCCACGCCTCGCTGACCTGGCTGCCGCTGATCTGGTCGGCGTTGATGCCGAACCCCTGCGCCATCTCGGCCTTGACCGCGTTGGCCTGGTCGGCGCTGAGCTGCGAGGTGCGCAGCTCGTAGTACTCACCGCTGGTGCTGCCGACCTTCTGCGCGGTCACCACCTCGGCGCCGCCGCCCTCGGCCGCCAACGCGTCGTTGACCTTGGCCTCGGCCTGTTCCAGGGTGCCGACGCTGGCCGGCACCTGGAACGAGTTGCCGCCGGCGAACTCGATGCCCAGGCTGAACCGGTTGACCGCGAAGCTGAGCACGGCGACCAGCACCAGCGCTCCGGCGACCGCGAACCACAGCTTGCGCCGGCCGACGATGTTGAGACCGGCCTCGCCCCGGTAGAGCCGGGACGCCAGACCACTCTTAGCCATGTCAGGCCTCCTTGACGCGCGAGTTGCGGGCGGTGCCCGGGTCGGCCGACCGGGGCGGTAGGGCCCGACCGAGGCCACTGACCCGGGGCGACAGGAACGCCGGGGTCCGGGCGAACATCGTCATGATCGGATGCCGGAAGAGGAAGACGACCACCAGGTCGAGCACGGTCGCCAGGCCGAGGGCGAAGGCGAAGCCCTTCACCGTGCCGACCGAGACGATGTAGAGCACCACGGCGGACATCAGGGTGATCGCGTTCGCCGAGACGATCGTCCGGCGGGCCCGGATCCAGGCCCGGGGCACCGCGCTGCGTGGGCTGCGCCCCTCTCGGATCTCGTCCTTGAGTCGCTCGAAGTAGATGACGAACGAGTCCGCCGCCACACCGAGTGAGACGATCATGCCGGCGATGCCGGCGAGGGTGAGGGTGAAGCCGATCGACCGGCCGAGCACCACCAGCGCGCCGAAGACGAGCAGCGCGGAGAGCACCAGGCTCAGGAAGATGACCGAGCCGAGCAGCCGGTAGTAGAAGAACGAGTAGACGATGACCAGCAGCATGCCGATGCCCGCGGCCAGCAGGCCGGCCCGCAGGTGGCTGTCGCCCAGCGTCGCGGTGACGTTCTGCTGCTCCTGCGGCACGAAGGTGACCGGCAGCGCGCCGTAGCGCAGCTGGCTGGCCAGGGCGTTCGCCGACGTGTTGTCGAAGCTGCCGGTGATCTGCGAGTCGCCGGTCAGCACGCCCTGGATCTCGGGCGAGGAGACGATCTCGTTGTCCAGCACCACCGCCACCCGGCACTTGCCGTCCTGGCCCAGGGCCGTCTGGTCGCATGCGCCACCGGTGTTGCCGAACGCCTCCCGGGTCAGCTCGGTCCACTTGGACTGGCCGTCGCCGGTGAAGTTCAGGCTGACCACCCAGGTGCTGGCCTGGTCGAGGACCGCGTTGGCGTCCTTGACGTCGGTGCCGAGCACCTTGGCCTGGTCGAGCAGGTACTTGGCGGCACCGCCCTCACAGGCGACCGCCTGCTGCTTCTCGTCCTTGATCGACGCGGGGGGCCGCTTGTCGAGCTGCGCGCAGGTGATGGTCGGCACGTTGAACTGCATCTGCGGGGTCAGCACCGCGATCTCCTGCGGGGAGAGCGTGCCGAACGGCTTGAGCGTCTCCGCCAGGGCCGGGTTGGTGGCCAGGTCGGCCGGAGCCTGGAGCCCGCTCGCGGCGGCCCAGGCCGGCGCGCCGACCTTCTTCTCGACGGCCTTGCGCTGCTCCTCGATGCTCTGCGACACCGGTGCCTCGCTGGCGCTGGGCGAGGCGGCCGGGGCGCTCGGCGAGGCCGACCCGGACGGGGTGGCGCTCGCGCTGGCGCTCGGCGCGGGGGCGCCACCGCCCTGCCCACCGGCGCTCGGCGAGCCGGTCACCTTCGGCGACGCACTCCCGGAGGCCTTCGGCGAGGCGCTGCCGGAGGCCTTCGGCGAGGCGCTGCCCGACGGGGCGGGCGAGACGCTGCCGGACGGGGCCGGGGTCGCCGGGGCGGCGACCGTGCCGCTGCCGTCGGCGGCCTTGAGCACCTTGCGGAAGCGCAGCTCCGCGGCGCTGCCGACGTCGGTCAGCTCCCGGTTCTCACCGGGCAGGGAGATGACGATGTTCCGGTTGCCCTCGGTGACCACCTCGGCCTCGGCCACCCCGTAGGCGTTGACCCGGCTCTCGATGATCTGCCGGGCCTCCTCCAGGTTGGCCGACGTCGGGGGCTTGCCGTCGATGCTGTTGGTCGCCTCCAGCGTCAGCCGGGTGCCACCGATGAGGTCCAGGCCGAGCCGTGGCTCCAGCCGGTCCTTCCAGCCGCCGCTGGCACCGCCCGAGAAGAACACCAAGGAATAGAGGACGACGAAGATGAACCCGAGCACGGCGAGCTGCCGCCCGGGGCGCATCTGTCCCTGAGGTGGTGCCACGGCTGTCTGTCTCCCTGTAACGGTCGCGCCGCCGGCGCAGCGGCGACGAGGTCGGAGCGGGGGTCCCGCCCCGACGTGCTCTGCGCGGACCGCTCCCGACCGTTCGGCACGGCGTACCACCGCCGACGTGGGGGCGTCGGACGGCAGGGCGCGCGTGCCGGCCCCGGGGACCGGCCCACCTATCCAGTTGTCCTGTCACGCCCACCCCGGCGGGGTGGGTGTGACACTCACTCCTTGACGGCTTCCGCGTCCTCGGTGACCGGCTCGTCGACCTCCGGACGCTCGGCCCGGGTGACCACCCGGGCGATGGCCGGCCGGGCATAGCGGGACTGCACGCCGGGGGCCACCTCCAGCAGCACGGTGTCGTCCTCGACGCCCACGACCGCGCCGTAGAGCCCGCCGATGGTGACGACCTCGTCACCGGGGCCGAGCGCGGACTGCATGGCCTCGGCCTCGCGGCGGCGCTTCTGCTGCGGCCGGATCATCATGAAGTACATGACCCCGAAGAGCAGGGCGATCATGATGATCGGCGTCAGGCTGCCGGCGCCTCCGCCGGACTGTGCTGCGTAAAGCACGGTGTGCGACCTTCCCATTGGCCCCCGTCGCGGCGCGGTGCGCGCCGGAGCGGAGGCGGATATTCACATCCTGTACAGACCGCGGCGAGTCTAATCCCTGCACCTGGGAACGCCGAATGCGACGCAGATCACGAACAGATCACGGTGGATCGGGCGCGTTCGAGAACAGATCGGGCACCGCGGGGGCTTCCATGCCAAATGTACCATTTGGCGGCGTACGGCCCAGGTGCCGCCAGGCGGCCTCCGTGGCCACCCGCCCCCGGGGCGTCCGGGCCAGCAGACCGGCCCGGACCAGGAACGGCTCACAGACCTCCTCCACCGTGTCCGGCTGCTCCCCCACCGCCACCGCCAGGGTGGACAGGCCCACCGGCCCGCCCCGGAACGAGTCGACCAGCGCGGTCAGCACCGCCCGGTCCAGCCGGTCCAGGCCCAGGGCGTCCACGTCGTACACGGTCAGGGCGGCGCGGGCGGTCTCCAGGGTGACCACGCCCTCGGCCCGGACCTCGGCGTAGTCGCGCACCCGGCGCAGCAGCCGGTTGGCGATCCGGGGGGTGCCCCGGGACCGGCCGGCGATCTCCACCGCCCCCTCCGGGGTGATCGGCACGCCGAGGATGCGCGCCGACCGGTGCAGCAGCGCCTCCAGGTCGGCCGGGGAGTAGAAGTCGAGGTGCGCGACGAAACCGAACCGGTCCCGCATCGGGCCGGTCAGCAGGCCGGACCGGGTGGTCGCGCCGACCAGGGTGAACGGTTCCACGTCCAGCGGGATGGCCGTCGCCCCCGGCCCCTTGCCGACGATCACGTCGACCCGGAAGTCCTCCATCGCGCTGTAGAGCAGCTCCTCCGCCGGCTTGGCGATCCGGTGGATCTCGTCGATGAACAGCACGTCGCCCTCGGCGAGGCTGGTCAGGATGGCGGCCAGATCGCCGGAGCGCTCGATCACCGGGCCGCTGGTCACCCGGATGCCGGAACCCAGCTCCGCGGCCACGATGTTGGCCAACGTCGTCTTGCCGAGGCCGGGGGGCCCCGACAGGAGGATGTGGTCGGGTGGGGCGCCGCGCCGCATCGCGCCCTGCAACAGCAGGTCGAGCTGGTCGCGGACCCGGTGCTGGGCGATGAACTCGTCCAGCCGCTTCGGCCGGACGCTGACCTCCGCGTCGCGCTCCGCGTCGTCGGCGTACGCGGAGACGAGACCGTCGCCGGTCATGCCGGCCGCCCCGGCCACGACCGTGCCCACCGTCGCACGCCGGTCATCGGGTCCGGCCCAGCAGTCGGATGGCCTGCTTGAGCAGGACCGGCACCGGCGGGGTGGGACCGTCCACGGTCTCCGCCACCGCGGCCACCGCCTGGTCGGCCTGCCCGGCCGTCCAGCCGAGCCCGACCAGCGCCTGACGGACCTGGTCCGGCCAGGCCCCGGCGGTCACCCCGGCCGCGCCGTCGGTGCCGACCGGCACCGGGCCGATCCGGTCGCGCAGCTCCAGGACCAGCCGCTCGGCACCCTTCTTGCCGATCCCCGGGACCCGGGTCAGGGCGGCGGTGTCGGCGTTGGCGATGGCCTTGCGGACCGCGTCGGGGGTGTGCACGGCCAGCACCGCCTGGGCCAGCCGTGGGCCGACCCCGCTGGCCGTCTGGAGCAGCTCGAACAACTGCTTGGCGTCGTCGTCGGCGAAGCCGTAGAGGGTGAGCGAGTCCTCCCGGACCACCAGGCTGGTGGCGAGCCGGGCCGGCTGGCCGACCCGCAGCTCGGCCAGGGTGCCGGGGGCGCACTGCACGGCCAGGCCGATCCCCCCGACCTCCACCACCGCGTGGTCCGGACCGGTCGCGGTCACCGTGCCGCGCACGCTGGCGATCATCGCGCTCCTCCTCGTCGTACCCGGTCGGCGGCCTCGGCCAGCTTGGACCGGGTGCCGCCCCGCCACACGTGGCAGATGGCCAGGGCCAGGGCGTCCGCCGCGTCGGCCGGCTTGGGCGGCTCCGCCAGCCGCAGCAGTCGGGTGACCATGGCGGTCATCTGCTTCTTGTCGGCCTGGCCGGAGCCGGTCACCGCGGCCTTGACCTCGCTCGGCGTGTAGGTCTGCACCGGCAGCCCGGCCCGCGCCCCGGCCAGCACGGCGATCCCGCTGGCCTGGGCGGTGCCCATCACGGTGCGGACGTTGTGCTGGCTGAACACCCGCTCGACGGCGACCGCGTCGGGCCGGTGCTCGGCCACCAGGTCGGTCAACGACCGGTCCAGGTGCAGCAGGCGCAGCGACAGGTCGTCGGCGGGATCGGTGTAGACGACGTAGTAGGCGACCAGCGAGCAGGGGCGGCCCGGCACGCCCTCGACCACGCCGACCCCGCACCGGGTCAGCCCCGGGTCGACGCCCAGCACGCGCACGCCGCCTCCTCCCCGACCCCTCGGCAGTACGTGTGTTCGACACCCTACTGGGCCGCCCCGACGGGCTGGTGAGCGGACACGCCGGCCATCCCCGGCCCCACCGGCGGTGGGGCCGGGGATGGCCGGGGACCTACCCACCGCCGGCCGGCGGTGGTTCAGTCGGCCCGCAGGCCGTCGAGCACGCCGTCGACGACCTTCTCGGGGAGCAGCCGGTCGTCCAGATCCGGGTGCCAGCGCAGCAGTCGCTGGATCAGCATCGGCCCGGTGAGCAGCGCCATCGCCACCTCGATGTCGAGATCGGCGCGCAACTCGCCACTGGCCACGCCCCGGCGGAGCACCTCCCGCATCAGCTTCCGCCGGGGTTCGATGATGTTCTGGTAGAGCTGGAAGTGGTCCGGACTGCGGTTCACCTCGGGCACCAGGCACGGCATGATCCGCTCCGCCCGGGGGTCGATGTTGTGCCCGACGGCCCCGACCAGCAGCACCAGGTCGTCGCGGACGGAGTGCCCGGCGGGTTGCGCGACGACCCCCTTGAGCCGGCGCAGCGCGTCCAGCAGCAGGGCGTCCTTGCCCGGCCAGCGGCGGTAGATGGTGGCCTTGCCCACCCCGGCGCGGGCGGCGATCGCCTCGATCGACAACGCCTCGATGGTGCTGCCCTCGGCGAGCAGGTCGAGAGTGGCCTCGATGATGGCCTCGTCCGCGCGGACGCTCCGCGGTCGCCCGGGCGACCGCGGAGCATCGGCGGTGGGGTTCACGTCAGACATCGTTCTGCGAACCTACGTGGTTCCGGCCAATTCCCGTTCCGCCACCGGCGTGTCGGCGGTGGCGGTGGCGGGCCGGCCCGGCATCCAGCGCAGCACGATGAGGATGCCGAGGGCGGCCACCACCGCGGAGATCGCCGCCGCCCAGTGCATGGCCGAGACGAAGGCGTCGTTGGCCGCCGCGATCAGCTTCGGCGCCGCCGGGCCGAGCTGTGCCGCCGCCGCGTACGCCCCGGAGACCGACTCGGTGGCCGCCTCCCGGGCCGGGGCGGGCAGGCCGTCGACGGTGGCGGCGATGTCCTGCCGGTAGACCGCGGAGAGCACCGAGCCGAGGATCGCGACGCCCAGCGCGCCGGCCACCTGACGGACCGTGTTGCTCACCGCCGATCCGACGCCCGCCTTCTCCCGGGGCAGCGCCGACATGATCGACTCGGTGGCCGGCGGCATGATGTTCGCCATCCCGACGCCCTGGAGGAAGAAGGCCACCAGCACCACCCAGATCGGCGTGTCGACGTCGATGAAGGCGAACGCGGCCAGCGCCACGGAGGTCAGCACCAGGCCGACCGTGGCGACCGCCCGGCCGCCGTACCGGCGCACCATCGCGGCGCTGCGCGGCGCGAAGACCAGCTGGGCCCCGGCGAACGGCAGGAAGAACAGGCCGGTCTGCAGCGGGCTGTAGCCCCGGACCAGCTGCATGTAGAAGGAGCTGAAGAACATCACGCCCATCGCGGCGAAGAAGACCAGGCCGACGATCGCCACCGGCGCGGCGAACCGGGGCACCCGGAACAGTCGGACGTCCAGCGACGGGTGGTCGCTGCGCCGCTCGTGCACCACGAACCAGGCCAGCACCGCCACTCCGCCCAGGATGGCGGCCCAGACCGTCGGCCGGCCGAAGCCGTGCTCGCCGCCGTCGATGATGCCGTAGGTCAGCGCGACCAGCCCGACGACCGAGAGCAGCACGCCGAGCACGTCGACCCGGCCCGGCCGGGGGTCCCGGGACTCGGGCACCAGCAGGGCGACCAGCAGCACGCCGAGCACCACCACCGGCACGTTGATCAGGAACACCGAACCCCACCAGAAGTGCTCCAGCAGCGCGCCGCCGAGGATCGGGCCGATCGCCACCGCCAGGCCGACCGCGCCGGCCCAGACACCGATCGCGCGGCCCCGTTCCCGGGGGTCGAAGACGTTGGAGATGATCGACAGGGTCACCGGCATGATGGCCGCGCCGCCGATGCCCATCAACGCACGGGCCGCGATCAGCTGGCCGGGGCTCTGCGCGTACGCCGACAGCAGGGACGACAGGCCGAACAGGACCAGGCCGATGAGCAGGAACCGGCGGCGGCCGGCCCGGTCGCCGAGCACCCCGAAGGTGAACAGCAGGCCGGCGAAGACGAGGGTGTAGGAGTTGATCGCCCATTCCAGCTCGCCCTGGCTGGCCCCGAGCCCGTGCACCGGGTCGGCCAGGGTACGCAGGGCGACGTTGAGGATGGTGTTGTCGAGGACGACGACGAGCAGGCTGATCACCAGCACACCGAGGATCGCCCATCGTCTCGGATGCCCGGTGTTCTCGTGCGGTTGCATTGTGGTGGTGCTCCCCCCGGTTCGCCCGTCCGCGCAATACGAGACGAGGCAGACTCGTAACAGCACTCACCCTACGAGGATCGTGTTTCGATACGGCACCGGTTCGTATCGTTTGTGGTGCGGGTCACGCCCGATCGAGCGGGACACCACCACTCAGACCGGCACGCCGCACGCGGCCAGGGCGGCGGAGAAGCTGGTCAGCCGGGTCGACGGGGGCGGTAAGGGCTCGATCCACCCCGGCCCGGCAGCGTACACGCGTACCCCCGGGAAGTCGCGGCCGAAGCGGACCAGCCGGTACGCGCGGCCGGTGACCGGCGTCTGCGACCAGACCACCACGATCCGCGGGCGGGCCCGCAGCACGGCGGACCGCAGCGCCACCCAGGGCAGGGCCGGCCCGAGATGCAGGCAGCCCCGGCCCTGCTCGCGCAGGGCGGCAGCCACCGCGTGCAGGCCCAGACAGTGCGCCTCGTGCTCGGCGCCGGCGAGCAGCACGCCGTCGGCGCGCCACTGCCGGACGGGATCACGCCGGTGCACGTCCAGCCCGATCCGGATACCCTCGGACAGGGCGTGCTCGACGGCGATCTCAGCGGCGTCGCGCCCGCGCAGCCCGGCCAGCAGCGGCACGCAGAGCCCCTCCCAGACCGCCGCCACCCCGGCGTCGGCGGCGAACTCCAGCACCAGCGCGGCGACCAGGTTCGCGTCGAGGTCCTCGGCGGCGGCCGAGAGTCGCTTGTGGGCCGTCTCGACGACCTCGACCGGCATCGGATCGGTCAACACCAGACGCACCTCCCGGGTAGCTCACCACTACCAGGGGGTTCGCCCGGACGGCCCGGTTCGGATGCGCCGTCGGTGGATTATCTGCGTGGCTCAGCCGGTGAGCGCCTCCAGTGCCAGGTCCACGTCCGCCTCGGTGGTGTAGAGGTGGAACGCGACCCGGATCTGCCCGGCCCGCACCGCCGCCCGGACCCCGGCCCGCGCCAGCCGCTGCCGCGCGTCGGGCACCTCCACCGCGACGATCGCGCTGCGGCCCGGCGGTCGGCCCAGCCCGGCCAGGAAGCGGTTCGCCAACGCCACGTCGTACGCCCCGATCACCGCCGGGTCGAGCGCGGCGACCAGCTCCAGGGCCGGCGCGGTGCCCACCCAGCTGAACCAGGCCGGGGAGATGTCGAACCGGCGGGCGTCGTCGGCCAACCGCAGCGGCGGACCGTAGTAGGTGGCGTGCGGGTCCTTGCCGGCATACCAGCCGGCGGCGTCGGGGCGCATCCGCTCCCGTAGCGCCGGCCTCAGATAGGCCAGTGCCGCGCCGCGCGGCGACACCAGCCACTTGTACGTCCCCACCGCGACCGCGTCGGCCAGCGACCCGTCGAACGGCAGCCACCCGCACGCCTGGGTGGCGTCCACCACCACCAGCGCGTCGTGTGCACGGGCGGCGGCCACGATCTCGGCGTACGGGGCGACGGCCCCGTCGGCGGACTGCACCAGGCTGAACGCCACCAGGTCGGTGCCGGCGTCGATCGCGTCCCGCAGACCGGCCAACGGCACGGTGCGCACCCGTACCCCCCGTTCCTGCTGCACCAGCCACGGGAACAGGTTGGAGGTGAACTCGACCTCCGGGACGACCACGGTGGCCCCGGCGGGCAGGGCGGCGGCGATCGGCGCGAGCAGCTGCGACACGGTGCTGGCCACCGCGACGTCCGTCACCGGCACCCCGACCAGCCCGGCGAATGCCTCCCGGGACCGCCCGGTCGCCTCCTCCCACACCTCCCACGAGGTACGCCCCACCCGCCAGTCGGCCAGCGCGTCCTGCACCGCCGTCCAGACCGGCTCGGGTGGCAGCCCGTAGCTCGCGGTGTTCAACCAGCCGGGCTCCGGCTGCCACAGCTTGCGCGCCTGTTCCAGCTCCATGCCACCGACGCTAACCACTCCCCCGGCGTGGGCGTCAGCGCCAATCCGGCCCCGGTGGCCTGGCCGGGTGCCCCAGGCCAGGCCACCGGGCCAGGGGCACCCGGCCTGGCGCCCTGCCGGCCGGTGGGTGGCAGGGCGGCGGCGGTCAGGTCCGCGGCGAGCCCGACCGGTGTCCGGCCGAGAGCTTGACAGGGTGCCCTAGGTTGAAGATCAACATTGTGACGAACCCGGAAGGGTGATCCGCCATGCCGGTCGGCTTCACGTTCGCCGTCATTTTCGCCATCGGGCTGGCGATCGCCGGCGCGGTGCTGCTCATCGCCCACAATCAGGGCGTCAAGCGCATCGCCGCGCTGGTCGCGCTCGGCTGCCTCGCCGGGATGCTGCTCTTCGGCGTGGGGTCGAGCGCGCACTCCGTGCCGATCCGCTCGGTCGGCATCGTCACCAGCTTCAACAAGCCGACCGGCGAGGTCACCGGCTCCGGCCTCAAGTGGGTCGCCCCCTGGCAGAAGGTCGGCGAGTGGGACGCCGGCCGGCAGAAGTACGACCACATCGGCGGCGACCAGTGTGTCCGGGTCCGCACCGGCACCCTCGCCGACGCCTGCGTGGAGGTGCTGATCGAGTGGCAGGTCAAGCCCGAGAACGCGCCGAAGCAGTTCATGGACTACAAGGGCGACTTCGAGAGCTTCCGGGGCCAGCGGGTGGGGGTGCAGCTGGACAGCGCGGTCAACGACGCCTTCGCCACCTACAACCCGCTGGAGAAGATCGACGCCCGGACGGGCAACCTGAACGTCGACCTCAAGCCGTTCTCCGAGGGCATCCGGGGCAACGCCGAGGGCCGGCTCTCCGGCGACGTCGACATCCTGTCCGTCACCATCACCCGGGTCAACCACGACGACAAGACCGAGGGCAACATCAAGGCGTTCCAGGACAAGCTCGCCCAGACCCGCAACCTCGAACAGGACCGCAAGAACGCCGACATCCAGCGGCAGATCACCGAGACCAACGCCAAGGTCGACAAGGTGTCCCGCTGCCTGGAGATCGCGGAGAAGAACGGCAGCACCCCCGGGCTGTGCATCAACCCGGGGATCGTGACCGGCGGCAAGTGACCATCCGCCGAACGGGGGTGACCACCCCCGGGCGGGGTGACCACCCGCCCGGCGGGTCGGTCAGCTCACGTTGGCGGGGCCGAGGACGCTCTTCAGGTCGCCCATCAGCGCGGTGGTGGCGGCCACCCGGAACGGCCCGAGGCGCAGGGTGGTCACCTTGCCGCCGTTGAGCAGCTTGACGTGCACCTCGGTGTCGCCCGGGTGCAGCACCAGGGTCTCCTTGAGCCGTTCCACCAGCGGCGGCGTGCAGCGGTGCACCGGGATGGTCAGCGTCACCGGCTTGCTGCCGGGGGTGCTGCTGACATCCGGCATGGACATGTCCATCGCCATGATCCGCGGGGTGTCGTCGCGCCGGTCCACCCGGCCCTTGACCACCACGATCGCGTCCTCGGCGATGTACTGGCCGATCACCTCGTAGGTGTTCGGGAAGAACAGCGTCTCCACCCCACCCGCCAGGTCCTCCAACGCGGCCGAGGCCCAGGCCCGGCCCTGCTTGGTGACCCGGCGCTGCACGCCGGAGAGGATGCCGGCCAGGGTGACCACCGCCCCGTCGGGCACGGTGCCCTCCTCGGAGAGCGCGGCGATGGTGGTGTCGGCCGCCGCGCCGAGGACGTGTTCCAGGCCGAACAGCGGATGGTCGGAGACGTAGAGGCCGAGCATCTCGCGTTCGAAGGCGAGCTTGTCCCGCTTGTCCCACTCCGCGTCGCCGATGACCGGCATCACGGTGGTGCTGCCGGTGTCGGCGTCACCGAAGCCCGCCCCGAACAGGTCGTACTGGCCAACGGCCTCCTTGCGCTTGACGTCGGCGAAGGCGTCGATGGCGTCGGCGTGCACGGCGAGCAGGCCCTTGCGGGTGTGGTCGAGCGAGTCGAAGGCACCCGCCTTGATCAGCGATTCGATGGTCTTCTTGTTGCAGACCACCGCGTCGACCTTGGACAGGAAGTCGTAGAAGTCGGCGTACTCGCCCTTCTCCTCGCGGCACCGCATGATCGCCGCGACCACGTTCGCGCCGACGTTACGGACCGCGGCCAGGCCGAACCGGATGTCCTTGCCGACCGGGGTGAACGGGCCGGCGGAGGTGTTCACGTCCGGCGGCAGCACCTGGATCCGCATCCGGCGGCACTCCGACAGGTAGAGCGCCATCTTGTCCTTGTCGTCACCGACGGAGGTGAGCAGCGCCGCCATGTACTCGGCCGGGTAGTGCGCCTTGAGGAACGCCGTCCAGTACGACACCAGGCCGTACGCCGCGGAGTGGGCCTTGTTGAAGGCGTACCCGGCGAACGGCACCAGGACGTCCCAGACCGCCTGGATCGCGGCGTCGGAGTAGCCGCGCTCGCGGCAGCCGTCCCGGAACGGGATGAACTCCTTGTCGAGGATCTCCTTCTTCTTCTTGCCCATCGCCCGGCGCAGCAGGTCCGCCTGGCCGAGGGTGTAGCCGGCGAGGATCTGCGCGGCGCGCTGCACCTGCTCCTGGTAGACGATCAGGCCGTGGGTGGGCGCCAGGATCTCCCGCAGCGGCTCCTCCAGCTCCGGGTGGATCGGGGTGATCTCCTGGAGGCCGTTCTTGCGCAGCGCGTAGTTGGTGTGCGAGTCGACGCCCATCGGGCCCGGCCGGTAGAGCGCCAGCACGGCGGAGATGTCCTCGAAGTTGTCCGGCTTCATCAGCCGCAGCAGCGAGCGCATCGGCCCACCGTCGAGCTGGAACACCCCGAGGGTGTCGCCCCGGGCGAGCAGCTCGTAGGCGGGCTTGTCGTCCAGCTCCAGGCCCAGCAGGTCGAGTTCCCGACCGTGGTTGAGCTGGATGTTCTTCACCGCGTCGTCGATGATCGTCAGGTTGCGCAGGCCGAGGAAGTCCATCTTCAACAACCCGAGCGACTCGCAGGTCGGGTAGTCGAACTGGGTGATGATCGCCCCGTCGGCGTCCCGGCGGGTCAGCGGGATGTGCTCGATGATCGGCTCGGCCGACATGATCACCCCGGCGGCGTGCACGCCGGTCTGCCGGATCAGCCCCTCGATGCCCTTGGCGGTGTCGATCACCTTGCGGACGTCCGGGTCGGACTCGTAGAGGCCGCGGATCTCGCCGGCCTCGGCGTACCGGGGGTGCTTGGGGTCGAAGATGCCGGTGAGCGGGATGTCCTTGCCCATCACGGCGGGGGGCATCGCCTTGGTGATCCGGTCGCCGACCGCGTAGGGGAAGCCGAGGACCCGGGCCGAGTCCTTGATCGCGGCCTTCGCCTTGATCGTGCCGAAGGTGGCGATCTGGGCGACCTTGTCCTCACCCCACTTGTCGGTGACGTACTTGATCACCTCACCGCGCCGACGCTCGTCGAAGTCGATGTCGACATCCGGCATCGAGACCCGCTCGGGGTTGAGGAACCGCTCGAAGATCAGGCCGTGCGGGATCGGGTCCAGGTCGGTGATGCCCAGCGCGTACGCGACCAGCGAGCCGGCGGCCGAACCACGGCCCGGACCGACCGCGATGCCCTGGTTCTTGGCCCACTGGATGAAGTCGGCGACCACCAGGAAGTACGACGGGAAGCCCATCTGGTTGATGACGCCCAGCTCGTACTCGGCCTGCACCACGTGGCCCTCGGGGATACCCCCGGGGTAGCGGCGGGCCAACCCCTTGAAGGTCTCCTTGCGGAACCACGACTCCTCGGTCTCCCCCTCGGGCACCGGGAAGCGCGGCATCAGGTTGTGGAACTCGAACATCCCGCTCGGGTCGACCTTCTCGGCGACCAGCAGGGTGTTGCGGCAGCCCTGCTGCCAGAACTCCGAGGAGTCGACCGCGCGCATCTGGTCGGCGGACTTGACGAAGTAGCCGCCGCCCTCGAACCGGAACCGGTTGGGGTCGGCGACGTTGCTGCCGGTCTGCACGCAGAGCAGCACGTCGTGCGCCTCGGCCTGCGCCTCGTGGGTGTAGTGCGAGTCGTTGGTGACCACCGGCGGGATGTCCAGCTTGCGGGCGATCGTGATGAGATCTTCCCGGACCCGCTGCTCGATGGAGAGCCCGTGGTCCATGATCTCCAGGAAGTAGTTCTCCTTGCCGAAGATGTCCTGGTAGGCGGCGGCGACCTTGAGCGCCTCGTCGAACTGGCCGAGTCGCAGCCGGGTCTGCACCGCGCCGGACGGGCAGCCGGTGGTCGCCATGATGCCCTCGGCGTGCTCGGCGATCAGCTCCATGTCCATCCGGGGCCACTTGACGTAGTGCCCCTCCATGGACGCGCGCGAGTTGAGGGTGAACAGGTTCTTCAGGCCCTGCGCGTTACGCGCCCACATGGTCTTGTGGGTGATCGCGCCGTTACCGGAGATGTCGTCGCTCTTCTGCTCCGGCCGGCCCCACTTGACCCGCGCCTTGTGATAGCGCGACTCCGGCGCCACGTACGCCTCGACGCCGAGGATGGGGGTGATCCCGGCCGCCATCGCAGACTTGTAGAAGTCGTTCGCGCCGTGCATGTTGCCGTGGTCGGTGATCGCCACCGCCGGCATCCCCAGCCGGTTGGCCTCGGCGAAGAGGTCCTTCAGCCGGGCCGCCCCGTCGAGCATCGAGTACTCGGTGTGCACGTGCAGATGCGCGAACGAATCGCCCATGCGTGGCGTCCCCCCGGATCGGATCATGGGTCACGAGATCAGGCCGGTCCACGATAGCGCCGCCCGGGGAAGCCACTGAACCCGCCGCGCGGAGACCTCCGCGCGGAGGTCGTGCGGTCCCGCACGCCGTACACCGACAGTCACCGCGCGGCCCCGCAAAGCCCGCCGCCGACGCGGACAGGGGTGCCCCCGCCCGGTCGGGCGGGGGCACCCCCACGACGCCCACCGGCGTCGCCCGCGGATCAGACGACGGTGACGGAGACCTCACGGTTGTTCCCGGGGGTGGCGGTCAGCTGCACGGTCACCCCGCCGTAGGTGACGGTGTGGCCGATCGCGGTGAGGGTGGCGTTGACCAGCGCCTTCTCGTCCGTGCTACAAGTGGTGACATCCGAGCCGGGGGTACGGTCGACCACCTCGACCGGGAAGGGCCCGCCGATGGGGGGAACGCTCCCGCCGGGCGAGGCACCCCCGCTGAACACCGAGGTGGTCACCCGGTAGACCAGCACTCCGGGCTGGAAGCAACCCGACGCCACGTCGAGCCCGCTGATCTGCCGGTTCTCCACCACCACGGCGGTGTTCCCGCCGGTGTGGACGACCACCGCCTTGGTGCCACCGGTCGTACCCAGGGGGGTCAGGACCGCCGACGCGCTCCCCGTCGTGGTCCGGCAGTCGATCTGGGAGTCGGTGAGCCAGCCCGCCTTCCACTTGTGCCAGGCGAACAGGTCGGGAGCCCGGGCGGAGATGAGGCCCATCAGGTCCCAGCCGCCCACCGCCCGGTGGATGCTGTCGGCCGAGTTGTACGAGTAGAGGTCCGGCAGCCCGAAGAGGTGCCCGGTCTCGTGGTTGAGGATCTTGTAGCCCCAGTAGTCGACGTCCTGACCGAAGGTGACGGCATGGCGCAGTTCGGCCCCGTCGGCGGTCACTCCGTCACCGGGGGCCACGACCCAGGCCGGCGATATGTCGAAGGTCGTCGCGGACTTCGGCGGCACCACGTAGACGATCTGGTAGAGGCTGAAGTCGATCGCGGAGTCCGCGGCGGCCACCGCGGCGGCCAGGTACGACCGCTGGGTGAAGAAGTTCGATTGGTAGCCGGCGAAGCTGCCGTGGGTCTGCGGGATGTGCCGCCACGTGGTGTCGAAGGTCAACTGGAGGTTCAGCGCACCGTACGAGGCCTGGGTGAAGACGTTCGGGGCGGCGCCGAACGTGCTGGTCCGGCCGGCCCGCTCCCCGCTGACCGGGGCCGCGTTGGTGAAGTCCACGAACAGCACGATGCCCCGGACGGTGCCGCTCGGCGGCAGCCAGGTGGCGTAGTTGGTTGGTCCCTCGTGCTGCCACCCGGTCACCGGCGTGGGCAACTGGCAGGGGCTGACCAGTGTCGACCGGGCGGGCCCCGCCGCCGCCCCTACTGTCGGCGGCCCTTCGGCCGGTGGCGCTGCCGTCGCCGGCACCGCCGGGGCGAGCAGCACGCCGGCCACCAGCACCGCGAGGGCCGTCCTGGCTCGAACACCCAGCGACATCCACCTCCTCCTACCGGACTTCTTGTCGTTCGCTGATTCGCTCATGGAGCCGATCCTGCCAAGGTGCTCATCGGGCTCGCATCGGTAGAAACCACCTAGTCCCCGGCACCGGAGATCCACTCCCGACGACACCGCAGCACGGGGCTGTCGAGTTCAGTCACGATCGACTACGGGTGGCTCCCCGGACCCGATGGTCCCCCGCTGGTCGACGACGACGGTCCCGGACCGGAGGCCGTGCCCGGGACCGTCGTGTCGACATCAGTGCATCGCGGTCAGGGCCGCCGCCTCCTGCTCGGCGCGCTCGTCGCCGCTGACCTCGTGCAGCGGCTTCTCCCGGATGAAGACGACGGCGACCAGGGCGAGGAAGGCGATCGGGGCGCCGATGAGGAACAGCTCCGAGGTGGCGGTGGCGTACGCGTCCCGCACGACCGCCAGGACCGGGGCGGGCAGCGCGGAGAGGTCGGGCACCTCGGTGGTGCCGCCGCCGGTGGCACCGGCGGCCGGGCCGAGCCGCTCGGTCAGCAGCCCGGTGACCCGGTTGGCCAGCACCGCGCCGAGAACGCTGACCCCGATCGCGCCGCCCATGCTGCGGAAGAAGGTCAGCACCGAGGTGGCCGCGCCCAACTCGTGGGCGGGCACGTCGTTCTGTGCGGCGAGGACCAGGTTCTGCATGAGCATGCCCACGCCGGTGCCGAGCACCGCCATGTAGAGCGAGAGCAGCGGCACGCCGGTGTCCGCGTCGATGGTGCTCAGCAGCAGCATGCCGACGGTCATCACGGCCGCCCCGGCCACCAGGTAGGCCTTCCACCGGCCGTACCGGGTGATGAGCTGGCCGGCGACGGTGGAGGAGACCAGCAGGCCGAGGATCATCGGCAGGCTCATCAGACCGGCGACGGTCGGCGACTTGCCGAGCGAGGTCTGGAAGTACTGCGACAGGAAGACCGTGCCGCCGAAGAGGGCCACCCCGACCAGCACGCTGGCGACCGTGGTCAGCGTGACGGTACGGCTGCGGAAGATCCGCAACGGGATGATCGGCTCGGGGACCCTCGACTCGACCCACACCGCCAGGGCCAGCAGCGCCAGCCCGCCGACGACCATCAGCGCGGTCCAGCCCGAGGCCCAGGCGAACCGGTGCCCGGCCAGCGAGGACCAGACCAGCAGGGTGGACACGCCTGCGGTGATCAGCACCGCGCCCCACCAGTCGATCCGCGCCTTGCGACGGACCTCCGGCAGGTGCAGGGTGCGTTGCAGCAGGGCGATCGAGAGCAGGCTGAACGGCACGCCGATCAGGAAGCACCAGCGCCAACCCAGCCAGGAGGTGTCGACCAGGACCCCGCCGATCAGTGGGCCGGCGATGGTGCCGACGCCGAACACCGCGCCGAAGGTGCCGGCGTACCGGCCCAGCTCACGGGGCGGGATCATGGCCGCCATCACGATCAGCGCCAGGGCGGTCATCCCGCCGGCGCCGATGCCCTGCACGACCCGGCTGACCAGCAGGAGCTCCACGGTGCGGGCGAGCCCGGCGATCAGCGAGCCGACCACGAACAGGCCGAGCGAGAGCTGGATGAGCAGCTTCTTGCTGTAGAGGTCGGCCATCTTGCCCCAGAGCGGGACGGTGGCGGTCATCGCCAGCAGCTCGGTGGTGACGATCCAGGTGTAGACGGTCTGGCTGCCGTTGAGCTCGGCGATGATGCGCGGCAGCGCGTTCGCCACCACCGTCGAGGCGAGGATCGCCACGAACATGCCCACCATCAGGCCGGAGAGGGCCTGGAGGACCTCCCGGTGGGACATTCGGCCGGCACCCGCCCCGGGCGGACCGGTCGGTGCGGCAGTTGCGGTCATGGACGTTTCCTCACAGGTGTGCGCTGCCCGCCCGACGCGGTCGCGCCGGGCGGGTCGGTGGTGGGGTCGACGACCCCGCCGGTACGGGGGTCGGGCAGCCCGGCGGCGACGGCGGCGAACGCCTCGTCGAGCAGTTCGGCCAGGGGGCGGGATCCACCGCCGGTGGCCCAGCGGACCATGGCGGTCCGCAACGCGGCGCCGGTGACCGCCACCACGAGGGCCGGATAGCCGTCGTCGCACGAGTGGCCGGTACGCGCCGCGAGCGCCTCGACCATGGCCTGTTCGGTCGCCGCGTTGCCGGAGACCAGCCGGGCCAGCAGCACCGGGTGCTGCATCACCACCTGCATCCGCAGCAGCCACAACGCCGCATCGCCCTCCACCTCGTCGATCACCCCGGCCAGGGCCAACCGGATCGCCCACAGTGCCGGCACCTGCGCCGGCACGGTGTCCAGCGCCCGCAGCACCCGTTCCCGGTCCCCCTCGGTGTCGCCGGTCAGGGCGTCGTCCTTGGTGGCGAAGTAGTTGAAGAAGGTCCGCGCGGAGACGTCCGCCGCCTCGCTGATCTCCTCGACCGTGACCTGGTCCAACCCCCGCTCGGCGACCAGGCGCAGCGCGGCGGCGGCCAACGCGGCGCGGGTCTGCCGCTTCTTGCGGTCCCGCCGCCCGAGCCCCTCGTCGATGGTCACGCCCCGGAGCCTAGGAACAAAGATGCAGGCACTGCAAACTTGCACGGTGTGACATGAAACTCGGACGGTAGCGGGTGGGCGACCCGCCCGGCGGCCCGTCGGTCGGCCACGTCGGTCGGCTGGCCGACTCGGGAACCCGCCGTCCGGTCCCGCGGCATAGCCTCTACGGCACCACATCACGGCGGACAGGGAGCCCGGTAATGCTCCTCGCGAACGACATAGAGGACCTGGCCGGCGCCGCCGCCCGGGGCGAGCCGGGTGCGCTCGACGCGCTGCTGACAGCGGTGCGCCCCGAGGTGCTGCGGCTCTGCGGCCGGCTGCTACCGCACCGCGAGGACGCCGAGGAGGCCTGCCAGGACGCCCTGCTCGCGGTGGCCCGGGGCATCGGCCGGTTCGAGGGCCGGTCGTCGTTCCACACCTGGCTCTACCAGCTCACCGCCAACCGGGCCCGCTCGACCTACCGGGCGCTGCGTCGACGCTGGCAGGTCGAGGCCGGCGGGGTGCCGCTGCCCGACCCACCCGACCCCCGGCGCACCAGCGTGGTCGCCGGCACCCGGCTCGACCTGCTCGACGCGTTGGACGCGGTCCGCCCCGAGGCCGCCGAGGCGCTGACCCTGCGCGACGTGCTCGGCCTGCCCTACCGGGAGATCGCCACCCTGCTCGACGTGCCGGAGGGCACCGTGAAGTCCCGGGTCCACCTGGCCCGCCGGCAGGTCCGGCAACGGCTGTCCGGTGAGTGAGCGCCCCCGGCCGGGCCGGCGACTGATCATCCTGCTGGTGCTCGTACCCGTGACGGCCTGCGGACCGACCCCGGTCGCTCCGCTCCCGGTCCGGTCGCCGACCCCGACGGTCGCCCCCACGACCCCGACCGCCCCGACCGCCCCGACCACGGCGGCACCCACCTCGGCCGGGCCGGTCGTCGGCACCGTCAGCACGCCGTCGGCCCGGCACACCCCCGCGCCGCCGCGTCGGACCCCGACCGGCAGCACCCGCCCGCCGTCGACGAGCCCCCGGCCGCAGGCATGTCTCGGCCCGGTCCGCTACGACCTGGTGGTCGCCGACACCGAGTTGGCCCTGTTGAAGTCGCTCTGCCTGAGCGTCGGCGGGGTGCTCCGCATCCAGGGGATCGGGCCCGGCGAGGTCGAAGTGGACCGGAAGGACCTGGTCTCCAGCCACTACGAGGCGGGGGTGGTGGACATCCGCTTCGTCCACCCCGGCACGGTGCAGGTGACCATCCCGCACGGCGGCAAGACATATCCGGTCACGGTGGTGGTGGTGGCCTAGCCGTCGGCCGGGCGTATCCGCACCCCGGCCAGCAGCGTGTCGACGAAGTCCGGCCCGCTGCCCGGAGGCGGGACGATCTGCGCATAGAGCAGGCCGTCCCGGCCGGCGCGGGCCGCCGCCTCGACCAGCACCGGACGCCCCGCGGGGCAGCTGAACCCGGCGACCACCCACTCCACGCCGGCCAGTCGGGTACGACGCACGGGCACCGCCACGCAGTCGGCGTGCGGGCGTTGCGCGACGAAGTCCGCCGGGGTGGTCCGCCGGGCCAGGCCGGCCGAGAGCCCGACGAAGGCCCCGGGCACCGTCGGGTCGATCGCCCACCGGCCGGGGTCGGGCGAGACGACCAGCGCCGGTTCGAGCCGCCCCCGCGCGTCGTACCGACCGGCCCAGCCCGTCCCGGCGGCCCGCCAGCCCGCCGGCAGGGTGACGCTCACCGGCCCGCTGCGCCCCCGTCCGGGACCGGGCGCGGGGCGCCCGCGTCGCCGGCGGTCACCCCCACCGCGACGAGCGCCAGGGCAGCGGCCCCGACCAGGCGGAGCCGGCGGGCCGCCCCCGCCGGAACCCCGACGGCCCCGCCACCAGCCGATCCGCCCGACCGGCGTGGTCGGCGCGGTCACGGTGAACGGCGCGGCCGACCCGGTCGGGGCGGGGACCGTTGTCGGCGGACCGGGTCCCCGGTGGCGGCGCTCCCGCCGGGCCCGGGTCGCCGGGCCGGCGGGTGGCCCGGCGCAGCGCCGCCCGGAAGGCGTCCGCGTCGGGGTAGCGGTCGCGGGGGCGGGGAGCGGTGGCCCGACGCAGCACCGCCGCCACCGGTCCGGGCACCCCCGCCGCACGCTGGTCGGGGCCGCCCAACAACCGCAGGCCGAGCCGACCCAGCCCGAACACGTCGCTGTGGGTGTCCACCACGGCCAACGGGTCGTCCTGCTCGGGAGCCATGTAGCCCGGGGTGCCGGCACGGGCGGTCAGCCCGGACGCGGCGGCGAGCGCCTTGGCCAGGCCCAGATCGGCGATGACCACCCGTTCGCCCTCGGCGGTCGAGGCGAAGAGCACGTTGCCCGGGGTGAGGTCGCGGTGCACCACCCGCTGCCGGTGCAGCACGGCCACCCCGGCCGCGATCTCGTCGAGCAACGCCAGGGCCACCGGCACCGGCAGCGGCCCGGCGGCCAGCCGGTCCCGCAGGCTGCCGCCGTCGGCGAGGGCCAGCACCGCGTACGGCCGGCCGTCGGGGAGTTCGCCGACCGCGTGCACCCGGACCAGCCGCGGGTGGTCGAGTCGCCGCAGCAGCCGGGCCTCGTCCCGGAAGCGTTCCCGGACCCGCAGGTCGTGGCTCCAGTTCTCGGCCAGCACCTTGATCGCCACCCGGGAGTCGAGGACCGGGTCGTGGCCGAGCCAGACGGTCGCGAAGGAGCCCGCGCCGAGCAACCGCTCGATCCGGTAGGACCCGATCCACGCCGGAGTGCTCATCGCCCCACCCCCACCGCACGGTAACCGGCATCGACGGGTGCCGGCGTCCGTCAGACCCGGGAGCAGTCGGGAAGCCGACGAACGGATTGCGGCCGGGCGGAGACCAACAGAACGACAGACCCGTACCACCGAAGGAGTGCCGTCATGCATCGTCTTCCCACCATCCTGCTCACCGGCGCGCTGGCCCTCGCCGCCCTCGTCCCGGCCGGCCCGGCCGGGGCCGCCGGGCCGGGCTCCGACCCCGGCGTCCGGTCCGGCTCCACCGTGGACCTTCGGCCGGGCCGTACGGCCGGCAGCACCGATCTGCTCAGCGTCCGGGGGGCGGGGCCGTTCCGGATCGGGGCGTCGCTGACCCGGCTCACCTCGGCCGGGCTGATCGACTGGTCGGTCGTCGACTGCGACGGCGTGGTCCAGGCCGGGGTCACCGGCGAGTGGGCCGGGGTGATCCTGGTGGCCTTCCGGGACGGCCGGTTGGTCGAGGTGGGCACCGCCGGCGCCCCGCCCCGCTCACCGGCCGGGGCGTCGGTGGGCATGTCCTTCGCCGAACTGGCGCAGATCTACGGCTCGCGGGGTGCCCTGATCCACAACGACGCCGGGGACGCCACCGCCTACCTGGTGCGGTTCGGCAGCCGGGTCGAGCTGTTCACCGGCCACCCGATCCGGCCGGGCGTGGGCTACTTCCAGGTCGGGCCGGCCGACCACGTCGAGCGGACCTTCCGGCAGGGCCGCTCCTGCTGACCGCCGGTCCGGGCCGGGGCGTCGGGGTGCTCCCCGACGCCCCGGTCCGCATGGTGGCGCTACCCACATTGCTGTCTCGCTCGACATTAGTGTGTGGCACACAGTATGGTGTGAGACATGATCAGCGAGGAGGTCCTGCGGACCCATCTCCAGGAGCTGCGTCGCGGCACGGTGGTGGTGGCCAGCCTGCTGGCCCTGCGCCAGCCCGGCTACGGCTACGCACTGCTGCAACGCCTCGCCGGGCACGGCTTCCCGGTCGACGCCAACACCCTCTATCCCCTGCTCCGACGACTGGAGGAGCAGGGGCTGCTGACCAGCGAGTGGAACACCGAGGAGAGCCGGCCGCGCAAGTTCTACCGCACCAGCGCCGACGGGGAGACGGTCCTGGCCCGCCTGCTCGACGACCTCGCCGCCGTACAGACCTCCGTGACCGGGCTGATCGAAGGAGCCGACCGATGAGCACCCTGACCGACCGCTACCTCGCAGCCACCCTGCGGGCGGTGCCGGCACCCCGGCGGGAGGAGATCGCCACCGAGCTGCGGGCCGCCATCGAGGACATGATCGACGACCGGGTCGGCGGCGGACAGGACAGCGCCACCGCCGAACGCGAGGTGCTCACCGAGCTGGGCCACCCGGAACGCCTGGCCGCCCGGTACGCCGACCGCCGGCTCCAGCTCATCGGCCCCACCTACTACCTGGTCTGGCAACAGGTGCTCCGCCGGCTGCTGACCACCATCCCCGGCGCGGTCGGCGTGATCGTCGGAGTGGTCCAGGCGACCGTCGGCGACAACCCGGGCGGGGCCATCGGATCGGGCATCAGCGTGGCCTTCCAGACGGCCGTGCAGATCACCTTCTGGGTGACCCTGAGCTTCGCGATCCTGGAACGCACCAACACCTCGCTCACGCTGCCCGAGTGGGACGTCGACAAACTGCCGGAGACACCGGTGGAACGCGACATCCGACTCCCCGACACCTGCGCCTCGGTGGCGATGGTGCTGCTCACCCTGGCCTTCCTGCCCTGGCAGCACTTCCGGTCCTGGGTCCGGGACACCGATGGCGAGCGCATCCCGCTGCTCGACCCCGCGCTCTGGACGTCCTGGCTGCCGGTGCTGGCCGCCGTCCTGCTGGCCGGTCTGGTGCTGGAGGTGGTCAAGTACCGCACCGGGCGGTGGACCTGGTCGCTCGTCGCGGTCAACGCCCTGCTCGACCTGGCCTTCGCCGTGCCGCTGATCTGGCTGGTGCTCACCGACCGCCTGCTCAACCCGGACCTGGTCGACCGGTTCGGCTGGCTGCGTGACGGCGACGGGCTGGGCGTCGCCAGCCGGGTCACGGTCGTGGTCGTCGCGGCGATCACGCTCTGGGATTTCGTCGAGAGCGTGGTGAAGGCGCGTCGCTCCGCCACCCGGGTCGACGCCTGAACCCCGGTCCCGGTCCGGCGCTCACGGGGGCGTCGGACCGGGACCGGTCAGTTCGATCACCACCGCGACCGGCCGGCCGGCGCCACGGCGGCAGGTCAGCAGGGCAGCGCGTCCCAGCCGGCCGGCAGGCGGGGCACCGGCCAGGACGGATCCGGCCGCCAGTGCGCCCAGCCCGCGTCCCACCACCGCTGCCCCGCGTCGAGCAGCGCGGCGATCCGGTCCCCCTCGGCCCGGATCGCCTCCGCCATGCCCGGGTAGCGCCCCTCGACGAGGCGCTGGGCGAACAGGTCCACATCCTTGAAGACGTACCGGTCGGCGTCGGCCGCCCACCACAGGTCCAGCTCGTGGTCGAGGGTGTCCACCCCGATCGGGGTACGCCGCAGCGGGTCCTGGAGGTTGAAGTACCAGCCGGCGAAGGTGCGGTCCGGCCCGGCCCAGAAGACGTCGACCGAGTGCGCCTCGCCGGGGCGTTGCAGCATCAGCTTGCCGTGTCCGGACCACCCGGTGTGCCCCGCCGTCTGCCACGGGTGCCGGCCGCACGGAAAGACGCCACGCTCCGGGAAGCCGAACTCGGCACCCGGCGGCAGATAGAGCGCCAGCAGCTCGCCGGTGTCCGCCACGCAGATGGTGGGGCAGCCGAACCAGACCTCACCACGCAGGATCTCCCGCCGGACGACCACGTCGCCCGGCGGGAACCGGTGTGCCGGCACGGCCGTCAGGCGTCCACCGCCGCCAGAACGTCGTCGGAGACGTCGAAGTTCGCGTAGACGTTCTGCACGTCGTCGCAGTCCTCCAGGACGTCGATCAGCTTGAAGATCTTGCGCGCGCCGTCCTCGTCCAGCGGCACGTTGACGCTGGGGATCAGGGCCGACTCGGCCGACTCGTACTCGATCCCGGACTCCTGCAGCGCGGTGCGGACCGCGATCAGGTCGGTCGGCTCGGAGACCACCTCGTAGGCCTCACCGAGGTCGTTGACCTCCTCGGCGCCGGCGTCGAGCACCGCCATCATCACGTCGTCCTCGGTGGTGTCGGCCTTGGGGACGATCACCACGCCCTTGCGGGAGAACATGTAGGACACCGAGCCGGCGTCGGCGAGCGAGCCGCCGTTGCGGGTCAACGCCGTGCGGACCTCGGTGGCGGCCCGGTTGCGGTTGTCGGTCAGGCACTCGATCAGCATCGCCACACCGCTCGGGCCGTAACCCTCGTACATGATGGTCTGCCAGTCGGCGCCGCCGGCCTCCAGGCCGGAGCCGCGCTTGACCGCGCGGTCGATGTTGTCGTTCGGGACCGAGCTCTTCTTGGCCTTCTGGATGGCGTCGAAGAGGGTCGGGTTGCCGGCCGGGTCGCCGCCGCCGGTCCGGGCCGCGACCTCGACGTTCTTGATCAGCTTGGCGAACATCTTGCCGCGCTTGGCGTCGATGACGGCCTTCTTGTGCTTGGTGGTCGCCCATTTTGAGTGGCCGGACATCTCGTACCTCCGTCTGTTGACTCACGCCTCACGTCGGCTGGCCGCGCCGGCTCCGGGCCAGGACCGGCCGCGCTGGAGGGCTGCGACGGGCAGTGCCCGCGCCGAACCGCGGCAATCCTACCGAGAGCACCCACCCCGCCGTCACACCCGGCGCGGCACCACCACCGACCCGCCGGGGAATCGTCACCAATGACCCGTTTTGCCGGGGAGGCGGAACCCGCCCGGTACGGACTCAGCGGGCGGCTTCGACCAGGTCGGCGAAGTAGCGGTGCAGGCGCAGGTCGCCGGTCAGCTCCGGATGGAAGGAGGTCGCCAGCAGGTTGCCCCGACGGACGGCGACGATCCGATCGACGGCCGGGCCACCGGTGACCCGGCCCAACACCTCGACACCGGCGTCGACCCGCTCGACCCAGGGGGCGCGGATGAACACGGCGTGGAACGGCCCGCCGTCGACCCCGGTGATCTCCACCGGGGCCTCGAACGAGTCGACCTGCCGACCGAACGCGTTACGTCGCACGGTCATCGCGATGCCGGCGAAGCCCTGCTGGTCGGGGCGGCCGTCCAGCACCTCGGTGGCCAACATGATCATCCCGGCGCAGGACCCGTAGACCGGCATCCCGTCGGCGATCCGCTTGTCGATCGGCGCGCGCAGCGCGAAGATGTCCACGAGCTTGCTCATGGTGGTGGACTCCCCGCCCGGGATGACCAGCCCGTCGACCACGTCCAGCTCGGCCGGTCGACGCACCGTACGGGCGTCCGCGCCGACCCCGGTCAGGGCGGCGACATGCTCGCGGACGTCCCCCTGCAGCGCGAGCACCCCGATCACCGGTCCACCCACGTCCCCTCCTCCCGCCCCGGCGGCAGCGACCCCGGGATCACCAACCGCGCTCGGCCAGCCGGTGCGGCTGGGGGATCTCGTCGACGTTGATGCCGACCATCGCCTCGCCCAGGCCCCGGGACACCTTGGCCAGCACGTCCGGGTCGTCGTGGAAGGTGGTGGCCTTGACGATCGCGGCGGCCCGCTGGGCAGGGTTGCCGGACTTGAAGATGCCGGAGCCGACGAAGACCCCCTCCGCGCCGAGCTGCATCATCATCGCCGCGTCGGCCGGGGTGGCGATGCCCCCGGCGGTGAACAGCACCACCGGCAGCCGGCCCGTCTCGGCAACCTCCTTGACCAGGTCGTACGGGGCCTGCAACTCCTTGGCCGCGACGAACAGCTCGTCGGCCGGCAGGGAGCTGAGCCGGGCGATCTCCTGACGGATCTTCCGCATGTGCATGGTGGCGTTGGAGACGTCGCCGGTGCCCGCCTCGCCCTTGGAGCGGATCATGGCAGCGCCCTCGGTGATCCGGCGCAACGCCTCACCCAGGTTGGTCGCGCCACAGACGAAGGGGACGGTGAACGCCCACTTGTCGATGTGATTGGCGTAGTCGGCCGGGGTCAGCACCTCGGACTCGTCGACGTAGTCGACGCCGAGGGACTGGAGCACCTGCGCCTCGACGAAGTGACCGATCCGGGCCTTGGCCATCACCGGGATGGAGACGGCCGCGATGATGCCGTCGATCATGTCCGGGTCGCTCATCCGGGACACGCCACCCTGGGCCCGGATGTCCGCCGGCACCCGCTCCAGCGCCATGACGGCGACCGCACCGGCGTCCTCGGCGATCCTGGCCTGCTCGGCGGTGACCACGTCCATGATCACACCACCCTTGAGCATCTCGGCCATGCCGCGCTTCACCCGGGCGGTGCCCCGGGACTGGGCGGCATCGGCGTTCGGGGAGGTCGTTTCGGGCATGGTCCATCACTCCTCGGACGTGCTCAGGGGCTGACTCCGGCTGATGCTATGACGCCCCGGAGGCCGCTCCGACAGCCAATCGGCCCCACGGTGGCCTGCCCTGTGGCCCCCGTCACCCCGGGCCGCACCACCCCGGCCCGCGCCCGCCCCGGCAGCCCGGCCCCGCCCGCCACCGCGACCCGGGCCGCACGCCGCCGGGCCGCAGCCGGGTCGGTAGCCCGGTCAGCCGGGTCGGTAGCCCGGTCAGCCGGTCGGTAGCCCGGTCAGCCCGTCGGGACGTCGGCGGGGAGGGCCAGGGTGGGGTCGTCGATGTCGAAGTACCGCGGCCAGGGGTGGCGGCGGCCCATCCTGCACAGCCGCACCAGCGGACGGCTCCGCGCGGTGCGCGCGTCCCGGACCAGGTCGGTGTGCACCTGCCGGGACAGGGCCAGCCGCCGACTCGCCGCGATCACCGCCCCGCAGGCGGAATCCGCCGGGTCCAGCCGGACCGCCCGCAACTGCCGGGTGAGGTCGTTCTCGGCCGCCTCGCGCTCCTCGGGGACGGCGTCCAGGGCGATCCGCGCCGCCGCGTACAGCTCCACGCCGTAGTGTTTCTCGGCCAGCACCGCGGCAGCGGCGGCCCGGCGCAGCAGATGGGCGTCGAGCGCGCGGGCCGCCGACTCCGCCCGGGTCTGCAACCGCTCGACCCGGCCGGCCGTCCAGACCAGGTAGACGACGACCAGGGCGGCGACGACTGCGGCGACCGACACCGCCCACAGCTGCGGCATCGTCGGGGTCACCTCGGACCACCCAGCCCCGCCCACTCCTGGTCGATGACCCGACCGTCGGTGGCCTCGATGGCCGCCGCGTAGACCTCCACCACCCGGCGGGCCACCACCGGCCAGTCGTAGTGGGCCACCACCTGGTCGCCGCAGGCGGTCAACGCGGCCCGCTGCGCCGGGTCGTCGAGCAGCTCGGCCAGGACGGTCCGCAGGCCGGCCGGATCACCGGTCGGGAAGAGCCGGCCGGCCCGCCCGCCGTCGAGCACCCGCCGGAACGCGTCCAGGTCGCTGGCGACCACGGTGGCACCCGCCGCCAGCGCCTCGGTGAGGATCATGCCGAACGACTCGCCGCCGGTGTTCGGGGCGACGTAGAGGTCGACGCTGCGCAGCATCCGGGCCTTGTCGACCTCGGAGACCAGGCCGAGGAACGTCACCCGGTCGCGCAGCTCCGCCGGGAACCGCCCGAACAGGTCGTCCGGGTCGCCCGGCCCGGCCACCAGCAGCCGTAACCCGGGCCGGTGCGGGGCCAGCGCGACGAAGGCGTCCCGCAGGATCGGGAACCCCTTGCGGGCCTCGGTGAACCGGCCGAGGAAGCCCAGCGTCCCGCCGCTGCCGGTGGTGCACTCCCCCGGCCAGCCGGGCAGCGGCGCGACCCCGGCGAACTTCGCCACCGCCACCCCGTTGGGGATCTCCACCGCCCCACCGTCCAGGTGCTCGACCTGCACCTTGCGGGCCAACGCGCTGACCGCGATCCGGGCGGTGATCCGCTCCAGCAGGATCTGCAGGACGCCCTGCGCGGCGGCCAGCATCCGGGACCGGGTCAGCGCGGTGTGGAAGGTCGCCACCACCGGGCCCCGGGCCGACAGCACCGCCATCATCGACAGGCTCGGGATCAGCGGCTCGTGCACGTGCAGCACGTCGAAGTCGCCCCGGGTGATCCAGCGCCGCACCCGGTTCGTGTAGAAGGGCCCGAAGGCGATCCGGGCCACCGAACCGTTGTACGGCAGCGGCACCGTCCGGCCGGCGGCGACCACGTACGGCGGCAGTGTCGACTCCTCGTCGGCGGGAGCCAGCACGCTCACCTCGTGCCCCAGCCCGAGCAGCGCCTCGGCCAGGTCCATGACGTGGTTCTGCACCCCGCCCGGGACGTCGAAGGAGTACGGGCACACGATGCCGATCCGCACTGGCGCCCCCTCCCTCAGACCGATCCGGCGCTGGCCGGGGGTGGCGGCGCGGTGGGCCCGCCGTCGGTGGAGCCCCGCTGGTCCAGCCACATCCGCTGCACCATATGCCAGTCTTGCGGATGACGGGCGATGCCCGTCGCCAGACAGTCGGCAATCCGCTGGGTCAGCACCCGGACCCGTTCGTCCAACGGTGCGCTGTCCGGTTCGGGCACCGGCAACGGGCCCTCCAACTGCGCGCGTGGCATCTCCGGTTCGTACCACAGCGAGGCAACGTAGAGCGGGGCGCCGGTGCGGATGGCCAGCAGGGCGGGCCCGGCCGGCATCCGGGTCCGGCCGCCGAAGAAGTCCACCTCGATGCCCCGGGCGGACAGGTCCCGGTCGGCCAGCAGCGGCACCACAGTGCCCGCGCCCAGCCGCTCCACCAGCACGTCGAAGGCGGGCCGGGCACCGCCGTGGGTGGGCAGGATCTCCATGCCGAGCCTCTGACGGAAGGCGAGGAACCGCTTGTAGATGCCCTCCGACTGGAGCCGTTCGGCGACCGTGGTGATCGGCAGGCCGCTGGCGGCCACCCAGGCGCCGGCGGCGTCCCAGTTGCCGGCGTGCGGCAACGCCACCACCGCGCCCCGGCCGGCCGCCACGTCGGCGACGAGCATGTCCGACCCGCCCAGGTCGAACCCGTCGAGGATCTGCTGGCGGCTCAGCGAGGGCAGCCGGAACGCCTCCAGCCAGTACCTGGCGTACGACCGCAGACTCTGCTTGACCAGTGCGTCCAGCTCCGCCTCGGGCAGGTCGGGGCCGACCACCCGGCGCAGGTTGGCGCGCAGACGGGTGGCACTCTTGCCGCGGGTGCGGTGGGCGCGGTCGGCACCCGCCCGGAAGGCGGCGGCGGCCACGGGCCGGGGCAACGCGCGGACCAGCCGCCAGCCGGCGACGTAGCCGAGTTCGGTGAGATTCACTCCCGGCCGACCAGCTGTGCCTGGCGGTACACGTGGGCCACCCGCTGCCCGACCGTGAAGATCGACACGGCGGCGAGCAGCCAGAGGGCGATCTCCAGGGCGGGCCCGACACCGAGCCCGGTGAGCAGCCCACCGACGCCGACGATCAGCAGTCGCTCGGTGCGCTCGGCGACGCCCACGTTGCCGGTCATCCCCAGCCCCTCGGCGCGGGCCTTGACGTAGGAGACCAGCCCGCCGGCGGCCAGGCAGATCAACGCGGCGGCCACCCCGGAGTGGTTGCCCTCGGTGGCCAGCCAGTAGGCGACCGCCCCGAAGACCGCGCTGTCGGCGACCCGGTCCATCGACGAGTCGAGGAACGCGCCGAACCGGGTCGAGCCGCCACTCATCCGGGCCATCGTCCCGTCGAGCATGTCGGTCAGCGCGAAGAACGTCACGATCAGCGCTCCGGCGACCAGTTGACCGCGGGCGCCGAAACCGAGCGCGCCGACGAGCACGCCGACGGTGCCGGTCACGGTGACCGCGTTGGGGGACACGCCGGCGCGGAGCAGACCGCGCGCGACCGGCTCCACGACGCGGGTCATCCCCGCGCGGGCCGTCACTTGGAAGATCTTCGCCATGGCGGTCCCACGATAACGGCCGACAGCGGCGGGCGGTACGGCCGGTCGCCCGACCCGCCCGACGAGACTTGTGCCGGGTCCTCCGGCGGGTGTGAGATCGGGGCGGAAGGTGAGCCAGCTCACCACCTCGCCCGTTGACCGCTCGCCGGCAGCCGGGCCACCGGAGGATATCGCCGCGGCACCCGAACGGGGCCGCTTCCCGTCGCGCGCGGCGGTCGCCACCCACCACCGGCTGAGGGAGGTGCGCCGCGATGGCGCAGAAGAACCAGGAGAAGGGTGCCACCGGCGACGCGCCGGTGGTCACCGCGCCCGACCAGGTACGCAACGTGGTGCTCGTCGGGCACTCCGGCGTCGGCAAGACCACCCTGGTCGAGGCGCTGCTCGCGGCCACCGGCACGATCGACCGGGCCGGCACCGTCGCCGCCGGCACCACCGTCTGCGACCACGACCCCGCCGCGGTACGCCAGCAGCGCTCGGTCGGCCTCGCCTGCGCCCCGCTGGTGCACGCCGGGGTGAAGGTCAACCTCCTGGACACCCCCGGGTACGGCGACTTCATCGGCGAACTGCGGGCCGGCCTGCGGGCCGCCGACGCCGCGCTGTTCGTGGTCGGCGCCGTCGACGGGATGGACGCCGCCACCGCCGCCCTGTGGGAGGAGTGCGCCGCCGTCGACCTCCCGCGCGCCGTCGCGGTCACCCGGCTGGACCACCCGCGCGCCGACTTCGACGAGGCGGTGGCGCTGTGCCAGCGGGTCTTCGGGGACAACGTGCTCCCCCTGCACCTGCCGATGCTCGGCGACGACGGTGAGTCGGTCGCCGGGCTGCTCGCGTTGATCACCCGGCGGGTCCACGACTACTCGGCCGGGCTGCCCGCCGCCGTCCGGGAGCCGGACCCGCAGCACCTGCCGGCCATCGCCGAGTCCCGGGGCGAACTGATCGAGGGGATCATCGCCGAGAGCGAGGACGAGACCCTGATGGACCGCTACCTCGACGGCGAGGAGATCGACACCGACGTGCTGGTCTCCGACCTGGAGAAGGCGGTCGCCCGGGGCCACTTCCACCCGGTGACGCCGGTCTGCGCGGCCACCGGCGTCGGGCTGGACGTGCTGCTCGACAGCCTGGTGTCGGCCTTCCCGTCGCCGCTGGAGCACCAGGTGCCGGCGGTCACCGGGGTGGACGGCTCCCCCCGGCCGCCGCTGAGCTGCGACCCGGACGGCCCGTTGGTCGCCGAGGTGGTCCGGACCACCGTCGACCGGCACCTCGGCCGGGTCAGCCTGGTCCGGGTCTTCTCCGGCACGCTGCGCCCCGATCAGAGGGTGCACGTGTCCGGGCACGGGATGGCCGGGCGCGGCCACCCGGACCACGACGCCGACGAGCGGGTCGGGCACGTCTACCGCCCGCTCGGGGCGAGCCTGCGGGAGGTGTCCGCCTGCGTCGCGGGCGACATCTGCGTCATCACCAGAGCGGAGAGCGCGGCGACCGGCGACACCGTCTCGGCGAAGGCGGAGCCGCTGCTGATCGCGCCCTGGGAGATGCCGGAGCCGCTGCTGCCGGTGGCGGTCGTGGCCCGGAGCCGGGCCGACGAGGACGCCCTGGCCCGCACCCTGGGCCGGTCGATCGTCGGCGACCCGACGCTGCGGCTGGTGCGTGATCCGCAGACCCACCAGCTGGTGCTCTGGTGCATGGGTGAGGCACACGCCGACGTGGTGCTCGACCGGCTCCGCGCCGGCGGGGTGGAGCTGGACACCGAGCCGGTGCGGGTGCCGCTGCGCGAGACGTTCGCGGTGGCCGCCACGGGGCACGGCCGGCACGTGAAGCAGTCCGGCGGGCACGGCCAGTACGCCGTCTGCGACATCGAGGTGGAGCCGCTGCCCCCGGGTGCGGGCGTCGAGTTCGTCGACCGGGTGGTCGGCGGTGCGGTGCCGCACCACTACGTGCCGTCGGTGGAGAAGGGCGTCCGGGCGCAGCTGGCGCAGGGGCTGATCGCCGGGCAGCCGGTGGTGGACGTGCGGGTGACCCTGGTCGACGGGAAGGCGCACAGCGTCGACTCCTCCGACGCCGCGTTCCAGGCCGCCGGCGCGCTCGCCCTGCGCGACGCCGCCGAGCGGGGCGGTCCGACGCTGCTGGAGCCGGTGGACGAGGTGGTGGTCCGGGTCGCCGACTCCTCGGTCGGTGCGGTGCTGGGTGACCTGTCCGGCCGGCGGGGCCGGGTGCTCGGCACCGAGGCCGACCCGGACGCCGAGGGCCGCACCCTGATCCGGGCCGAGGTCCCTGCCCGGGAACTGCTGCGCTATGCGGTGGAGTTGCGGGCCCTGACCGCCGGCACCGGCACCTTCCGCCGCGAGTTCGCCCACTACGACCCGGTGCCCACCCCGCTGGCCGATCAGCTCACGGCAGCCCGTCCCTAGCGCCGGTCGCCCCGGGCCCGCACGCCGACCATGCGGCGCGCAGGCCCGGGGACGCTGGTCAGGGGCGGGCGGCGGGGACGGCGGGCAGCGGCCAGTGGGGGCGGTCGGCGTCCCGGAGTGCGGCCGTCCGCAGGGCGGCGAGCTGCCGTTCCACCTCGGCGAAGTGGTCCGGGGTGAGCGGACCGAGGCGCAGCGTGGCGGCGTTCTCCTCGACCTGGGCGACGGTACGGCAGCCGGGGATCGGCACCGTCCGGTCGCTGCGGGCCCAGAGCCAGCCCAGCGCGCCCTGGACCAGGGTCCGCCCGTCGGCGGTGAGCGCGCCCCGGACGGCGGTGACCCGACGCAGCCACTCCGGCGCCGGTCGACCACTGCGGAACCACTCCAGCCAGCCCGGGGCCACCCCCCGGACGTCGTCGCGGGGCAGCGTCGAGCCGGTGGTGTACTTGCCGGTGAGCAGCCCCATTCCGAGCGGGCCCCGGTTGACGCTGGCCAGGTCGTGCTTGTCGCAGGCGGCCAGCATCACCGGGGCGTCCCGGAGCACCGACAGGCTGTGCTGGATCGCGGTGGCGTGCGGGGCCACCTGGGCGAACCCGGCGGCCCGGTCGGCCCGGTCGGTGCTCCAGCCGTACGCCCGGACCAGGCCGTCGGCGACCAGTTCCTCGCAGGTGTCGACCAGCGCCTCGACCCGGGGCAGCGGGAGGTCGCCCAGGTGCAGTTGGTAGAGGTCGATCCGGTCGGTGTCCAGTCGGCGCAGCGAGTCGACGACCGCCCGCCGCAGGTACGCCGGGGAGGCGTCCTCGCCGGTGGCCTGCCGGGACCGCTCGTCGAAGGTGTACCCCCACTTGGTGGCGATCACCGCCTCGTCCCGGCGGCCGGCCAGCGCCCGCCCGAGGACCCGTTCACCGTGCCCCGCGCCGTAGGTGTCGGCGGTGTCGAAAAGGGTCACGCCGAGGTCGAGCGCGCGGCGGACGGCCCGCACCGACTCCTCGTCGTCGACTGCGCCCCAGCCCAGCGGCTGGGTGCCCTCGGCCCAGGGGCCACCGATCGCCCAGCAGCCCATGCCGAGGGCGCTGACCTCGATGCCGCTGCGACCCAACATCCGTGTCGTCACTGCCATCGCCGCATCGTGTCACCTTCGGAGCGCGCGGGGAGACGAAGCTGACGCATCGTGCCCGATCGACCACAAGCGACACCACCGGCACGGCGGGTGCCGGCGCGGACACCGGCCGACGGCGACCCGCCCGGCCCACCCCGTGGTGCCGGGGCCCCGCCGGGTGGTCAGCGGGGCAGGACGCGGGCCAGCGGCATCGGGGTCGGCTGCCCCGGCCAGCGGCCGGTCAGGGTGGCGGCTGCCGGCCCGTCGTCGGGCAGTCCGCCGACCGATCCGTCGCCGGGCAGCCGGCGGGCGACGACCAGGTCGACGGTGTCGGTGCCGATGTGGGTCGGGTCGCCGTCGCGCACCTGGCGTAGCCCGCCGACGACGGGGGCGACCCCGCTGCCGGTGGTGGCCACCGTCATGGACGGCTCGCGGGTCTCCCGTACGCCGTCGGTCTCGAAGTGCTCCTGCGCCTGACCGGTGCCGGCGAGGATCGCGGTGGCCAGGGCGGCGGCGTACACCGGGTCGCCGCAGGCGTCGTAGACCCAGCGGGGGCCGAGCACCGAGTGGTGGGTGGTGCCGACCAGCCACTCGTCGGCGTCGGCCAGCGGTGCGCCCCGGTAGGTCAGCGGGACCTGGTGGACCGGCCCGGTGTCGACGCGTACCAGCATCGTCTCGATGCCCACCTCGCCGGCGGGGTCGTCGAACCGGTAGGCGCCCACCAGGACCGGCTCGCCGTCGGCGGGCCCCGAATACCACCGCCGGCCGGGCAGCCAGGCGGCCAGGAGCGCGAGTTTCGTGGGGCGGATCTCCGCCCGGTGCAGCAACGCCATGATCACATCCTAGGAGCCGCCGCACCGGCCCACCGGCCCACCGGCCCCGGCGCGGGCCGGTCACGCCCGGTGCGCCGGACCCGGCCCGCCGGTCAGGACGGCCAGGCGCGGGCGAGCAGCTCGCGGGTGTCGAAGAGCAGTTGCGGCAGCACCTTCGTCCGGCCGATCACCGGCATGAAGTTCATGTCCCCACCCCACCGGGGCACCACGTGCTGGTGCAGGTGGGCGGCGATGCCGGCACCGGCCACCCCGCCCTGGTTCATGCCCAGGTTGAACCCGTGCGCGCTGCTGACCTGCCGGACCACCCGCATCGCGGTCTGGGTGAACGCCGCCAACTCCACCGTCTCGGCCTGGTCGAGGGCGGTGTAGTCGGCCACGTGCCGGTAGGGGCAGACCAACAGGTGCCCCGGGTTGTACGGGTAGAGGTTGAGCACCGCGAAGACGTGCGCGCCCCGGGCGACCACCAGGCTCCGGCCGGGCGGCAACCCGGGGGCCAGGCAGAACGGGCAGCCCGCGGGCTCCTCGTAGCCACCCTCGGGCCGGTCCTCGCCGGAGATGTAGGTCATCCGGTGCGGGGTCCAGAGCCGGTCGAGCCCGTCCGCCAGGCCGTGGTCCGTGTCGCCGTCGAGGTGCCGCTCCGCCCCAGTCACACCGCCGATCCTACGATCTCCCGCGCCGACCGCCACCGGCCGTGGGTACGCGGCCGGTGGCGGGCCGGGGTCAGCTTCCGGCGGACGGCCCCGAGTTGGTGCGCGAGGAGACCACGTCGAGCACGTGGCTGACCGCCTCGGCGACCGGCACCCCGTTGCGCTGCGAACCGTCGCGGTAGCGGAACGAGACGGTGCCGGCGGCCACGTCGTCGTCCCCGACGATCACCATGAACGGAATCTTCTGCTGCTGCGCGGTGCGGATCTTCTTCTGCATCCGGTCGTCCCCCGCGTCGACCTGGGCCCGGATGCCCTCGGCGCGCAGTGCCGCGACGAAGCCGTGCAGGTATTCGGTGTGGTCCTCGCGGATCGGGATGCCGACCACCTGCACCGGAGCCAGCCAGGCCGGGAAGGCCCCGGCGTAGTGCTCGGTGAGCACCCCGAAGAACCGTTCGATCGAGCCGAACAGGGCCCGGTGGATCATCACCGGGCGCTGCCGGCTGCCGTCGGCCGCCTGGTATTCCAGGCCGAACCGCTCGGGCAGGTTGAAGTCGACCTGGATGGTGGACATCTGCCAGGTCCGGCCGATGGCGTCCTTGGCCTGCACGGAGATCTTCGGCCCGTAGAACGCCGCGCCGCCCGGGTCGGGCACCAGGGTCAGGCCCGACTCCTGCGCGGCCGAGCGCAACGCCTCGGTGGCCCGTTCCCAGTTCTCGTCGGTGCCGACCGACTTGTCCGGGTTGCGGGTGGACAGCTCCAGGTAGAAGTCGTCCAGGCCGTAGTCGCGCAGCAGCTCCAGCACGAAGGCGAGCAGCGACTTCAGCTCGCCGGCCATCTGCTCCTCGGTGCAGAAGATGTGCGCGTCGTCCTGGGTCATGCCCCGGACCCGGGTCAGGCCGTGCACCACGCCGGACTTCTCGTACCGGTAGACCGTGCCGAACTCGAACATCCGCAGCGGCAGCTCCCGGTAGGAGCGGCCCCGGGACCGGAAGATCAGGTCGTGCATCGGGCAGTTCATCGGCTTGAGGTAGTAGTTCGCCCCCTCCACCTCCATGGGCGGGAACATCCCGTCGGCATACCAGTCGAGGTGCCCGGAGACCTCGTACAGGTGGCCCTTGGTGATGTGCGGGGTGTTGACGAACGAGTAACCGGCCTGCTCGTGCTTGATCCGGGAGTAGTTCTCCATCTCCCGGCGGATGATGCCGCCCTTGGGGTGGAAGACCGCCAGGCCGGAGCCCAGCTCGTCGGGGAAGCTGAACAGGTCGAGGTCGACGCCGAGCTTGCGGTGGTCGCGTCGGGCGGCCTCCTCCAGCAGCTTCAGGTACGCCTTCAGCTCGTCGCGGGTCGGCCACGCGGTGCCGTAGACCCGCTGGAGCTGCGGGTTCTTCTCCGAGCCCCGCCAGTAGGCGGCGGCCGACCGCATCAGCTTGAACGCGCCGATCAACCGGGTGTGCGGCAGGTGCGGGCCCCGGCACAGGTCCGACCAGCAGACCTTGTCGTCGGCGGCGGCGAGGTTGTCGTAGATGGTCAGCTCGCCGCCGCCCACCTCCATCACCTCGCTGGTGTCCAGCCCCTCGCCCTTGACGTCGATCAGTTCGAGCTTGAACGGCTCGGCGGCCAGCTCGGCCTTCGCCTCGTCCAGGCTGGCGAAGCGGCGGCGGCGGAACCGCTGGCCGGACTTGATGATCTCCTGCATCCGCTTCTCGAGCTTGGCCAGGTCGTCCGGCTGGAACGGCTTGTCGACGGCGAAGTCGTAGTAGAAGCCGTTCTCGATCGGCGGGCCGATGCCCAGCTTGGCCTCGGGGAAGACGTCCTGCACGGCCTGGGCGAGCACGTGGGCGGTGGAGTGCCGCAGCACGTTGAGCCCGCCCGGCGAGTCGAGGCTGACCGGCTCGACGGTGGTCTCCTCGGCGGGGGCCCAGTCCAGGTCACGCAGCTGGCCCTGCGGGTCGCGGACCACCACGACCGCCTTCGGGCCGGCGGCGGGCAGCCCGGCCGCGGCCACCGCGTCGGCCGCCGTCGTCCCGGCGGCGACGACGACGGGGTCGGCCACGACGGGGGTACGGGGTGCGGACACGGTGACTCCTCAACGGCAGACGGCACGGATAGGCCGGATGTTCCGGCTATCCGATGCTATCGGTCGCCCTGTTCCGCCCGGTCGCCGGGAAAGGAGGCCCCGGTTGAACCTTTTCGGCCCGCCGTCCGAACTACCAGGTGTGGCCGGAGCCGGTGTCGGCCACGGCGAGACGGATGGGGGCGGAAGATGGCGACGACCCGCGATGGTGCCCGGCGGGGCCGGACCGTACTGGTGCTGGCGGCTGCGGTGGCCGCGGTGTTCGGTGCGCCGGGTGCGGCGTGGGCGGACGGGGTGACGTCCAGCCCCGGCCAGGCGGTGCAGGGCGACGCGGTGGAGTTGACGTTCGTGGTGCCCGAGGAGCGGCCCGGCACGCGTACCGAGAAGATCGAATTCAGGCTCCCGCCGGACGCCCCGATCGGCGAGGTCTACCCGCTGTCGGTGGACGGCTGGGCGCCCCTGATCACCTCCCGCGACCTGGACGCGCCGGTCGCCGGGATCCACGCCCCCTCGGTCAGCACGGTGACCTCGGCGGTGGTCTGGACCCGGGGGGCCGGGCCGGCGGTGCCGGGTCCGGCCCGGCTCTCGGTGGCCATGGGTCCGCTGCCGCAGCTCGACCGGATGACCTTCGAGGTGGTGCAGACCTACTCCGACGGCACGGTGGTGCGCTGGGCCGACCCGGTCGGGGGCGGGCATCCCGCCCCGACGCTGGCGCTGGTGCCACCCGCCCCCGGTGCCGCCACCGGGCACCACGGCGGCGCAGCCGACGGGACGGACGCCCAGGCCGCCCCGGCCGCCGCTGCGGCACCGACCGACGACGACGGGGACGGCGGACCCAGCGCGGACCTGCTGCTCGGCGGTGGTCTGCTGATCGGGTTGGGTGGTGGCGCGGCGGTCGGCTGGGTGGCCAGCCGCTCCCGCCGCCGGGCTGCCGCCGACGCGGCGACCGACCGGGACGACGACCCGACGTCGGACGACCCCACCCCGGCCGACCGGGGCTGGCGTCTTGACGGGCAGGCCCCGGGCGAACCCGCCGACACCGACCCCGAGCGGGTGGCGGCACGCTGAGCGCCGACCGTCGCCGCCCCGGCCAGCCTCACCGTCAGATCAAGAGTCACGTCCACTGCCGCCAGCCCACCCATGCGGGCTGGCCCGGCCGGCCTGACCGTCAGTCCAGCCAGTCCGGCAGCGCCTCCCGGGCGGCCACCCAGTCGTCGGGCACCCCGCCGGGCGTGCCGACCCCGGTGTGTCCGCCGATGATCCCGCCGACGATCGCGGCGGTGGTGTCGACGTCCCCGCCCGCCTCGACGCAGGCACGGACGGCGGCCGGGTAGTCGGCCAGGTGGGTGGCGACCACCCAGAGGGTGAAGGCGACGGTGTCCTGAGCGGTGACCCGGGAGCCGTTGCCCAGCGCCGCGACGGCCTCGTCGAGGGGGCGGCCGAGTAGGCCGACCGCCCGGCGTATCCCGCGGTGCACCTCGGCTGCCGGGTCGATCGCCCCGGCGACGGTGGCGAGCAGCCGGGTCACGTCGGGACGGCGCTCCCCCTCCAGCCGGGCCCGGGCGGCGAGCGAGGCGGCGACGGCCACCGCGACCGCGCCCGCGACCCCCTCCGGATGGGCGTGGGTGACCTCGGCGCTGGCGCGGGCCCTGGTCGCCGCGCGGGTGGTCGAGTCGGCATACCACGCGCCGAGCGGGGCGACCCGCATCGCGGCGCCGTTACCGCAGGAACCCTGGCCGTCGAAGGCCGACGCGGCGGCCACCGGCCACGGGGTGCCGGTGCGGATCAACCGCAGGATCGTCACCGCACCCGGCCCGTAGCCCCGGTAGGGCTCGGCCCGGGTGGCGAAGGCCAGCGCCAACCGGTCGCGGTCGACCTCGCCGTGGGTGGCGAGTTCGGCCAGCACCGAGCAGGCCATCTCGGTGTCGTCGGTCCACTGCCAGGGCGTCGGGGGCAGCCGACCGGCCGCGAGGTCGTCGGGCCGCCGGCCCGGGACGAAGAACTGGGAACCGAGGGCGTCGCCGACGGACAGCCCGGCCAGGCTGTCCCGGGCCAGCGCCAGCCGCGCGTCGGGAAAGAGGGTGAACGGCATCGTCGTACCAGTTTGCCCGGTTCGCGGGTCCGTCGCAATGCGCCCGACTTGCCACGGGCAGTACGGTGCTGACGTGGCCACCGTGCTCCTGGTCGAAGATGACCACGTCGTCCGAGGCGCGATGCTGCGCTCGCTCAGCGAACGGGGGCACGCGGTGCACGCGGTCGGCACAGCCCTGGACGCGCTGCGCCGGGTCGCCGCCGAGACACCCGATCTCGTCGTGCTCGACCTGGGCCTGCCCGACCTGGACGGCTCGGACGCGCTGCGGATGCTGCGCGGCATCACCGACGTACCGATCATCATCGCCACCGCCCGCGACGACGAGCAGTCGGTGGTCCGGCTGCTGCGGGCCGGCGCGGACGACTACATGGTCAAGCCGTTCACCGGCGCCCACCTGGACGCCCGGATCACCACCGTGCTGCGCCGGGTCGGCCGGGCCAGCCGTACGGTGACCCCGGCCGTGCACACCGTCAGCGGCCTGCGGGTGGACGTGGGCGAACGCAGCGCGGTGCTCGACGGGGAGCCACTGGCGCTCACCCGCAAGGAATTCGACCTGCTGGCGTACCTGGCCGCACGACCTGGCCGGGTGGTGTCCCGGCGGGAGCTCTTGGAGGAGGTATGGCGCCAGCCGTCGGTCGGCGAGGACCAGACCATCGACGTGCACCTGTACTGGCTGCGTCGAAAGATGGGCGAGTCCGCGGCGAAGCCGCGCTACCTGCGCACCGTGCGGGGGGTGGGGTTCCGGCTGGTGGCCCCCGACTGAGGCCGGCGCTGGCCGCTCTGACGGCCGGCATGTGCGCGCTGGTCGCGTCGGCGTTTCTCGTTCCGCTGGGGCTGACCCTGCGCGGTGAGGTACGCGAGGAGGCGCTGGCCGACGCGGCACGCCGCGGGGCGATGGTCACCGGCGCGCTCGCCGTCAGCACCGCCCCGGCGACGGTCCGCCGCGCGGTCGAGGCCACCGGTGACGACCCGGCGACCCGGCCGGTGGTGCACGGTCTCGCCGGGGCGCAGCCCGCCGGGCGGGCTTCGGCCGCCGACCTGGAGCGGGCCCGTGCCGAGGAGCAGTCGCTGGTCGTCGACGTCGACGGCGGGCTGGCGCGGCTCGACCCGGTGGTGCTCGACGGCCGGGTCGCCGTGGTCGAGGTGTTCGTGCCCGCCGCCGTCCTCGACGAGGGGGCGGGCGGCACCTGGCTGCTGCTCACCGGGGTGGCCGTGGCGCTGGTCGGCGCGGCGGTGATCGTGGTGGACCGGGTCGCCGGGCGGGCGGTCGACTCCACCCGGGGGCTGGTCCGGGCCGCGCTCGCCGTCGGCGACGGCGACCTGGGGGTACGGGTCGACCCGAGCGGTCCCCGTGAGCTGGCCGAGGCCGGGTACGCGTTCAACCGGATGGCCGACCGGCTGGTGGCCGCCCGCACCGACGAACGGGAACTGGTGGCGGACCTGTCGCACCGGCTGCGTACCCCGCTGACGGTGCTGCGGTTGGACGCCGAGGGGCTGGACTCCGACGACACCAGCGTCGGCTCGTTCACCCCGGCGGAGCTGGACCGGCGGCGGACGATCCGGCGCATCCGGCAGGCGATCGTCACCCTGGAGGGGGAGATCGACGTCCTGATCAAGACGACCCGCAAGGCCGTCGCCCACGAGGCCGGGCCCGCCGAGTGCGACGTCAGCGAGGTGGTACGCGACCGGATGGTGTTCTGGGCGGCGCTGGCCGGCGACCAGAACCGCCCGCAGCGGGTCAGCGGCGCCCAGTTCCGGATTCCGGTGCAGGTGCCCCGGGCCGAGTTGGCCGCCGCCCTGGACGCGGTGATCGGCAACGTCTTCCGCTACACCCCGCAGGGCACCGCGTTCGAGGTGGCCGTCTCCCGTCGGGACGGTTACGTGGCGATCCGGATCGACGACGCCGGTCCGGGCATCGCGAACCCGGACCGGGCGTTGCGGCGCGGGGCCAGCGACCAGGGCTCCACCGGGCTGGGGTTGGACATCGCCCGGCGGGTGGCGTTGCAGGCCAACGGCTCGGTGAGCCTCGACCGGGCCCGGCTGGGCGGGGCCAGCGTGGTGATGCTGCTGGCCGACCCGCAGGCGACGCCCCGGCAGGTCAACCGGTTCGGCCTGGTGGGCCGGATGGCGCGGGAGGCCCGGGAGCAGAAGGGCGGGGGCCGCCGCTGGCCCCGGCCGCGTTCCACCGACGACTGACCGGTCGCCGCCGACCGTGCCGTGGCGGCCCTGACTGTGCTGCGGTGCAAGGTTTCCTTAGATCCGGATTAACGACGGCGACGCGGGGCGCGCCGGCTGACAGGATCGGGTCCGAACCCATCGGTTCCACCGGCCTGTCGCCCCTGACACCCACCGGCCGGTGGATCGGTACGCGCGGCGGGGGCACGGTCCCCCACACCAGCTCCCGCCGCGTGTACACCCACTTTCCCCCGAGCGTCACCGGCCTCCGCGGCGCACTCTGCCCGGCGTGGGTCAGTGGGTCGCCACGAAGGCGTCGATCTCGGCGGTGATCCGGGCCTGGCCGGCCGGGTCGAGGAACGAGGCGGACACCGCCTCCCGGGCCAGTGCCGCGAGCCCCTCGGGACCGGCGTCGAGCAGCCGGGCGGCGACCGCGTACTCGTCGTTGAGGGTGGTGCCGAACATCGGCGGGTCGTCGGAGTTGATGGTGACCCGGACACCCGCGTCGACCAGTTGCCGCAGCGGGTGCTCCTCGATCCGGGCGACGGCCCGGGTGCGCACGTTGGAGGTCGGGCAGACCTCCAGCGGGATGCGCCGCTCGGCCAGGTGGCGGAGCAGTTCCGGATCGGTGGCGGCGGAGATGCCGTGGCCGATCCGTTCGGCGCCCAGCTCGCGCAGGGCGTCCCAGACGGTCTGCGGGCCGGTGGTCTCCCCGGCGTGCGGGACGGACCGCAGCCCGGCCGCCCGCGCCCGGTCGAAGTACGGCTTGAACTGTGGCCGGGGCACCCCGATCTCGGGGCCGCCGAGCCCGAAGCTGACCAGCCCGTCGGGGCGCTCCTCGAGGCTGATCCGCAGGGTCTCCTCGGCGGCCGGCAGACCGGCCTCACCGGGGATGTCGAAGCACCAGCGCAGCGCGATGCCGAAGTCGGCCTCGGCCCGTCGGCGGGCGTCCTCGATGGCCTCGCAGAACGCCGGGGCGGGGATGCCCCGGCGCACGTGCGAGTACGGGGTGACCGTCAGCTCGGCGTAACGGACCTGCTGCCGGGCCAGTTCCCGGGCCACCTCGTGGGTGAGCAGCCAGACGTCTTCGGGGTCCCGGATCAGGTCGACGACGCTGAGGTAGACCTCGATGAAGTGGGCGAAGTCGCGGAACGCGAAGTAGTCGGTGAGCGCCTCCGGGTCCGCCGGGACGGGGCTGCGTCCCTCGTGCCGGGCGGCCAGTTCGGCGACGATCCGGGGGGACGCGGAGCCCACGTGGTGCACGTGCAGCTCCACCTTGGGCAGTTCGGCGATGAAGGCGGACAGGTCGGTCACTGCTTCTCCTCTGCACGGGCACCGGTGCGGGCGACCACGAAGATCCGACGGAACGGGAAGTACACCTGACCCTGCCGCACCGGGTACGCGCGGGCCAGCAGCCTTCCCAGCGCGGCGCGGAAGTCGGCCAGGGCGGTGTCGTCCAGCACCGCCCGGACGGGGCGTAGGGCGGTGCCGTCGAGCCAGCTCAGCACGGGGTGCTCGGCGTCGACGGGGGCGGGCAGCCGGTGCAGGTAGGTGGTTTCCCAGGCGTCGACGGCGCAGCCGGCGGCGGTCAGCGCGGTGGCGTACCCGGTCGGGTCGTCGACCGGTGCCTCGCGCAGCAGCGGCCGGACGGTGTCCGCCCAGCGGCGGTCGGTGGCGACCTCGCGCAGCGCCCGGTGCGAGGGCCCGGCGAAGTTGCCGGGGACCTGGAAGGCGAGCCACCCGCCGGGCGGCAGCTCGCCGGCCCAGCGGCGCAGCAGGGCCGGGTGCTCGGGCACCCACTGGAGCACCGCGTTGGCGACCAGCACGTCCACGTCGGGGGCCGGGTGCCAGTCGGTGACGTCGCCGACAGTGAAGCCGACCGGGGCGTCGAGCGTCCGGGCCCGGTCGATCATCTCCGGGGAGGAGTCGAGGCCGGCGATCCGGGCGGCCGGCCAGCGGCGGGCGAGGGTCGCGGTCAGGGTGCCCGGCCCGCAGCCGAGGTCGACCACCGCGCGCGGCCGGTCGGCCCCGACCCGGGCGAGCAGGTCGTGGAAGGGGCGGGACCGCTCGTCGCCGTAGCGGAGGTAGCTGCTCGGATCCCACATGACAATCCTCCAAACCGTACGTACGTTTTGTTAGACCCTACGGCCCGCGCTGCGCCCCGGCAACCTGGTCACTAGGCTTCACCGCATGGAACAGCGCAGCTTCGACCGGCTCGGCCGGCAGGTGGGTGTGGTCGGTCTCGGGGCCTGGCAGCTCGGCGCGGACTGGGGACAGGTCAGCGAGAGCGACGCCCTGGCCGTCCTCGACGCCGCCGTGGAGTCCGGCGTCACCTTCCTCGACACCGCCGACGTCTACGGCGACGGCCGCAGCGAGCAGTTGATCGGGCGGTTCCTGCGGGACAACGCCGGGCACGGGCTCACCGTCGCCACCAAGATGGGCCGCCGGGTCGCGCAGACGCCGCAGGCGTACACCCTCGACAACTTCCGGGCCTGGACCGACCGGTCCCGGGCCAACCTCGACGTGGACACCCTCGACCTGGTGCAGCTGCACTGCCCGCCGACTGAGGTCTTCGCCGACGGCCGGGTCTTCGACGGCCTCGACACCCTGGTCGCCGAGAAGCGCATCGCCGGGTACGGGGTCAGCGTCGAGACCTGCGACCAGGCGCTCACCGCGATCGCCCGGCCGGGCGTGGCCAGCGTCCAGATCATCCTGAACGCGGTCCGGCTCAAGCCGCTCGACGAGGTGCTGCCCGCCGCCGCCGCGGCCGGTGTCGGGATCATCGCCCGGGTGCCGCTCGCCAGCGGCCTGCTCTCCGGCCGCTACGACGAGCGGACCACCTTCGCCGCCGACGACCACCGCACCTACAACCGCCACGGGGAGAGCTTCGACGTCGGCGAGACCTTCTCCGGCGTCGACTTCGACCTCGGCCTGACCGTGGTCCGTCGGCTCGCCCCGCTGGTCGGCGACGGCCGCACGATGGCCCAGTTCGCCCTGCGGTGGATCATCGACCAGCCCGGGGTGACCGTGGTCATCCCCGGTGCCCGCAACCCGGAACAGGCCCGGGGCAACGCCGCCGCAGCCGGCTCCCCCGCGCTGACGGCGACCGAACTCGACACCGTCCGGTCGGTCTACGACGAGCTGGTCCGGCCCCGGGTGCACGACCGGTGGTGAGCCACGCCGGCCGGGTCGTCGCGTCGGCGCGGCCCGGCCCGCATCCTGGTGACCGGGTCGGATCGGCCGACCCACGGAGGGGGGACCGGTGAGAGGGTGGCTCACGCTCACCCTGGGGCTGCTGGCCGTGGTGGTCGGTGCCGTCTGGACTGTCCAGGGCCTCGGATACGTCGGCGGCAGCGTGATGAGCGACCAGCGGTTCTGGGCCGTCGCCGGACCGCTGCTGGTGCTGGCCGGGCTGGTGCTGCTCCGGCGCGGCCTGCGGGCCCGCCGGCTGCCCTGAACGGGGCGCCCGCGCAGGCGATGCGGAAAGCCCCGCGTCCTGAGGGGACACGGGGCTTCTCGTTGATCCGGCTGGCCGGATCACCCGGGCAGGCGAACGCCCACCGGCTTCGCTCAGAGGGGGCGGACCTGCTCGGCCTGCGGACCCTTCTGACCCTGGGCGATCTCGAACTCCACCCGCTGGTTCTCCTCCAGCGAGCGGTAGCCGCTGGACTGGATCGCCGAGAAGTGGACGAACACGTCAGCACCCCCGCCATCGACGGTGATGAAGCCGAAGCCCTTGTCAGCGTTGAACCACTTCACGGTTCCCTGCGCCATGTGTATCTCCTTCTAAAACTGGCGGCCGAGCACGCCGTGCGGCCGATTGGCCGTTTCGAGCAGCGGTGACCCGGGCAGCCCCCACAGGGGGAAACCACTCCGTGCCAACACCGTCTCGCAACAGCGGGGATCAGCAAACCACGTGCCCAAAAACTCTGCACAGCCTAATCGACGAAATTCTCCGACATGTGACCTGACGGATGCCCGACGCTTGCTGACCGGGTCGGCAAAGCCCCGCAAAAGGCCCCCCGCCCGTCGATGCGTGCGGGGGGCCACAGGTCGTCGTCACCGGGCCTGGAGGCCACCGTCATGACCGGCCAACGCCACGATCGTGCTGATCGCTGCCGACGCAGGCCGGGACGGGGCGGGGCGGGTCAGTCGGGCCAGCGCCCGGTCAACCGCCGCACGCCGACCGCGCCGCCCCGGTCCACCGCCGCGCGGACGATCGAGAAGATCGCCCCCTGCAACGCCGCCGCCGCGAGGATCTCGCCCCAGCGGCGATCCTCGTCGGTCGGGTTGGGCGCCTCGCCGTCACCGGCGGTCGCCTTCCAGACCTGCCGGAAGATCGCCCCCGCCAACGTGCCCGCCGCCAGTCCCAGCAGCACCCCGACCGGCTTGTACGCGGTCCTGCCGATGCTCTTGCTCACCTGCGCCTCCCCCGAACGATCAACAACACCACCACTGCGGCCACCGCACCGGCCGCTATCGTCGCCCACGGCACCGGATCACGCCGCACCGCCACCGACGTGTCGTGCGCCTGCGCCCGCGCGAGGTCGACGCCCTGCGCCGCCTGGCCCCGTACCCGGGCCACGGTCAGCGCGGCCTGCTCGCGCACCCGGTCCTTCGCCTGCTCCGCCGAGTCCTTCAACCGGGCCTTGACGTCGGCCTTAGCGGCCAGCATCTCCATGGTCTCGCCCAACTCCACCCGGGTCCGCCGGATCTCCTCGCGGAGCGCCTCGGTGTCGCCGGACCCGTTGCCGGTTCCGTTGTCGCCTGTCGTGCCGGTCATGCCCGTCCCCTGTCCTTCACCGCGGCGGCGACGGTGTCCACGTCCGCACGGACGCTGCGGACGGTCGCCTCCGGCATCGGGGGGACCGCCTGGCTGACCTGCTTCTTCCCCACCAGGGCGAGCACCCCGGCGATGAGGAAGAGCACCACCGCCACGATCAACGCCGCCGCCCAGGCGGGCAGCACCAGGGCCAGCAGCAGGATCGCGGCGGCGACCAGCGCGCCGAGCCCGTACAGGGCCAGCGCCCCGCCCCCGCCGAAGAGGCCGATCCCGATCCCGGCGTGCTTGCCCTTCTGGGTCAGCTCCGCCCGGGCCAGGGCCAACTCGTCCCGGACCAGTCGGGAGACCTGCTCGGTGGCCCGCTGCACCAGTTCGGCGGTGGACGGCTCGCTCCCGGTCCGGGGCGTACGGTGGTTCGCGACGTCAGCCATGCTGTCCTCCTTTCGTCATCACCGCGCTGTATGCCCGGAGCCGCCGTCCGTCAATCCTGCGCACGGTGACCAACCACATCTGACCCCAGGTGGGGCCGGGACGTCCGGCGAAACGCGGAAGCGGGACCGACGAAGCCCCCGCGACCATGGGTCACGAGGGCTCGGCACGACCCGGCGGACGTCGACGGGCCGGTCGGCGGGCTCCCCGGCGGCTCAGCGGCGCGGGTCGGCGCTCGGGTCGGCGCTCGGGTCGGCGCTCGGGTCGGCGCTCGGGTCGGCACCAACGACGAGGGCGTCGCCCCGGGCATCCGGGGCGGGGCCGACGAAGGCCTCGCTGCGGGCGTCGCCGTCGTGGCTGCCGCCGAAGACCCGGGCGTCGTCGGGCAGCTCGCCGTCGGAGCGACGGCTGGCCGGCTGGCGCGGCTGCACCCACTGCCAGGGCAGGCTGCCGGAGGAGTCACCCAGCTCGGTACGGTTCCGGGGCAGCGCGGTGGGGCGGTGGTCGCGGACCCAACCGACCAGGTGCTCCCGCACCAGGCACCGCAGGTCCCACAGGCTGCCCGCGTCGGCGGCGCTGACCAGGGCCCGGACCTTCACCGCACCACCGGTGGCGTCGGTGACCTGCAACACGCAGACCCGGCCGTTCCACAGCTCGGTGCCCTCGACCAGCCGGCGCAGCTCCTCCCGCATCGACTGCACCGGGATCGACCAGTCGAGGTCGAACTCGGCGGTGCCGAGCACCGCCGCCTCGGTCCTGGTCCAGTTCTGGAACGGCGTGCTGGTGAAGTACGAGGTGGGCAGGATCAGCCGCCGGTCGTCCCAGATCTGGACCACCACGTAGCTGAGCGTCAGCTCCTCGATCCGGCCCCACTCCCCCTCGACCACCACCACGTCGTCGAGGCGTACCGCGTCGCTGAAGGCGAGTTGGAGACCGGCGATGACGTTGCCGAGCAGGCTCTGCGCGGCCAGCGCGGCGACCACACCGACCACACCGGCGCTGGTGAGCACGCCCGCGCCGATGCCCCGTACGGCGGGGAAGGTCATCAGCATCACGCCGACGGCCAGCACCACGATCACCACTATGGTCAACCGGCGCAGCAGCACCACCTGGGTCCGCACCCGGCGGGCGTGCCGGTTGTCGGGCATGTCCACCCGCAGGAACCGGGCGAGCGCGGTGTCCTCCGCCACCACCAGCAGCGCGGCGACCAGCCAGGCCATCGTGGCGACCACGCCCAGCACCAGGATGTGCAGCACGGCCTGCCGCCATCCGGTGCCGACCGCGTATCCGGTGGTCCACCGGACCGCGAACTGGACGGCCACCACGGTGCCGGCGACCTGGAACGGCCGATGCACGTGCGCGGTCAACTCGGTCATCAGGTGGGACCGGCGGCCGAGCCGCCGGATCACCCGGTGTACCACCTCGACGAGCAACAGAGCGATCGCCGCCGCGGTGGCCGCGGCGGCGATCGTCTCAAGGTAGTCCTGCACGTGGTTGTCTCCCTCCGGCCGGGCTGATCCCATTCGGGCAAAGGCCCAATGGTGCCCGGCGTTTCCGGTATCGACCAGGCTCAGATCTTCCGGAACCGGGACTGGAAGAAGCAGTAGACCCCGAACGCGGCGATGCCGAGCGCCATCAGCGCCAGGATGAACGGCCCGTACGGCTGGTCGCGCAGGGTACGCAGCGCGGCGTCCAGACCACGCGCCTTCTCCGGGTCGTAGTTGATCGCGGCGACCACGATCAGCAGACCGGCGACGGCGAACACCGCGCCCCGGGCGATGTAACCGGCCATGCCGAGCCGGCGGGTCAACTGCCGGGTCTTGCCGTTCATCTCGTTGGTCTTCAGGTTCCGCTCGAACTTCTTCTTGTAGCCGTAGATCATCATGCCGATGCCGACGGCGGCGAGCACCAGGCCGGCGAGGCCGACCAGCCAGCGACCGCCGCTGGAGGCCATCAGCTTCTCGCTGAACTGCTCCTGCTGGTCGGCGCTGTTGGAGCTGGCGTCCTGGACCACCTGGATCGAGGTCCAGGCGAGCCAGAGGAAGACGACGGTACGCACGCCCGAGGCGATCCGCTCGAAGAGGCGTTCCTTGCCCCGCTTGGCGTGGTGGCCCACGGCCGCCTCCAGGGCCTGCCAGATGGCCATCGCGATCAGGCCGACGGCGATCGCGATCAGCAGGAACTTGCCCATCGGCTGGGCGCCCAGGGCGCGTAGGGCGCCGTTTTGGTTGCCCTCCTCGCCGGAGTTGGAGAAGGCGATCTGGAGGATGACCCAGGCGAAGAGCAGGTGCACGATCCCGTAGCCGATGAAACCGGCCCGGGCGAGGAGTTCCAGCCAGCGGCTGTCCGCGGTGCGGGCGGCGGTGGCTTCGGCGTTCCGGGTGAGTGGCATGGCGCCACAATCTCCGTTTGCGGAGATCCCCAAACGTGGTGTGACCGGGTCGGGCGGGTCAGCCGCCGGCGTTGCGCGCCACCCGGATCTGGACCTGCTGGTCGGTGACGCTGTCCAGGGTGACCGCGAAGCCGCCCACCTCGGCCGCCTGCTGGCCGATGGTCAGGGAGAGCTGCTCCCCGGCCACCTCGACGGTCACCTGGTCACCCTGCGCACCGATGAGCTTCGCCTCCACCCCGAGGATGGAGGCGCTGGCGTCGACGCCCCGGTCGAAGGTGACCGTGCAGGCGTCCAGCGCGCAGTCCGTGTCGGCGCCGTCCGAACTGCATCCGGCCAGCACGGCCACGCCGAGCGCCAGGCCGGCCAGCAGGCCGGCGGTCCGACGGAGGGGGGTGGGGGCGGTGGCGCTTCGCTTCGTCACCCCACCAAGGGTACGAGACGCGGCCCAGCCCGCCACCCGGCTGGATCTTCGGGCCGGTGGCGGGCGGGCTAGGGTCCCGGGAATGCCGATCGACATCACCCGGACCCGGGCCGCGTACCCCGCGCTCGCCGAGGGCTTCGCCCACTTCGACGGTGCCGGCGGCACCCAGACCCCGCAGTCGGTGATCGACGCGGTGGCCGACGCCATGCGCCTCGCGGTGGGCAACCGCAGCACCGCCTCCGTGCCCGGCCGGCGTTCGCTGGAGCTGGTGACGCAGGCCCGCGCGGCGGTGGCCGACCTGCTCGGCGCCGTGCCGGACGGGGTGGTGCTCGGATCGAGCGCGACCACGCTGACCTACACCCTGGCCCGGACGCTCGGTGCCGGCTGGCGGCCGGGCGACGAGGTGGTGGTCTCCCGGCTCGACCACGACGCCAACGTGCGGCCCTGGATGCAGGCGGCCGAGGCGGCGGGGGCGACCGTCCGCTGGGCCGAGTTCGACCCGGACAGCGGCGAGCTGCCCGCCGCCCAGTTTTCCGACCTGGTCGGCGACCGGACCCGGCTGGTCGCGGTGACCGCCGGCAGCAACGCCACCGGCACCATGCCGGACGTGGCGGCGATCGCCGCGACGGCGCACGCGGCCGGCGCGCTGGTCTGCGTGGACGGGGTGCACTCGGTGCCGCACGGTCCGACCGACCTGGCCGCCTCGGGTGCCGACTTCCTGGTCACCAGCGCCTACAAGTGGTCCGGTCCGCACCTGGCGGCGATGGTGGCCGACCCGGCCCGCTGGGCGGAGCTGCGCCCGGCCAAGCTGATCCCTTCCTCCGACGCGGTGCCCGACCGGTTCGAGGCCGGCACCCCGAGCTTCCCGCTGCTCGCCGGGATGACCGTCGCCGTCGACCACCTGGCCGGGCTGGACCCGACGGCCACCGGTGACCGCCGGTCCCGGATCCGCGCGGGGCTCACCGCCGCCCAGGCGTACGAGGAATCGGTCTTCGCCCGGCTGCGCGAGGGACTGGCCGACCTGCCCACGGTGACCGTCCAGCCGGCCGGCGCACGGCGCTGCCCGACGGTGTCGTTCCGGCTGGCCGGGTGGACGCCGGCCCGGCTGGCGACCGCGCTGGGCGCGGCCGGGCTCTGCCTGTCCAGCGGTGACTACTACGCCTACGAGTACTTCCAGGCGCTCGGCCTACGCGACAGTGGTGGGGCGGTCCGGGCGAGCGTCTACCACTACAACACGGTCGACGAGGTGGACCGACTGCTCGCCGAGCTGGATCGGCTGGCCGCCCGGAGGGAACAGCCGGTCGGCTGAGCCACCCGGTCCGGGCGGTCCGACGGTTGACCGGGAGGGGCCGTCAGCGGATCCCGGCGAGGAGTTCGGCGGCGGCGCGGGAGGCGGCCCGGGTCGCGCCGTGGGTGGCCAGGTGCAGCCGGCCGGTGACCAGCTCGGGCAGGCCCAGCTCGACCACGACGGCGTCCGGGCGGGTGGCCAGCGCCCGGTCGACCGCGGCCCGCATCCAGGGATGCCGGTGCAGGTCCCGTACCACCAGCACCAGCGGCCGGCCGGCCGCCCCGCCGGTCGGGTCGGCGGGCAGGTCGGCCTCGGTGAGCCGGACGGTGGTGGTGCCGGGGAGCAGGTCGGCCAGGGGCGCACCGAGGCCCCACGGGGTCTCCGCGCCGATCGCGATGTTGTGCGGCGGGGCGAACTCGACCACGTGCGCGGCGGCGGTCAACGGCAACCGGCCGGCCGGGTCGCCGCTGACCCGGACCGCCCGCCGGGCGGCGGTCAGGCCGACCGGCGAGCCGTCGGTGGGGCGTGGGGCCCGGACGTGCCGGCCGGCGCGGGCGGCGGTGCTCCACTCGGCGAGCTGACCGACCCGCTTCGCGGCCTCGGCGAGCCGCTCCTCGGGCAGCTCACCGGCGAGCACCGCGGCCACGATGGCGTCGCGCAGGTACCGGGCGGCGGCCTCGTCGGCGCGTTCACCGCCGACGCAGATCGCGTCCGCACCGGCGGCGAGGGCCCGGACGGCGGTGCCGGCGAAGCCGTACCGGTCGGCGACGGCGCGCATCTCCACCGCGTCGGTGACCACCACGCCGGAGAAGCCCAGCTCCTCGCGGAGCAGGTCGCCGAGGATCCGGGGGCTGAGGGTGGCGGGCAGGTCGGGGTCGAGGGCGGGGACCAGCAGGTGCCCGGTCATCACCGCCTGCACCCCGGCGGCGATGGCGGCCCGGAAGGGGACCAGCTCGCCGGTGTCGAGCCGGGCCCGGCTGGCGGTGATGCGGGGCAGGTCGTGGTGGGAGTCGACCCGGGTGTCGCCGTGGCCGGGGAAGTGCTTGGCGCAGGCGGCCACCGCGGCGGACTGGAGGCCACGTACCCAGGCGGCGGTGTGCCGGGCCACCAGCTGCGGGTCGGCGCCGAAGGAGCGCACCCCGATCACCGGGTTGGCCGGGTTAATGTTGACGTCGGCGTCCGGGGCGTAGTTGAGGGTGATACCGAGATCGGCGAGTTCGCCGCCGAGGTCGCGGGCCACCTCCTCGGTGAGCGTCGGGTCGTCGACCGCGCCGAGGGCGAGGTTGCCGGGGCGGGAGCTGCCCCGGCCGGACTCGATCCGGGTGACGTCGCCGGCCTCCTCGTCGATGGCCACCAGCACGTCGGGTCGCTCGGCCCGCAACGTGGCGGTGAGCGCGGCCACCTGCTCGGGATCGACGACGTTGCGGGCGAACAGCACCACCGCGCCGAGCCCGTCGGCCAGCCACCGGCACACCCAGTCGGGCGGAGTGGTGCCGACGAAGCCGGGTTGCAGGACGGTGGCGGCCAGGCCCGCCAGGTTGCGCTCGTTCATCCGGCCCCGGTACCCCCGTCGCGTGTCGACGGCCCGGTGCCGTCGCGGTGCTGCCATGGTCACACCGGGCGAGGTAATAGTCAATAAACCTTACTGTTACCGTCTGGCGTCGGTCGGGGAGGCGTGCGACAGTGCGGGGATGGACCTGCCGCCGCTCGCCGACGCCACCTCCCCGGCCGACATCCCCGGCGTACGCCTGCTCGGCCTGGTGGTCGGGGGGTTGCTGCTGCTGGCCGCGATCCGCGCCATGTTCGGCCGCCGCTGACCGACTGATCCCCCACCACCCGGGGTACCGCTAGCGGAGGTCGCGCCGCACCCGGCGGCGTCCCGGCGAGGGGACACCATGAAGATCGGCTACTTCCTGTCCAGTGAGGAGTTCACCCCGGCGCAACTGCTGGAGCAGGCCCGGGGCGCCGAACGGGCCGGCTTCCAGGCACTGTGGATCTCCGACCACTACCACCCGTGGACGGACGCCCAGGGGCAGAGCCCCTTCGTCTGGTCCACCATCGGGGCCCTGAGCCAGGTCACCGGGTTGCCGGTGACCACGGCGGTGACCTGCCCGACCGTCCGGATCCACCCGGCGGTGCTCGCGCAGGCGGCGGCCACCAGCGCGGTGCTGCACGCCGGCCGGTTCACCTTCGGCGTCGGCACCGGCGAGGCGCTCAACGAACACATCCTCGGCGACGCCTGGCCGCAGACCGACGTCCGGCTGGAGATGCTGGAGGAGGCCGTCGAGGTGATGCGGGAGCTGTGGCGGGGCGACTTCGTCAACCACCACGGCCGGCACTACACCGTCGAGCACGCCCGCATCTACACGCTGCCCGACACGCCCCCACCGGTCTACGTCTCCGGCTTCGGCCCGAAGGCCGTCGACCTGGCCGCCCGGATCGGCGACGGCTACGTGAGCATGATGCCCGACGGCGACCTGGTGAGCCGGTTCCGGGACAACGGCGGCGGCGACAAGCCGTGCCAGGCCGGCTTCAAGGCCGCCTACGCCGACACCGAGGACGAGGGCGCGCGGATCGCGTACGAGACGTGGCCGAACGCCGGGGTGCCGGGCGAGTTGTCCCAGGTGCTGCCCTCCCCACGGCACTTCGAGCAGGCGGCCCAACTGGTGACGCCGGAGCAGGTGCGGCAGGGCTTCGTCTGCGGCAACAGCGCCGACGCCCACCTGGAGATGATCGACCGGTACGCCAAGGCCGGCTTCGACGAGGTCTACGTGGGCAACGCCGGCCCGCACTGGGAGGGCCTGTTCGACCTCTACCAGCGCGAGGTGCTCCCCCACCTCCGCTGATCCCGCCCACCGAAGCTGATCCCGGCCACCGAAGCGGGGACCCGCCCGCCGGGGCCAGACCGCCCCGCCCGGGGGTGACCGACCACGGGTCGCCGGACCGTCCCACCCGGGACGGTGGCCGGTGACCCGTGGTCGATCATGGCAGCACACCGGGTCACCCCCACCTGACCTGCCATGCACCGCCCACAGTGGGCGGCGTGCCCGAACCGGTGGGAGCGGTTTCGGCATCGATGTGCCCGGGTACCTCCGGCCCTCGATGAAGCTGTCCATGCACTCGACGACGTTGCGCCGCGCGGCGCGCAGCCTGTTCGGCTGGAAAGCGCTGCGGCCCAACCAGCTCGCCGCCATGCGCGCGGTGATGAAACGACGCGACGCCCTGGTCGTGCTCCCCACCGGAGCCGGCAAGTCGGCGATCTACCAGATCCCGGCCAGCCTGATCCCCGGGCCGACGGTGGTGATCTCTCCCCTGTTGGCCCTTCAGCAGGACCAGATCGCCGCGCTCAACGAACGGCAGCGCCCCGAGCTGCGCGCGGTCCGGATCAGCTCGGACGAGAGCGCGGCCCAGCAGGCCGAGGCGATCACCGAGATCCGGCAGGGGCGGGCGGAGTTCCTCTTCATCACCCCCGAGGCGCTGAGCAACCCCGACCGGATGGCCGAGGTGCGGTCGCTGGAACCGGCCCTGGTGGCGATCGACGAGGCGCACTGCATCTCCGCCTGGGGACACGACTTCCGCCCCGACTACCTGGCGTTGGGCCACCTGATCGACGGTCTCGGCCGTCCGCCGGTGGTGGCGCTGACCGCCACCGCCTCCCCACCGGTACGCGACGACATCATCGCCCGGCTGCGGCTGCGCGACCCCGAGGTGGTGGTCTCCGGGCTGGACCGGCCGAACCTGTTCATCGAGGTCGCCTACTGCCCGACCGAGGACTACCGCTGGCGGCGGCTGAGCGCGCTGCTGCGCGACGACGTGCGGCCCGGGATCATCTACGTGCCGACCCGACGGGCCGCCGAGGAGTTGGCCGACCGGCTGAGCACCGCCGGGTTCCCGGCGGAGTGCTACCACGGCGGGATGCCCACCGCCGCCCGGCACCGACTGCACGAGGAGTTCCTCGCCGACCAGGTGCCGATCATGGTGGCCACCTCGGCGTTCGGCATGGGCATCGACAAGCCGAACATCGCCTGGGTGGTGCACATGGCGCTGCCCGACTCGCCGGACAGCTACTTCCAGGAGATCGGCCGGGCCGGGCGCGACGGTGCGGCGGCCCGGGTGCTGCTGCTGTGGCGGGCCGAGGACGTCGGACTGCAACGCTACTTCTCGGGTGGGCTGCCGGACGAGACCGAGTTGCGGGACCTCGCCGCGCTGCTGCGTCGTCGACCGGCGACCAAGAAGGCCCTGCGCGAGTCGACCGGTCTCGGGCCGCGCAAGCTCGGCCAGTACCTGGCCCTGCTGGAGCAGATCGGCGCGGCTGAACCCCGGGCCGGGCAGAAGATCGGCGCACCGCGCTACGCCCCCGTCCCGGCCGAGGCAGGCGCGGCGGCCCTGGCCGAGGCGGAACGGCAGCAGACGGTCACCCGGTCGCGTACCGACATGATGCGCGCGTTCGCCGAGACCACCGGCTGCCGGGGACAGGTGCTGCTGGCGTACTTCGGTGAGCAGATGTCACAGATCTGCGGGCACTGCGACAACTGCCACGCCGGCACCAGCGTCGCCAACGACGGCGCGGTCGGCCCGTTCCCGGTGCACAGCCAGGTCCGGCACCCGGAGTGGGGCCCCGGCCTGGTGCTCAACTACGAGGAGGACCGGATGACGGTGCTCTTCGACGAGGTGGGCTACAAGACGCTCTCCGTGCGCGTGGTGTCCGAACAGGGTCTACTGACCCTGGACTAGCCTGACCCGGGCGACCCGGTGCCGTTGCCGCTCCCGGGTGGCGGCGGTGCCCGCAGGAACGCCCTCGCGCGGTGCATCCGTGCGAGGGGCACAGCGACACAATCGAGAGGGGCTCAGTCGTGATCGAACAGCCGGCGTACACCGGGTTCGGGTTCTCCGACGAGGAGTGGGGGCTGCTGGTCGGCCTGCCGCAGTCGGTCCTGACCGCGGCGAGCGCCGCCGAGTCGGACGGCGCCCGGCGGACCCGGGCCGAGAACGCGGCCGGGCTGGAGACCATCTCCGCCGGCCGGGAGTCGGCCAACCCGCTGGTCGCCGCCGTCGCCGAGGAGATCGTGTCCCGGGTGGGCGACCCGGAGGCCGGCGAGGAGCTGCCGGTGATCTCACCGGCCGACCCGCAGGCGCTCATCGACGACGTGCTGGTCCGGGCCGGGCAGGCGTCCGCCCTGCTGGCCGCCAAGGTCGACGAGGGCGAGGCCGGGGCCTACCGGCACTGGTTGGTGGAGATCGCCGAGCAGGTGGTCGGGGCGGCATCCAGCGGGGGGCTGCTCGGCATCGGTGGCGACCAGGTCAGCGACTCGGAGCGCAAGTTCCGCGACCGCCTCTCCCACGTCCTCAACGACTGACCTCGACCGCTGCGCGGGCCGGGCACCCTGTAGGGGCCCGGCCCGCCGCCGTACCGTGGCGCGCGCAGCGGGGGATCGACCCGATGCCGCGGCATCCTCGTCGCCTCGATACCGCCCGATCGACGCGCGCTTGCGGACCCCGCCGAGGTGCCGGGTGGGGTGTTCCCGGGCAGGCGGGCTCTTCGTCCAGAATGGAGGGGAAGTGCCCGCCGACGGGGAGGCCGGACATGGTGCACCGCACAGTGATCGACACCGAACACGTGCCACCGGCGGAACGGTTCGGGATGTGGTTGGACCTGGTCGCCCGGACCTCCGCGCCGCTGCGGATCCGCTCCGACCACCAGCACGACTTCCGGGCCCGGGCCGAGTTCGTCGAGCTGGGCCCGATCCAGTTGGTGCGCTACCGCTACCCGTCGCTTGCGGCGGTCCGCACCGCGCAGTTGGTCCGGCGGACCGAGGTGGACTTCCACCTGCTCGCCCTCACCACCAGCGGCACCGGCGTCGCCGGGCAGGCCGGGCGGGAGAGCCAGCTGGGCACCGGTGAGTTCACCTTCTACGACGGCTCCCGGCCACACGAGGTGAGCCACCTCGGCGACGACGACGGCGCGACGCACGCCGCCTCGATCGTCGCCCTGATCCCGTACGGGTCGATACCGCTCACCCCGGATCGACTCACGCCGCTGTTGGCCGGCCGGATGTCGGCCAGCGAGGGGATCGGCGCGCTGGTCGCCCAGTACCTCACCCGGATCACCTCGTACCCCGAGCAGTACCAGCAGGCGGACGCCGAGCGGCTCGGCGGGGTAGCGCTGGACCTGATCTCCACCATGTTGGGCCGGTACCTGGTCGCCGAGGACGAGATGCCCCGCGAGGTACGCCGCCGGGCGCTGCTCGCCCAGGTGCGGGCGTACGTCCAGCGACGGCTGGGCGACGCCGGGCTGACCCCCGCCACGATCGCCGAGGCGCACCACATCTCGGTGCGGAGCCTGCACCGGCTCTTCGAGGAGGAGCAGACCACTGTCGCGTCGTACATCCGGGAACTACGGTTGGCGCGGTGCCGGCGGGACCTGACCGATCCCGCGTTGGCGCACCGGCCGGTCCAGGCCGTCGCGGCGCGCTGGGGCTTCCGGGACAAGGCCCACTTCAGTCGGGCCTTCCGGGCAGCCCATCAGCTGACACCTCAGGCCTACCGGACGCTCCACCTGCAACAGGCACGGATCGTCAACAGTCCGGCGTCCGTAGTCAACTCCGGGCCGACATACTGACGGTGGGCCGACGGTCACCCGACCGCGCGGCCCGACGGTAACGGGGGACCGCGGCGTGGCGTCCGTGACCCACGGGGTCACGGGCGACCGCCCCGGTGCCGCACCCACCGGGTGTGGTCGCGCGTCACGCGGTGGCCCCGGCCCGCCGCACCTTCCCCAGGACTCGCGGCGGGGCCGGTCAGGCCTCCTCCAGCAACTCCAGCACCAACTGTTCGACCTTGTCGCGGGGGGAGTCGGCAGCCACCGGCAGCACCACGCCGTCGTGGTAGAGGTCGACCACCCGGGGGTCCACGTACGACGTGCGGGCCACCGTGGGGGTGTTGCCGAGCAGTTCGGCGACCTCCCGCATCACCCCGGCCACCGCCCGGCGACGGGCCGTCACGGAACGCTGCGCCCCCACGGTCGCCAGCTCGGTGGCCGCCCGCACGGTGGCGTGCCAGGTGCGGAAGTCCTTGGCGGTCATCTCGCCACCGCTGGCGTCGCGCAGGTAGCCGTTGACCTCGTCGCTGCGCACGTCCCGCCAGGCCCGCCCGTCCCAGTAGCCGAAGAGCCGTTCCTCGGCCCGCCGCCGCCGACGCAGGTGGGTCAGCACCCGACACAGCTCCGGGTCCTCGATCCGGCGGACCTGGTCGATGCCGCCCTTGGCCGGAAACTCGAAGACCACGCAGCCGCCCCGGGACCGGGCGTGCTCCGGGCGCAGGGTGGAGACACCGAAGGTGGCGTCCTCGCCGACGGCGTACTGCTCGTTGCCGACCCGGAAGGTGCCCATGTCGAGCAGCCGGGCGACGGTCGCCAGCACCCGGTCCCGGTTCAGTCCCCGGCCGGCCAGGTCGTCGGCGATGCGCTCCCGCAGGGTCGGCAGCCGGCGGGCCACCTCCAGCACGTGGTCGAACTTCGCCTCGTCCCGCCGACGCCGCCACTCGGGGTGGTAGACGTACTGCCTGCGGCCGGCGGCGTCGGTCCCGGTGGCCAGGATGTGCCCGTTGGGGTACGGCGCGATCCACACGTCCGACCAGGCGGGCGGGATCACCAGTTCGTCGAGCCAGGCCAGCGTGTCGGGGTCCCGGACCCGGGCACCGTGCCGGTCCAGGAAGGTCCAGCCCTTGCCGCGTCGGCGACGTGTGTACCCCGCCCGACCCGGATCACTGCGCCGCAGTCGCACCTCAGACCCGTACCGTTTCCTCGGCCTCGTCCACGGCGGCCAACACCCGGTCGACCGGGAGCGCCGCCCACCTCGACGCCGTTGGTACCCCGGACGAACCGCCGTAATCCTCACCTGATGCCCAGAGCACCCGGTGCCACGGCCGGTCCGTCGGCGGCCCCCACCGGGCTGGCGGCACCGGGCCGAAGAGCAGCACCGACGGCACCCGGTAGGCGGTGGCGAGGTGGCCGACCCCGGTGTCCCCGCTGACCACCAGCCGGGCTGCCGCCACCAGCGCGGCCAACTCGCCCAGGTCGGTCCGCCCGGCCAGCACCGCCGACTCCGGCAGGCCGGCACCGGTCGCCACCCGGGTGGCCAGCTCCCACTCGCCGGCCGAGCCGGTCACCACCACCCGGTGCCCCCGGTCGGCCAGCCGCCGGGCCAGCGCGGCGAACCGGTCCGCCGGCCACCGCTTCGCCTCGACCTTGCTGCCGGGATGCACCACGCTCACCCCGGCCGGCACCCGGCCCGGTGCCGGCCGGCGCAACGCCAGATCGGTGCGGTCGGCCACGATGCCGTACCAGGCGAGCAGCCGGCACCAGCGGTCCACCTCGTGCTCGTCGTCGCGCCAGTCGGGGCCGTCCCGGTGCCCGCCGGGCGGGCACCGGAAGGCCACCAGCCGGCCCGCGCCGGCCAGCATCCGGTGCGAGCGCGGCCCGCGCCCGTGCAGGTTGACCGCCACCTCCGGCGGCGGGCCGGGCCACCGGGAGGAACCATCCGGCGGCGGAACGGGCCACGGCGGCGCACCGTCCGACGACCGGACGGGCCACGGCGGCGGGCCGAGATCGTCGGTGGGCAGCAGCCGGTCGATCCCGCCGACCAGGTCGACCAGCGGGCCCAGCCAGGCCGGCGCGGCCAGCACCAGCTCCTCCCCCGGGTACCCGGCCCGCAGGGCACGCAGGGCGGGCACCGCGGTGGCCAGATCCCCGACGCCGAGCGCCCGCAGCACCAGGATCACGGGTAGGAGGTCTCCTGTTCGGCACAGACCACCATCTCCCGGACGGCACAACCGGGCGGCTGGGACAGCGCGAACATGATCGCGGCGGCGGTGTCGGAAGGGTCGTTGAGCTTGGCGTCCGGCCCCGGTCGGTACTGCGGGTCGCGGTCGTCGAAGAAGGCGGTCCGCATCCCGCCCGGGATCACCAGGGTCACCCCGACGCTGCCGGCCAGCTCGGCGGCGAGCGACCGGGTGAAACCGACCACCCCGAACTTCGCCGCGCAGTACGCGGTGGCGTCGCCGACCGCCTTGACGCCGAGGGTGGAGGCGACCGTGACGACGTTGCCCCGGGACGCCTCCAGGTAGGGCAACGCGGCCCGGACCACCGCCACCGTGGCGAGCAGGTCCACCACGACGATCCGCTCCCAGGTGTCGCGGGGGACGTCGGACAACCGGCCCGGCACGTCCATCCCGGCGGCGGTCACCACCGCGTCCAACCCGCCGGACCGCTCGGCCAACTCGCGGGTGGCCTCCTCGGCGGCCCGGGTGTCGGCCAGGTCGCACTCGACCCACGGCACCCCGTCACCGGGGCGGTGCCGGTCCAGCACGAGCGGTCGTCCGCCGGACCCGGCGACGGCGGCGACCACCGCCGCGCCGAGCCCGCTCGACCCGCCGGTGACCAGGACGGCCGGACCGGCACCGGGTGGACTGCTGCTCATCGTGCTCCCTCCGCTGTCGTACGTGCCGGACCCGCCGTCGAATGCGCCGGGCCCATCGGGGAACGTGCCGGCCCCGGCTGCGGGGCGTCGGCCGGGGCGGTGGTCCGGCGTTCACCGCGGGCCGCCGCGATCATGTCGGTGGTGGAGCGCCCGTCCAGGTACGGCACCACCACGCTGTCCCCACCCCACCGGCGCAGCAGCTCGGCCTCCGGCAGGGTCGGTCCGTCTCCGACGCCGGTGGCGTAGTCCCCGCCCTTGACCCAGATGTCGGGCCGCAGCCAGCCCAGCGCCGCGTGCGGGGTCGTCTCGTCGAAGATCACCACCGCGTCGACGCAGCCCAGCGCGGCGAGCAGCCGGGCCCGGTCACCCTGCGGGATCACCGGCCGGTCGGGACCCTTCAGCGCGGTGACGCTGGTGTCGGAGTTCAGGCAGACCACCAGGCAGTCGCCGAGCTGGCGGGCGGCCTGGAGGGTCGCCACGTGCCCGGCATGCAGCAGGTCGAAGCAGCCGCCGGTGGCCACCACGGTCCCGCCGGCCGCCCGGACCTCGGCCACCACCGCGCCGGCCGCGGCGGCCCCGATCCGCTCCCCGCCACCGATCAGCACCGGTGGGCAGGCACGCACCGGTGCGGGCAGCGCGGCGGCCACTCCCCGCCCGCCACATAGGCCGACGCCGCGCCGACCGCCGCCTGGACCGCCTCGGAGACCAGCGCACCCCCGGCCAGCGCCAGCCCGGCCGCCGAGGCGAACCGGTCCCCCGCCCCGCAGGTGTCCCCCTCGGCGGAGACCGGCGCGGAGACCATCAGCGGGGTCGCCCCGGCGGCGCAGAGCAACGCGCCGTCACCACCGAGGGTGACCACCACCGCCCCGGCCCGCCACCGCTCCCGCAACCCCTGCGCGGCCTGGGCGGCGACCGCCAGCCGCGGCCCGCCCGGCGGCACCTTGGCCAACTCCCGGGCCTCCGACTCGTTCGGGGTGACCAACTGCACCCCCGGGACGGCCACCGGGCCACGCGGATGCGGGTCCCAGACCACCGGGGCCCGGGTCGCGGCCAGCGCCGCCCGCAGCGCCGGCTGCCGGGCCACCCCCGGCCGTAGTCGCTGACCAGCACCGCGGACGCCCCGGCGAGCAGCCGGAGCACCGCCTCGGTCGGTGCCCCCGGTTCCCCCGCCGCACCGCCCCGGTCGTGGCGCAGCAGCACCCGGCCCCGGGCCCGCAGCCGGACCTTCTCCGGCGTGGTCCCGGCCAGCGGCAGGCCGTACACCTGCACCCCGGCGGCGGCGAGCAGACAGCTGAGCCGGGCGGCCCCGGCATCGTCGGCGAGGGCGGTCACCAGCGCCACCTCGGCGCCTCCGGCGGCGGCGAAGACGGCGGCCAGGCCCGCCCCGCCGGGCCGGTCGGCGTACGCCGTCTCGTCCAGCACCGGCACCGGCGAGTCGGGGCAGAGCCGGTTGACCACCCCCTCGACGTCCCGGTCCAGCAGGGTGTCCCCGACCACCACCAGTGGGCCCCTCACGCCGGGTCCCCCCGGTGCCCGTCGGCCGCCGGGTCGACCCCGTCGACGACCACCTCCACCCCGGTCCGCACCGGTCCGCCGTCCGCCACCGGCGGCCCGGGCAGTTCGTCCACCACCGGATCGGGCAGCTCGTCCACCACCGGATCCGGCAGGTCGTCCACCACCGGGCCGGGCCGGTCGACCGCCGCCGGACCATCCAGCAGCGGATCGGGCAGGTCGACCATCGCCGGACCGTCCACCGGCGGATCGGGCAGGCCGTCCACCGCCGGACCGGCCGCCGGACCGTCCGCCGGACCGGCCGACAGGTCGGGGACGTCGACCGGTGGGGCGGCGCTGCGGGTGGCGGTGACGGCGGCCGTCTGCCCGGCCAGCGCGGCCAGCGCGGTGGGCAGCGCCCGATCGACGTACTCGCAGAGCACGTGGGTGGAGACCAGGTGCAGCTCCTGCACCACCTGACTGTCCGGGGAGGCGACGGTGAGCGCCTCGTGGCAGGCCCCGGCGAGCGGATTCGGCGCGGGACCGGTGAACGCCCAGCAGCGCAGCCCGGTCTCCCGGGCGGCGTCGACGGCGGCGAGCAGGTTCCCGCTGGCCCCGCTGGTGGACATCAGCAGCAGGACGTCACCCGGACGGCCGTGGGCCCGCACCTGGCGGGCGAAGACCTCGTCGTAGCCGTAGTCGTTGCCGATCGCGGTCAACGCCGAGGTCTCGGCGTGCAGGGCGATCGCCGACAGCGGCTGACGGTCGTCGCGCAGCCGGCCGACCAGCTCGGCGGTGAGGTGCTGGGCCTCGGCGGCGCTGCCCCCGTTGCCGGCGACCAGCAACCGCCCGCCGCCGACCAGGACACCGGCCAGCTCGGTGCCCCACCGGGCCAGCAACGGCTCCGCCGCGCGGTACGGCAGCAGCGCCTCGGCCAGCAGGTTGAGGTGCGCGTCCAGCAGGCCGGCACGCGCCGCCCGGGTCGACGTCGTCATCAGGCGACCACCCGGCTCGGCCGGTGGACGGCGGCCACCTCGGCGTACACCTCGGCCAGCCGGTCGGCGGCGGTCGCCCAGGAGTAGCTGCGGCGGGCCCGCTGCAACGCGGCGGTGGCATAGCCGAAGCGGCGGATCCGGTCACCGAGCAGGCTGCCCAGCGCGGCGGCCAGGGCCTGCGGGTCACGGGCCGGGACCAGATCGCCGGTCACCCCGTCGACCACGGTGTCCCGGATGCCGCCGACCGCGGTGCCGACGACGGGTACGCCGCAGGCCATCGCCTCCAACGGGGTCAGCCCGAACGGCTCGTACCAGGGGGCGGCGACGAGCACGTCGGCCGACCGGTACCAGCGGCCCATCTCCTCCCGGGGCACCGCCCCGACCAGCCGGACCCGGTCGGCGACCCCGCAGGTGCCGGCGAGCGCCCGCAACCGCCGGGCGTACGGGTCGGTCTCCAGCAACCCGGCGGGCGGGCCGCCGACCACCACGCACTCGGCGTCGGGGACCAGCGCCATCGCCCGGATCACCGTCTGGAAGCCCTTGCGCTCCACCAGCCGGCCGACGGTGAGCACCCGGGGCCGGTCGGGTTCCCGCTCGACGGCCGGGCCGAGCGGGGCGAAGGTGTCCAGGTTCACCCCGGACGGCACGACGGTCATCCGGGACCGGGGAACGCCGAGCCGGACCAGCTCCCCCACCTCGTCGCGGCACTGGGCGACCACCCGGTCGACAGCGCGGCCCAGTTCCCGTTCGTAGCCGATCCGCCGGGCCGGGCTGGTGTCCTGCACCCCCTGGTAACGCTTCTTGACGGTGCCCAACGCGTGGTACGTCTGCACCACCGGCACCCCGGTCTGCCGGCCGGCGGTCAGCGCGGCCAGCCCACTCATCCAGAAGTGCGCGTGCACCACCTCGGGCACCCAGTCCCCGCCCCGCCACCGGGCGGTGAGCCAGTGGCTGAATTCCCTCATGTGCGGCAGCAGGGCGTCCTTGGCCACCGGCTCGGCCGGCCCGGCGGGGACGTGCACCACCTCGTACCCGTCCGGGGCCCGGGCGGTGACGGGCAGGTCGACGGCGTCGCGCCGGGTGTAGACCCGGACGTCGTGGCCGGCCGCCACCAGCGCGGCGGAGAGTTCCGCGACATGGGTGTTCTGCCCACCGGCGTCCTCACCGCCCAGCACGGCGAGCGGGCTGGCGTGCTCGGAGATCATCGCGATGCGCATACTTCCTCCTCCAGCAGGCGGTCCCAGTCGGCGAGGAAACGGTCGAGGCCGTAGCGGCCCAGGGCGGCGGTACGCGCCTCGGCACCCGCCCGGCGGGCCTCGGCGGGGTCGGCGACGAACCGGGCGGCGGCGGCCAGCAGGGTGTCGACCCGGGTGGCGAGCGCCCCCGCCCCGGGTGGCACCGCCTGCACGGCCTCGGTGGTGGCCAGCGCGACCACGGGCATGCCGATGGTCATCGCCTCGATCAGGCTCAGCCCCAGCGAGGTCCACCGGCACAGGTGCAGGTAGGCCCGCCGCCGGGCCAGCTCGGCGTGCATCCGGTGCTGCGGGACGTCGTCGTGGCTGGTCACCCGGTCGGCCGGCAGACCCAGGTGGTCGGCGAGCCCGGCCACCTGCATCCCGAACACGTCCAGCGGGGCGATCTCGGCGAACCGGGCCAGCAGGTCGGTGCCGGTGACCCGGCCCCGGCGTACCGGCTCGTTGATCACCACGGCGAGCCGGTCCAGCTCACCGGTCCAGGTCACGGCGGGCGGCACCACGCCGTGCTCGACGACGGCGGTGCGGGTGGTCCCGTTGTCCCAGAACAGCTCGTTGAAGTGGGTGACGTGGGTGAGCAGCAGGTCGTCCCGGTCGGCCATCGGGTGCCGGGTGTTCGGCACGTCGCCCTTCGGGGTGTTGTGCTCGACGTAGATCACCGGCACCGCCCGGCCGAGCCACTCCCTGGCCAGGTCGAACTCCTCGGGGCGTTGCAGCAGCACCACGTCGACGTCCTCCCGGCGCAACTGCTGCGGGGTCACCTCGACGGCGGTGTCCGGCCACGGGTAGGTGCGGGCCCGACCCAACCCGTACGGGCCCCGGTCGGGAGTGACCGGGACCAGGTAACGGTGCTTGCCGTGCACGAAGGACGTGGTCCACGAGCCGTGCACGTGCCAGAGCAGGATGTTCATCGACCCCTCCCCCACCCGACGGTCACCGGCGTCACGCCGGCCCCCGGCATCCCGCCGGCCCCCGGCGTCCCGCCCGAGGGTGCGCCGGGCGGCGGGCCGTCCGGGCCCGTGGGCGGCGGGCCGGCCGGGGCGTCGGCCGGGACGCCCAGCAGGCGTACCGCGTCGAGGACCCGGCCCGGTTCGACGGCGGCCAGGCAGGGGTGGCCGGGCACCGGGCAGACCGTGGCCCGGGTGTCCCGGCAGGGGGCGGCGGCATCGCCCAGCCGGACCGTCGGCACCCGGTACGGGCCCCACTGTCCGTACCTGACGGTCGGGGCGAACAGGCTGACCACCGGCACCCCCAGCGCGGCGGCCAGGTGGGCGGGGCCGGTGTTGCCGACCACCAGCGCACCGGCCCCGGCGAGCACCCCCGCCAGGTCGGCCAGCCCGGTCCGGCCGCCCAGGTCGATGCCGGTGGCGCCGGCCACCTGGGCGGTCAGTGCGGCCTCGTCGGGTCCACCGGTGACCGCCACCCGATGGCCGGCGGCGGTGAGCACCCGGACGATCCGGGCGGCCAACTCGGGTGGCACGGCCCGGCTCGGCACCGCCGAACCGGGGTGCAGCACCAGATAGCCGGGGCCGCCGAGCCCGGCCGCCGCAGTGGCCGGCAGCCGGTCGGTGCGCACCCGCAGCCGCAGGTCGTCGCCGTCGGGCAGGGCGAAGCCGGCGGCGACGGCCAACGACAACGCCCGTTCCGGCTCGGGCAGCCCGTCGGGGACCCGGTGTCGGACGTCGAGCAGGGAGCCGGGGTAGTCGTCGCTGATCGCGCTGACCCTCGGCACACCGGCCATCCGCAGCAGCAGGGCCAGCGGCAGGGGCGACTGGTGGAAGGAGGTGAAGACGACCGCCTCGTCGGCGCGGACGGCGCGCAGCCGGGTGGTGAGCCGACCGATGTCCTGCGGGTCCACCGGGGCGGGTGCGCCGTCGATCCAGGGCAGCGGCCACTCGATGATCTCGTCGACGCCGGGCAGCAGGGCGGCGGCGTCCCGGCCCCGGGGACCGCAGAGCAGCACGACGCGCCCGGCGTGCCCGGCGACGGCGCGGATGGCGGGGCCGGTGACCAGGACGTCCCCGGCGGAGTCGCTGCGGACCACCAGCACGGTGCCGGTCCGGCGCGGCGGCGGACCGGCGACCAGAGCGGCGCGGCGCAGGATCAGGTCCACGGCGGCGGGCAGGTCGGCGGCGACGTGTCCGGCGGCGGCCACCTCGGCGGCCCGGGTGGTGGGGGTGGGCACCAGGATCGCGGCGGCACCGGCCGCGGCGGCGGCGGCCTGGTCGGCGTCGATGTCCCCGACCAGCACGCAGCGGTCCGCGGTGGTGCCGAGCGCCCGCGCGGCGGCGTGCACCATGCCGGGGGCGGGTTTACGGCAGCCGCAGCCGGCCCGCTCGTCGTGTGGGCAGTACTGCCAGGTGTCGAAGGGGCCGAGCAGTTCCTCGACCCGGGCGTTGACGGCGCGCAGCTGGGCCGTGGAGAACAGCCCCCGGGCCAGCCCCGACTGGTTGGTGACCACCCCGAGGCGCAGACCCGCCGCACGCAGCCGGTCCAGTGCCGCCCGGGCCCCCGGCACCGGCCGGACCTTGTCCGGGTCGCCGTTGTAGGGGACGTCCTCGATCAGGGTGCCGTCGCGGTCGAGCAGCACCGCGTCGTACAGCGCGGGACGACCCCGGCCAGTGACCGGGTCAACCCGGCCTGACCTGCACTGATAAGGCTCCGCGTCCCGTCGCACGGGCGGCGGGTTCCCGAGGCCCCGGGGAGTAAACCTGACCCTACCGGGCGGTACCACGGCTCACCCGTGCCGTTACCCCCCGACCCGGAGAAGCTAACGCGACGGGTTAGGCCCGGACGGCCCGGGTACAGGGCAGCGGTGGCGATTGTGGAGAGAGTGATCGATGCACCCCCACAGCAGGTCTTCGACGTGCTGGCCGACGGTTGGACGTACAGCGACTGGGTGGTCGGCACGGTGCACGTACGGGACGTCGACGCGCAGTGGCCCCGGGTGGGCACCCAGCTGCACCACCGGGCCGGGCCGTGGCCGTTCTCACTGGAGGACGCCTCGACGGTGCTGGTCTGCGAGCCGCCCCACCGGCTGGTGCTGCGGGCCGGGCTGTGGCCGGCCGGAGAGGCGGTCGTGGTCTTCACCCTGACTCCGGAGGGTGACGGCGCGACCCGGGTGCGCATCGGCGAGGACTTCGCCGCCGGCCCACTGCGCTGGTTCCGCAACAAGCTCAACGATCTGGTGCTGCACCAGCGCAACAAGGAGACCCTGCGCCGACTCTCCGACATCGCCGTCCGGCAGAAGGCCGACGAGCGCGCCGATCGGTGACGGGACGGTCGCGGGGAGCCTAGGCGGGGTCCCGGCCGACTCTTGGCTACCCTGTGGGGGAATGCCGTCCGCCGACTGAGGATGTCCGACATGATCGAACCCGTGGAGCTGCCGTCACCGTGGCGGGACGCACGCCTGACCGTCGTGGTCCCCACCTACAACGAGGCGGGCAACCTCCCGGTGTTGGTCGACCGGCTGCTGGCCCTGCCGCTGCCGGGATTGAAGGTGCTCGTCGCCGACGACAACTCGCCGGACGGCACCGGTGAGGTGGCCGACAAGCTGGCCATCGAGCACCCGGACAAGGTGCAGGTGGTGCACCGCGCCGGCAAGGAGGGCCTGGGCCGGGCGTACGTGGACGGCATCGGCCGGGCCCTGGACGGCGGCGCGGAGTACGTGGCGCAGATGGACGCCGACCTGTCGCACCCGCCGGAGGCGCTGCCCGGGATGCTGGGGGCGCTGCTCTCCACCCAGGCCGGCGTGGTGATCGGCTCCCGGTACGTCCCCGGCGGCCAGCTCGACGAGGCGTGGCCGCTCTACCGTCGCGCGCTCAGCGGCTGGGCCAACCTCTACGTGCACACCCTGCTGCGGGTGCGCATCCGCGACCTGACCGCCGGTTTCAAGATCTGGCGGGCCGACGCACTGCACGACATCGGCCTGCACCGGGTGCAGTCGAACGGTTACAGCTTCCAGGTGGAGATGCATTACCTGGCCACCAAGCTGGGGCACACCATCCTGGAGGTGCCGATCCGGTTCGAGGAGCGCCGCGACGGCTTGTCCAAGATGACCACCGCGACCAAGGTGGAGAGCGCGCTGATGCCGTTCAAGCTGCGTACCCGGCACCGCAACCTGGACTCCTGACGCCCGACGCCGGCCCGGCGCGACCTCCCCCCGGGCCGGCGGGGTCGTCACCGGTGAACGCCCCGGCCGGCCGGCTCAGCGGTCGTCCCGGTAGAGCGTCCGGTGCGCGGCGTCGATCACCCCGGCGTAGAGGCCACCGGTGACGGCCCGGTCGCGGGCCAGCGCCGCCCGGGCGGCGTTCGCGCCGGGCGCGCCGTGCACCCCGCCGCCGGGGTGCGCCGACGCGCTGGCCAGGTAGAGCCGGTCGATCGGGGTGTCGGCCCGGCCCAGGCCGGGGATCGGGCGCAGGAACAGCTGCTGGTACGCCGCCGCGGTGCCACCGCCCAACGCCCCGCCGACCAGGCTCGGGTCGCCCTGCTCCAGCTCGGCCGGCCCGGCCACGTGCCGGCCGACGATCCGGCTGCGGAACCCCGGGGCGGCGGCCTCCAGCACGTCCTCCATCCGGTCCACCTGCCGGGCGATGTCCTCGGCCCGCCAGTGCCGCCGGAACGGCAGGTGGGTGTACGCCCAGAGCGACTCGGTGCCGGCCGGCGAGTGCGTCGGGTCGGCGGTGCTCATCTGCCCGACCAGCAGGAACGGCGTCGCCGGGATCTCGCCCCGGGCCAGTTCGGCGGAGTAGGTGGTGAGCCCGTCGAGGTCGGCGCCCAGGTGCACGGTGCCGGCGTCGGCCACCGCCGGGTTGGTCCACGGCACCGGGGCGGACAGCGCCCAGTCGACCTTGAGGGTGGAGCCGTCCCAGCGGAAATGGGCCAGGTCCTCCACCAGCCGGGGTGGCAGCAGTGCGGCGCCCACCAGGTCCAGGTAGAGGGCGGGGGCGGGCACGTCGGCGAGCACCGCCCGACGGGCCCGCCAGGTGGCCCCGCCGACGGTGCGGACCCCCATCGCCCGGCCCCGGGCGGTGAGCACCCGGTCGACCGTCGCCCGGTAGGAGATCCGGCCGCCCCGCTCGGTGAGCCGGGCGACCAGCGCGTCGGTGATCCGCTGGGCGCCACCGACCGGCACCGGCCAGCCGACCTGCTGACCCAGCATGGCCAGCAGCCAGCCGTACACGCCGGAGCCGGCCTCCTCGGGGGACAGGTCGGTGTGCAGGGCGCAGCCGGCCAGCAGCACCGGGCCGCCCTCGCCGGTGAACAGCTCGGCACCGAGCTTGCGCACCGGCAGGACCAGCCGGCGGGCCAGTCGCAGCGCACCGCCGACCCGTAGCTGGCGCAGCAGGCCGAGCCCGCCGCGCACCGGTGGGAACGGGGTGGTGATGGCGTCGAGCATCGGCCCGGAGACCTGCGCCCAGTCGGCGTACGCGTGCCGCCAGCGGTCCCCGTCGCCGGGGGCGAACGTCTCCAGCGAGGCGGCGGTACGGTCCAGGTCCCGGTTGATCACCGCGGCCCGTCCGTCGGGCAGCAGGTGGGCCAGCACGTCGGGGGCGTGCGTCCAGGTCAGCCCGTGGCGGGGCAGGTCGAGGCCGGCCAGCACCGGGGAGGCGTACCCGAGGGGGTAGAAGGAGCTGTAGAGGTCGCTGAGGTAGCCGGGGGCGGTGACCTCGGCGGACTGGACCGCCCCACCGGGCATGGCGGTCGCCTCCAGCACCACGACGTCCCAGCCGGCGTCGGCGAGCAGGTTGGCGGCCACCAGGCCGTTGTGGCCGGCGCCGATGACGACGGCGTCCGCGCTGTCCGTGCCGGTCGAGATCATCAGATCCGGCTACCCGGCCGGCAACCGGGCGAAACGCGTTTGCGTCGCCGGGAGCCGGGCATCCCGCCGCATGTACCGGGTGGAGCAGCTCATCGGTGGAGTATGGGGCGCGGGCGGTGCGGGCGGTGAGTTGACGGTCCACGATCCGGCCGACGGCTCCCCGTTCGGCACGGTGCCGGTGGCGACGGTGGACGAGGTGGCCAAGGCGGTCGAGGCGGCCCGGGAACTGGCCAGCGAGTGGGCGGCCACCCCGACGGCGCAGCGGGCCGAACTGCTGGCCCAGGCGGCGGACGCGGTGGCCGCGGGGGCGGAGGAGTTGGCCGCCGCGACGACGGCGGAGATGGGCAAGCCGCTGGGTGACGCCCGGGGTGGGGTGGCGGCCGGCGTGGGCACCCTGCGCCAGTACGCCGAGCTGGGCCCGCTGCGGGGTGGTCGGACGCTGCACGGCGGCGTCGACGCGATCGACTTCATGACGCCGCAGCCGCGCGGGGTGGTCGCCGCGATCACCCCGTGGAACGACCCGGTCGCGGTCTCCTGCGGCCTGCTCGGCGCCGCCCTGGTCACCGGCAACGTGGTGCTGTTCAAGCCCAGCGAACGCACCCCGGTGACGGGTTGGCTGCTGGCCCGGCTGCTCGACGGGGTGTTCCCGGCCGGGGTGCTGTCCCTGCTGACCGGGGGTGCGGAGGTGGGCGCGGCGCTGGCCGCCCAGCCGGTGGACGTGGTCGCGCACGTCGGTGCCACGGCGACCGGCCGGGCGATCGCGGCGGCCTGCGCCCGGAGCGGGGCCAAGGCCCTGTTGGAGAACGGCGGCAGCGACCCGCTGGTGGTCGACGCCGGGGTGGACCCCGGCTGGGCGGCCGGGCAGGCGGCCCTGGGCGCGTTCGCCAACGCCGGGCAGCTCTGCACGGCGGTGGAACGGATCTATGTGCACCGGGACATCGCCGAGGACTTCGCCGACGCGCTGGTGGAGCGGGCCGGGGCGCTGGTCGTCGGGCCGGGGCGCGACCCGGCCACCGAGCTGGGCCCGCTGGTCGACCGGCGACACCGCGACCAGGTGCACGGGCAGGTCACGGCGGCGGTGGCGCAGGGGGCGACGCTGCGCGCCGGTGGGATGCTGCCGGACGGGCCGGGGGCGTTCTATCCGGCGACGGTGGTCACCGACTGCCGCCAGGAGATGACGCTGGTGCGGGAGGAGACGTTCGGGCCGGTGGCGGCCGTGGTGACGGTGGACTCGTTCAGCGAGGCGCTGCGCTGCGCCGCCGACTCGCCGTACGGGCTGGCCGCGACGGTGCTGACCGGGTCGATGAGCCACGCCCAGCGGGCCTGGCGGGAGCTGCCGGTGGGCACCGTCAAGGTCAACGCGGTGTTCGGGGGCGCGCCGGGTGGCGCCGCGCAGCCACGCCGGGGCAGCGGCCACGGCTTCGGGTACGGCCCGGAGCTGCTGGACGAGTTCAGCACGGTCAAGGCGGTCCACCTGGAACCGCCGGCCGGCGGCCACTGGTGAGCCGGGCCGCCCCGGTCGGGGCGGCCCGGCTCGCGCGTACCCGGTGGTCAGTCGCCGCGGGCCTTCCGGGTGGCCCGGTCGTTGGCCTTCCCGATCGCCGTGACCAGTTCCGGCTTGGTCATCCGGCTGCGGCCCGGCACGTCCAGTTTCCGCGCCACCTCCATCAGGTGGTCCTTGGTGGCGTTGGCGTCCACCCCGCCGGCGGTGGGGGCCCGACGGTCCGGACCGCCGCCTTCGGCCTGCCGGTCGCTGGGTCCCTTGCGGCCCTTGGGTTCCCAGTGGTCGCCGACCTTCTCGAACGTGTGCTTGACGGCGGCGAAGGCGGCGCGGTGCGCCCGCTCCCCCTCGCCGTAGGTCTCCACCGCCGAGTCGTGTGTCTTCTCCCAGGTGCGTTGCGCCTTCTCCGGGGAGCGTCGCAGCGTGCTGGGCAGTACCTCGCGCCCGGGCATCTCGTCCTCCTCCGCGTCGACTGTTCGGCTGTCTGAACGGTTCCCTGCGCCCGTACCGGCAAACGCCGGCGTCGGGTTTGTCGATTTCCGCCGCCGGGTACCGCCCGGCCCAGGCGCGTGCCGGACGTCGGGTCCGCGGGTCGCCGGGCGACGAGGAGCCGAGCATGGCAGCGACGACGGAGCCGACCGCGCTCGCCGATGACGGACCGCAGCTGCGGATTCCCCGGCGGATGCGCCAGTTGAGCTGGTCCACCTGGCGGGGCGTGCTGATCCGCAGCGGGCAGGGTTTCGTCAAGGACAACTGCGCCGACTGGGCGGCGGCGTTGACCTACTACGGGGTGCTCGCCCTGTTTCCGTCCACGGTCGTGGTGGTCGCCCTGGTCGGTCTGGTCTCGGACGGCGAGCGGACCGTGGACACGGTGCTGGACCTGGCCCGCGACATCGGGGCCGGTTCGGTGGTCGGCAACGAGGGTTTCGTCTCGGTGGTCCGCACGGTGGTCGACCAGCAGAGCGGCACGAAGGTGCTGCTCAGCTTCGGGTTGGCGGGCGCGTTGTGGTCGGCGTCCGGGTTCATCGGGGCGTTCACCCGGGCCTCCAACGCGATCTACGGGGTCGAGGAGGGCCGGCCGTTCTACCGGTTGCGCCCGTTGCAGATCGGGATGGCCGCGCTGTCGCTGCTGTTGCTCGCGGTGGTGGCGCTGGGCCTGATCGTCAGTGGCCCGGTCACCGACGCGGTGGGCAACCTGGTGGGTGCGGGCGGACTGGCCCGGACGACGTGGAGCGTCGTGAAGTGGCCGGTGCTCGCCATGGTGGTGATGGCCCTGTTGTCGCTGATGTTCTGGATCGCGCCGAACGTCCGGCAACCCCGGTTCCGGTGGCTCACCCCGGGCGGGGCGGTGGCCCTGCTGTCCTGGATCGTCGTCTCCTTCGGCTTCGGCCTGTACGTGGCCAACTTCGGCTCGTACGACGTCACCTACGGCAGCCTGGGCGCGGTGATCGCCTTCCTGGTGTGGCTGTACCTGTCCAATTCGGCGCTGATGTTCGGGGTGCAGATCAACGCCGAGTTGCAGCGGGGGCGCAGGTTGCAGGCGGGCCGGGACGCCCCGGGTGAGCCGGCGCTGCCGCCGAAGGCCACCGCCGGTTCGTGACCGGTCGGGTTCCGTGTCCGGCCCGGCGTTTCCCCGCACCGACTGCGGGTAGCACACCAGACATGGAACGTGGCAGCAGCAAGCACGCACCAAGGGTCGACGATCAGATGAGCCAGGAGGTCAGCGGCCTCGTCCAGGGGCCGGGCACCGGGGGCTCGCGGGTCGAGGAGTTCCGCGAGGCGGAGCCGGCCGGCGAGGACCAGCCGGGTGCCACCACGGCCCCGGCGGGCGACCTGCGGACCGGCACCCCGCAGGGGATGACCTCGCAGGACGTGGAGGCGCGCAGCCGGTTGGGCCGGTTCATCACGATGACGGCCCTGCCCGGGGACCGACTGGCCCTGATCGCCAACGCCCGGGAGAACGAGGCGCCCGACGACCTCGTGGCCGCCCTGGATCGGCTGCCGGAGGGCACCCGCTACCAGACGATCTCCGAGGTGTGGGCCGCCCTCGGGCACCGTAACGAGACGACGCGCTGGTGACCGGATCGGCCCACGATCCGGACGACCACCAGCGGGCAGAGGAGGACTTCCAATGAGCGGCGTTATCGAGCATGTGGACGTGTCCGTACCGGTACGGACCGCCTACGACCAGTGGACCCAGTTCGAGGAGTTCCCCCACTTCATGGAGGGGGTGCAGGAGGTCCGGCAGTTGTCGGAGACGATGACCCACTGGACGGTGGAGATCGCCGGGGTCAAGCGCGAGTTCGACGCCGAGATCACCGAGCAGCTGCCCGACGAGCGGGTGGCCTGGAAGTCGACCGGCGGCACCCAGCAGGCCGGTGTGGTGACGTTCCACCGCCTCGACGAGAGCAACACCCGGGTGACCCTCCAGATGGACTTCGCGCCGCACGGCGTGGTCGAGCAGGCCGGCGACAAGCTCGGCGTGGTCGACCGGCGCGCCAAGGGTGACCTGGAGCGGTTCAAGCAGTTCATCGAGCGGCGCGGTCAGGAGACCGGCGCGTGGCGCGGGTCGGTCGACCGCCCGCAGCCCTGATCCACACCCCCGCACGCAGATCCTGCGCTCCACCGACGGCCGCCGGCTCCCCCGGCGGCCGTCAGCGGTGCCGGGGCTGTTGCGGTCCGCCCCGGAGTTGGCCGTTTGCGATCATCGGGTCGGGGTACCGCGAAGGGATGACGGACAACGACGGCAGGGTCTGGCGGGACGAGGAGAAGACGCCGCTGGAGGAGTTGGACCGGGCGATCGCCCGGTCCACCATCGACGGGCAGGCCGACGATCCGACCGGCAACGACGCGGGTGAGGAGGCCGCCTTCGGGCACGGCCCCGAACCGGTGGACCGGGGTGCCGGCCCGGAAGCCGAGCGGCGGGAGATGACCGACACCGAGCGCGCCTACCGCCCCTCCACGACGGGACGTACCGGCCCGGACACCATGTGACCCACCGGTCCTCTCAGTCGGCCGGTGCGGCGGTGCGGCGGGCGGCTGCCGCGTGCGCCACCAGCAGCGCCACCGCCAGCACCGTCAGCACCGGGCCGAGCAACCGCACCGACGTGTCGCCGAGCAGCACCCCGAGCCCGGCCGGGATGAGGGCCGCCCCGATCCCGGCGGCACCGATCTGCACGCCGATCACCCGGTCCGCGTGCTGCCGGCCGACCCGCTCCGCCGTGGTCAGGGTGAGCAGCGGGAAGACCGGCGCGGCGGCGAAGCCGAGCACGACCAGGCCGGCCACCGACACCCAGCCCGGGGCCGGCAGCGCGATCAGCACCGCCCCGGCGGTCATTCCCAGCAGGCTGCCCCGCAGCACCCGGTCGGTGCCGAGCCGCTCGGCGACGAGGCCCTGCACCACGCGGCCGACGAAGAGGCTCCCCCAGTAGCCGGAGACGCTCAGCCCGGCGACCGTGGCGGGCAGCCCCCGCCCCTCGGTGAGCAGCAGGAACGCGTAGAGCCCGGCGGACACCTCAATGGCCACGTAGATGGCGAAGGCGAGCGCGCCGAACCAGACGGCGGGCAACCGGAGGGTCTCGGCGATCCGCATCGCGGCCGGCTCCCGCGCCCCGGCCCGCGCCGCCGCGTCGTCGACCGGCCCGCCCGGCACGTGGCCGACGGGCCCGCCTGTGGTGTCGTCGAGCGGGGCGCCTGTGGTGTGGTCGGCGGGCGCGGCGCGCTTCGGCGACGTCGGGCCGCCCGTGCGGTCCCGCCACGCGCTGACGGTGAGCGCGAACGCGGTGGCCAGCACGAGCTGGGCGGCGGCGGTGACCGCGTACCCCCAGCGCCAGCCCGCGCCGGTGCTCAGCATCGCGGTCATCACCAGGGGGCCGATCGCCACGCCGAGGCCGAAGAAAGCGTGCATCCAGTTCATGTGCCGGGCGCCGAACGCGCCGGCGGCGTACGCGTTGAGGCCGGAGTCGATGGCCCCGGAGCCGAGGCCGAGCACCAGCGCACAGCAGATCAGCACGGTCAGCGCCGGCGCGGTGGCGTATCCGGTCAGGGCCAGGCTGGCCAGCAGGGTGCTACCGGCCAGCAGCCGGCCCACGCCGAGCCGGGCGAGGGTGAACCCGGCCAGGACGCTGGAGGTGAGGTACCCGATCGTGCCGGCGGTGAGCACCAGGCCGACCGCTGCGGTGGGTACGCCGAACTCGGCGCTGATCGAGGGCCAGCCGACGCCGAGCAGCCCGTCGGGCAGGCCGAGGCTGACGAAGGCGAGGTAGGCGAGCAGGAGCAGCGCGGGGCGGGGTGGGGCGACGGACACGGAGGCTCATCCTGCCGCATCATCGAGAACGGGTCGACGTGATTGTCGCCTCCCCCGAACCGGCACTCTGGAACGCCCGGACGGGCAGGAAACCGGACAGGTCGTCCAGAATCCTCCGTTCGGCTGACGGCAATCCGGGGCGCTCGCGCAAGACTTTCCGGATGCAACAGGGTTCCGGTTTCCTCACCCCTCGTCAGCGCCGCCTGGCTTGGCTCGGCTTCCTGCTCGCCGCCGTCCAGGCTCCGGTCGCCGCCAGGTTCGCCTCCGACGACTCGTGGCTGTTCAGCCTCTGCGTCGCGCTCATGGTGGCCACCGTGATCATCGCCGACGACGCCGGCCGTCGTCGTCCGGCCGACGCCACCTCCGTGGAATGACACCCGCCCGGCGGCACCGCTGATCAGGGGGTCGGGCCGGGAAACTCCCGCTGCGGGCAGCTGAGCGGACGGGCCGGGTCGACCCGGTGCAGGGCGTACCCGGTCCCCTGGGTCGGGACGTGCGTGCTCGGCGCCCGGTCGCCGAGCTGGACCAGGGCGTGCCAGCCGGTGCGCTGGGCGGTATAGAGCGTGCAGCCGTCGAGGACCTGGGTGTGCTGTCGGGCGGCCACGGTGGCCCGGCCCTGGGCGAAGGTGGCCGGATCGGCCGGGTCGCTCTCCGCCAGCAGCAGCGACGACGCGGCGGTCGTGGTGTTCGCCCAGAACGACTCCCCCGCCGCCAGGTAGAGATCGGCGACGGCGACCACGTCGTGGTCGACCAGGCTGGAGAAGGTCAGGTCGGGGTCGGCTGCGCCGGTGGTGCCGGGGTAGGTCACCGGCGGCAGGGTGATCGTGGTGGTGTCCGTACGCTGCTGCACCCAGTACGGACCGGGCGTGTACGCGGTCACCACGGCCGTGTACCCGCCGAACGGCCGGTGCCCGGGCGTGGAGTCGACCACCACGAAGTCGGTGCGCCCGACGCCGTACCAGCTGGTGGCCAGGGTGGTGCCGGCGCTGTCGCGCAGGGTCAGGTCCCAGTCGGCCATCGCGGTGGGCTGGACGGCGACCACCGACCAGCGACGCTGGTAGGTGCGGTAGGTGTAGTCCTGCGCGGTGCGGGCGATCAGCACGTCGCCGTCGCCGAGCGCGGTGCCGGCGACCGCCGCCCCGGGGTACGGCAGCGGCGCGGCGAGGGCCACCACGAGGAGGCCGGCGAGGTGCGCGCCGCACCACCGGCGGCCGGTTCGGGACAATGCCATCGGTGGGATTCCTTCCGGGCGGGATCTGGACTGTAGCGACGTCGGGCCGCTGCGGGGACGCTCCCGCGTTGTCGGATATCGGCCCCGCCGCGCCGCGGCCCGGCGTGCGGCACGCCCCGCGCCACCACGCCCCCGGCGATCCAGCACGATGCCCCGCCGCAGGACGGCCTGCCCGGGTCCGGCGGTCCCGGCCCACCCGGGGTCGCCGTCCCGTCGACGCCCGCGCGTCGGGGTCGTCCCGTTGCTGCCCGCCCCTGCCGCGAAGGCCGCCGGTGCGCGTGCTTCCCCCTCTGTTCACCGGGGACCGGGTCGGTGCGCGTGGCGGAGTCCGGCCGGACCGGAGGGTGTGCCGGTACCGGCCGAGCGGCCGACTCCGCCCCGGTTACCCGGTGGTTAACCTCGGTCCTCATGCGAGTGCCGTATCCCCAGGTCGCGACCCGGACCGCCGTGAGCGCGGCGTGCTCCCGCCTGGCCCTGCTCACCGCCTCGGTCGGTGCTCCCGGCCTCGCCGCCGCCCGGGTCCGACCGGGCCTGCTGGCCCTGGTCGACCAGCACGCCGCGGCGATCCGGGACAGCCTCGACGGTGACCGCCGGCCGCTGACCCCGGCCGCCCTGGCCGGCTACGCCGAGGGCGTCCGCGACACCGCCGGCGCATACGGCCTGCTCCCCGCCGGCGCGGTCGACTTCGCCGCGCCGGACTGGGTGCTGGTCCGGCTGCTCGCGGTCTGCGCCCTGGCCCGCACCCTCGACCCCCGGTACCTCGACCCGGCCTGACCCGACCCGACCCGGCCTGACCCGACCTGACCCGACCCGATCCGGCCCGTTTCGGCCCCGCCCGACCGGGTCGACCTGATCGTCGGACCGGGGGCAGCCCGGGCCCGGCGCAGCGCCGACGGGAGGGCGCCCGCGTCGCGCGGACACCCTCCCGGTGGTACGTGCCGACTCAGCTGCCCGGACGACCGAACTGCTGGGTCTCGTCGCCGGGCTGACCCGACTGGTAGGTGCCCCGGCCGCCGGCCATCGTCCGGGCCTCGTCGACGCGCGGCATGGCCTGCGTCCGCTCGCCGCCCCGGTCGGCCATCTGCCGGTTCATGTCGCCCTGCCCGGCCGCGCGGGCCCGCCGGTGCTCCTGGACCGCCCGCGACTCCTCGGCCGCCCGGTCGAGCCAGCCGTCCCAGCGGGACTGCATCGGCTTCACCAGACCACCGCCGACGCCCACGATCAGGATGCCGGCCACGGTGGCCAGCACCGCGATCAGGACCGGCGTGGTGACCGTGGTGGCGATGCCCACCTGGTTCAGTGCGGCGATCACCCCGAGCGCCAGGATGAAGACGGCCACCAGGTCGGCGAGCACCTTGCCGTACGACAGGCCGCCGAGCGCTCCGGAGACCAGGTCCCGGACGGCGTTGGCGATCGCGGCGGCGACGACCACGATGATGATCGCGATGAACGCCCGCGGCAGCCAGGCCACCACCCCTCGGATGAGGTCGCTGATCGCGTTGGGTCCCCACACCCCGAACGCGAACTGCAGGGTGAACAGCAGCACCGCGTAGTACGCGAGTCGGGCCAGGATGTCACTGGCGTCGTACTTGGTACGTTCCAACGCGCGTTTGATTCCGCCCCGTTCGACCGCTCGGTCGAAGCCCACCCGTTCCAGCGCCGCGTCCACGATCTTGAGTACCGCGCGGGCGATGAGCCAGCCCACCACGAGGATGACGATGAACGCGATGGCCCTCGGCACAAAGAGCAGCACCGACCGCCACATGTCGGTCAAGGCGCTACCGATGTCGACCTGCCTGACCGCAAGGGTTTCCGGCATGATGTCCCTCCTGTCCAATGGACTGCGCCGCCCGGTTACCCGTCCGCCGCACCCGCACGCCGCAGAATCCGTACGGATTTTCCCGACATGTCTTTAGAAAGGCCCCTGACCTGCACGAACATCTCCGGCAGAGGGGGCCGACAGGCGGCGCGGGGCGCGATCGGTTCACCCCGGGACCGCTCCGGATAGGCTGCGGACATGCCAGGCACGGTCGGGCGGGTCCCGACGTCACCAGCCCCCGTACCGGGACCGGCCGGGGTCCCACCGGCGGTGGCTGCCGTACGGGCCCACCCGTGGGCCGACACCGCGCTGGGCCCGCAACAGGCTTGGGACGTGACGGTCCGCGTACTGGTCGACGTGATCCTGTCCTCTCCCGTGCCGATGGCGTTGCACTACGGCGACGACTTCGTGCTCCTCTACAACCAGGCGTACGCGGAGGTGATCGGCGACCGGCACCCCGGCGCGTTGGGCCGGCCGGCTCCCGAGGTCTACGCCGACCTGTGGCACACCCCCGGCGTCGGTGAGGTGATCGAGCGGGCCTACCGGCACGGGGAGTCGTTCCTCCAGAAGGAGTCGGTGCTCCCGGTCCACCAGCACACCGGCGAGCACCCGGTCTTCACCCGCGGCCACTCTCCCGTGCGCGACAGCACCGGTCGAATCGTCGGCGTGCTCACCGTCGCCGCCCAGACCACTCAACTCACCCAGCAGTTGCAGAGCCTGTCCGACTTCGCCGCGGCCCTGTCGGGCACCCTCACCCTGGACGACGTGGCCCGGGTGACGCTGCGCTACGCGCTGCACTCCTTCGACGCCGACCAGGTGTCCTTCGCGGTCGACGACGGCCCCGCCTGGCGGCTGGTCCGGCGTATCCGGGGCGAGTTGCTCGACGAGGCCGACGAGCGGCTGCCCCCGCTGTGGCGGCCGGTCCCGGCGGACACCACCGCGCCGGTCGTGGTCGGCGCCCGCAGCGGGGTGCCCTTCTTCGCGGGGGACGGCCAGCCGCTGCGGGACATCGCGGTCGACCGGCACGACCAGAAGATCCGCTCGTTGGCCGCGGTGCCGCTGCGCTCGTCGGTGATCCGGGGTGGCCTGGCCGTCGGCTACCAGGCCCCGCACGGCTGGTCGGCGGCGGAACGGGCGTTGCTGGCCGCCTCGGCCGAGCTGGTCGGCCAGGCGGCGGAGCGGGCCCGCCGGTTCGAGACCCAGCACGGCACGGCGCAACTGCTGCAACGCAGCATGCTCCCGGAGCAGTTGCCGGCCCTGCCCCGGCTGCGCATCGCCGCCCGGTACGACCCCGGTGTCGACGGCAACGCCGCCGGCGGTGACTTCTACGACGCCTTCCTGCTGCCCTCCGGCGATCTGGGCGTGGTGCTCGGCGACGTCGCCGGGCACGACGTGCAGGCGGCAGCCCGGATGGGGCAGGTACGCGCGGCCCTGCGGGCGCTGGCCCTGACCGATCCGCGACCGGACGCGGTCCTGGCCGGCCTGGACCGGCTGGTGGCGAGCCTGGGCACCGAGACCGGCACCCACGAACTCTTCGTGACCGTGGTGTTCGGGGTGGTCGACGCCGACCGGGGTGAGATCACCATGGCCAGCGCCGGGCACCCCCCGCCGCTGATCCGGCGGAGCGGGCCGGGCGGCGTCGCCACCGCCACCTTCGTCGACCTGCCGACCGGCGCACCCCTGGGATTGGGCTGCCGGCCCCCGACCGCCACCGTGCCGTTCGCTCCCGGCGACACCCTGCTGCTCTACAGCGACGGGGTGGTCGAACGACGACGGCAGAGCCTCACCGCCGGCCTGGCCGGGCTGGCCGCGGCGGTGACCGGGGCGGCCAGCGGTGACCCCCGGGCGCTCTGCGCGGTCGCCACCGGCGCGGTGCCCGGCGCCACCGAGGACGACGTGGCGGTGCTGGCGGTGGAGCACGCGCTCAAGCCGAGCCGGTCCACCGGGATGGAGATGCCCGCCGAGCCGACCGCGCCCAGCCGGGTACGCCACTGGATGACGGCGCAGCTGGGCGAGTGGCAGGTGCCCGAGGCGGTGATCGGCGCGGCGGTGCTGTGCACCAGCGAGCTGACCACCAACGCGTTGCTGCACGCCGGTACCGCCGCCCGGGTGGAGATAGACCTCAGCCCGGAACGCCTGCTGGTGTCGGTGGCCGACTCCGGCACCCGGGGCACGGTGACCCGGGCCCAGACCGACACGCTGAGCAGCCGGGGCCGTGGCCTCGGGTTGATCGAACAGCTCTCCGACGCCTGGGGCACCGACCCGACGGTACGGGGCTCGACCGTCTGGTTCGAGATCCTCCTGCCCCCCGGCTGACCGGGCGGTCAGCGCGGGCGTCCGCCGTCCTCGCGGGAAGAGGATCAGCGGCCGGCGGGACCGGCCGGCCGGGTGGCGGGCCAGCGGTGGCCACGGATCGGCGACCGCCCGTGGGACAAGCCGGACACCCACGCTTAGCCCGGCCATCCACGGGGCACAGTCCCACCCCCGCCCACTCCCGTGGCCGGGGGTGAGAGGTGGTCGGGGTGGAACTGGTCGATGTCGAGTTCGCGCTGGTGGGCGTGGGGGCCCTGCTGGCCGGGGTGCTCCCCCGACTGCTGGAGCGCCGCCCGCTGTCCATGCCGATAGCGTTCCTCGGCCTCGGGATGCTGGTCTTCGCCCTGCCCATCGGCCTGCCCGCCCCGGATCCGCTGCGGTACCCGCAGGTCGCCACCCACCTGACCGAGATCGGTGTGATCGTGGCGCTGATGGGCGCCGGGTTGAAGATCGACAGACCGTTGAGCTGGAAGCGCTGGTCGTCGACCTGGCGGTTGCTGGCGATCGCGATGCCGCTCTGCATCGCGGCGGTGGCGCTGCTCGGCTGGTGGTGGGCGGGTCTGGTGCCGGCCGCCGCGCTGCTGCTCGGTGCGGCCCTCGCCCCGACCGATCCGGTGCTCGCCTCGGACGTCCAGGTCGGCGAACCCACCGACGCCGAGGACTCCGAGGACGAGGTGCGCTTCGCGCTGACCTCCGAGGCCGGCCTCAACGACGGCCTGGCCTTCCCGTTCGTCTACGCGGCCATCGCGATCGCCAGCGTCGGGCTGGCCCCGTCGGGCTGGATCACCGAGTGGTTCGCCGTCGACGTGCTCTACAAGCTGGCCGTCGGCGTCGGCGGTGGTCTGCTGATCGGCTGGCTGCTCGGCAAGCTCTTCTTCCGTGCCCCGAGCGAGTTGCGGCTGGCCCGGCACGCCGAGGGATTCCTCGCGCTGGCCGCCACCTTCCTCGCCTACGGGCTGGTGGAGGTGATCGGCGGGTACGGGTTCCTGGCCGTCTTCGTCGCGGCGCGGGCGATCCGGGCCGCCGAGCGGACCCACGAGTTCCACGCCGTGCTGCACGACTTCGCCGAGCAGACCGAGCGGCTGTTGACCGTCCTGCTGCTGCTGCTCTTCGGCGGCGCGGTGATCACCGGCCTGCTCGCCCCGCTGACCTGGCAGGCGGCGACCGTCGGGCTGGCCCTGGTCTTCGTCATCCGGCCGCTGGTCGGTTGGCTGTCGCTGCGCGGCGCACCCGGTCGACCGGCCGAGCACTGGGTGATCTCGTCGTTCGGCATCCGGGGCGTCGGCTCGTTCTACTATCTGGCGTACGCCACCACCAAGGCGGATTTCGCCCAGGCGGACCTGATCTGGGCGACTGTCGGCCTGGTGGTGGTCGTCTCGGTCGTGGTGCACGGGATGGCCGCGACCCCGGTGATGCAGTTGCTGGACCGGGCCGGTGAACGCACCTCCGACCCGTCGGAGCAGGGTCGACGCGACGCGCCGGCCCTGGACGGCGTCCGGGGCTGACCGGGGTCCCACGCGAGAGCCCCGGCCGGCAGGGACCGCAGCATCAGCCACCGGCCACGCCAGCCACGTCGGCGACCGACCACGTCGGCCACGCCAGACACCGGCCACGTCAGCGACAGAGCGCGGCCGCGACAGGGTCAGCGACCGGCGGTGAGTCGGCGGGCCAGTTCCCGGCCCAGGTCCCGGCCGGAGCACCAGGCGCTCTGCACCCGGGGTTTGCCGAAGGCGTCCCCGGCCAGCCCCACCAGGTCGTCGTCGAGGTAGAACGTCCCGTCGGGAGCCGGCTCGACCGGGCGGGCGTACGTCCACCGGTGCACGTGGGTCAGCTCGGCCGGGTCCGGCAGGCCGAGCAGGTCGCGGACGGCCTCCTCGATCGCCGGGCCGGCGGCCCCGGGCTGGGCCAGGTGACCGGCGGCGAACTCCGGCGTGGTGTGGGCGACCAGCACCGGGGCGGCGTCGCCACGCCGGTCGCCGTCGTCGCAGACCAGGGCGAGCACCGGGTGCCCGTTGACGAAGGCGCCCCGGAAGTCGGCCCACCGCCGACCGGGGAACCGCAACACCGCCGCGAGCACCGGCGACCACCGCTGCCGTGCGGCGGCCCCGGTGACGCCGGTCAGCGCCGGGTCGAGCAGCAGGGCCGCCTGCGGACCCGGGGTGCACAGCGCCACGGCGGCGGCGGGCCCGCCGTCCACCACCGGCCCCGGCCCGACGCCCGACACGAACCGGTCGACGGTCACCGGCAACTCCCGGGCCAACTCCTCGACCAGGGACCGCAGGCCGCGCGGGGCGGCCCAGCGGACCGGACCGGGCACCTCCCGCCGGCCGTCCGGGCCGTACGCGACGAAGGTGTCGGTCCACTCGCGCACCAGCCCGGTGGCCTGCCAGCGCCGGACGACCTCGACGAAGTCCGGGTCGTCCGCGGTGAGGTACGCCGCGCCCAGGTCGGCGGGGCGGCCGTCGAAGCGTCTGCTGGCCATCCGGCCGCCGGCCACCCGCCCACGCTCCCGGATCTGCACCGGGACACCCGCCCGGACCAGCTCACCGGCGCACGCCACCCCGGCGATGCCGGCACCCACCACGATCACATCCGCGTCCACCGGTTGATCGTAGGCACCTCGACCGGCATGACGGGGCGACCTGCGGGGTATTGGCACGGCTGTTCGAGGAGAGGTGAACGTGATGACCGACCGTAACGACCAGCAGCCCGACCCACGTGGGGCGATCAAGGACCCGGAGCAGTGGGTGACCGGGGACGAGCCGCCGACCGCCGCCCAGGAGTCCTACCTGCACACCCTCGCCCGGGAGGCCGGCGAGGAGGTGCCGGACGACCTGACCAAGGCGGAGGCGTCCCGGCGGATCGACGAGTTGCAGGAGGAGACCGGCCGGGGCCGGTGACCTCAGCGGGGCGGCAGGCGGTGCAGCGCGACCCGGTCGAGCTGTCCCGCCGCCGCCTCGGCGGTCAGGTAGGTGGCGTACGGCTGGGCCCGCCGGTCGGTGGGCGAACCGGGGTTGAGCAGCCGCAGGCCGCCCGGCGCGACGCTGTCCCACGGGATGTGCGAGTGGCCGAAGACGAGCAGGTCCCGGTCGGGGAACCGGGCCGCGCAGCGCTGTTCGCGCCCGGTCTTCGGCCCGGTCTCGTGCACCACGGCCACCCGCAGCCCGGCCAGCTCCACCTCGGCCACCTCGGGCAGTCGGGCCCGCAGTTCGGGGCCGTCGTTGTTGCCGTACACGCCGACCAGCCGACGGGCCCGCCCGGCCAGCCGGTCGAGCAGTCCCACCTCGACCCAGTCTCCGGCATGCAGCACCACGTCGGCGGCGTCCACCGCCGCCCAGACCTCGTCCGGCAGGTCCCGGGCGCGACGGGGCAGGTGGGTGTCGGCGATCATGAGCAGCCGCATCGGACGGGCCTTCCGGTGCCGGAGGTGGGGGCCGGGCGCGGCCGGGTCGGCTCAGGCGCCCTGGCCCTGATTCTGCATCAGGCCACCATCCATGAAGTACGTCGACCCGGTCACGTAGTCGGCGTCGTCGCTGGCCAGGAAGACGGCCAGTCTGGCGATCTCGGCCGGTTCGGCGGCCCGCTTCCACGGGATGCTCTGCACCTGCTCCTCCAGGTACGCCGGGTCGTCGATGGCCTGCTGGTTGAACGGGGTGAGCACCATCCCGGGCCCGATGTTGTTGACGTTCATCCGCATCGGGGCGACCTCCAGCGCGAGGCTCTTGGCCAGTTCGCGCATGCCGCCCTTACTGGCGTCGTAATCCGCCCCGCCGGCCCGGGCCACCTCCTGGTGGATCGAGGTGATGTTGATGATCTTCCCACCCCCGCCCTGGTCACGGCGGTGTCGCACGAACCGGCGGGCGCAGAAGAACATCCCGTACAGGTTGGTGCGGATGCACCGGTCCCAGGTCTCGGTGTCCAGGTCGGCGACGCCGATGCCGGAGGCGTCGACCCCGGCGTCGTTCATCAGCACGTCCAACGCGCCGAACTCCGCCAGGGCCTCGTCGAACATCGCCTCGACCTGGTGTTCGACGCTGATGTCGCCCTGCACCACCACGGCCCGCCGACCGGCCTTCTCGATCTCGGCCCGGGTGTGGTTCGCGCCGGCGTGATCGTCCAGGTAGTGCACCACCACGTCGGCGCCCTCCCGGCCGAACTCGATAGCGGTGGCCTGCCCGATGCCCGAGTCCGAGCCGGTGATCAGGGCGGTCCGGCCGGTCAGTCGTCCGTTCATCTGCGTGCTCCCTCCGTCGGTCCCGTGCCGGTCGGCACGGCTCGCGTCGACGTCGCCACGACGTCCGCGCCGGTCGTCACGAGGTGCGGCCGGTCCGCCGAGACCTCGTGCCGTCGTTCGGCGACGTCGGTGAGCAACCCGGCGGCGTTGATCAGGCCGATGTGCGAGAAGGCCTGCGGAAAGTTGCCCAACTGCTCGCCGGTGGCCTGGTCGATCTGCTCGGCATAGAGGCCGAGGTCGTTGACCCGACCGGCGAGCTGCTCGAACAGCCGGGCCGCCCGCTCCTGCTCGCCGGCCAGGGCCAGGCAGCTGGCCAGCCAGAACGAGCAGATCACGAAGCCGGCCGGGTCGCCGTCCCAGCGGCGCAGCACACCGTCACGCGACAGCCCCCGCTCCACCACGTCGATGGTGGAGCGCATCCTCGGGTCGTCGGCCGGCAGGAAGCCGACCAGCGGCATGAGCAGCACCGAGGCGTCCAACCGGTCGGAGTCGAAGGCCCCGGTGTACGCGCCGAGCCGGTCGTTCCAGCCCCGCTCCAGCACCGCCGCCCGGACCTCGTCACGGGCCCGGGCCCACCGCCGGATGTCGGCCGGGTCGCCGAGCCGGGGGCCGAAGCGCACCGCCCGGTCCAACGCCGTCCAGCACTGCACCTTCGACGACAGGTAGTGCCGTTCGGCGTCGCGGGTCTCCCACATCCCGGAGTCCGGCAGGTGCCAGGCCCGGACCGCCTGGTCGGCCAGGGCACACAGCAGGTGCCGTACGTCGGGCGACATCGGGTCCAGGTAGTGCCGCATCAGCCAGGCGGCGTCGAGGATCTCCCCGAGCACGTCGTTCTGCCGTTGTTTCCACGCGTCGTTGCCGACGAGCACCGGCCGACTGTCGGCGTACCCGCGCAGGTGGTCGAGGGAGTGCTCGGTGAGGTCCCGCTCCCCCTCGACGCCGTACATGATCGGCACCCGGCCGTCGTCGATCCGGCCCATCGCCCGCGCCACCCAGGAGAACTGCCGGTCGGCCTCGTCGGGGCAGGCCGAGCGCCACAGCGCCTGGAGGGTGAGGCTGAAGTCCCGCACCCAGACGTAGCGGTAGTCGTAGTTGCGGTCACCGCCCAGCCGCTCCGGCAGCGAGGTGGTCGCCGCCGCGACGACCGCCCCGCTGGGCTGGTAGGTCATGCCCTGCACCACCATCGCGCTGCGGCGCACCTGGTCGCGGTAGTGCCCCCGGTAGTCGTGCAGGTCGGCCCAGGAGCGCCAGCCGGCCACCGCGTCGGCCACCACCCGGTCGGCGTCGGGCAGCGCCGGGTCGTCGCCGCCGTAGGTCGGGGCGTACCCGAGGGTGAGCCGCAGGGTGTCCCCGGCGCGGACCGTCGCCCGGCCGACGGCGTCGCCGTGCCGGCAGGCCAACGGCACGTCGGAGCGCAGGCTGAGCCGGCAGGCGCCGGCCCGCGCGTCGATCACCCCGTCGGATCGGGTCAGGTACGCGGTGACCCGGCCGTACTCGAACCGGGGTACGAACTCGACGCGCACCGGCACCTCACCGGAGAGCCCCTCGACCAGCCGGGCGAGCACCCGGGGCGAGCGCAGGCCGATGTCGTGCCCCCGCGCGCCGGGTTCCAGCGCCAGCGCGTCGGTGACCGCCACCGACCCGGTGCCGGTGTGGAAGACGGTACGCAGGACCAGCGTGTCGTCCAGATAGGAGCGGGTCACCCGCACGTCGTCGCCCTCGGGCGCGATCGTGAAGTGCCCGGCCCGGTCGTCGAGGATCCGTCCGAACACCGAGGGGCTGTCGAACCGGGCGGGGCACCACCAGTTGACCGAGCCGTTCCGGTCCACCAGCGCGGCGCTGCGCCCGTCGGCCAGGAAGCCGTGCTCGCTGATCCGTCCGCTGTCCACGGGCCGGGTTACCCGGACACCTCGTACCGCATTCCTCGGCCGGGGCCTGGTTCTCCCGGCCCGGCCCGGCGCTCCGCAACCGCATTGCCGCCCCGCCCGGTGTTAGGCCGGCGGGCGTACGGGAACGCCGGTCGTTGACGAAGGAGGATGCCATGACCAGAGCATCGAACCCGACCGCCACCTGGCGACCCGGGATGCCGGGCGGCGACAACCTCCCGTCCGGTCCGGCCGGTCGGCCGGCGACGCCGCCGGGGGACGGACACGGCCCACAGGCCGACCCACCCACGGTGACGATCGGCTCCTACCCGGACTATCCGTCCGCGCAACGGGTGGTGGACTACCTGGCGGACAACCGGTTCCCGGTGGAGCACACGGCGATCGTCGGGACCAACCTCACCCTGGTGGAGACGGTGCTCGGCCGGCTCACCACGGGACGCGCCGCCCTGCTGGGCGCCGGCACCGGCGCCTGGTTCGGCCTCTTCATCGGTCTGCTGTTCGGCATCTTCACCGTCGGCAACTGGCTCGCGGTGATCCTGGTCGGACTGGTGATCGGCGCGATCTGGGGGGCCGTGTTCGGCGCGGTGGCGCACGCCATGTCCGGCGGCCAGCGCGACTTCACCTCGGCCAGTTCCCTACGCGCCGGCCAGTACGCGGTGACCGTGGACGCCGCCCTGGCCGACCAGGCGCGGCAGCTGCTCGGCCGGATGCACCTGACCCCGACCGGGGCCACCGCCCGCTGACCCACCCGCTTCGCCGCCGCCCCGACGCGCCCAGCGCCGGGGCGGCGGTCGCGTCGTCGGCCCGCGATCGGGCGAGCGGCCCGACCACGACACCCCGGGAGCACCCATCACTCGGGCAGCGAAGGGTGCCCCGCTGCCGCGTCGGCCCAGAGCGCCTCGAAGTGCTCCACATACCTGCTGAACGGCCCGTCGCTCTCCCTGCGGCGAAGGTGCAGCGTGACGGAGTCCTGTCCCAGTGCGCCGCCGATGTGGGTCGCCACAAGTGCGTCGTCGTCGAACACCCAGACAGACATGGCGATATGACGGTCAGACAGGCGGACGGGCAGCGGTGTGGGCGACTTTCCGATCTCGGCTTGCGTCATGGCGATCCGAGTTGCGAGGTTGAGCGGCGTCGCCTCGATCAGGTCCCGGCTGGCGGTGACCTGGCTCGCTGCGTCGCCCAGCAGGAAACGCACGTCCGCACCTGCCTGGGCCTTCGCGCCGATGGTCTCCGCCGCGTGTGGCACTTCGAGCCACACGAAGTAGCTCGTGTAGCCACCGAACCACAGGCGGGAGCGTGCCCCCTCGATCAGCTCCCGAAAGAGAGAGCGAGGCAGGTCAGAGCGTCGCGGGTAGACACCGACCAGCTCACGGTCAGCGCCCAGCTTGACCGCACGACGCACAGCTTCAGGCCACAGCACGTCTACATCCTTACCCAGGACCCCCGCCGCCCGCACCCGCGAGCGTGGATGCGGAAGACGGCCCCGGCTGACCCACCGCTCGACGGTTTTCGCATCGACGTCGCACTTGGCCGCGAGTTCGCTGGCCGTCATGCCCGCAGCAGCGAGCACGTCCCGTAGGCGATCGTTCCTTGGCATTACAGGGACCTTTCCTAGACGTCCCTCGATGGTCGCATACGGGCGGTTAAGTAGTCCGTTACTCGCTGGCAGTGTTCCGGGCAGAGCGACGCCACCGGTCGAGGGGACACCCGCCGGCCGCGTCTGCTGCGGGGGCCGTCTCCTGTGGAGGGGCAGGAGGCGGCCCCCCATCCATCCGCCACGACGAAGGGGAGCACCGTGCCGGACACGCCGGAGCCCGACAGCTCACCGCAGCCCGCTCCGCGCCGGAAGCCTGACGACGACCCACCGCCGGCACGCCCGTCGGTGCCCGGCCCGATCGGGCCGTTCATCCCACCGTGGCGGGGCCCCGGCCGGCTGGCGAACGCCGTCCCCCGGCACCGCTGGGCCGCCGGCGGGAACGGGAGCTAGCCCCGGTGACCCCGCACCTGATCCGCCCCGGCGACGTGCTCCACCTGACGCGCGCCGCGAGCGTGCAGTTCATCCGCCCGATCACGGTCCGGGTGATCCGGGTGCTGACCGACTGGCACACGTACGACGGTTGGCTGTGGATCGACGCCTACGAGCTGGACGCCGCCGGCGACGCGGTCCGCCGACGGACCCTGTTCCTGATGCCGTCCGGAGCCGCGCACCTGGAGCCCACGCCCCGTCCACCGGCTCCGCGCAGGCCGGTCTCGCGAAAGGTCGTGGTGGCGTGACCGACCTGGTTCCCGGCCGGCACACGCCACTGCCACCCACCTGGCTCTGCCGAATCGACGCCCACCCGTGGCCCTGCGGGGAAGCGAAGCTCGCGCTCCTCGCGGCGTACGCCGACGACCGGCCGGGCCTGCTGGCCCTGCTGTCGAAGCTCAGGGAGGAGGCGGAAGACGATCTCACGCAGCTGGACAGCGGCAGGCCCGTGCACGTAACCGACCGATTCCTGAGCTGGACCCGCCAGCCCGGCCGCTGACTCAGCCGTCGCGGCGAGGGTAGGACAGCTCGCCGGCCCGGATCGGCATGTCGACCCGGTTCTCCGGAGGTGCCAGCGGGCAGGCCCAGGCGTCGTCGTACGCGCAGGAGGGGTTGTAGAGGTAGTTCGGGTCGAGCCGGACCCGCCGGTCGGAAAGCACGGTCAGACCCCGGCCGAACGTTCCCTTGACCGTGTCGGTGAGGTACCGGCCACCGCCGTACGTCTCCCGACCGCTGGTGCCGTCGCGGACCGGCACGAACAGCCCGCCGCCGTACGCCTCGATCCACCACAGGGTCAACGGCCCCCACGGGGTCTCGGCGACCGCCACCCGCCGGTAACGCACCACGCCGTCCGGCCCGCCGGTGTCGATGGTCTCGGTGCCCGAGGCGGGGCGTAGCGGGGCCTCGACCACCGCCGCCGGGTCCGGCGGAAACCACCCCAGCCCGGGAAAGCCCACCCGGTCGGCCGCCGCCAACGGGCTGGCCGGATGGGTCCGGAACAGCTCGTCGCGGCCCTCCCGGAAGCCGACCAGGTCGACGTCGGACAGGTACAGCGCCGCAGTACGTTCCCGCCAGTCGAGCACATCAAGGTCGTCCACCCACCGACCCTAACCAGCCACCCGGCCTCACCCCCCGCCGTCCCCGGTGATCAAGAGGTTTACGCCAAAACTCCGCCGAAAAGTGACCCAAACCTCTTGATCACCGAGCCGAGCGGCGAGCGGCGAGCCGAGCGGCGAGCGGCGAGCCGAGCGGCGAGCGGCGGAGTGGGAGGGCGGGGTGGGGGTCAGCTGTCGGTGGTGAGGCGGGCGTGCAGGTGTTCGTCGTGGCGGTGGCCGTCGCCGTAGCGGTGGGATTCGCGCAGCGTCCCCTCCAGCCGGTAGCCGGCGCGCGCGGCGACCCGGCAGGAGGCGGGGTTGTCCACGGCGTGCCACAGTTCGATCCGGTGCAGGTCGAGCCGGGCGAAGGCCCAGCCGGTGAGCGCGGCCAGCGCCCGCCCGGCGACCCCGCGTCCCCGGGACGGGGCGGCGGTCCAGTAGCCGACCGCGGCGTTGCCGTCCCGGATCTGGTGTACGGAGACCGCACCGAGCAGCGTTCGGTCGGCGTCTCCGGTCACCGCGAGGGAGACGTGGCTGCCGTCGCTCCAGTCGGCACGTCGGGCGATCCACCCGGCGGCCTGCGCCAGGTCGGTCACCCCCTGCCCGTTCCACCGGACGATGTCGGGGTCGACCAGGGCGGCCAGCACGGCCGGCGCGTCCGCCGCCCGCCAGGGGCGCAGCAGCAGGCCGGGGGCGGTGATCTCCACGGGTGGCACCCCGGCAGTCTGACACCCCGCCGATGCCGGTCGCCCATCCCCTTTCCGGCCCATCCTTCGAATTCTGAAGTTCCACTTCTCAAGCGATGCTGTCTCCCTGCTCACACGGGACAGCGACAGCTTGTTGAAATTTGAAGGAGTGCTACTGTTCCGGGCATGACGGAGAGCCTGGACAGCGAGCGGATGGCCTGCTGGCGGGCCTACATCGAGGCCAGCCAACGGCTGTTCACCCAGCTGGAGGACGATCTGCGCGCCGACGGGGAGCTGAGCTTCGCCGACTACCACGTGCTGGTCCTGCTCTCCGAGGCACCGGGCCAGCGGCTCCGGATGGGTGAGCTGGCCGGCCGGCTGGTCTTCTCCCCCAGCCGGCTCACCTACCAGATCTCCACCATGCAGCGGCGGGGCCTGGTCGCCAGGCAGTCCTGCCCCGGGGACCGTCGGGGCAGCGAGGCGGTGCTCACCGCCGCCGGGCTGCTGACCCTGCGCGAGGCCGCGCCGGGGCACCTCGCCTCGGTCCGCCGGCACCTGATGGACGACCTCGACGACGCCGAGGTCACCACCCTGACCCGGGTCTTCGACCGACTCGGCCGGCGACTGCGCGCCGACCGGGACGCGACGTCCACCCACCGCGACACCTGAGGAGCCTGAGATGCCCGCGATCACCGTCGACGACGTCCTCGTCCTGCCCCGCCTGCCCCGGCTCGACGAGACCACCAGCTACCGGCCGGTCCGCCGGCTGACCACCGCCCCCAGCGGCTACGAGGGTGAGGGCTTCCCGGTCCGCCGGGCCTTCGCCGGGGTGCCGATGTCGGATCTCGACCCGTTCATCCACCTCGACCAGATGGGCGAGGTGGACTACGCGCCGGGCGAGCCGAAGGGCACCCCGTGGCACCCGCACCGCGGCTTCGAGACCGTCACCTACATGATCGACGGCATCATGGACCATCAGGACTCGCAGGGTGGTGGCGGCACCATCACCGACGGCGATACCCAGTGGATGACCGCCGGCAGCGGCCTGCTGCACATCGAGGCCCCGCCGGAGCACCTGGTCAGAAGCGGTGGTCTCTTCCACGGCCTCCAGCTCTGGGTCAACCTGCCCCGGGTGGCCAAGATGATGCCGCCGCGCTACCAGGACATCCGGGGACGGGAGTCGACGCTGCTGACCACGCCGGACGGCGGCGCGCTGATCCGGATCATCGCCGGTGAGGTCGCCGGGCACCAGGGGCCGGGGTCGACCCACACCCCGATCACCATCGCCCACGTCACGCTCCAGCCCGGCGCGGAGCTGGACCTGCCCTGGCGGGCCGACTTCAACGCCCTGGTCTACGCGCTCTCCGGTCGCGGCACGGTCGGCACCGACCGGCGTCCCTTCCAGGGCGGCCAGTTGGCCGTGCACGGTCCGGGCGACGCGCTGCGGCTGACCGCCGGCGGCAAGCAGGACGGCAACACCCCGGCCCTGGACCTCTACCTCATGGGTGGAAAGCCCATCCGGGAGCCGGTGGCGCACTACGGGCCGTTCGTGATGAACACCCGCGCCGAGCTGATGCAGGCCTTCGAGGACTTCCAGGCCGGCAAGCTGGGCGTCGTCCCCGCCCAGCGGCTGCCGCACACCGGCGGCCAGGGCGACCGCCCCTGACCGGGCGTACGCCGGCCGTGGGGTTGGTCGGTCCGACGGGCGTCCCGGTCATCCGGGACGCCCGTCCGTCAGGAGACCGCGAAGATCCCGGCCACCCCGAGGATCACCATGAGCAGCACCGCCAGGAGCGCGCCGCGTTCGCTCTCGACCGCCTGGGTACGGTCCTCGGTCGCGGAATTCGTCGTCTCGGCGGGCATTGCGGTGCCTCCTCGGCGTTCGCGGCTCTGCGGGGTGCGGCAGGCCACCATCCGGGCGTCTTCCGTGGTACCCGGAATGCGCATCCGCGGCGGGGGTCCTACCGTGAGGACGTCGTCGACCTCGGGAGGTGGGAGCGTGGCGATCGAGGACTGGTTCCTGACCGCCGAGGAACGCGCCAACCCGGTCTCGGGGTTACCCGTCTGGACGACCGGAAACCTCGCCGAGCCACTGATTCACGGTGCGGCGTACTTCGACCGCCTGGTCAGCGCGGTGGAGGCCCTCGGCGCGGGCGACCACCTGTTCTTCACCGACTGGCGGGGCGACCCGGACGAGCGGATGCGCCCGGACGGCCCGACCGTGGCCCAGCTCTTCGCGCAGGCCGCCCAGCGTGGCGTGGTGGTCAAGGGGCTGCTCTGGCGGTCCCACCTCGACGCGCTGTCCTACAGCGAGGCGGAGAACCGGGACCTGAGCGAGACGGTCAACGCCGCCGGCGGCGAGGTGCTGCTCGACCAGCGTGTCCGGCGGGGCGGATCGCACCACCAGAAGCTGGTGGTGCTGCGCCACCCCGACGCTCCGGAGCGGGACGTCGCCTTCGCCGGCGGGATCGACCTGTGCCACAGCCGCCGCGACGACGCCGACCACCACGGCGATCCGCAGCCCCTCGCCATGTCGCCCCGGTACGGCCCGCACCCGCCCTGGCACGACGTGCAGCTCGCCGTCCGGGGGCCGGCGGTCGGCGCGTTGGACACCACGTTCCGCGAGCGGTGGACCGACCCGATGCCGTTGGACTCGGAGAACCCGCTGGCCTACCTGCGGGACCGGCTGCGGGGTTCCGACCTCCGCCCCGATCCGCTGCCCACCCAGCCGGCCGACCCGCCGCCCTGCGGCCCGCACCACATCCAGGTGCTCCGCACCTATCCGGCGGTCCGCCCCCGCTACGCGTTCGCCCCGGACGGCGAGCGCACGGTGGCCCGCGGCTACACCAAGGCGGTACGCCGGGCCCGCCGGCTGATCTACCTGGAGGACCAGTACCTCTGGTCGACCGAGGTGGCCGAACTCTTCGCCGAGGCGCTGCGGGCCAATCCGGACCTGCACCTGGTCGCCGTGGTCCCCCGCTACCCGGACGTCGACGGCGCGTTGGCGCTGCCACCGAACATGGTGGGTCGGGAGCAGGCGCTCTCGCTGTGTGAGCGGGCCGCCCCGGACCGGGTGCACGTCTTCGACGTGGAGAACCGGGCCGGCGAACCGGTCTACGTGCACGCCAAGGTCTGCGTGGTCGACGACGTCTGGGCGAGCGTGGGCAGCGACAACTTCAACAGGCGGTCCTGGACGCACGACAGCGAGCTGTCCTGCGCGGTGCTCGACGACACCCGCGACCCGAGGACCCCCGCCGACCCGGCGGGCCAGGGTGACGGTGCCCGGGTGTTCGCCCGGGATCTGCGGCTGCGGTTGTGGCGGGAGCACCTGGACCGCGACCCGGAGGGTGCCGACGACGCCGACCTGCTGGACCCGGCCGGCGCGGTGGCGGCGATCACCTCGACGGCCGACGCCCTCCAGCGGTGGTACGACACCGGCCGGCCGGGTCCCCGGCCACCGGGCCGGCTGCGCCCGCACCGACCCGAGCGGCTGCCCTGGTACACCCGGCTCTGGGCGCTGCCGGCCTACCGGCTGGTCTACGACCCCGACGGCAGGCCGCTGCACGCCCGGCGGAAGGGCACCTGGTGAGCCTCCGGCGCGGTCGGCCCGCAGGACGCGGGCCGGGTGGGTGCGGTGGCTGACGTCGCCGGGGGCGGCGGAGAATACCGGGTCAGTCCGCCCGGATAGGCGAACGAGGTACGCGGCGCGTAGAAGCCCCCGACGATGAGCAGGGGGTTCTCCGGGCGCAGCGCGTAGCTCGGGTGCGCCGGGTCGAAGAACTCCACCGACTCGATCTCGAAGGGGCTGACCGGCTCCGAGACGTACGGGTAGATGCCGCTGACCAGCTCGCCGTCGCGGATGGTGAAGTACCGGTGGTGTCCGGCACGCACCTCGTGCCCGGTCTGACCGACCCGGGCCCGGGTCCGGATCAACGGGAGGCCACCCACCTCGGTGTCGGCGACCAGCAGGTCACCCCGCAGCCGCAGGGTGGTGCGCCCCAGCACGGCCGGGGCGCCCCGGGCGGCGGCGTAGTCGCGGACCCGGGGGCTGGAGGTGACGTAGTGGGTCCACCAGCCGCCGGGGGTCTTTCCGTCGGGCGCGTCGACCCCGGCGAGGGCCACCCCGAGGTAGGTCAGCGTGTACGCGCCGAAACCGGAGGTCTGGGCGGCGTCCTCGACGACGTACTGGTTCATGAAGACCTGCCGGTCGGGCCGGGGGCGCAGACCCGGGGGAACCAGGGCGGCGACCGCGTCCGGGTCGGCCGGCAACCAACTGAAGTGCAGTGTGCGGCTGTCGACGACGAGCTGCGGGTCCGCGGGGTCGAGCACGGTGCTTCCTCCGTACCGGGATGGTCCCCCGCGACGCTACGGGCGGTCCTGTCGGCGGGACAAGGACGGAAACCCGACACCGCCCCCCGCATGTCGGGTTTCGGGTCGACGGACGGGTTCACCGGTTCACCGCCGGCAGCGCCCGGGTGGGCCCGTCCGCAGGGCCACCGGTGGGGGTGGCGCCCACCTCGCCCTCCGGCGGGTCACGCAGCGGTGCCGGTGATCACCATTCGGTCAATCTGTGCCCGATTTGGCCGTTTAGTGAGCGGAAATCACTTAAGTACATCAGCCTTTCGGCTAGATTTCCGCTCACCGATCAGGCTATGGTGGCTTCCGAACGGCCCATCTGAAGCTAAACCAAAGCGTCACGCCTTTTTCCGCGGACGAGGTGCAGGGAGGACCACCAATGACCGCGCCAACCATGAGCGAGCAGGCGACCACCACGCCACCCACCACCGAGAAGCTGGACCCGCGCGCCCTCACCGACAGCGCTGCGGACCTGTTGAACGCGATGGCCGCGCTGCCCGCCAACCACCCGTCCCGGCCCACGCTGCGGGACCGGGCGATCGAGGCCTGGCTGCCGCTGGCCAACCACCTGGCCCACCGCTACAGCGGCCGGGGCGAGCCCACCGACGACCTGGCCCAGACCGCCGCCGTCGGCCTGATCAAGGCGATCGACAAGTTCGACCCGACGCGCGGCGTCGACTTCGCCGGTTACGCCATCCCGACCATCATCGGTGAGCTGAAGCGGCACTTCCGCGACCGCACCTGGGACATCCGGGTGCCCCGTCGGCTCCAGGAGCTGCGACTGGCGATCTCCGACGCCAACAGCTCGCTGTTGCAGACCCTCGGCCGTTCGCCGACGGTCGCCGACATCGCCGCCCACCTCAAGCTCACCGAGGAAGAGGTCCTGGAGGGCCTGGAGGGCGCCCGCGCCTACAACGCGGTGTCGCTGTCCACCCCGACCGGTGACGGTGACCGGGCCACCGAGCTGGGCGACATGCTCGGCGGCGAGGACAACGAGTTCGAGCTGGCCGAGCTGCGGGTCGCCCTCGGCCCCGCGTTGGCCACCCTCGACGAGCGTGAGCAGAAGATCCTCACCCTGCGCTTCTACGGCAACCTGACCCAGTCGCAGATCGCCGACCAGATCGGCGTCTCGCAGATGCACGTGTCGCGGCTGCTCGCCCGGGCCCTGACCAAGCTGCGCGGTCAGCTCGACGGCACCTACTAGGGGTGGAGGCGGTCGCCGGCCCGGTGGGCCGGTGACCGCCGCGACCACAAGGCCCGGTCGGCGGTTCGCCGGCCGGGCCTTCCCCGGTCCGGGGCACCCGACCGGACGGACCGGCCACGGCAGCCGACCGACCCCCGCTCCGACGGCCACCACACCACGAAGGGGCCCCGACGCGCTCGCGTCGGGGCCCCTTCGTCGTCGGTACGGTCAGCTGCTCACCGGGTCCCGCCACATCGGATAGAACGGCGTGCCGTCGGGCAGCCGGAAGACCTCCCGCAGCCGGTAGCCGTGCCGGGCGTAGAGGTCCCGCCCGGCCTCGCTGCTCGCCTCCAGGTAGCCGGGCACCCGGTGGGCGTCCAGCCAGGCGTGGTGGTGCCGCAGCAGTGCGGTGCCCAGTCCCTGGCCCTGCCGTCCCGGCCGGACGGCCAGCAGCGCCAGGTGGTGGTGGTCAGGGTGCGGATGGTTGGCCGCGAACAGTTCGTCGAGGTGCTGGAACCGGGGAGTCCACTCCCCGCAGGCGGCGGCCAGCCGGTCGTCGTAGTCCACCGGAGCGGGCGACTCGTCACCGACCTGCGGCAACCAGACCGCCACCCCGTCCCGGTCGGCGGTGCCGAAGACCAGGCCGTGCCGCATCGCGTGGTCGACCAGGATCTCGAAGTTGTCGGCGAAGACGGCTTCCCGCTTGGCCTCGTCCGGCACCAGCCACCGGGTCGCCGGGAGCACCAGGAACGCCTCGGCGATCCGCTCGGCGACGAGCCGGGTGTCGGCGGTGTCGAGTCGCTCGACGGTGACCGTGCTCATCGCCGGGCCTCCGCCGGCACCGGGCCGTCCACCTGCGGGGCGAACAGTGAGGTGGCCGCGCTCTCCGCACCGCGCCCGATCCGGGCGTAGACGTCGGGACGGTTGGACCGCAGCACCATGCCCCAGAGGAAGCCGATCAACGCGGCCACCGGGTAGACCCCCGGGATGATCCAGCGCAGCGGTGAGTCCGGTGCGACACCGAGCAGGGTGGCGAAGTTCGCCACCGCCACCGCGACGATGGCGGCCAGCGCCACGGTGGCCAGCGCCGGCGCGATCGCCCGCCGCCACAGCGACTCCGAGGTGTCCGACCGGGCGAAGTAGACGATCACGGCGACGCTGGTGGTGGCGATCAGCAGCAGCACGCCGAACCCGCCGCCGGTGCCGGCGTAGTAGAAGAGCTGCACCACCGGGTCCCAGCCGTTGACCGCGTACAACACGATCACCAGCAGACCGAGCAGGCTCTGGGCCAGCGACGCCACCCGGGGTGCACCGGTGCGCGCCGAGGTCTGCCCGAAGGCGGCCGGCAGCACCCGCTCCCGGCCGAGCGCGAAGGCGTACCGGGCGGTGGTGTTGTGGAACGAGATCATGGCGGCCAGCACCGAGGTCATGAAGAGCGCCTGGCCGATGGTGACGGCGGTGTCGCCGAGGTGCGCGGCGGCCAGGTTGAAGATCAGTTCGATGCTCTGCTCACCGGCGGCGGCAGAGATGTTCTCCGGCCCGACGGCCACGGTCATCGACCAGGAGGAGAGGGCGTAGAGCCCAGCGATGATCGCCACCGAGAGGTAGGTCGCCAGCGGGACCGTCCGCTTGGGGTCCTTGCTCTCCTCGCTGAAGACCACCGAGGACTCGAATCCCACGAACCCGGTCATGGCGAGCACCAACAGCGCACCCGCCCCCGGCACCAGCAGGTTCGACGGGGCCAGCGCGGCGAAGCTGGTGGTACCGCCCGCCGGGTTGCTGAGCTGCCCCAGGTCGAACACGAGGATCACCGCGATCTCGGCGATCAGCAGCACCGCCAGGACCTTGCCGTTGACGTCCACCCGCAGCAGGCCGAGGAAGGCGACCAGCGCCCAGGCCACCAGGGCCACCACGGCCCAGTGCGGCTCGACGCCGAAGAGGGTGCCGAGCACGGGGGCGGCGGCGGCACCGATGGCGCCGTACAGACCGACCTGGAGCGCGTTGTACGCGATCAGGGCGACCCAGGCCGCGCCGACGCCGGCCGGCCGGCCGATGCCGCGCGAGACGTAGGCGTAGAACGCGCCGGCGTTCTCCACCCGGCGGGCCATCGCCACGTAGCCGACGGAGAAGAGCGCCAGCACGACGCCGACCGCGAGGAAGGCCAGCGGCATACCGGTGATGCCGGTGACCGCGTAGCCGGTGGTGACCACGCCGGCCACCACGGTCAGCGGGGCGGCGGCGGAGAGGACGAAGAAGATGACCGACGGCACACCGAGGCGGCCGCGGGCCAGGGCGTCACTGACGTTACTGGGTCGTGCGACTGTCGAATGGGGGGGCATGGGGCTGCTCCGGGAGAGGGGAGAGGAGGGGGAAGGCGGTGGCGCGGCGAGATCAGGGGATGCCGCGCAGCACCGCCGCGCCGACCGCGGCCTCGGTGTGCACGACGAGTTCCTTCAGGGGGGCGGGCAGCGACTGGACGAGGGTGGCCAGCCGGTGGTGGGCACGCGGGCCGGCGCTCCACAGCACCTCGCGGGTCAGCCCGGCGGCGGCCACCAGCCCGAGCAGGGTGGTATCCGACACCAAGGGCTGCTCCGGTCGCTCGACCAGGGCGCGCAGCCGGGTCGCCGGCCAGGCGGCGGCGTTGAGGTCGATCGGCAGGTAGCTGACGGTGGTGCGCAACAACCGGCGGTTCTCCTGTCGACGCAGCACCCCGGCGCGGGCCAGCCGCTCCCCCACCGAGGTGGTGGACGACTGGGCCAGGAATGAGAGCCAGGTACGCACCGCCTGGTGCTGCGACTCACCGATCAGTTGGTCGAGCACGGTGTGGGCCAGCGCGTCAGCCGGGGGACGCCGGTCGATCACGGTGACGAGTCCACCGGAGACGGTGATCTGTCCGAACAGGATCAGCTCGGCCAGCAGCCCGGCGGCGAGGCTGAGCCCGGTGGCACTCGGATGCAGCTTGGCCTTGCCACGGCTGTCGTTGTGCGCAATCAAAAAGAACTCGTCGGCGATCAGCAAACGAGCCTCCCACGCATTGTCCACAGGTGATCCACGCCGGGTGACAGGATGCCCGCAGACCTCCAGCTTTGCAACTCCCAGATTCGATGGTTGCACTCCGTACTCAGGCGACCTGCGGATCTTGTCGTGACAGACTCGGAGGGTGACTGCCAGCCCCACCGTTCGCCGCCGCCGCATCGCCCGTGAACTCCGCCAACTGCGAGAACGTGCGGGGATGACCCTCGACGTGGCCGCCCGCCAACTCGACATGTCCAAGAGCAACCTGTCCCGGATCGAGAACGCCCAGATCGGGATCAAACCCCGCGACGTCCGCGCCGCCCTGGCCCTCTACGAGGTGACCGGCGTCGATGCCGAGGCGCTCATCGAGATCGCCCGGGGCGCGCAGCAGCGCGGCTGGTGGCAGAACTACAGCGACGTGCTGCCGGAGTGGTTCGAGTTCTACGTCGGCCTCGAGGCGGAGGCGGAGAGCCTGCGCACGTACGAGGCCGAGTCCGTCCCCGGACTGTTGCAGACCGAGGCGTACGCCCGAGAGATGTTCCGGCGCACGGCCGGCGAGGAGGGGTTGGAGCGCAAGGTGGCCGCCCGGTTGCGCCGGCAGGAGATGCTGCACCGGGAGTCTCCCGCGGTCGAACTGTCGGTGGTGCTCAACGAGGCGGTGCTGCTGCGCCCGGTGGGCGGGCGGGCCGTGATGGCGGAGCAGCTGACCCACATGACCCAGGTGGCCCAATCACCGAACGTGACATGCCACGTACTGCCGTTCGCGTCCGGCGGCCACCCGGCGATGAGCACCCCGTACGTGATCATCACGTTTGCCGACGCGGCCGACAATTCCGTGGTTTACCTGGACAATCTCACGCTGGGTCTGGCGCTGGAGGAAACGGGACACGTGCGCGGGTATACCCTTGTGCACGAGGAGCTGTGCCGGATGGCACTGGATCCGGCGGAGTCCTTGGCCCGCTTGGAGGAGGCTGCTCATCACTTTGCGTGATCGCATTGCGGCACGCCCGGGGGGAACGGAAGGTACGGGAATGCAGGCGCTGCCTCTGTCCATGATGGACTGGCGGACCAGCAGCCGCAGCAGCGGCAACGGTAACTGTGTGGAGATCGCCGCCACCGACGACCGGATCGCGGTGCGCGACAGCAAGGACCGGTGCGGGCCCGCGCTGGTCTTCTCCGCCCACGCCTGGACAGCCTTCGTCACCGGCATGGAGGCGGTACGACCGGGCTGACCCCGGGCGTGCCACAGTGGCAGCCGTGCTCTCCGACGTACCACTCGACCTGCCGGTCCGGCCGGCGCTGCCACCGCTGCTGCGGGCGCTGACCGGCACCGGCAGCGCGGTCCTGGTGGCCCCGCCCGGGACCGGCAAGACCACCCTCGCCCCGCTCGCGGTGGCCGACGGGGTGGCCGGCCGGGTGCTGGTCGCCCAGCCCCGCCGGGTGGCCGCCCGGGCGGCGGCCCGACGGATCGCCGACCTGCTCGGCGAGCGGGTCGGCGACCGGGTCGGGTACGCCGTGCGCGGCGACCGCCGGGTCGGCCCGGACACCCGGATCGAGGTGGTCACCACCGGTCTGCTGGTCCGCCGGCTGCTGCGCGACCCCGAGCTGCCCGGGGTCGACGCGGTGCTGCTCGACGAGTGTCACGAGCGGCAACTCGACGCGGATCTCGCGTTGGCCTTCACCGTGGAGGCCCGCGCCGCGCTGCGCCCCGAACTGTGGCTGGTGGCGATGTCGGCGACCCCGGAGGCGGACCGGTTCGCCGCGCTGCTCGGCGGCGACGCCGCGGCCCCGGTGATCCGCGCCGAGGCGGCCCTGCACCCGGTCGCCCGGGTCTGGACGCCGCCACCGCGACCGGTCACGCCAGCGGGCGCGGGCCGGGTCGATCCGGCCCTGCTCGACCACGTCGCCGCCACCGTCCGGCGGGCGCTGCACGAGCAGGACGGCGACCTGCTGGTCTTTCTGCCCGGGGCGGGTGAGATCGGGGCGGTGGCCCGCCGGTTGGCCGACCTGACCGACCGGGTGGCCGTCCTGCCGCTGCACGGGCGGCTGCCCGCCAGCGCGCAGGACGCCGCGTTGCGCCCCGCCGGGCGTCGTCGGGTGGTGCTCGCCACCTCGGTCGCGGAGAGCAGCCTGACGGTGCCCGGGGTCCGGGTGGTGATCGACGCCGGGTTGGCCCGGGTGGCCCGTACCGACCTGTCCCGGGGGCTGGGCGCGCTGGTCACCGTGCCGGTGTCCCGGGCCGCCGCGACCCAGCGGGCCGGTCGGGCCGGTCGACAGGCTCCGGGGGTGGTCTACCGCTGCTGGTCCGAGGCCACCCACGGCCGGCTCGCCGCCCAGCCCGCGCCGGAGATCACCACCGCCGACCTGACCGGGTTCGCGCTGGACCTGGCCGCCTGGGGCAGCCCGGACGGCGTCGGCCTGGCGCTGCCCGACCCGCCACCGGCCGCCGCGCTGACCGTGGCCCGGGGAACCCTGACCACCCTCGGCGCGATCGACGCCGAGGGTCGGGTGACCGCCCGGGGACGGGCCATCGCCGCCACCGGGACCCATCCCCGGCTGGGCCGGGCCCTGCTCGACGGCGCCGCCCGGGTCGGCCGGGACCGGGCCGCCGAGCTGGTCGCCCTGCTCGCCGAGGACGGCCTGGTCGGGCGGCACGACGACCTCACCGCCGGATGGCGGCGGCTGCGCGATGCCACCGACCCCGGTGCCACCGCCCGCTGGCGCGCGGAGGTACGCCGGCTGCGCGCCGCCCTGCCCACCACCACCGAGCGGGGCGGTGGCGGCGGACGGCTGCCGGATGATCTGGCGGCGGGGTTGCTGGTGGGGCTGGCCTACCCGGAGCGGCTGGCCCGGCTGCGCCGGGCCGGCGGGACGTCGTACCTGATGGCGGGTGGGACCGGGGCGGAGCTGGCAGCCGGGTCGGCGCTGACCGGGACGGCCTGGCTGGCCGTGGCGGTCGCCGACCGGTCGCCGGGCGCACCGACCGCCCGGGTCCGGCTGGCCGCCCCGGTGGACGAGGCGACCGCGCGGGAGGTCGGCGGCCCGCTGCTGACCGAGGTACGCGAGGTCGGCTGGGTCGACGGCGACGTGCTGGCCCGGCAGGTGACCCGGCTCGGGGCCATCGAGCTGATCAGCCGCCCGCTGGCCCGGCCGGCGTCGGAGCTGCTGGCGGCCGCCCTCGCCGACGGGCTGCGCCAGGCGGGCCTGGACCTGCTGACCTGGACCCCGGCGGCCCGGGCGCTGCGGGAGCGGCTGGCGTTCTGCCGGCAGGCGTTGGGGGCGGACTGGCCGGAGGTCTCCGACGCCGCACTGCTCGATGCCGCCGACCGGTGGCTCGGGCCGGAGCTGGCCGCCGCCCGCCGCCGTGCCGACCTGGCCCGGATCGACGTGACCGGGGCGTTACGTCGGCTGCTGCCCTGGTCGCAGGCGGGCCGGCTGGACGAGCTGGCCCCGAAACGGATCGAGGTGCCCAGCGGCTCCCGGGTCCGGGTCGACTACGCCGATCCGGCCGCGCCGGTGCTGGCGGTGAAGCTGCAGGAGACGTTCGGCTGGGCGGACGCGCCCCGGCTGGCCGGCGGACGGGTGCCGGTGCTGCTGCACCTGCTCTCGCCGGCCGGCCGGGCGGTCGCGGTCACCGCCGACCTGGCGTCCTTCTGGCGCACCGGCTACCCGCAGGTGCGCGGGGAGCTGCGGGGGCGCTATCCGCGCCATCCCTGGCCGGAGGACCCGACCACGGCCACGCCGACCCGGCACACCACGCACCGTCGACGTTGAGCCGGCCCACCCGCCGCGCACGGGGCGGCCCGTCCGTTGCCGGCAGGCCGGGTTCGCAGGTTGGCGGCGGACCGGGTCACTCGTCGACGACGTCGGCGATGAGCACGGTGATGTTGTCGGGGCCACCGGCCCGCAGCGCCAGGTCGATCAGGCGGCGGGCGCAGGCATCCCGGTCCGGGGTCTCCCGGAGCACCTCGGTGAGGGTGTCCGGGCGGACCACGTTGGAGAGGCCGTCGCTGCACAGCAGCCAGCGGTCGCCGACCCGCGGCACCATCGTCGCGTACGAGGGGGAGACCTGCTCGCCCTGCAACGCCTGGGTGACCACGGCCCGCCGGGGGTGGCTGGACGCCTCCTCGGGGCTGATCACGCCCTGGTCGACCAGCATCTGGACGAAGGTGTCGTCCCGGGTGACCTGCTTGAGGATGCTGTCGCGGAACAGGTAGGCCCGGGAGTCACCGACGTGCGCGAGCGCCAGGCAGCTGCCCGTCCGGGAGAAGAGCAGGGCGGTCAGTGTGGTGCCCATGCCCTGCCGCTCCCGGTCCTCCTCGACCGCCTGGTGGATCCGCGCGGTGGCCAGCTCGATGCCGGTCTGCAACGCCGCCACCAGAGCGTCCTCGGGGGTCTCCACGTCCAGTGGGGCGACCGCGTCGATGGCGATCCGGCTGGCCAGGTCGCCGGCCGCCATCCCGCCCATGCCGTCGGCGACGGCGACGAGCCAGGCACCGGAGTGCATGGCGTCCTGGTTTCCGCTGCGGATCAGCCCACGGTCGCTCGTCCCGACGGAACGAAGCTTCAGGGTCATGGATGGCAGCCTGCCAGGCGAAGGGTGTTGTTGTCTCTAGGAGATCAGGACGACTGCGCGTGGCGCGGTGAATCTCACTGCCGGACCCGGTCGATCCGGGACGGGCCGGCGCGCCCCGACCAGGCCGAAGGTCATCCAGTCGAATCGATTGACAGGGACGAGACGCGCTGGAAACATCTGGCTGATACCTGGGAGCGCTCCCAGTTGCAGGTAGCTTTCCGCCCGCACTCCACCACTCCCCCTTCCGCCCGGAAAGGAATCCCGTGATCCTGACCCGACGACGTCGGCGGCATCTCGCGGTACTGGCAGCGACGACCTTGATCCTCACCGGAGCCGGCGCCGGCGTGGCCCACGCCGAGGTCCCGCCGGACGCCCCCGAGCAGATCAGCAACGGCGACTTCAGCGAGGGCGTCTCGCCCTGGTTCTCCTACGGCACCGGCCCGCTCGACGTGGTCGACGGCCGGCTCTGCGTCACCATCCCGGCCGGACTGGCCAACCCGTGGGACGCCGGCATCGGCCACGACGGGGTCCGGCTCAACGCCGGCGCGGAATACAAGCTGAGCTTCGACATCTCGGCCACCCCAGGGTTGAGCGTCAACGCCGTGCTCCAGCTCGGCAGCGCCCCCTACACGTCGTACGCGAGCGTGCCGGCGGTGGCCGCCCCGACGAGCAAGCGGGTCGAGCAGACGTTCACCGTCCCGGACGACAACCCGAACGCCCAGCTCGTCTTCCAGGTCGGCGGGGCCGCCGCCGAGCAGCGGCTCTGCCTGGACAACGTCTCGCTGCGCGGCGGCGAGGCCGCCCCGCCGTACGTGCCGGACACCGGCCCCCGGGTCCGGGTCAACCAGATCGGCTACCTGCCCGGCGGCCCCAAGAACGCCACCGTGGTGACCGAGTCGACCGGGGCGCTGCCCTGGCAGCTCAAGTCGGCGGCCGGCACGGTCGTCGCCAGCGGCGCGTCCACCCCGCGCGGGGTCGACGCCGCCTCCGGGCAGAACGTGCAGACCATCGACTTCTCGGCCTACCGGACGGCGGGCACCGGCTACACGCTGGTCGCCGACGGCGAGACCAGCCACCCGTTCGACATCTCCGGTGACCTGTACGACCGGCTGCGCGCCGACTCGATGCAGTTCTTCTACGCCCAGCGCAGCGGCATCGCCATCGACGGTGACCTGATCGGCGAGGAGTACGCCCGCCCGGCCGGTCACCTCGGGGTGGCCCCCAACCAGGGTGACACCGAGGTGCCCTGCCAGCCCGGCGTCTGCGACTACTCGCTGGACGTGCGCGGCGGCTGGTACGACGCGGGCGACCACGGCAAGTACGTGGTCAACGGTGGCATCGCCGCCTACCAGCTGCTGAGCGCCTTCGAGCGGACCAAGACCGCGGAGACCGCCAACGGTGGCGCCGCGCTGGGTGACTCGACGCTGCGGGTGCCCGAGCGGGGCAACGCGGTGCCGGACGTCCTCGACGAGGCCCGCTGGGAGATCGAGTTCCTGCTCCGCATGCAGGTGCCGGCCGGCAAGCCGCTGGCCGGGATGGCCCACCACAAGATCCACGACAAGGCGTGGACCGGCCTGCCGCTCGCCCCGCAGGACGACGCCCAGCCGCGCGAGCTGCACCCGCCGTCGACCGCCGCCACCCTCAACCTGGCCGCCGTCGCCGCGCAGTGCGCCCGCCTGTTCGCCCCGTACGACGCGGCGTTCGCCGCCCGTTGCGGCACCGCCGCGTCGACCGCGTACGCCGCCGCCAAGACCCACCCGGTGATCCTCGCCGACCCGGCCGACGGCATCGGCGGCGGGGCGTACGAGGACAGCAACGTCACCGACGAGTTCTACTGGGCGGCGGCCGAGCTGTACCTGACCACCGGCAAGAAGGCGTACCTGGACGACCTGACCGCCTCGTCGCACCACACCGGCGAGGTGTTCGGCGCGGGTGGCGCATTCAGCTGGCAGAGCGTGGCCGCGCTCGGCCGGCTCGACCTGGCCACCGTGCCGAACGGCCTGCCGGCCGCCGACCGGGCCCGGGTCCGCGCCTCGGTGACCGCCGCCGCCGACAACTACCTGACCACCCTGCACGCCCAGGCGTACGGCCTGCCGGTGCCGGGTGCGGCGGGCAGCTACGTCTGGGGCAGCAACAGCAACATCATCAACAACATGGTCGTGCTGGCCACCGCCTTCGACCTGACCCGGGACGCGAAGTACCGGGACGGCACGGTGCAGGCCACCGACTACCTGCTCGGCCGCAACGCGCTGAACATCTCGTACGTGACCGGCTGGGGCGAGCAGAACGCGCAGAACCAGCACAGCCGGATCTTCGGCAACCAGCTCAACCCGGCCATGCCGCACCCGCCGGCCGGCTCGCTCGCCGGTGGCCCGAACGCCGACCTCCAGGACCCGTTCGTCGCCCAACTGCTCAAGGGCTGCGCGCCGATGTTCTGCTACGTCGACGACATCAACTCGTACTCGACCAACGAGGTGGCGATCAACTGGAACTCGGCGCTGGCCTGGCTCGCGTCGTTCCTCGCCGACCAGGGTGACGCCAAGGCGGTGGCCCCGCGCAGCTGCGCGGTCAGCTACCAGGTGCACGGCACCTGGCCGGACGGCTCCAACACCCAGGTCGTCGTCCGCAACACCGGCGACACCGCGATCGACGGCTGGACCCTGCGGTACGCCTACACCGGCGACCAGAAGGTCACCCAGGCGTGGACGGCCAAGGTGACCCAGTCCGGGGCCACCGTGACGGTGAAGAACGAGTCGTACAACGCGAAGATCGCACCGGGCGGCAGCGTGACCTTCGGCCTGCTGGCCAAGACCGGCACGCTGGCCAACCCGTCGCCGGACCTGATCACCGTCAACGGCGCCGCCTGCACGGTGTCCTGACCGGCACTCCCACCCTCGGGCCCCGGGCTGCCACCCGGGGCCCGAGCGCGCCGGGCGGTCGTCCCCCGACCGTCCGGCGCTCCCCCACCAGGCCCCACCATCCGCGACACCCACGTCGTCGTACCGATCATCGCGAGGTGGGGTCCGGCCACCGAACGGCCCGGCCGCCACCCCGGCCCCGGCGGTGCCGCCGCCCCACCCCGGCACGCCCCACCACCCGGCACGCCCCACCACCCACCACCGCCGCCACCCGGCACGCCCACCACCCCGCCATCCGGCCACCCGGCCACCCGGCATGTCCCGCCACCCCGCCACCCCGCACGGCAACCACCCGGCACCCTCGCCACCCGGCACGCCGACCACCCACGCCCAGCCCGACCCACCGGCACGGCCAGCCCGCCAGTCCGATAGGCCCGCCGAACCCGACCCGACCGACCGGCACGTCCTGCCCGGTCCAGTAGTGGAGGCGAGTTCCATGCCCGAGCTGACCACGATCTCCGACGCCGAACGTCGGCGCATCGTCCACGAATTCGTCGACGAGACCGTCGGCGATGCCCACCCCGAGGTCGTGGCGATGGTCCGTGACCTCACCTTCCGGGTCCGCGACACCGTCGAACTGGCCCGCGCCGCCGGCATCACCCCCGAGTCGCCCCGCGCCGGCCACGTGGTGGCCGCGCTGGTCGCCGCGTACGGCGAGGTCTTCGACCGGGTCGACGACGCCGGTTACCGCAGCGCGCTACTGGCCCGCCTCGAGGTCGCGAACGACCCCCGGACCGAGCGCTACTTTCAACTCCTCGCCACGGTCAACGGCTGGACCCCGCCCCCCACCCTGACCCCCGTCCTGGACTGGTTCATCGCCGCGCTGCGCCAGCACCCCGCACCCTGACCATCCCTCGCGCCCTAACCCGCCCGGCCCGCCCTCCGCGCTCCCGCCCCATCGACGAAACGTGCCAGGCCGGGCGCGCGGTGCGGTGCGGGCGGTGCGCGCGGTGCGGTGCGGTCCTGCAGTGCGATGCGATGCCCGATGCGATGCGCGCGGTGGTGCACTGCGGTCCGCGCGGTGCGGTTCATGCGGTGGGGTCCACGCGATTGGGCGTGCAGAACGGTCCGAGCCGTGCAATGCGGTCCGAGCGGTGGGCTGCGGTCCGAGCGGTCCCGTCTGGTGGGGCACGTCGGGCGGGTCAGCGTGCGGTCAACCGAGACCTAACCGCTACGGGCCGGGCATACACGTCTCCCACCCACACCTTGGCCCGAGACGTGTATGCCTGTCCGTCATATTTATGACCGACAGGCATACGTGTTCCAGGACAGTCATACTCACCTAGAGCTCACGCACGGTGACGGTCAGCGCTACGCCCGAGTGGCTCAGCCTGGCCTCGTCGATGACAGCGACCAGCAGCAACGACCAACGGCGGCAGGCCGTCGCGTAGAGGCCGGACCAGAGCCCCAGGACGCCCCGCTTGGGTAGTGCGGCAACCTCGGCACGATGTCTCGTCTGCGGAATTCGCTCCTGGCTGGCCCACCGCCGCGGCGGTCTTCGGCACACTCCACTGCGGGCGCCCTTCACCCGCCCCGGGCTCCGCACGCCCGGCCCAGATGCCCCCAGCCCGCACGCGCACCCCACCTCCAACCCCACCACACGCACGCACACGCTCCCCCGACCGGCACACTCCGCCCGCGCCTGCCCACACATGCATGCCCGAGCCGGTGGGTCCGGCAGGAGGCAGTCGACCGGGCAGAGCACGGCCGGGCCAAGCCGGGCCGAGCCGAGCCGAGCCGAGCCGAGCCGAGCCGGGCCGGGCCGGGCCGAGCCGGGCCGGGCCGAGCCGAGCCGGGCCGAGCCGGGCCGGGCCGAGCCGAGCCGGGCCGAGCCGAGCCGGGCCGAGCCGAGCCGGGCCGAGCCGAGCCGGGCCGAGCCGAGCCGAGCCGGGCCGAGCCGGGCCGGGCCGGGCCGGGCCGAGCCGGGCCGGGCCGAGCCGGGCCGGGGCAGGGCAGGGCAGGGCCGAGCCGGGCCGGGGCAGGGCAGGGCCGAGCCGGGCCGGGGCAGGGCAGGGCCGAGCCGGGCCGGGGCAGGGCAGGGCAGGGCAGGGCCGAGCCGGGCCGGGGCAGGGCAGGGCAGGGCCGAGCCGGGCCGGGGCAGGGCAGGGCCGAGGGCCCGCTGTCACGGCACGACAGGCGGGCGCTCGGTCCTGGCGGGGCTCAGCCGGGCAGGCCGCTGACGGCGGCGGGTACGGCGACGTCGCCGCCGGTCCAGACGTAGCTGGCGTCCACGGCCGGTGTGACGCGCCCTCCGGCGAACAACGAGTTCACCCGGGACGCCTCGGCGGTGCTGGGCTTGGCGTTGCGGCAGGAGACCGGGGCGCTGCTGCCGGACATCAGGTCGGTGCACAGGCCGGTCCGGTTGTCCGGCAGGCCGAGGATGTGGCCGATCTCGTGGGTGGCGATGCGGGTCCGGTCGTACCCCTGGTCGACGGCCTGGGTGCCCATCCAGACCCGGCCGTTGCCCAGGCTGGTGGTCTGTGCGCGGGGCCAGCCGGTGTCGACGTAGATGGTGATGTTGCCCGGTGTGCGGGCGACCAGCCGGACATTGGTCACCGAGCTGTTCCAGATCGTCGCGGCCTGGTCGAAGTTGGTGCGGAACTCGCCGGCCCGGCTCGCGTCGTAGTAGACGGTCCGGGCGGCGGCGGACGCGGTGGTGCCGACCGAGGCGACCGCGCCGGTCGCCGCGAGCACCAGCGCCAGCAGGGTCCCGGCGGTACGCGAGAACTGTCGTCGGATCATCCGACCTCCCATCGATAGAAGTTCACCGATGTTATGTGGTCGGTCGGATCAGGGTCGAATAGCGGTTACGTCATACCGCCGGCCCACGGCACCGACAACTCAGCCGGCACCGACAACTCAGCTGGCACCGACAACTCAGCCGGCCCACGGCACCGACGGCACGGACAGCTCAGCCGGGCTCAGCCGATCTCCTCGTCGAGGAAGCACCAGCGCCAGGCTTCCCCCGGCTGGATCGAGCGCATCACCGGGTGCCCGCTCGACTCGAAGTGCTTCGTGGCGTGCTGGTACGGCGACGAGTCACAGCATCCCACCTGCCCACACTCCACACAGCACCGCAGGTGCACCCAGTCGTCGTTGCCGACGGCGACGCACTCCGGGCAGGCCTCGGCCACGGTCGGCTCGGTGGTCCCCGCCCCGGTCAGGTGCGCACAGCTCATCAGTCGCTCTCCCGTCGCAACAACGACTCCTCCAGGTCCAGGTCACGGTAGGCCCGCACCAGCACCTCCTCGGGAATCCGTCCCTCGTCGCGGGCGGCCCGGAAGACCTCCCGCTCGGCGTCGATCATCTCCTGCCGCAACCGACCGTACGCCTGGGACGGGGTCTCCCGGTCGCTGCCGCCGAGCCGCTCCCAGGCCAGGTTGGTGCGGCTCTGCACCAGCCCGCGCAGCCGCTCCACCACGGCCGGCGGCGCACCCTCGGCCAACTCGTCCAGCCGCTCCCGGGCCGCCCGGCCGGCCTGCTGCTGCACCGTCGCGGCGGAGAGCGCGTCGGCCACCGGGTCGTCCGGGGTCAGCTTCAAGCGGCGGGCCACCCACGGCAGGGTCGCGCCCTGCCCGAGCAGGGTCGCCATGATCACCGCGAAGGCCAGCCAGATGAACAGCGCCCGCTGGTACGGCTGCTCGCCGGCCAGCGTCAACGGCAGGCCCAGCGCGGCGGCCAGCGTCACCACCCCGCGCATCCCGGCCCACCCGATGACGATGGGGAACTGCACCGGCGGGGCCGGGTCCCGCTGCCGGACCCTCGGCACCAGCCGGGCCAGGTAGGTGGCCGGGAAGACCCAGACGAACCGGGTCAGGAAGACCGCCGCCAGCACCGCCGCGGTGATCCCCACCAGCCGCCCGGTCGGCTCGTCGAGATCTTGCAGCACCTCGGGCAGTTGCAGGCCGACCAGCAGGAAGACCAGCCCCTCCAGCAGGAACTGCACCAGTCGCCAGAACGCACCGGTCTGCAACCGGGAGGCGGCCGACAGCAGCAGCGGCATCTTGTGGCCGATCCCTAAACCGGTGACCACCACCGCCACCACCCCGGAGGCGTGGATCGCCTCGGCCGCGAAGACCACCGCGAACGGCACGATCAGCGACAGTGCGTTGTCCAGCAGCGGGTCGGTGGTCCGCTTGTGCAGGTAGCCGAAGACCACCACACCCAGCAACCCGACCAGCACCCCGCCACCGGTGGCGACCACCACCTCCTGCGCCACGTACCCGAAGCTGACCGAGCCGGCGCTGGCGGTGGCCGCGACGATCGCCACCCGCAGCAGCACCAGCGCGGTGGCGTCGTTGACCAGGCTCTCCCCCTCCAGGATGGTCACCACCCGCCGGGGCAGACCCACCCGGCGGGCCACCGCGGTCGCGGCGATCGCGTCCGGCGGCGCCACCACCGCCCCCAACGCCAGGCAGATCGCGTACGGCAGGTCGGGCAGGAACAGGTGCACCACCGTGCCCACCACGAAGGCGGTGAAGATCACCAGACCCACCGCGAGCAGCAGGATCGGCCGCAGGTTGAGCCGGAACGCCGGGACCGAGGTGCCCAACGCCGCCACGTAGAGCAGCGGCGGCAGGATGCCCACCAGCACCAGGTCGGGATCGAGCCGGACGTGCGGGAAGCCCGGCAGGAAGGACAGCCCGAGGCCGAGCACCACCAGCAGGATCGGCGCGAGCAGGCCCAGCCGGCGGGCCAGCGCGGCACCGAAGGTCGCGATCGCCAGGAAGACCACGACCTCGAACAGAGCTTCCATGGAGTAGCAGCCTAGGGGTACGACCGGGCCGGGGTGATCACCCGGCGGCGCGCAGTTTCGGCAGCACCTCCGCGCCGAACGTGTCGATGAAGGCGCGCTGCTCCTGCCCGACGTGGTGCAGGGCGATCTGGTCGACGCCCAACGACAGGTACTCCTCCAGCCACCCGACGTGTCGGCCCAGATCCGACGACACGTTCACCACCTCGGTGACCTTCTCCATCGGCATCCGCTCGCTGACCACGTCGAAGTGCTCGGCGGTGTCCAGGTCCCAGCAGACCGGCGGCGGAAAGACGTTGCTGCGCCACTGCTCGTACGCGATCGCCTCGGCCTCGGCCTGCTCCGGCGCCCAGCTCACGTGCACCTGGAGGTGCACCGGCCCCCGCCCACCGGCGTCCCGGTAGGCGTCGATCATCTCGCGCAGGTGTGCGGTCGGCGCGTTCACGGTGATCAGGCCGTCCGCCCACTCGGCGCACCACCGGGCGGTGGCCACGCTGACCGCCGCCCCGATCAGCGCCGGTGGTTCCTCCGGCCGGGTCCACAGCTTGGCCCGGTCCACCCGGACCAGGCCGTCATGGCTGACCTCCTCGCCGGCCAGCAGCGCCCGGATCACCTCCACGCACTCCCGCAACCGGGCGGTCCGCACGTCCTTGCGCGGCCAGCCGTCGCCGGTGATGTGCTCGTTGCTCGCCTCGCCGGTGCCCAGCGCCGCCCAGAACCGGCCCGGGTACATCGCGCCCAGGGTGCCGATGGCCTGCGCGATGATCGCCGGGTGGTAGCGCTGGCCGGGGGCGTTGACCACGCCGAACGGCAGCCCGGTGGCCTGGAGCGCGGCCCCCAGCCAGGACCAGGCGAACCCGGACTGGCCCTGCCGGGTGCTCCACGGCGAGAAGTGGTCCGACGACATCGCCGCGTCGAAGCCGGCACGTTCGGCGTGCACCACCGCCTCCAGCAGGCGACTCGGATGGATCTGCTCGTGGGAGGCGTGGAAGCCGAACACCGTCATGGCGTCCTTCCGTACCCATGACGGTGTGCGGTTAAAGCTCGCCCCGCGCCGGCTTACCCGGCGGGATCGTCCGTCGCCCGGGCCGGGTGGCGGCGAGGCGGGGTCACTCGGCGTGCGCGCCGGCGCCGACGGTGGCGGCGCCCTCCCCCACCCAGACGGTCTTGGTGTTGCAGAACTCCCGCATCCCCAGCGCCGACAGCTCCCGGCCGTAGCCGGAGTTCTTCACCCCGCCGAAGGGCAGCTCCGGATAGGAGGTGGTCATGCCGTTGACGAAGACGTTACCGGCGTCCAGGTCGGTGGCGAACCGCTCCTGCTCGGCCGGGTCGGTGGTCCAGGCGTTCGCGCCCAACCCGAAGGGCGTGCCGTTGGCCACCTCGATCGCCTCCTCGTACGACGACACCCGGTAGAGCCCGGCGACCGGGCCGAAGACCTCCTCGGCCCACATCCGCATCTGCGGGTCCAGGTCGGTCACCACCGTCGGCGGATAGAACCAGCCGTCCCCGGTCGGCTTCTCGCCGCCGCAGAGCACCGTCGCACCGTGCGCCACCGCGTCCTGCACCTGGGCGTGGATCTCGTCCCGGCCGCTCTCGCTGGCCAGCGGGCCGACGTCGGTGTCGGCGTCCATCGGGTCACCGACCCGCAGCGCCGCCATGTGCGCGGCGAACTTCCCGGCGAAGACGTCGAAGACGTCGGTGTGCACGATGAACCGCTTGGCCGCGATGCAGGACTGGCCGTTGTTCTGGCAGCGGGCGGTGGTGGCCACCTCGGCGGCCCGGTCCAGGTCGGCCGAGGGCATCACCACGAACGGGTCGCTGCCGCCCAACTCCAGCACCGTCTTCTTCAGCTCCCGGCCGGCGATCTGGGCGATCGAACGGCCCGCACCCTCGCTGCCGGTCAGCGTGGCGGCCCGGACCCGGGGGTCGCTCAGGATCCGGTCGACCGCGTCGGAGCCGACCAGCAGGGTGGTGAACGCGCCCTCCGGGAAGCCGGCCCGGCGGAACACGTCCTCCAGATAGAGCGCGGTCTGCGGCACGTTGGAGGCGTGCTTGAGCAGGCCGGTGTTCCCGGCCATCAGGGCCGGCGCGGCGAACCGCATCACCTGCCAGAGCGGAAAGTTCCACGGCATCACCGCGAGGACCGGCCCGATCGGCTGGTAGCGGACGTACGCCCGCTTGGCCTTGACGGCGGCGGCGTCGGCGGGCTCGTCGGCGAGCATCCGCTCCGCGTGCCCGGCATAGAACCGGCAGGCGGTCGCGCACTTGGTGACCTCGGCCTTCGCCGCGGCGTACGTCTTGCCCATCTCGGTGGTCATCAGCCGGGCGGTCTCGTCGCGCTCGGCGTCGAGCAGGTCCGCGGCGGCGTTCATCCACTGCGCCCGCTGGGCGACCGTGGTCCGGTGCAGATCCCGGTACGCCAGGTCGGCCCGTTCGATGGCGGCGTCGATCTGCTCCGCCGACATCGGCTCGTACGACTTGAGCACCTGACCGGTGGCCGGGTTGGTGGTGGCGATGGGCATCTCGTGCTCCTGTCACTCGAAGAGTGAGTGCCGTGCGCCCGGCTGCTCACGGCGGCGGGCGGCGCGGCGGCGCTGGATGACGACCAGGTCGACCACCGCCACGACGGCGAACAGCGCGCAGAGCACACCCAGCCAGGCCAGGCCGGCCCAGAACGCTCCGACCGCGAAGACGGTCATGGTGACCAGGCCGAACAAGGCCAGGGCCAGGCGGAGGTTCAATGCGCTGTAGGCGTGGCCGACCGTGCCTCGGGCACGCCGGGGCTGCGATCTCGTCATCGTCTCGGCCTACCCCGGCGTGGACGCCACTAACCGACCGCTGCCCACACACTCCTACCAGATTGGTGTTTCTAGATGTCGACTCTGCCCGGAAGTTGACACGAGCGGGCCACCCCACCCCGTCCGGCCCGTAGAGTGACCGGGCTGTCGCTCTGCGCTGTCTGACCGGGGGAAGACGCATGCCTCGACGCTGGGTCGCCGCCGTGGCCTGCCTGTTTGCGCTGGTCGCGCTCGCCTGCGAGGAGGGCGGCGGGGCGTCCCCCCGCCCCACCAAGAGCGGGTCGACACCGACCGGCCTGCCCACCACGATGGCCGCCCTCGGCGACTCGATCACCACCGGTTTCGGTTCCTGCCTGGTGCTCACCTCGTGCCAACGCAACTCCTGGTCCACCGGGGACGGCATCCGGGTGGAGAGCCACTACCGGCGGCTGCTGGACGCCGACGCCCCGATCCGCAACCGGGCCCGCAACCACGCCGTGCCGGGTGCCCGTGCCGAGGCCCTCGCCGGGCAGGCCGGCGCCGCCGTCAAGGACAAGGCCGACTACGTGACGGTGCTGATCGGGGCGAACGACGCCTGCCGCGACGACATCGACCGGATGACCTCGACGGCCACCTTCCGCAGCCAGGTCGACCGGGCGCTGCGGGTGCTGCGGGAGGGCCGCCCCAAGGCCCGGGTCCTGGTGGCCAGCGTCCCCGACCTCAACCGGCTCTGGGAGATCGGGCACACCGAGTCCCGCGCGGTGCGGATCTGGAAGACCGGCATCTGCCCGGCCCTGCTGGCGAACCCCACCTCGGACGCCAAGGCCGACCGGGACCGGCGGGCCCGCTTCGCCGAGCGGATCGACGCGTACAACGGCCAGCTCAAGGCGGCCTGCCGGGCGTACGGGTCGCGGTGCCACTACGACGGCGGGGCGGTGCACCGGGTGCGGTTCAGCCTGGACGAGGTCAACGCGCTGGACTGGTTCCACCCCAACGTGGCCGGGCAGAACCGGCTCGCCGACGCGACCTTCCCGGCCGCCGGTTGGCGACTCTGAGCCGTACCCGCCGCCGGCCGGCCCCCGACAGGACGCCGGTCAGGCCCGCGACGGGTCACGCCGCGCCCGGCGGCGGGCCGGACACGGCGGGCGCGGAGGGCTGATCAGGGGCGGCGCGGTTGGGGCACCCCGCCCCGGTGTTCCCGGTAGAGCGCCTGGGCGCGCTCGGCGAGATCCTTGGTGGCCGACGAGTTGGCCCAGGTGCCGAGGATGATCGCGGCCCCCGGAACGACCTTGGCGAAGACCCGCTTCGCCGCCCGCATCCCGGCCATCCGGGCCAGCCGGACGCCCAGTTGCAGCATCACCCGGCCGAGCGGGTTCTGGGCGGCGTGGCCGAACAGCGCGCCGGCCCGCTCCCGACCGGCCGCGACACCCAGTGCCAGCCGGGCCGCCTCGGCCGCCTTGTGCACCTTTTGCAGGACGAGCAGGTCGGTGGCCCGGTCCGGGTGGGTCGGGTTCGCGCCGTAGGCGGCGGCGACGTGCAGCACCAGCCGGGCCTGGGTCCAGGCCAGCACGCCGACGTCGATGACGGCACCGGGCAGCCCGGCCGCACCGGAGACCGCGCCGGAGAGCCGGGCCCGGTTGACGAAGCGCCGGATCGCCTGCTCGGCCAACTGGTCGGCGGTCGCGTCGGGTCGTTCCGCCCGCGCCTTGGCGATCCACTGCGCCGCCTCCGGGCCGAGCCGGCGGACCGCCTCCAGGGCCAGGTGCTCCGGCGCGTACTGCGGATCGTCCCGCATCCGGTCCCAGAGCCGGGCCGGCGGCGCCTCGGGCACGTCACCCGGATCACCGGCCGGTGCCCCCGGCACCGCCGAGACCACCGCTCCCGGCACCGCCGACACTGCTGTCCCCGGGACCGCCGGCTGCGCAGCCGGCGGGGCGGTGGCTGCCGGTGCCGTGGTCGCCGGTGTCACGGGGACCGCCGGGCCCGGAGTGTCCGCCGGGACCGGCGGCATGGGTACGGTCGGTTCGTCGTCGACGGGCACGGCGTCGGTCACAGAGGCTCCCGGTGGTGGAATAGGTTCAGGGGCGGTCAGCGACGGCGGCCCGACAGCTTGCTGGCCGCCTGCTTGAGCCGCGCCTGGTTCGCCGGCTTGGCCAGCTCGCGCCGACCCCGGTCGACCAACTGCTGCCCCTTGGGCGAGCGCAGGAAGGCGCTGATCCGCTGCATCAGTGCTGACATGTCGTCCTCCGATCGGATGTCCTGCGTCATGTGTACCCGATCCGAGCAATCGCCAACCGTCCACTGTGTCCGATGGAGGATAACCACCGATGCCGGTCCGACACGAACGGAGCCGGCCCGCCCGAGGCAGGCTCGGGCGGGCCGGGTCCCCGGGTAGGACCACTCAGGTCAGGACGGGGGGCTCAGGTCGGTGCGGGAGGGCTCAGATCGGGACGGGAGGGTCAGACCAGGACGGCGGCGACCACCTCGGTCGCCCGCCACTCGTGCTGGGCGTAGAGATCGGGGTAGGCGGAGATCTGCACGGCCTGCGCGGCGACGGTCAGCGGCAGGTCCTCCCAGCCGGGGATCTCCAGCAGCGCGTTGAGGAACGCCCGGGTGGCGAACGCCGGGTCCATCAGCTGCCCGACCTCGCCCCAGCCGCTGCTGGGCCGCTGCTGGAACAGCCCGACCGAGTCGTGGTCCCAACCGATGGCCTGGTGCGGGTAGTTCTGCGACTCGGGCAGCACACCGCTGGCGTAGTTGTAGAGGTTGCTCTCCTGCATCGCGGTGGCCACCGCGATGACCAGGGCCCGGCGCGGGACGCCCATCGCCCGCCCGGCCTTGACGATCTCCTTGGCGTTGTCCATCTGGGCCTGGTCGAGGCCGGCCACCGGGACGATCCGCTTCGGCCTCGGCTTGGGCTTGGGTCGGGGCTTGGGCCTGGTGGTCCTGGTCGCGCTCGGCGTGGGGGCGGCGGTGGTGGGGCTGGCGGTGGTCGGGCTGGCAGGGGTGGCGTCGGGAACGATGGTGACCGGGGTACGGACCTCGGCGCGGGAGGCGGCCTGCTGGCTGCGCTCGGCGAGCGCCGCCTCGGTGCCGGCCCGGTCGTCGGCCCGCTCGGCCGGCAGGGCCTGTGCGCCGGCGACGGCGGTCGCCCCGAGGCAGCAGAGCACACCGGCGGCGAGGGCCACCCGGGTCCGGGCCGGACGGCGTCGGAGGTTAACGAGTCCGCCGAGGCGGGTACGGAGGGAACGGCGGGTACGGGCTTCACCGAGAACGCCGACCTGAACGGACGAGGGGGTGTCGTCCGAACGGCCAGTCATGCCCCCGGGGGCGCCCTGGTCGTCGATGGTGTCGTCGTCACGCATCCGCCGAGGCTAGACATGCCCTCTTCCGGTGACCCACCGTCACAGAGTGGCCCTCATCACAATCGTCGACCCACCGGCGGGACGCCGGCCCTGGACGCACGGCCGGGGTGACAGACCACCCGCAACCGGCATTACGGTCAGGAAACCCGGGGCATGTCGTCCCGCGTGGTCGAGCGCCCAGAGCACCCCGGCCGGCAGCATGATCCATCATGTCCCCCTTTTGGGGGACAGGCCCGAACCGTCCGACCGAGCCACCCCCGGCACCATCGGTGAATTGGTGGCTTCCTCCGGGTTTGGTAGCCGGATCGGTCACGACACGCCCAGTGATGGAATGGATGACGCCGACGGGTACGTTCCCCGAACCGGGTGCCGTCCGCGCACGGCCCGCCCGTACGCGCGTTTCCTCAGGAGGTCCGACCGGTGCTCGACCCACACGAGCTGTACCAGCTCACCGACGATCTGCCCGACCTCGGTCAGCCGGTGCTGATCCAGGCGCTCACCGGCTTCGTCGACGCCGGCAACGCCAGTCGGCTGGCCCGCGAGCAGTTGCTCACCTCGCTGGACGCCCGCACGATCGCCACCTTCGACGTCGACCAGCTCTTCGACTACCGGTCCCGCCGCCCGGTGATGACCTTCGTCGAGGACCACTGGGAGGACTACGACGCCCCCGAGCTGGCCCTGCACCTGCTGCACGACGACGACGAGACGCCGTTCCTCCTGCTCACCGGCCCGGAACCGGACCTGCAGTGGGAGCGGTTCGTGGCGGCGGTCAGCGCGGTGGCCGCCCGGCTCGACGTCCGGCTCACCGTCGGGCTCAACTCGATCCCGATGGCCGTCCCGCACACCCGGCCCACCGGGGTCACCGCGCACGCCACCCGCCGGGAATTGATCTCCGGCTACGAGCCGTGGTTGCAGCGGGTGCAGGTCCCGGGCAGCGTCGGGCACCTGTTGGAATACCGGCTCGGCCAGGCCGGCCGGGACGCCCTCGGCTTCTCCGCCCACGTGCCGCACTACGTCGCGCAGACCGAGTACCCGGCCGCCGCCGAGGTGCTGCTCTCCTCGGTGTCCCGCAGCACCGGCCTGCTGCTGCCCAACGACAGCCTGCGCTCCGCCGCCGAGGTGGTCCGGGTGGAGATCGACCGGCAGGTCGCCCAGACCGACGAGGCCGCCGCACTGGTCACCGCCCTGGAGGAGCAGTACGACGCGTTCGCCCGGGGACGGGGCGAGAAGAACCTGCTCGCCGCCGAGACCGGCCCGCTGCCCACCGCCGACGAGCTGGGCGCCGAGCTGGAGCGCTTCCTCGCCGAGCAGACCCGACCCGGCGACACCCCGGGCGCCTGACCCACCCGTACGCCGACGGCGGCGATCCCCACCCGGGACGCCGCCACGCCAGTGCCGCCGGGCGGGTCGGCCCCGGTCGGCGCACCGCCGCTCACCGGACGGCCGCGCGGAGTCCCGGCCCGGCGGAGTCGCCGGCTTGGCGGGCCGACCCGGCGGGGTGGGCCGGGATGCGGCAGGCTGGGCACATGCGCCTGGCGACCTGGAACGTGAACTCGGTGAAGGCCCGGCTGCCCCGGCTGCTGGACTGGCTCGCCGGCACCGCCCCCGACGTGGTGTGCCTGCAGGAGACCAAGTGCCCGGACGGGGCCTTCCCGGTCGCCGAGGTCGGTGAGCTGGGCTACGAGGTGGCCAGCCACAGCGACGGCCGGTGGAACGGGGTGGCGATCCTGTCCCGCGCCGGCCTGACCGACGTCACCGTCGGATTCCCCGGCGAACCGGGCTTTCCGCAGCCCGAGGCGCGCGCCATCGCCGCCACCTGCGCCGGAGTCCGGGTCTGGTCGGTGTACGTCCCGAACGGCCGGGCGGTCGACGACCCGCACTACGCCTACAAGCTGGCCTGGTACGCCGCGCTGCGGGACGCCCTGTCGCCGGAGGTGGCTGCCGGTGGGCCGGTCGCCGTCTGCGGGGACTTCAACGTCGCCCCGACCGACGCCGACGTCTGGGACCCGGCGCTCTTCGCCACCTCCACCCACGTCACCCCCGCCGAGCGGGCCGCCCTGGCCGCCCTGCGCGACCTCGGGCTCAGCGACGTGGTGCCCACCCCGATGAAGGGGCCGCACCCGTACACCTACTGGGACTACCGGGCCGGCATGTTCCACCAGAACAAGGGCATGCGGATCGACCTGGTGTACGCCTCCGCGCCACTGGCCGCGACGGTCCGCTCCGCGTACGTCGACCGGGAAGCCCGCAAGGGCAAGGGCCCCTCCGACCACGCCCCGATCGTGGTCGACACCGACCTCCCGCCGGCCGTCGACACGCCCTGACCCGCCGCCCCGGGCAGCGCCGCCGTTGCCCGCCCAGCGGGGGCGGGACGCCCCGGCTGGACGGCTGGCGGGTCGGGACGCCTTGGCGGGGCGGGCTGGCGGGACGGGACAGCTTGGCGGGCGGGACGCCTTGGCCAGGTCGGCTAGCGGGGGTGGGACGCCTTGGCCAGGTCGACGAAGCCGCGCCACGCGGCCGGCGCGAAGGTCAGCATCCCGCCGTCGCGGTCCTTCGTGTCGCGGACGAGGATGACGTCGGGCAGGTTGTCCGCCACCTCGACGCAGTTGCCGCCGTTGTTGCCGCTCCTGGTGCTCTTACGCCACCGCGCACCGGTCACGTCCATGCTGCCGCCACCTTCCGAATGAGATCCAGGGACTGCGCCCGAGGCAGGGCCTCCCCCACTATGCGCGCCCACCGCTGCTCCAAGGTAGCGATATCCTGACGCTGATCGATGATCTGCGCGCGCACCTGACCGTCCACATGCGCCACCCGCGTCCCGTCGTCGAGGTCGGCCACGATGAACGGTCCGCCGAGGCCGGCGTACATTCCCGTTTCCGCCGGGACCACGTGCACCTGCACCGTCGGCAGCTCGGCGCACTCGGCCAGGTGGGCGCACTGCTCGCGCATCAGCTCGGGCCGCCCCCGCACCGGCCGGCGGAGCACCGCCTCGTCGATGACGGCGACCAGCAACGGCGGGCGGGCCCGGTGCAGGACCGACTGCCGGCCGATCCGCGCCTTGGTGAGCTGGTCGACCTCCTCCTCGGTGAGCGTCTCACCCGCCAGGGTCGCCCGCGCGTAGGCTTCGGTCTGCAGCAGCCCGGGAATCCAGGCCAGCTCGAACCCGCGCAACGCGATCGCCTCACGCTCGATGTCGGCCCACCGGCGGAACCACACCGGCTCGCGCCGCCGCAGCGCCTCCGGCCACAGCTCCAGGACGTCCCTGCCCAGCGCCATGGCAACCTGGGCGCGGTGACGGGTCTGGGGAATCCGTCCGTGGCTCGCCCACCGCGCGGCGGTCTTGGGGTCGACCCCCACCCGGGAGGCGAGACTCTCGGCGGTCTCGCCGCTCTGGGTCATCGCCTCGATCACTGCCCGATTCATCCCGAGTCCCCTCCGGACGTTCTGAACGTTCGCCGCCATCCTGCTACGCGGTGTGTTCGGACCGCAACTCTCGGCAGGGTGGTTTTCAGAGCGACGCCGCCGGTCGGTGTGAGATCCCCACCGGTCGCGTCTGCCGAGGGGCCGCCCGGTAGGAGGGGACCGGACGGCCCCTCCTCCAACACCCCACGGACAGAAGGGACCCCGCCGTGCCCGAGGAGCAGCCGAAACCACCACCCGCCCCGAACCCACCGCCCCCGCCGTCCCCACCACCCGCGCGCCCGATCGTCCCCGGCCCGATCGGTCCGTTCATCCCGCCCTACCGGGGCATCCGGTGCGAGGAGGACGCGGTGACCGAACTCGCGGCCGGGCCGGATCACCGGCGTCGTGCCGGCGCACCGCTGGGCGGGGCGGCGCAACCGGGGGCCGCAGTGCCCGGGGTAGCCGTCGCCGCCGGTGACCTGCTGCACCTGACCAGGGAGGCGAGCGTGCAGTTCAGCCGGCCGATCACGGTCCGGGTCATCCGGGTGCTGACCGGCTGGCACACGTACGACGGGTGGGTGTGGATCGACGCGTACGAGCTGAATGGTGCCGGTGACGCGGTGCGGCGGCGGACCCTGTTCCTGATGCCGGCGGGTGCCCGCCGGCTCACCCCGCAGCCGGGGCCACCGGCCGGGCCGGCACGGACAGCGGCCCGGCAGCCAGGAGGAGAGGCCGCACCGCCAAGGCCGAAGGCCGCGCCGTCAAGGCCGAAGGCCGCGCCACTGCGGACGGCGGGCCGGCAGCCAGGGAAGGCCGCTGTGAGGCCCGGGCCGGCAGTCCCGCAGCACCGGGCGACGGCGGACCCGCAGCGCCCCGCCCGACCAGGCCCGGCACCGGTACGCGGGTCGGCGGTGACGCGGTGACCGCACCGCTGACTGGTCCCCACACGCCGGTACGCCCGATCTGGCTGTGCCGGGTCGACGCGCGGCCCTGGCCGTGCGGCGAGGCGAAACTCGCGCTCCTCGCGAGGTACGACGGCGACCGGCCGGGCCTGTTGATCCTGCTGTCCCGGTTGTCGGTGGAGGCGACCGACCACCTGACGCAGCTCGACAGCGGTCGCCAGGCCGACCTGACCGACCGCTTCCTGACCTGGGCCCGCACGCCCGCCGATTGACCCTCCCGCGCCGGCCGCGCCTCTCCCCACCACTCTGCCGGCGGCTGCCCGCCCCCGCCCGCCACCCGGCCGGGCGACGCAGGCGGATTGTGGAGAGTTGTTGCGCCCCTGGCGACAACAACTCTCCACAAAGCCGCGTGCACTCCGCGCTCCCCCCGCCGGAAGCGCGTCTCCCGCGCTCGGCATGCGCCCACGCCCCGCAGCCCGCGCACCACGCACCGCCCCGGGTCCGCCCGCCGCATCCTGCACGGCAGCTCCGCGTCGCGCGGGCGCCACCGACGGCGTACGGCCAGGCTGGCCGCCGGACGGTCCGGCGGCAGGGGCGGGGCTAGGGTGGTGGGATGGCAGTCGTGAAGATCAACGCGATCGACGTCCCGCCCGGTGCCGGCGAGGAGTTGGAGAAGCGGTTCGCCGCGCGGGCCGGCGCGGTGGAGAACTCCCCGGGCTTCCTCGGCTTCGAGCTGCTGCGCCCGGTCGCCGGGGAGAGCCGCTACTTCGTCTACACCCGGTGGGAGACGGAGGAGGCGTACCAGGCGTGGGCCGCCGGGCCATCCCGGGCCGCGCACGCCAGCGAGGGCGGCGAGCAGCGGCGACCGGTCGCCTCCGGCGCGACGCTGCTGGAGTTCGAGGTGGTCCAGCAGGTGACCGGCAAGGGCTGAACAGCGATGCCGTCGGGCCGCGCCGGGACTCCACCGGCACCGGCCCGACGGGGGCCGGCACCGTCAGCTCGACGGGGACCGTCCGACGACGTCGACCTGCCACGGCCGTACCGATCGACATGGTCGACGCCACCCGCAGGAGTAGACGGCCGGCGGACGGTCAGAGCCAGGGCAGGACGGGCGCGGTGGCGGGGGCGGCCAGCCGCGCGAGCCAGCCGGCGATGCCGGCGGCACCCTGCATGAAGCCGGGCTCCGGCGGCAGTTCCGGCGGGGTCCTGGCGTGCGCGGTGTTCGACCAGGTGCCGCCCGCCGGGGTGGACACGGTACGGGCGAGCACGTCCTCGGCGAGCGTGTTCGCCCAGGTGAGCAGCGCAGGGTCGGCGGCGTCCTGGAAGCGGTCGACCAACACCTGCCCGACCCCGGCGGTGCCGCAGCAGCGGGCGAGATTGTCCCAGTACCCCGGGTACAGCCGCTGCGGGACACGGCTGTCGCGCAGCGCCCCCAGGCACTCCTCGACGGCCTGCCCCCAGCGGGGCTGCGGGTCGACGGCGTCGAGGAGAGCGAAGAGTCGCACCGTACCGGTCGGGCCGTGGCACCAGCCGAAGGTGACCGCCGGGCGGTCCGGGCGGGGCGGAACCAACAGCGGCAGCGCCCACCCGTCGGGGTGGCGACCCAGGGCCAGCAGGCCGTCGGCGGCGCGGACGGCGATGTGGTGCAGATCGTCGCGGTGCAGGGTGACGCCGGCGGTGGCGAGGACGTAGGCGACGCCGGCCGTACCGTGGGAGAAGCCGGGCATCAGGCGCTCGTCCCCCGCCCGCATCCGCCAGTGCGGCCCGTCGGGCCGCTCCTCGGCCAGCCCCACCAGCCCGTCGGCGAGGACGTGGGCCGCCTGCACCACCACGCTGTCGGAACCCTCGTCGAGGGCGTCGAGGAGGGCCAGCAGGATGCCCGCGTCGCCGGAGATGACGTCGGCACACCGGCCCGGGTCCACTGGTCGGTGCAGCAGCCGTTCGGCGATCCCTGCCGTCACCGACGCGGCGGTGTCGAGGGCGGCCCGGTCGCCGGAGACCCGGGCCCAGGCGCGCAACGCGACCGCCACCCCGGCCCAGCCGTCGAACAACCCGTCGTCGGGCATCGTCGAGGCGTCCGGCTCGTGCCGGGCAAGATGCACCAACCGGCCCCGGGCACCGGCCGCGACCCGGTCGAGCGCCGACCCCGCTGCGGTGGCGACGCCACCGTCCGTCGTGGTGACGACAGGATGGCGGCCGGTGGCCATGGCCTCGGCACAGCCGAGCAGCACCCCGGCGGTCCCGGCATAGAGATCGTCGAAGCGTTCGCCCGCCTCCTGCCACCCCAGACCACCGTCGGCGGGCACCGCCACCGACTCGATCCAACTGAACGCCTGCCGCACCACGTCCGCCATCACCGCGCCGATCCTGCCACCGCCGCCCGACCGCGTCCCCGCAATATCGTGCGCGGCACGGGCCGCGTCGATCAGGGGGAACAGGGCCCGGCGCCTGCGGGCGCGGGGTCGGGGGGAACGGGGCCCGGCCGGTGCCTGCGGGCGGGGTCAGGGTGAGCGGGTTTCGGCCAGCGAGGCGAAGGCGACGACGTTGTCGGCGTAGCCGGTACGCCCGCCGATCCACTGGCCGCCACAGGTGATCAACCGCAGGGCCGGCGCTCCGCTGTCGCCATAGACCCGGTCGGCGGGCAGGGCCGACTTGTCGAAGAACTCCACCGAGTCGACCCGGAACACCACCACCCGGCGGTCGTCCCGGGTCACCTCGATCCGATCGCCGGGCTTGAGCTTGCGCAGGTCGTAGAAGACCGACGGCCCGTCCTTCGAGTCGACGTGGCCGACGATGATCGCCCGGCCCGGCTCACCGGGGGTCGGGCCCCGGTCGTACCAGCCGGTCTCGTGGTGCCGGTCCAGCGGTGGGACGTCGATCGACCCGTCCCGGGCCTGACCGACCGGGGCCACCGGGGCGGCCACCTTGATCGCCGGGACGGTGAGCCGGACCGGTCGGCTGGCCGGCAGGCTGCCTGGTGGGGGGCTCGTTCGGGCATCGGCCGCCGGACGCTGCGGCGGCGTGTCGGTCCAGTCCAGTGGCCCGACCGTGCGCCCCAGCCCGGCACCGGTGGCGAAGACGCCGAGCAACACCAGCAGCACGGCCAGCGGCACCGACCAGGGACCACGCGTCGACCCCGCACCCGGCGGTGCCACGCCCGCTGGCGACGGCGCACCGGCCGGGCCACGGTACGGCGGTACCGGCGTGGCGGGGGGCGTAGTGGCGGGCGGCGGGGTGGGGTGGAAGATCTGCGGGCCGGAGGTGGGCGGCTGCGGGGTCGGGCCGTTACGGGGACCTGAGGGGACCGGCGGTGGGGGCATGGTCAGCTCCCGGCGACGCCACGCGGCCGACGGGCCGCCACGATCCCGACGACGGCCCCGGCGATGGTCAGTGCCAGCCCGCCGGGCACCAGCAGCCCACCGGGCAGCCCGCCGCCGGTCGCACCACCGAAGCCGGTGTGCGGCCCGGGGCTCGGCTTCACCTTCTTGACCACCTGGAGCGCCGTGGAGGCGGTCGCCCCGTCCGGGCATTCCAGCTTGATCCGGTAGTTGCCCGGCCGGACCCGGTCCTTGACCATCGGGGCGGCGGTGAGCAGCCCGTGCTGCGGCTGCACCTGGACCCGGCCGAAGGCGTCGGAGACGACGGTCGCCGGGATCGAGTTGTCGTGGCAGCTCGCCTCGATGCCGACCAGGTAACCCGGCTCGACGGTGCCCGGGGTCACCTCGACGAAGAGCACGCCGGGCGGCGGCTGCGGGTCCCCACCCTGGTCCGGCGCGGGCTGACCGGGCGCGGGAACCGCAGCGGCGACCGGCACCGCAACCACCGGCACGGCGACCAACGGAGCAGCCGCCGAAGGAGCGGCGGACAGCGGGGCGGCGGACAGCGGGGCGGCGTGCCACAGCGCGGGGACGAGGGCACCGACGGCGACCGCCAGCGCGGTGCGGTGCAGCGCGATCGACACCATTCCCCCTTCCGGCGCCCCCGGGCAGCGCCGGACCGACCCGGACGCCGACCTGCCGTACGGGATGAATCGTCTCACCCTCCGCCCGACGGCACATCCGATACGGCGGAACCGTCGCGTACGCTCGGGTCGCTGTGACCCCCATCGACCCGAACCCCGCCGTCCCGGTGGCCCCGCCGGCCACCGGGATCCGCACCTTCCATCCCCGTCGGGGTCGGATGAGCAGTCGGCAGACCGACGCGCTGACCCGACTCTGGCCGGCGTACGGGATCGGGATCGCCGACCTCGACGGGCCGGTCGATCCGGCCGGGTTCTTCGGCCGCAGGGCCCCGGTGGTGCTGGAGATCGGCTCCGGGATGGGTGACGCCACCGCGGCGATGGCCGCCGCCGACCCGGACCGCGACTACCTGGCGGTCGAGGTGCACACCCCGGGCATCGCCCACCTGCTCGACCTGGTGCAGCGCCACGGTCTGCGCAACGTCCGGATCGCCGAGGGCGACGCGCTGGACCTGGTCCGGGCCATGCCGCCGGGCTGCCTGGACGCGGTGCACGTGTTCTTTCCCGACCCGTGGCCCAAGTTGCGGCACCACAAGCGGCGGATCATCCAGCCGGCGCACGTGGCGCTGCTGCGCTCCCGGCTGACCGGCGGCGGGACCCTGCACTGCGCCACCGACTGGGCCGAGTACGCCGGGTCGATGCGCTCGACCCTCACCGCCGACCCCGAGCTGGACGACGTGTACGCAGGCTATGCGCCCCGCCCCGACCACCGCCCGGTGACCAAGTTCGAACGCCGGGCGCTGACCGCCGGCCGCCCCGTCTTCGACCTGATCCACCGCCGCCGCCCCTGACCGACGAGGTCTCCGCGATCGGTGCGATACCGCCCGGCCGGCGGTATCCGTCCGCCGGCGATGCCGCAGCTCAGCGATCCCGCGACTTCGACCCGCCCCCGACCTGGGCAAGGCCGGCCGGACCACGACAGGCGGGGGCGGGTGAGGCCGCAGCGGCCGGGGGCCGGGTGGCCCGGCTGGCGTGCGGGGTGGTGGTGCGGGCACGATGGGGGCGCTATGACGCTGACTGCCGCGCTGCCTCGAAGCGCCGACCCCGACACCCTCTTCGACGCGTTCGCCGGCTGGGCGTCCGAGCGGGGGCTGGACCTCTATCCGCACCAGGAGGAGGCGGTCATCGAGATCGTCTCCGGCGCGAACGTGATCATGAATACGCCGACCGGTTCGGGCAAGAGCCTGGTCGCGATCGCGGCGCACTTCACCGCCCTGGCCGACAACCGGACGAGCTTCTACACCGCCCCGATCAAGGCCCTGGTGTCGGAGAAGTTCTTCGCGCTCTGCGAGGTGTTCGGCGCGGAGAACGTCGGCATGCTCACCGGCGACGCGAGTGTCAACGCCGACGCCCCGATCATCTGCTGCACCGCCGAGATCCTGGCCAACCTGGCGTTGCGCGAGGGGGCGCGGGCCGACGTCGGCCAGGTGGTGATGGACGAGTTCCACTTCTATGCCGAGCCGGACCGGGGCTGGGCCTGGCAGGTGCCGATCATCGAGCTGCCGCAGGCGCAGTTCGTGCTGATGTCGGCCACCCTGGGGGACACCACCCGGTTCGTCGACGACCTGACCCGGCGCACCGGGCGGTCGACCGCCGTCGTCCGGTCGGCCGAGCGGCCGGTCCCGCTGATCTTCTCGTACGCGATGACGCCGCTGCACGAGACGCTCGAAGAGCTGCTGGAGACCAAGCAGGCCCCGGTGTACGTCGTGCACTTCACCCAGGTCGCCGCGCTGGAACGCGCCCAGGCGCTGATGAGCGTCAACGTCTGCACCCGGGCCGAGAAGGACATGATCGCCGCCGCGATCGGCAACTTCCGGTTCACCTCCGGCTTCGGCAAGACGCTGTCCCGGCTGGTGCGCCACGGCATCGGCGTGCACCACGCCGGCATGCTGCCCAAGTACCGCCGGCTCGTGGAGACCCTGGCCAAGGCCGGCCTGCTGAAGGTCATCTGCGGCACCGACACGTTGGGCGTGGGCATCAACGTGCCGATCCGCACCGTGCTGTTCACCGGCCTGAGCAAGTACGACGGGGTGCGCACCCGGCTGCTCAAGGCCCGCGAGTTCCACCAGATCGCCGGCCGGGCCGGGCGGGCCGGCTTCGACACCCTCGGGCGGGTGGTGGTGCAGGCCCCCGAGCACGTCATCGACAACGAGAAGGCCCTGGCCAAGGCCGGTGACGACCCCAAAAAGCGGCGCAAGGTGGTCAAGAAGAAGCCGCCGGAGGGCTCGATCGGCTGGGGCGAGCCGACCTTCCAGCGGCTGGTCGACGCCGAGCCGGAGCCGCTGACCTCCAGCTTCCAGGTCAGCCACTCGATGCTGCTCAACGTGATCGGCCGGCCCGGCGACGCGTTCGCCTCGATGCGGCACCTGCTCACCGACAACCACGAGGACGCCGCCGCCCGGCGTCGGCACATCCGCCGGGCCGTGGCCATCTATCGGGCGTTGCGCGCCGGTGGGGTGGTCGAGCAGCTCGACAAGCCCGACGAGACCGGCCGACGGGTCCGGCTCACCGTCGACCTCCAGCTCGACTTCGCGCTCAACCAGCCGCTGTCGCCGCTGGCCCTGGCCGCCATCGAGCTGCTCGACGCCGAGTCCCCGTCGTACGCCCTGGACGTGTTGAGCGTGATCGAGTCGATCCTCGACGACCCGCGCCAGGTGCTCTCCGCGCAGCAGTTCAAGGCGCGCGGCGAGGCGGTCGCCGCGATGAAGGCCGACGGCATCGAGTACGAGGCCCGCATGGAGCTGCTCGACGAGGTGACCTGGCCCAAGCCGCTGGCCGAGCTGCTGCACGCCGCGTACGAGATGTACCGGCAGGGGCACCCCTGGGTCGCCGACCACCAGCTCTCCCCCAAGTCCGTCGTCCGGGACATGTACGAACGCGCGATGACCTTCGGCGAGTTCGTACAGTTCTACGGGCTGACCCGGTCCGAGGGGCTGGTGCTGCGCTACCTCGCCGACGCCTACAAGACGCTGCGGCAGACCGTCCCGGAGGACGCCAAGACCGAGGAGCTGATCGACCTCATCGAGTGGCTGGGCGAGCTGGTCCGCCAGGTCGACTCCAGCCTGATCGACGAGTGGGAGCGGCTGCGCAACCCCTCCGACGTCGCGGACGCCGCCCTGGCCCACGCGTCGCTGGAGGAGCGGGTGCCGGCGGTCACCCGCAACGCCCGCGCCTTCCGGGTGCTGGTCCGCAACGCGCTGTTCCGTCGGGTCGAGCTGGCCGCCCTGCGCCGCTGGTGGGATCTCGGCGAGCTGGACGGCGCGACCGGGTGGGACGCCGACGCCTGGGCGGAGGCGCTGGAGCCGTACTTCGAGGCGTACGACGGGATCGGGGTGGGGCCGGACGCCCGGGGGCCGGCGCTGCTCATGATCGAGCAGGGGCGGGAGAAGTGGACCGTCCGGCAGATCCTGGACGACCCGGAGGGCGACCACGACTGGGGGATCAGCGCCGAGGTCGACCTGGCCGCCTCGGACGAGGCGGGGGCCGCCGTGGTCCGGGTGACGGACGTCGGGCAGCTCTAGCTTCTTTTCTTCGAAGGGGCCGTCCGGTGCGTCCGGACGGCCCCTTTTGCACCCTGGGCGATGTCACCACCGTCGATTAGAATGTATGTACTAATCGACCTTCTGAGCTGGGAGGACGCCCATGACCGCGCCCACCTCCGCCCCCCTCACGCCGTACGCCACCCTCCTCGGCTTCACCCGGTACGTCGACCGCACCGGGCCCACCAAGGCGAGCTTCGTCGGCGGGCTGCGCAAGCAGCGGGCCAGCCGGCACGGCTTCAACCCGCACGGCCAGTTCGTCAAGGCGCTCAAGGCCGACATCGCCTTCCACACCGGCGGCACCCACCTGGCCGGCGTGGCCGACGTGGTCAAGCCGCGCTGGCGTCCGCTCTACCAGGCGCTGGTGCCCGGCGCGACGGCCTGGCTGGAGTCGTTGGGCGAGCCGGCCGGCATCGACCTGGCGCAGACCCGCGACGCCCTCGCGATGCTCGGCGACCTACCCGTCAAGATCAACCCCCACTTCGGCATCCGGTACGCCGACGGTCACGCCGAGGCGGTCCGGCTGCACTTCGACGAGGCCCCGCCGAGCGAGGAGGCGGCCCTGGCCACCCTGCACCTGATGGCCCGACACATGGATGCGGTGTTGCCGCACGCCGAGCCGGTCCTGGTCGACGTCCGGCGGGGCGTGGCGCACCGGACGCCCGAGCACGTCAGGTCGGCCCAGGTCGAGCAGTGGCTGGCCGGTGAGGCCGCCGCCTTCCGCGCCATCTGGTCCACCGCCGCCTGACCCAGCTCGGGGAGCGCCGCTTTATTAATTGACATGAGTAATTGTATATGACAGATCGGGCGGCAGCGCCGCCGTCCGATCTGTCCGTCGTTGCAGACTTCCCCAAAGACGGCTCCGATCACCTGCCGAGGCGACCCGGCCCGTAGAGTGTTGCGGAAATCAGTTCCATCTATATCGATGCATAATGGCGCAGGGAAAACACCAGATCGAGCGGGGGTGGAATTTTCGATGAGTCACGTCCGGTTCCGCTACTTCGACGGGGCCGCCTCGATCCCACCGGACTTCGTCCACCGAATACGCACCGACCTGGCCCGGTCGATGCCCCGTCACCAGGTGGCCGACTACCTGACCACCAAACAGCACATCCTGCGGGAGAGCGACCACCTCGTCGCAGCCGAGACGACGAACGGGTGCGTCGGTCTCATCGCCGCCACCGCACGCGACTGCGACGGCCGGCCCTTCACCTACATCGAGACCCTGCTGGTCGCCGAGGAACAGCACGGGGGCACCGTCGCCTTCGGTCTCGTCGCCCGAATGTTCCGCGAGATCACCCGGCGGCTCGGTGACTTTCCGGAACTGGTCGCCATGAAGACCTACACGCCGAAGGCGTACGCGCTGATGCACCGGTTCACCGTCCACGACGACATCCGCTGCTATCCGTCCCTGGACGGCTCCGACCCCGACCAACTGCGGCACCTCGCCGGTCGGCTGGCCGCCGAACTGTCGCCGGAATGCCGGTTCGATTCCCGCACCGGGGTCGTCGTACACGGTGGCGGCACGGTCGGAAGCGACTTCTGGCGATACCGGCCGCGCTCCGGAAACCGCCGCGTCGACGACTTCTTCGCCGCCGAGGTCGGGGAGTTCGACCGGCTGCTGTGCCTGGTGCACGCCCCGACGCCGGCCGCCAGGACGGCACTCGCCACCGCACTACGCATCACCCTGACCCCGGCACCCCGACAGGAGATCGCGTGACTGACGTAACCATGTCCGCAGGTACGGCCCGGGACTGGCTGTCGGCCAGGGGATATCCCTTCACCGACAACGTCGAATTCCACCGTTCCGACGGCGAGTTCGACGGTGGCGGCCAGTTCGGCGTCGAGATCCCCGCGGTGAACTCGATGCGCGATCTGGAGATCATCGTCAAACTGCTCAACGACCAGGGGGTCCGGGTCACCCGATTCAACGAGACGTTGGGTTCCTTCCTGCTCTCGGACGCCGAACTGTCCGACATGTTCGCGCTGTGCCGGGAGAACGACCACGGCATCGTGATCAGCCTGGGCCCCCGACCTGAGTACGACACGAAGAGCGCCTTCTACCGCACCGGCTTCGGGTTGGAGATGGGCCGCCAGATCAACAACAGCGACGGCATCCGGGCCTGCGTGGCCGAGGCGCTCCGGCTCGCGGCGCTGGGCTGCCGGGGCATCACCGTCTATGACATCGGCGTGCTGCGGGTGCTCGCGGAGCTGCGCACCGACGGGCTGCTCCCGTCCGACCTGGTATTCAAGACGTCCAGCCACTGCATGCCGACGAATCCCTTCCTGGCCAGGATCTTCGCCGAGAACGGCGCCGACAGCATCACCCTGGCGCACGACCTGGGCCTGCCGATGATGCAGGAGATCCGGCGCCTCAACCCCGGGCTTCCGATGGACGTGCCCACCGACGTCTACCGCACCAAGGGCGGTTTCATCCGGTTCTACGAGTTGGCCGAGATCGTGCAGATCGCCGCGCCGGTCATGCTCAAGATGGGCGCGAGCGTCCAGGAGCACCCCTACGACCCGCCGAGCGAGACGCGGACCGCCGAGCGGGTCCGGCGCGTCGCCCGCGGGCTGGAAATGCTGGATCGTCACCTCCCCGACAAGGCCACCATCACCCGCCGCAGCCGGCAGTACGCGATTCCGGCTGCGCCATCCGACGAACGACAGGGGCCGGCAGCCAGATGACCAGGAACGAGCACGCCGAGTTCAAGCAGGAGGTCGACGAGCTGCTGCGAGAGATGGTGCAGCGGTTCTACCGCGAGGTCGAGGGCGCGGATCACCTGTTCCGGGCCAAGGACATCAACCTGGCCTACTACCAGCGACACGTCATCGAGATCATTCTCCGGCTCCGGATGAAGCGGTGGATCGACGCCCTGACGATCCACTACTTCACCAAGCACAACCCGGTGCTGGCCAAGAAGTGGTGTGCGTACACCGAGGACGAGATGTTGCACGACTCGATGTTCGCCAAGGACCTGGAACGGGTCGGGGTGAGCCGGGAGGAGATCTACTCGACCGAGCCGATGTTCTCCACCAAACTGCTCCAAGGCTACTTCTACTACGGGCTCGAACACGAGGGTCGCCCGCTGGCCTCGTTGTCCAGCTCCTACTTCATCGAGAACGTCTCGTTGATGACCCAGCCGGGCTGGATCGAGAATGTCGAGCAGGTCCTCGGCGCGGGCATGGCCAAGGGGCAGCAGGCGCACGTCAATCACGACCTGGAGGACGACCACACCGACTTCGTCTGGGACGTCCTCATGACGTTCGTGCACACCGACGACGACCGGCGTCGGGTGGTGGAACACATCACCAATGTGTACCGGCTCTTCTGCGCCTTCTACACCGAGCTGTACCACCGGACCGTACTCCAGCAGGACGGCGCATTCGCGGTGGTGAAAGCGCTGACCCGTCCGTGACGGGCGAATCGCCGTCGACGGATCTGTCGCCTCGGGCCGCCGGTGGCGGTGTTAGGGTCGCCCGAAGCTGACCGTCGGAGTGGGGCGGTCACGTCATCCGGTGACGTGACCGCCCCGCCACGTCGTTTCCGAGGAGAATGATCGCGATGGCCGTCACCGGCAACCGTCGTGCCGTCGTGTCCGTGCAGAGCCGGGAATGCAGTCCCGAGTTGTTGGAGCGGTTGAGCGGGTCGACGCTGTTTCCCGAGCGGCCGGTCGGGGCGACGATCGTCGCGGTGGTCTGCCGGGGCGGCGGCACGCTGCTGTATGTCACCGCCCCCCGGATGGTCGACGCCGATCGACAGGTGGAGTACTTCCTCGGCCTGTTGCCCGAGGACCGGGCCGAGGACCGGGCCGAGGACCGGGCCGAGGACCGGGCCGAAGATCGGGCCGAAGATCGGGCCGAAGATCGGGCCGAAGATCGGGCCGAAGATCGGGCCGAAGATCGGGCCGAGGACCGGGCCGAAGATCGGGCCGACGGGTCGCCGCCCCGCCGGGAGCGGGTCGTGATCGGCAGCCTCGACGACTCCTCCCCCCGGTGGCTGAGCGACAAGCTGCTCGACCCGACGAACGCCGAAGCCACGCGGTTACGCGCCGCCGTACGCGACTTCGTCACCACCGAGCGGCAGGCCGGCGCCGAGGTCGAGCTGAGCTACTTCGAACCGTCCCGTCACCTCCAGGACTACGCCACCGCGCTGGGCCTGCCCGGCGACCAGGCGGACGCCGACCACATCCCCCTCGGCACCAAGAGCGCCGGCCGCGCCATGTTCCGGACGATCGGGATCGACGTGCCGGCGGGCACCCCGCTGTGCCACGACGTCGGCGCGCTCGCCGAGGCGGTCGCGGATCTCGTGCTGGCCGGGCACCGCAGGCTGGTGCTCAAGCTGAGCAGCACCGCGTACGGCGCGGGGATGGGCAACGCGACCCTCGATCTGACCGACGTCACCGGCACCGACCGCGCCGGGGTGGTCCGCGCGGTGGCCGAGCGCCTGCCCGGCAGCCACCTCGTCGACGGCAAGCTGAGCTGGGCGGAGTTCGCCGCCCTGATCGCCCGCGCCGGCATCGTCGCCGAGGAGTTCGTCGAGGCCGACGAGTTGCGCAGCCCCAGCTTCCAGGGTCGGGTGACCCGCGGCGGTGACGTCGAGTGCGTCTCGACGCACGACCAGGTGCTCGGCGGGGTGGGGCTGACCTACGTCGGCAGTTCGTTCCCGGCCGACGCCGCCTACCGGGCGACGGTGGTGGAGTACGGCCTGCGGGTCGGCCGGTACCTCGTGGAGCGGGGCGTCACCACCGGCGACTACGGTGTCGACTTCATCGCCGCCCGCCGGGGTGACGCGTTCCAGGTGCTCGGCTGCGAACTGAACCTCCGCGCGACGGGGACCAGGCACGGTTTCGTGATGGCCAGTCAGTTGCTCGACACCCTGCCGGACGTCGACGGCCGCCTGTTCACCGATGCCCCCGAGGGCCGCTCGGAGCGGGTCTACCAGGCGTCCGACGCCATCACCGACCCCACGTTGGTGGGGATGACCCCGGGTCGGCTGATCGACGCCGTCGAGCGGTCGCCGCTGCGCTACGACCACGTCCGGCGCACCGGCACGGTGTTGCACATGCTCAGTGCGCTGCCCCGCTACGGCAAGTTCGGGGCGGTCTGCATCGGGCGGGACGCGGTGGAGGCGGCGGAGCTGATGCGCCGGACCCGCGACCTCGCGCTCGACGCGGCGGCCCGTCCCGCCTGAACGCGCCATGCCCCGCGCTCCTCGGCTGCCGGAGCGCCGGAGGCTCAGTCCTCCGAGGCGGCCCGGCTGGCCGGGACCGTCGGCATCGGCCACTGTCCGGTCCGCACGATCGCCGACGCATCCAGCCGCTGGTCGGCCCAGACGTAGCTGTCCGGCAGCAGGTCGGTCACCGGCAGTTTCCGCAGCGCGTCGATCGGCCCGACGATGACCTGGATGCCCGGGTGGTAGTCGAGCAGCACCTGCCGGCACCGTCCGCACGGCGGGAGCACCCCGCGCCCCCGGTCCCCCACGGCGACGATGGTCTCCAGCTCCGCTTCCCCCTGGGTGGCGGCGGCACCGAGGGCCACCAGTTCGGCGCAGGGGCCGCCGGTGAAGTGGGCGAGGTTCACCCCGGTGAACACCCGGCCGTCGGCGGTCCGGGCCGCCGCGGCGACGCTGTGGTTGTCGCTGCGGCAGCGCAGCTTGGCGACCGCCGTGGCGGCCTGGACCAGTGCGCGGTCGGTGTCCAGCATCGTCGTCGTCGTGGTCATCCGGCAGCCCCCCGTGTCGCGTCGTCCGGCGGTCAGCGTAGCCCGGCGGCGGCCGGTTTCCCGGGCAGCGCTCCGGCGGACGTGACCGCGTCTGATCCGGTCGGCACGACGCGGCCTGCTCCACCCGGTCCCGCCGCCCGCAGCGCCACGACCTGCGCCGCAGCGGCCGGCAGGGACCCCGCGCCCCATCCGGGCGGGCCGGCACGGAGCACCCCGACCAGGGGGCGGACCGGGCCACCGTGGGGCGGTGGGGAGCCGCGCGGCGGGCCGGGAGGGGTAACCCGGGGGCGATCCGGCGGCGGGCTGCCTATCCTTGGCGACGACATGCAGAATCCAGCCGCCTCCGATCCCGCCGCACCCGCCGACGCCGTGACCGTCCGTGAGCTGCACCGCCGCCTCACCCCGCTGATGTTCCGCGACCAGCGCCGCCTCCAGCGTCGGCTGGACGGGGTCCGCAAGCTGCGCGACCCGCAGCGGCACGCCGAGGCGTTGGCCGAGGTCGCCGGGGACGTGTCCCGGGCGGAGGCCCGGCTGGCCACCCGGCGGGCCGCCGTGCCGACCATCACCTACCCGGCGCAGTTGCCGGTCAGCGAGCGCCGCGACGACATCGCCGCCGCGATCCGTGACCACCAGGTGGTGATCGTGGCCGGTGAGACCGGCTCCGGCAAGACCACCCAGCTGCCCAAGATCTGCCTGGAGCTGGGGCGGGGGATCACCGGGCTGATCGGGCACACCCAGCCCCGCCGGTTGGCCGCCCGGACGGTCGCCGACCGGATCGCCGAGGAACTCGGCACCGAGTTGGGCGACGTGGTGGGTTACAAGGTGCGCTTCACCGACCAGGTGAGCGACCGCAGCCTGGTCAAGCTGATGACCGACGGCATCCTGCTGGCCGAGTTGCAGACCGACCGGATGCTGCGCCAGTACGACACCCTGATCATCGACGAGGCGCACGAGCGCAGCCTCAACATCGACTTCATCCTCGGCTACCTGCGCCAACTGCTCCCCCGCCGCCCCGACCTCAAGGTGGTCATCACCTCGGCGACGATCGAGACCGCCCGGTTCGCCGAGCACTTCGCCGACGCCGACGGCCGGCCCGCGCCGGTCGTCGAGGTCTCCGGGCGGACGTACCCGGTCGAGGTGCGCTACCGGCCGCTGGTCGAGGTCGACGGGGGCGACGACGACGGGGGCGACGACGAGGAGAACGTCCGCGACCAGATCCAGGCGATCGGCGACGCGGTGCAGGAGTTGGCCGCCGAGGGGCCGGGCGACATCCTGGTCTTCCTCAGCGGCGAGCGGGAGATCCGGGACACCGCCGAGGCGCTGGGCAAGCTGACCCAGTCGAAACGCTCGCTGCTGGGCACCGAGATCCTGCCGCTCTACGCCCGGCTGTCGGCCGCCGAGCAGCACCGGGTCTTCGCCGCCCACCCCGGACGCCGGGTGGTGCTCGCCACGAACGTCGCGGAGACCTCGCTGACCGTGCCCGGCATCAAGTACGTGGTGGACCCGGGATCGGCCCGGATCTCCCGCTACTCCAGCCGGCTGAAGGTGCAGCGGCTGCCCATCGAGCCGGTCTCCCAGGCGTCGGCCAACCAGCGCAAGGGCCGCTGCGGCCGGACCTCCGACGGCATCTGCATCCGGCTCTACGACGAGCAGGACTTCGCCTCCCGGCCGGAGTTCACCGACCCGGAGATCCTGCGGACCAACCTGGCCTCGGTCATCCTCCAGATGACCGCGATCGGCCTCGGTGACCTCGCCGCATTCCCGTTCATCGACCCACCGGACCGGCGCAACATCACCGACGGGGTCAACCTGCTGCACGAGCTGGGCGCGTTGGACCCGACCGAGGCCGACCCGGACCGGCGGCTCACCCCGCTGGGCCGGCGGCTGGCCCAGCTCCCGGTCGACCCCCGGCTGGCCCGGATGGTCATCGAGGGCGAACGCAACGGCTGCGCCACCGAGGTGCTGGTGATCGCCGCCGCGCTGTCGATCCAGGACCCCCGGGAGCGGCCGGCGGAGAAGCAGGCCCAGGCCGACCAGGCGCACGCCCGGTTCGCCGACTCCGAATCCGACTTCGTGTCGTTCCTCAACCTCTGGCGTTACCTGCGTGAGCAGCAGCGGGAGCTGTCCTCCAGCGCCTTCCGCCGGATGTGCCGGGCGGAATACCTCAACTACCTGCGGGTTCGCGAGTGGCAGGACATCGTCGCCCAGTTGCGCCAGGTGCTGCGTACCCCGGAACAGGGTGACGGGCGGCGGGGTCGGCGGGGCGCGGCGCAGGCCCCGCCCGACGGTGGCCGGCGCGGCCCGGCCGCCGACCTGCCGGAGGAGATCGACACCCCGAAGGTGCACCAGTCGCTGCTGCCCGGCCTGCTGTCGCACATCGGGCTCAAGGACGCCCAGAAGCACGAGTACCTGGGCGCCCGGGGGGCGAAGTTCGCGGTCTTCCCCGGCTCGGCGCTGTTCAAGAAGCCGCCGCGCTGGGTGATGGCCGCCGAGCTGGTGGAGACCTCCCGGCTGTGGGGCCGGGTCGCCGGGCGGGTCGAGCCGGAGTGGGTGGAGCCGCTGGCCCAGCACCTGGTCAAGCGCAGCTACAGCGAGCCGCACTGGGAGAAGAAGCAGGCCGCCGTCATGGCCTACGAGAAGGTCACCCTGTACGGCGTCCCGCTGGTCACCTCCCGCAAGGTCAACTTCGGGCGGATCGACCCGGCGCTGAGCCGGGAGCTGTTCATCCGGCACGCCCTGGTCGAGGGGGACTGGCAGACCCACCACCCGTTCTGGCGGGACAACGAGAAGCTCCGCACCGAGATCGAGGAGCTGGAGAACCGGGCCCGCCGCCGGGACATCCTGGTCGACGACGAGAGCATCTTCGCCTTCTACGACCAGCGCATCCCCGCCGACGTGGTCTCCGGTCGACACTTCGACTCCTGGTGGAAGAAGGCCCGTCACGAGCAGCCCGACCTGCTCACCTTCACCCGGGAGCTGCTGGTCAACGCCGGGCGCGGCGGGGTCGACGAGGGTGACTTCCCGGACGAGTGGCAGGCCGACGGGGTGACCCTGCCGCTGACGTACACCTTCGACCCGACCGCGCCCACCGACGGCGTCACCGTCGACATCCCGCTGCCGCTGCTCAACCAGGTGCCGGCGGAGAGCTTCGACTGGCAGGTGCCGGGGCTGCGCGAGGAGCTGGTGATCGCGCTGATCCGGTCGCTGCCCAAGCCGATCCGGCGCAACTTCGTCCCGGTGCCGGACCACGCCCGCGCGGCGCTCGCCGCGATCACCCCCGGCGAGGAGCCGCTGCTGGACGCGCTCAGCCGGCAGCTGCGCCGGATGACCGGGGTGACCGTCCCCCGGGAGGCGTGGGAGCCGGCGAAGCTGCCGCCGCACCTGCGGGTGACGTTCCGGGTGATCGGTGACGCCGACAAGCCGGTCGCCGAGGGCAAGGACCTGCCGGCCCTGCAACGTCAGCTCCGCCAGGAGGTACGCCAGGTGGTGGCCGCCGCCGCCCCCGAGCTGGCCCGGACCGGGCTGACCGGGTGGAGCATCGGCACCCTGCCCCGCACCATCGAACAGGTCCGGGCCGGCTACGCGGTGACCGCCTACCCGGCGCTGGTCGACGAGGGCACCACGGTCGGGGTGAAGGTCTTCGACTCCGAGGCCGAGCAGGCCGCCGCGCACTGGGCGGGCACCCGGCGGTTGCTGCGGCTGACCGTGCCGTCACCGGCGCAGTTCCTCCAGGGGCGGCTGAGCAACGAGGCGAAGCTGGCGCTGAGCCGCAACCCGCACGGTGGGGTGCAGCAGCTCATCGCCGACGCCGCCGGGGCCGCCATCGACAAGTTGATCGCCGACGCGGGCGGGCCGGCCTGGGACGCCGACGGCTTCGCCGCGCTGCGTGACCGGGTCCGCGCCGACCTGGTCGACACGGTGGTGGAGGTGATGGGCCGGGTCCGCCAGGTGCTCGCCGCGGCGTACGCGGTGGAGCAGCGGCTCGGCGCGACCCGCAACCTGGCGGTGGTGGCCGCCCTCGCCGACCTGCGTCAGCAGCTCACCGGCCTGGTGCACGACGGTTTCGTCACCGAGACCGGCTACGCGCGCCTGCCCGACCTGCTGCGCTACCTGACCGCGATGGAGCGCCGACTGGACCGGTTGGCCGCCAACCCGCAGCGGGACAAGTCCCAGCAGGACCGGATCGCCACGGTGCAGAAGGAGTACCGGGACCTGGTGGCCGGGCTGCCCCCGGCCCGCCGTGCCTCGGCCCCGGTGCGGCAGATCCGCTGGATGATCGAGGAGCTGCGGGTGAACGTCTTCGCCCAGGCCCTGGGCACCCCGTACCCGGTCTCCGAGCAGCGCATCTACCGCGCGATGGACGACGCCGAGGCCCGCTGATCACGGCAGCGGCTCCACGCCCGGGGGCAGGTCGCTGCTGCTGGTGGCCGCGTGCACGTAGTCGAGCAGGATGCGGCGCAGTTCCCGCCCGGCGTGGGTGGGGACGACGTCGCGGCGGCGGGCCACCGCGATGGTCCGGCGCACGCCGGGCGGGGCGAGCCGGGTGACCCGGATGCCGGGGCGGCGGCTGACCACGATGCCCGGCACCAGGGCGATGCCCAGTCCGGCCTCGACGAAGCTGAGCACCGCGTCCATCTCCCCACCGTCGACCGAGAAGGTGGGCTCGAAGCCGGCCTCCCGGCACGCCTGGATGGTGGCGTCGCGCAGGTCGTAGCCCTCGCGGAACATCACCAGCGGTTGGTCACGCAGGTCGGTGATCCGCACCTCGCCGCTGACCAGCGCAGCGGGCAGCGGGTCCACCGAGGCGATCACCAGGCTCTCCCGCAGGATCGGGTCGACCCGCAGCCCGGGGTCGGCCCCCTGGGCCGGCATGATGATCAGGGCGAGGTCGAGGTCGCCGCGCAGCAGGTCCCGGACCAGGTCCTGCGAGCCGCCCTCCTCGACCCGCAGGTCGACGGCGGGGTGGGCGTCGCGGAACCGGCGCAGCACCGGCGGGGCGAGCGAGGTGGCCAGGCTGGGGGTGGCCCCCAGCCGGACCCGGCCCCGGCGCAGGCCGACCAGCTCCTGCACCTCCCGGGTGGCGGTGTCGACGTCGGCGAGGATCCGCTTGGCCAGCGGCAGCAGCACCTCACCGGCGGCGGTCAGGGTGATGTTGCCCCGTACCCGTTCGAACAGCGGGGCGCCGAGGTCGGTCTCCAGGGCGTGAACTTGCTTACTCAACGACGGCTGGGTTATGCCGACGATGTCGGCGGCTTGGGTGAAATGTCGTACTTCCGCCACCGCGACGAAGTACTTCAGCTGATGGAGCTGCATCTTCATAGCTTATGGCTATCGAGACTGCGAGGTCGATGCATTGGACGACTGATCGCAGGGCTCCTAGCGTCGGTCAGGTGGTAATCACGAAAACTCGGTCGCCCATCCGCTCGAACGTCGGCCTCAAGGCCGTCATGGCGGTGACGGGCATCCTGCTGGTGCTGTTCCTCGTCGCCCACATGCTCGGCAACCTCAAGGTGTTCACCGGCGAGACCTCGTTCGACCACTACGCCCACTGGCTACGCGACATCGGCAAGCCGCTGCTGCCGGGGGTGTGGTTCCTGTGGATCCTGCGGACCGCGCTGGTGGTGGCGGTGCTCGGACACATCTGGGCGGCGACCGTGCTGGCCGTACGGGCCCGCGCCGCCCGCCCGGTGCGCTACGCCCACCGCAAGAAGGTCCAGGGCAGCTACGCCGCCCGCACCATGCGCTGGGGCGGAGTGATCATCCTGCTCTTCGTGATCTACCACCTCCTGGACCTGACCACCGGCACCCTGAACCCGGTCGGCGACGCCAGCAACCCGTACGGCAACGTGGTCGCCGACTTCGCCCCGCACCGCTGGTACGTGACGCTCTTCTACACCCTGGCGATCGTCACCGTCGGCTTCCACCTGCGGCACGGGGTGTTCTCCGCGTTGCGCAGCCTCGGCCAGCAGACCCCCCGGGGGGAGCGGCGGGCCCGCACCGCTGCGCTGGTCTTCGCCGTGGTGCTCTGCGTCGGCTACCTGGTGGTTCCGTTCGCCGTACTCACCGGATTGGTGTCCTGACATGGAACTCTTCACCGAGGGCGAGCCGCTCGCCGACCCGAAGGCTCCCGACGGCCCGGTCGAGAAGCGCTGGGAGACCCGCCGCTTCGAGGCCAAGCTGGTCAACCCGGCGAACCGGCGCAAGATGACGGTGATCGTGGTGGGCACCGGCCTGGCCGGTGGCTCCGCCGCCGCCACCCTCGCCGAGCAGGGCTACCGGGTCCGCAGCTACTGCTACCAGGACAGCCCGCGCCGGGCGCATTCGATCGCCGCGCAGGGCGGCATCAACGCCGCCAAGAACTACCGCAACGACGGCGACTCGGTGCACCGGCTCTTCTACGACACCGTCAAGGGCGGCGACTTCCGCTCCCGCGAGTCGAACGTGCACCGGCTCGCCGAGGTGTCGGTCAACATCATCGATCAGTGCGTCGCCCAGGGCGTCCCGTTCGCCCGCGAGTACGGCGGACTGCTGGACACCCGCTCCTTCGGCGGCGCGCAGGTGCAGCGCACCTTCTACGCCCGGGGGCAGACCGGCCAGCAGTTGCTGCTCGGCGCGTACCAGGCCCTGGAGCGGCAGATCGGCCTGGGCAACGTGGAGATGCACACCCGGCACGAGATGCTGGAGCTGGTCGTCGTGGACGGCCACGCCCGGGGCATCGTCGTCCGGGACATGGTCACCGGTGAGATCAGCACCGAGATGGCCGACGCGGTGGTGCTCGCCTCCGGCGGCTACGGCAACGTCTTCTACCTCTCCACCAACGCCAAGGGCTGCAACGTCACCGCCAGCTGGCGGGCGCACCGCAAGGGCGCGTACTTCGCCAACCCCTGCTACACCCAGATCCACCCGACCTGCATCCCGGTCTCCGGCGACCACCAGTCCAAGCTGACCCTGATGAGCGAGTCGTTGCGCAACGACGGCCGGGTCTGGGTGCCGCAGCACAAGGACGACGACCGCGCCCCCCGGGACATTCCCGAGGACGAGCGGGACTACTACCTGGAGCGGATCTACCCCTCCTTCGGCAACCTGGTCCCCCGGGACATCGCCTCCCGGGCCGCCAAGAACGTCTGCGACGAGGGGCGGGGCGTCGGCCCGACCAAGCTCGGGGTCTACCTCGACTTCGCCGACGCGATCGACCGGCTCGGCCGCAAGGCCATCGAGGCCAAGTACGGCAACCTGTTCGAGATGTACGAGCGGATCACCGGCGAGGACCCGTACCAGGTGCCGATGCGGATCTATCCGGCCGTGCACTACACGATGGGCGGGCTCTGGGTCGACTACGACCTCCAGTCGACCATCCCCGGCCTGTTCGTGATCGGCGAGGCGAACTTCTCCGACCACGGCGCGAACCGGCTCGGCGCGTCGGCGCTGATGCAGGGCCTGGCCGACGGGTACTTCGTGCTGCCCACCACCATCGCCCACTACCTGGCGTCCGGGCCCCGGGAGAAGGTCGACGCCAGCCACCCGGCGGCGGTGCAGGCCCGGCGCGAGGTGGAGGACCGGATCGCCCGGCTGCTGGCCGTCGACGGCGACCGGACGGTGGACTCGTTCCACCGGGAGCTGGGCCAGATCATGTGGGAGCACTGCGGGATGGAGCGCTCCGAGGCCGGGCTGCGCAAGGCCATCGACGAGATCCGGGCGCTGCGCGAGCAGTTCTGGCAGCGGGTCCGGGTGCCGGGCGACGGCGAGGGGCTCAACCAGTCGTTGGAGAAGGCCGGCCGGGTCGCCGACTTCTTCGAGCTGGCCGAGCTGATGTGTGTCGACGCCCTGCACCGTGAGGAGTCCTGCGGCGGCCACTTCCGGGCCGAGCACCAGACCCCCGACGGTGAGGCGCAGCGCGACGACGACCGGTTCGCCTACGTGGCGGCCTGGGAGTACACCGGCACCGGTGAGCCGGCCGTGCTGCACAAGGAAGACCTGACCTTCGAGTACGTCCACCCCACGCAGCGGAGCTACAAGTGAACCTGACCCTGCGCATCTGGCGTCAGTCCGGCCCCCAGGACAAGGGGCGGATGGTGACCTACCCGGTCGACGACGTCTCCCCCGACATGTCGTTCCTGGAGATGCTCGACGTGCTCAACGAGCGGCTGATCCTCGCCGGGGAGGAACCGGTCGCGTTCGACCACGACTGCCGCGAGGGCATCTGCGGCATGTGCGGCTTGATGATCAACGGGGACGCGCACGGCCCCCAACGCGGCACCACCGCCTGCCAGCTGCACATGCGGCAGTTCTCCGACGGCGAGACGATCGACATCGAGCCGTGGCGGGCCCGCGCCTTCCCGGTGATCAAGGACCTGGTGGTCAACCGGAACGCCTTCGACAAGATCATCGCGGCCGGTGGCTACATCACCGCGCCGACCGGCAGCGCCCCCGAGGCGCACGCCGCCCCGGTGGCCAAGGCCAACGCCGACGCCGCCTTCGAGTCCGCCGCCTGCATCGGCTGCGGCGCCTGCGTGGCGGCCTGCCCGAACGGCTCCGGCATGCTCTTCACCGCCGCCAAGGTCACCCAGCTCTCGCTACTGCCGCAGGGCCAGCCGGAGCGCTACACCCGGGTGATCGGCATGGTCGACGCGCACGACGAGGCCGGCTTCGGCGGCTGCACCAACGCCGGCGAGTGCACGGCGGTCTGCCCCAAGGGCATCCCGCTGAACACCATCGGCCGGCTCAACCGGGACTACCTCACCGCCACCGCCAAGCGCGGCGACACCCCCGGCTCCTGACCCCCCGCTCCACCACGACCGCCGCACCCCGACCCCGGGGATGCGGCGGTCGCCGTCTTCCCCCGGCGCGGCAGTCGCCGTCTTCCCCCTGGCGCGCGGCCGGTCTCTTCCCCCTGGCGCGCGGTCGCCGTCTTCCCCTGGGTGCGCGGCGGGCGGTGCGGCGCGGGCAACGCGTACGCCGCCGGTTCAAGCGCCCCTGCCGGGGTAGCAGACCCGTCGACGGCACCGAGAGGGGACATCAGCGATGAAGGCACTGACCTGGCACGGCAAGCGCGACGTCCGGGTGGACGAGGTCCCGGACCCCCGGATCGAAGCGCCGACGGACGCGATCGTCCGGATCACCTCAACCGCGATCTGCGGCTCCGACCTGCACCTGTACGAGGTGCTCGGGCCGTACCTGAAGCCCGGTGACATCCTCGGGCACGAGCCGATGGGCATCGTCGAGGAGGTCGGCTCCGGGGTGACCCGGCTCAAGCCCGGCGACCGGGTGGTCGTCCCGTTCAACATCGCCTGCGGACACTGCTGGATGTGCGAGCGGCAGCTCTTCGCCCAGTGCGAGACGACCCAGGTGACCGCCGAGGGCAAGGGCGCGTCGCTGTTCGGCTACACCTCGCTCTACGGTTCGGTCCCCGGCGGCCAGGCCGAGTACCTGCGGGTCCCGCAGGCCCAGTTCGGCCCGATCACCATCCCGCAGACCGGCGCCGACGAGCGCTACCTCTATCTCAGCGACATCCTGCCCACCGCCTGGCAGGCGGTGAAGTACGCCGACACCCCGCCCGGCGGCACCCTGGCCGTGTTCGGGCTCGGCCCGGTCGGGCAGTTCTGCGCCCGGATCGGCCGGCACCTCGGGGCGGGCCGGGTGATCGGCCTGGACCTGGTGCCCGAGCGGCTGGAGATGGCCCGTCGGCACGGCATCGAGACGCTCGACGTCAGCCAGCTCGACGACGTCCCCGGCGCGCTGGTCGACCTGGTCGACGGGCGCGGCCCGGACGCGGTGATCGACGCGGTCGGAATGGAGGCGCACGGCTCCACCAGCGGCAAGCTGGCCCAGCACGCCGCCGGGCTGCTGCCGGACAAGCTGGCCGAGAAAATGATCGACAAGGCCGGTGTGGACCGGTTGACCGTGCTGAAGGCCGCCCTCAAGGCGGTGCGGCGCGGCGGCACCGTCTCGATCTCCGGGGTCTACGGCGGTGAGGTGGACCCGATGCCGCTGATGGAGATGTTCGACCGGGGCATCCAACTGCGGATGGGCCAGTGCCACGTGCGGCGGTGGACCGACGAGATCCTGCCGCTGCTGTCCGGCGACGACGACCCGCTGGGCGTGGAGGACCTGCGGACCCACCGGGTGCCACTGGTCGACGCGCCGAAGGCGTACGAGATGTTCCAGAAGAAGGAGGACGGCTGCGTCAAGGTCGTGCTCGCTCCGTGAGTCGGGTGGTGGTGGTCACCGGGGCCACCGGCGGCATCGGCCGCGCGGCGGCCCGGGAGTTCGCCGGGCGCGGGGACCGACTGGTCCTCGCCGCCCGCTCCCCCACCAACCTGGCCGACGTACGCCGGGAGTGCCGTGCGGCCGGCACGGCGTCGGCGACGGTGATCCGGCACCCACGGAGAGGCCCGCTCACCTAGAGTGGTGACCCGGAGACGGCACCGGGTATCGCTCGACGGGAGAGACGTGACCAGCAGGGTGAACCGCAGGACCGCGCTGGGACTCGGCACGGCGGCCACGGCCGGGGCGGTGCTCGGCGGCGCACCGGCACCGGCCGCCGCCCGCCCCGGCAAGTCCGCTGCCGTCGCCGCGAGCCCCGAACTCGTCGCCCCGAGGATCGCCGCGGCCTTCCAGCGGGAGAAGGCGCTGACCGGGGGCAACTGGCAGGTCCATCTCAGCCTGGAGAACGGTGCCACCCCGTTGGTCGCGGTGTCCGAGTCCGCCGACCGGCGGGTCGAGGCGTACAGCGTCAACAAGATCGCGGTGGCCGTCGCGGTGCTCGACAGGATCGACCGGGGGCTGCTCACCCTCGACCAGCGGGTCGAGGTGGCCGCCTCGACCGTGGTGCCCGGCGGGGACGGCATCTTCGTCCTGGACACCGCCTACCCCAGTGCGGTGACCGTGGGGCACGTGCTGGCCAACCTGCTCACCGTCTCCGACGACACCGCCTCGCGGCTCTGCGGCCTGGTCTGCCCCGCCGCCGAGATCAACCGCACCCTGGTCGCCAAGGGCTTCCCCAACACCCAGGTGCAGCCGCTGTCCGAACCCCACCGCTTCTATCTCGGCACCAGCACCGCCCGGGAGATGCACGCGCTGCTGCGCGCCCTGGTCGCCGGCACGCTGCTCTCGCCGTCGTCGACCGCCCTCGTGCTCAAGCTGCTGCGCGCCCCGGTCGCCTTCACCGACGGCATCCGGCGCACCATGTCCTCGGCGGAACGGGCCCGGGTGGCCACCAAGGCGGGCTGGTTCGTCGACGCCCGGCACGAGGCCGGTGTGGTATTCGACACCACCGGGGCGGCCGTGCTGACCTATGTGCTCTTCGCCGACGGCCAGGCCGACCGGGACAACTTCGGCGCCACCCACCCGGTGGTGCAGGCCCGGGCCCGACTCGGCCGGTTCTTCCTGGACGCCACCGCGCAGCTCAGGGGCACCGCCGACGCGCCCCGGCACCGGGTGGCCCGGCAGCGGCCCCGCAACGGCGGCTGACCACCCCGACGTCCACCCCTCCCACCGCCCGACGGCCGGGCCGGTCACCCCGACCGGCACCGGCCCCGCCGCCTCCCTCCGTCCGCCCCGCCGCCGGACGGACCGTGCGGCGGCGTGGGCGCAACGGGCCGGTGATGGCTACCGTGTACTGCGGGGACACCGGCGAGGGGGACACGGATGCGGCAACCAGCGGAACGCACGGTCGAGCGGACGCGCGGCGGACGACTGTGGCAGGTGGCGGGGTTGGCCGCGATCGCCGGCCTGGCCTGGACGGCGCGGGACGTGCCGGCGGCGCTGGGCGGCCGACTGACCGGCGCACGTGCGCAACGGGCGGCCCGCTCGGCGCAGTTCCGCGACGGGACCTTCCACAACCGGGTCGCCATCCGCACCATGCCCGGCGGCGACTCCGGCCGCAACCTGCTCCGGGAGCTGCTCTTCGGCCAGCAGCGTCGCCGCCCCACCGCCCCGGTCCCGCTGGTGCGGCCCGCCCCGGCCCCGACGACCGACGTCGACCGGGAGCTGAACATCGTCTGGTACGGCCACGCCTCGACGCTGATCGAGATCGAGGGGCACCGGGTCCTGATCGACCCGGTGTGGAGCGACCGCTGTTCGCCGTCCGCGGCGGTGGGCCCGAAGCGGCTGCACGAGCCGCCGGTACGCCTCGACGAGCTGCCCACCGTCGACGCGATCCTGATCTCCCACGACCACTACGACCACCTCGACATGGCCACCGTCCGGGAGCTGGCCCGCCGGCAGTCTGCGCCGTTCCTGGTGCCGCTCGGCGTCGGCGCGCACCTCGACCGGTGGGGGGTGCCGGCCGACCGGATCATCGAGCTGGACTGGTCGCAGGGGCACCGGGTCGGCGGCCTGGAGATCACCGCCACCGCCGCCCAGCACTTCTCCGGCCGGGGGCTACGGCGGGACGGCACGCTGTGGAGTTCGTGGGTGGTCGCCGGGGCGCACCGGAAGGTCTTCTACACCGGCGACTCGGGCTACTTCGACGGGTACGCCGAGATCGGTGCCGCGCACGGGCCGTTCGACGCGACGCTGATGCAGATCGGCGCGTACGACCGGGCCTGGCCGGGCATCCACATGTTCCCGGAGGAGGCGGTCACCGCCCACCTCGACCTGCGCGGTGACCTTCTCGTCCCGGTGCACTGGGCGACGTTCAACCTGGCCCTGCACGACTGGTCCGAGCCGGTGGACCGGCTCTGGGCCGAGGCCAAGGCGCGCGGCGTGCGGCTGGCGGTGCCCCGTCCCGGCGAGCGGGTGGTGGCCGACGACCCGCCGGCGGTCGACGGCTGGTGGCAGACGATCGCCTGAGGATCGCCGTGGCCGGGGCGCCCCGGCCGGCGGGCAGCCCCACCTGCACGCCCCGGCCGGGGCGCGCCGCGGATCAGCATGAACGGCTCTGCGGCGGCGCAGGACACCGGCGCGGGGTCGCGGCACCCTACCGGAACGTCCACTCATTGACTACCGTGGACGTCTGCCGTACTCGAGCGGGGGGCGAGTCATGCGCTGGCGACCTTCGTTGATCTGGAAGGCGGCGCTGCCCCTCACCTGCTCCGTAGTCTCGGGTCTGCTCGTCGAGACCCTGAACCTGCCCCGCTGGTGGGGGTGGGTCCTCGTCCCGGCGACCCTGCTGCTCGCCGTGCCACTGATCAGAGGGGAGCTGCAGCGCCAGGAGACTGTCGGTCTTCCCACCGTCACCGACCTGCCGGCGCTCGCTGACAGCCTGGCCGTCGCGGCGCGAGCCGAGTGTGCACGGGAGCGAGCGCACCATCGCTCCGATGATCCGTTGCCCCTGCCGGTGTCATGGCAGCCGGCCGAGTCACGTCTGGTCGACCAGCCGGCAAACGTACGCGGAACACGGCTGGGGAGGCGCACGACCAGGTTGAACCTCGCCGGCACGTTGCATCAGATCGCCAAGGTCTACGCCCGGATACCCTCCGGACGGCTGGTCATCCTCGGCAGGGCCGGGGCCGGCAAAACCGTTCTCGCCAGTGAGTTGCTCAGCCAACTTCTCGATGACCGCCAAACCGGCGAACGGGTGCCGGTGATGTTCGCCCTCCACTCGTGGAACCCGAATGCGGAACTGAAGGTGTGGCTCGCCGAGCAGCTCGCGCGGCGCGTTCCCGCGCTCTCCGCCCCGTTCGAGGCGGCGATAAGCCGGGATGGGCAGATCAGCCGAGCTGCGGCAATGCTGGACGCCGGCCTGATCCTGCCGATCCTCGACGGCTTCGACGAGATCAATCCCGGGCTGCGCGAGCAGGCGATGCGGCAACTCAACCGGACCGCAGGACTCGCCCTCATCCTGACCAGCCGCGGCGACGAATACTGCAAGGCTGTCAAGCGGAGCGGGGTGCTCTCCCGCGCTGAGGGCATCGTGCTCGACGACCTCGACCTGAGCACGATCGAGGAGTATCTGCCCCGTACCACCAACCGCCTCGTGCCCGGCACCGGGAACGGAATCTGGCAACCGGTCCTCGCCCGGCTGCGCCAACAGCCCGACGACCCCGCTGCGGCGGTGTTGCGGGAGGTTCTCCAGACGCCTCTGATGGTGTTCCTGGCGCGCGCCAACTACTGCGACACGGGGTCGGAAGACCCGGCGGAACTCCTCGACGCGCAGCGGTTTCCGACGCACGAGGCGGTCGAGGAGCACTTGATAGCCGCCTATCTCCCGGCCGTCTATCGTCGGCAGTCACCCCGGGGCCCGCACTGGCGCCCCGACCGGGCACACCGGTGGCTGGTCTATCTCGCCGCCCACCTCGAAGCCCAGCAGACCACCGACCTGGCCTGGTGGCAGTTGCGCGACAGCGTTCCGCAGCGTGAACGGATCAGCTTCCTCAACTGGGGTTGGAACGGTGCGCTGATCGTGGCTACCGCGATGACGGGACTGGTGACGGGGAGCATGGTCTTCGCGGCTTCCAACATGTTCCTCCCGGGCAACCTGATCATCCTCGTCCAGAGGCGATGGGTGCGGGGCACCTCTCCGGTCCCACAGGCCAAGCGGATTCAGCTCAACCTCCGCGAGTTGAACTTCGCCATGGCGCACGGAGCAGCCGCAGGGATCCCGGCGGCACTGTTCCTGACCGGCATCGCGTCAGAGACCACCCTCGGGATAGTGGCCGGGATCGGAGTCGGCACCGCCGTGACACTCGGGATTGCGTTCGGCATCCCACGCCCGGCCGACCAGACCTGGGCGGCCAGCGTCACCGATTCGCTGTCCGCCGATCGTGTCCACACCCTTCGCCCGACACTCATGGGCGGACTCGGCATCATGCTCGCGATGGGGGTCGTCGGCGGCGGCGTCTTCCGCTACGGCGTTACCGCTGGTGTCGTGATAGGCCTCGCGGCAGCGCTCGTGATCGGTCCGGCGCTGATCCTGCCCTACGCGTGGGGTCAATGGTTGCTGCTGGTGAGGGGGTATCTGGCGATCACCCGCCGCCTGCCCTGGCGGTCAGTCGCATTCCTGCAGGACGCCTACCAACGCGGCGTCCTGCGCCAGGCCGGCGCCGTCTACCAGTTCCGGCACAGCCGGCTGCAGACCTACCTGGCCCAGCAGTCCACGCGAGCGGCGTCACCGTCACAACGGCAACCCGCTCGCCGCTAACCGCCCCGCCCGCGAGGCGGTCGGCCAGCAACCGGACCGCCCTCCACCGCACCCGTCGATCAGGGGAGATTCACGTGCTGGTCTCGTGGCTCAGTGGTGATCCGCGCCGAAGACCTCGACGACGATCACCACGGGACCCGCGCTCTCAGAGCACGAAGGCGTCGGTCCACAGCGCCCCGGAGCGACCGGACAGGACGTCCAGCATCGCCACCGCCTGACCGTCGGTGAGCTGGGCGACGAAGTCGACGATGGCCCGGCCCCGGGCCCGCCCGATCCGGTCCGGGGTACGCGGGTGCAGCTCCGCCTCGGCCAGCTCCACCAGGTCGGGCAGCCGGCGGGGCAGCCGCGACTCCTCCTCGGGGTCGAGCAGCCACTGCCAGAGCGCGTCGACCAGGGTGTCCAGCAGTCGGGCCTGACCCCGCTGGTGCAGGGCCAGGTCGGGGCGGGCCAGCACGAAGCGGTGGTGGACGAACTTGAGCACCTGCACCTCGTGCCACTGCGCCTGGGCCAGCAACACGTGGCCGGAGCGTACGTGCGGGGAAGCGGTCACCGTGATCGCGTCGACCAGCCGGGTGGTCCACCGGGCCGAGAACCGGGCCACGTACTGCTCCGCCTCGATCGAACCGTCGAAGGGCAGCGCCAGCAGCCCGTCCACCAACTCCTCACGGACGTGCTCGACGGCGGCGGCGAACGCGTCGTCGTCGGCGATCCAGGCGTCTTTGCGGTGCAGCTGCCGGCGCAGCGCCTCGATCGCCGAGCCGGGACGGCGGGCGGCACCGGCCAACGCCGGGTCGGTGACCGCGCGCAGGTGCCCGCCCTCGCGCTGCCAGGCCATCAGCTCGGCGGCGACGGCGCCCTGCTGGAGCACCCCCACCCGATAGAAGTCCTCCACGTCGTGGATGGCGTACGCGATGTCGTCGGCGGTGTCCATCACCGACGCCTCGACGGTCTGCTGCCACTCGGCGATCCGCCCGGCGAACGGCGCGCGGGCCTGCCGCAGGTCGGCGAGCTCGGTGCCGTACGCGCCGAACTTCACCGAGCCGCTGCCCGGGTCGTCCGGCGGGGCGGCGGCACCACGGGGGGCGGGACGCAGGTGCCGGGGGTGCGGGTCGGGGTGGTCCAGCCGGGTCCACGGGTATTTCAGCATCGCCGCCCGGACGGCGGCGGTCAGGTCGAGACCGGTGGTGGCGGCCCCCCGGATCTCGGTGCTGGTGACGATCCGGTACGACTGGGCGTTGCCCTCGAACCCGTCGGCCAGCCCGAGCCGCTGCCGGGCCAGCCGGTCCAGCACCCGCTCCCCCAGGTGCCCGAACGGCGGGTGACCGAGGTCGTGGGCGAGGGCGGCGGCCTCCACCACGTCCGGGTCGCAGCCGCCCAGCTTGTCCAGCAGGTCCCGCTGGGTCGGGTCGGCGGTCAACCGCTCGGCGATCGCCCTGGCCACCTGGGCCACCTTGAGACTGTGGGTGAGCCGGTTGTGCACCAGCAGCCCGGAGCCGACCGGGCTGATCACCTGGGTCACCCCGCCGAGCCGGGCGAAGAAGGGTGAGGCGACGATCCGGTCCCGGTCGGCCCGGAACGGGCTCGCGGCGAGGTCACCGAGGGCTCGGGCGCTGCCGCCGAAGAGCCGGCGGGCACGCCGATCCGCAGGTTGTTCCATGATCGCCACGCTAGCGCAGCGGACCGACCGGCCGCGGCGGCTCGCACCGGGTCACCGGCGGGGGTGGCGCGCGGCGTCGGGGGTGGGCGGCAGAATGCACCAGGGAACCCGAAACGAAGGCGGATCAACATCGTGACCCAGTCAGTCCATCAGCGGATCGCCGACGAGCTCGGCGTCGCCGAGCGCCAGGTGCGGGCGGCCGTGGAGCTGCTCGACGGCGGCGCGACCGTGCCGTTCATCGCCCGCTACCGCAAGGAGGCCACCGGCCTGCTCGACGACGCCCAGCTGCGCACCCTGGAGGAGCGGCTGCGCTACCTGCGGGAGCTGGACGAGCGGCGGGCCGCGGTACTGGAGTCGATCCGCAGCCAGGGCAAGCTGGACGAGGCGTTGGAAGCGCAGCTCATGGCGGCCGACTCGAAGTCCCGGCTGGAGGACATCTACCTGCCCTACAAGCCGAAGCGGCGGACCCGGGCGCAGATCGCCCGGGAGGCCGGGCTGGAGCCGCTGGCCGAGGCGCTGCTCGCCGATCCCGGCCAGGACCCCCGGGAACGCGCCGCCGGGTTCGTCGACGCCGGGCGCGGGGTGGCCGACGTCGCCGCCGCGTTGGAGGGCGCGCGGGCCATCCTCATCGAGCGGTTCGCCGAGGACGCCGACCTGATCGGCACCCTGCGTGAGCAGATGTGGTCGCGGGGCCGGCTGGTCGCCCGGGTACGCGACGGGCAGCAAGCCGCTGGCGCGAAGTTCGCCGACTACTTCGACTTCGCCGAGCCGTACCCGAAGCTGCCCTCACACCGCATCCTGGCGATGTTCCGGGGGGAGAAGGAGGGCGTGCTCGACCTCACCATGGCCCCCGACGCCGAGGAGGACCCGGACGCCCCGCCCACCGGCCCGACCCGCTACGAGGCGGCCATCGCGGGGCGGTTCGGGGTCACCGACGCGGGCCGGCCCGGCGACCGGTGGCTGGCCGACACGGTGCGCTGGGCCTGGCGTACCCGGATTCTGATCCACCTCGGCGCGGACCTGCGGATGCGGCTGTGGCAGGCCGCCGAGGAGGAGGCCGTCCGGGTCTTCGCCACCAACCTGCGCGACCTGCTGCTCGCCGCCCCCGCCGGCAGCCGCACCACCATGGGTCTCGACCCGGGCCTGCGCACCGGGGTGAAGGTGGCGGTGGTGGACGCCACCGGCAAGGTGGTCGCCACCGACACGATCTATCCGCACGAGCCGCGCCGGCAGTGGGATGCCTCGATCGACACGCTGGCGAAGCTGGCCGGGGCGCACGGGGTGGAGCTGGTGGCGATCGGCAACGGCACCGCCAGCCGGGAGACCGACAAGCTCGCCGGTGAGCTGATCACGCGGCACCCGCAGCTCGGCCTGACCAAGGTGATGGTCTCCGAGGCCGGCGCATCGGTCTACTCCGCCTCCGCGTACGCCTCACAGGAACTGCCCACGTTGGACGTGTCGCTGCGCGGCGCGGTCTCCATCGCCCGACGGCTCCAGGATCCGCTGGCCGAGCTGGTCAAGATCGACCCGCGTTCGATCGGGGTCGGGCAGTACCAGCACGACCTGTCCGAGGTGAAGCTCTCCCGCTCGCTGGACGCGGTGGTGGAGGACTGCGTCAACGGCGTCGGGGTGGACGTCAACACCGCCTCCGCTCCCCTGCTGACCCGGGTCTCCGGCATCGGTGCCGGGCTGGCGGAGAACATCGTGCTGCACCGGGACGCCAACGGGCCGTTCCGCACCCGCGCCGAGTTGAAGAAGGTGGCCCGGCTCGGTCCGAAGGCGTTCGAGCAGTGCGCCGGCTTCCTGCGCATCCCCGGCGGCACCGACCCGCTCGACTCGTCCAGCGTGCACCCGGAGGCGTACCCGGTGGTGCGCCGCATCCTGACCACTACCGGGCAGGACCTGCGCTCGCTGATCGGCAAGTCGGCCATCCTGCGCGGGCTGCGGGCCACCGACTTCGTCGACGACACCTTCGGTCTGCCCACCGTCACCGACATCCTCGCCGAGCTGGAGAAGCCCGGCCGGGACCCGCGACCGGAGTTCCGCACCGCCACCTTCGTCGAGGGGGTGGAGAAGATCAGCGACCTCACCCCCGGGATGCTGCTGGAGGGCGTGGTCACCAACGTGGCCGCCTTCGGCGCGTTCGTCGACGTGGGCGTGCACCAGGACGGCCTGGTGCACGTCTCGGCGATGTCGCACACCTTCGTCAAGGACCCGCGCGACGTGGTGAAGTCCGGTGACGTGGTCCGGGTCAAGGTGCTCGACATCGACGTGCCGCGCAAGCGGATCTCGTTGACCCTGCGGTTGGACGACGAGGCGGCGGGGGCCGGCCGGGCCGACGCCGACCGGCCGCACCGGGGCGAACCGGGCCGGGCCGGCCAGGGCCGCGGCGACCGAGGCCAGGGCGGTCAAGGTCAGGGCGACCGAGGCCAGGGCGGCCAGGGGCGGAGCGGTCAGGGACGCGGCGGGCAAGGTCAGCCCGGACAGGGCCAGGGTGGTCAGGGACGCGGCGGACAGGGCCAGGGTGGCCAGGGGCGCGGCGGGCAGGGGCGGAGCGGTCAGGGACGCGGCGGACAAGGTCAGCCCGGACAGGGCCAGGGTGGTCAGGGACGCGGCGGACAGGGACGCCAGGGGCGCGACAGCGGTGGGCCGCCCGCCGACAGCGCGATGGCCGACGCCCTCCGGCGGGCCGGCCTGCTCTGAGGCCGGCCCGCCGGAGGCTGCTCGGCGGCCTACTGTCCACGGTGGATCTGCCGACCGCCGTGGCCCGGGGCGGCGACGGCGGCGGTGACCGGCGTACCGTCGGGTGATGGTCACGGACGACGGCGCGGACTGGCGCGAGACGCGACGGCACGCGGTGCAGGCGCACGCCGCCGCCGACGAGCGGCGGCGTGCGGCGGAGCAGGCGGAGGCGGCGGAGCTGGTCGACGCCTTCGTCGCCGAGGCACGACAGCGGGGGCTCGCCACCACCCGCCTCGTCGCCGTGTCCTACGACGGGCGGCACCGCTACCGGACCGGGCTGCACGGTTGGTACGTCGACCGGGCCCGGCACCGGGCGGTCGACGCGGCAGGACGGTTCCACCTGCTGACCGTGCCGGCCAGCCTGCGCGCGCTGCTGTTCGGCGCCACGCCGGAGCCGTCCCCGCCGCCGCTGGTGATCGGCCGTGGTGGCCGCGACGGCGAGTCGCTACCGCTGGAGGCGCTGCTGCGCCGCCGGCTCAGCGCGGGCGACGACTGGCCCTGACCCGGCCGTCGGCCACCATCTCGTGCAGGGTCCGCTCGACCCGGTCGGCACCGGCGGCCACGGAGAAGACCCGGTCGTAGTGCCCCCGACCGGCCTGACCGAGCAGTTCCAGCTTCTCCCTGCCCAGGTCGCAGACCTCCCGCAGGGCGTCGGCGATCGAGTCGGGGTCACCGGGTCGGGCGGTGATGCCCGCGCCGCTGTCGCGCGCCACGGCGGCGGCGTCCCCCTCCGCGGCGACCAGCAGCGCCCGTCCGGCGGCGAGGGTCGCCTGCACCTTGCTCGGCATCGTGTACGCGGACATGCCGCCGGGCCGCAGGCTCACGTAGTGCGCGTCTCCGGTGGCCATCAGCGCGGGCATCCGGTCCCGGGGCAACTGCCCGAGGAACCGGACGTTCGTCGCTCCCACCGCCCCGGCCCGACGACGCAGCCGCTCCTCGGTGGTGCCGGAGCCGGCGATCAGGCAGACCAGCCGGGGGTCACCGGTGCGCGCGCAGGCGTCGATCAGCGAATCGAGCCCCTGTGCCTCACCGAGCGCCCCGGCGTAGACCAGCACCACCTGGTCGGTGCGCAGACCGAGTTCGGCGCGCAGGTCGGTGGTGCGGGCCCCCAGCGTCTCGTCCGCCCACACCGGGATGTGCACGAGCTTCTCCCGGGGCACCCCCCGGTCGGCGAGCAGGTCCGCCGCACCGGGTGAGACGTGGGCGACCCGGGCCGCGCTGCGGTACATCGCGCCGCACCAGGCGGCCATCCCCCGCTCGATGGTCCGTGACACCCTGCCGGTGCCGAGGAAGCCGCTGGCCAGCACGCTGTCCGGCCAGAGGTCCAGCACGTGCAGCAGCACCGGCACCCGGTGCACGTACCGGGTGAACCACATCGGCAGGGCGACGCTGATCGGCGAGTTGCCGACCCAGAGGGCGTCCAGGCCCCGCAGCGCCGGGGTGCCGGAGACCAGCGCGGAGACGGCGAAGGAGCCGTAGTTCGCCACCCGACGCGGCGCGGAGCGGTCGTGGCTGGGATAGAGGGCCACCCGGCGGACCCGGAGCGGGCCGTCGGTCTCGTCGAGGCGGCGGGCCAGCCGGTAGCCGGGTGCCAGCCGACCGGTCGGGTAGTTCGGGAAACCGGTGAGCACCCGGACCTCGTGTCCCCGGTCGGCGAGGGCGCGGGCGAGCATCCCGGGCAGGGCCGCCGGGCCCGGCTCCGGGTCGAACCACTGGGTGAGCAGGCCGATCCGCATCGACCTCACCCCGCCGCCACGCCGGCCACCGGGCGGGTGGGTGGCGCGCCGTCGGCCCGCCACAGGGCGCGCAGCGAGTCGGTCAGGTCGTACGCCGGGGCCCAGCCGAGCACCCGGCGGGCACGGTCGAGGTCGGCGCACATCCAGGGCACCGCGGCCGAGCGGGTGGCGTCGGGCGGGAAGGTGCCGGGCCGGATCTCACCGGGGAACCCGGCCACGTCGGCCAGCAACCGGACGACGTCCCGCGTCGCCGCCGCGCGTCCGCTGCCCACGTTGACGACCCGCTCCGCACCCACGGCGCACCGCGTCGCGGCCAGCACCGCCGCCGCCACGTCCCGCACGTCGACGAGGTCCCGGTAGGTGTCGTGCAGACCCAGGGCGATGTCCCCCGCCCCGCCGGCCGCCGCCGCCCGGACCATCGCGGTGACCCGGGCCAGCATGTTGCCCGCCGGCATCCCCGGCCCGACCGGGTTGAAGACCCGCAGCACGATCGTGTCGAGGCGGCCGGCGTCACCCGCGAGCTGCGCCAGGCGGGTCGCGGCCAGGTGGCTGAGCCCGTACTCGCTCACGGGTGCGGCCGGGTGGTCCTCCCCGACGGCGAGGCCGTACGGCACGACGCCGTACTCCGCCGCCGAGCCGATCCGGATCAACCGGGCCCCGGGTGCGGCGACGGCCACCGCCTCGATCAGTTTCGCGGTGGTCACGACGTGCGCCCGCACGAAGTCCAGCCCGGAGCCGACGATCCGGCCCGCCGCGCTGACCACCACGTCCGGTCGTTCCCGGGCGACCAGTGCGGTCAACTCGGGCAGCTCCATCCGGACCAGGTCGCACTGCGCGCGGGTGGGCGACCGCAGGACGGTGTGCCCGGCCAGCACGGCACCGATGTGGCGGCCCAGGAAGCCACCGGCACCCAGCAGCAGCACCCGGTTCATCGGCGGTACGCGGCGTCCCGGTCGTCGACCGGCGACGACGCGTTCGGCCGGTTGCCGGCCGGTGACGAGCCCTTCGGCCGGTCGCCGGTCCGCGACGACGCGTTCGGCCCGTCGCCAGCCGGCGACGACGCGGGCGGCTGGTCGTTGCCGGTGAACTCGTGCCAGGTGGCCGCGCCGGGAGCCGAGATGCCCTCCCGGCTGAGCACCACCCGGACGGTGGTCAGCAGGATCTTCAGGTCCAGCAGGAAGGACCGCCGGTCGACGTAGTCGATGTCGTAGCCGAACTTCGCCTCCCAGCTCAGGGAGTTGCGCCCGCGTACCTGGGCGAGCCCGGTGATGCCCGGCCGCACCTCGTGCCGGCGGGCCTGCTCGGCGTTGTAGAGGGCGAGGTACCGCACCAGGTGCGGACGGGGACCGACCACGCTCATCTCGCCGCGCAGCACGTTCCAGAACTCCGGCAGCTCGTCGAGGCTGCTCGCCCGCAGCCAGCGGCCCACCCGGGTGAGGCGCTGGGCGTCGGTCACCAGCCCCCGCTCCGGGTCGGGATGGCGCATGGTGCGGAACTTCACCACCTCGAACAACTCGCCGTGCAGGCCGGGCCGGGTGTGCCGGAACAGCACCGGCCGCCCGTGCGTCACCAGCACGACCAGGGCGACGAGCGCCAGCAGCGGTGCGCCGACGGTCAGCACGACGAGGGCGCCGAGCACGTCGAGGAGCCGCTTCCAGCGGTCGTACGGTCGCCGGGTCGCCGGGGCGGTTCCCCGTCCGGCCGCCGGGCCGTGGGCACCGGCGCGCGGCTGCGCCGCGGGGACAGCAACTTTGGGCATGGAACACACCTACCACCTTCACGGCGGACGATCCGCGCTTTCACATCTGCCACTCCGGGCGGGTCGACAATGGCGCGCGCAGCGCACCCCGCAAAGGTGAAACATGATTGTTCCTCCCTTTACCGGAAGCACGCCCGGTCTCGTTATGGCAACAGTATGGTCACCATCGAACAGATCGCGATTCCCGAGGATGGTCCGCCGGGAAACAGGCAGGAGGAGATATGCTTCCCTCGCTTTCGGAGAGGCGTTTCCTGATCACCGGGGGCACCGGGTCGTTCGGCCAGACAATGGTCTCCCGACTGCTCGACGCCGGCGCCGCCGAGGTCCGGGTCCTCAGCCGTGACGAGTCGAAACAGGACGCGATGCGGCACCGACTCGGCAATGACCGGGTCCGCTACTACATCGGCGACGTCCGGGATTACGACAGTGTGCTCAAGGCCGCCCGGGGCATGGAGTTCGTCTTCCACGCCGCCGCCCTCAAACAGGTGCCCTCCTGCGAGTTCTTCCCGCTCGAGGCGGTCCGCACCAATGTGCTCGGCAGCGCCAACGTGGTGGACGCCTGCGAGCGGGTCGGCGTGGAGACGCTGGTCCTGCTGAGCACCGACAAGGCCGTCTATCCGGTCAACGCGATGGGCATGACCAAGGCGCTGATGGAAAAGGTGGCGCAGGCGCACTCCCGCAACAACGCGTCGGCCCGGACCCGGGTCTGCTGTGTGCGCTACGGCAATGTGATGTACTCGCGCGGATCGGTGATCCCACTGTTCATCGACCAGATCCTGCGGGGCGGTCTGCCGACGGTCACCGATCCGACGATGACCCGTTTCCTGATGTCGCTGCCCGAGTCGGTCGAGCTGGTGGAACACGCGTTCGTGTTCGGCCAGCCGGGGGACGTCTTCATCCGCAAGGCCGACGCCTGCACCATCGGCGACCTGGCCACGGCGCTGTGCAACCTGTTCGGGGTGCCGGCCAAGTTCAACGTGCTCGGCATCCGGCACGGGGAGAAGCTCTACGAGACCCTGGCCAGCCGGGAGGAGCTCGCGTTCGCCGAGGATCTCGGCGACTTCCTCCGGGTGCCGGTGGACAGCCGTGACCTCAACTACTCCCTCTATTTCGAGGAGGGCGACGTCGAGCACGGTGGCCTCGCCGACTTCCACTCGCACAACGCCCGCCGACTGTCCGTACCGGAGATCGAGTCGTTGTTGATGACGCTGCCCGAGGTGCGCGCGCAGGTCCAGGCCGCCGCGGCGGCCGTGGTGACGACATGAGCACCGCCGCCGACACCGGCCGACCCGACCGGGTGCCCCGGCGGCGCAGCGACCACCAGGCCGACCAGCGGACCGACCACCAGGCCGACCAACGCCCGGCACGACGGGTCCTCGTCGTCGGCGTCACCGGCATGCTCGGCCACGCCGTGCTGCGCGAACTCGACGACGATCCGGAGCTCGACGTCCACGGTCTCGCCCGCAGCATCGACGACCGGGCCGGGTGGTTCCCCCGGCACCTGCTCGACCGCATCGTCCCGGCCGTCGACGTGACCCGGTTCGATCACGTCCGGCGACTCGTGGACGAGTTGCGGCCGGACGTCGTCGTCAACTGCGTCGGCGTCATCAAGCAGCGGCCGGACGTGCAGGACGCGGTGCCCACGGTCACCCTCAACGCCCTCTTCCCCCATCTGCTGGCCGACGCCTGCGCGCAGGTCGGCGGTCGGCTCGTGCACGTCAGTACCGACTGCGTGTTCTCCGGCCGCCGGGGCGGCTACGTCGAGGACGACCTGCCCGACCCGCCCGACCTCTACGGTCGGTCCAAACTGCTGGGCGAGGCGACCGGGGCCGCGGCGCTCACCCTGCGTACCTCGATCGTCGGGCACGAGCTGACGACGAACCGTTCCCTGGTGGACTGGTTCCTCTCCCAACGCGGTCAGGTACGCGGTTTCACCAGGGCCATCTACAGCGGGGTCACGACCGTGGAGTTCGCCCGACTGCTGCGCACGGTGGTCCTGCCCCGGGCGGAGCTGACCGGCCTGTTCCACGTCGCCGCCGCACCGATCACGAAGTACGACCTGCTCCGGCTGGTCGCCGAGGTGTACGGGTGGTCCGGTGAACTGGTGCCGGACGACGAGTTCACCTGCGACCGGTCGATGCGCGCGGACGCCCTCGCGCACGTCACCGGCTACCACCCGCCGAGCTGGCCGGACATGATCGCGGCGATGCACGCCGCCCGGTCCCGCTGGGCGCTCGACCAGGCCCGACCGGGCCTGGCGGGCGTGCCGCGCTGACGGACCAACCGACCACCGCCGGCACCGCCGGCCTGCTGGAGTCAAAGGACATCACGTGGGGAACCGAGTGGGTCAACTGTGCCTGATCGTCGGGGCGTTCGTCGTCGCGGTGGTCACCACCGTCGCCAGCGTCAACGCCCCGCTGGTCGCGGTCGGGGCGGTGGCGTTGCTGCTGCTCGCGCTGTTCGCGCTCGTGCAGCAGATGGACAGCTGGCGATGGCTGCTGGGCCTGACCGTGGCGCTCCTGGTCTGCGCCTCGTCCAAGCTGCCGGCCCTGGTGGAGGCCAGCTTCTATCCCCGGTACGCGGCGGTCGCCGCCCTGATCGTCTGGGCGCTGCGCACCCCGGGACGCACGGTGGCCCGGCTCGATCGGTGGACCCGCCTGCTCATCGGCGCGCTCTGGGCGATGGCGGGTCTCGCCACGCTCAGCTTCACCTGGTCGGTGGTGCCGCTGGAGACTCTCCAACGCGGTGTCGCGCTGCTCCTGCTGGCCGCGCTGGTGCACGTCCTGATCCGCTTCCGGTGGTCGGACCGGGCGGTCATGCTGGCCGACCTGCGCGTGGTCTATCTGGTGCTCAGCGGCTCCGCCCTGATCAGCCTCGGCTTCGGGCTCACCGACGGCACGCTCCTCGCCGCACTGTCGCAGACCGACCGGTTCGAGGGTCTCTACAACAACCCCAACATGCTCAGCATCGTCTGCGCTCTGACCACTCCGCTGGGCTGGGCGGTCTACCGGCAGTCCCGGCGGCGGGTGGAGTTGCTCGGCATGGTGCCGGCCGTCGCCTGCCTGCTGCTCTCCCAGTCCCGCACCGGGCTGATCGCCGTGCTCGTCGGCGCCCTCTGGGTCGTGCTGCGGCACGGGCTGGGCCGGGTGGTCCGCCTCGCCGCCGGGCTGGCCGCGGGGCTCCTGGTGGCCTACCTGTTCAACCTGCTGCCGATCATCTTCGCCGGCCCCTGGATGCGGCAGCTCGTGCTGCGCTTCACCGACCCCACCGACGGCGACCTGTCCAACGGCCGCACCGAGATGTGGCAGGCGACGGTCGACCTGTGGTGGCAGAACCGCCCCGCCCTCGGCTTCGGGTACGCGTCCCGCAACCACCTGTTCGCCCTCGCCAGTCTCGACGAGTCCTTCGGGGCCGGGGTGAGCGTGGTGCACAACAGCTATCTGCAACTGCTGCTGGAGTTGGGGCTCGCCGCCGTGGCACCGCTGGCGCTGCTGCTGCTGGCCGTCGGGCGGGTCGCGCTGCGGGCACCGGTGCGCCGGGCCGACTCGGGTCTGGTCTGGCTCGTCGTCACCGGCCTGCTGATCCAGGTCACCGAGTCGGCCATCTTCGGCACCGGACAGACCTACCCGTACGTCTTCTGGCTCGTGACCGCCGGTGTGCTGTTGCACCTGCCCGGCGTCCCGGCCGACGCCGACGACGGCGTCGAGCCGTCCCCCGCGCCGGCACACCCGCACCAGGTCCACCCCCCGGTGGACGCCGCGCCACGCCGGCCGGTGCCGGTGCTGCGCTGAGGTCACGCACCCGTGCTGGGCTGAGAGACCGCACCACGTGCTGGCCTGGGACCGCACCAGCGCTGCCCTGAGACCGCCCCACGGTGCCGGCTGATCGCCCGCAGTGCCGGGCTGATCGCCCCACGGTGCCGGGCTGAGATCACACTTCGGTGCCGGGCCGGAGACCGCACGACGGTGGGCGTCCCGATCGGGACGCCCACCGCTTGTCATACCGTCCGGGTCAGCCCCGGTCGTCGGCCGCCACGAAGGTGCTGACCCGGTCCCGCCAGGCCCGGTGGTCGAACGACTCGCGGGCCCTCGACCGGGCGGCCCGGCTCATCGCCGTCCACTCCTCGTCGGACAGCCGCAGCGCCCGTTCGATCGCCCACCGCACGTCGTCCGGGCCGTTGCCGTCGAGCACCAACCCCTCGACCCCGTCGTGCACGTAGGCGGCCAGGTCGCTGGTGTGGTTGAGCAGCACGGGGCAGCCGGCGGCGAGGCTCTCCGGCACCTTGGACGGGAAGCCGTTGGCCGCGTAGCCGCCGGTGGGGCGGACCAGCATCGAGAAGTGCGACTCCGCGAGCAGCGTCAGCACGGTGGCGCGGGGAACCCGGCCGAGAAACCGCACGTCGGCGCAGAGGCCGTCGAGCACCGAGACGTCCAGATCCGAGTGGGCGGCGGCGTCCTCGCGGGTGACCCCGGCGATGGTGAGGCTGACCCGCCGCTGCTGCTCCGGGCCGAGCCGGCTGATCCCGCGCACGATCACGTCCAGCATGTCCTTGCGGCCGGGGGTGCCGGCATAGAGCAGGCGCAGGCCGGTGGAGAGGGCGGGCGGCTGCCCGGCCCGGAAGTCGTCGCAGTCCACCTGCGGCGGCACCACCAGCACCTCCAGCCCGTGTGCCGTGAGATAGCCGGCCAGCGTGGTGGAGACCGCCGTGGCGCGACCGACGAGCCGGGTGGCCAGGAACGTCGACCAACGGTGCCGGACGAGGTACGGGGTGAGCCAGCCGTGCCGGAACTGCCGCCGGTCGTGCCGCTCGCTGGCGTCCACCACCACCGGGCAGCGCAGCGCCAGGCGCAGGACCGTCCAGTTGCCGAGGGTCATCAGCGCCATCGGCAGCAGCACCACGCTCACGTCGCCCCGGCGTACCCCCCGTCGGCGGACCGCCCGCAGCACCCGGGCCGGGCGGGCGAGCCGGGCCGACATCCGGGTGAGCCGGTGCAGACCACGTACCCGCAGGGTGACCAGGTCGACGCCGGCCGCGCCGGGCGGCCGGGCCGGGAAGGCGACCTCGCAGGGCCAGTCGTTGACGACCAGGGTGCGGCTGCCCTCGGGGGCGGCGGACCGGGCGAGTTGCAGCAGGCGGTTGGAGGTGGCGTCCCCGTGCGGGAAGGCGTACGCGCCGACGAGCAGCGGACGGGGCCGGTCGGTCCGCCCGGTCGATGCCCCGTCCGGCCATGGCTCCCGGCCGACGACCATGGTCTGATCGGTCATCTCTCTCACCGTCCCGAGCCGACCGGTGGTCGGCTGCTCTCTCGTGGCGCCAGGTCCCGCCCCGGGCGGGCCGATGCCCACCGTCGGTAGATCTCCAGGTGGATGGCGGTGGCCCGGTCGATGGCGAAGACGCTGTGGACGAACCGGTCCGCGGCCACCGCAGGGGCGGTCGACGCGGTGAACGCCGCCGCCCGGTCCACCGCCCGCGCCCACACCTGCGCCGGGGCGTCGATGCCGACGATGGTCACCCCGGGCAGCCGCTCGCCGATGAAGCGCACCCCCGGCAGGTCGGCGGCCACCGTGCCGACGCCCAACGCGACGGGTTCCAGCACTCCCCCGGGCAGCCCTTCCAGGCACGAGGGGTGGACGACGACATCGGCCTGCCGCAACAGCCCGCCCACGTCCTCGCGCGGGCCCAGCAGGTGCACCCGGTCGCCGAGCCCGGCGGCAGCAGCCGCCGCCCGGACGCGGTCGTCGTCGGCCGGGTCGCCCGGCCCGACGAGCACCGCGTGCGCGGACACCCCCCGGTCCCGCAGTGCCGCCAGGATCGGCGGCAGCAGCCAGCGGCGCTTCTCGGGCGAGGCCCGGCCCACGGTCACGCAGACCAGGTCCTCCGGTCCCGCGCCGATCAGGGTCCGGAGGTCGTCGGGGCTGGGCCGGCGCAGCCGGTCAAGGTCGAGTCCGTTGAGCACCACCTGGCAGCGGGGGTCGTCGCGCCAGCACGGGTGGTAGCCGAACGTCAGCGAACTGGGCGAGACGCCGAGGATGTCGGTGGCGGAGATCCGCAGCAGCCGGCCACAGGCCCACCGGTAGATCCGGCGGCGCAGGGTGCGGTGCTGGTTGTCGTCCCCCCGGAAGTGCGCGACCCGGCCGGGTACGCCGCACAGTGCGCCGAGCGCGAGCGGCACGCCGGAGAAGTTGGCACAGTCGGCGTGCACCACGTCCGGGCGCAACTGCCCGAGCAGGCGTAGGAAGCGGACGGGGAAGCGCGGGTCGAGCGGCATCGCCGTGACGGTGCCGCCGTGCCGGGTGACCATGTCGGCCAGCGGCCCCGGCCCGACCGCGTCGCTGAGGGTGACCAGGTGCAGCTCGGTGCCGGCGGCCGCGAGCCGGGGCAGCAGTTCGGCGGTGCGCATCTCGGTGCCGCCGAAGTTCAGCTCGCCGACGACCCGCAGCACCCGGACCCGGCCGGTCACGACGGCCCGCACCGGGCGAGGGCCCGCCGGTATCCCACCAGCGCCGCCGGCACCACGGTGAGCAGGTACGCGACGCAGGCCGCCCCGGGCAGGCCGACCAGGCCGAACTGTCGCAGCCCCCAGACCTTGAGCACGGTCGCCAGCACCAGGAACGACGCCCAGCCGACGAACTGCGGCCGGAGCAGGCCGATGCTGTTCTGCACCATGAGCAACGGGGAGGTGACCGCCACCAGCAGGGACCAGCCCGCCAGCCCGACGAGGACCGGGAGCCGGATGGTCGACCGGTCGACGGTGCCGACCCAGAGTTCGATCAGCCGGTGGCCGTAGCCGACCAGCAGCAGCCCGACCGCTCCCACGATCACGCCGTAGAGCGCCATCATGCGCCGGGTGTTACGGCGTACCCAGGCCACCTCGCCCCGCGCCAGGGCGGCGCCGTTGACCGGCCAGACCGTCATGCCCACCAGTCCGACGAAGATCCACAGGACCCCGAACAGCTTTCCCACGACCGCGTAGTGCGCCGCCACCGTCAGTCCCAGGACGTTCGCGACCAGTGGGTTGTCCACGTTCAGCGCGATCGACGACATCATGGTGAGCGCGAAGAACTGCAGGCCCAGCCGGAGCAGGCCGACGACGGTCTCCCGGTGCACGAGTCGCGGCTTCGGCCGGTCGGCGGGCCCGGCGGACCAGAAGTAGGTCACCGTGTTGAGCAGGTTGGTCACCGGCACGGCCAGCACCGCGCCGCCGACGACCACCAACGGTCCCCAGTCGGCGGCGATGGCGACCAGCACGACGGCCATGGCAGCCAGCGCACCGGCCGACTGCCACACGCTGCTCTGCACCATCTGACCGCGGGCGTACTGGATCCGCTGGATCAGCGAGAGCGGGATGTTGACCGCGAAGGCGCCGAAGCAGATCAGGACCAGGGTGCCGGTCTGCGCGGCGACGGTCGGGTCGCGGACGGCGAACAGGTCCACCCAGGGCACCACCGGGGTGACCACCACGAGTGCCGCCAGCAGCAGCACCGCGACCACGCCGAGGGTGGCGAAGGCCCCGGAGATCTCCCGGGCCTGTTGGCGGGGGTCGTCGGCCAGCTGACCGAGCCGGGTGAGCAGCCCGTTGCCCAGCCCCAGATCGGCGAACCAGGCCATCCCGGTGAGCGCGGTGATCGCCATCCACAGGCCGTACCGCTGGTCGCCGAGATACCGGAAACAGGCGGGCGTGATGACCAGCGGCGCGGCCAGGCCGACCCCCTTGGCCACCATCGCGGTGGCGATGCCGACCGTGACCGTGCGGTCCCGACTGGGCCCCGACGGCGGGCCGGACGTCGATGCCGCATCGGACGTCGGGACCGGGGAGGCGACCGTCGTGCCGACCGGCGGCGCGGCAACGACCGTCGCCCCGGCGGCAACCGTGGCCCGGGCAGCTGTGAGCCCGGCAGGGATCGACCCGGCAACCGGCGGCCCGGCGCCGACCGGCCCGGCAGCAGGCGACCCCGCAGCGACCCCGGCAGCAGGCGGCCCGGCAGCGACCGGCCCGGCAGTAGGGAGCCTGGCGGCGACCGCCTCGGAGGCGGCCCGGCCCACGGCCCGGATCACCGGAGTGGGGCAGGGACGACGCCCAGCCGCTCGGCCATCCACTCGCCCGTCGCCCGCAGCCCCTGCACCCGGTCGACGGGGGTGACGTCCGGGAACAGGTGCCGCAGGGTGGTGTTGTCCGCCAGCGAGTGTGGGACGTCACCGGTACGTGGCGGCGCGTGCTCCCGGTCGATCGGCCGCCCGAACAGCTCCTCCAACTCGTCGAGCACCTGGAGCAGGCTGACCCGCGCCCCGAAGGCGAGGTTGACCGGATGCGGGTGGTGCACCCGGCGGCGGAGCGCGTCGAGGATGACGTCGCAGACCGTGCCGACATAGGTGAAGTCGCGGGACTGGGTGCCGTCGCCGTGCACCACCACCGGCTCGCCGCGCAGGGCGGCGTGGGTGAACCGGGGGATGACGGCCGCGTACGCGTGGTCGTGCCGCTGCCCGGGGCCGAAGACGTTGAAGAACCGGAAGGCCAGCGTGGGCAGCCCGAACGACGCCTGGTGCGCCAGGGCGTACGCCTCGGTGGCGAGCTTGCTGGCCGCGTAGGGGCTCATCGGACGGGTCCAGGTCAGCTCCGCCTTGGGCAGCGCCGGGTTCATGCCGTACACCGACGAGGAGGAGGCGACGAGCACGTGCCCGACGTCGTGCCGTCGGGCCGCCTCCAGCACCATCAACGTGCCGGTGGCGTTCGCGTGGTGGGAGGCCAGCGGGTCGCGCAGCGAGCGGGGCACGCTGGGCAGGGCGGCCAGATGGACCACCGCCTCCCGGCCCGCCATCGCCGTGTCCAGGGCGGCCGGGTCCAGGATCGACCCCTCGACGAGATCGACGTCCAGCCCGTCGAGGTTGCCCCGCAGCCCGACCGAGAGGTCGTCCAGGACGCTGACCTCCTTGACGGCCGGCTCGCACAGGGCGGCGCGGGCCAGGTTGGCACCGATGAAGCCGGCCCCACCAGTGATCAGGATGCGCATGAACAAACCCCCCGAGTACGCACGTCACCTGTTCATTGAGCAGGTGTGCAGCACATTACGGCAGAATCGGTCACATCATCCCATTAAGGACAAAGTTCGCAGTTGCCATCGCCGCAGCCCGGCCGGGGTCCACCGAACGGCCGTTGGTGCTGTCCGGGAGCCGACCGACAACCGCCGCCAGCTGCACAAACGCGCACAGTGACAGCATCGTCGGGTCAACACCGGAGGTGTGGAGGATGGCTGAGCTGATCGTCTACCGGTCCAACGCCCTGATGTCCGTCAGATCGCGGATCGACGCCACCCGGGACGTGGTCATGCCCGTCAACCTGGCGTACGCGGAGAGCATGGTCGGCCTGTGGCACTCCGGTCTGCCCCAGGTGAGCCTCGTGCCCTCGACCGCGACCGACGCCCAGGTGTGGCCGGTCATGTCCACCGTCGGCACCAGGATCCACGACACCTCGGACGACAACTGCCCGATCAACACCGGCTGGTCGTACGTCGGCGGCAACCACGGCTACAACGTCGGCAACCAGATCGCCGTGGCCAACCACGGCAAGACGACCGCCGACGTGGGTTCGCAGTGGAGCGACGGCAGCCGCATCTTCACCCTGCTCGCCATCACCAGCACCAGCAGCCTGCTGTTCGGTAACCCGTACACGATCGTGGACGGCATCGCCCAGGGTGCCCGGGTCAGGCCGACGGCGCCGCTCACCCACGTCTCGGGGGCGACCAACCGGACCACCGTGCCGATCACCGGCCTCACCCCGGACGTGCAGATCCGCCCGGCCACCCACTCCCACACGGTGGCCGTCGAACTCGACGGCCGGCCGGTGCCCGGCAGCCGGTCGACCGGGCAGGAACTGGTGATCCGGGAGTCCTACGTCATCCCCACCTACCAGGGGATGATCGACACGGCCAGGGCGAACATCGGCACCCCGATCGCCACGATCATGCCGAGGATCCCGTCCCTGTGCCGGATCTCGAACGTCTACCGCTGGTCGCCCGGTGGCAGCCTGATCGTCGCGCAGACGGTCACCGCCCTGAGCCGGTTCACCCTCAACGCGGGGGTCACCCAGTGCGGGCCGTTGACCCCGGTGGCCGGCGGCACCCGTCGGCAGTTCATGCCGAACGTGGGGGTGGCCGGCGGCCTGAACTGGTCCGTCTGGGCGAACATCGACACCCTGACGGCGCTCACCGACTTCACCCCGGCGACACTGCGGAACCGGCTGATGCCGGCGAGCAGCATGACCCAGTGGGTGGTCAGCGGCGGGGGTGTCCAACAGTGGGGCATCGCCGTCGGACTGCTGCCGGTCGCGGACGGGACGCCCGAGATCCGGGTCCGTTACACCACGGCCAAGGGCTGGTTCATCAGCTCCAGCCTGAAGAAGAACTACCCGCAACTGGTCTGGGGCCGTACCCTGGCCGCCGGTGAGTCGGTGACCGGCACCGCCTACCGCCGCTACCTGACGCCGCCGTCGACCGCCACCGAGATCGTGGTGTCCGCCGATGGCCAGGACTTCGTGGTGATCGAACGGGTCGGCACCGTGGCGCAGGCCGAGATGGCGGCGCCGCAGCTGTTCCACCGGCTGCTGGTCCCGGTCGGCCCGACGAACCTCGACGTGCCGGACCGGGTCACCGTCGACGGCATCCCGTACCACGTGCCGGTCTCCCCCGGGTACGGGACGTGGCGCGCGGAACCCGACCAGGCCGCATCGGGACCGCTACCGGGGGCGACCGGACCCCGCGGCAGTTACTTCCTCGTCCGGTCCGGCCCGACCCTGAGCCGCACCTGCACCGGCACCTACCAGCGGCTCCTGCTGCACCCGGTCTTCCTGGCCGAACCGACCCCGGTCGACCGGGTCTGCCTGGAGTTCACCGCAGCGGGCACCGGCGTCCTGCGGCACGGCGTGTACGCCCACGATCCGGCCACCGGACGTCCCGCCGTCCTCGGCCCGATCGCCGATTTCGGCACCGTCGCCGTCACCTCGGTCGGGGTGTGGGAGTCCGTGCTGGGCGCTGCCGTGGTGCTGCCCGCCGGTTGGCACTGGTACGCGCACGTCTGGCAGGCCAGCGGCACCACGCCGCCCGCCGTACGGGCCAGCGGCGTCGGTGCCGCCACCACGCTGAACCTCGGTGCCGGCGCGGCGGCGATGACCGGGGACCGGTTCGGCTACGAGGTGACCGGGGTGACCGGGGCGCTGGGCGCGATCACGATCACCGGAGTCCACCAGTTCCCGCCGCCGCAGGTGGCGTACCGGCGGGCCTGACCCGGTGGCCCCGGCGGGCCTGACCCGGTGGCCCGTGCCCCGGCGGGACCGCACCGGCGGGCGTCGTGTCCCGGCGGGCGTCAGCCGGTCGTGACGCCGTAGATCCGCTTCATCGCCGCGTGTTTGGCCGGGACGGGCAGGTGCCCGATGCCCAGCGACTTGGCCAGCAGCCGTTCGAGGTACTCGTCGGTGGTGCGCACCGGCCGCGCCGGCACCCCGGCCGCCACGGTGTTGTCCGGGATGTCCCGGGTCACGATCGAACCGGCCCCGATGACGCACCGGTTGCCGATGGTGACGCCGGCCAGGATCATCGCCCGCATGCCGATGTAGACGTCGTCGCCGATGGTGATCGGCGCGGTCCAGTCGAGGTCGGGATGGTCCTTGCGCAGGATCAACGTGCCACCGTCGTGGGTGACGAACTGCACCTCGGAGGTGATGTAGACGTTGTCGCCGATGGTGATCAGCCACGGCTCCGAGCCGAACATCGCCCGGTTGACCCCGTAGAACCTGACCCGACCGGTCAGGTTGACCCCCAGGGACCGGACGAACGCCTCGGGGTCACGGGACGCGGCCAGATGGTCCCGCACCCGCCGGGCCATCGTACGAACACGACTGGGCACTGACTGTCCTCGATCGCAGGGGACGGCTACGGACCACCGGACCGGGCAGGCGGGCCCGGTCAATGGGGAAACGAGTCGGGTCCGGCCAGGGTGACGCCGGTTCCGCCCCGGCCTGGATCAGCGACAGAACTGGCGGGCATGCGCCAGCACGTTCGGTTCCCGGTGGCGTTGCCGCCAGTGCCGGTACCGCCGTCCGGCGGTGCCCTTCGCCTCGGCCCGCTCCTCGGGCGACCGGGCGGCGAGCAGGTCGAGAGCCCGGCTGAGGCCGGCCGCCGTCGCCGGCCGCACCACCAGCCCGCCGGTGTCGGCGATCAGCTCACTGAACGGCGTGTTGTCCGAACAGACGACCGGGCAGCCGGAGGCCAGGCTCTCCAGGATCACGTGACCGAAGTTCTCGCCGAGGGTGGGGAAGAGGAAGGCGTCGTACCGGCTGAACGTCGGCATGACGTCCGCCGCCGCGAGTTCGCCGAGGTAGCGGACCCGGACGTGGCCCGGCATGGCCGTGATGATCCGCTGGCATCGCGACCAGTAGTGCGGGTCCTCCGGCGGTCCGAAGATGTCGAACTCCATCGGTCGGGTGGTGCCGGCCACCGCCTCCAGGGCCGTGGACAGGTTCTTCATCGGCGAGATCCGGCCGACGAAGACCAACCGCAGCGGCCCGTCGTGCGCGCGGGCCGGCGGCGCCGGGTGCTCCGGGATCGGGCTCTCGTTGCCGTTCACCATCACCTGCGCCCACGGCATGTTCGCCCGGATCTGCTTCTCCTCCAGACCGCTGCACGCCTGCCAGCGCACCCGCAACCGGCGCAGCAGCGGTGCCCACACCGCCAGGAAGAGCCGCTTCTTGGCGGTCCTGATCGCGAGGGCGCCGGGCGACAGCTCACCGCGCGGGGCGACCAGGATGGCCCCGACACGCACCAGGCGCAGCGCCACCACCAGGATCGACAGCACCGAGAACAGCGACCAGATGCTGTTGACGTAGAGCAGGTCGATCGGGCGGGAGCGGACGTGCCGGATCAGTCGGACCCAGTGCCGCGGTGCCCGGGGGTCCAGGTAGAACACGGCGGAGCGGTCGTCGCGCCGCAGCAACCGTCCGGACAGCCCGGGGTAGGGTGCTGGCGAGTGGAGATCCCGGTCCCGGGTGATCAGGGTGACGTCGAGGTCCCCCGGCAGGGTGTCCAGGATGAACCGCAGGGAACGGATCGGGCCACCACCACGGAAGCCCGGCTCGAACACACCTGCGGTCGCCACCACCCGGTAGTTGCGCGCGGTGTCGGCGGACCGGACCGCCCGCTTCGACGACACCGCAGCATCGTCGGGGGGACGGGTTCCTGTCGGCTTTACCATCGGGCCCACCTTCACCGTGCCGTCCGCAGATCGGCACTCCACCTGAGTATCGGAACGCAATGACAGTGAGGAGGGCGTCGGAGTCCGCCGGGCGCGGCCCGTACCGTGCGCTCGCGGCCCACGGACACCGGCCCCCGCCGCTGCCTGACCGGCGCCGTCGGTGCCGCGAGGGGGTCCAGATGACGGAGAGCGACCGGCGTTCTCCGTGGCCGAGGGAGCAACGGTTGACTACCGACGTGGTAATCGTAGGTGTGGGCGGGATGGGCCGTGAGATATACGGCGTTATTCGATTGCTGAACGCCCGGCCGGTCGACGGGACCAGGTGGCGGGTGCTCGGCTTCGTCGACGACCACCCCACCGAGCCCAATGTGGAACTCGTGCGTCGGCTCGGTGTTCCGTTCCTCGGGCCGACCCGCTGGCTGGCCGGGCAGCCGTCCACCACCCGGGTGGCGCTGGGCGTGGGACACCCGCAGCTGCGCCGCGAGACCGACCAGGTGCTCGCCCGGTACGGCCTGCCCGCCGCCACCGTGGTGCATCCGGCCGCCGAGATCGGCCCGGACTGCGTCTTCCAGGAGGGCCTGTTCGCCGCCGGCGGTGCCAGGGTGACGACGAACGTGGCGCTGGGCCGCCATGTACACCTCAACCAGAACTGCACCGTGGGCCATGACGCCGTCCTGGGTGACCATGTCTCGGTCAACCCGCTCGCGGCGGTCTCCGGCTACTGCCGCCTGGGCGACGGCGTCATGGTGGGCACCACCGCCGCCGTCCTGCCGAGGCTGACGGTCGGCCGGGACGCCATCGTGGGGGCGGGCGCCTGTGTGACCCGGGACGTCCCGGCGGGCAGGGTGGTCACGGGCGTGCCGGCCCGGCCGGTCAGCCGGTCAGCGGCGGATGCCCGCCCAGTCGTGATGCCGGCGCACGGTCGAGAGGATGAAGTCGACCACCCGGCGTGACGTGTCCGGGACCTGGTAGTCGAGCGGGCAGGCGACCGGGCCGGCCGCCACCTGGGCCACCACCACCCGCACGCCCTCCACCACCCCGGCCGGGTCCAGACCCGTCATCACGATCGCCCCGCAGTCCAGCGCCTCGGGGCGCTCGATGGACTCGCGCAGGGTCACCGCCGCAAACCCGAGAATCGCCGCCTCCTCGCTGACGGTGCCGCTGTCGGACAGCGTGCACCGGGCGTGCTGTTGCAGGGTGACGTAGTCGAAGAAGCCGAACGGCTCGTGGAAGGTGATGCCGTCCAGGAGCGTGCCGTCGACGGCGAGCGACTCCAGGCGCTTGCGGGTGCGCGGGTGGGTGGAGACCAGCAGCGGCAGTCGCCACTCGTCGCGGACGGCGCAGAGGCAGTCCAGCAGCCGGCGGAGTCGGTCCGGGTGGTCGACGTTCTCCTCGCGGTGGGCGCTGACGACGAAGTAGCCGCCCGGTTCGAGTTCGAGCTGCGCCAGGATGGCGGACCGTTCGATCTGCGGCCGGTAGTGGTCGAGCACCTCCCGCATGGGGGACCCGGTGTGCAGGATCCGGCGGGGGTGCAGGCCCTCGGCGAGCAGGTTGCGCCGGGCGTGCTCGGAGTAGACCAGGTTGAAGTCGGCGACGTGGTCGACCAGCTGGCGGTTGGTCTCCTCCGGGACGTTGAGGTCGAAGCAGCGGTTGCCCGCCTCCATGTGGTAGACGGGAACCTTCATCCGTCGCGCCATCAACGCCGAGATGGCGCTGTTGGTGTCGCCGAGCACCAGCAGCGCGTCCGGACGCAGCTCACCGATCGCCTGCTCGGTGCCGACCAGCACGGCACCGAGCAGGCTGCCGAGCGACCGGGTGTCGGCCCGCAGGAAGCGGTCCGGGGACCGGACACCCAACTCGGTGAAGAAGATGTCGGACAGTGCGGGATCCCAGTTCTGTCCCGTGTGCACCAGGGTGTGCTCCACGGTCCGGTCCAACATGTCGATCACCCGGGCCAGACGGATGATCTCCGGCCTGGTCCCGACGACGGTCATCACCCGGGTCACTGGACGCCTCCTCGTAGCCGATGGTGGGATTGGGGGCACCGCCCGGCGGGCGGTCGGGTCGGTCTCACGACGACCGGCCCTGTGGGGGCACCCGGCGCACCGGGTCGGTGATCGTCTGCCGTGCCTGGTCGAGAACACTGATCCGCGGCCGGCGCGCCCGCCACCGGCGGTAGGCGGCCCCCGCCGCCGCCCGGGCCGCCTGCCGCTGCGCGGGCGAGGCGGTGGCGAGCTGGGTGACCAGTGCACCCAATGCCGCCGGGGTCAACTCGGTGAGGACCTGCCCGCCACCGTCGCGCAACACGGTCGTCCACGGTGTCCGGTCCGAGCAGATCACCGGGCAGCACGCCGCCAGGCTCTCCGCGATGGCGTTGCCGAAGTTCTCACCCCGGGTCGGCAGGACGAACGCGTCGTACCGGGAGAAGGTCTCGCCGACCTGCTCGGGGCGCAGCTCTCCCCGGTAGCTGACCACGGACGGGTCCGGCAGGGCCGCTCGCAGCTCCACACAGCGCTGCCAGTACTTCGAGTCCTCCAGCGGGCCGTAGATGTCCAGCCGCACCTGCGCCCGCACCTGGGCGAGCGCGGCGATCAGCAGGTCCAGGTTCTTTATCGGGGAGATCCGTCCGATGAAGACCAGTCGTGCGTGGTCGGTCGCCGGCAACTCGGCCGGCGCGCGACGCGGCTCCGGGCCACTGGCGATCGCGACGACACCGATCCGGGCCCGGGGCAGCGCCCGTCGGATGTCGACGGCCTCCAGCGGCGTACTGGCGTGCCACAGCACCCTGGGCCCCCGCAGCATCCATCGCCAGCCGGCCAGGAACATCCGCTTACGGGCCCGGTGCAGGCCGAGAGCGGCGGCACCGAACTCGCCCCGTGGAGCCACCAGGATGCGATCCACCCGCAGCAGGCCGAGCCGGGCCGCGACGATGGGCAGGATCGAGAAGGTCGACCAGACGCTGTTCACGTAGAGCAGGTCGAATCGCACCGCCCGCAGGGAACGCCAGAGCGTCCGCCAGTGCGCCGGGTGTCGGACACCGAGGTAGAAGATGCGCGTCCGGCCACGTCGTACCCAGGTGCCGGAGAGCCCGGCGTAGGGATCGCTGGCGCCGAGGTCACGGTCCCGGGTCAGCAGGGTCGTCGAGACGTCGGCGCTGGCCGTGTCGAGCACGTCGGAGATGGAGCGGACCGGGCCTCCGGCCCGCCAGCCGGGGCTGAAGTAGCTCGCCGTGACCAGGACCCGGAACTTCCCCCGGTCGACACTCGCCAACCGTGTTCTGACGTCCGCCGCGGGGGTGGTGTCGCTGGCCATCCTCGCTCCTCGCTCAAGAGGTGGAACTGAGTGGGCCAACGAGCGAACGGCCATTCAGTGACCGCGCCTCGCAATTTTATGCAATTCGCCGCCACGGGCCGAGGAATGGTGGCCGGCCGCCCGGATGAGGGTATAAGGATGTCGCGGAAAAAGTCTCTGGCACAGCACGAGAGGACCTCCATGTCGCGAGTGGCACTCATATCCGGCACCACCGGCCAGGACGGCAGCTACCTGGCGGAGTTCCTGCTCGACAAGGGATACACGGTGCACGGGATAAAAAGAAGATCGTCTTCGTTCAACACCGAGCGGATCGACGGCGTCGATGTGCATCCCCGCAGTGGCGACGCACGCCTTTTCCTCCATTACAGCGACCTGTCCGACCCGGCCTCGTTGACCTCGCTGATCCGGGACATCCGGCCTGACGAGATCTACAACCTCGGCGCGCAGAGCCATGTCCGCGTCTCCTTCGACATCCCGGGCTACACCGCGGACGTCACCGGGCTGGGCGCCCTGCGGATGCTGGAGGCGGCGCGGGCGGCCGACATCGGCTGCCGCTTCTACCAGGCGTCCTCCTCGGAGATGTTCGGCTCCACCCCGCCCCCGCAGCGCGAGGAGACCCCGTTCCACCCCCGCAGCCCGTACGCGTGCGCCAAGGTCTACGCCTTCTGGTCGGCGGTCAACTACCGCGAGTCGTGGGACATGTTCTGCGTCAACGGCATCCTGTTCAACCACGAGAGCCCCCGGCGGGGCGAGAACTTCGTGACCCGCAAGATCACTCGCGCGGTGGCCAGGATCGAGGCCGGCATCCAGGACAAGCTCTACCTGGGCAACCTCGACGCGGTCCGGGACTGGGGTTACGCCCCGGAGTACGTCGAGGCGATGTGGCTTGCCCTGCAGCAGGACACCCCGCAGGACTACGTGGTGGCCACCGGCGAGGGACACTCCGTCCGCGAATTCGTCCAGGCCGCCTTCGACCGGGTCGGGCTCGACTGGCAGCGGTATGTGGAGATCGACCCCGCCTACTTCCGGCCCGCCGAGGTCGACGCGCTCATCGGCGACTTCAGCAAGGCCCGGCGGCAGCTGGGCTGGGCGCCGAAGACCCTGTTCGGCGACCTGGTACGGGTGATGGTGGACGCCGACCGACAACTCCTGGAGGACGAGCGGATGGGACGCCTCGTGCGGGTGGACCGATGAGGATCACCGTCGAGGCCACCCCGATCCGTCCCGGCCACGCCGCCGGGGTCGAAGCCTTCACCTACGGCCTGCTGACCGGCATGGCCGCCGACCCCTCCCACGACCTGCGGGTGAACGTCCTGCGGGGCACCCTCGACCAATGGCGTGACCAGGTGCCCGCCGATCAGGTCGGGTGGGCCGAGGTAGCCCAGCCACTGCGTTCGGACACCACCCCCGGGCAACTGTTGCGCCGCTGGACACCGACGCGGGTCCGCGACTCGCTCGCCGTCCGCAGGGCGGTCAACGTGGTCCGGCAGCGCTCGGTCCCCCGGCAGCGTGGATCGGACGTCACGCTGCACCCGTTCCACAGCGCCCCGATCGGGCCCGGCCCGTCGGTCGTCGTCGTGCATGACCTGCGACACCTGCACGCCGCCTTCCACGCCCCCGGCTTCGCCGCCGTGGTCCGGGAGAACGTGGCCCGCGCGTCCGCCCTCGTGGTCACCTGGCCGCACCCGTACCGGGAGACCCTGCGGTTGTTTCCCGAGGCGGCGGAGCGGACCGCGCTCATCCCGACCCCGACGTTCCAGCCCGCGCCCGCCCGCGCCGCCGCGCGACCGGAACCGGGCCTGCTGGTCTACCCGTCCTCCACCGCGGCCCACAAGAACCACGCGACGCTGCTGGAGGCGATGGCGTCGCTCCCGCAGTGCCGGCTGGTCTGTCCCGGCCCGCTGGTCGAGCCCGAGGCCAGTCGCCTGCTCGCCCGCGCCGCGCTCCCCGACCTGCGGGGCCGGGTGTCCTTCCCCGGGTTCGTCACCCTCGACGAGTTGAACGCCCTCTACGCCCGCGCCGACGCCGTGGTGATCCCGTCGCTCTGGGAGGCGGCGAGCGGGGCGATGCTGGAGGCGTTCAGCTGGGGGTTGCCCGTCGCCTGCGCCGACGCCGAGCCACTGCTGGCGCAACTGGAGTTCACCGGCGCCGAGGCGGCGGTCTTCCGGGCCACGGACCCGGCGTCCCTCGCCGAGGCGGTCCAGCGGCTGCTGGCCGACCGGGCGCACTACGCCACCGCCGCCCGGCACGCCAACGGCCGGTTGGCCGCCCGCACCTGGACGGCGACCGGTGGCGACTACCTCGACGTGCTGCGATGGGTGGCGCAGGGACGACCGGGACCGATGCCCAGATCCACGTTCGCCGCCGAACTCACCAGGGAGGAAGCACCGTGAGCATGGGGGACGACCGCTATCCGGTAGCCCGACCGAGCCTCTCCGACCTGGAGGAACGGTACGTTCTCGATGCCCTCAGGAGCGGATGGGTATCCTCCCAGGGCCCCTACCTCAACGACTTCGAGGACCGTTTCGCCCGGCGGTGCGCCACCGGGACGGCGGTGGCGACGACGAACGGCACGGTCGCCCTGCACCTGGTCCTGGCCGCCGCCGGGATCGGTCCGGGCGACGAGGTCATCGTCCCCGCGCTGACCTACGTGGCCACCGCCAACGCCGTCGCGTACTGCGGGGCACGCGCCGTCTGTGTGGACGTACTGCCGCAGAGCTGGTGCGTCGACCCCGCCGCGGTCCAGGCCGCGATCGGGCCACGCACCCGGGCGGTCATCGCCGTCGACCTGTACGGCCACCCCGCCGACTATCCCGCCCTGCGCGCGCTGTGCCACCGGCACGGCCTGCTCCTGGTGGCCGACGCGGCGGAGTCCTTCGGGGCCACTGTCGACGGGCACCCGACCGGTTCGCTGGCCGACGCCACCACCTTCTCGTTCTTTGGCAACAAGGTGATCACCGCAGGTGAGGGCGGCTGTGTGACCACGTCCGACGAGGCGCTGGCCGACCGGATGCGCCTGTTGCGCAACCAGGGCATGGACCCGCGGCGGCGGTACTACTTCCCGGTGCTGGGCTACAACTACCGGATGACCAACCTGTCCGCCGCGCTGCTCTGCGCCCAGCTCGACCGGGCCGACGAGATCATCGCCCGGCGGGACGCGGTGATCGCCGGCTACGAGGCGCAGCTGGCCGACGAGCCGGCGCTGTCGGCACAGCCGGTGGTCGCCGGCGTCCGCCGCGCACCGTGGATGGCCGCCTTCCTGGTCGGGCCCGAAGGGGATGCCATCTCCCGGGACGCGGTGGGCCGGGCGCTCGACCGGCTCGGCGTGGAGACCCGGCCCTTCTTCGTGCCGATCCCCGACCTGCCGGCGCACCGTGATCCGGGCGCGCACTGCCCGGTGACCGTCGACCTGAGCAGGCGCGGCATCAACCTGCCCACCTATCCGGAGCTGACCGAAGCGGGGGTCAAGGCGGTGGTGGAGCGCGTCCGCACCGCCCTGTCGACCGTCGCCTGACCGGTCGGCCGGCCCCCTGCGGCCCGCCCGTCGGCCCGCGCCCGGCTCACCCGCCGGACGGTCCCGCCCCGGCTCACCCGCCGGGCGGGACCGGGTCGAGCCGGCGGTGTGCCGGCGCGCGGTGCGCCGCACGGTGCCGCAGCAGCAGCAGGTAGCTGCCAGCCCAGGCGACCGCGCTGACCAGAGCGAGCGCCGCGAGCGCACCGGCCGCGCCGGTGGCCCCGAACAGCACCGCCGCGCCGACGACCACGGGCACCCGCAATCCGCCCAGCAGGATGCCGAGCAGAATCGCCCGCCGGTTCGCCTGCTCCACCCGCAGCCCGGCGAAGCCGACGGCAGCCGGCACCGCGAATAGGCTCTCCAGCGCCAGCAGCACCAGCAGGCTGCGGGCCAGGTCCCAGTTGCCGCCGAGCAGCGTTCTGCCGACCGCGTCGGGCAGGAGGGCGACCGCAGCCGTCATCGGCAGGATGCCGGCAGCCACGAGCAGCGAGACCCGAACGGCCGCCCGGGACCGCACCGCCCGGGACTCGGTACGGCTGCGGGCCAGGTACGGCAGGGTCAACGTGGCGGCGGTGGACAGCACCAGGTTCACCGGCCCCAGCAGCGTCCTTCCGGCGCTCAACGCCCCGACCACCGAGGTGCCCGCGAAGGCGGCCACCGCGCTCAGCGACAACTGCGCCGATCCGGTGGTCAGCAGGAACTGCGTGCCGAACCCCACCGCGACGCGGCTCTCCACCCGGCCGACGCGCCAGCCGGGTCGCAGGGCATAGCCGCGCCGGACCCCGACGACCACGCCGATCAGCCCCCCACCGAGCGCCCAGACGCCGACCACGGACGGCGCGTCGACCCACCGGAGCAGGCCGGCCAGCGCGGCACCACCGGTGACCGCCGCCCAGGTGGCCTCCTGCACCAGCGCCCCCGACGGGGTGCCGACACCGACGGCGATCGCCTTGGTGTAGTCGTAGAGCACCAGACCCGGCAGGGCGAGGCCCACACACACCAGATAGGGCGAGCCGTACCCCGCACCGGCGGCACCGAGCACGGCGCCGCAGACCGTGCCGAGCAGGGTGACCCGCCGGGCGGCGGAGGTGACGCCCGTCCCCGCCGCCAGGACGGCATCGGTCACCATGCTGCGGACCAGCCCGGAGCCGAGAACGTAGAACGAGAAGGCCAGGGCGAACTCGCCCACCCCGCCGATCGACTCCAGCCGGGTGACAGTGATCGCCACCAGTAGGTTGCCGCCGCTGGACAACCCCCCGACGAGCAGGGCGAGCACGGCCCGACCACCGCTGCGGGGGACAGCCGGGGCGTCGCTACGACCGACGCGGGAGCGGGCCCGAACGGTCACCGGGCGGCACCCACCGGCAGCGGCACCGGGCCGTCCCGCCGGGGGTACCGGGCGGTCGCGTGTCGCATGCCCTGCCGCCACTGCGGATCGGGGCGCCCGGAGGACACGAGGAACACCGCGGACGGGGCGAGCACGAGGAAGCTGACGGGATAGCACCGCAGCAGCCTGCCGACGAACTCCCGCTGACGTTCCACCCGGGCACCACACCCCGGACGGGTCATGCGCGCGCCCGGGCGGGGAAGCTGCGGGCCAACCACAGCAGAGAGAAGACCGCCATCGCCGACACCACGTGTTGCACGAACCCGATCATCGAGTCGGGATAGGTGCCGGACCACAGCAACGCGTCGGAGAACACCAGACAGACCAGACTCAACCGGGCCGGGCCGGGCCGGCCCCGCCAGCGCATCAACAGCGCCACGAACCCGGCCCAGAAGGCGTGCACGGCCACCACCCCGTCGGGACCGTCGAAGAACCACATGTTGCCCAGCAACAGGAAGTTGGAGGCCGACGTCCGGCTACCGCCGAGGTACTGGTTGATCTGTTGTCCGGTCGTCAGAGCCGGCCGGTCGGGGTCCAGGATCCGTGGCACCAGACCGTACCTGAGGTAGTCGACGCCCTCGGGCTGACCGAGGTCGACGGGAACCTCCGTCTCCGAGACGACAGTCAGTTGCCGGTCCAGGCGCATCCGGTCCGTCGCGGTGACCGCGTCGTCCACCGCGACGCCCTGGTCCTCCCGTAACCCGTTGCGGTAGTCGAACATGGCCGGCCACAGCAGCACCAGCATCAGCGTGCCGACCATCAGGTACCGCAACCGGAACACGCCGCAGACCACCCCGGCGGTGACCGCGAAGAAGACGAAGGCGATCAGTGGCGCCGTGAGGGCGGTCAGCACGGTGACGACAGCCTTGCTGACGACGAGCGCGCCCAGCCAGGCGCACAGCTTCGCCTTGGACAGGTAACCGCCGAGGTGGCTGGCGACCAGCAGCGCGAACCCGAGCGCCGCCCAACCGGAGAACAACTTGGTCACCGCCACCATCGGCGTGTCGGCCGTCTCCCCGGAGATCTGCGCGACGAGGTTCCCCTCTCCGAGGTGCGCCCCCAGCAGTTCGGCCCCGATGCTGATCAGCACGACCAGGCGGGCCACCGGATAGATCCCGGGGTGCCGGGCGGTCGCCTGGCGCATGCCGCGCCGCCACTGCGGATCGGGCCGCCCGAGGAGCAGGCAGAACGTCTCCACGGTGACGGTGCCCAGCAACGCCAGGCCCACCAGGAACATGATGAAGCCGGTGCGCGGATTGTCATTGACCACCGCCATCGGCAGGATCAGCAGCGCGTACGGGGCGAGCACCAGGAAGCTGACGGGATAGCAGCGCAGCAGCTGGCCGACCAGTTCCCGCTGACGTCCCGACGACGCTGCACGGGCCGGACGGGCTGCCCGGGGCTCGACGACACCGATCTCGGAACCAGGGTTGGAGACCGCCCTGGACCAGGTCATCGTCCGCCCCCCTCATCCCGTTTTCGGTCGCCTCATGGGCAACGATCGAGTCGAGATCACGAAACGCCCCGGAGCGGAAACTCCGGGGGGCCGGGGGCAGCACGGCGTGCGCCCCGCCCGGTGGCCGGACGGGGCGCAGGGCAACCTCCGGGACTACTCCAGCACGGCGTCGACCAGGGCCTTCGCCTCCTGCTGAAGCTGGGCCAGGTGCTCCGGCCCCTGGAACGACTCGGCATAGATCTTGTAGACGTCCTCGGTGCCGGACGGCCGGGCCGCGAACCAGCCCGACTCGGTGGTCACCTTCAGCCCGCCGATGGACGCCCCGTTGCCCGGGGCGCTGGTCAGGGTGGCGGTGATCGGCTCACCGGCCAGCTCGGTGGCGGTGACCTGCTCCTGGGAGAGCCGGCCGAGCACCGCCTTCTGCTCCCGGCTGGCCGGGGCGTCGATCCGGGCGTACGCGGGTGCGCCGAAGCGTTCGGTCAGCGCGGCGTAGTGCTCGCTCGGGGTCCGGCCGGTGCTGGCGATGATCTCGGCGGCGAGCAGGCAGAGCAGGATGCCGTCCTTGTCGGTGGTCCAGGTGCTGCCGTCGCGGCGCAGGAACGACGCCCCGGCGCTCTCCTCGCCGCCGAAGCCGACAGTGCCGTCGAGCAGCCCGGGGACGAACCACTTGAAGCCGACCGGCACCTCCAGCAGCGGTCGGCCCAGGTCGGCGGCGATCCGGTCGATCATCGAGGAGGAGACCAGGGTCTTGCCGACGGCCGCCGACGGGCTCCACCGCGTCCGGGTGCGGAACAGGTGGCCGATCGCCACCGCCAGGTAGTGGTTGGGGTTGAGCAGGCCCCCGTCGGGGGTGACGATCCCGTGCCGGTCGGCGTCGGCGTCGTTGCCGGTGGAGACCTGGAACCGGTCCCGGGCGGCGATCAGCGACGCCATCGCGTTCGGCGACGAGCAGTCCATCCGGATCTTGCCGTCCCCGTCCAGGGTCATGAACCGCCAGGTCGGGTCCACCAACGGGTTGATCACGGTGAGGTCGAGCCGGTGCCGCTCGGCGATCTCACCCCAGTAGGCGACGCTGGCCCCGCCGAGCGGGTCGGCGCCGATCCGCACCCCGGCGTCGCGGATCGCGTCGATGTCGAGCACCGACGGCAGGTCGTCGACGTAGCCGGCGAGGAAGTCGTACGTGCCGGTGGTGTCGGCGGCGCGCGCCCGCGCGTACGGGATGCGTCTGACCTCCTTGAGCCCGGCGGCCAGGATCGCGTTCGCCCGGTCCTGGATCCACGTCGTGACGTCGGTGTCGGCGGGCCCGCCGTTGGTCGGGTTGTACTTGAAGCCGCCGTCGTCGGGCGGGTTGTGCGACGGGGTGATCACGATGCCGTCGGCGAGCCCGTCGGTGCGGCCCCGGTTGTGGGTGAGCACGGCGTGCGACAGCGCCGGGGTGGGGGTGTAGCCGTCGCGGCTGTCCCGCAGCACGGTCACCCCGTTGGCGGCGAGCACCTCCAACGCGCTGACCTCGGCGGGGGCGGAGAGCGCGTGGCTGTCCCGGGCGAGGAAGAGCGGACCGGTGAGACCCTGTTCCCGGCGGTAGTCGCAGAGCGCCTGGGTGACCGCGAGGATGTGATCCTCGTTGAAGGCGTTGCGCAGGCTGGACCCCCGGTGGCCGGAGGTGCCGAAGGAGACCTGCTGCGCCGGGTCGTCCGGGTCCGGGTGCTCGGCGTAGTAGGCGGTCACCAGCCGGGGCACGTCGACCAGGTCGGCGGGCTCGGCGGGCTGTCCGGCACGGGGGTGGGCCACTGCGGAAACCTCCTTGGGGTACGGGTCGGTGCGCTGTCTTCCCCGGCGTCGGCCGGGTCACACCCGGCTCAGGGCTCGACGCGCTGACCCTTGCCGATGACGACGATGCCGTTGTCGGAGACGGTGTAGCGCTGCCGGTCCTTCTCCAGGTCCACGCCGATCTCGGTGCCCTCGGGCACGAAGACGTTCTTGTCGAGGATGGCGTTGCGCACCACCGCGTGCCGGCCGATCTCGACGCCCTCCATCAGCACCGCGCCGTCGACGTGCGCCCAGGAGTGCACCTTGACCTTCGGCGAGACGACCGAGTTCTCCACCAGCGAACCGGAGACCACCGCGCCGGGCGAGATCATCGACCCGACCGCCCGGCCGATCCGCTCGCCCCACTGGTGGACGAACTTCGCCGGCGGGTAGGGCGGCTGGTCGGTGTAGATGGGCCAGTCGAAGTTGTAGAGGTTGAACACCGGGTGCACGTTGATCAGATCCATGTGCGCGTCGTAGAACGAGTCGAGCGTCCCCACGTCCCGCCAGTAGCCCCGGTCCCGGTCGGTGCTGCCGGGCACCTCGTTGTCCTGGAAGTCGTAGACGTTGGCCTCGCCCCGCTCGACCAGCATCGGGATGATGCTGCCGCCCATGTCGTGCTTGCTGGTCTTGTCGGCCGCATCGCGCTCCACGGCCTCGCAGAGCGCCTTGGAGGAGAAGACGTAGTTGCCCATCGAGGCGTAGATCTGGTCGGGGGCGTCGGGCAGGCCGACCGCGTCGGTGGGCTTCTCCCGGAAGGCCCGGATCCGCTTGCCGTCCTCGCCGACCTCGATCACGCCGAACTGGTCGGCCATCGACAGCGGTTGGCGGATGCCGGCGACGGTGACCGCCGCGCCGGAGGCGATGTGGTCGTCGACCATCTGCCGGGGGTCCATCCGGTAGATGTGGTCGGCACCGAAGACGATCACGTGGTCCGGCTGCTCGTCGTTGATCAGGTTGAAGCTCTGGTAGATCGCGTCGGCGGAGCCGGCGAACCACCACGGGCCCCGGCGCTGCTGGGCCGGCACCGGCGTGACGTAGTTGCCGAGCAGCGTCGACATCCGCCAGGTCTTGGTGATGTGCCGGTCCAGCGAGTGGGATTTGTACTGGGTCAGCACGACGATCTTGAGAAAGCCGGCGTTCGCCAGATTGGACAGGACGAAATCGACCATGCGGTACATCCCGCCGAACGGGACGGCCGGCTTGGCCCGGTCCGCGGTGAGCGGCATGAGGCGCTTGCCCTCTCCGCCGGCCAGGACGATCGCGAGCACCTTGGCAGCCATGACCAGACGCTATCCATACCGCTGCGACTTCACCACTCGTACGGGCGCAGTTCCGTGACCGGTGCGCGGCCGGATTCTGCACTAGGGTGCCGGGCATGACCGACTCCGCCCCGCTGCGCGTGGACCTGCTGACCCGCGAGTACCCGCCGGAGGTCTACGGCGGCGCCGGGGTGCACGTCGAGTACCTGGCCCGGGAGCTGCGCCGGCTCGCCGACGTCCGGGTGCACTGCTTCGGCGCGGAGCGTGCCGAGCCGGGCGTCACCGCGTACCCCGAGCCGGCCGGCCTGGACGGCGCGAACGCCGCGCTGCGCACCATGGGCGTCGACCTGGCGATGGCCGCCGGGTGCGCCGGCACCGACGTGGTGCACAGCCACACCTGGTACGCCAACCTGGCCGGGCACACCGCGAAGCTGCTGTACGGGGTGCCGCACGTGGTGACCGCGCACAGCCTGGAGCCGCTGCGCCCGTGGAAGGCCGAACAACTCGGCGGCGGCTACGCGCTCTCCTCCTGGTGCGAGCGGACGGCCATGGAGTCCGCCGACGCGATCGTCGCGGTCAGCGCGGGGATGCGGCGGGACGTGCTGACCGCCTACCCGGCGGTGAACCCGGACCGGGTCCGGGTGGTCTACAACGGCATCGACACCGCCCAGTACGCCCCGGACCACGGCACCGACGTGCTGGACCGGCTCGGCATCGACCCGTCCCGCCCCAGCGTGGTGTACGTGGGGCGGATCACCCGGCAGAAGGGCTTGCCCTACCTGCTGCGCGCCGCCCGCGAGCTGCCCGCCGACACCCAGTTGGTGCTGCTCGCCGGCGCCCCGGACACCCCGGAGATCGCCGCCGAAGTGGAGAGGCTGGTCACCGAGCTGCGGGCCAACCGGTCCGGGGTGGTCTGGGTGGCCGAGATGCTGCCCAAGCCCGAGGTGATCCAGGTGCTCACCCACGCCACCGTCTTCGTCTGCCCCTCGGTCTACGAGCCGATGGGCATCGTCAACCTGGAGGCGATGGCCTGCGAGACGGCGGTGGTGGCGACCGCCACCGGCGGCATCCCGGAGGTGGTCGCCGACGGTGAGACCGGGCTCCTGGTCCCGATCGAGCAGGCCGGCGACGGCAGCGGCAACCCGCTGGACCCGGACCGCTTCGTCGCCGACCTCGGCGCGACGATCAACGAGTTGCTGGCCGACCCGAAGCGCACCGAGGCGTTCGGTCTCGCCGGCCGGCAGCGGGCCGTCGACCACTTCTCCTGGGACGCCATCGCCGTCCAGACCCTGGAGCTGTACCGCTCGCTGCGCGCATAGGGAGAGGTCCGGTACAGTTTTCTGTACTTACCTCGGAGGTGGTCATGCGGACCGTGAACTTCACCCAGCTACGGCAGAACCTGGCCGCCGAGCTCGACAGCGTCATCAACGACGCGGAGGAAGTGGTGGTCACCCGGTCGGGTCACGAGCCGGTGGTGATCGTGCCGCTCGCGGAGTACGAGTCGATGAAGGAGACCGAGTACCTGCTGCGCAGTCCGAGCAACGCCGCGGCCCTGCGCCGATCGATCGCGGAGCTCGACGAGGGTGACGCGGCCGAGCGGAACCTGGTCGACCCGGCGACCGTACGGGACGTCGCGTGAGGCTGGTCTTCACCGCGACGGCGTGGAGCCAGTACCTCAGCCACACGGATCGCAAACTGGTCAAGCGCATCAACGACCTCATCGCGGACGTCATGCGCAACGAATACGAGGGCATCGGCAAGCCGGAGCCCCTGCGGGGTGAGCTGTCCGGCTTCTGGTCCCGCCGGATCGATCGCGAACACCGGTTGGTGTACCGCATCACCAAGGACGACGTCGAGATCATCGCCTGCCGGTACCACTACGGTGACCGCTAGCCGGGTCAGGTGACGCGGAGGGTGGCGGCGAGGCGGGCCAGGTCGGGCGGGGCGGCGGCGGAACGGGCCACCACGGCGACCAGGGGCCGTACCGCCGGGCGGTCGTGCACCTCGCTGCGCGCGGTGCGCTCCGCCTCCAGCACCGGACGGCCGGCGCGGAGCAGGTTGCCGCCGAGCACGTAGGCACGGGCGGCGTCGAGCAGGTACGCGGCCCGGTGCTCGGGGGCAGCCACCGCCACTCGTCGCCGGCCACCAGCCGCTCGTGGCGTACCGTCGCCGCCGTGACCTCGCCGAGGGCGGCCTCGGCGACCACCCGCGCGGCCTCGACCGCCGCGCCGCCGCCCTCGACCCCGGCTTCGCGGGCGGCCCGGCCGGCCCGGTCGAGCAGATCCCGGGCGGCCCGGCCGTCACCCCGCCCGGCGGCGGCCAGGCCGGCCTGGAGCAGCAGCGTCCCGAGCAGGGCCGGGTCGGCCGACGGGTCGTCACCGGTCGTCGACGAGGTCGCCCAGGGCGTGCCCGGCCGGGCCGGCGGCTCGACGTGGTAGCGGGCCAGCGCCGCCAGCACCGCGTCGACACCGGTGGTGGCGGATTCCGGTCGCGCCGACTCCCCCGCCGACCCGGCGAGCAGCACCTCCAGGTCGATGCGGAGCGTCTCGGCGACCATCCGGAGGTTGGACACCTGTTCCAGCCGGCGCACCCCGCGCTCGACCTTGTCGACCCAGCTCTTCGACTTGCCGAGATGGTCGGCGAACTGCTGTTGCGTCATGTTGCGCCGCACCCGCCACTGGGCGACCCGGCGACCCACCGGCAGCTCGTTCACCGCCGGCCCGTCCCGCTCACACCGTGTCGCGCCTGGTGAGATTCTGGACCGGCTGACGAGAGGTGGTCCCATGCCCCGCAAGCCCGTCTATGAACAGGTCGTTGACGACGTCATCGCGTCGGTCCGCAGCGGCACGCTCAAACCCGGCGACAGACTGCCGACGATCGCTCAACTCGCCCAGCCGTACAGCTCGTCCGACAACCCGATCAAACGAGCGCTCTGGATCCTGGATGAGCGGGGCTGGATCGAGGTGCACCAGGGCAAGGGGTCGTTCGCCGCGCCGAAGCCTCCCGCCTAGCGCGGAAACCGCTGCTGGACACCCAACAGCCCGGAATAGATAGCCCGCCCGCACAATGCGTAACCCCGACGGGGGTACCACTCTCCAGAAGGTCGTATGACTGTCAGGCACAAAAATGCCTGACAGTCATACGGGTCTCCGACGAAAGTACTGCCGGACGGAGGCAGGCTCCATGACCATCCCGATGGGCTACCGGAAGATCGCCGCCGACCTGCACGCCCGTATCCAGCAGGGCGAGTACCCGCCGGAGAGCCGGCTGCCCACCTACGCCGAGTTGGCCCGGCTCTACTCGGCAAGCGTCTCGACCGTGCAGCGAGCGGTGATGCTCCTACAGGCCCACGGGATCATCGTCGGCGTTCAGGGGGCCGGCCTGTACGTCGCCGCGACTCCCGCCACCTGAACATCCCCGCCCAGCACAGCGGATGCGGCCGGCTACCCGGCGGTGGGAGCCGGCACCCTGCGCCACTCACTCGCAGGTACGACGTGTGCCCGGCTGGCAGGGGGATGCCAGCCGGGCACACGTGTCTCCGGACAGGTGACGCGGGGAGGGGATCCGACGCGGGGCAGGGGCCTGAGAGGGGGCAGGGACCTACCGCACGGCTGGGCCGCGTGCAGCACCGCCGGAGAGCTACAGGCGGGACGGATGCCCGCCGCAGCGGGGAGGGCTACGAGCAGGGTCGGACCCAGGCGGTGCTGACCCAGCCGTTGGTGTCGCCGCTGTCGTTCCACAGCGAGACGTGGTAGCGCCCGTTGGCCTCCTGCGCGGCGAACATCCGGGTGTTGTAGCCGACCGAGTGCGGCCACTTCGTGGTCGACGAGGTGCTGTCCACGAACACGGACAGGCTGACGGCGGTGGAGCACTTGCTGTACTGGTAGTAGGCCGCCTGGGCGGCACCACCGGTGGCCACGGTCACGCCGAGGCTGGTCAGGGCGGCCACCGTCAGGAGGGCGAGCGCGCGCTTGCTGGTCGTTCTCACGGGGTACCTCCGGGTCGTCGGGTGTGGTGGGTGCGGGGCCGCGGCGGCGTCACCGCCGGTGCGGTGCGGCGGCCGGGCTCAGCAGGCGCGGACCCAGGCGGTGCTGACCCAGCCGTTGGTGTCGCCCGACGTGTCCCAGAGCGAGACGTGGTAGCGGCCGTTGGCTTCCTGCGCCGCGTACATGACGTTGTTCCAGCCGATCGAGTGCGGCCACCGCGTGGTCGACGAGGTGCTGTCGACGAAGAAGGAGAGCGAGACCGCGTCGGAGCACTTCCGGTACTGGTAGTAACCGGCCTGGGCGGCGGTGCCGGGCACCGCCGCCACGACGAGGCCGGCGATCGTGGCGCCCGCTACGAGGGCCGCCGCGCGGGATTTGAGCCGATTCATCATACCTCCAGATCATGATCCGTCGATTGACCCGGCCGACCATACACACATGGTGATCAACCCGCAACGCCACGTGTCCGGAGCTGGGGAAACGGCCGCAGGCGACGGCCGGACAGAGAAGGAGACGCTTGATTGAGCGCGAGAGGATCTCGCACAGTAGGTTGAGCGGGTGAGCGGACGGTTCCCGATCGAAGACGTCTCCCCCGTCGTCGCCTGCGGTCGCTACCCGGCCAAGGCCGTGGTCGACGAGGTGGTACCGGTGTCGGCACGCGCCTACCGGGAAGGGCACGACGCGCTCGGCTGCAACGTGGTCTGGCACGGCCCGGACGGCGCGGCCCGCCCGTTCACCCGGATGCGGCCGGGCGAACCGGGGCAGGACCGCTGGCACGCCACCATCCGACCGGACGCCGTCGGCGAGTGGACCTTCACCGTCGAGGCGTTCCAGGACCCGTACCTGACCTGGCAGAACGCGGTGACCAAGAAGGTCGCCGCCGGGCAGGGGGCGGCCGAACTGGCCAACGACCTGGCCGAGGGCGTCCGGGTGCTGACCGCCGCCCTGCCACTCGTGCCGGCCGCCGAGGCCGGACGGCTCACGGCGGCGGTGGCGGCGCTGGGCGACCAGCAGGCCGACCTGGCCCACCGGGTCACCCCGGCCCTCGACCTGGCCGACCTGCTCTGGGCCCACCCGGTGCGGGAGTTGGTCACCACCGGCACGCCGCACCGGCTCTGGGTGGACCGCCCCCGGGCGCTCTTCTCCGCCTGGTACGAGTTCTTCCCCCGCTCCGAGGGCGCGGTCCCGGCCACCGTCGACGCGCCGGCCCGCTCGGGCACCTTCGTCACGGCGCTGGACCGGCTGCCCGGGGTCGCGGCGATGGGCTTCGACGTGCTCTACCTGCCGCCGATCCACCCGATCGGCCGGGTCAACCGCAAGGGCCGCAACAACGCGCTGACCGCCGGCCCGGACGACGTCGGCTCGCCGTGGGCGATCGGCGCGGCCGAGGGCGGCCACGACGCCATCCACCCCGACCTGGGTACGCCGGCCGACTTCCGCGCCTTCGTCGCCGCCGCCGCCGAACAGGGCCTGGAAGTGGCGCTGGACCTGGCGTTGCAGTGCGCCCCCGACCACCCGTGGGTCACCGAGCACCCGGAGTGGTTCACCACCCGCGCCGACGGCAGCATCGCGTACGCGGAGAACCCGCCCAAGAAATACCAGGACATCTACCCGGTCAACTTCGACAACGACCCCGACGGCATCCGGGCCGAGGTGCTGCGGGTGGTGCGGCACTGGATCGGCGAGGGCATCCGGATCTTCCGGGTGGACAACCCGCACACCAAGCCGTTCGACTTCTGGCACCGGCTGATCGCCGAGGTGAAACGTACCGACCCGGACGTGCTCTTCCTGGCCGAGGCGTTCACCCGGCCGGCGATCATGCACGGGCTCGGCAAGATCGGCTTCACCCAGTCGTACACCTACTTCACCTGGCGCACGACGGCCGCCGAGATGCGGGAGTACTGCGAGGAACTGGTCGCCTCGGTCGACTGGATGCGGCCCAACTTCTGGCCCAACACCCCGGACATCCTGCACGAGTCCCTGCAACACGGGGGACCGCCGATGTTCAAGATCCGGGCGGTGCTGGCCGCGCTGCTCAGCCCCTCCTGGGGCATGTACGCCGGCTTCGAACTGTTCGAGCACGTCGCCCGCCCCGGCGCGGAGGAATACCTCGACAACGAGAAGTACGAGTTGCGCCCCCGGGACTGGGCCGGCGCGCAGGCACACGGCCGCTCGCTGGCCCCGTTCGTCGCCACCCTCAACCGGGTACGGCGCGAGCACCCGGCCCTGCACCGGCTGCGCAACCTGGTCTTCCACGACATCGACAACCCGGCGCTGCTCTGCTGGTCCAAGCGCGACCCGGACACCGGCGACACGGTCATCGTGATCTGCTCGTTCGACTCGCACACCGTGCAGTGGGGCAACACCACCCTGGACATGCCGGCGCTCGGCTTCGACTGGCACGAACGGTTCACCGTGCACGACGAGCTGACCGGGGCCAGCTACGAGTGGGGCCAGCGCAACGCGGTCCGGCTCGACCCGTACCTGCAACCCGCGCACGTGCTGACGGTCCGCCGCCCGCCGACACCACCCACCACGATGCCGGCCGGGGCGGAGCCGGCGGAGCTGACCGTGGCGGACGTGCCCGGCGACCTCTCCGGCGGCACCGCGCCGACCGCGCCCGCCCCGCAGGTCGCCCGGTCGCCCGGCCCCACCGCGACCCGCACCGCCGGCACCGGCCGCAAAATCAAGAACGGCCGGGCCAGGACCGGCCGGACCCCGCACGGCAGCACCCCGACCGACCCCGCCTCGAAGGACGCCAGATGGACCAGCTGATCGCCGGCGCGACGCACGACCCGCACGCTCTGCTCGGCGCACACCCCGCCGACGGGTGGACCACGATCCGCACCATGCGGCGGGGTGCCGGTGACGTGGCGCTGCTGGTCGGCGACGACCGGCACCCGATGAAGCGGGTGCACGACGTCGGCGTCTTCGAGGCCCGCGTCCAGGGCAGCGTGCTCGACTACCGGGTCGAGGTCGACGGCGGGGTCACCGACGACCCGTACCGTCACCCGCCGACCCTGGGCGAGCTGGACCTGCACCTGATCGGCGAGGGCCGGCACGAACGGCTCTGGGAGGCGCTCGGCGCGCGGGTGCGCGACGGCGGCGTCGCCTTCTCGGTGTGGGCCCCGAACGCCCGTGGGGTGCGGGTGATCGGCGACTTCACCGGCTGGGGCGCCGACGACGGCTGGCCGATGCGCTGCCTCGGCTCCAGCGGCGTCTGGGAGATCTTCGTGCCCGGCGCGCAGGAAGGTGCCCGGTACAAGTACCGCGTCCTCGGCGCCGACGGGCAGTGGCGGGACAAGGCCGACCCGATGGCCGCCTACGCCGAGGTGCCGCCGGCCACCGCCTCGGTGGTGCACCGGTCCCGCTACGAGTGGTCCGACGCACTCTGGCTGGAGCGCCGGGCCCGCCGGCAGCCGCACCGGGAACCGATGAGCGTGTACGAGGTACACCTCGGCTCGTGGCGGCCCGGCCTCAGCTACCGGGAGCTGGCCGAACAACTCACCGCGTACGTCACCGAGATGGGCTTCACGCACGTGGAGTTCCTGCCGGTGATGGAGCACCCGTTCGGCGGTTCCTGGGGCTACCAGGTCACCGGTTACTTCGCGCCGACCTCCCGGTTCGGCGACCCGGACGACTTCCGGCACCTGGTGGACCGGCTGCACGCCGCCGGCATCGGGGTCCTGCTGGACTGGGTGCCCGCGCACTTCCCCAAGGACGAGTGGGCGCTGGCCCGCTTCGACGGCACCCCGCTCTACGAGCACCCCGACCCGCGCCGCGGCGAGCACCCCGACTGGGGCACGTACGTCTTCGACTTCGGTCGCCGCGAGGTGCGCAACTTCCTGGTCGCCAACGCGCTCTACTGGTGCGACGAGTTCCACGTCGACGGCCTGCGGGTGGACGCGGTCGCCTCGATGCTCTACCTGGACTACTCCCGCCCCGAGGGGCAGTGGCTGCCCAACCAGCACGGCGGCCGGGAGAACCTGGAGGCGATCGCCTTCATGCAGGAGGTCAACGCCACCGTCTACAAGCACCACGCCGGGGTGGTGCTGATCGCCGAGGAGTCCACCGCCTGGCCCGGGGTGACCCGACCCACCAGCGACGGCGGGCTCGGCTTCGGCTTCAAGTGGAACATGGGCTGGATGCACGACACCCTGCTCTACACCGCGAAGGACCCGATCTACCGGCAGCACCACCACCATCAGCTCACCTTCTCCCTGGCGTACGCCTGGAGCGAGAACTACGTGCTGCCGATCAGCCACGACGAGGTGGTGCACGGCAAGGGATCGCTGGTCGCCAAGATGCCCGGCGACACCTGGCAGCGGCTGGCCAACGTACGGGCGCTGCTGGCGTACATGTGGGCGCACCCGGGCAAGCAACTGCTCTTCATGGGCTGCGAGCTGGGCGACGACCGGGAGTGGAGCGAGGAACGCGGCCTGGACTGGTACGTGCTGCACGATCCGGCCCGGGCCGGGGTGCAGCGGCTGGTCGCCGACCTCAACGCCGCCTACCGGGACACCCCGGCGCTGTGGGCGCAGGACACCGACCCGGCCGGGTTCCGCTGGATCGCCGGGGACGACGTCGCCAACAACGCGGTCTCCTTCGTCCGGATCGCCCCGGACGGCGCGACCCTGGTCTGCGTGGCGAACTTCTCCGCGAGCCCGCTGGAGGACTACCGGGTCGGCCTGCCGGCCGGCGGCACCTGGACCGAGGTGATCAACACCGACGCCCAGCACTACGGCGGCTCCGGCGTGGGCAACCTCGGCGCGGTGCACGCCCAGGACGTCCCCTGGCACGGCCTGCCCGCCTCGGTGGCGCTGCGGGTCCCCCCGCTCGGCGTGCTCTGGCTGCGCCGCGACTGACCCACCCGCCCGGGACGCCGGTCGGGCCGGGGATCAGACCAGGCCGGCGTCGCGGAGCAGCTTCCACAGGCCGGCGCCGTCGGGGGCGGAGAGCCACTTCTGCCCCACCGGCCCCGCCGACGACGGCCGGTCGTTCGGCACGGGCAGGCTGCCGGCGAGCACCGACTGGGTCGGGGAGAGCCGGCGGATCGCCACCCCGGCGACGTTCTCCGGGTGGGCGACGGCGAACTCCCGGTAGATCTCCTGGTCGTGCTGCCCGTCGTCGCCGATCAGCAGCCAGCGCACGTCGGGGAACTCGGTGGCCAGCCGGGCCAGGGTGGCCCGTTTGTGTTCCCGGCCGCTGCGGAACCAGCGGTCGGCCGTCGGCCCCCAGTCGGTGAGCAGCAGCGGGCCGGCCGGATAGAGGTGCCGGGACAGGAACCGGGTCAGCGTCGGCGCGACGTTCCACGCGCCGGTGGACAGGTAGAACACCGGGCTGCCCGGGTGGGCGGTGACCAGGCGTTCATAGAGCACCGCCATGCCCGGCACCGCCGTGCGGGCGTGCTCGTCGAGGACGAAGGTGTTCCACGCGGCCAGCATGGGTCGGGGCAGCGCGGTGACCATGACCGTGTCGTCGATGTCGGAGAGGATGCCGAGGCGCACCTCCGGGTCGATCACCCGCACCAGCGCCTCGACCGGTTCGGCGTCGGCGACCCGCAGCCGCACCGACGCCCAGCCGGGGGTGAAGTCGGCCTTGACCACCGTGTCGACGAAGCCGCTGCGGTCGGCACGGGCGGTGTGCACGCCGTCGCCGGCCTCGATGGTGACCTCGACGTGCTTGGCGGGCAGGGTGGTGAAGCTGCGCCAGCCGCGTACCTTCTCCAGCCGGCCCTGCCGCCGGTCGGGGCGGCTGAGCAGCACCCGGCACAGCACCCGGGCCCAACCAGGGGCGCCGTAGCCGGCGTACGCGACGATGTTGGGCTGCCAGCCGGTGCGGCGCAGCCGGCGCTCCACCAGCTGGTGCAGGGCGTCCTCGATCCGCGCGGCCCGGTGCAGGGTGGGTACGGCCAGCTGGCTCGCGGTGGTGGAGGGCACGCTGCAACCCTGCCACAGGAGTCCGGCAGCGGCCAGGCGAGCGACCAGGAGCACAGCGGGTCGAGCGCCCCCGGTGAGCAGCGGCGCACGCGGCAGACGGCCGACGCCCCGGACCGGGCGGAAAACGAGCCGAGCCGGGCCGGGCGGGAGACGAGCCGGGCAGGCGCGCTGGGCGGGGCGGGCGCGGGCCGGCGTCGGGTCAGCCGCTCCGATCCGGCCCGGGAGTCCCGGACGGCGTGACACACTCCGGTCGGGACGACGACGGGGGCGTTGGTCGTGTCGACACGTGTACCGCCCGACCGCGCGCGGCTGGACCGTCCCGCGCTGGTCGCGCTGCTGCTCGGGCTGGCCGGGGTGGGCTACCGGCTGGTCCTGACCCTGCTGACGGTGCCCGCCGCGAACAGCGACGAGGCGACCTTCGGGCTGGCCGCGATGCACATCGCCGCCGGCCGGGAGCACCCCGTCTTCCTGTACGGGCAGCACTACATGGGCATGGTCGAGTCCTACCTGGCGGCCCCGCTGGTGGCGCTGGCCGGACCGGGTTGGCCGGTGCTGCGGTTGCCGCTGGTCGCGTTGTACGCGCTCTTCCTCTGGTTGTCGTACCGGCTGAGCCGGCGGCTCTACCGGCCGTGGTTCGCCACCTTCACCGTCGGGCTGCTGGCGCTCGGCACCGAACGGGTGGTCCGCGACCAGCTCACCGTGGTCGGCGGGCGACCCGAGGGAAAACCGATGGTGCTGGCGATCCTGTTGATCGCGGTGGGGCTGGCGGAGCGGCGGGGCCGGTGGCGGCGGCCCGGGTGGCGGCGGGCGGCGGCGGGGCTCGCCGGGTGGTGCGCCGGGGCGGCGCTCTGGTCCGACTGGCTGCTCGCCCCCTACCTGGCGGTCGCCTGCCTGCTGCTGCTCTATGCCGCCCGCCGGGAGCTGCGGGGCTGGCCGGGGCTGCTGCTGGTGGCGGGATTCGCGGTCGGGGTGGCCCCGCTGGTCTGGGACAACCTGGTCGCACCGCCGGGCGCGGACTCGTGGTCGGTGCTGCGCCAGCTCAGCGCCGGCACCGGGCCGACGCCGCCGCTGGTCGACCGGGTGCGCGGGGGCCTGCTGACGGGGGTACCGCTGGCCACCGGCCTCTGCCCGGTCACCGGTTGCGCCCGTCGGCAGGAGTGGTTCGGGGTGCTCTACCCGGTGCTGCTGGTCGCCGCCGCCGGGCTCGCCCTGGTCGGCTACCGCCGGACCGCGGGCCGGCCGGCCGCCGCGCGGATCCGGCCCGTCGCCCAGCTCACCCTGCTCGCCGGTGCCGCCCTGACCCTGCTGTCGTACGTCCGCAGCCCACCCGCCGCGACCGACCCGCTGGCCAACGCCCGCTACCTGGCGGTGCTGCAGATCTCCCTGCCGGCGGTGCTCTGGCCGCTCTGGCTGGCGGCGGTGGCCTGCTGGCGGGGCACCGTCGGGATGGTCGGCCGGCTGGTCGGGGCGGGCGCCACGGCGGTGCTGGCCGGGTTGACCGCCACCGCCCTGGTGGCGACCGGGCTGTTCCTGACGGCGCTGGACGCGCCCCGGGCCGACCAGCGGCGGGCCCGGGAGCTGGCCGACGCGGTACGTCGTACCGGGCTGCGGGAGGTCTACGGCGACTACTGGACCTGCAACCGGTTGACCTTCGACACCGGTGAGCGGGTGGTCTGCGCGGTGCTCGACGGGCAACTCACCCCGGGGCAGAACCGGTACCGGCCGTACTGGCGGCAGGTGGAGCGGGCGGAGCGGCCCGGGTACGTGCTGCCGGTCGACTCCCCGGCGGAACGCCGGCTGCGGGGGCTGCTCGGTGACCGGGCCGACCCCGCCCGGCTGGTCGAGGTCGCCGGCTACCGGGTGTACCACCCGGCGAGCGCCGTCCGGCCGTGGCGCTGACCTCGGCCCGTACGCTTTCCGGGTGCTCATCCTGCTGCCGCCCTCCGAGGGCAAGGCCGACGCCGGCACCGGTCGTCGGCTCGACCTGTCCCGGCTCTCCCTGCCCGAGCTGACCCCGGCCCGCGAGGAGGTGCTGACCGCCCTGATGGCGCTCGGTGCCGCCGGCCGGTCGGACGGGCCCGGTGCCGCAGACGCCGCCCTGGCCGCCCTCGGGTTGACCGCCGGTCAGCGGGGCGAGCTGGCCCGTAACGCCCGGCTGGACCGGGCCGCCACCGCACCGGCCGGGCAGGTCTACACCGGGGTGCTCTACGAGGCGCTCGGTCTGGCCACCCTGCCGCCCGGGGCGCTGCGGGCGGCCCGCCGCTCGGTGCTGGTCAGCTCGGGGCTGTGGGGCGCGGTACGCCTCACCGACCGGATCCCGCCGTACCGGTGCCCGATCGGGGCGCGGTTGCCGGGGGTGGGGGCGCTGTCGGCGTACTGGCGGCGGGTGTTGTCACCGGTGCTGACGGCGGCGGCCGGCAGCGGCCCGGTGCTGGACCTGCGGTCCGCCGCGTACGCGGCGACCTGGCTGCCGCCGACGGAACTGGCCGGACGGACGGTCACCGTGCGGGTGCTGCACGAACGTCGGCCGGGGGAACGCACGGTGGTGAGCCACTTCAACAAGGCGACCAAGGGTCGGCTGGTCCGCGACCTGCTGGTCGCGGGGGCCCGGCCGCGCACCGCCACCGCCCTGATCGGCGCGTTGCGTGACCTGAAGTATCCGATCGAGGAGCAGCCGGTGACGGCGGGCCGCCCCCGTCAGGTCGACGTCGTGGTGACCGAACTCTAGGAACGCAAGATTTCCTCAAATCCGCTGCCGATGGCTGGAGGCGGGCGGACCGGCAGGCGACCGTAGGGGAATCCGACGTCGAGAAGGAGCGTTCCGATGACCTCCGAAGCCCGCCTGCTCGACCGGCCACATCTCCCGTCGTCCCCGCCGCCGCTGGACTGGCTGACGCTGGCCGACGCGTTCGAGGTGGCCTGCCTGGTGCGGTGCACGCCGGCGCCGACCGTCGCCACGCACCGCCCGGCACCGGCACCGCACCGGGCAGTGGTGGAGTTCAACCGGGAGGATGCCGCGCTGCGGATGCGGCAACTGCTCATCCGGCTCGACGTACCGGTCGAGCACGAGGTCGCCACCGGTGGCCTGCGCCGCCGCTACCAGCTGCACCGGTTGCACGTGCCGACGGCGCAGGCCCTCAGGTATGCGGCGTTGCGCGAGGCGGGTTGGCGGCAGGGGCGACGGGAACTGCTCGGGCCGGCCGTCGGTTCCTCCACCCCCCGGGCCGCCTGGCGGACCCGGCTCGCCTCGGCGGCCTGGCGCTCGGCGTTACTGGCCGGCGGCCGGCACGTCCGCCGGCACATCCTCGGCATCCGGCTGGCCGATCGGGAACTGGCCGCCGTGCTGGTCCGGTCGGCCGCCCAACTGGAGGTGCCGGCGCTGCTGCGCCCGGGTACCGGTTGCCTGGTGGTGAGCGTCGCCGACGGCCCGGACCGACTGCGGATCATGGAACGGGCCGCGTTGGCCCCCGCCCGGTTGCCCACCCTCGCCTGAGCGCGGCGGACGTCGACCGGCGTCCGCACTGACCCGGCGGTCAGGCCCCGCACCGGTCCCCTGAGCTTGCGCCGAGGGCGGTGACGGCGCAGAGTGCACCGCGTGAGCCGTAGCCGGACCGGGCGCGGCCGGCGGTCCGCCTCCGCCGGCGGGACGCTGCTGATGCTGCTGATCGTCGTGCTCGGCGGGCTCGGCGGCTGCCAGGACGCCCCCGACGAGCCGGTCCGGATCCGGATCGCCACCGGCAGCCCGACCGCCGTCTACCACGCCTTCGGCCAGTCGCTGGCCGCCGTCCTCAACCGCGAGCTGCCCGGCGTACGGGCCAGCGTAGTGGTGACCGCCGCCTCCGCCGAGAACGTCCGGCTGGTCGGCTCCGGCGCCGCCGAACTGGGCTTCACCCAGGCCGACGTGCTCGACACCAACCCCACCACCCCACCGAAGGTGCTCGCGGTGGCGCGCGTCTATGACGACCTGCTGCACCTGGTCACCCCCGCCGGTGGCCCGATCCGCGATCTCACCGACCTGCGCGGGCGGCGGGTCTCGGTGGGTGCCCCCGGCTCCGGCACCGAGATCACCACGACCCGGCTGCTGGAGGTGGCCCGGCTCGGCGGTGACCGGGTCCGGCAGGAACATCTCGGTCTGGACGACTCGGTGGCGGCGCTGCGGGCCGGCCGCATCGATGCCTTCTTCTTCTCCGGCGGCCTGCCGGTCCGCGGGGTGAAGGGGCTGGCCGACGCCACCTCGATCCGGCTGGTGAACCTGGGCGAGTGGACCGAGCCACTGCGCCGCACCTACCGCGAGGTGTACGTCTCCCGGGACATCCCCCGCTCGGTGTACGGGGTGGACCCGGTCACCACGGTCGCCAACCCCAACTATCTGATCGTCCGGACGGACCTGCCGGAGCCCCTGGTCCGCGAGGTGACCCGGTTGTTGATGGAGCGTCGGGCGGAACTCGCCGCCGCACATCCGGCGGCCGGTCGGCTGAGCCCCCGCTCGGCGATCGCCACCACCCCGCTGCCGCTGCACCCGGGCGCGGCCGACTGGTACCGGTCCGCCAAGCCCTGACCCGTCAGCCCGCCCCGGTGCCTCCGGACCCCACCGACCCCTCCGACGCGGACCCCACCGCCCCGTCCGACGCCGCCGGGCCGTCGACGGACTTCCCCGGCCCGGCGGCCACAGGCCCGGCGACCACAGGAGCAGCCGGGCCGGCGGGCGGGGCGTCGACGGTCGGCGGAGGATCGGCGTAGGGCGGGGCGTCGGCGGTCGGCGCGCCGGTGGCGGTCGGCGGGGGGTCGGCGGTCGGCGACGGGGCGGCAGCGGGTGGGGCGGGGAACCACAACTCGGCGACCAGGCCGCGCGGTTCCCCCGGATGCATGGTGAGCCGGCCGTCGGAGGCGTCCACCAACACCGCCACGATGGTCAGGCCGAGGCCGGCACCCTCGATGTTCTGCGCGTCCGGGGCCCGCCAGAACCGCTCGGTGGCCTGGTCGAGCTGGTCCGAGGTCATCCCCGGGCCGGTGTCGCGCACCTCCAGCGCGGTGCCCCCGTCGACGTGCCGGACCGCCACCGTCACCTCCCCGCCGTCCCCGCTGAACTTGATCGCGTTGTCGATCAGCGCGTCCAACGCCTGGTCGACGGCGGTCGGCACGGTCCGCGCGTAGGCCGGGCCGGATGCCGCCAGGCGCAGGACGACCGACCGGTGCCGGGCCAGCGGCTCCCACGCGGCGACCCGGGAGGCGGCCACCGCCGCCGCGTCCACGGTGACCCGTTCGTTCTGCTCGCGCTCGGCGCGGGCCAGGGTGAGCAGCCCGTCGAGGACCAGCGCCAACCGGTCGGTCTCCTCCAGGGCCAGCCGGTGCTCGGCCCGGCCGTCCTGGTCGGTCACGCTCGGCCCCAGCTCCTCCACCCGCAGCCGCAACGCGGTCAGCGGGTTGCGCAGCTGGTGACTGGCGTGCGCGACGAAGGCCCGCTGCCGGTCCATCACGTCGGAGACCACCGCCGCCATGTGGTTGAAGCTCGCCGCCAGGCGGCGCAGCTCGGGCGGGCCCCACCGGTCCTGCACCCGGGCCCCCCGGTCCCCCTCGGCGATCTCGTGGGTCACCGCGTCCAGCTCGGTCACCGGGCGCAACACCCAACCGGCCAGCCCGAACGCGGTGGAGACGCAGGCCAGCACGGCGAGCAACCCGATCCCGGCGAGCAGCAGCCACCAGGCGGTGACCGTGCGGCGGACCTTGGCCACCGGCGTGGTGGTGACCACCGCGCCGAGCACCTCACCGCCGTCGTTGATCGGCACCGCCACCACCAGCGGGCCGTCCACCCACGGCCACACCGAGTCCGGCCCGTTGAACTGCTGCCCGGCCAGCGCGCTGTCCAGCGCCATCCGGGTGTCCCGGCCCGCGCGCCAACTGGTCGACATCACCAGCGCCCGACCGTCCCGGTCGACGACTGCGGCGCCGATGCCGTACAGCTGGTCGTAGCTGACCAGTTCGCCGGTCAGCGGCCCGGCGACCCCGCCGCGCAACGCCGGCCCGGCCAGCGAGGCGAACCGGGTCGCGTCGGCGAGCCGGTCGGCGCGGACCCGGTCGGTCTCCCGGGACGCCAGGGTCGCCGCGAGCGGCGTCTCCAACGCCAGGAGCACCAGCACCATCAGCAGCAGGTAGCTGATCACCAGTCGACGCCGCACCGGCTGCCCCTCACTCGCCCCGGAGCCGGTAGCCGACCCCGCGTACGGTCTCCACCAGGCGGGGGTCGCCGAGCTTGCCGCGCAGCGAACCGACGTGCACCTCGACGGTGTGCCGGTCCGCCCAGGTGGTGCCCCAGACGTCGAGCAGGATCCGGTCCCGGGGCACCGCCGTCCCGGGCTGGCGGGCCAGCGAGAGCAGGATGTCGAACTCCTTGCGGGTCAGCGCCACCGACCGGCCGTCGACGGCCACGGTACGGGCCGACACGTCGATGCGGACCGGACCGACCTCGATCAGGTCCCGCGCCGGCACCGCGTGGGCCGCCCGGCGCAGCACCGCCTCGATCCGGGCCTGCAACTCCACCATGGAGAACGGCTTCACCACATAGTCGTCGGCGCCGAGCCGCAACCCGAGCACCCGGTCGCGCTCCTCCCCCCGGGCGGTCACCGCGATGATGCCGAGCTGGCTGCTGCGCCGCCGCAGCTCCCGGCACACCTCGGTGCCGTCCCCGTCGGGCAGGGTGAGGTCGAGCAGCACCAGGTCACAGGGGGCGGCGGAGAGCGCGGCGGCAACGGTGGCCGCGTGCTCGACCTCGTAGCCGCGTCGGGTCAGCGCCGACGCGAGGGCGGCGGCCACCCGTCGGTCGTCCTCGACCAGCAGGATGCGCACCGGCGACCCCCATTCGTCGTACGGATGACGAGCAAATGGTGGCAGAAGCACCGGCTCGCCGGAAACGCCGGGGAACCCGGGTCGGACGGTGGACGCCGGGCCCGCCGATCCGGCCGGGCGAACGACGCGGAGCCCGAGACGAGTGCTCGTCCCCGGGCCCCGCACCCCGGCCGGTCAGCGGCAGAGCCGGCCGATCTCCTCCTGGAACCGGTCCATCGGGTTGGCCTCGGCCGGGCCGAGCAGATAGGTCTTCAGCTCCCGGCGGGCGTCGGTCATCGGGTCGTCGCCGGCCCGGGTCAGCGCGAGGATCTTCGGCAGCTCGCCGCAGTCCCGCGAGAGCAGGTACGCCCCCCGGGAGGTGGGGAACTCGCGCCGGAACTCGTCCTCCGGCAGCCCGCTCGGGTTGGCCACCACGTACGGCCGTTGGCTCTGCACGAAGTCGGAGACCACGCTGGAGATGTCACTGACCAGCAGGTCGGTCTGGTTGAAGCAGTCGAACAGCGCGGGAACCCGGCCGGTGACCACCCGGTGACCGGGGCCGTCCAGCGAGCCGGCGTCCGGGTCGCCCCCGGCGGCGCGGATCAGCGACACCAGGCGGTCGTGCACCGCCTTGGCCTCCTTGGACCGGGAGCCGGTCAGCGGGTGCGGCTTGTAGACCAGCCGGACCTGCGGCGAGGCCAGCACACCCCGGACGATCCGCTCCCCCATCAGCACCAGCGAGGTGTGGTAGGGGTCGTCGTCGAGCCAGCCCTCCCAGGTGGGGGCGTAGAGGACGGTGAACGGGCGGTCGGGTGCCGTCGCGCCGAACGTGTGCACCCCGGCGAGCTGGGGCCGCCCGATCTCCACGATGTCGTCGTCCCGGACGCCCACCGCGGCCCGCGCGTACCGCTCCCGGCCGGCCAGGCCGGCCACCCACACCTCGTCGTACACCTTGCTGTACGGGTTGACGCTGGCCTGCTTGTCGCTGTCGCCGTGGCCGACGAAGACGTGCTTCATGCCGGGCTCGCGCAGCATGTGGATGTTGGCGCCGACGTTCGCCACGTAGAGGGCGGCCCGGACCGTGCCCAGTTCGAGATTCATGAAGTCCGGCCCGGTCGGCACGCAGATCACCGGCAGCCGGGTGTCGGCCAGCTCGAAGAACGCCTCCTTGCTGCGCATCAGCACGACCGCCCGCTGGTCCAGCGCCTCGGTCGGGGCCAGCCACATGTTGGCCTGGTAGACGTCCTTGGCCGGGCCGGCGAAGTAGAGCACGACCTCGGGCCGGTAGCCGTCGAGCCAGCGTTGCAGCACCGGCAGCACCGGGCTCTTGCCGGTGCCCCGGCCGCGCAGCCAGGTCACCGCGACCACCGCGCCGATCAGCGCGGCGAGACCGGCGGCCACCGCGGCGACCGCCAGGACGGGGGCGGCGTCGGCGCGCACCGCCGCGACCACGGCGGCCGGGATCAGCAGCACGTTGAGCACCGCGAGCGGGACGCCGGCGAGGTTGGCGATCCAGTCCGGCGGGCGGGGCGCCGAGCGGACCGGGCCCAGCTCGATGTTGCGGACCAGCGCGGAGATGGGGTTCCGCCGGTCGATCATGGTGTTCAGGGCGCCCGCGAAGACGGCGATCACCCAGACCGCCGCCGGGAGCACCAGCAGCCAGGTCAGCTCGACCCCGGTGAGCGGGACCGTGGCGGCGACCAGGAGCACGGTCGCCAGGTCCCGGCTCAGCTGCCGGTAGCCCCCGTGGAGGCCGACCTTGTCCAGCAGCGTCTCCGAGGACGGCGACCAGCGGGTGAGGGCGAACTCACCGACCACCGCGACCAGCCCGGCCACGGCGAACAGGACCACCCATCCGAAGACGCCCGCGACGAGCATGACCAGGTAGGACAGCACCAGCAGCGCGCCTCGGGCGGCGGTGCCGGTGCGTTCCATCAACGTGCCGAACAAAGGAGGACGCTCCCTACGAGATCGATGACGGGCGGGGCCCGGCGGTCGACGGCCTCGTCGTCCGACGGGCGTGACCGCAGCGCCGCGACCGACCGTGCCGGCCTGCGGGTGACTGCGACTTTAACGCGAGAGGACGTCCCGGTGTCGCTCGGGTATCCAGGTCCATATCGGTCAGACGCGACGATACCTCTCGGGCGACACCGGACGTCCGCCGCTCAGCCCGCCCGGCCGTAGCAGGTCGTCGCCCCTGGTCCCGATCGGGTGGCGAACTCCTCGAAGCCCAGCTCAACGGCCATGCCGCGGGCGTACCGGTTGCCGTTGTAGACACAGATGGTGCCCACGCCGAGCCGCTCGACGGCGGCGTCGACCTGTTCCTGGCCGGGCTTTTCGCGCCCGTCGGCGAGGTGGGCCAGCAACAGCCGGTCCTTGGCGAAGTCGGAGTTCAGGTCGTACTCCACCAGGTAGAAGTCGCGGGGCAGGACGACCCGGACCCGGCTGGTGACGATCAGTGAGGTGCGCATGATCGTCGAGGGGGCGAGGACCAGGCCGTCCGGCCGGTCCTGGCCGGCGATCCAGAAGGCGATCTCCTGCCGCTGCTGGGGCAGTTTCCAGGTGGGGCGGTTGTGCGTCTCCACCCAACTGTCCGGCGACCACATCGGGGTGGCCCAGATGGCGAACGAGGCGACCATCGCGGCGGCGACCAGACCGCCGACCGCGCCCCGCAGCAGCCGCGACGGCGACGGGACGGACACCGTGCAGAGCAGGCCGATCAGGGTCGGCAGGGCGAGCAGCCACGGCACCCGCCAGAGCACCACGGAGATGCCGGTCAGCGCGCCGAGCGTCTCCAGCACGCCGGGCACCAGCAGCACGCTCATCACCAGGGCGGCTCCGGCGGCCAGCAGCGCCGGGGTGCGCCGGCGGGCCAGCAGCGGGCCGCACCACAGCGCCAGGCCGCTGATCACCCCGACGATCCCGACCAGCAGCGTCCGCCGGTAGGTGTACTCGGCGTCGAAGAAGGCGTCGTCCGCACCGGCCGCGTTCATGCCGCCCAGCACGAGCCGGGACACCACGATCGCCCCCACCGGGTACGCCACGGCGGCGAGTCCGCCGATCACCGCGTCCTTCCACCGGCCGACCAGCAGCATCGCCAACCCGGCCGCGCCGACCAGCATCGGCAGGATGATCGCCGAGGTGGTGGTGAGGCCGGCCGCGGTGACCGAGAGCGCGAAGACGAGCAGCAGCGAACGGCGCGACCGGGTGTCGAACCACTCGGTGAGGTAGAGCCACATCAGTGGGATGACCGCCGAGACGAACATCCCCTTGCCTTCGTAGAGGCGGGGCAGGTGGAAGGTGCCGAGCGCGGCGTCCGAGCCGGCCACCAGGTAGAGGTAGGCGACCGCGACGCTGAACGCGAGCACCGGCCGGCGCGGGGCCCACCGGTGGGTGAGCCGCCACAGCGCCAGGACGGCCAGCACCGCCATCACCGGCAGCGCGAGGTACCAGGTGGCGGACGCGCCGTGGATGCCGAGCACGTGCGCGAGCGCCCCGTCGAACACCTCGATCGACGGGGTCGGGGGCAGCGAGCCCATCGCCGGAGCGACGTTCTCGGTGAACAGGAAGTCGTTGGTGGGCACCAGGTCACGCTCGGCCACCCAGACCGTCTTACCGACGTAGTAGACGTCGTCCGGGGTGTTGCGGGCCAGATAGAGCGAGGAGATGGCCACACCGGTCGAGATCAGCAGCGCGTACCCGGCCTGGAGGGCGGTGGGGACGGGCGGTGCGGGTGGGGCCGCGTCGTCGGCCCGCCACGCCCGGCGGGTGAGCAGCATGACGCCGACGCCCGCCACGGCACCGGCGGCGGCCGGGACCCACCAGGAGAGCACGTCGCCGGCCGGGGTGCCGGCGAGGCCGGCGGTGACGGCGGCGACCACTGCGGCGACGGTCACGGGCAGCAGCCAGCGACGCGGCTGGCCGGTCGCGCCCGCCGGGACCGCGGCGGCGGTGCCGGCGGCGGTGGGCGCGGCGTCCGGGGCCGGCCCGGCGAGCCGGGCCCGACGCACGGCGCGCGCCGCGACCGCGCCGGCGACCAGGACGCAGCCGACGAGCCAGATCAGGAACGTCACGGAGGGACGCAGCCCGAACAGGAACGACGCGTGGTAGAGCACCGTCCACAGCGCGAAGCCCAGCACCCCCGCGTCGGTGATCACGGCGGGGGCGGCGGCGAGGCCGACCGCAGCCGGTGCGCGGGCTGCGGTCGGCCCGCCGCCGGGCCGGCGGGGGGTGGTGCGACAGGCGGGGGCGCGACGGCAACGGGGTCGGCGTTCGGCACAGGTCGTCCTTGTCGTCGTACGGGCCAGGTGCGCGAGAGTCGTGCGGCGGGCGGGCGGCGGTACGCGACGGCCGCCCGGCTCCGGTCCGGAGAGCAGGGTAACCGCAACCACCGTCCGCCGATGGCCGGTGGGCGGCGTGGCGCTGCACCGCAGCTGTCCTGGTGGGGTGCGGGGCCGGTCACCGGGGCATCGGGGCCTCCCGCTGCCGGGGCACGGTGCCGTTCGCGGTCAGTCCGATGGCCACCGATTCCACCAACTGCTCCAGGTAGGTCGGGGTGAGCGGGGTCCGGGCGATGGCCAGCCGCCAGTACAGCGGGCCGACGATCAGGTCGACCGCCGCGTCGGAGTCGGTGTCGGCGGGCAGTTCGCCCCGCTCCACCGCCAGACCGATCAACCGTCCGCCGATCTCCTGCTGCTTGGCCCGCAGCAACTGCTGGAGGGTCTCGTCGATGGTCGGGTTACGGGCCGCCTCGGCCAGCAGGTCGGGGATGATCTGCGAGGCCAGCGGGTGGCGCAGCGCGTGGGCGACCACCTGGAACAGCAGCGTCAGGTCACCGCGCAGGCTACCGGTGTCCAGCGCCGGCAGCTTGCTGCCGGCGGCGGCGACCACGGTCTCGATCACCAGGTCGAGCTTCGAGCTCCACCGCCGGTAGATCGCGGTCTTGCTGACGCCGGCCCGCCTGGCCACCGCCTCGATGGAGAGCCGCCCGTACCCGACCGCGGCGAGTTCCTGCATCAACGCGCGGCGGATGGCCCTGGTGATGTCGCCCCTCAGCACCGCGGCACCGGCCGGCGCGCGCCTCTTGTCGCTGGTCATCGGGGACTCTTCGCACCTGTCACGTGGGCCAATGTAGCGCAACGACGGTACGGTTGCGTCCCGACGTGTTATGGACTACCGTCCACGCAGCGACGAGGCTGCCCCGGCACCGCGCCGACCCACAGATCCCATCGTCGCGCGCATCCCGCTGGTACGAAAGATCGGAGCGCCCTTCCCATGGCCACCACCGCGCTGGTCGACCCCGAAACGGGCCTGACCCAGGCGCAGCTGGCCGCTCGGCACGGACTACGGGTCGCCGGCGAGCGCCCCTCCCTGACCGAGTACAGCCGCAGACTGTGGGCCTACCGGCATTTCACCGCCGCGTACGCCAACGCCAAACTGGTCGCTTCGTACAGCAACGCCAAGCTGGGCCAGATCTGGCAGGTGCTCACCCCGCTGACCAACGCCGCGGTCTACTACCTGATCTTCGGCGTGGTGCTCGGGCAGAACACCATTCCGAACTTCATCGCGTACCTGACCACCGGGTTGTTCATCTTCAACTTCACCCAGAGCGCGGTGCTGGCCGGCACCCAGTCGATCAGCGGCAACCTGGGGCTGATCCGGGCGCTGCACTTCCCCCGGGCCTGCCTGCCGCTGGCCGCCACGCTGACCCAGTTCCAGCAGTTGCTGGCCTCGATGATCGTGCTGGTCGGCATCGTGCTGGTGACCGGCGAGCCACTCACCCTGGCCTGGCTGATGCTGCCCCCGGCGCTGCTGCTCCAGGCGTTCTTCAACGCCGGGGTCGTCATGGTGGTCGCCCGGATGGGCTCCAAGGCCAGCGATCTCAAGCAGGTCATGCCGTTCATCCTGCGCACCTGGATGTACGGCTCCGGGGTGCTCTACAGCGTCAAGCTGTTCGACCGGCTGCCGGACTGGGCCTCGACGCTCATCCAGTTCAACCCGATCCTGGTCTACATCGAGCTGGCCCGGTACGCCCTGTTGGAGCAGGCGCCACTGCTCAACGAGTCGCTGACCCAGCTCTGGCTGGTGGCGGCCGGCTGGGCGGTGCTGGGGGGGATCGCCGGGTACGTCTACTTCTGGCGCGGCGAACAGGAGTACGGCCGTGGATGACCGGTACGAGACGTCCAACGACGTCACAGTGACCCTGCCCCGGATCGTCGAGCGGATCCCCACCGTGGTGGTCGACGACGCGCACGTGATCTACCGGGTACACAAGGGCGCCGGGGGCGGAAACACCCCGGTGGCCGCGCTGCGCCGGCTGGTCAAGCGCTCCTCGGCACCGAACATCCAGGAGGTGCACGCGGTCAAGGGGGTCTCCTTCACCGCGTACCGGGGTGAGGCGATCGGCCTGATCGGCAGCAACGGCTCCGGCAAGTCCACCCTGCTGCGCACCATCGCCGGGTTGCTCCCGGTCAACCGGGGCGCGGTCTACACCCAGGGCCAGCCGTCCCTGCTCGGGGTGAACGCCGCCCTGCTCAACGACCTGTCGGGTGAGCGTAACGTCACCCTCGGCTGCCTGGCGATGGGCATGCAGCCCGACGACGTGGCCCGGATGACGCCGGAGATCATCGAGTTCTCCGGGATCAACCAGCGGGGCGATTTCGCCAGCCTGCCGATGCGGACGTACTCCTCGGGCATGGCGGCCCGGCTGCGGTTCTCCATCGCCGCCGCCAAGAAGCACGACGTGCTGCTGATCGACGAGGCGCTCGCCACCGGCGACAAGGGCTTCCGCAAGCGCAGCGAGCAGCGGGTCCGGGAACTGCGCGAGGGGGCCGGCACGGTCTTCCTGGTCAGCCACCAGCTCTCCTCGGTGCGGGACACCTGCGAACGGACGATCTGGTTGGAGTCGGGTGTGATCCGGATGGACGGGCCCACCGACGAGGTGATCCGGGCGTACGAGGCATTCGCCAACGGCAAGTAGTATTCCGGGCGCACGTACGGCATCGACCCGATGCCCCACGGACCGCGTCGTCCCGGGTGGGCGGCGCGGTCCGCGCGTTAAGGTTCATCCCGTCGCCAGGCTGGCGCAATCTTTCGTTCAGGGCGACCCCCGGGACGCGTGCACCCACCCCGAGAGTGAGGATCGGCAATGACGCAGGACCACACCACTGCCCCGGACGCCACACCGGAGACCCCGGCACCGTGGCGGCCCTCGCGGACGGTGGCGGTGGTGCTGGCCGGAGGCACCGGGACCCGGCTGGGCCTGGGCATTCCGAAGCAGTTGCTGAAGATCGCCGGCAAGCCGATCATCGAACACACCCTGGCCGTCTTCGAGGCCGCCCCGGAGATCGACGAGATCATCGTGCTGATGGCCACCGGCCACGTCGCCGACGCCCAGCAGATCGTCGACAAGGCCGGCTTCCGCAAGGTCAGCAAGGTCATCGAGGGCGGCGAGACCCGGAACGCCACCACCCGGGCCGCCCTGGACGCGGTGGGCGAGGGCGACGTCAACATCCTCTTCCACGACGCGGTCCGCCCGCTGGTCAGCGCCCGGATCGTGCGCGAGTGCGTGAACGCGCTGTGGAGCTACACCGCCGTCGACGTGGCGATCCCCTCGGCCGACACGATCATCCAGGTCGACGAGGACGAGTGCATCACCGACATCCCGGTCCGGTCCCGGCTGCGCCGGGGGCAGACCCCGCAGGCGTTCCGGTCGGGCACCATCCGGGAGGCGTACCGGCGGGCCGAGGGCGACCCGGACTTCGCCGCCACCGACGACTGCGGCGTGGTGCTGCGCTACCTGCCCGGCACGCCGATCAAGGTGATCGACGGGTCGGACGAGAACATCAAGGTCACCCACCCGGTCGACGTGCACCTCGCCGACAAGCTCTTCCAGCTCGCCGCCGCCCAGGCGCCCCGGCTGTCGCACCGCAGCTACACCGAGGAGCTGGCCGGCCGGACGATCGTCATCTTCGGCGGCAGCTACGGCATCGGTCACGATCTGGCCGAGCTGGCCCGGGGCTACGGCGCGCAGGTCTTCCCGTTCAGCCGCTCCAGCACCGGCACCCACGTCGAGCAGACCGGCGACGTCGAGGCCGCGCTCAAGACCGCCTTCGAGGCCACCGGCCGGATCGACCACGTGGTGGTCACCGCCGGCATCCTGGAGAAGGGCGCGCTGGCCGAGATGGACGAGGAGACCATGGACCGGGTGCTCCAGGTCAACTTCGTCGGCCCGGTGATCGCCGCCCGGCAGTCCCTGCCGTACCTCCAGCAGACCAAGGGTCAGCTGCTGCTCTACACGTCCAGCTCCTACACCCGGGGCCGGGCCCAGTACGCGCTCTACTCGTCGACGAAGGCGGCGCTGGTCAACCTGACCCAGGCGCTCTCCGACGAGTGGGCCGAGTACGGGGTCCGGGTCAACTGCATCAACCCGGAGCGCACCGCCACCCCGATGCGCACCAAGGCGTTCGGCGAGGAGCCGGAGCACACCCTGCTGGCCGCCGAGGCGGTCGCCCAGTCCTCGCTCGACGTGCTGATCTCCGACCTCACCGGTCAGGTGATCGACGTCCGGCGGGCCCCCGGCGAGCCGGCCCCGGTGCCGGCGCAGCCGACGGCGGCCGAGCAGGACCGGCTGCCCAGCGGCGTCGACGCCGGCTGACCCGACCCCCGGAGACGGTACGACATGCGTGGTGACCTGGTCAGGAAACTGATCGCACGGTGCCTGACCACCGGCCTGGCCGTGGTCGCCTTCCTGGTGGTGGCGTTCACCGGGGCCACCGGTTGGGGCCTGGCCCTGGCGGCGGCCGCGCTGGCCGCGGCTGCCGTCGAGCGTCGGGTCCGCCCCGACGCCGACATCGTCGCCGAGACGGTCCTGCTGGCCGCCGGCATCCTGGTCGGCTACGCCCGCCGGCTCGACGACGGGTTCGACCCGGTGCTGGCGCTGACCGCGCTGGTGCTGCTGGGCCTGGTGCTGCTGGTGGGGCCGCTGCGCGACGCCGGCAACCTGGAGATCCGGGCGGCGAACCTGCCGGTGCGGGCGTGGACCCCGCTGGTCGCCGCCCGGCTCGGCGGCGTACTGCTGGGGCTGCTGGCCGTGGTGGCGGTGGCCGCCGCGTTCGCCCTGCCCGCCGTGCTGGCGCTGGCCGTCGCCCTACTGGTGGCCGCCGGCTGCGGCGCGGTCGGCCTGGACCTGGCCCGGCGACGGTTCCGGCCCTCGGGCGGGGGCGGCCCGGTGGCCCGGGCGCTGCGGGCGCACCAGCCGGAGTTCCTGCTCTATTTCTCCGCCCCGCCCGGCTCGGAATACCAGGTCACCATGTGGCTGCCCTATCTTGAGCGGCTCGGCCGGCCGTTCCTGGTCCTGCTGCGCGAGCCGGAGTTCCTGCCCACGATCGCCGCCGCCACCCGCGCACCGGTGGTCTACTGCCCCACCCTCAAGGCGATGGACGAGGCATTGGTGCCCAGCCTGCGGGTGGCGTTCTATGTCAACCACGGGGCGAAGAACAGCCACTGCATCCGGTTCACCCAGCTCACCCACGTGCAACTGCACCACGGCGACAGCGACAAGGCCCCCAGCGCCAACCCGGTCTCGGCCATCTTCGACAAGATCTTCGTGGCCGGTCCGGCGGCGATCGAGCGGTACGCGCGGGCCGGGGTGGAGATCCCCGCCGAGAAGTTCGTCGTGGTCGGCCGCCCCCAGGTCGAGGCCATCGAGGTACGCCGGGAGGTCCGCCCGCTGACCGCCCCGACCGTGCTCTACACCCCCACCTGGACCGGCCACCACGCCGACGCCAACTACTGCTCGCTGCCGGTGGCCGAGCCGATGCTGCGCCGGCTGCTCGACCGGGGGGCCACGGTGATCCTGCGGGCCCACCCGTACACCGGGCAGAACCCGGCCTCGGCCCGGCAACTGGCCCGGCTCACCGAGCTGCTCGCCGCCGACCGGACCCGCACCGGCCGGCAGCACCTGTGGGGCGCGGCGGCCAGCCGCGAGCTGAGCCTGACCGACTGCGTCAACCGCTCCGACGCGCTGGTCTCCGACGTCTCCGGGGTCATCTCCGACTACCTCTACTCGGGCAAGCCGTACGCGGTGACCGATCTGGGTGTCGACGGCGACGAGTTCCTGACCCGGTTCCCGCTGGCCCGCTCGGGTTACGTGCTGCGCCGGGACATGGCCAACCTGGACGAGGTGCTGACCGGGCTGCTGGACACCGACCCGCTGGCGGCGGCCCGCTGGCAGACCCGCCGGCGTTACCTGGGCGACTTCCCCGCCGACGCGTACGCCGAGGGTTTCCTCGACGCCGCCCGGCGGGAGCTTACGCCGGGCGGGAACCCGCCGACCCCGCGGGGCACCCGGGACACCGCCACCCTCTCCCCCCACGCCTGACCCCGGCCGGGGCACCGGCCCGTTCGCTGGGCCCGGGTCCGGCGTTGATCGACTCAGTGGGGCCGATGTAGCGGCATCCGAGTCCGCTGACACCGCTACATCGGCCCACGGCGAGCGCCGCCCGGCGCACTGGCGGGGCGGGGTCGGTGGCCTCTACGGGAACGGACCGCCCCGGCACCGATGGTCGGGTGCCGGGGCGGTCCGGGGCGCGGGTGGGATGGTCGGTCAGGCGGAGTAGCCCCGGGTGGCGATCCAGTTCGCCAGGGTGGTCACGCTGACCCAGTACGCCGGCAGCGACGGGTCCGCCGAGTCGGCGATCCGCACGGTACGGCCGTTGTCCCCGTAGCCCACCGCGGCGACATAGTGGCCGCCGGGGAAGGAGTGCCAGCCGCCGTCGAGATCGGTGACGTCCCCGGCCACGTTCGCGACCACGGCCCGCTTGTCGGCGACCGCCGCGACCACGTCGGCCCGGAGCCGCTCGATCTGCGCGTCGCTCGGGGTGCCGGCGAACATCCGGGTCCGGTACGGGTCACCCTTCACCACGGCGTTGAGCACCCGGGTGGTGTCCTCGGCCGAGTTGGTGCCCATCTCGGTGGTGCCGAGCTGGGCGGCGAGGTCGTCCTGGCCGCGCTCGATGCCGGCCGCGCTGAGCGCGTTACGCACCGCCGCCGGGCCGCAGTAGTAGTAGGTGATCTGGGCCTGGTAGTCGTAGCGCAGGACCTTGGACGACGGCGGCTTCGGGGCCGCCCTGCGGGTCAGGTCCGGGTCGGCGGTGGCCCTGACCTTCGCCCTGGTGATGCGGGGCGACTGCGTCGGGCTCGCCGCCGGGGTGGCCGTGGGGGTGGCCGACGGACTGGCCGACGGGCTGGCCGGAGCGGGGGCGGCGACCCGGGCCTGGGCGCGGCTCGCGACGTCGTCGAGGCGGGGGGCGGACTCGGCGGTACGCCGCTGATCGGTCGGGGCGTCGTCGACGCCGGCGGCCAGCGCGGCGGCGCCGGTGGCCAGGACGAGAACCGCCGCCGAGCCGACGATCATCTGGTACGGGCGCTGGGTGCTCAAACGGCGTAGCTGTCGCTTCATGTGGTGCGTCACGGGGTGTTCCTCCACGGGGCGAGGCGGCCGGGCACACCGGACCGGCACGCGGCACAGACGCCACGCGCGGATCGGGTGTTCAGCCGCTCGTTCGGCAGGGACCGTCCGACGGGGGGCCGGGCGGATCGGTGGGGGCCGCCCGACGGCGATCGGGCAGCGGGGCGGACAGCCGGGTCAGCGCGTCAGGCGCGACGGTCCGGCGGCACCCCGGCACCGAGGTGGAGGGACTACCGAAGGGGTGGGGTCATGCTGCACGAGGAGGGAACTCCTTCCGCTGCCGCCGACCGGGTTAGCTGACGGATTCGGGCGGGAAGATCGCCCTACCCCGGGCCGTGGCCCGGAGATTCACCCCAGTGGTGCATGTGGGTCCCCGGTTCGTGACTCGCACGATTGAGCGGGTCGGCGCGGCGTCGCCTTCTTGCGATCGGAAACCGCACCGGACCGCAGCGACACTACTGGCCGGTTTCCCCCTCGCCAAGCCCGTTGAGCTGCGCAAACATGGGCCGGACGAGTCAATTTCGGGGCACTCGGGCACTGACCCGCCACGGGTGGGACGGCCGGAGCGCCCGGGCCCGTCCAGGCGACAACCGGACGGCCGGGCACCGACCACCGATGATCGGCGCAGTCGATGTGACCGACTGTGACCAGGTGTCCGGTTCCCACCCGCAGTGACGGCACCCACAACCCTCAGATAACAATTCAGTCCCGCTGACCCGCTGACCGGGTCCGACGTCGCCAACCGGCGGCCGGCCGGCCGGAAGTGCCGGGTCAGCCGACCCGGGCCGGACGCCAGCGGGTGGCGGGGGCCGGGCGGGTGGCGGACGTCGCCGGGCGGGGCAGCGGGACCCGGGTCGGCCGCCACCGTTGCGCCGCCGCGTGCGCCTCGGCAGCCAGCGACCGGGCCGCCTCGGCGGCCAGTTCGGCGTCCCGCCACGCCGCCCGTTCCCGCCCGGCCGCGGCCCGGTACGCCGTACGCCGGTCCTCGCGGACCGCGCGGGCCAGCATCACCTCGTGCTCGACCGGGTGCCGACGCGGGTCCCAACCGTCGCGGTGCGCGAAGACGTCCCGCAGCCGCTCCACCGACAACTCGCCCCGCCAGTGCGCCGCCACGGCCTCCTGGTGCAGCCACCGCTCCCGACCGGCGTACTCGGTGGGGGTGCGGGGGGTACGCGGGCTGGGCAGCGCACCGGCACCGGCGAACCGGCGGGCCAGCGTCTCCGCCTCGTCGTACGCCTGCCAGGCCCGTTCCACGGCGTCGTGGGCCGCCAGCCAGGCGGTGCGGTGGCGGCGGGCCGTCTGGGCGGCCCCGGAGGCGGCGACGGCCACCTCCTCGGCGTAGCGGCGCAGGTCGGCGACCGGGGGTGGGGCGTCGGATGCCGGCGCGGCGGCGATGGCATCGGCCGGTTGGTCCCGCTCGGGCCGGGCCACCAGGATGGTGATCCCGGTCAGCGCCAGGACGAGCAGCGCGGACCAGATCACGGTGGCGGTCGGGACCTCGATCAGGAACTGGGAGAGCACGGTGTTCACGGTCGACACCTCGCAGGCGGGATGCGGAAGGGGAGGCCGTACCGGCGGCGGGGACATCGGCCGGGCGGTGCGGGGGTGTGGTGCGTGGCGGAGGCGGTCGCGGGTGGGTCGGCCCCCGCGGGGGCGGTCAGTCCGCCGGGGGTGCCCGGGGGGCGGTGGCGACGGGTGTTCGACCGACCGGCACCGCCGGGGGCGGGGCGCTCCGCGCGACGCTGGCCGGCACGACGGCGTCGCGCCGGTCTGCCGTCGGCATGGCGAGCACGACGGCTGCCCGGTCTGCGGCCGGCACGGCGAGGGCGAGGGCCCGGTCCGCTGCCGGCACGGCGAGCACGACGGCGACGGCCCGATCTGCGGTGACCGCGCCGGCCGGGTCGGTCCTCTGCGCACCGCTGCCGATGCCGGCGGGGCGGCCGGTCGGGGCGGCCGGGGCCCCGGCCGCGGGGAAGGACAGCGACGCGTCGACCGGCAGGGCGGCTGCCGCCGGCCCCGGGTCGAACAGCGCCGACCCGGGTAGCGCCGGGCTGGCGACAGCGAACGCGATCGCGACGGCGAGGCCGGTCAGCAGCCGGGACCACCAGCGGGCGACCCACCACAGCGGACTGGTGGGTGCGGCCGGAAGCATATGTCCACGTTACCGCCGTGGTGACCGACCGGCAGCACCGCCGGGCGTGTCGCCGCGCCGACCACCGTGGACCCCACCCGGCCGGCCGACACCAGGACCCCGCCCAGGTCGCGCGGAGAGAGTCAGTGCGGGTCGCGCGGTCCCGCGTACTCGACGGGACGCCCGTCGCGTCCCCCCGCTGCCGACCCCCTCGGCCCCGGCAGCGCGGCACCGCCGCTACCGGCCCCGCCGCCGGGAGCAGCGTCGCCGGGAGCGGCCGGCACGGGTGGGGTACGGCGGCGGGGGGCGAGGCGGCGCATCATCGGGCTCTCCACCCAGCGGTGCAGGGTGGCGGCCAACGCCAGGTTCACCACCAGGAAACCGAGCACGGCCAGCGGCCCGGACCAGCCGGGCAGCCCCACGCCCCAGTGTCCGGTGAGCCGCAGCACCGTCATCATCACCAGCACGTGCACCAGATAGAAGGCGAACGACACCTCACCGAGCCAGATCAGGGTGCGGTGCCGCCACGGCGACCAGCGGCCCTGCACGTCCGCGCGGGCCGCCGCCGGGATGACCAGGATGTACGCCGCCGACAGCAGCGCCGCCCACATCTCCGCCGGGATCCAGTGCGCCACCACCCAGACGGCCACGAAGAGCAGGCTGGCCAGCGGCAGGCCGGGGCCCCGCCAGTGGCCACGGCGCAGCAGTTCGGCGGCGGCGACGCCCAGCCAGAACTCGGTGGAGCGGACCAGCGGGAAGACCTGGGTGAACCACCAGTTGGTGCCCTCGGGCAGCAACTGCTGGCCGGGCCAGAGCGCCAGGATCACCAGCGGCACCGCCACCACCACGGCCCAGAGCAGGCCGGAGTGGGCCCGCCGGATCGCCGGCAGCACCAGCGGCAGGCAGAGATAGAAGAACAGCTCGCAGGAGAGCGACCAGCTCACGTTGTTGATGCTGTAGAAGTAGCCGGGGGTGGGGTCCCATGCCTGGACGAGGAAGAGGTTCTCCAGCGCGGCACGGGGCACCACCGGGTCGGCGAACCACCACATCACCAGCAGCGCCGCCGCCCAGGTGACCACGTGGTTGGGATAGATCTTGGCGAGTCGACGACGCCAGAAGTCCCGCCGCCGGTCGCCGTCGCGCGCCGACCAGACCAGCACGAAGCCACTGAGGATGAAGAAGAACTGCACCCCGGACAGGCCGAGGGTGAACAACCAGTCGACCACCGCCTTGGCGTCCGGCTGGGCGACGATCCGCATGGTGCCGGCGTGGTAGCCGAACACCAGCATGGCGGCGATCCAGCGCAGCCCGGTCAGCGACGGCAGCCGGCTCAACGCCGGGGACGTGGTGGTGGGCACGCTGGTCACGCCGGGCACCCTACCGGCACAACCCACCCACGGTGACGCGCCGGGGTGGTGCGGATGTGCGGAAGGTGTACGAAACCACCCCACTGGCCTAACATCGCGGGACCCGTCGGTGTCGGCACGCCCATGGGGCAGATCGGTGCGGCCCGTCGGAGGCGCCCGGGGAACGAGGAACGGAGCAGCGCGGTGCACCAGCGGATCCTGATGCGGGCGAAGAAGGACCCCTTCGACGTACGCGGTCCCGAGGAGGCGTACGAGGGGAACTGGATCGGGGAGAACAACGGCAACCTGGTCTTCAGCCACGCCGCGCACAAGCTGCTGCGTACCTCCACCGCGCGGATCACCTCCACCGAGTTCAAGGTCGACCTGCGCGACGCCGACCGGATCAACGAGCAGTACGACGTGTACGTCATCCCGCTGGCCAACGCCTTCCGGCGCAGCTACGCCCACCGCATCGAGCTGATGACGAAGCTGGTCGAGCGGCTGCGGATCCCGGTGGTGGTGTTCGGGGTCGGCGTACAGACCGATGTCACCGGCGACCGGGAGTACCTGCGTCCGATCGACGACGTGGTCACCCGGTTCGTGCGGGCGGCGCTGGAGCGGGGGCCGAGCATCGGTGTGCGGGGGGAGATCACCGCGCAGTACCTGAGGACGCTGGGCTTCTCCGCCGTCGACGTGATCGGCTGCCCGTCGATGTTCCTGCACGGCGACCAGTTCCGGGTGGAGAAGTCCGCGCCGGTCCTGACGCCCGACGCCCGGGTGGCGCTGACCGTCTCCCCGTACGTCAGGTCGATGGCGAAGATCATCGCCTCGCACCAGGCCCGTTACCCGCACCTGCGGTACCTCCCGCAGGACCTCAAGACGCTGGGCACCCTGCTCTACGGTGACGCCCCGGAGGACCGGGGCAAGACCAGCGCCATCCCGATCCACACCTCGCACCCGCTGTTCACGCAGGACAAGGTGCGGATGTTCCTCGACCCGTGGACCTGGATGGACTACCTCGCCGGTTTCGACTTCGCCTTCGGCACCCGGATCCACGGCACCATCACCGCGCTGGTCTCCGGCACCCCCGGCTACCTGTTCGCGCACGACTCGCGCACCCTGGAGCTGGCCCGCTACTTCGACATCCCGCACCGGCTGATGAAGGACGTGCCGGCCGACGTGGACGCGGCACAGCTCTACGCCGAGGCCGACTACACCGCCCTCAACGCCGGGCACCGGGCCCGCTACGAGGTGCTGCGGGCCTTCCTCGCCCGGCACGACCTGGCCAACGCGTTCGACGACGGGGACAGCGCGGCCCGGTTCGACGCGCAGGTCCGCGAGACGGTGTTCCCCCCGGCGGTCCGACCGGCCGGGGCCTGTTCACCCGAGGAACTGCTGACCCGCGTCCAGTGGCTGCGCGACCGCAACGCGGCGCTCGGCGACGACGTACGGGAGCTGCGGGAACAGCGGCTGCGGGCCCGGGTCAGGCGGGCGGTCGGCGCACCGGTACGGCGGATCCTGAACCGTTAACCTGCCGCTCGACCGCTGTTCAGCAGCTCCATCTCCGCCGGATACGTCACGTTCCGTGGCCGTCCATACCCGTGCATCAGGGTGGCGGGGTGGTCAACCAGCCCGCGCCCACCCCGCTGCTCAGCGTCGTCGTCCCCGTCCACGGGGTGGAGGCGTACCTGCACCAGTGCCTCGACTCGGTGCGCACGGACGTACCGGCCGACGCGGCGGGCGCGGTCGAGATCGTCGCCGTCGACGACGCCTCGCCGGACCGGTGCGGCGAGCTGCTGCGCGCGTACGCGGCCACCCACCCGGGCGTACGCACGGTGCACCTGGACCGCAACGTCGGGCTGGGTCCCGCCCGCAACGCCGGCCTGGACGTGGCCGTCGGCGACTACGTCTGGTTCGTCGACAGCGACGACTGGTTGCCGCCGGGCACCATCCCGGCGGTGCTGGACCGGCTCCGGGCGCACCGCCCCGACGTGCTGATGCTCGACCACCTGCGGGTGCGCGACGACGGCCGGCGGGAGGTGGACGCGAGCAGTCACCTGCTGCGCGGGGCACCGGACGTGGTCCGCCTCGCCGACCGACCCGGGCTGCTGCGGGTGCAGCACACCGCGTGGAACAAGGTGGTCCGCCGGGAGTTCATGGCCCAACTGGAGCTGCGGTTCCACCCCGGCTGGTACGAGGACATCCCGTTCAGCAACCCGCTGCTCATCGGCGCGGAGCGGATCTCCGTGCTGGACCGGGTCTGCTACCTCTACCGGCAGGGCCGGCAGGGCGCGATCACCTCCACCCGCAGCGGTCGCCACTTCGACGCCTTCGCCCAGTACGACCGGCTGTTCGACTGGGTCGCCCGCCGGTATCCCGACGAGCGGCTGCGCGGTGAGCTGTTCACCCTGATGATCAACCACATGCTGGTGGTGGTCGGCAACGACGGCCGGCTGCACCCGCACCTGCGCCGGGACTTCTTTCACCGGGTGGCCGCGCACTACCGCCGGCACCTGCCGCCGGGCGGCTACCCCCGGCCGGGCGGGGTAGCCGGGCTCAAGCACCGGCTGGTCGGCCGGGACAACTATCTCGCGTACGCGGTGCTGCGTCAGGCGCACCGGCTGGCCGGTTGGCTACGCCGCCCGGCCGCCGCGCCGGACCCGGTCCCGTCGGTCGCCGGGCCGGCCCCGCTGGCGGACTCCCCCGCCGACCGGGACGCGCTGGCCGGTCGCGGCACCCGGTGACCCACCACCACCGACGCGGTACGCCGGCATCCGAGCCGACCCCGTCGCGATGCCGGGGTCCACACGGCTTCCGCGCCGCTCCCGCACTCCACGAGCGGTCGGAGCCGGCGCGTATCGATGGCCACATGGAGTCGGAGTCGCAGTCGGGTCGACGCGGTGCCGGAGTCGGCACCGGCGCGGTGCCGGTCGCCGCACGGTGCCGGTGGCGATAGCGGCGTGTCGACGACCGGCCATGAGTGACGAGTACAGGAAAAAGGGGTCGGAGATGACGATGACAGTGAAGATCGGGCCGCACCTGGTGGGGGCCGGGGAGCAGCCGTTCGTGGTGGCGGAGATGTCCGGCAACCACAACGGCGACCTGGGCCGGGCGCTGGCGATCGTGGACGCGGTGGCGGCCAGCGGGGCACACGCGCTGAAGTTGCAGACGTACCGGCCGGACACCATCACCATCGACGTGGACACCCCGGCGTTCCGCATCTCCGGCGGGCACGAGCTGTGGGGCGGGCAGAACCTCTACCGGCTCTACGAGCGGGCCCACACCCCGTACGAGTGGCACGAGCCGATCTTCGAACGTGCCCGGGAGCGGGGGTTGACCGTCTTCTCGTCCCCGTTCGACCCGTCGGCCGTGGAGCTGTTGGAGGGGTTGGACGTCCCGGCGTACAAGATCGCCTCGTCGGAGCTGGTCGACCTGCCGCTGATCCGGCTGGTCGCGGGCACCGGCAAGCCGCTCGTCATCTCCACCGGCATGGCGACGGTCGCCGAGATCGACGCCGCGGTGCGCACCGCCCGCGACGGCGGGGCCGGGGGCATCGTGCTGCTGGCCTGCACCGCTTCATACCCGGCCCCACCGGCGGACAGCAACCTGCGCCGGATTCCGGTGCTGGCCGACGCCTTCGGGGTGCCGGTCGGCCTGTCCGACCACACCCCCGGGATCGGGGTGCCGCTCGCCTCGGTGGCCCTGGGCGCCTGCTTCATCGAGAAGCACGTCACCCTCGACCGCACCGACGGCGGGGTCGACTCCGACTTCTCGCTGAACCCCGACGAGCTGGCCGCCCTGGTCGTCGAGTCGGCACGGGCGCACGCGGCGCTCGGCGGCACCGCCATCGGGCCGACCCCGGCAGAGCGGGAGGGGCTGCGCTTCCGCCGGTCCCTGTTCGTGGTCGCCGACGTGCGGGCCGGCGACGAGGTGACCGCCGCCAACGTCCGCTCGATCCGGCCGGCCGGTGGCCTGCCCCCGGTGGAGATCGACCGGGTCCTCGGCCGCACCTTCACCACCGACGTCCCCCGAGGCACCCCCCTCACCTGGACCCTCATCTGAGCACCACCCCTCTACACCCCCGCACCCCGCACCCCGCACCCCGCACCCCGCACCCCGCACCCCGCACCCCGCACCCCGCACCCATGATCAAATGACGAAAATGCACACGACACGCCGAGAAAACTCGCCAAAATTGCGATTTGATCATGGTGTCCGCGCGCTGAACATCGGGGCAGCACGAGCAGAGCAACGCACGGCATGCCGGGGCAGCGCAGCGCGGGGTGGAGCAACGCGGGACAGCGCCGGGCAGGGCAGCGGGACAGCGCGGGCAGCGCAGCGCGGGCAGTACCGGGCAGCGCCGGGCAGGGCAGCGCGGGCAGTGCCGGCACTGCTAGGCAGGGCGAGGCAGCGCTTGGCAGCGCCGGGCAGATCACGGCAGCGCGGGACAGCGCCGGGGTGAAGCAACGCAGGCGAAGCAACGCGGGGTGAGGCGTCCGAGCGGGGGAACGCTCAGGGGGCGAAGGCGACCGTGATCACCAGATCGGCCAGGCGCAGGGTGCGCCATACCGCGCGGGTGTGCGGGGGTACCGCCAGGCCGTGCCGCCGCCACCAGGCCGCCACCGGCACCTCGGCCAGTTTGCACAGGCTCTCCGCCCGGGTCCATCGCGCCCAGAAGTCGGCCGGCCCGAAGCGCGCGGCCAACGCGGGTGGGACCGCTGCGGCGGCTCGTTCGGCATCGATCGCCACCCGCCAGCCGGGAGTGGTCGGCCCGTACCAGCCGACGCAGCGCCCGTCGTCGAGATGGCTGCGGGTCACCGCGTACCGCAGCTCGGCGGGGGTACCGACCCGCAGGTAGCGTTCGGCGGCCCTCAGCAGCGCCGGCACCGGCCGCAACCCCGCGCCCCCGACCGGCCGAGCCGGGTCGGCCGCGCGTCCGGCCTCCCCGCCCACCCCGCCGCCGCCCAACCCCGACCCGAACCCGGACCCGATCAGCCCACCGCCAGCCGGCCCCAACCCCACCGGAACGCTGCCACCCATCCCCGACCCGAACCCGGCCGGCCCACCGCCAGCCGGCCCCAACCCCACCGGAACGCTGCCACCCACCCGCGCCCCGGACCCGGCCGTGCCTCCGGCGCCGCCCTCGTCGCCGGCACCAAGGTCGACGGCGCACAGGGCCGGCCCCATCGGAGCGCGGCCACCCGGCGTAGCTCCCGGTTGAATGCTGGCGACCACCACGAATCCGACCGGAACACCGCCGGCCGAACCGCATCCGGCCGAGGCACTGTCGGCCGGCGCGGACCCGGGCCCACTGCCGTCGGGCGGAGCGCCGTCGGGGTGGGCGCGGTCAGATCGAGGCGGCACCGTCGACCACGATGACCTGGCCGTTGATGTTGGTGTGCTCGCGCAGCAACATCCGCACCACCGGTACCACCTCGGCGGGCTCGGTCAGGTGCCCGGTCGGGGTACGGCGCACGATCTGGTCGAGCTGGGTGCTGCCCAGCACGGCGGACATCTCCGAGGCGAAGAAGCCCGGCGCGACGGCGTTGACCAGCATCCGCCCGCCCAACTCGCGGGCCAGCGACCGGGTCGCCGCATCCATGCCGCCCTTGGTGGCCGAGTACGCCACCAGGCCGGGGAAGCCGCGCTGCGCGCAGATCGAGGTGACGTTCACGACCCGGCCGCGCCGCCCCTGGCCGAGCATCCGTCGGATCACCAGGCGGGTGAGCTGCAACGGCGCGGTCAGGTTGGTCTCGACGATCCGGGCGATGTCGGCGGTGGCGGTGTGCGTGTGCATCGAGTCCTGCCCGACGGCGGCGTTGTTGACCAGGCCGTCGATCGGACCGAACCGCGCCTCGACCGCCCGGACGAAGCCCTGCGCCGCCGACAGGTCGGTGACGTCCACCGCGCCGACGTGCACCCGGTCGGGGTGCTCGGCGGCCAGCTTCTCCAACTCGGGGGTGACGGTACGGGCGAACGCGGCCACGGTGAGCCCGGCGTCGAGCAGGTCGGTGACGATGGCCAGGCCCAGCCCCCGGGACCCGCCGGAGACGAGGACCACGGTGCTGGGTGGGACGAGCGCGGAGTCAGACATCGCTCTTCAGGGTCTCCTTGACGGGGATCTCGGTCAGTAGGCGGATGCGGCGTGGCACCGCGTAGTCGGGAAGCCGCTCGGCGCACCAACGCACCAGCACGCCCTCGTCGAGCGGCGCAGCCGCCGTCGCGGAACCCAGCGGCACAGCCGCCGTCACAGAGCCACGCGGCGCAGCCGCCGTCACAGAGCCGCCCGGCGCAGCCGCCGTCACAGAGCCGCCCGGCGCAGCCGCCGTCGCCGAACCCAGCGGCTCTGTGGTGGGGACGACCTCGGCGACCACCATCCGGCCGAGCACCGGCGCGCGTCGGCCGGTCACCCGGGCCCAGGCCACCCGGGGGTGGGCGGTGAGCACGTCGCGTACGAGCCCGGCGGAGACCTTGCTGCCACCGACGTTGATCTCGTCGGAGTCCAGCCGACCGGTGATCAGGACCCGGTCGTCGACGATCTGCGCCCGGTCACCGGTGCGGACCGGGCCGTCGAGCCCGACGCCGTGGTGCGGGGAGGTGATCACCAACTCGTCGTCGCGCAGGGAGAGGGTGGGTCGGCCGGGGGTCACCCGGTCGAGCCAGTCGACCGGGAAGCCGGCCCGTCCGTCGTGCACCACGATCGACGCGCCCACCTCGGAGGAGGCATAGATCCAGGAGATCCGGGCGGCCGGGAAGAGCGCCCGGAGCCGGTCCAGGACGGCCTGGTCGACGGGTTCCCCGCCGAGGGTGAGTTGCCGCAGCGGCACCCGGGCCAGCGCTTCGGGGTCGCGGTGCAGGGTGCGTCGCCAGAACGTCGGGGTGCCGGAGACGGCGTCCACCCCGTGCGCGGCGGCCAGCGCCGGCCAGTCGTCCAGCTCGTCGGGGTCGACCACCACCAGGTGCTGACCGGGTTGGGTCAGCGACAGGGTGACCACCTGCCACCAGGCGTAGCTGCCCGGGGCGTACGGGCAGAGCCAGGTCCGTTCCGGCTGGGCCGCCCGCACGGTGGTCAACGAGTCGAGAGTGTGCCCGACCCGCTTGGGCCGGCCGGTCGAGCCGGAGGTGAGCAGCCAGAGCCGGCCCGCCTCCGGCGACCGTGGGGTGGCCGGCGGCGTGGTCTGCGGCACCCCGTCGACGAGCAGGGTGACGGCGAACCCGGCTGCGCGCAGTTCGTCCCGCATCGTCGCGTCGACCCGGGTGGGACCGGCGAGCAGCAGTTCGGTGCCGTAGCCGGCGTGGTGTCGGGCGACGGCGAGGGCGTCGGCGGCTCCGGCGGTGAGGACCGCGCCGGGTGACGGCAGCGCCGGGGCGGGCAGGTCGCGCCAGCTCCGGGCCACCCCGGCGACGACGACCCGGTTGTCCAGCCCGGCCGGCGAGGTCGCGACGGTCACTGCCGCTGGAGTTCGGCGAGGAAGTCGAGGACGTCCCCGACGGTGGCGATCCGGCGCAGGCCGGGGGCGTCGAAGTTCAGCTCCTCGCCGGTGGCGTCCTCCACCCGCAGCGCCAGCTCCGAGAAGTCCAGCGACCGGAACCCGATCTCCCGCAGGTCGGCGGAGTCGTCGTCGGGCAGCGCCCGGCCCTGGTTCTGCACCACCTGCGCCATGAGGTCGCGAATCTGCGCGCGACTCAATTCGTTCATGCGCCGGAGTGTACAGCCCGACAATTACCCCGCCCATTTACCCGGGTAGGGTCGGCCAGGGTCCACCAGGTGAATAAAAGGGGTGCCAGTTGCTGCGCGAGGCTACTACGGACGACGTTAACCTGATGTTGTCCTGGCGTAATCAGGAAACCAACCGGCAGGTCAGCAAGACCAGTCACGAGATCACCGCCGCCGAGCACGCGGCGTGGTGGTCGCGGGTCCGCACCGACCCGACCCGCCGCGTCCTGGTGTACGTCCACGACGACCGGCCGGCCGGCGTGGTGACGTTCTTCGACCTGCGCCTGGACGGGCCGACCCGGTCCGGGGCCTGGGGTTTCTATCTCGATGCCGACGGGCTGGCCGAGCGGGGGGCCACCCTGCCCGCCTGGCTGGGGGTGATGCGGGCGGCGGTGGACCACGCCTTCGACGTGCTCGCGCTGGACCGGCTCGACGGCGAGGTGTTGGCGCACAACACCGTCGTCCGACAGATGAACCGTCGTTTCCGGTTCGTCGAGGGCACCGGGCGACACGAAACGGTCGACGGCCGGGAAATCACCGTCGTCCCCATTTCCCTGACCCGGGACAATCGTCGCCGCCGGTGAGGTCGACAGATGTCCGGCGACAATTAACCGGTCGGCCATGCCCCGTTTACCGAATGCTGCACCCGGCGGGTGACGGACGCGGTGACTCGTACACGGTGATGGGTGTGTCTGCTTCCTGCTCGGCGGCGTTAATCCGCCTGCCCAAACCACGCATCGTGGACAGCGCGCAAGCCGTCATCCGAGGAGTCGGTCAACCGGAAGAACTTCCACGCATACCCGTACGGGTCCTCAAACTCGACGTACCTTTCCCCCCACGGTGCGTCCATCGGACCGGCACTGATGACGCAGCCAGCAGCCCGGCACCGTAGGGCCGCCTCGTCGATGTCCTCCACTTCGAGCCCGATGACAACGCCAAGCCCACGCGGACCGGCCTTCGTCCGACGCTCCCGCACGCTGTCCGGGAACGGGATGCCTACCAACGCGTCGACCAGCAACTGCACCGGACCCCTGCGGAGGATTGCCATCACGACACCACCATCCGCGCCAGGCACCGTGCCCACCGGGACGAAACCGAAGCTCCGATACAACGTCGTGGCCGCAGTCACGTCGCCGACACGCAGCCCCACCCGAACCGACGGCTCACCGCTCATACCGCGACGGTAGCTGGTCACCACACCGCATGAGCGCCTCACTCAACCTGTCCTCAACCTCTGTAGCGACGTGCCGGCAGCGCCCGGGTCAGCGGCGACGCCAGGCGGCCCAGTGCTGCTCCGGGTTGCCCCCCAACCGGACGAACCCGTGCCGGTCGCCGTCCCAGTCGTCCGGCGCACCGGGTGCCCACCGGACGAGGACCACGTCGGCGTCGGCCGGCGGGTTGTCCACGAACCACCGCACGTCGGCCCAGGTGACCTGGTGGCTGAGGTTGAACCGGAGCACCCACTGCACGCCGAGCGACGCCCAGACCCGGTCGCCGGGGCGTACCCCGAGGTCGGCGACCCGGGGGGTCGGCGCGGTCGCCGCGACCATCGGCCGGACCAACCGGTCGGTGATCACCTGCATGGTGCCGAGGTTCACCACCACCAGCGCGGCGAGCACCGGCACCCGCAGCCGGGGCGACCGCACGGCGGCGACCAGCAACAGGCAGCCCGCCACCGCGACGGCCGCCCCGGTGAACGGTCGGAACTCCCGCCAGCCCCCGGTCAACGCCATCAGGTCCGGTGCGCCGAAGCCGCCGTAGCGCAGTTCGTGTCCCCGGCCGGCCACCCAGGCGAGCCGGGCGGCGATCAGGGTGGCGCCGGCCAGCAGCACCCCTGCCGCGACCGCCGCCCGCCGCCACCGCACCCGTGGTGTCGCGGTCACCAGCATCGCCACCCCGACCAGCAGCCAGAACGGGGCGAGCATCTGCACGTACCGGCCGTAGATGGCGTCCAGCGGTTTGCTGGTGATGCCGGCCAGGATCACCGACGCGCCGGCAGCCACCCCGACGCTGGTCACCACCGCCACGCCGACCGTCCACCGGGTCGCCGCCTCATCGGCCGCCGACCCTCCTCCTGCGGCGGAGGTGCCGACCGGGGCCGCGGGGGTCGCGGGGGTCGCGGAGGACAGGACAGAGGCGGAAGCCGGGGCAGAGGCGGAAGCCGGGGCAGAGGCGGAAGCCGGGGCAGAGGCGGAAGCCGGGGCAGAGGCGGAAGCCGGGGCAGAGGCGGAAGCCGGGGCGGAGGACAGGGCAGAGGGGGAGGCCGGGGCGGGGATGGGACGGAGCAGGAGGCGGACGGCCCCGGCCCAGGCGATACCGGCCAGGCCGAAGGTGATGACCACCAGGTACCAGAGCTGGGTGGCGACCGCCGCGCCGACGCGCAGCAACCCCGCGCCGGAGGCGACGGCCCGGACGGTGCCGCCGCCGGGCGGGTCACCCAGCAGGTAGATCCGGTCGCCGAGCAGCCGGATGACCGCCTCGTTGACCAGCGCCAGCACCAGCACCGGCAGCACCGCCGCGAGCACCTGCCCCGGGGTGGTCCGCCGCCGCAGGAACAGCAGCAGCACCAGCCCGACGTGCACCCCCACGATCACCAGGCCCCGGGAGTGCAGCAGGTGGAACACCCCCACCAAGGCACCGACCCCGGCGGCGGCCAGCGGGCCGGGTCGGCGTACCCAGTGGTGCACGGCGAGCAGCCAGGCCAGCACCAGCGGCGTCAGCACGGCGTCGATCATCGCCACGCTGGCGTAGAAGACGGTCGCCGGGAGGGTGGCCGCGACGGCGGCGGCGGCCAGGGCGACCGCGCGGCGTACCGGCACCAACCGACGCACCAGCAGGTACGCCAGCGGCAGCACCGTCGCGTTCAGCACCGCGTTGATCAACTGCACCAGCCGGTAGCTGTCGGTGAAGTCCCGCTCGCCGAGGAACGCCGGGGAGATCAGCAGCGGGTAGCCGACCCGGCGCAACGGGCCGTTCTCGCTGCTGAACCCGCCCGGCCCACCGGCCAGCGCGCGGGCGGTGTGCAGGTAGCTGTCCTCGTCGGTGTGGGCGATGGGCAGCGGCACGTGCCGGGACAACCACATCCGCCAGCCGACACCCACCAGCCAGCCGACCACCAGCAGCACCGGCACCAGTCGTCGGCGTCGCCCGGTCGGCTGCCCGGACGGGTCGGCGATCGGGTGTCTCACCTCGGTGCCGGCCACCATGTGTCGCCTCCTGCTTCGTGGGGTGCGCCGGTCGCCGTCGGCCCGACCGGGCCTCGCGGGGGTGCGCCCGTCGCCGTCGGCGCGACCGGGCCGTCGCCGGACACGAACCGGTCCAACGGGTGCTCACCGGCCGCGCCGGGCCACTGTAGTCAGCGACGTAGCCGCTGGTCAGCCGGCAGCAGCCGGGTCGGCAAGTGTTCGCCTGCCGGGGGTCCGGCATTCACGGGAGCAGCGCGGTCGGTTCACCCGGGGGCGTCGGGGTGTTAACCCGGCCTGGTTAGCGTCCGTCCGGTCGCCTGGCCCGAGCCGGTGGCGCACCAACCACGAGCTGGGGAGCACCAAATTGAGTGAGTTGAATGGGTCCTCCATTCTGGTCACCGGCGGGACGGGGTCCTTCGGGAAGACGTTCCTCCGGCACGTCCTCGACGTGGCCGACCCGGCCCGGGTGGTGGTGTTCTCCCGCGACGAACTCAAGCAGTACGAGCTGCGCCAGCAACTCGGTGACGATCCCCGACTGCGCTGGTTCATCGGTGACATCCGGGACCGGCACCGGCTCACCCGGGCCATGCACGGGGTGGACCACGTGGTGCACGCCGCCGCCCTCAAGCAGGTGGACACCGCCGAGTACAACCCGTCGGAGTTCATCGCCACCAACATCACCGGCTCGCAGCACGTGGTCGACGCGGCCATCGAGGCCGGCGTCAAGAAGGTCATCGCGCTCTCCACCGACAAGGCGTCCAGCCCGATCAACCTGTACGGCGCGACCAAGCTCGTCGGCGACAAGCTCTTCGTCTCGGCGAACCACTACGCCGCCCAGCACCCCACCCGGTTCGCCGTGGTCCGCTACGGCAACGTGGTGGGCAGCCGGGGCTCGGTGGTGCCGCTGTTCCGGCGGCTCGCCGACGAGGGCAAGAGCCTGCCGATCACCGACAAGCGGATGACCCGGTTCTGGATCACCCTGGACCAGGCCGTGCAGTTCGTCCTGGACAGCTTCGACCAGATGCAGGGCGGCGAGCTGTTCGTGCCGCGCATCCCCAGCATGCGCATCCTCGACCTGGTCGAGGCGGTCGCCCCGGCGGCCACCACGCACGAGATCGGTATCCGGCCGGGCGAGAAGCTGCACGAGGAGATGATCGCCCCGGACGACAGCCGCCGGACGCTGCGCGCCAAGGACCGCTTCATCGTCCAGCCGACGATCGCCACCTGGGGTTACCGGCCGCCGGTCGACTGCGAGCCGGTGCCGGACGGCTTCGCCTACCAGTCCGACGGCAACGACGAGTGGTTGAGCGTCCGACAGCTGCGCGACATGCTGGGCATCACGGCGTGACGGCGATGCTCCCGTACGGCCGGCAGTCGGTGACCGACGACGACGTCGCCGCCGTGGTCGCCACCCTGCGCAGCGACTGGCTCACCACCGGCCCGCAGGTCGACGCGTTCGAGGCGGACCTGGCGGGCTGGACCGGCGGGGCCGGCTGCGCGGCGGTCGCCAACGGCACGGCGGCGCTGCACGTGGCGTACGCGGCGGCCAGGGTGGGGCCCGGCGACGAGGTGGTGGTGCCGCCGATGACGTTCGTGGCGACCGCCAGCAGCGCGGTCGCCCTCGGCGCGCGGATCGTCTTCGCCGACGTCGAGGAGGAGACGTTCACCCTGGACCCGGCGGCGGCAGCCGCCGCGACCACCGCCCGGACGAAGGTCGTCGCGGCCGTCGACTACGCCGGCCACCCGGCCGACTACGACGCCCTGCGCACCGCCCTGGCCGGCACCGACGCGCTGCTGCTGGCCGACGCGGCGCACTCCATCGGGGCCACCTACCGGGGTCGGCCGGTCGGGTCGCTGGCCGACCTGACCACCTTCTCGTTCTTTCCCACCAAGAACCTCACCACCGCCGAGGGCGGCGCGGTCGCCAGCCTCGACCCGGAGCTGCTGACGCGGGCCCGCCGGTTCCGCAACATCGGGCTGGTCCGGGAGCGCGCCGAACTGCGCGCGCCGGACGAGGGCGGCTGGCACCAGGAGGTGCACGAATTCGGGTTGAACTACCGGCTGCCGGACGTGCTCTGCGCGCTGGGCCGCAGCCAACTGCGCCGGCTCGGTGACTTCCTCGCCGCCCGCGCGCGGCTGGTGGCCCGCTACGACGAGGCGCTGGCCGACCTGCCCGGGGTGCTGACCCCGGCCCGCCGGTCGTGGGCCGCCCCTGCCTGGCACCTCTACCCGGTCCGGGTCCTCGACGGCCGCCGCCGCGAGGTGTACGACCGGATGCGGGCCGCCGGCATCGGCGTACAGGTCAACTACCTGCCGGTGCACTGGCACCCGGCCTTCGTCGACCTGGGCTACCGGCGCGGGTCCTGCCCGGTGGCCGAGTCGTTCTACGGTCAGCAGCTCTCGCTGCCGTTGTATCCGGGCCTCACCGACACCGACCAGGACCGGGTGATCGACGCGCTCGGCGCGGCGCTGCGCGGCGTCACCGCGCCCACCGCCGCCTGACCGGGGGAACCGATGCACCACGCGAACCACTTCTACGGGCACGCCCACGTGCTGGCCCGCTACTGCGGGCTGGGCGACGGCCACCCGCCCCGGATCAACGGGTACGTCCAGCACGGCTGGAACATCGGCGACGGGCTCGCCCCCGGTCACCCGTACGCCGAGCGCACCCCCAGCCTGCTGTGGTCGGAGCAGACCCGGCGGCGGGCCTGGTCGGTGGGGCGGCGCAACGTGGTGGTCACCGGCGCGCCCTTCGCGTACCTGCTCGACCTGCGCCGCGACGACCCGCCGCCGGCAGCCCGGGAGGGCACCATCTGGTACCCCTTCCACGGCTGGGAGGGCCAGCACGTCAAGGGCGACCACAAGGAGCTGATCGCCCGGATCCGGGACACCGAACCCGGCCCGGTCACCGTCTGCCTCTACTGGCACGAGTACGGCATGCGCCGGGTCCGGCGGCTCTACGAGAACGCCGGCTTCCGGGTGATCTGCCACGGTTACCGGGGGCACTGGTGGCGCGACACCGACCCGCTCTTCCTGGACAAGCAGCTCACCGAGCTGCGCCGACACGCCCGGGTGGCGTCCAACCGGCTGACCAGCGCCATCTTCTACGGCATCGCCGCCGGTTGCGAGCCCGCCGTCTACGGCGACCCGATGATCCTGGCCAAGGAGGACCCCACCTTCGGCGGCACCGCCCGGATCCGCCGGCAGTGGCCGCAGTTGCACGGCGAGTCGGTGGACCTGCCGACCGCCGTCGGGATCGCCCGCGCCGAACTGGGCACCGACCACCGCTGCACCCCGGCCGAGCTGCGTGAACTGCTCGGCTGGGCGCATCCCGCAGGAGGCACGAGTTGACCACTGGAACCACCGCCCCCGTCGCCCTGCCCGGTGGGGAGATGCTGGCCTGGTCCGACCTGCCGGAGCAGCGGCTGGCCGACGGCGGGCCGCTCGGTGCGCTGGCCGCCCGGGTCGTACCGGCCGGGGCGCGGGTGCTGCTGGCCGGGCCGCACGATCCGGCGTTGCTGGACCGGCTCGCCCACGCCGAGGTGACCTGCCTGCTGCGCAGCCACCCCGACGCGGTGGCGTTGACCGACCGGGCCGCCCGGGTGATCGTCGGCGGGCCGGCCGGCCTCGACCCGGCCGACACCTTCGACGTGGTGCTGGCCGGGGCGGGACTGGACGCCGTCGAGTCGGTGGAGGGCGACCGGCTGGGCTGGACGGGGGTGCTGGCCCGGCTGGCCGCCGCGCTGCGCCCCGGCGGCACGCTGCTGCTGCGGCTGGACAATCCGCTGGGGGTGTCCCGACTGGTCGCCACCTCCCCCTGGTACGCCGACCGGGCCGACGCGGCGTGGAGCATCGGCGGGGTGCTGGACGCCGGCCGCCCGGTCAACCGGGAGCAACTGCGTGCCCGGCTCGCCGAGGTGGGGCTGACCGCCGAGGCCGGCTACGCCGCGTACCCCGATCCGGGTGCCGCGACGGCGCTGGTCGGCACCGACGCGCTGGACCGGTCGCCCACCTCGGGGTTGCTCGACGCGGTGCTGCACGGGGCCTGCGCCGGCGGTTTCGTCGGTGGCGCGGTGCTCCAGGACCCGGCCCGGCTGGCGGTCGACGCGCTGCACGCCGGGCTCGGCGCGACGCTCGCCCCCGGCTGGCTGACGCTGGCCCGACGCCCCGGACCCGACGCGCCCGTCGACCCGCCACTGCCGGTGGTGCTGGTGCAGACCGGACCGCCCGGGGTCGGGGTGGTCGAGGTGACCGACGGGCCGGCCGGCTGGCACTGGGCGGTCACCGGCGGCGGGGCCACCCGGGTCCGGCCGGCGCCCTTCGCCAGCCGGGAGGCGGCCCACCGGGACCCGGCCGCGCTCACCGGGCCGGTGCCGCCGGGGCGGCTGCTGCGTACCCTGCTGCTCGACGCCTGCCTGCGCCGGGACCTGGACGCCCTGCGCCGGCTGCTGGGCGGCTACGCGGGTTGGCTCGCCGGGCAGGCCGGCCCGGACGGGCGGCTGACCGACGCCAGCGCGCTGGCCGACGCGGACAACGTGGTCGTCGACGGGGACTCCTTCGCGGTGCTCGACCCGAGCTGGCGGGCCACCGGGCCGCTGCCCCTCGAGGTGGTGCTGGCCCGGGGGCTGTGGCGGTTCGCGGTCACCCTGCTCACCGGCGGATACGCCCATCCGTGGCCGGCCACCCTGGGCGTCGCCGGGTTGACCGTGGTCCTCGGCGGGGTAGCCGGGCACGACCTGGACCGGGCCACCGTCGACACGGCCGTGGAGACCGAGGCGGCGGTCGCCGCCGCCCTGCGCGGCCTGGACGCCGACGGACGGGGGGCGCTCGCCACCGAACTCCGCGCGGTCACCCCCACCGACCCGCCCGCCGGGCCGCGCAGCTACCAGCAGATGCGCGAGGCCTGGGTACGCCAGCGGGAGGAACTGACCCGGCTCGCCGCCCTGCTGAAGTGGACCGAGGAGCTGCTCACCTCCCGGGAACGGGCGCTGCGCCGGGCCGACGCCACGATCAACCTGCTCAGCGGCTCGCTCAGCTACCGGGTGGGCCGGCTCGCCATCACGCCCGCCCGGCTGGCCAAGCGGGGCGCCCGGGCGGCCAAGCGACGGGCCCGCGAGGCGCTCGGCCCGAAGCCGCCGGAGGAACAGCAGTGACCAGCCCGGACACCCCGCCGACGGGCCGACCCGGCAGCGTGGCCGCTCCGGCGACAGGCCGACCCGGGAGCGCCGACACGCCGGCGACGGGCCGCCCCGGCAGTGCCGGCACCCCCACGACGGGCCGGCCCGGGCAGGCCGACGCCCCCGGGCGGGGTGCGGTCGTACCACCCGGCTCCGATCTCAGGATCGTCGGGATCGTGCAGGCCCGGATGGGCTCGTCCCGGCTGCCCGGCAAGGTGCTGCGTCCGCTGGCCGGGCGCAGCGTCCTCGGCCGGGTGGTCCGGGCCGCCCGGGACAGCGGGGTCCTCGCCGACCTGGTGGTCGCCACCAGCATCGACCCGGTCGACGACGCGGTGGTCACCGAGTGCGCGCGGCTCGACGTGCCCGTGCACCGGGGGCCGGTGGACGACGTGCTGAGCCGGTTCGTCGGCGCGCTCGACGCCCATCCCGGCGACGCCGTCATGCGGTTCACCGCGGACTGCCCGCTGCTCGATCCGGAGATCGTCAGCCTGGTGGCGGCGGTATACCGGGCGGTCCCCGGGCTCGACTACGCCAGCACCTCGATCGCCCGTACCCTGCCCCGGGGGCTGGACGTGGAGATCATCCGGGCGGACGCGCTGCGTACCCTGGACCGGCTCGCCACCGGCCACCACCGGGTGCACGTCACCTCGTACGCGTACACCCGGCCGGAGCTGTTCCGGGTGCTCGGGGTGACCCTCGCCCCGGACCGGTCCGGGCTGCGGCTCACCCTCGACACCGACCAGGACTGGGCGCTGGTCAGCGCGGTCGTCGACCACTTCGGCGACGTCAGCGTGCCGCTGGCGAAACTCGCCGACTGGCTGGACGGGCGGCCCGACCTGCGTACCCTCAACTCCTCGGTACGCCAGAAGCGGCTGGAGGAATCCTGAACCCACCACGGATCGGGCTGCGCTGCGACGCCGGCCCGCGTACCGGCGTCGGGCACCTGGTCCGCTGCCTGGCCCTCGGCGAGGAGTTCCTGGCCCGGGGTGCCCGGGTCGAGTTGTTCGGCACGGTGCACCGGGTCGGCTGGGCCGCCGCCCAGCTGGCCGCGCGCGGCATCCCGGTCCACCCCGGTCCGGACACCCCCGCCGGGCTGGTCGAGGCGGCCCACCGGCACGCCCTGGACGCGCTGGTGCTCGACTCGTACGAGTTGGACCCGGCGGGTGCCGGGGCGCTGCGCGCGGCCGGCGTGGTCACCCTGGCCATCGTCGACGGCGACACCCGGGGCCAGGACGCCGACCTCTACCTGGACCAGAACTTCGGCGCGGACACCGCCGACGCGCATCCCGCCGAGCGCGCACCCGGCGACGGCGCACCCGGCGACGGGCGGATGCTGGCCGGGGTCCGGTACGCGCTGCTGCGTGACGCGGTGACCGCCGCCCGGCCGGCCGCCCCACCGCCGGCCGGGCCGACGGACCGGCCCCGGGTGCTGGCCTTCTTCGGCGGCACCGACGCGGTCGGCGCGGCCCCGGTGCTGACCCGGGTGCTGCTCGGCACCGGCCACCCGATGGAGGTGACCGTGGTCGTCGGCCGGCCGGAGATCGAGGCCGAGCTGACGCAGGTCGCCACCGGGCGGGGACAGTCGCTGCACCTCGTCGCGCCGACCGACGCCCTGCCCACGCTGATCGGCGCGGCCGACCTGGTGGTGAGCGCCGCCGGCACCTCCACCTGGGAGCTGTGCTGTCTGGGTGCGCCGGCCGCGCTGGTCTGCGTGGTGGACAACCAGCGCGACTCGTACCGTCGGGTGGTGGCGCACCGGCTCGCCGCCGGCCTCGGTGAGCTGCCGGACCTGGTCGCGTCGGGGCTGGCCGGCCGGGCCGCGCGGGCCGAGGCGGGGCGGACGCTGCGCGCGCTGCTCGCGTCCCCGCAGCGACGGGCGGCGCTCGCGGCCCGCGCCTGGGCCACCGTCGACGGGCACGGCCGGGCCCGGGTCGCCGACGCGCTCCTCACCCGGATCGCCGATCGTACGGGTGTACTAAAACCCTGATAGGGTGCCGGGCATGTCGCAGGCCGCCTACCAGCCGTCGATGCTCGACCTCGCCGATGCCGGCCCGACGCTGACCCCGCTGGCCGGGCTGCGCCGCCGGGTGCTCACCCGGGGCGCGTGGGTCGACCACCTGCCCGGCTGGGTGCACGGCTCCGACGCCGTCCTCGACGCCCTGCGCACCGGGGTGCCCTGGCGGGCCGAGCGCCGCACCATGTACAACACGCAGGTCGACGTCCCCCGCCTGCTCTGCTGGTACGGCGACGGTCGCCCCCTGCCACATCCGCTGCTCACCGCCGCCCGCACGGCGCTGACCCGGCACTACGCGGCCGAGCTGGGTGAGCCCTTCGTCACCGCCGGCATGTGCCTCTACCGCGACGGGCGCGACAGCGTCGCCTGGCACGGCGACACCATCGGCCGCTCCGCGCACGCCGACACGATGGTGGCGATCGTGTCCTTCGGGGCACCCCGCCCGCTGCTGCTGCGCCCCCGGGGCGGTGGCGGGACGCTGCGCTTCCCGCTGGGCCACGGTGACCTGGTGGTGATGGGCGGCTCCTGCCAGCGCACCTGGGAGCACGCCGTCCCCAAGACCACCCGCCCGGTCGGCCCCCGGGTCAGCGTCCAGTTCCGCCCGGTCGACGTCGCCTGACGCCGACCGGGCGGCCGACCGCCAGCCGCCGGGGCGGCCGTCAGTCGCGTTCGATGAGGTGACCGACGACGGTCGGGCCGAGCATGACGGCGAAGCCGGAACCATCGCGGCGCGGATCGGCCGGTGGCAACTCCACCGGATCACCGGTCACCGTCGCCCCGACCGGCCGCGCGCCGATCCAGGCCACCACCAGGTCCGTCTCGCCCTTGAGGAAGCGTTGCGCCCGCACCCCGCCGGTCGCCCTCCCCTTCGGCGGGTACGACGCGAACGGCGTCACCTTGACCGTGGCCCCGGTGGAGGTGACCACCATCGGCTCCCCGTGCGCGTCGTCGTCGGTGCGGATCGCGCCGAAGAACACCACCCGGGCACCCGCCGGCAGGTTGATCCCGGCCATTCCACCACCCTTGGGCCCCTGCGGGCGGATCAGCGTGGCGGCGAACCGCAGCAGGGCCGCCTCGCTGCTGACGAACACCAGCGTCTCGGTGTCGTCGGTCAGCCAGGTCGCCCCCACCACCTCGTCGCCCGTCCGCAACGAGATCACCTCGAACTCGTCCGAGCGGACCGGCCACTCCGGGGCGCAGACCTTGACCACCCCCTGCCGGGTGCCCAGCGCCAACCCCGGGGAGCCCTGCGCGGTCGGGCCGAGCGGCGCCAGCCCGATCACCGTCTCCCCCGCCTCCAACGGGACCAGCTCGGCGGCGGCCATGCCACCCCGCAGCGACACCGTGCCGGCCTGTTCGGGCAGCACCGGCAGCGGCAACACGTCGACCTTGAAGGCCCGGCCGGCGCTGGTGACCAGGAGCACCCGTCCCCGGGCGGTGGTGTGCGCGACCGCGCGTACCGTGTCGTGCTTGACCCGGCCGTTGCGCCGCCGCCCCTCGGACGCCTCCTCCGACTCGGCTGCGGTGCGGGCGACCAGCCCGGTAGCGGAGAGGATCACCTGGCACGGGTCGTCGGCCACCTCCAGCGGGCCGGCCGGCGCGGACGCGGCGAGCACCTCCTTGAGGTCCCCGTCGACCAGGGTGGTACGCCGTGGCGCGGCGAACTGCTTGACCACCGCGGCCAGCTCGTCGGAGACGACCTTCCGGAGCACCTTCGGATCGTCGAGGATCTTGGACAGCGCGGCGATCTCCCCGCGCAGCTTCTCCTGCTCGGCCTCCAGCTCGATCCGGTCGTACTTCGTCAGCCGGCGCAGTGGGGTGTCCAGGATGTAGGTCGCCTGGATCTCGGAGAGCCTGAACTTCTGCATCAGGCCGTCCTTGGCGGCCTGGGCGTCGTCGCTGGCCCGGATCAGCTTGACCACCCGGTCGATGTCGAGCAGGGCGATCAGCAGGCCGTCGACCAGGTGCAGCCGCTCCTCCCGCTTGCGCCGGCGGTATGCGCTGCGCCGGGTCACCACCTCGTAGCGGTGGGCCAGGAAGACCTCCAGCAACGCCTTCAGCCCGAGGGTGCGCGGCTGGCCGTCGACCAGCACCAGGTTGTTGATGCCGAAGGACTGCTCCAGCGGGGTGAGCCGGTAGAGGTCGGCCAGCAACGCCTGCGGGTTGACCCCGACCTTGCACTCGACGACCAGCCGGGTCCCGCTCTCCCGGTCGGTGAGGTCCTTGACGTCGGCGATCCCGGTGAGCCGCTTGGTCTTGTTGACCTCGTTGGTGATCGCCGCGATGACCTTCTCCGCGCCGACGCCGTACGGCAGCTCGACCACGGTGATCGCCTGCCGGCCCCGGCTGCCCTCCAACGGGCCGATCTCCACCCGGCCGCGCATCCGCACCACGCCGCGCCCGGTCTCGTACGCCCGGCGCACCTCGTCCAGGCCGAGCAGCAGACCGCCGGTGGGCAGGTCGGGGCCGGGGACGAACTCCATCAGCTTGTCGAGGTCGGCGTCCGGGTGGTTGATCAGCCAACGGGCGGCGGTGACCACCTCGCCGAGGTGGTGCGGGATCATGTTGGTGGCCATCCCGACCGCGATCCCGGACGCGCCGTTGACCAGCAGGTTGGGGAAGGCGGCGGGCAGCACGGTGGGCTGGGTCAGCGAGCCGTCGTAGTTGGGCTCGACGTCGACGGTGTCCTCGCCCAGCTCGCCGACGAGCAGCATCGCCTCCCGGGACAGCCGGGCCTCGGTGTAACGCGCCGCTGCCGGGCCGTCGTCGGGGCTACCAAAATTCCCATGCCCGTCGATGAGTGGCGCGTTGAGCGAGAAGTCCTGGGCGAGCCGGACCATCGCGTCATAGATCGCGGTGTCGCCGTGCGGGTGGTACTTGCCCATAACGTCGCCGACGATCCGGGCCGACTTCACGTGCCCCCGGTCGGGGCGGTGGCCCTGCTCGTGCATCGACCACAGGATGCGGCGGTGCACCGGCTTCAAACCGTCGCGGGCGTCGGGCAGGGCGCGGGAGTGGATGACCGAGAAGGCGTACTCCAGGTAGGAGTCGGAGACCTCGGTGACCAGCGGGTTGTCGAAGACCCGAGCGCCGGCCTGGTCGAAGGCGGACAGGTCCGCCTTGGCGCGGTCGTCCTTACGGCGTGCCATCGTTCAGCTCTCTTCCGGGGGTGCGGCGGCCACGGTGCTGGTCATGCGTCGATCGCGTCCCGGTCGACCCGGTCGGAGGAGTCGATCAGCCAGTTGCGGCGCGGTTCGACCTTTTCGCCCATCAGCAGTTCGAGGATGCGCTCGGCGGCGTCGACGTCGTCGAGGGTGATCCGGCGGACCGCCCGGGTGGCCGGGTTCATCGTGGTGTCCCACAATTCGTCGGCGTCCATCTCACCGAGGCCCTTGAAGCGCGGGATCGGGGTGACGATCTGTTTGCCGGCCTTCTCCAGCTTGCGGACCGTCGCCTCCATCTCGGCCTGGGTGTAGGTGTAGGTGGTCTGCGGGCTGCGCCCCTTCGTGGTGATCTTGTGCAGCGGCGGCATCGCGGCGTAGAGCCGGCCGGCCTCGATCAGCGGTCGCATGTAGCGGGCGAAGAGGGTGATCAGCAGGGTCCGGATGTGCGCGCCGTCCACGTCGGCGTCCGCCATGATCAGCACCCGGCCGTAGCGCAGCGAGGACAGGTCGAAGGTACGCCCCGAGCCGGCCCCGAGCACCTGCACGATCGCCGCGCACTCGGCGTTGTCGAGCACCTGCTGGAGGTTGGCCTTCTGCACGTTGAGGATCTTGCCGCGAATCGGCAACAGCGCCTGATATTCCGAGGTACGAGCGACCCGCGCACTGTTGTGGACGAAGACGCCGGCTTCGAGGGCGAAGTTGTGGTAGCCCTCGACCGTCAGGTCGTAGACGTCTGCTGTCTCGTCAAGCGGCTCGACGGACACGACACGGTGATTCACCAGATTGACCGCCTCCCGGAGGCGGGCGTAATCGCCGTCGTAGAGCGCCAGGAGCCGGTCGAACCGGAGCCCCGTGCGTGGGAACCTCAGCCGCTCAGCCTCGTACGCCGCCGCCAGTTCCGCATCCGGCAGCACCAGCAGCGGAGTGAGCCGCTTGAGCGCGGCCCGCCGCCTGCCCTCCTGTTGGCGTCCAACCCGCTCTGCCCTGGGCACGTTGGCGGCGTAGGCCGCCCGACCGGCCTGCGCCTTGGCAAGGTGACCGGTACCCGGGTCTGCCAGTCGCTGCTTCATCAACCGTGAGTGTCGGGCCCCGAATTCAGGGTTTTCCTCGTGCCAGGTCCGGACCGCGTTGCGCTGGCGTTCCCGCTCGGCGGGATCGCTGAATTGTTCGACGGTCTTCCGTGAACGCCGGGCACGCAACTCCGAGTTGTCCCACTGCCGCACCGAACGCGCCCGCCATTCGGAACGACGAGCAGGGTCCGAGAAATAGTTCCGGACGCGCTCCGCAGCGGCCTCGCGGTGCTCGGGCTGTGACCAGTACTGTGCCTGCCGGTCCCGCATCCGGTCGGCATAAGCGGCCTTTTCCTCGTCACCGAGCGCGTCGTACCAGTCCTGAAAGCCCTTGTTCAGCTTGGCCCGAAATTCGGGTGACTCGTTGAGCGCGAACAGCCGGGCGAGGCACGCCTCACGGAATGCGGGATCGCGCCACTGCGCGCTGAGCATGGCCGACTTAAACTCCCGGCCGCCGTTGGCAAACCACTCCCGCCAGCCCGCGTGGACGTGTTCACCCATCATCGCGGCGTGCAGTGCCGAGTGGTCGGCCCAGGTCATCCTTTGGATGTTTCGTGGATCGTTGTTGCGCTTGTTGATGTCGATGTGGTGACGGACGTTGCCGTTGGTCGCGCTGTCACGACCGTGACGAAGATTCCAGGCGTCCGCGAGGTAGTGGGTGTAGACCCACTCCTCCCGGTCGTTCATCCAGATCCGCTCGTACCCGTGCAGCTTGTGCCCCTCGGCCTTACTGGAAATGCTCCGGTACAGGGGCATCAGTGAGTCACCGGGGGTCAGGGCATCGGCCCGTCGGTAGGAACCGTCGCGTAGCCGGAAAAGGTGATCCGGTGTGCAGCGGACCGACGCGCCGTTGTCGAGGTCCACCCGGACGAGCCTGGCAGCGCTCTTGGTGAGGCGTGGCTCCACCAGCGGAGCGACCACCACGCGCCCCGCCTTGTTGGTGGTGTAACCGAAATGGGTCACCCCGCGCTGCCAGTCCGCTGCCAGGTCGGCGAAGGATCGGGCCTCGCCGGAGGCGAGCGCGACCATGGTGTCGCCGGTAAAACACCCCAGGGCGCTGTCCCCCTCCACGATGAACAGCTCACTGCGGTCCACCCCGGTGGCGCGGCAGTCGACCAACTTGGCGGGCATCGACGCGCCCTCCAGGGCGGTCTTGCGCCGGGCGGCGTCCTTCTGTTGCTTCTGGGTCAGCCGCACCCGGGCCGCGTCGACGATCTTCTGGAGCACCGTACGCGCCTCGGCCTTGCTGCGCTTGTCCTCCAGCCACGCCTTGACGTGCTGCTCGACCAGGGTCTGGAGCACCTTGGTGATGCCGGCGGTGGAGAGTTCGTCCTTGGTCTGCGAGGTGAACTGCGGCTCCGGGATGCGCACGTGCAGCACCGCCGTCATCCCCTCCAGGACGTCGTCCAGGGTGGGCGGGTCCTCCTTGGGCTTGAGCAGCCCCCGGGTGGTGCGGACGGCATCGGCCAGGGTCCGGGTCAGCGCCCGTTCGAAGCCCTTGCGGTGGGTGCCGCCGTGCGCGTTGCGGATGGTGTTGGTGAAGCACTCGACGGTGCGTTCGTAGCCCGTGCCCCACCGGAACGCGATCTCGACCTCGGCCCGGCGCTGCACGTTGGACTGCATCACGCCGTTGGCGTCGGCGGCGTTCTCCCGGTAGGTCCCCTCGCCGGTGACCAGCAGGGTGCCGGAGACCGGCCGGTCACCGGCCGGGGCCAGGAACTCCACCATGTCGGTGAGCCCGTTGGGGAAGTGGAAGCGCTCCTCGACCGACTCCTCGGCGGTCTCGTCGCGCAGCCGGTAGTCGACCCCGGGGACCAGGAAGGCGGTGTTGCGCAGCTTCATCCGGACGGCGTCGACGTCCAGCCGGGCGCCGGTCTCGAAGTAACGGGCGTCGTGCCAGTAACGGATCGAGGTGCCGGTGCGCTGGCCGCGCTTCATCGTCCCGACGACCTGGAGGCCGGGGCCGGGGGTGAACGGGGCGTCCGGACCCTCGCCGGTGAAGACGCCGGGCACGCCGTGCCGGAAGGACATCGCGTGCACCTTGCCGGCGCGCCGGACGGTCACGTCGAACCGGCGCGACAGCGCGTTGACCGCGGAGGCGCCCACGCCGTGCAGGCCGCCCGAGGTCTTGTAGCCGGAGCCGCCGAACTTGCCACCGGCGTGCAGCCGGGTGAGCACCAGCTCGACCCCGGAGATGCCGGACTTGGCGTGCACGTCGGTCGGGATGCCCCGGCCGTCGTCGTCGACCTGCACCGAGCCGTCGGCGTGCAGGATCACCTCGACCGCGCCGGCGTGGCCGGCGACACCCTCGTCGGTGGAGTTGTCGAGAATCTCGTTGACGAGGTGACCCACGCCACGACTGTCGGTGGAGCCGATGTACATGCCGGGACGCTTGCGGACGGCGTCCAGGCCCTCCAGGTGGGTGAGGTCGTCTGCCCCGTAGAGGGTCTCAGGCTGTGCGGTCAACTGGTCGTACTCCCCGGTCTCGGCGGTGTGGTGCCGCTCACCGTCTCGATCTCCACGCGCGGCGTGCCGCAGCGAGCGTAGCCGTACGTCCCGACAGTGGCGTGCAGCCCCACGTCGGACTGCGGTTGCGCGTCTGCCGGGGACAACACCGCCGGCCTCCGGGGCCTTCCCCGGACCGGTTGCACGCGGGGTCGGAAACGACCGTTTCCGCCATTCGACGATCGTGTTACGGGGCATTGACGTCCATCTCGCCAAGTGATCTGATCCGGCCCGGAAGGATCTTTCACATATCCATGGACAGATGGGGGACGTCATGTCCAGGTTCCGTCGGACCGCCCTCGCGGCGATCCTCACCGTCGCCACGGCCGCCCTACCGGTCGCCGTCGGCCCACCCGCACCGGCCGCCGCCGCCCTGCCCACCGCCGCGGTCGCCCTCGGCGACAGCTTCATCAGCGGCGAGGGCGCCGGGGCGTACGCGCCGGTGACCGACCTCAACGGGGTGGCCCAGCCGTTCCCGGGCTGGTCGGCGGCGAACAACAACGCGTACTTCTGCCACCGCTCACCGAACGCCTCACTGTTCAAGGCGGAGCTGCCGGGGATCACCGACCGGTTCAACCTCGCCTGCTCCGGTGGCCAGCCCTACGACATCGCCAACGCCTCGGCGAGCCGGGCCAAGGGTCGGCAGGTCGCCGCCCAGCTCGACCAGTTGCGCGCGGTCGGGCAGACCCACGACATCGACCTGGTGCTGGTCGGCCTCGGCTCGAACAACAGCTCGTTCACCTTCGGCACCGTCGCCGAGAAGTGCGCGAACCGGTTCATCGCCGACGCCTGGACCGGGTGGTGGGAGTTCTGGGCGTACCTGGGCGGGCCGGTGGAGCAGAAGCCCTGTTCCGATGCCGACCTGGCCACCGCCGCCCAGGTCAGCGCGGCCACCGCGGAGACCACCGCGGCGGTCCGGCAGATCCTCACCACGCTGGACCAGATCGACGCCGACGGCCAGCACCGGATCGTCTTCCAGGACTACACCAACCCGTTGCCGCCGGAGCTGGCCTCGACCTACTGGGAGGAGGACAGCCGGGACGACACCCGGGACAAGTTCCGTGACCTGGGTGCCGAGCGGTACGCCGCCGGCTGCCCGATCCACCGGGCCAGCCTCGCCCCCGGCCAGCGCTTCTCGCAGGGCCTGGGCACCCTGGTGAGCTCGGTACGCAGCACGCTGTCCGCCGAGTTCCCCACCGCCGACCTGGTCTACCTCAACGTCCAGCGGGCCTTCGACGGCGCCCGGCTCTGCGAGTCGGCGGGCAGCCCCGGCAACGCGCTGGCCACCCCGATCCGGCTCCAGGACGGCACCTCGGGCGTCTTCGTGACCAGCCTCTCCGGCTACGACAAGCTGGACATCCAGCGGATCGCGAACACCTGCGGGACGTACTTCCAGACCTGCCAGGAGTCCTGGCACCCGAGCGCGGCCGGGCACCAGGTGCTCGGCCAATGCCTGACCGGCGCGGCGGCGACCGCCGCCCGCACGGTCGCCTGCGTCCGGTCGACGGACGGCACGGTCCGGGTCAGCTGAACCGACGGCCGGTGGGAGCGACCAGCAGGCTCGCTCCCACCGGCCGCACCGCCCGCGCCACGCCCAGCCGCCCCCGCCCGGGACTTCTCCCGCCCACCGCCGCCGACCGGGCCGCTCAGGCCGCTCTGCCGACCGGGCCGCTCAGCTCGCCATGCCGACCTGGCCGCTCAGGAGCCGCTCAGCTCGCTCCGCTGCCGGCCGGGCGGGGGGAAGCACGGGGAGCGCCGACGCGGGTTCAGGTCGCCGCGGGAGCGGGCGGGACGAGAGTGAGCAGCAGGGTGGCCGCAGGGTCGTCGACCAGGTCACCCAGGGGCACCTCGTCGAGGACGGCGAGGAAGGCCGTCTGGGCGCGGCGGAGCTGGACCCGCAGCCGGCAACCGGCGCGCAGGGCACAGCCGGACTCCTCGCAGGAGACCACCTCACCCTCCCCCTCGAAGGCACGCACGACCCGGCCGACGGTGATCCGCTCGGCCCCCTCGGCGAAGGCCACCCCGCCGGAGCGGCCCCGGACGGTGACCAGCACCCCCGTCCGCTGCAACCGCTGCACCACCTTGGCCACGTGGCTGCGCGGCAGGTCCAGCCGGTCGGCCAGTTCGTCGACGGTGGTCCGGGCCGACGCGGGTGCGGTGAGCATGGCGATCCGCAGGGCCATGTCCGTCGAGCGGTTGAGCTTCACCACCCGACCCTAGCCAGGGCCATCGGCGGCGGACAGGGTCGGACGGCCGGAACCGCCTCGTCCACGACCCGGGACTTTCGGCCCTTAAGAGGACTTTGAGATTCCTGTTTGAGTGTCCTCTGTAGCCGAACTGAGGAGGAGCCGTGCTCTCGGAGTCGTCCGCCGCCGTCGTCACCGCCACCCTGCCCGTGGTCCGGGCCCACGCCGACCAGATCACCGGCCGGTTCTACGCCCGGATGTTCACCGCCCACCCGGAACTGCTGAACCTGTTCAACCGGGGCAACCAGGCGACCGGCCGACAGCAGGCGGCCCTGGCCGCCTCCGTCGTCGCGTACGCCGGGCACCTCACCGGCGTCGATGCGACGGGGTGGACGGCGATCCTGGACCGGATCGCGCACAAACACGCCTCGCTCGGCATCACCGCCGGCCAGTACCCACTGGTGGGTCGGCACCTGATGGCCGCCGTCGGCGAGGTGCTCGGCGCGGCGGTCACCCCGCAGGTCGCCGCCGCCTGGGACGAGGTGTACTGGCTGATGGCCTGCGAACTCGTCGCCCGGGAGGCCCGCCTGTACACGGTCTCGGGGCTGGCCGGGGACGGCGCGGTGTGGTCTGACTGGCGGGTCGCCGGGGTGACCCCGGAAGCCACCGACGTCGTCTCGTTCGTCCTCGTCCCGGTCGACGGCGGCCCGGTGCCGAACTTCGTCCCCGGGCAGTACGTCTCGGTCGCGGTGGACCTCGACGGCGGGCGCGGCCGGCAGATCCGTCAGTACAGTCTCTCCGGCCGCCCCGCCGCCGACCACTGGCGGATCACCGTCAAACGGGTCCACGGCACCGGCGGCGCCCCGGACGGGCTGGTCTCCCGCTTCCTGCACGAGCGCGTCGCCACCGGCGACATCCTGCGGCTGAGCCCACCGTTCGGCGAGGTCAGCGCGGTAGCCGGGGACGGGCCGCTGCTGCTGGTCAGCGCCGGGATCGGCCTCACCCCGGCGATGTCCGCCCTGGAGCACCTGGCGGCCACCGCGCCGGACCGGCCGGTGGTGCTGGCCCATGCCGACCGGGACGCCGCCGCCCATGCCCACCGGGCCGAGCTGGTCGCGCTGCACGCCCGGCTGCCCCGGCTGCAACTACGGCTCTGGTACGAGCAGAGCACCGCCGGGGACGACACCCCACCGACGGTCGCCCAGGTGTCCCGGGGATGGATCGAGCCGGAACTGATCCCGCTCCCTCCGGACGCGCACGTGCACCTCTGCGGGCCGCTGCCGTTCATGAACCGGGTCCGGGGCGACCTGCTGCGCCGGGGCGTACCGGTGGAGCGGATCGGCTACGAGGTGTTCGGGCCGGGGATGCTGCCCGACGGGCGGTGAGCAGCCACCCCGTCGCGGCAACGGCCGGCCGTGCCGCGCCTGGCCCGACCTCCGGCCCGGCCCCGGGGTACGCAGGGCGGTCGGACGGGCACGGAAAGTTGATGTTTACCGCCCCCGTGCTGGGCAACTGGTTCGACATGCAGGGCGGTGCGCGACGTCCGGGCATCGGCTCCTGACCGGCGGTCGAGCACCCGGTGCGCGGGGGCCGGGGCGCGGCCGGGGGTCGGCGCGACCGGCACCGCCTCGCCGGCGACCGGCCCACGGAGGAGGAAGCATGCGCATCGCGATGGTCTCGGGGCACGCCAGCCCGCTCGCCACTGCCGGCGGACAGGACGCCGGTGGGCAGCACCTGCACGTCGCGGAGCAGGCGGCGGCACTGGTCGCCGAGGGCCACGAGGTGCGGGTCTACACCCGGCGGGACTCCCCCACGCCACCCGACACCGTGTCGACCGAGGCCGGATACCAGGTGTGGCACGTGCCGGCCGGCCCGGCCCGGCCGGTGCCGACCGACCAACTTCTGCCGCACCTGGGCGAGTTCGGCCGCTGGCTGGCCGAGCAGTGGCAGCACGGCGGTTGGCGGCCGGACGTGGCGCACGCCCACTTCTGGCTGAGCGGAATGGCCACCCTGCACGCCGGTCGCCGGACCAACACTCCGGTGGTGCTGACCTATCACGACCTGGGCAGCGCGCACCGACGCCGCTCGGGTGGCCGGGACCCCGGCCCCCGGGGTCGGATCGGCTACGAACGCGCCATCGGGCGGGCCGCCGACCGGGTCGTCGTCCAGTCGCACGACGAGTTGGGGGAGCTGGTCCGCCTCGGGGTGCCCCGGTCGAAGCTGACCCTGGTGCCGGCCGGGGTGGACGAGACCCTGTTCGGGCCGACGGGACCGGTCGCGCCGCGCGACCCGGCCCGGCCCCGGCTGCTCACCGTCGGGCCGATGCGCGACCGCAAGGGCTTCCAGGACGTGATCCGGGCGCTGCCGGCGGTGCCCGAGGCCGAGTGCGTGGTGGTCGGTGGACCGCCCGCCGAGCTGCTGCCGGCCGACGCCGTCGCCCGCCGGTTGACCGCGCTCGCCGAGTCCTGCGGGGTCGCCGACCGGGTACGGCTGGTCGGGGCGGTGCCCCGGGACGAGTTGGCGGCCTGGTACCGCTCCGCCGACGTCCTGGTCGCCGCCCCCTGGTACGAGCCGTTCGGCCGTACCCCGTTGGAGGCGATGGCGTGCGGCGTGCCGGTGGTCGGCACGGCCGTCGGGGGGATCACCGACAGCGTCGTCGACGGGTTGACCGGGGACCTGGTGCCGCCGCGTGACCCCCGGGCGCTGGGCGGTGCGGTCCGCCGGCTGCTCGCCGACCGGGTACGCCGCTTCGCGTACGCCACGGCGGCGCTGGACCGGATCCGCGTCCGCTACTCCTTCCGGCACTGGGCGGAACAGCTCACCGCCGTCTACGCCTCGGTGAGCGGGATCGGCCAGGTCGCCACCGCGGCCGCCTGACCGCCCCCGCGCCGACCGGCCCGAAGTGCCCGAACGGGCAGGGTGGGGACGGGGTGGGACAGCGCACGGCGCCGTTATTACCGGCCGGTAGGCTGAGTCGGTGAGCGGTGAGCTGGAATACGCGCAGGAGTTCGTCGACGTCGACGGCGCACGGATCGGCATCCAGGTGTATCCGGAGCCCGGCGGGACGCCCGCGGGCCCGGCGGTGGTGATCTGGCCGGCGATGGGGGTCCGGGCCCGGTACTACCGCCCGTTCGCCACCGCGCTGCGCGATGCCGGCCTGGCCGTGATCGTCGCCGACCTGCGCGGCACCGGCGTCAGCACTCCCCCACCCTCGCGGGCCTGCCGGTACGGCTACCGCGAGTTGGCCGCCGACGTCGGCGCGGTCCTCGACGCGCTGAAGCCCCGGCTGGACGGCCGCCCGACGCTGCTGCTCGGGCACTCCCTCGGCGGGCAGGCCGCCCTGTTGCACCTGGCGCTGCACGGCACGGACCGGGTCGACGGGCTCGCCCTGCTCGCCGTGGGTGTCCCCTACTGGCGCAGCTATCCGGGACCGCGGGGCTACGGCGTGCTGCCGTACTCCCAGGGGATCGCGGCGGTCGCCGGGGTGCTCGGGGTCTGGCCGGGCTGGGGGTTCGGCGGCCGGCAGGCGCGCGGGGTGATCCGGGACTGGGCGGGCACCGCCCGGACCGGCCGCCTCCCCACCCTCGACGGGGTGGACGGCGAAGCAGCCGTGGGCCGGTTGACCCTGCCGGTGCTGGCGGTCAGCGTGGACGACGACCAGTACACCCCGCACCCGGTCGTCGACCACCTCTGCGCCAAGCTCACCGCCGCGCCGGTCACCCGGCACCGGTACACGGTGGCCGAGGCGGGGGCCCCGCTGGACCACTTCCGCTGGGTCCGGGCCGGGCTGCCGCTGACCCGGCGGGTGGCCGACTTCGCCGCCGGTCTGCCGCGCCGCTGATCCCGACCCCGGTCCCGCACCGGGCCGAGTCGGGTGCGTAGCCGCCGCCGTGCCGGGTATGCCGTTGCGCCCGCACACGGTGGAGGGGGATCAGATGTCTGAACGACACACCGCACTGCGCTCGATGCACGACCTGGGCCTGGCGGCCTGGTTCGGTGGCTCCCTGATGGGAGCGCTGGGCGTCAACGGCGCGGCGGCACGGATCAGCGACTCGACCCAACGGCTCCCGGTGGCCTCGGCCGGCTGGGCCCGGTGGACCCCGGTCAACGCGGCCGCGATCGGCGCGCACCTGGCCGGCGCGGTGGGCGAACTGGCCACCGAGAGCCCCCGGATGATGGCCCAGTCCGGGGTGGGTCGGATGAGCGCGGTGAAGACGGCGCTGACCGTCAGCGCGCTCGCGGCGACCGGCTACAGCCGGTTGATCGGCATGAAGTTGCAGAACGCCGGCAACACGCCGGTCTCGGGGACCACCGAGCCCAACTACCAGACGCCCACCGAGGTGGCGCACCGGCAGCGGCAGATGAAGGTCCTCCAGTGGACCATTCCGGCACTGACCGGGGCGTTGGTGGTGGTCACGGCGTACATGGGCGAGCAGCAGAAGCCCGGCCAGGTGTTCCGGGGGATGCTCGGTCGCGCCGGTGGGTTGATGGGCGCCCCGATGACGATGGGTCGGCTGGCCGCGACGGGGGCCCGTCGGCGGATGGCGATGGCCGGCTGACCGTCGGACCGGGACCGGCCGGTGCGGGACCTGCCGACGGGCTGTCGACGGCGGGTCCCGCACCGGCGGGTCGGTCAGTGGGGCCGGTGGCCGGTCGTGGGTCGGTACCCGGGTCGGCGGCACGCCGCCGTGGGTCGGTGACCTGGCCGTGGTCGGTGAACCGGGTCAGTGGCCGGCCGCCGCCGTCGTGGGGGTCACCCCGAGCAGCTCCGCCAGCCGGGCGGCGTCCCGCTGGGCCTGACCGGCGCAGCAGTTGTTGAACAGCACGTGCAGTTCCCCGGACCGGGCGGCCAGGTCGGCCAGGAGGTCGGCCCAGCGGCGCAGTTCGTCGTCGGCGTAGGCGTACCGGAACCGGTCCTCCTTGCTGCCGTCCGCCCAGTGCGCGCTGTGGCCGTGCATCCGGACGAGCACCGGCTCCGCGGTACCCACCATGATCGGCGGTACCGAGGAGGGGTGCCCCTGCGGCATGTCGACGCAGACCAGGCTGAGGTCGTGCTCGCGCAGGAACGTCACCGTCTCGGCCGCCGCGACGCCGTCGAACCAGGACCCGTGGCGCAGTTCCACCGCGACCCGCCACGGCCGGCACCGGTCGGCCAGCTCCGCGATCCGCCGCCGGGCACCTTCCCCCCGCACCAGCCACGGCGGGAACTGCAACAGCACCGCGCCGAGCCGGTCGGCCGCCGCGAGTGGCTCCAGCGCCGCCCGGAACCGGTCCCACAGCTCCTCGTACGTCGCCTCGGGCAGGTCCCGGCGGCGGACCCGGGACCCTCCGGTGGCCGGCCGCAGGTCCCTCGGCAGCACCTGCACCGGCGTCGGGTGCCCGGTGAAGAGGCTGAACGCCTTGACGTCGAAGGTGAACCCCGGCGGGGTGGCCGCCGCCCAGCCGCTGGTGGTCGCCGGCACCGGGATGGCGTAGTACGAGGTATCCACCTCGACCAGCCCGAACTGCCCGGCATACCAGCCCAACCGCTGGGCCGGGGTACGCGCCGACCGGGGATACCAGCCGGAGCGCAGCAGCGTCTGATCCGCCCAGGACGAGGTGCCCACCCTGATCATTCCCATGTGGTCCAGTGCACCGCCCGGCGACCGGATCGGCAACCGCTGGCGTCGGGGTGGTGCGCCGGGAGTGTCGGGGGGTGGTCCTAGCGTGGTCGGCGACGACATCGACCACGGAGGGTGGACGGGGATGACCATTTCGGAGCGGGTGCTCACCGGTGAACGGGCCGACCTGCTGCAGGCCCTCGGCATGCACCGCGGCTTCCTGCGGCACACCGTGCGCGGGTTGACCGACGCCCAGGCGGCGGCCCGCAGCACCGCCAGCGAGCTGTGCCTGGGCGGCCTGATCAAGCACGTGACCGTGGTGGAGCACCGGTGGGCACGGTTCATGGTCGGCGGGGCCGAGGCGATGGAGAGCGAGCCGGTCGACTGGACCGGCATGTTCCGGATGGCGGACGACGACACCCTGACCGACCTGCTCGCCCGGTATGCCGAGACGGCTGCCCGCACCGACGAGCTGATCACCACCCTCGACCTCGACGCGAGTCACCCGTTGCCGGTGGCACCCTGGTTCGAGCCGGGCGCGAGCTGGTCGGTGCGGCGCACGCTGCTGCACGTGATCGGGGAGACCGCCCAGCACGCCGGGCACGCCGACATCATCCGCGAGTCGATCGACGGCGCCAAGACGATGGGCTGACCCCGGGCTGGTCACCGGGGACGGTCGACAACGTACCTGGTCAGTCCGAGCAGGAAGCGGCCGTCCTCGGTGCCGGCCCGGTCACCGAGCGCGGCCTGCCCCTCGGCCAACGCCGCGTCGGCCAGTTCGTGGGCGCTACGGCGGGCCACCTCGACGCTGTCGTACGCCATCAGCCGGCGGTGCAGCCAGCGCACGTCGGTGGCGGCGCGGTCGGCACGTGGGGTGCCGAGGAACGCCACCGTCCGCGCCCGTTCCCCGGTGGTGCAACGCCCCAGGAAGTCGATGAGGATCAGGGTGCGCTTGCCTTCCCACAGGTCGCCGGCGATCTCCTTGCCGTAGGCCGCGTACTCCCCCACCAGGTTCAACACGTCGTCGGTGATCTGGAAGGCCGCGCCGAGATACCAGCCGTAACGGTCCAGCCGGTCCCGACGTAGCCGACCGTCGCCGGCCGCCAGGATGCCGGTGCGGCAGGGATAGATGCAGGTGTACCAGGAGGTCTTCTTCAGACACATCCGGTAGTAGTCGTCAGGGGTGAGGTCGCAGGCGTTGTCCCGGATCCAGCCGATCTCGATCGCCTGGCCCTCCAGCGAGTGGCGCAGCATCAGCCGGCTCTCCTCGACCAGTTGCCAGGCGGTGCCGGAGCCGAGGCCGTCCCGGTTGGCCATCAGCCGGTCCAGGGCGAGCAGGTTGGTCATGTTACCCACGTTGAGGGCCACCCCGACGCCGTGCTCGGCCGACAGGGTCGGTGTTCCACGCCGCTGTTCACTGCCGTCCTGGATGTCGTCGTGGATGAGGAAGGCGTTGTGGAACAACTCCACGGTGGTGGCCACGTTGACCGCCGCCTCGTCCACCTCGGCACCGTCCCCGGCAAGCCGGCAGGCGGCCAGGCAGAGCGCAGCCCGGAGCCCCTTGCCGGAGCGGCGCGGATAGTCGGCGACCAGGTCGTAGAGGTAGCGGGGGCCACCGGTGGGCAGGTGGGCCAGCAGGGTCGCCATGGTTCGGGTCCGATAGCGGTCCAGCACCTCCTCGACCGGGTCGTCGAGGCCGGGAGCAGCCATCGGCTCAGGACACCGGGTCGGGTTCGCCGCCGGCCGGCGCCGCCCCGGCGGGCCGCCGGACGCGTGCCGGGCCGTCGTCGAAGGCCGGGGGGCGGCCCTGCGAGGACACCCGCTCGATCAGCCCGTTGGCCAGTTCCGGGGCGAGCCGGGCCAGGTCGATCAAGCTGTCCAGCACGTCGTGCGCGTCGGCGGCGTAGCGCCGGGTCAGCTCGCCGCGCTCGCCGGCGGCCGGCAACTGGGCGGCCACCATGTCGATCAGCGAGTGGGTGTCCTTGCGGACCCGGCCGGCCACCTCGTCGAAGGCGGCCGGGTCGACCCGTCGGTCGGCGGTGAGCTTCTCCTGAAGGCGGCGGGCGCTGGCGATGCCGGCGGACAGCTCCTCTTCCAGCACCGACGCCGCCCGGGTGACGGCCGCCGACACCTCGTCGCCGACCTGATCGAAGCGCTCGTCACTGTGCGTGTCACGTTCCGGCATGGTGTCAGCCTTCCTCGATGTGGCTTGTCCAGCGGAGTCTGACACCCAAAGGAACGATCCGGTCACTTATTGTAGGGATGTCGACGCAGATTCGGCGTCACCGTCGCCGGCGGCTGTGATAGGAGCCACCTGCACCCCGGCGGGCGTGACGTCCCAGCCCGCAGGGGCGCTGAGGGACACGAAATGACCGGACACCGCCTGGATCAGGAAACCGCCGAGCGACTGCTCAGCGGGCCACTCGCCGGTCCGGCGGGCGGCACCGGGCCACTGGTGGCGCTCCTGGCGGCGGTCCGCGCCGCTGCCGACCCGGCCGAGCTGCGCGGGGAGTCGGCGGCGATGGCGGCGTTCCGGGCCGCCCGGGCCGACACCCTCCGGACCACCTCACCCGCCCCGCCCCACAGGGCTCAGCCCGACGGTCGGGCAGGCGGTCAGCCGTCCGGCTGACCGGATGGCGACCACTGCGCGGCTGACCTCGGCGGCGTCAGTTCTGCACAGTGTCCCGGCGGCCGTCCTGCGCCGAGGGACGAGCTGCGCCGCGCGGAACGACCGGGAACCCGGCTGTCTGCCGCTGATCAGCGCAGGCGGGCGCGACGGCCCCGGCGGGCGGCCGACCGGTCCCGGCCGTACGCGTCGGCCCGCCCCCACCGGCCGGGGACGTCCAGCAGCTCGATCCGGCCGAAACCCTCGGGCAGGACCGGGTTCACCAGCAGATTGTCACCGCAGGGCCGCAACCCGAGGATGGTGCCGAGCAGCATCACCAGGGCACCGGCGGACCACGACTGCGGCCGGCCCGCCATCGGCAGCTGCACCGGATACCCGGTGGCCGCCCGTGGATAACCGGCGATCACCTCCGGCACCGATCCACCGGCCAGGTCCGCCATCGCGAGGATGCCGGCCGCGACCCGGGCCGCCTCCTCGTCGTGGTGGTAGCGGCGCAACCCGGCCGCGATCAACGAGTTGTCCGACGGCCACACGGCACCCAGGTGCGCGCCCACCGGGTTGTACGCCAACTGCCCGTCGGCGAACGTGCGCACCCCCCAACCGGAGAAGAGCTGCGGCCCCAGCAGGTGGGCGGCGACGGCGCGGGACCGTTCCTCGGGGACGATCCCGCTCCACAACAGGTGACCCAGGTTGGACGTCAACGCCTCCACCGGGGTGCCGTCCGGCTCCAGGGCCAGCGCGTAGTGCTCCTGCCGGGGCAGCCAGAAGTCCCGGTTGAACCGCTCCTTCAGGGCGGCGGCCTCGCGTTGCAGCTGATCGGCGTACTCCGGGTCGGCCCAGAACTCCCGGGCCAGGCGGGCCCCGCGGATCTTCGCGTCGTAGGCGTAGCCCTGGAGTTCACAGGTGGCCCTCGGCCCGACCGGTTGCCGGCCGGCGGCGTCCGCGATCGCGTCCGGCGAGTTCTTCCAGCACTGGTTGACCAGCCCGGTGCGGGTGTCGCGCCGCTGGTAGCGCAGGTAGCCGTCGCCGGTGAGGTCGCCGTACGCGTCGATCCAGTCCAGCGCCATCCGGGCCGGGTGGCGCAACTCCCGGACCAGCGCCGCGTCGCCGGACCAGCGCTCGTACTCGTCGAGCAGGATCACGAAGAGCGGGGTGGTGTCGGCAGCCCCGTAGTAGGGCCCGGTCGGCTGGTCGCCGAAGGCGGCCGCCTCGCCGTACCGCAGCTCGGCGAGGATCTTGCCGGGCTCCTCGTCGTGCTGGTCGTCGAGCCGACCGCCCTGGAGCAGGGCGAGCATGCGCAGGGTGTTCGGGGCGAGTTCGGGGGTGAACGGCAGGGTCTGCAGGCAGGTGATCAACGCGTCCCGGCCGTACAGGGCCATCGCCCAGGGCAGGCCCCCCACCGGCACCCGCCCGGGGTACGCCAGCGGGACGTAGCGCAGCGCGGCCAGGTCGGTCAGCGCCCGTTCGTACACCGCCGGCAGCCGTTCCTGCTCGCTCACCAACTGCGGCGCGCGGTCCAGCCAGTCGCGCAGGTCGTGGCGCATGTCGTGGCGGACCCGCAGTCGGTGTGACTCCAGGCTCTCCCGCAGGTCGTGGCCGCCCTCCCCGCGGATGGTCATGCCGACGTGCAGGTCCGTGATCCACTTCCCGTGCGCCGGTACGGTGATCCGATAGGTGAAGCCGCCCTCGTCGACGTCGGCCGGTGCGGTGCTGGAGACGGTCGCCTCCCGGGCGAAGCGCTCCCGTTCGTAGCGCAACCGCAGCACCCCGTCGGGTGGGGAGGCGGCGGTCGTGACCCGCCGGGGCGTCGGGCTGCGGATCTCCGAGGTGTCGGCGAAGTCGGCGCCGACCTCCATCCGGAGGACGAAGTCGGCGGGCGCGGCGGAGTGGTTCAGGACGGTGAGCTGTTCGGTGAAGCTGTCGTCGATGGAACGGTGCCGGATCACCGACACGTCCGCGTCGACGTAGTGGCTCGCGGTGCCGGGGACCAGGAAGAACCGGGTCTCGAAGTAGGTCATGTCGTCCCGGGACAGGGCGTGCAACCGCTGCCCGTCGATGGTGAGCACCCAGCGGGAGATGAACCGGGTGTCGAAGGAGAACAGCCCCACCGGCGTCCTCGGGTCCACCTCCATGTCACCGTGCGCGTCGCTGACCGCGAAGGCGTTGCCGGCGACGACGTGGACCCGCTCCTGCTTCACCGGTGACCGTCCCGCTCCCGGGCGACCTGCCGGGGATGCCGGGCATCGGGCGCACCGGGGAAGATCCGCCGGAGCAGCATCAGCAACCGCATGTTGCCCCGCACCGACAGGTCGTTGCGCAGCAGCGCGGCGGCGAGGTGGGTCCGACCCGACGCCAACTGGTCGAACACCTCCCGGTCGGCGCGGACGATCAACTCGGCGTCCTCGGCGGACCTGCTGACCTCGACCCGCTGATCGCGGACGGTGAGCCGCCAGTGGGTGGTGTGCCCGCCCTCGGCGGCATCCAGTCGCAGGGTGCCGGAGGTGGTCTCCGGCAGGTCCGGCCGCCGGCCCGAATCCCACCGGTCCAGGAACTCCGCCACCGACGTACCCACAACCTGCCTCCCCGGGTGCCGTTGCGCTCGTGGTCAGCGTGCCGGCCGGTGGGGTGAGGTCGGCTCACCCGGACCGGGTGGGATCGGTTCGGGGCCGGAGCAGGCCCCGCAGGTAGGCGGCCTGACCGACGTGCTGGAGCCCGTCGGCGACGATGCTGACCAGCCGGACCCCGAGGGTCACCGGCGGGTCCCAGCTCTCGTCGACCACCCGGTCCAGGTCCGTCGGGCGCAGCCCGGCCAGGAACGTGCGGGTGCGCTCCGCCACCGCCCGGTGGTAGTCGACCAGCACCTGCGCGTTCTCCGGGCGGACCGCCGCGACCTGCTCCGGGGTGTGGCCGTAGCCGGTGTCGGCGGGGTCGGCGGAAAGCCCGAACCGGGCCGCCCGGTCACCGGTGACCCAGATCTGGTCGACCCCGCACAGCTCGGCGAGTTGCTGGTCCTGGATCCGGCTCAGATGCCAGATCAGCCAACCGACCGGGTTGGCGCCCGGGCCGGGCGCCCGGCACAGCTCGTCGGGGCCGAGCCCGGCCACGGCGGCGCTCACCAGGTCGGGCAGCTGGTCGTAGGTCTCGGTCAGCAGGTCGTCGACGTTCACCGGTGCCTCCTCCGCGCAGGGCGTACCCGACCCGGATACCGCTGTCGGAGCCCGACAAACCACCCCAGGGTTGATGACGTGGTCGCGTCGCGGGAGTGTCGACCGGACGCCGACGCGTCCGGGCCCGGCGGTACGCGCCGGAGGACGGCACGTGGGCCGCGTACCCGTGCGGACGCGGAGCCGGCTCAGGCGGGGCGTTCGGGTCGGGTGATGGCCCAACTGCGGCCGTTCGGGTCGCGCAGCAGCACCTCGCGTGGGGTGCCGTTGGCGGCGCTGACCCGGGCACCGACCGCGACGGCGCGGCGCAGCACGGCGTCGGGGTCGACGGAATCCACGGTCAGCACCGGCAGCCGGGGGGTCGTCGCGGGTGGGTCGGCCCACTCGCTGACCGTGAACCGGTGGCCGTCGACGACGAGGTCGGCGGTGAGCACCCGCCCGTCGGCAAGACACTCCTGCGGGTGCGGGACCGCACCGAAGACGTGGGCGTAGAACGCGATGGCGTCGGACGCGTCGGTGACCATGAGGCACGGCGCGGCTGGTGGGTGCTCGGAAGTCATGACGTCGATGCCGCCTTCCCCGTCGACCGGCGACGGATCAGTCTGGATCGACGGTAGGTGGTGCGGCTGTCGCACCGGCACCCTTACCCGGCCCCTGAATCATCCTGGCTGTTGGTGGTGCCCGCCGGCGGGGTCGCGGCACCGACAGCCCGGGGCGGTGGGGGTGGTGACGGGCCGGCCGCCGCACTAGCGTCGGCGACACGGGGCCGCGCCGCGCCCCTGCCGACTGCCCGGAAAGGCGGGGACCGTGTCGCTGCTGGCCGCGATGTCATCGTCGATGGACGACCGCCCGGACCTGGTCCGGGTGGGTGACCGGTCGCTGTCCCGGTCCCGGTTGCAGGGGCTGGCCGCCGCAGTCGCCGACGACCTGCACGGCCTGGACCGGGTGGCGGTCGAGGCCACACCGACGCTGGAGACCGTGGTGGGGGTGGTGGGTGCGCTGCGGGCGGGTACGGCGGTGGTGCCCGTGCCGCCCGATGCGGGGCCCCGGGAACGGGAGCACATCCTGCGCGACTCGGCCGCCCAGGCCCTGCTCGCCGCGGCGGGCGGGACGTCGGACGGGTCCACCGGAACGGACGCGTCCGCCGCGGCGGGCGGGTTGCCGGTGGTCCCGGTCGACCTGCGGCGCGTCTCGGCGAGCACGCATCCGGAGCCCGCCCCGGACCGGACCGCCCTGATCCTCTATACCAGCGGGACGACCGGTGCGCCGAAGGGGGCGCTGCTCTCCCGGGCCGCCATCGCCACCTGTCTGGACGGGCTCGCCGACGCCTGGGCGTGGACGCCGGACGACCTGCTGGTGCACGGGCTGCCGCTGTTCCACGTACACGGGCTGGTGCTCGGGGTGCTCGGGCCGTTGCGGGTCGGCAGCCGGCTGCACCACGTCGGTCGGCCGCAGCCGGACCGGTACGCGGCAGCCGGCGGGACGCTCTGTTTCGGCGTGCCGACCATCTGGTCGCGGATCGGTGCGGTGCCGGCCGCCGCGCGGGCGTTGCGGTCGGCGCGGCTGCTGGTGTCGGGCAGTGCGGCGCTGCCCACGGCGGTCTTCGACGGTCTCGCCGCGTTGACCGGGCACCGGGTGGTCGAGCGGTACGGCATGACGGAGACCCTGATCACGGTGAGCGCCCGGGCGGACGGACCGCGCCGGCCGGGCGCTGTCGGGGTGCCGCTGCCCGGGGTGCGCACCCGGATCGTCGACGAGCAGGGCCACGACCTGCCGAGCGACGGCTCGGCAATGGGCGAGCTGCTGGTCGACGGCCCGACCCTGTTCGACGGCTACCTGAACCGGCCGGACGCGGACGCGGCGAGTCGCACCGCCGACGGCTGGTTCCGGACCGGGGACGTCGCCACCGTCGGCCCGGACGGCTGGCACCGCATCGTGGGCCGGGCGAGCACCGACCTGATCAAGAGCGGCGGCTACCGGATCGGTGCCGGTGAGGTCGAGGAGGCGCTGCTGGCCCACCCGGGGGTACGCGAGGCGGCGGTGGTGGGCCTGCCGCACCCGGATCTGGGGCAGCAGGTCACCGCGTACGTGGTCGGCGACGGGGTGACCGGGCCGGAACTGGTCGACTTCGTCGCCCGGCAACTGTCGGTGCACAAGCGGCCCCGGGAGGTCCGGTTGGTCGACGCCCTGCCCCGCAACGCGCTGGGCAAGGTGCAGAAGAAGCGCCTCGTCGACGGGTGAGGCGTCAGACCTGGACGGACGCCGGCAGCACCCGCCGCAGCCACGAGTCGGGGCGGGGCCGGGGCCGCCACTCCCGGGGGTAGCCGACGGAGACCTCCTCGAACCGCACCCCGTCGTGCCAGGTCACCCGGGGGATGTGCAGGTGTCCGTAGATCACGGTGCTGGCGTGGAACCGGCGGTGCCAGTCGGCGGTGAGCTCGGTGCCGCACCACTGGGCGAACTCGGGGTAGCGCAGGATGTCGGTGGGCATCCGGACCAGCGGGTAGTGGTTGACCAGGATCTTCGGCACGGTCGGGTCGCAGCCGGCGAGCCGGGCCTCGGTCAGCGCCACCCGGGTCCGGCACCAGGCGTCCCGGCTCGGGTACGGGTCGGGGTGCAGGAAGACCTCGTCGGCGCAGACCACCCCGGCGGCGTGGGCGCGGGCCAGCGCCTGTTCCTTGCTGGTGACGCCCGGCTCGCGGAACGAGTAGTCGTAGCCGACGAACAGCGGCGCCACCAGCAGCGGGCCACCGGCGCCGGTCCACACCGGGTACTCGTCCTCGGGGGTGCTCACCCCCAGGCTCCGGCACTGCCGCACGATGGCCTGGTAGCGCTCCTCGCCCCGCAGCCGGACGGGGTCCTGGGAGTGGGTCCACAGCTCGTGGTTGCCGGGAGCCCAGATGACCTTGCCGAACCGTTCGCTGAGCAGCGTCAGCGCCCAGGTGACGTCGGCGAAGAGTTCGGCGACGTCACCGGCGACGATCAGCCAGTCGCCGGCGGCGCGGGGCCAGAGGCTCTCCACGATCTTCCGGTTCTCCGGGTACGCCACGTGCAGGTCGCTGACGGCGTAGATGCCGGCGTTCATCGGTGTGGTCCCCTCGTTGGTCCAGTGCTGCGTGGTGCGCGGTGCGCGGCTCAGTTCGGGACGGCGACGACGGTCAGCGTCAGGCCGGCGTCGTGCAGATAGCGGCCGTCGAAGTCCCGACCGCGACCGGGGACCAGGACGCGGGCGGTGAAGGTGCCGTCGGTCGGGTGCAGGGTGATCCGGGCCTCGTCGAAACCGAGGAAGACGCCGGTGATCGGGAACCACGCCTTGTAGAGGGCTTCCTTGGCGCTGAACAGCAACCGGTCCCAGGGCGGGCCGGGGGCCTGCGTACTCAGCTGGTGCACCATGGCCCGTTCCTCGGGCAGGGCGATGGCATCCAGGACGCCGTCGGGCAGTGGGGCGGCGGGTTCGGCGTCGATGCCGATGCTGCGGATGTCTTCCCGACGGGCGACCACGGCGGCCCGGTAGCCGGCGCAGTGGGTGAGGCTGCCGACGACACCGGCCGGCCAGAGGGGCGCGCCGCGTTCCCCGGTGAGCACCGGGACGGCCGGCTGGCCGAGGGCGCGCAGGGCCCGGCGGGCACAGGTGCGGGCGGTGGTGAACTCGCGTCGCCGCTTCTCGACGGCATCGGCCACCAGCGCGGCCTCCGCGGGGTGCAACGGCTCGGTGTCGGTGTCGTCGAACGCCTCGACGGCGACGACTCCGGGTGGCGTGAGCTGCTCGATCATGCGTCGGCCAGCGGCCTGATGGTCCAGGTGTCGCCGGTGGCGAGGAGGGCGGTGAGTTGTTGTTCGGGGGTGTGGGTGGTGGTGGCTTTGGCGGTGGTGAGTTGTTGTTGGACGAGGTTGTCGTAGGAGGGGCGGTGGGTTTGCCGGAATACGCCGATGGGGGTGTTGCGGAGGTTTGGTCCGGGGAGTCGGGATAGTGCGAAGGCGTAGGCGGGGTCGGTGATGGTGGTGTCGTGGACGATGATGTCGTCGGCGGGGGTGGTGGCGGTGTCGCGGACTTCGAGGCCGAAGCCGCGTGGGGGGTGGACGATGCAGTGTTGTCCGTTGTGGCCGAAGGTGATGGGTTGGTTGTGTTCGAGTCGGATGAGGTAGTTGTCGCGGGTGTCGGGTTGTTTGAGTTGTTCGAAGGCGCCGTCGTTGAAGATGTTGCAGTTTTGGTAGATCTCGACGAAGGCGGAGCCTTGGTGTTGGGCGGCGGCGCGGAGGACTGATTGGAGGTGTTTGCGGTCGGAGTCGATGGTGCGGGCGACGAAGGTGGCTTCTGCGCCGAGGGCGAGGGAGAGGGGGTTGAAGGGGGCGTCGGCGGAGCCGGCGGGGGTGGATTTGGTGATTTTGCCGGTTTCGCTGGTGGGGGAGTATTGGCCTTTGGTGAGGCCGTAGATGCGGTTGTTGAAGAGGAGGATTTTGAGGTTGACGTTGCGGCGGAGGGCGTGGATGAGGTGGTTGCCGCCGATGGAGAGGGCGTCGCCGTCGCCGGTGACGACCCAGACGGACAGGTCGGGTCGGGTGACGGACAGGCCGGTGGCGATGGCGGGGGCGCGGCCGTGGATGGAGTGCATGCCGTAGGTGTTCATGTAGTAGGGGAAGCGGGATGAGCAGCCGATTCCGGAGATGAACACGGTGTTTTCGCGGGGGATGTGCAGTTCGGGCATGAATTGTTGGATGGCGGCGAGGATGGCGTAGTCGCCGCAGCCGGGGCACCAGCGGACTTCTTGGTCGGATTTGAAGTCTTTGGTGGTGAGTTTCAGGGTGGTGGGTTCAGGCATTTTTGCAGACCTCTTCCAGCGTCGTCTCTAGTTCGGCGGCGGTGAAGGGTAGGCCGCGGACCTGGTTGTAGGCGATCGCGTCGATCAGGTGTCGGGCGCGGATGACCTGGGCGAGTTGGCCGAGGTTCATCTCGGGGATGACGACCCGGTCGTAGGCGTGCAGGACGTCGCCGAGGTTGGCGGGGAGGGGGTTGAGGTGGCGGAGGTGGGCTTGGGCGATGGGGTAGCCGCGGTGGCGGAGGGCGCGGCAGGCGGCGCCGATGGGTCCGTAGGTGGAGCCCCAGCCGAGGACGAGGACGCGGGCGTTGCCGTCGGGGTCGTCGACGTCGAGGTCGGGTACGGGGATCGCTTCGATGCGGGCGGCGCGGGTGCGGACCATGTAGTCGTGGTTGGTGGGGTCGTAGGAGATGTCGCCGGTCTTGTCGGCTTTCTCGAGGCCGCCGATGCGGTGTTCGAGTCCGGGGGTGCCGGGGATCGCCCAGGGGCGGGCGAGGGTGTCGGGGTCGCGTAGGTAGGGCAGGAAGGTGGTGCCGTCGTCGTGGTTGGGGGTGGTGGCGAAGTCGACGCGGAGGTCGGGTAGGGAGTCGACGTCGGGTAGGAGCCAGGGTTCGGAGCCGTTGGCGACGTAGTTGTCCGACAGCAGGATCACCGGGGTGCGGTAGGTGATCGCGATGCGGGCGGCTTCGAGGGCGGCGTGGAAGCAGTCCGACGGGGAGCGGGCGGCGATGACCGCGAGGGGTGCTTCGCCGTGGCGGCCGTGTAGGGCGATGTTCAGGTCGGCCTGTTCGGTTTTGGTGGGGAGGCCGGTCGAGGGGCCGGCGCGTTGCACGTCGACGATGACCAGGGGGAGTTCCAGGGCGACGGCGAGGGAGATCGTCTCGGATTTCAGGGCGACGCCGGGGCCGCTGGTGGTGGTCACGCCGAGGGCCCCGCCGTAGGAGGCGCCCAACGCGGCGCCGGCGGCGGCGATCTCGTCTTCGGCCTGCATGGTGACCACACCGAGCTTTTTGTGTTTGCTCAGTTCGTGGAGGATGTCGGAGGCGGGGGTGATCGGGTACGCGCCGAGGAACACGGGTAGTCCGGAGCGGACCCCGGCGGCGACCAACCCCAACGACAGGGCGGCGTTACCGGTGATGTTGCGGTAGGTGCCCGGGAGCATCTTGGCGGGTTTCACTTCGTAGCGGACCGAGAAACTGTCGGTGGTCTCGCCGTAGTTCCAACCCGCCTTGAACGCGGCGATGTTCGCCGCGACGAGGTCCGGACGCTTGACGAACTTCCGTTCCAGGAACCGTAGCGTCGAGTCGTAGGGGCGGGAGTACATCCACGACAACAACCCCAACGCGAACATGTTCTTCGCTCGTTCGGCGTCTTTCTTCGACACCGCCAACTCGGCCAGGGCGCCTACCGTCATCGACGTCAACGCCACCGGATGCACCACGAACCCGGCCAGGGAGTCATCCTCCAGAGGGCTGACCGCGTAACCGACCTTGACCAGGTTCCGCTTCGTGAACTCGTCGGTGTTCACGATGATGTCCGCACCCCGACGCAGATCGCCCACATTCGCTTTCAACGCCGCCGGGTTCATCGCGACCAGGACGTTCGGCGCGTCACCCGGCGTCAGAATGTCGTAATCGGCGAAATGCACCTGGAAACTCGACACCCCCGGCAGGGTCCCCGCCGGCGCCCGAATCTCCGCCGGGAAATTCGGCAACGTCGAAATGTCATTACCCAACTGCGCCGTCTCCGAGGTGAACCTGTCCCCCGTCAACTGCATCCCATCACCCGAGTCACCCGCAAACCGGATCACCACCCGGTCCAACTGACGAATCTGCTTCGCACCGGGGGTCCCGCCGTCCGCGGCCTGCGCCTCGTCGTACCGTGTCGTTGGGGTCATGGGTGGTCACGTCCCTCTCTAGTCCGCGCGGCGCGCACCACGACGACGCGACGGGCCGACGCCCGGCCCCGGCGGCGTCAGCGCGGCCAGCGGTTGTCGGTGCGCATCGGCGGGGAGCCCGCGCCACCGGGGTCGGCGACCCCGTCGTCAGCCGACGGGGTCGCCGACCGCATCAAGCGCCGGCGAGCGCGTGCGACCACACGCTAGGTTCCGCCCCCGGCCGTGCCAACCCTTAGCGATCCCCTACCACGCGTCCCACCGCAGGTCCCCGCACGGCGGCCCGGCGGGGCGCCCGGCGGGCACGACTGAGGGGGCGCGGGCCTCGACCCGCCATGGGACACTTGTATACATGGGCGAGCTGACCAGCGGCGCAGTGGCCGAGCCGGGGTCACCGCTGCGGCCGGGTGATCCGGAGAGTGTCGGACCCTACCGGCTGCACCGCCTGCTCGGATCGGGCGGCATGGGGGTGGTCTTCCTGGCCGAGGCGCCGGGTGGGGGCCGGGTGGCGGTCAAGGTCGTCCACGACGAGTTGCGGTCCCGGCCGGAGTTCCGGCGACGGTTCGCCCGGGAGGTCGCCGCCGCCGGCCGGGTGGCCGACTTCTGCACCGCCCGGGTGCTCGACGCCGACCCGCAGGGCCCGGTGCCCTACCTCGTCACCGAGTACGTGACGGGATCGTCCCTGCACGAGCACGTGACCCGGCACGGCTCGCTCTCCGGGCCACAGGCCGAGGCGCTGGCCGTCGGCGTGGCCGCCGGGCTCACCGCGATCCACGCCGCCGGGCTGGCCCACGGCGACCTGACCCCCCGCAACGTCCTGCTGTCCCCGTTCGGGCCGAAGGTCATCGACTTCGGGTTGGCGAGCCTGATCGAGGTGCTCGACCCGACCACCGGTCCCTCGTACGGCACCCCGGGCTGGTTGGCCCCGGAACGACTCGCCGGCTTCCCCCCGGCCCAACCCGCCGACGTCTACGCCTGGGGCATCCTCGTCGGCTGGGCCGCCACCGGTCGGCTGCCGGTCGACCACCGGGTCCACCCGGCCGGCGGCCCCGACCTGAGCGGGCTGCCCGCCGGCCTGGCCGCGGTGGTCGCGCGGGCGCTGCGTACCGACCCCCGACAGCGCCCCACCGCCCGGGAGGCGATGCTGATCCTGGTCGGCAGCGCCGACACGGCGAGCATCCGGTCGGCGGTGGAGCCGGTGGCGGCGACCACCGAGCAACTCGACGGCACCCGGTGGTATCCGGTCATCGGCCAGCCGGCCACCCTGCTCGCCCCGACCCCGCCGCCGCATCGGCCGCCGCCGTCCTGGCCGGCGGTGGTGACCGGGGTGGTGGCGGTGGTGGCCGCCGTCGTGCTGGGCGTCGTCGCGCTGCGCCAGGCCGACCAGCGGGGCACACCGCGCGCCGACCCGAGCCCGTCCGCGCCGGCCCCCACCACGCCGAGCCCCACCCCGAGCCCGTCGCCCTCCCCGCGCCCGTCGCCGGCCACCGCCACCGGGCAGGACGGGGCGCTGGAATTCACCGTACGGGGGGTGCACTGCGGGCAACGCGAGATCGGGTTCTGGCCGTTGACCCAGCAGGCGGACGGGGTGTTCTGCATGGTCGACGTCGACGTGGTCAACAAGGGCGACAAGGGCACCATCGTCTGGCCGCTCAGCCAGCGACTGGTCGACACCGACGGCCGTGGCTACACACCGGACACCCGGTCCCTGCTCTACTATCCGGACACCCAGCGGTTGACGAAGAACATCAGGCCCGGCGCGACGGTCAGCGGATCTCTGGTCTATGACACGCCGGTCGGCACCGAGTTCCGTCAACTCGTCGTCCACGACACACCCTTGAGTGCGGGCACCACCATCGATCTATCGTGACCGGGAGAGCCGGAGAATATGGACGTCGCCGTCGCTATCGGGCTCAGCGGGCGGGCGCTGACCCGGGCCCTGTACGCCACTGGACGGGGCGTGGTGCTCGTCGCCACCGCCGCGCTCAGCCTGACCCTCTTCATCACCACCACCCTCGCCACGGCGTTCATCCTGCTCGGTGTCGGGGTGCTGTTGCTGCCACTGGTCACGCCGCTGGTCCGCCGGCTGACCGGGCTGTGCCGGAACCTCGCCGCCCGCTCCGGGGTGCCGATCGCCACGCCCTACCTCCCCCTGCCACCGCTGGAACCGGGGGTGTTCGGCTGGGTGCAGCGCTGCCGGTCCATCCTCACCGACCCGGCGACCTGGCGTGACCTGCTGTTCCTGCTACTCAACACACTGGTCGGGTTCGCGCTCGGGCTGCTGCCGCTCACCCTGCTGGTCTACTCGGTGGAGGGGTTGGTGCTCTCCACCGGGTTCTGGATGCTGATGCGCGAGTCCGGGGTGAACTTCTGGTACGGCTTCACCGCGCTGGACTCCTGGCCGCACGTGGCGCTCGGGGCACTGGTCAGCCTCGTGGTGTTCGGGATCTGGGCGGCCGCCACCCCGCACGTGCTGGCCGGGTACGCGCACTTCGCCAGGTCGCTCCTGGGGCCGAGTGAACGGTCGATGATCACCTCCCGGATGCGGCACCTCTCCGAGACCCGTTCCGACGTGATCAACATTCAGGCCACCGAGCTGCGCCGGATCGAACGGGACCTGCACGACGGCGCGCAGGCGCGGCTGGTCGCGATCGGCATGAAGCTCGGCGCGGCCAACCGGCAGTTGCGGACCAACCCGGACGCTGCGGAGACCCTGCTGGTCGACGCGCGCAACGCCACCGCCACCGCGCTGGAGGAGCTGCGCTGCCTGATCCGGGGCATCCACCCCCCGGTCCTCGCCGAGCGGGGCCTGGAGGACGCCATCCGGGCCATCGCACTGGAGAGCCCGATCGACGTCGAGGTCACCACCGACGTGCCCGGCCGGATGGCCGCCCCGGCGGAGTCCGCCGTCTACTTCGCCCTGTCCGAACTGCTGAACAACGTCCTCAAGCACGCCAACGCCGACCGGGCCAGCATCGATCTGCGCCACGAGGACGGTCTACTGCGGGCGGTGGTGATCGACAACGGTCAGGGCGGCGCGGACGCTTCGCTCGGCACCGGTCTCCGGGGCATCGAACGACGCTGTGCTACGTTCGACGGGACGCTCGTCCTCAGCAGTCCCGAAGGTGGGCCGACCGTCGCGATCCTGGAGCTGCCGTGCGCGTTGTACTCGCCGAGGACCTCTTCCTCCTGAGGCAGGGGATGGTCCAGCTCCTCGAATCGTACGACTTCGAGATCGTCGCGGCGGTCGACAACGGACCGGCGTTACTCGACGCCCTGGTGACCCTCCGCCCCGAGGTCGCGGTGGTCGACGTGCGACTGCCCCCGACGTTCACCGACGAGGGGCTCCAGGCTGCTCTGGAGGCCCGACGCCGCTGCCCCGGCCTGCCCATCCTGGTGCTCTCCCAGCACGTCGAGCAGCTCTACGCCAAGGAGCTGCTCGCCGACGCCAGCGGCGGCATCGGATACCTGTTGAAGGACCGGGTGCTCAACAGCGACCAGTTCGTCGACGCCATCCGCCGGGTCGCCGACGGGGGCACCGCGATGGACCCGCAGGTGATCTCCCAGCTGCTGGCCGGCCGGTCCCGCCGGGAGCCACTGTCCACGCTCACCCCGCGCGAGCGGGAGGTGCTGAAGCTGATGGCCGAGGGATGTTCAAATGTGGCCATCGCGCAGCGTCTCATCGTCAGCCAGGGCGCGGTCGCCAAGTACACCACCAGCATCTTCACCAAGCTCGACCTGACCCCGGCGGACGACAGCAACCGTCGGGTGCTGGCCGTGCTGGCGTACCTCAACGGCACCCGCGCCGACGTCTCCTGACCTCGCCGGTGGGGTCGTTGCTCCGCAATTGCCTACCGACCACGACATGCAGCCGCGCCCCCGGTCGTCGACCGGGGGCGCGGCTGGGCGTTCACTGCGCGTCAATCGACGGCGACGGCAGCTTCCGCCGGCCGGGTGAGCATCACCCGGTGGCCGGGCAGCAGCGTGGCAGCGAACGCGAGCACCGCGGCGCCCGCCACCACTGCCAGATAGATGAAGACCGACCCGGAGGGGAAGGGTCGACCCAGCACCACGGCGCTGAACGGCAACAGCGTGGCAATGGACGCGATGGTGCCGAGCACCACCCCGATGATGGTGATCATGCCGGCCTCGATGCTGAGCATCTCCAGGGCCTGGCGTCGGGTGGCACCGATGAGCCGTTGCATGCCCAGCTCACGGCGGCGACCGGCGGTGGCCACGATCAGGGTGTTCGCCACCGAGATCATGGTGTAACCGGCGACCAGGGCGACGAGCAGGTAGTTCACCCAGGCCTGGGTCTTGGTCCGCTCGGCGAACGTGGCGATCGTGTCGCGCTCGCCGATCAGGGTGCCCGGGTTGCCACCGACCTTCTCCCGCAGGCTGGCTGCCAGTTTGTCGCGGTCGGTGCCGGGTGCGGCGGTGACCAGGATCTGTCGGGTCAGCCCGGTGGTGCTGTGCGCGGCGAGCAGCTCGGCGGGGAGCATGATCGTCTCGTACCCCTCCTTTGCCGGGTAGAGCGCGACCACCCGCAGGTCGACCGCCGACCGGTCACCGAGGCGCAGCGTGATCTGGTCGCCGATGCCGACGTTCAGGTTCTTGCCGGCCACCTCGGGCAGGGCCACGGTGTCACCCCGCAGGTCGGCCAGGTTACCTTCGATGGTCCGGACGCCGGTGATGCTGGCCGCGCTGGCCGCCGTCACCCCCTGCAACGGCCACGGCGACTCGACGTGCGAACCGTCGTAGGGCTTGTTGATCCAGCCGGCGCTGGTGACGTACGCCGACGCGTCCTCGACGCCCGGCGCGGACCGGAGCTTCTCGACGGTGTCGGCGGGGAAGCCACCGGTGGCGGAACTGAGCACGACGTCGGCGCGGAGATTGTCGGAGTAGTAACGCTCGGCGGCCTCGTTCTGCGTGGTCTGCAGGTAGAAGTTGGCCAACGCCACCGACACCGCCAGCATGATCGGGGTGACCGCGGCGGCTACCCGGACCGACCTCGTCCGAATGTTGATCGTGCCGAGGTAGCCGGAGAGCCCGAAGAACGCCCGCACCGGCACGCTGAGCATGGCGGCGAGGAGCCGGGTCAGTCCTGGGCTGATCAACGCGATCGCGATCGCCCAGCACATCACCGCCGGCCCGGCGGTCGCGGACGCCACCGGGCCCCGCAGGGCGACCCCCGTCACGATGATCAGCACGATCCCGCCGGCGAAGAAGAGGAAGGAGAACACCACCCGGGGCCAGGTGACCCATTTGCGCTGGACGGCAGCCTCGGCGATGCCTTCGGTGGGCCGGGTCTTGGAGGGGCGTCGGCTGGCGACGTAGGAGGCGACCAGCGCGGCGAAGATCCCGACGGCCGGGCCGATCAGGTAGGGAACCACGCCCTGGTGGAACTCCACGACCGGCGAGATGACCCCGGCCTCTGCGACGAGCCAGTGGATCAGCGGCCCCAGCAGGGCACCGGGAATGCAGCCGAGGATCGCGGCGCCGACCGCGACCACGAGCGCCTCGCGGCGGATCATCTTGCGGATCTGCCGGGGCGTCGCGCCGATGGAACGCAACAGCGCGACCTCCTTCTGCCGCTGCTGCACCGACAGGCCCAGGGTGCTGGCGACCACGAAGATCGAGACGAAGACGGTCATACCGGCGAAGACACCGGCGAGCGGGACCAGCTGGGCCCGCCCGCCGACCGCCTCGGGGAACTCGGCCACCCCACGGTCGTCGCCGGTCAGCACGACCAGCTTGCGGTCGTTGAGGGTCTTCTCGATGCGGCCACGCAGGGCGTCCAGGTCGGTGCCGGGCTTGGCCATCACACCGATCGCATCGGCGCTGCCGGCGTGCGGGTCGAGCCGCTGCACGTCACCGCCGGAGAAGAAGAGTGCCGAGTGGCTCATCTCGTCCCGGGCCCCGGCGAGGCCGGTCACCTGGAAGGTGGAGACGCCGCCACCGACCGCCACCTCCACCCGGTCGCCGACCTTGATCTGGGCCTGCCGGGCCACCGCCCGGTCCAGGACGACCTGGCCGGGCTGGGCGGGCGGCTGTCCGTCGAGCCGGTAGGACCCGAGCGCAGCCGACTCCCAGTCATGACCCAGCGACTGCGTGCCGACGATCACCGGCACCCCGTTGCGGACGACGGTGGCGGCGAAGGACGCCTCGGCGATGGCCCGTTCGACCCCGGGCACTGCCTGGATCTTGCCGACCAGCCCGGAGTCGATCCAGTACCGTTCGGCCAGCGGCACGGACTTGATGTCCTTGGTGTCCTGCGGGTCCTTCTTGGGCACGCCGTAGGTCTGCTTGCCGCTGACCACTACGTCGGCCGCCGCCAGACGCTGTGGCGGGACCGCCAGCCGGATGCCGGTCTCCATCAGACCGCCACAGGCGACGATCAGCGCCACCCCGAGGAAGACCGCGGCGAACGTCGCGATGAACGCGAGCCTGCGGTAGCGCAGGGTGCGCCAGGCGAGGTACGTCATCAGAAGCCACCCCTGCCGGTCGACTGCGGCGCCCGGTTCTGCTGCCACGCGGTCAGGTGGGTCATCCGCTCGGCCACCACGTCAGCGGTCGGCGACTCCAGTTCACCGATGAACTGACCGTCGGCGAGGAACAGCACCCGGTGCGCGGCGGACGCGGCGACCGGGTCGTGGGTCACCATGATGATCGTCTGGCCGCCGCTGGACACCGTCTCGCGGAGCAGTTGCAGCACCTCGATGGTGGTCTGGGTGTCCAACGCGCCGGTCGGCTCGTCGGCGAAGATGACCGCCGGCCGCATGATGAGCGCCCGGGCGATCGCGACCCGCTGCTGCTGCCCGCCGGAGAGTTCGCTCGGCAGGTGCTTGCGCCGCTCCGCCAGCCCCACCCGGCCCAGCACCTCCACCACGGAGGAGCGGTCGGGCCGGCGGCCGGCCAGCCGGAACGGCAGCCCGACGTTCTGCTCGACGGTGAGCGCCGACATCAGGTTGAACGCCTGGAAGATGAAGCCGACCCGCTCGCGGCGCAGCATGGTCAGCTGGTTTTCGTTCATGCCGCTGAGTTCCTTGCCGTCCAGCACCACCGAGCCGGACGAGGGCACGTCGAGCCCCGCCGCGCAGTGCAGGAAGGTGCTCTTGCCGGAGCCCGACGGCCCCATCACGGCGGTGAAGCTGCCCCGCGGGAAGCTCATCGTGACGCCGCGCAACGCGTCGACCCGGTTCTCACCGCGCCCGTACGTCTTACGGACGTCCCCCAGCCGGACCGCGTCGACGGCACCGCCGGTGGGCGTCCGATTATCTTTATTCCAGTTCACCTTCATGCTCCCCGCAGAAGAACGTCGCCAGACGGCGGTGGGTATAGGTTCACGGTATGCAACGGGCGGCCGGCGCTCTATGGAGCTAATGACCCGAAGCGGTGGGTCTAGACCCACCGCTTCGGTTCGGGTTCTTGAGCCTTCCGCACCAGCTCAGCTCGCCTGTACTGCTGCCGACTCCCAGTGCGGCCAGGAGCGCTCGGCCCCGCTCGGCGCCACCGCCAGCAGTCCGGCCCCGGTGGCGTCCATCGGGAGGCCCAGCGACAACTCGGTGCGTCGCCGGACGTTGAGCTTCCGGTAGACCCGGGTCAGGTGCTGCTCGACGGTGCTCACCGTGATGTACAGCTTCTTGCCGATCTCCCGGTTGGTGTGACCGAGCGCGGCCAGCGTGGCGACGCGCTGTTCGGCGTCGCTGAGCCGGGACATCTCCTCGTGCTCCGGCGGGGCGTCCGCCTCGTCGCCGCCGCCGGGCAACAGCCGACGACACAGCGCCTGCGCCTGGATGTCCTTGGACAACTGCATCGCGCTGCGGGCCACCACCCGGGAGGTGTTGAACTCGCCGCGCCCGTAGTGCGCGCTACTGAGCGCGGCGAGGGCGAGGAAGAGCTGGTAGCGGTCGCCGGCCTCCTGGAGCAGGTTGGCCGCCTGACGCAGGGTGTTGACCCGTTGTTTGACGTCGAGCGCCGACCCGAGCAGCCGCAGCGAGATACCCCTGGTCCGGGCGTTCTCGGCACCGGGCCGGGAGAGCTGCTCGGTCACCATGCCCCGGGCCAGGTCGGGCCGGCCGGACCGCAGGTAGACCTGGGCCAGGTCGCCCCGCCAGGGAAGCAGGGTGGGCAGATCCAGCCCCCACTGGGTGGCCAGCTGCCCGCAGGTCTCGAAGTCGGCGAGCGCGGCGTGTGACCGTCCTCCGGCCAGGTGCAGGTGGCCGCGGGCGCGCAGGTAGAGCGGCCAGAACCAGGTGTCCCGCATGGCATCCGGCATGACGTGCTTGAGCTGCGCCTCGGCCTCGTCCAACTTGTCCATGCCGATCTTGGCGAACAGCAGGTTGGACAACGGCGAACCGATCGCGACACCCCAGTTGTGCGGTGACATCGCGTCCAGCGCCTCGCGGGCGAACCGTTCACTGAGCGGCAGGTCGCCCTGCCGCAGCGCGATGTGCGACCGGACGTCGGACAGGATGGCGTGCCAGGTGGTGGCACCCCGCGCCCCGGCCTCGGCGCCGAGTACGTCGCACCAGTGCACGGCCCGGTCCATCCGGTCGGCGTAGACCAGCGTCTGCAACGCGCACAGGGCCGACTCCAGTCCGACGTCGACCAGCAGGTGGCTGCCGAGCACCTGCTCGGCGCGGGCGATCACGTCGTCGGTCACCCCGTCGGTGAGGACGGCGGTCAGCGACGGCGTGGCCGACCCGAGCGGGCCCTCCGAGCGGGCCGCGGTCATGGCCGGCGTGGTCACCGACGGGACGCCGGGGGTGGCGTCGAGTTCGGCGAAGGCGACCGGGAAGTGCAGCCGCAGCCACTCGGTGCACCCCTCCAACTCGGCTGCGGTGGTGGCGTCCCAGTGCTGCCGCGCGGCGCGCAGATGGCGCAGCGTCTCCTGGGCGTCCTCCCGATGGCCGTGCCAGAGCTGGTAACGCAGCAGCGCCGCGGCATGCCGCTCGGAGAGGTGCCCGGCCCGCAGCGCGTCGCGCTGGGACTGGAGGTGCTGGCTCACCGCTGCCGGATTGATCCGCCACTGGCAGTCGGCCAGCAGCGCGGTCAGCGCCGCCCGGCGGGGGACGTCGTCACACATCTCGTGGGCCAGTTTGAGTGACTCCACCGCGTCGTCGACGCGGTCATCGGCGAGCGCGTGTGTCGCCGACTCCTGGAGCACGGTGATCGCCCAGGGCTCGACCAGGCCGCCGGCCGCGAGCAGGTGACCCCCGATCGCCGAGGCGGGCGCGCCCTCGGCGTGCAGCAGCTCGGCCGCGCGGGCGTGCATCTCGGACAGCGCCTCCGGGGCGAGGTCGTGCAGCACCGCCGCACCCGCCGCCGGGTGGCGGAACCGGCCGGCGTCCAGCAGTCCGGACGTGGCCAGCGCGTCGAGTACCCATTGGACCCGGGCCGGCTTGCTGTCCAGCAGTCGGCCCAGCAGCGCCGGGGTGGCGAAGTCGCCGAGCAGGGCCAACCCGTGGGCCGTCTCCAGGATCGCCGGGTCCCACCGCCGCAGGCAGGCCAGGACGGCCTGGCGGAACTGGTCGCCGACGACCACCTCGGTGCCGTCGGCCGACCCGGCGGCGCGCCGGTCCTGGCCGAGGGCGTGCAGCAGCAGCGGGTTGCCGCCGCTGACCCGGTGGTACGCCGGAGCGAGCGCCGCGGCGGTGTCCCGGCCCATCCAGCCGCTCAGCAGCTCGACGACCCCCGCCTCGGAGAGCGGAGCCAGCTGGATGTTGCAGAAACACGCGTGCCGGGTGAGCTCGGCGCGGAACTCCGGGTTGAGCGGTTGGGGTTGGGGTGACTCGGTGAGCACCACCAGCAACTGCGCGGCGGTGAGCCGGCGTTGCAGGTAGAGCAGGGTTTGCAGGGTGGTCTCGTCGGCGAACTCGACGTCGTCGACGAGCAGGACGAGCGGCCGGTCACGGGCGATGTCGAGCAGTTCGGCGCACATCCCGCGTACCGCGCTGATGTCGACCGTGCCCTCGGTCGTGGTGTCCCCTGGCTCGATGAACGCTGCGATGCGTCCGAGCGTCTCGGCCGGCAGCGGCACGCTGTGGAACAGCTGCCCCATGACGGCGGCAGGCAGCAGTCGCTCGGCCCGCGAGCAGGCGGCGCTCAGCACCAGAGCGCCGGTCGCCTCTACGCGGTCGGCGAAGGCCCGCAGCAGCTCGGTCTTGCCCGTGGCACCGGGGCCGCTGATCAGCGCGACCCGTCCCCTGCCCGTGGCGCTTCCGGAGTAAAGCTCCCGCAAGATGTCAAGCTCGCGGCTTCTCTCCACGAATTCCACCCGTCTCCCCCCAGGTCAGCGATGACGCATCGAACGGGGCGCTGTCGCCTGGCGGGACAGGCCCCCGACGAAACCGTTCGGCTCGATGCCACGCGGTCCGCCGAGGCCCACCCGACCACTGACCACGTCAGCCCGAAAACCGGGTCTTTCAATGATGATGGTCAATTAAATGACGGCTTTCGCCACGCCTCGACGGCGACCCCAGCATACATAGACACCCGTACAAGACGGTAGTGGGGTGATGATACTTCGTCACTGATATGACGTACGGGCGTGGCGTTTTGTCAGGTTGTCGGCGCCGGCCATCAAATTACCAATCGGTAGCAATTACATGATCCAAGAACCGCCTCACCCCTCCCACCTGCACAGATGGCCGCAGAATCAACCACCCCACAGGTCGCTGACCTGGAAAAGGTCTGCCCCAGAGGGTCCTTACCGGAACTTTGGCATCAAGTCAGCCTCATACCCCACTGACCGCGACGACCTCGTCACACCATCATCCAGGGGACCAGAGGTATTAAAACGGGCAATTCACTCTTGAGGAAAAATTGAGTTTCAGCGAGAAGACGGAGCTATTACGGGCGCAATTCAGAGCTTCCCGCATTCCTGTCGACCTTGCGACATCAGCACGGGTATCGCAAATGCGGCCTGCCGGGTCAGGAAAGTGGCCGCAGGTTGGCCGGCGGTGGAAATCTGGTGGCGGACCGGCGGGTTAGGGGTCGCTTCCGGGTATACGCGGGCCTTCGTTGCCGCCAGGCTGGACCCATCCGAGGGCAGTGACGTACAACACGGTATCGAAAAACGTCTCCGCCCCCAGCCGAGGAGGAAAGCGTGGACGATCTCACATCGGTGAGCAGCGCGCGGCGATTCAGCGACGTTCGCGGCGACGAGCACTTCGAGGTGGTCCTGGAGGGCGGCCCGGTCGGGCTGCCAGCCACCACCCGGGCCCGCAGCGCGCCGACCGGCACCGGCCGGATCAAGGTGCCCTATCTGGGCGGCTACGAGCACTTCGAACGCTCCGGTGACCACGACGGCCTCAACGACGACGCCTCGCGGGTGGTGATCTTCCGCTGGACCATGCGGACGAAGATCGCCGAATGACGGTACGACACAGGGGGCACCGTGGCCGGTGCCCCCTGTGTCGTCGTCGGGATCAGCCGGTCGGCTCGCCGGGCGGCAGCGACGCCAACTCGGTGGCGATCAGCCGGATCACGTCGGCGGCATGGTCGTTGAGGTAGAAGTGCCCGCCCGGATACACCCGTACGTCGCACTCGCCGGTGGTGTGCCGACGCCAGTCGTCCGCCTCGTCCAGGGTGGTCACCGGGTCGGCATCGCCGGTGAGTACGGTGATCGGGGCGGCCAACCGCTGCTCCGGGTCGGCCCGGTAGGTCTCCACCGCCTTGTAGTCCCCGCGCACCGCGGGGAGAATCATCGGCAGCAACTCCGGGTCGCCCAGCACCCGCGGGTCCGACCCGCTGAGCCGGGCCAGTTCCCGCAGTACCCCGGCGTCGTCGCGGGTGTGCACGTACCGCTCGTCGCGGACCCGGGACGGGGCCCGGCGGCCGGAGGCGAACAGCCGTACCGGCGGCCGGCCGGTCTCCCGCTGCAACCGCAGTCCCACCTCGTAGGCGAGCACCGCACCCATACTGTGGCCGAACAGCGCCACCGGTCGGTCAAGCCACGGCTGCAGCGCGCCGAACACCCCGTCGGCCAGGTCGGCGACGGTGTCCAGCACCGGCTCGTGTCGACGGTCCTGCCGGCCGGGGTACTGGATCGCCAGCACCTCCACGGCGGGCGAGAGGGCCCGGGAGACCGGAAACAGGTAGCTGGCCGAGCCACCGGCGTGCGGCAGCGCCACCAGCCGGATCGCGCTGGACGGCGACGGGTGGAACCGCCGTACCCACAGGTCGTTCTCTAGCGTTGCCGTCATCACTGGTCCTCTGGGGATCGACGCCGCGGGCACGCCCGCAGCCGGAGGTTCCCGGGCCGGCGGTGCCTCGGCCGGCACGCCAACAAGCTCGCTGCGGTGCCGGCGCCCACTGACGAAGCGAGCGTAGGAACACCGGGAGAACGGGACAACCCCTAAGCGGGGCGTCTGCCCCCTAGCGCGGCAAGGGGGCAGACGGCCCATCGGGGCACCGGCAGCGGCGTGAGGAGGCGGAGCCGGTCGGCCGCGGGGTGGCGTTCCCGCCCCTGCGCGGGAACGCCACCCCGGCTCAACGGTGCGGTCAGGCCACCGGGTGGGCCGGCCGGGTGCTGGCCGGAGGGGCCGGGACCGGTCCGATCCGGACCTCGGGGCCGGGCACGCCACCGGCGGGGCCGGCGCCCTCGGCGACCCGGCCGACCGGCACCGCGCCGGCCGGAACAGGCGCGGCGTCGGCCGTGGCGGCGTCGGCTTCGGTGTCGACAGCCCCTTCGGCGGGTGGCGGGGTGGCGGCCGACGGGGTGGCGGGGTCGCCCGACCCACCCGACGTGTCCTGTCCGGGCACCGACGCGCCCACATTGCGCAGCAGCACAGCGGCCAGCACCGCCGTCACCAGCAGGATGCCGGCGGCGACGACCGCGGCGACCCGCAGCTCGGCGGCGAAGGCGGCGCGCGCCAGCGCCACCAGCGTGTCCGCCGCGACGGTGGCGAGCCCGCGGCTCTCCTCGACCGCGCCACCCAGGGTCTCCCGGGCGGTGGCCCAGGAATCCGCCGACACCCCGTCCGGTGCCGCACCGGAGAGTTGCTGCCGGTAGACGAACGTGCCGATGCTGCCGAGGATCGCGACGCCGAGCGCCGCACCCAACTGGCTGCCGGTCTCGGAGAGCCCGGCAGCGGCACCGGCCCGCTCCGGCGGCGCGGTGGAGACGATCAGCTCGGCGCTCAACGTGAGGACCATCGCGACGCCACCGGTCATCAGCGCCTGACCGGCCACCACCTGGGCCAGTCCCGCCGCGTCGCCGACCTGGGCGAGCACCAGGCAGCCGGCCGCCCCCACCAGCAGACCACCGGCCGCGACGTAGGCCCGCCGGAAGCGCTGCGCCAGCATCGGGGCCAGCACCGCCGCGCCGATGCCCGCCGCGGCGGCGGCCGGCAGCGACCACAGCCCGGCGGTGAACGGGCGCAGCCCGAGCACCAGTTGGAGGTACTGGCTGATGAAGAACATGAAACCGACCAGCGCGAAGTTGGCGAGCACGTTCATCACCACCGCCGCGCTGAACGCCGGTGCGCGGAACAGCCGAACGTCGATCACCGGGTCGGCGAGACGCCGTTGCCGCCATACGAAGACGGTCAGGAAGACCAGCCCGCCGACCACGCCGGCCACCGGGGGCCAGTCCGCCCCGTGCTCGGCGAACTGCTTGATGCCCCAGACCGTCGGCAGCACCGCGACGAAGGCCAGCACCGTGCTGATCAGGTCGAACCGCCCGGCCGCCGGATCGCGGAACTCGGGCAGCAACAGGGGGGCCAGGATCAGCAGGAGCAGCATGATCGGCACGTTGATCTCGAAGACGGCGCCCCAGGAGAAGTACTGGAGCAGGGCTCCGCCGGCCACCAGACCGATGACGCTACCGGCGGAGAAGCCGGCCGCCCAGAGCCCGATCGCGGCCCGACGCTCGTTCTCGTCGTGGAACATGTTGCGGATCAACGACATGGTCGACGGCATGAGGGTCGCACCGGCGGCACCCATCACCGCCCTGGTCCCGATCAGCATGCCGGGACTGGTGGAGAGGGCCGTGGCCACGGATGCCGCACCGAACACCGCCGCGCCGATCATCAGCAGCCGACGGCGCCCGATCCGGTCCCCCAGCGTTCCCATCGGGATCAGCAGGCCGGCCAGCACGAAGGCGTAGACGTCGGTGATCCAGAGGAGTTGGCTGCTGGTCGGCTCAAGGTCCGCCGTGATGAACGGCAGGGCGTACGACAGCACGGTCATGTCCATGCTGATGATCAGTGTCACCATGACGAGTACCGCGAGGCCGATCCACTCGCGACGGCCGGCCTTTGCCTGCGCTGTAGCCATGGCCGAAAGCTATCACCGGTTATATACAAGCGTATACATCCGGTGGGTGAATTAGGGGGTGGTTCCGAGTAGGGTGACGCCCGTGGGTCATCGGGAACGCCTGCTGGCAGGGGCCAGAGTCTGCCTCTACGAACGCGGCTACACACGCACTACCGCCCGTGACATCGTCGCCGCCTCGGACACCAACCTGGCGTCGATCGGGTACCACTTCGGCTCCAAGGAGGCGCTGCTGACCGCAGCCCTGGTCCAGGCGTTCGAGGAGTGGGGCGTCGAGATCGACCGGGTGCTGCGCGACGGCACGCAACCCGACCTGATGGACCGGCTGGAGTCGATGTGGACCGGTCTGGTCGAGTCCTTCGGCTCGCACCGGCCGCTCTGGGTCGCCGGGATCGAGGCGTTCGCGCTGGCCGAGCACCTACCGGTGCTGCGGGAGCAGTTGGCCGAGAGCTACACCCGGGCCCGCCCGGCGCTGGCCGCCTTCGTCCTCCAGAGCGGCGGCGAGAACGTCACCGAGGAGACCCGCAAGGCCATCGGTTCGTTCCTCCTTGCGCTGATGATCGGATTGACGGTGCAACGGCTGCTCGACCCCGAGGCCGCCCCCTCCGGCAAGGAGCTGGCCGCGGCGCTGCGGCTGATCATCGGCGCGGTCCACGACACCGCCGGAGACTGACCTCCGGAGCAGTGCCCCCTTGCGGGTGACGGACCGGAACAGGGGCCCGGATAGGGGTCGTCTCCGGCCACCCGATCACTCCACCCGCACCAGACCGGCGCGGAGCATGTCCTCCACCCAGACGTCGACGTCCCGCCGGGTGGCCGCCGGATCGGCCGCCCACTGCCGGGCGAGGACGCCAGCCGCGCGCTCCGCCGAGCCGCCCTGCTGCTGCAACGCGATCCACATGGCCGCGGCGGTCGCCCCGAACCGGTATCGCAGTCCGTCCCGTTCGGAGGTCAGCTCCAGCTGCCCACTCCGGGTGACCTTCGCGATGATCCCCTGTTCGAGTCGCACCCGCATCCTCCCTACCTCTCCGCGTCCACCTGGTGGCACCTGCGGCGAACCGGCCCGTCCACCCCGTCCGACCACTACCGTACGAGGTCGGGCGGTAACGCGATACGGTCATGGACCCACGCCGAAGGTGGACAAATACCCACCCTCTACCGGGTAGGAAGCCCGAGGTCCGCCGGCCACCGTGGGTGTCGGCGGACCTCGGGTCCGACAGCCGGAGGGTCAGTCCGACGCCTCCAGTTCGTCGTCGAGGATGTCGAACAGCTCGTCGGCGGACACCGACGCCAGATCCCGGGCCGCCGGCTCCACACTGGCCGTGCCGTACGCCGTGTTCCACCGGGCCATCAACGCCTGGAGCCGGACGGTGATCCGACCCCGCTCCGCGTCGTCCGGCACGGTGCCGTCCAGCAGCACCTCCAACCGGGCCAGCTCGGCCTCCAGCGACGGGGTGCCCGGCAGGTCACCGGAGAGTTCCGTCCGGACGAACCGGGCCACCGCCGCCGGGCTCGGGTGGTCGTAGATGAGCGTCGCCGACAGCCTCAGCCCGGTGGCCGCACCGAGGCTGTTGCGGAACTCCACCGCCGCCAGGGAGTCGAAGCCCAACTCCAGGAAGCCCTTGTCCATGTCGACGACGTGCGGACGGTCGTGGCCGAGCACCTCGGCCGCCCGACTCCGGACCAGCTCGGTGACCAACCGGTCCGCCTCCTCCGCCGGCAGACCGGCGAGCCGGTCGGCCAGCGACCGCTCCCCGGCCACCGCACCGGCCGCCACCCGCCGCGCCGGGGCGCGGACCAGACCGCGCAGCACCGGCGGCACCCCCTCGGCCCGGGCCCGGAACGCGGCCAGGTCGAGGCGTACCGGCAGTGCCAGGGCCGGGATGGGGTGGGTGGTGGCGTCGAACAGGGCCAGCGCGTCGACGGTGGACAACGCGGTCACCCCGGACCGGGCCATCCGCCGCAGGTCCGCCTCGCCCAGGTGGCCGGTCATCCCGCTGCCCGACTCGGCCCACAGACCCCAGGCCAACGAGGTGCCGGCCAGGCCGTGCGCCCGGCGGTGCTGGGCGAGGGCGTCCAGGTAGGCGTTGGCCGCGGTGTAGTTGGCCTGGCCGGCCGCGCCGAGCGTGGCCGCCGCCGAGGAGAACAGGACGAACCAGTGCAACGGCAGGTGCAGGGTGAGTTCGTGCAGGTGACGGGCGGCCTCGGCCTTGGGGGCCACCACCGCCGCCAGCCGCTCGGGGGTCAGCGCGGGCAGCAGACCGTCGTCGAGCGCGCCGGCCGCGTGGACCACCCCGGTGAGCGGGTGCGCGGCGGGCACCGTGTCGAGCAGGGCGGCCACCGCCGACCGGTCGGCCAGATCGCAGGCGGCCACCGTCACCTCCGCACCGGCCGCCGTCAGCCGGGACACCAGCTCGTCCGCACCGGGCGCGGCCGGGCCGCGCCGGCTGACCAGCAGCAGCCGCCGTACGCCGTGCCGGGCGACGAGGTGTTCGGCGACGAGCCGGCCCAACCCGCCGGTGCCGCCGGTGACCAGCACGGTGCCGTCCGGGTCCGGGCCGGCGGGCAGCTCACCGGCGGGCACCGGCAGCGGCGCGAGCCGGGGCGCGAGCAGCCCGCCGGGGCGTACCGCGAGTTGCGGCTCGGCACCGGCGGCGAGGGCCGCGCGCAGCCCGGCCGGGTCCACGCCATCGACGTCGACCAGGACGAACCGGCCCGGATTCTCCTCCTGGGCGGCCCGGACCAGACCCCAGAGGGTCGCGTCCACCGGCCGGGGCAGGTCCTCACCGTCGCTGGTGGCGACCGCGCGGGTCGTCACCAGGACCAGCCGCGACCCGCTGAACCGGTCGTCGGCGAGCCACCGCTGGACCAGGTCCAGCGCCCCGGCGGCAGCCGGCACCGTCGAGTCCGACAGGGCCCGCCAGGGCAGCACGACGGTCTGCGGCGCGTCCCCGGTCCGCTCGATGTCGGCCGCGAGCGCGGCCAGGTCCGGGTGGTGGGGCACCCCGAGGCCGAGGTCGCCGTCGCCGAGCACCACCGTCCGGTCGGCGGACCCGGCCTCCCCGGTCGGCACCGGCACCCAGTCGAGCTGGTACAGCGCCGAGCCGTGGGCGGCCCGCGCCACACCGAGCTGGTCGGCCGCGAGCGGCCGGACCACCAGCGCGGCGACCGAGGCGACCGGGGCACCACCGGCATCGGCCAGCTCGAAGGCGACCTCCTCCGGACCGGTCCGGGTCAGCCGGACCCGCAGCGCCGTGGCACCGGTGGCGTGCAGGGCGACGCCGCGCCAGGCGAACGGCACCTGCAGCCGACCGTCGTCGGGCTGGTCCCCCTCGGCCAGGTCGAGGGCGTGCAGCACCGCGTCGAAGAGCGCCGGGTGCAGACCGAACCGCGCAGCCGAGGACCAGGCGTCCTCAGGGAGCGACACCTCGGCGTACACCTCGTCGCCGCGCTGCCAGGCGGCCCGCAGGCCCTGGAACAGCGGGCCGTAGTGGTAACCGGCATCGGCGAGCCGGTCGTAGCGCCCGTCCAGGTCGACCGGGGTGGCGCCGGCCGGCGGCCAGGTGTCGCCGACCGGTGCGGCCGGGACGGTGGACGCCGCCGGAGCCAGCACGCCGGTGGCGTGCCGGGTCCACCCGTCGACGCCGTCCGCCGGGCGGGAGTGCACGGTGACCGGGCAACGGCCGGTCCCGTCGGGCGCCCCGACCACGACCTGAAGGTCCACCCCGCCGCGCGGGGGAACGGTCAGCGGAGCCTCCAGGGTCAGCTCCTCCACCAGGCCGCAGCCGACCTGGTCACCGGCGCGGACCGCCAGCTCGACGAAGGCCGTCCCGGGCAGCAGCACCGTCCCGGCGAGGGCGTGGTCGGCGAGCCACGGGTGGGTCCGCAGGGAGAGCCGGCCGGTCAGCACGGTGCCGTCGACGCCGGCCAACCCGACCACCGCGCCGAGCAGCGGGTGGGCGGCCGGGCGCTGGCCGAGGCCGGGCACGTCGCCGCCGCCGTCCGCCGCCGCGTCCAACCAGAGCCGGCGACGCTGGAACGGGTACGTCGGCAGTTCGGTGACCCGGGCGCCGGTCGGCGCGAACCAGGCCCGCCAGTCCACCGGCACGCCCCTGGTGTGCAGGGTGGCCAGGGCGGTGAGCAGGGTAGTCGCCTCGTCCCGGCCGCCCCGCAGCACCGGCACCAGGGCGACGCCGTCGGTGCCGGTGACACAGTCCCGGGCCAGCGCGGTGAGCACCGCGTCCGGGCCGACCTCCAGGTACGTGGTGACGCCTTCGGCCTCCAGGGTGGTGATCCCGTCGCCGAACCGGACTGCCTCCCGGACGTGCCGCACCCAGTAGCCGGGGTCGCGGATCTCGTCGGGGTCGGCGAGCCGGCCGGTCAGGTTGGACACCACCGGCACCCTCGGCGGGGCGAAGGTCAGGCCGGCGAGAACCTCGTGGAACTCGGCCAGCATCGGCTCCATGTGCGGCGAGTGGAACGCGTGGCTGACCCGCAGCCGCTTGATCCGGCGACCCCGGGCCCGCCAACCGTCGGCGATCGCGCCCACGGCGTCGTGGTCACCGGAGATCACCACCGCCTGCGGCCCGTTGACCGCGGCGATGCCCAGTTCCGCCTCGCGGCCGGCCAGGTCCCCGCGTACCTCCGCCTCGGACGCCTCGACGGCCACCATCGCGCCGTCCTCGCGCATGTTCTGCATCAGCCGGCCGCGCGCGGTGACCAGGGTGGCGGCGTCGGGCAGCGACAGCACCCCGGCGACGTGGGCCGCGGCGACCTCGCCGATGGAGTGCCCGGCGACCAGGTCGGGTCGGACCCCCCACGAGTCGAGCAGGCGGAACAGGGCCACCTCGATGGCGAACAGCGCGCTCTGGCTGTAGACGGTCTGGTCGAGCAGGGCCGCGTCGGCCACGTCCGGCTCGGTGTAGAGCACCTCCCGTAGCGGTCGGTCGAGCTTCGCGTCCAGGTGCGCGCTGACCTCTGCGAACGCCTCCGCGAAGGCCGGGTACGCGGCGGCCAGCTCGCGGCCCATGCCGAGGCGCTGGGCACCCTGACCGGTGAAGAGCATGGCCAGTTTGCCGGCGACGGGGACGCCCCGCACCACCTCGCTGCCGTCGCTCCCCTGGGCCATCTCCCGCAGGGCACGCACCGCGTCGTCCCCGGCGGCGGCGACCACCACGGCCCGGCGTTCCAGCGCCGCCCGGGTGGTGGCCAGCGAGTACGCCACGTCGAGGCTGGCGCCGGTGCCGGCGACCAGGTCGGCCTGGGCGCGCAGCGCCTCGTCCGAGCGGGCCGCGAGCAGCCACGGCAGGACGGACGGGGCGACCGTCACGTCGACCTCGGCCGGGACGTCCTGCTCCGGGGGTGCCTGTTCGATGACGATGTGGGCGTTGGTGCCGCTGATCCCGAACGACGACACCCCGGCCCGACGCGGCCGGTCCAGCGCCGGCCACCGCTGCGGCTCGGTGAGCAGCCGCACCGCTCCGGCGGACCAGTCCACCTGCGGGGACGGCTCGTCCACGTGCAGGGTGCGGGGGAGCAGCCCGTTGCGCATCGCCAGCACCATCTTGATCACGCCGGCCACCCCGGCCGCGCCCTGGGTGTGGCCGATGTTCGACTTGATCGACCCGAGCCAGAGCGGCCGGTCCTCCGGCCGCCCCTGCCCGTACGTGGCCAGCAACGCCTGCGCCTCGATCGGGTCGCCCAGGGTGGTGCCGGTGCCGTGCGCCTCGACCAGGTCCACCTGCTCGGGGGCGACGTTCGCGGCGGCCAGCGCCTGCCGGATCACCCGCTGCTGGGAGGGGCCGTTCGGCGCGGTCAACCCGTTGGACGCACCGTCCTGGTTGATCGCCGAACCCCGCACCACGGCGAGCACGTGGTGACCGTGCCGCTCGGCGTCGGAGAGCCGCTCCAACAGCAGCATGCCGACACCCTCGGACATCGCCGTCCCGTCCGCGCCGGCCGCGAAGGACCGGCACCGGCCGCCGGCGGCCAGCCCCCGCTGGAGGCTGAACTCGACGAACGTGCCCGGGGTGGACATCACCGTCACGCCACCGGCCAGCGCCAGCGAGCACTCCCCGGCGCGCAGCGCCTGCACCGCCAGGTGGATCGCCACCAGCGACGACGAGCAGGCGGTGTCGACGCTGACCGCCGGACCCTCCAACCCCAGGGTGTACGAGATCCGCCCCGACGCGACGCTGGACATGCTGCCGTTGCTCAGGTAGCCGGCCAGCTCGTCCGGTACGGACGGCAGTCGGCTGCCGTAGTCGTGGTACATCACGCCGGTGAAGACGCCGGTCGGGCTCCCCTTGAGCGACGTCGGGTCGATGCCCGCCCGCTCCAGCGCCTCCCAGGAACTCTCCAGCAGCAGCCGCTGCTGCGGGTCCATCGCCACCGCCTCGCGCGGGCTGATGCCGAAGAAGTCGGGATCGAAGTCGGCCGCGTCGTAGAGGAAACCACCCTCCAGGGAGTACGTCCGGCCGGGCTTGCCGGGCTCCGGGTCGTAGAGGCTGTCGAGGTCCCAGCCCCGGTCGGTGGGGAACGCCGAGATGGCGTCCCCGTCGTCGACGAGGAGCTGCCACAGCTCCTCCGGGCTGCGGACACCACCGGGGAAGCGGCAGCTCATCGCGACGATCGCGATGGGTTCGTCGGCCACCGGGCGGGGCGCGTCGGCCGACCGGACGTCGACCGGGCCGCCGACGATGGTGTGGTGCAGGTGGTCGGCGAGCGCGGTGGGGTTCGGGTAGTCGAAGACCAGGGTGGCGGGCAGCCGCAGCCCGGTGGCGGTGTTCAGCTTGTTGCGCAGCTCCACGGCGGCGAGCGAGTCGAAGCCGAGTTCCTTGAACGCCCGGGTCGGTTCGACGGCGGTGCCGCTGTCGTGGCCGAGGACCGCCGCGACGCTGGCCCGGACCAGGTCGAGCAGCAGACGCCGCTGGTCGTCCACGCCCAGGGTGGCGAGCTGCCGCTGGAGTCCGGAGCCGGTGACCGGGGCGGCCCCGACGGCCGCCGCCCGGCGGGCGGGCAGCCGGACCAGACCCCGGAACAGCGCCGGCATCTGCTGCCCCTGGGCACGCAGCGCGGCGGTGTCCAACCGGATCGGCACCAGCACCGGCTCGGCGGCGGCGACCGCCGCGTCGAGCAGGCCCAGGCCCTGGTCGGAGCTGATCGGCAGGACGCCGGAGCGGGCCATCCGGGCCACGTCGGCGTCGCCGAGGTGCGCGGTCATCCCGCTGCGCTGCTCCCAGAACCCCCAGGCCAACGAGGTGGCGGGCAGACCGAGCGCACGCCGGTGCGCAGCCAGCGCGTCCACGAAGACGTTCGCGGCGGCGTAGTTGCCCTGCCCGGCCCCGTCGATGACCCCGGCGGCCGACGAGAACAGCACGAACGCGCTGAGATCCCGGTCGCGGGTGAGGTCGTGCAGGTGCCAGGCCGGGTCGGCCTTGCCCCGCCAGACCGAGTCGAGCTGCGCCGGGGTCAGGGTGGCCAGCAGCCCGTCGTCGAGGACACCGGTGGTGTGCACCACCGCGGTCAGGGTGGGGATGCCGTCGAGCAGGGCGGCGACGGCGTCCCGGTCGGCCATGTCACAGCCGACGATCTCGACGGTCGCGCCCAGGGCGGTCAGCTCGTCGACCAGTTCCGCCGCGCCGGGGGCGGCGAGCCCCCGCCGCGAGGTGAGCACCAGGTCACGGACGCCGTGCCCGGCGACCAGATGCCGGGCCACCAGCGTACCCAGCACACCGGTGCCGCCGGTCACCAGGACGGTGCCCTCGGCCCGCCATACCTCGCCGGAGCCGGCGAACCGGGCCAGTCTCGGCACCCGCACCTGCCCGGCCCGCAGGGACAGCTCCGGCTCACCGGTTCCCACCGCCGCCAGGATCTCCTCCACCGGCGTCTCCGGGTCGGCATCCACCAGCACGAACTGGCCCGGGTTCTCCGCCTGTGCGGCCCGCACCAGACCCCAGACCGGGGCGTGGGCCAGGTCGGTGCCGCCGTCGACGGCACCATGGGTGACCACCACCAGCTGGGCGGCGGCCTGCGCCGGGTCGGCCAGCCAGGACTGGAGCAGGGCGAGGGTCTCCCCCACCGCCCTCCGGGCGGCGGTGGCCGGGTCGGTGTCGTCGCCGGCCGGGGAGAGCGGGGCGAGCACGACGTCGGGGACGCCGAGGCCGATCCCCTCCAGGTAGCCCCACGACTCGGTGGCGGTGCCGGTGGGGACGGTCGTCCAGTCGATGCGGTAGAGGTCGCCGTCGGTCGGGGCGGCGGCGCTGAGCTGGACCGGACGGGAGACGAGGGCACCGACGACGGCCACCGGGGCCCCGTCGGGGTCGGCAAGGTGCAGGGTGGCGGACTCCGGCCCGGTGGCGGTGATCCGGACCCGCAGGGCGGTGGCCCCGGTGGCGTGCAGGGTGACGTCGGTCCACGCGAACGGCAGGTACGGCGGCCGACCCGCGGGCACCGGCTCGCCGATACCCACCGCCTGGAGGGCGGCATCCCACAGCGCCGGATGCAACCCGAACCGGGCCGCGTCCGCGTGCGCCTCCTCCGGCAGGGCCACCTCGGCGTACACCACGTCGCCGGCCCGCCACGCCGCCTGCACGCCCTGGAACATCGGCCCGTACTCGTAGCCCTGGGCCATCAGGTCGTCGTACAGACCCGCCGTCGGCACCGGCACCGCGCCCGGCGGCGGCCAGGCGGTCAGGTCGAACGCGGGGTCGGTGGTGTCGGCGGAGAGGATTCCGGTGCCGTGCCGGACCCAGCTCTCGGTGTGCTCCGGCCGGGAGTGCACCGTCACCGCGCGTCGGCCGGCGTCGTCGGGAGCGCCCAGCAGGAGCTGCACCTGGACGGCACCCTGCGCGGGCAGGACCAGCGGAGCGTGCAGGGTCAGCTCGTCGAGGTGGCCGACACCGGCGTGGTCACCGGCGTGCAGCACCAGTTCGACGAGGCCGGTGCCGGGCAGCAGCACCGTGCCGTTGACGGCGTGGTCGGCCAGCCACGGATGGGTGTCCAGGGAGATCCGCCCGGTGAAGAGCACCTCACCCGACTCGGCCATGCCGATCGCGGCGCCCCACAGCGGGTGACCGGCGGAACCGAGCCCGGCGGCGGCGAGGTCGGCGGTGCTGCCGGTGGCGTTGATCCAGTACCGGCGGCGCTGGAACGGGTAGGTGGGCAACGGCACCTCGCCGCGCGGACGCGCCGGCAGCACCGGCGACCAGTCCACCGCGACGCCCCGGCTGAACGCCTCACCCAGCGAGGTCAGCCACCGTCGCAGACCACCCTCGCCACGGCGCAGCGAGCCGACGGCGGCCACCTCGACGCCCCCGTCGGCGGCGGTCTCCTCGATACCCATGGTCAGCACCGGGTGGGCGCTGCACTCCAGGAACGTCCGCATGCCGGCGGCGAGCAGGACCCGGGTGGTCTCCTCGAACCGCACCGTCTGCCGCAGGTTCGTGTACCAGTACCGCGCGTCCAACCCGGCGGTGTCGAGCACCCCCGCGGTGACCGTCGAGTAGAACGGCACGCGGGACGCCCGGGGGGTGATCCCGGCGAGGACGTCGAGCAGCCGCTGTTCGATCAGCTCGACCTGGGCGGAGTGCGAGGCGTAGTCCACGTTGACCCGCTTGGCCCGGTGCCCCTCGGCGGTGAGGGTGGCGACCAGGTCGTCGACCGCGTCGGGGTCGCCGGAGACGACCACCGAGGAGGTGCCGTTGACGGTGGCGACGGAGATCCGCCCGGCGTAGCCGGTCAGCCGCTCGGCCGCCGCCCGCTCGGGCAGGCCGACGGAGGCCATCGCGCCCCGCCCCGCCAGGTCCTCCGCGATGGCCAGGCTCCGCAACGCCACCACCGCGGCACCGTCACGCAAGGACAGACCGCCCGCCACCACGGCGGCGGCGATCTCACCCTGCGAGTGACCGATCACCGCGTCCGGCTCCACGCCGTACGAGCGCCACAGCCCGGCCAGCGACACCATCACCGCCCACAACACCGGCTGCACCACGTCCACCCGGTCCACCGACGGGGTGCCCTCCACCCCCCGCAGCACGTCGGTCAACCGCCACGGCACGAACTCCGACAACGCCGCACCGCACTCGTTGATCCGCTCGGCGAACACCGGCGACGAGTCCAGCAGCTCCACCGCCATGCCCAGCCACTGCGAGCCCTGCCCGGGGAAGACGAAGACGGTGCCGCCCTGGAGCACCCCGGGGGCGGTGCCGTTCTCGGCGAAGGCGCGCGCCCCGGCGACGAACTCGGCCCGGTCGCCGACCAGCACCGTCCGCCGGTCCAGCAGCGCCCGCCCGGTCGCCAGCGTGTACGCGAGGTCACCCGGCCGTGCGGTGTCGCTCTCGGCGACGGCTGCCACCCGCCCGGCCTGCTCCCGCAGCGCCTGGTCGGTGCGGGCCGACAGCACCCAGGGCAGGATCTCCGGCTCGGGGGCGTCGGCCGGGGCCTCCTCGGCCGGGGCCGCCTGCTCGATGATGACGTGGGCGTTGGTGCCGCTGATGCCGAACGACGACACCCCGGCCCGACGCGGCCGGTCCACCGTCGGCCAGCGCTGCGGCTCGGTGAGCAGCTGCACGTCGCCGGCCGACCAGTCGACCTGCGGCGAGGGCTCGGTCACGTGCAGCGTGCGCGGCAGCAGCCCGTTGCGCATCGCCAGCACCATCTTGATCACGCCGGCCACCCCGGCCGCACCCTGGGTGTGCCCGATGTTCGACTTGATCGACCCGAGCCAGAGCGGCCGGTCCCCGGGACGGTCCTGCCCGTAGGTGGCCAGCAACGCCTGCGCCTCGATCGGGTCACCGAGGGAGGTGCCGGTGCCGTGCGCCTCCACCACGTCCACCTCGGTGGTGGGGATGCCGCCGGCCGCCGCCAGGGCCTGCCGGATCACCCGCTGCTGGGAGGGGCCGTTCGGCGCGGTCAACCCGTTGGACGCACCGTCCTGGTTGATCGCCGAACCACGGACCACGGCGAGCACGTGGTGACCGTGCCGCTCGGCGTCGGAGAGCCGCTCCAGCAGCAGCATGCCGACGCCCTCGGACATCACGGTGCCGTCCGCACCGGCCGAGAAGGACTTGACCCGGCTGTCGGCGGCCAGCCCGCGCTGGAGGCTGAACTCCACGAAGGTGTCCGGGGCGGACATCACCGTGACGCCGCCGGCCAGGGCGAGGGAACACTCCCCCGCCCGCAGCGCCTGCACCGCCAGGTGGATCGCCACCAGCGACGACGAGCAGGCGGTGTCGACGCTGACCGCCGGACCCTCCAACCCCAGCGTGTACGAGATCCGCCCCGAGGCCACGCTGGCCATGCTCCCGTTGCCCAGGTAACCCACCAGGTCCTCGGGCACCTCCGGCAGCCGGCTGGCGTAGTCGTGGTACATCACGCCGGCGAACACGCCGGTGAGGCTGCCGCGCAGCGAGGTGGGGTTGATGCCGGCCCGCTCCAGCGCCTCCCACGAGGTCTCCAGCAGCAGCCGCTGCTGCGGGTCCATCGCCACCGCCTCGCGCGGGCTGATGCCGAAGAAGTCGGGGTCGAAGTCGGCCGCGTCGTGCAGGAAACCGGCCTCCATCGAGTACGTCTTGCCGGGCTTGCCGGGCTCCGGGTCGTACAGGTTGTCGAGGTCCCAGCCGCGGTCGGTGGGGAACGGCGAGATGGCGTCCGTCCCGTCGACGAGGAGCTGCCACAGCTCCTCCGGGCTGCGGACACCACCGGGGAAGCGGCAGCTCATCGCGACGATCGCGACGGGCTCGTCGTCGGCGATCGCGGTGGCGACGGTCGGGGCGACCGGGGCGACCGCGCCGAGGAGCCGGGTGTGCAGGTAGTCGGCGAGCACCGTGGGGTTCGGGTAGTCGAAGACCAGGCTGGCCGGCAGCCGCAGTCCGGTGGCGGTGTTGAGCCGGTTGCGCAGCTCCACGGCGGCCAGCGAGTCGAAGCCGATCTCCCGGAACGCCCGGGCCGGTTCCACGGTGGCCGGGCTGTCGTGACCGAGCACCGCGGCCACGTCGGCCCGGACCAGGTCGAGCAGCAGACGCCGCTGCTCGGTGTCGGTCAGACCGGTCAGCCGCCGTTGCAGCGCCGACCCGCCGGCCGGCGTCCGGCCCGCCTCGGCGGCCCGCCGGGCCGGGAGCCGGACCAGGCTCCGGAACAGGGCCGGCATCGACTGGCCCTGGGCGCGCAGCGCGGCGGTGTCCAACCGGATCGGCACGAACGTCGGCTCGCCGGTGGCGACCGTCGCGTCCAGCAGCGCCAGCCCCTGTGCGGAACTGATGGGCAGGATGCCGGAGCGGGCCATCCGCGCCAGGTCGGCCTCGCCGAGGTGTGCGGTCATCCCGCTGCGTTCCTCCCACAGCCCCCAGGCCAACGAGGTCGCCGGGAGGCCGAGCCCACGCCGGTGCTCGGCCAGGGCGTCGAGGAACACGTTCGCCGCGGCGTAGTTGCCCTGCCCGGAGCCGTCCACCACGCCGGCGGCCGAGGAGTAGAGCACGAACGCCGACAGCTCCCGGTCCCGGGTCAACTCGTGCAGGTGCCAGGCGGGGGTGGCCTTCGCCCGCCACACGCCGTCGAACTGCGCCGTGGTCAGCGAGGTCACCAACCCGTCGTCGAGGATGCCGGTGGTGTGCACCACCGCCGCCAACCCGGGAATCCCGTCGACCAGGGCGGCGACGGCCCCCCGGTCGGTCAGGTCACACGCGACCACCTCGACGGCGGCACCGAGACCGGCCAGTTCCTCGCGCAGCTCCAGCGCGCCCGGCGCCGCCGGCCCCCGCCGCGAGGCCAGGACCAGATCGCGGACGCCGTGCGTGGCGACCAGGTGCCGGGCGACCAGCGCGCCCAACACGCCCGTGCCGCCGGTCACCAGGACCGTGCCCTCCGCCCGCCAGCCGGTGTCGCCGGTGGCGGCGCGGGCCAGCCGTGGCACCCGTACCTGCCCGTCGCGCACCGACAGCTCCGGCTCGCCGGTGCCCACCGCCGCGACGATGTCCTCGACCGACGTCTCCGGGGCGGCGTCGACCAGCACGAACTGGCCGGGGTTCTCCGCCTGCGCGGCCCGGACCAGACCCCAGACCGGGGCCTGGACCAGGTCGGTGACCCCGTCGGCCGCGCCGCTGGTCAGCACCACCAGCCGGGACTCCGCCGACCGGGGGTCGGCCAGCCAGCGCTGGAGCAGCCCGAGCGTCGCCACGGCGGTGGCCCGCGACGCCGACTCGACGTCGACGGCACCGTCCGGGGTGGCCGACGGGTCGCCGGCCGCCGGGGTGGTGAGCCGGGTGATCACCAGCTCCGGCGCGTCGTCGCCAAGGTCCTCCAGGTACGCCCAGGAGGTGGCCGCGGCGGTGAGCGTCGGCACCGGGGTCCAGTCGACGCGGTAGAGGTTGCCGTCGGCGGCGGTCCCTGCGGCGAGCTGCACCGGCCGGGACACCAACGCACCGACCTCGGCGACCGGTGCTCCCGTCGGATCGGCCAGGTGCAGGGCCACCGCCTCGGTGCCCAGCGGAGTGAGCCGCACCCGCAGGGCGGTCGCGCCGGTGGCGTGCAGCGTCACTTCCGTCCACGCGAACGGCACCGACGGCGGCCGGTCCGCAGCCACCTCCTCGCCGATGCCCACCGCGTGCAGCGCCGCATCGAGCAGCGCCGGGTGCAGGCCGAACCGCGCCGCGTCGGCGTGCGCGTCCGACGGCAACGACACCTCCGCGTACACCGTCTCGCCGGCCCGCCACACGGCCTGCACGCCCTGGAACACCGGGCCGTACTCGTACCCCTGGGCCACCAGATCGTCGTAGAAGCCGTCCACCGGCACGGGCACCGCGCCCGGCGGCGGCCAGGCGGTCAGGTCGAAGGTGGGGACGGCCGGGGTGTCGGCGAGCACCGCGGTGGCGTGCCGGGTCCACGGCAGGTCCGGGTCGGCGTGCTCGGGACGCGAGTGCACGCTGACGGTACGGCGGTTCGCCTCGTCGGCGGCCGTCATCAGCAGCTGGACCTGCATCGCGCCGCCCGTGGGCAGCAGCAGCGGGGCGTGCAGGGTCAACTCTTCGAGGTGCCCGAGGCCCACGTGGCCCCCGGCGTGCAGCACGAGTTCGACGAAGCCGGTGCCGGGCAGCAGCACCGTGCCGGCGACCGCGTGATCGGCCAGCCACGGGTGGGTGTCCACGGAGAACCGGCCGGTGAACAGCACCTCGCCGGACTCGGCCATCGACACCGACGCGCCCCACAGCGGGTGGCCCGCCGCCCCGAGGCCCACCGACGCCACGTCGGTCGCCGCGGTGGTGGCGTTGATCCAGTAGCGACGGCGCTGGAAGGGGTAGGTGGGCAGTGCGGTGGTGCGGGCGCCGGTGGGCGCGAACCAGGCCCGCCAGTCCACCGGGACGCCCCGGGTGTGCAGGGTCGCCAGGGCGGTCAGCAGGGTCGTCGGCTCGTCCCGGCCGGCCCGCAGCACCGGCACCAGGGCCACCGCGTCCTCGTCGGTGACGCAGTCCCGGCCCATCGCCGTCAGCACCGCGTCCGGGCCCACCTCCAGGAACGTGGTGACGCCCGCCGCCTGGAGGGCGGCCACCCCGTCGCCGAAGCGCACCGACTCCCGTACGTGCCGCACCCAGTAGCCCGGGTCGCGCAACTCCTCGGGGTCGGCCACCGCACCGGTCACGTTGGACACCACCGGCAGTTGCGGCCGCGCGAACACCAGACCGGAGAGGACCTCGTGGAACTGCGCCAGCATCGGCTCCATGTGCGGCGAGTGGAAGGCGTGACTCACCCGCAGCCGCTTCGTCCGCCGCCCCTGACCCCGCAGACCTGCGGCGACCGACTCCACCGCCTCGGCGTCACCGGAGACGACCACCGCACGGGGCCCGTTCACCGCCGCGACGCCCACCCGCGCCTCAAGGCCGGCCAGCGCGGCACGCACCTCCGCCTCGGACGCCTCGACGGCGACCATCGCGCCGTCCTCCCGCATCGACTGCATCAGCCGGCCCCGCGCCGTCACCAGGGTCGCCGCGTCAGCCAACGACAGCACCCCGGCCACGTGGGCCGCCGTCACCTCGCCGATCGAGTGCCCGGCCACCATGTCGGGCCGGACCCCCCACGACTCCAGCAGGCGGAACAACGCCACCTCGATGGCGAACAGCGCCGCCTGGCTGTAGACGGTCTGGTCCAACAGCGCCGCGTCGGCCACCTCCGGCCCGGTGTAGAGCACCTCCCGCAGCGGCCGGTCCAGCTTCGCGTCCACCTCCGCGCACACCTGCGCGAACGCGTCGGCGAACACCGGGTACGCCGCCGCCAGCTCACGGCCCATCCCCCACCGCTGCGCGCCCTGGCCGGTGAACAGCACCGCCAGCTTCCCGACCGACGGCGAGCCGTACACCACGTCGGCCGAGTCGGCCCCCTCCGCCACGCACCGCAGGGCGCGGACCGCATCCTCGCCCGCCGCGGCCACCACCACCGCCCGGCGCTCCAACGCCGCCCGCGTCGTCGCCAACGAATACGCCACGTCCAGGCCCGCACCCGTGCCGGCGACCCCGCCGGCCTGCGCCCGCAACGCCTCCACCGAGCGCGCGGACAGCACCCACGGCAGCACCGCCGGGACGACCGGCGCGGTCACCCCGGCCGACGGGGGCTCCTCCTCCGCCGGGGGCGCCTGCTCGATGATGACGTGGGCATTGGTGCCGCTGATCCCGAACGACGACACCCCGGCCCGACGCGGTCGGTCCAGCGCCGGCCACCGCTGCGGCTCGGTGAGCAGCCGCACCTCCCCGGCCGACCAGTCGATCTGCGGCGAGGGCTCGTCGGCGTGCAGGGTGCGCGGCAACAGGTCGTTGCGCATCGCCAGCACCATCTTGATCACGCCGGCCACCCCGGCCGCACCCTGGGTGTGCCCGATGTTCGACTTGATCGACCCGAGCCAGAGCGGCCGGTCCTCCGGCCGACCCTGCCCGTACGTGGCCAGCAACGCCTGCGCCTCGATCGGGTCACCGAGCGCCGTGCCGGTGCCGTGCGCCTCCACCACGTCCACCTCGGTCGCCGGGATGCCACCGGCGGAGGCCAGGGCCTGCCGGATCACCCGCTGCTGGGAGGGGCCGTTCGGCGCGGTCAGGCCGTTGGACGCGCCGTCCTGGTTCGTCGCCGAACCCCGGATCACGGCGAGTACCTGGTGACCGTTGGCCCGGGCGTCGGAGAGGCGCTCCAGCAGCACCATGCCCGCGCCCTCGCCCCAGCCGGTGCCGTCGGCCCCGGCGGCGAAGGACTTCGACCGGCCGTCCTTGGCCAGGCCACGCTGGAGGCTGAAGTCGAGGAACGTGTCCGGGGTGGACATCACGGTGACGCCGCCGGCCAGCGCCAGGGAGCACTCCCCGGCCCGCAGGGCCTGCACCGCCAGGTGGATCGCCACCAGCGACGACGAGCACGCCGTGTCGATCGACACCGCCGGCCCCTCCAGCCCCAGGGTGTAGGCCACCCGGCCGGAGACGATGCTGGCGAGGCTGCCGTTGCCCAGGTAGCCGGCCAGGTCGTCGGGCACCTGGTGCAGCCGCAGCGCGTAGTCGTGGTACATGACGCCGGCGAAGACGCCGGTCGGGCTGCCCTTGAGCGAGGTCGGGTCGATCCCGGCCCGCTCCAGCACCTCCCACGAGGTCTCCAGCATCAACCGCTGCTGCGGGTCCATCGCCACCGCCTCGCGCGGGCTGATACCGAAGAAGTCCGCGTCGAAGTCGGCCGCGTCGTAGAGGAAGCCACCCTCCATCGAGTACGTCCGGCCGGGCTTGCCGGGCTCCGGGTCGTACATGCCGACCAGGTCCCAGCCCCGGTCGGCGGGGAACGACGAGACCGCGTCGACCCCGCCGTCGAGCAGTTCCCAGAGCTGCTCCGGGGTGGCCACCCCACCGGGGAAGCGGCAGCTCATCGAGACGATCGCGATCGGCTCCTGGGTGAAGGAGGCCGGTGCCAGCTCCGGCGTCGCCACGTCCGCGCCGGTGCCCAGCACGGTGGAGACCACGAACTCGGCCAGCGCCGCCGGGGTCGGGTAGTCGAACGCCAGGGTCGCCGGCAGCCGCAGCCCGGTGGCCGCCTTGAGCCGGTTGCGCAGCTCGACCGCGGCCAGCGAGTCGAAGCCCAGTTCGTTGAAGGCCCGGCGCGGTTCGATCGCGTCCGCGCTGTCGTGCCCGAGCACCGCGGCGACGTGCTCGCGGACCAGGTCGAGGGTGAACCGGTCCCGCTCGGCCTGGCTGAGCGCGGCGAACCGCCGGGCCAGGCCCTGCGTGGCGTCGGCCGGACCGGCCGCCTGGGCACTGCGTCGCGCCGGCAGCGGCACCAGGCCACGCAGCAGCGCCGGCACACCCTCCGGCCGGTTGCGCAGCGCGGTCAGGTCGACCCGGATCGGGGCGAGCACCGGCTCGTCGACGCCGAGCGCCGCGTCGAGCAGGGCCAGGTTCTCCGCCGGGCTGAGGCCGGGCATGCCGGAGCGTTCGATGCGTTGCAGGGCGGCGGCGTCCAGCTGGCCGCCCATCCCGCTGTCCCCGGTCCACAGCCCCCAGGTGAGCGCGACGGCGGGCCGGCCCTCGGCCCGGCGGGCGACGGCCAGCGCGTTGAGGGTGGCGTTCGCGGCGGCGTAGTTGCCCTGCCCCGCGCAGTCGAGCAGGCTGGCCAGGGAGGAGAAGAGCACGAACGCCGTCAGGTCGGCGTCGCGGGTCGACGCGTCGAGGTTGACCGCGCCGTCCAGCTTGGCCTTCAGCACCGCGTCGAGCCGGTCCGGGGTGAGCGAGCCGATCGTCGCGTCGTCGACGATGCCGGCGGCGTGCACCACCGCCCGCAGCGGCCGGTCGGCCGGGACGGCGGCGAGCAGCGCGGCCAGGGCGTCGGCGTCGGCCGCGTCGCAGGCGGCCACCTCGACGGTCGCCCCGGCCGCTTCCAGTTCCCCGCGCAGCTCCGCCACGCCGGCCGCCGCCGGCCCACGACGACTGGTCAACAGCAGGTGGCGTACGCCGTGCTGCCCGGCCAGGTGCCGGGCGACGTGCGCGCCGAGCCCGCCGGTGCCGCCGGTGACCAGCACCGTGCCGTCGGTCGGCCAGCCGATACCGGCAGCGGTACCGCTCGGGTCGACCCCGGCGGAGACGTCGTCGGCACCGGTGGTGGCGGCAGCGGTCGTTGCGGTCCCGGTGGCAAAGGTGGTGGCGACCCGGGCGAGCCGGGGCACACTGATCTCGCCGTCGCGCAGCCGCAGCTCCGGTTCGCCGGTGGCCAGGGCGGCGGCCAGCAACGGCGTCGGGGCGTCGGCGAGCCGGACGGTGACGAACCGGTCCGGGTTCTCCGTCTGGGCGGCCCGGACCAGGCCCCAGACCGCCTCGGTGGAGAGGTCGTCGACCCGGCTGACGAAGACCAGCCGGGTGCCGGCCAGCCGCGCGTCGGCCAGCCACTGCTGGAGGATCTCCAGCGCCCCGGCGGTGGCGGTCCGGACGTCCTCGGAGGTGACGCCGACGAACGCCCACTCGGGGGCGGTGGCGCCGGCGTCGATCGCCGCACCCAGCGCGGCCGGGTCGGCGTGCCGGGGGGCCGTGCCGATCCGCTCGTCGCCGAGCACCACCCAGCGGGGGGTGCCCGTCGGGGCGGGCCGCTGGCCCAGCTTCGTCCACTCCAGCCGGAACAGCCGCTCGTGGTAGCCGCCCCGGGCGGCGGTGAGCTGGGCGGTGGAGACCGGCCGGGAGACGAACGACCGCACCGAGGCGACCGGTGCGCCGGTGGCGTCGGCGAGGGTCACCGACACGCTGTCCCCGGCCGCGGGGGCGATCCGGACCCGCACCTCGGCCGCGCCGGCGGCGTGCAGGGTGACGTCGGTCCAGGCGAACGGGATGCGCACCTCGTCGTCGGCGGGTTCGCCCCGACGGGCCGCGTCGATGGCGTGCAGGGCGGCGTCCAGCACCGCCGGGTGCAGGCCGAACCGGGCGGCGTCGGCCCGGCTCTCGGCGGGGAGCGCGACCTCGGCGTACACCTCGGTGCCGCGTCGCCAGACGGCCTTGAGGCCCTGGAAGACCGGGCCGTAGCCGTAGCCCTGGCCGGCCAGCTCGGCGTAGCTGCCGGTCAGGTCGACCGGGCGGGCGTCGCGCGGCGGCCACTCGGTCAGGGGCTGCCCGGCGTCGGCGGCCTCCGGGGCGAGGAAGCCGTTGACGTGCCGGGTCCAGAGCTGACTGTCGGGCGCGTCCGGGCCGGACCGGTCGGGGCGCGAGTAGACGGCCACCGGGCAGCGGCCGGCCGGGTCGGCGGCGCCGACGACGACCTGGAGGGCGACGCCGTGCTCGTCGAGCGCCAGCGGGGCCTCGAGGGTCAACTCCTCCACGGTGGGGCAGCCGACCTGGTCGCCGGCACGGATCGCCAACTCCACGAAGGCGGTGCCGGGCAGCAGCGCCACCCCGGAGATGGTGTGGTCGGCCAGCCACGGGTGACTGCGCAGCGACACCCGGCCGGTGAGCACCACCCCGTCGCCGCCGGCCAGGCCGACGACCGCGCCGACCAGCGGGTGACCGGCGGCGAGCTGACCGAAGCCGGTCGCGTCGGCGCTGCCGCCGCCGGACTCCATCCAGAACCGGCGACGCTGGAACGGGTACGTGGGCAGCGCCACCTGACGGGCGCCGCGCGCGGCGAAGAACGCCGTCCAGTCCACCGGCACCCCCCGCACGTGGGCGCGGGCGACGGCGGAGACGACGTCGGTCTCCTCGTCCTGGTCGGCGCGCAGCAGCGGGGCGAAGACCGCGTCGGCGTCCTCGGCCAGGCAGGCCGGACCCATCGCGGAGAGCACACCGGCCGGCCCGAGTTCGAGGAAGGTGCCGACCCCCTCGTCGGCCATCGCCCGGACCGCGTCGGCGAACCGGACGCTGTCGCGGACGTGCCGCACCCAGTACTCGGGGTCGCACAGCTCGCCGGAGAGCACCGGCCGGCCGGTGACCGTGGAGACGATCGGGATGGTCGGCGGCCGGTAGCTGAGCACGTGGGCGAGCCGGCCGAACTCGGCGAGCATCGGCGTCATCAGCGGCGAGTGGAAGGCGTGGCTGACCCGCAGCCGCTTCGTCTTGTGCCCGGCGGCGGCGAGGGCGGCGACCACCTCCAGCACGGCGGCCTCGTCACCGGAGACCACGACCGAGGTCGGGCCGTTCACCGCCGCCAGGCCCACCTGCGCCTCGCGGCCGGCCAGCAGCGGGCGGACCTCCTCCTCGGTGGCCTGCACCGAGATCATCGCGCCCTCGGCGGGGAGCTGCTGCATGAGCCGGCCGCGCGCGGCGACCAGGAGCGCGGCATCCTCCAGGGAGAGCACCCCGGCGACGTGGGCGGCGGCCAGCTCACCGATCGAGTGCCCGGCGAGCAGGTCCGGCCGGATCCCCCAGGACTCCAACAGCCGGAACTGGGCCACCTCCACGGCGAACAGCGCGCACTGGGTGTAGGCGGTCTGGTCGAGCAGGGCCGCCTCGGCGGTGCCGGGCTCGGCGAAGAGGACGTCGGCCAGCGGCACGTCCAGTTGCAGGTCCAGCCAGCCGCAGGCGTCGTCGAAGGCGGCGGCGTAGACCGGGTAGCTGCGGTACAGCTGCCGCCCGGCGCCGAGCCGCTGGCTGCCCTGCCCGGTGAAGAGGAAACCGAGCCCACCGCCGGTCGCCTGCCCCAGGTGTACGCCGGGCACACCGCCCCCGGCGGCGAGGGCCGCCAGGTCCCGGACGACGCCCGCCCGGTCCCGGGCCACCAGCACCGCCCGGTGCTCCAACGCGGTACGGGTGGTCGCCAGCGAGTAGGCGACGTCGAGCAACTCCGGGGCGTCCTCGTCGGTGTCGACGAGAGCGAGCAGCGCGGCGGCCTGGTCGCGCAGCGCCGCCCGGCCCCGGGCGGAGAGCACCACCGGCAGCACCTCGCTGGGCAGCTGCGGCACGGCGGCGACGGCCTCGTCGGTGACCGCCGGGGGCTCCTCGACGATGACGTGCGCGTTGGTGCCGCTGACCCCGAACGAGGAGACCCCGGCGCGGCGCGGCCGGTCCGGTGCGTCCCACTCGCGGGCCTCGGTGAGCAGCGCGACGGTGCCGGCGGACCAGTCCACGTTGGGGGTGGGCGCGTCGACGTGCAGGGTACGCGGCAGCAACCGGTGCTTCATCGCCATCAGCACCTTGATCACCCCGGCCACCCCGGCGGCGGCCTGCGAGTGACCGATGTTGGACTTCAGCGAGCCGAGCCAGAGCGGCCGGTCGGCGGGGCGTTCCCGGCCGTAGGTGGCGATGATCGCCTGCGCCTCGATCGGGTCGCCGAGCCGGGTGCCGGTGCCGTGCGCCTCGACCAGGTCGACGTCGGTGGGGGCCAGGCCGGCCGAGGCCAGCGCGGACATGATCACCCGCTGCTGGGACGGCCCGTTCGGCGCGGTCAACCCGTTGGACGCGCCGTCCTGGTTGATCGCCGACCCACGGATCACCCCGAGCACCCGGTGGCCGTTGCGGCGGGCGTCGGAGAGCCGCTCCAGCACCAGGATGCCGACGCCCTCGGCCCAGCCGGTGCCGTCGGCCGCCGCCGCGAACGGCTTGCACAGCCCGTCCGGGGCGAGACCCCGCTGCCGGCTGAACGCGGTGAACGCGCCCGGGTGCACCATCACCGCGACGCCACCGGCGAGCGCGGTCGTGCACTCCCCGCGCTGCACCGCCTGGCAGGCCAGGTGCAGGGCGACCAGGGAACCCGAGCAGGCGGTGTCCACGGTCAAGGTCGGCCCCTCGAAGCCGAAGGTGTAGGCGAGCCGGCCGGACACCACGCTCGGCGCGTTGCCGGTGAGCAGGTAGCCGTCCAGGCCCTCCGGAGCCTCGTGCAGCCGGGGGCCGTACTCCTGCGGCTCGGCGCCGATGAAGACGCCGGTCTGGCTGCCGCGCAGCGACGCCGAGTCGATGCCGGCGTCCTCCAACGCCTCCCAGGCGGTCTCCAGCACCAGCCGCTGCTGCGGGTCCATCGTCATCGCCTCGCGCGGGCTGATGCCGAAGAAGTCCGCGTCGAACTCGGCCGCCCCCTCCAGGAAGCCACCCTGGCGGACGTAGGTCTTGCCGGGCTTGCCCGGGTCCGGGTCGAAGAGCCCTTCGGTGTCCCAGCCCCGGTCGGTCGGGAAGTCGGAGATCACATGCCGACCCTCGAAGACCAGCCGCCACAGGTCGTCGGCCGAGGTGCTGTGCCCGGGGTAGCGGCAGCCGATGCCGACCACGGCGATCGGCTCGTCGTCGGCGGCGGCACGGCGCAGCGGCGCGGCGGCCGGGGCGGGTGCGGCGTCGCCGCCGAGCAGCGTCCGCAGCAGCCGTCCGACCGCCTGCGGCGTCGGGTGGTCGAAGACCAACGTGACCGGCAGGTCGAGGCCGGTGGCCAGGGTGAGCCGACGGTGCAGCTCCACCGCGGCGAGCGAGTCGAAGCCCAGGTCACGGAACGGACGGCCCGGCTCGACGGCGTCCGGACCGTCCGGCAGTACGGTCCGCAGCACGTCGCGGGCCTGCTCCCGGACCAGGGCGGTCAGCGCCCGGCCCTGTTCGTCGGCCGTGCGGCCCTCCAGCCGTCGCCGCAGTGCCGACAGCGCGTCGGGCTCGGCACCGGTGGGGTTCACGGACTCGCTCATGGCACGCTCCACTAGGTCTCCGGGTTCGACGCCCGGCTCGGTGTGTCGGCTTGCGGCGCCCGATCACGGCGAGGCCGCCGCGACCGGTAGGGGAACCGGTCGCGGCGGCCTCGCGGCGACCGGTGGGGTTCACCGGTCGGGGCTGTGGTTCACTCCTCGGGCGCGAGCAGCGCGCCGGAGGCGGCGTCGCGGACCGTGATCGCGGACATCGGGCACATGTCGGCGGCGTCGATGACCGCCTCGTCTGGGGCGGTCTCCGGGGCCAGGGCGGACGCCTTGCCGTCCCGGATCTCGATCTGGCGGGGGGCCGCGCCGGCGCAGACCCCGGTGCCGATGCAGGCGTCCCGGTCGACGGTGACCGTCCAGCGGGTGTCCACCGCGGTCACCAGGCCACCAACAGCTTGTTCGGGCCGCGGACCAGCAGGCCGGACTTCCACGACACGCCCGCGTCACCGTCGGCCAGACGCAGCTCGGGGAACCGGTCCAGGATGGTGTGCAGGGCCACCTGCAGCTCCATCCGGGCCAGCTGCGCGCCGAGGCAGTGGTGTGGGCCGTGGCCGAACGCGACGTGCGGGTTCTGCTCGCGGGTGAAGTCGAAGGTCTCCGGGTTGTCGAAGATCTCCGGGTCGCGGTTCGCGCCGGGCAGCGAGACCAGCACCGGCTCGCCGGCGCGAACGGTGATCCCGCTCAGTTCGACGTCCTCCACCGCGTAGCGGGGGAACATGGCGGCCGGGTTGAGCGGGATCATCCGCAGCAGTTCCTCCACGGCGGCCGGCACCAGACTCCGGTCGGCGCGCAGCTGCGCCATCAGCTCCGGCTTGGTCAGCAGCGCGTAGACGAAGTTGGGGATGTGCGTGGAGACCGTCTCGACGCCGGTGAGCAGCAGCCCGACCCCGGCGATGGAGAGCAGCTCCTGCTCGGTCAGCCGGTCGCCCTCGTCGCGGGCCTTGACCAGCGCGCCGAGCAGGTCGTCGGTGGGCTGCTCACGGCGCTGGGCGACGAGGTTGCCCATGTAGCCGAACAACTGCTCGACATAGACCATGAGCTGCTCGCTGGTGCTGGTCAACCCCTCGGTCCAGATCCGGAACTGGGCGCGGTCCTCGAACGGGACGCCGAGCAGCTCGCAGATCACGGTGATCGGGAAGGGCAGCGCGAACATCTCGACCAGGTCACCGGGAGAACCCTTGGCGACCATGTCGTCGAGGTACTCGTTGGCGATCCGCTGCGCGTCCTCGCGAATCCCGTTGACCCGGCGGGCGGTCAGCGCCTTGCCGGCCAGCTTGCGCAGCCGGGTGTGGTCCGGCGGGTCGAGACCGATGATGCCCTCGTAGGTCATCTCCTCACGGAGGCGGGGCTGGTCCTGGCCCTGCGCGGCGGCCCGGCTGAAGCGCGGGTCGGTGAGCACGGTCTTGACGTCCTCGTACCGGGTGGCCAGCCAGCACACCTCGCCGTACGGCAACTGCACCCGGGCCAGCGGCTCGGTGCTGCGCAGCAGCCCGTACGTCGGGTCGATGTCGATCCCGGGCGACTCGCTGAACGGATACTTGCGGATCTCCTGATCGATCGTCACGGAGCACTCCCTCGGGTCGCACCGGGCGCACGTGATCCGGCGCTGGCATCGATGTCTCTTCGGCCGCTCGGTGCGGTACGGCGTATCCGGGCGACACGCCGGGCGCCGGCCGGACCAGGCGAGGGATACGTAATCAGGAAAGGAAATCCACCTACACCCCCGCGACGCCCCTAGCCTCCCCCTACCGGCGGCGCTAAGGGGCGGCTCTGGGGTGCCGCTAGGGGTCCGGGCGGACGGCCCGCCACTAGCGTGGGGTCGAGGCAACGCGCTGTTGACCGTCGAGCGATTCTCGCGGGCGCGCACCGGTGATTGAGTCACGACACGTCGGTGGGCGCAACCCCCCCATGGAGGATGGTTGATGTCCCTGCTCGTTTCCACGACCGCCGATCCGGGGCGGTTCCACTCCTTCGGGCCGCACCACATCGATGAGCTGGGTGCCCGGTACGGATTGTCGGCCGACAATCTGCACGCGATCCGCACCATTTCCCAGGTGCTGCCGTTCCGGGTCAACGAGTACGTCCTGTCGCACCTGATCGACTGGGACCGTATTCCGGACGACCCGATCTTCCGGCTGGTGTTTCCGCAGCGCGGCATGCTCGCCGCCGCCGACGAACGGATCGTCGGCGACCTGCTGCGCGCCGGCGACCGCAAGGGACTGCGCGGTGAGGTGGCCCGGATCCGGGCCGGGCTCAACCCGCACCCCTCCGGACAGCAGCAGCACAACGTGCCCAGCCTGGACGGCCAGGAGTTGCCGGGCATGCAGCACAAGTACCGGGAGACGGTGCTGTACTTCCCGCAGCAGGGGCAGACCTGCCACGCGTACTGCACCTACTGCTTCCGCTGGGCGCAGTTCGTCGGGGACGCCGACCTGCGGTTCGCCGCGCCCGGCCCGGAGCAGCTGGTGGCGTACCTGCACCGGCATCCGGCGGTGACCGACGTGCTGGTCACCGGGGGCGACCCGATGATCATGTCGACGGAGCGGCTGCGCAGCCACGTGGAGCCGCTACTGAAGGTGGACACGGTGCGCACCATCCGGTTCGGCACCAAGGCGGTCGCCTACTGGCCGTACCGGTTCGTCTCCGACAGCGACGCCGACGACCTGCTGCGACTGTTCTCGCAGGTGGTCGCGTCCGGCCGCAACGTCGCGGTGATGGCCCACTTCAGCCACCCCCGGGAGCTGGCCACCGAGGTCGCCACCCGGGCCATCGCCCGGATCCGGTCGACCGGGGCGGTGGTCTACTGCCAGGCCCCGCTGATCCGTTACGTCAACGACGACGCCCGCGTCTGGAGCGAGATGTGGCGGGCCGAGCTGGCCGTCGGCGCGGTGCCCTACTACATGTTCGTCGAGCGGGACACCGGCCCCCGGGACTACTTCCAGGTGCCGCTGACCCGGGCCGCCGACATCTTCCGCACCGCGTACCAGGACCTGCCCGGGCTGGCCCGCACGGTGCGCGGGCCGGTCATGTCGGCGACCCCCGGCAAGGTGCTGGTCGACGGCGTCGAGCGGACCGCGGACGGCGACTTCTTCCAGCTCCGGCTGATCCAGGCCCGCGACCGCCGGCTGGTCGGCCGGCCGTTCCGGGCCCGCTGGTCGGCCGACGCGGCCTGGCTGAGCGACCTGGAGATCGACCCGGCTGCCCCGGCGGACATCCTCGCCGCCGTCAGCCCCAGCGCGGCCCGCCCCGGCGCGGCCGTCACCGCCTGAGTACGTACCGACCCGAAGGGAGCTGGCGATGGCCGGCCGGAAGATATCCCCCAACCTCGCGCTCGACCAACTGGTCGCGCAGCGGATCGCCGCCGGCGAGTCCATCGTGCACCTGGGCTTCGGCGAGTCCCGGCTGCCGGTGTTCGCGCCGCTGCGGCGGGCGCTGACCGAGGGCGCCGACCGCAACGCGTACGGGCCGGTGGTCGGTGACCCGGACACCCGGGACGCGCTGGCCGGGTACTTCTCCCGTCGCCGGCTGCCCACCGAGGCGGACCAGGTGATCATCGCGCCGGGCAGCAAGCCGCTGCTGATGGCCCTGCAACTGGTGGTCGGCGGGGACACCATCGTCGCCGCGCCGAGCTGGGTCACCTACGCCCCGCAGGCCCGGCTGGCCGGCAAGACCGTGCTGGGGGTGCCGATCCCGGCGTCCTGCGGTGGGGTGCCCGACCCGGCGGCGCTGCGGGAGACGATCCGCGCCGCCCGGGTGCTCGGTCACGACCCGCGCATCCTCGTGCTCACCTCGCCGGACAACCCGACCGGCACGCACGCCCCGGACGACCTGGTCCGCGAGCTGTGCGCGATCGCCGAGGAGGAGGACCTGCTGATCGTCTCGGACGAGATCTACCGGGACATCCTGCACACCCCGGGCACGGACCTGCTCTCCCCCGCCGAGGTCGCCCCCCGGCGGACCGTGGTGATCACCGGGTTGAGCAAGAACCTGGCGCTCGGCGGCTGGCGGATCGGGGCGGCCCGGTTCCCGACCGGCGGGTGGGGCGAGCGGCTCCGCGCCGACGTCGCCGCGGTGGCCAGCGAGATCTGGTCCACCCTGGCCGGCCCGATGCAGTCGGTGGCCCGGTACGCCTTCGCCGAACCGCCGGAGATCCGCGAGCGGTTGACGGCGGACGCCGCGCTGCACGGCGCGGTGGCCGGCGCGGTGCACCGGATCATGGTGGACGCGGGTGCCACCTGCCGGCCGCCGACCGGCGCGTTCTACGTCTACCCGGACTTCGCGCCGCTGCGGGAGCCGCTGGCCGAGCAGGGCATCACCGACGGCGCGGGGTTGCAGCGCCACCTGCTGGAGGAGCTGGGCGTCGCGGTGCTCTCCGGCCACCACTTCGGCGACCGGCCGGAGGGGCTGCGGTTCCGCGCCGCGACCAGCATGCTCTACGGCGACACCCCGGAGCAGCAGCGGCAGACCCAGACCGCCGCCGACCCGCTGGCCGTGCCGCACGTCGCCGACGCGCTGATCCGCATCGAGCAGGCCCTGGCCAAGCTCCCCCGGTGACCTCCCCGCCCGGCTCCCCCACCGACCGCGCCCGCGCCGGTCTGCCCCCGACGACAAGGACGCCCCAGATGACCAGCGCCATCGTCTTTCCCGGGATGGGCCCGTGCGACTTCGCCGACGTCGCGAAGTTCATGCTCATCGACCGGGACGCCCGCGAGCTGCTCGCCGCCGCCAGTGACGCCCTGGACTACGACCTGTTCACCCGTTATCGGGACAGCGACAGCGACTACTCCGAGTACGCCCAGGTCGCCTTCCTGGTCAACTGCGTGGCGCTGGCCCGCTGGGCGGAACGGACCATGGACCTGCGGCCGGACCTGATCGCCGGGCCCAGCTTCGGGGGCAAGGCCGCCGCCGTGTTCAGCGGCGCGCTGGACTTCGCCGAGGCGGTCCGGATGACCGCCCGGCTGTCCCGGATCGAGACGGAGTACTTCACCGCCGAGCAGCGCGGCGTGGTGACGATGTCGTTCGTCCGTACCCCGGCCGAGCGGCTGCGGGAGATCCTGGCCGAGCTGGACGAGGCCGGTGAGTGGTACGAGATCTCCTGCTATGTGGACACCGACTTCTGGATGGTGACCCTGCACGAGGCACGTACCGACTGGTTGGCGCAGCGGCTGCGGGCCGGCGGTGGACTGCCGCTGTACGTGATGGACCCCCCGCTGCACGCCGCCGCGTTCCAGCCGCTGCGGGACCGGGTGGAGGCGGAGCTGTTCGGTTCGCTGCACTTCACCGACCCGCAGATCCCGGTGGTCGCCGACCAGGACGGCACGGTACGCACCACCGCCGACGGCGTCCGGACCATGCTGCTGGACGGGATCGTCACCCCGGTGCGCTGGCCGGACGTGGTCGCCACGTTCCAGCAGTCCGGGGTGGAGACGGTGCACGTCTGCGGACCGGACCGGCTCTGGGGTCGGGTCGGCGCCACCGTCCGCAACTTCCGGACCACCATCGTGGACCCCCGGCGGGCGATGCGGCCGATCCGCCGCACCGTGGCCGCCTGACGGTCGGCAGAGCACGGAGGACGAGATGACCCAGCACACCGACTACGCCCTGCACGGCCGGTTCCTCCAGGGGCTGGCCGCCGCACCCCGGGCCACCGCCCTGCACCTGCCCACCGGCCCGGTCAGCTACGAGGAGCTGCACACCACCGCGCTGCGCTGGGCCGGGGCGTTGGCCGCCGGCCCGGACGGGCCACCCCGGGTGGTCGGCATCCTCGCCGGCAAGACCCTGGAGTCGTACGCCGGGCTGCTCGCCACCCTGTACCTCGGGGCGACCGCCGTGCCGCTGCACCCGGAGTTCCCGGCGGCGCGGACCGCCGGGATGCTCACCGCGTGCGGGGTCTCCGTCCTGCTGCTCGACGACGCCGGGCTGGCGGTCCGGGCGGAGATGGGCGACGCGGTGGCCGGGGTGCCGGTGTTCGCGCCGGTGGTGGACCCGCGCGGCAGCGGCACCGGGTTGCGGCTGCCGGTGGTCTCGGCGACGCCGCTGGCCGCGCCCCGCTCCGCCGGCCCCGACGACGTGGCCTACGTGCTGTTCACCTCCGGCTCGACGGGGCGGCCCAAGGGGGTGCCGATCACCCACGGCAACCTGCGGCACTACTTCTCGGTGCTGGACGACCGGTACGACTTCGGGCCCGACGACCGCTTCTCGCAGTCGTTCGACCTGAACTTCGACTGCGCGATGTTCGACCTGTTCTGTGCCTGGGGCGCGGGGGCGAGCGTGCATCCGGTGCCGCCGGCGGCCTACCGGGACGTGCCGGCGTTCGTCGCCGAACGGGGCCTGACCGTGTGGTTCTCCACCCCCAGCGCGATCACCCTGGTCCGACGGACCGGTCGGCTGGGGGCGGCGGCGATGCCGTCGTTGCGGTGGAGCTTCTTCGCCGGGGAGGCGCTGCACGCCGCCGACGCGGTGGACTGGCAGGCGGCGGCCCCCGGGTCGACGCTGGAGAACATCTACGGCCCGACCGAGCTGACCGTGACCATCACCGGGCACCGCTGGTCGCCGCAGACCTCGCCGGGGCTCTGCGTCAACGGCCTGGTCCCGATCGGTGCCCTGCACGACGGGCACGACGGGGTGCTGCTCGACGCCGACGGCGCGGCCAGCGAGGTGGAGGGGGAACTCTGCATCACCGGCCCCCAGCTCACCCCCGGTTACCTCGACCCGGCCGACGACGAGGGCCGGTTCCTGGTCCGCGACGGTCGGCGCTGGTATCGCACCGGGGACCGGGTCCGGCGACTGGAGAACAAGGAACTGATCTATCTGGGGCGGCTCGACTCGCAGGTGCAGGTGCACGGGTGGCGGGTGGAGCTGGCCGAGATCGAGCACGCGCTGCGCGGCTGCCCCGGCATCGAGGACGCGGTCACCGTGGCCCGCGCCGGGGCCGGCGGCACCGAGCTGGTGGTCTTCTACACCGGTGTGCGGACCGCCCCGGCGGAACTGTCCCGGCAGCTGCGGCAGATCCTGCCCAAGGGGATGCTGCCGCGCTCCTACCGGCACGTGCCGGAGTTCCCGCTGAACTCCAACCGCAAGGTGGACCGCTCCCGGCTGGCCCGCGAGGCCGCGGAGGGCTGACCCGGTTGATCGACGCTGTTGCGCCGAGGTGGCGGCATCCGACGGACCGGATGCCGCCATTTCAGCGACCTGGCGGCGACGCAGAGAAACCCCTGGCCGGTCCCCCTCCTGAAGGGACCGGCCAGGGGTCGTTCGGGGGCGGGTCAGCGCTGTGCGGGCTGTCCCGCGCGGTCGGCCAGAGCCCGCCGGTCGACCTTGCCGTTGGCGTTGACCGGCAGCTCGTCGATGACCCGGACCTGCTGCGGCACCATGTAGTCGGGCAGCGCCTCCAGGCAGAACGCGCCCAGCTCCATCTCCTCCACGCCGGTGACGCCCTCGTCGAGCACCACGAAGGCGGCCAGCACCGGGTCCTTGCCCTCCTGGGGCAGCATCAGCGCGGCGGCGCCGGCGATGCCCGGGAACTCCCGGACCCGACGCTCCACCTCGCCCAGTTCGACCCGGTTGCCGCGCACCTTGACCAGGGAGTCGGCCCGGCCGGTGAAGTAGAGTTCGCCGCCCTCACCCCGGTAGGCCAGGTCGCCGGTGCGGAAGACCACCTGCCCGGTGGCCGGGTTGAGCGGGTCGGGGACCAGCGCGGCGGCGGTGGCCTCCGGGTCGTTCCAGTACCCGTGGAACAGGGCGGCGCTGCGCAGGTGGATCTGGCCGATGACACCCGGCTCGTCGACCGGCCGGCCGTCCTCGTCGATCAGCAGCATCTCCGCGCCGGGGTGGGCGTGGCCGATGGAGATCCGGTCGATGTCGTCGGGCAGCGGATTCGGCACGTCGGTGAAGGACGCGGCGATGGACTCGCTGCTGCCGAAGCAGTTGACCACCCGGGCGTGCGGCAGGGCACGTTGCAGCTCCCGCATCTCCGGCAGGGGGAAGTTCTCGCCGGAGTAGAGCACCCCGCGGATCTGCTCACCGAGCGCGGCCAACCCGGCGAACTCGTGCCGCAGCACCCCCCGCCAGATCGACGGCACGCCGTTGACCTGGGTGGCCCCGCTGTCGGCGAGGAACTGCACGAAGCGGCGCGGCCAGCGCAGCAGCGACCGGGGCACCGGCACCACGGCCGCGCCGCTGCCCAGCGCCAGCCCGATGTCGAGCAGCGAGAAGTCGAACTGCAGCGGCGAGGTGGTGGCGACCCGGTCCTCGGCGGAGACGATGCCGTGCCGCAGCATCCCCCGGAAGAAGGCGAGCACGCCCCGGTGGCTCATCACCACGCCCTTGGGCCGGCCGGTGGTGCCCGACGTGAAGATCATGTAGGCCGGGTCGGTGGGGACCAGCTCCCGGCGGTGCCGGGTGCGCGGCGCGGGCGCCCGCTCGACCTGGATGCCGTCCGGGCCGAACCGGGCGGTGCCCAGCGGCGCGGGCACGCCGTCGCGGCGGCCGTCGACGGGTTGCAGGTGCAGCGCGGCGGCGGTGCTCTCGGCGATCAGCGCGAGCCGCTGGGCGGGGGTCTCCGGGCTGACCGGGATGAACGTCAGGCCCAGCGAGGAGCAGGCGAGGAAGACGGCGATGGCGGTCGGCGAGGTGTCCGACTCCAGAATCACCCGGTCGCCGATGTCCAGGCCGAGTTCGTCGAGGGCGGCGGCGTAGCCGTCCACCCGCTGGGCGAGCTGACGGTACGAGATGGAGCCGACCTCGCCGCCGACGGCCTGGATGACGGCCGGCTTGTCGGGCGTCAGCCGGGCGCCCGCCAACAGGAACTCGTGCAGCGTCTCCACGGAGGCGTGCGTGCGCGCGAAGTTCTCTCGACTCATGGCCGGAGCGTATCCGCGGCCCCGGCGGCCCCCACCCGCATCGACCCCCCTAGCCACCCCTTACCCCGACCGGCCGGGGACCGGAGATTTGTCGGGTCGTCACCGTCCGGTGGGCATTGTTAGCGTCTTCTCACCCTGCACCGGAAGGAATCGCGGACATGTGGGATCAACGGTTCGAGGCCATCCTGCGCCAGCACCTGCCCTTCCTCGACCCCGAGGAGCCGCTGCTGGACGGCACCAGCCTGCGCGACTCGGGCCTGGACTCCCTCGCCATGGTCGAACTGCTGGCCACCCTGGAGAGCGAGTACGACGTGCGGTTCGTCGACGAGGCGATGTCGATGGAGACGTTCGCCACCCCGCAGACGCTGTGGCGCGTGCTGACCGACATGCGTGGCGCTCCCGCTCCCGTGTGAGCGGCCCGCGTCCCAGAAAGTGCCCGTGACCAGGCTGGTCACGGGCACTTTCCATCACCTCAGCCGGTCAGCGGCCGATCTCGTCCAGCGCGGTGAGGTCGTCGGTGGAGAGTGTCAGCCCCGCCCCGACGACATTTTCCCGCAGGTGCGCCACCGACGAGGTGCCGGGGATGAGCAGGATGTTGGGCGAACGCTGCAACAGCCAGGCCAGGGCGACCGACATCGGCGTGGCGTCCCGCCGGGCGGCCACCGCCGAGAGCGCCGCGGACTGGAGTGGGCTGAAGCCACCGAGCGGGAAGTACGGCACGTAGGCAACCCCCTGCCCGGCGAGCCGGTCGATCAACGCGTCGTCCCGGCGGTACGCGAGGTTGTAGCGGTTCTGCACGCAGACGACGGGCGCGATCGACTGCGCCTCGGCGACCTGCTCGGCCGTCACGTTGCTCACCCCCAGGTGCCGGATCAGGCCCTGCCGCTGGAGTGTGACGAGCGCCCCGAACGGCTCGGCGAGCGAGCCGGGCCGGGGTCCCTCGGCGTCACCCAGCCGGAGGTTGACCAGGTCGAGCACCCCGACGCCCAGGTTTTCCAGGTTCTCGTGCACGGCCCGGCGCAGTTGCGCCGGCTCCCGGGCCGGTGGCCAGCCGCCCTGCCGGTCCCGCGTCGCGCCGACCTTGGTCACCAGGCGCAGCCCCTCGGGGTACGGGTGCAGCGCCGCCCGGATCAGCCGGTTGGTGACGTGTGGCCCGTAGGCGTCGCTGGTGTCGATGTGGGTGATGCCGAGGGCGACCACCTCCCGCAGGACGGCGAGCGCGCCGTCGGGATCGGCGGGCGGTCCCATCACCCACGGGCCGGCGAGCTGCATGGCGCCGTAGCCGAACCGGGTGACGGTCAGGTCGCCGAGCGTCCAGGTGCCGCCGGGCAGGGAACGGGTGAGCATGTGGTTACCTCGGGCTTTCGTGGTGAGCGGAGTGCTGCCCGACCACTATCCGTGGAGTAGCTTTCTGCCGGGAAGTAGGCACCTGGAAGTGCGTAGCGCACCGGGCACGGGAGGAACGACCGATGGCGACGAGGACGGCAGCCCTGCGACGGGCGGAGGCGGCTGCGGGATATGACGCCTTCCTGGCGCAGTGTCCCAGTCGGGAACTGCTCGCCCGGATCTCCGACAAGTGGGTGGCGCTGGTGCTGGCCGCGCTGCGCACCGACGGCTCGCACCGGTTCGGCGCGGACTGCGCCGGCACCCCCCGGCCGATGCGCTACTCGGAGCTGTCCCGCCTGCTGGCCGGCGTCAGCCAGAAGATGCTCACCCAGACGCTGCGCTCCCTGGAACGCGACGGCCTGGTCATCCGCACCGCGACGCCGACCGTGCCCGTCACGGTCACCTACGAGCTGACCGACCTCGGCTTCTCCCTGCACGAGATGATGCGCGGCCTCAAGACCTGGGCCGAGCGGCACCTGGACGACGTGCACGCCCACCGCGCGACGTACGACGCCCGCCCGTCCGAGCCGGACGCCCGCCCCGCCTGAACCGGCGGCGCGGGCGTCGAGGCGGGTGGCTCAGAGCTTGTCGAGGAACTGGGTGAGCACCTCGGTGAACCGCTGCGGGGTCTCCAGGTGGGGCAGGTGGCTGGCCCCCTCGATGATCTCCCAGTGGGCCCCGGGGACGAGGTCGTGGAAGGGGCGGACCGCGGCGGGGGTGACCTCGTCGTGCTCGCCGCTGATCACCAGGGTCGGCGCGTCGATCTGCGGCAGCCGGTCGACCAACGAATAGTCGCGCAGCGTGCCGATGATGTGGAACTCGCTCGGCCCGTTCATCGCGTGGTAGACGGTCGGGTCCCCGTTGATCTCCATGAAGGAGGCCATCAGCTCCGGGGGCAGCGGCTTGCACCGGCACACGTGCCGCTGGTAGAAGACCATCATCGCGGCCGTGTAGGCGGCGCTGTCGGTGGTGCCCGCGGCCTCGTGCCGGCGCAGCGTCGCGTCCACCCCCGGGGGCAGCGCGGCCCGCAGCACGTCCAGCTCCGGCAGCCACAGCGGGTACGACGCGGGCGCGTTGGCGATCACCAGGCCGCGCAGCCCGGCCGGCCGGCGCACCGCGTGGGCCGCCGCCAGCACCCCGCCCCAGGACTGCCCCAACAGCACATACCCGTCGGCGATGCCGAGCCGCCGCAGCAGGTTGTCCAGTTCGGCCAGGAACAGGTCCACCGTCCAGAAGTCGGCCCCCCGCCCCCGCAGGTGGGTGGAGCCGCCGTTGCCGAGCTGGTCGTAGTGCACCACCGGCCGGCCGGTACGGCTCAGCTCGGCCAGGTTGAGCAGGTAGTCGTGGGTGCTGCCGGGGCCGCCGTGCAGCACCACCAGCGGCGGCCGGTCGCCGGGCAGCTCCCCCGTCACCCGGTACCACGTCCGGTGGTCGCCGAACTCGACGGTGCCCTTGGCGGTCGGTGCCAGTGTCATGTCGTCCACTCCAGCTGTCGTCACTGCGAGATCCAGTCCCGGACCACCCCGGCGGTCGTGCCGACCTGACCCTCCATCATGGTGAAGTGGTCGCCGGGCACCTCCCGGAGCGTGTGCGGGGTTTCCCAGGTGGCCCGCCACCCGTCGTCGTCGCCACCGGCCACGATGGACTCCTGCGGCCGGACGAAGAGCACCGGCGCGTCGATCGCCTCGATCGGGCAGCTCTCCAGCAACCGGATGTAGCGGCCCATCGCCGACAGCCGGGCGCTGCTGAACTCGCCGAAGGCGGCCTCCTTGGCCAGCAACGACTCGAGCATGTGGGTGAAGAACGTCGCCGTGGTGCTGCCGGTGGTCAGGTAGGTGTCCAGCAGCACCACCCCGGTCGGGCCGTGCCCCTGCCGCGCCAGCTCACCGGCGGTGGCGTGGGCGAACAGCCCGCCGGAGGAGTAACCGACGATGACGTACGGCCCCTGTTCGGCGATCGGGCGGACCATCTCGGCGAAGACCCGGACCGCCGCGTCGGACGAGGCGGGCAGGCTGTCGTCGCGATTGAAGCCCGGCACCGGCAGGGTCCACACGTCCCGGGTGCCGCCGAACTCGGCGGTGAACCGGGCGTACTGCTGGTCGCCGCCGAGTGCCATCGGGGAGGGGAAGCAGACGATCGCCGGCCCCCGGTCGCCTCGGGCGAGCCGCCGGGGGGCGGGGATCTGCGGCAGGTCGGCCGGCCCGTCGAAGCTGGGTCGGATGTCGGCCACCGCGTGCAGCAACGCCAGGCCCTGCTGCACCCGACCGCCCCGGACGGCGGTGCCGAACAGCGCACTCATCGTGTCGGCGGCGGCGTCGGGCGCACCGGCGCCGTCCTGCGCCGGCGGGGCGGCCAGCTCGGTCCGCAGCAGGGCGGCGAGTTCGTCGACGCTGCCGTGGTCGAAGACCACCCCGGTGGCCAGCCGCAGCCCGGTGGCCTCGTTGAGGGCGTTGCGCAGCTCCATCGCGGTCAGCGAGTCGAAGCCCAGCTCGACGAAGCGCAGCGCCGGGTCGACGTCGTCCGGCCCGCCGTGGCCGAGCACCGTCGCGGCCCGCGCCCGGACCAGGTCGCGCAGCAGCGCCGCCTGGCCGTCGTCGTCGAGCCCGCCGAGGGTACGCCGCAGCGCCGCCGGGTCGGGCCGGGCGCTGCCGGACGCGGTACGCCGGGCCGGGGTGACCAGGGACCGGAGGATCGGTGGCACCTCTGCGCCCGGCTGGCCGCGCAGGTCGGCCTTGACCGGGACGAGCACCGCCTCGGTACGGGCCAGCGCCGCGTCGAGCAGCGCCAGCCCCTCCTCGGCGGACATCGGCAACACGCCGCCCCGGGACATCCGGGCCCGGTCGGTGCCGCCGAGGTCGTCGGCCATCCCACCGCCGGCCCACGGACCCCAGGCCAGGGACTGGGCGGGCAGCCCGGCCGCCCGCCGGGCTCCGGCCAGCGCGTCGAGGAAGGCGTTCGCCGCCGCGTAGTTGCCCTGGCCCGGCCCGCCGAGCACCCCGGCCGCCGAGGAGAACAGCACGAACGCGGTGAGTCCCGCGTCGCGGGTCAGCTCGTGCAGGTGGCTGGCCGCGTCGACCTTGGGGCGCAGCACCGCGTCGAGGCGGTCCCGGGTCAGCGACGGGATGATCCCGTCGTCGAGCACCCCGGCGGCGTGCACCACCCCGGTCAGCGGGTGCGCGGCGGCCACCCCGGCCAGCAGCGCGGCGACCGCGTCCCGGTCGGCCAGGTCGCAGGCGGCCACGGTGACCTCGGCGCCGGCCGCAGTGAGCTCGGCACGCAGCGCGGCCATCCCGTCCGCGTCGGGGCCACGCCGGCTGGCCAGCAGCAGGTGCCGCACCCCGTACGCGTCGACCAGGTGCCGGGCGACGAGCCTGCCGAGGGTGCCACCGGCCCCGGTGACCAGGACGGTGCCGTCGGCGGTGAAGGCGCTGCCGGGGGTGCCGTCGGGCGTGGTGGCGGGCACCAGCCGGGCGGCGTGCGCGACGCCCTCGCGGACGACCAGTTGCGATTCACCGCCGGCCAGCACCGCCGGGAGGGCCTGCGCCGACTCGTCGTGGTCGTCGAGGTCGACCAGGACGATCCGGCCCGGGTTCTCCGACTGGGCGGAGCGGGCGAGACCCCAGGCCGCTGCGGCGGCGGGTTCGGTGACCGGCGTGCCCTGCGCGCCGTGGGTGAGCACCAGCAGGCGGGACGACGCCAACCGCCCGTCGGCGAGCCAGCCCTGGAGCAGGGTGAGGAGCTGCCCGGTGGTGTGCCGGGCTCCGGCCGCGAGGTCCCGGGAGTCGGGCTGCACGCTGGCGACCAGCACCACGTCCGGTGCCGCCTCGCCCGCGTCCAGGGCGGCGGTGAGGGTGGCCAGGTCCGGGTGGGTCTCGGCGCGCAGGCCGACGGTGTCGAGCGCGGCGGCCACCTTGAACTCGTCGGCGCCGACCAGCGCCCAACGGCCGGTGGCGGGGGTGGCGGGCAGCGGCACCGGAGTCCAGTCGACCCGGTAGAGGTGCTCCTGCCGCCCGGTGCGGGCGGCGGCGAGCTGGCTCGGTTCGATCTCCCGCAGCACCAGCGAGTCGACCCGGGCGACGGGCAGGCCGGCCCCGTCGGTGAGGGTGAGGGCCACCTCGTCGGGCCCGGCGGGGGTGACGGTGACCCGCAGGGTGGCCGCGCCGGTGGCGTGGACGCTCACCCCGGTCCAGGTGAACGGGACGGCGGGCGCGCCTTCGCCCCGGCTGAGGCCGATGGCGTGCAGGGCCGCGTCGAACAGGGCCGGGTGCAGGTGGAACCGGTCGGCGTCGAGCACGTCGGCGGGGAGCGCGACCTCGGCGTACACCTCGTCGCCGTGTCGCCAGGCGGCCCGCAGGCCCTGGAAGACCGGGCCGTAGACCAGGCCGGCGTCGGCCATCCGCGGGTAGAGGTCGTCGAGGTCGACGGGGGTGGCGGCGGGCGGCGGCCACACCGCCGGTCCGTCGGCCGGCGGGCTGGTCGGGGTCGGGGTGAGCAGGCCGGTGGCGTGCCGGGACCAGGGTGCGTCCCGGTGCCGGGAGTAGACGGTGACCGACCGGCCGCCGTCGTCGCCGGCGGCCCCGACGGCGACCTGCACCTGCACACCGTCGTCGTCGGGGACGACCAGCGGGGCCTGGAGGACGAGTTCGGCCAGCCGGCCGCAGCCGACCTGGTCACCGGCCCGCACGGCGAGTTCGACCAGCCCGGTGCCGGGCAGCACGATCGTGTCGCCGAGCGCGTGATCGGCCAACCACGGGTGGGTACGCCGGGACAGCAGCCCGGTGGCGATCAGCCCGTCGGTGTCGGGCAGGGTGGTGACGGCCGACAGCAGCGGGTGCTCGGCGTCGAGCAGCCCGGCGGCGGTGACGTCCCGGTCCGCGCCGGTGTCCTGCATCCAGTAGTGCTGGTGTTGGAACGCGTAGGTGGGCAGGTCGACGGACCGGCCACCCGGGTTGACCGCCGCCCAGTCGAGGTCGACGCCGCTGATCCACGCCTGCGCCATCCCGGTGGCGTAGGCGGTCAGCGGGTCCCGGTCGCGGCGTTGCAGCGGGATGGTCACCGCCTCGTCGAGGGTGTCGGCGACCATCGCGGTGAGCACGCTGTCCGGCCCGATCTCGACGAACCGGGTGACCCCACGGGCAGCCAGGGCGGCGACCGCGTCGGCGAACCGCACCGTGCCCCGCACCTGACCCTGCCAGTATTCGGCCGAGCCGAGTTCGGCGTCGCCGGCCAGGTCGCCGGTGGCGGTCGACACCAGCGGGATGTCCGCCGGGTTGGCGGTGACCCCGTCGAGGACCAGCCCGTAGCCGGCGAGCATCGGGTCCATCAGGTGTGAGTGGAACGCGTGCGACACCCGCAGGCGGCGGGTCTTCACCTCCAGCGACGCCTCCAACGCGGCGATCTGCTCCTCGGTGCCGGACACCACCACGGCCCGGGGGCCGTTCACCGCCGCCACATCGATGTCACCGAGATCCAGCTCCGTCAACGGAGCGGCGATGGCCAGCATCGCGCCGCCGGCGGGGAGGGCCTGCATCAGACCACCCCGCGCGGCGACGATCCGGCAGGCGTCCGCCAGGGACCACACCCCGGCTACGTGCGCGGCGGCCAACTCACCGATCGAATGCCCGGCCACGAAGTCCGGCTTCAACCCCCACGACTCCGCGAGGCGGAACAGGGCCACCTCCACCGCGAACAGGGCCGGCTGCGTCCACCCCGTCTGATCCAGCACACCATCCGGATCGGCGAACATCACCTCCCGCAGATCACCACCCAGCAACGGCCCGAACGCCGCACACACCTCGTCCAGGGCGGCGGCGAACACGGGGAACGACGCCGCCAGGTCACGACCCATGCCGACGCGCTGCGCGCCCTGACCGGTGAACAACACCGCCGTACGGCCGGTGGTGATCCGACCCGACAGGCCGCCACCGGCGGTCAGGGCTTCGAGGCCGGCGGCCAGGTCGGCGGCCGTACCGCCGACGGCGACGGCCCGGTGGTCCAGGGCGGCCCGGCCGGCGGCCAGGGAGTGCCCGACGTCGACCGGTCTCTCGTCGGTGAGGAAGTCGCGCAGGCGGGTGGCCTGCGCGGTGAGGCCGGTGGTGGAGCGGCTGGCCAGCGGCCAGAGCACCACGGCCGGAGCCGGCGTCGGCTCGGGTGTCACGACGGGCTGCGGGTACTCCTCGACGATGACGTGCGCGTTGGTTCCACTGATGCCGAACGACGACACCGCCGCCCGGCGGGGGTGACCGTCGGCCGGCCAGTCGACGGCCTCGGTGGCGAGCCGTACGTCACCGGCGGACCAGTCCACGTGCGGACTCGGCGCGTCCACGTGCAACGTCCGGGGGACCACCCCGTGCCGCATCGCCAGCACCATCTTGATCACACCCGCCACACCGGCCGCAGCCTGCGTGTGGCCCAGGTTCGACTTCACCGACCCCAACCACAGCGGCTGCGCCCGGTCCCGACCGTACGTCGCCAGGATCGCCTGCGCCTCGATCGGATCACCCAGCGTGGTGCCCGTACCGTGCGCCTCCACCACGTCCACCTCGGCGGCCGACACCCGGGCGTTCGCGAGGGCCTGCCGGATCACCCGCTGCTGCGCCGGTCCGTTGGGCGCGGTGAGACCGTTGGACGCGCCGTCCTGGTTGACCGCCGAACCGCGGACGAGGCCCAGGATCTGGTGCCCGTGCCGACGCGCGTCGGAGAGCCGTTCGAGCACCAGCACGCCGACGCCCTCGGACCAACCCGTCCCGTCGGCCGACGCCGCGAACGGCTTGCACCGACCGTCCCGTGCCAACCCCTGCTGCCGGGAGAACTCCACGAACGTCTCCGGCGTCGCCATCACCGTCACCCCACCGGCCAACGCCAGATCACACTCACCCGACCGCAACGCCTGACCCGCCAGATGCATCGCCACCAACGACGACGAACACGCGGTGTCCACGGTGACGGCGGGGCCTTCGAGGCCGAGGGTGTAGGCGATCCGGCCGGAGACGACACTGCCGGCGCTGTGCCCGGTCACGTAGTCGTGGTACATGAGGCCGGCGAAGACGCCGGTGGCGGAGCCGCGTACCGAGGCGGGGTCGATGCCGGCCCGCTCGAACGCCTCCCAGGAGACCTCCAGCAGTTGCCGCTGCTGCGGGTCCATCAGGACGGCCTCGCGGGGCGAGATGCCGAAGAAGGCCGGGTCGAAGCCGGCCGCGCCGGGCAGGAACCCGCCCTGGTCGGCGTAGCTGGTGTCGGGGCGGGTGCCGGTCGGGTCGTAGAGCCGGGCCAGGTCCCAACCCCGATCGGTCGGGAAGCCGTCGATGGCGTCGACGCCGTCGGCGACGAGCCGCCACAGGTCCTCGGGCGAGGAGACCCCACCGGGGTAACGGCAGGCCATCCCGACGATCGCCACCGGGTCGTCACCGACCGCCGTGCTGGCGGTCTGCCGGGCCTGCGGTACGTCGAGAGCACCGCTCAACTCGCCGTACAGGAACCCGGCGAGGGCGACCGGCGTCGGGTAGTCGAAGATCAGGGTGGCCGGGAGTCGCAGGCCGGCCGCCGTGGCGAGCGCGTTGCGCAGCTCGACGGCGGTGAGCGAGTCGAAGCCGAGACTCTGGAACGTCCGGTCCGCCTCGACGGCCTCCGGGCCGGCGAGGCCGAGCACGGCGGCGACGTGGGTGTGCACCAGGTGCCGGACGGCCCCGGCCCGCTCGCCCGCCGGCACCCCGGCCAGCCAGTCGCCGCCCGGCCGGTCGGTGGCGGTGGCGGCGGTGCGCCGGGTCGGACCGGCCAGGCCACGCAGCACCGGCGGCAGCCGGTCACCGAGGGTACGCAGCGTCGGCACGTCGAGCCGGGCCGGGACGAGGGTGGCCGGTCCACCGGCGACGGCGGCGTCGAGCAACGCCAACCCGTCCTCGGTGGTCAGCGGCAGCACCCCGCCCCGGGACATCCGTTCCCGGTCGGTGTCGGCGAGCTTGTCGGTCATCGCCGAGCCCTCACCCCACAGCCCCCACGCCAGCGACACCCCGGGCAGTCCCGCGGTACGACGGGACACGGCCAGCGCGTCGAGGTAGGCGTTCGCCGCCGCGTAGTTGCCCTGCCCGGGCGCGCCGATCACCCCGGACAGCGAGGAGAACAGCACGAACGCCGACAGGTCCCGGCCCCGGGTCAGCTCGTCCAGCAGCGCCGCCGCGTCCACCTTGGGGCGCAGCACCCCCGATACCCGCGCTGCCGTGAGCGACGAGACGACGCCGTCGTCGAGCACCCCGGCCGTGTGCACCACCGCCGACAGGTCCGGCACCCCGGCCAGCACGGCGGCCACCTGCTCCCGGTCGGCCACGTCGCAGGCGACCAGGTCGACCTGTGCGCCGGCCTCGGACAGCTCCGCGACGAGGTCGCCCGCGCCGGCGGCCGCCGTACCGCTGCGTGACAGCAGCAGCAGCCGGGACACCCCGTGTGCCGTCACCAGGTGCCGGGCCACCGCCGAGCCGAGTGCACCGGTCGCGCCGGTGACCAGCACCGTGCCGGTGCCGTAGCGCGGGGCGTCCGGCGGGGTCGTCGGCAGCGTCCGGCGGACGATCCGGGGTACCCGGACGACGCCGTCGCGGATCAGCACCTGCGGGTCGCCGGTGGCCAGGGCCAGCGGGAGGACATCGTCGAGCCGGTCGGTGTCGGCGTCGACGAGGAGGAACCGGTCGGGGTTCTCCGCCTGCGCGGAGCGGATCAGCCCCCACACCGCAGCGCCGGCCAGGTCGGTCACGTCGTCGCCGACGGCGTGCCGGGTGAGCACGACGAGCGGGGCGGGGGTGGTCCCCGCCAGCCAGCGCTGGGCGACGTCCAGCACCCGGTTCACCTCGGCGTGCACGTCGTCGGTGCCTCCGGCGCGCAGCACCACCAGCTCGGCCGCGCCGTCGGCGGTCGCCGTGCCACCCTCACCGTCACCCGGTGCGGCGGTCGTGGTGTGGCCGTCGCCGGTCGGGGCGGTGTCGGGGTGCCAGGTCCAGGCGGTGGCGGTCGGGGTGACGGTGACGGGCTGCCAGTCGAGGCCGAACAACGCGTCGGCGACGCCGGCGGTGGCGGTGGCGACCTGCACCGGGCGAAGCACCAGCGACTGCACGGTGGCGACGGGCGCGCCGACCGCGTCGGCGACGGCGATCCGCACGCCGGCGCCGGCGGGGGTGAGCCGGACCCGCAGGCTGGTCGCGCCGGTGGCGTGCAGCGCCACCCCGGACCAGGCGAACGGCAGGCCCCGGTGGGTGTCGCCGTCGGCGCGGGTGAGGACGTGCAGGCCGGCATCGAAGAGGGCCGGGTGCAGTCCGTAGCCGTCGGTGTCCGTACCGTCGGGGAGGTCGATCTCGGCGAGGAGTGCGTCGCCGGCCCGCCAGGCGCGACGCAGGCCCCGGAAGGTGGGGCCGTAGTCGAGGCCGCCGGTGGCGAGGTCGTCGTAGAGGCCGGCCAGCGGCAGGGGTTCGGCGTCGGCGGGGGGCCACTCGGTGAGGGCGACGCCGGGGCTGTCCCCGGCGGTGAGGACGCCGGTGGCGTGCCGGGTCCACGGGGCGTCGTCGCGTTCCCGGGAGTGCACCTGGACGGCACGCCGGCCGCTCGGGTCGGGCGGCTCCACCGCGACCTGCACCTCGACGCCGCCGCCCTCGGGGACGACCAGCGGCGCGTGCAGGGTCAACTCGTCGAGCAGACCGGTGCCGACCTGGTCGCCGGCGTGGATGGCGAGTTCGACCAGGCCGGTGCCGGGGAACACGACGGTGCCGCCGACGGCGTGGTCGGCGAGCCACGGGTGGGTGTGCCGCGACCAGCGGCCGGTGAAGACGACACCGTCGGTGTTGGCCAGCGGCACGGCGGCGTCGAGCAGCGGGTGGGTGGCGGCGAGCAGTCCGGCCCCGACCAGGGCCGGGTCGTAGAGCCAGTAGTGCTGGCGTTGGAAGGCGTAGGTGGGCAGGTCGACCTGCCGGGCGGTGGGTTGGATGGCCGACCAGTCGAGGTCGACGCCGGTGGTCCACGCCCGGGCCATCCCGGTGGCGTAGCCGGTGACCTGGTCCCGGTCGCGGCGCTGCAACGCGATGGTCACCGCGTCGCCGACGCCCTCGGCGACCATGGCGGTGAGCACGCTGTCCGGCCCGATCTCGATGAACCGGGTCACCCCACGGTCCTTGAGTACGGCGACCGCGTCGGCGAACTTGACGGTGCCGCGCACCTGCCCCTGCCAGTACCCGGCGGAGCCCAGCTCGTCGTCGGTGGCGAGGTCACCGGTCGCGGTCGACACCAACGGGATGGCTGCCGAGTTGGCGGTCACTGCATGGAGGACCTGCCCGTAGCCGGCCAGCATCGGGTCCATCAGGTGCGAGTGGAACGCGTGCGACACCCGCAACCGGCGCGTCTTCACCTCAAGCGACGCCTCCAACGCCGCGATCTGCTCCTCGGTGCCAGAGACGACGACGGCCCGCGGACCGTTCACCGCCGCCACATCGATGTCACCGAGATCCAGCTCCGTCAACGGAGCAGCGATCGCCAACATCGCCCCACCCGCCGGCAGGGCCTGCATCAGACCACCCCGCGCCGCCACGACACGACACGCATCCTCCAGCGACCACACCCCGGCGACGTGCGCGGCAGCCAACTCACCGATCGAATGACCCGCCACGAAATCCGGCTTGAGACCCCACGACTCCGCCAGACGGAACAGGGCCACCTCCACCGCGAACAGGGCCGGCTGCGTCCACCCCGTCTGATCCAGCACACCATCCGGATCGGCGAACATCACCTCCCGCAGATCACCATCCAGCAACGGCCCGAACGCCGCACACACCTCATCCAGGGCGGCGGCGAACACCGGGAAGGCGTCCGCCAGCTCACGACCCATGCCGACCCGCTGCGCGCCCTGACCGGTGAACAGCACCGCAGTCCGGCCGGTGCTCAGGTGGCCGTGCACGCCCTGACCGGCGGCGAGCGCGCGGAGACCGGCGACGCCGTCACCGACGGCCACCCCGCGGTGTTCCAGCGCCGCCCGGCCGGTGCCGAGGGTCAGCGCGACGTCGGCGGGGTGCAGGTCGGTGTCGGTGAGGAAGTCGGCGAGGCGGGTGGCCTGGGCGGCGAGGCCGCTGGCGGAGCGGCCGGAGACCGGCCAGAGCGACACCGGCGCGGTGACGGGGTCGGTGACCCTCGTGGTGGCGGAGCCGGCCGTCGGCGCGGTGGCGGGGGCCTGCTCCAGGATCAGGTGGGCGTTGGTGCCGCTGATGCCGAACGACGACACCGCCGCCCGACGCGGACGACCCTCCACGGGCCAGTCCACCACCTCGGTGGCGAGCCGCACCTCACCCGCCGACCAGTCCACGTGCGGACTCGGCGCATCCACGTGCAACGTCTGCGGCACCACCCCGTGCCGCATCGCCATCACCATCTTGATCACACCCGCCACGCCCGCGGCAGCCTGCGTGTGACCCAGGTTCGACTTCACCGACCCCAACCACAACGGCCCCACCCGGTCCCGGCCGTACGTCGCCAGGATCGCCTGCGCCTCGATCGGATCACCCAGCGTGGTACCCGTACCGTGCGCCTCCACCACATCCACCTCGGCCGCCGACACCCCCGCATTCGCGAGCGCCTGCCGGATCACCCGCTGCTGAGAAGGACCATTGGGCGCGGTCAGACCATTCGACGCGCCGTCCTGATTCACCGCCGAACCCCGCACCACACCCAGAATCCGATGCCCGTTACGCACCGCATCCGAAAGACGTTCGAGCACCAACACCCCGACACCCTCGGACCACCCCGTACCGTCCGCACCCGCCGCGAACGGCTTGCACCGACCGTCCCGCGCCAACCCCTGCTGCCGGGAGAACTCCACGAACGTCTCCGGCGTCGCCATCACCGTCACCCCACCGGCCAACGCCAGATCACACTCACCCGACCGCAACGCCTGACCCGCCAGATGCATCGCCACCAACGACGACGAACACGCGGTGTCGACCGACACCGCCGGTCCCTCCAGCCCGAACGTGTACGCCACCCGACCGGTGACGATGCTGCCGGAGCTGTGCCCGGAGACGTAGTCGTGGTACATCACCCCGGCGAACACACCGGTGGACGAGCCGCGCAGGGTGCCCGGGTCGATGCCGGCCCGCTCGAACGCCTCCCAGGACGTCTCCAGCAGCAACCGCTGCTGCGGGTCCATGATCACCGCTTCGCGGGGGGAGATGCCGAAGAAGACCGGGTCGAACTGGGCGGCGTCGGTGAGGAACCCGCCCTTGTCCACGTACGTGGTCTCCGGGCGGGTGCCGGTCGGGTCGTAGAGCCGGGCCAGGTCCCAACCCCGATCGGTCGGGAAGTCGTCGACGGCGTCGGCGCCCTCGGCGACGAGCCGCCACAGGTCCTCCGGCGAGGTGATGCCGCCGGGGTAGCGGCAGGCCATCCCGACGATCGCCACCGGCTCGTCGGCGACGGACGTGGTGACCCGCTGCACGGTGTCGGCGTCGTCCGGGCCGGCGATCTCGCTGAGCAGGTGCCGGGCCAGGTCACGCGGGGACGGGTAGTCGAAGATCAGGGTGGCGGGCAGCCGCAGACCGGTGCTGACGGAGAGTCCGTTGCGCAGCTCGACGGCGGTGAGCGAGTCGAAACCCAGCTCCTGGAACGCCCGGCCGGCGTCGATCCGCTCGGCGGAGGTGTGCCCGAGCACCGTGGCCACCTGGCTGAGGACCAGGGCGGTCGCGGCGCGGTCGCGCTCCTCGGCGGAGAGCGCGGCGAGGTCCGCCGCCCACCCGGTCGCGGTGGTCCCGGCGGCACGGGCGGCCGTCCGGCGGGCCGGGCGGACCAGGCCGTGGAACGGCAACGGCAGGTCGTCGCCGAGGGCACGCAGGGCGGCCAGGTCGAGCCGGGCCGGCACCGCGGTCGGGTACGGGTTGGCGACGGCGGCGTCGAGCAGGGCCAGCCCGTCGGCGGTGGCCAGCGGCAGCACCCCACCCCGGGACATCCGCTCCCGGTCGGCGTCACCGAGCCGGTCGGTCATCGCCGAACCCTCACCCCACAGCCCCCACGCCAACGACACCGCCGGCAACCCGGCGGCACGACGGGTGACCGCCAGCGCATCCAGGAAGGCGTTCGCCGCCGCGTAGTTGCCCTGCCCCGGCGCACCCAGCACCCCGGACAACGACGAGAACAGCACGAACGCCGACAGGTCCCGGCCCCGGGTCGACTCGTCCAGCAGCGTCGCCGCGTCCACCTTGGGACGCAGCACCGCGGAGAGTCGGGCGGCGGACAGCGACGACACCACGCCGTCGTCCAGCACGCCCGCCGTGTGCACCACCGCCGACAGGTCCGGGTGGCCGTCGACCAGGGCGGTGACCTGAGCCCGGTCGGCCACGTCGGCGGCGACCAGCTCGACCTGCGCGCCGGCCCCGGTCAGCTCCGCGACCAGGTCGTCGGCGCCCTCGGCGGCCGGGCCCCGGCGGGACACCAGCAGCAGCCGGGCCACCCCGTGCGTCGCCACCAGGTGCCGGGCCACCGCCGTGCCGAGGGCACCGGTCGCACCGGTGACCAGCACGGTGCCCGTACCGAACAGGGGGGTGTCCGGGGTGGACGGGGCGACGACCTGGCGGGTGAGCCGGGGCACCGAGACGACGCCGTCGCGGACCCGTACCTGCGGTTCACCGGTCGCCACCGCCACGGCGAGGGACGCGGCCACGTCCGCGTCCGGGTCGGTGTCGACCAGCAGCAACCGGTCGGGGTTCTCGGCCTGCGCCGAGCGGAGCAGGCCCCACACGGCCGCCCCGGTCGGATCGGTCCCGTCGTCACCGACGGCGCGTCGGGTGAGCACCACCAGCCGGTGGGTGTCCGGGCCGGCCAGCCACTCCTGCACCAGGCCGAGCACCCGGTTCACCTCGTCGTGCACCGCCTCGGGGCCGGTGACGTCCCCGGCGGCTCCGGCGGTCAGCACCAACAGTTCGAGGTCGGACGCCGCCGGGGCCGACGTGGTCGGGGCGGTGCCGGTGGGCCGGGCGGCCGGGTGGTGGGCCCAGTGCGGGGTGGTCGTGGTCGTGGGGGTGCCGATCTCCTGCCAGGTCAGGTCGAACAGCGCGTCGGCGACCCCGCCGGGGCGGGCCACCTGGACGGGGCGCAGCACCAGCGAGTCGACCGTGGCGACCGGGGCGCCGACCGCGTCGGCGACCGCCACCCGGACCCCGGAGCCGACCGGGGTGAGCCGGACCCGGACGCCGGCCGCGCCGGTGGCGTGCAGGGTGAGACCGGACCAGGCGAACGGCAGCCCCCGGAAGGTGTCACCCTCGGCGAGGCCGAGGGCGTGCAGGCCGGCGTCGAGCACGGCGGGGTGCAGGCCGAACCCGTCGGCGTCCACCCCCTCCGGCAGGCTCACCTCGGCGTAGAGCTCGTCGCCGCGTCGCCAGACCCGGCGCAGGCCCCGGAAGACCGGGCCGTAGACCAGGCCGCCGGTCGCCAGGTGGTGGTAGAGGTCGTCGGTGGGCACCGGTTCCGCACCGGCGGGCGGCCACTCGGTGAGGGCAGTCCCGGTGGTACGCCGACCGGCGGCGAGCACCCCGCTGGCGTGCCGGGTCCACGGGGCGTCGGTGTCGGCGCTGCGGGCGTACACCTGAAGGGTGCGGGCCTGGCCGGCGTCGGCGGGGCCGACCACGACCTGGAGTTGGACACCGCCGCGTTCGGGCAGCACCAGCGGGGTCTCGATGGTGAGTTCGTCGACGGTCTCGACGCCGACCTGCGCGCCGGCGTGCAGGGCGAGGTCGACGTAGCCGGTGCCGGGGAAGACCACCGCGCCGTCGACGGCGTGGTCGGCGAGCCACGGGTGCCGGTCGAGGGAGAGCCGGCCGGTGAGGACGGCCCCGTCGGCGTTGGCGAGGGTGACGGCCGCGCCGAGCAGCGGGTGGTCGGCGGAGTCCAGCCCCATGGCGGTGGCGTCGCCGGGGTCGGCCGGGGCGTCCAGCCAGAAGCGTTGGCGTTGGAAGGCGTAGGTGGGCAGGTCGACGGACCGGCCGCCCGGGTTGACCGCTGCCCAGTCGAGGTCGACGCCGCTGATCCACACCTGGGCCATCCCGGCGGCGTACGCCTCGACCTGCGCACGCTTGCGGCGCTGGAGCGGGATCGCGGTGGCGTCCTCGACGCAGTCGGCGACCATCGCGGTGAGCACGCTGTCCGGCCCGATCTCGACGAACCGGGTCACCCCGCGCGCCGCCAGGGCAGCGACCGCGTCGGCGAACCGCACAGTCCCCCGCACCTGCCCCTGCCAGTACCCGGCCGAGCCCAGCTCGGCCTCGGTCGCCAGGCCGCCCGTCGCCGTCGACACCAACGGAATAGTCACCGCATTGGCGGTCACCCCGGCGACGACCCGCCCGTACTCGGCCAGCATCGGATCCATCAGATGCGAATGGAACGCGTGCGACACCCGCAGGCGGCGGGTCTTCACCTCAAGCGACGCCTCCAACGCGGCGATCTGCTCCTCGGTGCCAGAGACGACGACGGCCCGCGGACCGTTCACCGCCGCCACATCCACGTCACCCAGATCCAACTCCGCCAACGGCGCAGCGATCGCCAACATCGCCCCACCCGCCGGCAGGGCCTGCATCAGACCACCCCGCGCCGCCACCACCCGACACGCATCCTCCAGCGACCACACCCCCGCCACATGCGCGGCGGCCAACTCACCGATCGAATGCCCGGCCACGAAGTCCGGCTTCAACCCCCACGACTCCGCGAGACGGAACAGGGCCACCTCCACCGCGAACAGGGCCGGCTGCGTCCACCCCGTCTGATCCAGCACACCGTCCGGGTCGGTGAACATCACCTCCCGCAGATCACCATCCAGCAACGGCCCGAACGCCGCACACACCTCATCCAGGGCGGTAGCGAACACCGGGAACGCCGCCGCCAACTCACGACCCATCCCCACCCGCTGCGCACCCTGACCGGTGAACAACACCGCCGTACGACCGGAAACCACCCGGCCGGACAGGCCACCACCGGCCGCCAGGGTCTCCAGGCCGGCCACGTCGTCGCCGAGCACCACGCCCCGGTACGCCGCGCTGCCCCGGGTGGTGCCGAGCGAGTACCCGACGTCCACCGGACGTTCGTCGGTGAGGAACTCCCGCAGCCGGTCCGCCTGCCCGGCGAGCGCCGCCGCCGACCGACCCGACAGCGGCCAGAGCACCACCGGCGGCTCGGCGGCCTCGACCGGCGCGACGGTCTCGACCGGCGGGGCCTGCTCCAGGATCACGTGCCCGTTGGTGCCGCTCACCCCGAACGACGACACCCCGCCCCGGCGCGGCTGGCCGTGGTCGGGCCACTGCCGCGCCTCGGCCAGCAGTTGCACGGTGCCGGCGGACCAGTCCACGTGGGTGGACGGCTCACCGACGTGCAGGCTCTTGGGCAGGACGCCGTGGCGCAGCGCCATCACCATCTTGATCACACCGCTGACGGCGGCGGCGGCCTGGGCGTGGCCGATGTTCGACTTGACCGAGCCGAGCCAGAGCGGCCGGTCCGCCGGCCGGTCGCGCCCGTACGTGGCGATCAGCGCCTCCGCCTCGATCGGGTCGCCGAGGGTGGTGCCGGTGCCGTGCGCCTCGATCAGGTCGACGTCGCCGGAGGTGAGCCCGGCGTTGGCGAGCGCCTGGAGGATGACCCGCTGCTGAGCCACCCCGTTGGGGGCGGTCAGCCCGTTGGACGCGCCGTCCTGGTTGATCGCGGAACCCCGGATGACGGCGAGCACCCGGTGGCCGTTGCGCTGGGCGTCGGAGAGCCGTTCCAGCAGCAGCATGCCGACGCCCTCGCCCCAGCCGGTGCCGTCGGCGTCCTCGGAGAACGGCTTGCAGCGGCCGTCGGAGGCCAGCCCCCGCTGCCGGCTGAACGCGACGAACGCGCCGGGCGTCGACATCACGGTGACGCCGCCGGCCAGCGCCAGGCCGCACTCCCGCTGGCGCAGCGCGTGCGCGGCCAGGTGCAGCGCGACCAGCGACGACGAGCAGGCGGTGTTGATGGTGACCGCCGGCCCCTCCAACCCCAGGCTGTACGCGACCCGCCCGGAGATCACCGCGCCGGAGCTGCCGGTGCTCATGTACGCCTCGACCGGCTCGGGCAGCACGGTGAGCCGGTCCCAGTAGTCCTGCCCGCCGCAGCCGACGAAGACGCCGACCGGGCCGCCGCGCAACGAGTCGGGGTTGATGCCGGCCCCTTCGCACGCCTCCCAGCTCGCCTCCAGCACCAGCCGCTGCTGCGGGTCCATCGCCAACGCCTCGCGGGGCGAGATGCCGAAGAACTCGGCGTCGAACTCGGCGGCGTCGTGGACGAAGCCGCCCTGCTGGACGTAGCTGCTGCCGGCGGTGTCCGGGTCGGCGTCGTAGAGGGCGGCGGTGTCCCAGCCCCGGTCGGTGGGGAAGTCGCCGATGGCGTCGACACCGTCGGCGACCAGCCGCCACAGGTCCTCGGGCGAGTTGACCCCGCCCGGGTAACGGCAGGCCATGCCGACGATCGCGATCGGGTCCTGCTCCTGCGACTCGACCTCGCGCAGCCGCTCCCGGGTGCGGTGCAGATCGGCGGTGACCCGCTTCAGGTAGTCGAGGAGCTTCTCTTCGTTCGCCATCCGAACCTCACCAAACTCGTTGCCAGCGGGACACGTTGCTCCGGGAGCGCGGTGGCGGCTCAGGTCATGCCGAGTTCCTTGTCGATCAGGTCGAACACGTCGTCGGCGGAGGCCGTTTCCAGCCGGTCGGCCAGGGTGGCGCCCGCGGTGGTGCTGAGGGTCTCGTTGAGCTTCGCCAGCAGCGACTGGAGCCGGCCGGTGACCCGGTGACGTTCGATCTCCTCCGGCGTGAGGCCGGCGACGGTGACCTCCAGCCGGTCCAGCTCGGCGAGCAGGCCCCCGGCGGTGTCGCCGGTGTAGCCGAGTTCGGCCCGCAGCTGGTCGGCCAGTGCGGTCGGGTTGGGGTGGTCGAAGACCAGGGTGGCGGAGAGCCGTACGCCGGTGGCGGCGCTGAGCCGGTTGCGCAGCTCGACGGCGGTCACCGAGTCCATCCCGAGTTCCTTGAACGCGCGCTGCGGCTCGACCGGGTCGGCGTCGCCGTAGCCGAGGACGGCGGCCACATTGGTGCGGACCGTCTCCAGCAGCAGGGCACGTTGTTCGGCCTCGGGCAGCGTGCCGAGCCGGTCGGCGAGCGCCGAGGACGACGCCGGGTCGGGGGCCCCGGTGTCCTCGGGCGCGGCGTCGGGCAGCTCGGCGAGCAGCGGCCGGGGCCGGGCCAGGGTGTAGATGGGGCCGAACCGGGCCCAGTCGACGTCGGCGACGACGAGGTGGCTCTCGTCGTGGTCGAGGGCCTGACCGAGCGCGCCGACGGCGAGCCGGGGGTCCATCACACCGACGCCGAGCCGGTCGAGGTGGGCGCCGACCTCACCGCCGGCCATCCCACCGCCGCCACCCCAGCTACCCCAGGCCACCGAGGTGGCCACCGCACCCCGGGTCCGCCGCCGGTGCGCCAACGCGTCGAGGAAGGCGTTCGCCGTCGCGTACCCGGCCTGCCCGGCGCTGCCCCACACCGCCGCACCGGACGAGAACACCACGAACGCGTCCAACGGCCGGTCGGCCAGCAACTCGTCCAGGTGCACCGCGCCGAGCACCTTGGCCCGGCACACGTCGGCGAAGTCGTCGAGGCCGGTCTGCCCCAACGGCATCTCGGGGTGCAGCACCCCGGCGGCGTGGAAGACGGCGGTCAGCTCGTCACCGAGGTCGGCCAGGAGCGCGGCGACCGCGTCCCGGTCGGCCACGTCCAGAGCGACGACGTCGACGCCCGGGTGCCGGGCCATCAGGTCGGCCGCGCCCGGGGCGGCCGGGCCGCGCCGGCTGGCCAGCACCACCCGCTGCGCGCCCTGCGCGACCAGCCACTCGGTGACGTGCCCGCCGACCCCGCCGGTGCCGCCGGTGACCAGCACGGTCCCGGTGGGTCGCCAGTGCCGCTCGGGCGTCCCGGTCACCGGGTGGCGGACCATCCGGCGGGCCAGCGGACCGGACGGACGCAGCGCGACCTGGTCCTCGCCGCCGCCGGTCAGCACGTCGGCCAGCCGGTCCACGGTCTCCGGCTTCCACTCGGCGGGCAGGTCGACCAGGCCGCCCCACCAGCCGGGGTAGTCGAGGGAGAGCACGGTGCCCAGGCCCCACAGCGCGCCCTGGGCCGGGTCCGCGACCGGCTCGAACCGGTCCACGCCGACCCCGCCGGCGGTGACGCACCAGAGCCGGCCGGTGAAGTCGGACGCGGCCAGCGCGTGCACCAGCGACACGGTGGCGGTGATCCCGGCGGACAGGCCGACGCCCAGCGGGTCGGGGCCGTCGTCCAGGGCGAGCAGGGAGAGCACCCCGGCGGGGGCCTCCCGGCCGGCGTGGTCGGTGCCGGTGACGGTGACCACCTCGGCGCCCCGCGCGGCCAACCCGTCGGCGAGGGTACGCAGCCGGTCGTCGTCGGCCAGCGTCGCCGGGGCGACCACCCACCACACCCCGCTGAGCTGACCACCGGCCGGCAGCTCGGTCGGCCGCCATGCCACCCGGTAGCGCCAGCCGTCCACGGTGGCGACGTCGCGCTGCCGGGACCGCCACGACGTCAGGCCGGGCAGCACCTCGCCGACCAGCGCGCTGGCGACGCCGAGGCCGTCGGCGAGCGTGTCGACGTCGGCGCGTTCCACCGCGTCCCAGAACCCGGCGTCGGTGCCGCCACCGGCCGGGGCGGCGGTGGCCGGCGCGATCCAGTACCGCTGGTGCTGGAAGGCGTAGGTGGGCAGGTCCGCCCGGCGGGTGCCGGGCAGGGCGGCGGCCCAGTCCACCGCGACGCCCCGCACGTGCAGTTCGGCCAGGGAGGTGAGCAGCCGGTCCAGGCCGCCGTCGTCGCGGCGCAGGGTGCCGGTGACCACCGTCGGGCGGTCCGCCGACTCCAGCGTCTCCTGCATCCCCATGCCGAGCACCGGGTGCGGGCTCACCTCCACGAACCCGGTCCAGCCCTGCCCGGCGAGAGAGCGGATCGCCGGGTCGAACCGGACCGTGTTGCGGAGGTTGTCATACCAGTAGCGGGCGTCGAGGGTGGCGGTGTCCACCCAGTCGCCGGTGACGGTGGAGAGCATCCGGATCGTCCCGGTACGCGGGTTGATCGGGGCCAGGTCCTCCAGCAGCCGGTGTTCCAGCGCCTCCACCTGCGCGGAGTGTGAGGCGTAGTCGACGGCGACCTGCTTGACCCGGACCCCCTCGTCGGTGAGCACGGCGATGAGTTCGCGCAGCGCCTCGGGGGTGCCGGAGACCACCACCGAGCCGGCCCCGTTGACCACGGCGAGGGAGATGTCGCCCGCCCACCGGGCGATCCGCTCCTGCGCCCGGTCGGCGGGCAGCCCGATCGAGACCATGCCGCCCCGACCGGCCAGCTTCTCGCCGATGGCCCGGCTGCGCAGGGTGACCACCCGGGCCCCGTCGGCGAGGGACAGTCCGCCGGCCACGCAGGCGGCGGCGATCTCACCCTGCGAGTGCCCGACCACGGCGTCGGGTTCCACGCCGTACGCCCGCCAGGTGGCGGCGAGGGAGACCATCATCGCCCACAGGGCGGGCTGCACGACGTCCACCCATTCCAGCGACGGCGCACCGGGCACCCCGCGCACCACGTCGAGCAGGTCCCAGTCGACATAGGCGCGCAGTTCGGTGGCGCAGCGGCGCATCTGCGCTTCGAAGACCGGCGAGGAGTCCAGCAGCGCGGCGGCCATGCCGACCCACTGGGCGCCCTGGCCGGGAAAGACGAAGACGACCCGGCCGGCGGCGTCGGCGGTGCCGGTGACGGCGTTCGGCGCGGGCTGGCCGGCGGCGACCGAGGCGAGCCCGGCCCGCAACTGCGGCAGGTCCCCACCGAGCACCACGGCCCGGTGCGCGAGCCGGGCCCGGCCGACCAGCGTACGGCCCACCGCGGCGGGGTCGGCCGGAGCGGCGTCCAGGTGGGACAGCAGCCGTTCGGCCTGGGCACGCAGCGCCCGGTCGGTGTACCCGGAGACCACCCACGGCAGCACGGTGGGAGTGGCCGGCTGCGCTTCCTCGTCGGCCGGGGGCACCTCCTCCAGCACCACGTGGGCGTTGGTGCCGCTGATGCCGAACGAGGAGACCGCGCAGCGGCGGGCCCGACCGGTCTGCGGCCAGTCGACCGGCTCGGTGAGCAGCTTCACGGTGCCCGACGACCAGTCGATCTCGCCGCTGGGCTCGTCGGCGTGCAGGGTACGGGGGAGCAGCCCGTGCCGCATCGCCTGCACCATCTTGATCACCCCGCCGACACCGGCGGCGGCCTGCGAGTGGCCGATGTTGGACTTCAGTGAGCCGAGCCAGAGCGGCCGGTCGGCGGGGCGGTCCCGGCCGTACGTGGCGAACAGCGCCTGCGCCTCGATCGGGTCGCCGAGCCGGGTGCCGGTGCCGTGCGCCTCGACCGCGTCGATCTCCTGCCCGGCGAGCCGGGCGTTGGCGAGCGCGGACCGGATGACCCGGCGCTGGGAGGGGCCGTTGGGGGCGGTGAGGCCGTTGGACGCGCCGTCCTGGTTGATCGCGGAGCCCCGCACGACGGCGAGCACCGGATGCCCGTTGCGGCGGGCGTCGGAGAGCCGTTCCAGCACCAGCACGCCCGCGCCCTCGGCCCAGCCGGTGCCGTCGGCGGCGGCGCCGAACGCCTTGCACCGGCCGTTGAAGGACAGCGCCCGCTGCCGGGAGAACTCGACGAACGCGGCGGGGGTGCCGATCACGGTGACCCCGCCGGCGACGGCGAGCGACGACTCCCCGGCGCGCAGCGACTGACACGCCCAGTGCAGGGCGACCAGCGACGACGAACAGCCGGTGTCGACGGTGACCGCCGGCCCCTCCAACCCGAGGGTGTACGACAGCCGGCCGGAGACGATGCTGCCGGCGCCCCAGCTGTCCGGGTAGTCGTGGTAGACGACGCCGGTGAACACGGCGGTGGGGCTGCCCTTGAGCGACAGCGGGTCGATGCCGGCCCGTTCCAGCGCCTCCCAGGACGTCTCCAGGAACAGCCGCTGCTGCGGGTCCATCTCGGCGGCCTCGCGGGGCGAGATGCCGAAGAACGTCGGGTCGAAGTCGGCGGCGTCGTAGAGGAAGCCGCCTTCCCGGGTGTAGCTGGTGCCGGGGTGGTCCGGGTCCGGGTCGTAGAGCCGGTCGAGGTCCCAGCCCCGGTCGGTGGGCATGCCGGAGATGGCGTCGGTGCCGGCCACGACGAGGTCCCAGAGGGCCTCGGGCGAGTCGACCCCGCCGGGGTAGCGGCAGCCCATGCCGACGATGGCGATCGGCTCGGCGGCGCGCTCCTCGATGTCGCGGAGCCGCTCGCTGGTCTCGTGCAGGTCGGCCGTGACCCGCCGCAGGTAGTCACGAAGCTTCTGTTCGTTGGACATCAGGAACCCATTCCTGGACGGGGCCGACGGAGCGGACGGATCATGAGGTGCCGAACTTGCTGTCGATGAAGTCGAAGAGGTCGTCGTCGGAGGCGGTGTCGAGGTCCTCGGTGACGCTGGCGACCTCGGCCGGGCGTTGACCGGTGGTCCAGGCCGCCAACAGGCCCTTGAGCCGCTCCCCCACCCCGGCCCGGGTGCTCTCGTCGAGGGCGGCGACCGCGTCGGCGTCCAGGGTGGACAGCGCGGCCTGGAGCCGGTCGAGGTCGTCGAGCAGGGTGACGCCCCCGGCGTCGGCGGGCACCAGCTCGGTGAGCAGTTGCTGGGCCAGCTCGGTCGGGGTCGGGTAGTCGAAGACCAGGGTGGCGGGCAGCCGCAGCGCGGTCTCGGTGCCGAGCCGGTTGCGCAGCTCGACGGCGGTCAGCGAGTCGAAGCCGGCCTCCTTGAACGCCCGCTCGGGGTCCACGTCGGCACCGGAGGCGTACCCGAGGACGGCGGCGACCTGGTCGCGGACCAGCGCCAGGACGGTGTCGAGGCGGTCCGGTGACGGCATCGCGGCGAGCCGGCCGGCGAGGTCGGCGGTCGTGGCGACCGGGGCGGCCGGTTCGGTCTCCGGGTGGGCGTCGGGCAGCGCGGCGAGCAGTGGCCGGGGCCGGGCCAGGGTGTAGACGGGGGTGAACCGGGCCCAGTCGATGTCGGCGACGACTAGGTGGCTCTCGTCGTGGTCGAGGGCCTGACCGAGCGCCCGGACGGCGAGCCGGGGGTCCATCGGCGGGGTGCCCTGTCGGCTCAGGTGGGCGCTGGCTTCCCCGTCGGCCATGCCGCCGCCGGCCCAACTGCCCCAGGCGACCGACGTGGCGACCGCCCCCCGGGTCCGCCGCCGGTGCGCCAACGCGTCGAGGAAGGCGTTCGCCGTCGCGTACCCGGCCTGACCGGCGCTGCCCCACACCGCCGCACCGGACGAGAACACCACGAACGCGTCCAACGGCCGGTCGGCCAGCAACTCGTCGAGGTGCACCGCGCCGAGCACCTTGGCCCGGCACACGTCGGCGAAGTCGTCGAGGCCGGTCTGCCCCAACGGCATCTCGGGGTGCAGCACCCCGGCGGCGTGGAAGACGGCGGTCAGCTCGTCACCGAGGTCGGCCAGGAGCGCGGCGACCGCGTCCCGGTCGGCCACGTCCAGAGCGACGACGTCGACGCCCGGGTGCCGGGCCATCAGGTCGGCCGCGCCCGGAGCGGCCGGGCCGCGCCGGCTGGCCAGCACCACCCGGTCCGCACCGTGGTCGAGCAGCCATCCGGTGAGGTGCGCGCCGATGCCCCCGGTGCCGCCGGTGACCAGCACGGTCCCGGTGGGTTGCCAGCGGCGTTCGGGGCTGCCGGCGGCGGGCCAGCGGACCAGCCGCCGGGCCAGCACCCCGGCGGTACGGACGGCCACCTGGTCCTCCGCACCGGTGGCGAGGACGTCGGCGAGCCGCGCCACGTGCTCGCCGGTCCAGTCGGTGGGCAGGTCGACCAGGCCACCCCAGGAGTGCGGGTACTCCAGGGACAGCACGGTGCCGAGGCCCCAGAGCGCGCCTTGCGCGGGGTGCGGCAGGTCCTCGAACCGGTCGACGGCGACGCCGCCCACGGTGAGGCACCAGATCCGGCCGGCGAAGTCGGTGGCGGTGAGCGCCTGGATCAGCGCCACGGTGTCGGTGACGCCGACGGAGAGCCCGGCGTCGGTGGCGTCGGGGGTGTCGTCGAGGGCGAGCAGGGACAGCACCCCGGCGGGGGTGTCCCCGGCGGGCAGGTCGGTGCCGGTGACGGTGACGACGTCGGCGCCCCGGGCGGCCAGTCCGTCGGCAAGGGCGGTCACCCGCGCGTCGCCGGTCGATGCCGGCGGTACGACGAGCCACCAGGTGCCGGTCAGCTCCCCGCCGTCGGGCAGTTCGGTGGAGCGCCACACCACCCGGTAGCGCCAGTCGTCCACGGTGGACGCGTCCCGTTGGCGAGCCCGCCAGGCGGCGAGGCCGGGCAGCACCTCGGTGACGACGCCGGGGGCGACGCCGAGGCCGTCGGCGAGCAGGTCGGTGTCGCCCCGGTCGACGGCGTCCCAGAACCCACCGTCGGCGTCGTCGGTGCCGGTGCCGGTGGTGGGGTCGGGCTCGATCCAGTAGCGCTGGTGCTGGAAGGCGTAGGTGGGCAGCTCGACCGGCCGGCCGCCGGGGTGGATGGCGGCCCAGTCGAGGTCGACGCCGGTGGTCCAGGCCCGGGCCATCCCGGTGGCGTAGGCGGTGACCTGGTCGCGGTCCCGGCGTTGCAGCGGAATGCAGGCGACCCCGTCGACGCTGTCGGCGGCCATCGCGGTGAGCACGCTGTCCGGGCCGATCTCCACGAACCGGGTCACACCCCGCGCGGCCAACGCGGCAACCGCGTCAGCGAACCGCACCGTCCCCCGCACCTGCCCCTGCCAGTACCCAGCGGAGCCCAACTCGGCCTCGGTCGCCAGGTCACCCGTCGCCGTCGACACCAACGGAATAGTCACCGCATTGGCGGTCACCCCGGCGACGACCCGCCCGTACTCGGCCAGCATCGGGTCCATCAGGTGCGAGTGGAACGCGTGCGACACCCGCAACCGGCGCGTCTTCACCTCAAGCGACGCCTCCAACGCGGCAACCTGCTCCTCGGTGCCAGAGACGACGACGGCCCGGGGACCGTTCACCGCCGCCACATCCACGTCACCCAGATCCAACTCCACCAACGGCGCGGCGACCGCCAGCATCGCCCCACCCGCCGGCAGGGCCTGCATCAGACCACCCCGCGCCGCCACCACCCGACACGCATCCTCCAGCGACCACACCCCCGCGACGTGCGCCGCAGCCAACTCACCGATCGAATGACCCGCCACGAAATCCGGCTTCAGACCCCACGACTCGGCCAAGCGGAACAACGCCACCTCGACCGCGAACAACGCCGGCTGCGTCCACCCCGTCTGATCCAGAACCCCATCCGGATCGGTGAACATCACCTCCCGCAGATCACCATCCAGCAACGGCCCGAACGCCGCACACACCTCGTCCAGGGCGGCGGCGAACACCGGGAACGCGTCCGCCAACTCACGACCCATCCCCACCCGCTGCGCACCCTGACCGGTGAACAGCACCGCCGTACGACCGGCGCTGACCCGGCCCGAGAGTCCGGTGCCGGCTGCCAGAGCCGCCAGGCCGGCGGTCAGGTCGGGGCCGCCCGGGACCGACGGGTCCGCGCCCGGCTCGGTGCCGTCGGTCGAGGCCGACCGCCCGGCGGTCGGGTCGGTGCCGGGTCGGCCGACGACCACGCCCCGGTGGTCCAGGGCGGCCCGGCCGGCGGCCAGCGCGTGCCCGACGTCCACCGGCCGTACGTCGGTGGGGAGTTCGTCGTGGAGCCGGGCGGCCTGCCCGGCCAGCGCGGCGGCGGACCGGGCGGACAGCGGCCAGAGCACCACCGGCGGCTCGGCGCCCTCGACCGGCCCGGCGGACTCGACCGGTGGGGCCTCCTCGACGATCACGTGCGCGTTGGTGCCGCTGATCCCGAACGACGACACCCCGGCCCGGCGGGGCCGGCCCCCGGCCGGCCAGGCGACCGGCTCGGTGAGCAGCCGGACGTCCCCGGCTGCCCAGTCGATCTGTCGGGACGGGGTCCCGGCGTGCAGGGTGCGCGGCAGCGTCCCGTGCCGCATCGCCATCACCATCTTGATCACCCCGGCCATGCCGGCGGCGGCCTGGGCGTGCCCCATGTTCGACTTGATCGAGCCGAGCCACAGTGGCCGGTCCCGGTCCCGGCCGTACGTGGCGAGCAGCGCCTGCGCCTCGATCGGGTCACCGAGGGTGGTGCCGGTGCCGTGTGCCTCGACGGCGTCGACCTGGTCGGGGGTGAGCCGGGCGTTGGCCAGCGCCGCCCGGATCACCCGCTGCTGGGCCGGCCCGTTCGGCGCGGTCAACCCGTTGGACGCCCCGTCCTGGTTCACCGCCGAACCCCGGATCACCCCGTAGACGCGGTGACCGCGCCGCTGGGCGTCGGAGAGCCGCTCCAGCACCAGCACGCCGACCCCCTCGGACCAGCCGGTGCCGTCGGCGTCGTCGGAGAACGACTTGCAGCGACCGTCCGGGGCGAGGCCCCGCTGCCGGCTGAACGCCACGAACGGGGTGGGGTTCGACATCACCAGCACCCCGCCGGCGATGGCGCTGTCGCACTCCCCGGCCCGCAGCGCCTGGGCGGCGAGGTGCAGCGCGACCAGCGACGACGAACACGCCGTGTCGATCGTCATCGACGGCCCCTCGAACCCGAACGCGTACGACACCCGGCCGGAGATCACCGACGCGGAACTGCCGGTGCTCAGGTACGCCTCCGACTCGGCGGGGGCGAGACCGAGCAGGTCGCCGTAGTCCTGGGCACCGGAGCCGACGAAGACCCCGACCGGGCTGCCGCGCAGCGCCTCGGGGTTCATTCCGGCCCGCTCGCACGCCTCCCAGGTGACCTCCAGCATCAACCGCTGCTGCGGGTCCATGGCGATCGCCTCGCGGGGCGAGATGCCGAAGAACTCGGCGTCGAACGCGCCCGCCTCGTAGACGAAGCCGCCGGAGCGGACGTAGCTGGTGCCGGGCCGGTCCGGGTCGGCGTCGAAGAGCGCGTCGGTGTCCCAGCCCCGGTCGACGGGGAACGGGCTGATCGCGTCGGTGCCGCTGTCGACCAGCTGCCACAGGTCCTCCGGGGACCGGACGCCCCCCGGGTAGCGGCAGCTCATCCCGACGATGGCGATCGGCTCGTCGGGGTCGGACCCGCCGCCGGAGGTCACGTTCGTCGGGGCGGTGGTGCCGACGAGTTCGTCGTACAGGTGGCGGGCCAGCACGGCGGGGGTCGGGTGGTCGTAGACCATGGTGGCCGGCAGGCGCAGCCCGACGGCCGCGCCGAGGGCGTTACGCAGCTCCACCGCGGTCAGCGAGTCGAAGCCGAGTTCCCGGAATGGCCGCTGGACGTCCACGGTGGTGGCCGCGTCGTACCCGAGGACGGTGGCGACCTGCGCGCGGACGGTGTCCAGCAGGTACGGCAGCCGCTCGGCGTCGGGTAGGCCGGCCAGCACGGAGGTGTCGGCGGGCGTGGCCGGGGCGGTGGCTGCCGGGCCCTGGTGGGCCTCGGGGAGCGCGGCGAGCAGCGGCCGGGGCCGGGCCAGGGTGTAGATCGGGGTGAACCGGGCCCAGTCGATGTCGGTGACCACGAGGTGGCTCTCGTCGTGGTCGAGCACCTGCTGCAACGCACCGAGGGCGAGGCGCGGCGCCATCGGCGGGGTGCCCTGGCGCAGGAGGTGTTCGGTGGCCTGCTCGTCGACCATGCCACCACCGCCCCAGGTGCCCCAGGCGACGGAGGTGGCGGTCCGACCCCGGCGGCGGCGCTGGTGGGCGAGCGCGTCGAGCCAGGCGTTGCCGGTGCCGTAGGCGGCCTGCCCGGCGCTGCCCCAGACGGCCGCCCCGGAGGCGAACAGGACGAACGCGTCGAGCGGCCGGTCGGCGAGCAGCGCGTCGAGGTGGGTCGCGCCGCGCACCTTGGCCCGGCACACGGCGGCGAAGTCGTCGAGGCTGGTCGCGTCGAGGGGGGCGGGGTCGTGGAGCACCCCGGCGGCGTGGAAGACGGCGGTCAGGTCGTCGCCGATCCCGTCGAGCAGCGCGGCGACCGCGTCCCGGTCGGCCACGTCGCACGCGACGACCTGCACGCCGGGCAGGCGGGCGGCCAGGTCGGCGGCGCCGGGGGCGGCCGGTCCCCGCCGGCTGGCCAGCACCACCCGCTCGGCGCCCTGGTCGAGGAGCCATTCGGTGAGGTGCGCGCCGATGCCGCCGGTGCCGCCGGTGACCAGCACGGTGCCCCGGGGTCGCCAGCGCCGGTCGGGGCTGCCGGCGGCCGGCCAGCGGACCATCCGCCGGGCCAGCACGCCGGCGGTACGCACGGCGACCTGGTCCTCACCGCCATCGGCGAGCACGTCGACGAGCCGGTCGAGGTTGTCGGGCGTCCACTCGGTCGGCAGGTCGACCAGGCCGCCCCACCAGCCGGGGTAGTCGAGGGAGAGCACGGTGCCGAGGCCCCAGAGCCCGGCCTGTGCGGCGTGCGGCAGGTCCTCGTACCGGTCGACGGCGACACCGCCGCTGGTGAGGCACCAGAGCCGGCCGGTGAACCCGGCGGCGGCGAGGGCGTGCACCAGCCGTACGGTGCCGGTGACCCCGACGGACAGCCCGGCGTCGTACGGGTCGGGGGTGTCGTCGAGGGCGAGCAGCGAGACGACCCCGGCCGGGATGTCCCCGCCGACGGGCCCGGCTGCGTCGCCGCTGCCCTCGGTGTCCCGGTCGGGTCCGGTGACCTCGCTGGCGGTACGTCGGATGACGGTGGCACCACGGGCGGCGAGCGCGTCGGCGGCGGCGGTGACCCGGGGGTCGTCCGTGAGCGCGTCCGGCGTGACGATCCACCAGTCCCCGGTCAGCTCCGGGCCGGTGGGCAGGTCGGTGGCCCGCCACACCACCCGGTAACGCCAGCCGTCGGTGGCGGTGGCCGGCGCGGCGGTGGGCGTCTCCAGCCAGTACCGTTGCCGGGCGAAGGCGTAGGTGGGCAGGGCGACCTGGCGGGCGTCGGGGTGCACACCCGCCCAGTCCAGGTCCGCCCCGGTGACCCAGGCCTGGGCCATCCCGGCGGCGTAGCCGGTGACCTGGTCGCGGTCCCGGCGTTGCAACGGGATCGCGGCGGTGTCCTCGACACACTCCCCCACCATCGCGGTGAGCACGCTGTCCGGCCCGATCTCCACGAACCGGGTCACGCCCCGCGCGGCCAGTGCGGCCACCGCGTCGGCGAACCGCACGGTGCCGCGCACCTGCCCTTGCCAATACTCCGCCGAACCCAGCTCGGCATCGGTGGCAAGACCACCGGTCGCCGTCGACACCAACGGGACGACCGCCGGATTGGCGGTGACCCCGTCGAGGACCCGCCCGTACTCGGCCAGCATCGGGTCCATCAGATGCGAGTGGAACGCGTGCGACACCCGCAACCTGCGGGTCTTCACCTCAAGCCGAGCCTCCAGCGCCGCGATCTGCTCCTCGGTGCCCGACACCACGACGGCCCGGGGACCGTTCACCGCCGCCACATCGACGTCACCGAGATCCAACTCCGCCAACGGCGCGGCGATCGCCAACATCGCCCCACCGGCGGGCAGCGCCTGCATCAACCCACCCCGGGCCGCCACCACCCGGCAGGCATCTTCAAGCGACCACACGCCTGCCACATGCGCCGCAGCCAACTCACCGATCGAGTGACCCGCCACGAAATCCGGCTTCAACCCCCACGACTCCGCGAGGCGGAACAACGCCACCTCCACCGCGAACAACGCCGGCTGCGTCCACCCCGTCTGGTCGAGAACCCCGTCCGGATCGGTGAACACCACCTCCCGCAGATCACCACCGAGCAACGGCCCGAACGCGGCACACACCTCGTCCAACGCCGACGCGAACACCGGGAACGCGGCGGCAAGCTCACCACCCATCCCGACCCGCTGCGCACCCTGACCGGTGAACAACACCGCCGTACGACCGGTGGTGACCCGACCCGACACACCCGACCCGGCGGCCAGTGCCGCCAGGCCGGCGGCGAGGTCGGCCGTCTCCCGACCGACCGCCACGCCCCGGAACTCCAACCCGGCCCGGCCCGCACCCAACGAGAACCCGACATCCACCGGACGCGCGTCGGTGCCGGCGGCGTACTCCGCGATGCGGGCGGCCTGGCGGGCGAGTCCCTCGGGCGAGCGTCCCGACACCGGCCAGAGGGTGACCGGCGGGGTCGCCCCCGGCGGGACGTCCTCGACGGCCGGCGCCTGCTCGACGATGAGGTGCACGTTGGTGCCGCTGATCCCGAACGACGACACCGCGGCCCGGCGCGGCCGGTCCACCACCGGCCAGGCGACCGGCTCGGTGAGCAGCCGGACGTCCCCGGCGTCCCAGTCGACCTGCCGCGACGGCGTCTCGGCGTGCAGGGTGCGCGGCAACGTCCCGTGCCGCATCGCCATCACCATCTTGATCACCCCGGCGACCCCGGCGGCGGCCTGGGCGTGCCCGATGTTCGACTTGATCGAGCCGAGGAAGAGTGGCCGGTCCCGGTCCCGGTCCCGGCCGTAGGTGGCGAGCACCGCCTGCGCCTCGATCGGGTCACCCAGCGTGGTGCCGGTGCCGTGCGCCTCGACCACGTCCACGTCGGCGACGGAGAGCCGGGCGTTGGCCAGCGCCGCCCGGATCACCCGCTGCTGGGCCGGCCCGTTCGGCGCGGTCAACCCGTTCGACGCCCCGTCCTGGTTCACCGCCGAACCCCGGATCACCCCGTACACCCGGTGCCCGTGGCGCTGGGCGTCGGAGAGCCGCTCCAACACCAGCACCCCGACCCCCTCGGACCAGGCCGCGCCGTCGGCACCGTCACCGAAGGAGCGGCACCGGCCGTCCGGGGACAGGGCGCGCTGCTTGCTGAACTCGACGAAGAGCTGCGGGGTGGCCATCACCGCGACCCCACCGGCCAGGGCCAGGCTGCACTCCTCCTTGCGCAGCGACTGGCAGGCCAGGTGCATCGCCACCGACGACGACGAGCAGGCGGTGTCGACGGTGATCGCCGGCCCCTCCAGGCCCAGGTGGTAGGCGACCCGGCCGGAGACGAGGCTGCCGGAGGTGGTGCTGTCGACGTAGTCGTGGTGCATCACCCCGACGAACACGCCGGTGGCGCTGCCCTTCATGGCGACCGGATCGATGCCGCCGTGCTCGAACGCCTCCCAGGACGCCTCCAGCAGCAACCGCTGCTGCGGGTCCGTCTCGACCGCGTCCCGGGGGCTCATCCCGAAGAAGCCCGGGTCGAAGTCGGCGGCGTCGTGGAGGAAACCGCCCTGCCGGGTGTAGCTCTTGCCGGGCTTGCCGGGCTCCGGGTCGTAGACGCCGTCGACGTCCCAGCCCCGGTCGGTGGGGAAGCCGGAGATGGCGTCGGTGCCGTCGGCGACGAGCCGCCACAGGTCCTCCGGTGACCGGACCCCGCCGGGGTAGCGGCAGCCCATGCCGACGATCGCGATCGGCTCCTGGTCCCGGCCCTCCACCTCACGCAGCCGCCGGTTGGCCTGTTGCAGTTCGGCGGTGGCGCGCTTGAGGAAGGTCCGGAGCTTGTCGTCGTTCGCCATCGTTCACACCAATCTTTCCCGCGCCGGAGGTTCGTCGAGACTGCCGTCAGGAGATGCCGAGCTCGTTCTCCAGCACGTCGAACAGTTCCTCGTCGGTAGCGGACTCGTAGTCGTGCGGGGTGTCGTCGTCGGGGCGGCCGGCCCGGTCCTGCCAGCCGCGCAGCACCGCCTCCAGCCGGGCGGTCAGCCGGGCGTACTCGTCGCCGGGCACCTCGGCCAGGGCCTTCTCCAGCCGGTCGAGGTCGGCGAGCACCGCACCGGCCGGGTCGGCGTCGGGCACCACCAGTTCGGCCTTGAGCGCGCGGGCCAGGGCGGTGGGTTCCGGGTGGTCGAAGACGAGGGTGGCGGGCAGCCGAAGCCCGGTGACGGTACTGAGCACGTTGCGGAACTCGACGGCGGCGAGGGAGTCGAAACCGAGATCCTTGAACGCCCGGCCGGGTTCCACCGACGCCGGGCCGGGAAAACCCAGCACGGCGGCGGCGTGCGTGCGGACCAGGTCGAGCAGCACGGTTTCCCGGTCGGCATCGGAGAGACCGGCGAGCCGCTGCGCCAGCGGCGGGCCGCCGGCCGTCGCGCCGGTGGCGCTGGCGGTGGGCCGGGCCGGGGTGCGGACCAGGCCGCGCAGCACGGCGGGGAGCGCATCGGTGCGCCGCCGCAGCGCGTCCAGGTCGACCCGCACCGGTACGACGGTGGCCCGGCCGGCGGCGACGGCCGCGTCGAACAGCTCCAGCCCTTCGTCGGTGCTCATCGCAGGCATCCCGAGCCGGCGCATCCGGTGCAGGTCGGCGTCGTCGAGGTGACCGCCCATCCCGGTGCCGGTGGCCCAGAGGCCGAAGGCCAGCGAGGTCGCGGGCAGCCCGTCGGCGCGGCGGCGTTGGGCGAGCGCGTCGAGGAAGAGGTTCGCCGCGGCGTAGTTGGCCTGCCCGGCGCCGGCCGCCCAGCCCGCCGACGAGGAGAAGAGCACGAAGGCGGTCAGGTCGTGGTCGCGGGTGAGGTCGTGCAGGTGCCAGGCGGCGTCCACCTTGGGCCGCAGCACCCGGTGCAGCTGGTCGGGGGTGAGGGCGTCGACCAGCGCGTTCTCGGCGGTGCCGGCGGCGTGCACCACCGCCCCGAGCGGGCGGTCGGCGAGCAGGGCGGCGACCGCGTCCCGGTCGGCGACGTCGCAGGCGGCGACCGTCACGTCGGCACCGGCGGCGGTGAGGTCCGCGACCAGGTCCGCCGCGCCGGGCGTGGCCGCGCCGCTGCGCCCGGTCAACAGCAGCCGGCGTACGCCGTGCCGGGTGACCAGGTGCCGGGCGACGAGGCTGCCCAACCCGCCGAGTCCACCCGTGATCAGGACGGTGCCGTCGACGGGCCACGGGCTGTCCACGGCGGTGTCGACGGCCAGCCGGGCCAGCCGGGGCACCAGCAGCTGTCCGTCCCGGACGGCCACCTCGGGTTCACCGGTGGCCAGGGCCGCCGCGAGGTGTGCGGTGCCGGCTCCGCCGGGGTCCACCCGGTCGGCGTCGACCAGCACGAACCGGCCGGGGTGTTCGGCCTCGGCGGCCCGGACCAGCCCCCAGAGGGCTGCGGAGGCCGGGTCGACCGGGGTGTCGCCGGCCCCGACCGCGTCCCGGGTGAGCAACGCCAGCGTGCTGTGGGCGTACCCCGGGTGGGTGAGCCAGCGGCGCAGCAGCCCCAGCAGGCGTGCGGTGGCCTCGTGCACGGCGGCCGGCGGGGTGCCGGGCGGGTCGAGGGTGACCACGACGGTGTCCGGGGCCGGATCGGGCAGCTCCGCATCGACGTCGACCAGGGTCCAGCCGTCGGCGACGGCGTCCGGGGTGGGGACCGGCTGCCACTGCACCTCGTACAGGTGGCGGTGCTGGCTGCGGGCGGCGGCGTCGAGCGCGTCGGCGGCGACCGGTCGGACCACCATCTGGTCGATGGTCGCGACCGGGTTGCCGTGGCCGTCGGCGACGGTGACGGCCAGCTTGTCGCCGGTGGCCGGGGAGATCCGGATGCGCAGGCTCGCGGCGTGCGCGGCGTGCAGGGTGACCCCGCGCCAGGAGAACGGCAGCGGGGTGTCGTCCGCGCCCTCGTCGACGAGGTTGGCGTGCAGGGCCGCGTCGAGCAGCGCCGGGTGCAGCAGGAACCGGGGCGCGTCGGTGGCGGCCACCTCGGGCAGCGCCGCCTCGGCCCAGATCTCGGTTGCGTCGCCGTCACCGCGCCGCCATACCGCGCGCAGCCCCTGGAACACCGGCCCGTAGCCGTAACCCTGGTCGCGCAGCCGGTCGTAGAGGCCGTCGAGGTCGACCGGTTCGGCCCCGGCGGGCGGCCACTCGGTGAGGTCGGCGGCGGCCGGGTCGGCCCCGGCCTGCCGGACCAGGACCCCTTCGGCGTGCCGGGTCCAGTCGGTGCCGTCGGCCGCGTCGTCGGCCCGGCTCCAGATGCCGAGGGTACGCGCGCCGCTGTCGTCGGCGGCGTCGACGGTGACCCGCAGGGCCAGGCCGCCGTCGGTCGGCAGCACCAGCGGCGCGCTGATGGTCAACTCGTCGAGTACGGGGCAGCCGACCTGGTCCCCGGCGCGCAGGGCGAGTTCGACCAGTCCGGTGCCCGGGACGAGCACGGTGTCGAACACCGCGTGGTCGGCGAGCCACGGCTGGACGGTGCGGGAGAGCCGGCCGGTGAGCAGCACGCCGCCGGTGCCGGGCAGGTCGACGACCGCACCGAGCATCGGGTGTTCGGCGGGTAGCTGGCCGAGTCCGGTGGTGTCGCCGGCACCGGGGGGCACGTCGAGCCAGTAGCGCTGGTGCTGGAAGGCGTAGGTGGGCAGGTCGACCTGCCGGCCACCCGGGTTCACCGCCGCCCAGTCCAGCACGGACCCGCTGATCCACGCCTGCGCCATCCCGGTGGCGTACGCCTGCACCTGGCCGTCGTCGTGCCCTGACGCCGGGTCGTGCGCCTGTCCCCGGTGACGTCGCTGCAACGGGATCGCCACCGCGTCCTCGACGCAGTCGGCGACCATCGCGGTGAGCACACTGTCCGGCCCGATCTCGATGAACCGGGTGACTCCCCGGGCGGCGAGGGTGGCCACCGCATCGGCGAACCGGACGGTCCCCCGCACCTGCCCCTGCCAGTACCCGGCCGAACCGAGCTGGTCGTCACCCGCCAGGTCACCGATGGCAGTCGACACCAACGGAATCGTCGCCGGACTCGCGGTCACCCCATCGAGGACCCGCCCGTACTCGGCCAGCATCGGGTCCATCAGATGCGAGTGGAACGCGTGCGACACCCGGAGCCGACGCGTCTTCACCTCCAGCGACGCCTCCAGAGCGGCGATCTGCTCCTCGGTGCCGGACACCACCACCGCCCGGGGGCCGTTCACCGCCGCCACATCGACGTCACCGAGATCCAACTCCGCCAACGGCGCGGCGATCGCCAACATCGCCCCACCGGCGGGAAGTGCCTGCATCAACCCGCCCCTGGCCGCCACCACCCGACACGCATCTTCGAGAGACCACACCCCCGCCACATGCGCGGCAGCCAACTCACCGATCGAGTGACCCGCCACGAAATCCGGCTTCAACCCCCACGACTCGGCAAGGCGGAACAACGCCACCTCCACCGCGAACAACGCCGGCTGCGTCCACCCCGTCTGATCCAGGACACCATCCGGATCGGCGAACACCACCTCCCGCAAGTCACCGTCCAACAACGGCCCGAACGCGGCACACACCTCGTCCAGCGCGGCCGCGAACACCGGGAACGCCGCCAACTCACGACCCATCCCCACCCGCTGCGCACCCTGACCGGTGAACAACACCGCCGTACGACCGGTGGTGATCCGACCCGACAGGCCGGCACCCGCGGTCAGGGCTTCCAGACCGACGGACAACTCGGCCGCCGCCCGACCGACCGCCACCCCCCGGAACTCCAACCCGGCCCGGCCCGCACCCAACGAGAACCCGACATCCACCGGACGCTCGTCGGTCAGGAACCCGCCCAGCCGGGTAGCCTGCCCGGCCAACGCGTCCGCCGACCTGGCCGACAGCGGCCAGAGCAGCACCGGCGGCGCGGGGACCTCGACCGGCTCGGCGGACTCGACCGGTGGGGCCTGCTCCAGCACCACGTGCGAATTGGTGCCGCTGAGCCCGAACGACGACACGGCCGCCCGGCGGGGTCGCCCGGTTTCCGGCCAGGCGACCGCGTCGGTGAGCAACCGGACGTCGCCGGCCGTCCAGTCGACGTGCGGGGTGGGCCGGTCGATGTGCAGGGTGCGGGGCAGCACGCCGTGCTGCATCGCCAGCACCATCTTGATCACTCCGGCGGCCCCGGCGGCGGCCTGGGTGTGCCCGATGTTCGACTTCACCGAACCCAGCCAGAGCGGCTGCTCCCGATCCCGGCCGTAGGTGGCGAGGATCGCCTGGGCCTCGATCGGGTCACCGAGCCGGGTGCCGGTGCCGTGTGCCTCGACGACGTCCACCTGGTCGGCGGTGAGCCGCGCGTTGGCCAGGGCGTCGGCGATGACCCGGCGTTGCGACGGACCGTTGGGGGCGGTGAGGCCGCTGCTCGCGCCGTCCTGGTTGACCGCGGAGCCGCGTACCACGGCCAGCACCCGGTGGCCGAGGCGTTGGGCGTCGCTGAGCCGCTCGACCAGGAGCACCCCGACGCCCTCGGCCCAGCCGGTGCCGTCGGCGGCGGCGGCGAACGGCTTGCACCGGCCGTCGACGGCCAGCCCCCGCTGGCGGCTGAAGTCGATGAAGGTCTCCGGGGTGGCCATCACCGTCACACCGCCGGCCAACGCCATGGTGCACTCCTCGCGGCGCAGCGCCTGAATCGCCAGGTGCAGCGCGACCAGCGACGACGAGCAGGCGGTGTCCACGGTGATCGCCGGGCCTTCGAGGCCCAGCACGTAGGCGACCCGGCCGGTGAAGATGCTGCCGGTGTTGCCGTTGCCGATGAAGCCCTCCAGCTCGGCGGGCACCACCGGCAGCCGGCTCGAATAGTCGAGGTACATCAGCCCGGCGAACACCCCGGTACGACTGCCGCGCACCGACGTCGGGTCGATACCGGCCGATTCGAACGCCTCCCAGGACGCCTCCAGCAACAGCCGTTGCTGCGGGTCCATGGCGATCGCCTCGCGCGGGGAAATGCCGAAGAAGTCGGGATCGAAAAGTGCGGCGTCGGAAAGGAACCCACCGGTCCTCGCGTACGTCTTGCCGGCCTTGGAATCGTCGGGGTCGTAGATGTCCTCGACGTTCCAGCCCCGGTCGTCGGGGAAGTCGGAGACCGCGTCGGTCCCGTCGGCGAGGAGTTGCCACAGCGCCGCCGGATTGTCCACCCCACCGGGGAAACGGCAGCTCATACCGACGATGGCGATCGGGTCGTACTCCCGACGCTCGGCCTGGCGCAGCTGCCGGCGAGCCTCCCGCAGATCGGTGGTGGCCCGCTTCAGATACCCGAGAAGCTTCTCTTCGTTCTCCATCTACGCCTCCCGCCACTAGCCCAGCCGGGCAGACCCGGGCCAATATCGACGCACGGGTCAGCACGGTGGCAATTGTCGAAACAGAGAGCTTCTTCAGGCATTGTTGGTTGTTCGCGATGACCCTACGGCGGCCCGGCGCACCCTTAACCCCCTACCGCCCCCAGAGCGCCCCCTAGCCCGCGACCGTCCGACCTCGACCGTGGGCAGCCACTCCCCGGCTCACCCCGGCGGCGGCTGGGGTGAGCCGTCGGGGTGGCTCCGGCTTCCCGCCGTCGCGGCGGACGTGAGTCCGGACATGACGGATGGCTTCTCGGCGCGCGCCGAGAAGCCATCCGTCATGTTTCGCCGCGCCCCCTCACGGGTGCACCACCCACACGGCACGGCGCGTCCGCATCAGTGCGGTGCCGGGCATGACACCCGGCGGGCCTGACACACCATCGAGCCGTATGACGGTGCGGCATGAATATGCCGACCGTCATACCGTCACCCGGGGACGTTGTCCTCCGGGCGGCACCACCAGCGGACGCCCCCGCAGAGGGTCGCGCGGGGCCCCGGCCGGCAGATCGGGACGAGGTCGGCTCAGGTCAGAAGCGGGACCACTTCTGGCTGCTCACCCCGAGGCAGTCCCACAGGTGCAGTTTGCCGCCGTTGTTGGGGTTCTGGTCGCGGACGTCGACGCACCGGTTGGCACTGAGGTTGACCAGGTCCCCGGCACCGCTCAGGGTGAACCGTTGGGCCGGGTTGCCGTTGCAGGTGACCAGGTTGACCTCGGTGCCGTTGGCGGTGCCGGCCCAGGCCGGATCCATGCACTTGCCCATCGCCCGGACGGTGCCGTCACTGGCGAAGGTCCAGGCCTGGGCGGCGCTGGTGTTGCAGTCCCAGATCTGGAGCTTGGCGCCGTCCACCGGGTTGGCGCTCGGGATGTCGATGCACCGGCCGCTCTGCGCGCCCCGGAGCCGGGTGGTGCCGGACGGCGGGTTGCCCCCACCGGGCACGTAGCCGGAGACCCGGACGTAGTCCACGAGCATCTGCTGGGGGAACTGGGTGGAGCCGTCGGGGTAGCCGGGCCAGTTGCCGCCCACCGCCACGTTGAGGATCATGAAGAACGGGTGGTCGTAGACCCAGCGGTTGCCGCCGAGCCGGGACGGGTCGACGCGGTGGTACTCGACGCCGTCGAGGTACCAGACGATCAGGTTCGGCTCCCAGTCCACCCGGTAGGTGTGGAAGGCGTCGGCGAGGGGCTGGCCGATGGTGCGGCTGCCGGTGATGCCGCCTCCGCCGGAGTAACCGGGGCCGTGCACGGTGCCGTAGACGGTGTTCGGCTCCCGGCCGATGTTCTCCATGATGTCGATCTCACCGGCGGCGGGCCAGCCGGCGCTGCCCATGTCGTTGCCGAGCATCCAGAACGCCGGCCAGATGCCCTGACCACGCGGGATCTTGATGCGCGCCTCGAACCGGCCGTACGCCTGGGTGAAGGTGGCGGCGGTGAGCAGCCGGGCGGAGGTGTACTCGCACCGGCCATAGTGGCACTGGTAGTTGGCCGGGTTCTCCTTGCGGGCGGTGATCACCAGGTTGCCCTGTCCGTCGTGGACGGCGTTGCTGGTGCTGTTGGTGTAGTACTGCCGCTCGTTGTTGCCCCAGCCACCGCCGCCGGTGTCGAAGCGCCACCTGTTCTGGTCGACGGGGGTGCCGGCGGAGGAGTTGAACTCGTCCTGCCAGGTGATGCCGCCGATGGCGGCCGAGGCGGGCTCGGCCTGGGCCGGCAGGACGAGGGCGGCGGCGAGGGTGACCAGGGCGACCGCCGCGCGTACGAGGGATCGTGGGACGGGTCGGGTGGTGAGCACGAGATGCTCCTTGGGACGACATCGGGGGCGGGTGGGCTGCACGCGCCGAGGGAGAGCGCTCTCCACGAAGGATGTCGATACGCCACGCTTCTGTCAAGAATGTTGCCAATTGAACTCGGGTGCCCATGGGCAGCTCAGGGCACTCTGGTAACGGAAAATTCACTCTCCGTAATCAGGATTGTTGTGCGGTAGTTCCGCCGGGGCGGGCCTCCCCGAAGGGGGCGCTCAACCGGGGGCGGACGCGGGGGCCGATGACCTTCGACCGGGCCCGGGACGCTCCCACCGGGGGCCGGATGCGGGCGGGACGCGGTGCGGACCGCCCGCCGGCCGGCTCGGCCGATCAGTGATGCAGCCCGCGCCAGGAGGGGTTGCTGCCACGCCAGGCGTCGGCGAGGATTACCGCCGCCGCCCGGCTCGGGCACTGCTGCACGCGGGAGCGACCCGACGCCCCGCCGATCTGCGCCTGGACCTCCCAGGCCTCCCCGTCGGTACGGATGTACACGTCCCGCCGCCCGCGCGGGCTCGGGTCACCGTTCCACCAGTGCTCCTCGACCATCATTTGCCGACCGTATAGCAAATCGGCCTCAGGACGTGAGTCACGAATTCGTGGAGGTCCCCCACCGGCCCGGCCCGGTCACCCCTGCCGGGGGGTGAGCAGGTAGTCGTCGGCGTCCGCGCTCCAGGCCAACGCGACCTCGTTCGCGGTGGCAGCAGCCTTGCAGAACTGGAGGAAGCTGCGGTAACCGAGCTTCTTCTCACTGAACTCGGGGCGGGCCCGGCGGAGCTGGTTCTTGAGGCCGGAGAGCGCCACCGGGCCGCCGGACCCGGCCAGGTCCGCCACCACGCTGCGGAGCAACGCGAAGGCCACCTCCTGGTCGCCGTGCTCGGGCAGGGACACCTCGGGATCACCCTTGGCCGGCCCCTCCGCCAACTCGACGACGTTGAGCCCGGCGAGGTGGCGCAGCAGCTCGCCGAAGGTGCGGAAACCGTAGTCGGACTCACTGAAGGTCGGGTCCTTGCGCAGCAGGGTGCGCTTGAGCCGGGAGGCGGTCACCTCGCCGTCGGAGCTACCCTGGAGGCCGGCCACGGTCTGTGCGACCAGCACGGCGAGCGCGTCGGCGTCGCGTACCGGCTCCTCGGCCGCTGGCGGGCGCTCCGGCTCCACCTGCTCCTGCTCCACCGCTTCCGCCTGCTGCGGCTCCGCCGCCCGGGCCGGGCGACCCCGTCGGCCCCGGACGGGCAGGACGTCGACGCCCTCCAGCCGGTCGTAGTAGAGGAACTCGTCACAGGCGGGCGGGAGCAGCGCCGAGGTGGACTTCTCCACTCCGACCCCGATGACCCGTTTGTTGAGTTCACGAAGTTTGTGCACCAGGGGGGTGAAGTCGCTGTCCCCCGTACAGATCACGAAGGTGGAGATGTAGCCGCGCTCGAAGGCCAACTCCACCGCGTCGACCGCCATCTTGATGTCGGCGGCGTTCTTGCGGGACGCCCCCATCCGCTGTGGAATCTCGATCAACTCGACGTGCGAGCGGGTGAGCATCCGGCGGTCCTCGTCGAAGTACGACCAGTCGGCGTACGCCCGCCGCACCACCACCCGACCCCGCTCCGCCAGGGCGTCGGCGATCGGGCGGAAGTCGAAAGCCCGCCCGCCATGGTGGTCCCGTGCACCCAGCGCCAGGTTCTCGTAGTCGAGAAACAGCGCGATCCGATCCTCTTGATCCACCCCACCACCCTAATCCCGCCCCCTCCCCCCACCGCCCCGCCACGTCGCAGCACCCCGATTACCGTCCGGTGATCAAGAGAAAAGGGTCACCCGCGGAACGGATCCTGACGCATTTCTCTTGATCACCGGGCTTCGCCCGGGGGAGGGGAGGGTGGGGGGCGGGGGTGGGGTGGGGGGTGGGGGTGGGTGGGGTTAGGGGGTTCGGTTTTCGGCCAGGGCCTTGATGCCGTCGAGGACGGACTCGATGTGGGAGCGGAGCTGGCCGAGGCGGGACTCGACGATCTGCTCCTCGTGCTCGGGAGCCTGGTCGATCACGAGGCTGAGCCCGGACCGGCCCGGACCGACCCGCACGGTCTGCCGCAGCCGCGTGCCGTTCTCCTCCGGCTCCAGTTCGAACCGCCAGGTGGCGGCCGGCGAGGCGACGTCGGCCCGTCCGGCACCGTCGGGGCCGGCGAATGCGCCGTCCACGTCGGTGACGACCCACCCGAAGACCCGTTGCTGGTCCAGCTCGGTGACGTACGACGCGGTCCGCCAGTCACCGATGCGCGGGTGGCTGTTGTACCCGAGGAAGCCGGCCCCCTTGGTCAGTTCGTCGGTGCCGTCGAGCCACTCCACCCGCTGCAACTCGGGACTCAGCCGGGCCGGCAGGTGGATGTCGGTCACCAGTTCCCAGACCCGGGACGGAATCGCCTCGACGTAGACCTCGTAGGTCACGCCCGGTCCATCGGCATAACGCAAAACGGCCACCTTCACACTCAGACCCGGCTCGCCGGATCACCCCACAATATGATCGACGATAATGCATATCAGCAATGGGCGGCAGGGTCGCCCGACGCTGAAGCGGTCACCGCCGACAGGGTCGCCCGACGCTCAGGCGATCACCGCCGACAGGGTCGCCCGATGCTCGGCCGGTCACGGACGGCCGGGTCGCCGGCTCCGGACGACCGGACCGCCCCGGTATCAGCCGGGCCGGTCCGGCGGGGTGAACCGGGCCCGGTCCGGCGGGGTCACCGATCCGGCCCGGCGGCCGGTGGCGTGGCCATCTTGTGGTTCTGCCCCGGGATACGGAAGTGGTGGAAACTGACCGTGGCGCTGACCTCCAACGCCTCCACCCAGTGCCACCAGCCCACCGGGACGAACAACAGCTGACCCGGCTCCAGGACGGTGTCGAGCACCGTCGCCTCGGCGTACCGGGGGTGCCGGGTCAGGTCCGGGCTCGCCGCGTCGACCGCGCTGAACGTGCCGCCGCGCGGATAGACCAGGTGCCGCTCGTACGACGGGACCAGCCGGACGCGTTTGCGGCCGAGCACCTGGCCGAGCAGCACCGAACTGTTGTCGACGTGCAGCGGGGTCACCGTGCCGGCCGGCCCGAGCAGCAGGTGCCCGAGCCCCGACGGGTCCACGATGCCCTCCGGCGTACGGATGTCGGCGGCGAGCGGGCGCAGCGCGCCGGACCAGTTCTCGTTGCGCGGCACCATGTAGTAGTCGTTGGTGCGGGTGCCCGAGCCGAGCAGCGCCAGGTAGTCGCGGAACGTCATGCTGGTGCGGTGCCGGTCGTACTGCCAGGCGTGGTCCGGGTTGGCGTTCCGCCCGGTCATCACCTCGACCACGGCGTCGCCGCAGGCCGCGGCCAAGCCGTCCAGCGTCCAGCCGAGCGCGGGCCAGTCGGCCATCAGGCCGTCCAGCACGACCGGCCGGTTGCCGAAGTAGTAGCGGGAGAAGAACTCGTCGGGCGTGAGGTCCGCGCGCCGCTCCAGGGTCCGACCGCCGTCGCTGTTGCGCAGCGTCCGGTACGTGTCGAGCACCGACTCCAGCCAGTCGTAGCGCAACGCGAGCCGGCGGCACACCGCGAGGTACGGATGGTCGGCCAGTTCCCGCAGCTCGGCGTCGACGGCGGCCGGGTCGGCGGACCCGGCGACGGCGGCGGCCCGCGCCTCGGCCACCGACGCGCCCATGGCGAGGTTCTCGACGAGCCACTCCCGCCAGGCGGGGTCGAGTCGGGGCGGGGCGAGTGTGGTCATGCCAGGGCCGCCGGTACGACGGTGAGCCGGGCCGGTCGCGCCGCCTCCTGGCAGGTCGGGTACGAGTTCTTCACGTGCTCGGGGAGGTGCCCGGCGGCCGGCGGCGGGGTGAGCCGCACCTCGCGGGCGTACTCCTGGCAGTTGACGTAGGAGTTCTTGACGTGGGCCGGGATGTGGTCCGGCGGCGGGGTGAGCCGCACTTCGCGGGCGTACTCCTCGCAGTTGACGTAGGAGCCCTTGACGTGGGCGGGGAAGTGGTCCGGAAGGTTGGTCATGGGCCCAGTCAACGGGCCGCCACGTCCCGCCCACCAGGGACCGGCGTCCCGGCCGCCCGGGACGTTCCCGCAGGTCATGGGTAGACTTCCCGCCGAAACGATCATCGGAAGGGCCATGACGAAGAGCTACGAACTGCCGCTGCTGGTGCTGACCGCGGCGACCGGCGCGGTCGACGGCGTCAGCTACCTCGCCCTGGACCGGGTCTTCACCGGCAACATGACCGGCAACGTGCTCTTCATCGGCTTCGGGCTGGCCGGGGTGTCCGGCCTGCCGGTGCTCAACAACCTGGTGGCGCTGCTGGCGTTCATGCTCGGTGCGGTGCTCGCCGCCCGGTTGACCCGGGGTGCGTCGGGGCCGGCGAAGCTGCCCGCCGCCGGCCTGGCCATCCTGGTCGGCGGCAGCGTGCTGTCGCTCGTCCTGGCCGGGATCTGGCTCGCCACCGGCCCGCCCGCGCACGGCACGATGCTGGTCGTCACCGGGCTGCTCGCCCTGGTGCTCGGCGCGCAGGCCGCGGCGGTCAAGCACATCGGCATCCGGGACCTGTCCACGGTGGTGGTGACGATGACCATGGTGAACCTCTCCACCGACAGCCGGGCCGCCGGTGGTCCCGGTACGGCGTGGCTCCGACGGTTCGCGGCGATCATCGCGATGGGGCTGGGCGCGTTCGTCTCGGCGGTGTTGACGTTGCGGGTGAACGGGGCGGTGGCGTTGGTCGTGGCCGGTGTGCTGTTGACGGCCGGCACGGCGCTGATCGCGGTGATCCGCCACCGCGAGGTCGCCGCGGCGTCGACGCCGGGCGGGGCGACCCCCACCGGTCCCTGACCCCGGCACCCACCACGCGCCGGCCCACCACCACGCGCCGACCGGCCCGCACCCCGATCGCGCCGTCGCGGACGGCCCGGCGCAGCAGTGGACCGGCCGCCTCCTCCATCGTCGCCGAGCAGCTGTTCTCGTGCGCCGGGTCGGCCGGAGCGCCGTCGTAGGCCAACGCGGCGGCCAGCCCCCGGGCGGCGACGGAACAGCTGAGCACGCCGTCGAGCCATTCCAGAGCGCCGTCCGGCTGTCCCCTGCCTGTCGATGGCCGAGATCGCCGAGGTGCTCTCCCGGGCGCTGGGCGTCCGGCTGTCCGCGCCGCAGATGACCGAGCGGGAGGCCCTCGCCGGCGGCAGGCCGGCGGCGGGCGCCCACCACGAGTGGCTCAACGCCGTGCCCCCACCGGACCGCCCACGGTACGCGCGGGAACTCGGCCTCCCACTCACCAGCTTCGACACCTGGGCGCACGAGCACATGCGGGCGGACGCCTGACCCCTCAACCTGGGGCGGGTGGCGTGGAGCCGGCCACCCCCGGGCGGGGAGGACCAAAAACTCTTGTGGGGTTCCTACAACGGTCACCGCTCAGGGTTCGGTGATTACGACATGGCGCTACCGGCCGGCACCCGGAAGGGTGATCGCTGTCGGGGGTCGATGCCTTGCGGCGCGTACTCGTGGATCTACCGGAGGAGTCGGTCGGGTGTTCAGCCGTGTCGCCATCGTCAACCGGGGTGAGGCCGCGATGCGCCTCATTCACGCGGTCCGAGAGTTGGCCGCGCAGACCGACACCCGGATCGAAACCGTGGCCCTCTATACCGACGTCGATCGCACCGCGACGTTCGTCCGCGAGGCCGACATCGCCTACGACCTCGGTCCCGCCTCCGCCCGACCGTACCTCGACCTGAAGAAGCTGGAGCACGCCCTGGTCGAGACCGGGGCCGACGCCGCGTGGGTCGGGTGGGGCTTCGTCGCCGAGGACCCGGCCTTCGCGGAGCTGTGCGAGAAGATCGGGGTCACCTTCGTCGGGCCGAGCCCGGACGCGATGCGCAAACTCGGTGACAAGATCGGCGCGAAGCTGATCGCCGAGGAGGTCGGCGTGCCGGTCGCGCCGTGGAGCCGGGGCGCGGTGGAGACCCTGGAGGCCGCGATCGCCGCCGCCGCCGAGATCGGCTACCCGCTGATGCTCAAGGCGACCGCGGGCGGCGGTGGGCGGGGCATCCGCGTCGTCACCAGCGACGCCGAACTGGCCGACGCCTACCAGCGCACCAGCCAGGAGGCGGCCCGCGCCTTCGGCAGCGGAATCGTCTTCCTGGAACGACTGGTCACCGGTGCCCGGCACGTCGAGGTCCAGGTGATCGCGGACGGTCAGGGCACCGCCTGGGCGCTCGGCGTACGGGACTGCTCGGTGCAGCGGCGCAACCAGAAGGTCATCGAGGAGTCCGCATCGCCGGTGCTCGGCCCGGAGCAGACCGCCGAACTCAAGTCGTCGGCCGAGCGGCTGGCCGTCGCGGTCGGCTACTGCGGCGCGGCGACCGTCGAGTTCCTCTACCACCCCGGCGATCGGCTGTTCGCCTTCCTGGAGGTCAACACCCGACTCCAGGTGGAGCACCCGATCACCGAGCTGACCACCGGGTTCGACCTGGTCAAGGCCCAACTGCACGTCGCGTCGGGCGGCCGGCTCGACGGCGTGCCGCCGCTGGAGCGCGGGCACGCCATCGAGGCCCGGCTCAACGCCGAGGACCCCGACCGCGACTTCGCACCCGCCCCCGGCCGGATCGCCCGGCTGGACCTGCCGGCCGGGCCGGGCATCCGGGTGGACACCGGAGTGAGCCAGGGCGACACCATCCCGGCCGACTTCGACTCGATGATCGCGAAGATCATCGCCTACGGTCGGGACCGTGACGAGGCGCTCGGTCGACTGCGCCGGGCGATGGCCAACACCACGGTGATCATCGAGGGCGGCGCGACGAACAAGAGCTTCGTGCTCGACCTGCTCGACCAGCCCGAGGTGATCGACGCCAGTGCCGACACCGGCTGGATCGACCGGGTACGCGGCGAGGGCCGGCTCGTCTCGCACCGGCACTCCGCCGTCGCGCTCGCCGCCGCCGCGATCGAGGCGTACGAGGAGGAGGAGCGCGCCGAGCAGCAGCGGCTGCTGTCGACGGCGTTCGGCGGGCGTCCGCAGGTGCAGCACGCCAGCGGCCGGCCGTTGGACCTCAAGCTGCGCGGCGTGGGCTACCGGATGCGGGTGGCCCGGGTCGGCGCGCACCGCTTCCGGGTCGGCATCGAGGTCGGCGGCGACGTCCGCACCGCCGACGTGGAGTTGGACCGCTTCGACCGGCACACCGGGCAGATCGCCGTCAACGGCGCGCGGTACCGGCTGCTCACCGGGACCCACGGGGCGATCCACCTGGTCGAGGTGGACGGCGTCACGCACCGGGTCGGCCGCGACGAGGGTGGCGTGATCCGCTCGCCGATGCCCGCGCTGGTCGTCGCGACGCCCGTCGAGGTGGGCGCCGAGGTCGAGGCGGGCGCACCGGTGCTGGTGCTGGAGGCGATGAAGATGGAGACGGTGCTGCGGGCACCGTTCCGGGCCCGGCTCAAGGAGTGCGACGTCTCCGTCGGCAGCCAGGTGGAGGCCGGCGCGGCGCTGCTGCGGCTGGAGCCGCTCGCCGACGACACCGACGAGCCCACGGACGCCCCCGCCACCGCACCGGTCACCCTGGACCTGCCCGTTGCGCCCGACCTGGCCCCGGCGGTCGAGCGTTCCCGGCGCGGCCAGGAGGATCTCCGTGGCCTGCTGCTGGGCTTCGACGTGGACCCGCACGACGACGGCCGGGTGCTCGACGAGTACCTCGCCGCCCGGCGGGCCGCCATCGAGGACGGCCACCGGCCGCTGGCCGAGGAGATCGACCTCGTCGACATCTTCGCCGACCTCGCGGAGCTTTCCCGCAACCGGCTGACCGGTGAGGACGGCACCGGCGACCGGCACGTCCCCAGCGCCCGCGAGTACTTCCACACCTACCTGCAGAGCCTCGACGTCGAGCGGGCCGGGCTGCCGGCGCCCTTCCAGGCCAAACTGGCCAAGACGCTCGGGCACTACGGCGTCACCGACCTGGAGCGCTCCCCCGGGCTCGAGGCGGCCGTGTTCCGCATCTTCCTGGCCCAGCAGCGGGCCACCGCCGACGCCACGGTCGTCGCGACGCTGCTGCGCGCCTGGCTGCGGGAGCCGCCGCCGGACGCGGTGCTGCGCGAGCCCGCCGGTCTCGCGTTGGAGCGGCTGGTGGCGGCGACGCAGGTCCGCTTCCCGGTCGTCGCGGACCTGGCACGCGGCGTGGTGTTCGCCTGGTTCGCCCAGCCGCTGCTGCTGCGCAACCGCGCCCGGCTGTACGCCTCGGTCCGCCGCCACCTGCGCCACCTGGACGCGCAACCGGACGCGGCGGACCGCGCCGAGCGGGTCGCCGAGATGGTCCGCAGCACCGAGCCACTGGTGCGGGTGCTCGGCCAGCGGCTCGTCCGGGACCACCTCGACAACGCGGTGATGCTGGAGGTGCTGACCCGGCGGTACTACGGCAACAAGGGCCTCGCCGACGTACGCACCCGCCAGGTCGCCGACTGCACGTTCGTGGTCGCCGAACGGGCCGACTCCAGCCTGCTCTCCGCAGCCGTACGGTTCGACGCGCTGGGCGACGCGCTGCGCGGGCTCGGCGAGCTGGCCGGTGACGGGTCCGCCGTCGACGCCGACATCTACCTCGGCTGGGAGAACCAGCCGGAGGACTTCGACGCGATGGCCGCCGCCCTGCTGGAGGTCATCAACGCGCACCCGCTGCCGGCCCAGGTCCGTCGGCTCACCACCACCGTCGCCGGGCGCGGCGGCGCGGTGATGCACCACCACTTCACGTTCCGCCCGTCGAGCACGGGGATGAGCGAGGAGCGGCTGATCCGGGGCCTGCACCCGTACATCGCGCAGCGGATGCAGTTGGAGCGGCTGCGCAAGTTCGACCTGACCCGGCTGCCGTCGTCGGACGAGGAGGTCTACCTCTTCCAGGCCGTGGCGCGGGAGAACCCGTCGGACGAGCGGCTCGTCGCGTTCGCGCAGGTGCGTGATCTGACCGCGCTGCGCGAGCAGGACGGACGGCTGGTCGCCCTGCCGACGGCCGAGGACATCGTCGCCACCTGCCTGGACTCGATCCGCCGGGCGCAGACCCGCCGCCCGTCCAAGACCCGCTTCCACACCAACCGGATCGTGATCTACGTCTGGCCGCCGAGCGACCTGACCCGCGAGGAGATGGAGATGATCGCCGGGCGGGTCCGCCCGACGACCGTGGGCGCCGGGCTGGAGGAGATCCTGTTCATCGCGCGGCAGCGCGACCGCCGCACCGGCGAGCTGACCAAGGTCGCGGTGCGGATCTCCTTCGACGCCACCGGCGGGGCCGAACTGACCATGGGCGAGCCGCCGGTCGACCCGGTCGAGCCGCTCGACGACTACCGGCTGAAGGTGCTGCGCGCGAGCAGCCGCAACACGGTCTACCCGTACGAGCTGACCGGGTTGCTCGGCCAGTTCGTCGAGCACGACCTCGACGGCGACCACGCGCTGGTGCCGGTGGACCGGCCCCGGGGGCGCAACACGGCGGCGATCGTCGCGGGGGTGGTCTCCACGCCGACCCCGAGGCACCCGCAGGGCGTCACCCGGGTGGTGCTGCTCGGCGACCCGACCAAGTCGCTCGGCGCGCTCTCCGAGGCCGAGTGCCGGCGGGTGATCGCCGCCCTGGACCTGGCCGAGCGGCTCCAGGTGCCGCTGGAGTGGTACGCCCTGTCGGCCGGCGCGCGGATCTCGATGAGCTCCGGCACCGAGAACATGGACTGGGTGGCGGCGGCGCTCAAGCGGATCGTCGAGTTCACCCAGGACGGCGGCGAGATCAACATCGTCGTCGCGGGGATCAACGTGGGCGCCCAGCCGTACTGGAACGCCGAGGCGACGATGCTCATGCACACCCGGGGCATCCTGGTGATGACGCCGGAGTCCGCGATGGTGCTCACCGGCAAGCAGTCGCTCGACTTCTCCGGTGGGGTCTCCGCCGAGGACAACTTCGGCATCGGCGGCTACGACCGGGTGATGGGCCCGAACGGGCAGGCGCAGTACTGGGCGCCCAACCTGACGGCCGCGCGGGACGTGCTGATGTCGTACTACGACCACACGTACGTCGCGCCCGGAGAGGACGCCCCGCGCCGGGCGACCACCGCCGACCCGGCCGACCGGGACGTCTCCACCTTCCCGCACACCGTGGCCGGCAGCGACTTCACCACCGTCGGCGAGATCTTCTCGGCCACGGCGAACCCGGACCGCAAGAAGCCGTTCGACATCCGTACGGTGATGCGGGCGCTCGCCGACCAGGACCACCCGGTGCTGGAGCGGTGGGCGGGCATGGCCGACGCGGAGACCGCGGTGGTGCAGGACGTCCACCTCGGCGGCATCCCGGTCTGCCTGCTCGGCATCGAGTCGCGGTCGGTTCCCCGGCGGGGCTTCCCGCCCACCGACGGCCCGGACACCTACACCGCGGGCACGCTGTTCCCCCGCTCCTCCAAGAAGGCCGCGCGGGCGATCAACGCGTCCAGCGGCAACCGGCCGCTGGTGGTGCTGGCCAACCTGTCGGGCTTCGACGGCTCGCCCGAGTCGATGCGCAAGCTGCAACTGGAGTACGGCGCCGAGATCGGCCGGGCGATCGTCAACTTCCGTGGGCCCATCGTGTTCTGCGTGATCTCCCGGTACCACGGCGGGGCGTTCGTGGTCTTCTCCAAGGCGTTGAACCCGAACATGACCGTGCTGGCGCTGGAGGGCTCGTTCGCCTCGGTGCTCGGCGGCGCCCCGGCGGCGGCGGTGGTGTTCTCCGGTGACGTCAACGCCCGTACCGCTGCCGACCTTCGGGTGCGTGACCTGGAGGCACGGGTGGCGGCGGCCACCGGCACCGAGCGGGCCGCGTCGACCGCGGAACTCGACGAGATCCGCTCGGCGGTACGCGCGGAGAAGCTCGGCGAGGTGGCAGCGGAGTTCGACCGGGTGCACAACATCCAGCGGGCGGTGGAGGTCGGCTCGGTCGACGCGGTGATCCGGGCCGCCGAACTCCGCCCCCGCATCATCGAGGCGATCGAGTCCCGACTGCGGTGACGCCGACCGGCGGGGCCCGGTAGGCCCCGCCGGTCGACTGACCCGCCGGTCAACTGACCCGCCGGGACGACCGACTGACCGGTCGGCCGACCCGGCGGGGTGACGGTCACTGACCGACCCGCCCGGGGGACGTCGTCAGTCCGGTGTGGCGGCCGCTGGTCGACCCGGCGGGGGGCGGTCGCCGGTCCGGCGGACCTACCGACGGGCCGCAGCTGCGGCCCGAACTCCCGGAGCCGACCGGCCTGGGAGTGGTTGTCGTGGACAGCGTTATGCCGCACCGTCATGAATATGACGGCGCGGCATAACGCTGTCTGCGCATCCTGACGTCGGGTCGGATCGGATCGGGACGGCACGGGACGGGACGGCACGGGACGGCACGGGACGGCCGCCGCAGTGAGGAGTGGCAGGCAGCAGAGCAGCCGGCTGCCGGGGACACCTGGCGCCGGAGGCAGCCCGGACCGGCCGCCGGAACGCCGGCACCCAGACAGCCCGTCGCGACCGGTCGGAGCGCAGCCCGGCAGAACCGACCAGGGCGCAGCCGGCCGCCGAGCGACCGGTGCGCAGCCGTCAGCCCGTCGCGGGTGCCCCGGCGTCGGCCAGCAGCCGCTGGCGCATCAGGAACTTGCGGACCTTGCCGGTCGGACCCATCACCACGCCGTCGTCGGGCACCGTGACCACCCGCCGGAGCGTCCCGCCGACCACCGGTCCGAGCGCGGCGCGGACCTGGTCGGCGCGGTCGAGCGCCGGATCGGCGTCCCCGGCGAGCAGGAGCAGCACCTCGGTCACGGTGCCCTCGTCGGCCTCCTGGACCGCGATGACGGTGCAGTCACGCACGTCCGGGCAGTGCTTCAGGATGCGCTCCTCGGACAGCGCCGTGTAAAGCCAGTTGCCGTCACCCAGGTCGACCGCGTCGCTGGCCCGGTCGACATGGTGGTAGTTGCCCTCCGGGTCGCGGTACATCAGGTCGCCGGTCAGGTAGTAGCCGTTGAGCCGGGTGCGGTAGGTGTTGACCGAGTCGTTCCAGTACCCGATCGCCAGCGTCGGTGACTTGAGCCCGACGTGGCCCACCTCCCCCTCGGCGACCTCCTCGCCCGTCGTCACGTCGAGCAGGGCGATCTGCGCGAACGGGTACGGCTTGCCGACGCAGCGGTCGTAGCGGTCGCTGCCGAGGCGGTGGCTGATCCGGAACGCGCCGTGGCCCATCTCGGTGGAGCCGAGCATGTCGACGAACTTGGAACCGGGCACGTCGACCATGCCGTCCCGGGTGTACGCCGGGTGACTGCCGACGGCGACCAGCCGCCGGACATGTGACTCGTGGGCGCAGTCCCCGGTGTTGAACCAGTTGCGCACCGAGCTCAGGTCACGGGTGGTCAGGTCGTACCGCGCCAGCTCCGACCAGGTCACCGCGAAGCCGAAGACGCCGGTCGGCCGCCAGCGTTCGATGGCGTCGATGATCGTCTCGGCGCTGCGCGCGAACGGGCCACCCTGCGCCGACAGGTAGAGCAGCTGGTAACCGTTGCAGAGCGCCTGGTTGACGGTGATGATGCCGGCGGTGTGCGCGGCCGGCAGGACGGAGAGTTCCCGCACCTCGCCGTACGGGCGGGACTCGGTGAGCCGGACCGCCCGGATGGCGGCGAACAGCCCGTGGTGCGAGTGGGCGATCGCGGCCGGCACCCGGGTGGTGCCCGACGAGTGGGTGATGGCGACCGGGTCCTCGGGGTGGTGGCGGTAGTGCGGTGGGGCCTGGTCGGGATCGCCGGTGCCGGTCTCCGCGGCGTCGCCCAGGATCGGCACCCCGAGGTCGTGCTCGCGCAGCGCGGCGTGGTCGGCGTCGATGACGACCCCGACGCCGCGCAGCCGTCGGATGAACTCGGCCGCCAACTCGATCGGCATGTTGCCGTTCATCAGGGCCGGGATCGCACCGAGCCAGTTGAGGGCCAGGAAGTTGAGGAACACGTCGGGCGCGGACGTCACATAGACCGCGACCGGGTCGCGCCGGCCGATGCCCCGTCGCCGGAACCAGTCCGCCCGGGCGGCCACCCGGTTGGTCAGGGTGGCCAGCGACAACGGCGTCCAGGCCGGAATCCCGTCCACGTCGACGTCGAAGGTCACCCGCGGCATGTCCGGGTCGGCACCGTGCTCGGCCAGCCGGAGCAGGACGTTGCCGGCCCCCAGCTCCATGTCGGCCGCCAGCGTCGCCCGGAAGTTGTCGGCACCCAACGAGTTGTCTCCTCACCCTGACACGCTCACGGTCGCCGCACCCCGGCGCGACGGCCGATCTGGGACACGCTCAGGCTAGAGCGCGGACCACCGGCAGACAATGGCCAACATCAATCCTGGGTACGCCGGCCCGGTATCCGCCCGTCGCAGGCCACGATCCGCCCCGGCAGGGCCGCGAACCGCAGCCGTCAGACCGCGAACCGCAGCCGTCGGACCGCGAACCGCAGGCGTCGGACCGCGAACCGCAGCCGTCAGGAGACCTCGCGGTTGAACAGGTGCGACGACCAGACCAGACTGACCGCCGCCAGCCCGATCATGATGAGCGCGCCCTGCCACACCACGGGTTGGCCGATCTGACCGTTGAACAGCGCCCGCATGCCGTTCGTCGCCCAGGCGAACGGATTCCAGAACGCGACCCGCTGGATCCACAGTGGTGCAAGCACGAGCGGGATGAGCACCCCGGCGAGCAACGAGATCGGCTGACCGACGGTGTTGACCAGCACGCCGAGGCTGTTCTCGTTGCGCACCAACAGCGCGATGTCGTACGAGATCGAGGTGCTCAGCAGCACCATCACCGCCAGCAGGGCATACGAGATGAGCAGGTTGCCCAGGTGCACCCGCAACCCGAACGGCAGCGCCACCAGCGTGATGATCACCGCCTGCACCACGTTCAGGCAGACGTGCATCAGGGCCCGGCCCAGCAGCAGCGCGGTACGGCTGACCGGGGTCACCCGGCACCGGTCGATGATGCCGGCGCGCAGGGCGCTCAGCAGCCCGTAACCGGCGAACAGCCCACCGAACAGGCCCATCGCCACGAACAGTCCGGGCACGTAGATGCGGTAGGCGTCCGCGTACGAGGAGGCGCCCTGGTCGACCATCACCACCTTGAGGAACGGGGCGAACAGGACCAGGTAGGTGATCGGCTGGGCCAGACTGAACGCCACCATCACCGGGTTGCGCACCATCAGGCCGACCTCCTGCTGGAAGATCAGCCAGGTGTCGCGGACCAGTTTCACTGCGGCTCCTCTCGCACCGGCGGTCACTCCTCGAGCGAGCGGCCGGTCTTGGCCAGGAAGACGTCGTCGAGGCTGGGGCGGCGGGCCTCGATCGCCCCGGGCTCGATCCCCCGGCCCAACAGGGTGCGCATGATCTGCGGGATGGCCGTCGCGGCACTGTCCACATAGAGCCGCAGGGTCCCGTCGACGGCCTCCGACGAGCGCACGTACGGCTGCTCGGCCAGCAGCTTCGTGGCCACCGGGAGATCGGTGTCGACGGCGTCGTCCACGACGTCGGCCCGGGTGAGGTCGACCGCCACCACGTCCCCGGAGATCTCCCGCTTGAGATCCGACGGGGTGCCCTCGGCGACGATCAGACCGCCGTCGATGATGGACACCCGGTCGCACAGGGTGTCGGCCTCGTCGAGGTAGTGCGTGGTGAGGAAGACGGTCATCCCCTCCGCACGCAACCGCCGGACCTCCTGCCACATCCGGACCCGGCTGGGCGGGTCCAGCCCGGCGGTCGGCTCGTCGAGGAAGATGACCTGGGGTGAGTGGATGACCCCGAGCGCGACGTCGAGCCGCCGCCGCTGCCCACCGGAGTACGTCCTGATCCGGCGGTCGGCGAAGTCGTCGAGCTGGAACGCCCCGATCGCCGCCTCGGCCCGGCGCTGCGCCTCGGCCTTGCCGAAGCCGTACAACCGGGCCTGGAGCACCAGGTCACGGCGGGCGGTCGAGTCCTCGTAGGTGCCGCTGGCCTGGGCCACGAAGCCGATCTGCCGGCGGACCTGGGCGGGGGTCCGCAACAGGTCGACACCCGCGATCGTGGCCCGGCCCCCGTCGGGCCGGATCAGCGTGGCCAGCATCCTCATGGTGGTGGACTTGCCCGCGCCGTTGGGCCCGAGGAAGCCGACGATCTCGCCGCGCCCCACCGCGAAGTCGACCCCCCGCACCGCCTCGACGGTGCTGGCGCTGCGACCACGCCCGACCCGGTAGGACTTACGGAGGCCGGTGGCCTCGATCATCGAGCCTCCTCGTGCGGCGACGACGCCGGGCCACGTCGGTGTCGTCCATGGACGGCGACCCCCGCGCGGGTGCGTCAGGTCAGGCTAGTGTGGCCGTACCCGTAGGACAATGGTCGATGGGTCCACCGGCCAGGGCGGCCAGGTGCCGGGCCGCCGCGACCGCGCCACCGGCGGCGGCGAACGACTCACCGACCCGGCGGGCCTGCGCCCGGTGGCCCGGATCGTCGAGCACGGCGGTGAGCGCGGCGGTGAGCTCCGCCGGGGTGGCCGACCCGAACGGGACCTCGATGCCGGCGCCCGCGTCGGTCACCTGCCGGGCCACCATCGGGTGGTCGTGCCGGATCGGCGCGACGACCACCGGGACGCCGTGGGCCAGCGCCTCGGTCACCGTGCCCAGCCCGCCGTGGGAGACCACCGCGTCGAGGTGGGGCATCAGCTCCAGCACCGGCACCCGGGGGGCGACCAGCACGTGCGCGGGCGGGTCGGGCAGCACGTCGACCGAGGCGGTGAGCACCACCTGCACCTGGTCGGCGAGCGGCGCCGTGGCCGCCAGTATCCGCTGGAAGAAGTCCCGCGCCAGGTGCTCGGCCATCGTCCCGACGGTCACCAGGACGTGCCGGCGGGCCGGGTCCCAGGCGTCCCAGGCGAAGGCCGGCGCGTCGGGACGGTGGCCCAGGGCCGGGCCGGTCAACACGCACCGCGCCGGTAGCGGCGTCGTGCCGGTCAACGCCGTGCTGGTCAGGCCGATCACCAGGTACGGCGAGAAGCGCAGGTCGATCGTCTCGTCGACCGGCAGGTCGGTCAGCGCCCAGACCCGGGTGAGCTGGCTGCGTACCCACTCGTCGAACTCGGGTAGTTCCCGGGTCGGCGGGGTGAGTTCCAGGGTGCCGACGCAGAAGGTGGCCCACGGCACCCCGTGCCGGTGCGCGGCCAGCGCACCGGCCATCGCGTACTGGTCGACGACGGCGACGTCCGGCCGGTAGTCCGCGACGGCCTGGTCGGCGGCGTCGCGGATGAACCGGTTGACCGGCAGCACGTGCCCCTCCCAGAGGCTGCGCACCGAGGCCATGCCGGTGTCGCCGCCGTTGCGGAAGTAGCGCTTGCCGGTCGGGTAGAGCGTCGCGTCGGGGCCGATCAGCGGACGCAGGTCGCTGCGGGGCCCGCACCAGGCCACCTCGTGCCCGGCCGCCTGGAGCGCCTGGCCGATGGCGAGCGGGGCGTTGAGATGGGACGCCACCGGCAGCACGACGAACAGGAAGCGGGCCACGTCGATATTGTGGCACGCACGCGTTGACAGCGGCGGACGCCGCTGATGGGATTCAGCGCGTGGTGGTCGACGACGTAGGGACGGTGGCATCGTCCACTGTGGTTGTCGCCCGGTCGGCATGACGGCGCTCGACGCGGTCTCGGTCCACCTTCCCCAGCGCCGGGTCCCGATCGAGAGCCTGGCCGGCCCGCTGGAACTGACCGACATGCAGGTCCGGCTGTTCCGCCGGTTCCACGGTCTGGACCAGGTGCGCCGCGATCCCGACCTGTCGCTGCCCGACCTGCTGCGGCACGCCGCGACCGGGCTCACCGCCCTGCGCGGGCAGGAGCACCGGGTCCGGTTCGTCCTGTACGGGCGGGCGTTCCCCGTCGTCACGCCGTACCCGGTCAACCCGCTGCACGACGTCTGCCGCGCGCTGGGGCTCGGTCATGCGGTCGCCTTCACCCTGACCCAGCAGTCCTGTGCCAGCGCGTTGCTCGCGATCGAGATGGCCGGCCGGCTCCTGGCCGCCGAACCACCCGGGCGGCACGGGCCGGACGACGGTCCGTTGGCGCTGGTCCTCACCGGGGAGAAGGCGTTCACCCGGGACGCCCAGTTCATCCCGGAGACCTCGGTCTTCAGCGAGGGGGCGTCCGCGTGCCTGGTCAGCGCCGACGGGCCCCGGGACCGGCTGCTCGGCTACGCGTGCGCGCAACGGGGCGAGTTCGACGTCGCCGGTGGCGCGTCCGGCGCCCAGTTCCAGCGCGAGTACCGGCCGGCGCTGGCCGAGGTGATCGGGCGGGCCCTGACGGTGGCCGGGGTGGCCCTCGACGACATCCGGCTGGTCCTGCCGCACAACGTCAACGTCGTGACCTGGCACCGGCTGTGTCGGCTGATCGGGCTCCCCCGCGACCGGGTGCTGCTGGACAACGTCCCGGAGACCGGCCACGTCTTCTGCGCGGACGCGTTCGCCAACTACCTGACGGCACGCGAACGCGGCCTGCTGCGCCCGGGTGACCGCTACCTGGTCGCCGCCGTCGGGGCCGGCGACGGCGCGACCTTCGCCGCGATGGTCTTCGCCCACTGACCACGTGCCGCAGGGACCCGGTCGGTGCGCGCCGACCGGGGTGAGGAAGGAGAGCCGTGCCGGCAGCCCCGTCGACCGACCTGCACCTGATCCGGGCCGCCCGGCAGGCTTTTCCCGGACCGGCCGCGCTGCTGCACGACCCGGTCCACCGGGACCGGTCCCGACGCTACCTGACGGACCTGGCCCGACAGGACGGGCGGGAGGTGCCGGCCGGCCTGTTCGACACGGCGTCCGAGTCGCTGGGGCAGTCCTACGCGGAGATGGCCGAGGCGTTGATCGGGGCGCTCCTCGCGCCGGACGAACCGGTGGACCTGCTCGTCCTGGCGTTCTCCCGACACGACATGCTGCCCGGCCGGGCCACCGCCACCTATCTGAGCCACGTCTGCCCGGGGACCCCGCTGTCGTTCGCCGTCTGCGACCAGGGCTCGGCGGCGGCCTTCAGCGCACTGCGGCTGGCACACGCGTACGCGGCGTCCGGCGGTTGCCGGCGGTTCCTGCTGATCGCCGTCGAGCAGACCGTCCTGCCCTACGCCACGTCGACCCCCGGCCCGGCCCGGCACCAGGGAGTCGCCCTGCTGTTCCGCACCACCGGGCAGGACACTGCCGCACCGGGCGCGCACCCGGTGCCGCCCGACGCTGCCACCGCAGCGGAGCCGGCGGGCCTCCCGGTGGGGCCGGGCACCGACTCCGCCGGTCCGGCGGGGTCCACCGGGGACGTCGTGGGCGCTTCGGCCCGGCTGGGCGTCGTCCGCCAGCACCCGGACGTGGCGGCCGACGAGGTCGCCGCGCTGGCCGCGTCCGAACTGGCCGCGCTGGCGGCCGGGCGTCCCGACGTCCGGGTGGTGCTGAGCGCCGACCTCGCCGCGGCCTGGCCGGCGCACCCCGTCGAGGGGGTGACCGTCACGCCGCCGGGACAGCCGACCACCGGCCTGTGGTGGACCCTACTGGGCCGGCTGACCGACCAGCCGGGCCGGTCCCGGCCGGTGGTGGCCGCCGACTACGACCCCGACCTGCGCTACCTCTGCCTGGTCACCTGGGAGGACGCCGCCACCGCGGACGACGGGTGACGACTCCGGCCCGACAGGCGACGGGCGACCCGACCGGTGACGACTCCGGCCCGACAGGCGAGGGGCGACCCGACCGGTGACCACCCCGCGCCGGCTGGTCAGAGCCCGGCGGCCAGGGCGGTCCGGACGAAGGCACACAGCCGGGCGTTCGCCTCGCCCGTGCCGACGGTGATCCGCACCCCCGCGCCGGGGATCGCCATCACCAGGATGCCGGCCTCGCGGGCCCGGTCGGCGAACGGCGTCGCCCGCTCGGCCAGCGGCAGCCAGACGAAGTTCGCCTCGCTGGGGGCCACGGTGAGGCCGAGGCCGCGCAGGTCGTCGATCAGCCGGCTACGCGACACCGCCAGCTCGGCGCAGCGCCGGGTCAGCTCGGGGGTGACCGCCTCGTCCAGGCTCGCCACCGCCGCCGCCTGGGCCAGGCTGTTCGGGAAGAACACCGCGCCCGTCATCGCGGCCAGCGGCGTCACCCGGGGTGGCACCACCGCGTACCCGACGCGCAGCGCGGCCAGCCCGTACGCCTTGGAGAAGGTCCGCAGGACGCAGACGTTGCCGTGGGCGCGGTAGAGGTCCATCCCGTCGGGCACCTGCGGATCGGTGACGAACTCCCGGTACGCCTCGTCGATGATGACCGGCACGTCGGCCGGGACCCGGGCCAGGAAGTCCTCGATCTCGTCGCGGTGCAGCACCGCCCCGGTCGGGTTGTTGGGGTTGCACAGCAGCACACACCGGGTCTGGTCGGTCACGGCGGCGGCCAGCGCGGGCAGGTCGTGGCGGTAGCCGTCCATCGGCACGGGCACGCCCCGGGCCCCGACGTTGCGGATGATCAGCGGGTAGCCCTCGAAGGACAGCGCCGGGTGGACCACCTCCGGTTTCGGCCCGAGGGCCTGCACGAGGTGCTGGCACAGCCCGGCCGAGCCGGGCCCGACGAGGATCGCCTCCGGCCCCACGCCCAGCCGCGCCGACAACGCGCCCACCAGGGCCGACGAGGTACGGTCCGGATACCGCTGGAGCGCGCCGGCCCCGTTCTCGACGATCCGCCGGATGCTCGGCAACGGCGGGTAGGGCGTCTCGTTCATCGACAGGTCGGCCGGCGGCTGGGTGCCGACCGTGGTCGCAGTGCTCATCGTCGCTCACTTCGTTGCGGGGCCGGGACGGGCGAATGGGCGTGCCGGTCGGCGAGCACGCCGAGCTGGTACATCCGGTCGACCAGGGACAGCGGCCGGACGTTCGTGCCGGACAGGTTGCCGGCGGTCAGCCCGAGTAGCCGGGGGTTCGCCGCGGTGCGCCGCATCATCCGCGCCCCGAGCAGCCGGGGCAGCCCCGACACGCTGGTGATCATGCGGGCGGCGTTGTGGCTGACCGTGGCGACGTGGTCGAGGTGGGGGCGGCGGGCGGTGTCGAAGTCCCGCAGCGCCCGGTCCACCCCGGCGTCGTCCGGGCGGTCACCGGTGGCGGTGAGGGTGGCTGCCAGGGTCTCGGCATCGGTGAGGGAGCTGTTGACGCCCTGGGCCGCCATCGGGTGCACCGCGTGGGCGGCCTCGCCGACGAGGGCGAGCCCCGGCACGGTCAACCGCGCCGCCCGCAGCCGGTAGACCGCGAGGAGCTGCCGCCGGTGCAGGTTGGCCCGCAGCGCCGTCCCCAGCGGCCGGATCGCGGGCACCTCGGCGAGCAGCCGGTCACACCAGTCGGCCAGGTCGGCCGCGCTGCGGCCCCGGAACTCGTCCGGGGTCACCTGGACATAGAGCCGGCAACGCCCACCGGGCAGCGGATAGACCAGGCAGAGCCCCCGGTCGGTGCGGTAGGCCGACACCTCGTCGGCCACCTCCACCCCGGTCACGTCGAAGGCCACCAGGCCGTGCGGGTACTCCCGCCGCTCGACGTCGATGCCGACGGCCTTGCGCAGCGGCGAGGACATCCCGTCGGCGGCGACCACCAGCGCCGCCCGGATCTCCTGCTCGCCGTCGCGGCCGGTGAACCGGACCCCGGTGACCCGGCCGTCGGCGGCGCGCAGCGGGCCGGTGACCCGTTGCCCCCAACGGATCTCGACGGCGGCGGGCAGCCCGTCGGCGAGCACGCCGCGCAGGTCGCCGTAGTCGGCGCAGAGGATCTGCCGGTGCCGCCCCGGCAGGGTGCGGTAGTCGAGGGCGAGCAACGGGCTGCCGTGCGGGTCGCGGATGGCCAGTTGGTCGACCGGGCACGCGCCGGTGGCCCGCAGGGCGTCGAGCACGCCCCAGCCGTCGAGGATGCGTACCGTCTCGGGTTGGAGGATCTCGCCCTTCGCGATCGACGCGGGGGTGCGTTGCCGGTCGAGCACGAGCACCCGCAGCCCGCGTGCGCCGAGCGCCCGGGCGGCGGCCAGGCCACCGGCGCCGGCCCCCACCACGACGACGTCGGCGCTCATCGGGCGACCGCGCCGGGCGCGACGCCGGCCCGCCCGGCGATGGCACGCCGGTATTCACCGAGCGCCCGCAGCGCGACGGCCTGGGTGATCACCGCGTTGGGGTAGCGCAGGTGGTGACGGATGTAGTTGCAGACCCGGGTGGGTGGCCAGCCGCCGTCCGGCCCGACCGAGGCCAGCAGCCAGCCGACCCCCCGGTCGACCGCGTCGGCGTGCCCGGGGTCACCGGTGGCCAACAACCCCTGGACGGCCCAGCCGGTCTCCTCGACCGACCCGGCGGTGCCGTCGCCCGGCCCCCACGACCCGTCCGGCAGTTGGGTGTCGCGCAGCCAGCCGGCCGCCCGACGGACCACGTCGTGCCGGGCGTGCCCGACCCGGGACAGCGCCGCCACCACCACGGCCGTGCCCGAGGTGTGGTCGCGGTACCAGAGGTTCTCGAACGTGCCGTCGGGCCGCTGGGCGGTCAGCAGCCAGGCCGCGGCGGACGCCACCGCCGGGTCGTCGTCGGGGCGGCCGGCCTCGTGCAGGGCGAGCACGGCCTGGCTGGTGATGGCGGGGCAGGGCCCGTCGTTGGCGAGCTTGGTGTCGCGCACCCACAGGCTCCACGAGCCCCGGGTGTCCTGCCGGCCGACGAGCCAGGCCAGGCCGCTGCACAGCACCGGATCGGCGGCGGCGTCGGGATAGCCGGCGAGCGCCGCGAGGATCTCGGCGGACTCCAGGGTCACCGGCCAGCCGCCCACGTTGGAGTAGCTCCACCCGCCCGGCGGCACGTCCAGCACCGTGAACGCGGCCGGCTTCTGGGTGGCGTGGAAGAAGTCCCGGGTCGGGCCCAGCCGGGGGTCGGCGGCGTAACCGGCGGCGATCAGCCCGGTCACCGCGTACCCGGAGCGGGTCAGGTCCAGGTTGGTCACCGCGTCCCAGGCGCCGTCGGGGCGGACCGCGCGACGCAGCCAGCCGACGACGGCCGCCGCGATGTCCGGGGCCTCGCCCGAGCGGGCCAGGCCGAGCAGCACCAGGGCGGCGGGCCACGGGTCCTCGCTCAACGCGCCGGTACGGCCCTCGTGGTCGTAGATCGCGCGCAGCAGCCGCAGCGCCGCCGGGCGGGCCCGACGCAGGGTGGCCCGGCGCAGCCGGCCGGTGGGCAGTAGGTCCGCCTGCATCAGGGCCAGCCCGATGAACGGCGCGGTGCGGAACGACAGGCGCTGCCGGCGGACCCGGTCGAACAGCACGATCTCCAACGGCAGCCGACGCAGCGGACCGGCCTCAGCGGTCATCCCGGCCAGGGTGAGCAGTTGGCGGCAGAGCAGCGAGATGGCCGGGTCGGTCACCGTGTCGACGCCACCCATCGCGGCCAGCCGGGCCCGGCCGGCGGCGATCGCCTCGGCGCTGGCCTCCGGCGCGGTCAGGGCCAGTGCCGCGACTGCGACGGCGGTGGCGACGACCTCGCTGTCGGCCCCCACCACGCCACCCCAGCCGCCGTCGTCGTGCTGCTGCCGGCGCAGCCATCCGGTGCCGGCGTCGACGAGGTCGGCGCTGCCCACCGGGTCGGCGGCGTGCAGGGCGGCGACCGTGCCCGCGGTGCCCAGCACCGAGGCCGGCGGGTCGTCGCCGAAGACCCCGTCGGGGCGCTGCCGGCGCAGCAGTGCCTCGGCGCCGTTGCTGATGGCCCCGTCGAGAGCCTCGGTGGGCACAGTGGTCATGACACGTCCTCCAGGGCGGCGCGGCGGGGGGTGGCCAGGGCCAGCGCCGGTCGCCCGGTGCCGAGTTCGTGCCGGGCGCGCATCAGGTGCTGGGCCCACCAGGTCAACCCGACCATCGGCAGCACCAGCAGCAGTTGCATGCCGATGCCGAGCCGCAGCCCGACCAGGGCCGAGGCCAGCACCACCCGCTCGACGACCAGGACGGAGTGCGCCCGCAACGCCACCACGACGGGCATGTCGGCGCGGTGCGTCACGAGCGGCGTCAACGCGACGACCCCCAGGACCAGGACGACCAGCAGCGTGGCCAGGTAGCCGACCCGGCCGGCCGGCCCGGCCAGCAGCCCGGCGGTGAGCGCGGCGACGACGGTCACGGCGTAGAGCGCCAGCACCGTGCGGACCGCGAACGGCGCACCCCGGCGTACCGGCAGCGTGCGGTAGCCACCGGCCCGGTCCCCGTCGATGTCGCGCAGCGCACCGACCAGGTTGGACATCGTGTCGTGCGACCAGAACGCGACCATCGCCGCGAGCAGCACCGGCACCGTCGACCCGGGGTCCGCAGAGAGCCCGACGGTCAGCGCCCCGTAGAGCAGGGCGATCGCGCCGAGCGCGCCCCGGACCAGGTTCCCGGCGATACCGCGCGCCTTGCACCAGCGACTGTAGGCGACGATGCCGAACGCGGCGAGCACCGCGGCCGAGGTGGTGCCCCACCCGCCGAGCACCGCCAGCAGCGCGAGGACCGCGAAGCAGATGCCGCCGCACCACGATGCCGTGCGGGCGCCCAGCCGGCCGGACGGGATCGGCCGGTGCGGCTTGCTGCCGGCGTCGAGTTCCCGGTCGAAGTAGTCGCCGAGGTAGTGGCCGCCGAGCCAGCCGGCGGTCGGAGCGGCCCAGGCCGACGCGAGCAACCAGGGGTGGTGCGGGCCGTCGGCCAGGGCCGCTCCGGCGAGCCCGACCAGCCCGACATACCAGAGGGTGTACGGCCGCCAGGTCTCGACGTGGGCCCGCAGCGCGCGTACGGCGCCGGCTGTGCTCACGCCGTCTCGCTCGTCATCCAGTGCGCGATGCCGGTGAGCACGTCGGTGCTGGCGGAGGGGGCGAGCGCGGTCAGCTCCGCCAGGGCCCGCTCGGCGTGCTCCGCCATCTGCCGCCGGGCGCCCTGCACCGCGTCGACCTCGTCGAGCAGGCCGGCGACCCACTCGACGTCCCCCGGGCCGGCGCCGCGCCGGTGCAGCACCGCCATCAGCTCCACTCTGGAGGTGTCGGTGGCCGCGTCGTAGGCGAGCAGCAGCGGCAGGGTCGGTCGGCCGTTGTTGAGGTCGCTGGTCGCCGGCTTGCCGGTCTGTTCCGGAGTGGCCACGTAGGACAGCAGGTCGTCGCGGATCTGGAAGGCGATGCCGAGGTGTTCGCCGTAGCGGGCCAGGCCGGCGGCGAGCTGCGGGTCGGCGCCGCCGAGCAGCGCGCCGACGTGGCACACGGCGCGGAACAGCGCGCCGGTCTTCAACCGGATCATCTCCCGGTAGTGCCGGGCGCCCGCGTCCAGGTCGCCGACCAGTTGCGTTTCGAGCATCTGGCCCCGGCACAGGTCCCGGCCCGCCTCGGCCAGGGCCGCGACGGCGGCGGCGACGTGTCCGGGGGGCACCGCCGCACCGCATTCCACAATGGACTGAAAGGCCGTGAAGATGAGGTGGTCGCCCACCACGATGGCACTGGGGATACCGAAGGCGACCGGCACCGCCGGGCGGCCCCGCCGCAGCGTGTCGGCGTCGATGATGTCGTCGTGCACGAGCGTCGCGACGTGGAGGTACTCCATCCCCAGCGCGGCGGGCAGGACGTCGGACGGCGACCCGCCCACCGCCTCCGCCGCGTGCAGCGTCATCATCGGACGGAGCAGCTTGCCCGCCGGCAGCAGGGCGTACCGGGCGATCCCGACCAACTGGTCGGCCGTCTCCGGCCACCGACGCTCGAACTCCGCGTGCAGCAGCCGCCCCGATTCACTACGGGCAAGGTCGTCGATAAAGGGCGGAAATCGAGTAAAGCCAGTAACCGTCATAGCGTGTCGACCCTTTCGCAAAGGCTCGGCCCAGCCGCCACGCGAGACGTTACCTGCCGGTCCCGCCCTGAACAACCATCGGAAAACCGCCCTCCCGATGGAGAAACACGAATGTCACGAACCAATTCACCATCAAATCGGTTGATGCCCAGAGAAATCCGCTGACCTGCTCACCGTGCGTCACACCGATCGACGGGATTCGGTACGAACGTCGGATCACCGGCCGCCGGATCAGGCGTCCGCCGCGAACTCCAACAGGGTCAGTCCGTCGGTGCCGCGATAGGTCCCGACCGGTGCCAGACCCGCCGCCGAGGCCAGCGCCACATGGTCGGCCACATCCCGCTCCCGGCCACCCACCAGCACCAGCATCTGCAGGTCGTACGGCGACCGGTGCGGCACGTACGGGTCGGTCGGCAGCACCTCCACCACCAGCACCCGACCGGTCTTCCCGGCCGCCTCGGCACACCGGCGCAGGATCGCCGTCGCGTGGGTGTCGCTCCAGTCGGTCAACGCCCGGGACACCACGTAGACGTCGGCGCCGGCCGGCAGCTCGGCGAAGAAGTCCCCGACGACGGTGTCGACCCGGTCGGTCAGCCCGTGCGCCGCGAACGTCCGGGCCGCCGTCGCCACCGGCTCGCTCCGGTCGACCAGGGTGCCCCGCAGGTGCGGGTGGGTGCCGAGCAGCTCCCGCAGCAACCCGCCGGCGCCCCCGGCGACGTCGACGACGTGACCCACCTGGTCCCACGGATAGAGCGCCGCCACCTGGGGTGCGGTGAACCGCTGCTGACTGAGCATCAGCGCGTCGAAGTAGGCCCGGTAGGACGGGTGCGCGTCCAGGTCCGCCCAGAAGTCCCGCCCGTGCACCGCCTGGTAGCCCGGCCCGCCGGTGCGGATCGCGTGCGGCAGCCCGGTGTAGGCGAGGTCCATCCGCGCGCCGAGACCGTCGAGGTCCAGGTAGCCGCCGTGCCCGCCGCCGTCACGGTCGCGGAGCAGTTCACCGACGTCGGTCAGCGCGAACTCGCCCGGCGACGGCTCGACGAACACGCCCCGGTGCACCAGGTAGCGCAGCAGCCGGCCCAGGGCGTCCGGGTCGGCGTCGCACCCGGCGGCCAGCTCGGCGAGGCGGGTGGTGCCGGCCGCGATCCGCTCCGGCACCCGCAGGGTCACCGCCGTGCGCACCGCGAACGGGGTCGCCAGGTCCGTCAGCCGGCCGAGCCGTGCCGCCGCGTCGTCATCGGTCGAGGTCTCGATCGTCACCCGGACAGCCTCCCCGTCACGCCACGCGTCCACGATGGCCGTGGCCGTCGTCCGGCGGTCCCGAATGTTCTCAAGGGCGGTGCGACGGAGTCAACATCGACGGTGGAGAACCCATTCACGCCCGTGGAAGAATGCGCCGACGGGCCCCACGCCCAAGACCGGAGGAAGCACCGATGACCACTTCCCTCGTGCCGGAGGTACGGCTCGTTGCGGGCGCCCTGGGCGCCGAGGTCCACGGCATCGACCTGAACACCCTGACCGACGAGGGGTTCGCCCACCTGCACCGGCTGCTGCTCGCGCACCAGGTGGTCTTCGTCGCCGGCCAGACCGGGTTGACGCCGCAGGCGCACATCGCCTTCGGCCGGCGCTTCGGCGAGGTCGAGCTGCACCCGTACCTGCCCCGGTTGGAGGGGCACCCGGAGATCGTCCTGATCGATTCCGAGCACGGTGGCAAGGTCGACGTCTGGCACACCGACATGACCTTCCACCAGAGCCCGCCGATCGCCTCCATCCTGCACCTGGTCCAGCTGCCGGAGACCGGCGGCGACACCATGTGGACCAACCAGTGCCGGGTGTACGAGGCGCTCTCCGCGCCGCTGCGCGACCTGCTCGACGGGTTGACCGCCGTCCACGTCATCCGGATCGGCACCGAGTTCACCAGCCGGGCCGAACACCCGGTGGTCCGGGTGCACCCCGAGACCGGCCGCCGCTCGTTGTACGTCAACCGGCTGTTCACCTCGCACATCCCGCAGTTGAGCCGCAACGAGAGCGACGCGCTGTTGGAGTATCTGTTCGCGTTCTCCGAGGGCCCGCAGTTCACCTGCCGCTACCGCTGGCGGGTCGGCGACGTGGCGATCTGGGACAACCGGGTGACCCAGCACTACGCGATCAACGACTACGACGGCCTGCGGCGCGGGCAGCGGATCACCGTGCTCGGCGACCACCCGACCGGTGACGCGCCCCGGTGGGACCACTACGTCGCCGCGCCCGGCCAGCGCTACTGGCCGGACCGGGTCAACGCGGTGGACAACTACTGACCGCCCGGTCCGGCGCACCGACCGCCGGGTGTGCGTCGTTCCCGGTCACCAGGTGACCGGGAACGACGCGATGCCGCCGTTCATCCGGTCGTGCCGCCACGGGATCTCCTCGATCGGCACCGCGGGTGTCAGCCCCGGCAACCGTCGCAGCAGCTCGCCGATCGACAGCTCCACCTGCATCCGGCCCAGCGCGGTGCCCAGGCAGAAGTGCGGCCCGAAGCCGAAGGTGAGGTGCGGGGTGGTCGGCGCCCGGTCGATGTCGAAGACGTTGGGGTCGGGGAAGACCCGCGGGTCGCGGTTGCCCGCCCACGGGATCGCCATCACGCAGTCCCCGGCGCGCATCGCCACCCCGCCGAGGGTCAGGTCCTCCTGCACCACCTGGACCCGGAACATGCTGCTCACCGACGTGTAGCGCAGGATCTCGTCGGTCGCCGAGGAGAGCTTGTCCGGGTGGGCCCGCAGCTTCGCCAACTGCTCGGGGTGCTGGAACAGCGCGCGGATCCCGGCGCTGGTGGAGTTGATCTCCAGCCCGCCGAGCAGCACCCCCATCGCCAGCTCCACCAGTTCAGCGTCGACCAGCTCGTGCGCGTCCCGGCCGAGCACCCAGGCCGAGAGCAGGTCGTCGCCGGGGTCCACCCGCTTGTCGGCCAACTGCCCGGCCAGGTAGGCCCGTAGCTCCGCCTGCGCGGTGGCGGCGTCGGCCGAGCCGTACGCGGTGACCGAGTTGAGGCCCTCGATCCAGCCGTAGAACCGGGGCCGGTCGGCGACCGGCACCCCCAGCACGTCGCAGACCACGTACACGGGCAGCGGCGCCACCAGCGCGGCCACCAGGTCGGCGGGGCGGGGGCCGGCGAGCAGGTCGTCGATCAGCGCGTCCACCAGCCGGCGCACCCGCGGGCGGAACGTGTCGATGCGGCGGGCGGTGAACGCCCGGCTGGCCACCCGGCGGACCACCGCGTGCGCCGGACCGTCCATGTTCAGCTCGCGCGGGCCGACCCCGTCGGGGGCCGCGGTCGCACCCGGCGGAAGCCGGGAGAACCGGGGATCGGCCAGGACCGTGCAGCAGTCCTGGTAGCCGAGCACCAGCCAGGCCGGCCGGCCGTCGGGCAGCCGTACCCGGCTGACCGGGTCGGACACCACCATGTCGAGCAACTCGGCCGGCAGGTCACCGGTGAACGGCGCGAACGGATAGTCCCGCAGCTCGGAGACGACGGTCATGACGAGCTACCCACCTGTCGGTCGGCGGTCCACATCGGGCACCGGTAAGACTCGGCCATCGGTGCGGCCGGCGTCAATATCCATTGGTACGCCGGGCGATCTTCCGGGTACCGACATCCATCGCCTAGCATCTGTGCACCAGGACAGCCCGGTGACGCGCGCGGATGGGTCGGACTTGACTGCGGCTTTGCGGATTCTGATGTCGACGTGGGGCTGGCGGTCGCACTTCTACGGCCTCGTCCCCCTCGGTTGGGCCCTCCAGGCGGCCGGCCACGAGGTACGGGTGGCCAGTCATCCCGCGCTGGTGCCGGCGATCACCGCGGCCGGCCTGGCGGCGGTGCCGCTGGGTGCGGATCTCGACTTCGCCGAGGCGTTCGCGGGCCGGATCGGTGCGGTGGGCGCCCTGGACGGGGCCACCCGCGCCGCCGAGCCGGTCGACGCGGTGGAGCCGGCGATCACCGCGGACGGCGGCGTGGTCCGGTTCGCCGACGCCCTCCTCGACGACCTGGTCGCCTTCGGTCGGGCCTGGCAGCCGGACCTGATGGTCTGGGAGCCGTTCAACCTCGCCGCCGCGGTGGCCGCGGCCGCGCTGGACGTGCCCGGGGTGCAGCACCTGTGGGGGCCGGACTCCTCGGTCACCCTCCGGCTCGACCCGGAGGAGGTGCTCGGCCCGCTCGCCGGCCGGTTCGGGCTCGCCGCCACCGATGTGGACCTCACCGGCGTGCTGACGCTCGATCCGGTGCCACCACCGATGCAGGTGCCGGCGACCCGCCCGGGACAACCGGTCCGGTACGTCCCGTACAACGGCCCGGCGGTCCTGCCGTCCTGGCTGCACCGCCCGCCGCAGCGGCCCCGGGTCTGTGTCACCGCGGGCACCATGATGGCCGGTGCCGGGCTCAGCGACCGGCTGGACCTCCCCCGGGTCATCCGGGTGGTGGCCGGGCTGGACGTCGAGGTCGTCGTGCTTGTCGAACGGGCCCAGCAGGCCGGGTGGGGCGGGTTGCCGGGCAACGTCCGGCTGGTCGACGGCCCGCTGGCCCTGCGGCTGGTGCTGCCGACCTGTGCCGCGCTGGTGCAGCAGGGCGGCGCGGGGACCACGATGACGGCACTCGGCCTCGGGGTGCCCCAGCTGATCCTGCCGCAGGTCAGCGACCAGCACTTCAACGGCGAGCGGTTGGCGCTCACCGGCGCCGGGACCTGGTTGCCCACCGCGCGGGCCGACGACGACACGCTCCGCGAGCTGGTCGGCCACCTGGTCGGTGACGGCCCCTGGCGCGGGTCCGCGGCGTTGATGCGCGACCGGGTCCGCGCGATGCCCACCCCCGCCGAGGTGGTGCCGGCGCTGGTGGCTCTCGCCGCGCGCCCCCGCAGCTGAACCACCGGCCTGTCGGACCACCCTAGGAGTCGTCGATGACGCAAGAGCCCATTCCGTACCCGCTCGCTCCGGCTCCCACCATCTACCACCCGTCGCCGGACTACACCCGGCTGCGGGAGACCTGCCCGGTGGCGCCCATCGCGCTGCCCGACGGGGCGTCGGCCTATCTGGCCACCCGGCACGCGGACGTCCGCCGGGTCTTCACCGACCAGCGGTTCAGCCGGGCCGCCGCGGCCGGGCCCGACCGCCCGACCCGGGAGCTGGGTTCGCTCGCCGAGGACTCGCTGATCGGGATGGACCCACCCCGGCACACCAAGATGCGGCGGGCGGTGTCGCACGCGTTCACCGTCCGCCGGGTGGAGGCGTTGCGCCCGACGGTGGCCGCGCTCGTCGACCGGGGGATCGACGCCATGGTGGCGGCGGGTCCGCCGGCCGACCTGATCCCCCACCTGTCCGCGCCGCTGCCGATCTACGTGATCAGCAAGCTGTTCGGCATCCCGGAGCAGGACCAGGAGCGGGTACGGCAGTGGTCCGACGCGCTCGTCGGTGACTGGGACGCCGACCCGGCGGCCCCGCAGGCCGCCCTGGACGCGTTCGGCGAGATGATCGTCGAGCGTCGTCGCGAGCCCGGCGACGACCTGATGAGCGCTCTGATCAACGCCTGGGACGCCCACGACGACCTCACCGAACGGGAACTCGTCTCGGTCACCGCCGGCATCTTCGTCGGCGGCCACGAGACCACCACCAACCAGCTCAACCTGTTCCTGCTGGTGCTGGCCCGGCACCCCGAGCAGCTGGCCGGGCTGCGCGGCGACGACCCGGTCGCGGTGGCCCGCGCGGTCGAGGAGCTGTCCCGCTTCATCCAGCTCGGGGACAACGGGGTGCTGCTGCCCCGGGTGACCACCGAGGAGGTGGAGCTCGGCGGGGTGTGTCTGCCGGCGGGCACCCCGGTGCTCCCGGCGATCGCCTCGGCCAACCGGGACGCGTCGGTGTTCGCCGGGGCGGACACCCTCGACCTGACCCGGGTCGACAATCCGCACCTGGCGTTCGGCGCCGGTCCGCACCACTGCCTCGGCGCGGCGCTGGCCCGGATGGAGTTGCAGGAGGCGCTGGGCGCGTTGTTGCGCCGGCTGCCCGGCCTGCGCCTGGCCGTGCCCGAGGAGGAGCTGCGCTTCAAGCCCGGCCTGGTGGTACGCAGCCTGGAGGAGCTTCCGGTGACCTGGGACCGGGTCGACCGGTGACCTGACCCGAACCGTCAGCCGGCGATCCGGGTCGGGGCAGCCGGGTCGAAGGCCGCCTCGACGGCCACCTCCTCCACCCCGCGCAGCAGCGCCTCCGCCTGGGCCTCGGTGAAACAGCCCAGGTCGAAGATCACCTGGAGGAAGATCGTCTCCGGCTGGTCCTCGACGGTGATGAACGCCTGCTCGGGCAGGTGGTCGAGGGTGCCGTCCCAGACCAGGAACGTCTCGGCCGCCTTCCGCCGGATCTGCTCCGGGGTCACCTCCTCGGCCCGCGCGCCGTCCTCCGCCGCCTGCCGGGTCACCACCCGACGGTCGTTGATCCGGCAGGTGACCCGGGCCGGATAACCGCGCTCGTCGTCGAGTCGGGCGCTGGCCTCGGCGAGCTGCACCGGGTCGTAGTAGGCGTACATCCCGGCGGCGACGGAGGCCCGACGGGCCCGGACGACCACTTCGTCCACAGTGGTGTCGGTGGCGTCCACGGTGAGCACGCCGTTCTGGCTCAGCGGGGCGATGGCCTCGGCGAAACCCGGCCGGAACCGGTTGCCCACGATGAGCTTCGCGGTCAACGGGCTGGCCCCGGTGGCCCGGCCGACCGCCACGGCGATGACCGCGAGCAGCACCCGGGAGGTGTCCGTCCTGGTCCGTCGGGCGATGGCCTGCACCGCCAGGTAGGCGGCGGGTGAACTGAACCGGCCGTGCCAGAACCGCCGGCCGTGTCGCCCGGCCGGGTTGGTGACCTCGCCGAAGGTCGTCGGCGCGATGGTGCGCAGGTGCGCCTCCCAGTGCCGGACCGCCCGGTCACTCACCCGGCGCAGCGGCGGCGTGCGCTCCCGCCGGCCGAGGTCGAGCAACTGCACGGTACGTGGATCGGGCGCGCGCCGGGCCGCCAGGTCGACCAGCCCCAGATCGGCCATCAGCAGGGCGGTCGCGGTGCCGTCGACCACCAGGTGGTCGAGGGTCAGCACCCGGTGCACCAGGACACCGCGGTGCCGGATCACCGCCATCCGCACCGACCAGTCCCGGTAGAGGTCGTAGGGGGCGAGCAGCCGGGCGTGGCCCAGCTCGTAGGCGAACTTCGCCACGTCGGCCGGGTCGGCGTCGTCCGGGACGTCCAGCACGTCGAGGGCGACCTCCCCGGCGGCGGACACCACCTGACAGGGTTCGCCGTGCTCGTCGGTGCCCAGCCGCATCCGCAACGCCGGGTGCCGGCTCATCAGGTCGCCGAGCTGCGCCGCCACCTCCGCCACGGTGACCCCGGCCGGAACCGGGTGCGCGCCGCTGACGTTGTGCGTCCACCCGGTCTCCCGCATGTCCTGCATGATCGCCAGTTGACCCCAGGTCAGCGGCGCGGTGCCGGCCCCCGGGCCGGCGAACGGGACGAGCACCTGCGCCTCGGCGGTCTGCGGGAACATCGGTCCATCAGAGCAACGGGGATCGGCACGTGTCAACGTCACAAATCGCCGCCCGCCGGTCGGGCCGGCAACGGCGTGACGGTGACGAGATCGCGGTGACGAGAAGGCGGTGACGGCGTGACGGTGACGAGGTCGCGGTGACGATGTGGCGACGACGAGAGGGCGGTGACGGCGGATCAGGGCGACCACGGCGCGACCACCGGACGACGAGAGCGCGACGACGCCTGCGGGCCACGACGGCGTTAGGGTACGGCCCATGCGCGACGCCGTCCGGATCTGGATCGTGTCGACCCGGGTGGGCCCGGACGAGCTGGCCCGGCACCACGCGCTGCTCGACGCGGACGAGCGGGCCCGCGCGGCGGCGCTCACCCAGCCGGCCACCCGGGACCGGTTCACGGTGGCGCACGGCGCACTGCGCCTGCTGGTGGGCCGGGCCCTGGACGTGCCACCCGAGCGGCTGAGCTGGCGTCGGGGCCGGCACGGCAAGCCGACGCTGACCCGTCCCCGGGGCGGGCCGCAGACGAGCCTGTCCTACTCCGACGACCTCGTCGCGGTGGCCGTGGGCGGCGACCGGGCGGTCGGGGTGGACATCCAGCATCCGACGCCGGGGCTGGACCCGGTGGCCCTGGCCCACCGGTTCTTCGCCGCCGAGGAGGCGCGGCAGGTCGCCTCGGGGGCCGACGCCGCCACCCGGGCCGACCGGTTCGCCCGGCTGTGGGCCCGCAAGGAGGCGGTGGTCAAGGCCGCCGGGGGCCGGCTCTGGCCCCACCTGGCGCTGCCGGTGCACCGGGACGACGTGGTGCGGTGCGGCGACCCGGCGGGCGTGCACCGGGTCACCGACGTCGCCACCCCGGGCGGGTACCGGGTCGCGGTGGCGCTCGCCGGCGACGCGCCGTACGACGTCGCGACGGCGCACGGTCTCATCGGGTGAACCGGACCGGTGTCGCGGCACCCCGGCTGAAGATCGTCGCACCCGTTGACACCCGCCGATCACGTTTGCTCTGATGACTCCATGGTGGAACGCAGGGTCCAGTGACAGAGCCCGACACGGCCATTGCGCCGCAGCTGCGCGCGCAGGTCGTCGACAGCATGACCACGCTGCTGACCCGGATGCTCAGGCCACCGGTGCCGGTCACCGAACGGACCCAGCTGATGGACGAGCTGGGCCTCAGCTCCTCCCTCGCGTTGGAGCTGCTGCTCGAGATCGAGGACGAGCTGGAGATCCAGATCGACGTGGAGGATCTGGACGAGGACCAGATGACCACGGTCAGCGATCTGGCCGACTACATCACCGCGCACTGCACCCCCCGCTGACGGCCGCGACGGGGGCCTGGCCGGCGTTTTCGAAGGAGTCCCATGCCGACCATGGACCAGCCCCGGCTGAGCGTGGTGATCCCCGCCCACAACAACGGTGCGGCGCTCGACACGACGCTGGCGTCACTGACCCGGCAGACCCTCCCGCCGGACGAGTTCGAGGTCATCGTCGGCGACGACGGCTCGGCCGTGCCGCTCACCACCGTCGCGCAGCGCTTTGCCGACCGGCTGCGGATCGACTGCGTACGCAGCGAAGCCAACCGGGGGCGCAGCGCCAACCGCAACGCGGCGGCGGCCCGCGCCCGGGCCGACACCCTGCTGTTCCTGGACGCCGACACGGTGGCGCACCCCACCCTGCTGGCCCGGCACCGGGCCCACCATGACGCACTCGACGGCCGGCCCGGGGTCCTGCTGGGTCAGCGGTACGACCTCGACTGGGCCGGTGCGGACGCGTTGCGCCGGGGCGAGCCGATCGGGGCGGAGATGCTGGACGCCGAGCGTGGCGACCCCCGGCTGGAGGACATCTCCCATCCGCAACGGATCCGGGACTTCCCCAGCGCGCCCTGGGTGCTCGGGTTGACCCACAACGCGTCGGTGGACCGGAAGTCGTTCCTACGGGTGGGTGGTTTCGACGAGACGATGGTCAAGTGGGGGTTCGAGGATCTGGAGTTCTTCTACCGGATCTTCCACCTGCACGGGGCCCGGCCCGACCTGTTCGAGCTGGACGTCGAGGCGCTGTCCTACCATCTGCCGCACTTCCGCAAGACGTCCAACGGGCTCGCCTCGATGGACAACATGAAATACCTGCTGCGCAAGCACCTGCGCTACGACGTCGAGGTGCTGTACTCGATCAACACGTTCGGGCGGCACCTGGGCCGGATCCGGCTCTACGGCCAGGCCATCGACGCGTACCGGCGGGAGGGGTTGGGGCGGCCGGCGGCGCTGCCCGCCGCGCTGCGCGCGGAGCTGGCCACCCGCGCCGCGCTGGTCGTCGGCAACGGGGTGTCCACGATGGATCTGGGTCCCGACTCGCAGACCTTCGACCACGACGCGCCGCCCGGCCCGACCAACTCGCATTTGCTCGGCACCGTGCTCCAGCAGTTCAAGGCCGGTGCGCTGGATCTGATCGTCAACATCGACCTGTGGCGGTGCTTCCTCCCCGAGGACCTGCCGGCCTTCCTGACCCGGGGGCTGCTCAAGGCCGACCGGATCGAGCTGGTCGCCACCCACGCCGCGCCGGACCAGCGGGCGATGCTGCCGGTACCCCTCGTGGCCGACCTCGACTACCTGACCGACATGCTGCACCAGCACTTCGACGTCACGGTCGGCGTGCACGACACCGCGACGGTGCTCACGATCCGCTGAACCGCCCGGTGCGGGACCGCCCGGCAGGGCCAGCAGGTCGGGCGGCCCCGGGCGGTCATCCTGCGGCGGGGCCGAACACCAGGCTCACGTTGTGGCCACCGAACCCGAACGAGTTGGACATGACGGTGCGCACCGGGACGGTCCGTGGTTGCTTACGGATGTGGTCGACCTCGTCGGCCGGGTCCGGGTCGTCGAGGTTGTGGGTCGGCGGCAGCAGACCGCGTCGCAGCGCCTCGATGCCGATGGCCGCCTCGATCACCCCGGAGACGCCGAGCAGGTGCCCGGTGACCCCCTTGGTGGAACTCACCGGCGGGGTGGCCGTGCCGTAGACGTCGCGCAGGGCGGCGACCTCGGCCGCGTCACCGGCCTTGGTGCTGGTGCCGTGGGCGTTGAGGTAGCCGATGTCGTCGGCGTGCAGACCGGCGTCGCGCAGCGCGGCCCGCATGCAGTGCGCGGCACCGGACCCGTCGGGGCGTGGGGTGGTGGGATGGTAGGCGTCGTTGTTCGCCCCCCACCCGAGCAGGTCGGCGTGCCGTCGGGCGGCGCGCGCCACCGCGTGCGCGGTGCGCTCCAGGACGAACACCCCGGCCCCCTCGCCGAGGACGAGACCGTTGCGCCGCCGGTCGAACGGGCGGCTCGCGGCCGTCGGGTCGGACCAGCCGTGGGCGAGCGCGCGGGCGTTGCCGAACGCGTCGGCGAAGGCCGGGAAGAGCGGCGCCTCGCTGGACCCGCAGACCACCATGTCGGCCTCGTCGGCGCGCAGGATCCGCAGCGCCTCACCGAGGGACTGGGCACCGGACGCGCAGGCCGTGCCGATCGACGAGGTGTAGCCCCGGATGCCGAACCGGATGGCGATCCGCGCCGCGCCCATGTTCGGCAGCGTCCCGGGCAGCAGGTACGGGCTGACCCCGAACCGGCCCCGCTCGGCCCGCGCGAGCACCTGGCTCGCCAGGGTCGACAGGCCGCCGACGCCGGAGACGATGACGGCGACGCGGTACGGGTCGACGTCCCGGCCCACCTCGACCCCGGCGTCGGCCAACGCGCCCTCGGCCGCCCGCAGGGCCATCACGATCGAGCGGTCCACCACCCGGGACTCGGGGCCGGGCAGCACACTGGCCGGGTCGATGTCCGGGCTGAACGCCGCGACGTCGACGACCCCGTCGACCGGGTGCCCCTCGGGTGGCCTGCGCAGGCCGGAGCGGCCCTCGCAGACCGCGTCGAACACCTCGGCGGCGGAGCTGCCGACCGGGCTGACCAACCCGATCCCGGTCACCGTCACGCCCTCACGCACGCGCGTCCCTCCCGCCCGGCCCCGGCGACGCTCCGGCCGCACCGACGACAACTCCGGGCCCGACAGCACCGGCCCCGGCCAGCCGACCGGTCGACGAGCCGCCTGACGGGTGGCGCGGCGGGCACGGTCAGTGCGCCGAGGCGGGCTGGATACGCCGGGACACCGCGCGGCAGAACTCACCGACGGTCATCATCGCCAACGCCTCGGCCTCGTCGTCGTCGAACGCCACCCCGAACCGGTCCTCCACCCGGACCGCCAGCTCGGCGAGGCCGAGCGAGTCCACGTCGAGGCCGGCCGGACCGAACACGGTGTCGTCGTCGGCGCCCTCGATGTCGTACTTCATCTCGGTCAGCGCGGCGAAGAGGAACTCGCGGATCTCGTCGGTCATGGCCGTTGTTTCCTTTCCGGAGGTCGGCGTCGGCGGGCCCGGCAGCCGGTGGGGACGCGGGAAGCGTGACAGGTGGCCGGGGACGCGGCCGGGAACCAGGTACGACGTCTGTGTGACCGTCGCCGTTCTGGTCACCGGAGCAGCCGCTCCGTTTTGATCGACCTTACTCAATCAAGTCGGTTTCGCAAGGTCCACCCGGACCGTGCCGGCGGACCGATCGGTGTCCGGATCGGCGAGCCGCACCGGGAGCCGGTCGTGGCCCCGCAGCATGAAATGACGCCGTTCGCCGGGCTCCGCCGCGAGCGCCAGCGCCGGGAACCGGTCCAGCAGCCGGGGCAGCACGAGCCGCCCCTCCGCACGGCCGAGCGCCGCGCCGACGCAGTAGTGCGGCCCGGCGCTGAACGCCAGGTGCCGGTTGTCCGGGCGGGAGGGGTCGAAGGAGTCCGGATCGGTGAACCGCCGGGGGTCGCGGTTGGCCGCGCCGGTCAGCACCAGCACCGACCGTCCACGAGGGACGGACAGTCCGGCGATCTCGGTGTCCTGCGCGGCGTACCGCACCGCGAAGTGCACCGGCGGCTCGTACCGCAGGATCTCCTCGACGTAGGCCGGGGCGAGGCGAGGGTCGGCGCGCAGCGCGGCCAGCGCGTCGGGGCGGGCCAGGAGCAGGGTCAGCCCGTTGCCGAACAGGTTCGCGGTGGTCCGGAACCCCGCGTTGTACATGACGATCAGGTTGGCCAGCAGCTCGGTCTCCGACAACTGGTCGGGACGCTCGTCCCGGATGCCGGCGAGGGCCGAGACGAGGTCGTCGCGGGGCTCCGCCCGGCGTACGGCCAGCAGGTCGGTGAAGTAGGCGGTCAGCTCCTCGGCGGCGACGTTGGCGGCCCGGATCTCCCGGAACGAGCGCGGCCCGATCTCCAGCACCGCGTCGAACGCCCGCACCCGGGACGGGAACCACCCCCGGTCCCGCTCGGGCACCCCCAGCAGCTCGCCGACGACGTCGCTGGGCAGCGGCAACGCGAACTCGGCCATGAAGTCCACCGGTCGACCGTCCGCGCCCGCGTCGGCGAGCCCGTCGAGGAGCCGGTCGGCGATGCGCAGGATCGCCGGCTCCAACGCGGTGACCCGGCGGGCGGTCAGCGCCTGGCCGAACAACTGGCGGACCCGGGCGTGGTCGTCGGGCGGGGCGTTGAACATGCTGGCCTGTAGGGTCCGGATCACCGCGTGGTCGCGCCAGCGTAGGCCGGCCCGGTCCAGGTGGTCCGCGTCGAGCACCCGGAACACCGGATCACGCAGGACCCGGTGGGCGGCGTCGTACCCGTGGACCACCGCGGCGTACGGGGCCGTCGGGGCGAGCGCGACCGCCTCCCCCAGCTCGTGCAGCCGGGCGTAGTACGGGTACGGATCGCGGCGCACCTCGTCGCCGAGCAGGTCGTCGAGGGATACGGAGAAACCCATGGCGCTCCTCGGACGACGTGCAAGGGCGGAGGATGCGGTGACCATAGACGCATCGACGGTGACGTGTCCACGACCGGGCCGGCCGACGGTGCCGGGCGCACCGGGCCAGTTGTCGTCGCCGTGACGAATCGGCCGGTCAGCCGTCCCGCCGGGTGGCACGGCGGAATCCGGTGTGACAGTTGTGGCGGAGGCGGACAGGTAGGGGGTGTGACGGCGATCGAGAGGCAGACATGAGCAGTGGTGACGACGGTGTCCGGGAGCGGCGGTTCCGTGGCGTGCACGCCGCGACGTACCCGGACCTGCTGCGGTTCGTACAGCGGCGGGTCCCGCCCAGCGAGGCCGAGGACGTCGTGTCGACGGTCTTCCTCACCGCCTGGCGTCGACTCGACGACGTGCCCGAGGACGCCCGGCCCTGGTTGTTCGCGGTGGCCCGCCGGACGATGGCGAACCAGACGCGCAGCTGGCTGCGTCGGCAGGCGCTGGACGTACGGCTGGTGGCCCAGGACGAGCCCGCGTACGGCGACGGCACGGTCGACGCCGCTGCCCGGATCGACCTCGATCGGGCCTGGCGGAGTCTGCGGCCCGACGACCGGGAGGTGCTGGCGCTGGTGGCGTTCGACGGGCTGACCGCCGGGCAGGCTGCCACCGTGCTGGGGTGTCGCCGCTCGACGTTCGCCATGCGGCTGAGTCGGGCCCGGGAACGTCTCCGCGCCGCGCTCGAACCCGCCGCCGTTCGCCCGCACGCCCTCGCCGTACTCAAGGAGCAGCAGTCATGAAGGATCTGGAACAGCTCGCCGTACTGGACCCGGCCGGTGGACACGAGCCGACTCCGGCCGAGTGGGCCCGGGCGAACGCGCTCGTCGATCGGATCGTCGAGGGCGGGGCGACCGCCCACGCCGCGCCGGCCCGCCGGCCGGCGACCCGGCGCTGGGCGGTCGGCCTGGTCGCCGCCGGGGCGGCTGCGGTGGTCGGGGCGGTCACGGTCCCGTCGCTGCTGCCGGGATCCATGGACCGGGCCCTCGCCTCCTGGACCCCGGTGCCCGGTTCGCTCACCGGCGAGCAGGTCATGCCGCAGGCCCGTCGGTGCGCCGCGAGCGGGGTGGGCAGCGACCCGGCGGCGCCGGTCAGCCCGTCCGACGTGCTCCTGGCCGAACAGCGGGGGGCGGCCACCCTGCTGATCCAGCAGCGTGGCGCGGGCGTGATCGAGTGCATGAGCGTGGACGGGGGTCGGCCCGCCGCGCTGGCGTTGGCGGACGGTCCCCTGCCGCCGCCCGCCGCCGGCACCGTCAACGTGGAGACGCGCAGCTCGGTCGGTGACGGTGATGACCAGTACTCGAACGTCGTGGGCCTGGTCGGCCCGTCGGTCACCGGCGTCGACCTGGTCCTCGCCGACGGCAGGACCGTCCAGACCAGCACCAGGGGTGGCTGGTGGGCCGCGTGGTGGCCGGGCCCGGAGGGTGGGGAGATCGGCAGCATCACGGTGCTGGTGCACCACACCGCCGGCACGTCCACCCACCGGATCGAGGACCTGTGACCGGCCGGCCCCGGCCGGTCAGGAATCGAGAAGCCACCGCCGTCACCTGGTCATAGCCTTTATCCAGGTGGCCGGCAGGACGCCGCGCCTCGTCCACCCAGTGAGGGAGCCCGCGTGTCCACGAAGAAACCGACCACCGCGTCCGGCGGCGACAGCGCCGGAGAGGCCGCCGGGTCCGATGCCGGCGGGTTCAGCGCCGAGGAGCGCGCGGCGATGCAGGAACGCGCCGCCGAGGTGCGCGCCGAGGGGAAGAAGGGCGCCAAGAAGGCCGACGGGATGCAGGCGGTGCTGGACCGGATCGCCCAGATGGCCCCGGCGGACCGGGCGCTCGCCGAGCGCGTGCACCTGGCGGTGGTCACGGCGGCTCCGCAGCTGTCCCCGAAGACCTGGTACGGGATGCCCGCGTACGCGAACGAGGACGGCAAGATCGTCGTCTTCTTCCAGGACGCCGGCAAGTTCAACTACCGGTACTCGACCCTGGGTTTCCAGGAGGCGGCGCACCTCGACGACGGTGACCTCTGGCCGGTGTCGTACGCGCTGCGGACCTGGAGCCCCACGGTGGAGAAGCGGGTCCGGGAACTGGTGACGGCAGCGGTCTCCTGACCCGTGCCGGGGCGGCCCTCCGTCGGCCCGCCCCGGCAGGGCGGCACCGGCGGGTGTCATCGCCACGCCGGCGGGTACGAGGCAAGGATGACGCCGACCAGCAGAGCCCTGATCGCCGGCGCGGCCGGTGCGTCCGCCCTCAACGCCGTCACCTACCTCGACATGGCGATCCGGGCCCGACCGGCCAGCAGCGCCGCCGAGGACAGCGCCGGCCGGCTGGCCGAACTGGCCCACGTCGACCTTGGTGACCAGCGGACCGCCCCGAACCGGCGGTCCGGGCTCGGGCCGCTGCTCGGCTACGTCACCTCGGTGGCCGCCGCCGCCGGCTACGCGGCGGCGGGCGGGCGTCGGCTGCCCACCGTCGGGTCCGTCCTGGCGCTGACCGGCCTGGCGATGATCGGGTCCAACGGCCCGCTGACCGTCCTACGGGTCACCGATCCACGCACCTGGTCGGCCACCGACTGGATCACCGACCTGGTCCCGCACCTGGCGTACGGCGCGGTCACCGCCGTCACCCTGCGCGCCCTGCGCTGAGCCACGCGGCCGCCTCGCGCCGCGTCACGCGGCCGCCGTGCGCTCAGGCGACCGCCCTGCCGAGAAGCGCGGCTGGCGACGGCGACCGGGTCCGAGGGTGGAAACCTCGGGCGGCATCGGCGCGTTTTGCGGGGGGATGCCCGGGTAGGGGAAGAACACCCGTTCCCCGCTCCGCAAAGAGGTGCCACCCAGATGGAATCCCGCAAGCCGACCGAGGTCGTCAAGGACGTGGTGGACGCCGCAGCCGAGAAGGTGTCCCACCTGATGACCCCCGAGGTGCCCGGCGCGCCGGGCAGCGCCCCGCCGACCGTCGAGGAGCCCACCACCCCGCACGGTCCGCTGCCGCCCAAGAAGGAGCAGGGCGCACCGCAGACCCGTACCCCGACCGGCGCGGCCACCGGCGCGCCGACCGTCGCCAACGGCCAGCAGGGCGAGTTCCTGACCACCTCGCAGGGGGCCAGGCTGCGCGACACCGACCACTCCCTGAAGGCCGGCTCGCGCGGCCCGACGCTGCTCCAGGACCACCACTTCCGCGAGAAGATCACCCACTTCGACCACGAGCGCATCCCCGAGCGGGTGGTGCACGCCCGGGGCGCGGGCGCGCACGGCGTCTTCACCGGGTACGGCGCCGAGGAGGTCACCCGGGCCGGCTTCCTGCGCAAGGGCAAGGAGACCCCGGTCTTCGTCCGGTTCTCCACCGTCCTGGGGTCCCGGGGCTCGGCCGACACCGTCCGGGACACCCGGGGGTTCGCCACCAAGTTCTACACCGACGAGGGCACCTTCGACCTGGTCGGCAACAACATGCCGGTCTTCTTCATCCAGGACGCGATCAAGTTCCCCGACATCATCCACGCCGGCAAGCCGCACCCGGACCGGGAGATCCCGCAGGCGCAGAGCGCGCACGACACCTTCTGGGACTTCGTCTCGCTGCACACCGAGGCGCAGCACCACACCATGTGGAACATGTCCGACCGGGGCATCCCGCGCTCCTACCGGACGATGGAGGGTTTCGGGGTGCACACCTTCCGCCTGGTCGACGAGGCCGGGGCGACGGTGCTGGCGAAGTTCCACTGGAAGCCGAAGCTGGGCGTGCACTCCCTGGACTGGGAGGAGGCGCAGCTGCTCAGCGGCATCGACCCCGACTTCCACCGCCGTGACCTCTACGACGCCATCGAGGCCGGCGCGTACCCGGAGTGGGAACTCGGCCTCCAGGTCTTCCCGGACACCCCGGAGGAGACCTTCGCCGGCATCGACCTGCTCGACCCCACCAAGATCGTCCCGGAGGAGCTGGCACCGGTGCAGCCGGTCGGGCGGTTGGTGCTCAACCGGACGCCGACGAACTTCTTCGCCGAGACCGAGCAGGTCGCCTTCCACCTCGGCCACCTGGTCCCGGGCATCGACGTCACCAACGACCCGCTGTTGCAGGGGCGGCTCTTCTCGTACGTCGACACGCAGCTCACCCGGTTGGGCGGGCCCAACTTCTCGCAGCTTCCGATCAACCGGCCGCACGCGCCGGTCAACGACATGCTCCGCGACGGGTTCCACCAGCACGCCGTGCACGCCGGGGTGGCGCCCTACCGACCGAACTCCCTCGACGGGGGCAACCCGTTCCCGGCCGGGGACGCCGAGAACGCGTTCGTCGACGTGCCGGTCACGGTGGCCGAGGCCCCGAAGGTCCGGGCCAACCCGGCCTCCTTCGACGACCACTTCAGCCAGACCCGGCTGTTCTGGCTGAGCATGTCGCCGGTGGAGCGGGAGCACATCATCCGGGCCTACACCTTCGAGCTGGGCAAGTGCTACCACCAGGCGATCCGGGAACGGCAGTTGCAGTGCCTGGCCAACATCGACCCGGTGCTCTGCGCGGAGGTGGCCACCGGCCTGGGCCTGCCGACGCCTGCGCCGACCGTGCCGCTCGCCGACGTCACGCCCAGCCCGGCCCTGTCCCAGCTCGGCCGCACCTGGCCGGCCGACGGCCGGACGGTCGGCATCGTGGTCGATGCGGACGCCGACCCCGACGGCGTCGAGCAGGTACGCCGGGAGGTGTCCGCCGCCGGCATGGTGCCGCTGGTGATCGCCGCGCACGGCGGCACGGTGGGCGGCCTGACGGTGCAGCGGACCTTCGCCACCGGCCGGTCGGTCGAGTGGGACGCGCTGTTGCTGGCCGGGGCACCCGCGCCGGCCCCCGACGCGTTGCCGGCGCGGGACGCCAAGGCGGGCGCGGCGGACGCCACCGTGGTGGACCCCCGGGTGCTGCTGCTGGTGCAGGAGTGCTGGCGGCACGCCAAGGTGATCGGCGGCTGGGGCGCGGGCGTACGGGTGCTGGAGCTGGCCGGGGTGGCCGGCGCTCCCGGCGTGGTGACCGGGGACTCCGGGGCCGGGGTGCTCGCCGACGCGCAGCGCCTGATGGCCGCGCACCGGGTCTGGGAGCGGTTCCCCGCCTCGGTCTCCTGACCGCAGGCTCGTCGACGGGGGTGTCCGCACCGGACGCCCCCGTCGATGTCTGCGCGCCTCCCCGCCGGCCGGAGGATGCGTCGGTGACCGGGGTTGCCGGTGGCCCGTACCGTCGGTGCGGTGGCCACCGAGGCGGACATCTCCACCCGCGGTTTCCTGATCACGATCTTCGGCGTCGCCGCGCTGCTCTGCTGCGGCGTGCCGGCCAGCGGCTTCTACCTCTACCGCAAGGACAGCAGGGACGAGCCCGCCATGCGCGCGGCCGGCGACGCCTACCTGTCCGCCGTGGTCCGGCGTGACTTCGGCGGCGCGTACGACCTGTTGTGCGCGGCGGACCGGCGGCGGCAGTCGCGGGCGGCCTGGGTGGACCGCGCGACGCCCGGGTCCGGGCCGACCGGGTTCCGGATCACCGACGTGACCATCGAGCGTCCGAGCGAGACGCCGACCCTGCGTACGGTGGTCGCCGAGGTCGACTACCCGGACCGGGCGCCCCGGACGGTGCACCTGTCCGTCGCGCGGCAGGACGGCGTCTGGAAGGTGTGCAGCCCCGAGGTGCCGTGACCCCCCGCTTCCGGCGACGACAGCGCGCCACGTTCCCGCCCCTCCGGCCCCGGCCGCGCGGACCGGCCGGGTCGGCCGTCACGTGTTGACGCGATATGTCAGACGAATTACGTTGGCAATCGTCGATGCATTTTGGCCCGTAGCCTGCACCCCGGCGAGGAGCGTGCACATGTTCAGACGAAAAGTCGCCCTGCTGTCCCCCGTACTGCTGGCGGCGACCCTCGGGACGGCGGTGGTCACCGGCACGGTGGTGCTCGGCACCGCCCCGCCCGCGCAGGCGTTGGAGAACGGCCTGGCCCGGACCCCGCAGATGGGCTGGAACGACTGGAACTCGTTCGGGTGCAACATCAACGAGACGCTCATCCGGCAGACCGCCGACACCCTGGTCTCCAGCGGCATGGCGGCGGCCGGCTACGAGTACGTCAACATCGACGACTGCTGGTCGACCAGGCAGCGCAACGCCAGCGGTGACCTGGTCGCCGACCCGGCGAAGTTCCCCAGCGGCATGAAGGCGCTCGCCGACTACGTGCACGGCAAGGGCCTCAAGCTGGGCATCTACTCCTCGGCCGGGACCACCACCTGTGCCGGTTACCCGGCCAGCATCAACTACGAGCAACGCGACGCCAACCTCTGGGCGTCCTGGGGCATCGACTACCTCAAGTACGACAACTGCGGCGACCACCTCGGTCGCAGCGGACAGCAGCGCTACACCGCGATGCGGGACGCGCTGGCGGCCACCGGCCGCAACATCCTCTACAGCCTGTGCAACTGGGGCCAGGACAGCGTCTGGACCTGGGGTGCGGCGGTGGGCAACTCCTGGCGCAACACCGGTGACATCGGTGGCAACTGGAACTCCATCATGGGCATCCTCGACCAGCAGGTCGGCAAGGAGTCGTACGCCCGGCCGGGTGCGTGGAACGACCCGGACATGCTGGAGGTCGGCAACGGCCCCACCGAGACCGAGTCGCGGGCCCACTTCAGCCTCTGGGCGTTGCTGAACGCCCCGCTGCTGGCCGGCAACGACCTGCGCACCATGTCGGCGGCCACCCGGACCATCCTGACCAACACCGAGGTCATCGCGGTCAACCAGGACTGGGGCGGCCGGCAGGGTTACAAGATCAGCGACTCCGGCGACCTGGAGGTCTGGCGCAAGCCGATGTCCTCCGGCGGGGTGGCCACGGTGCTGCTCAACCGGGGCGGCGGCACGGCCACGGTCTCCACCACGGCCAGCGCGCTCGGCCTCGGCAGCGCGTCGTCCTACGCGGTGCGGGACCTGTGGGCGCACAGCAACTCGACGTCGACCGGCACGATCAGCGCCTCGGTGCCGGCGCACGGCGCGGCGATGTTCCTGGTCACCGGCGGTGGCACGCCCCCGCCCACCACCCCGCCACCGACGACGCCGCCCCCGACCACCCCACCGCCGACCACTCCCCCACCGACGACGCCCCCGCCGGGCACGACCTCGGCCGTGCGCAGCGTCTCCGCCGGCCGGTGCCTGGACGTCAACGGCGCGGCGCAGACCAACGGCGCCACCACCATCGTCTGGGACTGTCACAGCCAGACCAACCAGTCGTGGACGTCGACCAGCAGCCAGGAGCTGCGGGTCTACGGCACGAAGTGTCTGGACGTCAACAACGCCGGCACCGCCAACGGCACCTCCGTGATCATCTGGGACTGCAACGGCCAGTCCAACCAGAAGTGGCGCTTCAACGCCGACGGCACCGTCACTGCGGTCGGCTCGGGCCGCTGCCTGGACCTGGTGGGCAACGGCACCGCCAACGGCACGCGTACCCAGATCTGGGACTGCAACGGTGCCGCCAGCCAACGGTGGAGCCGCAGCTGACCCGTCCCGCCCGACGACCGGCACAGCGGGTCTCGGTGACGCGCCGCTGCGGGCACGACCCGCGCGGCGCGTCGCCGCTGCGGTCCGGGTCGGCACCGGAGGTGGGGCCGGGCCCGCCGACCCGACCAGCGGCGTCACCCGCGTCCGGCGATCTCCACCATGGTGTGAACGAGCGTCCTGCCCGTCCCGTCCAGAACGGTCAGCCGGACGTGCTGATCGGCGACGTCGACGGCGGTGGCGGCGACCAGGAACTGCGGGGCGTGGACGTCCGCCCGGACACCCGGTGACGACCCGACCAGGACCGTCCGCGCATCCTGGAGGGGCAGATAGCCCACCAGGCCACCCAGGATCTCGCTGGCCGCGTACTCCGGGCCGCCGCCGCTGACGCCGACCGCCGCCGCGGAACGACCGGCGACGAGACTCTCCACGTAGTAACCCGACGATCCCGTCCAGAGCCGCAGCGTACGACCGTTGTCCAGGGTGACCGTGGCGGCATCGACATAGCCGGCGGGTGGCTGCCAGACACCGGAGGGCTCGGACGGCAGGTCCGGAGCGACGCCGATGACCGCCGCGATCCTCAGGGACACCGCCGCGAGCCCGACGGGACTGCGCAGTGGCCAACGGGGCGGGGCGACGGTCACGGGTGGGTTCCGCCGACCGCCGACGCCGGTGCGGTGAAGGTGTCGCGCAGCGCCGGGTCCAGCGACCGGCCGGTGGTCGGGGTGAGGAACAACTCGGCGAGCAGGAGGTCGGCGAAGTGGGTGGGGTTGATCCCGGCCTCCCGGCCCGCGAGACCGTGCAGCAGACCGCCGCAGCGCAGCGAGGCCCGGACGGCTGCGGCGGGCAGACGACCGACCCGACGGGGGCGGCCGACCGCCTCGGCGATACGGGTCATCATCTCCACCCAGCTCAGGTTCTCGTCGGCGACCGGGATGTCGCCGCCACGCGCCTGTTCGAGCGCGTCGGCCGCGATGTCGGCCACGCTGTGCGCCGAGACGGTGGCGGTCCCGCCGGCGGGGACGACCAGGGGCGCCCGGGACCGTGCCCACCGGTCCAGCGGACCGGCCCAGTTGGGCAGCCGGTCGCCGACCCGACCGAAGACGAACGGCAGCTCCAGCACGGCGACCGGCAGATCCGGGCCGGCGGCGGCCCGTCCCTCCCGGGCCTGTTCCCACCGACACCGGATGTACGAGTGGCGGGCGGCGAGACCCCACTGTGGATGCGACCGGTCGAAGTGGGTGTAGTAGGAGCCCATGACCACCCCCCGGGTGAGCCCCTCCTGGCGGGCGGCGGTGAACAGGCGCACCACCGGCTCGACGAGTTCCCGGCGCAGGAGCGGGTGGGCCGGTCGGCGCAACACCCGCTGCTCGTCCGCCCGGGTGGCGAGGACGACCCCGTCGTGGCCGGCGAGCAACGGCCGGAGGTCGTCGATCGCGGCGGACTCCAGATCGAGCAGGTGGTCGACGCCCGGCTGGGCGGTACGGGCCACCGTGGTCACCCGGTGGCCCCGCCCGCGCAGCACCCCGACCACATGGGTGCCGATCAGGCCGCTGCCGCCCACCACAAGAATTCTCACGTCCCATCGTCCACTCCGGACGGGGCAGCTTGTCAAGCCGGCGCTGCCGCAGGGCGCGGTCAGGTACCGGCGTCGAACGGCACGTACCGGTCACCGAGGACATGTCGGAGGCCGTACAGCAGGATGCTCGCCACGATCGACGCCGCCCCGCCTGTCGACGGCGGCACCCCCGCCGGCCGTGCCGCCGCCTGCGCCGACGACGGCGGGGGCACGACGACCGTCGAGATGAGCAACAGCCCCAGCGGTACGCGGGCAGCGCGGACCATGAACGTCTCCCCTGTTCCGGGTGGGTCAGTACCGGTAGTAGTGCGCGTCCTTGCGGCCACCGGAGGCGGTCGTGCCCTCGGCGGCGATGCCGATCCCGGTGACGCCGTTGTAGAACGTCTCGTACTTCCGGTTCGGGCCGATCACCGCGAAGGTGTCGGTGCTGGTGTTGAAGTGCCCGACGACCGAGATCAGGGTGGTCTCGCTGCCGGTCGGCACCGGCCCCCACCAGCAGTCGGCACCCGGGTCGAGGACCGGCCCAGGGGCAGAGCTGCACCCACCCGGCACGGATGGTGGAGGCCGAGGCGGGCGTCGTCGGCGCCACCACCAACGCGACCGCGCCGATCGACGCGACGGCCGCCGCCGGTACCCGCCGAAACTCGAAACACTTCGATGTCCTGCCAGGCAGGGTAGGTCGCCCCCGTGGACAGGTAGTGGATCCCCGGTTCAGTACGCCCCGGGGGGCATCCGACGGGCACCGGCGGGCCAGAGGACCGAGATCGGGATGCCCCGACGCCGGGCCCGGTCGATGGTCCGGTCCGTCGACGCCGCGTGGCAGCCCGGCTCGCCGTCCCAGACCGCCACGAGCCGCTGCACCCGTCGGACCAGTTCCCGGTTGGCGGCGACGAAGGCGGCGGTGCCCGACCGGTCGTGACCGGTGTGCACGACCGCCACCGCCCGGTCGAGCAACTCGTCGAAGCTCGCCCGCTGCCCCGGGGCGATGACCGCCTCCCGGTAGTCCCGGGCCGGCAGGATCACCTCGTACGTGCCGCCCAGGTCCAGGACCGTACGCGCGAAGATCTGATCCGTGCCACCGGCCAGGCAGGTGACGCCACGCACCGGTTGGTCGCCGATGCGGTGCAGCTCGGCACGGAGCGCGGCGGCGACGAGCACCTCGGTGTCGCGGGTCAGGTGGATGTGCCCGGTCACGCCGATACGTTCCAGCCCGGCATCAGTTGACATCCGCCGGTCCTCTCCGCGGTGCGGGCACCCCGGTCACCAGCCGGATCAGCTCGAAGCCGCTGTCGGACAGCACCTCGGGCAGCGCCCGGATCTCCTCGCGGTTGCGTTCCTGGACCTCGGCGGGGAGTTCGTCCCACGCCCGCAGGGCGGGATGCCGCTGCTGGAGGTCGTCGCGGGACTCGCCGTACGTCCAGCCCTCCCCCCGCCGTTCCCGGCACCACCGTTCGTGCTCGAGCCGGGCGAGCACCTCGATCCGGTCGTCGATGGCCTCCCCGGCGGAGACGTCACCGGTGCCGCCACGCCGAGGCGCGACCACGCACCCGAGGTTCAGCAGCTTGGCGGCGATGTCCTGGACGTGGGCCCGGTTGGCCCGCCGCAGCGACTCGGGCAGTCGCGGCCAGTCGACCATCGCCGGAGTGTCGCCGAGACGCAGCCCGGCTCGTTGCTGCGCGTCGAGGTAGCGCTCGTGGATCAGGCGGGCCAGCCGCTCGGTGAGGTCGTCGCCGATCAGCCGGGCGTCACAGGCGCGGGTCAGCACCGGATACAGGCGGAGCTTGCCGTGCACCTCGTCGAGCAGGTCATGGCGGGAGTCACCGTGGAAGGCCGCGGCCAACGCCGCCTGCCGGTAGACCGGCACGAACACGCAGCTCTCGACGCCCTGCCAGAGACCGGGCGAATCCAGCACGAACTGCAAGCCGCTGATCTCCTCCGGTGCACAGACGTAGATCCGATCGTAGCGGCCGGAGCCGAGCCGGCCGAGCGCGACGCCGTCGAGGTCCCCGTCGTACGCGGTCAGCTCACAGACGGTGCCCATGAACGGGTAGCGGGACGTCACGACCTCCAGTTCCGCGCTGGCGTCGGGGGCCACGAGGTCCACCCGCAGCGGTGGGAGGACGACACCGGCAGGTGCCTGCGCCCGGCACGCCCGCCAGTGCCGGGCGGTCTCGGTCAGCAGGGCGCGGCGGAAGCCGCCGGTGCCGGCGATGAGCAGCCGGGTGGGTCGGTCGGCCGCGCCGGCCAGGGGATGGTGCCGGTACAGCGCGCGGGCGGCGACGTCGTCGACGTGGAAGTAGTCCAGCCGCAGCCGGCTGGATCCGGCCGCACCGAGCCGCCGCGCCTGTAGGGACAGGCACATCTCGGAGTCGTTGACCAGTACGTAGACCCGTGGTGGTTGCCGTCCGCCCCGGACGAGCCGGCTGGCGGTGTTGGCGATGGCGTGGTTGCGGTCGTCGTCCTCGGCACAGGCGTAGATGGTGTGCGCCCGGGGCAGACCGGCGCCGCGCAGCACCTCCGCGCTGGTCGGATCACCGATGACGCCGAGATACCGGCGGCGGCGGTACTCCAACGGGCCGAACGGGGTGGAACGCACCACGATCACCCGTTCTCCGTCGGCGAAGAGCCGATCGGCGAGCATGTGGGCGAACTGGGAGTCACCGCAGACGAGGACATGGTCATGGGCTCGTCGGGCACGCAGGCGGCGGCTCTCGGCGGCCAGCAGCAACCGGCTGGCCTCGGCCACGGCGAGGAGGGTGAACAACGGGGCGGCGAACCGGGCGACCTGCAACTGCCACGGATAGGGGCCGGGGTTCTGGAACGGTTCGGCACCGAACACGAAGAGCTGCAGATCGTAGTAGAGCACGTCGAACCGGTCGTGTACGGTCTCCGGCCGGGTCCGCAGCAGGCTCTCGAAGCCGACGTAGCCGAGAATCAGCGCAGCCACGCCGATGACACCGAACAGCCCTCGCAGCCACCAGCCAGCCCGGCGGGGCGAGCCGACGACCGGGTCCGTCATGGGGCCCATGGTATTTGACGAGGTCGATCAGAAGCCGTCGCGAAGCGCCGCCCATGGGCCGGTCACAGGAAGTCGTCGGGCCTGGTTGCGGGCAGGGTGGCCAGCAGCTGACCGGCCAGCCGGCGGGTGCTGTCGTCCTCCCCCCGGCGGGTGAGCCGCACGAGCAACTCCCGGGTCCGTGGGTCCCGCCAGTGGTGCCGGGTCAACGCGAGCAGCACGGTCCGGCGGATCTCCCAGTCGTCGTCGTCCACCAGGCGCAGCAGCAGTTCCGGCACCTCCACCCGGCCGGCCAGGCTCGCACCCAGCTGTTCGGCCGCCCGACGCCGGACCTCGAGGGACGGGTCGTCGCGGACGAGACCGACCAGCAGCACCTGCACCTCGGGGTCGGCGCCGAAGTGCTCGCCGAGCGCGGCGGCCACCCGGGCGCGGATCGCCGGATCCGTGTCCGCCAGACGACGCATGAGCCGCAGCGTCACCGCCATGGACGTCGGGCTCTGCCCGGTCAGGCAGCACACCGCCGCGTCGAACACGGCCGGGTCGGTGTCCAGGTCGATGCACTCCAACAGCACGTCGGTCACCGCGTCGGAGCCGCCGTACCGACCGAGCATCTGCACGGCGGCCAGCCGGATGCCGCCGTAGCTGTCCCGCCGCGCCCGCCGGCACAGCGTCTCCAGCAGGCCGTCGGAGCCGTCGTGCCGGGCGAGCGGCTCGGCCGCCGCGCGCAGCACCGTCGGGTCGGGGTCCCTGTTGACCTGTTCGGCCAGGCACTCCCGCACCGCCGGCTCGGGCGGGTCGGCGAGGCCGGCCAGGCTCCGGGTGACCCGCAACCGGACGAGCGCGTCCCGCTCCTCGCAGGCCCGGCCGATCAGCAGGGTACGGGTGGCGAGGCCGATCGGCAGCCGCCCGGTGAGCAGGTCGACGGCGGCCAGTCGGACACTCGCCGTCGGGTCGCGGCGGGCGCTTTCCAGCAGCAGTTCCCCGGTGCGGTGGTCCGGGTACGCGTCGACCAGGGCGCGCACCGCCGCCAGGCGTACCGTCGCGTCCTCGTCCTCCCGGGCCGCCTTCGCCACCACGGTCCGCCCGGTCTCCTCGGCCCGGTCCCGGTCGATCAGCGCGGTCACGGCCGCAGCCCGCACGGACGGCTCCTCGTCCTGTCCGATCAGTTCGACCAGCCGGGACCGGCACCGCCCCTCCGGATCAGGTCCGGAGGCCAGCAGCCGCACCGCCGCCGTGCGCAGCCGCGCGGAGCTGTCCGAGCCGACCAGCTTCAGCAGCAGGCCCATGTCGTCCGGGCCCGGTGCACCCGGCAGCAGGGTGGTCAACAGACAGCGCCGTACCTCGTCCGGGGCATCACCGTCCACCCGCAGCAGCGCGCGGGCGCGGGTGGCTGCGGCCTGTTCGGGCAGGGCCAGCAGGCCCTCCAGCGCCCGCTGCGCCACCCCCGGGTCGGGGTCGGTGTCGAGCAGTCGCCGCAGCGCCCCGGCGGCGTCCGGCACCTCGGTCAGGCGCGCGGTGAGCACCCCGACGGCGGCCCGGCGGACCGTGGCGGCGGGGTCCTTGGTGGCCCGGACCACCAGCTGGCGGACGTCGTCGGACAGTCCGGTGCGACCGCCGAGGGACTGTACGGCCAGCGCGCGTACCGCGAGGTCGGCGGAGTCGACGAGTTCACGCAGCACGTCCGGCAGGTCGGGGTCGGCACCGAAGTGGGTGACCAGGGCCCGCACCGCGGCCTGGCGCACCGCGGTGGAGACCTCGGCCCGGGCCTGGGCGAGCAGGAGGTCCCGGTACCGGCGGCGACCGGTGGAGTCCATCCGGGCGGCGGCCTCGGCGAGACCGGCGACCAGGGTGAGGTGGGCGTGCCGCTCGGTGCCCTGACCCAGCTCCACGAGGAGGAGGTCCTCCAGCCGTTCGTCGGCGGTGGAGAGCGCGGCGGCGATCCGGGTGGCGAACGCAGAGCCGGTGTGCCAACTGGTACGAATCCCACGGCGGCGGTACCAGTGCAGGAAGGTCGTCCGGCCGGGCCAGTCCGGCCCCAGCGCCCGGATCGAGGAGAGCAGCTCCTGCTCGGTGAGCTCCACCAGCTGGGGATCGTCGGCGGAGATGCCGTGTTCGACCAGCAGCACGACCTGGCGCAGCACGGCCTCGCCCGCCTCGGCCAGGTCCGCGGGTTGCGGGGCCTCCGCCACACACTGCGCGGCGAGCACCAGGTTCCAGGGCGGACCGGCCAGGTTCAGCGGTGGCCAGGGTCGGGTTCCCTCGGTGGCGAGCCGGACGATCAGGTCGTTGGCGGTCGGGACGGGCAGTGCGCCGGCCACCAGCCGGAGCACCTCCCGCCAGGACGGGTCGGCCCAGTGGTCGCGGAACAGCGAACGCAACCGGTCGGGGCCCCAGGAGCCCGGATCGTGCTCGATTCCGTCCACGATCTCCTCGGCGCAGAAGAACTCCAGGAACGCCCGGTGCACGAACCCGAACAGCCGCAGCCCGTAGCGCTCCAGGATGAAACTCCGCTGGCGCAATTTGTCGATCATCGATTGGGCCATGGCCAGTGCCCGCTCGTTGCCGAAACTGTAGAACGTGACGAGGTGGTCCCGGAAGATGAGTGCCAACTCGTCGGATTCAATACAGTTCCCGGCCAGCCCCGACTCCCGGAACTGCATCCGGAATGCCAGTTGGCGCAGCAGCCGGTGCTTTGCTCTCAGATCCAGCGCCGACACCTCGCCGTGGCTTTCCCGCAGTTGCTTGGTGACGTCCCACTCGGAGATCAGGACGTCGGTGACGTGTGCGTACAGTCGTCGTCGGTTGCGGGGCAGCGGGTGGCCCCGGCCGACGATGGCCATGAGTATCAGCAGCAGCGGGTTGCCGGCGATCTCGTGCATCGCCCGGGAGTTGCGCACCACGTCGAGAAGCTGCCGCCGTTGCCGTTCCGCCTCCGCCTCGGTGGGCATGACGTAGCGGTACCAGTTGCCGAGGAAGCGGGCGATCTGCTCGTCGTCGAGATCCTCGATCGTGAAGTGGTCGAAACCGGCGTTGGCGAAGGTCTGCCGCAGGTATCCCGCCGCCCGTGAGGTGACCACCGTCAGCACCCCCGGGTACTCGTTGGTGAAGGTGGCGATCTGCGCGGCCACCTCCTCCCGGTGCGCCGGGTCGACCACCTCGTCGAGGCCGTCGAACAGGAACAGCGCCCGGCCGCCCCGGCGCAGATACGACTCCAGCACCTTCTGGTCGAGTCCGGGCAGGCCCATCTGCTGGCTGTGGCCCACGTAGTCCAGCAGGCCGTCGCACCGCCCGTCCCCCCGGTGCGTGGCGTACGACCGCAGTTCGATCAGCACGGGCAGGTGGCCGTCCAGCGCCGCCAACCGGGGCTCGGCGCAGACCCCGGCCAGCACCAGCGCCAGGTAGCGGGCGACCGCCGACTTTCCGGATCCGGGGTCGCCGAGCAGCACGGTCATCCGCCGGGCGGGATCGCACACCACGTCGAACAGCAACAGCGCGTCCTTGGCCGCGTACTCCTCCCGCAGCCGCTCCACCTCCTCGGGGTCCACCACCCCGGGCAGCCCCGCGTCGTCGGCGTCCGGGGTGGCCCCGGCCGGGCGCCACCAGGCCAGTGGCATCTCCGGGCGGGCTTCCTCGTGCACGCGGGGCTCCACGAACACCTTCGGCAGTCCGACGGTCAGGTATCCGATGGTGGGGCGGGGTGAGACGGCATCGACCGGGACCGTCTCGTACATCAGGGCCAGGTTCCGGTGGTAGCGGGCCCGCATCTCCGCTGGGAGGTGGGTGCCCGGATCGGCCGGCCCACGGACCGGGGACCGCCCGCTGAGCACGTCGGTCAGTGCCGCCATCACCTTGGCGGTCAGGTCGTCCACACTGGAGAAGAAGTCGCACAGGTGGTGCTCCTTGAGCTCCCGGCGCAGTTCGAGGATCCGGTCGCCGTCGGCACCCCGGTCCATCATGTCGCCCGGCCAGCGCGCGTCTTCGGCGAGCAGGAAGACCAGGCACGGCTTTCCGGCCGCGAGCGCGGCGCGGTACTCCAGTTCGGTGATGGACGACGTCTGGCCGGGCGGCCGGAATCCGTACCGCCAGGCGAAGAGGCCCAGGTAGAGGTCACAGTCCCGGACGTCGCTCAAACAGCGCTCCAGCGGCGGCTTGACGTCGGCGCCGTACGCCTCCATGGCGACGTCCTCGATCTTCAGCCGACGGGCCACCGCGTGTACGGCCAAGCGGTATTTCAGCAGGTCCTTTTGGGTGGCCGAAATGTAGACCTTCATGAACGGCAAACTCCAGGGGGAGACTGGTGACCGTTGCTTTGAACGTACCAGCCGTCGTCACCTGCTCATGTTCGACGGACACTCGACGCGTGTTACTGCGCGTGGGATTCCCGCGGAGGGGGCCTATGATGTCGACAGCACGGATTCAGGTCCGAGCGGGCCGAATCTCGTTTTCCCGAGATCTCCTTTCGTCCGGCCCGCATCTGGGTCGGCACGGATCACGGCGGCGCACGTCAATCACCAGGGACGCATTCCGCGAGCCGGCGCGGACGGATGCGGTGATGCGGAGGAAGTCATGCTCGCACTCGGTGAGGTGCACACCAACCTGCTGCAGCACAGCACCGCGCTGGCCCAGGAGCAGAGTTCCGAGGTGCTGCACCTGGTCGAGGGCGAGGCGGTGCTGACCTCCCGCCGCCCGTCGCTCTACGCGGTCTCCCCCGACGTCCGCACCGGGGTGGACTGTTGGCTGCCCAGCGCCCGACGCCGTCAGCTACGCGGGGTCGGTGCGGTGGTCACTAGGGCGATCGTCACCGGCGGTCGGATCGTGCAGGCGTCCTCGGTCATCCGGGTGACGGGCGGCCAACGACGCCGGCCGTGGTCGCACTACCTGGCCACCCCGGGCGTCCTGGAGACGGTCGGCAAACTGGACGCCGTAGATCTGACCGCGGGATTCCTGCGCGGCGACGATGCGGACGTGCTGAACCTGGAGGCGATCACCGGCCGGGTCCTCGACGGTGTGCAGACATCCGACCTGTTGGACCGGCGTCCGCCGCTGCGCGCGGCGCGTACCCGGCTGCGCTGGGCCGCGCAGGTCTCGCCGCGGCCGGAAAGGGCGGTCTCGGCGGTGGTCACCGTGGACTCCCCCACGCTGCGTACGGTCGAGCTGGTGCTGGATCCCCAGGACATGCCGGACGCCGTGGCCGGCCTCTGCGAGGACCTCGCCCTGCACGACTGGCTGTTGACCACGCTGTCGTCCCTCGTGGAGGCCGCCGTCGCCCGCTCGGCCTCCGGTCAGGAACACATCGAGCGGCTGCGGCCGGTGCTGGAGCACCTGCTGCACCTGTGGCTGCCCGGCGCCCGGGTCAGCCCCCGGCTGCGGCCGATCTGGGACCGGCTCGAACAGGCGCCGGGGTTCAGCCGGCAATGGAACTCATCGGTCACCTGGATCCGGGACCAGATCGCCGTGGCCAACCTGACCCTGCTGCGTGACCTGGCCGGCCAGCCGTGCAGCAGCGCCATGACCGCTCACCCGCCGATGAACACGTAACTCAACCGGTCGACCAGTTCGCCGGGCAACCGCAGGCCCTCGCCGCCCGCCCTGCTGGTGATCTGCTGCGCGATCGCCGGGGGCACCGCCACCTGACCGAGAATCGTCCGCACCGCCATCTCCACCGGCAGGTACTGGGTGTCCATCAGCGTCAGCGTGCGGTACGCGCAGAACGGCGCGGCAGCCGGATTCAGCTGGACGACCGCCGGTAGCGCATCCCACGAGTCGGGCAGCTCGCCGGTGAGCCGGTGCGGCTGCATCAGCGTCTCGCCGCGATGACGCAACACACCCAGCCGGGCCATCTGCCATACCGAGGCGAGCAGAGCGCACGCCCACACCCGGCTGCCCGGCTCGCCGGACCACAGCTCGACGTCGACGAAGATGGAGTGCCGGGGATCACCGGACTGCACCGGTGGGGACCACGGCCGGGGCAGCGTCATCGCCGGCGCGTCGACATGACCGGGTGAGCGCATGCCGTTCGACAGCCAACCCGACTCGCTCAACGGGGGGCGGCTACCGGTGGTGTTCCGGGGCGGCTCCACCACCAGGGCGTCGACGACCATCTGGGCCACCTCGACGCCGTCGTGGCGGGCGAAGCTGGACTCCCGGGCGACGTAGTCGAGCACCAGCCCCTGCGCCGCCGCCGCGCTCTGCACCTGCTCGATCACCTCGCGAGGGCTGCCGAACCGGTGGAAGTAGTCGTCCACCATGAAGCAGGTGCTGATCCGGGGCTGGCGGCCCGCCGTCAGCCCCCGGTTCGCCAGCACCGGGATCATCGCCGACCACTCGGCGATCCGTGCGAACCTGTCCCGCAGCTCCTGACATCCCGCGCCGAAGTCCTCGGCGTAGAAGTGCCCCAACTCCACCGACAGGTGCGCGTACGCCACGCTCTCCGTACGACCCACCGCAGCTGCCTCCTGGAACCTGACGTCCACGTCGATCACGCGGTTTCCCATGCGATCTCGTCGAAGAGCTTCGCGGTCAGATCCACGAAGGCGTCCACCGTCCTCACATTCGCGATCTTGGTCTGCACGTCGTGATCCGAGATGAGCTGTTCCCGCCACTGCAACAGCGGATCCAGCGGCACCGAGCCGAGCTGGGTGGTACGGCCGACACCCTTACGCCGAGCCAGCTCCAACAGCTCGTCGTCGCACTTGAGCAGGAATGCCTGTTGGGCGAGGTCGAGATGGCCGACCTCGGGGCCGCGGGCGTCGATCAGCGCGGTGCGGACGAACCGCAGCGACTCCCGCAGCCGTTCCGGCTCATGGCCGTACTCCTCGCCGATGGCCAGAATCCCGCCCGCCTCGAAGGCCAGGTCAGCCGCCGCCGTGACGTGTTGCGGGGTCCACCGGTGGAAGACCAACCAGCGGGCGGTGACCTTGCCCAGGGACGGGGTGGCGGTCGCGGCCAGGGCGATGTGACTGGCGTACGACCGGCCGGCGCTGAGGTCCACCAGGGTCAGGTCGAACTCCTCCTCCAGGCGGAGGAAGAGCTCGGTGCAGCGCCTGGCGATGTCGCTGGTGAAGCCGAACTCGCTGCCGTTGCGCTGACCGGGCAGGAGCACCAGGGACCCCGAGCCGACGGGCCGCTGGCGCAGGCTGGCCCGCTCGGAACTGCCCCAGACGTCCAACCGCTCAGGCGAGGGAATCTCCCCACGCAGGTACCGGTGCAGGCCGCCGCGGCTGGGCCCTGCGCCCTCCACCCCGTTGACGGCCTGCGGGATCTGGAACGTGATCCCCGCCGTCGGCGAGCCGAAGTCGTAGTCCAGATAGCAGGTCGACTTGCCGGACAGGGCGCTGCGGTAGGCGATGTTCGCCGCAGTCACCGAACGACCGGTGCCACCCTTGTGTGACGTGACGAAGACCAGCATCAGATCCCCTCGCTGGCCTTCTGCTGACCGGTGGTGACGTCGTTGAGCTTCAGCAACACCGTGTTCGCCAGGGCGGCCGCCGTGCCCGGACGCTCGTCCACCAGCAGTTGGGCGCGGCGCAGGCTGGCCCGGATGCTGCGCATGCTGCGTTGCATCGCCACACCGGAGAACGTGCCGCGCATCAGCTCCCGGTCGAACAGGTATTCGGCCTCGTCGACGAGATCCTGGGCGTACGCCGCGAGCCCGCCGGCCCGGGGGAAGGGCCGTTCCGAGAGCAGCTGACTGGCGTTGACCATCGCGTGCACCGCCCGCTCGGTCAGGTACCAGGAGGGTGCCTCGGGCATCGGTGCCAGCCCCGGGAACGCACCGCCGGCATGGTCCCACAACCCCCGGTGCCTACCGTCCGGGATGCGCCGCAGCAGCAGGTGGTCCCACACCTCGTCCGCCAACTCGAGCAGTTCGCTGCGCCGGCGGGCGTTGTTCAGCAGGCCGGCGACGGTTACCGCCCGCTGGAGCAGCACCGTGGAGAACTCGTTCACGTTCCACGTCATGATCGGCTTCGACGTCTCGTCGTTGAGGATCACCTGTTTGCCGGGCGCGTGCACGAGCAGAGCCGGCTCGCCGGGTGACGCACGCCGGGTGATGCGCGCCCGCTGCGCCAGCTCCACCAGCACCGAGGCGATGCGGCCGAGTTCCTCGTCGCCGCCGCGCCCCACGGCGAGCAGGCCCTTGACCGCCAGCGACGTCGTCTGCAGGGTGTAGTAGTCGGTCCGGTCACCGTCGGTCGTCCGCCACGGGATGTCCTCGATGGGCCAGCGTCGCCGGTTGCCGAAGGTCGCCACCGTCGCCCAGTAGGTCCGGGTCAGCTCCCAGCGCAGTTGCAGCGCCCGAGACAGTCGCTGCTGTTCCTCGTTGAGCAGGCCGAGCAGGCGGGTGCGTTCGGAGTTCAGGTCCTCGATGGCGTCCATCGCGATGACCGTGAAGTAGAGGTAGGGGGCGTTCTCCGCGGACCCGGGGCGCTGCGGGCCGATCGGTTCGGTGGTCGAGACCTCCTCGGTCCCGGCGATGGTTCCCCAGGACCAGCCGCATTCGAAGAGCATCTCGCCGTTGTCGAGGTCTTCGGTCACCCGACCCGACCCGAGGAGCACGCTGCGCAGGCTGGCCATCGTGTCCCGCAACTGATCGCGTAGCGCGTCAACGACTTCCCGGCGCGGTAACTCGTCCTGGTTGACCATGTCGCACAGCCGGCGGCCGTACTGGTCGGTGGAGGTGAAGACGAAGGTGCTGAAGCTGCGGAGCAGACCGACCATGGCCGCGGTCAGCCGTACGTTGGCCATCGCCTCCAACTCGTCCAACTGGACGAGCAGATCACGCCGCTGGGTGGCCTTCCGGTAGACCTTGACGAAGCCGATCGTCGCCAACGTGAGCGTGACGGACACCGCGAACGAGTCGACGATGTCCAGCGAGCGCTCCTCCTCGGTGAGCGGTGGGCCGCCCTCCGTCGGGGTGAGGTAGCTGCCACCGGCGAAGATCGGCGTGCCGGCCTCGTCGGTGTAGCGGCGGAAATAGTCGACCATCACGCCGACCAGCTGACGGGGAATCTTGACCGCGTCGCCGAGCGCACCGAGCGCCTCGATCACCTCGCTGTCGACCCGGTTCGGATCGTCGAGCGACAGCTCGGCGACCTTGGCCGCGGGGAGCAACAGGGTCAGCAACTGCTCCGCGTCACTGATCGAGTTGCTGCCGCTCCGGCCGCCCCAGCGCCATTCACCATTGTCCCAACAACTGCGCACCGTGGCCCGCCAGATGTCGAGGATCTCCTGGCGCGGCTGTATCCGCATGATCCACCGCCGTCTGTTGTAGTCGCCGACTCAGAACCGCTGTTGTTGCCGTGCGCGCAAAGATCCACGATGACCGACAATGAGGTGCACCGTCATGGTAGCGGGCCGGCCGAGCATCGTCCGAAGCGCTTTGTCTGCGAGGTGTCGGCAAGCCGACCATCAGGCTCGGGCCGGCTTGCACAACGGGCCGCCGACGGCGCCGTCCAGGCTCGGGCGTTTCCGCTATCCGCGGGTACGGCCCGTGGTCAGCAACATACTCGCGTACCCGTCGCGCAACGGCGGTCGGGGCCGTTCTTCGTAGACCTCCACGTCGTAGGCACCGGCGGCGATACCGGCGACCACCTCGGCGCGCGCGAGAGCCACGGCCGGGAACGAATGTTCGCCGACACGGTACCCGGCGGAGCCGAGCATGACTGCCACGGCAAAGGGCGAGCCGGGCCGCAGCGCCCGGAGGAACCGGGCGATGGCATGCGCGGACTCCGCCCGGTCGGCCGATATGGAGCACGCCACGAAGAACATCGTGCCGGCGTCCCAGGCGTGCCTCGGCAGGTCGAAGACGCTGGTCTGCGACACTCGGGCCACCCGCGCCAGACGCCGCCGTGGATCGGTCAGGGCAGCGTACGCCGGATGCTCAGCACACACCTGCCAGTACGGATCCCACATCGGATCGTAGGAGTCGACCTGCTGGCGCAGCCAACACACATTCGCTGCCGACCATTCACACAGATCGACGGTGTGGGCGAACGGCAGGAGCGACAGCGTCGGATAGAGATTCGCTCCCGACCCCACGTCGACGCAGCGCGCCTCGGAGAGTTTCGCCCCGGCGAAGAAGTCCCTGGTCCGGCGGAGAAACTCCCGATCATCGGCCCGCAGGTCCGCATAGTTGTGTCGGACATATGTCTGCGGGTCGAACCCGTCCCACTGGACCTCGGCATTGACCGGACCCGGTGTCTGAAATGGCATGGGCGACGTCGACGACTCGCCACCACCAGCCGCCGGGGTCAACGCCATGGCTGCGCCTCCATCGATGTCGGCGGGTCACCTTCGGTGGGCTCGCGGGCGCGCTCGGTGCACCGCCCATTGTTTATCCGAAGTGCTGCCGACCCGCAAGTGGCACTCCCTCACCACCGACGGCAACGACCACCCCGACGATGACCGCTCGAGGTGTCACGGGCGGACGCGCCGCCGATGTGCGGTGTCGAGAATCCTGCACATCCTCGGACATCGGTTGTTCGTACCACCGGCCGGCGACCGCGTCCCCCACCACCTGATCTCCACGAGTGGGGCGGTCCCGTCAGGATTCCTCTCCGCCACCGACCTGTCGCTGCGCCCGTCCGCCGGCTTCATCCGCGACCTTGCCCATCATCGATCTGGCCCGGCCGAGAGCGCCGGCACCGAAGCGGCTGGCAGCACCGATACCCCCCGCCCCGGTCTCCAACACCTTGTCCTTGACCTCCGCGCCGGTGTCGAGGACCTTGTCACGCACTCCGGTCCCCGATTCGAGGACCTTGTCACGCACCTCCACAGCCGCGTCCCGCCATCGTCTCGGACTCCATGACCGATGATCACGGTCGATGCCGAGCCGTCCGTGGAATTCGACGACGGCGGTCCCGACGTGGTTGGTCGAATGCACGACGGAGCGAGAGGTGGTCGGGTTGAGCAACACCTTCGCGTTAGCCGTACCGGCAGCCGCGTCCATCCGGGCCAGTAGGCGCTCGGTGCTGCGGGAAATGAGATCGAGGCGATTGCGTCGGGCGATCCTGATGGCGACCCGGTGTTCCTCCAGATCCTGCGGAGACGCATCCAGCACCCGGTCGAGTTCGAGCACGGCGACCGCGTCCTGGAGTTGGAAGCAGCGGGCCAGCACAGCGAGCCACTCCTGAACCTTGATCTCGGCTTCCCTGGACGTCCTGGCCAGGTCACCAACCTTGGTCTGGGTCTCCAACTTCTCGGCGATGGCATCGAGCTGCCGCAGCGCGTACGCCTGGGTCCGGGCCAACGGCACCGGCGTGGCCTGCACCTTCGACCAGGTGACCTCGGAAACCCTGCCCACCTGCTCGCGGATCGTCAGCGCCTCGTCGATGACGAGTTCCACGCCGACCATGTCCGCCACCACCGCATCGGTCTGGGCGCGGAGCACCGCGTCGACCTTGGCGTCGATCACGGCGAGATATTCGGTGATCTCGTCCATGGCCTGTTGCATCGCGAGTTGCGTCATCAGTCCGGCGGCACCGGTCAGGATCGCCGGATTGGTCAGCAGTGTGCCCGGGTTCTTGTGCACTATCTCCAACAGGCCGGTGATCTTGCCATGGTCGGTCAGCACGGCGCGGCTCACGCCGTCCCCCGAACCCTTCATCAGGTTGTATTTCTTCATCGCCTGCGCCGATTCCGCAGTCAACTGGACCCAGCGACCGGAGTGTTCCACGATCTCGGAGCCGCCCTTGGCGATCGCCGCTCCGGCACGCAGGGTGGAGCTGAGCCGTTTGAGCCCGAGGTCTTTCGACGGCAGCCGCTCTGTCGTGAGGAAACGATCGACAGCCGCCGGATGCCCGATGACCGCCAGGCCATCGCCGTCACTGATCAGCTGGATCTCGTTTTCCAACGTCTGCTCCTCGCGGCTCTGGCACGAATTCGCCTCACGCTACCGGCGACGTCGCCGTCCTCACCATGGGCCGCTCGCCCCAATGATCTCGGGGTGGGTGGATGCGGTGCAGTAGGTGGAACCGGTGGCCGGGCGGCTCATTCCGTTCGTGGCCCAGTGAACGATCCGGTGAACAGCGCATTGACCGGGAACAGCGGGAACACGGTCGGCAGTTTCACCCGGCGGCGTCGGCCGCAGGCCACGACTCCCTACCCGAGACTCAGGTCGTGCCGTTCCAGTGCGTTCTGGATGATCCCGAGCGCCTTCGGTCCCAGGCCGTGCAGCTTGGCCAGCTCGGCGCGCGGCACTCCCACGAGGTCACGCAGCGTCGGATAGCCGGCGTCACGCAGGGCCCGAGAGGCGGGCGCACCGATCTTCGGCAGGGTGTCGAGGGCGGCGCTCACAGCACTGATCGTAAGCACACCCGGGCAGCGGCGCGGTCCCGCGTACCCCGGGCCTCATCCGCCGCGGGCGATCTGGTCGATCAGCATCCTGAGCAGGCGGACCTGCGCCACCCTCGTGGCCGACCTCGACCCGCATCGACGGGTCGCCATGCGGTTCCTCCGGCACGGCCGCTTTCCGGTGACGATGGAGACCTACACCCAGGTCTCGTCCACCGCGATCCGGGACGCCCTCGAGCGCCTCGGCGAATCGCTCACCCATCGCCGGGCTGCCGTACTTCGCTGCGGTACGACAGCAGAAAGGCCACCTCCCGAACCCGGGAAGCGGCCTCTGACCTGCGGAACTGAGAGTGGGCGATGCTGGTATCGAACCAGCGACCTCTTCGGTGTGAACGAAGCGCTCTCCCACTGAGCTAATCGCCCTCAGCGCTGTTGACTCTACCCGATCGTGTGGCGGAGCCAAAAACCCGGGGGGCCGGTCAGTTCGTGGCGAGGTAGCGCAGCAGTTGGGCGACCAGGTCGATGCCGAGGCTGTACTTGAGCGAGAGCCAGAGCACCACGGCGACGAAGACCAGGCCGACGGAGCCGAGCAGGAACCGCACCGCGAGGGACCGGGTGGTGGCCCACCGGGTCCAGGCGTGGACGTGTCGGCGGGTGAAGCCGAGCAGCCGGCGGGCCCAGTGGAACTCGACGGCCCAGATGGCGAGCCCGGCGATGACGATCAGCCAGCCGGGGCCGGGCAGCGGGATGAGGGCGATGCCGACGGTCACCACGAGCGCCCCGGCGACGGCGATGAAGATCTTGAGGGCGACCCGGCCGGTGGGGTTGGCCCGGATCAGGTCGAGGGTGGTGCGCAGCCGCCCCCGCCAACCGGTGGGCCGGGCGGCCAGGACGGCACGGCCCGACCGGCCCGCACCACCTCGGGCGCGCCCGTTGGTGGCCGGCCGGGGCCGACCCCGGGCGGCGCCTGCGGCGCGGCCGGCGTCGGAGGTCGTCCGACCGTCTCGGTCCGATGGCTTGATCGGCACCCTGTCACCCCGCCTTTTGGCTGCTCGGGCCCCTACTTTCGGTGACTCGGCCGCACTCACCGCATCCATTGAGGAACGCTTCGTGGCCATTTCACCCCCCAGTGTCGTCCTGGCCCGTCACTTGCGCAGACCACTGGACGTTACCGGAGTAAGTCGACGACTGAACCACCCGTCTTCGGACGGGCTCCCGACTGGGCAGAACCGGAAATCCTACAAGAATTCTCACATTCTCGCGGCGATTCGGACCCCCTTCCCACCACTGGGTGAAGTCAGCGTATGGCGGAGCGTAGCCAGCAGTAGCACCTGAGTATGGGAAAAGCGGGACACGCGCGTTCCGCAGCGGTGCCGGGGGGAGAACGTCCATGAGTGTCATCCGACCGACGACCGTAGAGGTCGAGACGTCGCTAAGGCTCGTCGCGCCTGACGCCACCGCCTTGCCGGTGCGTGCCAGCCTGCGTTACGACCCTGCTGACCCGTACGCGGTCCATGTCCTGTTCCACGCCGAATCGGCCGGTGGCGAGGCGGTGAGCTGGTCCTTCGCCCGCGAACTGCTGGTCACCGGCCTCGACGAACCGGCCGGCATCGGCGACGTGCGGGTCTGGCCCTGGGCCACCCCGCGCGGCGACTTCGTCGCACTGGCCCTGTCGTCGCCCGACGGCAACGCCCTGTTCGAGGTCCCGCGCAGCGTGCTGGTGCGCTTCCTGCGCCGGACCTACGTCGTCGTCCCGCGCGGCCGGGAGGCCGAGCACCTGGACGTCGACACGGCGGTGACCCGGCTGCTCGCCGGCCGCTGACCAGCCTGCACCGGAGCCGCGCGGATCTGCCGAGTCCGCGCGGTTCCGGCCGTCACCACCGGGTCCGACCCATGCCGACCGCCCACCCGCCGGTACGCCGCCCGGCCGTCCCCCCGCCGGCCACGCGGGACCGGCCACCCCACCGCCGGGCACGCGGGACCCGCCCGTCCCCGCCGGCCACGCGGGACCCGGCCACCCCACCCGCCGGTATGCAGAACGGCAGTCGGGCACGCCGGTCAGCCGTGTGTGGTGATGCCGCCGTCGACCGGGATCACCGCGCCGGTCAGGTAGGCCCCGGCCCGCGACGACAGGTAGATCGCCGCGCCGGCCATGTCCTCCGGCCGGCCGATCCGGCCGAGCGGCACCTGCTGGGCGATCGCCGCCCGGGACGTCGGGTCGTCCAGGGCGAAGGCCATCATCTTGCTCTCGAACGGGCCGGGGGCGATCGCGTTGACGGTGATCCGCTCGGCGGCGAGTTGGTGGGCGAGGCTGCGGGTCAGCATGTGCACCGCCGCCTTCGTCGCGGAGTACGCGTACACCTCCATCGTCGGCACCCGGAGGCCGTCGATCGAGCCGATGTTGATCACGCGGGCCGGTTCGTCGTCGCTGGCCGCGGCGCGTAGCACCGGCAGCAGTGCGGTGGTGAGCCGGAACACCGCCTTCACGTTGACCGCCCACAGCTTGTCGAACGCCGCACCCGGGTACGACTCCAGCGGCGCACCCCAGGTCGCGCCCGCGTTGTTGACCAGCACGTCGAGCCGGTCGTACCGCTCACGGACGGCGGCGGCGAGGGCCTCGGCACCCGCGTCGTCACTCAGGTCGGCGGGAATCGCCTCGCAGCGCCCCTCGGCGGACAGCTCCTTGGCCACCGCCGCGCACACGTCGGCCTTGCGGGACGAGATGATCACGGTGGCCCCGGCCCGGACGAAGCCCCGGGCGATCATCAACCCGATCCCCCGGGAGCCCCCGGTGACCAGGACCGTCTTGCCGTCGACCGAGAACAGATCCGTCATGAGCACCCCATCGCGCGTCGCGGTCCTTACCGATCGGTAACGTAGCCCGGCCCCGCCGACCGGACAACCCCACGACATTCGACCCGCCGGCCCGCGCCACCCCGGCCCGCGCGACCACCGCCGCCGCTGCCACGCCCCGGGACACTGCCCGCACCACCCAGGCCCGCGACCGCCGCTGCCACGCCCCGGGACACTGCCCGCACCACCCGGGCCCATTCACCAACGGGTGCGCCGGGGACGCGCCGCGAGCCGGGAGCGCGACAGCGTCCCGTCGCCGGGATGCGACCGGAGCCGTCCCCGGTTACGGTCGAAGACGATGGTCCCTTCCGGTCAGCTCCCCCCGGCAACCCGTCCCGACCTGCCCCGCCCCGAGATCGACATCCTGGAGCTGGGCGACCTCACCCCGGGCACCGGCCCACCCCGGCCGGTCCTGCTCGACAGCGATCTGCTCGTCCTGGTCAGCGGCGGGCACGGCACCGTCGAGCTGGATTTCCGTGCGCTGCCCTGCCGACCCGGCACCCTGCTGCGGGCCGAGCCCGGCCAGGTGCTGCGCTGCCCCGCGCGGCTCGACGCGAGCGTGCTCCGCTGGCACGCCGACGCGCTGCACGGTCTGGACGTCGACCCCGACGCGGTGCCGCAGCACCACCAGCTGACCGGCGAGGACGAGGACGCCGTCATCAACGAGGTATCCCAGCTCGTGGTGGACCACCGCCGGCACCGGGACGACCCGGCCGCCCGCGCCCTGCTCCGGCACCAGCTCGCCGTGCTGCTCATCCGGCTGGCCCTGCTGCCCGGCGCCCGCGACGCCGGTCGGGCACCCGACGACACCGATCCGCAGCGGACCGAGGTGGTCACGTTCCATCGATTCTGCCGGGAGGTGGAGGCGGGTTACCCGGACACCCGCCGGGTGGAGGACTATGCGGCCCGGTTGGGCTGCTCGGTGCGTACCCTGACCAGGGCCTGTCTGGCGGTGACCGGGCGCAGCGCCAAGCAGGTGGTCGACGAGCGGGTCGCGCTCCAGGCCCGCCGGCTGCTCGCCGCCACCGACGAGCCGGTGGCCCGGATCGGTCGTCAGCTCGGCTTCCCCGAGCCGACCAACTTCGGCCGGTTCTTCACCCGGGAGGTGGGGGTGAGCCCGGGTGCGTTCCGGGCCGCCCGGGGCCGGTCAGTGCAACGGATTGTCCGGCCAGGTCGACCCGGCGACCCCTCGATCCCCGCCGGGCAGGCATGATGGCAGTGTGCAGATCTCCGCGCGCGGCGACTATGCGGTCCGAGCGGCCCTGAGCCTGGCCACCGCCTACCCCTCCCTGCTCTCCACCCAGGCGATCGCCAGCGAGCAGGACATGCCGCGCAAGTTCCTCGAAGCTGTCCTGGCCGACCTGCGTCGGGCCGGCGTGGTCCGGGCGCAGCGCGGCGCGGAGGGTGGTTACACCCTGGCCCGGTCACCGCGCGAGGTGACCGTCGGGGCGATCCTGCGCGCCGTCGAGGGTCCGTTGGCCGGGGTACGCGGGCTGCGCCCCGAGGAGACCCGCTACGAGGGCTCGGCGGAGAACCTTCCCCGGCTCTGGGTGGCCGTCCGCGCCGCCGTCCGGCAGGTGCTGGACGAGGTGAGCCTCGCCGAGGTGGTCAGCGGCCGGCTCCCGATGCACGTGCGGCGGCTGACCACCCTGCCCGACGCGTGGGAGCCGCGCTGAGTCACACCGTCCGGATCACCTCCTCGGCGGTGAGCCGGGGCAGCCGGTCCTGCCAGGCGTCCGGCCCGGGACGGCCGATGTTCACCAGCAGCAGCACCTCGTCTCGACCCTCGGGGAAGAACTCCCGCTGCACCCCGGCCGCGTCGAAGCCGGCCATCGGCCCGACGGCCAGCCCGGCGGCGCGTACCCCGATCAGGAAGTAGCCGATCTGGAGGGTGGCGTTGAACCGGGCCTGCGCGACCCGGTCCGCCCGGTCGGCCAGCCACTCCCGCGCCTGCGGCCGGTGCGGGAACAACTCCGGCAACCGCTCGTGGAAGTCGACGTCGGCGGTGAGCACCGCCACCAGGGGCGCGTCGGCCGTCTTGGCCCGGTTGCCGCCCGACACGTACGGCAGCAGCCGGTTCCGGGCCGCCGCCGAGCGCAGCAGCAACACCCGCAGCGGCTGACCGTTGAACGCGGTCGGGCCGTACCGGATCAGGTCGTGGATGGCGGTGACCTGCGCGTCGTCGACCGGTTCGGCGGTGAACGTGTTGGCCGTGCGGGCCGCCCGGAACAGCAGGTCCTGGGCCGCCGGGTCGAGGACGAGCGGGGACCCGACGGCGTCCGAGCCCGCCGTGGCACCGCCCTCCCCACCACCAGCACGAGCCTCCCCACCAGCGGGACCGCCCTGCACGCCAGCGGCACGAACCTCCCGGCGAGCGGGACCGCCGGTCACGCCAGCGGCACGCGTCGCCCGGCCGGCGGGACCGCCGGTCACGCCGGCACCTGCGGCCCGGGGGTGGTGTAGCCGCCCCGGTGGTGGACCAGCGGATCGCCGTCGACGCCCGGACCGAGCGCCACCGGTGCGGCGATGACCAGGGTGTGGTCGCCGGCCGGGACCCGCTGCACCACCCGGCACAGCAGCCGGGCCAGCACCCCGTCGAGCAGCGGCACCCCGAACGGCCCGGTCGTCCAGGCCCCGTGCGCGGCGAACCGGTCGATGCCGCTGCTGGCGAAGATCCGGGCCACCTCGGTCTGGTCGGCGGCGAGCAGGTGCACCGCGACGTGCCGGGCGCGGGCCAGCACCGGCCAGCTCGACGAGGCGACGCCGAGGCAGAACGACACCAGCGGCGGGTCCAGCGACACCGACGTGAACGAGGTGGCGGTGAAGCCGGCCCGGATCGGCGCGACGTCCCGGCCGGGTCGGGCCGGGTGGGGACGGCGGGCGACGGCGGTGACCACGGTGACCGTGCTGGCCTGCCGACGCAGCAGGCCACGGAACAGGTCGGCGTCGACGGGCAGCAGATCGCCGGAGTGTTCCGTCAGCTCGGAACCGAACAGGTCGGGGTCGCCGGGCGACCGGTCGCCGGGGTGTTCCCGCAGGTCGGAGTCGTACCGGAGCGGGTCGACCGGGCGGTCCACGGTGGTCATGCGGTCACCAGCTCCCGGTCGGCGGCATAGCGGGAGACCGGCCGGGGCAGCCCGTAGTGCTCGCGCAGCGTCCGGCCGGTGTACTCGTGGCGGAACAGGCCCCGGGCGCGCAGCAACGGCACCACGTGGTCGACGAAGTCGTCCAGACCGCTGGGCAGCAGCGGCGGCATCACGTTGAAGCCGTCGGCGGCCCCCTCGGTGAACCACAGTGCGATCTGGTCGGCGACCTGTTCGGGGGTGCCGGCCACCACCCGGTGGCCGCGTCCGCCGCCGAGCCGGCCGATCAACTGCCGGATGGTCAGCCGCTCCCGCCGGGCCAGGTCGACGACGAGCTGGTAGCGGCTCTGGTGCGACTGCACGGTGGTCGCGTCGGGCAGCTCCGGCAGCGGGCCGTCCAACGGCAGGCCGGTGAGGTCGACGCCGGTCATGCCGGACAACTGGGCGAGGGCGTGCTCGGGGACGATCAGCGCCTCCAACTCGGCGGCGAGCGCCCGCGCCTCGGCCTCGGTGCCGCCGAGCACCGGGGCGATCCCCGGCAGCACCTTCACCAGCTCCGGGTCACGGCCGGCGGCCGCCGCAGCCTGCTTCAGGGTGGCATAGAAACGCTGTCCGTCGGCGAGGGTCTGCTGGGCGGTGAAGACCGCCTCGGCGTACCGGCCGGCGAAGTCGACGCCGTCCGGGGAGGAGCCGGCCTGCACCAGCAGGGGCCGGCCCTGGGGCGGGCGCGGGGTGTTCAGCGGGCCGCGCACCCGGAACCGTTCACCGGTGTGGCCGATCTCGTGCACCCGGTCGGTGTCGGCGAAGATCCCGGCGGCCGGGTCGACGACCAGCGCGTCGTCCTCCCAGCTGTCCCAGAGCTTCAGCGTCACGTCGACGAACTCGGCGGCCCGCCGGTAGCGGTCGGCGTGCGCCGGGTGGTCGTCCAGGTGGAAGTTCCAGGCCTCCCGTGCCTGGGCGGAGGTGACGATGTTCCAACCGGCCCGACCGCCGCTGAGGTGGTCCAGCGAGGCGAACGCGCGGGCGGTGTGGAACGGCTCGTGGTAGCTGGTGGACACGGTGGCGATCAGACCGACGTGGTCGGTGACGGTGGCCAGCGCGGCGAGCAGGGTCAGGGGCTCGAAGACGGCCTGGATGTTGTGCCGGACGGCCGGGCCGACGGCCAGCGAGTCGGCGAGGAAGACCGAGTCGAGGGTGCCCCGCTCGGCGGTACGGGCCAACTCCTGGAAGTGCCGCAGGCCGGTGACCCGACGCGGGTCGGTACGCGGGTGCCGCCAGGCCGCCTCGTGGTGGCCGACGCCCATCAGGAAGGCGTTGAGGTGCAGGGTACGAGTCATGGGGAGCTGTCCTATCCGGCGGTGACGTCGACGCGCCAGGTGGAGAAGCGGCGTTCGACGACGACGAGGAGCTGGTTGACGACCAGCCCGATGGCGGAGATGGTGATGATTCCGGCGTACATGTCGGGGATGGCGAAGTTGTACTGGGCGTAGTTGATGAGGTAGCCCAACCCGGCCTTGGCGCCGACCATCTCGGCGGCGACGAGCACCAGGATCGAGTAGGCCCCGGCGAGCCGGATGCCGGTGAAGACGGTCGGCACCGCTGCCGGCAGGATCACCTTCTGGAACAGCCGCAGGTGGTTCAGGCCCATCGACCGGGCCGAGCGCACCAGCAGCGGGTCGACGCCCTTCACCCCGGCGATGGTGTTCAGCAGGATCGGCCAGGAGCAGGCATAGACCACCAGGGCGATCTTGGAGGTCTCCCCCAACCCGAGGATCAGCACGAAGACCGGCAGCAGGGCCAGCGCGGCGGTGTTGCGGAACACCTCCAGCAGCGGGCTGAGCAACTCCGCGAGGGGCCGGTACCAGCCGATCAGCAGCCCGAGCGGGATGGCGGCGAGCACCGCCAGGCCGAGCCCGGTCAGCGAACGGGTCAGGCTGGCACCGACGTGGTCGGCGAGTTGCCCACTGGTCAGCAGCGCCCACCAGGCGACGAGCACCTCCGACAGGGGCGGCAGGAAGACCCGGTCGACCAGCCCGGCGCGCGGCGCGGTCTCCCAGATCGCGGCCAGCGCCAGCAGCGCGGCGCTGCGGTGCAGCACCCGCCCGCCGAGACCGGCGAGCCGGGCGGGCAGCCCCGGCGCGGCAGCCGCCGCGAGGGCACGGCGGGCGGCGCGGCCAGCCGGGCGGGACGTTCGGCGATGTCAACCAACGCGGGCCTCCTCGGTGTGCACGGCCGCCGGCGCGGCCCGGTCCACGCCCCCGGCCACCTCGGGGGTACGACCACCGTCAGCTCCGGTGCCGGCGGTGCGCGCCCCGGTCGGGGCGGCGGATCGACCGAGCCACCGGCGGCGGTCGGGGCGGTCGGGGCGGTCGGCCCGACGTTCGGTGGACTGGGCGGCGCGGACCTCGTCGCGCAGCAACGTCCAGATCTCGTGCCGGTGGTGCCGGAAGGCGTCGGAGGAGCGCACGTCGTCGACCGCGCCCCGGTCACCCAGCTCGATCTCGATGACCTGCTTGATCCGCCCCGGGCGGGAGGTCATCACGGCGACCCGTCGGCCGAGGTGGACGGCCTCGTCGATGCCGTGGGTGATGAACACGATGGTCTTGCCGGTGGCCTGCCAGATCCGCACCAGCTCGTCCTGGAGCGAGTCGCGGGTCTGTGCGTCCAGCGCGGCGAACGGCTCGTCCATCAGCAGGATGTCCGGGTCGTACGCCAGGCTGCGGGCGATCGCCACCCGCTGCTTCATCCCCCCGGACAGCTCGTGCGGGTAGTGCGCGGCGAACCCGCTCAGCCCGACCAGTTCCAGGTGGTGGGCGACCAGGTCGTCGCGTTCGGCGCGGGGTACCCCCTTGGCCTCCAGTCCGAAGGCGACGTTGCCGGCGGCGGTGCGCCAGGGCAGCAGGGCGTACTGCTGGAAGACGATGCCCCGGTCCAGGCCGGGTCCGGTGACCGGGCGGCCGTCGACGAGCACCTGACCGGAGGTGGGTCGGGACAGGCCGCCGAGCAGGTCGAGCAGGGTGGACTTGCCGCAGCCGCTGGGGCCGACGACGACCAGGAACTCGCCGGGGCGTACCCCGAGGGTGAGCTGGTCCAGGGCGGTGACCGCGCCGGTGGGCGCACGCCGCCCGGCGCGGACGTCGAAGGTCTTGGTGACCCGGTCGAAGAGGACCTTGTCGGTGCTCACGCGGCACCCCCACCGGAGGCGAACGGGTTGTAGTCGTTGGTGTAGATGTCCCCGGGCTTCGGCCGTTCGCCCTTGAGTTCACCGGCGTCGGCGAGCCAGTCGATCCAAGTGGTGAACTCCCGGTCGGTGATCAGGCCGCCCTTGCCGGCGACACCGCTGCTCTTCCAGTAGCGCACCAGGGACGGGTCCTCGTTGCGGCCCCGCTTGGCGATGATCTGCTCCAGCCGGGCCACCACGGTCTCCCGGGGCTGGGCCCGGGCCCACTCGATGGCCTGCCCGACCCCGCCGACGAAGGCCCGGACGGTCTCCGGGTTACGCCTGACGAAGTCGTCGCGGAACACGTATGCGCCGGCGCTGAACGCGCCGAGCAGTTCGTGGTCGGTGAAGACGGTACGGACCCCGCCGTTGGCGACGGCCTTGTCGCGGATGACGCCACCGAGCACCGCGACGTCGATCTGTCGGGCGCGCAGCGACTGTTCGGTGTTGACCGGGGGCAGCGCGACCAGCTCGACCCTGCCGATCTCGGCCGGGGTCAGTCCCCCCTGGACCAGCCAGGTCTTGAGCACCGCCTCGGCGTGCGCGCCGAGGGTGTTCATGCCGACCTTGCGTCCGATCAGGTCACGCGGGCCCCTGATCGGGCTGTCCTGGCGCACGTAGTAGCCCTGGAAGGTCTGCGCGTCGGAGCCGTAGTAGCTGACCACGGCGGTGATCGGGGCCCCGGCGGTGGCGAGCTTGACGATCGCGCCGTTGAACGCGCCGCCGAAGTCGCTCTGCCCGGTGGCGGTGGCCTGGATGTCGGCCGGACCACCGGTGACGTTGCCGATCCAGTCGAGCTTCACGTCGCCGAGGTAGCCCAGGTCGGCGGCGAGTTCGGGGAGGGTGACCTGGCCGACGGAGCCCTGGTAGCGCAGGGTCCTGGTCTGTCCGGCCGCCTCGGCGTCGGTGCCGCAGGCGGTGGCGGCGGTAAGGGCGAACAGGGCCGCGGAGGCGGCCAGGGTGCGACGGAGTGGGGACATGGATGTCTCCTGATCTGGTGCACGGAAGGGGCCGCGCGGCGCGCGGAGGTGCGCCGCAGCACCCGGCGTCGGGCCGTCGTGGGCCGGGCCGGTCGGTACGGCGGTGCGGGTGAACGGCGGTGCGAGGGAGGAGGTGACGGGACGCGGACGGGCGTCAGCTCAACAGAGCGCGCTCGCGTGCCGGACCAGGTCGACGTGCACGCGAGCGGTGAGGTGGAGCTCGTCCCGCTGCGACATGCGCTCATGCTGCCGGCCCCGGCCCGACCAGGTCAACGATCTTCCACAACATGAGACATCCATCGCCCACGTTGTTTCATACCGCCTCCACCTGCGTTTACCGCTCCGTAACACCTACCGGTTGAATAGAGATTGCCGACACCGTCCAGCTCGGACCGGAGCAGGTTTCAGATTTCGTGGATGCGGGCATCTATCAGGCCGAGACGGCAGCGACGACAGGGAACGCGAAGGGAGCGCCACGATGGGTCTGATGTTCCGTAAGCGCAAGAAGTACGGGCCGATCATCCTGAACTTCACCGAGAACGGCTTCTCGTCGTGGAGCATCAAGATCGGTCGCTGGTCCTGGAACTCCCGCGCCAAGGCGCACCGCGTCGACCTGCCGGGTCCGCTGTCCTGGAAGCAGGACAAGTCCCGGGCGTGACGCCCTTCGTCGAGCGGGGCACCGGTGAACACCGGTGCCCCGCTCGACGTCTGCGCATCCCGGCCCGGCACCGGGCGGGTTCGGCATTCGCCGGATCGGCACCGCCGCCACGGCGCAGAATCGCCGCATGGCGGGCGACGACGGCAACTACGCGCGGGCACGGTGGCACACCCTGGCGGCCTGCGTGCTGCTGCTGGTCAGCTACTTCCTGATTCCGTTGGAGCCCGATCCGAACGGCCTGCGGCTGACCCTGCGCGCGGTGGGCACCCTGCTGCTGATCAGCGTGGTCACCTTCCTGGTCACCCGCCAGGTGACCCGGCAACTCGGTGCCCGCGCCCCGGTCGGCGAGGACGAGGTCCGGTCGTTGAGCAAGCTGGTGGTGGCGCTGGTCGCCGGGCTGCTCGCCTTCGCGGTGGCCGACTACGTGGTGGCCGGCAGCGGACCGGACCAGTTCTCCGGGCTGCACACCCGGTTGGACGCGCTCTACTTCGCCCTGACCACCCTGACCACGGTCGGCTACGGCGACGTGCACCCCCAGGGGCAGCTCGCCAAGGCGATCGTCTGCGTGCAGATGGTGTTCAGCATCGGGGTGATCGCCACCGGGGCGTCCATCGTGGTCAGGCAGTTGACCGGGCGTCCGGGCCGGGGACCACGCTGATCAGCACGTCCCCGCCGAGCCGCCCGTGTTCCGGGTCCCGGGTGACCGCGCCGGTGTCGAGCAGCTCGGTGAGCGCGCGGCCGGCGTCCCCGGCCCGGTACGCCGTGGCGGTCAGCGCGTGCCGCCGCAGCTCGGTCACCGTACGCGGACCGTGGCGGGTCAGCTCGTCCAGCAGTTCGTCCCGCAGTGGGCCGGCCGCCGGTGGGCCGGCGACGTCGAGCAGCCCGCCGGCCGGGTCACGGTAGCGGATCGCGCCGGACCCGTCGGCCGGCACGTCATCGGACCCGGCGACGGCCCAGAGCGCGTCCTTGAACGCCTCCAGGCTCTTGTCCAGCCCGGTGCCGAAGGCGACCCGCCGGGCCGGCGACCCGTCGACGGGCACCAGCTCGACCTCGGCGACCAGGGGAAACCCGGCGGCGGTCAGCGCCGGTCGCAGGGCGACGGTCGCGGCGGCGGTGAGCAGCACCTCGGCCGGTCGACCGGTGGTGGTGGCGGCCAACAGCGCCGGGTCCGGTGCCCCGCCGTCGACCAGGGTGAGCAGTGGTGCGCCGGCCGCGCCGGCCGCCTTGAGCACGACCGGCAGCCGGGCCGGGTCGCCGGGCACCACGTGCACCGCCACGTCGGCCGGGAGGGTGGCCTCGACGGCGCCGAGCCGGGCGGGCACTTCGGGGCCGCCACCGGCGAGCACCAGCACGGTGAGCCGGCGGCCCCGGAGCCGGTCGGCGAAGCCGGCCACCACCCGCAGGGCCGCCTCGGCGGTGCCGGGGTCACCGGCGTACGACAGCGCGAGGGTGGCCCGGCGGGAGCGGTGCAGCGCCCCCGGCAGCCAGTGGTCGAGCTGGCGGACGAGCAGCTCCCGCAGGACGGCGTCGATCGACATCCTGTCGTTCTACCGTACGACGGTTCAGGCCGGGACGGAGATCCCCACCCCGCCCCGGGTCTGGCCGCCGTAGCGGGCCCGCTCGCGGTCGAGGTCGAGCCGGCCGATCCGCTTGCGGGCGGCGAGGGCGTCCTCGTCGAGCTGTTCGGCCGGGACGATCCAGACGATCTCGAACTCCAGCCCGTCGGGGTCGCGGCCGTAGAGACTCTTGGTGGTGCCGTGGTCGGAGGTGCCGACCAGGGCGTCGGCGGCGGCCAGCCGCTGCGCGGTGACGGCCAGTTCGTCGAGGGTGTCCAGCTCCCAGGCCAGGTGGTAGAGGCCGACGGTGGCCCGGCCGGCCTGCGAGCGGCCGGCGTTCGCACCGATCTCGAACAGCCCGAGGTCGTGGTCGTTCGTCGAGTCGGGGGCCTGGAGGAAGGCCGCGCCCCGGAACCCGTCCGGGGTCATCGGCACCGGGCGGAAGCCCAGCACGTCGCGATAGAAGTCGATGCTGCGACGCAGGTCGGAGACGTAGAGCACGGCATGGTTGAGGCGGTGGATTCCCATGCCACCCACGGTAGCGCGATTTGGTTGAGCGTTCAACCATTCCGGCTATGATGACGGTCATGACCCGCTGGCTGGACCACGACGAGCAGCAGACCTGGCGCGCCTTCCTGGCCGCCTCCCGGGCGCTCACCGACACCCTCGACCGCGAGCTGCAACGCGACGCCGGGATGCCGCACGCCTACTACGAGATCCTGGTCCGGCTCTCCGAGGTGCCCGGCCGGCGGCTGCGGATGAGCGAGCTGGCGGACCTCACCGGCTCGTCGCGCAGCCGCCTCTCGCACGCCGCAGCCCGGCTGGAGACCGTCGGCTGGGTCCGCCGCGAGGAGTGCCCCACCGACCGACGCGGCCAGATCGCCGTCCTCACCGAGGCCGGTTTCGCGGCCCTCGCCGCCGCCGCGCCCGGCCACGTCGAGGGGGTACGCCGGCACCTGTTCGACGCGCTCAGCCCGGCCCAGGTCGACCAGCTACGCCGGATCAGCGAGACGCTGGTCGCCCACCTGACCGGTTCTTGACCAAGTTGCCGACCGGCAAGGGTTGTACTAACCGTCGCCGGCCAAGCACGATGGGGCGTGTCTTCCGGCTTCGGTGAACTGACCCTCCAGGCGCAGCACCTGGTGTCCGCCGGCGACCTGGCCGGCGCCCAGCGACTGCTCGCCGACGCGCTGACCGACGCGGACCCCCGCCCCGACCACGCCTCCCCCGAGCTGGCCGAGGCCGCCGGGCTCCAGGCCCGGCTGCTGGTCACCCTCGGCGAACCGCACTCGGCGCGCGGCTGGGCCGCCTTCGCGTACGCGGCGTCGAGCCGCCTGTACGGCATCTCCGACCAGCGGACCATCTCGACGGCGGCCACCCTGGCGGCGGTGCTGCACCGGGTCGGCAGCGACGCCCGCGCCGCCCGGCTCTATTCCGAGGTGATCCTGGAGCTGACCGCCCACGACGGCCCCGAGTCGCTGCGGGTGCTCGCCGCGCACGCCGATCTGGCCACCGTGGAGTACGCCCGTGGTCAGTGCGCCCAGGCCCGCGAACGCCTCCAGGACGCCTGGGAGCTGCACCGCGAGGTCTATGGCGACGGGCACGCCAGCGGGATCAAGATGCTCGCCCGGCTCGGCGCGATGCAACGCGACTGCGGCCGGTTCGACGAGGCGCACGACAACCTCGCCCTCGCCCGCGAGCTGGCCCGCCAGCACCTGGCCGCCGACGACCCGCTGGCCCGGCAGGTCGCCGCGCTGGCCCGCGCCGCCGCCGACCCGGATCACGTCTGCGACGACGAGCCCACCCCGCAGCGCGAGACACCGGTCGTCCCGGCCGCCCGCACCCCCCCGCCCGCCGAGGGTCCACCGGACCTGCCGGCCTGGTCGGCCGGGACGGTGCCACCCGACGAGGCGTACCCGCCGACGGTGCCCGGCCAGCGGCTCCCCCCCGAGGACACCGGCTACCCGCACGACGCCGGCCGGTCGGCCCCCTTCGACCACCCGGCCGGCTTCGGACCCCCCAGCCGCCCCACTCCCACCGGCTATCCCACGGACAGCGGCTATTCCGCCGACCCCGCTTACTCCGACGGGGGCGGCTATTCCGCGGACAGCGGCTACTTCCCGGGGGACGGTCGCCCCGCCGGGGGCGGCTACCCGACCAGGGGCGGCTACCCGAACGAGGGCGGTTACGAGACCGGGGGCGACTACCCGACCGGGGGCGACCGTCCCGGAGGCAGCGGCTACCCCGACGGGGGCGGCTATCCGACGGCAGCAGGCTATCCAGCCGGGTCGGGCCGGGTCGGGGACGACGGGCGCTGGCCGCCCGAGCCGGCCACCACCACGCCGGCCGGGTCCGGGGCGACCAGTAGCCGGCGGGAATCCGCGTACGCCGGGCCACCGCCGGGCCACCCCGAGCAGGAGGCCGCCGGGGTACGTCGGGTCGCGCCGCCGAGCCCGCCGGTGGACCCATCCCGGCTGCTTCCCGTGCTGGTGCCACGGCGGCACGCCCCACCCCCGCGCCGCCCGGGTGCCGTACCGCTGGTGGCAGCCGGGGTCGCGGTGGTGCTGCTGGGCGCCGTCGCGGTGATCGCCGGGGTGTCCCAGGTGGGCAGCCCCGACGAAACGCCGCCAGCCGCGTCGAGCGGCCCCGGAGCCACCCCGACCGCCGTCACGCCGAACGCCGCACCACCCGCCTCGCCGGGCACCCCACCGGGGCGGGTGACACTGCGCGACCGACCCGACGGCATCACCCTGACCTGGACGTACCCTGCCGGTGGCGAGGGCCCGGTGATCCTCTCCGCCGCCCAGGCCGGGCAGGACCCGCGGCCGTTCCAGACCCTGCCGCCCGGCACCGACAACTTTGTCGTGCACGGCCTGGACCGGAGCACCAACTACTGCTTCACCGTCGCCGTGGTCTGGTCCACCGACCTGGTAGCGCGGGCAAAACGGGTCTGCACCACCCGCCGCTGACCCACCCGCTCCCCCAGCCCCGCTCCCCCAGCCCCGCCCCGCTCCGCCCACCCCGTCCGTCCGCGGTGATCAAGAGCTTTACGCCATCCCACCCGCCCCACATGACGCAAACCTCTTGATCACCAGCCAGGTGGGGTGGATGAGGCGTTGATCAAGAGGTTTACGTCAGGAATCGCGTCGTGGGTGACGCAAACCTCTTGATCAACGCGGACGGGCGGGCGGGCTGCACCGTTCGGCTGCCGTGTTCAGCGGGCGGTGGGCAGGGTCGCGCTTCGAGGCGGGGCGGGGGCGGGGCGCAGGGACGCGGGGGCGCGGGGCGCGGGGCGCGGGGGCGCGGGGGCGCGGGGGCGCGGGGGCGCGGGGGCGCGGGGGCGCGGGGCGCGGGGGCGCGGGGGCGCGGGGGCGCGGGGGCGCGGGGCGCGGGGGCGCGGGGGCGCGGGGCGCGGGGGCGCGGGGGCGCGGGGGCGCGGGGGCGCGGGGGCGCGGGGGCGCGGGGCGCGGGGGCGCGGGGGCGCGGGGGCGCGGGGGCGCGGGGGCGCGGGGGCGCGGGGGCGCGGGGGCGCGGGGCGCGGGGGCGCGGGGGCGCGGGGGCGCGGGGGCGCGGGGGCGCGGGGGCGCGGGGGCGCGGGGCGCGGGGGCGCGGGGGCGCGGGGGCGCGGGGGCGCGGGGGCGCGGGGGCGCGGGGGCGCGGGGGCGCGGGGGCGCGGGGGCGCGGGGGCGCGGGGGCGCGGGGGCGCGGGGGCGCGGGGGCGCGGGGGCGCGGGGGCGCGGGGGCGCGGGGGCGCGGGGGCGCGGGGGCGCGGGGGCGCGGGGGCGCGGGGGCGCGGGGGCGCGGGGGCGCGGGGGCGCGGGGGCGCGGGGGCGCGGGGGCGCGGGGGCGCGGGGGCGCGGGGGCGCGGGGGCGCGGGGGCGCGGGGGCGCGGGGGCGCGGGGGCGCGGGGGCGCGGGGGCGCGGGGGCGCGGGGGCGCGGGGGCGCGGGGGCGCGGGGGCGCGGGGGCGCGGGGGCGCGGGGGCGCGGGGGCGCGGGGGCGCGGGGGCGCGGGGGCGGGGGGGCGGGGGGGCGGGGTGATGGTTCAGTCGGGGTCCGGTAGGACCGGTAGGCGGAGCCGGACCACCAGGCCGGGCGCCGCGTCGGCGAGGTCGATCGTGCCGCCGCCCCGGCGGACCAGTTCCCGGACGATGGCCAGGCCGAGCCCGGCGCCGCCCGCGTCCCGGGCCCGGCCCTCGTCCAGCCGGGTGAACCGGCGGAACACCCGCTCCCGGTCCGCCACCGGGATGCCCGGCCCGTCGTCGGTCACCGACACCAGGTGGTACGCCCCGTCCGTTGCCGGCTCGACGGCCAGCACGACCCGGGTACGCGCGTGCCGGACGGCGTTGTCCACCAGGTTGCCCAGTACCCGCCGCAGTTCGTCAGGGACACCCACCGTCCACGCCGGCCCCGACGCCGCAGCGACGAGCACGACCGGCGGCACGGACGAACCGCCAATCCCAGGCGGGACAGACGGGCTGCCTCCACCCGGCGGGGCCGGCGAACCACCGTCACCCGCCGGGTCGGGCGCGCTGCCCGCACCCGGCGGCACGGACGAACCGCCGACATCCGGCGGGGTGGGCGGGTTGTCCGCGTTCGGCGGCTCCGCCCCGATGGCGACCGGTGGGCCCGGCCGGCGGGCGGCGACCTCGGTGAGCAGCCCGCCCAGCTCCACCGGCCCCGCCTCGCGCGGGTGGCCGGCCCCCGGTGCCGACTGTTCGTCGAGCCGGGCGAGCAGCAGCAGGTCGTTGACGAGCCGACCCAGCCGTTCGGTGTCGGCGAGCAGGTCGGCGGCGACAGCCGGCCAGTCGGAACGGTCACCGAGGCGCTGGGCCACCTCCAGCTCGGTACGCATGTTCGTCAACGGGCTGCGCAGCTCGTGCGCCGCGTCGGCGAGGAACGACCGTTGCCGGGCACGGGTCGCCTCCAACCGGTCCAGCATGTCGTTCAGGGTGACCGCCAGCCGGTGGATCTCGTCCTGGGAGGCGGGCACCGGCAGCCGGTCGGCCGCGTCCCGGCCGGTGATCTCGGCCGCCCCGCTGCGCAGCGCCTCGACCGGCCGCAGGGTCGCCCCGACCACCCGCCAGGCGACCACCGCGAGCAGCCCCACCAGCAGCGGGAAGGCGACCAGCAACATGGTACGGGCGGCCTGGGTGGCGTGCCGGATGTCCACGGTGGAGCGGCCCACCAGGACGGTCAACGGCTCCCCCGCCGACTGGGCGGGCACCGCCACCACCCGCACCGGCCCCTCCCAGCCGAGCCGTTGGCCGGGCACCACCGTGCGTTGCCGACCGTTGCCGGTGAGCTGGTCGGGGCGGACCATCGGCACCAGCCGGTCGGCGTCGATGGAGGCGGCCCGGATCCGCCCGGCGGAGTCGACCACCTGCACCCGGAGTTGGCCGCCGGCCACCGGCAGCGGGTCGGGCAGGGCGTCCTCGCCGGCCAGCCGGGCGACCGCGTCGGCGGTGCGGAACGCCTCCTCGTCGACGGTGCGTTGCAGCGTCCAGCCCAACGCCACCAGCAGCACCACTCCGCCCAGGGCCAGCCCCACCGAGAGCCCGGCCACGCCGAGCACCATCAGCCGGGCGCGCAGGCCGAGCACCGGCCAGCGGGGGCGTCTCACGGGATCAGCCGGTAGCCGGCGCCCCGGACGGTCTCCAACCGGTCCCGGCCGATCTTGCGGCGCAGGTAGCCGACGTACACCTCGACCGCGTTGGGTGCGGTCCGCAGGCTGGCGTCCCAGACGTGGTCCAGCAACTCGGTCTTGGAGATCACCTCGCCGGGTCGGCGGATCAGGTACTCCAACAGCGCGAACTCCCGGGCGGTGAGCACCACCTCGACGTCGGCCCGGGTGACCCGCCGGCGGGCCGGGTCCAGTCGCAGGTCCCCGACGGTGAGCACGGTCGGTCGTTCCGGGGCGCCCCGACGCAGCAGCGCCCGCAGCCGGGCCAGCAGCACCACGTACGAGAAGGGTTTGGTCAGGTAGTCGTCCGCCCCGCAGTCCAACCCGTCGGCCTGGTCGTACTCGCCGTCCTTGGCGGAGAGCATCAGCACCGGCAGCCAGCACTCGTCGGCGCGCAGCCGGCGGACCACCTCGTAGCCGGACAGGCCGGGGAGCATCACGTCGAGGATCATCGCGTCGTAACCGCCGTGCCGGGCGGCGTCCAGCCCGGTCGGCCCGGTGCCCGCGGTGTCCACCACGAACCCCTCGGCGGTCAGGCCACGCTGCAACGCCGCCGCCAACCGCGCCTCGTCCTCCACCACCAGCACCCGCATGACCCCAGCGTGCCACCTGGCCGTGACCCACCGGGACGCCGTCCTCAGCCGGTTCACAGCACCCAACCGGCAGAGTGGTCCCAGGAGGTGCCCCATGTCCGTACTGAAGAACCGTTCCACCCTGCGGTGGCTGGTGCCACTGGCCGCCGCGGTCACCGTCGTGGGCGGAGGTGCCGCGATCGGCACGTTCGCCGCGAACGCCGAACCCGCCCTGCCGCCACGCAGCGCCGCCCAACTGCTCGTCGACCTGCAGACCGCCCGGTTGGACGGGCTCTCCGGCACGGTGGTGCAGCGCGCCGATCTCGGGCTGCCGAAACTGGTCGGCCTGGCCGGTGGGGACGCCGCGCTGCTCAGCGGCACGCACACCCTGCGGGTCTGGTACTCGGGACCGGACCGGCAGCGGGTCGCGCTGCTCGACACCCTCGGCGAGCGGGACGTCATCCGTTCCGGCCGCGATGTGTGGACCTGGGACAGCAAGGCCAACACCGCGACGCACCGCACCCTGCCGGAGTCGACCGGGCGGGCGGCGGAGGGCGCGTTGCCGGTCACCCCGCAGGAGGCCGCCGAGCGGGCCCTGGCCGCCGTCGACCCGAGCACGCTGGTCACCACCGGCCGGTCGGCCACCGTCGCCGGTCGGGACGCGTACGAACTGGTGCTCACCCCGCGTGACGAGGCGTCCCTGGTGCACCAGGTACGGATCGCCATCGACGCGACCGAGCACGTGCCGCTGCGGTTCGAGGTGCTCGCCGACGGCGCCGACCAGCCGGCCTTCGAGATGGCCTTCACCCAGGTCGACTACCGCCGGCCGGACGCCGACCAGTTCACCTTCAACCCGCCGCCCGGGGTGAAGGTGACCGAGGCGACCGGCGAGTTCCCGGGCGAGAAGGCCGGGGCGCGGTCGAAGGCCGGGGCCGGGTCGAAGCCCGACGCGGCACGCCGGCCCGGTGCGGGCGACGAGTCTGGTCTGCGTACCGTCGGGACCGGCTGGGCCACCGTGCTGGTGGTGCGGACGGACGAGGCGGACGCGGCGGGTAAGCCGGCGGGTGGTGCGGCGAAGCCCGGACCGGCCGACGGCCCCGGCGCGGCGCAGGCCCTCGACCTGCTCAACGGGCTGCCCAAGGTCAGCGGGGACTGGGGCAGCGGCCGGTTGTTCGCCGGAAAGCTGTTCAGCGTGCTGCTCACCGACGACGGGCGGGTGCTCGCCGGGGCGGTGACCCCGGAGCGGCTGTACCAGGCCGCGCGGGGCTGATCCCGCACGCCACGACCCTCGGGGGTCCGGGCCGGCGCAAGCCGGTGCGGGCCCCCGTCGGCATGTCCGGGCCCGGCCGACAGCCATGACCCAGGCCGGTGGGAGCCGGGAGCCGGGAGCCGGGAGCCGGGAGCCGGGAGCCGGGAGCCGGGAGCCGGGAGCGACCGCGCGGGGCCAGCGACCCGAACGGGGCCAGGCCGGGGTTGCCGGTCGGGCGAAGGCTTGGTGGGGGGCCGCCGCAGGCGGTATCTTGAACAGTTCCCGAAATGCAAAGTGGAATGGCCGCAGAGCCATTCCATGCGTGATTCTAATCTATGAGGAGACGGCTTGTCAACGCACCCGGACGAGCTGCGGCAACCCGACGACGAGATCGGCCGCGAGCAGGAGTACGTGTCGATGCTCTACGGCCGGCTGGACGACCTGCGCGAGCAGGCCGGCCGGCGGCTCACCGACGAGCTGCGCGCCGGTGGTGGCGGCACCCAGCAGGACCGCTCCCAACGCGACAGCGCCGTCCGGATGTACGCCGACCAGGTCGAACAGTTCTCGGCGGTCGAACAGGGGCTGGCCTTCGGCCGGCTTGACGGGGCCGACGGCAGCCGGCACTACGTCGGCCGGATCGGCATCTTCGACACCGACGGCGACTACGACCCGCTGCTGATGGACTGGCGTGCCCCCGCCGCCCGGCCGTTCTACCTCGCCACCGCCGCCAATCCGCAGGGCATCCGGTTGCGGCGGCACCTGCGCACCCGGGAACGCAAGGTCACCGGCCTCAACGACGAGGTGCTGGACATCGAGGCGGCCTCCCCCACCGGCCACGAGGAGCTGACCGGCGAGGCGTCCCTACTCGCCGCGCTCAGCGCCGGCCGGACCGGCCGGATGCGGGACATCGTCGAGACCATCCAGGTCGAGCAGGACCGGATCATCCGGGCCGACCTGCCCGGGGTGCTGGTGGTGCAGGGCGGCCCCGGCACCGGCAAGACGGCCGTCGCGTTGCACCGCGCCGCGTACCTGCTCTACACCCACCGGCAGCAGCTCTCCACCCGGGGCGTGCTGCTGGTCGGGCCGAACGCCACCTTCCTGCGCTACATCTCGCAGGTGCTGCCGGCACTGGCCGAGACGGGGGTGCTGCTCAGCACCCCCGGCGACCTCTTTCCCGGGGTCAGCGCCCGTCGTGCCGAGCCGGCCCGGACCGCCGCCCTCAAGGGACGGGCGGTGCTGGCCGAGGTGCTCGCCGCCGCCGTCCGGGACCGGCAGTGGGTGCCCGACGAGCCGCTGGAGATCGAGTTGCCCCAGCGGGAGATGCTGCGGCTGGACCCGGAGACGGTACGCCAGGCCCGCGACCGGGTCCGGCGCACCGATCGCCCGCACAACCTGGCCCGCGCGCTGTTCGACATCGAGATCGTGCACGCCCTCGCCGACCAGGTCGCCGAGCGGATCGGCGCCGACCCGCTCGGCGGGGAGAACCTGCTGGAGGAGGCGGACCGCGCCGAGATCCGCCGGGAGCTGCGCGAGGAACCGGAGGTCACCGCCGCGCTGGACCGGCTCTGGCCGGTGCTCACCCCGCAACGGCTGCTCGCCGACCTGTACGCCGCGCCGGAGCGGATCGCCGCCGCCGCGCCGATGCTCACCGACGACGAGCGCGCCCTGCTGCACCGCCCGGCGGGCGACGGCTGGACGCCGGCCGACGTGCCGCTGCTGGACGAAGCCGCCGAGCTGCTCGGCGAGGACGAGCGGGCCGCCGCCGCCCGCCGGGAACGCATCCGCTCCTTCCAACGCGAGTACGCCGAGGGTGTGCTGGAGATCGCCCGGGGCTCCCGCTCGATCGACGTGGAGGACGAGGCCGAAGGCGGTGAGATCCTCGGTGTCACCGACCTGATCGACGCCGACCGGCTGCTGGAACGGCAGGAGGAGAGCGACCGGCTGACCACCGCGCAGCGGGCCGCCGCCGACCGGCGTTGGGCGTTCGGGCACGTCATCGTGGACGAGGCGCAGGAGTTGACCCCGATGGCCTGGCGGCTGCTGATGCGTCGTTGCCCGAGCCGGTCGATGACCATCGTCGGGGACGTGGCGCAGACCGGCGCGCTGGCCGGCACCCCGTCCTGGGCCGAGGCGCTGGAGCCGTATGTGGCGCGGCGGTGGCGGCTGGAGGAGCTGACCGTCAGCTACCGCACTCCGGCCGAGATCATGGCGGTCGCCGCCGAGGTGCTCGCCGGGATCGACCCGGAGCTGCGCCCACCCCGCTCGGTACGCCACAGCGGGGTGCCGCCGTGGGACCGGACGGTCGCACCGGACCGGCTCGGCGCGGAGCTGGTCGAGGCGGCCCGCCGGGAGGCCGCCGGGCTGGACGGCGGCGGCACGGACTCCCGCCCGGGTGACCGGGAGGGGCGGCTCGGGGTGATCGTGCCGGCCGGGCGGGCCGACGAGTTGGCGGGCGTCCTGCTGGCCGCACTGCCCGAGGCGGCGGTCGGCGAGCAGCCCGAGTTGGAGAGCCGGGTGGTGCTGCTCACCGTGGGCCAGGCCAAGGGGCTGGAGTTCGACTCGGTGCTGGTGGTCGACCCGGACGGGATCGTCGCCGAGTCCCCCCGGGGCCGCAGCGACCTCTATGTCGCGCTGACCCGCGCCACCCAACGCCTGGGGGTGCTCCGCCCCGCCGCCTGACCCACCGCCTGGTCCGGACCACCCGCGAGATCGGGCGTGAGACGCGGATGTCGTGGCCTCCCCGGCGGAAGGCCACGACATCCGTGGTCGCGGGTCGTCGGGGCGATCGGCCCGGTGACCGGGGCGGGCCCGGCCGCACCGGGCCGGGCGACCCACCCCACCTCCGATGGTGTCAGTCGTCGGAGAAGTCACCGATCTCGACGGCACTGGCGGACTGGTCGCTGACGGGGCCGCCGGTCGGGGTGCTCAGGCCACCGGTGGTGGCGTCGCCGGTGGTGGTCGGGGCGACCTTGCCCGGGTGCCGCCCGGGCTGCCGGGCCACCCGCCGCACGCTGGCCGGGCCGGCGGTGCCGCCGGTGGTGGTCACCGCCCCCTGGCCCCGGGTCGGGCCACCGTCGCGCAGCACCTCCGGGTCGATCGGCACGTCGGCCACGTCGTCCGGGTCGTCCTCCTGGATGGCTCTGGTCACGTCGACCCGGGGCACGGTCACCTCGTCGAGCGCCCCGGGGCCGTACACCCCGGCGGTGAGCCGTTCCTCGGCCGCACGGGTGGAGTTCCGCATCACGTCGTCGTCGCGCACGTCCATCACCTCGCAGAGTCTCGGCGGAACCCGCTGCGTGCCCGGGGTCCGGACGACCAAACACCGCCCCCCGCCGCCAGAAACGAGGTTGGCAGCCGGCGGTCGAGGTGCCGGTCCGCTGCCCACCCCGGCGGCGCGCGGACCGCACCCCACCCCGGCCGTGCGCGGACCGGGCCTGCGTCGGCGAGGCGTCGCCGCGTACCACGGTCGGGGCACCGGAGGGCGGGCCCGGCGGCGGCGGATTTTCGGCCGGAAGCCGGTGTTACCTGCTCACCGTCGGGGGGTAGACCCAGGGTGCCCCCGCCACAGCAGGCGAACCGTGCCGTGGCCGACCGCGGTAGCGGGGCGAGGGAAGCGCAGGTACTCATCAAATCCTGAGGAGGACCAGATGAGCACGCAGGCCGCATCCACCAGGCCCATGAACCGGCCGATGCAGGACACCGCCCAGCGCAACGCCATGATGAACGAGCAGACCCGGCAGATGCCGGCGATGCACGACGGGCACCGGGAGCCGATGCCGTCGCCGGGTACGGAGACCAAGCAGTCGTTCCTGACGACCGAGTTCTGGGTGTACGCCGCCGCAGTCGCGGTCGTGGTGATCTCCGCCTTCTGGCGTGGTACCGCCACGAACGGGCTGAACATCAACAACCCGACGCAGGCGTGGTGGTTCCTGACCGCCCTGACCGGCGCCTACCTGGTGAGCCGGGGCCTGGCGAAGGCGGGTTCGGCGCGGCGTTCCGGCGCGGAGCGCAAGGGTCGTCGCTGACCGTAGCTGACCCGAGCAGCGCAAGCTGCTGAGGACGATGGCCCCCGGGATTCCTCCCGGGGGCCATCGCTGGTCCACGTGACCGCCGAGCGCGGTCCAGCCGTCACGACGTCTCCACACCGGACCGGCGACCCGCCCGACGAGGGTCCGCCGGACCTGACCTCAGTTCACTCGTCGCCGCCGAAGTCGCCGCCGTCGTCACCCTCGAAGGCGTCCTCGATCAGTTCGCCGGCGACCAGGCCACCGGCGACACCGAGGGCCGCGCCGGCCACCACGCCGCCCATCCCCGGGCCCCGGCCGTGGTGGCCGTGACCCTTGCCGTGCATCGGGTAGCCGTGGGTGGGGGCGCCGTACCCGGAGGAGGCGCGCAGGTTGCCGTACGTGGAGGTGGTCTCGCGCAGCCAGCCGTCGACGACCTGGACCCAGTCGACCCGGTCGACGTCGGCGTGCGAGACGGTGTAGCGGCCGAACACGTCGTGCCCGGAGCTGAGGAAGCCGCCCCGCTTGTCGCACTCCAGCACCACCTCGACCCCGTGCGGGCTGGTCACGAAGGTCAGCTCCAGCTCGGTGATGGCCTGCGCGTACTGGGGTGCGGCGAAGAACTCGATCTCCTGGTAGAACGGCAGCGTCTGCTGGGAGCCCCGGATGTGGCCCCGCTCCAGGTCGGCGTGCTTGAACCGGAAACCGAGCTGCTGGAACGCGCCCAGGATCTGCTCGTGCACCGGCAGCGGGTGCACGTTGACCTGGTCGAGGTCGCTCTTGTCGACCGCGCGGGCGATCGCCAGCTCGGTACGCAGACCCATGGTCATGCCGTGCAGGCGCTGGCCGTAGACGTCGGTGATCGGGGTCTCCCACGGCACCGGCAGCTGGAACGGGATGGCGAGCTGCTGCTTCGGGGCGAGCTGGAGCGGGCCGCTGACCACCATCCGGTGGAACTCCATGACCCCGGCGTACTCGCTGTCACCGCCCTCGATCTCGACCCGGGTGACCAGCCCGATGACGACCTGCTCGATGTTGGCGGGGGCGTCCCCGCCGACCAGGTTCACGTTGCCGTCGAGGGTCAGGCCGGGCCGGGTGTTCGGGTTGGCCAGGACGGTGTCGACGCTGGGCCCACCCACGCCGAACGCGCTCAGCATCTTCTTGAAGACCATCGGAACTCCCGCTTCACGGTCGGCGCGTACTCCACCGTGGAGCACGCACGGTTACCCGGCGCACCCTAGCTGCTAGGGCTGTGAAGTGACTGAGAAGCCACGCCGGGGCCGGGCCAGCACCAGCAGCACCCCGGACGCCGCCACGAAGAAGACCGCCATGGCCGCCGCCATCGGCAGCAGGCTCGCGTACCCGAGGAGACCGGTCAGCGGCGTGACCAGCGCGCCGGCCAGGAAGCCCAGACCACCCTGGAGCGCGGCGGCGGTGCCGGCGGAATGCCGGCCGGCCTCCTGTGCCAGCGCGGTGGTCGCCGGCAGCGTGAGGCCCATCCCGGTCACCACCACGGCGAGCAACGCCCACGGCACGGCCAACGGCGGCGCGGCCTGCCGGTCGACGAGGGCCACGACGAGCAGGGCGAGGGTCGCCACCGTGGACGCTCCCACCCCGGCGGCCCGCAGCGGGCCGGCCCCGAGCCGCGTCACCAGCAGCCGGAAGAGCAGCCCGGCCCCGGCCATGCCGGCGGCGTTGGTGGCGAAGATGAGCGTGTAGCGGGCCTCGTCCATCCGGTAGACCGTCTGGAAGACGAACGACGACCCACCGATGTAGGTGAAGAAGCCGGCGATCGCGAGGCACAGCACGGTGAGGTGGGTGAGGAACCCCCGGTCGCGCAGCAGCCCGGCCATCCGCCCGACCGCCTCGCGCGGGCCGCCCGCCTGCCGGCGGTGCGCGGGCAGCGTCTCCGGCAGCCCGACCAGCGCGGCCACCGCCATCGCCGCGCCCAGCCCGGTGAGGGCGAGGAACACGGTACGCCAGTCACCGTGGTCGAGGATCACTCCGCCGACGGCGGGCGCCAGCACCGGGCCGAGGAAGGTCACCGAGGCGATGCTGCCGAACCGGGCGGCGGCCTGCGTGCCCTGCCAGGCGTCGGTCACCATCGCCCGGCCCAGCGCCACTCCGGTGCCGGCGGCGATCCCCTGGCCGAGTCGGGCCAGGACCAGCACCCCGCCGCTGGAGGCGACCACGCAGAGCAGCGACAACAGCGTGAAGCTCAGCGTGCTCACCAGGACGATGCCGCGTCGGCCCCGGACGTCGCTGACCGGGCCGAGCAGGAGCTGACCGGCGGCCATCCCGATGATGAACGCGGTCAGGGTCAACTGGGCCACGGTCGCGCTGGTGTCCAGGGAGCGCCGCAGCTCGGGCAGGGCGGCGAGGTACGCGTCGGTGGCGAACGGCCCGACCCCGGTCAGCAGCACCAGCGCCACCATGGACGGCGTGCCCGCCGGCCGACGGGGCCGGTGCGGCGTGGACGGCTTCTTGACCTGCGGCTGTGTCACCCGTCGGACCCTAGTCGCGGGATCGGTCCGGCGCGGGGTCCCGGGGTGGCCGGTGTCTCCGATCCAGTCCGCCCCCGGCGGCGGTGATCGGCGCGCCTCGGCTCCCCGTTCGCTTGACAGGAGCTGGCCATACTGGGGCGGTGGAGTTACCGGACCACTACGGAATGGAATTTCCTTCGATGGACGGAGGCCGACATGCGTTGGCTCATGATCCTGATCCTCGTGGTGGGAGCTGCCGCCGCCGTCTGGCTGTGGCGTCGCGCCCGACAGGCATCGATCGACCCCGACCGGCGGATTCTCGACCAGCAGGCGTCGGCCGAGGCCCGGACCCGGCTCGACGAACACCGCAACCGCACTGACGGCAGCGGCACCGGCAGCGGTGGGGTCGGCGGCTGGAGCCAGTAGGGGCCGCCTGCCCGGCCTATCCGGCGTCGTCGGTGAGCAGTCCGCGCAGGACGCTGCGTACCGTCGTCTCGAAGAGGTCGCGGGGCGCGGACGGTGCCGGATCGGTGATGGCGGCGACCAGGTTCGGGTAGGCCGCCAGGTCGATGCCGGCGAAGCCGACCGGCGGGGCGGCGGTCTCCTGGCGGGCGAACAGCGACGTCACCCCGGTCATCATGGCGATCGCCTCGAACTTGGTGGTGGTCGCCGCCGGGACCGGCCGCAGGACGGCCAGGCAGTGGTCGAACCAGGCCAGGCTCTGGGGGCCGGGGGCGGTCGGCCGGGGCAGGATCGCCACCAGCCACGGATGCCGGCGGTACAGGTCGAGCTGCCGTCGGGCGAGCCGGAGCATCGCGTCGAGCCAGTCGCCGTCGGCTTCCGGGTAGGGGCGCAGCTCCCCCGCCGCCCGGTCGACCATCAGGTCGAGCAGGTCGTCGCGGGAGGACAGGTAGCGGTAGAGCGACCCGGCGCCGGTGTGCAGCGCGGCGGCGACCGCCCGCATGGAAACCGCGCCGAGGCCGTCGGCGTCGGCCATCGCGATCGCGGCGGCCACGATCTCGTCCCGGGAGTGCGTCGGGGCGGGCCCGCGCAACCCCCGGGCCGGCCGGGACCAGATCGGCGGACGGGCTGGCTCAGCGGAGGACGTCACCGCTACACTCTAAAACTGCAAACACCGTTCGCAGTTTTGATGGGGAGGACGACATGCCACAGCAGTGGACCGCGCAGCGGGTGCCGGCGGCCGACGACGCCGAGATCGTGCTCCACTCCCTCGGCAGCGGGCCGGGCATCGTGGTCGTGCACGGCGGCGGCGTCACCATCGAGGTCTACCGCCGGCTGGCGGCGCGGTTGGCCGACCGGTTCACCGTGCACCTCTACAACCGTCGCGGCCGGGCCGACGCGGCGGCCCGTGCCGAGCCCTACGACGGTGAGCAGGACATCGACGATCTCGCGACGCTGCTGAGCGCCACCGGGGTCCGCAACGTGCTCGGCCACAGCGGCGGCGGCTTCGTGGCCCTGCGCGCCGCCGCCCGTGGGTTGCCGATCGACCGGCTGGCCCTCTATGACGCGGCGGTCCAGGTCAACGGCCTGTTCCCCCTCGACTGGGTGCCCGCCGCCCGCGAGGCGGCACACGCGGGCGACATCGCCCGCGCCCTGGCGCTCACCGGGGCCGGCCTCAACACCCAGTCGGCCGCGTCGCGCCTGCCACTGGCCGTGCGGATCGGCATCTGCCGGCTGTTCCTGCGTACGACGATCGGGCGCACCATGGGCGAGTTGCTGCCGACCACCCTGGACGAGAGCATGCTGATCCAGCAGCACGACAGCTCGCCGCAGCGGTGGGCCGGCATCACCGCCGAGGCGCTGCTGGCCTACGGCAGCAGCGGGCCGCCCTACTACCGGCCGACCAACGAGGCGCTGGCGCGGGTCATGCCGCACGCCCGCACGTTGGCGGTGCCCCGCGCCGGCCACGACGCGCTCAACCGCGCCCCGCGACACCTGCTCGATGCGCTCGCCGACTTCTTCACCACCCCGGTCGCCTCGCAGCGGACCCGCTCGTGACGAGCCGACAGCATCCGCACGCTGCCCCGGAGACGGTTCCCGGCGCGCGGGAGCCGCCGGGGCGGAGGCCGGGGACGGCCGGCCACCGCCACGAGCGGGTCAGGCGTGCGGCCCGCCTGCTGCCGGTCGGCCGCCGAGGAAGCCCTCCAGGGCTTCGGTGAACCGGGCCGGCTGCTCCTCTGCGGCGTAGTGGCCGCAGTCGTCGATGATCACCTCGGTGACGTCGTCGGCCGCCAGTCGCATCGTCTGGGCGACCAGTGCGCCACTGTAGAGCGCGCCGCCGATGGCGAGCACCGGCAGCGTCAGCCGGGTCTTCGCGCGCTGCGCGTTCTGCGCGATCGTCTCGTCCAGCGCCCGGTAGTACCCGAAGCTCGCCCGCAGCCCGCGCGGGTCCGCGACGATCGCCTCGACATAGACGTCGACGGCGTACCCGGGGATGCTGGTCGGGGTGGCGGCCTTCTTGGCGAACTGGTAGCCGAAGAAGAGCCGTTCCCGCCCCCGGACCAGCTCCTCGTTGAGATCGTCGAGCCGGTTGAAACCGAAGTGCCAGAGCCGCTGGCTGACTGCGGCCGGGCTGAAGAACGACGGGGTCGGCGTGAGCCCGGGGATGATCGCGTCGACGACGGCGAGCCGGCCCACCCGCCCGGGGTGGTCGGCGGCGAGGGCGTACCCGGTCCACATGCCGATGTCGTGGCCGACCACGTCGAACCGGTCGTGGCCCAGCGCGGCCATCAGGGCGACCAGGTCGGCGGCCAGCGTGCCGGCGTCGTACCCGGCGTCGGGCTTGTCGGAGAGCCCGGACCCGCGCGGGTCGACGGCGACGACGGTGTGCGTGCGGGCGAGGGCGGGCATCACCTTGCGCCAGGCGTACCAGGTCTGCGGCCACCCGCCGACCAGCAGCAACGGCGGGCCGTCCCCGCCGGTGACCGCGTGCAGCCGCAGCCCGTCCAGCTCGACGAGCCGGCTGGTGAAGACGTCGGTGAACCCGGCGGGCAGCCGCAGCGAACTCAGGGTTGTCATGCCGGCGACCATACCCATCTTGGAACGATCAGTACAAGACCCTTGGAACGATCGGTACAAGATGGGTATGCTGGCGACCATGGCAGGTCGCAAGCAGTTCGACGTGGACAAGGCGCTACGACGGGCGATGCACGTCTTCTGGCGCTGGGGCTATTCGGAGGCCTCGATCGACCGCCTCACCGAGGGCACCGGCCTGGGCCGCAGCTCGCTCTACGGCACCTTCGGCGACAAGAGCGCCCTCTTCCGCAAGAGCCTCCAGCTCTACACGCAGACCTACCACCCGCTGTTCGACCAGGCGCTACGCGGCCCCCACCCCAGCCCGAACGCCGTGGTGGCCGCCTTCCTCCGGGTCACCCTGAACCGCATCGCCGACCCGACCGTCCCGGACGGCTGCCTGGTCACCGTGTCGGCAGCGCAGTTCCCGGCCCTCGATGCGGAGGGCCAGGCGATGGTCCGCGCCGTGATCGACGGCCTGCGGGCGATGCTGGAACAGGCGTTGCTGGCGGCGGGGGCCGGTGAGCAGGAGGCGGCCGAGTGGGCGTTGTGCACGCTGGCGACGAACAAGTCCCTGGCGGTGCTGAGCCGCGCCGGCTTCTCCGGCGAAGACCTGGCAACCGTGGCCGCAGTCGCCGCCCGCCCCCGGGACTGACGGTGCCGGTGACGCCGACCCCGCCCGCCCCGGGAGCGGTCAATGCGTCCAGAAGGTCGCCGGGAGGGCTCGACGTCGGTCGCGGACCGTTCGAGGAGTGCGGCGATGGGCAACAGTGCGGTCGCCGCGGCGTCCCCGGCGCGGGCCAACTGACGGATCACGTCCGCCTACGGATCGCGTCAGATTATGCGGATCCTGACGAGGTCTTCGATTCCTGCGAGGTCGTCGGCGTTGCGGGTATAGACGGCGGCGTCGTGGGCATGTGCGGTTGCGGCGATGAGGAGGTCCATCACCCTGGCTCGCGGCTGACGGCCGGCCTCGACGACGCGGGCAGCCAGTCGTGCGTAGCTGTCGGCGATCACGTCGTCGATGGGCAGCGGATCAAATCGGCGCTGGATGGCACTCAACCGCGCCAATCGGAGCGCCCTCGCCTCGGCGGTTTTCGCGACCAGGACACCGAACTGGAGTTCGGCGAGGCTGGCGACGCTGATGGCCAGTTCACCCGGAATCGGGGTCACGTCGTTGGCGATGAGGATGCTGGTGTCGAGGATGCCGCGGCTCACCGCTCAGCCCATGGATCGGTGACGGTGCCGTCCAAGAGATCACGGTCGCCTGCCCACGCGGCGTCGGTGGGTTGGTCGAACACACCGGCAAGGTCGTCCCACTCGCGCCAGGTTCGCGGGCTGACCGGGCCGAGCACGGCTGCCGGGCGGCCGGCGACGGTGATCGTCAAGCGTTCACCTGCCTGCGCCCGACGTACCAGGTCGCTGGCGTTCTGGCGCATCTCCCGAAGCCCCACCTCATGCATGCGCCAAACGTAGCACATGTGCTACGTGCAGTCGGCGATCGCCGGCCGCGGCCCGGGCCGACTACTCAGATTCGGCCGCCGTCACGCAGGCAGGTACGGGTGCCCTGGGCCGTACTCAGATCCAGGTGGTGGCCAGCCAGGCCGTGACGGCGGCGGTCACCAGCAGGACGATGTTGAGTCCGATCTGGCGGGCCTCACCCCGGGACAGGTGCACGACGATGCCGCCGACCTGGATCAGGACGAGGCCGACGGCCGCCGCGACGGCGAGCCAGGGCGCGATCCCGGTCAGCGGTGGCAGGAGCAGGCCGGCCGCGCCGAGAATCTCCAGCACCCCGATGGTCCGGACCATCGGCATGGGTACGCGATCGACCCAGCCCATCATCGGCTGGAGCTGCTCCCGGCTCTGCGTGGCCTTCTTGCCCCCGGCGTACAGGTAGAACACGGCCAGCAGGGCGGCGACGATCCAGTAGGCAAGTGTCATGACGGGCCCCTTCGGTAATGAGCACGATGGTTACGAGAAGGAAGTAGCCACATCATGTGTCAGTATCGGAGGGCTTACAAAAGGCACACGGGTGTGCGTGAGGCACAGGGGATGGTCATGTCGCAGTACGAACACACCTGCCTGATCCGGGGCGACGGCGGCCGGACGATCCGGGCGATCCTGGATCGGATCTGCAACAAGTGGACACTGCTGATCGTGGCGACCCTCGACCGGGGCGCACTGCGCTTCACCGAGCTGCACCAGCAGATACCCGGCATCTCCCAACGCATGCTGACGCTGACCCTGCGCCACCTGGAGCGCGACGGCCTGGTCGCGCGGACGGCGTACGCGGAGGTCCCACCCCGGGTGGAGTACGCGCTGACCCCCACCGGCAAGAGCCTCATCCCGCCCGCGCTGGCCCTCGCCGGCTGGGCCATCGAGCACGTCCCCCACATCGAAGCCAGTCGGGCGCTGCACCAGAACCGGCCCGGATGACATCGCAGGGCCGGGTGGTGGACCTCGATCAACGCGTCCAGAAGGCGGCCGGCAGGGCCTCGACGTCAGTCGCGGACCGTTCGAGGAGTTCCGCGATGGGCAGCAGCGCGCTGGCTGCGGCGTCCCCGGCGTGGGCCAGGTGGCGGATCACGTCGGCCTGCCGCCGGGCCCGCTGCGGCACTGCGACGGCGAAATCGTCCCGGTCGCCCTCGTAGCCGTACGCGTCGAGCAGAAGACGCAACCGACGGGCCCGCTCGCGTACGTCGTCGTCGCTCAACGGCCTGCCGTCGCGCGGCGACGCGAGCGGCACCCAGGTCAGCGCGGAGAACGCCAGGTCCCAGTCCCGGGACGACGGGCCGGCGGTGTCCCAGTCGCAGAACCCGACCAGCCGGTCACCGTCCACCACCGCGTTGTAGGGCGACGCATCCTGGTGCCCGACGACCAGCCCGGGGCCCATCGTGCGGCCGACGAACCAGCACTCGTCCTGCGGTGGCGTGAAGCCGGCCGTCAGGTCGTGGACCCGGCGCAGCCATTGGCCGACCTGGACCAGCATCGAGTCGGCCGACGCCCAGCCGGGCCACGGCTCCCGGCCGCCGATCGTCTCCCCCGGCAGAAAACTGAGCATCTCGCGCCCCTGGTCGTCGAAGCCGAGCGCGCGGGGAGCGGCATCGAACCCGGCATCCTCCAGATGTCGCAGCACCGCGTGCACGGTGGCGGTCCACCGCGACGCCCGCTTGTGTACGACACCACCGATCAACACGGCACCGGTGGTGTTACCGCCGGGCAGCAGTTCCTCGCGCATCTGCCGGGTATACCGGGCTCCGCCACGCCAGCGACACCGAGTTTCGCAAGCCCTCGGCGTCCCACCTGGCCTCTCGACCGGTAGAGGGTCCACACCGGTCGGCCATCCGACACCGCACACCGACTCGCTCCGAACGTGGGCCCGCCGGTGGCCGGGGTGACTCTCGCTGTTGAGATGCGCGGCGTTACGCCTGGCTGAGGAGGTGGCGTGACGGAATGTAGTCGATCTTCGTGTCGGCGTAGACACCGAGCGTGCCATCGTTGAGACACCTCAGGCCGACGCTGATCCAGCGCACCTCTCCGTCGTCGAAGAGCGCGTAGCCGACCGCGACGGCGAACTCCTCACCTCCACAGGGGCAGGCGCAGGACTCGTGGTCGGTCCCGGCCCAGTGTTCGGCGCTGTCGCCGATGAAGGCGACCGCGCCGCAGGTGAGACAGGTCCGCTGCGTCGCCTCCTCCTCGTCGATGGTGACGCGAAAGGTACGGCCGTCGCACTCGCCGCAGCGGGACTCCAGCACCGTGGCCACCGGGTAACCTCCCGCCGCGAAGTGGCGGAGGTACTCGGCGAGGTCGTCGACATTCTCCCCACGCCACAGCTTCCCGGACCTGTCGAGTGCCATCTCCGCATTGTGCCTGGCACCGGCGGTGCGCCCGCGAGCGGATCACTAGACTGGCCGGATGCGGCAGGCACTGAGAGACCTCACCTTCTCCGACCACTCCGAGTGGTTCGGCCTGGGCCCGCTGCTGCTCGCCGTCCTGGCCGGCATCCGCGCGTTCATGGCCGACGAGCCCTTCGCCCGCTGGGGCTGGACCGTCGTCGCCGTCCTCATGCTGATCATCTGCGCCGTCTACGCGATCTGGGCGAGGAAGAAGCACTCCTGAGACCTATCCGGAAGGCAGCTACAGCCACTCGTTGACTGCGACGGCCTTCGACCCCTGCTCGGACGCCAGGCGCACCTTCGAGGTCAGGTATGTGGCCGGCCCGCTGGTCGGCGGGTTCCTGACCGATCACGCCGGGTAGCGGTGGATCTTCCTCGTCAACCTGCCGATCGGGGATCCGGATGGCCGCGCGGGCAACAGCCGTGCCGCATAATCCGTTCATGACCTCTACCGGCTCGTCACGGCTGTCGTTGTGGTCCACCGACTCGTTGTTGTCCATCGGATCCCGAGGCTCGGTGCTGTCCATCGGCAGTGTCGGCTCGATCGCCTCTGTCGGCAGCATCGGCTCCGCCGGATCGGTCCTGTCCGTCGGGTCCGCGCTCTCGGTCGGGTCGGCCCTGTCGTGGCGGTCCTCCTGGTCATTGCTGGCTGACCATTCCTTCGGAGCCGCGATGGGCTCCCGCGAGCGAGCCCGCGCACTCATCGGGCCGTCCGCGGCGTTGGCCGCCGTGGCGCTGACCGCCTATGCCGGCTACCTCCTGGCGCGCAGCCGCCGGCCGGACGAAGGTCACTGAGGGCCGCAACGGGACAGCCGACGGGCGGCACCTGCCCCGTCGAGACGCGGTCTGTCCGCACGCCCCGGAGACGCACACTCCGCAGCGGGTGAGTGCACCTCAGGCTGCGAAGCGGTCGATGTCTCTTGCGAGGTCGTCCCCAGTCAGCGGCTGCTGCATGTCGCTGACGACTCTTGCCAGGGCGGGGAGCGCGTGCTGCTGGTTGGCGAAAAGGACACTCACGTAGTCATGGTCGGGAACCAGTAGCATCGCGGTCCGGTATCCGGGCAGGCGCCCGTTGAGGTACATCTGGCCCGAAGGGCCGAGCGCCCATCCGAGGCCGTACGCCAGGGGGTCGTCCGGCGTGGTGCGCGGTCGGCGGATGTCCTCCAGCAGGTCCCGATCAGCGAGCAGCCCCTCACCAAGTGCCAGGACGTCCGAAACCGACGACCACAAGCCTCCGCTGGGGCGGCGCGCGTGCGGGTAGTCGCTTCGGGGGAGTTCGGTCGGACCGTCCCAGCCGGTGACCGAGTCGCGCGGTGCGTCGAAACCTGTTCGAGAGAGACGCCAGGGTTCGAGCAGCTTCTCCGTCAATGCCGTCTCGTACGAAGCGCCGTGGAGGGCCGCGAGGATCGCGCCGGCCAGGAAGTAGTTGCCGTTGTAGTAGGACCAGTGCGCCCCGGGCTCGTGTGCGTTTCCGGCGCGTACCACGAGCCGGGCTGCCTCATCGAGCGCGGGAGGCCCGTGGCCCAGGGCGGCCACGGCGGTCGAGTCCACGGACTCGCGCAGCCCCGAGACCTGCCCGAGGATCTGCTCGACGGTAACGCCCGTATCGGCGCGCCAGTCAGGCGCGAGGTCTGGCAGCAGTTCGATGGCGGGGCTGCCCAGCGGGACGTCGTGCTCCCGCAGTGTCATCACGAGCGCGGTGGAGGTGAAGGCCTTCGTCAACGACGCGATTCGGAAGCACGAATCCGGGGTCACCTGAACCGCCCCGCGAGCAGCCGCACTTCTTGCCCCCGCGACGGAGACCCCCGCCACCACTGCCGGGACGCCGCGGAGAGCGACCTGCGTGTCGAGCACATCCTGGAGATCCACGGTACGAATACTCCCAGCCGTGCCAAGGCGTCGCAGGGCGGCTTGACCGCTCCTCACAAACGTGAGCGCTCCTCAGCGCGCTGGCGACGATGCGGGCACGGAATTGTTCGGCGCGACGCGCCGCATCCGCGCGCAACGCAGGAGCCTCAGCACGCTTCATAGGCACCGGTGAGACCGGCGAAGATCACCGCCGCCTCCCCATTGCGGTGACCAGCAGGAGAGGAAGGAACAGCAAGGACGGTACGCGGGTTGCGGCACATGGGCGCGGCACCCCCTTCGATGGTGGTCACTCGTAGCCGAGATTCTCCTCGGAGTGCAGGTGCCACCCGTCGTGCCGCTTGACCAGGACGAAGGCGGTGCGCTCGAAGACGTCGTAGAATCCGGAGTCCGGATCGTGGCCATACGTGTACCAGAGCGCATCGACCCGCGCCGTGTCCGGGGCCTCGCTGACGACAGTCACCGAGTCCACACTCGACTCTCCGCCGAACTCACCAACTTTGCCGTTGCTGTGCGCTTCGGCGTACCTGGCGCAGAAATCAGCAGGGCTCTGATAGAGCATCTGAACCTCCCCTTGCCCTGCCTCCGGCGGGCGGTTGGCGGGCGCCGTCGCGTCGGGCATGTTGTCCACCGTAGGGCTCGGCACAAACGCGTAGGACCGCAGGAGCACCGTCACGAACGGCAGCAGATCAGCAGCACGTGATCACCCGTCCGTTCCCAGGCGGAGGCTGAGCACACCCCGACAAGATCAGCTGCGCGCTCATCGACAGCAGCGGGTGTTGCGCGGCTCAGCCGATGCGCTCGGCCAGCGAGACGATGATCCCTTCGGGCCCCCGGACGTAGGCCACCCGCCATGCACCCTCGTGCTCGCCGATGCCACCGACCAGCCCGTAGCCCTCGCTCGCCGCCCAGTCGACGGCGGTCCGCAGGTCGTTGACCTCGAAGGACACGCTGCGCAGCCCCCGCTCGTTGGCCATGGCCGCCGGTGAGCCCGGCACGGACTCCGGCCGCCCGAACCTGGCAAGCTCCAGGCGGGCGCCACCGCGGGGCGAGGTCAGCATGACGATCTCGGTGCGGGAGTCGGGAATGCCGCAGATCACCGATGGCGTAACAGCTCGTCATGTCCACGGCACCACCCCTATGCGACCTCAAGCCGCTTGAGATGCAAGCCCCTCGTCCTGCGTCAGCCGCCGGTGAAGTCGAACTCGCCGTCCTTGACGCCGCCGACGAAGGCCGCCCACTCGGCGGCGGTGTAGACGATCGTCGCCGCGTCACGTGCCTTGCTGTGCCGCACCGCCACCCGGCCCGAGCCGTCGAGCAACGGCCCCGCCTCGACGCAGTTGCCCCCGTTGTCCGGACTCCTGGTACTGATGTGCCACGCCACCTCAGGCACGATCTCGCTCATGACAGCTCCTCTGCGAGTGCTGCGATCAGCTTCGCCGACTCGCTCACACTGAGTGCGGACTCCCGGAGGCGATCGTACGCGTGGACGTACCGGAGGGCCTTGTCCGATTCCATGAACAACCGCCCGCCCAGAGTTTCGGCGTGCGCCACGTCGGAATACGGGGATGGCATCTTGAACAGCCAGAAGGTTCCATCGAGACCGGCGTGGAGCCCCAGCGAGGCCGGCAGCACCCTCACCTCGATCGTCGGCCTGGTCAACATCTGCCCCAGGTGGACGAACTGCGCGGCCATCACTCCACGGCTCATCACCGGACGACGGAGCGCGGACTCTTCGATGATCACCGCGAGGTTGGTCGCGGAAGGCCCGTCAAGAAGGCGTTGCCTGTCGATCCGCAGTTGCACCCACTTGCGGATCTGACTCTCACTCGTAGAGCTTGGCTCCGCGTTCCTAATGACGGCTTCGGCATAGTCCCTGGTCTGGAGCAGGCCAGGGATCAGCAGCGATGCGTAGGTGCAGACCTGGTTCGCCCTCGACTCCAGCCAGGGGAAGTCGATGAAGGATGTGTCGTAGATCGTCCGATCGAAGCTGTTGTCCCAGCGGTCCACGCGCCAGGCATCCTGGGCAAGCTGAATCAGCCGATCGCGCTCGCGCTCGTCGTAGACGCCATAAAGATCGAGTAGCTCCACCACGAGATCACGCCGGAACGGCCACTCGGCACGCTCGTACCGGGCCAGCGACGAGTAGTCCCGTTCCAGGAACTTCGCGACGTACTTGAGGGTCAGGCCGCGTTGCTCCCGCAGCTCGCGCATCTGCTGACCGAGCCACTGCGCACGCAAGGTGTGGACGAACGCTTCTCTCTTTGCGGCCATGCTCACCTCTCCGGGTTCCGACGAGAAGAAATCCGTTGGTGTCGTTGCACCAACACGGAGGCCACTGGAAATGTGGCCTTCGGGTGAGGGTGATCACCGGCCCCCGGGGACGCCCGGTGCAAGCGCAGTAACCGCGGCTGTGCCAACAGCCGAGAAGGTGACGAGAGACGGCGTCGCGGGTGGCAGCCGCATACCGGATCTCGTCGGGTCTCCACATGAAGCCGAATTCCCGGCTCCGACCGACTTGCTGAATACCTATCACGGCGGCGGGTGTCCCGCGACCCCGCACCACCAGGAGGCGACCGATGATCCGCGACGCCCGCGACGACGGCACCCTGCCGGCCCGGCTGCATCCGGTCCTGGTCCGCGACCACCAGTTCCCCACCGTCGGCTTCGGCCGTCGTGGCCTCGACCCCCGGGAGGTACGCCGGTTCCTGCTCCGGGTCGCCCTGGAGTTGGCCAGCCTCCATCAGGAGGTGACCCGACTGACCGAGGAGAACACCAGGCTCAAACGGCTGCTGCGGGACCGCCGCAGCGCCCAGGCCAACAGGTCCCCGTGGTGAGCCACGGCCCGGCACCCGGCCGGGACGACGGCCCCCACTACGTGGTGCACCTGCCCGTCACGGCCACGACTGAGGATCAGGCGCTGCGTTTCGCGTACACGCTGGCGCGTTCGCTGGCGTTGGTGCCGGGGGTCGAGGTCGCCGGAACCACCGTCTCCGCCGAGGACGCCCAGCACGTACGACAGTGGGTGTTCTGTGACCGGATCATGCCGGACCGCCGGCGCTGCCTGGCGCGGGCCGAGCACGACGGACCGTGCGATCCGGGACGGTGAGCGGGGCGACAGGTCTCAGTCGACCTCGACGACGACCAGCTCGCCGACCTGTTCGCCGATCTGCTGCCGGCCGTCCGTCGGCAGCCCGGCGTCGGTGATCAGCAGGTCGGCCTCGGCCAGCGGGGCGATGGTGGCGATGCCGATGGTCTCCCACTTGGTGTGGTCGGCCAGCACCACCAGGTGCCGGGCCGCGCCGATCAGCCGCCGGTTGACCGCCGCCTCCAGCAGGTTGGGGGTGGTGAACCCGGTGCGCGGGCTCATCCCGTGCACGCCGAGAAAGAGCAGATCCACATTGAGGGTACGGATCGCCGCCTCGGCCACCGGCCCGGTCAGCGCGTCCGACGGGGTACGCATGCCGCCGGTCAGCACCACCGTCTGGTCCACGCGCGGGTTCTGGTAGAGCGCGTCGGCGACCGGGATCGAGTTGGTCACCACGGTCAGCCCGGGTACGTCGCCGAGCAGGGTGGCCAGCGCGGCGGTGGTGGTGCCGGCGGAGAGCGCGACGGCCATCCCGGGCTCGACCATCCGGGCGGCCCGGCCGGCGATGGCCCGTTTCTCGTCCTGCTGGCGGATCGACTTCGCGGCGAAGCCGGGTTCCTCGGCCGACCCGGGGCCGGCCAGGGTCGCCCCGCCGTGCACCTTGTCGACCAGACCGCGCTCGGCGAGCACCTCCAGGTCGCGGCGGATCGTCATGTCGGAGACGCCGAACCGGCTGACCAGGTGGCTGACCCGCACCCCGCCGCGCTGCCGGATCAGCTCCAGGATGGCGTTCTGCCGTTGCTGAGCGAGCATCGGACCTCCCAACCGCGCGGACGAGGGAACGGTACGCAGGTCAGGCCGCTGCGGCCGGGGGCGGCTCAACCGCTGGGACCGCCTGTGTCGCCGCCTGCTCCTCCCGGACCACGGCCACCTCCCCGGCGGGCACCCTCAGCGTCCCGCCGCAGGGCTGACCGGTGAGCAGATCGGTGCCGGTCGCGTCGAGGGTCGCCTCGGCGTCGGTGTGGTTGACCACGAACAGCCAGGACCGGTCGTCGGCGCGGCGGCGGACCACCTCGACGCCGGGCGGGGCGGCGACCGGCGGGCGGACCCCGGCCTCGGTGAGCAGCCGACCCACCAGGGCGTCGGTGGCCGCCTCGTCGAGCCGGGTGGCCAGATACCAGGCCGTGCCGTCGCCGACCCGGTGCCGGGTCAGCGCGGGCACGCCGGGCAGCGGACCGTCCTGGTAGGACGCCACCACCTGCGCGCCGGCCGGGTGCAGCCACTCGGTCCACACGTCGGCCGTGGACCCGTCGTCGAGGGTGACCTGCTCGCCGGCCAGCAGCGGGAAGAACTCCTCGGTGCGCACCCCGAGCAGCTCCCGGAACGCGCCCGGGTAGCCGCCGAGCCGGATGTGGTCGTGCTCGTCGACGATCCCGCTGAAGTACGTCACCAGCGCCGTCCCGCCCCCGGCGACATAGCGGCGCAGCGCCTCGGCGTCGGCGTCGCGGACCAGGTAGAGGGTGGGGACGAGGACCAGCCGGTAGCCGGACAGGTCGGTCGACGGGTGCACCACGTCGGCGGTGACCCCGGCCCGCCACAGTGCGTCATAGAGCGCCCGCATCCGGTCGGCATAGGTGACGTCGACGCTGGGGTGGGAGTCCAGCTCGACGCCCCACCACGCCTCCCAGTCGAACAGGATCGCCACCTCGGCGTCGACCCGGCTGCCGCGTACCTCGGCCAGGGCCTTGAGGTCGGCGCCGAGCCGGCAGACCTCGTCGAAGACCTTGGTGTCCGGGCCGGCGTGCGGGACCAGGGCGGAGTGGAACTTCTCCGCGCCGGCCCGGGAGGCCCGCCACTGGAAGAAGAGCACCCCGTCGGCGCCGCGCGCCACGTGGGTGAGGCTGTTGCGGCGCAGCTGGCCGGGAATCTTGGCGACGTTGCGGGGCTGCCAGTTGACCGCGCTGGTGGAGTGCTCCATGAGCAGCCACGGGTCACCACCGGCGACGCCACGGGTGTGGTCGGCGGCGAACGCCAGGCCGAGGTGGGCGTTCGGGTCGGTGACGGTCAGGTAGTGGTCGTTGGCGACCAGGTCCACGTCGGACGCCCACGAGTGGTAGTCCATGTGCTTGATGCCCATGCCGATCATGAAGTTGGTGGTGACCGGCTGGTGGACCCGCCGCTTGAGCACCTCACGCTCGGCGCGCAACTGGGCCCGCTGCTCGTCGGAGGAGAAGCGCAGGAAGTCGAGCTGCTGGGTGGGGTTGGCGAAGGTGAGCGCGGCGCGCGGCGGGTTGATCTCGGCCCAGTCGTGGTAGCGCTGGCTCCAGAAGGTGGTGCCCCAGGCGTCGTTGAGCCGGTCGAGGTCGCCGTAGCGCTCCCGCAGCCAGCCCCGGAACGCCTCGGCGCTGACGTCGCAGTAGCAGTGCACGTTGTGGCAGCCCAGCTCGTTGGAGACGTGCCACATCACCACGGCGGGGTGGTCGGCGTAGCGGTCGGCGACCGTCTCGACCAGTGCCAGCGAGCGCTCCCGGAAGATCGGCGAGCTGGGACAGTAGCCCTGCCGGCCGCCGGGCCACAGCACGGCGCCGTCGGCGGTCCGCGGCAGCGTCTCGGGGTGCCGGTGTGCCAGCCACGGGGGCGGGCTGGCGGTGGCGGTGGCCAGGTCGACGTGGATGCCACCGGCGTGCAGGACGTCGAGGGCCCGGTCGAGCCAGCCGAACTCGTACCGGCCGGGGGACGGTTCGAGCAGCGCCCAGGAGAAGATCCCGACGGAGACCAGGTCGACCCCGGCCTGCCGCATGAGCGCGACGTCCTCGGCCCAGACCTGCTCGGGCCACTGCTCGGGGTTGTAGTCGGCGCCGAAGTAGATCCCGTCGCCCTGCCAGCTGCCGTGTTGCCGCATGAGAGCAGAGCGTGCCCCTAGCGGACGATCAAGTCAACACTTTCCAACATCGGCCATCTTTCCAACGTTTACCACCGGGATCGCCCGTCAACCCTGCGATATCGATCCGGATCAGCCCTCTTGACAGGGCCCCACGGAGGGGTAGCTTCAAGCGCCACCGGGAGTTTGTGTTTGCCAATGTTCGTTCTCGGTGGATCCATGTTGGCATTTCCGAACTGCCGTTCCCCCACCACTGACGGCCCTCGGGCGCAGCGCACCTCTTCATCCGCAGGAGGCACCATGTCCCGTCCCCGCACCGAAGCCGAGTACCTCGCCCGGCTCGTACCGTCCTCCGTCGCCGGCATCGGGCGACGCTCCCTGCTCACCGGGGTCGGCGCGGGCGCGCTGCTCGGCACCGGGCTGCTCGCCGGCTGCGGATCCGACTCCGGCTCGGGCAGCGACAGCAAGGAGGTGTCGGTCGGCTCGAACCAGTCCGACCCGAAGCCCAAGGCCGTCATCGCCAAGGTGATGGACGGGTTCAAGACCGCGTCCGGCATCACCACCAAGATCAACACGGTGGACCACAACACCTACCAGGAGAACATCAACAACTATCTCCAGGGCAAGCCGGACGACGTGTTCATGTGGTTCGCCGGCTACCGGATGCGCTTCTTCGCCGCCAAGGGCCTGACCGGCGACATCAGCGACGTGTGGGGCAAGCTCTCCGGCTATTCCGACGCGTTCAAGAAGGCGTCCACCGGGGACGACGGCAAGCAGTACTTCGTGCCGTCGTCGTACTACCCCTGGGCGATGTTCTACCGCAAGTCGGTCTGGAAGCAGCACGGCTACCAGGTGCCGACCACGCTCGACCAGCTCACCGCCCTCAGCGCGCAGATGAAGAGGGACGGCCTCACCCCGATCGCCTTCGCCGACAAGGACGGCTGGCCGGCGATGGGCACCTTCGACATCCTCAACCTGCGGATCAACGGCTACCAGTTCCACATCGACCTGATGGCGGGCAAGGAGGCGTGGACCTCCGACAAGGTCAAGAAGGTCTTCGACACCTGGGCCGGGCTGCTGCCGCTGCACCAGCCGGACAGCCTGGGCCGCACCTGGCAGGAGGCCGCCCAGTCGTTGCAGCAGAAGAAGAGCGGCATGTACCTGCTCGGCCTCTTCGTCGCCCAGCAGTTCGGCAACGACGAGCAGGACGACATCGACTTCTTCACCTTCCCCGAGATCGACCCGGCCATCGGGGCCAAGGCGCTGGACGCGCCGATCGACGGCTACATGCTGGCCCGCAAGCCCAAGGCCGAGGCCAACGCCAAGAAGCTGCTGGAGTACGTCGGCTCGAAGGAGGCCGCCGACATCACGGTGAAGAACGACCCGACCACCCTGGTCGCCAACAGCGGCGCGGACACCAGCGGCTACACCGCCCTGCAGAAGAAGGCCGCCGAGCTGGTCGGCTCGGCCACCGAGATCGCCCAGTTCCTCGACCGGGACACCCGGCCGGACTTCGCCTCCACCGTGATCATCCCGGCGCTCCAGCAGTTCATCAAGAACCCCAAGGACATCGACGGGCTGGTCAACAGCATCGAGAACCAGAAGAAGTCGATCTTCACCAGCTGACGGCGAGAGGGGGAGGACCATCGTGTCCGACCTGCCCCTGATCCACGCGGATCACGCCGTGCCGGCACCGGCCACGGCCACCCCCTCCCGGGGTGGTCGCGGCCGGCGGCTACGGCTCCTGTCCCGCACCGACCGCGTGGTGATCACGCTGATGGTGCTCGTACCGCTGCTGCTGGTGGTCGCCCTGGTCTGGCTGCCCGCACTGGCCACCGTGGCGCTCTCCGGCACCGACTGGGACGGCATCGGCCCGATCAGCGAGATCGACTGGGTCGGCGGCCGGAACTACTCCGACGTGGTCAACATCTATCCGCCGTTCGTGCCGGCGATGCAGAACAACCTGCTCTGGCTGGCCGCGCTGTTCGTGGTCGCCACCCCGTTCGGGATGTTCCTCGCCGTGCTGCTCGACAAGGAGATCCGGGGCAGCCGGTTCTACCAGACCGCGCTCTATCTGCCGGTGGTGCTCTCGCTGGCGCTGATCGGCTTCGTCTGGCAGCTCATCTACTCCCGCGACCAGGGGCTGCTCAACGCCGTCCTGGGCAGCCAGACCGACTGGTACGGCGACCCGAACGTCAACATCTGGGCGGTGCTGGTCGCGGCCGGCTGGCGGCACGTCGGCTACATCATGCTGCTCTACCTGGCCGGGCTCAAGGGCGTCGACCCGTCACTGCGGGAGGCCGCCTCGGTCGACGGGGCCTCGGAGACCAGCACCTTCTTCCGGGTCATCTTCCCGGTGCTGCGACCCATCAACATCATCGTGCTGGTGGTGACGGTGATCGAGTCGCTGCGCGCGTTCGACCTGGTCTGGGTGATCAACAAGGGCCGCAACGGTCTGGAGCTGATCTCCGCCCTGGTCACCCAGAACGTGGTCGGCGAGGCGAGCCGGATCGGCTTCGGCTCCGCCCTGGCGACCATCATGCTGGCCGTCTCGCTGGTCTTCATCACCGTCTACCTGGCCGTCGTCATGAGGGAGAACCGGCGATGAGCGCGTCGACCATGACCCGTCCGCCGGCCTCCGCACCGGCGTCGGAGCCGGCCCCGCGCCGCCGGCCGCTGCGTCCCGCCCGGGTGGTGCTGCACCTGTTCCTCGGCGCGGTCGCGGTCGGCTGGCTCTTCCCGATCCTCTGGGCGGTGTTGACCTCCCTGCGCTCGTACGAGTACACCGCGACCAACGGGTACGTCTCGCTCGGCGGTTGGACGCTCGACAACTACGTCACCGCCTGGCGGACCGCCGAGTTCGGCCAGCACTTCCTGAACTCGGTCTACATCACCGTCCCGGCCGTACTGCTCACCCTCTTCCTCGCCTCGTGCGTGGCGTTCGTGATCGCCCGGTTCAGCTGGAAGCTCAACATCGTCCTGCTCGGCCTCTTCACCGCCGCCAACCTGCTGCCCCAGCAGGCGCTGCTGATCCCGCTGTTCCGGATCTTCACCGAGGTGCCGCTGCCGGAGTTCATGAGCGACTCGGAGTTGCTCTACGACAGCTACTGGGGGCTGATCCTGGTCAACGTGGCCTTCCAGTGCGGCTTCTGCGTCTTCGTGCTGAGCAACTACATGAAGGCGCTGCCCCGCGACCTCTACGAGGCGGCCATGGTGGACGGGGCGAGCATCTGGCGGCAGTACTGGCAGGTGACCATGCCGCTGTGCCGGCCGGCGCTGGCGGCGCTGGCCACCCTGGAGGTGACCTGGATCTACAACGAGTTCTTCTGGGCCACCGTGCTGATGCGCACCGGCGACAAGTTCCCGGTGACCAGCTCGCTGAACAACCTGCGCGGCGAGTTCTTCACCGACAACAACCTGGTGTCAGCCGGCTCGGTGCTGGTCGCCATCCCCACCCTGGTGATCTTCTTCCTGTTGCAGAAGCAGTTCGTCAAGGGCCTGACCCTGGGAGCGTCCAAAGGCTGAGGCCCCCACCCACACCTGCGCGAGCTGAAGATCTCGGTGGCCCCCCCACCGCCCCCACCCACACATGCGCGCGAGAGCGGTATTCCTGGCAGGCATGAACATGACCCACAGGCATACCGCTCTCGCGCGGTACTGACACCCGGCGACCTCACCCACCGTGACGGACGCCGGGGTGCCCGCACCGGAGATGAGCGCCATGACCGATCCGACCGTGATCCACCTGCGCCGGGGCCGCACCAGCCTGGTGCTCGACGCGCGCGGCCCGGGGCTGCCCCGGGTCGCCCACTGGGGGGCCGACCTCGGCCCGGTGCCCGCCGACGACCTGCCGGCCCTGGTCGACGCCACCGTGCCGCCGGTGGTGCCGAGCAGCTTCGACGCGCCGACCGTGCTGTCCCTGCTGCCCGAGGCGAGCGCCGGCTGGAGCGGCCGACCCGGACTCGCCGGCCACCGCGCCGGCCGGGACTGGTCCACCGCCTTCCACCTCGACAGCCTCGACGTCGACGACGTGGGCGGGCACAGCGGAAACGGTGGGAGCCCGGCCGGGCACAGCGGGGACCCGGGTGGCGAAGGGCGTGGTCGGCGGGGCGACGTCGGGCGGGGGCGTGGCGACGCCGGGGACCCGGTGCGCGTACCTCATGGGGAGCAGGAGCACGACGGGGATGGGGCGGCGCGGGTGACCGTGCGGGCGACGGACCCGGGCGCGGGGTTGACCCTGACCGTCGAGATCACCCTCGACCCGGTCGGGCTGCTGACCCTGCGGCACCGGCTGCGCAACGACGCCGACCAACCCTACGAGGTACGCGAGCTGACGCCGGTGCTGCCCGTGCCGCCGGTCGCCACCGAACTGCTCGACCTGACCGGGCGCTGGTGCCGCGAACGCGCGCCGCAACGGCACCCGTGGCCGCAGGGCGCCTGGGTCCGCGAGGGCCGACACGGCCGCACCGGGCACGACGCCACCCTGCTGCTGGTCGCCGGCACCGCCGGATTCGGCTTCGGCCACGGCGAGGTGTGGGCGGTGCACACCGCGTGGAGCGGCGACCACGTGACCGCCGCCGAGCGCCGCCCGACCGGCGAGTCCACCCTGAGCGGCGGGGAACTGCTCGCCCCGGGTGAGATCGTCCTCGGCCCCGGCGACGAGTACGCCACCCCGCTGCTCTGCGCGGTGCACTCCACCGCCGGGCTGGACGGGCTCAGCGACGTGCTGCACACCCACCTGCGGGCCCGGCCGGAGCACCCCCGCACCCCGCGCCCGGTCACCCTCAACGTGTGGGAGGCGGTCTACTTCGACCACGACCTGGACCGGCTGCGGACCCTCGCCGACCGGGCCGCCGAGGTGGGGGTCGAGCGGTTCGTCCTCGACGACGGCTGGTTCACCGGCCGCCGGCACGACCGGGCGGGCCTGGGCGACTGGCAGGTCGACGCCGACGTCTGGCCGGCCGGCCTGGGACCGCTCATCGACCACGTCCGTGGGAACGGCATGCAGTTCGGGCTCTGGGTCGAACCGGAGATGGTCAACCCCGACTCCGACCTGTTCCGCGCCCACCCCGACTGGGTGCTCACCGCGCCCGGCCGGCTCCCCCTGCCGTGGCGGCACCAGCAGGTGCTGGACCTGGCCCACCCGGCGGCGTACGCACACCTGCTCGGCCGGCTCGACGCGCTGCTGACCGGACACCCCGGGATCGGCTACCTCAAGTGGGACCACAACCGGGACCTCACCGAGGCCGGGCACGCCGGTCGGCCCGGGGTGCACGCGCAGACCCTGGCGGCCTACCGGCTCTTCGACGAGCTGCGCGCCCGGCACCCGCACCTGGAGATCGAGAGCTGCTCGTCCGGCGGGGCCCGGGTCGACCTGGAGATCCTGCGACGCACCGACCGGGTCTGGGCCAGCGACTGCAACGACGCCCTGGAACGGCTGTCGATCCAACGCTGGACCGGCCTGCTGCTGCCCCCGGAACTGGTCGGCACGCACATCGGCCCGGAGCGCTCGCACACCACCGGCCGGGTGCACACCCTGGGCTTCCGGGCGGTCACCGCGCTCTTCGGACACCACGGCATCGAGTGGGACATCGTCGCGATCAGCGCCGAGGAGCGGGCGGAGCTGACCGCCTGGGTGGCCCTGCACAAACGGCTCCGGCCGCTGCTGCACACCGGCCGGGTGATCAGGATCGACCACCCGGACCCGGCCGTCCAGGCGCACGGCGTGGTCGCCCACGACCACTCCCGGGCGGTGTACGCGGTGTCCCGGCTGGCCACCTCCGGCACGCAGACCCCCGGCCCGGTCCGCCTGCCCGGCCTCGACCCGACCCGCCGGTACGCCGTCCGCCCGGCCGAGGGGGTGCCGGAGCCGGCGGCGATGCAGATCACCGCACCCCGCTGGCTGCCCACCGTGACGCTGAGCGGATCGGTGCTGGCGACGGTGGGCCTGCAACTGCCGGCCCTGCACCCGGAACAGGCCCTGCTCCTGGAGGTCGACGCGGCCGACTAGACGAACATGGCCACACCGCACAGCCCGGCTCGGGCGCAGTGCCCCGGTCGGCCCACGGCACGGCCGGCACAGGCAGCACGGCCGGACCGCTCGGCGCGCTCAAGCGGCCCCCGAGGCGCTTGATCCACTCAATGGGGGCGATGTGGCGGTATCCGAGACAGGTCGATACCGCCACATCGCCCCCGTTGCGGCGACCACGAACGCACCCGGCGGCGCGGACCGAGGGGCCGGCGGGGCGGGAACGGGCGGGGCGGGAACGGGCGGGGCGGGAACGGGCGGGGCGGGAACGGGCGGTGGCCGGGGCCCGCTGGGGCCCGGCCACCGGTGGAGCGGTTGTGCTCAGCTCGCGGTGCAGGTCACCGTGGGCGTCGGGTTCACGCTGTTCCCGCTGCCGATGAAGCCGAAGGCGGCGCTGGCCCCGGCCCCCAGCCGGCCGTTGTAGTCGACGTTGCGGGCGGTCACCGTGCTGCCGCTGCTGCTCAGCGTCGCGTTCCACGACTGGCTGACGGTCTGGCCGTTGGCGAAGGTCCACTTCGTCGTCCAGCCGTTGATGGCCGCGCTGCCGGCGGTCACCCTGACCTCGCCCTGGAAGCCGCCCTGCCACGAACCGATGGGCGTGTAGGTCGCGGTACACCCACCGGTCGCGGGCGGGGTCGTGGTCGGCGGGGTGGTGGGTGGCGTGGTCGGCGGGGTCGTCGGTGGGGTCGTGGGTGGGGTGGTCGGCGGGGTCGTCGGGGTGGTGCCGGAGTAGACCGACGCCTCCTTCGAGGTCGACTTGATGCCGTTGACGCCGTTGAAGATCCGCTGCCCCCAGGTGGTCAGGGCGGCCGGGTTGAAGTTGGTGGTCATGTCGAGGTATTCGACGCCGCCACCGTTGCCGCTCCACGACCAGCCGAGGTAGCCGATCCCGTTGGCCTGGGTGTACGACAGGATGGTGTCCTCGTCGGGGTTGCCGTCGGAGTGGTCGAAACCGAACTCGCCGACCACGATGGGCAGCTTGGCGGTACGGAACCGGCCCAGGTAGTCGCTGATCTCGGCGGCGGTGTCGAAGACGCCGTACATGTGGATCGAGAAGACGGTGTTCTTCTGCGGGTCGGCGGCGAACACCCCGGCCGCGTTGTCGCGCATGGTGAACGACCAGTCCTGACCCCAGTTCGGCGCGTCCACCATGATCGTGTGGGCGAGCCCGCCGGCCCGCAGCCGCTTGATCGCGTTGGCGTTGTCCGTGGCCCAGGTGGCGAAACCCTGGTTGCCGTACGGCTCGTTGCCGATGTTGACGATGACGTACCGCTCCTGGCCCTGCAGGGCGCTGGCGATGCTCAGCCAGTAGTCGACCGCCCGGTCCAGGGTGATCGCCCCGGCCTGCTCGCCGTAGCCGGTGGTGTCGTGCACCTCCAGCACGCAGATCAGCTTGTTGGCCTTGCAGAGCGAGATGACGTTGCTGACGTCGGCGGCGGTGTTCTTGGTCCAACGGTCACCGCTGGCCAGCACCACCCGCACGGTGTTCGCGCCGAGCGCCTTGATGTTGGCGAAGGAGGTGGTCTGCTGCGGATACCAGGTGTGGGCGTGGTTGACGCCCCGCATGATGAACTCGTTGCCGTTGGCGTCGTAGAGCTTGCCACCGGAGACCGAGAAGCCGGCGGCGGCCTGAGCCGGCTGCCCGAAGGCGAAGACGGCGGCGAGGACGGTGAGCAGGGCGACGCCGGCGACGGAAAGTCGCTTCTTCATGGGTTTCCTCAGGAAGGGTCGACCCCGTTGCCCTGGCGGGGTGCCGATGCTGGTGACGGTGGCGCTCGGCTGCAGCCCGACAGCCGCCGCCGGAACTCCCTGGCCGCGTGCGGATCAGCGTATGCCGATGGGATCGGGAAGGCAACCGGTTAAGTTACTCAGCCATTTTCCGCCGACCCTGTGGCGACCCACCGACCATGGGCCGCCACAGGGGGCGGTCATCCCCACCACAGGATGTGACACCACCAGCCTGAACCGGTTAAGTCGGACCTTAGACGCCCCTCGCGGGACCGTCAAGAGGCACCCCGTCGGGCGGGCCGGCCGCGCATCCGAGGTTGACCGGCACCGGGCAGGGGTATCCGGTGACGATCGTCGCCCGGAAGGAGAAACCAGGATGGTCCGCGTCGGCTACACCCTGATGTGCGAACAGACCGGCCCGAAGCAGTTGGTCGACCACGCGGTACGGGCGGAGGCAGCCGGCTTCGACCAGCTGGTCATGTCCGACCACTACTACCCGTGGCTCGACGCGCAGGGCCACTCCCCGTACGCCTGGTCGGTGCTGGGCGCGGTCGCCCACGCCACCAGCCGGGCCGAGCTGATGTCCTTCGTGACCTGCCCGATCCGCCGCTACCACCCGGCGGTGGTGGCACAGAAGGCCAGCACGATCGGGGTGCTCTCGGACGGGCGGTTCACCCTCGGCCTCGGCGCCGGGGAGAACCTCAACGAACACGTGGTCGGCGGCTGGCCGCACGTGCAGCAGCGGCACGAGATGTTCTCCGAGGCGCTCCAGATCATCCGTCCGCTGCTCAACGGCGAGACACTGACCTTCTCCGGCAACCACTTCGACGTCCCCGACGCCTACGTCTGGGACCGTCCGGAACGCCCCGTGCCGATGGCCGTCGCCGCGTCCGGGCCGTCCTCGGCCGCGCTGGCCGCCGAGTACGCCGACGGCATCGTCGCCACCGAACCCGACTCCCGGATCATCCAGCTCTATGACGACGCGGGCGGCGTCGGGCAGCCCCGCTACGGCCAGGTGGCCATCTGCTACGGCCCCGACGAGGCCGAGTGCCGCAAGATCGTGCACGACCAGTTCCGCTGGTTCGGCAACGGTTGGAAGGTCAACGCCGACCTGCCCGACCCGGACGCCTTCGCCGCCGCCACCCAGTTCGTCCGGGAGGAGGACGTCGCCGACGGCATCCCCTGCGGCCCGGACGTCGAGCGGCACGTCGAGGCGTTCCGCGCCTTCGTCGACGCCGGCTTCACGCACGTGGCGGTCCTGCAGGTCGGCGGGGACAGCCAGCCGATGTTCCTCGACTGGGCGCAGGAGAAGTTGCTGCCCCGGCTCCGCGAACTGTGACCTCCGTGGCGGGTCGGAACGGGTCGCGTACCCGTCCCGACCCGCACCCGACCGGCGCCGGCCCCGGCGCATTGCGGCGCGCCCTCGCCGCGCCGCGCCCGACGGCCGGCCTGGGTGGGGACTCGGTGGCGTCCCACCCGACGGCCGACGTCAGCCGGAACCCCTCCGTGCCCCGCCGGAGAGCGGCGTTGACAAGTGAGTTCCGCCTCGTCGACCGGCTCCGCACGCACACCCGGCGTTCCGCCGACCCGGTGGCCCCCGACACACCCCCGGTGCTGCTGGTGCACGGGCTGGCCGTGTCACACCGCTACCTCACCCCGCTGGCCGAGACGCTCGGCACCACCCACCCCGTATACGCGCCGGACCTGCCCGGCTTCGGGCTGAGCGCCCGTCCCGGCCACTCCTACGACCTGCGGCAGCACGTCGCCCACCTGCTGGCCTGGCTCGACGCGTACCGGATGCCGCCCGTCTGCCTGGTCGGGCACTCGTTCGGCGCAGAGGTGGCCGCCGCGCTCGCCGTGGCCCGCCCCAGGGCGGTCCGGGCACTGGTGCTGGCCGGTCCGACCAGCGATCCGACCGCCCGCTCCCGCCGGGGGCTGGTCGGGCGGTGGCTGGTGGACACCCTGCGGGAGTCGCCCTGGCAGGCGCCGATCCTGTGCCGCGACATCCTCGACGCCCGGCCGTGGCGGGTCGCCACCACCGTCTCGCACTCGGTACGCCACGCGGTGGAGGCGGACCTGGCCCGGATCACCGCGCCCACCCTCGTGCTCGCCGGGGAACGGGACCCGATCGTGCCGCCCCGGTGGCGTGCCCAGGTCACCCGGTTGGTGCCGGACGCCCGGCTGGTCACCGTGCCCGACGTCGCCCACAACGTGCTCACCACCGCCCCCGGGCCGGTGGCCGAGGCGATCCGCGACCTGCTCGACCCGAACCCGAGAGGGTGAGCCATGCGCTTCGGTAGCACCCAGATCCGACCCCTCGGCGGCGGCTTCGGCTGCCTCCTGATGATCCTCTTTTCGGTGCTCGCCTCGATCGCCCTGACCGTGCTGGTCAACCTGCTCCTCTGACGACGGCGGAACCGGATCTGGTGCCGCACCCGACGTCGTGCCCCACCGAGCCGGACGGCAGCAGGACCCCCGAGCAGCGGCTGCCGCACACGCAGCATGGTGGGTACCACTTGCCCGGAGTAGACATGCCTGCTTGTCATATTCATGCCCCGGCGGCATAGGGACGTGCCGAGGTGGTGACTCCGCTCCCCCACCGGACAGAGTGCCCCGCAGGGTGCACCGCGTCGCCGACCGGGGCGGTCCACCAAGGCGCAAAGGCACCAGGATGAGCCCCGGCTCGGTGCGATGGCCGGTGCGGCTCGGTGCGATGGCGTGCAGCCGGCAGGCATTCGCGACGAGCCCGTCAGGCCGGGTCGAGGTTCAGCTCGGCGACGACCGGGTAGTGGTCGGAGGCGTACTCGGTGTCGCCGCCGCGTACCACGTGGAAGTCCCGCAGCCGGGCGGCGAGCGCCGGGGTGCCGAGCAGGTAGTCCAGCCGCATGCCGGAGAACTCGACGCCGCCGCCGTGCCGCGTCGGCGCGGTCAGCCCGGCCTCGACCGCCCCGCCGGCACGGGTCGGGTCAGCCAGCCCGGCGGCGCGGGTCCAGAGGTCGACCAGGCCGGCGGCGAGCAGCCGGGCCACCGCCCTGGTCTCCACGGTCCGCCCGTCGCGGCGCAGGTGCCGTCGCCGGTACGCCGCCGGCAGCCGGGCCACCCGGTCGGCGTGCTCGGTGCCCGGGTCGAGGGTGTTCAGGTCACCGGCGACCAGCGCCAGCTCCCCCGGCGCGCGGCGCACCGCCCCGACGAGCCAGCCGGCCTCGACCCGCCGCCGCAGCCCGGTGTACGGGTCGAGATGCGTGCTGAGCACGGTGAGCGGGCCGGCGGCGGTGGCCAGTTCGACCCGCTGCGCCGCGTGGTGGAACGGTCGGCGGACCGGCCCGGCGGAGCGGGTCCGCCAGGGCGGGCGGACCAGCACCGCCACCGGCTGACCGAAGCAGGTGCGGGCCAGGTACGGACGCATCCCCACCCGGTCGGCGAACCCGGCCAGCACCCCCGGCCGGTCGAAACCGCGCAGCTCCTGCACCGCCAGCACGTCGGGGGCCTGCGCGGCGACGACCCGGCACACCAGGTCCCGGCGGTCGGGGCCGGTCCGGTCCCGACCGCCGGTCCTGATGTTCCAGCTCATCATCCGCAGCACGGTCGACGACTCACTCCGGCCGGCCGGCCTTGGCCAGTTCGTCGTCCAACTCGTCGACCTGTTCCGACTCGATCTCGGGTCGGTTGCCCTCGTAGACGTCGGCGTTGGGTCGGATAACCCAGTAGAGCAGGCCGATCCAGAGGCCGCTGAGGATGAGCGCGCCCATGAAGTCGGTCGGGTGGTGCATCCCCCGGTACATCCGGGAGACCGCCACCCCGACCGGCATGATCACGGCCAGCGCCACGAAGAGCCACCGCCACCAGCGGTCGGTGCGGACGAACACGATGATCGCGATGACGAGCCAGAGGCAGGCGGTCGCCGCGATGTGCCCGGACGGGAAGGACGAGGTGGGCATCTGCCCGTCCAGGTTCTCCACCGCCGGGCGGGGCCGGTCCACCACCCGGGCGGAGGCGAGGAAGAGGCTCAGCTCGCCGAAGAGCGCCAGCACCACGAAGAGCACCGGCCGCCACCGCTTCCAGATGGCCAGCACCAGCGGGCAGAAGACCAGCGAGACGATCAGGATGGCGTGGGTGTCGCCGAACTTGCTCCACCACCAGCTCAGCTCGGTGAGGAAGTCGGTGTGCCGGGCGGCGAACCAGCGCGGCACGTCGGTGTCCAGGGTGTCGAAGATGGTGCCCTTGGCGTGGTAGCTGACGTAGGTGCCGAAGCCGTACAGCGCGCCGAAGACGATCACCCAGCCGACCAGCAGCTCGGCGACGGCGGAGCGGGGGTGCTCCAGCACGTGCTCCTCGGCCGGGGCGGGGGTGATCTTGTCAGCGGCCTCCGGCTCCAACCCCTCGCTCAGCGGTGGCACCGGCCGGCCACGCTCACGCCGCCACAGCCGGAAGGCGTACGCGGTGACGCCGAGCCAGGCCGCGCCGAGCAGCCAGCCGCCGAACACGTCGGAGACGAAGTGCACGCCGAGCGCGATCCGGGTCAACCCGATCAGCGTCACCAGCACGGCGGCGATGGCGATCGCCGGCTTGCGCCACCGGGGCGCCATGGCCGGCAGGAAGACCAGCAGCAACGCCCCGTACGCGACGAACGAGCCGAGCGCGTGCCCGCTGGGGAAGCTGTTGCCGGGGGCGCTGGCGACCGGCACGTCGACCACCGGGCGGAGCCGGCCGACCAGGGCCTTCAACGACGGGTCGAGGATCAGCCCACCCACCCCGGTCACGATCAGATAGACCGCCAGCCGGGACTGGCGACGGATCAGCAGGGTCACCACCGCGATGGTGACCAGCCAGATCAGCATCGGTCGGCCGCCCAGGTCGGTGACCGCCTGGAGCACGGTGACCAGCGCGTGGTGCGGCGCGACAAGCCCGTTGACCCACTCGGCCGCCTCGTGGTCGGCGTGGTACATCGGGCTCCACTTGAAGCGGACGAGCATCAGCAGCAGCCCGAAGGCCACGCCCGCGCCGGCAACGGCCAACAGACCGACGACGCTCCGTTCGGCGAAGTGGCCGAGCGGCCGTCGGGCCGTCGTCTCCTTGACCGCGGTCAACCCGCACCTCCCTGCGTCAACGTGGCGAGGCGCGCTGTACCCGATTCCGCCACCTCGTACACGCCCGTCCGGTGTGGCGGGGTCAGAGTGCGGTCATGTCACCGGTGTCGAGCAGCTCCTGCCGCTCGGCCTCGGGCTCCCACAGGTCCGGCTGGGCCGGCTCCGGAGACCCGATCCGCATCGCCTCCAACTGGGCGGCGAACGACAACCCGCCGAAGAGCGCCATGCCGGTGAGGTTCGCCCACAGCAGCAGCGCCATCATCCCGGTCAACGCCCCGTACGTCTGGCCGAAGCCGCCGCCGACCTTGACGTACGCGGCGAGCAGCAGGCTGGCCAGCCACCACAGGGCGGTGGCGATGCCCGCGCCGAAGAAGAGCCAGGACAGGCCGGGCTGCTTGCGCCGGGGCGCGTGCCGGAAGATCACCGCCACCGCGACCACGGTCAGCACGAGGCTCAACGGCCACCGCACCACCTCCCAGAGGCCGGCGGCGAGATCACCCCACTCGTAGTGGCGCTGCACCGACTCGCCCATCTCCCCGCCGCCGACCAGGATCAGGAACCCGGCCAGGGCGGGCAGGCCGGCGACCACGGCGAGCGCGGCCGCCCGCAGGTACTTCCACAGCGCGGGGCGGTCCCGTTCCACGCCGTAGATCCGGTTCGCGCCGCGCTCGATCTGGGCCATCGTGGTGGTCAACGCCACCAGGCCGGTGAGCAGACCGAGGGTCAGCGCCAACTCGCCGGTGCTCTCGGTGCGGTCGCCCTCACCGAGGAGATCCTGCACCATCTGCTCACTCTGCCCGGGAGTCAACGCCAGCACGGTGTCGGCGACCACCCGGCCACCCTCCTCGACCCCCAGGTCGCTGATCAGGCCGGTGAGCGCGATCAGGAACGGCACCACGGCGAGGCAGAGTTGCAGGGCGAAGGCCCGGGAGTGGCTGAACCCGTCGCCGTAGCGGAACCGGATGAACGCGTCCCGCAGCAACTGCCAGCCACCGAGTCGGCGCAGCGTCCGCCAGGCGTCGTCGGCGGAGAGTTCGTCCGCCGCCATCAACCGGGTCTCGGGGACGAGCTTGGTGCTACTCACGGCGGGCTTCCTCGACCAGCTTCTCGCCGCGCTGCGCCGCCGCGTCGGCGTCGTACGCCAGGTCGGGGTCATGGGCCGGGCGCGGCACGCAGAGCCAGAGCGACTCGGGTTTGATCTCCGCGGTCAGGGTGCGGCCCGGCGCGATCAGGTCGCCGTCGAGCTGCCGGGGCTGGGCCCGGTTGCTGGTGATGACGACCTTCCTGGCCCGGTGGACCTCCATCCGGGGGACGCTGCCCTGCCGGCGGACCAGCGCCCAGCCCATGGCGAGCCAGTGCCGGACCCGGTTCGGGGTGAGCACGGCGACGTCGAGCCAGCCGTCGTCGGGCTCGGCGTCGGTGAGCAGGCGCACCCCGCCCTGGAGCCGCCCGACGTTGGCGACCAGCACGGTGCGGGCCCGGCGGCGCATCGGCGGCCGGTCGTCGATGCGGATGGTGAGCCGCATCGGCCGGTCCCGCAGGTGCTTCGCCGCCCCCACCACGTAGGCGGGCCAGCCGATCCGGGCCTTGGTCGTCTCGGAGGTGTCCGCCAGCATCTGCGCGTCGAAGCCCATCCCGGCCATCACCGCGAAGCACCGGTCGTCGACGACGCCGACGTCGAGTCGGCGTCGTCCGCGCTCGACGGCCACCTCCAGGCCGGCGGCCAGGTCGTTCGAGAGCCCCAGGTTGGCGGCGAGCAGGTTGCCGGTGCCCTGCGGCAGCACGGCGAGTTCGACGTCGGTGCCGGCCAGCGCGGTCACGCAGGCCATCACGGTGCCGTCGCCGCCGCAGGCGAAGACCAGCTCGGCGCCCGCCTCGACGGCCTGCGTGGTCTGCCCCCGGCCCGGGTCCTCGGCGGTGGTCTCGTACCAGGTCGGGGCCGGCCAACCGGCGGCGGCGAGCGACTCGTCCACGGTCCGGCGGAACTCGTCGAGATCAGTCACCTTCGTCGGGTTGACCACGACCGCCGAGCGGGGGGCGCGGTCGTCGCCGGTCACCGTACGCTTCTGCTTTGCACCGTCCACGGCGTCAGTGTGCAGCACCCCGGCCGGGTCAGCGACCCGACGACGACCGACGTTGCGTTGACCGCAAACAGGTTTGATCCGGGTCGGGACCGACCCGACCGGTCAGGCCGCCGTCCGCAGCGCCAACTCGACACGTCGGCGCAGATCGTCGAGGTCCACGCCCGCCTCGGTCAGCACCACCGCACCCAGGCCGCCACCCTCGCGGAGCACGCCGAGCAGGAGGTGTTCGGTGCCGATGTGCCGGTGCCGCAGCCGGAGCGCCTCGCGCAGCGCCAACTCCAGCACTTTGCGGGAACGGGGCGAGAAGGGCCCGCCGACCGGCCGGCGCAGCCGCCACCGTCGACGTGGGGCCGGGACCGCCTCGCGCAGGGCGTCCGGGCCGAAGTTGTCCTCGATCCGGGCGACGATGGCCGCGAGGTCGATGCCGATCTCGCGCAGCGCGGCCGCGTCCGCCTCGCCGAGCCCGATCCCGCCGGCACCGACGTGCCGCCGGATCCGGGCGCGCAGGTCGTCGGCGTCGACGCCGGCGGAGGTGAGCACCCGGCTGGCGAGCGCATCGGTGTCGGCCAGGACGGCGAGCAGCAGGTGTTCGGTGCCGACGGGACGTCGCCCGTCGCGCTGGGCCTGTTCGACCGCGCTCCGGACGACGGCACGGGCCCGATCGGTGAACCGCTCGAACATCATCCCTCCCAGGTTCCTCGGACCGCCGGTCGCCCGGCGTGCTTCTTGTGGACCGCCTGCCGGCTCACCTCGAGCGCGTCGGCGATCTCCTGCCAGGACCAGCCCTGCCGTCGGGCGTTGTCCACCTGGACCACCTCCAGCCGTTCGAGGAGCCGGCGCAGGGCGAGCACCGCGCGCAGGCCGACCCGGGGGTCGGTGCTGCCGGCGGCCGCCGCGAGTTCCGTAGCCTGACTCATGCCGTCAACTTACGTTGACAATCCCACCCTGTCAACCTCAGTTGACGCAATCGACCTGCGCCGACACGACGCCGGACGCCCGGTCCGGGCCTGCGACGGTGCTACCGTCCGCTGGTGTTCCGTCGCCGTACCGCCGACCAGCCCGTCGAGGCGGCCCGCCGGCTGCCCGTCGGCCGGATCGAGTGGGAGGTCGCCGGCGGCACCGTGGCCGGCCACCGCTACTCGGCCAACTTCGACGCCCTGCACGTCGACCCGGAGCTGCCGTTCGCGGTGGTCGTCGACGGCATGGGCGAGGGCGAGGGCAGCCGGGTCGCCGGCAGCACCGCGCGGGACACGCTGTGCGAACTGGTCCGCGCCGGCTGGCCCGCCGTCGGTCCCCGCCAACTGCGCGCCGCGATCACCGAGGCCCAGATCCGGGTACGCCGGGCCGGCGCCGCCATCGACGAGCTGGCCGGTTGCACGCTGACCGCGCTGCTCGCCGAGCCCGACGGCGAGCTGGCCTGGATCGTGCAGCTCGGCGACTCCCGGGCCTACCGGCTGCGCGACGGGCTGCTGGAGCTGGTGACCGTGGACCACACGATGGCCTGGCTCGGGGTGCTGCACGGCTGGTGGCCGGCGGACTCCCGGGAGGCCGCCCGCGCCCGCTACCAACTGCTGCGCTATCTCGGCCATCCCGACCGGCCGGACCCGGACCTGCTCGGGGTGCCGCTGCGCCCCGGCGACACCTGGCTGCTCTGCACCGACGGGGTCAGTGACCAGCTCGACTACCACCGCCTGCGGGAGCTGCTCGCCGAGCCGGACCCGACCCGGGCGGTACGCGCCCTGCTCGCCGCGACCCTCGCCGAGGGTGGCAGCGACAACGCCACCGCCGTCGTGCTGCGCGTACACCCGGCGACCGGAGGGCGTCCGTCCGACTGATCCGGCTCCACCCGCCGGCCGACGCGACTAGCGTCGGTGGGGACGGCGTGGCCGTGCCGTGCGGGACGCCCGGGAGGTGAACCGGATGACCGGGTCCACGGACGCTCCGGTGGTGGTCGGCATCGGACCGACGCCGGCGGACCTCGCGGTGGTCCGGCTGGCCGCCCGGGAGGCCGCCGCGCACGGGCGGGAGCTGACCCTGCTGCACGCCTTCAACTGGGAGGCCGCGTTGGCCGGCCCGACGGTGGCCGGCACCCGCGACGCCGCCGAGGAACTGGTCGCCCGCGCCGCCACGGCCGCGAACGAGGTCGCACCAGGGCTGCCGGTCAGCGGTGAGATCGTCGAGGGGGCACCGGTCGGGATCCTGGTCCGCCGCTCCGGGACGGCGTTCCTGGTGGCCATCGGGGACGGCGGGATGGCCGGCTGCGGCGGCTGCGTACCCGCCGACGCGCCCGCCGTGCAGCTCGCCGCCCGCGCCGGCTGCCCGGTGCTGGTGGTCCGCCCCGAACCACCACCGCCGGGGCCGGTGCTGGTCGGCGTGGACGGCTCACCCAGCTCCCGGGCCGCGCTCGTCTTCGCCTTCGGCTGTGCCGCCCGCCGCCGGGCCCGGGTCATCGCGGTGCGGGTGGTCGAGCCGGGACGACCCGACGACCGCGACGACGTGCTCGACGCGCTGGTCGCCCAGGCCCGCCGGCACCATCCGAACGTGCCGGCGGAGTGCCACACCGTACGCGGCGATCCCGGGGCCGTCCTGGTGGAGCAGTCCCGGTCGGCGCAGCTGGCGCTGGTCGGCGCCCGCGGTGACGAGCCGGGGCGGGGAATGCTGGGCGAGGTGAGTCAGACCCTGCTCTACCACGCGCCGGCACCGGTCATCGTCGTCCGTGGACTGGTTTCCGCCGTTCCGGGCGGGGCATGACGTCCCCAAGGGCCGGGACCAACGGCCCTGATCGATGACCCCGGGAACGCGAAGACTGGGTCTGCCCGGGGCGAAACGACGCTTCCGGGTGCAGAACTCCCCGACCCGCGAGAGGCTTTGGCAGCATGGACACCGCTCTCGACCTGCACAGCCCCCTGACCGACGACGAGCTGCGCCGGCTGGACGCCTACTGGCGGGCGGCGAACTATCTGACCGTCGGGCAGATCTACCTGCTGGACAACCCGCTGCTGCGCGAGCCGCTGGCCCCCGAACACGTCAAGCCCCGGCTGCTCGGCCACTGGGGCACCAGCCCCGGCCTCAACCTGCTCTATGCGCACCTCAACCGGGTCATCGTCAACCGTGACCTGTCGGCCATCTTCGTCACCGGCCCCGGGCACGGCGGCCCCGCGCTGGTCGCCAACACCTGGCTGGAGGGCACCTACAGCGAGCTCTACCACTCGGTGAGCCGCGACGAGACCGGCATGCAGCGGCTGTTCCGCCAGTTCTCCTTCCCCGGCGGCATCCCGAGCCACGTGGCGCCGGAGGTGCCGGGCTCGATCCACGAGGGCGGCGAGCTGGGGTACGCGCTGAGCCACGCCTACGGCGCCGCCTTCGACAACCCGGACCTGCTGGTCGCCTGCGTCATCGGCGACGGTGAGGCCGAGACCGGCCCGTTGGCGGGCAGCTGGCAGTCGTCCGTCTTCCTCAACCCGGCCCGCGACGGCGCGGTGCTGCCCATCCTGCACCTCAACGGTTACAAGATCGCCAACCCGACGGTGCTGGACCGGATCCCCACCGAGGACCTGCTCAACCAGATGCGCGGCCACGGCTACCAGCCGTACCTGGTCGCCGGGGACGACCCGGCGCAGGTGCACCAACTCCTGGCCGCGGCCCTGGACCGGGCCTGCGACGAGATCGCCGAGATCCAGCGGGTGGCCCGCTCCGGCGGCACCGTCGAGCGTCCCCGCTGGCCGATGATCATCCTGCGCACCCCGAAGGGCTGGACCGGCCCGGCACAGGTGGACGGCAAGCAGGTCGAGGGGACCTTCCGCGCCCACCAGGTGCCGATCGCCGAGGTGCGCGACAACCCGGAGCACCGGGCCGAGCTGGAGCGCTGGCTGCGCAGCTACCGTCCGGAGGAACTCTTCGACGCCACCGGCGCCCCGGTCGCCGAGCTGACCGCACTGCCGCCCAAGGGTGAGCACCGGATGAGCGCCAACCCGGTCACCAACGGCGGGCGGGTGCTGCGGGACCTGACCCTGCCGGACTTCCGCGACTACGCGGTCGACGTCCCCAAGCCGGGCGAGCCGGTGGTCGGCGCAGCCGGGGTGCTCGGCACCTGGGTCCGCGACGTGATCACCGCCAACCCGCAGACCTTCCGGCTGTTCGGCCCGGACGAGGTCGCCTCGAACCGGCTCGGTGCCGCCTTCGAGGTCACCGACCGGGCCTTCGACGGCCGGATCGAGCCCACCGACGACCACCTCTCCCCCGACGGCCGGGTGATGGAGGTGCTCTCCGAGCACCTCTGCGAGGGCTGGCTGGAGGGCTACCTGCTGACCGGTCGGCACGGCATCTTCACCAGCTACGAGGCGTTCATCCACATCGTCGACTCGATGGTCAACCAGCACGCCAAGTGGTTGAAGGTGACCCGGGGCATCCCCTGGCGGGAGCCGATCGCCTCGCTGAACTACCTGCTCTCCAGCCACGTCTGGCGGCAGGACCACAACGGCTTCTCGCACCAGGACCCGGGCTTCATCGACCACGTGGTCAACAAGAAGGCCGAGGTCGTCCGGGTCTATCTGCCGCCGGACGGCAACACCCTGCTCTCCACGATGGACCACTGTCTGCGCAGCCGGCACTACATCAACGTGGTGGTGGCCGGCAAGCAGCCCGCGCCGAACTGGCTGACCATGGACGAGGCGGTCCAGCACTGCCGGCGCGGCCTGGGCATCTGGGACTGGGCCAGCACCGACGAGGGCCAGGAACCGGACGTGGTGCTCGCCTGCGCCGGTGACGTGCCGACCCTGGAGACCCTCGCCGCCGCCGACCTGCTCCACCAGCACCTGCCCGAGCTGAAGGTGCGGGTCGTCAACGTGGTCGACCTGATGCGGCTCCAGCCGTCGTCGGAGCACCCGCACGGCCTGCCGGACAACGAGTTCGACACCATCTTCACCCGCGACAAGCCGATCATCTTCGCCTACCACGGCTACCCGTGGCTGATCCACCGGCTCACCTACCGCCGGGCCAACCACGACAACCTGCACGTGCGCGGCTACAAGGAGGAGGGCACCACCACCACGCCGTTCGACATGGTGATGCTCAACGACCTGGACCGCTTCCACCTGGTCATCGACGTCATCGACCGGGTGCCCGGCCTGGCCGCCCGCGCCGCCCACCTGCGTCAGGAGATGGTCGACACCCGGCAGGCCTGCCGCGACTACACCCGCCGCCACGGCGAGGACGACCCCCGGGTCGCCGAGTGGCGCTGGATCCGGGAGACCCAGCCGGCCCAGTTGGACGGTCAGTGACGCCTTCCGACGCCCGACGTGGACCGGCCGGTGGACCCCGGCCGGTCCCCCACCCGTGACCACCCACCCCCTGACCAGCACCGCGTGACCGGCATCCAGGAAAGGACGAGACGATGAACACCGACGAGATCCTGGTCGGCTATGACGGGTCCCCCGACGCGGGAGTCGCCGTGGACTGGGCGCTGGCCGAGGCGCGGCGCAGCGGCCGCCCGGTCCGCCTGGCGTACGTCTTCGAGTGGCTGACCGTCGCCGGTTGGGTCGGCCCCGGGGTGGCCCCCGGGATCTGGCCGGACGACAACGCCCGGCGGCAGGTCGAGGAGCTGGTGCACAAGGCCGCCTCGGACGCCACCGCCGCGTGGCCCGGCGTCACCGTGCACGGTGAGGTCTTCGACGGCCCGCCCGCCCTGGTGCTGGAGGAACGCTCCGCCGAGGCCGGTCTGCTGGTGCTCGGCAGCCGGGGCCACGGCGGCTTCACCGGCCTGCTCGCCGGCTCCACGGCGGTGCCGGTGGCCGCCCACGGGCACTGCCCGGTGGTGGTGGCCCGGGAGGCGCAGGCCAAGGCCGAAGGCCCGGTGGTGGTCGGCTTCGACGGCTCCGCGCAGGCCGGCACGGCGCTCGGATTCGCCGTCGAACGGGCCGCCCAGCGGGACGCCCCGCTGCGGGTGCTGCGGGCCTTCGAACCGCCGGACGACCGCTGGCGGCCCTCCGACCCCGACGCCGAGGCCAGACTCGCGGCGGACCGGGCCGAGATCGAGGAAGCCCTCGCCGGATGGCGGGAGACCTTCCCCGAGGTCCCGGTCACGGTGGAGATCGCACCGGCCCGACCGGCCGCCGCGCTGGTCGAGGCGAGCCGGGACGCGCAACTGGTGGTGGTCGGCAGCCGGGGCCGGGGCGGCCTGCGCGGGATGCTCCTCGGCTCCGTCGGCCAGCAGCTCATCCAGCACGCGCACTGCCCGGTCGCGGTCGTCCGCGAACGCTGACCACCCCAACCCCGACCCCGGCCCCACCCGCCCGGCCGACGGGTCCACGGGCCGACGGGCCGACGGGCCGACGGGTCCACGGGCCGACGGGTCCACGGGTCCACGGGTCCACGGGTCCACGGGTCCACGGGTCCACGGAAGCATGATCGACTCGCTTGGGTCGATGTTGCGGTATCAGGTCGCCAGGTCACCGCAACATCGGCCCAAGCGAGTCGATCAAGGCCGGGATGGGGCCAGGCGGAGTGCGTCGCAGCGGAGTGTCGACGGCCGGCGGGGCCAGGAGCCAGCGGGGTCGGCAGGTCGGGCCGGGATCGGACGGGGGATCGCGGCGGCCACCGGCGGCTCAGAGCGGGCGGCTCAGAGCAGGCAGCTCAGAGCAGGCAGCTCAGAGCAGGCAGCTCAGAGCAGGGCAGCTCAGGCCGGTGCGTCAGGCGGGGCGGCTAGGGCGGGATGGGTCAGGCGGGTCGCGCCGGCCAACGCCAGCACGGCGATCACGTCCACCCCGAACCGCTGCCGCAGCACCGTCCAGACCGCCGGCACCAACGCCACCAGGGTCACCAGCGCCAGACCCCGTCGGCCGGGCCACGTCAGCCGGGCCACGTCAGCCGGGCCCCGTCGGCCGGGCCACGTCGACCGGCGCCCACAGTGCCGCCCCGACCAGCACCGCCCCGGCGAGCAGGGTCAGCGGCGTCCACTCGCGCCAGCACACCCGGTGCCCGCCGACCGGCCGCTCCGGAACGCACCCCCGCTGTTCCGCGCACACCTGCGGATCGTCCCAACGCACCGCGCCGGCGACACCGAACAGAGAAACCACGGGCCGAAATGCCCGTCCGGGTGGGACCTGCCGCCCATGCCCGGGACGGGGTGGGCGGGGCAGGATGGGACGGTATCCCCGCCCGTGGACCGACCGGGTGGGGCACGATGGGAGAAACGGAAAGGTCGTACCGATGAGCCACCAGACGCCCGCGACGGACCGCCCGCTGACCACCGCGCTCGCGGAGGCAGCCGCGACGGCCGGCCACGCCCCGTCGGTGCACAACACGCAGCCGTGGCGCTGGCGGGTCCTGCCGGACGCGCTCGAACTGCGGGTGGTCCGGGACCGGCAGCTCACCGCCGCCGACCCGGAGGGACGCCTGCTGGCGCTGAGCTGCGGCGCGGCGCTGCACCACGCCCGGGTGGCGTTGGCCGCCGAGGGCTGGACGGCGGTGGTCGAGCGGCTGCCCGACCCGCAGCAGCCGGACCTGCTGGCCCGGTTGACCGGTCTGAGCCGCTCCGGGGCCGACCCGGACGCGATGCGTCTGGTGCAGTGCATGCAGGTGCGGCACACCGACCGTCGACCGGTCAGCGACGAGCCGGTGCCCGCCGAGGCGATCGACGACATCACCCGCGCGGCGGACGACGAGGATTCCCGGTTGCAGATCCTCGACGCCGACCAGGTGATGGAGTTGGCCGCGACCGCCTCGCACGCCGGCACGGTGGAGGCGGAGGACCCGCAGACCCGCGAGGAGTTGCAGTACTGGACCCACCGGGCCGGCACCGGCACCGGCCTGCCGCCGGAGGTGCTGCCGCAGGACCAGCCGCAGACCACCGTCCCGGCCCGCGACTTCGGCAGCCCCGGCAACCTGCCGGTGGGGCCGGGGCACGACAAGGCCGCCGTGTACGGGCTGCTCTACGGCGACGAGGACGAACCGGACAGCTGGCTGCGGGCCGGCGAGGCGCTCTCCGCGCTCTGGCTCGCCGCCACCCGGCACGGGGCGTCGGTGGTGCCGCTGTCCGGCGTGGTCGAGGTGCCCGGCACCCGGCAGACGCTGCGTCAGCTGCTCAGCGGGCTCGGCTACCCGTACCTGGTGCTGCGGATCGGGCTCGCGGACCCGGCACACGCCGGCCCGCCGCACACCCCGCGGTTGCCCGCCGCGCAGGTGGTGGACACCTCCGCGGTCCGCGACCAGCAGGCCTGACGATCTCGTGTCGTGCGGTCACCGGGCGGTAACATCGCCCGCGTGGCCGCCAGCACCCCGACTCCCCGCAACGAACATCCGACCCCGTCGTTGGGGCTGAGCCCGTTGTCCCGGGTCCGCCTGGACGAGTTGCTCCAGGAGATGCTGGACCGGGTCGGCGACGTGGTGACCAGCCGGGAGCGACTGCGGGCCCTGCTCGACGCGGTGGTCGGCATCGGCACCGACCTCGACCTGCGCAGCACCCTGCAACGGATCGTGCAGGCGGCCTGCGAGCTGGTCGGGGCCCGTTACGGCGCGCTCGGCGTGATCGGGCCCGACCGGCTGCTGCACGACTTCATCACCCACGGCATCGACGCCGAGCTGCACGCCAGGATCGGTGACCTGCCGCACGGGCGGGGGGTGCTCGGCCTGCTGATCGACGAGCCCCGCCCGGTCCGCATGCCGGACATCACCCAACACCCCCAGTCGTACGGCTTCCCGCCGCACCACCCGCCGATGCACAGCTTCCTCGGCGTGCCGGTACGCATCCGCGACCAGGTCTTCGGCAACCTCTACCTGGCCGAGAAGCAGGGCGCCCCGGAGTTCACCGAGGACGACGAGGAGATCGTCGTGGCGCTGGCCGCCGCCGCCGGGGTGGCCATCGAGAACGCCCGGCTCTACGCACTGGCCCACCGCCGGGAACGCTGGCTGGCCGCCACCGCCGAGATCACCTCGGTGCTGCTCGGCGAGGTGCGTCGTACCGACGCGTTGACCCTGGTGGCCCGGCGGGCCCGGGAGGTCGCCGAGGCGGAGCTGGCGCTGGTGCTGCTCTATGACGAGGACGCCGGCCAGTTCACCGTCGAGGTGGTCGACTCCGCCGACGGTGACGCCGAGGGGCTGGTCGGCGCGGTACTGCCGGCCAGCGAGACCAGCTTCGCCGGCTCGGTGACCGAGCGTCGCCGCGAACTGCTCGACAATCTGGCCGAGGCGGCGCCCTGGCCGGTGCCGGTGGTCGCCGGCCCGGCCGTGGTCTCCCCGCTCGCCGCCGCCGACACCCTGCACGGGGTGCTGGTGGTCGCCCACCCGCCCGACTCCGGCCGGGCCGCCGACGCCGACGTCACCCTGCTGGCCAGCTTCGCCGGTCAAGCGGCCCTGGCCATGGAACGGGCCCGGGGCCAGGAGGAACGGGAGCTGCTGGTGGTCCTGGAGGACCGCGAGCGGATCGCCCGGGACCTGCACGACGTGGTGATCCAGCGGCTGTTCGCCACCGGCCTGCAACTGCAGAGCGGCGCGATGCACGCCCGGCCGGACGTCGCCAAGCGGATCAACGCGGCCGTCGACGACCTCGACGCCACCATCCGGGACATCCGCCGCACCATTTTTGAGCTGCGTACCCCGATGAGCGCGGCGCTGCGCACCGAGATCCGGGAGGCGATCGACGTGGCCGCCGGGTCGCTCGGCTTCCGCCCCGCCGTGGAGCTGGACGGCCCGATCGACAGCGCCGTGCCGGAACCGGTCCGTCCCGACCTCACCGCCGTGCTCCGCGAGGCGCTGTCCAACACGGTACGCCACGCCGAGGCCGACCGGGTCGCCGTCGCCGTCCGGGTGGACGCCGGCCGGGTCACCGTGACGGTCACCGACGACGGGGTGGGCTGTGACCCGGCCGCCGCCCGGGGCGGCCTGGTGAACCTGCGGGAGCGCGCCGAGCGCCACGGCGGCGAGTTCGAGGTGCGCCGGGTCCACCCGCACGGCACCCAGCTCTGCTGGTCGGTCCCGCTGCGCGACTGAGCTGGAAGCTGGCTGCTCCTGGGCGGCCCGGCGGTTCGCGTGCCGTCGCCCGGCAGCCGGTGGGGCCGGTGGGGCCGGTGAGCCGGGTCGCCTCGGGCCGCGCCCGGAGGGTCGCTTCCGGCCGTGGCGGCGGCCGATAACGTCGGCCGGTGGGTCAGTGGCGTTGGCCGAGGAGGCGGGTGGCGAGGACGGCGGCCTGGGTGCGGCGTTCCAGGCCCAGCTTGGCCAGCACGCTGGAGACGTAGTTCTTCACCGTCTTTTCCGCCAGGAACATCTTGCCGGCGATCTCCCGGTTGGTCAGCCCCTCCGCCACGTACTCCAGGATGCGGCGCTCCTGCTCGGTGAGACTCTTCAGCTCGCGGGGCTGCTCGACGCCGCTGCGGATGCGCTCCAGCACCCGGGTGGTGATCGCCGGGTCGAGCAGCGACTGCCCGGCCGCGACCCGACGGACCGCGTCCACCAGGTCGGTGCCCCGGATCTGCTTGAGCACGTAACCCGCCGCACCCGCCATGATCGCGGCGAACAGCGCCTCGTCGTCCTCGTACGAGGTGAGGATCAGCCCCTTGATCGACGAGTCGACCGCCCGGACGTCCCGGCACACGTCGATGCCGTTGCCGTCGGGCAGCCGGGCGTCGAGGATCGCCACGTCGGGACGGAGGGCGGGAATGCGTCGGGACGCCTCCTGCGCGGAGCCGGACTCGCCGACCACTTCGATGTCGCCGCTGCTCTGCAACAGGTCGGCAAGGCCACGGCGGACGACTTCGTGGTCGTCGAGGAGGAACACCCGGATCATCCCTCGTTTCTACCCGCCCGAACCGGCCGGTGCACGGGTCGAAGGTCCCTAACCTGGCGCGTCGGGCCGGGAAGTGCCGCCCGGCGACCGGGGCGGCACTGTGTTGCGCGCGCAGGATGGCCAGGTCGGATCGAGGGCACCCGGCGGGTCGGGGAGGGCGGCCCGGCGGGTCGGGACGTCCGGCCCTGCCCGGCCCACGCCCGGGTGACGGACCGTGGAGGGGAGCCACCACCGGGAACCGGGTCGGCGTCGGCCGACCGGGGCGACGCGTTCCCCGCTCGGGGTGGAGCGGCACGAACCGCCACGGAAGGAGCACGACCATGGGCACCGGGTACACCGAGGAACAGCTACGGGCCGCCGTCGCGGACGCCGTCCGCGCACCCTCCCTGCACAACACCCAGCCGTGGCGGTTCCGGCTGCGCGACGGCGGGATCGAGCTGTCCGTCGACCCGGCCCGCCGGCTACCGGCCACCGACCCGAGCGGCTGGGGCACCCGGATCGCCGGTGGGGCCGCCCTGTTCAACCTGCGGTTGTCCCTGGCCGTGGCGGGCACCCCGGCGACCGTCCGGCTGCGACCGTACCCGGCCGACCCGGACGTGCTGGCCCGGCTGGCCCCGGAACTGCCGCGCCGCCCCACCCCGACCGAGCAGAGCCTCTACGCGGCCATCCCGCGCCGGTTCAGCAACCGGGCGCCGTTCTGGCCCGACCCGGTGCCGGCCGACGCCCGTTGGCGGCTCGGTGAGGCCGCCCGCGCCGAGCAGTGCTGGCTGGAACTGGTGATCGGGGTGAGCGCCGTCAACGCCTTCGCCGAGGTCGCCCGCAGCGCCCACCGGGTCCTCGAACGCGACCCCGCCTACCGCGCCGAACGCGCCGACTGGGTCCGCACCGAGCCCGCCCCCGACGGGGTCCCGGCCCGCGCCGGCGGACCGCAGACCGAGCCGCAGGACCTGCTGCCGTCGCGGGGCTTCGGCGGCCTCGATCGGGCCCCCGGCCGCGACTTCGAGCCGGAACCGCTGGTGGCGGTGCTCGGCGCGGCCGGCAACACGGTCGTCGACCAGGTGCTGGCCGGGCAGGCGTTGCAACGGGTGTTGCTGACCGCGACCGATTCGGGGCTGGCGGTGTCGATGCTGTCCCAGCCGATCGAGGTGTCGGGGGCGCGGGAGGCGCTGCGGCTGTCGCTGGGGCGTTTCGGCACGCCGCAGATGGTAATGCGGATCGGGTACGGCCAGCCGGGGGTGGCTACGCCGAGGCGGAGCGTCGACGAGGTGCTGGACGTGGCGGTGGCACCGCGCTGACTACCGCTCTCCTCGAGCAGTCCGACTACCCTTCACGGGCGACGGCTTCGGGGGCGGGGACTGCGTAGATCTCGCCACACTCCCTCAGCCACGACGAGCAGGCCCCGCCAAAAGCCCGCAATCGCGCACCAAGCATTGAGCCAGCCGAGCCAAGACCCCTCGGCCAAGACCGACTGGCTCAAAACTGATCCACAGGATCAAGCTCGGCCCCAGGTTGCACCGGGCTGCTCGGACGCCCACCAACAGCGGCCTATTCATCCTTGCGCCTGGACGATCACTGGCCGAGGCCGTGACGATCCCTTCACCGACCACCTGAGCATGTGGTTCCGGGGATCGACGCCGCACCGCTACGCGGCAGCCACCGGGGAACTCGCAACCTGCCACAGCCCCGAAGGCAGCCGTAATTCGAGGTATATAGAAGAGTTACTCGCTCTTGACAGCAGCCCACACGCACACCAGCGTCTCTCAACGCGTACCGGCATGGCTCCATCACCATCAGCGACAGAGCCATGCCGGCATTCCATCAGCCAAACGACGTGCGAAAAATCCTCCTAATCTCTGCTTTCTGTTCGGCGATGGAGGCGACGTCTGCACAGTCAGCCGGCGCGAAGACGTCTACCAAGTCTTCGTCGGATGCTCGAACTTCGGGCCTGAGGCAATAAGCCAATCTTCCGTTGCTCATCTGCCGCGTCATCCCGGACGGACTTACATTTCTCCTCGCCCCCTGGCAACACAACAGGAGACCCTTCTTCTCAAGTGCCTCGCGTAGTGAGAGCAGGCAGTCAAACAGATCAACTCCCGGAAAACGCCGCTCCTCATCACCACCTATTCGAGCCATGATCACAGCAGGGTTCTCCGACACGACACTGAGAGCAACCTCAACGCCGCTTGGATCACCGTTTCCGCAGGCCAGAAGGTCGAAATGAGGTCCGGCCACCTCGTCTCACCTTCCTCCATAGTTGGGATTCGCAATTCGCGTACCGTCGGGCAGCCGACACGAGACGATACACTCGGGGCCTATTCGACCTGGCACAGCAATCTCTCGTTCATGGGAAAACGGGTTACCAGGGAACTCTTTGTTCACGTCCCGCCCACTCGCACGAACCTCGTAGACGTTACCACCGCGCCCAATAGCAACCCGCTCACTTGTTGTTGTAGCCACGTATCCGGAATCCCGAGACCACCCCGATGCATGTTCCATCAGGTCCATGTTGTTACCTCGCGGCTCGAATCCAGCCTCAAAGATCTCATCTGGACCACGAGTGTCACTTCGATAAAGGGTTCCACCGCCGCAGTTGTGTACGAGGACCGGCGTTTTGCCGGCGAGCACATAGTACGTGTGGATGTCGGCGACGGTCAGGTCGTGCATGACCTTCGTGGCCGTGTACGAGCGCGAGGCCCGCAGCGTCACCCGCTTACCGTCGAGCGACCGCAGCCGCTCCCCCACCCGCAGCTCCTTGGCGTCGACCCAGTCGTGGCGGGTCTCGCTCCAGAACGGGTGGTGCTGGGTGGTCTCGATGGTGGTCTGCTTGCCGGCCGCCGCGACCCGCAGGTCGGTCAGCTCGGTGTCCTCGTGACGGTGGGTCCGGGTGACCTCCCGGTCCTCCGTCCGGCCCGTCTCGGGGTCCGTGGCGACGACCTCGTCGCCTTCCTTCAACTCACCGATGGCCTTGGTGCCGCCGGCGGCCATCACCACCTTGGTCGAAGGAACGAAGCTGTGCCGCTTTATCTGACACGAGGCCTGCTCGATGACATCATCGGCCCACTTCGTCTCATCGGACCACTTGATAAGGGCTTTGGCGGCCCGGCCGATCAGCTTGACTGCCGAACCGGCCTTGCGGGCTAGTTGGATGGCCTTGCCGATCGGCAGCATGCCGACGAGCGACCAGGCACATGCCGCCAGGTCACCGTGGATGCAGTCCAGGATGTCTTTGACGCCAAAGAAATCGAGTAGAAGCTCACCACCGGCCTTGATGATGATCGAGACCGCGTTCTGCTTCTTGATCTCGTTGGCCCGTTTGATCTGCTCGTTGGTGGGAGCACCGTTTTTGCCGCCCCCCTTTCCGCCCCCACCGCCGTTGCCCCCACCGGCATTGTTGGCCGCCTGGGCCTCAGCCCAGTCGTCGTCGCCACACTTGCCGTTACAGCCATCGTTGTTCGCCGCGCCGTCGTGGAAGTTGCCGAACATGTCCTCGAAGTCGCCGCTGTGGCAGGCATCGTCGGCACACGCCTTGAGGCCGGTCGGGTCGGAGAAGGTGATCGGGCTGTTGTTGCTGTAGGCGTAGGCGTTCCACTGCTGCGGGTCGGCCAGGTCCTGCACCGGGTCGACCGAGACGAACCGACCGAGGCCGGCGTCGTACTGTCGGGCCCCGATGTGGGTCAGGCCGGTGGGGTCCTTGTCGCCGCCGACGAAGCCCTTGCTGTTGGTCCAGAGCGGCGGGTTGCCACGGGGGTCGCCGTACGGGGTCTGCCGGCGGATCGTCACCGCCTGGGTGGCGGCGTTGACGGCCGTCTGCTGGGTGCCCTGGTGATCGGAGAAGAGCCAGGTCAACGCGGTCGGCGTACGGTTGCCGACCAGTTTGCCGGCGAAGCTGTAGTAGCGGGTGCCGGTGACGATGGAGCTGTTGTCCCGCCGGATCTCCTGGCCGGGCAGGTAGAGGGTGGTGCCGGTGGTGTCCCGCCGGACCAGCCGGGCACCGTCGGCGTCGTAGATGTTGGTCTCGACGGTCTGCCCGCCGACGCTCACCGAAGCGAGCCTGCCCTCGGCGTTCCAGTTCAGGGTCTGGGAGTTCGCGCCGGTCGTGCAGTTGTTCGCGGCACCGCTGACGGGCCGACAGCGCATGTTGCCGACGTTGTCGTAGCTGTAGTTGGTGGTGACGTCGGCCTGACCGGGCACCTCGGTCAGGACCGAGGTGACGGCGTGCGGACGGACGACGTTCGCGCCGCCGGTGGGCGTGGTGTACGTCCGGACGGTGTCGCCGGCGGCCGTGTGCACCTTCTCGGTGCTCCGGTTGCCGACCTCGTCGAGGGTCCACTCGTGCCAGTACTGGGCCGGTCCGCCGAGGTCGGCGACCTTCGGGTCGGCGGCGCAGTCGACACCGGCCTTCGGGGTCCAGGCGTGCCGCATCCGGCGCAGCTCGTCATAGCGGAAACACTGCGTGTCAGCCACCCCGACCTGGGGCGTGTCGGCGATCGACAGCATGTTGCCCGCAGCGTCGTATTCGTAGTTGGTGTCGCTGACCCGGCCGGTGGCCGTCTCCGGCTTGACCGTCGTGCGGGTCACCCGGCGGGTCACCGCGTCGTAGTAGGTGTCGTCCTGGACGTAGACCCCGCCGTCGGTCTTGCGGGTGGTCAGCGTGGGCTCGCCGTAGCGGGTGTAGTCCTGCCCGATCACGTAGCGGCCGACGTTGGTCAGGTTGGAGGACAGCTGGGTCGGCAGGCCGGTCGTCGCGTCGTACCCGGTCTGCACCGTCTCGGCGGTCAGGCCCCCGGCGGCCGGATAGGTGATGCTGGTGGGGCTGCCGTCGTACGACGAGTAGCCGTAACTGTAGATCCAGGTGCCGGCCAGGCCGCTGCCCTCGTTGGCGGGGATCACGTAGTTCGCGCCGGTCGGCTGGTAGCGGGTGTTGAAGGTCCGCGCCTGCCACTTGTAGGCGTTGGTGGAGCCGGCCGACTCGTAGCGGATGCTCTCGGTCAGCTGGCCGCGCAGCGTCTGCCCGGTGTAGAGCTTGTCGTACTTCCACTCGGCCAACTTGTTCGCCGCGGCGACGCTGCCGGTGTAGAGCGCCTTGCGCCGACCCATCCCGTCGTACTCGTTGACCAGCACGGTGTTGTTGAGGTCGGTGGTCGTCTCCACCTCGTCGTACACCGTGTAGGTCGTCTGGGTGGTGCCCTTGTCCGGGTCCTTCGCGGTGATCTGCCGGCCCTTGACGTCGTAGGTGTTCACCCACTCGTTGCCGTCGGTGTCGGTGACCTTGGCGAGCTGACCCTTGCGGTTGTAGGCGTACGTCGTGACGAGATCGGGGGTGGCCTGGGCGTCGTCGGTCTGCTGGCGCAGCTCGATGGTCCGGCCTTCGATGTCGGTCTTCGTGGTGGTGACCGTGCCGCCCTCCGGCGGGGTCACCTTGACCGAGTCACCCAGGTACTTCGTCGTGGTGCGCCACTTCTCCACCAGGTTGGTGACGCCGTCGGTGCCGAAGAGGATCTGGTCGGTGGCGCGGGAGGCGTTGTCGTGCAGCGTCCTGGTGACCGTCGGCACGGACCACTCCGGCTCCCACCAGAGCGCGCCCTCGGGCGTGCCCGGCTCGGCGTGCGCCTGGTAGCTGGTGGCCGCGCGGCCGGTCGCGTCGTACAGGGTGTCGGTGACCACCCGGTCGCCGCCGACCCCGGCGGTCTGCGTCTGCCGGGGACGCAGGAAGGCGTCCTTGATCTCGTACGAGGTGAGATAGCCGCCGCCCGCGTGCAGCTTGCGGGTCTTCGTGTACGGGTAGGCGTCCCGGTTCGGCGCGTACGAGTAGGTGTGCTCGACCGACGGGGTCGTCGGATGGTCCACCTTCGCCCAGCCGACCTCCCAGCCCTTGGCGAGTCGACCCATCGGGTCGTACTCCAGGTCGGCGAGACGGCCGTTGTAGTCGGTGGTGCGGACGGGTTGACCCCAGTAGGGCCGGGTGTCGATGGTGTTGACCCAGTCGGCGGTGCCACCGTTCGGGTCCGGCGTCCTGGTGGTCACCGTGGTCACCGGCCCGCCGGTGGCCGGGGTGTACACGGTGGTCACCGTCCGACCGCGGTTGTCGGTGGCGGTCAGCGGCCGGCCGTACGCGTCGAAGGTGGCCTGGCTGGTGGTCTGCCAGACGGTGCCGCCCGCGGACGACCAGTCCTTGAGCTTGTCGATCCGGGTGACCTCACCCCGGATCGGCGCGGTGTCGACGCTGCTCGCGCCGTCGTAGAACTTCCGCTCGTCGGCGACGATGTCGGCCTGGGTTGCCGGCGCGGTCGCGCAGGGCACCGCCTTGACGGTGATCTGCTTGACGGTCTGCAGGATGTTGGCGGTGGCGTTCCGGTTGTAGAGGTAGGTGGTGCACTTCTCGTCGCCGGTGCTGGCGACGTCCCCGTCGGCCTGGATGGTGTCGGTGGTGCCGTACGTGTCATTGAAGGTCGACACGGTCCGCGCGGTCCGCCAGCCCCCGGCCCCGTCGACGCCCAGCGCGGTGGCGTTGTAGGCGACCCGGGTGTTGGTGTACCGGGCGGTGACCTCGTCGTCGTTGATGGTGCGGGTCGCGGTGGCCGGTGAACGCCACGGCACGTTGACCGTCTTGGAGACCGGCTTGGTGTCGACGCCGTTGTAGACGACCTGTTCCCGGACCATGCCGGCGAACTGGTCCTCGTCGTACACCGTCTCGGTGCCCAGGCTGGCGGCCACGGTGACGGTGCGCTTGGCGTTGCCCGACCTGCTCACCCGGTCGCCGTGCATGCCGCGCAGGAAGGTGGTCCGGGTCAGGGTCTGCGCCGGGGCGTCGCCCTTGCGCACCTCGACCTGGCCGTAGCCACGGAACTGGTTCCAGGTCTTGCGCTTCGGCTTGACCAGGCCGTTGTCGTCGGCGAAGTGCCAGGCCGGGGTGCCGAGGTAGCTGTAGTAGGTGTTCTGCACCGGCTGGCCGTGGTCGGTGCTGCCGACCATCACCTTGATGTCGGACTCGGAGACCTGCGTGACGACGTACTTGTGCCAGTACTCGGTGAGTTCGACGTCGGCGTCGGACGGGTCCGGGCCGACCACGGGATAGCAGCGGCGGGTGTTGGTCTCCGGCGCGGACGGCAGACTGGTGGAGGTGCAGTCGCGCTGGCTGTAGCTGACCTGGATCTTGCCGCCGGTCTCGGTGAGGATGTTGCCGATCCGCATCCGGTTGTTGCTGGTGTTGTTCTTGGTGAGCACCCGGTTGGGCATCGACACCGGCTCGAACGTCACCGGTGGCATGGTCGCGGTGCCGCCGACCAGACCCTGGTGCACGAGCGAGGTGAGCCACATGCCGGCGTGGTCACTGCCGTCACCGACCGCCGGATAGGTGTGTCCCAGGGTCCACGAGTCGACCGGCTGCCAGGCGGGCGTGGTCTTCGTGGTGTCCCAGACCTGGGTGGTGACCTTCGACAGCCGCTTCGTGGTCCAGAACGTCGGGCCGTAGTTCTCCCCGCAGTTCGCCGCCCCCGAGGCGCAGTCCTGGTCCCACGGGACGTCCTTCCAGTGTGCGGCGTCGTGGGTCTGGCAGTCCGCCGCGCACCGGTCCTGTGTCTCCAGCAGCACCTGTGCCAGCGGGGTCACCGACCGGTCACTGGTGCCACGGTCCCAGGTGCCGTAGTCGATCCGCTTGAGCACGCCGCCGCGCACGTACTCGGCCTTGTTGGTGGAGGTGGCGTTCTTGGCGTACCGGTTGAGTTCCTTGTCATACCAGTACGACACGGTGTTGCCGCGGGGGTCGACGACGTAGTCGAGGTTCCACCGCCACGCCTGGTCGCAGAAGGACGACGCGAACGACGACACGTTGCAGGGCTCGTTCGGGTGGTTGCCGGCCACCGGCACGGTCCAGGCGGAGTTCGTCGCGGTGCTCTGCCCCGGGAGGTTGTTGCGGCCGAAGAAGTACTGCACACCGTCCGGCGTGGTCACCTTCCAGTGCTCGCCGTCGTTGTCGCCGTTGGTCGCCCCACCAATCTTCTCGATCTTGGAGCCGTCCTCGTTGCGGCTGTGCCAGCCCTTGCCCGCCTCGTAGACCAACTCGCCGCCCCGCCCGTTGAGCGACATGGTGGCGTTGTCCGAACGCCAGCACTGGTCACCGGTGCGGTTGGTGCTGTTGTTGCCGCCGGACATGTCGTCGGCACACGGCACGTAGCTGCGCTCGATATAGCCCGACCAGAGGTCGAAACCCTCACCGACCCAGGACGGCTGGCTGTTGGACGCGTCGGACTGCCCGTCCACCTTGTCGGAGGTGTAGGAGAGTCCGAGGCTGGGCGCGGGGCCGCCGATCGTCGGCGGCATCCGCATCGGGTACGACCAGGAGAAGCCACCCGTCGAGGTGCCGGCCGACCAGGTCGCGCTCGCCGACATCGGGGTGGCCGCGAAGTCGCCCTCGGGACCGGACGCGCCGGCGGCCAGCGCGACCAGCGACGGAGCCGTAGTCCCGGCCCGACCGGCAACATCCGCACCGAGGGGCACCTCGGCGCTCACCGACGATCCGTCGTTGCGCGAGGGCAACGGCTGCGCCGCGCATCCGGCCCGGTCCGGGGTCCGCAACGCGCACTCCGGCACCTGCCACAGCCGCAGCCGGGACGACCAGTTGCCGCCGAAGGCGTTCCGGAAGGCCCGGTAGTCGACCGAGACGGTCACCGCGCTCGATCGCTCCGCGGCGGTCGCGCGGTCGGCACCGCTGCCCTCGGCGGTCCCGCCGAGCCGCAGCAGCAGGCCGTTGCGCCAGCGTTCCGGTGCGGCGGCCCGGTCCAGTATCTCCACCGAGACCGCTGGCGTGTCGGCTCCCGCCACGCCGGGTGCCCGGCTCACCGTGACCGGCAGCTTTCCCGCCTTCACCCGGGCCGGTGCTGCCCGGCGCTCGTCGTCGACGGCCGGTAGGGTCACCGACGCCCGGCCTGGAGCGGGCCACACCGGCGGGCTCAGCTTCGCGCTGGTGGCTGGGCTGGTGGGATTAGCCCTCCCCTGGGCGGTCTGCCCGTCCCGGTCGAGCTTCTCCCGCTGTCGGCTGAGGGTGACCGACCCCGGGGACGCCTGGGCGGGCACCGTCATGCCGGAGACGACCAGTACGGAGGTGAGCACCGCCGCGACCACCTGGGTGAAGCGGCGCCTGGGGGCAGCACGTCCTACAGAGGTTTTCACCAGACTCCCAGTGGGGATCGCGTACGCGGCTGACGGGGGTGTGCGCGTGGTGCTCGGCGAGCCGTCAGCCGGTGACATCGGCTTCCCTGACGGCTTCGGTCTCGTTGATCTCACGGACGTCGTTGTCACTCAGCGCACCCTGGTAGAGACCCACGTCGTCGATGTCGCCGTGCCAACGGTCGACCAGCTGGGTGGCGCCTCCGGCGGGAGTAAACAACGCGGCACCGACATAGAGCGGCCCGGTCGCGTCGAAGGCTCCGGTGAAGGCGCCTGAGCCGAACGGGGTCACCTTCACAAGGTCACCATTGACGTAGAGACGGACCTGCCGACGGGATGCGTCGTGGACGCCCACGAGGTGGGTCCAATGGGACAGATCCTCTTCCTCGGTCAACACCCGGGAAGTCATGAATGCCTCAGCGAGCCGGCTGCCGATGGGTTCGATGTCAGCGCCGAAGACGCTGAACGACCAGTAGTTGACGGGCTGTCCGTCCACAGTCCTGATGCGCTGGCCAAGATAGAACGCGGACTGCTTCGTACCGATCTGCGACACGGCGGTCTGAAAGCCGAGTGACCTCGGCTGGACCCAGGCGGAGACCGAGAAGGACTGGTCGGTACGCAGCACCCGCCCGTCCTGCCAATCAGGATTCAGCGGATCGTTTCGCAGATCGTTCTGGCTGCGCCCGTACTCGACGGTCGGTTGGGCGGGATCATCGATGGCCTGCGAGTCGAAGGAGAGGAAGCTCGCACGGCTGCCGTCGCCGACGTCGACGCCCTTGGTGAGGGCCAGCCGACGGCCGAAGGCGGTGTTCTCCGGACTCGTGCAGAGGGTCCAGTCGGCGGGGTTGTCCTCGTAACAGCCCGTGGCACCATCGAAGGTCCACTGACCCACCCGGGTCGGCTTGAGCATCCCGGGCTCGTCGAAGCCGCCGGAGCCTTCCTCATCCCGGCGCTGCCCGGTGAAGTCGTGAGGGACCAGCGCTCGGTTGTACACCTGCATCTGGGCGATCGATCCGCGGAAGAGATTGTCCGAGACGCCGCCGCCAGCATTGCGCCCGATCTGGAAGGCATTGGTGGCGTTCCAGGCACTCGTCCAGGGTGCCGAGGCGACGGGTACCCCGTCGACGAACAAGGTCATCAACTTCGCCGGGTCGTCGTAGGAGAAGCCCAGGTGCTGCCACCGCCCGACGTCCGCGCTCGTGATCGCAGTCGGTGCGCTCTCCGAGGTGTAGGTGCCGGCACAATCGGCGCTACGGGTGGTCATGTTCCACTTCGGTATGCCCGCCGCGACGTAGACCCCGAAGAAGAAGCCGTACCCGCAGTCGCCACTCTGGGTGGCGATCGCCATGCTCTGGGTGGGCAGCGCGGACAGCCGTACCCATGCCGCGACGCCGTACGACTTCGAGGTGTCGACCACCGGCCCCGTCGTGCGCAGATTCGACGAGGTGCCGTTGAAGGTGGTGGTCGCGCCCTTGACGATCCGCACGTCCGGGGCCCACTCGACGTTGCTGGCCGTCAGCGGGGTGTCGCCACCCAGCGCCGGCTGGGCGTCCGCCAGGGCCGCGCTCGTACCGACGCCGGGCAGGGTCTCCAGGCCCCACCGCGCGATCGCCGGCGACGGTCGGCCGGCGATGAACTCGGCGGAGCCGTCACCGGGGTTGCCTGCGCTGTCGTACGCCCGGACGTGCAGCGTGTTCTGGCCGTACTTCGGCACGGACAGCGACACCGAGCCGATCCGGTAGCAGATGTTGGTGCCCGTCGGCACGTGGTAGCTACAGGCGGAGGTCGCCGGGACCTCGATGGTGCCAGGGAAGGTCCAGCCGTACCGGAACTTCGTCACGCTGGTGTCGGTGGAGGCGAAGCCGAAGGTGACCTTCTCACCGGGCGTGGGCTCATCAGGGCCGTTCCGGGTCACCACCACCGGCGGGACGGTGGTGTCCACCCGGAACTCACACCAGGCCGACCAGCCGCTGGTCTTGCTGTACGGCGCGGGGTCGGTGGCCCGGGTCCGGAAGGCGTACGCCTGGCCCTGGGTCAGCACGGGCAGTGCGGCGGTGGTGGAACGACCGCCCGCCGGCACGGATGCCCCTGCGGGGGCGGGCTTACGGGGGGTGGAGTCTCCATAGGTGCCGGTGCTGGGGACCTGCAGCCATTCGTAGGCGGTCGTCAACGCCTGGGTGCTGTCGGCGTCGGGGAAGATCCCCGAGAAGGTGGGAGTGAGCGTGCCGATGCTGATCCGCTGGCCCGGAGCACATGCCACCCCGGACGCCTGAAGGCTGTGCGGCGCGCCGGGCACCGAGTCGTAGTCGACGACGAGCTTCGCGCTGTTGGGCCAGAACTTCTTCCACCGGTCGGTGGTGGACTCACCCGAGCCGTCGGTGCCACTACAGGCGCAGAACCCCACGGTCACGTTGGAGTAGTTGTTCGTGGCATGGGTCTGGATGAGCGACGTCACGGCCGACCCGGTGAAGTTGACAGTCATGTCCGGCTGGGGAGAGTCCGAGCAGCCGAAGCCCTCGTTGGCGTGGGACTGTGCGGTCGACTTCTGGCTGTGCAGCTTGGGTGCCCACGTGGTGCGCGGTGTCGAGGCGATGCCGTTGGAGTGGTACAGGTACGTCGGCGTGTCGGTGCAGGACCAGGAGTGGTCCAGCTTCATCTGCACGTACGCGGACTCGATGTGCTTGCCCCTGATGGCGGACAGCGGGAAGTCGAAGTACGAACGGTAGATCTTCCCCGAGTCAGGGTCCTTACCGACCCGGGCGATGGTGGTATCCGTGTTGTTGGAGTTGTTCTGTGTGGCGTAGGCCCACCGGGACTTCGCCGTCGACCAGGCCGGATCGATGAACACCGGGAAGGTGGCCTTCCCCCCGGTCAGCAGCTGCGGGTCGGGGCGGAGGACCAGCTGCCCGTCGGAGACCTCGGCGCGGACGGCTGCGGTCCTGGCCCGGTCACCGGGTACGGCGGCCGTGGAGCTGGTCGAGGGCCCCGGCCTGGTCACCGTCCCGCCGGACGCCCTGCCCGCCAGACCGGCGTCGCCCGACCCCGTGGTCGAATCCCACATCACCGCCGACTCGGCCGATGCGATCTCCTGGCCGTCCACGACGGCGGACAGCCGCCCGCCCGCGCCCTGCCTGACCTGCGCCTCGCCCCCGAGGTCGAAGCGCAACTCCCGTAGGCGCGCGTTTGCTGCGGCCTGTGGTGTCCGTACCACGAAGACGTGGGTGAAGCCCGTGTGCGTCGCGCGCAACACCAGATCGGTGCCGGGAAGCACCTCCGCGTACGTGGCCGCCTCACCGGACACCGTCGGCTTCGGCAATCCGTCCGGCCACGACAACGACAACGTCCTGCCGGCGCGCGACAGCACCACCGCCGGGCCGCGTCCACCGTCGGAGAACCGCACCTGTGCCGCCGAGGCCTTCGGCACCCAGCCGTCCGCCGACCGCCGCAGCGACAGGTCGATGTTCACCCAGGACCCGTCGTCGCGTTTCACCCGCTGTGGCATCACCGCCGCCTCGGCGGTGAATCCGCCAGACGGATTGGCGAACAGTTGGGTCAACTCGGTGCGGGCGGATCCCACCTCGACCCGGTGACCCGACCGCCTCGCGGCGGTCACCGCCGAGGCCGCATCCGGTGCCACCGAGACATCGCCCACCGCCCGCGCAGGGGACCCCGGCGTCGCCTGCGCCGCCCCGGCTCCCGTCGCCACCGAACCGGCGAGCAGTCCGGCCAGGGCGACGAGTGCGGTCACCCGACGCCCGGCTGTCGGTCCGCCAAGGCGTGTGGGGTCGGTAGGAGCGGGTGTCACGATGCCTCCACGGGCGCAGTCAACGGCAGAATGTGCAGACGGGATGAGTAGGGCGACCGGCTCCCGAGTTCGCGCGAGGGCGGCGGCGCCGGGCGGAGGAGAGCCCTGGACGCGTGGACGCTGTCCACCGGACGCACCACCACGAGGGCCCGGCGATGAATCGCGCCAGCCCAGGCAGCAGCTAGCCACCGTTCACCATGGAATCCCCCGTGCAGATGAGCACCAGCGGTCGAACCCTAAGGGCGGTTAACGCTGGTTGTCTACATTGATTACCTTGCGTAGACAACAAAAGGAACTAATGGCTATATTTGGATCGCCCGATGTACTGGGCATCCGCCCTCCGAAGCGGGCAGCACCCGCCCGAAGCGACCGAGGATGCGTGGTCAGGCTGGATGGTGGGTGGCGAGCAGCGCGGCCTCCCGGGCCAGGTCGAGGCCGACGGTCGACCGCACCGGCCGCCCCGCCCGGGGCGGGACCGCGCCCACCCGGTCCAGCCAGCGCCAGGTGTCACCGACCGTCTCGGCCACCGGGCGGCAGGCCAGTCCCGCCGCGTACGCCTTCTCGACGCCACGCTCCTGCAACCAGCGGTACTCGTGGCCCGGCGGAATCCAGATCGGCAGGTCGTTCCACGGTGCGATCCCGGCGGCGAGGATCACCTCGGGGTCGGTCCAACGCAGCCGGGCATCGCCGCCGGTCGCCGCCACCGCCTCGGCCAGCAGCCCGCCCATGGTGGTGTGCCCCGGACGGCTGATCACGTTGAAGGCACCACCGACGCCCTCGGCGACCCGGTCGAGCGTGAAGGCCGCCAGGTCCCGGACGTCGACGTACTGCACGGGCAGGTCGGTCGGCCCCGGGGCGAGAACGTCACCGCCCCGGGCCACCCGGCGCAGCCACCACGGCAGCCGGCCGATGTCCTCCCCCGGCCCGAGGATCAGCCCGGCCCGCACCAGCAGTGCGCGTTCCCCGAACACCTCGGTCGCGGCCAGTTCGCCGCCCGCCTTGCAGCGGGCGTAGTCGTCGTCGCGGATGTCGTCGGCCGACGCCACCACCACCGGCGATTCCTCGCCGACCCCGGGGAGCACGGGCGGGGCGTAGACGGAGCCGCTGGAGACGTAGGCGTAGTGCCCGGCGGAGCGCAGCAGCGTGGCGGCGTCGCGTACCGCGTGGGGTGCGCCGTCCCAGGTGTCGACCACCACGTCCCACCCGCCGCCGGCCAGTGCAGCCAACCCGCCCGGCACGGTCCGGTCACCCCGCAACCGGTGTACGCCCGGCGGGGTGTCCCCGTGTAGCCCCCGGTTGACCATCGTCACCGTCCAGCCCCGGCGTACCCCCTCGGCCACGATGGCGGATCCGACGAACCCGGTGCCACCCAGCATCAGCAGTCTCATGCGTCCCAATCTGCCGCCTGAGGGCACCGACGCGGCACCCTGTTCACCGGCAGCGGATCTGCCGTCGGCAGAACCCCCGCACCACCCCGACCCCACTGGGTTCCCAGCGCACGTGGTGGGGATCGGGCCAGGATGGGTGGTTTCCTCAGGAACGCTCATGCCGCTGGGGCATGTTTGTGACGCGCAGGCATGAAGGTCTCTGCGCGAGATGAACCACCCGACCGGGTTGCCGGGAGCAGGGCCACCCCCGGCCGCACGACGCCTTGGCCTCCGGCGGAATGACCGGGCACCCACGGTCGTTACATCTCCCGTACGACCGCAGCAGCACCCGGCCAGCCCGCATGCTTGCGGGAATGGTCCCGGGACCCCGGTCGTTACACCTGACCCTGACACGAGCGGCCACCGCCCCACGCGGCAAGCCCCACCGGAACCCCCGCAAGCACTTCCCCCGTATGAGCGCCCCCGACGTGGTGCCCACGCCCCCTTCCGCAGCCCGTCCCCACGGGCGCGTCCGGCCTACGGGCTGGTCGGGGCGTCTACCCCCGAAGGAGCTTCCCCATGAACACCACCATCATGAACACCACCATTCTGCGTAAGAGCGTTCTCGGTATCGCCGGTCTGGCCGTCGCCGGTGGTCTGGCCGCCGGCCCGCTGAACCACGGCGCCCCCGACACCACCACCCTCGACGCCCGTCCCGTCGCCGCCACCGTCCAGGCCGACAAGCCGGCCGTGGACAAGGGCAAGCTGATCCCGCACGGCGTGCAGGGCGACCAGTCCCGCATCGACCTGAACGACGAGCAGACCGGCAACGTCAAGGCGATCATCGCCGCGACCAAGAAGTCGGGCCTGGACGAGCGCGCCGCCGTCATCTCCATCGCCACCGCGTTGCAGGAGTCCAAGCTGGAGAACCTCGGCCACCTGGGCGACCGTAACGACCACGACTCGCAGGGCCTGTTCCAGCAGCGCCCGTCGTCCGGTTGGGGCACCGTGGAGCAGATCACCGACCCCGAGTACGCCACCACCGCGTTCCTCAAGGGCCTCAAGCAGGTCGACGGCTGGCAGGACATGCCCCTGACCAAGGCCGCCCAGACCGTCCAGGTCTCGGCGTACCCCGACCACTACGCCCAGTGGGAGCAGCAGGCCGCCGACCTGGTCACCGCGCACTGGAACAGCTGACCCGACGCACCGCCCACGCGAAGGCCCCGGCTCTGTTGAGCCGGGGCCTTCGCGATTCTCTGGTGGGCGATACTGGGTTTGAACCAGTGACCTCTTCCGTGTCAAGGAAGCGCGCTCCCACTGCGCCAATCGCCCGTGGTCGAGAGCGGACGACGGGATTCGAACCCGCGACCCTCACCTTGGCAAGGTGATGCGCTACCAGCTGCGCTACGTCCGCGTGCCACCCGGTCTCCCCGGTGACGGGGTGAACTCTACCTCATTCCAAGATCGCCCGCCGGGCCGACCCCACCGGTCCGCCCGGCCCGGCGATCGCCCTGCTCATCGACGCGCCTGGCGATAGCAGTCGAGGGCGTCGCGGTGCCGGCCGAGGTGGTGGTGGGCGAAGCCGAGGCTGTCCCACGCGTGCGCCTCCCAGTAGCGGTTCCCGGTCTGCTGCTGCCGCACCAGGGCCTGACCGCAGTAGTCCAGCGCACGGGGGTAGTCGCCGAGTTCGGCGTAGAGCTGCCGGGACCGTTCCAGGTGCTCGTGGGCCTCGTCGTACGCGCCGAGGCGCAGGCAGGCGATGGCCCGGTGCGGTGGGCGCGGGCCTGCCCGTCCCGGTCCCCCACCGTCGTGGCGGCCCGCAACGCCAACTCCTGGGCACGGGACTGGCCAGCCCAGGCGCCCACCCGGTCGAGGTAGGTGTTGACGCTCCACGCCACCTGCCAGGCGGCGTGGGTGGGCAACCCGTGTTCGACGGCCAGCCCGATCGCGGCGAGTAACGCCCGGTGCTCGGCGGCCAGCCACGCCCAGGCCTCGTCCCGGTCGGCCGGCGCGACCACCGCCGTCCCGGGGTGCGCCGCCGGCAGGTCGATGTCGTCGCGGTGCTTGTGCAGCAGCAGAGCAGCGGTGTAGGCGGTGTGCAGGTAGTGGTCGAGCAGCCGGCACAGCACCGCCCGCCGCAGAGCGGCCGGCGCACCTCGGCCGGCGACAGGGCGGCGAGGCTGGCGGCTGCCGGCACGGACACGTCGGGCCCGGGGTGCGTCCCGAACGCCCGGAACAGGTCGGCGGCTGCCGGGTCCAGCCCCCGGTACGACCAGGACAGCACCGCCCGGGCGTCGATGCCGGCCTCACACCGTTGAACGCGTCGAGGGCGCCCCGGCTCGCGGTCAGCTCCGCAGCGAACCGGTCCAGCCGGAAATCCGGGTAGCTGGCGGCCCGCGCGGCCACGATGGCCAACGCCAGGGGCAGCCCGGCCGCAGCGGCGACGATCCGGTCCACCGCCTCCGGCTCCGCCGCGACCCGGCCCGCGCCCAGCCGACGGGACAGCAGTTCACGTCCCTCCGCCGGGGAGAGCAGACCCAGCGGCAGAGGTCGGGCCCCCTCGGCCGTGACCAGCCCCGGAAGCTGGTTGCGGCTGGTCACCAGGACCAGGCACCCCGGAGAGCTGGGCAGCAGCGGACGCACCTGGTCGGCGTCACGGGCGTTGTCCAGGAGCACCAGTACCCGCCGGTCGGCGAGCAGCGCCTCCCGGCCGGTCTCCCCCACACCACACCCACCCGGCGTCGCGACGTCCCCTGGAAGAATCGGAGCCAGAATAGACATCGAATCGACGCAGAGCGATCGTCTCCCACAAGCCGGGAGAACCCACCCGGGTGGGTTCGGGCTCCGCTGCGGAGGGGGCACCGATGCGCCCGGCCAGTGGCGGCGACCGGCGGGGAAAGCAATAGGGTCACCTCCCGATACCGGAAGGTGACCCTACTGACCGTGTGGGCGATACTGGGTTTGAACCAGTGACCTCTTCCGTGTCAAGGAAGCGCGCTCCCACTGCGCCAATCGCCCGTGCTTGTTACCGAGGTGGGGACGGGATTTGAACCCGCGTACACGGCTTTGCAGGCCGTTGCCTCGCCTCTCGGCCACCCCACCGAGGTTGCCCCCGTCATACGTGGCGGCAGCTCCGAGCGGACGACGGGATTCGAACCCGCGACCCTCACCTTGGCAAGGTGATGCGCTACCAGCTGCGCTACGTCCGCTTGCCCCCGGAACACACCCGGTGACGGATGGAAACTCTAGCCGAGCGGTCGGACCGATGCCAAATCGGGTACACGGTCGGCGCGTCCAGTGGCGGCCGGGTGACCGCCATCCCCACGCCCAGAGCTTCCTAGGAGAGTTCGTCGACGGTTGCGGTGCGGTCGGCTCACACCTGCATTGAACAGGTCGGGAAAGCTACCCGACGCGCCGGTGGACGCTGTCCGGCTTCCGACTGCCAGCTGCCCGATCGGGCGGCTCGGTAACTCCCCGTGGTCGTGTCGATGGGTTACCGTAGCGGCGTGACGAGACGTGCCGCCGCCGATGTCCGCCTGGATTCCCTGCTGCGCACAGCCTGCGACGTGATCGTCGAGCGTGGACTCGCCAACACCCGCACCGCCGACGTGGCCGCCGCCGCCGGAGTAAGCCAGGCGCTGGTCTTCTACCACTTCGCCACCAAGGAGCGGCTGCTCGCCCAGGCGTTCGCGTACGCCGTCGAGCAGGAACTGTCCCGGCTGGACGCCGTGCTGCGCTCCGCCACCCCGCCCCTGACCAAGCTCCGACGCATCCTGCGCCTCTACACCCCGACCGGCCGGCCCTGGTCGATGTGGATCGACGGGTGGGCGGAGTCGCTGCGTGCCCCGGAACTGGAGAAGGTCTGCCGCCGGCTGGACCTGCGCTGGCGGCAGGACCTGGCGGCGGTGATCTCGGCCGGGGTGGCCGACGGCACCTTCGAGTGCGCCGACCCGGCCGGCGCCGCCTGGCGGATCAACGCGGTGATGGACGGGCTCGCCGTCCAGCTCGCCGTGCACGAGCGGGTCATCTCGCGGCGACAGTTCGGCGAGTGGATCCGGCTGGTCGCCGCCCGGGAACTGGGCCTCGACCCGACCCGACTCGTCTGATCCGGCGCCCGCGCCATTGCCCCCGTCCGGTTCGCCTGGTATTCACGAATGCGCATGCGTAACCACGCCTGCGCCGGGCCGGCGTCGCGCCGGTCCCCGCTCCCACAAGGAGGTTCCGTGCCCATACCGGAGTGGACACCCCGAACGAGCCGGCGCCGACGCCGGCTCGTTCCCGTACTGGCGACCGCCGCCGTGGTCGCCGCCCTGCTGCCCGGCGGGGGCACCGCCACGGCCGCGCCGGGCGACACCGCGGCCCCGGCCCCGGGCCGCTCCGGCTCGTTCGCCGACGACCGTCACCAGGCCGCCGACGTCGACAACCGCACCGGTACGGCCGCACCCGACGCCCGTCAGCGCAGCCTGGCCCGGGCCAGCGGTGTCCCGGTGCGGTGGAACCGGTTCGGCACCCCGCACGCCCTCGGCCCGGCCACCCTCGCCACCGGTCTGCCCACCGACCCGGAGACGGCCGCCCGGCGCTACCTCACCGCACAGCGGGACCTGTTCGGGCTGGACGCCGACGCCGTCGCCGCCCTGGACCGGCTCCTGGTCCGCCCGGTCGGCGACGGCGCGGTGGTCACCCTGCGGCAGCGCTTCGGTGACCTGCCCGCCGGCCACGACGGCCTGGTCACCGTGGCGGTCGCCGACGGCACCGTGCTCTCGGTCAGCTCCTCGCTGTCCCGGGACGCCTCGGCCCCCGCCCCGGCCACCCGCACCGGCGCGCAGGCGTACGCCGCCGCCCTCGCCGACGCCGGCCTGGATGCCACCGGGGTGGCCAGCCACCGGGTGCGCCCGGTCGCCGTGCCCACCCCGCTCGACGGCAACCGGGCCGCGTACGAGGTGACCCTGATCGGCCGGGACAGCGACCACCCGGCCGCCTTCACCACCTACGTCGACGGGATCAGCGGGAAGGTGCTGATCCGCGAGGACCTGGTCGACTTCGACTCCGACAACCCGAGCTGGGCGGTCTACCCGGCCACCCCGCCGCAGGACCTCGCCCCCGGGCAGGACCCCCGGGTCCGCTGGTGCGCCACCCCCGCCGCCGACTGCGTCGCCGCCTTCCGCGACCCGGCGAGCGGGCAGCCCTGGGACGTCGACCTGGCCACCGGCGCACCCACCAACACCACCCGGGGCAACTCCGCCAACACGGTGGTCTCCTGGGGCGCCGGCAGCCCGCTGGTCAACGCCCCCGCCCGCCCGGACCGGCGTTACGAGTACCCGTTCACCGACCAGTGGCACCAGTCCCGCTGCGACCCGGCGGCGTTCACCTCCGCGCAGCGCAACGACGCCGACGCCGCCACCGCCAACCTGTTCGCCATGCACCACCGGATGCACGACTGGGCCTGGCACCTCGGCTTCACCGAGGCCACCTGGAACCTCCAGGCGGTCAACGTCAGCGGGGCCGGCCTCGGTGGCGACGCCGAGCAGGGGCGGGCCCAGCAGGGTGCGCTGAGCGGCAACCGGAACAACGCCAACCAGTCCACCCCGCGCGACGGGCTGCCGCCGACCACCAACATGTACCTGTGGCAGCCGCAGGCCGGTGGGCCGTACCCGCCGTGCGTGGACGGCGACTACGACATGACGGTGATCGGCCACGAGTACACCCACGCGATCACCAACCGGATGATCGCCGGCCCGGACACCGGGATCGGCGGGCACCAGGGCGGGGCGATGGGCGAGTCGTGGAGCGACCTGCTCGCCGCCGAGTACCTCTACGAGCACGGCCTGCGCGCCCCCGGCGAGACGCCCTTCGTCACCGGCGGCTACGTCACCGGCAACCTGGTCAGCGGCATCCGCAACTACGACCTGAGCCGCAGCCCGCTCAACTACTCCGACGTCGGCTACAACACCGGCGGTCCGGCGGTGCACGCCGACGGGGAGATCTGGGGCGCGACCAACTTCCGCATCCGCGCCGCCCTGGTCAAGAAGTACGGCCTGGGCACGCCGCAGCGGCAGCTCGACTGCGCGCAGGGCCGGGTGGCCGCCGAGAACTGCCCGGGTAACCGGCGCTGGGTGCAGCTGGTCTTCGACTCGTTCCTGCTCCAGGCGGCCAGCCAGGTCAGCATGCTCGACATGCGGGACAACCTGCTCACCGCCGACCGGCTGCGCTTCGGCGGGGCCAACCAGGAGCTGATCTGGGCCGAGTTCGCCCGCTCCGGGATGGGCCGGGACGCCGCCACCGTCGGCGCGGCCGACACCGACCCGACGCCGAGCTTCGCCAGCCCCTCCGGCGGCAACGCCACGCTGACCCTGCGTCCCCGGGGCGACAGCACGGACGCGCCGATCCGGCTCTACGTCGGCGACTACGAGGCGCGGGCCACCCCGGTCGCCGACACCGACCCGGCCACCGCGCTGCCGGCCACCTTCGAGGCGGTCGCCGGGACGTACCAGGTGCTGGCGGTCGCGCCGGGCTTCGGCCACCAGCGACTGGAGGTGGTCGCGAAGGCCGGCCAGCAGGGGTACGTCGACCTGCGGCTGAGCCGCAACCTGGCGTCCGTCGCGGCGGGCGCGACGATCACCGGGGACGGGGTGAACGCCGACCGGATCGGCGACGACACCGAGGCCACCAACTGGGCGTCGCTGACCGGGGTGGCCGGCAGGCAGGTGACCGTGCGGCTGCCCGGCGACGCGCCGCAGGTGGTGCAGCGGGTCAACGTCAGCGCGATGCTCCGCCCGGCGATCACCGGCGACGCCGACCCCGGTGCGCAGAACGCGCTGAGCGCGCTGCGGTCGTTCGCGGTGTCGGCCTGCGACGCGACCACCACCGACTGCGCCGATCCGACCCGCTGGACCCGGATCCACACCAGCGCCGACGACGCGTTCCCCGGTGGGAAGTTCCGGGCCTACTCCCGGGACCTCATCCTGCGGTCGTTCCGGGTGCCGACCACCGTCGCCACCCACGTCCGGTTGGAGGTGCTGGCCAGCCAGTGCACCGGCGGCCCGGCGTACGCCGGTGAGCAGGACGACGACCCGGCCACCCGGACCGACTGCGCGACCGCCAGCCCGGCGCGCGACCAGGTGCGGATCGCCGAGTTCCAGGTGTTCGGAAAGTGAAACCCGCCGGGGCCGGGTGGTGGCGCCACCCGGCCCCGGCGGCCCCCGATCACCGTCGGACGGTGGTCCAACGGACCGGTCGACGAACCGGGCGGGCATCGCCCTCCACACCGTCGGACGCGGTCCGGGTCAGCTGCCGCAGCCGCATCAGCAGGCCGACGCCGAGGAAGAGCAGCAGCCCGCCGAGCAGGAAGGCCGCCTGCACCAGACCGAAGCCGCCGCTCTGGTCGGCCGAACGGTTCGCCGCGGCCGGTGGCGGCACCTCGGCGAGCGCCTCCTCGGTCGGTTCGGTCTCCTCCCCCGTCGGCTCCAGCACCTCCTCGGTCGGCTCCGGCGACGCGCTGGTCGGCGCGGGCGCCGCCGTGGTGGGCGGCGGTGCCGTGCCGACGACCTGCCGGGTGGCACTCTGCCGGGCGAGCAGCCGCAGGTTGGGGTCGTACGCCTCGGCGGCCATGGTGATCCGGCCCCGGGTGACGTCCTCGGCGAAGGCCACCCGGTAGGTGGCGGTGACCGTCCGGTCCGGGCAGAGCGTGCCCGGGTCGAGTTGCCGGTCGGTCAGCCGGGCCACCGCCCCCTCGGCCCGGATGTCCAGCGGGAACGAGCCGGTCTCCTCGACCCGGTCCATCTTGACCTGGTCCAGCCGCAGCCCCTGCACCGAGAGCACCATCGACCAGCGGACCTTCACACACCCGCCGTTGCCCTTGCGGGACACCACCGCCGAGACCGTTCGTACCTGGTCACCGGCGGTGAACTCGGCCGGCAGGCCGCTCAGCTGGGTGGCGAAGCGGTCCGCCGCCGATGCCGGCGCCGGCCCGGCGAGCCCTGTCCCCGTGAGGCAGGCCAGCACCGCCCCGACCCGTAGCGCGTTCCGCCACACCATCACCACCGCCTCGTCCTCCCGTCGGTCTTGTCCACTCGCCACGCTATGAGGAGGATGGGAAAGCCGGTAGACGGGCGTGTTCGCGCCGAGCGGCAAGTGCGGGGCCGGTTAACACCGACAGTGGTGAACCGGTCACCCGGCACCGCCGACACGCCGGGTGACGGTGTGGGCTAGGCCGCTTCGTCGGTCCGGCGAGGGTCGACCACGCCGGGGTTCGTGCGACTGACATCCTGGGCGGGTGCCCGAACTCTCCGCCGCCTTCGTCCGGCTGCACGCCCGGCTCACCCCGGTCGCCTTCGTACCCGAGGTGCGGTTGCACCAGGCCGACGAGCCGATCGGCCTGTGGGAGCTGACCGAGGGCGAGTTCCGCAGCGCCCAGCCGCCACCGTTCTGGGCCTTCGCCTGGGCCGGTGGGCAGGCGCTGGCCCGCTACGTCACCGACCATCCGGAGGCGGTCGCCGGCCGCCGGGTGCTCGACCTCGCGTCGGGCTCCGGCCTGGTCGCCATCGCCGCCGCCAGGGCCGGCGCGGCGACCGTGCGGGCGGTGGAGATCGACGAACGGGCCGTCGCCGCCGTCGCCCTCAACGCCGAGGCCAACGGGGTACGCGTCGACGCCGAACTGGCCGACGTCCTCGACGGCGACGCCGGGGACGCCGAAGTGCTGCTCGCCGGGGACGTCTTCTACAGCGAGGCGATGGCCCGTCGGGTGCTGCGCTTCCTGCTGCGGGCCGCCCGGTCGGGTGCCCGGGTGCTGGTCGGCGACCCGGGGCGGGCGTTCCTGCCCCGGGAACGCTTCCGCGAGCTGGCCGCCTACGACGTGCCGGTGCCGGAGGCGCTGGAGAGCGTACGGGTGAAGCACACCACGGTGTGGGAGCTGGACCCCGCCCCGCCCGGGGCCGCCCGCTAGCGTGACCGGATGCTGTTCCGGGGGTGGGAGGCGGCCGTCGACGGGCCCTGGCCGGATGTGGCCACGGTCGTCGACGGGGTCGGCGGCACCCACCTGGTGGTGACCCGGCACGCGCTGGTCCGGCGGGTGCTCGCCGACCCGGTGACCTGGCGACCCGACAACGCCCTGGACGCGGTGACCCCCATCCCGGTGGCCGCGCTGCGGGTGCTCACCGGGCACCGGTTCCGGTTGCCGCCGACGCTTGCCAACAACGCCGGCCCCAGCCACCCGGAGATCCGGGCGATCGTCGCCGAGGCGCTGCACCCGGACCGGGTGGCCGCCCAGCGGCCGTGGCTGACCGCGCTGGTGCGGACCCGGGTGGCCGGGATCGCCGCCGAGCTGGCCGCCGGGCGACCGGTCGATCTGCACGCCCGGCTCGCCGCCGACCTGCCGCTGCTGGCGCTGGCCCGGCTGGTCGAGCTGCCGGACGCCCCGGTGGGCGCGGTGAAGAACTTCGCGCGGGCGGCGCTGGAGCTGTTCTGGGCGCCGTTGGACGCCGACCGGCAGCAGACCCTCGCCGTCGAGGTGGGCCGGTTCCACGCCGTACTGCGGGAGTTCGCCGGTGCCGGTGGCGGGCTGGCCGCCCGGCTGCGTGACGCCGGGCACTCCCCCGACGTGGTGGTCGGGGCGTTGTTCTTCCTGCTGGTCGCCGGGCAGGAGACCACCAGTCAGTTCCTGACCCTGCTGCTGCACCGGCTCACCGGCGAACCCGAGGTGCGTGCCGGGTTGCGGGCCGGCACCGTCGCCGTCGCCGACGTGGTGGAGGAGGGCCTGCGGCTGGAACCGCCGATCGTCACCTGGCGACGGGTGGCCGCGACGGACACCACGCTGGGCGGGACGCCGGTGCCGGCGGGCAGCTCGATGCTGCTGTGGCTGGCCCGCGCCGGCCGCGACCCGGAGGTGGTGGCCGAGCTGGCCGGATTCCGCCCCGGGCAGCGCGGTTCCCGCCGGCATCTGGCCTTCGGGGCGGGGGCGCACCGCTGCGTGGGCGCGCAACTGGCCCGGCTGGAGGCGGCGGTGGTGGTCGCCGAGGCGGCACCGCTGCTCGACGCGGTGACGGTGGTCCGGCCGCCGTGGTGCCCGGACAACCTCACCTTCCGGATGCCCGACGCGTTCGTGGTCCGCCGGACCAGCCGGGACACGGTGGCGGACACACCGGCGGGCGTAGGGGCGTAACCCACCGTCGCGGCGGCGGGTTGAACCCCTTGTCGACGCGCGTCTCGTGAGCACGCCTATCTGCCCGGGGGTGAGGGTGCAGCGCAGGCCGACCATCCTCGTCCCACTGCTCAGCATCGTCCTGCTGCTGCCCGTGGCGGTCACCCTGCGTCCCGACCCGCAACCGTCCGTTCCCGCAACCGCCTCCGCCGGGTGGGGTCCCACGGTCGCCTCCACCTCACCGGCACGAACGGCCACGCCTTTCGGCGCATCATCGCACCGCCTCCCGCACCAGTCATACGCTCGTATTAATCGCGAGCTTCCGGTAACATCAGACATTGACGTACATAAACGTCTGATGGTCGGCCCTGCCCTACCGGACCACGCCGGGGCGGACCGGGCCGGGGGGGAGGTCGGTCCGGCGATCGGACGGGCGGGACGCGGACAGCCATCGACGGAACGACGCGACCCGACAGGGCCGGAATGCCGGAGTGTGCGGGGGACGCTCAGCCGGCGACAGCGGGCAGCGGCCGGTCGGCCGACGACCGACGAACCCGAACCCGGAGCCACGCCGCTCCGATCCAGCGTGCTGCGCTGCTGAGCAGCGGCGATCGGCGCCACCCCGCCTGTCACCGTTCCGCGACCCTCCGGCCGGCCGGCGACGCCCCCGTCGTCCCCAGCCCGCAACAGACCGCCGCCCCCCTGCCTGCGTGCCGCCGCCCGGTGCGCCACGACGGAGGGTGACGACCCGTTGACCGCTGCGCAGCCTCCTGGATGTGAATCGTGCTCTCCACTGTGAACTGGCGCACCCTGCGCGCCGACCTGCCCGCCTCCCTCGTCGTCTTCCTCGTCGCCTTGCCGCTCTGTGTCGGCATCGCCGTCGCCTCCGGCGTACCCGTCGAACTCGGCCTGGTCACCGGCGTGGTCGGCGGGCTGCTCGTGGGCCTGATGCCCGGCAGCAGCATGCAGGTCAGCGGCCCGGCGGCCGGCCTGACCGTGCTGGTCGCCGAGGCCGTGGACCGCTACGGCCTGGCCGGACTCGGCACCATCGTGCTGGTCGCCGGGCTGCTCCAGATCGGGTTGGGACTCCTGCGACTCGGCCGGTGGTTCCGGGCCATCTCGGTGGCCGTGGTGCACGGCATGCTCGCCGGTATCGGCCTGCTGCTCATCGCCGGCCAGGTGCACGTGCTGGCCGGCGCCACCACGCCGCCCATCGGGCTCGCCGCATTCGCCGGGCTGCCGGCGCTGGTCGGTGACCTCACCGAATCCGGTGCGGCCCGGTTGTCGCTCGCCGTGGGGGTGGCCACACTCGCGCTGATGATGCTCTGGAACGCCCTGCCCGGCCGGCAGCGCACGGTGCCCGGCGCGTTGGTCGCCGTCGCCGCGGCGGCCGGCGCGACCGCCGCGCTGGGACTGCCGGTCGACACCATCGACGTGGCGGGGCTGCTCGCGGCGATCCAACCGTCGATCGGGCACCCGAGCCTGCTGGTCGACCTCGGGGTGCTCACCACCATCGCCACGTTCACCCTGGTCGCCTCGGCGGAGAGCCTGTTCAGCGCGGCGGCGGTCGACCGGCTGCACCAGGGGCCCCGCACCGACTTCGACCGGGAACTCGTCGCCCAGGGCACCGGCAACACGATCTGCGGCCTGCTCGGCGCGCTGCCGATGACCGCCGTCATCGTGCGCAGCTCGGCCAACGTGCAGGCCGGTGCGCGCAGCAAGGCGTCCCGGGTGCTGCACGGGCTGTGGCTGCTGGTCTTCGTCGCCGCCGCACCCGGCCTGGTCGCCTTGATCCCGCTGCCCGCGTTGGCCGCCGTCCTCGTGCACGCCGGCGTCAAGCTGCTGCCGCTACGGACGATGCCCGCGCTGTGGCGGGAGCACCGGGGCGAGGCGGTGGTGCTGATGGTGACCGCCGCCGCGATCCTGACCACCGACATGTTCACCGGCGTGCTGGTCGGTCTCGGCCTGGCGGTGGTGAAGACCGCCTGGGAGACGTCTCACCTCCGGGTCATCGTGGGCGACGGCGACGCCGGGCCGGTCGACGTCGCCCTCGTCGGCAACGCCACCTTCCTGCGGCTGCCCACCATCCTCAGCGCGCTGCACGCGCTGCCCACCGACCGCAGTGTCCGGCTGGACCTGCGCGACCTGCGGCATGTCGACCACGCCTGCCGGATGGCCCTGGACACCTGGATCGAAACGCACCACCGCTCCGTCGGCGGCCACGTGCAGGTCGTCGCCCCGCGCTCGGCGCCGGCCGAGCGGCTCGGCCCGGTACGGACCGCCGAGTGAGACCGACCGGCCCGACGAACGGCCGGTGGGCTGCCGCCCACCGGCACCGCCGGTCAGGTGCCCGACCGGTGTCGGTCCGGGTTCAGCCGGCGTCCTCGGCCCAGGTACGCCAGTCGTCGAGCACCCCGTACAGGTCGGGGGTGAGCCAGCCCGGGGCGGACCGGCGGAACACCCCCGGGTCCATCGACCCGGCACCGGTCGGCAGCGCACCCAGCATGTTCGGCACCAGCTCGGTCAGGTTCGCCCAGTGCACCAGCTGCGGCTCCGCCGGCCAGGCACCGATCACCACCCCGGCGGGTACGGCCCGCCGCTCCAACGCCTCCAGGGTGAGCGCGGTGTGGTTGAGGGTGCCGAGCCCGGCCCGGGCCACCACCACCGCCGGAGCGCCCAGCGACACCGCCAGGTCGGCGACCGTCCACGCCTCGCCGGACGGGCGCAGCCCCATCGGCACCAGCAGCCCGCCGGCTCCCTCGACGAGCACCAGGTCGTGCTTGTCGACCTCCGCGCGGATCGCGTCGACGGCGGTGTACAGCTCCAGCGGCTCCAACCCGGCGACCCGGGCCGCCGCCAGCGGGGCGAGCGGGTCCGGGTAGCTGGACAGGGTGCGACCGGTGAGCGGGGCGGCCAGCCGGGTCACCGAGTCGATGTCGCCGGGCTCGCCGGTGGCCGTACCCGTCTGGCCCGGCTTGACCACCGCGACCCGTAGGCCGGCGGCCTGCGCGGCAGCGGTGATCGCCGCCGTCACCACCGTCTTGCCGACCTCGGTGTCGGTCCCGGTGACCAGCACCGCACCCTTCCACCCGCTCACGGCAGGACCTCAGCTCGCGACTGCGGGGCTCGCAAACCCGGCTCACTCCTCGCGCTCACGGCAGGACCTCAGCTCGCGGCTGCGGGGCGCACTCCACTATGGCCTCCAGGGCGTGTTCGAAGTCCGCTCTTGTCACCCCGGTCGAGAGGGTCAGTCGCAGCCGGGAACGGTGGTCCGGGGTGGACGGCGGACGGAAGCAGCCGACGGCGACACCCCGGTCACGGCAGTCGGCCGCCCAGGCGGTGGCGGCCTCCGGGCCGGGGGCGGTCACCGAGACCACCGCGCCGTCGGGGGCGGACACGGTCAGCCCGGCCGCGCCGAGGCGGCGTACCGCGTGCCGGGCCCGGTCGACCAGCTCGGCACGCAGGTCGTCGGCGGTCCGGGCCAGCGCCACGGCGGCGCGTACCCCGGCGGCGACCGCAGGGGGTGGCGCGGTGTCGAAGATGAAGGTGCGCCCGGTCTCCACCAGGTGGCGGACGAACTCGGCCGGACCGGCGACCAGCCCACCGGCGCCCCCGAGCGCCTTGGACAGGGTCGCGGTGACCACCACGTCCGGCGCACCGGCGAGCCCGGCGGCGGCCACCGCGCCGGCCCCGGCCGGGCCGGTGACGCCGAGTGCGTGCGCGTCGTCGACCAGCAGCAACGCGCCGTGCCGGCGGGCCACGGCGTGCAGCGCGGCCAGCGGGGCGAGGTCGCCGTCGACGGAGAAGACGGACTCGGTGACCACCACCGCCGGACGGCCCGGCGCGGCGGCGAGCGCGGCGGCCACGGCGTCGACGTCGACGTGCGCGGTGACCACGGTCTCCGCGCCGGAGATCCGGCAACCGTCGATCAGCGAGGCGTGGTTGTGGGCGTCGGAGACGAGTAGGGTACGTGGCTGGACCAGGCCCCGGACGGCGGCGAGGTTGGCCAGGTAGCCGGAGGAGAAGACCAGCGCCCGTTCGACGCCGAGCCAGTCGGCCAGCTCGTCCTCCAGCGCGTGGTGGACGTCGGTGGACCCGCGCACCAGCCGGGAGCCGGTGGCACCCAACCCGTACCCGGCGAGGGCCCGGCCGGCGGCGGCGACCACCTCGGGGTGGGTGGCCAGGCCCAGGTAGTCGTTGCCGGCCAGGTCGATCATGAGGTCACCGGCGGCGCGGGGGCGCAGGGTGCGGGTGAGCCCCGCCTTCGCCCGCAGTGCGGCGCGGCGGTCCAGGGCCGCCAGCCAGTCCGCCACCGGTCATCGCCTCCGTCCGCCACTCGACCCGCTCCGCCCGGCCCGTGCCACCGGGCCGGCGCCGTCCCGCCCGGCACCTGCTGCCGGACGACCGACCCCGTCCGGCGCGATCCGCCGGACGGGTGGCGGCGCTGCCACCGCCGGGCGAAATTACCATCCGCCGGGCCGGCACCGGCGTGGCGGCGGGCCCGCCGCACCGACGCGTGACGGGTGTGGACGAGGCGGGATCGAAGGGCGGCCCGGGTCGCCCCGACACCAGGCCGGAGGCGGCCGGCGGCCGGTAGCTCGGCCGTTTCCCGGCCCGCGCCCGCCTTGTAGGGTACGAGCCATGCCAGAGATCCTCGACCAGGCCCGGACCCAGGTGCTGGGCAACGGCGTCGGCCTCGACGAGGCCGGCGTCCTCGCCGTGCTGACCCTGCCCGACGAGCACGTCCCCGCCGCCCTCCAGCTCGCCCACGAGGTGCGGATGCGCTGGTGCGGCCCGGAGGTCGAGGTCGAGGGGATCGTCTCGCTCAAGACCGGGGGCTGCCCGGAGGACTGCCACTTCTGCTCGCAGTCCGGCCTGTTCACCTCCCCGGTCCGCTCGGTCTGGCTGGACATCCCGTCGCTGGTCGAGGCGGCGAAGCAGACGGCGGCGACCGGGGCGACCGAGTTCTGCATCGTGGCCGCCGTGCGCGGCCCGGACGACCGACTCATGAAGCAGATGCGCGAGGGGGTCGCCGCGATCCGGGCGGCGGTCGACATCCAGGTCGCCGCGTCGCTGGGCATGCTCAGCCAGGAGCAGGTCGACGACCTGGTCGAGATGGGCGTGCACCGCTACAACCACAACCTGGAGACCTGCCGCTCCTACTTCCCGAACGTGGTCACCACGCACTCCTGGGAGGAGCGCTGGGAGACGCTGCGGATGGTCCGCGAATCCGGCATGGAGGTCTGCTGCGGCGGCATCCTCGGCCTCGGTGAGACGGTGCAGCAGCGCGCCGAGTTCGCCGCACAGTTGGCCCAGCTCGACCCGCACGAGGTCCCGCTGAACTTCCTCAACCCGCGTCCGGGCACTCCCCTCGGTGACCGGCCGGTGGTGGAGGGCAAGGACGCGCTGCGGGCCATCGCCGCGTTCCGGCTGGCCATGCCGCGCACCATCCTGCGGTACGCGGGCGGCCGGGAGATCACCCTCGGCGACCTGGGCACCCGGGACGGCCTGCTCGGCGGCATCAACGCGGTGATCGTCGGCAACTACCTGACCACGCTGGGTCGGCCGGCGACCGACGACCTGAAGCTGCTCGACGATCTGAAGATGCCCGTCAAGGCGCTCTCCGCCACCCTGTGAGGCGATGATGACCGACGCGGGTGACCCGACCACCGACGGCCGCACGGCGGAACTCGCCGTGCTGACGCCGGCCGCGACCTGGTGCGACCGCTGTGGTGCGGACGCCACGGCGGGCCCGCACCCGGGTTGCGCGACGGCCCGGGTGCTGGAGCCGCCCCGCTACTGCGCGCACTGCCGACGGCGGATGAAGGTGCAGGTGCTGCCGGTCGGCTGGTCGGCGGTCTGCGTCGCGCACGGCGAGCGGCGGGGCTGAGGCGTGCTGCGGGGGCGGGCGGTCCTGCTGCGGCCGGTGACGGAGGCGGACGTGCCCGCCCTGACCGCGATCCGGGCCACCCCGGAGGTGCGCCGCTGGTGGCGCGGCGGCGACGACCTGGCCGAATCGGTGCGGGCCGACCTGGCCGACGACGCGCTGACGGTCTACGCGATCGAGCACTCCGACCGGCTGGTCGGGGCGATCCAGTGGTACGCCGAGACCGAACCGGACTACCGCCACGCCAGTCTGGACGTCTTCCTCGACCCGGCGGTACGCGGCACCGGGCTGGGCGGGGACGCGATCCGCACCCTGGTCCGGCACCTGGTCGACGAGTACGGCCACCACCGGTTCACCATCGACCCGGCGGCGGCGAACACGGCGGCGATCCGGGCGTACGCGAAGGTGGGGTTCCGTCCGGTGGGCATCATGCGCCGCTACGAGCGGGGCGCGGACGGACGCTGGCACGACGCGCTGCTGATGGACCTGCTCGCGGAGGAGTTGGCCGACTGAACCGGGCGGGCGTGCCCGGCACCCACGGTGCCGGACACGCCCTGGTTGCCCGGGAACGGATATGCGTCAGCGCTGGAGGGTCAGGACACCCGGCCGCCACGGCAGCCGGTTGTAGTCGTCCTTCGCGTTGGGGTCCTTGCCCTGGTAGAGCAGCTGCAGGTTGCAGGCGTCGACGGTCTTGGTCTGGTCGGGGTTGGTGCGGACCAGGTCACCGTGGCTGATGTCGTTGGTCCACGTCGCGCCGCTGTTGGCCTTGCCGGCGAAGGGGTTGCTCTCGCTGGCGGCCTGCGGGGTCCACGAGCCGCCCAGGCTGGTGGACGTGAACGACCGGAAGTAGCGTTGCCCCTGGCTCCCGATCGCCTCGACGATCATGAGGTACTGGTTCTGGCCCTGCACCTTGTAGACCTCGACGCCCTCGAACAGGTTGTTGGACGAGTCGGTCATGATCGTCGTGTAGCTCGAGCCGAAGCTGCCCGGGAAGTTCCCGAGCGGCATGCTCGACCGGTAGATCTTGCCGTTGTCCCCGGCGAAGAACAGGTACATGTTCTGGTCGTCGCCGATGAGGGTCTGGTCGATCACGCCGTACGGGGCGTCCGGGAGGGTGGCGGTGGACAGCGTCTGCGCCGAGGACCAGCCGTTGGCGTTGGTCGGGTCGCTCGACGTCTTGTAGCTGAACGAGGTCGGCCCCCACTGGTACGCCAGCACCCAGATGTTCTTCGGGGCGAAGTACAGCAGCGTGGGCGCCACGGTGCCCTCGCTCATGCCGTTCTGGCCGGCCGAGGCCATGTCGGACCAGTTGGTGAACGTGCTGAAGTTCATCGAGCTGTACTGGCCGCTGCTGTTGACGTACGACCCGTAGACCAGGTGCTTGCCGTTGTAGACGACGTTGGTGAAGTCCTTGAGCGAGAGCCAGCCGTTCTTCGGGTTCGTCAGCGCGCCGGTCGAGGACCACCGGTAGCTCGACGGGAGCGCGCAGCCACCACCCGGCGGGGGCGTGGTGGTCGGCGGCGGCGTGGTCGGCGGCGGCGTGGTGGTGGGCGGCGTGCTACCACCGAAGTCGGTGCGCCACTGCTGGTTGGTCTGCCCGTGGCAGTCGTACAGCTGGACCTGCTGACCGTTGCCGGTGCCCCAGACGTCCAGGCAGCGGCCGGACTGCACGCCGCTGATGCTGCCGTTGGCGTTGACGTTCCACTGCTGGTTCGCCCCGCTGTTGCAGTCCCAGATGATGATTCCGGTGCCGTTCGCGGTGGCCGCGCCGTTCGCGTCCAGGCACTTGGTGCCGTAGACCCGCAACTGCTTGCTGGCGGTGTAGGTCCACTGCTGGTTCGACTGGCTGTTGCAGTCGTAGAGCTGCACCCGGGTGCCGTTGGTCTGGGTGGAGTTCGGCACGTCGATGCACCGGCCCGACTGCACGCCGGCGATCCGTCCGGCGCCACCGGAGGGCGGTGGGCTCGTGGGCGGGCTCGTGGGCGGGCTCGTCGGCGGGCTCGTGGGCGGTCCCGTGGTCGGCCCGGAGGTCGGGGGGGCCGCGTTGAGCGCGTTGAGGACCGAGTTGTACGCGGCCTTCTTGTTGCCGCCGCCGTCGAACAGCAGCGGGCTCTCGTTCGAGCGCCACGAGTCACTGTCGCGTACGCCCCACACCGTGATGCCGATGCAGCGCGGCACGTTCAGGCACGCCTGGGTCAGCCCGGCGTACTGGGTGGTCGAGGAGTTCGTGACGTCGACCTCGGTCAGCGCCACGTCCACGCCGAGGGCGGCGAAGCTGGACAGCGTGGTCTGGAAGTTGCTCGGCAGCGAGCTGCCGCCGGTGAAGTGGGTCTGCAGGCCGACGCAGTCGATCGGCACGCCCCGGGACTTGAAGTCCTGGATCATGCGGTAGACGCCCTGCGTCTTGCCGTACGACCAGTTCTCGATGTTGTAGTCGTTGTAGCAGAGCTTCACCGACGGGTCGGCGGCCCGCGCGGTCCGGAACGCCACCTCGATCCAGTCGTTGCCGGTGCCCTGGAGGTTGGACTGACGACGGCTGCCGTTCTCCTCGAACGCCTCGTTCACCACGTCCCAGGCGGCGAGCTTGCCCTTGTAGTGGCCCATCACCCCGTTGATGTGGTTGATCATCGCGCTGCGCAGCGCGCTGCCGCTCATGCGCTGCATCCAGGGGGGCTGCTGGCCGTGCCAGGCCAGGGTGTGGCCCCTGACCTTCAGGCCCCGCTGGGTCGCCCAGTTGTAGATCTGGTCGCCGGAGGTGAAGACGAACTGGTTCTGGTTCGGCTCGGTCGCGTCCGGCTTCATCTCGTTCTCAGCCGTGATCATGTTGAACTCGCGGCCGGCGATCGTGCTGTACGTCGAGTCACCGAGCCGGCCGGCCGCGATCGCCGTGCCGAAGTACCGGCCCGACTGCGCGGCGGCCGCGCCCAGCGTGGTCGCGGCGGCGTTCGCCGACGGCATCATCACTGCGACGGCTGCCACCGTCACGACGCTGACCGCGCCGGCGAGCAGCGCTCGGACGGCGGGCGATCGCCGTCGCCGACTCCCGCCGCGAGAAACGGATGGGCTCATTGCCATCGTGGCCTCCTTGCTGGCCAACACCCAGGCCGTCGGGGCGGGACGGCCGGACGTCTCGGTTGTTAAATCTAGTGCCGTCGATGTTTCCATCCTGCACCGGTCCGAACAAAGATGTTTCGGAAAAGTTTCGGAACATTTTTGGCCGGCACGGCCCGACGCGACGTGGCCGGTCACCCAGGGTGCGGTGCCGGCCACGCCACGTCGAGGATCAGGAGACCGTGCAGGCGGCCCCGTTGAGGGTGAAGGCGGTCGGCTTCGGGTTGCTGCCGGTGTGGGTGCCGTTGAACCCGATGCTGGTGGACGCACCCGGGGCGAGCGCACCGTTGTAGCTCATGCTGGTCGCGGTGACCGCCGCACCGGTCTGGGCGAACGTCGCCGACCAGCCCTGGCTGACCTTCTGTCCACTGGTGGGGAAGGTGAAGGCCAGGTTCCAACCGTTGAGCGCGGTCGTGCCGGTGTTGGTGATGCTGATGCTCGCGGTGAAACCGCTGGTCCAGTCGGTGGTGGTGTAACCGACCTTGCACGACGAGGCGGGCGTGGTCGGGGTGGGAGTGGGAGTCGGGGTGGAGGTCGGCGTCGTGGTGTCCGGCAGGGTCCGCACGGTGAGCGTCTTCGACGGGGTGGACGGGTTGCCGGCGGCGTCCACCGCCACCACGTAGAACCCGTACGACGTGTCCGGCGTCAGCCCGGTCACCTGCTGGGTGGTGCCGGTGCCCGTGGCCACGACGAGATGGGCCGGCCAGGACGTCTTGTAGATCCGGTAGGCGAGGACCCCGACGTTGTCGGTGGACGGCGTCCAGCTCAGGGTGAGCCCGTTCGTGCCGATGTTCGACGCGGTCGGGGTGCCGGGCGGGGTCGGACCGGTGGTGTCCGAGCCGGTGCCGGCCGGGGTGGCCACCGCGAGCGGCGACGACCACAACGAGCTGTTGCCGGCGCCGTCGCGGGCCAGGACCGAGAACCGGTAGTTCCTGGCCGGCGAGAGGTTGGTCAGGGTCAGGCTGTTGGTGGTGGTGCGGTGCGACGTCACCACGTCGCTGCCGACCGTCTCGTGCACGACGTCGTAGCCGGCCAGGCCGCTGCCGCCGGTGTCGGTGGACGCGGGCCAGGTCAGCGTGACCGAGGTGGGGCCGATCGCCGAGACGACCGGGGTGCCGGGGACGGTGGGCGGGGTGGTGTCCGTCGGCGTCGAGGTCGGCTCGTCACCCCAGACCCGGGTGGTCCCGGCGTACAACGGCACCTTCGGGTTCGGGCCGGCGGTCGCCTGGTAGGACGGGTCGTTGGTCGGGTCCCAGGTGCCGCCCTCCGGTACGCCGATCTTGAACTGCACCTCCATCCGGTGCTGCGACTGCCCGGCCGGGGCGATCGGGTAGCCGGTGCAGTCCACCTCGACGTACCAGATGTCGCCGGAGAGCTGCTTGGCGGTCGACGGCGACGGGCACCCCTGGGTGTAGCCGGAGGTGACCTGGACGGCGGTGCTGCCCTCCGGGCGGAAGTAGTAGCGGAACTTCCCGTTGGTCAGCGCCCGCGCCGGGAACGCCGACTTGTTGTAGACGACCGCCTTCAGCCCGGTGGCCCGGGGCTCGGCCTGCATCACCGTGGTCTCCACGGTCAGCTCGGCGATGTCCGGGGTCTCCGCGGTGGGGAAGTTGGCGAGCGGGGTGCCGCCGTACTCCTGGGAGAGCCGGGCCAGCGCGGAGGTGAAACCGGCGTTGTAGTCGGTGGCCACCTCGTTCATCACGTAGTCCGACCGGCTGTCGGTGTAGGCGTCGTTGGCCGAGGACGGGCCGCCGACCAGCGCGCCGTAGAGCACGTGCCGGGTCTCCACCGGCACCGTCTGGCTGTCCCACCAGGAACCGTGCGCGGTGCGGTGGTGCGGGTTCTTCGGCGCGTTGGCGCCGAACCCGATCACGTAGCTGGACTTACGTGGGTTGTCGCCGAGCGCGTAGTTGATCTGCCGGACGGCGAAGTCGTGGAACCGCGCCTTGCGGGTGGCGTCGGTGGTCTTGTCGCTGTAGACCAGCGCCGCGAAGCTGGTGTTGGCGGCGTAGCGCAGCGCGCCCCAGGAGTCGAGGACGGCCATCCCGCCCGGCGAGTAGGGCACCTTCTGGCCGTTGATGCCGACCGTCCAGTAGTCGAGCCACCGGTTGGCGTCGTCGACGTACTTCTGCTTGCCGGTCAGGTTGGCCAGCAGCACGTACGCCCCGAACTGCTTGTTGTCCCAGGCGATCGTCCACTTGTAGGACCGGGTGGTGGACTGCGGCTCGGTGCCGAGCTTGTCGTACTCGCTCTCGGCCTTGGTCAGGTAGGCGGCGTCGCCGGTGGCCCGGTGCAGCCAGATCGCCCCCCAGACCAGCTCGTCCTGATAGCCGCTCCACGACTTGTAGAAGCTGGTCGCGTCGGTGATGCACTCGTGGTAGCTCTTCCGCACCGTGTCGGCGAACGTGTAGAGCTGCTTGGCGTGGGTGAGCAGCTTGTCGGCGTACGCGGCGTCGGTGGGCCGGAACACCATCGACGACGCGGCCATCGCCGCCGCCGTCTCCCCCGCCAGGTCCGCGCCCCCACAGCTCGCATCGATCTTGTACGCGGGCCGCGCCATCGGCAGCACCTCGGCCGGACCCCACCACTTGTGGTCGTCGTCGCCCTTGCCGACCTGCCCGTACAGCACGTTCGCCGAGGGGTGCGCCTTGATGAAGTAGTCGTTGACGAAGCGCAGGTTGTTCAACAGCGGGGTGAGCTGACCGGAGGCGACGTACCCGTCGCGGTACTCGACCGCGCCCCAGGCGAGCATGGTGGCGCTGAACGCCATCGGGAAGCCGAACTTCACGTGGTCACCGGCGTCGTACCAGCCACCGGTGAGGTCCACCCCGACGTCCGCGCCGTCGGTCAGCGCGGAGTCGCCCCGCCAGGAGACCCGGTTCCAGGACGGCTTCTTGCCGGACTGCTGCGCCTCATAGAACAGCAGCGACTTCTGCAGCGCCTCGGGGTAGTTGAACATGCCGGTGCCGGCTACCTCGGCGCGCTCGGCAGCGGTGGGCGCGGCCCCGGCGGTGAGCGGGAGCGTGCTGACGGCGAGGGCCAGGCCGCTGGTCAGAGCGACACCGGCGGCGAGCAGGCGGCGGAGCCGAGGTCGGCCCCCGCCCGACCGGCCGGGCCGGTTCGGGTGCTGCATGACGGGACTCCTGTCGGTGGTGCCTCCGGCGGCACCCACCGGACGCGGGGACGGGCGTCGCGGTTGGTGGGGCCGCCGGAGGCGGGTGGTGGTAAGCCCGAAGGAGGCGCGGGAGCGCTCCCATGGATGTGCGCCAATGTAATCGGTCGGTCATCGTTTTGTGAAGAGGCCAACACCGTCGACACCGGAAGTAGCCTCCCGCGCACCTGCCCCGGCCGGCCCGCACCGACCCCGGTCGGAGCGGCCACGGCGGGCCTGCCGGTGACGGCCCACCGGACTAGCCTGGATCGATGTCGATGATCGAGCAGGTGTCGTTGGGGGTGACCGACGACCGTCGCGCCGGCCGGTTCTGGGCCGGGGCCCTCGGTTACGTCCGTCGCCCACCCCGCTATCCGCAGGACGAGTGGATCGTGCTGGAGCCGCCACCCGGCAGCACCGGAGTGGCCCTGGCCATGGACGTCAGCAAGAGCCCGGTGGCGGAGTTCCCCCGCATCCACCTCGACCTGGACGCGGGCGACCGGGACCTCGACGACGAGGTCGACCGGCTACGCGAGCTGGGTGCCGAACGGGTCGACTGGCAGCACTACCCGACCGAGCCGGAGCCCGGCCAACTGCCGTACGTCGTCCTCGCCGACACCGAGGGGAACCGGTTCTGCGTCTCCGGGCACCGCCGGGCGGGCACCTTCTTCGGCTGACCGCCACCCGGTGGCCGGGCGGCCCGGCCCGAGGTACGCGCCCGGCTGCTGCCGCGACGTCCGCAGCCGGCCGGCACCCGGAAATGGGCAGGGCCCCCGCACCGGGGGCCCTGCCTCTCCACCGTCCTCCGCATCGGAGTTCGGCCAGGCACCGGAAGGAAAGCCCCGCCCGGTGCGTACGGGTACGTATCGGTTTCCGGCGGGGTCAGCAGGCCCCGCCGGTCGGGCTCGTCCACCGGGTGCCGCCCACGGCCGCACCGGGGCGGGCGGTCCCCTCGGTGACCGGGCCGCCGCCCGCCGGGGCGACCAGGGGGACGGTCATGGTGAGCAGGGTGCCGTCCCGCTCGATCGCCGCAGGCCGGCCGAGCCGGGCCAGCGTCCGGACCATCGGTGTGTTCTCCGCCTGGGTGTGCAGGACCAGCGCCGCGTATCCGACCCGCTCGCCGTGGGTCAGCAGCCGGCGCAGCAGCGCGGTGCCGAGGCCACGCCGCTGCCAGTCGTCGCGGACCAGCAGCGCCGCCTCCGCCTCGTCGCCCTCGGCGAGCAGGTTGGCCAGCGCGACGACCGACTCCGCCGCCCCGCCGGAGCCGGTCGTCGTCGCCACCAGGGTCAACCCCCGGGCCGGTTCGAGCAGTCGACGCAGCCGGGTCGGTGACGGCAGCGCCGCCCCGCTCAGATAGCGCCGCTGCCGGCTGCGCGCCGAGCAGCCCTCGTGCAACTCCACCACGCCCGCCAGGTCGTCGGCGGTCGCCGGCCGGATGGTCAGCTCCGCCCCGTCGGGCAGCATCAGGGTCACCCGGTCGGCCCCCCGCCGGGCCACCGCCGCCGCCAACTCGACAAGCGCCTGCGCCCGCGCGTACTCCGCCGGGGTGAAGCTGGGCGCCTGCCGGCGCAGCTCGTACGAGCCGCCGGCCGGGTCGGTCAGCAGCATGGTCGTGGTGCCCACCGCGTCGTGCCCGGTGGCGACCGTCGGCCGCCAGGTCACCTCATCCGCACCGAGGGTGGCCCGGAGCACCTCACCCGCCTGTTCCGGGTCGCCGACCAACCGGGTGGCCAGCCCGAGCACCCGGGTCGGCTGGTCGGCCAGGCCCCGCGCCTCGCTGCGCGCCACCCAGCAGTTCCGACCCCGTCCCCGCTCGACGGCGGCGATCAGATCCGCCTCGTCGAGCGCGTCCGGCGCGTCGACGAGGAAGTCGTCGACCGCGCCGACCTCGGTGGTGTGCACCTGCACGGTGAGGATGTTGACCCCTCGCAGCGCGAGACTCGCGGTGAGGACCGACAGGTAACCCGGCCGGTCGTCCACGGTCGCCCTGAGTCGCCACAGCGCCATGTCCACTCCCTTCCCCACCACGAAGCCTGCCCGGGGCCTGTTGCCGTGGCGTTGCCCGGCGGTGTCGCACCGGCAACCGTTCGTCCAGGTCAGGTGACGGTCGTCACCGCCCGGGGGCCGACCAGGTCGAGCCGGTCGCCGAGGATCACCGCGCTGGCCCGGACCAACTGGGCGAGCCGGTCCACCTCGGTGGCGTGGAACCCGGCGGCGGTCAGCGGCTCGGTGTGGTCCCGGGCCACCACCAGCACCAGCCCGGCCCGGCCGAACGGCGCGATCGCGTAGTGCGTGCCGTCGGCCATGGTCAGCGTGCGGGCCCGCAGCGGGGTCACCTCGGGCAGCCGCGGCGGCTCCGGGGCCCGCCAGCTGGCGTGACCGATGGTCGCCGTACCGCCACCGGCCCGCGAGGCCCAGTCGACCGGCACGACGGCGGCCACCGCCCAGTCCGCGGCGAGCAGCCCGGGTACCGCGTCGACCAGGGTGGCCACCCCGTCGGTCGGGTTCGCCGCCACCTGGGCGAGCAGTTCGGCGTCCTGACCCGTGGTGGTCGGTGCCCCGATCGCCCGCCACACCCCGTCGACGCGTACCCCGGGGATGGCGGCGAGACCGGCGAGCAGCCCCTCGACCCGGGCGGCGCCCGGCCAGACCACGGTGAAGTCGTCGACGGCCCGGCCGCCGAGCCGTTCCAGCACCACGACCTGGACGATGTCGGCACCGGAGACGCCGAGCGTGCGGGCCACCTGGCCGAGTGTCCCGGGCCGGTCCGGCAGGGTCACCCGAACTCTCAGCAACATGTCAGTCCCTCCGCTCGGCGGGCCGACCGCACACGGCCGGCAGGCTGTTCCCAGCCTGCCGGTTGACCATTTCGTCCCTGTTGCCGTGGCATGTCCCCGGCGGAAAATTGCTGACCTTGACAACCTGGCTGACCTGCCATCAACTATCCGGATGACCGAGCCGGCCGTCGACGCGTCCCAGGGCGGCGGGTCCCCCGCCGGCCGGATGCCGCACGACGCTCCGCGCGGGCTGGATCTCGACCGGTTGGCCGGTTGGTTGGCCACCCACCGGCCGGAGCTGGCCGACGGGCCGCTGCGGGCCACCCTGATCACCGGCGGCAAGTCCAACCTGACCTACCTGCTGCACTGTGGTGGGCGCGAGGTGGTGCTGCGTCGCCCACCGCTGGGGCACGTGCTGGCCACCGCGCACGACATGGCCCGCGAGCACCGGGTGATCGCCGCGCTCGCGCCGACCGCCGTGCCGGTGCCCGAGGCGCTGCTGCTCTGCGCCGATCCGGCGGTGATCGGCGCACCGTTCTATCTGATGCAGCGGGTGCCGGGCGAGGTGCTGCGCACCCGGGCACAGACCGATCCGCTCACCGACGGGCAGCGCCGTGACCTGGCCTGGGCGATGATGGACACCCTCGCCGCGCTGCACACCGTCGACCCCGGCGAGGTGGGGCTGGCCGACTTCGGTCGCCCCGAGGGCTACCTGGGCCGGCAGGTGCGGCGCTGGGCCGGTCAGCTCGACCGGTCCCGCAGCCGGGAGTTGCCCGGGGTGGACGAGCTGCGGGACGCGCTGGCCGCCTCGGTGCCCGAGGGGGTCAACGCCGGCCGGATCGTGCACGGCGACTACCGGCTGGACAACCTGCTCACCACGGTCGGCCCGGTGTCGGTGCGGGCGGTGCTGGACTGGGAGATGGCCACCCTGGGCGACCCGCTGGCCGACCTCGGGCTGCTGCTGACCTACTGGGACGTGCTCGGTGACAGTGACCTCGCCGAGGGCAACCCGGTCGCCGACGGGCTCGGGCCGCGCGCGGGCTTCCCCACCGGCACCGAGCTGATCGACCGGTACGCCGGGCGCAGCGACGTCGACGTGGGGCCGCTGCACTGGCACCTGGCCCTCGGTTGTTTCAAGCTCGCGGTGATCTGCGAGGGCATCCACTACCGGCACACCCTGGGGCAGACCCTCGGCGGTGGGTTCGACCGGATCGGCGAGATGGTGACGCCGCTGGTCGAGCACGGTCTGCGCGCGGTCGGGGAGAACTGATGGACTTCGGATACGACGACCGCACCGTCGAACTACGCGAGCGGCTCGGCGCGTTCCTGGACGAGTACGTCCTGCCGGCCGAGCCGGTGCACGCCGCGCAGGTCGCGGCGGCGGGTGACCCGTGGGCGCGGTCCCCGGTGCTCGACGGGCTGAAGGTCGAGGCACGCCGACGCGGCCTGTGGAACCTCTTCCTGCCCGATCCGCGCTACGGCGCCGGGCTGACCAACCTCCAGTACGCCCCGCTCGCCGAGCTGACCGGCCGCAGCCCGCACCTGGCCCCCGAGGCGGTCAACTGCGCCGCGCCGGACACCGGCAACATGGAGCTGCTGGCCGAGTTCGGTGCCGAGGCGCAGCGCGAACGGTGGCTCACCCCCCTGTTGGCCGGGGAGATCCGCTCGGCGTTCTGCATGACAGAGCCGGAGGTGGCCTCCTCCGACGCCACCAACATCGCCACCCGGATCGTCCGCGACGGCGACGAGTACGTGATCAACGGACGCAAGTGGTGGTCGTCGGGGGCGATGGACCCGCGCTGCGAGATCTTCATCGTGATGGGCAAGACCGACCCGGGCGCCGACCGGCACCGCCAGCAGAGCATGGTGCTGGTGCCCCGGGACACCCCGGGGGTGCACGTCCGGCGGGGCATGACCGTCTTCGGCTACACCGACGCCCCGCACGGCGGGCACGCCGAGATCGACTTCACCGACGTACGGGTGCCGGCGGAGAACCTGATCGGCGTCGAGGGGGCCGGGTTCGCCATCGCCCAGGCCCGGCTCGGACCGGGCCGGATCCACCACTGCATGCGCCTGGTCGGGATGGCCGAACGGGCCCTGGAGCTGCTCTGCCGGCGGGCCAACCAGCGGATCGCGTTCGGCCGGCCGTTGGCCGAGCAGGGCGTGGTCCGGGAGTGGATCGCCGAGTCCCGGGTGCGGATCGAGCAGGCCCGGCTCCTGGTGCTCAAGACCGCCTGGCTGATGGACACGGTCGGCAACAAGGGCGCGCACACCGAGATCCAGGCCATCAAGATCGCCACGCCGGCGATGGCCGAGTGGGTGATCGACAAGGCGATCCAGGGGTACGGCGGCGCCGGGGTCAGTCAGGACACCCCGCTGGCCGGGCTCTGGGCCCAGGCGCGCACCCTGCGCCTCGCCGACGGTCCCGACGAGGTGCACCGGTCGTCCCTGGCCAAGCGGGAACTGCGCCGCTGGTCCTGACCACCGGCCGCCGGGTCGCCGGCCCGGGTGTGGGCGGGACGCAGCACCGGCCCGGGGGTAGGCGGGACGCCGGGCCGCGTGCCGCACCACCCGGCGGTGACGGGCGGAGTCACCGACCGGACGCACCGCCGACCGGGCGACGGTCCGCCGCGGCGGGGCCGGCACTGCGCAACTGTCGACCCGGACGCGCCGCCGGCCGGGCGGCGACGGCCTCCGGTGGAGGCCCGAACTGTCGAAGCGCTTCAGGTGGAGGCACGCTGAATGAGTTCGGTGTCCAGCAGGACGTGCGGGGTGGGAATCTCGTCGCCGCGGATCCGGGCCACCAGCAGTCGGGCCATCTGCCGGCCCATCTCCTCCACCGGCTGGAAGACCGTGGTCAGCGGCGGATCGGCCTGCTGGGCGACCGGCGAGTCGTCGAACCCGATGATCGCGACGTCCTCGGGCACCCGACGGCCTGCCTCGCGCAGCGTGCGCAGCGCGCCGAAGGCCATCAGGTCGGAGGCGACGAAGACCGCGTCCAGGTCGGGGCAGGCGTCCAGCAGCCGCCGCATGCAGGCCGCGCCGCTGCCCTCGCTGAAGTCACCGTAGGCGATCATGCGGGGGTCGAGCATGCCGACGGTGGACTCCACCGCCTCCCGGTAGCCCACCAGCCGGGCCAGACCGACGCCCATGTCCTGGGTGCCGGCGATGGTGGCGATCCGCCGCCGGCCCCGCCGGGCCAGGTGCTCGACGGCCTTGCGGGCGCCACCGACGTTGTCGGCGTCGACGAACCAGGACGGCCGGGCGCCGGGACGCAGCATCCGGGCCGGCCGACCGCCCAGCACCGTGGGCAGGTCGCGCTCCTCCAACAGGGTGGGCAGCGGGTCGGAGTCGTGCAGCGACAGCAGCAGGACCCCGTCGACGTGCTGGTTGGTCAGGTGGTTCTCGACCCGTTCCCGTTCGATCGGGGACTGCACCATGGCGAGCCAGAGTTGCAGTGGCGTCTCCAGCAGGCCGGAGCTGACGCCCCGGACGATGCCGGCGAAGAACGGCTCGGTGAAGACCCGCTCCCCCGACTCGGAGACCACCAGGGCCACCGAGTCGGTCCGCTGGGTGACCAGTGCCCGCGCCGCCCGGTTCGGGACGTAGCCCAGTTCGGCGATGGCCTGCTGGACGGCGGCCCGCGCCTCCGGGCTGACCTGGGGCGAACCGTTGACCACCCGGGAGACCGTGCCCCGCCCGACACCCGCGCGGGCGGCGACCGCGTCGAGGGTCGGGCGCCCGAGTGACCGGGTGCGTTGCGTTGTCATCGTCTCTCCTCCGACGTCGGACGGTCCCCGCCGTCCGCCCCCGGGGGCGGGCAGCGCGGCGGGGCCGTCCGGAATGCTGGCTGGCCTCTGCCTATTGTGCGGCCAGACCGTTGCGTCGGATCACCTCGGCGTACCACCTGGCACTGGACTTGGGGATACGGGCCTGGGTGTCGTAGTCGATCCAGACCATCCCGAAGCGCTTGGTGTAACCCCAGGCCCACTCGAAATTATCCATCAGCGACCAGGCGAAGTAGCCCCGCAGGGGCACACCCGCACCGATCGCCTCGTGAGAGGCCCGCAGGTGGGCGTCGAAGTACGCCAACCGGTCGACGTCGTCGACCCGACCGTCCTGCACCGTGTCGACGAACGCCGAGCCGTTCTCGGTGACGTAGATCGGCAGATCGGTGTACTCCTCGTGCACCCGGCGCAGCGTCTCCACCAGGCCCGGGGCGTCGATCTCCCAGTCCATGTCGGTGACCGGGACGCCCCGGGTGACGAACCGGACGTCCTCGCTGCCCGGCCAGCAGGACGGGGCCCGCCAGTACTTGTCCGGCTCCTCGCCGGGCACCGGCGCGGCCACCACGTGCCGGCTGTAGTAGTTGACGCCGACCAGGTCCAGCGGGCTGGAGATGATCTCCAGGTCACCGTCGCGGACGTGGCCGAAGTCGGTGATCTCGCTCAGGTCGGCGGTCAGGTCCGCCGGGTACGACCCGTGCAGCAGCGGGTCGAGGAAGAACCGGTTGGCCAGTCCGTCGATCCGGCGGGCGGCGTCGACGTCGGCGGGCGCGTCGCTGGCCGGGGTGACCGGGTAGAGGTTGACCGTGACACCGAGCTGGGCCTGCGGCAGCGTCGCCCGCAGTGCCTGCACGGCGAGACCGTGGCCGAGCATGAGGTGGTGCCCGGCCCGGACCGAGTCGGCCCCGTCGGAGCGGCCGGGGGCGTGCACCCCGGAGCCGTAGCCGAGGAAGGCCGAGCACCACGGCTCGTTGAGCGTGGTCCAGTACTTCACCCGGTCACCGACGGCGTCCGCGACCAGGGACGCGTAGTCGGCGAACCGACCGGCGGTGTCCCGGACCGGCCAACCGCCGGCGTCCTCCAACGGCTGGGGCAGGTCCCAGTGGTAGAGGGTGAGCCACGGTTCGATGCCGTTGGCCAGCAGTGCGTCGACGAGCCGCCGGTAGAAGTCCAGGCCCTGCTGGTTGCCGGCCCCGGAGCCGCCGGGCTGCACCCGGGGCCAGGAGACCGAGAACCGGTACGACTTGAGGCCCAGCTCGGCCATCATCCGGACGTCGTCGGGCATCCGGTGGTAGTGGTCGCAGGCCACGTCGCCGGTGTGCCCGGAAACCACCCGCCCCTCGGTGTGACTGAACGTGTCCCAGATCGACGGGGTCCGGCCACCCTCGGCGGCCGCCCCCTCGATCTGGTACGCGGCGGTCGCCGCGCCCCACAGGAAGCCGGGCGGGAAGGTCAGTTCCGGCCCTTGGTCGAGTACGCCGACAGCGGGCGGGTGGGTCGGGTTGCTCACGACTTGACGGCGCCTTCCATGATGCCGCCGATGATCTGGCGGCCGAACACGATGAACACGATCACCAACGGCACGGTGCCGATGGCGGTCGCGGCGAACACCTGCGAGTAGTCGGTGTAGTAGGCGTAGGACAGGAACGCCAGCGACACCTGCAGGGTCGGGTTCTCGGGGGTGAGCACGGCGTACGGCCACAGATAGGAGTTCCAGGTCTCCATGAAGGTGAGCAGGCCGAGCACGGCGGCGGCGGGGCGCAGCGCCGGCAGCACGATGTTCCAGAAGATCCGGAAGGTGCTGGCGCCGTCGACCCGCCCCGCCTCGATCAGCTCGTCGGAGATGGCCTGGATGGCGTACTGCCGCATCATGAACACGCCGAAGGCGCTGACCAGGAAGGGCACGGTCACCGCGAGGAGGGTGTCGTACCAACCGAGGTCCTGGATCATGCCCCAGAGCGGGATCAGGCCGAGCTGGGTCGGGATCATCATGGTCACGATGATCGTCAGCAGCAGGGCGTTGCGGCCCCGGAACCGCAGCTTGGCGAAGGCGAACCCGGCCAGCGAGCCGGTGATCACCACCGAGACCGTGACCACGGCGGAGACGATCACGGAGTTGAGCAGGCCGGTGAGGAAGTTCGCCGCGTCGTTGTCGAGCACCCGGCCGAAGTTCGCGCCGAACTCGCCGGCCGGGGTGAACGGCGGCGGCACGTCGTTGATCTGGTCGAGGCTACGGGTGGCGATGACCACCATGTAGTAGAAGGGGTAGACCGAGAAGAGCACCGCGACGACGAGCGCGATGTAGAGCAGCGGACTGGTGCGCCAGAGGCGCTGGGATGCCTTGTTCACGGCGCGGTCCTCACTTCACCGAACGGCGGACGAGCAGGAAGTTCACCAGCGAGACCAGGGCGATCATGACGAACATGGCCCAGGCCACCGCAGCGCCGTAGCCGGCGGTGCTGAGGTTCTCGATACCGAGTTCGTACATGTACATCGCCAGGGTCTGGAACTCGCGCTGGTCGCCACCGATGATGTTGCCGTTGCCGAAGACCAGCGGCTCGGTGAAGAGCTGGAGCCCACCGATCGTGGAGAGGGTGACCACGAAGACGAAGGTCGGGGTCAGCATCGGCAGGGTGATCCGCCAGAACTGCTTCCACTGGTTGGCGCCGTCGATCGCGGCGGCCTCGTAGAGGTCCTTCGGGATGGCCTGCATGCCGGCCAGCAGGATCAGGGTGTTGTAGCCGGTCCACCGCCAGTTGACCATGGAGGCGATGGCCGTCCAGGAGCTCCACTTCTGGGCGTCCCAGTCGACAGCGTCGATCCCGACCAGGCTGAGGACCCAGTTGATCAGGCCGAAGTCACGCTGGAAGAGCATGCCGAAGACGATCGCCACGGCGGCGACGGAGACCACGTTGGGCATGAAGATGGCCATCCGGAACAGCGTCCGGGCCCGCAGGAAGGTGCGGTTGAGCATGGTGGCCAGGAAGAGCGCCAGGAGCAGCTGCGGGATCGTCGACAGGATGAAGATGCCGAACGTGTTGATCGTGGCGTTCCAGAAGTACTCGTCGCCGAACAGCCGGGTGTAGTTGTCGAACCCGATGAAGCTGTGGTCACCGATGAGGTTCCAGTCGTGCAGCGACATCCACGCGGTGCGCAGCATCGGGTAGAACCCGAAGATGCCGAAGATCACGAAGAACGGGGCGATGTAGAGGTAGGGCGAGAGCTTCAGGTCGAGGCGGTTCAGGGTGATCGCCCGGCTGCGCCGCCGGGGAGGTGTGGGGGGTGGTGCGCTGGGCGACGGCGGCGCCGTCGTGGCCGAGAGGCTCATGCGGGGTCCTTTCCCGGCTCCGGCGGGGCCGGTGAGGCGGGCGGTACGTGGAACGGGACGCCTTTGGTGGCGCCCGGGACATGCCCGGACGCCACCGCCGGTGGTGGTGCAGTGATCAGAAGGCGCCCTGGGTCTTGGCGTCCTTGAGGAACTGCTCCCAGGCCTTGTCCTTGGGGGACTGCCCGTTCTCGTACGAGCGCAGCGCCGGCTCGAACGCGTTCTCCTTGATCGCCTGGTGCTTCGGGCCGAGGTGCAGCGGCTGGATCTTCTCGACGCTCTCACCGAAGATCTTGCCGGTCGGCGCGCCGCTGAAGTACTCGTTGGTGTAGCCGGTGAAGTCCGGGTTCTTCAGCGCCTCGAGGTTGGTCGGCAGCGGGCCCTTGAGCTTGAACGCCTCGACCTGGCTCTTCGCGTTGGTCAGGTACTCGGCGAGCTTCGCCGCCTCCTTGGGGAACTTGCTCTGGGCCGGCACGGCCAGCCAGGAGCCGCCCCAGTTGCCCGCACCGCCGGGAACCGGCGCCAGGTCCCACTTGCCCTTGTTCTCCGGGCCGGAGTTGTCGGCGACGATACCGAGCATCCACGACGGGCAGAAGGTGGCCGCGAAGGTGCCCTGCTTGAAGCCGGCCGACCACTCGGGCGACCAGGTGGCGCTCTTCGCGGAGATCTTCGCGTCCGACATCGCGACCGCGGTGTCCCACGCGGTCTTCACCGCGGCGCTCTTGTCGGCGATGACGTTGTCCTCCTTGTCGTAGAACAGGTCACCGCCCTGCTGCACCATGACCGCGCTGGCCGCGGTGGTGGCCGAGTCGATCAGGCCCTTGTTGGTGGCCTGCCGGTACTTCTTGCCGGTCTCGATGAAGGCGTTCCAGTCCGGCCAGAGCGCCGCCACCTGGTCCCGCTCGGTCGGCAGGCCGGCCGCGGCGAACAGGTCCTTGCGGTAGCAGACCCCAAGGCTGCCGACGTCGGTGGGCAGGCCGATCAGCCGACCGTCGGCCGCCTTGCCCAGCTCCCACTTCCACGGCAGGTATTCCTTGCTGTGGTCGGCCACCAGCGGGGCCAGGTCGGCCCAGTTGGCCGGGTTGGTCTTGAACTCGTTGAGGATGCCCTCTTCGAGCGCGGTCACGTCCGCCGCGCCCTTGCCGGTGGCGAGCGCCCGGACCACCTTCGGCCGGTACTCGTTGAGCTGCGCGGTCTTGCGCAGCTCCACCTTGATGCCGGTGTCCTTCTCGTACTGCTTGATGATCTCGTCGTATCCGAACTCGCCGAAGGTGTCGACGACCAGCTTGCTGGGCTTGCCGCCGGACTCCTTGGCGTCGTCGTCCTTGCCGCAGGCCGCGAGACCGCCGATGGCGGTGACCGCAGCCAGGGCGGCGACCGCGAAGCGGGTACGCCGCGTGGTGACGCTCATCCTGACCCCTTTTCGATGGTGAGGCTGGGTGGGTGTGGTGGGGGTGCTGCCGCATGTCCCGGGCCGGTCCGACGTCTGCCGCCGGTCGGTCGGAGGTGGCCACGGGTGATCCGCACCACGCCCTTGGGAACGCTCCCATGAGATTGCCGGGAGGTGTCGGGGGTGTCAATAGACCGTTGGGAGCGTTCCCAGATCGTTACCAGCTATGGCGTTTATCTCACTCGACCTGATGACCGGCGCACGCCGACGGGCCGGCAGGGATCAGCAGAAGCGGCGCAGCAGGGTGGTCGTCCGACCTGGGTCGAAGACCGACGGGTCGTACCAGGGGCCGACCCAATCCCGCATCGTGGTGTGCTCCGGGTGGGCCGGATCGGCCAGCGCGGCCAGCAGCAGCACCTGCCCGGCGGGGCCGCCGACCCCCTCCGGTGGGCCCGCCCGCGCCCCCTCCGGGCAGCACGGATAACGCTCGTCCGGGTCGGCGGCGAGAACGTCCTCCACCACCAGTTCGTGCTCCCACCAGTCGCCGAAGTCGTAGAGGTAACCGAACCGGCTGTCCTTGCCGGCCACCGCGTCCAGCCGGGTGTCCAGCTCGTCGCGGACCGCCGGCTCGGCGTGCGGGTCGGGTTCGCCGTACGGTACGCCGTCGATCTCGAACGAGTGCAGGTGACAGTCCCGCCAGCCCATGGCGTGCTGCACCACCCGGTGCAGCCGGTCGAGGGTGTAGCCGCCGGGGACCAGCACCCGCCGCCAGATCGACGGCCGGACGCCGGTGAGGGACACCTTCAGCTGGAAGATCTGACGTGGCATGCTGCCCCCTCCACCCACCGCATAGGCTGCCCGCATGATCTGCCGAGCGTGCCGACAGCGGCGGCACGACGACTGCCCCGGCCGGAAGTGGTGCGACTGCCAGCACCGTACCCCCACACCCACCCCGCCGGTCACCGGTCCGGCCGGCGAATGAGCGTCGGGATTCCGATCTCCCGGATCTGGCCCACGCCGGCCGCCGGTCCGCTGGACGACGCCGCACTGACCGCGCTCTACGCCCGCGCCGACACCCCCCGGTTGCGGGTCAACTTCGTCACCAGCGCCGACGGCGCGGTCAGCCTGGACGGCTACTCCGCCGGGCTCTCCGGGGCACCGGACAAGCGGGTGTTCGGGCTGCTCCGGATGCTCTGCGACGGGCTGCTGGTGGCCGCCGGCACGCTGCGGCACGAGGGCTACCGGGCGATCCGGCTGAACGCGCCGCGGCGGGCCTGGCGACGCGCGCACGGGCTGGCCGAGTACCCGACGCTGGCGGTCGTCTCCGGGTCGCTGCGGCTCGACCCGGCGCAGGCCGCCTTCGCCGACGCGCCGGTGCGCCCGGTGGTGCTGACCACCGAGACGGCCGTCGCGCCGCCCGGCCTCACCGACGCCGTCGACCTGGTCCGGGTGGGCCGGGACACCGTCGACCTCGTCGCCGGCCTGGCCGCGCTGCGCCGACGGGGGCTGGGTCAGCTGCTCTGCGAGGGCGGTCCGCACCTGTTCGGCGCGCTCACCTCGGCCGACCTCGTCGACGAACTCTGCCTGACCGTCGCCCCGCTGCTGGCCGGGGCCGCGCCGGGACGGATCACGGCCGGCCCGGACAGCCCGCCCCGGGCGCTGCCGCTACGGCACGCGCTGGCCGCCGGGGACGGCGTACTCATGCTGCGCTACGCCCGCGACGCGCCCGGTCCGCCGCCCGCCGGGACCGCGCCCACCGGCTGAGGCCCCCGCCCGCGCGGGCGGGGCCCGGTCACGGCGAAGGGCGTGGACCCACCCGGTCGGTGTGCCCACGCCCCCGCGACGAACGCGACGGTCCGGCGGCGACGGAGAAGGAGCCGTCGCCGCCGGACCGGGATCAGCTGACGCTCACGGCCGCCCAGGCGGCGGCGACCGTCTTGTACTCGGTGCTGGTGGCGCCGTACAGGTCGGTGGCGGCCGACAGGGTCGCGGTGCGGGCGCCCTTGTAGTTGGTGGTGGTGGTCATGTAGCGGGTCAGCGCCCGGTACCAGATCGCCCCGGCCTTGGTGTTGCCGATGCCGGCGACGGTGGTGCCGTTGCAGGTCGTGCTGGTGCCGTACGACGAGGTGCCGCTGCCCACGGCGAGCAGGTAGAAGAAGTGGTTCGCCACGCCCGAGGAGTAGTGCACGTCCAGGCCGCCGACCGAGCTGCTCCAGCAGTCCGCCGACTTGCCGTCCTTGGAGGGCTTGTCCATGTAGCGCAGCGGCACGCCGGAGCTGCGCAGCTTCTCGCCGATCAGGTAGTCACCCGGGTCCTTGGCGCTGGCCGCGTAGAACTCGACCAGGGTGCCGAAGATGTCGCTGGTGGCCTCGTTGAGGCCACCGGACTCGCCGCTGTAGCGCAGCCCGGCGGTGTTGCTGGTGACCCCGTGGGTCATCTCGTGCCCGGCCACGTCGAGCGAGGTCAGCGGGTACCAGCCGGAGCCGCCGTCGCCGTAGGTCATGCAGAAGCAGGAGTCGGACCAGAACGCGTTGGCGTAGTTGCTGCTGTAGTGCACCCGGCTGTACGCGCCGACACCGTCGTTGCGGATGCCGTTGCGGCCGTGCGCGCTCTTGTAGTAGTCCCAGGTCTTCTGCGCGCCGAAGGCGGCGTCGGCGGCGGCGGTCTGCCGGTTGGTCAGGCTGCCGTTGCCGAACACGTTGTTGGTGCTGGTGACCAGAGTGCCGGTGCCGCTGGTCCTGCCGTTGAGGTCGTAGGTGCGGTGGTTGCCCCGGGCCGGGTCGGCGAGCTGGTAGGTGCTGCCGGAGAGGTTGCTGCCCACCGAGACCGTGCCCGAGTGGTAGGTGTTGCCGGTGCCCTCACGCTGCACCCCCTCCCACGAGTCGCGGACCGCGCCGGTGGTGGCGTCCACCAGCACGTGCAGCTCGCTCGGGGTGCCGTCGGCGTGCGTGCCGCCCACCACCACCTCGTAGGCGAGGGTGGTCGCGGTGTCGCCGGCGTCGAAGACGAGCTGCGCGCCGGCGACCGCACGGCCGGTGGCGGTCGACGCGGCATAGGCGATCTTGCCGGCGGCGGCCTCGCTGAGCTTGGCCTTCGGGGCGCGCTGCGGAGCGTTGGCGAGGCGGTGGGTCGCGCCGCGCCAGGAGTCGCCCTTGCCGAGGTGGACGACCAGGTCGCCGCCGAGGACGGGCAGGCCGTCGGAGTAGCGGTTGAGCCGGACGTGCTCGGTGCCGTCGGCGTCGGTCACCACGGTGCGCGGGGTGAACGTCTGCCCGTCGGCGGCGAGGCCGGCACCGGAGTGGGCCTTGAGCTGGGCGACGGCGCGGGTGAACGGGTCGGCGGAGCCGGCGGGCGCGGCAGTGGCCGCGGTGGGCACCGTGACGACGGTGGCCAGGAGAGCGGCCGTGGCGAGGCCGCTCATCAGGGGGGTTCGGCGCATGGGGGTTCTGCCTCCACAGGGACAGTCGGGGGGGGTGCCGACTGACGGTGACCCGACGGTGAGGGACCGCGGGCCAGCCAGATGTCCGCAGGTTACGGACGTGGCGACCGGCATCGAAGGACAGAAGATCCTCGATATCGGCTGTGGCTATTCTCAGCCCAACCGGACCTCTTCTGTCACGCCTTGGCCCGAGTTTTTTTCGGGGTATTTCCGTCACCCCCCGCCACCTGCCGAAACGACGCCACCCGCGGCCAACTTCTCGACCGACGGTGACACCCCGATCCCTGCGGGTCACCGAATCGGGGTCCGGTGCGCCCCGGGCGGGCCCGGACCGGCCGCCCGCCGGTGGCCTCCGCCGCGTCGCGTGGCAACCTGTCGCACTCCTCGGGCAGGATGCAGGTCGTGCGCCCTGACCGAGACGACCAGCTGACCGGAGCCCGCGGATGACCGACGACCGGACCGACGGCCGGATCGACAGCCCCGGCGAGCCCGTCGGCCGGGTGCTCGGCACCGCCGACGCCACCCCGTTGCAGTTCTGGACGGCCGTCTCGCCGGGCAGCTACCTGCAGCTCGACGACGTGGTGGTCACCCGCCGCGACCTGCCCGACCGGGAGCCGGTCACCATCGCCGGGGTGGTCACCCAGGTCCGGGCCCGGCACGAGGGCGCCCAGTTCGAGTCGGACGTCTTCGCCATCGCCGACGGCACCCTCCCCGCCCAGGTGCAGGAGGCCGCCGAGATCACCACCACCCGGGTCGACCCCGAGCTGTACGTGCCACCCGCGCCGGGCGCCACGGTCTACCGGGCCGAGGGCGACGCCCGGGCCCGCGCGCTGCACTTCGACCGGATGGAGCGGCGGATCCCGATGGGGATGGGCCGCGACGGCGTCCCCGTCTATCTCAACGCCGACTTCCTCGACGGCAGTCGGGGTGCGCACGTGTCGATCTCCGGCATCTCCGGGGTGGCCACCAAGACCAGCTTCGCCACCTTCCTGCTCTACTCGGTCTTCCGCTCCGGGGTGCTCGGCGGGGACGCCGTCAACGCCAAGGCGCTGATCTTCAACGTCAAGGGCGAGGACCTGCTCTTCCTCGACCACCCCAACGCCCGGCTCGACGATCCCACCCGGGCCGCGTACGCCAAGCTGGGGCTGGCCGCCGGGGCCTTCCCCGACGTGCGGGTGTACGCCCCGCCCCGGGTCGGCGACGCCTCCGGCACCCCCGACGTGAGCAGCCGGCTCACCGGCGTCGACGCCTTCTACTGGACGCTCAGCGAGTTCTGCGCCGACCGCCTCCTGCCCTACGTCTTCGCCGACGCCGACGACGAGCGCCAGCAGTACACGATGGTGGTCCACTCGGTCACCGCCCACCTGGCCCGCTACGCCCAGCCCGCCGACGGTGGGGTCAGCGTCGACGGGGTGCGCCTCGGCTCCTACGCCGACCTGGTCGACCACGTCGTCGAGCAGCTCAACGACGACGAGACCCGGGGCGACTGGGCGGGCAGCGCGGTCGGCCTGGGCACCGTCAACGCCTTCGCTCGCCGGCTGATCGGCAGCAAGAAGGACCTGGGCCGGCTGATCCGGGGCGACCTGGCCACCCGCCGCCCGCACTCGATCAACACCGCCGAGAGCGCCCAGGTCACCGTGGTCGACCTGCACAACCTGCCGGACCGCGCGCAGCGCTTCGTGGTCGGCGTGACGCTGCGCGGCGAGTTCGAGCGCAAGGAGAAGGCCGGCACCGCCAAGCCGCTGCTCTTCGTCGTCCTCGACGAGCTGAACAAGTACGCCCCGCGCGAGGGCTCCTCCCCGATCAAGGAGGTGCTGCTCGACATCGCCGAGCGGGGCCGTTCGCTCGGGGTGATCCTGGTCGGCGCGCAACAGACGGCGAGCGAGGTGGAGCGGCGGATCGTCACCAACTCGGCGATCCGGGTGGTCGGCCGGCTCGACCCGGCCGAGGCGTCCCGCCCGGAGTACGGCTTCCTGCCACCCGCCCAACGGCAACGCGCCCTGCTGGCCAAGCCGGGCACGATGTTCGTCAACCAGCCGGACATCCCGGTCCCGCTCTGCCTGGAGTTCCCCTTCCCGGCCTGGGCGACCCGGGTCTCCGAGGCCGGCCGGGCCCCGTCGGAGACGCTGCGCTCGATCACCGGCTCGATCGACCCGTTCGCCGTGGTCGGCTCGGGCGGCGCCGACGACGACATCCCGTTCTAGGGGGCTGGCAGCCATGAAGATCCTGCACACCTCCGACTGGCACGTCGGCAAGGTGCTCAAGGGGCAGTCCCGGGCCGAGGAGCACAAGCAGGTGCTGGCCGGGGTGATCGAGATCGCCCACGCCGAACGCCCCGACCTGGTGATCGTCGCCGGTGACCTGTACGACACGGCCGCGCCCAGCCCGGAGGCGACCCGGCTGGTCACCCGGGCGTTGACCGCGCTGCGGCGCACCGGGGCCGACGTGGTGGCGATCGGCGGCAACCACGACAACGGCCACGCCCTGGACGCGCTGCGCCCCTGGGCCGAGGCGGCCGGCATCACCCTGCGCGGCGGGGTACGCGAGAACCCGGCCGAGCACGTCATCGACGGCGTCACCGCCGACGGTGAGCGTTGGCAGCTCGCCGCCCTGCCCTTCCTCTCCCAGCGGTACGCGGTCCGCGCGGTGGAGATGTACGACCTGACCGCCGCCGAGGCCACCCAGACGTACGCCGACCACCTCGGCCGGGTGCTGGCCAAGCTGACCGAGGGCTTCACCGAGCCGGACCGGGTGCACCTGGTCACCGCCCACCTCACCGTGGTCGGGGCGACCACCGGCGGTGGCGAGCGGGACGCGCACACGGTGCTCGGCTACGCGGTGCCGGCATCGGTCTTCCCCGGCACCGCGCACTACGTGGCCCTGGGTCACCTGCACCGGTCGCAGCGGGTGATCGGGCCGTGCCCGGTCCGCTACAGCGGCAGCCCGCTCGCGGTCGACTTCGGCGAGCAGGAGAACGTCTGCTCGGTGACGCTGGTCGAGGTGGGCGCGCACTCCGCCGCCCGGATCCGGGAGGTCCCGGTCGCGGCCGCGGTGCCGCTGCGCACGGTGCGCGGCACCCTCGCCCAGTTGACCGAGGCGACCCCACCCGAGGGCTGGCTGCGGGTGTTCGTCCGGGAGCAGCCCCGGGCCGGCCTGCGGGAGGAGGTGCAGGAGCTGTTCCCCCGCGCGTTGGAGATCCGGATCGACCCGGAGCTGCTGCCCACCCCGGGCAGTGGCACCCGGGTCGCCCAGCGGGCCGGCCGCTCCCCCCGCGAGCTGTTCGCCGACTACCTGGGCAGCCGGGGGCACGACGACGACGGGGTACGGGACCTGTTCGACGAGTTGCTGGAGGAGGTGGAGCGCTGATGCGACCGATGCGGCTGGATCTGGCCGGCTTCACCGTCTTCCGTGACGAGACCACCGTCGACTTCACCGACGCCGACTTCTTCGCCCTGGTCGGGCCGACCGGCTCGGGCAAGTCGACGGTGCTGGACGCGATCTGCTTCGTCCTCTACGGCGCGGTCCCCCGCTGGGGTGGCACCCGGGGGTTGGCCAACGCGCTCGCCCCGTCGGCGGTGGAGGCCCGGGTCCGGTTGGTCTTCGAGTCGGCCGGCGACCGGTACGTGGCGACCCGGGTGGTCCGCCGGGACGGCCGGGGCACCGTCAAGACCGCCAACGCCGGGTTGCAGCTGATGCCGCCGGGGTTCGACATCACCAAGCTGGACACCGGGCTCAGCCCGGAGGATCTGGGCGAGGTGTTGGCCGGCACCCCGGCCGAGATGGAACAGGCCGTGCTGGACGCGGTCGGGCTGCCGTACGAGCAGTTCACCTCCTGCGTGGTGCTGCCGCAGGGGCAGTTCGCCGACTTCCTGCACGCCAAGCCGGCCACCCGGCAGCAGATCCTGGTCAACCTGCTCGGCCTCGGCGTCTACGAGAACGTGCAGAAGCGGGCCACCGAACGCGCCGGGCAGGCCGAGGCGAAGCTGGAGGCGGTCGCCCGGGTGCTCGGCGGGTTGACCGACGTCGACGACGAGACGCTGGCCATCGCGACCACGCAGGTCGAGCGGATCCGTGAGCTGTCCGGTGCGGTCGCGGCGGCCGTACCGGAGCGGGAGCGGGCGTGGGCGGCGGCGCGTGAGGCCACGGCGGCGCTGGCCGCGCTCGACGCCGATCTCGCCGGACTGGCGGGGGTACGCGCCCCGGCCGGGGTGGCCGAGGTGGCCCGCACGGTGAGCACCGCGCGGGCGGCGGTCGACGGGGCGGCCCGCACCGTGGCGCTGGCCGAGGAGCGGGAGGAGAAGCTGCGCGGCGAGTTGGCCGGCGCGGGCGACGAGAGCGCCCTGCGGCTGCTGCTGCGGGCGCACGCGGACGCGGAGCGGTTGACCGCCGAGGCCGACACGGTCCGGGTGGCGCTGGACGCGGCGCGGGCCACCCACGACACGGCGGTGGCGGCCCTCGGCGCGGCCCGGGAGGCGGCCGCGCGGGCCGAGGCCGAGCTGGAGGCGGCGTTCCGGGCCCACGAGGAGGCCAAGGCCACCGACCAGGCGGTCGCCTTGCGGGCGCACCTGGTCGACGGTGCGACCTGCCCGGTCTGCGCGCAGTCGGTGCCCCGGGTGCCGGTGATGCCGGCCGGCTCCGCGGTCGCCGCGGCGACCGCGGCCGGCAAGACGGCCCGGGCGGCCAGCAAAGCCGCCCAGGCGCTGGTCGACGAGCGGGACAAGGCCGCGCGGGAGCAGGACCGGGCGCTGGTCCGGCTCCGCGCCCAGCACGACCAGCTGCGCGGCCGGCTGACCGAGCTGGCCGGGCAGCTCGCCGGCGCGGCCACCCCGGCGGCGCTACGCGACCAGCTCGCCGAGCACGCCCGGCTGCGGCAGGCGCTGGAGGAGGCGGCAGCGGCGGTGCGGACCGGCCGGGACGCCGCCCGGCGGGCCCGGGGGCGGCCGACACCGCCGAGGAACGGCTGCGGGCCGCCTGGCGGGACTTCGACACCACCCGGGACGGCCTGGCCCGGTTCGGTCCGCCGGCCGCCGACCGGGACGACGTGGCCGCCGCCTGGACGACCCTGGTCGGGTGGGCCGGCGCACAGGCCGGGCGACGACGCGCCGACCGCGACGGGCTGGTCGGCGCGGTGGGTGCGGCGCAGTCGGCCGCCGAGGCGGTCGAGGAACGGATCGGCGGCCTGCTCGACGCCGCCGGGTTGCGTCCCGCCGACGACCCGGCGCAGGCGGTCGCGGTGGCCGCCGAGCGGGCCGAGGCCGACCTGCGGCGGATCACCGAGCGTCGCGCGCAGGCCCTCCAGCTGCGGGAACAACGCGCCGAGCACGAGCGGCAGGCGCGGACGGCGCGGGCGTTGGCCGGGCACCTGCGGGCCAACAACTTCGAGCGTTGGCTGCTGGCCGAGGCGTTGGACCTGCTGGTCGACGGGGCCTCCGGGATCCTGCGGGAGCTGTCCCAGGGGCAGTACGACCTGGTCCACGACAAGGGTGAGTTCTTTGTGGTCGACCATCACGACGCGGGGCTGCGCCGGGGGGTGCGGACGCTGTCCGGCGGGGAGACGTTCCAGGCGTCGCTGGCCCTGGCACTGGCGCTGTCCGAACAGCTCGCCGGGATGTCCACCACGGCCGCCAGCCTGGAGTCGATCGTGTTGGACGAGGGGTTCGGCACCCTCGACGCGGCCACCCTGGACATCGTCGCCGCCACGCTGGAGAGTCTCGCCGCCCGGGGTGACCGGATGGTCGGCGTGGTGACCCACGTGCCGGCGCTGGCCGAGCGCATCCCGGTGCGCTTCGAGGTCCGCAAGGACGCCCGCACCGCCCACGTCGAACGGACCGGCCGGTGAGCGCGAGGAGCGCAGCGCAGCGGAGCCCCGCAGTCGCGAACGAAAGGCAGGCCCGGTGAGCGCGAGGAGCGCAGCGCAGCGGCGGAGGGTGACGTGACCGGGCCGCAGCTCTTCGTGGACGCCTGGGACCCGTCCTACGGGGCGTCGTTCGAGGCGACCCCGGGCGGGCCGGTGACGCCGAGCAGCACCCAGGTCGACGCCGACGTGGAACTGCCGGCGGTGGACTGGCAGGCGATCGGGCCACGCCCGGGGGTGGCCGCCCCCGCCGTGGTGCTGCTCGTCGACGGGGTACGCCGGATCGACGCCAGCGTGTGGACGGCCGAGGAGGACGGTGCCTCGTACCCGGGGATCGCCGCCTCCTACGCGGCCGGGGTGGTCCGCTGCGACCTGGAGCGCGGCCTGGCGGAGTTGGCCGGGGCACGGGTGGGCCGGGGCCTGTTCACGGCCAGCCCGTCGGCGCAGGAGGTGACCTGCGGGCAGGTGCGCTACCCGGTGCACCGGGTCGGCGGCACGGGTGAGCTGAGCAAGCTGCCGGCGGCGGTGCAGGCCCCGCTGACCGCGTTGGAGGTGGCCGTCTCCGACGCCGCCCGCGCCGACGGGGACCTGCTGGTGGTGGACGGTCCGCTGCGGGCCCGCCGGCAGCTGCCGCGCACCCTGGGCTACATCAAGACCCAGCACAGCCAGTATCTCGACGCCCGGCTCACCGCCGTGGTCACCGGGCTGGGCTCCGGCCAGCGGTCCCCGGTGTTCCGGCTCGGCACCGCCTGGGGCGGCTGGTCGTGGTATCTGCGGCTGCCGGTGACGGTGGGTGCGCCCTGGGCCGGGATCGTCCGGCTGGAGTGCTCGCCCGACCTCGCACCGCAGGACGCGATCGCGCTGGCCGACCTGTCGCTGGTCACCCTGCCCCGGTTCGCCTCCTCGCCGTACAAGGACCCCCGGGCCCCGCAGAACCTGGTGCCGATCGCCGGGTTGGAGCGGCGGCTGCGCGGGCTGCTGGGCGACGCGCGGTTGCTGCACCGGGCCCTGACCATGGCCACCCGCGGTGGGGTGCGCCGCTGATGGGCCGCGATCGTGGGAGGTGCCGCTGATGGGCCGCCGCCGTGGCGACGACCGGATCGTCGTGCCGGTCGACACCGGCCGGGCCGAGCTGGTGCCGGACCCGGACCGGCCCCGCTCGTGGACGCTGCTGCTCGACGACGCCCCGCAGTCGCACGTCGACCTGGCCGACCCGACGCACCTGGAGTTCGAGTACGTCCGTCGGTTCGGTGCGGCGCTGGACCTGCTCGCCCCGCCCGGCACGCCGCTGCGGGTGCTGCACCTCGGCGGCGGCGCGTTGACCCTGCCCCGCTACGTGCAGGCCACCCGGCCCGGGTCGACGCAGCGGGTCGTCGAGGTGGACGGCGCGCTGGTGGAGCTGGTCCGGCGGGAACTGCCCTGGCCGGCCGATCCCCGGCTCAAGGTGCGGGTCGCCGATGCCCGGGCCACCCTGGAGTCCAGCCGCGACGCCGGGTACGACGTGGTGGTCGCCGACGTCTTCGCCGGTGCGCGTACCCCCGCCCATCTGACCAGCGCGGAGTACGCCGGGCAGGTGGCCCGGGTGCTCGCGCCGGACGGCTGGTACCTGGCCAACCTGGCCGACGGTCCCCCGTTGCGGCACGCCCGTGCCCAGGTGGCCACGGTCCGCTCGGTGCTGCCCCGGGCCGCCCTGGTCGGCGACGCGGCCGTGCTGCGCGGGCGGCGGCACGGCAATCTGGTGCTGGTGGCGGGCCGGGTCGAGCCGCCGGTGCCGGAGCTGACCCGACGCGCGGCCGGGGACTGGTTCCCCGGTCGGGTGCTGGCCGGCGACCAGTTGGACCGGTTCGCGGCCGGCGCCGCGGTGGTCACCGACGCGGACGCCACCGGCTCCGTCCCACCGCCGCCAGGAATTTTTTCGGTCCGCCGTTGATCCGCGGGGAAGACCGTTCCGTATCAACGATCGGCGCCCTCCCCGTGGGCCCGCTGATGTCGGTGGACAGCAGGAGGTCTGGATGAGTGCGGTCGCGGCCGGCTTGCACGGCGAATTGGCCAGGCCAGGGTGGATGTTCGCCCGGGCCCAGCCGCAGTCCCGTGCGTCGAGGTCAAGCCGGGGGGTCGACGCCGGCCCCACCGATCGCCAGAATGGCCCGGTGACTCCGCGATCGGCACCTGGGCGGCACCAGGCCCCGGCGACGACCCCGGAGGCGAGCCACTCCGACCAGTTGGTCCGGCTGCTCTACGCCGAGCACGCCGGTCCGCTGCTGATGTTCGTGATGCGGTTGACCGGTGGTGACCGGCAGCGCGCCGAGGACATCGTCCAGGAGACGCTGCTGCGGGCCTGGCGCAACGCGCACCGGCTGGGCGTGCAGGGGCAGGGTTCGCTGCGTCCCTGGCTGGTCACGGTGGCCCGGCGGATCGCCATCGACGAGCACCGCAGTGAGCAGGCCCGCCCGCCCGAGACGTACGACCGGGATCTGACGGCGTTCGCCGAGGCGGACAGCACCGACCGGGTGCTGCGCACCATGACGGTGGCGGACGCGCTGCGGACGTTGAGCCAGTCACACCGGGAGATCCTGGTGGCGACGTACTTCCGCGGTCGGACGGTGCCGGAGGCGGCCGAGGAGTTGGGCCTGCCGCTGGGCACCGCCAAGTCGCGGGTCTACTACGCGCTGCGCGCCCTGCGCACAGCCCTACAGGAGAGGGGGGTGACGGAATGAGCCGGGCAGACCATATGGATGTCGCCGCCTACGCGCTCGGCGTCCTGGACGTGCAGGACACCGAACGGTTCGAGGAGCACCTCGCGACCTGCTGGGCCTGTGCCGCCGAGTTGGAGACCATGGTCCCGGTGGTGGGGCTGCTCTCCGACATCGACGGCGAGACGATGATGGCGATGGAGCAGACCGCGACGGACCCGCGGCTGCTGGACCGTACCCTGGTCGCGGTCCGTACCCACCGGCGCAAGGCCCGGTTCCGGCAGGTGCTCTCGATGGCCGCCGCGGTGGTGGCGGTCGGCGCGCTCAGCGGCGTCGGGGTGGCCACCTTCGGCGGTACGGTCGGCGGTGACGGTCCGGTGATCGCCGAGCCGAGCCGCTCGACGCCGGTGGACGGGCCGGCGAGCCCGCAGCCGACCCGGTCGGGGCCGTCGGTGGGTGGCACCGAGATCGAGGGCGACCAGTTCGACGCCACCGACGGCAGCACCGGGGTGAAGGCCACCATGTGGCTGGCCAGCAAGGAGTACGGCACCTGGATCGGGTTCAACCTGACCCGGCTGCCCGGCCCGCGCACCTGCCGGCTGGTGGTGATCCGTAAGAACGACACCACCGAGGTGATCTCGACCTGGGCGGTGCCGGGGACGGGTTACGGCACCACCGCCAACCCGCAGAATCTCCAGTTGGAGGCGTCCACCTCGGCGCCGCGCGGTGAGATCGCGAAGTTGCAGGTGCAGTCGGTGGACGCCAACGGGGTGGCGAGTCCGCTGGTGACCCTCGTTCCCTGAGACAACCGCCGAAACGGCGTCGACCCGGTCCGGGTCGACGCCGTTTCGGCTTTTCCGGCCCGGAGGATGCCTCTGCTGGCGCACACGTACGGCCGACCGGAACGGTTCAACGGATCGGATGTGAAATGGCCCACTGTCGATCGTTCAACCTTGACAGTGGACGCTCCGTACTACTCGGTGAACCGCCAAGAATGAGGAGGGCACGTGGCAAAGATCAAGCGGACGACCGTCATCGTCGCGAGCGCGGTGGTCGCACTCACGGCCTGCGCACCCGCAGGTTACAACGGAGCGAACTCCAGCGCCGCCGAGCCGGTCGCCGTCGCCGCGGCCGAGCCCACCGCGTCGGTCGAGCCGGATTCCTCGGCTTCCCCCGGAGCGCCCGGTGCCTCTGGCGCCCCCGCCGCCGACCAGGCGCCGCCCCCGGCCAACGTCCAGTTGACCGACCAGCTCGTCGGCAAGAAGATCGCCCGGATGGGCAAGGTGGTGGTGGACCAGGAGGGCTTCATCCTCTACCGCTTCGACAAGGACTCCGACGATCCGCCGTCGTCGAACTGCGTCGACAAGTGCGCGCAGGTCTGGCCGCCCGCGCTGACCGACGGCAACCCGCAGCTCCAGGGCGTCTCCGACGACAAGGTCGGCACCGTCACCCGCCAGGACGGCACCCGCCAGATCACCATCGGTGGTTGGCCGGTCTACCGCTACATCGGTGACAAGAAGGCCGGCCAGTGGAAGGGCCAGGGCGTCGGCGGCACCTGGTTCGTGGTCGACCCGAACGGCAAGAAGAACCTGACCTGCCTGCCGACCGGCACCCCGAAGGCGGTCGCCCCGCCGGCGGCCGGCGACTCGGGCGGCTCGAACAGCGGCGGGGACTACACCTACTGATCCCGCCTCAGCCGAGACACGGTGGCCGGTCGCAGCCGGGGAGGGCGCGGCCGGCCACCGTCACGGATGAGGACCGTCGACGTACCGGCAGCGTCGTACGGTCCCGGCCGCGACGCCGGCCCCCAACCGGGCCGGCGTCGCGGTACCACCCGCCGGACCCTCCCCACGAACCCCCGGAGCGGACAAGGGCGATGGACGCGCCACACGCCAGCGGGCGTGCGCCATCGAAGGTCCCCCCAACCCCGCACCCACGGCCGCTCGGGCGGCCGGTCCGCTTCGGGATGGAGACACCGCCGACGTGCAGGACGTCGGCGGTGTCGTCCATTTCCACCCCGGTTCCACCGCCGGGTTCCGCCCCTGGATCCGCCCCCGGGTTCCACCGCCGGGTCCGCCGCAGGTGGCCCGGATGCCGGCCGGGGACCGGGCTGATTCCCGGCGGGGAGCATGGCACAGTGGCGGGGTGACCTGGGACGAGCCGGCAGCGCGCCGGGTGCTGCGACCGCCGGCCGACTACCGGTTCACCGCCTCCGTCCGGGCCCTCACCTTCAGCCCGTACGACCCGTGCGCACGGGTCGCCGCCGGCACCTTCTGGTGGGCCACCCGCACCCCGACCGGTCCCGCCACCCTGGCCCTGCGCCCCGAGGGCGGCACGCTGATCGCCGAGGGTCACGGGCCGGGCGCCGACTGGGTGGTCGAGCGGGCCGACGCGATCGCCGGCCTGCGCGACGACCTGACCGGCTTCGCCGAGCTGGCCGCCGCCCATCCGCTGGTGGCCGAGCTGGCCGCCCGGCACCGGGGGCTGCGGATGCCCGCCACCGGTCAACTCTTCCCCCGGGTGCTGCGCGCCGTCTTCGAACAGAAGGTCACCGGCACGGAGGCGTACCGGGCGTACGCGGCGACCGTCCGACACTTCGCCGAGCCCGCGCCCGGGCCGTTCCCGCCACTGCTGCTACCACCCGACGCGGCCACCGTGGCGGCGACGCCGTACTGGGTGTTCCACCCGTTCGGCGTGGAGCAGCGCCGGGCCGACACGCTGCGCCGGGCCGCCGCCCTGGCCGACCGGCTGGAACGCTGCGTCGACAGCGCGGAGGCGACCCGGCGGCTCACCGCGATCCCCGGCATCGGCCCGTGGACCGCCGCCGAGGTGGTCCGGATCGGGTACGGCGACCCGGACGCGGTCAGCGTCGGCGACTACCACGTGCCGAACACGGTGGCCTGGGCGCTCGCCGGTGAGCCACGCGGTGACGACGCCCGGATGCTCGGCCTGCTCGCCCCGTTCCGGGGGCACCGGGGGCGGGTCTGCCTGCTGCTGGCCGTCGCCGGCATCCAGGCGCCCCGGTTCGGCCCCCGGATGCCGGTCCGCTCCTTCGCCCGCTTCTGAGCGGCCGCCCCACCGGCCGCCCACCCACCGGCCCGCCCGCCGGCCGCTCCCCGGGCATGCGCGGGTGGCGGACCCCGCCAACCGGCTGCTAGCCGAGCCCACCGGCGAACGGCGTCGACCGCCACTGGTCGAGCATGCCGCCGAGGGCGTCCGCCAGCATCGGCAACTGGGGGGCCAGGGCGAGACAGGCGATGCCGCGCAGCATCCCCACCGCCGTCACGAAGCGCAGCACGTCCTCGTCGAGCTGCCGCATGTTCCGGCGCTGCGCCGCATGCCGGTAGGCGGCCTCGCCGTCCGGACCGACGCCGACGACGTCCCACTCGACGGGCCCCAGCGTCACCATCTCGAAGTCGGCGTAGCGATGCCCGTCCACCCCGGCGACGATGTTCACGGCCGGGGAGTCTCCGTGGACGGGTTGCAGGTCGACCCCCGGAAACGTCCGCTCGAACAGCTCGCGGGAGCGCACGGGAGGTTCCAGCACCTGCCATTCCCGGCGGGCACGGTCCAGGTCCGTCCGGTCGATGAGCTCGGGCCGGCCGTCGAGCATCCTGAGGCCGTCCTCGATGAACTGCGGTTCGGCCGCAGACAGGAAGGACAACTCACCCGGATAGTCGCGCAGGGCGGCGTGCAGCGCGGGGATGAGGCCGCAGTTCGCCACGTAGTCGGGTGCTGCGGCCGGGGCCAGCTCGATCAACTGCCAGAACGTCATCGAGAAGCCGTCGTGCCGCACCGGTTCCCGGCGCACGAGGGAGCTGGGCGCGATGACCGGCATGCCCCGGTCCGCGAGCCACGCCGTCACGGCCAGCTCCGCCCGCTGCCGACCCGACACACTGTCGAGGTCCGCATAGTGCGGCAGGACCGTGGGCACCCGGGCCACGACCGGAGCCGGTGCGAGGTGCACGACCACGGAGAAGGCGTCGTAGAGCACCCGGGCGTCGGTCACGACGAGCCCCTGTGCGCGCCCGGCGTGGACGGCCGAGTCGACCGCGCGCCGGGTCCGGTGGGCGATCTGCTCCGCAGTCATGAAGCTCTTCATGTCCTCATCCTTCGTCGAGCTGCCGGCATCCCGGATCTCCTCCGAGAGATCATTGGATCAGGACTGGTACCCCGCTCCACGACACCTGGTAGGGCGCTGTCGTGCTGCACCTGGTCGACCTACCTCCCTGGTAGGTCGATCCCTACCGGCAGAGGCGGCGCAGGGTGTGGGCCAGCCAGCGCGCGTACCCGTGCTGGACGGCGCGGCCGGCGGGCCCGGCGGCGGTCACGAACCAGCGGTCCGGCCGGCTGAACGCGGTGACCTCGAAGCTGACCCTGCCGTCGTCGTCGCAGCGGACCAGGAACGCCTCCTCCCCGCGTTCCGGATGGCCGGGCAGGGTGCCGTAGCCGAAGCCGGCCTCCCGATCGCCCTCGGTCACCCAGACCACCTCGCACGGCCCCCACACCCGCAGCGGACCCAGCCCGAGCCCCGGGGTGACCCGCATGCCGGGCGCGGCCCACGGCGCGTCGGTGCGCATCCGCACCCCGGCCGCCCGGTGCAGCCGCCAGCTCAGCACGGCCTCGGCGGCGACCAGGAAACTGCCGGGCGGCATCCGGAACGTGTGCCGCAGGTGGTGGTAGCCCGCCGGTAGCGGCCCCCGTCGGGTCGCACCCACCTCGGGGTACGTCAACTCGGACACCGCGCCTCCCTGGGTCCCGCCCAGCCTAGGACCGATGACGTCGACCGGCGACCCGGCCGCCTGCCCGGACCGACGGCCCCCACCGCTCAGCCGGCCTCGCAGCGCCGTCGGAGCCCGTCGGCCTCCAGCCGCAGGTAGCGGCGCACCAGCCGGCCGCCGAGCCAGCCGGTCGGCCCGGCGAGCGGGCCGGTGAACACCAGGGCCAGCTCCACCCGGACCCGACCGTCGGGCAGCGGCACGATCCGGTGTTCGCCCCGGCTGCGCACCCCCGGGGTGGTGGACTCCCAGACGAAGCAGCGGGGCGGGTCGATCTCGGTGACCCGCCAGTACGTCGGACGGAGCCGGGGCTGCTCCAGCCAGGCGGTGGCGCCGAGGACCAACGGCCCGGCCTCACCCCGGCGGGCGGTCCGGACCGAGTCGGTCCACTCGGGCCACCGATCGATGTCGGTCTGCACCGCCCAGACCGTGTCGATGTCCGCGTCGATCTCGGTCGCCGTCTCGAACCGCATGCCGCCTCCGTGGCTCCACCGGCGGCACCCGCGTGCCGCCCGGGTCCAGACGAGGGTGCCGGAGCAATCGTGACCGGGCCACCCTCCGGTCGCCCTCCCGACGGTGTCGGCGGCACCGGTCCGGCCGCCGGACTCAGCCGGCCTCGCGCAGGTCGGCCAGGTCGAGCGGGGTGTGCCGGTGGAGCAGTTCCGCCAGCTCGGCGACGGTGCCCGCCTCGCCGAGCACGTTCTTGCCGCCGCCGAAGCGGGCCGGATAGCGGTGCACCAGGCGGTAGCGGTGCCGACCCCGGACCAGCTCGACGCTGACCCGCCAGCGCCCGCAGCAACCACACTGCCACTCCACCCCGCGACGGTAGCTCTGAGCTGCGGAAACGCATCCGCATCCGCGGGACAGGAGGTACGGACGGGGACACGCCGGACCGGAACCGACAGTGATCTGCCTCACCACTGTCGGTGGTGTCTGGTTGACTGGTCGCCGTGGACCTGCCGATCAATCCCCCGGTCGAGCCGATGCTGGCCAAGAGCGTGGCCCGCCTACCCACCGATCCCGGCCTGACCTACGAGCCCAAGTGGGACGGTTTCCGCTGCATCGTGTTCCGCGACGGCGACGAGGTCGAGCTGGCCAGCCGGGGCGGCAAGTCGATGACCCGCTACTTCCCCGAGGTGGTGGCGCAGGTCCGGGCGCAGTTGCCCGAGCGGTGCGCGGTCGACGGCGAGCTGATCGTGATCCGGCGCGACGGTCCGGACGGTCAGCCCCGACTCGACTTCGAGCAGCTCGCCCAACGGATCCATCCGGCCGCCTCCCGGGTCGCGTTGCTCGCCGAGACGACCCCGGCCGACTTCGTCGCCTTCGACCTGCTTGCCCTCGACGACGAACTGCTGGTCGACCAGCCCTACCCGACCCGGCGGGAACACCTGGTGCGGGCGCTGGCCGGGGTCCGGCCACCGGTGCACGTCACCCAGGTCACCACCGACCCGGAGACCGCCCGGCGCTGGTTCGAGGTGTTCGAGGGCGCCGGGCTGGACGGGCTGATCGTCAAGCCCGCCGACCTGACCTACCAGCCGGGCAAGCGGCTGATGGCGAAGGTCAAGCACGCCCGTACCGCCGACGTGGTGGTGGCCGGGTTCCGTTGGCACAAGTCCGGGCCGGTGGTCGGCTCGTTGCTGCTCGGCCTCTATGACGAGGCCGGGGTGCTGCACCACGTCGGGGTGAGCGCCTCGTTCACCATGGCCCGCCGGCAGGAGCTGCTCGACGAGTTGGCCCCCTACCGGGAGGGCGAGGAGGAGCACCCATGGGTGCACGGCGACCACGAGCGCGGCCAGCGCATTCCCGGCGGGGTCAGCCGCTGGACGGGCACCAAGAACCTCGACTGGGTGCCGCTGCGGCCCGCGCTGGTGATGGAGGTCGGCTACGACGCGATGGAGGGCGACCGGTTCCGGCACACCGCCCGGTTCGTCCGTTGGCGGCCCGACCGTGATCCCCGCTCCTGCCGCTACGACCAACTGGACCGCCCGGTGCGGTTCGACGTCGACCAGGTGCTCCGGGGTGATCCGGCGGTGACCCTGCCCCCGGACGCCGGCACCCCGGCGTAGCCTGGCTGGCACACGATCATGGAGGCCCGCTGGTGACCCGCACTGCCCACCGGATCCGCCAGGTCCGGCTCACCCTGGCCGGGCTCGTCGCGGGCGCGCTGCTCGTCACCGGGTGCACGATGCCGGCGTTCGCCCCGCGTACCGAGGACTCGGCGGCGGCGGCACCCGGCAACGCCCCCACCTGGCGGGCCTGCCCCGAGGTGGCCGACGAGCTGGTGGGTCGGGGCGCCCCGGGCATGCGCTACGAGTGCGCCCGGATCGCGGTGCCCCGCAACTGGGGCACCGGGACGGGGGCCACCGCCGGGCCGGGCAGCGGCGAGACCTTCGAGATCGCCCTGCTGCGGGCCCGGTCGTCGAAGCAACGGGACCGGATCGGTTCCCTGGTGATCAATCCGGGCGGGCCGGGCGGGTCCGGCGTGGACACCGCCGTCTACCTGTCGTTCGGGCCGTCGTTCGGGGGGCTGCCCACGGCGGTCACCGACCGGTTCGACATCGTCGGGTTCGACCCGCGCGGAGTGTCCCGGTCCAGCCCGGTCAAGTGCATCTCCGACGCCGACCTGGACGCCAGCTTCGGCTTCGACCCCGACCCGCGCAGCCAGCAGTCGTTCGACGGCTACCAGGCGCTCAACCGGCGGATCGGCCAGGGGTGCGGCGACCGGTACGGCGACCAGCTCCCGCTCTACGGCACCGAGCAGGCCGCCCGGGACATGGATGCGGTCCGGGCCGCCGTCGGCGACGACAAGCTCACCTACCTCGGCTACTCCTACGGCACCCTGCTCGGCGCGACCTACGCCCAGCTCTATCCGCAGCGGGTCCGGGCGTTGGTGCTCGACGGCGCGGTGGACCCGCAGCAGCAGCTGGTGGCCGGTTCGGAGAGCCAGGCCCGGGGCTTCGAGCGGGCGTTCGGCAACTTCGACCGCTGGTGCGCGGCCAACGCCGGCCGCTGCCCGATCGCACCGGATGCCCGGGGCGCGGTGACCTCGGCGATCGACAAGGCGAAGGTCTCCCCGGTGCGCGGTGCCGGCGGGCGGGAGGCGACCTCCGGTTGGGTCTTCTACGCGGTGATCTCCTCGCTCTACACCGAGTCGGGCTGGGAGGAGCTGGCCCGGGCGATCGACCGGCTCGACGACGGCGACCCGACCGACGTGTTCAAGCTCGCCGACTCGTACGCCGGGCGGGGCGAGGACGGGCGCTACACCAACCTGTTCGACGCCAACCTGGCGGTCAACTGCGCCGACGAGACCGAGAAGCCCAGCGTCGACCAGATCCGCCAGTTGCAGTCCCAGTGGCGGCAGAAGTACCCGCTGTTCGGGCCGGCCCTGGCGGTGGGGATGTTCGGCTGCGTCGAGTGGCCGGGCGGGCGGGACCCGTACCCGACCGGTCGGGCCGACGGTGCGCCACCGATCGTGGTGGTGGGCACCACCGGCGACCCGGCCACCCCGTACGAGCAGACCGCCCGGCTGGCCGCGATGCTGGGCGTCGGCCGGGTGCTCACCTGGGAGGGCGAGGGACACACCGCCTATCCGCAGACCAGCTGCATCACCGAGGCGGTGGACGCCTATCTGATCTCGCTGACCGTCCCCCGGGAGGGACTGCGCTGCCCCGCCCGATGACCGGAAGGACGACCGGCCGCCCGCCCGCCGCCGACCGGTGACCACCACTGGCCGGTGACCCACCACTGGCCGGTGACCACCACTGGCCGGTGACCCACCGCCGGGCGGTGACCACCGCCGACCAGGGCCCGTCGCCGGGCGGTGACCGTTGCCGGGCGGTCAACGGCGGTTGCGGCGTCCCCGCAGTCGTTGCCGGACGAGGGCCGCGTGGTCCGGTGGGGCCGGGGCGGGCGGCAACTCCGGCAGCACGATGCCCTGCCGGGCGGCCAACTCCTCCAGCAGGGCCCGCATCCGGCGCATGTCGTTCTTCAACTCCTCCTGCTCGACGTGCTCGAAGGCGTCGTCATCGACGATGAGCCGGCTGGCGAAGTGCGCGGTGATCAGCGGAATGACCAGCAGCACCATGGTGGAGATCAACAGCGCGGCCAGGACACGCCCCTGCCAACTGGTCGGCGAGATGTCGCCGTAGCCGACGGTGGAGGCGGTGACCACCGCCCACCAGACGGCGTCGGCGGCGCTGCGGTGCTCCACCTGGCCGTAGATCACCCCGGCCACCACGATCATCAACAGGTAGGACGTGATCAGCGTCCGGGGCGAGTTGGCGAAGTACACCAGGCCCCGGTAGACCCACCGGAACGGCAACAACAACGGCTCCATGCCGCACCATGCTGCCTCCCGGCCGCCACCTCCGCCCGGCGATCGACCAGGATCGTTGTGACAGGCTGCCGGCCATGACCGACGTGATCCTCCGCGAGGCGGTCCGGGCCGACCTGCCCGCCGTCCTCGCCCTGCTCGCCGACGACGTGCTCGGCCGGGCACGCGAGCACGCCGAGGTCGACGAGGCGTACGAGCGGGCCTTCGCCGACATCACCGCCGACCCGCGCAACCAGCAGGTGGTGGCCGAACGCGCCGGGGAGGTCGTCGGCTGTTTCCAGCTCACCTACATCCCGGGGCTGGGTCGGCACGGGGCGGAGCGGGCGCTCGTCGAGGCGGTCCGGATCCGGTCCGACCTGCGTGGCCAGGGGCTGGGCATGACGATGATGAGCTGGGCGATCGACCAGGCCCGTCGGCGGGGCTGCGGGTTGGTGCAGCTCACCACCGACAAGTCCCGGACCGAGGCGCACCGCTTCTATCAGCGCCTCGGCTTCGTGGCCAGCCACGAGGGCATGAAGCTCACCCTCTGAACCGGCCCGGCCCGCCCAGGGCCAAGCCGCCCAGGGTCAAGCCGCCCAGGGTCAAGCCGCCCAGGGTCAAGCCGCCCAGGGCCGGTGGCGCGGCGTCAGTCGTCGACGAGTCGGCCGTCGCGCAGGGTCAGCGTCCGGTCGGCCACCTCGATCAGGGCCGGGTCGTGGGTGGCGACCAGGGCGGTCATCCCCCGGGCGTGCACCACCGCGCGGAGCAGGTCCATGATCGCTCGGCCGGTCTCGGAGTCGAGCTGACCGGTCGGCTCGTCGGCGATCAGCAGGTCGGGTTCGTTGGCCAGGGCCCGGGCCACGGCGACCCGCTGCTGCTGCCCGCCGGACAGCTCGTACGGGCGCTGCCCGGCGTGGCCGCCCAGACCGACCAGCTCCAGCAACACCGACACCCGCTCCTCACGTTCCGCCGCCGCCACCCGGGCCAGCCGCAGCGGCACCCCGACGTTCTCCGCCGCCGACAGGATCGGCACCAGCCCGAAGGTCTGGAACACGAACCCGACCGTCCCCCGGCGCAGCCGCAGCAGCTCGGCCTCGCCGGCACCGGTGACGTCGTGCCCGGCCACCCGGACCCGGCCGGCGTCCGGCCGGTCCAGCCCGCCGACCAGGTTCAGCAGGGTGGTCTTGCCGGCACCCGAGCGGCCCCGCACCGCCACCAGCTCGCCCCGGCCGGCGGTGAAGGAGACCTCGCGGACGGCGTGCACGGCGTGCCGCCCCCGGCCGAACGTCCGGCTCACCCCCTCGACCCGCACCACCTCGTCGGTGACCGCCTCGGCGGCCTGGACGGCGGAAACCTGCTCGCTCATGCGTCACTCCCGTTCTGGTCCGGCGTCCGGTCGCCGGGGCGGACCTGCACGTGATCGGGTGCGAGATCGAGGCGGACCCGGTCCCGCAGCGCCAGGGCCGCCACGAAAGGCGCCGGGAGCTGCATCCGGCCGGTCCGGTCCAGCACCGCGTACTCCTCGCTGACCAGTTCGGTGCTGCCGTCGGTGCCGATCCGCGCGGTCCGGCGTACCTCGGAGGCGGTCCGGCCGTCGCGGATCGCGACCGTCCGGCGGACCTGGTCGGCGACGGCGTGGTCGTGGGTGACCACCACCACGGTCACTCCCAGCTCGGCGTTGATGGCGCGCAGCGCCGCGAAGACCTCCGCACCGGTCGCCTCGTCCAGCTCACCGGTCGGCTCGTCGGCGAAGAGCACCTCCGGGTCGTTGGCCACCGCCACCGCGACCGCGCAGCGCTGCTGCTCACCGCCGCTGAGCTGCCCGGGACGCCGGTCCGCGCAGTAACCCACCCCGACCAGCTCCAGCAGCTCGTCGGCCCGCCGCCGCCGGGCCCGGCCGCCACCGCTGCGGCGGGCCAGCCGCATCGGCAGTTCCACGTTCTCCCGCGCGGTCAGGTAGGGCAGCAGGTTGCGGCCGGTCTGTTGCCAGACGAATCCGACGGTGTGCCGCCGGTAGCGCAACCGACGGCGGGCGGAGAGCGCCAGCAGGTCGTAGTCGGCCACCCGGGCGATCCCCGCCGTCGGCGTGTCCAACCCGGAGAGGATGTTGAGCAGGGTCGACTTGCCCGAGCCGGACGCCCCGACGATCGCCACCAGCTCACCCCGGTCGATCACCAGGTCCAGCCCCTGGAGGGCGACCACCTCGACGCCCTCGGTCTTGAAGATCCGGACCAGGCCGTCGCAGACGATGTGCCCCCGCAGCCGGTCCTGCCCACCGGCCCGTTCGGCCGCCCGCTGCGCCGCCCGGCGTTGCAGGTCCGCCAGATCGGGAACGACGGGATTCTCCGCGGTCGTGGTCATCTCAGCTCTCCTCTCCGAGCCGGAGCACCTCGCCGAGGCGCATCCGACGATTGTTCAGGGCCTCCACCGCCATGGCGAAGCCCAGCGCGACCGCGCCGAGCCCGACCGTGGCGGCGACCAGACCGGGCGCGAAGCCCACCCGCACGGGCGTGCCGCTGGTGAACGCGGCGAGCCCGAGCAGCGGGGTGAGCAGCACCGGCAGCAGCGCCCCGACCAGTGCGCCGGTCAACACCGACACCCCCACCAGCGGGGACAGCTCCACCAGCAGCAAACCCCGCCACTGCCGACGGGACAGACCGAGGGTGCGCAGTCGGGACAGCACCTCGCCCCGGGCGCGGGCCCCGGCCAGCACGGTGAACGCGATCGCGAGCAGGGCCAACACCCCGCCGGCCACCGCACCGGCGGTGAACCCGAACGCCAGCAACCCGTTCGCACCACCGCCGCCCAGCCGCAGCCGGGTCTGTGACCAGGTCTCCACCGCCACCCCCCGGGGCCGTTCCCGGCCGGTCACCGCTCCCCCGGTCTGGTAGCGGTGCTGTCCCTCGTCGCCGGCCTGACGCAGTGCCCCGGCGTCGAGCCGGTCGCCGGCGACCAGGAATCCGGTGGGCACCGGCGGACTGTCCCGCCGGGGCAGCGCCTGCCAGGGCAGCACCACGTACCGGGTGGTGTTCGGTCGGGCCAGCGGGAAGTCGACGACGGTGTCGACCGGGGTGAACTCGTACCGCTGGCCCTGCACGGTGATGAAGGCGGACCGCAGGCCGGCGTCGGCCAGGTCGGCGGCGACCGCCGGTGAGACCACCGCCGGCAGCGGCCCGGCACCGGGCCGGGCGTCGCGCAGCGGGCCGGGCACCGGGACGTCCCGGCCGGCGGCCCGCGCCGTGCGGGCCAGCCCGGGCCCGTCGACCAGCAGCACACTGGTGTCGCGCAGCCGGGCGTCGGTGCCGTCGGCGTCGGTCGCCAGGCGTTGCGCCGACTCGTCGACCAGCCCGGTGGCCGCCCGCACCCCGGGCAGCCGCTCCAGCGCCGGGCCGGTGTCCGGGGCGAGCCGGTCGCCCCGGATCAGCGCGTCCGCCGGCACCGCCCGGGTCGCGACGTCGTCGCGGGTGGCCTCGATGCCGGTGGCGATCACGGCACAGAACGCGGCGGTGGCGACCGCGAGCACCACCACGACCAGCGGGGTGGCCCCCGCCGCCCGACCGGCGCGGGCCGTGCCCAGAAAGGCCACACTTCCCCGGGTACGCGCGGCGAGCCGCCCCGCCAGCCGCACCGGCCAGGGATACAGCCGCAGCGCCAGCACCGAGGCGGCGACCGCGACCAGCGCCGGCACCGAGACCAGCAGCGGGTCCACCGACCCGGGGGTGAGGCCCCGCCGCCGCAGCAGCACCACCGCCAGCCCGGCCAGCAGCACCAGGGCGGCCTCCGTGGTGGCCCGCCGCGCGGACGGCCGCAGCCGGCCCAGGTCCCGCCGCCCGACCACCCCGGACGGTACGACCAGCGTCGCCACCGGCAGGGCCAGGGTGACCAGGGCGGTCGCGCCGACGGCGAGCGGCCCGGTGCCGCCGGGCGCACCGGGCAGCAGGCCGCCGAGCAGCCAGCCCAGCCCGGCGGCGGGCGGGACGACCAGCAGCGACTCGGCGAGGCTGCGCCGTACGCCGGTGGTGACCCCGCCGCCCCGGGCGCGGATCAGCACGAACTCGGTGCGGCGTCGGCGCACGGTCAACGCGGCGGCCAGCACCACCAGCCCGGCGAGTGTCGCCAACACCCCGGCCCCGATGACGGCGAGCAGGGTACGGGCCGAGGTGACCGCCCGACCGAACTCGCGCAGCGGGACGTCGACCCCCTGGGTCAGCTCCGTGCCGGTGCCGGTGCTGGCCCGCGCCAGCCGCTGCACCCCGTCGACGAGCCGGTCGATGCGCCGGACGTCGATACCGTCCGCGCCGAGCCGGTACCGCCAGGTGAACGACACCGGCCGGTCCTCGACGGCCTGCCGGTCCAGCGCGGCGACGGAGACCAGCCCGACCAGGATGAACGGTTGGCCGTCCCCCTCCGGCTCGGCCACCTCCAGCACCGAGGGCAGGGTGTCCCAACTGCCGTCGGTGGGGTCGACGGCCCGGAACAACCCGACCACGGTCAGCGGGGTCGGCGGATGTTCCTCGTCGGGTGGGGCGAGCAGGAGCCGGCTGCCGACCCGCAGCCCGAACCGGCCGGCGATGTCGGCGGCCAGGGCCACCTGCACCGGGGCGTCGGCGGCGGCCGCCTCGTCCGGCCAGCGTCCCTCGACCAGGGTGCCCGCCGCCTCGACCCCGGGCATGGCGCGCAGGCCGAGGTGCACCAGGTAGTTGCCCCGGGCCAGGTCGGGGCCGGTGACCCGGTCCTCGGGGGTCTGCGCGGCATACCAACGTTGCGCCACGGCGGCCCGCACGTCGGCGGGCATCCGCTGCTGGAGCGCGTCCAGCTCGGCCGCCTGGCTGCTCACCGGCGGGGCGCCGACGCCGGGACGGGTGGCGTACGTCAGGTCGCGGCGGGCGGCGGGCTCGGCGGCGAGGTGTTCCCGCAGCCCCTGGTCGGCCAACCGGTTGACCACCCTCGGCACCCCGCCGACCAGCAGGGCGATCACCAGCATCAACGCGGCCAGCAGCAGGAACTGCCCGCTGTGGGCCCGTACCCGACGGATCACGGCACCGATGCTCATCGCTGGTCCTCCCCCTGGTGCAGCGGTCCGATCGTCGAGGTCCTCACCGGTCTCCCCCGTTGCGCAGCCGGGCGACGGCGACCCGCCGCCGCAGGCCGGTGGCCATCGCCGCGCTGCCGGCCAACGCGGCCAGCAGCAGCCCCGCCACGGTCCATCCGATCGGGGTCCAGGCCAGGGCGAACGCCGGGGCCGGCACGGGTCGCCCGGCGGCCGGGGTGAGCACGACCAGTGGTGCCATGGTGGCCCCGACCGCCGCGCCGAGCAGCAGGCCGACGCCGACGCCGATCCCGGCCAGGAAGGTCTGCTCGGCGAGCAGCGCCCGGGCCAGCAGCCGGGGCGACGCGCCGAGGGTGTGCAGCACCGAGAACTCACCGATCCGGTGCCGGGCGGTGGCCCAGACGTCCACCACCAGGCCGACCAGGGCGAGCAGCACCGAGCCGAGGGCGGCGGCCAGCAACCCCGTCCGGGCACCCTGCCAGTACGGGTCGTCGGCGGCCACGGCGGCGGCCTGCCGGCGGTCCAGCAGGGTCGTCCCGGGCAGCGCGGCGACGGCCCGGGTCGCCTCGGCGTGCGCTGCGGGGTCGACCCGCAACCACCACTCGGGCACCGGCCGGACGGTGCCGGAGTGGCGGATCAGCCAGTCGGTGGCAGCGGGCAGGTCGAACAGCACGCCGTCGCCGGCGGTAGCGGGCAGCGCGGTCACCTCCCCGACCAGCCGGACCGGCAGGGAGACCCCGGACAGCGCCAGCACCACGGTCTCCCCGGGCCGGACGTTGAGCGCGGCCCGCACGGCGGGGGTCATCAGCGCCGGCACGGCGGTGTCCGGGCCGTCCGGCACCACCGCGAAGCGGGACGACGGCTGGTACGCGTACCGGCCGCCGGCGAGGAACCCGACCGGGTGGGTGGCGGTCAACCCGGCACCGGCCACCGTGACACTGCTCTGCCCGGCGGACTCGGCAGCGGCCACCTGCCACCGGCCGGTGAGCGCGACGGCGGTCGACCGGGCGCCCGGGCCGACGGTGCGCAGGTCGCGTACCTGCAGCGCGTACGTGGTGCCGGCCACGTCCCCGCCGTCGGCCTCGAAGCCGGCCAGTCGCAGCCCGTCGACGGCCGGCAGGGTGACCCGGAACCCGGTGGCCCGCCCGTCGCTGCCGGTGCCCGCCACCGGCAGCCGGTACGCCACCCCGTCGGCCCGGGTGAGCAGCACCGACACGGCGATCCGGTGCGGGACGACGGCCTGGTCGACGGGGGTGCGGACGGTGCCGGTGAGGCTGCGGGCGTCCGCCGGCAGCGGCACACCGCCGGCTGGTTCCCGGGCGGCGGCCAGCGGTGCGAACAGTTCCCGCGCGGGCCGGTCGGCGAGCCGGTCGCTGAACTTGACCACCTCGGCGGCGTGCGCGGTGTCCAGGCCCAGCACGGTGGCCTGCCGGTCGTCCCGGCCGACCCGGATGTCGTCCCGCCAGGCCGGCAGCGCCCGGTCGACCCCGGGCAGGGCGGCGAGCGCGGCGGCCCGGTCGACGGGGGCGACCCCGCTCCGCTCGACCAGCCGCAGGTCCGCGCCGACGGTGTGGTCGGCCTGGTCGACCTGGGACCGTTCCCCGGTGGCGACCAGGGACCAGGCCAGGGTGCTACCGCCGACGGCGAGGGCGAGCAGCAGCACCGGCCCGGCGTGCGGACGCCGGCCGGCCTGCCACATCCCGAAGATGGTCGCGGTCCACAGCCGTCGGTCGACGAACCGCTCGGCGAACCGGGTGGCCGGCGGGAGCAGCCGCAACGCCACCACGGCCCCGGCCAGCACCCCCAGCGTCGGCGCGGCCACCAGCAGCGGGTCGATTCCGAGGTCGTTGCCGGCACCGGCCAGGGGTGAGGAGTAGCTGCGCAGCTGCACCCAGGCCAGCACGGCGAAGGCGACCAGGGCCAGGTCGAGTCCGGCCCGGCTGACCGTGGCGACCCGATCGGGGCGGGACCGGGCGGCCAGGTCGGCCACATAGGTGCCCGCGCCCCGCAGGGTGGGGGCGACCATGGCGACGAGGCAGCCGACGGCGGTGGCGAGGGCGGCCGCCCAGACCCAGCTGCCGCCACCGACGGCGCGGCCCAGGTCGACCGGGCCGCCGGCGGCGAGCCGGCGCAGCGCTTCTCCGGCGAGCAGCGGCCCGAGCAGGGCGGCCGGGACGACCACCAGGGTCGCCTCCCGGGCGGCCAGGCCGGCGAGCTGCCGGCGGGCCGCGCCGCGGGCCCGCAGCAGGGCGGTCTGGGCGCGGCGGTCCTCGTGCAGCAGGGCGGCGATCAGCACCAACGCGTATCCGCCGAGGACGACGATCAGCAGCAGCGGGGTGGCCAGCGCGGAGCGACCGGCCAGGTCGGCCCGGCTGATCCGGTCGATCAGCCGGTCGAGGGTGGTGACCGCCTGTGCCGACGAGCCGAGCCCGGCCGTCTCGGGCACCTCGGTCGCGGCGGTGGCGACGGCCCGGCGCAGCGCGGGCAGCCGGTCGGCCCCGACGGCGGCCAGGTCGGGCGCGACCACCCAGGAGGCGGAGACCGAGCCGGGGAAGGTGGTCGCGAAGTCGGCCGGGTCGAGCACGAACGGCCCGTGCGAGGCGTCGGTGTCCGGGTCGACGCCGAGCCCGGGGGCGAGCCGCCAGTACGGGTCGGCCGGGTCACGGGGCCGCCAGGTGCCGGAGAGCAGCACCTCGGTACGCCGGTCGGCGCTGCGGTCACGCATCGGGACCCGGTCACCGGTCCGCAGACCGAGCGCCCCGGCGACCTTCTCCGGCAGGGTGGCCTGGAGCGGGCCGGCCCCGGCGGTGGGCCAGGCGCCGTCGACGAGGTCGGCGTGCCCGGGCAGGTCGTCCAGGGTGGCCAGGGTGGCGAAGACCGGTTCCTTCCCGGTGCGGATGCCCGGGCCGAGGTCGCCGGTGAGTTCCCGCCCGGTGCCGTAACGGGCGCCGGCGACCCGGACGGGGGTGTCCCCGAGGGCGGCGCGGAAGCCGTCCCGGACGGCACGGTCCCGGCTGGTGAACTCGGCGTGGTCACGTCCGCCGGAGCCGCTGACCAGCAGGCTGCGCTCCTCGACGGGCGCGGCGGCGATCAGGGTGCGCTGTCCGGCGTCGACGGCCCGCCGGTTGTAGTCGGCCAGCCCGGTGACCAGCGCGATCGCCACCAGCGCGGCAGCCACCGCCGCGAGCAGCAGCCCGCGTGCCTCGTGGGCCCGCCTCCACACCAACTTCATCCGTTGCCTCCCGGGGCCCGGGGTCGGGCCGACGGAGACCAAGAGCGGTGACCCGGCGGGAAAGGTTCGCACCCGTTACATGATCGTTACTCCGGGCCGCCCGACCGACCGGGGCCGCCCGGACTCCGCGCCCGGCCGGAGCCGAGGTCGTCCGGGTCGCTGTCGATCTGGTTGGATCGGCGGCATGGAAATCGCCCTCATCCTGTCGAGCACCGCCCTCGTGCTGGCGCTGCTGTTGCAGCTCCCCCGCCGCGACGGCCGGGGAGACGGCTCCTTCCGGCTGGTGGAGATCGAGCGTCGACAGCGGCTGATCATGGATCACCTCGGCATCGTCGACCGGGGGCCGACCCTGCCCGGGGTACGGGACCACCTGGCCCGGGGCGACAAGATCAAGGCGATCAAGGCGTACCGGGAGGCTACCGGCGTGGACCTGCGCACCGCCAAGGAGGCCGTCGAGGCGATCGCCGCCGGACGCTGACGCCGTGATCCCCTCAAGGGGGCCGATGTTGCGCGGTCCCCGCAGCCCGCACACCGCAACGTCACCGACGTCGAGTTGATCACCCAGGCCGGCAGCCACTCCCCGACCAGCCGCGCCGACCACCGCCCGCCGCACCGCCGCCTGTGGTGATCAACTCAGGTGGGCCGATATTGCGGCGTCACAGTGGCTCGCATACCGCAACATCGGCCCACTTGAGTTGATCACCCAGGCCGACAGCCACTCCCCGACCAGCCGCGCCGACCACTGCCCGACGAACGGGATCAGTCCTTCGTCAGCTCCGGCCGGTGCTCGCGGATCCACGCCTCAACGTCGGACTTCCGCCACACCTTGCCCATCGCCAGCACCGCCACGGGTTCCGGAAAGTTCCGCTGATTGGCGATCACGGAGGCGCGCTGCCGGGAAACGCTTCCCAGCATCGCCCTGATCTCCGAGACGCCGACGAGGTCCACGAGTTGACGATGACAGCATGAAGCCGCCTCGACTCCGACAACTGCGCAGGCTGTTGACAGAAGCAACAGCGATGGCAACCGTGGTGGGATGTCCCATACGTCGAACGTCTCGCCTATTCATGATCGGCAGCGGCGGCCGGCCGGCGCGCACCCGCCGATGCGTCCGCTGTGGCGGTGCCGGAGGTGCGCCGCGCCGTGCCGTGTCAACCCGCCCGGCTACTGCTGACCATGGAGTACCGGTGCGACCGGGTGGCGCTCTCGATCTACCTGGCCAGCCAACTGTTCGAGGCCACCGCCAACCTGGTGCGACTCAATCCGCACCCGGGCCCGGCGGAGTTGTTCGACCGCTTCCTGGCCTGGACGGCCCGACCACCCACCCGAGCCGGGATCGCACCCGTGCCGGCGACGTACACCAGCCCGAGCCCGAGCCCGGACCCGGAGCCGAATCCGGAATACGAACCGCAAGCCGGCCCGGACCTGACCCCCACCTCATAGCGGGAGCCCAACCGAGGCCGGAGCCCGACCGAGGCCGGAGCCCGCATCACCCGGATGCCCCCGCCGAACCCGAATGGGGATCGCCCGGACGAGCACGTGCGGGAAGCTATCTGACGAGCAGGGTCAGCAGTCCGGTGAGGGCGACGAGGACCGCCGCCACCCCGGTGAGTACGGCCGGCAGAATCTTGAGGTATTCCAGGATCACGGAATGCCGGCGCGGCGTTCCGCCGACCCGCTGCGCTTTCCTCGTCGTGGCCGCCATGGTGAATCCCCTGTCCGGTGCCCGCGTCCGGCCGGATGAATCGGAGCCGCCCACCGGCACGCACCCCACAGCGAGGGCGTATGCCCTGGTCACACGAGTGCAGCCGACTTCCGCGCATCCCACCTTTCATATTCGACCGTAGGCGTGGCGACCGCACGAGCGCAATCATCAGCACCGGAAAGAGTCGGGCGGAAAGCCATTTTCACGCGTGGGAGTGGCACCTCGGGCAAGTGATTCGCACAAACAGCGGCAGCCGGCCTAACGACAGCCGGCGGGATTTCCGTTTTTCAGCCGGCGATTTCGTCGGCCGGGCGCTTCGCCCGGCTGGGCTGCACCCGTTTCGGCTCCCCGGGCATCTTCGGATGGTCCGGCGGATAGGGCAGGTCGCCCAGGCCCTGCGCCGCGTCCCGCTCCGCCCAGTCGAGCAGAGGCGTGATGTCGGCGGATTCGTCGTCGATGCCCGCGTGCGGGTCACCCCGCTCGGCCAGCCGGAGCGGCACGGTCTGCAGGTCGAAGTCGTCCGGGTCGATGTCGGGCAACTCGTCCCAGGTCACCGGGGTGGAGACGGTGGCCCGGGCGTTGGCGCGCAGCGAGTACGCGCAGGCGATGGTGCGGTCCCGGGCCATCTGGTTGTAGTCGACGAAGACCCGCTGCCCGCGCTCCTCCTTCCACCAGGCGGTGGTGACCAGCTCGGGACGACGACGTTCCAGCTCCCGGGCCAGCGCGATGGTGGCCCGGCGCACCTCGGTGAACGTCCAGCGCGGAGCGATCCGCAGATAGACATGCAGCCCTCGGCCGCCGGAGGTCTTCGGCCAGCCGGTGACACCCAGCTCGGTGAGGATGCCGCGCAGCTCGGCGGCGGCGGTGGCCGCGTCGGCGAAGTCGGTGCCGGGCTGCGGGTCGAGATCCACCCGCAGCTCGTCCGGGTGGTCGACGGCGGCGGCCCGGACCGGCCAGGGGTGGAACACGACCGTGCCCATCTGCGCGGCCCAGGCGACGTGGGCGAGGTCGGTCGGGCGCAACTCGTCGGCACCGCGCCCGCTGGGAAAGGTGATCCCGACGGTCTGCACCCACGGTGGCACCCCCCGGGTGGGCACCCGCTTGGAATAGAACGCCTCCCCCTCGACCCCGTCGGGGAAGCGTTGCAGGGTGGTCGGCCGGTCCCGCAGGGCGCGCATGATGCCGTCGCCCACCGAGAGGTAGTAGTGGAAGACGTCGGCCTTGGTGAAGCCGCGCCCCGGGAAGATCACCCGATCCGGACTGCTCAGCCGGACGGTGTGCCCGGCCACCTCGACCTCGGTCGCCGTCGCCTTCGCGCTGCCCGCCATGGCGCGACCATATGCGACGCCCCCGACATCCGGCGTACGGTTGGCCGGTGAGTCCTGACGAGAACGCATTGCCCCGCACCGAGGACGAGTGGCGGGTCCGGCTGACCCCGGAGGAGTTCCGGGTGCTGCGCGAGGCCGGCACCGAGCGCCCCTTCACGGGCGAGTACGTCGACACCAAGACCGCAGGTGTCTACCACTGCCGGGCCTGCGGGCTGGAGCTGTTCTCCAGCGACACCAAGTTCGACTCGCACTGCGGCTGGCCGAGCTTCGACGACGCCATCCCGGGCCGGGTCAAGGAGATCCAGGACCACAGCCTCGGCATGGCCCGTACCGAGATCCGCTGCGCCCGCTGCGACAGCCACCTGGGCCACGTGTTCCACGGCGAGGGTTTCACCCCGAAGGACACCCGGCACTGCGTGAACTCGGTCTCGATCCGGCTGGAGCCGAACCCGGGCTGAACCCGACACGCCGCAGGAAACGCCGTCCGAACCGACCCATTTCAGGGCATTTACCACCCCTTGCGGCCCCTAAGCGGCAGGCTGGGGGTAGATGTCCGATTCGGGAGGTATGACAGGTGGCTACCTGCGAGGTCTGCGGCAACGACTACTGGATGGCGTTCGAGGTGCGCACGGTCAGCGGTGACGTGCACACCTTCGACAGCTTCGAGTGCGCGGCACACAAGCTCGCGCCGATCTGCGAGCACTGCCAGGTGAAGATCATTGGGCACGGCGTGGAGGTCGGCGGCCGGTTCTTCTGCTGCGCGCACTGCGCCCGTGCGGTGGAGGCCCTGGGAGCCGAGATCCGCGATGCGGTCGGCGCCCGCCCGGCCTGACCCACCGCAGCCCGACATCGCGACGGAGGACGACGCCGCGACAGCGCAGGGCGGCGAGAGAAGGCAGCAGAGCAGGCAGGCAGAGCGGCCCCGGCCAGGCAGCAGAGCAGGCGGTGACGGGTCCGCCTAACATCGCAGGATGGCACCTCAGACCGTCGACGTCCACGTCGCCACGTTCACCGAGTTGGGCGCGCACACCTTCCACGACCTGCTGCGGTTACGCATCGACGTGTTCGTGGTGGAGCAGCGCTGCCCGTACCCGGAGCTGGACGGCCGGGACGTCGAACCCGGCACCCGGCACCTCTGGCTGACCCGCCGCGGCGCTCCGCCCCACGACGACGCCCTGCCCCACGACGGCGCTCTGCCCCACGACGACGCCCTGCCCCACGACGGCGCTCCGCCCCGCGACGGCGACGTGCTGGCGTACCTGCGGCTGCTGGCCGACCCGGGCGGCGTGACGCGGATCGGTCGGGTGGTGGTGGCACCGGCGGCCCGCGGCGGCGGGCTCGCCGGCCGACTGATGACCGAGGCGCTGCGGCTGGTCGGCGACCGGCCGTGCGTGCTGGAGGCGCAGGCCCACCTGGCGGGTTTCTATGCCGGGCACGGCTTCACGGCGACCGGGCCGCAGTACGTCGAGGACGGCATCCCGCACCTGCCGATGCGCCGGGAGCACTGACCGGCCCATCCGGGACCCCGGGCCCGACCGCCCGGGAGAGGGGCCGGACCCGGCACGAGCACGTGCGGGGGGCACGACCCACCAACCCACCGAAACATTGACGGATACCGCTTTCCTATGCAAGCCTGCGGGTAGAGCCGTCGTGGGAGCCGCACAGCAGGCACGGGAGGGGCAACTCCCGGCCGTCCGGGCGTCGTTCGACCGACCCCTTCACCTCGGAGGCTCCATGTCCACCGTCCTACGCAGACGACCCACCGCGCTCGCGGGGTCGCTGCTCACCATCGGCGCGATCATCGCGCTGCTGCTCACCACCGCCCTGGCCAACTCGGCTTCCGCGCACGGCGCGGTGGTGAACCCGGGGTACCGCGCCCACAGCTGCTGGGAGCGCTGGGGCGCCGAGTTCCAGAACCCGAGAATGGCCACCGAGGACCCGATGTGCTGGCAGGCCTGGCAGGCCGACCCGCAGGCCATGTGGAACTGGAACGGCCTGTTCCGGGAGGGTGTCGCCGGCAACCACCAGGGTGCCATCCCGGACGGTCAGCTGTGCAGCGGCGGGCGCACCCAGAACGGCCGTTACAAGGCCCTGGACACCGTCGGCGCCTGGAAGACCGCGTCGGTCGCGAACAGCTTCCGACTGAAGTTCTTCGACCAGGCCAGCCACGGGGCCGACTACATGCGGGTGTACGTGACCAAGCAGGGCTTCAACGCGCTGACGACGCCGCTGGGCTGGAACGACCTGGAACTGGCCGGGCAGATCGGCAACACGCCGGCCTCCCAGTGGGACAAGGACACCGGTGGCGTGTCGATCCAGATCCCGGTGAACGCGCCGGGCCGTACCGGTCGACACATCGTCTACACCGTGTGGCAGGCCAGCCACCTGGACCAGTCGTACTACCTGTGCAGTGACGTCGACTTCGGCGGCGGCCCGACCACGCCGCCGACCACCGCCCCGCCGACCACCGCGCCGCCGACGACTCCGCCGCCGACCACCGCGCCGCCCACCACCGCACCGCCGACCACCGCCCCGCCGACCACGCCGCCGCCGGCCGGTGCCTGCACCGCCACCTACCGGGTGACCACCACGTGGAACGGCGGGTTCCAGGGTGAGGTGGACGTGACCGCCGGTTCCTCGGCGATCAAGGGCTGGACGGTGAACTGGACGTACTCCGGGGGCCAGCAGGTCAGCCAGGTGTGGAACGCCACGCTGGCCAGCAGCGGATCGACGGTGACCGCCCGCAACGCCTCCTACAACGGCGCGTTGGCCGCCGGGGGGAAGACCACCTTCGGCTTCCTCGCGTCGGGCAGCGGCACCAGCCCGACCCCGGTCTGCACCGCGACCCTCTGACCGGTCGGGACACCGTAAGGAAGACGCAACGACAAGGATGGAGTGGCCTCCCGTTGCACGGAGGCCACTCCATCCTTGATCGAGCACGATCTTGCCCGTCGGGGCGGCGCGACCCGGGGCGGCGCGACCCGGGGCGGCGGGGCGGGTGTCAGACCAGGCAGTTGACGATGTCGGCGACCGAGCGACGCCGGCCGGTGTAGAACGGGACCTCCTCGCGGACGTGCCGGCGCGCGCCGGAGGCGCGCAGGTCCCGCATCAGGTCGACGATCCGGTGCAGCTCGTCGGCCTCGAAGGCGAGCATCCACTCGTAGTCGCCGAGGGCGAACGAGGCGACCGTGTTGGCCCGTACGTCGGGGTAGCCGCGCGCCATCTTGCCGTGTTCGGCCAGCAGCTCCCGCCGCTCCGCGTCCGGCAGCAGATACCACTCGTAGGACCGGACGAACGGGTAGACGCACAGGTAGGGGCGGGGCGCCTCGTCGGCGAGGAACGCCGGGATGTGGCTCTTGTTGAACTCCGCCGGCCGGTGCAGCGCCAGCTGGGACCACACCGGGGTCAGCGCCCGGCCCAGGGTGGTCCGGCGCAGCCGCAGGTAGGCGTCCTGGAGGGCGTCGCTGGACGACGAGTGCCACCAGATCATCACGTCCGCGTCGGCGCGCAGCCCGGCCACGTCGTACATGCCCCGGACCACGACGTCCTTGCCGGCCAGCTCCTCGAAGAGCGACTCCACCTCACCGGTGACGTTCTCCCGCAGCGCCGGCAGCCCGCCGGTGGCCCGGTAGACCGACCACATGGTGTACCGGACGGTGGCGTTGAGTTCCTTGAGCCGGGCCGCGTTGGTCTGCTCGGTCGTCTGCTCGGTCATGACCCCGATCCTCCCAGTGCTTCGATGATCTCCCCGGCCGCGCGCTCGCCGGAGCGGACGCAGACCGGGATGCCGACCCCGTCGAAACCGGCGCCGGCCAGCGCCAGCGTGGGGTGCGACGCGCGCAGCGCCGCCCGGACGGCGGTCACCCGGGCGGTGTGGCCGGGCGGGTACTGGGGCAGCGCGCCGCCCCAGCGCTGCACGTGGCCGGCGACGGGCTCGGGCAACGCCACCCCGAGCACCCGGGTCAGCTCCCGGTGCACGGTGGCGCGCAGGTCGTCGTCGGTGAGCTGGAGCGAGGTCTCCTCGCCGTACCGGCCGACGGAGGCGCGGACCAGGGCCAGCCCGTCCGGCGCGGCCAGGTGCCCCCACTTGGTGGTGAAGAAGGTGGACGCCTTGATCAGCAGCCCCTCGGTGGCGGGCACCAGGAAGCCGGAGAGCCGGGGCAACGCCGGGGCCGGCAGGGCCAGGGTGACCAGCGCGACGCTGGCGTAGTCCAGCCTGCCGACGGTCGTCGCCGCCTCGGCGGCGAACCCGGCGAGCAGCCGGGCGGTGGGCCGGGCCGGCGCGGTGAGCAGCACCGCGTCCGCCTCGACCAACTCCGGGTCCCGGGTCGGGCCGACGGTGAGCCGCCAACCGTTCCCGACCGGGGTCAGCTCGCGGACCGCCGCGTGCCGACGGATCGTCGCCCCGCTGGCGGTGGCCGCCGCCTCGACCAGGGTGCTCAGCCCGCCGGCCAGGGTGCCGAAGACCGGTGCGCCGGGGGCGCGGGGTGCGGCGGCCTGGGCGGCCCGGACCGCACCGACCAGGGTGTGTTCGACCCGGGCCGCACGGGCCAGCGCCGGCATGGTGGTGACCAGGGACAGGTCGTCGGCCCGGCCGGCGTAGACCCCGCCGAGCATCGGGTCGACCAGCCGCTGCACCACCTGGTCGCCGAACCGGGCCCGGACCAGGGCCCCGACCGAGACGTCCTGGTCCGCGCCGAGCAGCGGCCGGCCGCCGTCGCGGTCGGCGTCCGCCGTCGGCGTGGCGACCGTCGCCGCCGCCGCCAGATCCCCGGGTACGCCGACCAGCGTGCCGCCGGGGATCGGGCGCAGCCCACCGTCGACGACGAGCGCGGCCTGCCCGACGGTGGGGTGCACGATCTGGCCGGTCAGGCCGAGCCTGCGGGCCAGGGCCACCGCGGCGGACTCACCCCCGGCCGGGTCCCGCATCAGGAAGGACTCCGCGCCGAACTCCACCGGTCGGCCGGCCAGCTCACCGGTGCGCAGCTTGCCACCGAGCGCGCCGGACTGCTCGTACACGGTGATCTCGGTGTCGGCGGGGGCGCGGTCGCGCAGCCGGACCGCGGCGGCCAGGCCGGTGATCCCGCCACCGACCACCGCCACCCGCCACGGCCGCGCGCCCACGGGTCAGCCCTGCTCGGCCCGGCGCGCGGACACCTCGTGCACCAGCGCGACCACCCGGGTGAGCACCTCGGGGTCGGTCTCCGGCAAGACGCCGTGACCGAGGTTGAACACGTGTCCGGGGGTGTCGCGGCCCTGCGCGACGATCCGCCGCACCTCGGCCTCGATCACCGGCCAGGGGGCGAACAGCACGGTCGGGTCGAGGTTGCCCTGGACCGCCCGGTCCGGGCCGATCCGGCGGGTCGCCACGTCCAGCGGGGTACGCCAGTCCACCCCGACCACGTCGGCGCCGGCCTCCCCCATCGCGCCGAGCAACTCGGCGGTGCCCACCCCGAAGTGGATCCGGGGCACCCCCGCGTCGGCGAGCCCGGACAGCACGGCGGTCGAGTGCGGCAGCACGAACCGGCGGTAGTCCGCCTCCGACAGCGCGCCGGCCCAGGAGTCGAAGAGCTGCACGGCGGAGACGCCGGCGTCGATCTGCACCCGCAGGAACGACAGGGTCACCTCGGCGAGCCGGGCGCAGAGCGCGTGCCACAGCTCCGGCTGGCCGTACATCATCGCCTTGGTCTTGGCGTGGGTGCGCGACGGCCCGCCCTCGACCAGGTAGCTGGCCAGCGTGAACGGCGCGCCGGCGAAGCCGATCAGCGGGGTGTCGCCCAGTTCGGCGACGAGCAGCCGCACCGCTTCGTCCACGTAGGAGACGTCGGCCCGGTCGATCCGGCGGATCCGCTCCACGTCCCCGGCGGTGCGCACCGGCTCGGCGACCACCGGCCCGGTACCGGCCACGATGTCCAGGTCGATGCCGGCCGCGGCGACCGGAACGACGATGTCGCTGAACAGGATCGCCGCGTCGACGCCGTGCCGGCGGACCGGCTGGAGGGTGATCTCGGCGACCAGGTCCGGCCGGCGGCAGGAGTCGAGCATCCCCACGTTGGCCCGGATCTCCCGGTATTCCGGGAGGGACCGGCCGGCCTGGCGCATGAACCAGACCGGGGTGTGCGGGACGGACTCCCGGCGGCAGGCCCGGACGAAGGGCGAGTCGGCCGGCCCGCTGCGGCGGGATTCTCCGTCTCGGGCGGCAGTGCCCGTGGTGTCGGTGGTCATCGCGACCATCGTGCCACGCACCCGGTCGGGACCGACGGGCAGCGCCGCCAGGTGTGACCGGCACCCCGGGCCCGGTGGTCCGTACGTCCCGCACCCGGCCGGACGTCGGCGGGACACGGACGCGCTGACGCTTCGGCGCGCCATCCGGGCGGGCGACGGCGCGTCGGCATAGGCTGCCGGTCATGGCCCCCCCGATCGCGCTCCCGGAGACGTTCGCCCGCGCGGTCGCCGGCCTGCGGTCGGTCACCCCCCGGGAGGAGATCGTCCTGGAGGAGGTCGGCGCGCCCCAGCGGCTCGCGCCGTACGCGTTCGCCCTCTCCGCCACCGTGCTGCGCGACGACGACGAGGTGGCCGACGGCCGGCTGATCCTGCTGCACGACCCGGCCGGGCACGACGCCTGGCAGGGCAGCCTGCGGCTGGTCACCTACGTGACCGCCGAGCTGGAGGTAGACCTGGCCGCCGATCCGCTGCTGCCGGGGGTGGGCTGGACCTGGCTCACCGATGCCCTGGAGGCGCACGAGGCGCGCTACCGGGCGGCCGGGGGCACGGTCACCCAGACCGTCTCGACCCGGTTCGGCGACCTGGCCGGTCCGCCCGCCGCCGGGGACGTCGAGATCCGGGCGTCCTGGACACCGCTCGGCGAGGATCTGGCCGCCCACCTGTCGGCCTGGTGCGCCCTGCTCGCCTCCACCGCGGGGTTGCCGCCGCCCGGGGTCACCGCGCTCTCCGAACGCCGGCCGGCCGGCGCGGCCTGACCGCTGCCCGACGTCCCACACCCCGCACGGACCGCGCGACACGCCCGAGCCACACGAGAATGTCCTGAACGCGACAGGGACGTCCCGGGTGGGCGCGAACGTACCCGGCGCGAGGTGGGTGTCCGTACCGTCCGGACCTCCGCCGGACACCCGGACGACACACACCGGACCGGCTGCGCACACCACATCGCCGGGCGCACTAGGGTTGTCAGGTGACCGACGAACCACCCCTGCGCCGTCGGGCCGCCGAAAGCCGCACGGCAGACGTTCCGCCCCCGGCCGTCGCGGAGCCGGCGGACGCGGGCACCGAGCAGCCCACCGGCGGGCCCGTTCCGCTGACCGCACCCCGTGACGGCACCCCTCAGCCGGTGGCGACGGCCGCCGAGCTGGACGAGGTCGTGGCCCGCTTCGCGGCCGGCACCGGCCCGGTGGCCCTGGACGCCGAGCGCGCCTCCGGCTACCGCTACAGCCAGCGGGCCTACCTGGTCCAGCTGCGCCGGGCGGGAGCCGGCACCACGCTGATCGACCCGTTGCCGCTGCCCGACCTGTCCACCCTCGACGAGGCCATCGGCGACACCGAGTGGGTGCTGCACGCCGCCAGCCAGGACCTGGCCTGCCTGGCCGAGGTGGGGTTGCGTCCGCGCCGGCTGTTCGACACCGAACTGGCCGCCCGGCTCGCCGGCTTCGAGCGGGTCGGCCTGGCCGCGCTGACCGAGCAGTTGCTCGGCTACACGCTGGAGAAGCACCACTCGGCGGCGGACTGGTCCACCCGGCCGCTGCCCGAGTCCTGGCTGACGTACGCCGCGCTGGACGTCGAGATGCTTGTCGACCTGCGCGACGCGCTCGACGCCGAGTTGCACGCGCAGGGCAAGTCGCCGTGGGCGGCGGAGGAGTTCGCCGCGCTGATCACCTGGGCCACCCGCCCGCCCCGGGTACGGGCGGAGCCGTGGCGGCGGACCTCCGGCATCCACCGGGTGCGCGGGTCGCGGGCGCAGGCGCGGGTCCGGGCCCTGTGGTACGCCCGGGACCAGATCGCCGTCCGACGCGACGCCGCTCCCGGCCGGGTGCTGCCCGACTCGGCGATCATCGCCGCCGCCGAGCTGGACCCGAAGGACGAGAAGACCCTGCTGACCCTGCCCGGATTCGGGGGCCGGTCGGTGCGCCGGTTGGCCCGCACCTGGCTGGTCGCGCTCGACGAGGCCCGCCAACTGGCGGAGGACGCGCTGCCGGTCACCCCGACGGTGGAGGGGCCACCCCCGCCGCACCGGTGGGCGGAGCGGGACCCGGTGGCCGCCGGCCGGCTGGCCCGGTGCCGGGAGGTGGTGGTGCGGGTCGCCGGTGAGCACCGGCTCCCCCCGGAGAACCTGATCACCCCCGACTCGGTCCGCCGACTGGCCTGGCAGCCGCCCGACGAGATCACCGTGGACACCGTCACGGAAACCCTGCGCGGTTACGGCGCCCGAGAGTGGCAGCTCGGCCTCCTGCTCCCCGCGCTCGCCGAGGCCCTGCTGCCCGTCGCCCGGCCCTGACCTCCGACGGGCCGGGTGTGGTGTGGGCCACACCAGGGGTGGTGACGGCCATGGTTACTGGCGAGTAGCATTCCTCGGGAAACGCCAGTGCCGGCCGACCCTCGCCCGCCGCGTGCCGCCGTCCGCGGCGCTGCGGCCGGGTCGTGGTCGAAGAGGAGGCTCCAAGTGCCCCGAGAAGTTCGGGATGTCGTCTTCGTCGACGGTGTCCGTACCCCCTTCGGCAAGGCGGGTGGCATGTACGCCAACACCCGCGCCGACGATCTGGTGATCCGCTGCATCCGTGAGCTGCTGCGCCGCAACCCCCAGCTGCCCCCGGAACGGGTCGAGGAGGTGGCCGTCGCCGCCACCACCCAGATCGGTGACCAGGGCCTCACCATCGGCCGCACCGCCGCCCTGCTGTCCGGCCTGCCCAAGACCGTGCCCGGCTTCTCCGTCGACCGGATGTGCGCCGGCGCGATGACCGCCGTGACCGCCGTCGCCGGTGGCATCGCCATGGGCGCGTACGACATCGCCATCGCCGGCGGCGTCGAGCACATGGGCCGGCACCCGATGGGCGAGGGCGTCGACCCCAACCCGCGGATCATCGCGGAGAAGCTGGTCGACCCGTCCGCCCTGGTGATGGGGGCCACCGCAGAGAACCTGCACGACCGGGTCCCGCACGTCACCAGGGAGCGCACCGACGCGTTCGCGCTCGCCTCGCAGCTCAAGACCGCCAAGGCGTACGCCGACGGCAAGCTCCAGGACGACCTGGTGCCGGTCGCGATCCGCGACGCCGAGGGCGGCTGGGGCCTGGCCACCGCCGACGAGGCGCCCCGGGAGACCTCGCTGGCGAAGCTGGCCACCCTGAAGACCCCGTTCCGCCCGCACGGCAAGGTCACCGCCGGCAACGCGGCCGGCCTCAACGACGGCGCCACCGCCAGCCTGCTCGCCGACGAGGCCACCGCCCGCGAGCTGGGCCTGCCGGTCGCCATGCGGCTGGTGTCGTACGGCTACGTCGGCGTCGAACCCGAGGTGATGGGGATCGGCCCGATCCCGTCGACCGAGAAGGCGCTGCGCATCGCCGGGCTGACCATCGAGGACATCGGCCTGTTCGAGCTGAACGAGGCGTTCGCCGTGCAGGTGCTCGCCTTCCTCGACCACTTCGGGATCGCCGACGACGACCCCCGGGTCAACCCGTGGGGCGGCGCGATCGCCATCGGTCACCCGCTCGCCTCCTCCGGCGTACGGCTGATGACCCAGCTCGCCCGGCAGTTCGCCGAGCACCCCGAGGTCCGCTACGGCGTCACCGCGATGTGCATCGGCATCGGCATGGGCGGCACGGTCATCTGGGAGAACCCGAACTGGGAGGGCGTCAAGTGAGCGCGAGGAACGAGCCGGGTTTGCGAGTCCCGCAGTCGCGAACGGAGAAGACCCAGTGAGCGCGTTGGTCGCACCGAACGAGGTCGTCACCCGGGCGCTGCTGCGTCAGGTGAGCGTGCCGGGGCTGGACCGGCCGGCCGCCCTGATCACCCTGGACAACGGTCTCGACCACACCAAGCCGAACACCTTCGGCCCGGCCGGACTGGCCAGCCTCGACGAGGCGATCAGCGCCGCGCTGGCCGCGGAGCCGGCGTTCATCGCGGTCACCGGCAAGCCGTACATCTTCTGTGTCGGCGCGGACATCGTCGGCCTGCCGACCCTCGCGGACCGGGCGCAGGCGCTGGAGATCGGCCGGCTCGGCCACCGGGTCTTCGCCCGGCTGAAGGACAGCACCGTGCCGACCTTCGCCTTCGTCAACGGCGCGGCGATGGGCGGCGGCCTGGAACTGGCCCTGCACTGCCACTACCGGACGCTGTCCGGTGGCGCGGCGGCGCTGGCCCTGCCCGAGGTCTCGCTCGGCCTGGTCCCCGGCTGGGGCGGCTCCCAGCTGCTGCCGAACCTGATCGGCATCCCCGCCGCCACCCAGGTGATCATCCAGAACCCGCTGATGCAGAACAAGATGCTCAAGCCGAAGCAGGCCGCCGAGTTGGGCATCGCGGACGTGCTGCTGGAGCCGGCCGACTTCCTGGAGCGGTCCCTGGAGTGGGCCGCCGGGGTGGTTCGGGGCGCGGTCACCGTCACCCGACCCGAGGTCGACAAGGACATGTGGGCGGGCGTGCTGTACTTCGCCCGGCAGACCCTCGACCAGCGGTTGCACGGCGCGGTCCCGGCCGCGTACCGGGCGCTGGACCTGCTGGAGACGGCGAAGGACGCGGACTTCGCCACCGGCACCGCCGCGGAGGACGAGGCGCTGGCCGACCTGATCTTCTCCGAGGAGCTGCGCAGCGGCCTGTACGCCTTCGACCTGGTGCAGCGGCGGGCCAAGCGGCCGGCCGGCGCGCCGGACAAGAGCCTGGCCCGGCCGGTCACCAAGGTCGGCATCGTCGGCGCCGGCCTGATGGCCAGCCAGCTCGCGCTGCTGTTCGCCCGCCGCCTCCAGGTGCCGGTCGTCCTGACCGACCTGGACCAGTCGCGGGTCGACAAGGGCGTCGGCTACGTGCACACCCAGATCGAGAAGGCCGTCAGCAAGGGCCGGATGGACAAGGGCACCGCCGCCAAGCTGTACGGCCTGGTCTCCGGCTCGGTCGACAAGTCCGTCTTCGCCGACGCCGACTTCGTCATCGAGGCGGTCTTCGAGGACCTGGACGTCAAGAAGCAGGTCTGGGCCGAGCTGGAGAAGATCGTCTCGCCGGAGGCGGTGCTCGCCACCAACACCTCGTCACTGTCGATCACCGCGATGGCCGCCGAGTTGGAGCACCCGGAGCGGGTGGTCGGCTTCCACTTCTTCAACCCGGTCGCCGTGCTGCCGCTGCTGGAGATCGTCCGGGGCGAGCGGACCGACGACGCCACCCTGGCCACCGCCTTCGCCGTGGGCAAGCAGTTGAAGAAGTCGTCGGTGCTGGTCTCCGACGCCCCGGCGTTCGTGGTCAACCGGCTGCTCACCCGCTTCCTGGGCACCGTGTTCGCCGCCGTCGACGCGGGCACCCCGCTGGACGTGGCGGACAGCGCACTGGACCCGCTGGGGCTGCCGATGCGCCCGCTCGCCCTGCTCCAGCTGGTCGGGCCGGCCGTGGCCTACCACGTGGGCGGCACCCTGCACGCGGCGTACCCGGACCGGTTCGTCGTCAGCGAGAACCTCCGGCGGATCGCCGAATCGGGTCAGCCGATCGTCGTCGAAGACCGGATCAACGACGAGGTGGCCAAGCTGCTCGTCGTCGGTGACCAGCCGATCAGCGGCGAGCAGGTCCGGCAGAACGCGCTCGACGCGCTGGCGCAGGAGATCCGGCTGATGCTCGACGAGGGTGTCGTCGCCGAGGCGCAGGACATCGACCTGTGCATGATCCTCGGGGCCGGTTGGCCGTTCCACCTGGGCGGGGTCACGCCGTACCTGGACCGGACCGGCACCGCCGAGCGGGTCACCGGGCAGCGTTTCCTGCCGCGTGGGGTCGCCAGCCTGCGCGACTGAGTCATCCCCGCTCCCCCGCGATCGCGGTGGCCGGCGACGTCCTCCCCCGGGGCGTCGTGCCACCGCGATCGCCGTTTGCGTACCCTCGTCAGACTCGGGGGGCTGCGCGGCCGGGCTCCGTCTGGCTACGATCACGCGTTCTCACCCTCGCCTGGAGCTGATCTGATGACCACACCGCCGGTCGATCCCTGGTCCGGGCAGCCGGAGCACGGCTCGCCCACCGGTCACTACCCGCCTCCGTCCGACGGCCCGTCCGCACCGCCCGATGGTCCGCACACCCCGCCGCCGGGTGGCAGCTGGCCCACCACGCCGTACCCGGCGGCACCGACCCCGCAGCCCGGCGGCTGGCCGGCCGACCCGCAGTCCGGTCCGCCGGCCGATCCCTATCCCGGTCCGCAGTACGGCGGCTGGTCGCAGCCCGACCCGGCGCAGGGTGGCTACCCCGCCGCCCCGCAGTCCGGCCCGCCCGGCACCCCGCCGTCCGGCTATCCCGGCATGCCGCAGTCCAGCCCGCCCGCCGGCTACCCCGGCGCGCCGCAGTCCGGCTACCCGGCGGCCCCGCAGCCCGGCTACCAGGGAGCCCCCCAGCCCGGTTACCCCGGCCCGCAGCCGGGCTACCCGGGCGCACCCCGGCCCGGTGGCTACCCGGAGCCCGCCCCGCAGCAGTACGCCGGCTTCGGCGGTGCGCCGTACAGCTCCCCGCCGGGGATGCCGCACGGCCCCGCGCCGCAGCGGTCGAAGCTGCCGCTGCTGCTCACGCTCGGGCTCGCCGGCCTGCTGGTGCTCTGCCTCGGCGGCGGCGGTCTCACCTGGGTCGCCCTGAGCGACGACGATCCGACAACGCCGACGCCGACGCCCACCGCCGCCACCTCGCCCACCCCCAGCCCCACCCCCGTCGAGACGGAGAGCCCGACCCCCGACCCAACCCCCTCCGATGAGGTTGACGACCCCGGCCCGATCCGGCTGGTGACGCCGACGACCCTCGGTGGCCGGTCCAAGAGCACCGACCCGGAGCTGCGCCGGATCGCCGACCAGATGGTCCGCGACATGAAGTCCGAGGTCCGCAACGAGACCGGCGCGGTGAGTGCCTTCTACGGCAGCGCGACCCGCCGCAACATGGTGATGATGGCCGGCGCGTCCGGCCCGGTCATCCTCCCCGAGCAGGAGCTGGAGGACGCGGTCAAGGGGCTGGCCAGCTCGCTGGCGGTCACCAAGATGTCGACCATCGAGCCCGGCCCGCTGGGTGGGGTGGCGAAGTGCGGCGACGGCAAGGCGTCCGGCATCGCGCTCGGCGTCTGCGTCTGGGCCGACCACGGCAGCGTCGGCATGATCGTCATGTACTTCTCCTCGGCGGCCAAGGCGAGGTCCGAGTTCGCCTCCCTGCGGGGCCAGATCGAGAAGCGGGACTGATCCGTCGGGCGGCGGTCACCGGGTCCACGTGGACCCGGTGACCGCCGCCTCCGTGTCCACCCCGCGACCGCGCACCGTCGGCCGCATCGATCCGACTCGAGGCGGACCTGCCGCCGACGGCCCCGGCCGACGCGGAGCGGCGGGGCAACGGCGCCACGGAGCGACGGCGCGGGGCGATGGTTGTCGGTCCCTCTGGCTAAGATCATCCGGCCTTACCCACGAAGTTCTGGAGTCGACCTCATGTCCCAGCCCCCGACCGGTCCGCACGCTTCCCCGCAGGACGGCGGTACGCCCCAGGGCGGCTACCCGCCACCGCAGCAGCCGGACGCCTTCGGCGCGCCGTCGTACGCCGGCCCGCCCGCGCCGCCGGTCAAGAAGCGGTCCCCTGTCAAGATCGTCCTGATCGTGCTGGCCGTGCTGCTGGTGCTCTGCCTCGGTGGCGCCGCCATCGCCGCCTTCGCCCTCAAGGACGACGTCAAGGAGGCGGTGGACGCCGTCAACACGACGGTCTCCGCCCCGGCCACCCTGGCCGGACGCCCGCAGGTGACCGATCCGGCGCTGAAGGCGGTCGCCGACGGGCTGGTCACCGAGATGAAGAAGTCCGTGCAGAACGAGACGAGCACCGCCGGCGCCTTCTACGGCGACCCGGCCAAGCGGGACCTGCTGATGATCGCCGCCGCGTCCGGCGTGATGGCCGACCCGAAGAAGGAGCTGGACGACGCCGTCAGCGGCATCGCCACCCAGCTGAACGTCACCAACATGGCGGCCGTCGACGCCGGTCCGCTCGGTGGCGACGCCAAGTGCGGCGACGGCAAGAGCGAGGGTGTCCCGCTGGGCGTCTGCATCTGGGCCGACCGGGGCAGCGTCGGGATGATCGTGCAGTACTACAAGTCGGCCGCCGACCTGAAGGCCGAGTTCGTCACGATGCGCGGGCAGATCGAGAAGAAGGGCTGACCTGACCGGTCGCCCCGACAGGCCCCGTCCACCCGAGGGTGGACGGGGCCTGTGCCGTCAACGGCGGGGTACGCGACCCGTCAGCCGGTCGTGGCGGCCCGCTCGGCGGCGCTGCGCAGGACGCAGAACTCGTTGCCCTCCGGGTCGGCCAGCACCACCCAGCCGGTGCCGTCCGGCCGCCGCTGGTCGTCGACGTGGACGGCACCCACGGCCAGCAGCCGCTCGACCTCCTCGTCCCGGGTCCGGTCGACCGGCTCCAGGTCGAGGTGCAGGCGGTTCTTCACCGCCTTGCCCTCCGGCACCGCCAGGAAGAGCACCTCCGGCCCACCCTCGGGCAGGAGCATCGCCTCCGGGTCGCCGGGGAGGTCGTCGGGCTGGCGGGGACACTCGAAGACCTGCGCCCAGAAACCGGACAGGGCGTAGGTGTCACGACAGTCGATGCTCAGGTTGTGGATTCGTACGCTCACGGGTCTGCCTCCGAAGCAGTGGGACGCGCCCCGCGACGTGCGGTGTCAGCGGTGGGCGGTGCGGGGCGCGGGACAGGTCATGGTGGACATCAACCGCACCCCCTCTCCCGGACTCGGGCCGACCGGATGATCCTTGCAGCCAGCCGACCGGCCGGCAAGCCGTTATATCCGACCAGGACCGGGGTGTTGCCGGTGTGCCTCGGCCCGGCCGGAACCGGTCGGGACCTGGTCGGCCGACGGCAGCGTGACGGTCACCTCCAGTCCCCCACCCTTCTGGGCGGTGACCTGCACGGTCCCACCGTGCGCGTCGCAGACCGCCCGGACGATGGACAGGCCCAGCCCGGAACCCCGGGCCCCGGTCCGTTCCCGCCCACCCCGGCGGAACGGCTCGAACAGCCCCGGCACGTCGGCCTGGTCCACCTCGAAACCGGTGTTGCGCACCACCAGCCACGAGGAGCGCCCGTCGGTGCCGGTACGCACCCACAGCCGGCCGTGCAGGTGGTTGTAGCGCACCGCGTTCTCGATCAGGTTCCCGGCCAGCCGGTCCAGCAGGCCCGGGTCCCCGGTCACCGGGGCCGGTCGCAGTGAGGACTGCACCCGCAGCCCGATCCGCTCCACCTCCCGCGACATGGCGGACAACGCGTTGGCGGTCCCGGTGGCCAGGTCACACTCCGTACGCCGGGCCAGCAGTCGACCCTTCTGAGCCTCACTCCGGGCCAGCACCAGCAACGCGTCCACCAGACCGTTGGCGCGCTCCGAGGCGTCCCGGACCACGACGGCCATCCGGCGGTACTCGGCGGCGTCCGCCTCGTCGTCGCTGAGTGTCACGTCGATCTCGGTACGCATCACCGCCAGCGGGGTCCGTAGCTCGTGCGAGGCGTTGGCGACGAACCGTTTCTGCGCCTCGAAGGCGGCGGTGATCCGGTCCAGCATCGCGTCGAAGGTCCGGGCCAGCTCGGCCACCTCGTCGTCCGGCCCCGACCAGCCGATCCGCTGGTCGAGCGTGGTCTCGCCGAGCCGACGCGCGGTCGCGGTGACCTGGTGCAGCGGGCGCAGCGTCCGGCCGGCCACCCAGTACGCCCCGGCCACCCCGACCACACTGATCGCCAGCAACGCCAGCAGGCCCTTGACCAGCAGCTCGTCGGAGGCGGCAGCGACCAGTTGGTCCTGCCACACCGCCGCATCCAGCGAGCGCCCGTCGGCCAGCAGCACGGTGGTGCCCGGCCGCAGCTCGTCGGTGGGCCGCAGCGCGTCCCGGACCAGCAGCCAGGCCAGCGTCACCAGGATCGCCCCGGCCCCGACCAGCAGCACCCCGTTGAGCAGCGTCAACCGCAGCCGCAGGGTGGGCCGCAACCGCCGGGTCACGAACCCACCCCGGCCCGCGCACCCGGCTCGCTCCTCGCGCTCACGGGCTGACCGTCCGGTAGCCGGCGCCGACCACCGTCTCGATCAACGGTGGATCGCCGAGCTTCTTGCGCAGGGTCCGCACGGTGACCCGGACGATGGTGGTGAACGGGTCGGTGTTGGCGTCCCAGACCCGTTCCAGCAACTCCTCGCTGGAGACCACCGCGCCGCGCGCCTTGACCAGCTCGCTGAGCACCCCGAACTCCTTGTTGGTCAGGTCGACCGGGGCGCCGGCCCGGGTGACCACCCGGCGGGCCGGGTCGAGCACCACGTCACCCACCTGGAGCACCGGCGGGGCAGCCGGGGTCGCCCGCCGGGCCAGCGCCTGCACCCGGGCCACCAGCTCGTCGAAGGCGAACGGCTTCGGCAGGTAGTCGTCCGCGCCGAGGCCCAGCCCCGCCACCCGGTCGGCCACGGTGTCGCTGGCGGTCAGCATCAGCACCCGGGTGAGGGTGCCGGAGGCGGCCAGCTCGGCGCAGATCTGGTCGCCGTGCATCCCGGGCAGGTCCCGGTCGAGGACCACCACGTCGTACCGGGTGACGAAGGCGGCCTCGTGGCCGGCGTCCCCGTCGTACGCCACGTCGACCGCCATCCCCCGCTTGCGCAGCCCCCGCACGATCGCGTCGGCGAGGTTCCGTTCGTCCTCGACCACCAGCACCCGCATCCCGACCTCCTCGCCGACCTGTCCGACAACCTAGCCCCGTCGGCCAAACGGCCGACCGGAGGAGGGCCGTCCGGGGCACCGTCAGCCCGGCATCCGCCACACCCCGAGGGTGTTGCGTTGCCGCCAGCAGACCAGCACCCCCTGGCGGTGCCAGCAGGCGTCCCACCGCCCGGGCAGCACGTCCCGGACCCGTACCGTGCCGTCGGTCGGATCCAGCTCGGCCAGCACCTGCCGGTCGCCGGAGGCGGGCCGGACGACCAGCAGCGGGACGGTGGGCTGCCACTGGTGGACCACCTCCCACCGGCCCAACTCGACCACGGGTCGGCCGGTCGCCGCGTCGAGCAGCGCCAACCCCTGCTGCCCGTCGGCGCTGACCCCGATCATCCGGCCGGCGACCGACTCGACCGGAGCCCACCAGTCGGAGGTCCAGCGCTCCCGGCCGGTCACCCGATCGAGCACCCGGGTCCCGAACGACGCCCCCAGGCAGACGGCGTCGCCGCAGGGCCGCACGGACCAGCCGTCCGACGTCGGTACGGGCGTGTCCCACCGCCGCCGGCCGGACGCCAGGTCGTACCCGGCCAGCAGACCCGGTTCCCCGTCGACCAGCAGCAGGTCACCGACCGGTTGGGCCACGTGGTGGTGGTCGCCCCGGGCGGGTGGCACCGGGAAGGCGAGCAGGCGCACGCCGGTGCCGACGTCGTACGCCTCGGCCCGGCCGGCGCTGGTCACCACGACGAGTTCCTCGACGCCGCGCACCCCCGTCCGGTAGCCGACCGTGGCTGCCCCGGCGGTGACCGTCCAACGGGCCGCGCCGGTCGCCGGGTCGACCCCGCGCACCGCCAGCCGGTCGACGTGGAGGTCCTCCAGCAGCAACCCGCCGTCCCGGGCCGGCACCGCCACCCCGGGCTGCCGCCACCGGGTCCGCCCGTCGGCGTGGTCGAGCACCATGGAGACCGGTTCGCCGCCAGGGTCGGTGGTGACCACGACGTCGTCGCCGACCCCCTCCAGCACCACCAGTTGGTGCCGGGGCGACAGCGACACCTCCCAGCGGACCCGCCCGTCGGCCAGGTCGATCGCGGTGAGCTGCCGGCTGCCGGCAGGTGACAGGGCCGACGGGTAGGCGAGCACCAGCAGGCCGCCGACGATCAGGTGACTGGGCTCCGGCACGTCCGGCACGGGCACCGGGGCCAACCGGGTCGGCCCGGGTGCCGCGCCGGCCATGGTGAGCAGCACCACCAGGACGATCAGGGCGACGGACGCCGGGTGGCCGGCCGAACGCCGCAACCGGGGCCGGCGCGGCGCCGGGGGCGTCGGCTCGTCGGGGTGACCCACCTCACCCAGGTCGATCACGGTCATCGGGGCAGCCGCCAGACCCCGAACGTGCCGTCGACCAGCCGGCACAGCAGCAACTCCGCGTCGGTCTGGCAGTCACCGGAGACGGCCGGCAGCACGTCGAGCACCCGGACCCGCGCGGCGGCCACGTCCAGGTCGGCGACCACCATCCGACCCTCACCGGCCGGCCGCATCCCGAGCCCCGGCCCGGCCGGCGTGGTCGGCCGGACCAGCTTCCAGATGCCCAGGTCGGCGACCTGCCGCCCGGAGGCGACGTCGAGCACCACCAGCGGATGCCAGCCGCCCCCACCCAGGCTGCTCGCCGCCACCCGACCGCCGTACACCTCGCTGTCGAACCCCCAACGGGCGTCCTGCCAGACCGTCCGCCCGGTCGCCGGGTCCAACGCCCGTACCCCGCCGGCCTCGCCGAGCGCGCAGAGCAGTGACCCGCACGGGGTGAAGAACACCGGCGTCGTCAACGGCACCTCCCATCGACGGTCCAGCCCGTCGAGGCCGTACCCGGTGAGTCGGCCGGTGTTCGCCTGCACGGCGAGCAGCAGGTCGCCGACGATCTCGAACCCGGTGTTCGACGGCGTTCCCTCGTGGTCGAGCTGCGCACGGTGCAGACGTACCCCGCGCCGGGCGTCCCAGACCTCGACCGGGCCGGGCGGTTTCACAGTCACGATCCGGTCCACACCGTCGGCCGCCGTCCGGTACAGGGTGGCTGCCGGCGACATCGACGCCGACCAGCGGGTCCGGCCGGTCGACGGATCGACGGAGTGGACAGTCATCGGCCCCTCCGGACCGAGTTCGGAGAAGAGCACGTCGACTCCTGCCGACTCGCCACCCCCCGTCCGCTGCCAGCGCAGCCGGCCGGTCTCCCGGTCGTAGGCGAACGTCCGGTACGCCCCGTCCGGTCCGCCGGCGGTGCCGGTGACCAGCAACAGGTCGCCGTGCCGGCGCAGCGTCCCGGACCCGCTGGTCACCGGCACCGACACCTGCCACCGCCGCACCGGCCGCGCCCGGGGTGAGGTGGGGATCGTCCAGGCGCTCAACCGACCCGGGGCGGTCGGATCGCCGGTCGGGGCGTGCAGGAAGACCTCCCCGTCGTGGAGCAGCACCGACGTGCCGAGCGAGGCCGGCAGCACGAAGGCCGCCCGGTGCTCCACCGGCGCGGCGGCGGTCAGCACCAGCAGGGTGAACGCCAGCACCGCGGCGAGTCGCAGCGGCCGGCCGACGGCCCGGGGCGCGGGACCGGGCGGCTCCGGCTCGGCGTCGCGGAGCTCACCCAGATCGATGACCGTCACGCGCACCCTCTTTCGACCGCCACACCCCGCCGACCGCACCGCCCTTCGGTGGACGCGGATCGCCACCCACCGGGTCACCGGAGGGGCCGGTCGCCGCCTGTACGATGGCCCGTCGTGGCCGTGCCGGTGGTAGATCCCTCGTTGAACCCGACATCCGCGCCCGACGTCGTCGTGCCCGACCCGGCCGATCCGCACGGGCGGCCCCGCCGACGGCCGGGCCGGGCCGACGCGCTCGCCATCGGAGCCTATGTGCTGATCGGCGTTCTCGTGTGCCTGAACTACTGGGTGGACGTGCAGCACCGGGTGTCGTCCCACCTGCCGACCGACCACAGTTGGTTCGAGTGGCTGTTCACCCACGGCGCGTACTCGGTGCGGCACCTGGAGAACCCGCTGTTCAGCGCCCGGCAGAACGCCCCGGACGGGGTGAACATGATGGCGAACACCTCGCTGCTGGGGATGACCATCCCGCTGGCCCCGATCACGCTGCTGTTCGGCCCGCAGGTGACCTACGCGCTCTATCTGGGCGGGGCGCTGGCCGCGACGGCGGCCACCTCGTACTGGATGCTCTCCCGGCACCTGGTGCGCTCGCGGGCCGGCGCGTTCGTCGGCGGGGCGTTCCTCGGTTTCGCGCCGGGCATCGTGCACCACGCCAACGGGCAGCCCAACTTCGTCTCCAACTTCCTGCTGCCGGTGATCGTGGCCCGGGTGCTGCGGCTGGGCCGGCCCGGCCGGTGGCGACGCGACGGCCTGGTGCTGGGCCTGCTGGTGGCGTACCAGATCTTCATCAACGAGGAGATGCTGCTGCTGACCGCGCTGGCCTGCCTGGTGGCGGTGGCGGCGTACGTGGTGCAGCGGCCCCGCGAGGCCCGCGCGCGGGTCGGTGGCTTCCTGGCCGCGCTCGGGCTGGGCGGTGGGCTGGCGCTGCTGCTCACCGCGTACCCGATCTGGTACCAGTTCAACGGGCCGCAGTCCTACCGGGGGTTGCAGGGCGGGGTGTTCCACAACTGGGGCGAGGACCTGATGGCCTTCGTCACCTTCGCCCGGGACACCGTGGCCGGGGACGAGGCGGTGGAGAAGACCATCGGCCTGACCGAGCAGAACACCTGGTTCGGCTGGCCGCTGGTGCTGGTCGCGCTGGCCGCCCTGGTGCTGCTCTGGCGGCGTTCGCTGGCCGCCCGGATCGCCGGGGTGCTGGTGGTGGTCTTCACCGTGGCGGCGGTCGGCCCGAAGGTGCGGTTCAACGGGGTGGAGACCACCATCGACGGGCCGTGGGCGTACATCTCGGATGATCTGCCGCTGGTCGAGATGATGATGCCGACCCGGCTGACCCTGGTGGTGACCGGCGCGGTCGGTGTCCTGCTCGCGCTGGCCTGGGACGCGGTGGGCGGCCCCGGCCGGCCCCGGGTGCCCGCACCACGCACCGCCGCCGACGACACCGTGGCCGGGGAGACCGTCGCGACCGCCCCGTCGGGGCCGCCGGCCCGCCGCCCCTGGATCCGCCCGGTCGGGTACGCGGCGATCGCGCTGGCGGTGCTGCCGCTGTTCCCCCGTCCGCTGCCCGCGCAGCACATGGACCTGCCGCCGCACTTCATCACCGCCGGCGGCTGGCGGCCGTACGTCCCGGCCGGGCGCACCCTGGTGCCGGTGCCGATCCCGAGCAACGTGCACGGCCTGCCCACGCTGCGGTGGAGCGCGCTGACCGGGCACGAGTTCCCGGTGCCCGGCGGTTACTTCATCGGCCCCAACGAGCTGGACCAGGGCGTCTTCGGCGCCCCGAACCGGCCGACCAGCACCCTGATCTACGCCACCATGGACGCCGGCACGGTGCCCGCGCTGACCGAGGAGAACCGTCGGCAGGCGGTGACGGATCTGCGCTTCTGGAAGGCGTCGGTGGTGGTGCTGGGCGCCCATCCGCGCGAGGCGGTGCTGCGGGACCTGATGACCGGCCTGCTCGGCCCGGCGCAACGGGTCGACGACGTCTGGCTCTGGGACGTCCGCCCCCTGGTCGACTGACCCCGCCGACCCCGACCCGGGTCGGCGGAGCGCCACAGGCCGTCCGGGGCCACCCGAGTGGGCCCAGGTGGTCCGGGGCCGGCGGGTGGGTTCAGGCGGTCCGGGCGGACAGCGGCCGGACGTCCCAGACCCACACGTCGAGGTCCCGGCGGGCGGGGCCCACCAACTGCTCGACGGTCCGGCGCAACGGCTCCGCGTTGTGCTGGCGCAACGGCAGCACCAGCACGGCGGCGTTCCAGTGCCGCAGCTCGTCCAGGCTGCGCCGACGCTGCCGGTCGTCCAGTTTGGTGGTACGCCCGGTGGTGGCCACCTCGTCGAGCAGTTGCCCGATGCCACTGGGCCGCCCGCCGAACCGCCCCGGGTCGCCGGTGTTGCCGTTGCGCGGGGCCAGGAAGTAGCCACCGGGGATCTTGAAGTCCAGGTTGGTGGCCGCCGCCCACCGCATCCCGTGGGTGTTGCCCATGCTGGGCACCGGCACCGGCACCAGGGTCTGCCCGGGTCCGACGTACTCCCGCCAACGGTCGGCGGTGATGAAGTCCGGCACCGGCGGGCGGGAGGTCACCTTCAGCGGCATCGGCACGATCGGCAGCAGGGCCAGCACCAGGGCCGCCACCGTGACGGTCTTGGCGTGCCGCCACTGCGCGCCGCGCAGCGTCCAGGCCCGCTGCACGGCCAGCGCCAGCAGCATGCCGATCACCACGGAGGTGATCAGGGCGAACCGGGTGGGCACCACCGCGTCCAGCAGCGGCAACCGCACCAGCAGCTCCCACGGCCCGGTGACCAGGTCCCGCCCCCACCAGGAGATCCGCTCGCCGAGGGAGAGCAGCGCGAAGAAGGCGCCGGTGACGGCGAGCGCCCGGACCAGTCGTTCGCGGCGCAGCCAGAGCACGATGCCGACGGCGATCAGCGACAGGCTCCAGCCGAAGAAGGCGTTCTCCTCGGAGTAGTTCGGGGCCAGGTTGACGTTGGCCCGCTCGTTGCCGCCGAAGGTGGGTGAGCCGGGGGCGAAGAAGGCGGCGATGTCGTTGCCGTAGTCCTGCACCGCGTCGCTGAGCCCGTGGTACGCCATCGGCCCCGCGAACTGGATGTAGAGCGGGTACGCCAGCAGCGCCCCGGCCAGCACCGCACAGGCGGCCACCCCCTTGGCCAGGGGCCGCCACGCCGCCGACCAGAGTCCCGGCCGCTGGGCCACCATGGCGATCAGGAAGATGCCGCAGGCCAGCGCGGTGAAGAGCAGGATCTCCTCGTTGATGAACGCCTGACCGGTGACCAGCACGGCGAGCAGCAGGCCGTCGCGCAGCGGCCGGGTGGAACGGGTCAGCACCATCACCCGCCACACGATGAACGGCAGCAGGAACTGGCTGATGATGTTGGGGTGCCAGTTGGCGTGCGAGAGCATCGCCGGGGAGAACCCGCAGAACCAGCCGCCGACCGCTGCGGCGAGCCGTCGCCGCACCAGGTGCCGGGACAGCACGTGGTACCAGGCGGCGGCGGTGCCGGCGAGCCCGAGGGTGACCAGCACCACGAAGGAGACCGCCGGTCCGAAGAGCAGCGTGATCGGCACCATCGGGATGCCCAGCGCCAGCACCGCCGTGTTGGCCATCAGGTTGACGCCGTCGGGGAAGTTGAACTGGTCGGTATAGAACGGGAATTCCCCGTGCAGCACCACCCGCACCGAGTGGGCCAGGAAGAACTGCACCTGCGCCGGGTCGCTGCTGTAGAGCGAGGCCACCCGGCCGGCCGGGTCGATCCAGATCCGGCTGGTCACCCAGAGCGCGACGACCAGGAAGATGCCGTAGACCACCAGGTCCTTGCGGCGGGCCGTCCAGCGCCAGCGCCGCCACCACGCGGGCGGCGTCGCGCCGTCACCGTCCGTGTCGGCCACCCCCCGCGCCGGTACGACCACCGCCGCCCCCCGGCCGTCGTCGGCTCCCGACTCACCGGCTGCCCCGACGGGCGGCATCCCCACCGGTGGCGCGTCGACCGGCACCGCCTCGACGGTCCGGTCGACGGGTGCCGGTGCGCCGGTGGTGCGCAGGTCGTCAGGGGTGGTAAGGGTCTCGGGTGGGGGCGCTGTCGCGGTGGCCGTCGTGCCGCGGGCAGCGCCCTCGGAGTCGTCGGGGGCCGGTGCGGAGGCGCCACGGGGCTCGGCAGACGTCACAGTCGGCGGAGTCTACCGGAGCCGAGAAATGGCCCGAAATTCACTCTGGTGTCCCTTGTGGTCATCGGGGACACGGCTGCGGGGCGTCACCGGGCGTTGCGTACCATGTGGGCTTCCGACAACGACGGCGACGCGATCGGGGGCGTACAGGTGGCTTCGGTTCGTCGTCGCGGCACCACGGTCACCGCGCTGCTCGGCCTGCTGCTGGCCGTCCCGGCCTGCGGCCCGGTCGCCGAACGTCAGGCCCGCGAGCTACGGGTCGGCTACGACAGTCTGGACGGTACCCTCGCGGTGTGGCCGCCACGCGGATCGCTCGCCGGGGACACCACGGCGACCGCGGCGGTGACCGCGGCGGTCCGTGCCTGGCGCTCACCGATCGACGACCGCGCCCACCTGCCGTCCTCCGGCATCCTCTGGTCCGGTGAGGTCGACGGCGTCCCGCTGGCCCTGGTCGCCGCAGACGTGCCCGGGGAGAGCGCCTCCTGGCTGCTCCAGCTCACCGGCCGGGCAGGCCGGTACGAGGTGACCCGGGCCAGCGAGTACACCGACCCGGGTTACCTCACCTACGCCGACGTGCTCCCGCTGTACCTGCCCGACGGCCGGCGCTACCTGACCTCCGGCCGGGTGGAGCGACTGCTGGGCCCGGACGGCCGGGCGCTGATGCTGACCGACGGGCTCACCGCCAAGGTGCAGGTGCCCGACTGCCGGGCGGTGCCGGTGACGGCCACCCTGCGGGCCACCGAGTCGCTGCCCCGGGGCCGGGCCGCCGACCGGCTGCTCGACCTGGGCGTCGCCACCGCCGACCCGAGATACCCACTGGTCCGCGACGAGACCGGCTCCGGCCGACGGGCCCTCGACGGGTTGGACACCTGCATGCTCGCCGACGAGCAGGGGCCGTTCGGGAGCATCCCGCGCCGGATCGGCGACCGGGACGCACCCCGGTCGGCGCCCGAGTCGTGGCCGATGGAGAAGGTGGCCGTCCGGGCGATCGGTGAGATGATGCTGGGCGGCGGCGCCGACCCCGGCGACCTGGAGCAGCTGACCTGGGAGACCGGCGCCGGGACGATGACCGCGGTGGTCTACCGCCCGGCCGGCGACGGCAGGCCGGTGGTCTCCCCCGCCGACCGGTCCAACCCGCTCCAGACGTACGTGCTGCCGGTGCCGGGGCAGCCGCTGGTGGTGCTGACCTGGCGGGGCAACCGGGACGCGTCCCTGTCGGTGCCGCCCGGCACCCCCCGACTGGTGGACCGCCCCGGCCTGGTGGTCGTCCCGATGCCCGCCGCCCGGCAGACCTTCAGCCTGGCCACCGCCGAAAAGACCTACTACCGCTCCGCCGGCGGCCGCTGACCCCACCCGCCCCCACCCCCGCCCGGCCCCACGCCCCCGGCGGTTTCCCGGTGATCAAGAGGTTTACGTCACCAGAACCGTTCCCCCTGACCAAAACCTCTTGATCACCGGGGCGGGAGCGGGGGCGAGAGCAGGCGCGGGGAGCGCGGGCGGGGAGCGGGGGGCTGGGCTGGACCGGGGATGTCTGGAGGGCGGTCACGGCGTTGCCGTGACCGCCCTCCAGGCGTCGGAGATGGGGGTGGGGTTCGGTCAGTTGGGGGTGGTGTCGCGGGCGGGGAGGCGGACGGTTTCCACCGAGGGGGTGTCGCCGTCCAGGCCCGAGATCCAACCGGTGACGTCGCGGGCCACGTCCTGTGCGGTCAGGCGCAGGTCGGTGAGGATCTGCGCGCGGGTGCCGTGCGGGTGCCAGTCGGCCGGTACGCCCAGGTCGCGCAGCGGCACCCGGACGTCGGCGTCCCGCATCGCCTGGCCCAGCGCGTCGCCGACGCCGCCGATCCGGACGCCGTCCTCGACGGAGACCACCAGGCGGTGCCCGGCGGCCAGCTCGACCAGCTCGGCCGGCACCGGACGCACCCAGCGCGGGTCGACCACGGTGACGCCGTAGCCCTGCTCGGCGAGGCGGGACGCCACCTCCATGCCGAGTAGCCCGAAGGAGCCCACCGCCACCAGCAGCACGTCGGTACGCGCCGACTCGGCCAGCACGTCGACCGGGCCGACCCGGCGGATCGCCGGCAGGTCGGCGGCGACGGTGCCGGTGGGGAACCGGACGATGGTGGGACCGTCGTCGACGGCGATCGCCTCCCGCAGCTCCTCGCGGAGGCTGGCGGAGTCGCGGGGCGCGGCGATGCGCAGGCCCGGCACCACCCCGAAGACCGACATGTCCCAGATGCCGTAGTGGCTCGGCCCGTCCGGCCCGGTGACACCGGCCCGGTCCAGCACGAAGGTCACCGGCAGCTTGTGCATCGCCACGTCCAGCAGGACCTGGTCGAACGCGCGGTTGAGGAAGGTCGCGTAGACCGCCACCACCGGGTGCAGGCCGCCCATCGCCAGGCCGGCCGCGGAGGTGGCCGCGTGCTGCTCGGCGATGCCCACGTCGTACACCCGGTGGGGGTGCTTGCGGGCCAGGGTGGCGATGCCGGTCGGCTCGGCCATCGCGGCGGTGATCCCCACCACGTCGGGCCGCTCGTCGGCGATGGCGACCAACTCGTCGGCGAAGACCTGGGTCCACTTCACCGACGGGGCGGCGAGCAGCTTGCCGGTCTCGGCGTCGAAGGCGCCCGGACCGTGCAGGCAGTCCGCCTCGTCCTCCTCGGCTGGGCGGTAGCCGTAGCCCTTGCGGGTCACCGCGTGCACGATCACCGGGCCGCCGAAGTTCTTCGCCGCGCGCAGCGCCGACTCGACGGCGACGATGTCGTGCCCGTCGACCGGGCCGACGTACTTGATGCCGAGGTCCTCGAACATCGCCTGCGGGGCGACCGCGTCCTTGATGCCCTTCTTGACCGCGTGCAGCACCTCGTACATCGGCTTGCCGACGAACGGGGTGTTGCCGAGGGCGTCCTTGACCGTGTCGAGGACCTTCTCGTAGCCGGGGTTGAGCCGCAGCGACGACAGGTGGTCGGCGAGGCCGCCGATGGTCGGCGAGTAGGACCGGCCGTTGTCGTTGACCACGATCACCAGCCGGTTGCCGGAGGTGGCGATGTTGTTCAACGCCTCCCAGCACATGCCGCCGGTGAGCGCGCCGTCGCCGACCACGGCCACCACGCTGCGCTGCTCGCCGCGCAGGGCGTACGCCTTGGCCAGCCCGTCGGCGTAGGACAGGGCGGTGGAGGCGTGCGAGTTCTCGATCAGGTCGTGCTCGCTCTCGGCCTGGCTGGGGTAGCCGGAGAGGCCACCGCGCTGGCGGAGCTGGTCGAAGCCGTCCTGCCGGCCGGTGAGGATCTTGTGTACGTACGACTGGTGGCCGGTGTCGAACAGGAGCCGGTCGCGCGGGGAGTCGAAGACCCGGTGCATGGCCAGGGTCAGCTCCACCACCCCCAGGTTGGGGCCGACGTGCCCACCGGTGCGGGAGACCTTGGCGATCAGGAAGTCACGGATCTCGGCGGCGAGGATGTCCAGCTGTTCGCCGGTCATCCGCTTCACGTCCTGCGGACCACGGACGGTGCCCAGCAGCCGACCGTGGTGGGCCGTGTCCTCTTCAACACTCATGACGAGAGAGTCTATCGGCCGCCGCCCACTACGCAGCCCGGCCGTGGATCACCGCAGGTGGGAGCCCAGGTCACCCGCTGAGGCAGCCAGCTCAGCCCCGGGTGGGACGCGCCCGCCCAGGGCTGGCCGGCCCGGACGGCCCGTTCAGCGCTGCACGACCAACCGGCGCGGCGGGACCTGCCCGGTCACCCGGTGCGGCGGCCCGGACGGGGTCCAGGAGCCCAGCACGGCGGCCCGTCGGGCGCCGGTCACCGAGGGCAGCGCGCCCGGCAGCCCGTGCCAGGACAGCCAGCCGAGCAGGGCGAACGCGTACGCCTCCCGGGCCTGGGCGGGCACCCCCAGTTCGTCGGTGGTGCGCAGCACCCAGCGGTCGGCGGCGAGGGCGGCCAGTCGACCCCACAGGGTGGGGTTGCGCACCCCACCACCGGCCGCCACCACCTCGGTCACCCGGTGCCGCGCGCAGGCGGCGGCCACCGTCCGGGCGGTCAGCTCGGTCAGCGTGGCGAACACGTCGTCCGGGGCGACCGGCTCCCCCAGCCCCGCCAGCCGTTCGTCGAGGTAGCCGGGGTGGAACAGCTCCTTGCCGGTGGACTTGGGCGGTGCCGCCGCGTAGTAGGGCTCGGTGAGCAGCAGCGTCAGCAGTCCGGGGTGCACCCGGCCGGCCGCCGCCCTGGCCCCGTCGGTGTCGCAGGGCCGGCCGAGGAACCGGCGGGCCGCCGCGTCGAGCAGGGCGTTGGCCGGGCCCACGTCGTACCCGAGCACGGGTGCGTCCGGCGCGACCACGGTGAGGTTGGCGATGCCGCCCAGGTTGAGCGCCGCCCGTACCCCGCTGCCGGCCGACCCCCGGGGCCCGCCCCCACCGCCGGGTCGCCCGCCCGCACCACCGCCACCGCCGTGCTGCCGGCCCGCGTCGGGGTCGCCCGGGGCGAGCAGCAGGGCGTCGAAGGCGGGGACCAGCGGGGCGCCCTGCCCCCCGGCCGCGACGTCCGCCGACCGCAGGTCCGACAGCACGGGTACGCCCACCCGGGCGGCGACCCGGGCCGGCGCACCGAGCTGGAGGGTGCCGTGCACGGTGCCCCCGTCGACCCAGTGGAAGACGGTCTGCCCGGGGGAGACGACCATGTCGGCGTGCCCGCCGGCCAGCGCGACGCCGAGCGCGGCGGCGTCGGCGAACACCGCGCCGAGGGCGTTGTCGAGCCGGCAGACCGCCTCGATCGTGGTCGGGTTCGGCGGCAGCACCGCCCCGATCCGCTCCCGCAGCTCCTCGTCGTAGCCCAGCTCCCGGTGCCCCAACGGACGCATCCGCAGGGTCTCCCCGACGGCGGTGAACTCGGCGGCGACCACGTCCACCCCGTCGTACGAGGTGCCCGACATCAGCCCGACGATCTTCATCGGGCCAGGTTAGTCAGCGCGACGGCGGCAGGAACAGGCCGATCAGTTCGACGTGCTGGGTCATCGGGAACAGGTCGAAGCCCCGCAGCGCGGCGAGCCGCCAGCCGGCCCGGGCGAAGGTGCGCACGTCCCGGGCGAAGGCGGCCGGGTCGCAGGCCACGTAGGCGATCGCCCGGGGACTGGCGGCGATCATGTCCCGGACCACCGCCGCGCCCGCACCGGTACGCGGCGGATCGAGCACCACCAGGTCGACCGGGCCGGTGACCCGACGGCGGGCCAGCGCGGTCTCCACCCGGGCGGCGACCACCTCGACCCGGGGCAGGTCGGCCAGGTTCCGCCGGGCGGCGGCGACCCCCTCGGCGGCGGACTCGACCATGGTGACCCGGGCGTCCGGGCCGACCCGGCCGGCGAGCGCGGCGGCGAACAGGCCGGCCCCGCCGTACAGGTCCCAGGCGGACTCGCCGGGCTGCGGGGCGAGCAGGTCGAGGACCGCGTCGACCAGGGTGTCAGCGGCAGCCGGGTGCACCTGCCAGAAGCCCTCGGCCGGCAGCGTCCAATCCCGACCGGCAGCCACCTCCCGCACCGGCGTCGACCCGTCGACCTCGACCGCCGCCGACCCGACCGGCCCGTCGACCTGGGCCGTCGGCCGGCCCGGCAGATCAGCCTCGACCACCACCGGCCCGCCCACGATGTCAGCCTCGGCCACCACCGGCCCGCCCGGGACGTCAGCCTCGGCCACCACCGGCCCGCCCGGGACGTCGACGGCCGGCGGCGGGCCGGAGAGGTCGACCCGGGTGCGCACCCCGTCGGCCAGGGCGGTGACGACGACGTCCCCGCCGGTCGAGGCGACTGCCTCCACCGAATCGGCCGTCGGCCAGTGCCGACCGAGCACCGGCAGCTGCTGGATCGCCGGGTGGGCGATCAGGCAGCGGTCGATCGGCACCACCTCGTGCGAGCGGTGCTTGAGCAGCCCCGCCCGGCCGGCGGCGTCGACCGCGTAGCGGACCCGGGACCGCCAGCCCAGCGGTCCCCCGGGCAACGGCTCGACCGTGACCCGCAACGCGTCGATCTCGGCATCGGTGAGCCCACCCAGGCGGGTGAGCTGCTCGCGGACCACGGCCCTCTTCCAGTCGAGCTGGGCGGCCGGGGCCACGTGCTGGAGGTCGCAGCCGCCGCAACCACCCGGCCGGGCGTACGGGCAGGGCGGGGTGACCCGCTCCGGTGCCGCCTCGACGATCTCGACGGCGTCGGCACGGGCGAAGCCCCGGTGCAGCTCGGTCACCTCGGCGACCACCCGCTCGCCGGGCAGCGCGTGCCGGACGAAGACCACCTGGCCGTCGACCCGGGCCACGCAGTGCCCGCCGGGGGCGACCGCGTCGACGGTCAACTCGACCCGCTCGGCCTCCTCCAGCCCGGGGCCCCGCTCCTGCCCGGAACCACCGGACGGACCAGCCGACCGGACCGCATCAGACCCGACGGCATCAGACCGGACCGCGTCAGACCGGACCGCGTCAGACCGAGCCGCGTCAGACCGAGCCGCGTCGGACCGGGTCGCGGCCGATCGGGGCGCGTCGGACCGGGTCGGGGCGGTGCGGGCGGTGGTGACGGGGCGGGCGGGGCCGGGGCGGGCGGTCACGGGCGGTCTCCGGTCGACGGGCCGGGCTCGCCCGGCGGGGCGGCGGCCACCGGCGGGACGGGCGGCGGCAGGGTGCTGTGCGGCGCGACCCGGGGCCCCCGGGCGGGGGTACGACTCAGCGTCTCGTCCAGCCGGTCGAGGTTCTTGGTCGCCGTGGAGGCCAACTGCCAGGGCACGCTGGTCACCATCACGCCCGGCTCGAAGAGCAGCCGACCCTTGAGCCGCAGCGCGCTCTGGTTGTGCAGCAGGTTCTCCCACCAGTGGCCGACGACGTACTCGGGGATGAAGACGGTGACCACGTCGCGCGGCGACTCCCGGCGGGTGTTGGCCACGAAGCTCAGGATCGGCCGGGTGATCTCCCGGTACGGCGAGTCGACCACGGTCAGCGGCACCGGCACCTCGCGCCGCTCCCACTCCTGCTGGAGCTGCCGGGTGTCCTTCTCGTCCACGTTGACGGTGACCGCGGTCAGCGTGTCCGGCCGGGTGGCGCGGGCGTACGCGATGGCCCGCAGGGTCGGTTGGTGCAGCTTGCTGACCAGCACGATGGCGTGGTTGCGGGCGGGCAGCACGCCGCGTATCTCGGTGGGTTCCAGCTCGGCGGCGATCCGGTCGTAGTGCCGGCGGATGGCCAGCATCAGCACGTAGATCACCGCCATCGCGGCGATGGCGATCCACGCGCCGAGCAGGAACTTGGTGAGCAGCACGATGACCAGGACGGTGCCGGTCATCGCCATGCCGAACGCGTTGATCGCCCGGGAGCGGAACATCCGGCGGCGGGCCTCCGGGTCCCGCTCGTGGCGCAGGTGCCGGTTCCAGTGCCGGATCATCCCGGCCTGGGAGAGCGTGAACGAGACGAAGACGCCGACGATGTAGAGCTGGATCAGCCGGGTCACCTCGGCCTGGAAGCCGACGATCAGCACGATCGCGAAGACGGCGAGGAAGACGATGCCGTTGGAGAAGGCCAGCCGGTCGCCCCGGGTGTGCAGCTGCCGGGGCAGGTAGCGGTCCTGGGCGAGGATCGAGCCGAGCACCGGGAACCCATTGAACGCGGTGTTCGCGGCCAGGAAGAGGATCAGCGCGGTCATCCCGGCGACCACGTAGAGCAGCACCGACCCGCCGCCGAAGACCGTCTCGCCGAGCTGGGTGGTGACGGTCTTCTGCACGTACCCGTCGGGGCCGGAGAGGATCTGCGTCTGTGGGTCCTCGACGAACTGGAGGCCGGTCAGCCGGGCCAGCCAGATGATGCCGACCAACATGGTGACCGAGATGGTGCCGAGCAGCAGCAGCGTGGTGGCCGCGTTGCGGCTCTTCGGGGCCTTGAACGCGGGCACCCCGTTGGAGATCGCCTCGACCCCGGTCAGCGCGGCGCAGCCGGAGGAGAAGGTACGCAGCAGCAGGAAGACCAGCGCGAAACCGGCGACGCTGTGCTCGGCCTGGATCTCCAGCCCGGCGCTGGGGGCGCGCAGGTCGTCGCCGAGGACGAAGTACCGGACCAGCCCGGTGAGGATCATCCCGCCCATGACGATCACGAAGCCGTACGTCGGGATGGCGAACGCGGTGCCGGACTCGCGCAGCCCACGCAGGTTCATCGCGGTGAGCAACACCACCGCGGTGACCGCGACCAGCACCTTGTGGGTGGCCACGAAGGGCACCACCGAGCCGAGGTTGGCCACCCCGGAGGAGACCGACACCGCGACGGTGAGCACGTAGTCGACCAGCAGCGCGCTGCCCACCGCCAGCCCCGCCCGGGGGCCCAGGTTGGCCGTGGCCACCTCGTAGTCACCGCCGCCGGAGGGGTAGGCGTGCACGTTCTGCCGGTAGCTGGCGACCACGGTCAGCATGACCACGACCACCGCGAGGGCGATCCAGGGGGAGAACAGAAAGGCCGACGCCCCGGCGATGGACAGGGTCAGCAGGATCTCGTCCGGGGCGTACGCGACGCTGGACAGCGCGTCGGAGGCGAAGACCGGCAGGGCGATGCGCTTGGGCAGCAGGGTGTGCTGGAGCCGGTCGGACCGGAACGGTCGACCGACGAGGAGTCGCTTCAGCAGCGAGGTGGGACTGGCCACAAGCGCTAAGGGTACGACCACCGGATGGTGGCCGCCGGGGGGTGCCTGATCCCGTTCCCACGCCCCGGCGCGGTACGGTTCGGTCCCCCGTCGGCCGGGTGGACGTGGCAGGCTCGCAGACGACAGTCGCCGGGACGCAGGCGCACCTTGGGAGGGACACCGTGCACGTCGTGATCATGGGCTGTGGGCGGGTCGGCTCGACGCTGGCCCACAGCCTGGAGTCCCGGGGGCACTCGGTGGCGGTGATCGACCAGGACGCCGACGCGTTCCGCCGCCTCGGCCCCGACTTCGCCGGGATCATCGTCACCGGCGCCGGCTTCGACGGCGAGGTGCTGCGCCAGGCCGGTATCGAGCGGGCGGACGCCTTCGCCGCCGTCTCCAGCGGCGACAACTCCAACATCATCTCGGCCCGGCTGGCCCGCGAGACGTTCGGCGTCTCCCGGGTCGCGGCCCGCATCTACGACCAGCGCCGGGCCCAGGTCTACGAGCGGCTCGGCATCCCCACCGTCGCCACCGTCCGCTGGACGGCCGACCGGATGCTGCGCCACCTGGTCCCCGAGGGCAACGTGGAGATCTTCCGGGACCCGACCAGCACCGTGTCGATCATCGAGGTGCCGGTGCACAAGGACTGGATCGGTCGGCCGCTGCGCCAACTGGAGGAGACGGCGGGGACCCGGGTGGCGTACCTGACCCGGTTCGGCATCGGCATGCTGCCCACCGCCTCCAGCGTCGTACAGGAGGGTGACCAGCTCTACGTGCTGGTCACCGACGACATCGCCGCCTCGGTCACCGCGGTGGCCGCGACGCCGCCCGAAGGAGGGCACTGAGCCATGCGGATCGCCATCGCGGGTGCCGGCAACGTGGGCCGGTCGATCGCCCAGGAGCTGATCGACAACGGCCACCAGGTGATGCTGATCGAACGGCAGCCGCGGATGCTGCGCCCGGACCGGGTGCCCACCGCCGACTGGGTGCTGGCCGACGCCTGCGAGCTGGCCAGCCTGGAGGAGGCGAACGTCGCGGGCTGCGACGTGGTGGTCGCCGCCACCGGCGACGACAAGGTCAACCTGGTGGTGTCCCTGCTGGCCAAGACCGAGTTCGCGGTGCCCCGGGTGGTGGCCCGGGTCAACCGGGCCGAGAACGAGTGGCTCTTCAACGAGCAGTGGGGCGTCGACGTGGCGGTCAGCAAGCCCCGGGTGATGGCCGCGCTGGTCGAGGAGGCGGTCACCGTCGGCGACCTGGTCCGGTTGATGACCTTCCGGCAGGGCGAGGCGAACCTGGTGGAGATCACCCTGCCGCCGACCGCGCCCTACGTCGGCCAGCCGATCCACGCCGTGCCGCTCCCCCGGGATGCCGCGCTGGTGGCGATCCTGCGCGGCAAGCGGGTGCTGGTGCCCAGCCCCGACGACCCGATAGAGGCCGGCGACGAGCTGATCTTCGTGTGCACCGCCCAGGTGGAGGACGACGTGCGCGCGGTGATCCTCGGCCCGGACAGCGTGGAACGGACCCGGGGCGCGACCTGAGCCGCCGCGGCGCCAGGTGGCCAGCTCAGGCGTCCCGCAGCCGAACGGACGCAGGATGCTCCGGCTCAGCCGCCGGGCAGCGGCTGGGGGGCGGATTCCCGGGTCACCCGACGCACCGTCCAGACCGTGATCAGCAGCAGCAGCGCGTACGGCGGGTAGCCGAGGGCGAGCCGGGCCACCCCCAGGGCGGTGTCCTGGTGGGCCAGGTAGAGCCCGGCCTGCACCCCGACCTTGGCCAGCCACACCACGCCCCAGAGCACGGTGAGCTGGGTGAAGGTGCGCACCAGCCGGGGATCGTCGCGCCACTCGGAGCGCCCCTTGGCCACCAGCACCGACCAGATCCACCCCACCAGGGGCTGCCGGATCACCGCGGAGAGCAGCAGGGCGATGCCGTAGCCGATGCCGTAGAGGATGCCCGGGAGGTAGAAGTCCCGCTCGTCCCCGGTACGCCAGGCGATGGCCGCCCCGATCCCGACGCCGAAGAGCCCGTTGACGGCGTGCCGGACCGGGCGGCGCTGGACCAGCCGGACCACCGCGATCAGCAGCGCCACCCCGATCGAGGCGATCACCGCCGGCCGCAGCTCCCCGACCACGTTGGCCAGCACGAAGACCACCACCGGGATGCTGGACTCGACCAGCCCGCGCCAGCCGCCCAACTGGTCGGCCATCTGCTCGGCGAGGCTGGGCAGCTGTTCGTCGTCCGCCGGGGTGGTCTGCGGCTCGGTGGCCGGGGGCTGTCCCGTCGTCACTTCGGCGACTCCAGCTCGTAGTACGGGTTGTAGATGACCTTGCGGTCGTCCCGGACGGACACCCGGCCCCGGGCGGTGAGGTGCCGGCCCGGCTCGATGCCGACGATGTGCCGTCGACCCAACCAGACCAGGGTGACCACGTCACTGCCGTCGTAGAGGTCGGCCTCCAGGGTAGGCAGGTTGGTACGCGGCGTGTAGACCACCGTGCGGAGCCGCCCGGCGACCGAGACCACCTGCCCCCGCATGCACTGACGGGCCAGCACGCCACCGGACTCGGCGCTCTCCCGGCGTAGCTCCTGTGCATCGATCTCGGCCTCGCTGGCGGTGAACCGGCGCAGGATGCCCCGGAGCGACATCCGGCTCTCGTCGGTCGACATGACCTCCGCGTCACCTCTCCACGCTGACCGGTCGGCACCGGCGCTGCCCGACCCCGGAGCGGGACCGTGCCGCCAGCGTACGCCGATCGGCCCCCGACGGCGTCGGTGCGGTGAGCCCGTCCCGGCCGACGCCCGACCCGCCCGGCCGGAGGCCACCCGGCCCGACGCCCCGCCGCCACCGCCCGGCCCGGGGTGTCTCCGGCCGCAACCCCGACGAGGGTGCCGACGGACCCCGTGCCGGGACGCCACCACCACCGGACAGCGGTCCGGGCCGGACGCGGCCACCTCGGGTGGCGGCGTCCGGCCCGGACCGCGTCGGTCAGGTCTCGCGCGGGGCGGTCGCCGCGGCGTCGCCGCCCTCGACCTGGTCGGCCATCTCCCGGGGCAGCCGCAGCGGCAGCGGCTCGCGGACCGGTTTCGCCTCCTGCCCCCGGTCGACCACCAGGCCGTCCAGGCAGGTGGCGAGCGGGCCGGCCGCGGCCGGGTCGGTGGCGACGGCACCCTGGTAGACGCCCCGCACCATCCAGCGCGGCCCGTCGATGCCGACGAAGCGCAGGTCGGTCGGCCCGTCCGGGGTATTCACCCGGGCGTGCAGCTCGATGCCGTACTCGCCCTGGGCCTCCTGGGCGGTGGCGCCGTCGCCGATCAGCGACTGCCGGATCTCCTCACGCACCTCGTCCCAGATGCCCTCGGAGCGGGGCGCGGCGAAGACACCGAGCTGGAGGGCGTTGTCCCCGTGCACCAGCACCACCTGCTGCACGACGCCCTGGGGGTCGGCCTGCACCCGCACCTCGACCCCGGACACCGCCGGGATGTGCAGGCTGCCCAGGTCGAGGCGCTGCACGTCGTCCGGTGCCTCGGCGAGGTCGTACGGGCCACGGGCCGGGCCCGCCGCCTCGGACGAGTCGAGGACGTCGGCCCGCTGGTCACGGGCGTGCCGCCCACCGTCGGCCCGCTTTCGGGAGAAGATCACTGCGCCCACCCTCCGCTGTTCGCACTCACCCTGCCACCTCTTCCGTCCGTTTGCCCGCCCGGTCGGCGCCCTCGGGCCCGGTCGGGCCACCGGGCGGGGGCACGAGCCCGGCGTGGCCGCCGGTCGACCCGTGTCCGCCGGTCCCCCGTCGGGACCCGGGCAGCACCGCCACCGGTTGGAAATCGGCCCGCTCCACCCGCTGGACAACGAGTTGCGCGATGCGATCGCCACGGGAGATCTTCGCCGGTGCGTCCCGATCATGGTTGATCAGGTTGACCAGGATCTCACCCCGGTAGCCGGCGTCGACCGTACCGGGCGCGTTGAGCACCGTCACGCCGAGCCTGGCGGCCAGCCCGGAGCGCGGGTGGACCAGGCCGACGTAGCCCTCCGGCAGGGCCAGCGCCACGCCGGTGGGGACCAGGGCCCGGCCGCCGGGGGGCAGCTCGACGTCCGCGGCGGCCACCAGGTCGGCCCCGGCGTCACCGGGATGGGCGTACGCGGGCAGCGGCAGCTCCGGGTCGAGCTGCCGCACGGGCACGGGTACGACGTGGGTCACGATCTGCCTCTTCCGTCGGCGTTCACGGGGTGCCCCTGCCATCCTGCCGGGTCGTCCGGCCGTCGTGTTCCGTACCCTTCGAGTGTGAGCCTGTCGCCTTCCCCGTCGTCGTCGCCGACGCCGCGCGTCGCGGCCGTCCCGGCGTACTCCGAGCGGCTCGGTCTGCCGTGGTGGTGCTGGCTGGCCGGGCTCGCCCTGGCCGGGCTCGCCGCCACCGAGCTGTGGATGGGTGCCGAGGGGGTGCGGGCCTGGCTGCCCTTCGTGCTGCTGCTGCCGGCCGTCCTGGCCGGGCTGTGGTGGCTGGGCCGGGTCCGGGTCGCGGTCGACGGCGGTGAGCTGCGGGTCGACGACGCCCACCTGCCCGTGCGGTACGTCGCCGACGCCGTCCCGCTCGACGCCGAGGGCCGGCGCGAGGCGCTCGGGGTGGGCGCGGACCCGTTGGCCTTCGTGGTGCAGCGGCCGTGGATCGGCGGCGCGGTGCAGGTGGTGCTCGACGATCCGGCGGACCCGACCCCCTTCTGGGTGGTGAGTTCCCGCCGGCCGACCGAGCTGGCCGCCGCACTGCTGGCCGCCCGCGACGCGGCCTGAACCAGCCCGGCCTGAACCAGCGCGGTCAGGGCAGCGCGGGTCGGCCGCCGGGGGGCAGCTCCCGGCGTTGCTTGCGCAGGTCGCGGCGGAGCTGATCGGCCAGCGACCGGGTGGCCCGGCGGTTGAGGTAGCTGGCGACGGCGGCCCCGGTGAGGAACGGACCCAGCGTGGTCAGATTGCGGCCGAAGCGCTTGAGCAGGGTGTCGCGTAGTTCCTTGCGGGCGGCGGTGCCGAGCACCGCGCCCACGCCGACGCCCGGCATCATCGGGTTGACTCCCCGCTGGCTGGCCCAGGACTGGACCAGGGCGACGGTCCGGGGGGTCCCGCCGGTAGGCAGCGGCGCGCCGTAGATCTCGTGCAGCTCGCCGATCAGCTTCAGCTCGATCGACACCACGGCCACCGTCTCGGCGGCCAGCAGCACCGGGGCGGAGAGCAGGGTCGGGGCGACGGCCCACTCCACCGCGGCGACGCCGCCACCTGCCGCACCCACCCCGGCGGTGGCCCGGGTGGCGTTGCGGACGAGCCGGTCGGCGAGTGCCTCGTCGTCCAGGCCGGGGAAGTGCCGCCGCAGGGTGGCCAGGTCCCGGACCGGGATGTGCGGCGCGACGTCGGCGACCGTGTCGGCCATCCAGCGCAGCGCCGCCCTCGGCTTGAACAGGTCGGCGAGACCCCGGCTGCGGGCCTGACCGACCAGCCGGGTGAGCAGTTGCCGACGCCGGGCGGGCGCGATGTCGTCGGCGGTCAGCGCCGCCACCGTCGCACCCAGCTCGTCGCCGGCCCGGGCAGCAGCCGGATCACCCCCGGAGGCCCCGTTCCCGGGTACGGCGACGGGCGGTCCGGCATCGGACAGCGGACCGTCCGGGTCGGACTCGCCGTGCCGCTCGCCGTGCTCGTTCATCCGCCTGCCCTCCCGAGGTTCCCACCGGTTGTGGTGGACGCCTACACGAGTCAAGCAGCAACCCGCCGTATGCGCACGGCGGCTCGGGCAGCGGCGGCCCCGCAGGGAGGCCGCCGCCGGTGTGGTGGGTACTCAGACGCACTCACGGCAGATCAGGTCGCCGTTGCGCTCGACTGCCAACTGGCTGCGGTGGTGCACCAGGAAGCAGCGTCCGCATCGGAACTCGTCCTGCTGCATCGGGAGGACCTTCACGGTCAGCTCCTCGTCGGCCAGGTCGGCGCCGGGCAGCTCAAAGCTCTCGGCCACCTCGGCCTCGTCGACGTCCACGGCGCCCGACTGTGAGTCGACCCGCCGGGCCTTGAGCTCTTCCAGGCTGTCCTCGCCGAGGTCGACCTCGTCGCGACGCGGGGCGTCGTAGTCGGTGGCCATCGGTTTCACTCTCCCATATCGATGTTGTCGCTTCCGGTTGTAACGCCGGGCGACGCTGTTTCGGTTCCCACTGGCCGGCCACCAATGTGTGTCGGTCGCCCCACCCGACGGCCTCTGGATCGAGGCCTCCGGGGCAAGCCCCGACGAGCGCGGTACCTTACCCCCTCCCAGGCGAGGCATGTATACCGCCCTCGCGGCTGAGATGTACGCCCCAGCACCCCAAGATGTTCCTAATGTGACTCAGGCGACACGAAGATAGGGGTAGTAGTACCCCGTTCCCGGTTGGCGCGCCGGCATGTCGGACTGTTTCCACGCGACTGCCGGACAACCGTTAACCTCAGCGGCGTACTCGACGGCCGACGACGCTGCCCGCCGCCGACGTTCGCCGCCACCACCCACTGTCCGGGAGCACCCAGATGAGCTTTGCGCGAGTGCGAGCACTCGTTGTCGTCGGCCTGCTGGCGGCCGTCGCCCTGATCTTCGTCGTCGTCGCCGTGGTCCGCGACACCCAGGGCAGCGGGGCCAGCGCCAGGGGTTGCCCCGAGGGTTGGCCGCTGGCCGACCTGTCCCTGCGCACCTACAAGGATGTCAAGATCAACATCCTGAACGGCACCAGCGAGCCGGGCCTGGCCAGCAGCGTGGGCGACGACTTCCGGAACCGGAAGTTCCAGGTCAAGAAGGAGGGCAACGCCGCGCACTTCGACGGTGTCGCCCTCCTGCGCTTCGGCCCCAAGGGCGTCGGCTCCGCGCACCTGCTGCGGGCCTTCTTCCTCAACAACGCCGAACGGGACTACGACGCGAAGCGCCAGGACGACACGGTCGACGTGGTGCTGGGCGACGGCTTCCAGCAACTGGCCACCACCACCGAGGTCAACCAGTCCCTCGGCGACCTGGGCGCACCGACCGCACCCGAGGGCTCCTGCCCGATGCCGGTCGAGAACAAGTAACCGGCTGCCGGTCGCGGGACGCGTACCCGCCCGGTGGTCGCGGGACGGCTCACCGCCCAGGCCGGGTCGCACCGCCACCGCCGGACCGGCCGGAGTCAGACCACCCGCCGGACCGGGCCGGGTTCAGGGCCCGCCGGAGGCGTCCAGGGCGGCCAACCGGGTGTGCAGCGGCGTGAACAGCGCCGGAGGGGCCGCGATGACCAGGTCGGGGCCGGGCGGTTCGCCGTTCAGCCCGGTCACCCGTAGCCCGGCCTCCGCAGCGACCAGCCCACCGGCGGCCAGGTCCCAGGCGGCCAGCCCCTTCTCGTAGTAGGCGTCCACCCGCCCCTCGGCGGCCAGGCAGAGGTCCAGTGCCGCCGCCCCCATCCGCCGGATGTCCCGGACGTCCCCGATCAGCTCGGCGACCACCCGGGCCTGGTGCAGGCGACGGCCGGAGTCGTAGCCGAAGCCGGTGGCGACCAGCGCCTGCCCCAGATCGGTCTCGGCGGAGCAGCGCACCCGCGCACCGTCGCGCCAGGCGCCGCCGCCCACGGTGGCGGTCCACTCCTCGCCGGTCGACACGTTGCGGACCACCCCGGCGACCACCTCGCCGTCCACCTCGGCGGCGAGCGACACCGCGCAGTACGGCAGCCCGTAGAGGTAGTTCACCGTGCCGTCGATCGGATCGACGATCCAGCGCACCCCACCCGCCCGGACCGCCCCGGCCTCCGCGCCGCCGTACTCCTCACCGAGCACCACGTCGTCCGGACGGGCCGCGCGCAGGGCCTCGCGGACCTGTCGCTCCACCGCCCGGTCGGCGGCGGTGACCACGTCGGTGGCGGTGCTCTTGGTGGCCGCGACCGAGACCCCCTCGGCCCGCATCCTGGCCGCGGTCGTGGCGGCGTCCCGGGCCACCTTGATCGCGATCTCCAGCAGGTTCTGCGGTGTCGGCGTCGAACCGGTCATCGAAACTGCCCCTTTCGCGCCGCGATACGGGCACCGGACGCACCGGCGGAGACCCGGGACCCGACGGACCCGCCCCTGTCGTCCGGCGCGACACGCGTGCCCCGCGGCACATCACCGATCTCGTCCGGACAGCATAGGCAGGCGCGGTCGCACCCCCGACGCTCACCGGTGTGGCGGCAGGTCCGGGCACCGACCGACCGCGCTCCCGGCCCGGTCGACCGGCTGGCCACAAAGTCGACATCCGGGCCGAACCGGCGGTACAGACGGCCGGTTGCCGTGCGCCGCAGGATGATCGCGGCAACCGGGGTTACAATTCACCCTGCCCACGCGCCACGGACCGCAGCCGCACAGCCGGCCCGGGACACGGGGGTCACTCAACGACATCGCACGGCACGGCACGCCACGCTGCGCCGGACGACCCCGGCCGTGCTCGCTCTTCGCCTCCGGAAGGTCATTCGTGACAGAACCCCGCCAGCCCGGCGCCGACGTTCGCTCGCTCACCGACACCCTGATCGCCCACGCCCAGAGCGCCGGTGGTCAGCTCACGTCGGCCCAGCTCGCGCGCACCGTCGAGACCGCCGAGGTGACCCCGGCCCAGGCCAAGAAGATCCTGCGGGCGCTCTCCGAGGCGGGCGTCACCGTGGTGGTCGACGGCTCCGCCAGCACCCGCTCCCCCCGCCGGGTGGCGGCTGCGCGATCGGCCACCCCGGCCTCGCGCGCCACCACCGCCAAGACGACCAAGAAGGCCGCCGCGCCGGCCCCGAAGCAGGCACCCGCCGCCGAGGAGACCACCGCGCCCACTCCGCGCAAGGTGGCCCCCCGCAAGGCGACCACCACCGCGGGGGTGGCCGCCAAGGCCGCCACCCCGGCCGCCAAGGCGACGAAGTCCACCCGCGCCACCAAGGCGACGGTGGCCGCTGCCGGCGCCGGCAAGGCCGCCGGGAAGGCCAAGGGCGAGGGTGCCGAGGGTGAGATCGATCCCGAGCAGCTGGCCGCCGAGATCGAGGACGTGGTGGTCGAGGAGCCGGCCGAGCTGACCCGGGCCGCCGAGACCGATGCCGCCGCCTCCGCCACCGACAACGACTTCGAGTGGGACGACGAGGAGTCCGAGGCGCTCAAGCAGGCGCGGCGGGACGCGGAACTCACCGCCTCCGCCGACTCCGTCCGGGCGTACCTCAAGCAGATCGGCAAGGTTCCGCTGCTCAACGCCGAGCAGGAGGTCGAGCTGGCCAAGCGGATCGAGGCCGGACTCTACGCCGCCGAGCGGCTGCGTGCCGCCGACGACGGCGAGGAGAAGCTCACCCGGGACATGCAGCGAGACCTGCTCTGGATCTCCCGGGACGGCGAGCGGGCCAAGAACCACCTGTTGGAGGCCAACCTCCGGCTGGTCGTGTCGCTGGCCAAGCGCTACACCGGGCGGGGGATGGCCTTCCTCGACCTGATCCAGGAGGGCAACCTCGGCCTGATCCGCGCGGTCGAGAAGTTCGACTACACCAAGGGCTACAAGTTCTCCACGTACGCCACCTGGTGGATCCGGCAGGCGATCACCCGGGCGATGGCCGACCAGGCCCGCACCATCCGCATCCCGGTGCACATGGTCGAGGTGATCAACAAGCTCGGCCGGATCCAGCGCGAGCTGCTCCAGGACCTGGGCCGCGAGCCCACCCCGGAGGAGCTGGCGAAGGAGATGGACATCACACCCGAGAAGGTGCTGGAGATCCAGCAGTACGCTCGGGAGCCCATCTCGCTCGACCAGACCATCGGTGACGAGGGCGACAGCCAGCTCGGTGACTTCATCGAGGACTCGGAGGCCGTGGTCGCCGTCGACGCCGTCTCGTTCTCGCTGCTGCAGGACCAGCTCCAGCAGGTCCTGCAGACGCTCTCCGAGCGCGAGGCGGGGGTGGTACGGCTGCGTTTCGGCCTGACCGACGGCCAGCCGCGTACGCTCGACGAGATCGGCCAGGTCTACGGGGTGACCCGGGAACGGATCCGGCAGATCGAGTCCAAGACAATGTCCAAGCTCCGGCACCCGTCGCGCTCCCAGGTGCTTCGGGACTACCTGGACTGAGCCGGTTACGTCAACCCGTCGTGTCGGTTTGATCACCAGGCGTAGAACATCCGAAGGTGACCGGTCCAATACGTGTTTGTGATCGTTGACGTGGCACCCTGGTGGCACGGCACACTGTCCTTCCCGCCGTCAGGTGTGACCTCGGTCCCCCGCGGGCACACTGGGAAGGCGGGGCCCGGTAAGGGTGTTGCACGATGAGTGAGCAACGACCGAAGAGAGTGTTCATCGGTGACGACCAGAGGAGGAAGGCGATGACCCCGACCCTCACGCCGCCGCCCGAAACGGTGGCTCCCCCAGCCGCCGATGAACGGTGCGACCGCTGCAATGCTGCCGGCAAGCTCCGTATCAGTCTGGCGGGTGGGAGCGAGTTGGTGTTCTGTGGGCACCACGCGAACAAGTACGCCGAGGATCTCGTGAAGATCACGGTGAAGTTCGCAACGGACCCGGAGTTCAGCTGGCGAGGCGCCGATCTGATGGCGAACTGACGGTAACCCCTACGACGACATAGGCCGGCCGGAGGCACCCAAAGGTGCCTCCGGCCGGCCTATGTCCACCCCACCCACCCCCACCTCGCCCCCCACCGCACCCGCCGACTCCGGTGATCAAGAGGTTTTGGTCACCGGAGCGCCGTTTGTTGACCAAAACCTCTTGATCACCGGACTCAGGGTGGGGGTGGAGCGGGGGGCGCAGGGGTGGGCGGGGTTAGAGGGTTTGGAGGGTGGCTATGCGTTCTTCCAGTTGCTCGATGGTGGCCTGGGCGCTGGGGGGGCCGCCGCAGAGTCGGCGGAGTTCCGCGTGGATCTTGCCGTGGGGAAGGCCGGTGCGGTGGTGCCGGGCGGCCACCAGAGCGTTCAGCTGACGCCGTAGCGCCACCCGGCGCTGGGCGGCACTCAGGGGTACCACGGGGGCGGCGGGGGCCGGAGCGGCCGGCTCAGCGGTCTGGACGGCCGCTCGGCGGCGCTGCGCGGCGAGCTGATCGGCCTGGCGCTTGGTCAGCAGCTGCGACACCTGGGCGGCGGTGAGCAGACCGGGTAGCCCGAGGTACTCCTCCTCCTCTGGGGTGCCGGCCTGGGCGGCGGTGCCGAAGGAGGCCCCGTCGAAGATCACCTGGTCCAGCTCGGCGGTCGCGGAGAGCGCGGTGAACCGCTTCTCCAGCTCGCCGCTGGCCTGGTCGTCGCGCTGGGCCCGCTCCAGCAGTTCGTCGTCGAAGCCCTCCCGGTCCTTGGGCTTGCCGAGCACGTGGTCCCGCTCGGCCTCCATCTCGCTGGCCAGTCCGAGCAGGTGCGGCACGCTCGGCACGAAGACCGAGGCCGTCTCGCCGGCGCGACGGGCCCGGACGAACCGACCGATGGCCTGGGCGAAGTAGAGCGGGGTGCTGGCGCTGGTGGCGTACACCCCGACGGCCAGCCGGGGGATGTCGACGCCCTCGGAGACCATCCGGACCGCCACCAGCCACCGCTGCTGGGACACCGCAAACGTCGCGATCCGCGCGGACGCCCCCTGGTCGTCGGAGAGGACCACGGTGGCCTTCTCGCCGGTCACCTGCTCGATCAGCTTGGCGTACGAGCGGGCGTTCTGCTGGTCGCTGGCGATGATCAGGCCACCGGCGTCGGCCATCCCGGCGTTGCGCAGCACGGTCAGCCTGGCGTCGGCCGCCCGCAGCACCTGCGGCATCCAGTCGCCGGCCGGGTCGAGCGCGGTGCGCCAGGCCTGGGCGACGAGGTCCTGGGTCATCGGCTCGCCGAGCCGCGCCGCCAACTCGTCGCCGGCGTTGGTGCGCCACCGGGTCTCCCCCGAGTACGCCAGGAACAGCACCGGACGCACGACCCCGTCGCGCAGCGCGTCGGAGTAGCCGTAGACCGAGTCGGCACGGGACCGCAGCAGCCCGTCGCCGCCGCGCTCGTAGGTGACGAATGGGATCGGGTTGTCGTCGGAGCGGAACGGCGTGCCGGTGAGCATCAGCCGGCGTACCGCGGGGTCGAAGGCGTTCTTGACCCCGTCGCCCCAGGAACGGGAGTCCCCGGCGTGGTGGATCTCGTCGAGGATGACCAGGGTGCGGCGGGTCATGGTGCGCCGCCGGTGCACCTGGGGGGCCATTCCGACCTGGGCGTAGGTGACGACCGCGCCGTGGAAGTCGGCGGCGGAGTGCAGGTCGGCGTTGCGGAACGCGGAGTCGAGCTGGATGCCGACCCGGGCGGCGGCCTGCGCCCACTGGGTCTTCAGGTGCTCGGTCGGGGCGACCACGGTGACCGCCTCGATGGTGCCGTCGACCAGCAGCTCGGCGGCGATCCGCAGGGCGAAGGTGGTCTTGCCGGCGCCCGGGGTGGCCACCGCCGTGAAATCGTCGGTACGACGGCGCAGGTACTCCACCATCGCCTTGCGCTGCCAGGCCCGCAGGGGCGGGAACGTCTCCAACGCCGGCAACCGGGGTGCCACCCGAGGCTCCTCTCCGACCGCACGAGGCGGATCCGGGCCGAGGGCCACGGTTCCGCCGCCCATGAAAACGCCTCCGCGCCGGGCATGCCGCGAAGGCCGGCCCAGCATAACCAGCCGGGCCCGGCAACCCCAGCCGACACCACGCCGACCGACCCTCAGGAGGGTGGGCGGCCGACGCCGGTCTCCGGGGGCCGCATCGCCGCCACCGGGGCCGACCAGCGCCGTCGCAGCGCCACCAGGCGCAGGACGAAGACCAGCAACGCCGCTGCGGTCAGCCCGCCCACCCCGGCGTACCCGAGCCCCGCCAGCAGCACCACCATGATCGAGCCGGCGAGGGCGGCGACGGCGTAGATCTCCCGGCGCAGCACCACCGGGATCTCGGCGGTGAGCAGGTCCCGCCCCAGGCCGCCGCCGATCGCGGTGAGCATGCCGATCACCACGGCGCCGACCGCCGGCACCCGGGCGTCGAGCGCCTTGAGCGTGCCGGTGACGGTGAACAGGCCCAGGCCGGCGGCGTCCAGCACCAGCACGGTGGTGCGCAGCCGGGCGAGCTGCGGGTGCAGCCAGAACACGGCGGTGGCGGTGACCGCGGCGGTGGCGGCGTAGCGCCAGTCGGCGAAGGCGAGCGGTGGGACCTCGTCGATGACCAGGTCGCGGAAGATCCCACCGCCCAGCGCGGCGACGAACCCGACGAAGACGACGCCGAACAGGTCGAGCCGCTTGGCCACCGCCGCGGAGGCGCCGGAGGCGGCGAAGACGGCCACCCCGGTCAGGTCGGCCAGGAGCAGGGCGGTGGAGGTGTTCACACCGCCGTAGGTTACGCCGGGCGGCCCGCCCGGCCGCCCGGGATCACTCGCGGTACGAGTCGTAGATCTCCTTGCACTTGGGGCAGACCGGCGAGCCGGGCTTGGCGGCCTTGGTCACCGGGAACGTCTCGCCACAGAGCGCCACCACGTAGGTGCCCATCACGGCGCTCTCGGCGATCTTCTCTTTGCGTACGTAATGGAACATCTCGGGACCGGTGTCGGCGTCCTTCAACTCCGGACGCTCAAGAACCTCTGTACTCACAGTCACACCTCCAACTGCACAAGTTTGGCAGGTCGACCGGGTCCGGTCCACCGCAGCCCACCTCGACGGCGGCCAGTTACGGTAACGGACGTGACCATTTTTCACCTCCGCCTCGGCACCGAGGTCGCCGACGCCCTGCGTGACGGCCGTCCCGTCGTCGCCCTGGAGAGCACCATCGTCTCGCACGGGCTGCCCCGACCGGACAACCTGCGGGTCGCCCGCGAGATCGAGCAGACGGTACGGGACGCCGGGGCCGTCCCCGCCACCATCGGCATGGTCGGTGGCGAACTCGTCGTCGGCCTCGACGACGCCCAACTGACCCGCCTCGCCACCGTCGACGGTGTGGCCAAGCTCTCCGTCCGCGACCTCGCGGTGGCCGCGGCCACCGGCGCGGACGGCGCCACCACCGTGGCCGCCACCAGTGCGGTGGCCGCCGCCGCGGGAATCGGTGTCTTCGCCACCGGCGGGTTGGGCGGGGTGCACCGGGAGGCGGCACAGACCTTCGACGAGTCGGCCGACCTGGGCACCCTGGCCCGTACCCCGATCGCGGTGGTCTGCGCGGGGGTCAAGTCGATCCTCGACGTCGGCGCCACCCTGGAGCGGCTGGAGACCCTCGGCGTGGGGGTGGTCGGCTACCGCACCCGACGCTTCCCCGGTTTCTACCTGACCGACGCCGGGTTCGACCTGGACTGGTCGGTGGACTCCCCCGAGCAGGTCGCCGAGGTGCTGGCCGCCCGGGAACAGCACGGCGTGCACAGCGGCGGCCTGCTCGTGGCCAACCCGCTCCCGGTCGACGAGCAGCTCGATCCGGCACTGCACGACCGGACCCTCACCGAGGGGCTGGCCCGGCTGCACCGCGACGGCGTCACCGGCAAGGCGGTCACCCCGTTCCTGCTGGCCCACTTCCACTCGGCCACCGAGGGCGCCAGCCTGGCGGTCAACATCCGGATCATCCTGCGCAACGCCGACCTGGCGGCCCGGATCGCGGTCGCGTCGGCCCGACGCGGCACGGCATGACCGGTCCGGGTCGGATCGTGGTGGTCGGCGACCTGATCACCGACGTGGTGGCGGTGCTCGCCGGAGCACTGGCCACCGGCTCGGACACCCCGGCGACCATCAAGGTCACCGGCGGTGGTCAGGCGGCCAACACCGCCGCCTGGATCGCCGCCCAGCACGCTCCGGTGACGCTGGTCGGCGCGGTCGGCGACGACAGCGCCGGTCGGGACCGGGTGGCCGAGCTGGAGCGGGCGGGGGTGGACTGCGCGATCGAGGTGCATCCGCAGGCCAGCACCGGGACGGTGATCGTGCTGGCCACCGCCGACGAGCGGACCATGGTCACCGAGCGGGGTGCCAACCTGCGGTTGACCGCCGGGCACGTCGACCGGGCCCTGGCGGCGACGCCCGACGCGACCCACCTGCACCTGTCCGCGTACTGCCTGCTGGATGCCGGGTCGCGACCGGCCGGGCTGCGGGCGTTGGCCGCGGCCCGCGAGCGTGGGCTGACCACCAGTGTCGACGCCGCCTCCGCCGCGCCGCTGCGGCGCATCGGCGCGGCGGCCTTCCTGTCCTGGGTACGCGACATCGACCTGCTGCTGGTCAACGCGGACGAGGCGGGGGTGCTGGCCGGCGGGCTGGACCCGGCGGCACAGGCGCGAGCGTTGTCGGCGGCGGCCCGTCGGGTGGTGGTCAAGCGCGGCGGCGCGGGCGCGATCTGGGTGGACCGGCGGGCCACCGTCGGGGTGACCCCCTCGCTGCGGGTCGCCGTGGTGGACGTCACCGGCGCGGGGGACGCCTTCGCGGCGGGTCTGCTCACCGCGTGGACGACCGGCGCGACACCGCGTGCCGCGCTGACCCGGGCCGCCGACCTGGGCGCCCTGGCGGTGTCCACGGTGGGTGCCCGTCCGGAGGCGACCGGCGGGTAGCGGTGCCGGCACCGGAGCGGCGGTCAGGGTTCGACGTCGATGATCCGGTGCGGGCGCTCCTCGGCGGTGAGGCTCATCGGTGGGGTCTCGTCGCGGTGGCGGGGCTGGAACCTGTTGGCGAGGCGGTGTTCCTCCTTGGGCGGACGGTCGTTGGCGAGCAGCACCGCCAGCCAGGGAATGAGGATCATGCCCAGCGCCACCAGGGGCAGCCAGAGCCAGAGCAGCGGGGCCTTCGTGCCGACCAGGACCGCTCCGGCGATCACGCAGGCCACCCGGATGCCCATCATCAGCACGTACCGCTTCTGTCTGCTGGTGAGCTGGTCGTCCTGGCTGCGCGAGGCGTCGGTGATCAGAATCGGCTGGTACGCCTGACGCTTCACCATGGACCTCCTGAGGAATTGCCCCCATCCTGTCACCGCACCGCCTTGATCAGCGAAAATCGTCGCACCGAGGTGCGTGTTACGTGCGTGGTACGCTGCCCCGGTGGGCAGCCGGTTCAGCTTCACCGACGAGGCGTTGGCCAACCTGCGGGTCTACGACGTCACCCCCGGGGAAGTCTGGGAGGCGCTGCACAGCACCCGCCGGGTGATCCGGCACCTCGGCGAGGACCTGACGGTCGTCTACGCCGCGAGCCGGCACGGTCGACGCCTGGCCGTTCTGCTCGCCGAGGCCGACGGCACCGACCACGACTGGGACGTCCTCTCCGCCCGCGAACTGAGCGACGTCGAGGCCAAGCGCTACGACGAGACCGTGCGGAGAACGCGCCGATGAGGAGGCGACGGCGATGAACCGTAACGAGGCCATCAAGCGATTCCACGGCGGCGACGACGCGTTCGCCGAGCTGATCGACGACAGCCCGCCGGTGGAACTGCCCTCCCCCGACACCGACGTGCCGATGGTCAGCCGCTCGGTACGCCTGCCGATGGACACCTACGAGCGGGTCCGGGCGGCAGCCGAGGCCCGCGGCATCGGGGTGACCACGCTCATGCGGCAGTGGATCGAGGCCGGCCTGGCCGACCTGGACGACTCGGCCACCGTGTCGCTCGCCGACGTACGCCGGGCGCTCGCCTCGCTCTCCCGCCCCACCGCCGCGTGACCCGCCCCAGCACCGTGACCCGCACTGCCGCCGCGTGACCCGCCCCAGCGCCTGACGCGCGACCCCGGCAGCGGGGCGGTCTCAGAGGGCCGGGTGGGGCTGCTCCGGGGCCTGCCCGCGGGCCCGGCGGTAGTCGGCGACGGTGATCGCCGCCAGCACGGTGGCCGCCGCGGCCAGCGCCAGCACGGTGGCCGTCCGGGTCGCGACGGGCACCAGCACGGCCAGGGCGAACACCCCGATGATCCGGGACCGGGAGACCCGCCCGAAGATCTCGTACTCGAAACGGGCCCGGGCGAGCAGGAAGACCGCCGGGCCGCCCATCAGGAAGACCGCCCAGGACAGCTCGGTGCGCTGGTACGGGTGCACGATGGCCAACTCGTAACCGACCGCCGTGGCCAGCACTCCGGCGACGATCACCAGGTGCGTCCAGCTCGCCGACTCCCCCAGCCGGCCGGGGCTCCGGGCCACCCGGATCGCCTCGGTGAGCAGGTGACCCGCCCGGTGGAAGTAGATCCGCCAGAGCAGCACGGTGGTGACGAAGGACAGCAGGAAGGCGCCCGAGCTGACGCCGGAGAAGCTGTGCCCGCTGAAGGACAGCCCGATGATGAGGATGTTCTCGCCGAGGGCGATCAGGAAGAACTGCTGGTACCGCTCGGCCAGGTGCTCCCCCAGCACCGCCCAGGTGGAGGTGCGGGTCGCCCCGAGGCGGGGCACGGGCCAGCCGAACATCAGCCCGGCGTAGTCGACCACCACGGCCAACGACCAGCAGGCCAGCCGCCACGGCCCGGTCGACACCGCACCGAGCACCCAGGGCACCGCGCTCATCGCCGCCCAGGACGCCACCCGAATGGTGACCAGCCGACGTGGATGTCCCCGCAGCGCCAAGGTGAGGAAGAGCGGTCGACCCACCTGCACCGCCACGAACGCGAGAGCGAAGGCCAGCCCCCGGCTGTCGAAGGCCCGGGGGGTGGCGACCGCCATCACCAGGCAGCCCAGCATGGTGTAGACCACCACGAACTGGATCTCCGGACGCTCCGGCTCGTACCGGCTGGTGACCCAGGCGGTGAACGTCCAGACCGCCCAGAAGGCCAGAAAGATCAGCAGGGTCTGGGCGATCTCGGCCGGCAGGTCCTGGCGGGTGGCGCTCAGGTCGTCGATGATCCGCTGGGAGACCCGGGTCAGCGCGAAGACGAACACCAGGTCGAAGAAGAGTTCCAGGAAGGTCGCCCGGGGCGAACTCACCCCGCCGCGCAGCAGCGCCGCACCCCGCTCGTCCGCCATCGCCCACCCGTCGCCGCTGTCGCGGATCTCAACGAACTGCCCCGGCTCCGGTTGCGTCAGCCCCGGTCGGCCTTCGCCGCCGCCTTCACCTGCTGCTTGTGCGCGCGGACCCGGCGCAATGACTCCGCGTCGGTGACGTCGGCGACCGACCGGTAGGTGTCCGCGTCGCCGTAGCCGCCGGCGGCCTCCCGCCAGCCGTCCGGGCGGACGCCGTACCGCTTGCCGAGCAGGGCGACGAAGATCTGTGCCTTCTGGGTGCCGAAGCCCGGCAGGTCGGTGATCCGGCGCAGCAGTTCCCGCCCGTCGGTGACGTCCGCCCAGAGTCGGCCGGCGTCGCCGTCGTACCGGTCGACCAGGAGCCGGCACAGCTCCTGCACCCGGCCGGCCATCGCCTTCGGGAAGCGGTGCAGCGCCGGCGGTCGGGCGAAGACCTCCACCAACGCCTGCGGGTCGTAGCCGGCCAACTCCCGGGCGTCCGGGTCGTGACCCAGCCGCTGGGCGAGCACGTACGGCGAGGAGAACGCCTTCTCCATCGGCACTTGTTGATCAAGGAGCATCCCCGTCAGCAGGCCCAGTGGGCTGCGCTCCAGCAGCCGGTTGGCCTCGCCGTCGATGGGCAGCGAGAGCGTCATGGCCCCATCCTGCCCGCCCGCCCCACCCGGACCGCCGACATCCGCCCGACCCGCCACGCCCGACCCGCCACGCCCGGACCGCCACGCCCGGACCGCCGGGATCGGACGAGCCGGGATCGGACGAGCCGCCGCGCCGGGCCGTCGGGGACCGGTCAATGGTGCGCCGGCCTTCGGTGGACGCGACGCGGCCCGGTGGACACCGCGGGTGTCCACCGGGCCGTCGGTGCCGGAGGGCGTCAGTTCACGACGAAGAGCAGCCGGTTCGGCGAGCCCGAGCCGGGGCTGGTCACCACGCCGGTGGTGGCGCTGCTGGTCAGGGAGCTGGCGACCTGGGCCGGGGTGTAGGAGGGGTTGGCCGACAGGACCAGGGCGGCGGCGCCGGCGACGTGCGGGGACGCCATCGAGGTGCCGTCGATCGTGTTGGTGGCGCTGTCGTTGGTGTTCCAGGACGAGGTGATGCGCGACCCGGGGGCGAAGAGGTCCACGCAGCTGCCGTAGTTGGAGTAGGAGGCCCGCGCGTCGGTGCTGGTGGTCGCGCCGACGGTGATCGCCGAGGCGACCCGCGACGGCGAGGAGCTGCACGCGTCCGCGTTGGAGTTGCCGGCGGCCAGGGCGTAGGTGACGCCCGAGCTGATCGAGTTGGCGACCGCGGTGTCGAGGGTGGTGCTGACGCCGCCACCCAGGCTCATGTTGGCCACCGCCGGCTTGACCGCGTTGGCGGTGACCCAGTTGACGCCGTTGATCACGCCGGTGGTGCTGCCCCGGCCCCGGCAGTTGAGCACCTTCACCGCGATCAGCTGGACGCCCTTGGCGACGCCGTACTTGGTGCCGCCGACGGTGCCGGCGACGTGGGTGCCGTGGCCGTTGCAGTCGGTGTTGTTGGAGTCGACCGTGTTGGTGCCCCAGGTGGCCCGCCCGCCGAAGTCGGTGTGGGTGGTCCGGATGCCGGTGTCGATGATGTAGGCCCGCACGTTGGTGGCCGTGTTCGGGTAGGTGTAGCTGGAGTTCAGCGGCAGGTTGCGCTGGTCGATGCGGTCCAGGCCCCAGGACGGCGGGTTTGCCTGGGTCGCCTGGGTGGTCATCACCCGGTCCTGCTCGACGTAGGCCACCGACGGGTCGGCGGCGAGCCGCCGGGCCTGGCTGGCGCTCATCTTCGCGCTGAAGCCGGTGAGCGCGGCGCTGTAGACGTCGGCGACGTTCCCGCCGTACCGCTTGGTGAGGCTGGCGGCCCGGTCCGGCACGGCGGTCCGGGCGGCGCGGCTGTTGGCGGCGCCGACGGCGTCACCCTTCAGCACGACCAGGTAGCTGCCGCCGATCGCGTCCGGGGCGGAGGCGTAGCGGATCTGGCCGGTGGGGGCGGCGAGGGCGGGTGCGCCCGCGGCGACGGAGAGGGCCGCGGCGGCGGCCGCGACGGCGACCGCGCGGATCGCGCGACGCCGGGGGACGGACACGTCGGACATCGTCTGAGCTCCCTACCGGGTACGACCGGACAGGCGGGGCCGCCCGAACGTCCCATCGACTGATGTTGAGGGAATGCTAACTAGACATCGACAGACGTAAAAGAGATAACGGCTGAAGGATTGAGCCGGTGTTATGGATGTCCCGGGTGCCCGCCACCGGACGCCCCCGCGCCAGGCAGGATGGCGGGGTGGACCGTGACGACATGCTGCTCTCCCCCGCCGGCGTCGAGGCGCTACGCGCCGCGCTCACCAGCGCCGACTTCACCGCCAACGGCATCGCCGGCCGGCTCGGCCCGCAGGCCACCGGCGGGGTGGCCCGCAACGACTTCCGGGCCGCGCTGCGCGCCACCGAGGACCGGGACCCGCTGGCCACCCTGATCCGGGTGTTCATCTGCGACCAGACCGAGCCGGAACCGGTGGTGGCCGCCGCGCTCGCCCCGCTCGACCTCGCCGAGGCGGTCGCCGCCGGGCTGGTCGAGCCGTCCGGTGACGGCCTGCGCGCCGGGGTGGACCTCGAGCCGTACGGGGACGACTGGTGGGTGCTGGCCGACGCACCGGCCAGCGCGCGGCCGGGTCGACCACTGCACAGCGAACACGTGCTCGGCATCGGCGGGGCCACCCAGACCCTGATCGGCGCGACCGTCCGCCAGCCGGTGCGCACCGCGCTCGACCTGGGCACCGGGTCCGGCGTGCAGGCCCTGCACCTGGCCACCCACGCCGGGCAGGTCACCGCCACCGACGTGTCGGATCGGGCGCTGCGGTTCGCCGCCACCACCGCCGCCCTGAACGGGCAGGACTGGGAACTGCTGCGCGGCGACCTGGTCACCCCGGTGGCCGGCCGGCGGTTCGACCTGGTGGTCAGCAACCCGCCGTTCGTGGTCGGGCCGGGCACCACCACCCACGTCTACCGGGACTCCGGCCGGGTCGGCGACGCGATCGGCGCGGAACTGGCCGCCGCCGCGCCGGGGCTGCTCACCGAGGGCGGCACCATGCAGTACCTGGCCAACTGGGTGCACGTCGCCGGGGAGGACTGGGCGGAGCGGGTCACCGGCTGGTTCGCCGGCACCGGCCTGGACGCCTGGGTGATCCAGCGCGAGGTGGCCGACCCGATGGCGTACGTCCACCTGTGGCTGACCGACGTCGGCGAGGCGGCCGACCCGCACCGGGCGGCGGCCTGGCTGGACTGGTTCGACGCGCACAAGGTCGAGGCGATCGGCTTCGGCATCGTCTCGCTGCGCCACAGCGGTCACGAGGACCCGGTCGTACGGGTGGAGGACCTGCGTCAGCGGGTCGAGCCACCACTGGGCGACCAGGTCGCCGCCTGGTTCGACCGGCAGGACTTCCTCCGGGCCCGGGGCGCCGACGGCCTGCTCGCCACCCGCTACCGGGCGGCCCCCGGGCTGCAACTGCGCCAGGAGGCGACGATCGGCGACGAGGGCTGGGCGGTGGACCGGCAGGTCCTGACGATGCCGCACGGGCTGCGCTGGAGCGAGGAGATCGACCCGCTGGTGCTGGCCCTGGTCGGCGGCTGCGACGGACGGCTGCCGCTGCGCGACCAACTCGCCCTGCTCGCCGCCGCGCACGACGTCACCACGGACGAGCTGGCCGAGGCGGCCGGCCCGATCGTGGCGCGACTGGTCGAGCGGGGCATCGTCGAACCGGTGACCGACTGATGCGGGCGGTGGTGCAGACGGTCGGCCGGGCCGGCGTCACCGTCGACGGCGAGGTCGTCGGCGCGATCACCGACGGCCTGCTGGTGCTGCTGGGCATCACCCACACCGACACCCCCGAGCTGGCCCGGACGATGGCCCGCAAGGTGCACGAGCTACGCATCCTCGACGACGAGCGCAGCGCCGCCGACACCGGTGCCCCGATCCTGGTGGTCAGCCAGTTCACCCTCTACGGCGACACCCGCAAGGGCCGCCGCCCGAGCTGGACCGCCGCCGCCCCCGCCGAACTGGCCGAGCCCCTGGTCACCGCCGTGGTCGAGGCGCTACGCGCCCGGGGCGCGACGGTCGAGACGGGCCGCTTCCGCGCCCACATGCTGGTCGAGAGCATCAACACCGGCCCCCGCACCCTCCTCCTGGACCTCTAACCCACCCCACCCCACCCCACGCCCACCCCACCCCGCCACGCCCGCCTCGCCACGCCCCGCCACGCCCCGGTGATCAAGAGGTTTGCGTCAACTTTGATCTTCTATTTGACGTAAACCTCTTGATCACCGCGAGCAGGGCGGGAGCGCGGGGCGGGAGCGCGGGGCGGGAGCGCGGGGCGGGAGCGCGGGGCGGGAGCGGGAGGGGTGGGGGTCAGGAGAAGAGGCCTCGGCGTTGGAGGGACTGGCGGAGCCAGCCGTCGAGTTGGGCGGCCCAGTCGGTGCGGTCGGCGGTGGCGTGGTCGACGGTGAACCGGCCGAAGGCGTCCCGGCCCTCGGTGAACAGGCCACCCCGCTTGTCCATCTCCAGCACCACCTGCACCTGGTGCGGGTCGGTGATGAAGGTGACCTCCAGCTGGTTGATCGCCCCGGCGTACTGCGGGGCGGGGTAGAACTCGATCTCCTGGTAGAACGGCAGGCTCTGCCGTACGCCAAAGATCTGGCCGCGCTCGACGTCGGCGCGGGCGAACCGGAAGCCCAGCCGCAGCAGCGCCTCCAGCAGCCGTTCCTGCGCCGGCAGCGGATGCACCGACACCGCGTCCAGGTCACCCTTGTCGACCGCGCGGGCCACCTCCAGCTCGGTACGCAGCCCCATGGTCATCCCGTGCAGGCGGTGGCCGTACAGGTCGGTCAGCGGGGTCTCCCACGGCACGGCGAACCGGAACGGGATGTCGTAACGCTGCCCGGCCTCCAGCCGGAACCGGCCGGTGACCTGCTGCCGGGCGAACTCCTGGGTGGTCTCGTACTCGGAGTCCGCGCCTTCCACCTCGACCCGGGTGAGCAGGCCCAGCGCCACGTACTCGATGTCGGTGGCGTGGTCGCCGCCGGCCACCTGGACCCGCCCCTCCAGCACCCCGCCGGGACGGCAGTTCGGGTTGGCGAGCACGGTCTCCACCGCCGGACCGCCCACCCCCATCGACTGCATGAGCCGCTTGAAGACCACCACGTCCTCCATTGCCTGTCGCATTGCCGACCCGGATGGCCGACCGCTGGCACGGTAGCCGGACCTGGCAAGACCCACGACGGCCGACACCCCGCATCCGACCGGATTGCTGTCGGGTCCCCGATCGCCTCACCCCCGTTTCACGTCCCGGTTGGAAAGCTGTCTCTCACCGGAGCCGATGGCGCCGGTACGCGGCACCGAAAGCGGACACGGGGAGACACAGAGATGGCCCTGCAGATGATCGATAACCAGACGCGCCCGGCCACCACCATCGACGCCGAGCACGGCACCGACGCCCTCACCGACCTGGACGCCACCGACGAGCGCGGGGTCTCCACGGACCTGGTGCGGGCCTACCTCAACGGCATCGGCCGGACCAAGCTGCTCACCGCGGCCCAGGAGGTGGAGCTGGCCAAACGGATCGAGGCCGGGTTGTTCGCCGAGGAGAAGCTGTCCACGTGCACTCCCGTCTCCGGTGACCTGCACGCCGACCTCGCGCTGATCGCCCGGCAGGGGCGCGCCGCCAAGGACCACCTGCTCGAGGCGAACCTGCGGCTGGTGGTCAGCATCGCCAAGCGCTACACCGGGCGGGGGATGGCCTTCCTCGACCTGATCCAGGAGGGCAACCTCGGCCTGATCCGCGCGGTCGAGAAGTTCGACTACGCCAAGGGCTACAAGTTCTCCACGTACGCCACCTGGTGGATCCGGCAGGCGATCACCCGGGCGATGGCCGACCAGGCCCGCACCATCCGCATCCCGGTGCACATGGTCGAGCAGGTCAACCGGATGGTCCGGGTCCGCCGGGAGCTGTCGGTCACGCTGGGCCGCGAGCCCATCGTCTCCGAGGTGGCGCGGGCCATGGAGATCCCCGAGTTTCAGGTCATCGAGCTGATCTCGTACGACCGGGAGCCGGTCAGCCTCGACCAGGCCGTCGGCGAGGACGGCGAGAGCGCCCTCGGTGACTTCGTCGCCTCGGTGGACCAGCGCACCACGCCGGGTGACGCCGCCGCCAACGGCGAACTGCGCAACGAGGTACGGATCGTGCTGTCCACCCTCTCGCAGCGGGAGCAGGCGGTGATCCGGCTCCGGTTCGGCCTGGACGACGGCCGGCAGCGCACCCTCGACGAGGTCGGCAAGGAGTTCGGCCTGTCCCGGGAGCGGATCCGGCAGATCGAGAAGGTCACCCTGCTCAAGCTGCGCGACCCGGAGCGGGCGCAGCGGCTGGAGGCGTACGCCTGCTGAGCGGGACGGTTCGGTGCAGGCCCCCGGCGGTTCGCCGGGGGCCTGCACCGTGTCGTACGGGGAAGCGTCGTACCGCTGCGGCAGGGTCGGGGGCATGAACTGGACCCTGGAAGTGGTGGTGGTGCCGGTCTCCGACGTGGACCGGGCCAAGGAGTTCTATGCCGACCGGCTCGGCTTCACCGTCGACCACGACACCCGGATCGGTGCCGACGTGCGGATCGTGCAGCTCACGCCGCCCGGGTCGGGTTGCTCGGTGGTGATCGGCCGGGGTGCGGTGCCCGACATGCCGCCCGGGTCGCTCCGGGGGCTCCAACTCGTCGTGTCGGACCTGGAGCGGGCCCACGCGGAACTGCTCGACAGGGGCGTACCGGTCAGCGACATCCAGGTGGTTGGCGTCAACCCCCGCCCGGTGCCCCACCCGCTGGACAACGTCGGCTTCCTCCACTTCACCGACCCCGACGGCAACGGCTGGGCGGTACAGCAGATCTCCGACCGGGCCTGACCCACCACACCGACCACCGCAGGGAGGCCGGGACCCGACGGCGGGTCACCGGCATCGACCACGGGCGGCGGCGGTCGACACCGAACGACCGCGGTGACGGTCAGAGCCGGCGCGGGCCGGTGTCCGGACGGGCGTCCGCCGTGCCGACACCCACGGCGGCGTGCAGCACCGAGATGCCGTCCGGTCGGGCCAGCACCGGGTTGAGGGTGAGCGACCGCACCCGGGGCTGCTCGTCGGCGAGCCGCCCCACCCGCAGCAGCAGGTCGGCCAGGGCCGCCCGGTCCACCGGGGCGGCACCCCGGTGGCCGCGCAGCAACGGTGCCGCGCGGGGCTCGTCGACCAGTTCGGCGGCGTCCCGGTCGGTCAACGGCACCGCCCGCCAGGCCCGGTCGCCGAGCAGTTCGGTGGCGACCCCACCCAGCCCGAAGCCGACCACCGGCCCGAACGCCGGGTCCTCGCGCAGCTCCACCACGCAGGCCACCCCCGGCGGCACCATCGGCTGCACCAGGACGTCCGCGCCGAAGACCGCCGTCAGGTCCGCGTACGCCCGGCGCAGCGCGCCCGGATCGGCCAGGTCGAGGCGGACGGCGCCCAGGTCGAGGCGGTGCCGCAGGCCGGGCGCGGCGGCCTTCAACGCCACCGGCCAACCCAGCCGTCCGGCGGCGGCGAGCGCCTCGTCGACGGTGCCGGCCGGGGCCGATCCGACCACCTCGACGCCGTACGCGGCGAGCAGCGCTGCCGGATCGGCGGTGTCACCGCGCAGCGCCGCCTGCCCGGCGACCTGGTCCACCCGGGGAAGTTCGGGCGGTGTGCCCGGGTCCCGACGCAGCCAGTCCGCGTACCGGCTGACCCGGCCCAGCGCCCGGACCGCCTCCTCCACACTCGGGTACCCGGGCAGCCCGACCGGCACCCGGCCGGCGAGGAACGTCACCACGGTCGGCTTGCCGCCGGCCACCGCCGCCGCCACGGCGGCGGTGAAGTCCGCCTCCTCGACGGTGAGCTGCCCCGGCAGGGGCGGGGCGAAGACCGCCACCAGCGCGTCCACCCAGTCGTCGGCGGCGGCCCCGGCCAGCGCGACGGTGAACTCGGCGGCCCCGGCGTGCGGGCCGACGTCGCGGGGGTAGCCGTCGGCGACGGTGAGGCCCTGCCCGGCGCAGGCGGTGGCGGCCAGCCCGGTCAGCGCCGACGAGTTGCCGACCACCCCGACCCGACCACCGGCGGGCAGCGGCTGGTTGGCCAGCAGCGTCCCGACGTCGAGCAACTCGGCGACGGTGTCCACCCGGATCACCCCGGACTGCGCGAAGAGGGCGTTGACGGCGGCCTCGTCGAGCGCCGGTCCGACGCCGGGCCCGACCGGGCGGGCCAGCGAGGCCAGCGCCACCACCGGTTTGTCCCGGCCGATCCGGCGCACCAACCGGGCGAACTTGCGCGGGTTACCGAAGGTCTCCAGGTACAGCAGGATCACATCGGTGCCCGGATCGTCCTGCCAGTACTGGAGCAGGTCGTTGCCGGAGACGTCGGCCCGGTTGCCGGCCGACACGAAACTCGACAGGCCCAGCCCCCGGCGCTGCGCCTGCGCCAGCAGCGCCACCCCGAACGCGCCGGACTGGCTGAAGAAGCCCACCCGTCCGGGGGCCGGCAGCACCTGGGCCAGGGTGGCGTTGAGGCGTACCCGCTCGGCGGTGTTCGCCACGCCCAGGCAGTTCGGGCCGACGACCCGCATGCCGGCGGCGTGCGCCGCCCGGACCAGCCCCCGCTGGGCCGCCGCGCCGGCGGGTCCGGCCTCGGCGAAGCCGGCGGAGATGACCACCAGGCCGTGCACGCCGGCACCGGCCGCGTCGGCCACCACCCCCGCCGCCGCGTCGGGGGGCACCGCGACGACCGCCAGGTCGACGTCCACCCCCGCGTCGGCCGCCGACGGGTACGCGGGCAGTCCCGCCACCGTGCGCGCGCTCGGATGCACCGGCACGATCGCCCCCGGGTAACCGCCGTCGCGCAGGTGCCCGAGGACGGCCGCGCCGACCCCCTGCCCGGTGGCGCTGGCCCCGTAGACGGCCACCCCGCGCGGGGCGAGCAGCCGGGCGATGGACCGCGCCTCGGTGCGGTGCTCCCGACCCCGCTGCACCGCCAGGGTCGCCTCGGTCGGGGCGATCGGGAAGGTCAGGTGCACCACCCCGTCGGCGAACTGGCGTTGCACCTGGTAGCCGAAGTCGGCGAAGACCCGCAGCATCGCCCCGTTGGTGGGCAGCACCTCGGCGACGAAGTGCCCGATGCCGGCCCGACGGGCCGCGTCGGCCAGGTGCTCCAACAGCACCGAACCGATCCCCCGGCCCTGGTGGGCGTCCTCCACCACGAACGCCACCTCGGCCTCCGGGGCCGCCGGGCCCAGCCGCTCGTACCGGCCGACGGCGACGATCCGGTCGCCGACCAGCACCACGAACGCCTCCCGGTCCCGGTGGTCGACGGTGACGAACCGGCGCAGGTCCCGCTCCGGAATCCGTGGGTACGGCGAGAAGTAGCGCAGGTAGCGGGTGCGCTCCGAGAAGCGCCCGTGCATGGCGACGATCTCCGGCGCGTCCTGCGGCCGGATCGGTCGCAGGCCGACGGTGCTGCCGTCGCGCAGCAGCACGTCCACCGGTTGCTCGACAGTGGTCACCACGTCCGGTCCCTCCCCAGGTCCCCGGCTCAGTCGCGCGGGTCGTACGGGTCCAGCCCGAGCAGCGGGAACACCGCCTTGCGGGTGGCCGCCACCGCCCGGTCCACCGAGTTCGGCTCACCGGTCGGCTGCCACGGTTGGTGGGACGGGTCGACGTCGTCGGTCATCCGCAGCGGGACGTCCCGGCCGGGCAGCCGGTGGGCGGCCAGGGCACGCCAGCCCGGTGGGGTGAGGGTCGCCGGGTCGAGCGGGGTGCCGGTGGCCACCGCCAGCAGATGGGTCCAGGCCCGGGGCACCACCTCCACCAGGGCGTACCCGCCGCCGCCGGTGGCCACCCACCGGCCGTCGCACAGTTCGTCGGCGAGCGCCCGCAACGCCAGGTAGGTGGCCCGCTGCCCGTCCACCGACAGGTGCAGGTCGGCCAGCGGGTCCATCCGGTGCCCGTCGGCACCGCACTGGGTGACCAGGATCTGCGGCCGGAACGCCCGCAGCACCGACGGCACGATCGCGTGGAAGGCGCGCTGCCAGCCGGAGTCGTCGGTGCCCGGTGGCAGCGGCACGTTGACCGCGCTGCCCTGCGCCCCGGGGCCACCGGTCTCGTCCGGGAACCCGGTGCCGGGAAAGAGCGCGAGCGGGGTCTCGTGCAGGCTCACCGTGAGCACCCGGGGGTCGTGGTAGAAGACCTCCTGCACACCGTCGCCGTGGTGCACGTCCACGTCGACGTAGGCGACCCGTTCGGCGCCCAGGTCGAGCAGGCGGGCGATGGCCACCGCCGGATCGTTGTAGACGCAGAACCCGGCGGCCCGGTCGGGCATGGCGTGGTGCAGCCCACCGGCCACGTTGACCGCGCGGCGGGCCTCGCCCCGCCAGACCGCCTCGGCGGCGGCCACCGTCGCCCCGGCGACCAACGCGCTCGACTCGTGCATCCCGTCGAAGACCGGATTGTCCGAGGTGCCCAGTCCGTAACCGGCGAAGAGCGGATCGCGGGGGGCGGTCCGGACCGCCGCCAGGTAGTCGGGCAGGTGCACCCGGGTCAGCGTCGCGTCGTCGGCCGGCTCGGGCCGGACCAGCCGTACCCCCGGCCGGTCCAGGACGCCCAACTCCCGGGCCAGCGCGACAGTCAGCTCGACCCGGACCGGGTCGAGCGGATGCTCCCCCATGTCGTAGTCGAGCAGGGACTCGTCCCACACCACCAGCGTGTCGTCCGACATGGGGTCATCGTCGCACGCGGGTCACCGGCCGCCCACCACACGCGCTGGTCAACCCGCTGGTGTCGGGCCGGTGGCCACCGGTCGGGACGGATCGGCGACCCAGCCGCTCCACGATCCGACATAGAGCGCGGCATCCGGCCGACCGGCCAGGTGCAGTGCCAGCACGGCCTGCGCGGCGGTCACCCCCGACCCGCAGTACGCCCCCACCGGCCGGTCGGCGTCCACCCCGACGGCGGCGAACCGGTCCCGCAACGCCTCGGCGGTCGGGAAGCGGCCCTCGGTGACGTACTCGGGGGCGGGCAGGTTGACCGCGCCCGGCACGTGCCCGGCGACCGGGTCGATCGGCTCGGTCTCGCCCCGGTAGCGGGGGGCGGCCCGGACGTCCAGCAGCACGCCGTCGTCGGCCGCCCCGAGCCGGGCCGCGCCGTCGACGTCGAGCACCGGCAGCCCACCCGGCCGGACGGTGACGTCGCCGGGCTTCGGGGTGGGCACCTCGACGGTGTGGGGCAGCCCGGCGGCGAGCCAGCCGGGCCAACCGCCGGCCAGCACCCGCACCGACCGGTGGCCGGCCCAACGCAACGTCCACCAGGCGCGGGCTGCCGCCAGCCCGTCGCCGCCGTCGTACACCACCACGGGGTGACCGGCCCGGACGCCGGCGGCCCGCAACGCGGCCTGGAGCGCGGCCGGTTCGGGCAGCGGATGCCGCCCCGCCGCGCCGGGCGGACCGCACAGCGCGGTGTCCAGATCGACGAAGACCGCCCCGGGCAGGTGACCTGCGGTGTAGTCCTCGCGGCCCGGCGGGCCGGCCAGCCGCCAACGGACGTCCAGCAGGGCCGGCGGGTCGGGCCGGGCCAGCTCGGTGGCGAGCCGGTCCGGCTCGATCAGGAGGTCATCGGTACCGGACATGACGTCCAGTCAACACCATCGGGGCACCGACCTCGCGATTCGGCGCAGGTCGATCTTCGTACGCCGGGGTAGCATCGACCACCGGGAGGCCGCTGACGTGAAGCATGACCTGGTCGACACGACCGAGATGTACCTGCGCACCATCCTCGAACTCGAAGAGGAGGGGGTGCCGCCCCTGCGTGCCCGGATCGCCGAGCGGTTGCGGCAGAGCGGGCCGACCGTCAGCCAGACCGTGGCCCGGATGGAACGCGACGGGCTGCTCACCGTCGAGGGCGACCGGCACCTGGCGCTCACCGGTCTGGGTCGGGGCAGCGCGGTGTCCGTGATGCGCAAGCACCGGCTCGCCGAGCTGCTGCTGGTGAACGTGATCGGGATGCCCTACGAGGAGGCCCACGAGGAGGCCTGCCGGTGGGAGCACGTGATGAGCGACGCGGTGGAGAAGCGGGTCTACGACCTGCTCAACCGCCCCACCCGCTCGCCGTACGGCAACCCGATCCCGGGCCTGGAGGAGCTGGGCTCATCGGAGGCCGAGGCCACCGACACCGTCGAGGGTGAACGGAACCTCGCCTTCCCCGGGCTGACCGGCCCGGTGGTGGTCCGGCGGATCTGCGAGAGCGTGCAGACCGACGCCGACGTGCTGCGGCAACTGCACGCCGCCGGGGTGGACCCGGGCGCCACCGTCACCGTGGCCCAGGAACGCGACGGGGTGTTCATCGACCGCTCGGGCGAACGGGTCCGGCTGCCCCGCGAGGTCGCCTCCCGGGTGTTCGTCGCCACACACTGACCGCAGGCCGCTGCCGGCGTACGCCGGGCCGGGTGGGCCCCGTCGCCGCTGGTCCGGGCTGGGCTCGGCTCGGGTCGCCGTCAGCCCGGACGGGGGTCACAGGGACCGGGTGTCGAGCTTCCTGGCCAGGTCGACCAGGCGGGCGGCCACCGCACCGGCGGTCGCCCGGTCGTCGGCCGGCGGGCAGGTCCAGCGGAGCGTGGCCAGCCGGTCCTCGGCGGCCAGCCAGCCCACCTCGGCCGTCGGCCCGTGCTTCGCGGTCTTCGCGCCGGTCCGCCGGTAGGCGGCCTGGCCCAGCTTCGACACCTTCGTCGCCCCGTCGGGCAGCACATCGGCGGTGAAGGTGGGCACGTCGATCGAGGTGTCGGTGACCGTCAGGGTCAGCTCCGGCCAGGTGGTGTCCGTGGCCCGCACCACGCAGGTACGGGTGTCCCCCCGCTCACTGGCCGCCGCCACGTCGAAGCGGATCTCGGTGTGTTCCTCGATCACCGCGAAGTCGAGCAGCCGGCACGCCCCGCCGGACGAGGCGGCACCCACCTCGACGGTGACCGGCTCCCCCGCCGGCAGTCGTACCGGGTCGCCCTGCGACGCGCCGCAGCCCGTGGTCAACAGCACGCCCATGCCGGCCAGCCAGATCCGCCCGTGCACGGGCACACCTCCGTGATCGTCGACGGAGAACCGCCGGGTGACCGGTCGGCAGGCCGTCCGGGTGGCCCGGTCGACGGTCCGCCGGATGTCGTCGAACCGTACGGGTTGGCCTCCCCGGACGGAAGACCCGGGGGTCGGCTCGCCGGCGCACCGGCCGGTCCTCGCCCCGGTTGCGCCGTCATCGGTCCCCGACGGTCCGCACCCGAGCTGGGCGGCCGGCCGGAGCGGGGACAGCTGGATCAGTCGTCGACGTACGGGCAGTGTCGGCAGCCGCGTCCACAGCAGGTGCCGCGCCGGGCCAGGAAACCGGCGCTGAGGACGAACAGCCCGGTGGCCGGGTCGGGATAGCCGGCCTCACCGGCGGCGAGGGCTGTGGCGTGCGCGGCCAGCACCCGTGCCCGGTCAGGGTGCTCTGGCGGCAGCCGGGACGGGTGCGGCTCGGTCAACGGCCGGTCGGCCAACGGACGTCGTTCGCCACTCATCGCGGCGAGTCTACGGACCCGACGAGCTCAGCCGCCCGCGCCGGCGGTCTCGGCACGGACCCGGGTCAGCAGGTCGACGAAGGGGCCGGGCCGTTGGTAGAGCGAGCGGTGGCCGGCGTCGTCCAACACCACGTGCTCCTTGTGCGGGGCCTGGAGCTGTGCGTACCACTGGTCGGTCAGGGCCAGCCGGCCCGGCACCTCGTGCGCACCGTCGACCAGGTAGACCGGCACGGCGAGCTGCCGCACCCGGGTACGCAGGTCGACCTGCTGGACCTTCGGGTAGAGCACGTCCCAGCCGTCCAGGGCGCCGCCGAGCACGTGTGCCTTCTCCAGCACGGTGTACTCGGCCACGCCGAGGTTCTCCCCCGCGCCGCCCCGCCCCTCGTGGCTGCCGGTGCGGTCGAAGTCGAAGGCGGCGGCCTCGTTGGCCAGCAACGGCTCGTAGTGGTACATGTCCGGATACGGCGGCGGCCCCAGCTCGGTGAGCTGCCGCACCAGTTCGGCCCGTCCGGTGCGGCGGGCCCAAACGATGGTGTCGGCGTACTGGCTGCGGTCGGCGTCCAGCAGGTGGACCGCCTGCCCGACCCCGACGTACGCCCGGAACAGCTCCGGGCGGCGCTGCACGGCGACGGTGGCGACCAGCGACCCGCCGGAGTGCGCCACCAGGTAGACGTCCGGTCGGCCGAACCGCTGGCGCAGCCGGTCGGCGACGGCGAGCAGATCGGCTACCTCGTTGTCGAGAGTCAACGACGACGACGGCGGAAACGCCGCCCAGGAGCGTGCCGCGCCTCGGCGGTCCACGCTCGCCACCACGAACTGCCGTTCCAGGCCGGCGAGGTGCCGGCGGACCGCCCCCACCTCGGAACCACCCGGCCCACCGGGCAGGAAGAGCAGCACCGGGGCGTGCCGGTCGGTTCCCCGCAGCAGCACCCCCAGCTCCCGGTCACCGCCGCCGCGCACGGTGGTCAGCTCGGCGATCCCACCAGGCAGGGCGGCCGTTGCGGCCGGCAGCGCCACCCCGACCGTCACGAGCGCCACCAGCGCGGCGAGCGACCCCACCCCGATCCGTCCCAGCCAGGTCCACACCGGACGGCGGCCCGCCGTCGGGGCGGCCCGCCGCGCCAGGCCCGCGCCGTACGCTGCGCCGACCAGCAGCGGCAGCAGGGACAGCAGCCCGTGCACGCCCCGCCCCAACAGCAGCGCGCCGAGGCCGAAGCCGCTCAGGTGCGGGGCGTCCACGGTCGGCCCCCGCAGCGGCCAGCGGACCAGCTCGACGGCGAGCGCGAAGAACACCGGAGCCGCGAACATCGCCCAACGGGACCGGCTCGACCAGCCGGCGAGCCCGCCGACCGCGAGGCTGACCAGGATCGACGTCACCGCCTCGGTGTTGGTGCCGGGACCGCGCGGTGTCCACCAGCCGACGACCAGACCCCAGCCGAGCGGAACGACGCCGGCGACGACCCACCGGAACGGGTGGGCCGACCGGGCAGCACGGGCGAGAAAGGCAGGTCGGGGGAACGACGGCTTCGCCATGACACCTCACCGGAGTCGTCGGCACCCCAGCCTAGTGACGATCGATCTCATCCGCTGTCCCGCCACCCGCACGGAACGTCACGGCCCGGGTCGTCTCCCCGCCGGCTCCACGAAGCACCCGCCGCCCGGCTCGCCCGGTCACACCGCCACCCTGGGTCGGCCGAACCAGTGCACCTCCTGGCCGTGCGAGCGGGTCCAGGCCAGCGCCGTTCCGTCGAGGCTGAGCACGTTGTACAGCGCCCCGTCGGGTGGGGCCGGCAGCCGGGGGTGGCCCAGCACCTCGACCGCCTCGTTGGCCACCCAGTGCCCGGGAAGGGTGCGGACCAGCGCGACGAAGGCCGCCCGGCGCGGCGACGGCACCTGATAGAGCACGGAGGTGTGCAGGACCACCAGTGTCGCGCCGGCCGGTGCCCGCGCGGCCAACGCCGGCAGGTCGTCCACCAGGTCACCGCGGACCAGCTCCGGCGGGTCGGCGGCGGCCACCGCCGCTGCCGCCCGCAGCCGGGCCCGGCGGTGGGTGTGCTCCGGCCAGATCAGCGCGTCGAGCCAGCCCACGTCGGCCGGGTCGGTGACGTCGAGCGGGTTCAGGTCCAGGCCGGCCCGCCACACCACCTCCGGCCGGGCGGCCGGCGGCTCGGTCCCGGTCAGCGTGCAGTCGAGGACCGGCTCCCCCGGGCCGAGCAGGTGGTCGAGGGCCGGGTCCCCGGAGCCGGGCAGGTGGTCGCCGTAGCGGTAGGCGTACCGGTCGGGATAGAGACAGAGACCGGCGGACGCGCCGACCTCCAGCAGCGCCAACGGCTGCGGCAACGCGGCCAGCACCGGCAGCAGCGCCGCGCAGCGACCGGCCTCGTTGGTCTGCACCGAACGGGTGAGCAGCGCGGCCCGCACGGTGGCCCAGTGCGCCAGGGTGTGGGCGCGGAAGGCGGCCGGGTCGTCGACCGGGCCACCGAGCCAGCGGACGACACCGAGGAGCAGTTGCGGCTGCCGGGTGGCCGACGGCAGGGTGTCCAGCAGCGCCAGCAGTTCGTGGTCGTGGGCGATCGCGTGGGCCAGCCGCTCGTAGGCCGGTGAGACGCCGTGCGCCTCCCGGGTGGCGAACTCGACGTACCGGTCGGCGGTGGTCATGCCCCGATCATCCCCGCCGCACCCGTCCCGCGCGGCCCCGCGCCACCCCCGTCCGGATGCCCGGCCGCCTGTCCCACCCGGCCGCCTGTCCGGGATGCTCGCCTGTCGGCCCGGCCACCTGTCCCGCATGGTCGCGTCCGCCCGGCGGCCTGTCCCGCGGGGTCGGCCGCGCCGCGCACGGCATCGGCTTGATCCACTCGCCGGGGGCGATGTAGTGGTGTCCGGATGGGACCGATACCGCCACCTCGCCCCACTGGAGTCGATCATGGAGATGGAAGCGGGAGGGCCGGCACCCGTCGGTGCCGGCCCTCCCCTTCGACGCGTGCGTCAGCTGCAACCGCTGGTGGAGCCGCAGCCCTCACAGACGTAGCAGCTGCCGGCCGGGCGCATCTTCGTGCCGCAGGTGAAGCAGAGCGGCGCGTCGGCGGCCTTGCCGATCACGGCCTCCAGCAACTCGGTGGAGGAGCCCACGGCGGGTGCCGGCTTGGCGGCGGCCACCTCGGCCAACTCCAGGGCCGGCTGGGCCAGCGGGCCGGTCCTGGGCTCGATCGTCTCCACCGGAGCCGAGGACGCCATCGCGGTCAGGTCCGTGCCGCTGGCCTCCGCCTCGGCCTCGGCCCGCAACTGCGCGGCCCGCTCCTTGGCGGTGAAGATGCCCAGCTCGGCACGGCGCTCGTAGGGCAGGAAGTCCAGCGCCAGGCGACGGAAGATGTAGTCCATCACCGAGGCGGCCATCCGCACGTCCGGGTCGTCGGTCATGCCGGCCGGCTCGAAGCGCATGTTGGTGAACTTGCTGACGTACGTCTCCAGCGGGACGCCGTACTGCAGGCCGATGGAGATGGCCACCGAGAAGGCGTCCATCACCCCGGCCAGGGTGGAGCCCTGCTTGGACATCTTGAGGAAGACCTCGCCGAGCCCGTCGTCCGGGTAGGACGAGGCGGTGAGGTAACCCTCCGCGCCGCCGACGGAGAAGGAGACCGTCTCCGACGCGCGCTTCTTCGGCAGCCGCTTGCGCACCGGGCGGTACTCGACGACCTTCTCCACGGCGGCCGGGGCCGGCGCCTCGACGACGGCCGGGGCGGCGGTCTTGTTCGGCTTGGCCACCGAGAGCGGCTGGCCGACCTTGCAGTTGTCCCGGTAGATCGCCAGCGCCTTCAGACCGAGCTTCCAGCCCTCGAAGTAGATCTTCTCGACGTCGGCGACGGTGGCCTGCTCCGGCATGTTGACGGTCTTGGAGATGGCACCCGAGATGAACGGCTGGACGGCCGCCATCATCCGGACGTGGCCCATCGGGGCGATGGACCGCTCGCCCATCGCGCAGTCGAAGACCGGGTAGTGCTCCGGCTTGAGGCCGGGGGCGTCCACCACGTGACCGTGGTCGGCGATGTGCTCGACGATCGCCTCGACCTGCTCCTCGGGGTAGCCGAGGCTACGCAGGGCGCGCGGCACGGTCTGGTTGACGATCTGCATCGAGCCGCCGCCGACCAGCTTCTTGAACTTCACCAGCGCCAGGTCCGGCTCGACCCCGGTGGTGTCGCAGTCCATCATCAGACCGATGGTGCCGGTGGGCGCCAGCACGGCGGCCTGCGAGTTGCGCCAGCCGTACCGGTCACCGACCTTGTTGCCCTCGGTCCACTGCCGGGTGGCCTCCCGGGCGATGGCGGTGGCCACCGTGCCGGCCGGCTTGATGGCGTCGTTGGCGGCGGCGTGCTTGCGCATCACCCGCTTGTGCGGCTCGGCGTTGCGGGCGTAGCCGTCGTACGCGCCGACGATCGCGGCCAGCTCGGCCGACCGACGGTACGCGGTGCCGGTCATCAGCGAGGTGATCGAAGCCGCGACCGACCGGCCCTGCTCCGAGTCGTACGGCAGGCCGGAGGCCATCAGCAGCGCGCCCAGGTTGGCGTAGCCGATGCCGAGCTGCCGGTAGGCGCGGGTGGTCTCGCCGATCTTCTCGGTCGGGAAGTCGGCGAAGCAGATCGAGATGTCCATCGCGGTGATGACGAACTCGACCGACCGGACGAACTTCTCCACCTCGAAGCCGCCGTCGGCGCGGAGGAACTTCATCAGGTTCAACGACGCCAGGTTGCACGAGGAGTTGTCCAGGTGCAGGTACTCCGAGCACGGGTTCGACGCGGTGATCCGGCCGGTCTCCGGGCAGGTGTGCCAGTCGTTGATCGTGTCGTCGTACTGCAGGCCCGGGTCCGCGCACTCCCAGGCGGCCTGGGCGATGGTGCGGAACAGCTTCTGGGCGTCGATGGTCTCGATGGTCTGCCCGTCGAGCCGGCCCCGCAGGTCGAAGCCGCCGCCGTTCTCCACCGCCGCCATGAACTCGTCGGAGACCCGGACCGAGTTGTTGGCGTTCTGGTACTGGACGCTGACGATGTCGTTGCCGCCGAGGTCCATGTCGAAGCCGGCGTCCCGCAGCGCGCGGATCTTGTCCTCCTCGCGCGCCTTGGTGGTGACGAACTCCTCGATGTCCGGGTGGTCCACGTCGAGGATGACCATCTTGGCCGCGCGCCGGGTGGCGCCGCCGGACTTGATGGTGCCGGCGGAGGCGTCCGCGCCGCGCATGAAGCTGACCGGGCCGGAGGCGGTGCCGCCGGAGGAGAGCAGCTCGCGTGACGAGCGGATGCGGGACAGGTTGACCCCGGAGCCGGAGCCGCCCTTGAAGATCAGCCCCTCCTCCTTGTACCAGTCCAGGATCGAATCCATCGAATCATCCACAGAAAGGATGAAACAGGCGCTCACCTGAGCCGGCGACGGGGTGCCGACGTTGAACCAGACCGGCGAGTTGAAGCTGAACACCTGGTGCAGCAGCATCCAGGTCAGCTCGTGCGCGAAGATCTCCGCGTCGGCCGGGTTGGCGAAGTAGCCGTGCTGCTCACCGGCGGCCCGGTAGGTCTTGACCACCCGGTCGATGAGCTGCTTGAGCGACCACTCCCGTTCCAGGGTCCCCACCGCGCCCCGGAAGTACTTGGTGGTGACGATGTTCGCCGCGTTGACGCTCCACGACTCGGGGAACTCCACCCCGCGCTGCTCGAAGTTGATCGAGCCGTCCCGCCAGTTGGTCATGACGATGTCGCGGCGCTCCCACGTCACCTCGTCGTACGGGTGCACGCCCTCGGTCGTCCAGACCCGCTGCACCTTGAGCCCCGTCACCGCGCCGTTCTTCGCCGCCCGCGTCCGGCTTGTTGTCACGCCGTCCCCCGCCATCTCATCGGCCCCCTCGTCTGCGCGGCCACCCGCCACGCGTCGTCACTGTCGGAATCCAGGTCGCTGTCGAAAAAGCTGTCATTCGGTACGGTCGGCGGCCTCGGCCGCGTCGACACGGGCCTGCGCGGCGGCCCGGAGTGTCTCGATCTCCCGCTCGAAGTCGGCCAGCGAGTCGAACGAGCGGTAGACGCTGGCGAAGCGGAGGTAGGCCACCTCGTCCAGGTCGCGCAGTGGGCCCAGGATCGCCAGCCCCACGTCGTGGCTCGGCAGCTCGGCCGCCCCCTTGGCCCGGACGGTCTCCTCGACCTTCTGCGCCAGCAGCGCGATGGAGTCCTCGTCGACCGGCCGACCCTGGCATGCCTTGCGCACCCCACCGATGATCTTCGTCCGGCTGAACGGCTCGGTCACCCCGCTGCGCTTGACCACCGCGAGCACGGCCTCCTCGACCGTGGTGAACCGCTTGCCGCATTCCGGGCAGGAGCGCCGCCGCCGGATCAGCTGGCCGTCGTCGGCCTCGCGCGAGTCGACCACCCGGGAGTCGGCGTGCCGGCAGTACGGACACCGCATCGCCCGACCTCCTTGATCGACCGTGGGCACGCCACCCACCTCCGGGCACGCGTCGACCCGGCGGAGCCGGCGTCGCCGGTCGTCGCCGTGGTCGACGATACGGGAGTGCGGTGGGTAGTCGAACCCAACCTGTGGGCTACTTACGCCCGTGTGACTACTACATCTAGGGGTCGACCGTAGGCCGCCGACCGGGTCGGGTCAAGTTGCCCGGGTGTCCGGCGCGTCACGCCCGAGCCGCCTCCCCCACCCCCGTGACCACCTCGTCACACCCGGACGTCGACAGCTCCAACCGACCGGACCGCCGGGAGGTTACCGGCCGTCCGGCCAGCTCCGACGGAACGGATGACCGACCCGGGACGTGTCGACCCGTCGAACACGGGTTCGACAAGGACGTACCATCTACCAGAACAGACGTACGAGATGCCAGGCTTTCCGTCCGACACGCCGAGGCGCGTCGTACAGATGTTTGAAAATGACCGATCTCACCTATACGGTCATGAACGACCGGGCACGGCACACCACGTCGGTCCCGGCACCGCGACACCCCCGCACGCACCACGAGCCGCCAAGGCACCCAGCGCCGACCAGGGAGGACGGACGTGACCGAGGACCGGGTCAACCGGCAGAAGAACCCGCAGCCGATCGCCGAGGCGGGTCCCCCGGCCACTCGGCGTCCCCGCGCCGCCCGCAGCCGGACCGGCCAGCCGGCCGTCCGGCAGGTCACGCCGGTGGTCAGCGGCTTTCCCGACCCGACCGCCGTCGACCTCACCGCCCGGCAGCGCCGCATCCTGGAGTTCATCCGCAGCTGGGTGGAGCGGCACGGCTACCCGCCGAGCGTCCGCGAGATCGGCGAGGCGGTCGGTCTGGTCTCTCCGTCCAGCGTCGCCTACCAGCTCAAGGAACTGGAAAAGAAGGGCTTCCTGCGCCGCGACCCCAACCGTCCCCGCGCGGTGGACGTCCGCGCCCCCCACGACGCCGACGACGAGCTGAGCCGCGCCCAGCGCCCCACCCCGGCGTACGTGCCGATGCTGGGCCGGATCGCGGCCGGTGGGCCGATCCTGGCCGAGCAGGCGGTGGAGGACGTGTTCCCGCTCCCCCGCGAACTGGTGGGTGAGGGCGAGGTCTTCATGCTCCAGGTCAAGGGCGACTCGATGCTCGACGCGGCGATCTGCGACGGCGACTGGGTGGTGGTCCGGCAGCAGCCGATCGCCGAGGCCGGTGACATCGTCGCCGCCATGCTCGACGGCGAGGCGACCGTCAAGACCTACCGGCGACGCGACGGTCACGTCTGGCTGATGCCGCAGAACCCGGCCTTCGATCCGATCCCCGGCGACGACGCCACCATCATGGGTCGGGTCGTCGCCGTGCTCCGCCGGATCTGACCCCACCTCGACCGGCCGCCTCCGTCGGAGGCGGCCGGCGCTGCCCTCAGGGGCTGTTCCCGTCGCGGCCGGTCACCGCGCCCCCTCGGGGGATCCGTTGGTGGCGATCGCCGTGCCCCCTCGGGGGGTATCCGTGGCAACGGTCGCCGTGCGTCGCGCCGGGTGATTCAGTAGCGTTCGCCGCTGCGGCCGGGGGGTGGGCCGCCCCGCCGGTCATCAGCGCCGCCGTCACGGCGCGGACCGGAACGCGGCTCGCGGGGGCCGGCCTCGCGCCGCGGCGGTTCGGCCCGTCCACCGCCGTAGACACCGTCCCTACCGGCCGGAGCGCCACCCCGCCCGCCCGCCGGGCCGGCGCCGCGCCCACCAGCCGGAGCACCGCCGCGCCCACCAGCGGGAGCACCGCCGTGGCCGCCCGGCGGACCACCACGCCCAGCGGCCGGCGCACCACCACGCCCGCCCGGCGGCGTGCCGCCACGGCCATCCGCCGGACCACCACCACGTCCACCGGCCGGCGCACCACCACGTCCATCCGGCGGCGTGCCGCCCCGGCCACCCGGCGGCGTGCCGCCTCCGGCCACCGGGGCACCGCCACGGGCCCCCGGAGGAGCACCACGCCCACCGGCCGGCGCACCACCGCGCCCCCGGCGGGAGCACCGCCGCGCGGGTCGGCGGCGGCCGGCGCACCGCCCCGGGCACCACCGCGCGGGACGGTGCGTGGGCGCCGCCGCCCGGGGCACCACCGCGTGGGCCGGCGCCGTTGACCGGCGGACCGCCGGCCGGGGCGGCACCGTAGACACCGCCGCCGGCAGGGCGATCGCCACCGTAGACACCGCCGCCCGCCGGACGCCCGCCGCCCGCCGGGGCACCGCCGCCCGGGCCTGCGGGGGAGCCGCCGCGGCCGCAGCCGGGGTCGGCCGCCGCCGTAGACCGCGCCGCCGGCCGGGCGGGCGGGCGCACCACCGGCCGCCGCCGGAGCGCCGTAGACGCCACCACCACGGGCCGGCTCGGCACCCCGGGGAGACTCACCGGCCGGCAAGCTCCCGGCCCGGGACACCGCACCGGAGGTGAAGACCTCGTCGTCGGGATCGTCCGACTCCTCGCCGGCCGTGGCGGCCCGCCGCCGGGAGCGCACGATCCCGACGATGCCGGCCCCGACCAACACCACACCGACCACCCCGACCGCGGCGATCAGGTAGGTGATCTGGTCCAGGCTGAGGTTGTCGTACCAGGACTTGTCGGCCGCCGGCTTGACCCCCGCCGCGCCCTCGACCGCCTCGGCGCCCTTGGTGGACGGGGTGTAGCCGAGGATGTCGATCGGGTCCTCCGGCGAGAGTTCCCCACCGTCGGAGACCGTCACGAACCCGGTGCCGTCCGGGGTGTACGAGATGGCCTCGCCGAACGGGTCGGCCAGCGGGGTGACCCGGGGCTTGCCGGTCGTCAGGGCGGCCACGATGTCGTCGCCACTGACGTCGTACTCGAAGACGTCGGCGTAGGTGCGCAGGACCACCTTGCTGCCGTCGGGCGAGCGGGCCGCCCCGGTGATGGCCACCCGGCCGATGATGTTGAGCGGGTTGTCGGTGGTGGTCTTCGGCAGGGTGATCTCGCCGACCTTCTTCATCGGCACCGGCTCGGTGTTGCCGCCGCTGTCGAGCTTCGCCTCCGGGGTGTAGATCTCCGCCTTGCCGCTGGGCACCTTGGTGATCACCAGGGGCAGTCCGTCCGCGCCGATCAGCAGCGCCTCGGCGTCGTGCGGTTTGCGCTCCGGGTACGACAACCGGTGCAGCACCGGCTGCTTGGACCCACTGACCGGCATCGTCCAGACCGCGACGCGGGTACGCCGTTCCCGGCTGGTGACGTTGTCACCGGTGTCGGCGATCCAGAGGGTCTTGCCGTCCGGGGACAGGGTCAGGTCCTCGGTGTCGAACGGGCCGTCACCGGAGTACTTCACCGGCTCTTTGGCGATCTTGCACTTGCTGTCGAGGAAGAAGACCCGCTTGCGGCTCTCCTGGAGGGTGCCGTCGTTGATCACGATGTAGCCGGTCTTCGTGGCGACCAGCCCGGACAGCTCCCGCAGCCGCTCGTCGGTGATCGTGCACCGCTTCTTACCGGCGACGGCGGCGGCGAGCGGTATCGCCCCGACGGGGGCAGCCAGTGCTGACGCCACCCCGTCGGGGGCGGCCAGGACCGGCGCTGCCCCGGCGGTGGCAGCGGAGACCGGTGCCGCTCCGGCGGCAACGGCGGGTGCCACGGCCGCGCCGAACAGGGCGAGGGCAACCGTGACCGAGGAGACAGCGCGGCGCATGGCGTCAGTGTCGCATGCCGCCATGAACCTCAGGTCACACCGCAGCGCTCACCGACTACCGGCTACCGCCGGGTCACCCGCCGCCACGAACGGCGTCAACTCGGCGGCGAGCGCCTCCCCCACCCGGACGTGCAGCAGCGTGCCCTCCGGCAGGTGGGAGGTGCTGAGCACCTCGCCCTGCCGGTGCAGCCGGGCGACCAGGTCACCCCGGTCGTACGGCAGGACCGCGCGGACCTCGACGGCGGGGCGGGGCAGCCGCTGCTCGATCACCTCGCGCAGCCCGTCGAGACCACGCCCACTGTGCGCGGAGACGAAGACCGCGTCGGGCCAGAGCCGCTTGAGCCGCAGCAGGGTCTCCTCGTCGGCGGCGTCGGTCTTGTTGACCACCAGCAGCTCGGGCAGCCGGTCCGCGCCGACCTCGGAGAGCACCTCACGCACCGCGCGGACCTGCTCCTCCGGATCGGGGTGGGTGCCGTCGACCACGTGCACCACCAGATCGGCCTCGGCGACCTCCTCCAGCGTCGAGCGGAACGCCTCGACGATCTGGTGCGGCAGGTGCCGGACGAAGCCGACCGTGTCGGACAGCGTGTAGAGCCGCCCGTCCGCGGTGGTCGCCCGGCGGGTGGTCGGGTCCAGGGTGGCGAAGAGCGCGTTCTCCACCAGCACGCCCGCGCCGGTGAGCCGGTTGAGCAGGCTCGACTTGCCGGCGTTGGTGTAACCGGCGATGGCGACCGCGGGCACGGCGTTACGGGACCGGCGGGCGCGCTTGGTCTGGCGTACCGTCTTCATGGCCTTGATCTCCCGGCGCAGCCGGGCGATGCGGTGCCGGATGCGCCGCCGGTCGGTCTCCAGCTTGGTCTCACCGGGGCCACGCAGGCCCACGCCGCCGCCGGCGCCGCCGCCGCGCCCGGAGCCACCGCTCTGCCGGGAGAGCGACTCGCCCCAACCCCGCAACCGGGGCAGCAGGTATTCGAGCTGGGCCAGCTCGACCTGCGCCTTGCCCTCTTTGCTCTTGGCGTGCTGGGCGAAGATGTCGAGGATCAGCGCGGTGCGGTCGACCACCTTGACCTTGGTGCGCTGCTCCAGGTTGCGCAGCTGGGACGGGGACAGCTCACCGTCGCAGATCACCGTGTCGGCCCCGGTGGAGAGCACCGCCGCGCTGAGGTCGTCGACCTTGCCCCGGCCGACGTAGGTCGCCGGATCGGGGCGGCTGCGGCGCTGGATCAGCCCTTCGAGCACCTGGGAACCGGCCGTCTCGGCCAGCGCCGCCAGCTCGGTCAGCGAGTTGTCGGCGTCGCGCTGGCTGCCCTCGGTCCAGACCCCGACGAGGACGACCCGCTCCAGCCGGAGCTGGCGGTATTCGACCTCGGTGACGTCGGTCAGCTCGGTGGAGAGGCCGGGGACCCGCCGCAACGCCTGCCGCTCCGACAGCTCGTACTCACCGGTCGTGGCGTCGAGGTCGTCGTCCGAGAAGGGGGTGTGGGTCTCCTGGTCTCGCAAGCTGCGTCTCCTGTCCGTTCTGTGCATGTACCGAGTAATCCTGACACGGGTCAACGCGGAACGCGACCGCTATATGCCCGTGGTGCAGGTCGCCGAACGCGGGGGCGGCTGCCGCCGTGGCCCGGTGGGCGAGTAGAAATGCTGACGAGCCGCCAGCGACGACGGAGGTATTTCCGTGGCCATCACCAGACTGCCGAGTGCCGGATTCTCGATCACGATCCGGATCGCGGTCCCCGCGGACGCCTCCTCGATCGGCCGGCTGACCACGTCGGTCGGCGAGGCCGGCGCGATCGTCACCGCGCTGGACGTGGTCGACTCCGACCCGACCAACGTGATCGTCGACCTCACCTGCGACACCGCCGACGCCGGCCACGCCGACCAGGTCGTCGAGGCGCTCACCGCGCTCGACGGGGTGGACGTGCGCAAGGTCTCCGACCGCACGTTCCTGCTGCACCTGGGCGGCAAGATCGAGGTCACCTCGAAGGTGGCGCTGCGCAACCGCGACGAGCTGTCCCGGGCGTACACCCCGGGGGTGGCCCGGGTCTGCATGGCGATCGCGGAGAACCCGGCGGACGCCCGGCGGCTGACCATCAAGCGCAACACGGTCGCCGTGGTCAGCGACGGCTCGGCCGTGCTCGGCCTGGGCAACCTCGGCCCGGCGGCGTCGCTGCCGGTGATGGAGGGCAAGGCGGCGCTGTTCAAGCGCTTCGGCGGGGTGGACGCCTGGCCGGTGGTGCTGGACACCCAGGACACCGACGAGATCGTGGCGATCGTCAAGGCCATCGCCCCCGCGTACGGCGGGATCAACCTGGAGGACATCGCCGCGCCGCGCTGCTTCGAGATCGAGGCCCGGCTGCGGGAGCTCCTGGACATCCCGGTCTTCCACGACGATCAGCACGGCACCGCGATCTGCGTGCTGGCCGCGCTGACCAACGCGCTGCGCGTGGTGGGCAAGCAGCTCGCGGACGTCCGGGTGGTCGTCTCCGGGGCCGGCGCGGCCGGCACCGCGATCATGAAGCTGCTGCTGCGCCAGGGCGTCGGCGACATCATCGCGTACGACCGGCAGGGCGCCCTGCACCGTGGGCTGACCGGGCTCAACCCGGCCTGGCAGTGGCTGGCCGAGAACACCAACCGGGACAACTACTCCGGTGACCTGGCCGGCGCGGTCCTGGGCGCGGACGTCTTCATCGGGGTGAGCGCCCCCAACCTGCTCACCGGCGACGACGTCGCCACCATGGCCAAGGACGCGATCGTCTTCGCGCTGGCCAACCCCGATCCGGAGGTCGACCCCCGGGAGGCCCGCAAGCACGCCGCGATCGTCGCCACCGGCCGCTCCGACCAGCCGAACCAGATCAACAACGTGCTCGCCTTCCCCGGGGTGTTCCGGGGCATGCTCGACGCGCACGCCGAGGAGTTCACCGAGGAGATGGCGATCGCGGCGGCCCGCGCCATCGCCGACGTGGTCGGCGAAGACAAGATCAACCCGACGGTGATCGTGCCGAGCGTCTTCGACTCCCGGGTCGCCCCGGCGGTCGCCGCCGCCGTCCGCGCCGCCGCCCAGAACCCGGCGGCGACGCCACCCCCGGCCGCCGACCCCGGCCCCGCCGACCTCCCCGAGGTAGCCGCCACCGCCAGCGCCACCCCCTGACAGTGATGAGGTGGGAGCGGGCCACCCGGCCGGTCCGACTCACCCTCTGACGCACCAGACACGCCGGCCACCTGTCGGTCCGGCACCCATTTGAGCCACTCAATGGGGCCGATGTAGCGGTATCGCAGTACCGGCGATACCGCTACATCGACCCACAGGAGTCGATCATGACGGCCAGGACCCACCCGGGCAGGGGCGAGCAGGGCACCCGGCAAGGCAAAGGCGAGCCGGCAGGGATGGGTTATCGCGGGTGTAGGGCAGTGGGGGTCAGAGTGCCGGTGGCGGTGAGGACGGCGGGGCCGGCCAGCCAGCAGGAGTCTTCGGTGACGGTGATGGTGAGGCGGCCACCGGGGACGTCGACCGTGATCGTGCCGGTGTCCCGGGCGGCGTCGCGCAGGGCCACCGCGGCGACCGCGCAGGCGCCGGTGCCGCAGGAGAGGGTTTCCGCCGAGCCGCGCTCGTAGACCCGCATCAGCACGTGGCCGTCGGAGCCGTCCAGCGGGCCGCCGGGGGTGGTGAACTCGACGTTCACCCCGTGCGGGAAGACCCGGGGGTCGAAGTCGGGCGCGCGGGTCAGGTCCAGCTCGGCCAGGTCGATGCCGGCCGGTAGGGCGCAGACCAGGTGCGGGTTGCCGACGTCCACCGCCGTGCCGGGCAGGGTGAGCCCGCCCAGGGTGGCATGCGACGTGTCGTACAGCCGGGGGCGGCGCATCTCGACGGCGATGGTGTCGCCGTCGACCCGGGCCCGCACCAGGCCGGCGCGGGTGGCCACCGGCAGGGTGCCGTCGGTCGCGGTGGCCAGCCCGGTCGCGAGCAGGTAGCGGACGAAGACCCGGGCCCCGTTGCCGCACATCTCGGCGAACGAGCCGTCGGCGTTCCAGTAGTCCATGAACCACTCGGCCGTATCGGCGAGTGCCACCCCGTCGGGGTGCTTCGCGGCGCGCACCACCCGCAGCACGCCGTCGCCGCCGAGGCCGCGTCGTCGGTCGCAGATCCCGGCGACCAGGTCGGGTGTCAGGTCGAGGGCGCCGTCCGGGTCGGGCAGGATGACGAAGTCGTTGCCGGTGCCGTGACCCTTGGTGAACTCCACGCCCCCATCATTGCCGATGCGCGGCGACCACCCGCAGCGCAGTGTCGACAAACGTCGGCGACGTGGGGTCCAGCCAGTGGATCCGCTGGTCCCGGCGGAACCAGGAGCGTTGCCGTCGGACGAACCGCCGGGTGGCCCGGACCGTCTCGTCGCGGGCCTGCGCCTCGTCGGTCTCCCCGGCCAGGAACCGCAGCACCTGCTGGTAGCCGAGCGCCCGGCTGGCCGTCCGTCCCCCGGCCAGGCCGTGCCCGCACAGCGCGCGGACCTCGGCGACCAGCCCGTCGGCCCACATCCGGTCGACCCGCAGCGCGATCCGCTCGTCCAGCAGCGCGGTGTCCAGGTCCACCCCGAGCTGCACCGCCGGATAGTACGGGGTCGGGTCGGGCAGCGAGGCGGTGAACGGGGCCCCGGTCAGCGCGATCACCTCCAGGGCCCGGACGATGCGTCGACCGTTGCCGGGCAGGATGCCGGCCGCCGCGACCGGGTCCGCCTCGGCCAGCCGGGCGTACAGCGGGGCCGGACCGAGGTGCGCCAGCTCCGCCTCCAGCCGTCCGCGTACCACCGGGTCGGTGCCGGGGAACTCGAACTGCTCCAGCACCGCCCGCACATACAGGCCGGAGCCGCCGACCAGCAGCGGCACCCGCCGCCGGGCCAGGATGTCGTCGACCGCCGCGCGGGCCAGCGGCTGGTATTCGGCGACGCTGGCCGGCGCGGTGACCGGCCAGATGTCCAGCAGGTGGTGCGGCACCCCGTCCCGCTCGGCCGGGGTGAGCTTGGCGGTGCCGATGTTCATGCCCCGGTAGAGCTGCATCGAGTCGGCGTTGACCACCTCACCACCCAGGGCGTGCGCCAGGGCGATGCTCAGCGCCGACTTGCCCGCCGCGGTCGGCCCGACCACGGCCACGACCGTGCCGCTCACCGCGCCGGCCCGCCGGTCCATGCCCCGCCCGGTCCGACGGCAACCGGCACCGTCGCGTCCGCATGGTCCTCGCCCGGTCCCGCCTGCGTCGGCCGGGACCACGAGGCCACCAGGTAGCCCACCCCGTAGGGATGCGAGTGGTGGCGCAGTTCGCCGCGCCAGTCGCCGCCGGCCGCGCGGACCGCACCGGCCAGCACCTGCCAGGCGGGCCGGCCGGCGGCCCCCAGCTGCGCCGAGACCGCCGGGTCCAGGCCGAGCAGCGCGTCGGCGTCCGCGTCGGCCAGGGCCCGGGCCACCCCCTCGTCGTACGCCCCGGCGCGCGGGTCGTCGTAGCCGGGCGCCTTCGGGCCGTGGCAGGACGAGCCGTCGCCCAGCACCAGCAGGGCCCACGGCCCGTCCACCCCGAGTCCGGCCCCGAGGGCGGCACACCGGTCGACCGGCTCGTCGGGCCCGACGCTCACCATCCGCCAAGCCGTCGGCGTCGGGGGGGCGACCCGGTCGACCAGCCAGGCCCCGACCAGCAGACTCAGCGGCAGCAGATCGTCGCCGCCGCCGGGGTCGGTACGGGTCGACCCCCCGCCGAGGCGCACCGCCAGGGGCAATCCCCAGGGGGCGAAGCTGCCCTGCCGGGGCAGGTCCAGTTCGGCGGTGTGCCCACCGGAGCCGACCAGCACGACGGTGGCCGCCCCGGCGGCGTAGAGGGCGGTGACCGCGGCGGCACAGGCGGCGCGGAGTTCCGCCAGCTCGGGCGCGGCGGCCCCGGCCAGCTCGGGCACGATCAGCGGCGGATGTGGGCAGACGGCGGCGGCGACCAGGGGCACCAGGCAACGTTAGCGGCCCGGCCCCGACCGCCCCGCCTGCCCCACCGTTGCGGCAGCCCGCCACCGGACCGACCCGGTCGGCAGCCCGACGCCCGAACCGACCCGTTCGGCAGCCCGCCACCGGACCGTCCCGGCCGGCAACCCCGATGCACGGAATCAGCCCGGTTGGCCGCCCCAGCCGCCCTGGACCATGGTCTGGAACCGCCACTGCCCACCGGTGCGGACCAGCAGGTCGGCGTAGCGCACCCGCTGGCGTGCGCCGTCGAGGGTGAACTCGGCCTCGGTGAGCACCACGGCCAGGCTCCGGGTGAGGAAGTACGGCGTGCGGCGGCTCTCCATCCGCAGGTCGCCACCGCCACCGAGCACGCCGCCCATCATCTCCAGGTATGCCGCCCGGTCGAGCTGACGGGCGGAGCCCTCACCCGCCGCGTCGTCGGTGGCCGTGTTCAGCGGGAACATCGCCAACTCGGCGGTGCCGGCGACGTCACCCGCCTCGGCCAGGGCGTCGTAGTGGCGGAACCACTCGTCCAACTCGGCGAGATCGGCCGCGTCGGGCACGAAACCGGGGTCGGCCGGGGGCGTCATCCGGGTCTGGGACTGGGTCATCCTGCTCCTCCTCGCCCGCCCGTCGATCGGGCGGCAGCATCTCGTACGTCGTACGGTACAGCGTACGGCGAATTGCGACACTCCCCCCACGGAGTCTGTGTGTGGGTGCTAGGACACCGTATGGTCACGGTCAGAGACAGGCGCTCGACGCGGACGGGGGCGGACCTGTGACAATGCCGGGAGCAAGTTGGCTGCGCCGTGGCGGCGATCGCGGGGGGTTTCCTGTCGACGCCGGGAGAACGAGGATGTGCACATGAGCGACTGGACTGCCTTCGGACGGGTGGACGCGGACGGCACCGTGTACGTGAAGACCAGCGAGGGCGAGCGGGTGGTCGGATCCTGGCAGGCGGGGGCCCCCGAAGAGGGGCTGGCCCACTTCGCCCGCCGCTTCGCCGACCTGGTCACCGAGGTGGACCTGACCGAGGCCCGGCTCAACTCCGGCGCCGCCGACGCGGGTGGTTCGCTGAGCACGGTCCGGCGGATCCGTGGCTCGCTGGCCGAGGCGCACGTCGTCGGGGACATCGACGCCCTCGCCGCGCGCCTGGACAAGCTCGCCGTCGTCGCCGAGGAGAAGGCCGGCGAGGCCCGCGCCGCCCGGGAGGCTGCCCGGGGTGAGGCGCTCGCCCGCAAGACCGCCCTGGTCGAGGAGGCCGAGAAGCTGGCCGCCGAGTCGACCGGCTGGAAGACCGCCGGTGACCGGCTCAAGGAGATCCTCGACGAGTGGAAGACCATCCGGGGGGTCGACAAGAAGGCCGACGGTGAACTGTGGAAGCGGTTCGCCGCCGCCCGGGACGGCTTCACCCGGCGTCGGGGCGCCCACTTCGCCTCCCTCGACCAGCAGCGCAAGCAGGCGCACACGGCCAAGGAGGAGCTGGTCGCCGAGGCCGAGAAGCTCTCCGACTCCACCGACTGGGCGGCCACCGCCAACCAGCTCAAGGAGCTGATGAACCAGTGGAAGGCCGCCCCGCGCGCCTCCAAGGAGTCGGAGCAGAAGCTCTGGGAACGGTTCCGCGCCGCGCAGGACGCCTTCTTCACCCGGCGCAGCGAGGTCTTCTCGGCCCGGGACAACGAGCAGCGGGCCAACCTGGAGCGCAAGCAGGCGCTGCTGGTCGAGGCCGAGGCGTTGGACGTCGACGGTGACCCGAAGGGTGCGCAGGCCAAGCTGCGGGACATCCAGGCCCAGTGGCACGAGGCCGGCCGGGTGCCCCGGGAGGCGGCCACCAGCCTGGAGCGGCGACTGCGGGCGATCGACGACAAGGTCCGCGAGGTGATGGACTCCGCTTGGCGGCGGACCACCAAGGAGGACAACCCGCTGCTCGCGCAGATGCGGGCGCAGGTCGCCGAGGCCGAGGAGCGGCTCGCCCGGGCCCAGGCCGCCGGGGACGCCCGTCGGGTCAAGGAGGCCGAGCAGGCGCTCGCCTCCAAGCGGCAGTTCCTCCAGCTCGCCGAGCAGGCCGCCGGCTGAGCAGAGCCGCCGGCTGAGCAGGCCGCCGGCTGAGCAGGCCGCCGGCTGAGCAGAGCCGATCCGTGAGCCCCCGGTCCCGTCTGGGACCGGGGGCTCACGCGTACCCGTGGTCGCCGGAACCCACTGACAGATCGGCGAGACGGTCGCGGGGACCGGCCGACGGGTCGGCGGGAGGGGCGCGGGGGCGGGCGCGGGGCCAGCGGTTGACGCATCGAGGCCGGCTGATCAGAATGAGCGGCAGAGCCAGGTCGATCCCACCGGCGCGAGGGCACCGACGACGGACACCGTCGTCGGGAGTCGCCGGTGCACCGCAGCGAGTGGCCGCGTCCACGTGACCCGGCGTGCCGCGCACTGTCCGCGTACCCCCGCAGGAGCGGGACGGGCGGGCGGCGGCCGGTGAATCCCTGGTTTTCCCGCCCCGCGTCGCCGTCGCGACACCGGGCATTCGAAGTGGAGCCCGTATGTACCGACCCCGCATCATCGGCGCTGCGCTCACCGCGCTCGCCACCGCCGCGGCCGGCGTGCTCGTCGCCACGGCCATCAGCACCACGCCGGCCGCCGCCGCAGTCGGCGGCACCGGCACCGGCTACCTGCACACGAACGGCAACAAGATCGTCGACGCCACCGGCGCGACGGTACGGCTGACCGGCATCAACTGGTTCGGCATGGAGACCGACAACCGGACGTTCCACGGCCTGTGGTCGAACAACCCGTGGCGCGGGCAGCTCGACAAGATGGCCAGCCTGGGCTACAACACGCTGCGCGTCCCGTACTCGAACGACTCGGTGAAGCCGGGCGCGACGGCCAGCGGGATCAACGACTTCGTCAACCCGGACCTGGTCGGGCTCTCGCCGTTGCAGATCCTGGACAAGGTGATCGCCTACGCCGGCAGCAAGGGCATGCGGGTCATCCTGGACCGGCACCGGCCGACGGCGGCCGGACAGTCGCCGCTCTGGTACACCCCGACGGTCTCCGAGGCGACCTGGCTCGCCGACTGGAAGATGCTGGCCCAGCGGTACGCCGGCAACACCACGGTGATCGGCGCGGACCTGCACAACGAGCCGCACGCCGAGGGCACCAACCCGGCCGCCACCGGCGCCTGCTGGGGCTGCGGCGACACCGCCCGGGACTGGCGGCTCGCCGCCGAGCGGGCCGGCAACGCCATCCTCGGCGTGCAGCCGAACTGGCTGATCTTCGTGGAGGGGGTGAGCTGCCCCAGCGGCGGCCTGTCGAACGTCTGGGACAACGACCCCAGCAACGACGAGGACTGCGGCTGGTGGGGTGGCAACCTGTCCAAGGCCGGGCAGTTCCCGGTCCGGCTGAACGTGGCGAACCGGCTGGTCTACTCGCCGCACGAGTACGCCACCAGCGTCTACGAGCAGAACTGGTTCAAGGCCGCCGACTACCCGGCGAACCTGCCGGCGATCTGGGACAGGTACTGGGGTTACCTCTACAAGCAGAACATCGCCCCGATCATGATGGGTGAGTTCGGCAGCACCCTGGCCGACCCCCGGGACAAGGTGTGGCTGGAGAAGTTGATGGCCTACACCGGCACCGGGGTCAACGGGATGTCCTTCACCTACTGGTCGTGGAACCCGAACTCGGGTGACACCGGGGGCATCGCGCTGGACGACTGGACCAACATCAACACCGCCAAGCAGGCGATCCTCCAGCCGTACCTGATCGCGCCGGTGGGTGGCGGGACCGACCCGACCGGCACCCCGACGCCGACGCCGACCACCACCGGCCCGACGACGCCGCCGCCGACCACCACCCCGCCGCCGACCACCACCCCGCCGCCGCCGACCACCACGCCCCCGCCGACCGGTGGCTGCACCGCCACCTACAAGCAGGTCAGCGCGTGGCAGGGTGGTTTCCAGGGCGAGCTGACGGTGAAGAACACCAGTTCGTCGGCGGCCAACCCCTGGTCGGTGACCTGGGCCTGGCCGGCCGGGGTCACCCTGGTCAGCGGTTGGAACGCCACCGTCACCCAGTCCGGCACGACGGTGACCGCCGCCGGGCCGAGCTACGCGCCGTCCCTGGCGGCGGGCGCGTCGGTCACCGTGGGCTTCACCGCCAACGGTACGGCCGTCGCCCCGGCCACGGTGAAGCTCCAGGGCACCGCCTGCTGAGCCGAGACCGTCCGTAGTGCCCACCGGCGGGTCGCCGGTCGACGTTGCCCGTCGGCCGGCGACCCGCCTGCCGGATCACCGCCCGCGCACCGGTCGGGGTCCGCCGCTCGCGGGTCCCGGCCGGGGTCGGCCCGCCCCGGGCAGGGGCCGCCACCGGGATCGGGCCGCCACCGGACCCGACGGGTCAGTGCGCGGCGCAGCCGGTCGTCGGCGCGGGCGGCGCGGCCGGCACACCGACCGTGGGCAACCCGAGCACCACCCCGGGGGTACGCGCGGCGCGGCCCGCCTCGGCGGCGTCACCGGCCCGGGTGCGCCGGTGCGCCAGCGGGGCGCCGTCGGCGTTGAGGTGGTGCGGGGCGGCGTACGTGATGGTGGTGTGCACGATGTCCCCCGGCCGGATCGCGCCGGGCTGACTGCTCGCGCCGGGCTGGCCGGTCGCGCCGGTGGCGAAGTGCACCAGGCGGCCGTCGCGGGCCCGGCCGGAGAGCCGGCCGGTGCGCTCGTCCTTGCGGCCCTCGCCGACGGCGACCAGCACCTCGACGGTCTCGCCGACCAGGCGCTTGTTCTCCGCCCAGGTGATCTCCTCGACCGTGGCGATCAGCCGCTCGTAACGCTCCTGCACCACCTGCTTGGGCAGTTGGTCGGGCATGGTGGCGGCCGGGGTGCCCGGGCGCTTGGAGTATTGGAAGGTGAACGCCGAGGAGAACCGGGCCGCGCGCACCACGTCCAGCGTGTGCTGGAAGTCGGCCTCGGTCTCGCCGGGGAAACCCACGATGATGTCGGTGGTGATCGCCGCGTCCGGCATCGCCGCCCGGACCTTGTCGATGATCCCCAGGTAGCGCTCGGACCGGTAGGACCGGCGCATCGCCTTGAGCACGTCGTCGGAGCCGGACTGCAACGGCATGTGCAGCGAGTGGCAGACGTTCGGGGTCTCGGCCATCGCGGCGATCACGTCGTCGGTGAAGTCCTTCGGGTGCGGGCTGGTGAAGCGGACCCGCTCCAGCCCGTCGATGTCGCCGCAGGCGCGCAGCAGCTTGCCGAAGGCGTACCGGTCGCCGAACTCGACGCCGTAGGAGTTGACGTTCTGGCCGAGCAGGGTCACCTCCAGCACCCCCTCGGCGACCAGGGCACGCACCTCGGCGAGGACGTCGCCGGGGCGGCGGTCCTTCTCCTTGCCGCGCAGGGCGGGCACGATGCAGAACGTGCAGGTGTTGTTGCAGCCCACCGAGATCGACACCCAGCCGGCGTACGTCGACTCGCGCCGGGCCGGCAGGGTGGACGGGAAGACGTCGAGGGATTCGAGGATCTCCACCTCGGCGGCGGTGTTGTGCCGGGCCCGTTCCAGCAGCACCGGCAGGGAGCCGATGTTGTGGGTGCCGAACACCACGTCCACCCAGGGGGCCTTGCGGACGATGTCGCCGCGGTCCTTCTGGGCCAGGCAGCCACCGACGGCGATCTGCATCCCCGGGTGCCTGTCCTTCACGGGGCGCAGGTGACCGAGGTTGCCGTAGAGCCGGTTGTCGGCGTTCTCCCGGACGGCACAGGTGTTGAACACCACCACGTCCGGGTTGTCGTCGGCCTCGGCGAGCCGCACGTAACCGGCCTGTTCCAGCAGGCCGGAGATGCGCTCGGAGTCGTGCACGTTCATCTGGCAGCCGTACGTGCGCACCTGGTAGGTGCGCGGGCTGCCCACGGCTGCGGTAGTCATGACATGCACAGCGTATCCGGGCCGCCCGGTCCGGGCCGACCGGGAAGACCCCCACGAGGAGAAGCCATGTGCCGGAGCATCAAGACCCTGCGTGAGCCGTACGTCCCGACGGTCACGCCGGCCGACATCGAGGCGGCGGCGTTGCAGTACGTGCGGAAGGTGTCCGGTTTCCGGGCCCCGGCCGCGCACAACGCGGCGGCGTTCGAGGCGGCGGTGAGCGCGGTGACCGCCGCCACCGCGACCCTGCTGGACCAGTTGCAGGTCCGGGGCGTCCGCCCCACCGCCGCGCCCTGACCCACCCGCTGGACCACCGCCGTGGACGGGCCACCGGCTGACTCACCGGCCGCGCCCTGGCCCACCCGGTCGTGGACGGGCCGCAGCGGGCCGGACGGCCGCGCCCGGCGGGTCCGGGTGGCGAACCCGCAGGACGGCCCGGGGCGGGTCGCCCGGCGGGGTCGGTCAGGCGGCGGCCAGGGCCGGGTTGACCGAGTCGGGTGCCCAACGCGAGCGGCAGCACCGCGACCAGCCCCGACAGCCCGGGTGCGCCAGGGTGCAGAGCCGGCGGGCGGACAGCACCTCACCGTCGTCGGTCTCGGTCACCGCGAAGTGCACCGGGCGGATCGTGCCTCCCGGCGCGACCAGCAGGTGCCGGCCGGCGTCGAGGGTGTCGTCGGCCAGCAGGCAGTCCCGGTCGAGCAGCCGGGCCAGCGCGGCGACCGCGCTCAGCTCGTGCAGCGACTCGGGTACGCCGTAGCAGTCGACGATCGTCCCGAACTCCCCCGGGGCCTCCCAGACGTCGCAGATCACCGCGTACGTGGGCAGCCGGGCCGGATCGGCCACGGCCAGGGGCATCACCACCCGACCGAGCGCCTCGGCCAGGGCCGGGTACACCTCCACGGGTGCGGCGCGGTCGATTCTCCAGTTCCACAGCTCGGTCATGCCGCCTCCTCGCTGCGTTAGTCCCACCGGCCTCCGGATCGGGCCTTACTCACGATGGTGGGGGGCATTTGACCTCAGCCGGGGGCAAGTTACCGGTCTGTGACCATTCCGGGCAAAATTTCCCAGTACCTCATTGCACGGAGTAGCGGGAAGATGACAGTTTATCGGGTACGGTGCCCCCGGCTGGCCAGCCGGACGGCGCGTCAGCGGATGACGACCATCGACTCGCCCCGGGGCAGCAACTCGCCGATCACCGTGCCGCCGGGCACCTCGCCGGCGAGCAGCAGCCCACCGGAGGTCTGCGCATCGGCCAGCAGCAGCCGATCCTCCTCACCGGTCGACCCGAACCCGGTCCACGGCGCCACCCAGTCCAGGTTGCGGCGGGTGCCACCGCTGACGTACCCGTCCCGGACCGCCGCCCGGGCACCGGGCAGGTAGGGCACCCGGGCGGCGTCGATCGCCACCGTGAGCCCGCTCGCCCGGGCCAGCTTCGAGGCGTGCCCGAGCAGTCCGAAGCCGGTCACGTCGGTGCCGCAGCGGATGCCGGCCGCGACGGCGGCGCGGGCCGCGTCCCGGTTGAGGGTGGTCATCAACGCCACCGCCTCGGCGGACACCTCACCGGTGGCCTTGTGCCGGGTGTTCAGCACCCCGACGCCGAGTGGCTTGGTCAGCGACAGCGGCAGCCCGGCCCGGCCGCCGTCCAGGGTGATCAATTCCTCGGGACGCACCAGGCCGGTCACCGCCAGCCCGTACTTGGGGCCGTCGTCGTCCACGCTGTGCCCGCCGGCCAGGTGGCAGCCGGCCTCCCGGGCCACGTCCTGACCGCCGCGCAGCACCTCCCGGGCCAGCTCCAGCGGCAGCGTGTCCCGGGGCCAGCAGAGCAGGTTCAGGGCGACCAGCGGGGTACCGCCCATGGCGTACACGTCGGAGAGGGCGTTGGCGGCGGCGATCCGCCCCCAGTCGTAGGCGTCGTCGACGACCGGGGTGAAGAAGTCGGCGGTGGTGACCAGGCCGGTCCGCTCGTCCAGCCGGACCACCGCGGCGTCGTCGCCGTGGTCCAGGCCGACCAGCAACTCGGCGGTGCCGGTGGCCGGGCCGAGACCGGCGACCATCGCCTCCAGCTCCCCCGGTGGGATCTTGCAGGCGCAGCCGCCACCACGCGCGTGCTCGGTCAGGCGGACCCGGTCGGTCATCCCCCCATGATCTCCGTCACCCGGCCCACCCGCCACCCGACAGGGCCGCGGGGTGACGAAATTCGGACGCCGGAGCACACCCGACACCGGTGTTACCTCTCCGTGACCCGCTGAGTGGCGATCCGCCACGTCGCCCCGCCTACAGTGGCCCAACCGGGGGTCGACCGACCCCGCTTCCGGTACGACGACAGGGACGGTGGACGACGTGGCGACCGGCGAACCGCTGATCGTGCTGGACCGGGTCAACAAGTGGTTCGGCCCGCTGCACGTGCTGCACGACGTGTCACTCTCCGTCGACAAGGGCGAGGTCGTGGTGGTGATCGGGCCGTCCGGCTCCGGCAAGTCGACGCTGTGCCGGGCGATCAACCGGCTGGAGCCGATCAACGACGGCACGATCGTCTTCGACGGCCAGCCGCTGCCGGCCGAGGGCAAGGCGCTGGCGAAGCTGCGCAGCGAGGTCGGCATGGTCTTCCAGTCGTTCAACCTCTTCGCCCACAAGACCATCCTGGAGAACGTCGCACTCGGGCCGATCAAGGTCCGCAAGGAGAAGCCAGCCGCCGCCCGCGAGCGTGGCCTGGCCCTGCTCGACCGGGTCGGCATCGCCAACCAGGCCGACAAGTACCCGGCCCAGCTCTCCGGTGGCCAGCAGCAGCGGGCGGCGATCGCCCGCGCGCTGGCCATGCAGCCCAAGGCCATGCTCTTCGACGAGCCGACCAGCGCGCTCGACCCGGAGATGGTCGGCGAGGTGCTGGACGTGATGACCTCGCTGGCCAGCGAGGGCATGACGATGGTGGTGGTGACCCACGAGATGGGCTTCGCCCGGCACGCCGCCAACCGGGTGATCTTCATGGCCGACGGGCAGCTCGTCGAGGACGCCCCGCCGACGGAGTTCTTCGCCAACCCGCGCAGTGAGCGGGCCAGAGACTTCCTCTCCAAGATCCTCACGCACTAGGCGTCCGTAGTGGAGCGTGCCGGTCACCGGTGCATTCCGACGAAGAAGGAGATCAGTATGCGTATGAAGCGCGTGGCGGCAGTCGCCGCGGCGGCTACTCTGGCGCTCGGCCTGGCCGCCTGCGGCGGCGACGACGCCGACGAGGGCACCGGTTCCGGCAGCAAGTCCTTCGCCGCCGGCAGCACCATGGAGAAGCTCAACAAGGCGCAGAAGATCAAGGTCGGCACCAAGTTCGACCAGCCCGGCTTCGGCCAGAAGGGCCTGTCGGGCAAGCCGGAGGGCTTCGACGTCGAGGTGGCCAAGCTCATCGTCAAGGAGCTGGGCATCCCTGCCGACAAGATCGAGTACGTCGAGACGCCGTCGAAGGTCCGTGAGGACGCCATCGTCAACGGTACCGTCGACCTGGTCGCGGCGACCTACACGATCAACGACAAGCGCAAGGAGCGGATCGCCTTCGCGGGCCCGTACTACGAGGCCGGCCAGAACATCCTGGTCAAGAAGGACGACACCACCATCACCGGCCCGGACTCCTTCAAGGACGGCACCAAGAAGGTCTGCTCGGTGACCGGGTCCACCCCGGCCGAGGAGATCAAGAAGTCCATCAAGGACGTCGGCACCCAGCTGGTGCTCTTCGACACCTACCCCAAGTGCCGCGACGCCCTCAAGGGCGGCCAGGTCGACGCCGTCACCACCGACAACGTGATCCTGCTCGGCTACATCGCCGAGGACGAGGCGTCGTTCAAGCTGGCCGGCGACAACTTCACCAAGGAGCCGTACGGCATCGGGGTGAAGAAGGAGGACACCGACTTCCGCAACTTCATCAACGACACGTTGGAGAAGGCGTTCAACGACGGCAGCTGGAAGAAGGCGTGGGACGACACCGCCGGCAAGTTCGGCGCGGAGCTGGGCACCGCGCCCACCATCAACCGTTACTGATCTGACCTCGATCTGGAGGGTGGGGAGGAACACCGGCCCGTGAGTGTGCTCATCGACAAGTTCGACGTCTTCGCGGGTGGTTTCTGGCTCACCCTCCAGATCTGCGTGCTCGCCGCGATCGGCGCCCTGATCCTGGGCGCCGTCATGGCGGTGCTGCGCATCTCGCCGGTGCCGCCGCTGCGCGCCGTCGGCACCGCCTACGTGACCGTGTTCCGGAACATGCCGCTGACCGTGGTGATGTTCTTCGCCGCCTTCGGTCTGCCGGCGCTCGGCTCCAACGCCGACTTCCTGCGAATCCCCGTGCTGGACTCGCTCTTCACCCGGCTCGGCACCGACCTGCCGTACTTCCGCTTCGCGCTGCTCGCCCTGGTGCTCTACACCGCCGCGTTCGTCTGCGAGGCGCTGCGCTCCGGGGTCAACGCGGTGCCGCCAGGTCAGGCCGAGGCGGCCCGGTCGCTCGGCCTGACCTTCGGCCAGAACCTGCGGCACGTGGTGCTGCCGCAGTCCTGGAAGGCGTCGGTGGTCCCGCTCGGTTCGGTGATCATCGCGATGATCAAGAACTCGGCGCTGATCGGCTTCTTCGGCGTGGTCGGCGACCTGTCCCAGACCGCCGACCAGCTCACCTCCGCCGAGGGCTACGCCTTCATCCCGGTCGCCGTCGGCATCTCGATCGGCTACCTGATCATGACCGTGCCGCTCGGCGCACTGCTCGACCGGCTGGAGAAGCGACAGGCGGTGGCCCGATGAGTCAGCAGACCAGCGTCCTGTACGACGTCCCCGGTCCCCGCCAGCGACGGATCACCCTGATCGGCAGCATCGTCGCCACCGTGCTGCTGGCCGTCGGCGCGTACTTCCTGATCTACCGGCCGCTGGACGACAAGGGCCAGTTCTCGATGGAGCTGTGGGGGCCGCTGGTCGACCCCTCCCACGAGAACTTCTCCCAGGTCTGGGACCGGATCGGCTTCGGCCTGAAGAACACGCTGACCGCCGCGGTGCTGGCCATCGTCGCCTCGCTGGTGGTCGGCACCCTGCTCGGGTTGCTGCGAATCCAGCTCAAGAGCCTGACCCGGCGACGCTTCACCGGGCTGGCCACCCCGCTGGCATACCTGCTGCGCGGGTTGAGCGGCACCCTCTCGGCGGTCACCCGGGTCTGCGTCGAGGTCTTCCGGGGCCTGCCGGTGGTGCTCACCATCTTCTTCGTGGCTCGGGGCTTCCCCGAGTTCGGCATCTCGTTCGACTCGCTGTGGTACCTGGTCATCGGCCTGACCGTCTACAACTCCGTGGTCATCGCCGAGATCCTCCGCTCCGGCATGGAGGGGCTACCCGGCGGGCAGGCCGAGGCCGCCGCCGCGATCGGCCTCTCCCCCGCGCAGACCACCCGGATGATCCTGCTCCCCCAGGCGTTCCGGATCATGCTGCCGGCGCTGATCAGCCAGCTCGTCGTGGTGCTCAAGGACACCTCGCTGGGCTTCATCATCAGCTACGAGGAGACCCTCAACATCGGCAAGCAGCTCATCGGCGTGCTGGACAACCCGATCCAGGTCTACGTGGTGATCGCCGCGCTGTTCATCCTGTTCAACTACTCGCTGTCGAAGCTGGCCCAGTACGTCCAGCGGCGACTCTCCCGGGGCCGTAAGTCGGCCGGCACGCCGGCCCCGCAGCCCCCGGCCACCGCGCTCGTCTCGCAGGCCGAGGGCGGCGGAGGCGGCGGCGGCAACTGACACCCACCTGCACAAGCTGAGCGAGGGCCGGCCCGGAGATCCGGGCCGGCCCTCGCCGTGTCGTTCGACGGTCGCTGTCGCCTCACGCCAGGTCGTTCCGTTGCGCTGGTCGCGCGTTTCCCCTGGCCGGCGGCGGCCCCACCGGGTGATGGGCCGGTGGCACCCCGGCCGGGTGGGTGGTGAAGCGGCCGGGCCGCCGCCGGTCAGCGGGCGATCTCGGTGACCCGGGACTCGCGGACCACGGTCACCCGGATCTGCCCCGGGTAGGTCAGCTCCTCCTCGATCTGCTTCGCCACGTCCCGGGCCAGGACCGCCGCGCCGATGTCGTCGACGTCGTCCGGCTTGACCATCACCCGGATCTCCCGGCCCGCCTGCATCGCGAAGACCTTCTCCACGCCGGTCTTGCCGGCCGCGATCTCCTCGATCCGTTCCAGCCGCTTGACGTACGCCTCCAGGCTCTCCCGCCGGGCCCCCGGCCGCCCGCCTGAGCAGGCGTCGGACGCCTGGGTGAGGACCGCCTCGATGGTCTGCGGCGGCACCTCGTTGTGGTGCGCCTCGATGGCGTGCACCACGTCCTCGCTCTCGCCGTACTTGCGGGCCAGGTCGGCGCCGATGATGGCGTGGCTGCCCTCCACCTCGTGGGTGAGCGCCTTGCCGATGTCGTGCAGGAACGCCGACCGCTTTATCGTCGGCACGTCCAGCCGCAGCTCGGCGGCCATGATCCCGGCGATGTGCGCGGTCTCCACCAGGTGCTTGAGCACGTTCTGCCCGTACGACGTGCGGTAGCGCAGCCGACCGAGCAGGGTGACCAGCTCGGGGTGGATCTCGGTGATGCCCACCTCCACCAGCGCGTCCTCGGCGGCCCGGTGGCACAGCTCCTCCACCTCCTGCCGGGCCAGGTCGTGCACCTCCTCGATCCGGTGCGGGTGGATCCGCCCGTCGAGGACCAGCTTCTCCAGGGTGAGCCGACCCACCTCGCGGCGGACCGGGTCGAAGCAGGAGAGCAGCACCGCCTCCGGGGTGTCGTCGATGATCAGGTTGACCCCGGTCACCGACTCGAAGGCGCGGATGTTGCGCCCCTCCCGGCCGATGATCCGCCCCTTCATCTCGTCCCCCGGCAGGTGCAGGACGCTGACCACGCTCTCCGCGGTCTGCTCGCTGGCCACCCGCTGGATGGCGTCCACCACGATGTGCCGGGCGCGCTGCTCGGCGGTGTTGCGGGCGTCGGACTCGATGTCCCGCACCAGCAGCGCCGCCTCCCGCTTGGCCTGGGTCTCGATCACCTCGATCAGCTCGGTGCGGGCCGAGTCGGCGGTCAGTCCGGCGACGCGTTCCAACTCCCGACGGCGCTGCTCCTCGGCCACGGTCAGCGCGGCCTCCCGGGCACTGATCGCCGCCTCCCGCTCGGCCAGCGCGGCGCTGGCGGCGGTGAGCTGCCGCTCGCGTTCGGCCAGCCGCTCCACCTCCTCGGTGTGCAGCCGTTCCCGCTCGTCCATCCGGGCGGCCCGGCGTTCCACCTCGGCCGCCTGTTCCCGCGTGGTCGCGGCGAGCACCGCCACCTCACGCTCACCGCTGCGGCGGGCGCTGGCCCGCAACTGCTCGGCGTCCGCCTCGGCCTGCTTGTGGGCGCGTTCCAGGACGGTGTCCGCCTCGGCGCGGGCGTCGTCGAGGACCCGGCGGGCCTCCGCCCGGGCCGACTTCGCCTCCGCCTTGGCCCCGGCCGCCTCGGCACGGGCTGCGGAGGCGGCGGACTTCGCCACGTCGATGGTGCTGTTCACCTCGTCGGCGGCGGTCCGCAGGGCGGCCAGCGACTGTTCCTGGCGGTCCTTCTCGGCGATGAAGGCGGGGTCCTGCGGGGCCGGGGCGGCACCGATGCGGCGCAGCGCCCGTACGCCGATCAGGACGGCGCCGACCACGACCAGGGCGAGGACCCCGACGACGACCAGGAGCACCAGATCGAAGGTGTTCATGCCGATGTCCCGTCACCGGGGCCGGTGGGCCGCCACACCGCGTCGGCGCACCCGCGCTCGCCACCGCCTCCTGGGGACCCCCGGTCCCTGTGCCGACCCACCATGGTCGTGCCTCCCCAAACGTCTACGCCGCAGGGGAACCGTGCCGATGGGCACGCACCTCTGCGGCTCTGGACGCCCGACCGAGCGGCTGGCCGTGGGGATAGCTCTCCGTCGGCGGTGCCCATGCGGCATCGCCGACAGCCGGGTGCAGTTGTCGGGTCGGCTCCGGACCGGCTGTCCGGAGCGACCGTCAAGGCCGGTGGAGCTGGCCAAAGTGATGCGGTTCTGTTACGAGATCTATGTTGTGCGCTTAGCCTGCGCTGGTCGGGCAAAGTGAGCCTGTATGGCGAGGCTAGGTCTCGGAAGGCCGATCGGTCAAGAACTCATGATCAAACCCCCCGAACGGAGAGAGTTGACAACGTCACCCATTGGTGATCCAAATCCGGACACCACGCCATAAAAAGTTGATTCTTCCGCCCGACCGGTCCGCTTCAGCTCCCTGCGCGGGCCGCACGGGCCGGCAGGATCAGCGCCCGACGGCAGCGGGGCGGGTGACCCGCAGTGCTGGCCCAGCCGGTCGACCAGCACGAGGTGGCCGCCCGGCTCGCGGACCGCCTCGCCACCGGCCCGCTGACCGGGGCGGCAGGGTCAGCCGGTACCCCACGCGCGGGCGCACGTCACCAGCGCGGCGTTGTCTCGGGCGGGTGAGCCGTCCGGGAGGTGCAGGGTGTCCTCCAGGCCGATCCGGGTGTCCAGACCCCGGCGGACCGCCTCGGCGAACACCGGCCAGGTGGCCACCCCCTCCCCGTGCAGCAACGCCGGAGGATCACCCGGGGCGAGGGTGGCGAGCAGGTCGGCGGCGTCGGCCAGCGCCCGGGCCGGATCGTCGGCCAGGCACTCGACCAGGAGTCGACCGGCCGGCACCCGCCACCGCCGCCAGGCCCGGACGGCGTCCACCGTCCAGAGGCCCGCCTCGACCAGCACGCCGCGCTCGTGCAGGGCCACCGCTACCGCCTCGGCACCGTCCTCGTGCGCGTTCACCGAGGCGAAGTCCGGCAGCACCGACCAGGCGCGTACGGCGGCCACCCGGTCGGCCGGGTCGGGCGCGATCCATGCGCCGGTGCTCACCCCCACCGGCAGGCCGGGCCGGGCGGCGCGGATGGCGGTCACCGCCCCGGCGATCACCGGCGGCGCCAGCGACTCGGCACCGTCGGCGTCCCGTGGGTGTACGTGCACCGCCGTCACTCCCCGCGCGGCGCAGCGGACCGCGTCAGCGGCCAGCTCGGCGGCGGTCAGCGGCACGGCGGGGTGCTCGGCACGCGAGCGGGTGCCGTTGAGGGACGCCTTCCACACGCCCGGTCAGCCCCGCTCGCCCTCGGCCTCGGCCAGGGCGTCGGCGTCGATCTGCTCGGCGAACTCGGCGGCCTCGGCGCTCTGGGCGGCGAGGGCGTCCTTCACCGCCCGGATCGCCACCCCGGGTGGATAGCCCTTGCGGGCCAGCATGCCGACCAGCCGGCGGAACACCGCGTCGGGCTCGCCCCGGGCGGTGCGCAGCTTCCGGTCGACCAGTGCCCGGGCGGTCTCCGCTTCGGTCTCCTCGTCCAGCTCACCGAGGGCTTCGCTGGCCACCTCGCCGTCCACGCCACGCTGGCGCAGCTCGTTGGCGAGCGCCCGGCGGGCCAACCCGCGACCGTTGTGCCGGCTGGAGACCCAGGCCCGCGCGAAGGCCGCGTCGTCGATGATGCCGACCTCGTCGTAGCGGTCGAGCACTTGGGCGGACACCTCGTCGGAGATGCCCTTCTTGGCCAACGCCCCGGCCAGCTCGGCCCGGGTGCGCGGACGCACCGCGAGCTGCCGCAGGCAGATCTCCCGGGCCATCTCGCCCTCGTCGCGGGGCTTCGACTCGACCGGGGTCGGCCCGGTCCCGTCGGGCCGACCCCGGCCACCCCGCCGAGGCCTGGTGCTTTCGGCCCAGGGCGGGCCGGCGTCGGCCCCGACCGGGTCGTCGGCATCCGCCCGGGATGAGTGGTCGGCACCCGCGCGGGGAGGGGCGGCATCCCAGCCCCGCCCCGTGCGGGCGCGTCGTCCTGCCATTCGACCGCGACCGGTCAGAAGTCGACAGGCGGCAGCTCAGGGCCACCGGCGGCGTCACCCGCGCCGACCCCGACGCCGAGCTTCTCCAGGATCTTCTTCTCGATCTCGGCGGCCACGTCCGGGTTCTCCTTGAGGAACTCCCGGGCCTTCTCCTTGCCCTGGCCGAGCTGGTCACCGTCGTAGGTGTACCAGGCGCCGGACTTGCGGATGATCGCCTGCTCCACGCCGACGTCGATCAGCGAGCCCTCGCGGGAGATGCCCTTGCCGTACATGATGTCGAACTCGGCCTGCTTGAACGGCGCGGCGACCTTGTTCTTGACGACCTTGACCCGGGTGCGGTTACCGACCACGTCGGTGCCGTCCTTGAGGCTCTCGATGCGGCGCACGTCGAGCCGGACCGAGGCGTAGAACTTCAGCGCCCGACCACCGGTGGTCGTCTCGGGCGAGCCGAACATGACGCCGATCTTCTCGCGGAGCTGGTTGATGAAGATCGCCGTGGTGCCGGTGTTGTTGAGCACGCCGGTGATCTTCCGCAGCGCCTGGCTCATCAGCCGGGCCTGGAGACCGACGTGGCTGTCGCCCATCTCGCCCTCGATCTCGGCGCGCGGCACCAGGGCCGCCACCGAGTCGATCACGATGATGTCGATCGCGCCGGAGCGGACCAGCATGTCGACGATCTCCAGCGCCTGCTCGCCGGTGTCCGGCTGGGAGACCAGCAGGGCGTCGGTGTCGACGCCGAGCGCCTTCGCGTAGTCGGGGTCGAGCGCGTGCTCGGCGTCGACGAAGGCGGCGATGCCGCCGGCCCGCTGGGCGTTGGCCACCGCGTGCAGGGCGACCGTGGTCTTACCGCTGGACTCGGGGCCGTAGATCTCGACGACCCGGCCCCGGGGCAGGCCACCCACCCCGAGCGCCACGTCGAGCGCGATGGACCCGGTCGTGATCACCGACGTCTGGATGACCGGGCGCTCGCCCAGCCGCATCACCGACCCTTTACCGAACTGCTTATCGATCTGAGCGAGAGCAAGGTCGAGTGCCTTCTCCCGGTCGGGCCCTGCGGCCATGTTTGCCACCCCTGCCTTCGCCGGCGTCTTTCCTGAGCTTCGCGTCACGCGGACACGCTAGGCGCTAGGTCCGACAGAAAACCAGCCGACGGGCCGTGAGCTGTGGACGAGCACCCCGCTGTGGACAATAGCCGAACAGGTGTACGAGCCGGCAAGCGACACGCAGAAGTGCCGCAACGGCAGCTCAACGTAGCCGTGCGGGCACCCGGTCGGGGTATGCGGCGACCACCGCCCGCCACACGACGTGGGTCTGCTCACCGGCGGCGAGCGCCTGCGTGATGGTCCGCCCGTCGAGTTGGGAGAGCACCTGGTCGCTGGCGATGCTGGCCGCGTAACCCGGCCCGAAAGCCTCGTCCAGCCGGGTCCAGAAGTCGGTCAGCCGCACGTGATCACTCCTCCTCGTCGGGTGCCGTCGGTGGCACCCGACGCAACGCTAGCGCCACCAGCGGCACCACCGCGATCGCCGCCAGCAGGGTGAGGGTCGGATAACCCGCCAGCCGCATGACGAACCCGCTGGCCGCCGCCGCGCCCGCCCCGGCCAGCCCCATCGTCAGGTCGGACAGCCCCTGCACGCTGGGGCGTACCCCGGACGGGACCGCCTCGGACAGCAGCGTCGAACCGGCCACCATGGTCGCCGACCAGCCCAGCCCGAGCAGGGCCAGGCCGACCGAGAGGCGCGGCGTGTGGTGCCCGGCGGTGCCGGCCACCGCGCAGGCGGCCAGCAGCATGCCGCCCCCACCGAGGATCACCGCGCGTCGGCCCAGCCGGTCGGTGAGCCAGCCCACCACCGGAGAGAGGGCGTACATGCCGGCGATGTGCAGGCTCAGCACGATGCCGACGACCCGCAGCACGTCCGCGTCGGAGTGCGACTCGCCGAGGCGTACCGGAGTCATCGCCATCACCGCGACCATCACCAGGTGGCCGACCGCGACGGCGGCGATGCCCAGCCGGGCGGCCGGTCGCCCACGGACCACCCGCCAGGCCGCCCGCATGCCGACCCGCCGCGCGCCCGGCGCGGTGTCCGTCACCGGCGACGCGGCGGCCCCGGCCACCGGCGGTGTCCCCGCGCCGGCCGCCGCGAGCCGCCGCGCGGTGAGCAGCGGATCCGGCCGCAGCAGCAGCAGCAGTACGACCGCAGCCACGCCGAACGCGACGGCGCTGAACGCGAACGGGCCGGACAGCGACGGCAGGCCCCAGCCCCGGGTGAACCCGTCGGCGAGCGCGGCGAAGTTGGGTGCCGCCACCGCGCCGATGGTGGTGGCCCAGACGACCAGGGAGAGTTGCCGGCCCCGGCGGGCCGGCTCGGCGAGGTCCACCGCCGTGTAGCGGGCCTGGAGGTTGGCCGCCGTGCCCCCGCCGAACAGCAGCATCCCCAGGAAGAGCAGCGGCACCCCACCGGTGACCGTGGCGAGCACCACCAGCAGCGCCCCGACCGCCCCGATCAGGTACGCCACCACCAGCCCCGGGCGACGCCCGTGCCCGTTCATGATCCGGGTGACCGGTACGGCGAGCAGCGCCGCGCCGACCACCCCGCAGCTCTGCGCCAGCCCGGCCACGGCGGTGCCGGCGACCCGGGCCGCCAGCAACGCCCCGACCGAGATCCCGATGGCCACCCCGACCCCACCGATGATCTGCGTGACGAAGAGCAGCCGCAGCGTGCGCCGCTGGATCGGGGCGACGTCGGGCCGGGTCGGCGCGCGCAGGTCGACGGTCATCGCACGCTCCTGGTCCGGGGGGCCCATCGTCGCGCAGCCGGTCCGCCGCCCGCACCGGGGTTACCGGTCGGTGCGCGGCGGGGTGTGGTCGGGAACGCCCCGTCCCGTTCCCCGTGCCGCCGTGCCGGGACCCGCACCCGGTCAGCCGGCCAGGGCGCGGGCGGCCACGGTGAGGTCGTCGACCAACCCCCGGTAGGCGACGTCCTGGTTGTCGGCGCGCAGCACCGCCGACGGGTGGATGGTGGCCAGCACCCGGGCGGCGGGCGCGTCGGCGTCGTCCACCCGGGGGAAGTCCTCCGGGTGCTCGGCGGCGGCTGGCCAGGGCAGCAACTCGCCGCGCTGCCGGGTGACCCGGAACGCCGGGCCGAGCAGGGCCTTCGCCGCCGTCGCGCCGAGCACCACCACCAGTTCGGGGCGGAGCCGGGCGAACTCGGCGACCAGCCACGGCCGGCAGGCGACGATGTGCACCCGGTCCGGGGTCTGGTGGATGCGCCGCCGGCCGCGAAGCTCGTGTCGGAAGTGCTTCACCGCGTTGGTGATGTAGAGGTGGGCCGGGTCGAGACCGGCGTCGTCGACCGCCCGGCGCAGCAGCCGCCCGGCGGGGCCGACGAAGGGCAGCCCGTGCTGGTCCTCCAGGTCGCCGGGCTGCTCGCCGACGAAGACCACCCGGGCGCGTTCGTCGCCCCGGCCGAAGACGGTCTGGGTGGCGTCCCGGTACAGCTCGCAGCCCCGGCAGCCGGCGGCGGCGGTACGCAGCTCGGCCAGTGTGCCGGCCTGCGGCGGGATGAATTGCTGGGCACCGGGTGGGTCGGTCTGCTCGGCCATGGCGACTGTTCTACCCGCTCCCACGAGAGCACCCGCGACGGCCCCGCCCGGCGCTTTACCACCGGTGCATCAGCTCAGGAACTTCGCCTACGCCTCATCGTCGTTTTCCAGCAGGTGCGGGCGCTTCTCGGCAATCCACGCCTCTACGTCGGACTTCAGCCAGACGTTGCCCATCTTGAGGGTGGCAGTCGGAGCCGGGAAGTCCCGTCGGTTGATCAGGATGTACGCGCGCTGTCGGGAGATACCCAGGCGCTCCTGGATCTCCGCTGCCCCCATCAACGCCAGTCCCACGTGACAAACGCTACGGGCAGAGATAGCGCACGCTTCCAGGAGCTTACATGCTCTACCTGACACGCTTTCCTGATGTACCCTTTACGTCACGTAAACCGTTGGCGTCAGGAGGACCCGGCATGTCTCGTGGGAAGTGGTTTCAGCGGCCCGCTGAACCTGTCGACGTCGTACAACAGCTCAGGCCCCGGCCGGCGACCGGGGCAGCCGGGAAGGACGCCACCGCCGACGCCCGTCCGGCGGTGCCGCGCCAGGTGACTCCCGAGGCCAGGTGGGGCGCACGGAATGCCCGTAAGCTCAACCGGGGGTCCTGGCCGCATGTATGAGCAGCGACCCGCCGAACCGCCGTTCGCCGTGCTGATGGCCGGCTACGTCGTCGACTTCCACCATCGCAGCGCCTGCTCCCGGTGCCGGCCGGACGGTTCGTGCGCCCGCCTGGTCGACGCGGGCGAGACGTTGCGCGCCTGGCGGGACCGGAAGCGCCGGTGAAGGCCGGCGATCTGGTGTACGTGACCAGGGCCGCCAGCGTGCAGTTCCTCCGGCCCATCCGGTTCCGGGTCATCCGGGTGCTCGACTGGCCCACGTACGACGGATGGGTCTGGTTGGAGGGATACCAGCTGAACGCGGCCGGGGATGCGGTCTCCCGCCGGAGGATCTTCGTACAGCCGGCGGGGTTGACCACGCCACCCGCTCCCGTCCCCGCACAGCCCGGCAGGAGAAGGCAGACGGACCGGGTCAGGCGGTGAAGCCGATCGGGTCGGTGGGACGCACCGCCGCCGCCAGCGCGTCGGCCAGCGGACCGAGGTCGGCGTCGTCGAGCGTGCTGACCGTGATCCGTACGGCGGGCGGGGCGCCGATCCGGTAGAGGCCGCCGGGGGCGACCGACCAGCCGGCGTCGCGCAGGGCGGTGACCGTGGTGGTTTCGTCGGGCACCGGCAGCCAGACGTTGATGCCGCTGCGGCCGTGCCCCACCAGGCCCCGGTCTGCGAGCGCGGCGAGCAGGCCGGAGCGGCGGCTGTCGTACGCGTCGGCGGCCCGGTCGATCAGGGCCGTGGTGCCCGGATCACGCCAGAGCGACAGGACGAGTCGTTGCAGGACGGTGGAGACCCAGCCGGCGCCCACCCTGGCCCGGCCGGCCACCCGGGAGACCGTCACCTCGTCACCGGCCAGCACCGCGAGCCGCAGGTCAGGACCGAAGGGCTTGCTCGCCGAGCGGACGAACGCCCAGGTCGGGGTGGCCCCGGCCAGCGGGTGCAGGGGCAGGCGGGACAGTTCGGCGGCGTGATCGTCCTCGATCAACAGCAGGTCGGACCGGCCGGCGAGCAGTGCCCGCAGGGCTTGGGCCCGATCGGCGGAGATGGCGGCGCCGGTCGGATTCTGCGCCCGACTGGTGACCACCATCGCCCGTACCCCCAGGATCAGCGCATCCCGGACCCCGGCGACGGTCGGCCCGTCGTCGTCGACCGGGACGCCGACCGGCCGCAGGCCGAGCGCGGCGACCAGGTCGAACAGGTTGGCCCAGCCCGGATCCTCCACCCCGACCGCGTCGCCGGGCCGCAGCTGGCTGGCGAGCAGCCGCTCGATGCCGTCGAGCGCTCCCCCGGTGACGGTCAGCTCGTCGGCGGGCACCCCGTCGGCGGCGAGCCGGGAACGGGCGGCCTCCGCCAGTGCGGGGTGCACGCCGGTCGAGGCGTAACCGGCGGGCGGGCCGATGTCGGCGGCGAGCGCGGCCAGGTGCGGGCCGAGCGGCGGCAGCAGCCGGAGGTCGGGCTGACCCTGGGACAGGTCGCGGGTGCCGGGGGCGGGCGCGGGATGCCGGGCGGCGCGGCGGGGGGCGACCGGGGGCCGGGGCCGCACCCGGGTGCCGTGCCGGCCGGCGGTGACGACCAGACCCCGCTGGCGCAGCTCCTGGTAGGCGCGGGCGACGGTGGCCGGGCTGACCGCCAGCGTGGTGGCCAGGGAGCGGACCGGCGGCAACGCGTCGCCGGCCGCGAGCACCCCAGTGCGGATGCCGGTTTCCACACTCGCCGAGATCGCGGCGGACGTGGATCCGAGGATCTGATAATGTGCTGCCACAGTTCCAGGATCGTACTAGAACAAAGGCGGGATGTCACATGTACGCGCCGACCGCACGCACCACCGCCAGCCGCACCCGGGACCGGATGAGCTACGACCGGGCCGCCGCCCACGCCGTGCTGGACGAGGCGTACCACTGCGTGCTGGGGTTCGTGGTGGACGGCGAGCCGCGACTGCTGCCCACCCTGCACGTCCGGGTCGGTGACACCCTCTACCTGCACGGGTCCACCGGCAGCCGGCCGCTGCTCGCCGCCCGGGGCGACGCCGGGCTGCCCGTCTGCGTCACGGTGACCCTGCTCGACGGCCTGATCTATGCCCGCTCGCAGTTCCACCACAGCGCCAACTACCGGTCGGTCGTCGCGCACGGCACCGCCCACCTGGTCACCGACGACGACAAGCGCGCCGCGATGACCGCCCTGGTGGAAAAGGTCGGGGTGGGCCGGGCCGCCGACAGCCGCCCACCGAGCCGCCGGGAGCTGGCCGAGACGGCCGTCCTGGCCCTGCCGCTGCGCGAGGTGTCGGTGCGTGCCCGCACCGGCGGGGTCCGCGACGAACCGGCCGATCTCGACCTGCCGCACTGGGCCGGGGTGGTGCCGCTCCGGCTGACCGCCGGCCCGCCCGAGCCGGACGCCGGGGTGGTCGCGCCGGTCCCGGCCTACCTGCCCGGCACCGGCTCGCCGGAGCCGGACTCCGGCGGGTCACCGGCACCGGTTTCCGCCGGCCTGCCGGGGCCGGATTCCGGTGGGTCACCGTGGCGGGAGCCGGTGCCGCTGCACGGCGCGCACGTGCTGCTGGAGCCGTTGGCCCCGGCGCACGCCGACGAGTTGTTCGCCGCCACCGCCGAGCTGGAGGTCTGGGCCCACCTGGGCCACCCGTTGCCCGCCGACCCGGCCGCGATGCGGGCGGTCGTCGCCGCCGCGTTGGCCGCCCGGCACGACGGCGAGCGGGTGCCCTGGGTGCAGCGCTGCGCCCGGACGGGAGCGGTCGTGGGCACCACCTCCTACTACGAGATCGACCCGGAGCGTCGCAGCGTCGCGATCGGCTACACCTGGCTCGGCCGACCCTGGTGGCGCAGCGGCATCAACACCGAGGCCAAGCTGCTGCTGCTCGGCCGGGCGTTCGACACGCTGGGTGCGGTGCGGGTGGTCTGGCACACCGACATCCGCAACACCCGGTCCCAGGCGGCGATCGCCCGGCTCGGCGCGACCCGGGAAGGCGTGCTGCGCATGCACCGACAGCGTCCGGACGGCTCCTGGCGCGACACCGTGCAGTACGCGATGACCGTCGATGAGTGGCCGAACGCACAGGCCAGGCTGCGGGAAAGGCTTCGTGGTACGCCACCGGCGGGGCGAGGATGACGGGCGTGCTGGGCATCACCGACATCTGGACATACGTGTTGGGCACCGTGGCGATCATCCTGCTGCCGGGGCCGAACTCCCTCTTCGTGCTCTCCACCGCCGCCAAGCGGGGGGTAGCCGTCGGTTACCGGGCGGCGGGTGGGGTGTTCCTCGGCGACGCGGTGCTGATGCTCCTCTCCGCCGCCGGGGTGGCGTCGCTCCTCAAGGCGTATCCACCACTCTTCCTCGTGATCAAGTACGCCGGCGCGGCCTACCTCGGGTACGTGGGGCTGACCATGCTGCGCGGAGCCTGGCGACGGTGGCGCGATCGTCACGACCCGGCGACGCCCCGGCTGATCGACGCGGCCGAGCCGGCGGCGCTGCACAGCCCGTTCCGCAAGGCGCTGGTGATCAGCCTGCTCAACCCCAAGGCGATCCTCTTCTTCATCTCGTTCTTCATCCAGTTCGTCGACCCCGGCTACGCCTGGCCGGCGCTGTCGTTCCTGTTGCTCGGGCTGATCGCCCAGGTGACCAGCGTGCTCTACCTGACCGCGCTGATCTTCGCGGGCACCTTCCTGGCCGCCCAGTTCCGGCAGCGCCGCCGGTTGGCCGCAGGAGCCACCACCGGTGTCGCGGTGCTCTTCCTGGGTTTCGGCATCAAGCTCGCCACCGCCTCGGTCTGACCAACAGCCCACTCCGTCACCGCCTCGGCCTGACCACCGGCCCTCGCCGAGGCGCGGACGATGGACCGGCGACCCACCACCGGTCGGGTGCCCTCGTCGCCACCGCTACCCCTGCTGCCGAGACCTGCGATCGATCCGCGACATCCCCGCCGGTCAGGTGCCGTCGCCGCCACCGCCACCACCACCGATGCCACCACCGCCGCCGGCACCGCCCAGTCCGTAACCGGGTCGCACCGGCGCGTCCGGCGGCCGGCTGACATGGGCCGACTCGGTGATCCGGGCCGACCAGTGCGCGTTCGAGGCCGCCGCCGCATGCCGGTTGATCGCCGCCCGCAGCCAGCCGTCCACGACGGAGACCCAGTCCTGTTGATCGGCACCGGTGTGCCAGATCCGGAACCGGCTGATGCTCTGGTGGCTGATGCCGGTCAGCGAGAGCCGCCGGTCCATCCAGAGCAGCACCTCCAGGCCGGCGGAATTGGTCACGAAGATCAGCTCCAGTTCGGTGATCGGTCCGGCGTACAGCGGGGCGACCCAGTAGCCGAGGCGTTCGTGCACCGGCAGGCTCTGCGCGACCCCCGGTAGCCGGCTCGACACCAGGCCCACCTGCCGCAGGACGAAACCGAGGGTGTCCAGCGCCGTGAGCACATGCTGCTGGGTGGGGAGCGGGTGGACGAAGATCGGCACCATCGCGCCCTGCTCCAACTCCGGATCCACCGACACCTCGGTACGTAGCCCGGTGCGCAGGCTCATCAACGGCACCCCGCCGAAGATCGTCACCGGGGTTTCCCACGGCAGGGGCACGGCGAAGTCGATGGCCCGCCGCCGCCCGGCCGGTACGACGAACCGGCCCCCCACCGTCACCTGGTGGTACTGCACGAGGCTGCGGGGTGCCCGGGGGTCCTCCGGTTCGGCGGTCGCCACCAGCCCGAGCCGTACGTGCCGGACCGGCACGTCCTGCGACCCGGCGCTGAGCATCACCCGCCCCGGCAGCCGCAGCCCTGGACGGGTGCTCGGATTGGTCAGGGTGGTGCTCACCGACAATCCGGTCGCACCGGACTCCCGGGACACCCCGGTCAACCGCATCCCCGCCCCTCCCCCCCTGACTGGCGGACCGTGACCGAAGAACGACCTGGCCGACCAGTGGGCGGATTCCCGCTGTCCGGCCCGGCACTCCTCGACCGCCTCCAGACCAGCACCCGGCCCGTCCGAGAAGCCAGCCGACGCTCGGGGCGGTGGTTGATCGACTCAGTGGGGGCGATATTGCGGTGTCCGCCGCACATCGATGCCGCCACATCGGCCCAGATGAGTCGATCTCCACGACACGGGCCGGCCGAGGGACACGGGCCGGCCGAGGGACACGGGCCGGCCGCCGGGTCGGGGAGACCCGGCGGCCGGTCGGTGGATCGGGAAGCCCGTGGCCGGTCAGGGGGCGGGGCTCCCGCGTCGGTCAGCGCAGGCGGCGGCCTCGGGGAATCGGGTCGGTCTCGTCGTCGAACTCGCCGATGACCTCCTCGAGCAGGTCCTCCAGCGCCACGAAACCGATCGGCCGGGTGGGCCCGCCGCCGTTGCGTACCAGCGCCAACTGGGCCTGGTCGGCGCGCATCGCGGCGACCGCCTCGGTGACCGAGGAGGTGGCCGGCAGGGTGAACGACCGGCTCATCAGCTCGGCGGCGGTGGCCGTCCGACCGGTGGTGACCGCGCGGACCGCCTCCCGGACGTGCACCAGCCCGCACACCTCGCCACCGCCGTCGAGGACGGCGAGCCGGGACCGGCCGCTGTCCCGGCTGACCTGTTCGATCCGCTCGGCGGTGTCGTCCCGGTGGACCGTGACGATCTGGTCGAAGGGTTCCATCACCTGGGCGACGGTGGTGCCCTGCAATTCCAGCATGCTGGTCAGCATCTGGTGCTGCTCGGCACCGAGCAGCCCGTGCTCGCGGGACTGCTCCAGCAGGATGCGCAGTTCGTCCGGTCCGTGGACCTGGGCGAGCTGATCCTGCTGCTGCACCCCGACCAGCCGCAGCATCGCGTTGGCCAGGGCGTTGAGCAGGGACAGCACCGGCCGGGCGACCCGGGCGAAGGCCCGGAACGGCAGCGCCAGCAGCGTCGCCGAGCGCTCGGCGTCGGTGATCGCCCACGACTTCGGGGCCATCTCGCCGACCACCAGGTGCAGGAACGTCACCAGCCCCAACGCGAAGATCAACGCGACGATGTGGCTGGCTGCCGCCGGCAGCCCGACGGCGTGCAGCAACGGGCTGAGCAGGTGCTCGATCGCCGGTTCGGCCAACGCGCCCAGGCCCAGCGTGCACAGGGTGATGCCGAGCTGCGCGCCGGCCAGCATCAGGGAGAGTTCGCGTACCCCGTCCAGGGCGGCACGGGCCGCCCGACCACCACCGGCGGCGGTCTGTTCCAACCGGTAGCGCTTGGACGCCACCAGGGCGAACTCGGCGGCCACGAAGAAGCCGTTGAGCGCGAGCAGCAGCACCGAGACCAGCAGGGCGACGACGGGGCTCATGACCGCTCCTCCCGGCGCCGGGAGGAGCGCACGTCCGCACCCGTGCCGGTGGCGCGGGCATTCGTACCACCGCGTCGGTCGCGTCCGGTGCCGGTGGCGCGGACGTTCGTGCGGCGGCGCTGGTCGCCCCCGCCACGGGTGGTCGTGGGCTCCGCGCCCGCACCCTCGTCGTCGGCCATGGTGAGCCGGACGGAGTCGGCCACGTGCCGGTCCACCGCGAGCACCTCGATCAGGGCCTTCGGCCGTTCCGCCGGCTCGTCGCCGTCGGCCGGCAGGACGACCTCCAGCCGGTCACCGACCTCGGGCACCCGGCCCAGCTCCCGCATGACCAGCCCGGAGACGGTGTCGTACTCCGGGGCCTCGGGCAGCGAGATGCCGGTGCTGTCGGCGACCTCGTCGATGCGCCAGCGGGCCGGCACCACCCAGGAACCGTCCTCCTGCCGGGCCGGGGCCCGGTCGGGCGGGTCGTCCTCGTCGCGGATCGGCCCGACCAGTTCCTCGGCGATGTCCTCCAGGGTGATCACGCCGGCGAAGCCGCCGTACTCGTCGACCACGCAGGCGAGCTGCCGGTGCCCGGACCGGAGCCGGTCCAGCACCGTGGGCAGCGGCAACGTCTCCGGCACCAGCAGCGGCGGTACGGCCACCGCGCTGACCGGGGTGGTGGCCCGTTCGGCCGGCGGCACCCCGAGCACGTCGGCGATGCCGATCACGCCGACCAGGTCGTCGACGCCCTCGGCACCGCGCACCGGGAAGCGGGAGTGGCCGGTGTCGAGCAGCTCGACCACCCGGCTGACCGGCTCGTGCGACCGGATGGTGTGCACGTCGACCCGGGGGACCATGGCCTCCCCGGCGGTCAGCTCCCGGAAGTCGAGACCCCGGTCGAGCAGGTCGGACATCTCGGCGTCGAGGTGCCCCTCCTCCCGGGACTCGGCGATGATCTGCTCCAGGTCGGCCGGGGTGGCGCCGCTGGGCAGCTCCTCGATCGGCTCGATGCCGATCCGGCGCAGCAGCCGCACTGCCGCCCGGTCGAAGAGCGTGATCAGGGGTCCGGCCACCTTCAGGTAGATCAGGGTGGACCGGCTCAGCGCCCGGGCCAACGCCTCGGGCCGGGCGATGGCCAGGTTCTTGGGGGCCAGCTCGCCGAGGACCATCTGCACGACGGTGGCGATGAGCAGGGCCAGCGCCACCGACAACGGCAGGCTGATGCCGGTGGAGACGCCGACGCCACCGAGCAGCTCGGCCAGCCCGGCACCGAGGTAGGGCTCGGCGGCGTAACCGACCAGCAGGGCGGTCACGGTGATGCCGAGTTGCGCCCCGGAGAGCATGAACGACAACCGGCCGGTGACCTCCAGGGCGCGGGCGGCCTTGGCGTCGCCGTCGTCGGCGAGCTGCTTGAGCTTGCCCCGGTCCACGGCGACGTAGCCGAACTCCTGGGCCACGAAGTAGCCGGTGGCGGCGGTGAGGACGATGATGAGTGCGAGGCCGACGACGATCAACACGGGTCGCTCAGGGCTCCCGTGGACGTCGGGGCGGGGGATTGCCGGGCACGACCCGGCTGGCTACTGCTGCCCTCCTGGGCAGAAGAGTCGATCATCCGGCAATTCTATCGGCGCTCGCTGCAAGCCCGCTGAGGGTGGGCACAAAGTTCCTGCTCCTCCCCGTTGTCCGCCGCGTCACCCCGCTATTCGCCGGGCCCGGACCGGGAACCACCGCGCCGCTGTTCGCCACGCTCAGGCCCGGAGCCATCGCGCTCAGGCCGGGAATCACCGCCCTCGGGCCGGTGGTCGGCCAACTCGTCGACATCGAGCAGGCTGCGGTCGACCCGACCCGACCGGTAGGCGGCCCGGCCGATCATCTGGGCGGCGACCGGGGCGGTGGCCAGCTGGAAGACCCCGACCAGCACGATCATGCCCAGATCGGCGGCGGTACGCAGCCGCAGCGCCAGCCCGACCAGCAGGAGCAGCACCCCGAGCACCTGGGGTTTGGTGGCGGCGTGCATCCGGTCCAGCACGTCCGGAAAACGCAGCACGCCGATCCCGGCCGCGAGACTGAGCAACGCCCCGGACACCAGGGCGACGGCGGCCAGCCAGTCGACCACCGTACCCACGCTCACGGCTGTCCCCCGGCGGCCGTCGGCACACTCCGGCCGCGAGCCGGTGCCGCGCCGAGCGGGCTCACGACTCCTCCCGGGCGGCGAAGCGGACCAGGGCGACCGAGCCGACGAAGCCGAGCAGGGAGAGCACCACCAGCACCGGCAAGGTGGTCGCGTGCCGGTTCACCGCGGCCTCCGCGCCGACCGCGCCGAGCATGGCGGCGAGCAGCAGGTCCGCGGCGATGACCCGGTCGAGCAGCGACGGGCCCCGGTAGATCCGGGCCAGCGCCAGCAGCGCGGTGGTCGACAGCAGCACGGTCAGGACGATGGCGAGGACGACGGTCACGGTGCCTCCGTGGGTGCGGTGGTGAGCTGCCGCAGCTCGGCCTCGGAGCCGACGGCCCGGACGATGCGTTCCTCGACGGCGAGGATCCGGTCCCGGCTGCCGGTGAGGTCGGCCGGTGAGCGCACGTCGAGCACGTGCACGTAGAGGACGCCGGCCTCCCGGTCCACCTCGACGATCAGGGTGCCCGGCACCAGGGAGATCAACTCGGCGGTGAGCGCCAGGTTCAGGTCGGTGCGGACCCGCAGCGGCACTCCGATGATCGCGCCGCGCGGGCGGAAGCCGGGGCGCACGGCGATGGCGGCGACGTGGATGCTGGCGCTGACCAGTTCGGTCACGAAGGTGCCGGCCAGCACCAGCACCGCCCGGGGCCGCAGCCGGCCGCCGAAGGAGACCGACGGGAGCGGGAAGAACAGCAGCACCGCCCCGCCGACCAACAGGCCGGTGAGGACGTTGGCCGGGGAGAAGTGACCCCAGAGCAGGTTCCAGACCACGACCAGCCAGCCGAGGGCGATGAGCTGGTCCCGGCGGCGTCCGGCGGGTCGCGGCGACGACGCGCCGGTCACGGCGGGCCGCCGGGCAGGACGGCCCGCACGTACGGGGTGCGCAGTCGCAGGTCGGTGGCGGCGTCGGCGGTGACCTGGAACAGCGGGCCGGCGGCGACGGTGAGGGCCAGCCCCAGCACCACCAGGGCGGTGGTGGCCCCGACCATCAGCCCGGGGAGCCGGGTGACCGGTTCGGCGGTGGCCAACTGCGGGGCCCGCCAGAACGCGATGTTCCACACCCGGGAGGCGGCGTAGAGGGTGAGCAGGCTGGTCGCCGTGCCGGCGACGACCAGCACCCAGGGCAGCGGGCCGCCCTGTGCCACCCCGGCCTGGAGCAGGCCGACCTTGCCGAGGAAGCCGGAGAACGGTGGGATGCCGGCCAGGTTCATCGCGGGGACGAAGAAGAGCACCGCCAGCAGCGGGGTGACCCGGGCCAGCCCGCCGAGCCGGCGCAGGTCGGTGCTGCCGGCCCGCTCCTCGACCAGGCCGGCGACCAGGAACAACGTGGTCTGGATGGTGATGTGGTGCACCACGTAGAAGATCGCGCCGGAGAGCGCGGCGGTGGTGCTCAACGCCACCCCGAAGATCATGTAGCCGATGTGGCTGACCAGGGTGAACGAGAACAGCCGCTTCATGTCCGACTGGGCCACCGCGCCGAGCACGCCGACCACCATGGTCAACCCGGCCACCACCATCAGCAGGTTGGCCACCTGGCCGCCGGGGAAGAGCAACGTCTCGGTCCGGATGATCGCATAGACGCCGACCTTGGTGAGCAGGCCGGCGAAGACCGCGGTGACCGGTGCCGGGGCGGTGGGGTAGCTGTCCGGCAGCCACGCGGAGAGCGGAAAGACCGCCGCCTTGATGCCGAAGGCGAGCAGCAACATCAACTGCAACGCCAGGCGTACGCCGTCGGGCAGCGCGTCGAGTCGGCCGGCGAGCTGCGCCAGGTTGAGGGTGCCGGTGGCCGCGTACACCAGCCCCACCCCGGCCAGGAAGATCATCGAGGAGAGGATGCTGACCACCACGTACGTCGAGCCGGTGCGGAGCCGGGCCTCGGTGCCGCCCAGGGTGATCAGCACGAAGCTCGCCGCGAGCAGGATCTCGAACCCGACGAAGAGGTTGAACAGGTCACCGGCGAGGAACGCGTTGCAGATCCCGGCGGTCAGCACCAGGTAGGTCGGGTGATAGATGCTCACCGGCGCGGACTCGCTGGTCTCGGCGCGGCCCTGCCCGATCGAGTAGACCAGCACGCAGAGCGTGACCGCCGACGAGACCACCAGCATCAGCGCGGCGAGCTGGTCGGCGACCAGCACGATGCCGACCGGCGCGGGCCAGCCCCCCACCTCGGTCACCACCGGCCCGTCCCGGTGGGCCCGCACCAGCAGCAGCACCGCGACCACCAGGTTGGTGCCGAGCGCGACCACGCTGACGGCGCGTTGCAGCCGGGGCCGGTTGACCAGGATCAGGGTGAGCGCGGCCCCGAGCAGCGGCACCACCACCGGCAGCGGGAGGAGCTGGTTCACCGGGTACCCCCCGACCGGCGTGGCCGCTGCGGCGGCTCGGGGTCCACCTGTTCCGGGTCGTCACCGGGCCCCTCGCCGCCGAGGTCGGCGTTGGCCACCTCGTTGCGCGCGGCGAGCGCGACGATCTGCTGGTCCTCCACGTCGTCCTGGACCTCGTCGTCGCCGCCGAGGTACCAGCTGCGGTAGGCCACGGCGGCGAGGAAGGCGGTCAGCCCGAAGGTGATCACGATGGCGGTGAGCACCATCGCCTGCGGCAGCGGGTCGCTCATCTCCTCGTCCGGGCCGGCGCCGACCACCGGCGCCCCACCGGAACGGCCACCGACCAGGATGAGCAGGTTCACCCCGTTGCCGAACAGGATCACGCCGAGCAGGATCCGGGTGAGGCTGCGCTCCAGCAGCAGGGTCACCCCGGTGGCGGTGAGCACGCCCACCGCGATCACCAGCACCAGCGTCGGACCCACCCCGCCGTCCCTCACCGCCGGTCCCCCTCGTGGTCGACGACGAGCCCCCGGTCGGACTTGCCGGCCGCCTCGATGTGCCGGTCGATCTCGGCACCGAGACTGCGCAGGATGTCCAGCATCAACCCCACCACGATCAGATAGACGCCGATGTCGAAGAAGAGCGAGGTGACCAGGTACGGCCCGCCGAGGCCAGGCAGCGGCAGGTCGACCTTGAAGCTCTCCAGCACGGTCCCGGCGGCCAGCAGGGAGAGCACGCCACCGCCGACGGAGATCGCCAGGCCCGCGCCGAGCACCGTGCCCGCCCCGACCGGGGCCGCCTCGGCCAGTTCGTAACGGCCGCCGGCCAGGTAGCGCACGGCCAGCGCCAGGCTCGCCACCAGCCCACCGGCGAAGCCGCCGCCGGGCGCGTTGTGGCCGGAGAAGAGCAGGAACAGCGAGAAGAGCACGATGGTGTGGAAGAGCAGCCGGGTCACCACCTCGAAGACGATGGACCGGCGTCGCGCGTGCAGGGTCGCCCCGCCGCGCAACCACACCGGCCGGTCGTCGCGCCGGGGCGAGGCGGGTTCGACCCGGCGGGGACGGGGCCCGGTGCGGGACCGCTCGAAGATCAGGCTGGCCACCCCGGTGGCGGTCACCACCAGCACCGAGATCTCGCCCATGGTGTCCCAGGCCCGGATGTCCACCAGGGTCACGTTGACCACGTTGCGTCCGTACCCCTCGGCGACGGCGAGCGCCGGGAACGCGGTGGAGATGGGCACCGCGGTCCGGGCCCCGGAGGCGACCAGCGCCAGCCCCGCCAGCACCACGCCCACGGCGACACCGAGCACCCGGCGGGCCCACCGGCTGCGGCGCAGCGGCCGGGCGGAGAACCGCTCCGGCAGCCGCCGCAGCACCAGGACGAAGACGGCGATGGTGGAGGTCTCCACCAGGAACTGGGTCAGCGCCAGGTCGGGCGCGCCGTGCAGCACGAACAGCATCGCGGTGCCGTAACCGGTCACCCCGACCAGCAGCATCGCGGTCAACCGCCGTCGGGCGTTCACCGCGAAGACCGCCGCGACCCCGATGACCAGCCCGACCACCAGTTGCAGCGGGCTGTCCCAGAACGCGATCCGGGTCTGCCACGGGCTCGTGCTGACCAGGGCGGTGCCGGGCACCAGCACCAGGGCCAGCAGGATGGTGCCGAGATACAGCGGCAGTGAGCCCCGTTGGGTGGCGCCGGTGACCTCGATGGCCAGCCGGTCGAAGTGGTGGGTGGCCCACTCGTACCCCTGGTTTCCGGTGAACGGCAGCCGCCACCGGGCCAGCGTCGGGGCGAGCGGGCCGCGCACCGCGTGCAGCACGGCCCCGCCGGCCAGCGCCAGCGCGGAGAGGCCGAGGGCGGGGGTGAGGCCGTGCCAGAGGGCGAGCTTCTCGTGCGGCGGGCCGAAGAGTTCCGCGTACGGGCCGAGCAGGCCGTCGATCCCGGCGGCGGCCGGGCCGGCGACCAGCCCGGCCAGCGCGAGCAGGGCCGGTGGGGCGAGCATCGGCAGCGGGAGCGGCCCCGGCTCGGCGGCGGCGACGCCGGGGCGGGTGGCGAAGGCGCCCCAGAGGAAGCGGATGCTGTAGGCGACGGTGAGCACCGTGCCCAGGACCAGGCCGACGAGCAGCACCGGCCGGTCGGTCTGGGCGGCGAAGACCGCCTCCTTGGCGACGAAGCCGAGCAGCGGCGGCACGCCCGCCATCGAGGCGGTGGCGAGCGTGGCGACGACCGCCAGCACCGGTGCCCGACGACCGAGACCGGAGAGTTCCCGCAGGTCACGGGTGCCGACTTCGTGGTCGATGAGGCCGACCACGAGAAACAGCGCCGCCTTGAACAGGGCGTGGGCGAGCAGCATCGCGACCCCGGCGAGTGCGGCGTCCGCGCTGCCCGTGCCGATCATCACGGTCAGCAGGCCGAGCTGGCTGACCGTGCCGTAGGCCAGCAGCAGCTTGAGGTCGCACTGGCGCAGCGCCGCCCAGCCGCCGACGAGCATGGTGACCAGGCCGAGGGTGAGCAGCACGGGCCGCCACGGGCCGGCGTCGGCGAGCACCGGGGCGAGCAGGCCGATCAGGTAGACGCCGGCCTTGACCATCGCCGCCGCGTGCAGGTAGGCGCTGACCGGGGTGGGCGCGGCCATCGCCACCGGCAGCCAGCCGTTGAACGGCACGATCGCCGACTTGGCCAGCGCGCCGGTCAGGATCAGCAGCACCGCGGCGACCAGCGTCCCGCCTCCGGGCAGGGGCGCGGCGGCGATCTCCGACCAGCGGTAGGTGCCGGCGTGCCCGCCGAGGATCAGGAAGCCGAGGAGCATGGCCAGCCCGCCGAACGTGGTGACGGTCAGCGCCTGGGCCGCCGCCCACCGGCTGGGGCGGCGCTCGGTGCTGTGCCCGATGAGCAGGTAGGAGAAGACGGTGGTGAGTTCCCAGAAGACGTAGAGCAGCAGCAGGTCGTCGGCGAGGACCAGGCCGAGCATCGCGCCGGCGAAGGCGACCAGCACGGCGACGAACCGGGGCAGGCCCGCCGCGTCGGCCGCGAAGTACCGGCCGCAGTAGACCAGCACCAGCGCGCCGACCCCGCCGACCAGCAGGGTCATCAGCCAGGACAGCGTCGTCATCCGCAACGCCACGTCGAGGTCCAGCTGACCGATCCAGTGGTACGTCTCGACGACCGCGCCGCCGTCGCGGACCGTCCGGGTGCGGGTCAGCGCCCAGCCGAACGCGGCGGCGGGCACCAACGCGAGCGGATAGCAGGCGCGCGGACCCCACCACCGGACCAGCAGTGGCGCGAGGAGCGCCGCCACCAGGTGGAGGAGCAGCAGTACGAGCACGCGTCCTCCCGTCGAACTGGCGGCGCGCACCGGGCGAATTGTCCCGGTCCGCACCGATCACACGCCAGTTCAGCCCCCTATGGGGGGGTTTCGGGAAATCGCCGTCAGCCGGGTGGCGCCTCGCCGCCGGGAAGCGCGGGCGTCAGCGCCCGCCGGGGCTCGACCAGCAGATCGGGGCGGCCGAGCTGGAGGGCGACCTTGTCGACCACCCGCTGGGCGACGGCCAGCGATCGCACCGGGAGCAGCTTGCCGCGACTCTCCCGACGGAGCACGAAGTAGTGCACGGCGACCCGCACCTGACCCCGGTCGGCCGCGCTGGCCTGGGCGGTGGAGACGACCAACTCCCGCAGGCTGTCGGCGAGGCGCTCGGCCAGCTCCAGCTCAGGGCCGCGCAGGCTGGTCCGCAGGGCGGTGAGGTGCCCTTCGACCTTGCGGATGAGCACGTCGGTGCCGGGCGTCGGGCCTCGCTCCTCGACGAACATCCGATTCCTCTCACCCGTTACGGCAGTCCGGGTGAAGTTACTTTATGTTGTGGGTCACAAGCAAGCAGTTAAGTAAGACTTAACGTACTAATCGGCTAATTCGCTATTCTCTCGCGACGTCGGACAGATCAGCATCCGCCCCGGCGCGATGTCACACCGTCGGGGCAGGATGGGGACGTGACGAGGCGGGGTGGGGCGGGAGCGGGCGGCCCGAGCGGCGGCCCGGCGGACCCGGCTGCCGGCGCGGGAGTGCCGACCGGATTCGGTCCGGCCACCCGGGAGTGGTTCACCGCCGCCTTCGCCGCGCCCACCCCCGCCCAGCTCGGCGCCTGGGCCTCGGTGGCCGCCGGCCGCAACGCCCTGGTGGTCGCACCCACCGGCTCGGGCAAGACGCTCGCGGCGTTCCTCTGGTCGCTCGACCGGCTGGCCGACACGCCTGCTCCGGCCGACGCCCGACAACGCTGTCGGGTGCTCTACGTCAGCCCGCTCAAGGCGCTCGCCGTCGACGTCGAGCGCAATCTCCGCACCCCGCTCACCGGCATCCGGCAGGCGGCCACCCGACTCGGCGTGACACCGCCGGACATCACCGTCGGGATGCGCACCGGCGACACCCCCGCCGACGAGCGCCGGGCCTTCGCCCGCACCCCGCCGGACATCCTCATCACCACCCCCGAGTCGTTGTTCCTGCTGCTCACCTCGGCGGCCCGGGATTCGTTGCGCGGCGTCGAGACCGTCATCGTCGACGAGGTGCACGCCGTCGCCGGCACCAAGCGCGGCGCCCACCTGGCGCTCTCCCTGGAGCGCCTGGACGAGCTGCTGGCCAGGCCCGCCCAGCGGATCGGCCTGTCCGCCACGGTCCGGCCGATCGACGCCTGCGCCCGGTTCCTTGGCGGCGCCCACCCGGTGGACGTGGTGCAGCCGGCCAGCCCCAAGACGATCGAGGTGAGCGTCGAGGTCCCGGTGGAGGACATGACCCGGCTCGACGAGACCGCGCAACCCCCCGAGGACGACCTGGGCGGCCCCGGCCCGCGCCGGGCGTCGATCTGGCCCGCCGTGGAGGAACGGGTCCTCGCGCTGATCCGGGCACACCGCTCGACCATCGTGTTCACCAACTCCCGGCGGAGCGCCGAACGGCTCTGCGCCCGGCTCAACGAGTTGGCCGCCGAGGAGGTGCCCGCCGACGACGGCGGGCCGCCGGCCGAGGTGATGGCCCAGTCGGGTGCGGCGGCCGGTGCGGATGCGGTGATCGCCCGCGCCCACCACGGCAGCGTCTCCCGGGAGGAACGCAAGCAGATCGAGGAGGCGCTCAAGTCCGGCCGGCTGCCCGCCGTGGTGGCCACCTCCAGCCTGGAGCTGGGCATCGACATGGGCGCGGTCGACCTGGTGGTGCAGATCGAGGCCCCCCCGAGTGTCGCGGCCGGCCTGCAACGGGTCGGCCGGGCCGGGCACCAGGTGGGTGCGGTGTCCCGGGGAGTGGTCTTCCCCAAGCACCGGGGCGACCTGCTCTCCTGCACCGTGGTCGCGGAGCGGATGGCGACCGGCGCCATCGAGGAGCTGCACTACCCGCGCAACCCGCTGGACGTGCTCGCCCAGCAGATCGTCGCCATGGTCGCCCTCGAACCCTGGCCGGTCGGTGACCTGGCGGTGCTGGTCCGCCGCGCCGCGCCCTTCGCCGAGCTGCCCGACTCGGCGCTGCACGCCGTGCTCGACATGCTCTCCGGTCGTTACCCGTCGACCGCCTTCGCGGAGCTGCGTCCCCGGTTGGTCTGGGACCGGGCCACCGACGTGCTGACCGGCCGACCGGGTGCCCAGCGCCTCGCCGTCACCAGCGGGGGGACCATCCCCGACCGGGGGCTCTTCGGGGTGTTCCTGGCCGGGGCGCAGCGGGCCGCCCGGGTCGGCGAGCTGGACGAGGAGATGGTCTACGAGTCCCGGATCGGCGACGTCTTCCTGCTCGGCTCCTCGTCCTGGCGGATCGAGGAGATCACCCCCGACCGGGTGCTCGTCTCCCCCGCTCCCGGCCAGGCGGCCCGGATGCCGTTCTGGAAGGGCGACCAGTTGGGCCGCCCGGTCGAGCTGGGTCGGGCCATCGGCGCCCGGGTCCGGGCGTTGGTGCGCCAGGACGACGCCACCGCCCTGACCGCGTTGCGGGCCGGCGGCCTGGACGACTGGGCGGCCGGCAACCTGATGGCCTACCTGCGCGAGCAGCAGACCGCCACCCGCTCGCTGCCCGACGACCGCACGGTGCTGGTCGAGCGGTTCCGCGACGAGTTGGGTGACTGGCGGCTGGCCGTACACAGCGTGCTCGGGGCCCGGGTCAACGGGCCGTGGGCGTTGGCGATCGGCCGCCGGCTGGCCGAGCGCTACGGAGTGGACGCCCAGGTGATGCCCTCCGACGACGGGATCGTGGTGCGGCTGCCGGACACCGCCGACGAGCCGCCCGGCGCCGACGTGGTGGTCTTCGAGCCCGACGAGATCGCCCAACTGGTCGAGGAGTCGGTGGGCACCTCGGCGCTGTTCGCCGCCCGGTTCCGGGAGTGCGCCGCCCGGTCCCTGCTGCTGCCCCGGCGTGACCCGCGCCGCCGGCAGCCGCTGTGGCAGCAGCGCCAGCGCGCCGCCCAACTGCTCGACGTAGCCCGCGAGTACGCCGACTTCCCGGTCACCCTGGAGGCCGCCCGGGAGTGCCTGCAGGACGTCTTCGACCAGCCCGCCCTGGCCGGGTTGATGCGCGACCTGGCCAGCCGCAGGGTCCGCCTGGTCGAGGTGGAGAGCGAACGCCCCTCGCCGTTCGCCCGGTCGCTGCTCTTCGGCTATGTCGGCGCGTTCCTCTATGAGGGGGACGCCCCGCTGGCCGAGCGGCGGGCCGCCGCGCTGGCGCTGGACCCGACCCTGCTCGGGGAGCTGCTCGGCCGGGTGGACCTGCGCGAGTTGCTCGACCCGGCGGTGCTCGCCGAGACCGAACGGCAGCTGCGCTGGCGCACCGACCAGCGCCGTCCCCGCGACGCCGAGGACGTCGCCGAGTTGCTGCGGGTCCTCGGTGACCTGACCGAGGCGGAGCTGGCCGAGCGGGGTGTGCCGGTGGACTGGCCGGCGGAGTTGGGGGCGGCCCGCCGGGCGCTGCGGGTCCGGATCGCCGGCGAGGAACGCTGGGTGGGCATCGAGGACGCCGCCCGGCTGCGCGACGCGCTCGGGGTGGCGCTGCCGGTGGGGGTGGCCGAGGCGTACCTGACGCCGGTGGCCGACCCGCTCGGCGACCTGGTCGCCCGGTACGCCCGTACCCACGGGCCGTTCGCCGCCGCGACCTGCGCCGCCCGCTTCGGGCTCGGGGTGTTCGTGGTGGAGCAGACGCTGCGTCGGCTCGCCGCGACCGGGCGGGTGGTCTCCGGCGAGTTCGCCCCGGACAGCGTGGGCACCCAGTGGTGCGACGCCGAGGTGCTGCGGCTGCTGCGCCGCCGGTCGCTCGCCGCGCTGCGTCGGGAGATCGAACCGGTGCCGCCCCGGGTGCTGGCCGGCTTCCTGCCCCGCTGGCAGCAGGTCGGCTCGTCGGCGCGCGGGGTGGAGGCGGTGGCCGCCACGATCGAGCAGTTGCAGGGCACGGCGGTGCCGGCGTCGGCGTGGGAGCGGCTGGTGCTGCCCGCCCGGGTCGCCGACTACTCCCCCGCCCAGCTCGACGAGCTGTGCGCCGGGGGCGAGGTGGTGTGGGCCGGCTCGGGGGCGATCTCCGGCGGCGACGGCTGGCTCACCCTGGCGTACGCGGATGTCGCGCCGTTGCTGCTCCCCCCGGCGGACGACGCGTTCGCCGGCACCCCGCTGCACGCCGCCGTGCTGGACGCCCTCGCCGACGGCCAGGCGCTCTTCTTCCGCCCGCTGTCCGACCGGGTGGGCTCCGCCGACGACACCGCCCTGACCGCGGCGATCTGGGATCTGGTCTGGGCGGGGCAGCTCACCAACGACACCCTCGCCCCGCTGCGGGCGGCGCTCGGCGCGGGTGGCGCGCACCGGTCCCGGCCGGCCGCCCCGCGCACCCGTTACCGCCGTCCGGGTCGGGTGGCGCTGCCCAGCCGGGGCGGCCCGCCCACCGTGGCCGGGCGCTGGTCCCGGCTGCCGGAGCGGGACACCGACCCGACCCGACGGGCCGCCGCCCTGGCCGATCTGCTGCTCGACCGGCACGGGGTGGTGACCCGGGGCGCGGTGCTGGCCGAGCAGGTGACCGGCGGGTTCGCCGCCGTCTATCCGGTGCTCGCCGCCCTGGAGGAGCGGGGCGCGGCCCGGCGGGGCTACTTCGTGGAGGGGCTGGGCGCGGCGCAGTTCGCGGTGCCCGGCGCGGTGGACCGGTTGCGGGCGCTCGCCGAGCCGGCCGACCGGGGTCGGGGCGACGGGCCGACCGTGGTGCTCGCCGCCACCGACCCGGCCAACCCGTACGGCGCGGCGCTGCCCTGGCCGGAGCGGGCCGTCGACTCGGGTGACGGCGCCGCACCGGGCACCGGGCACCGGGCCGGGCGCAAGGCCGGGGCGGTGGTGGTGCTGGTCGGTGGTGACCTGGCCCTCTACGTCGAGCGGGGTGGGCGGACGATCCTCTCCTTCACCGTCGACGCCGACACGCTGGCCGCCGCCGGCAAGGCGCTCGCCGACGCGGTGCACTCCGGGGCGTTGGGGGCGATGTCGGTGGAGCGGGCCGACGGTGAGGCGGTGCACTCCTCACCGCTGCGCGACGCGCTCGCCGCCGCCGGTTTCCGGGCCACCCCCCGTGGCCTGCGGCTGCGCGGCTGACGGTCCGGGTCATCCCGCACCCCTCGCCGGACCCGGGCGGCCCGCGACGGGCGGGCTCAGCCGAGCTTGGCCAGCACGTCGTTGTAGCGCTTCTGCTCGGCGGCGCTGGTCCGGGTGCCCAGGTAGTTGAGCACCACCGCACCCGCCCGGTACGCCTTGACCCCCCACATGTCGGTCTGGTTGGTGGCGGTCGCCTCGTCGGGGAAGACGTAGACGGAGACGGCGTCGGTGACGAGCAGTTGGGCGCAGCCGACCCCCGTACCGTTGGGTCCGCAGTCCTTGGACCGGTCGCGCGGGTCGGGCACCTTCAGGCCGGCGGCCTTGAACGCGTCGACCACCTTGCGGGCGGCGGGGGCGCTCGTCTGCTTGGTCGGCAGCACGAACGGTGGGGTGGAGGGGCTCTCCAGGGGGGCGGTGCCCGGCTTCGCGGCCTTCGCGGGTTCCTCCGCCGGGGCGGCCTCGGTGGTGGCCGGGGCTTTCGACCGGCCGTCGGCCCATGCCCCGCCGTCCCGCTCGTCGGCGGGATCGTCACCGCAGCCGGCCAGGGCCAGGGCGATCAGGACGGTGGCGGTCGTGGACAGGATACGAAGGCGTTTCGTCACCCCGGCAGTCTGCCGAACCCGCTGCGGGGGCGGCACCGGCCGGTCGGCCGATCGGGGTGTCCGGTCAGTGATAGTGCGCTCGCCGCACTAACCTGCCGGCATGGCCCCGATCCCCTGGATCTCGCTGACCACCGACTACGGGCTCACCGACGGGTTCGTGGCCGTCTGCCACGGGGTGATCGGCCGGATCGCCCCGACGGCACGGGTGATCGACGTGACCCACCTGGTGCCGCCGGGGGACGTCCGGCGGGGCGCGGCGGTGCTCGCCCAGGCCGTGCCGCACCTGCCGTACGGGGTGCACGTGGCGGTCGTGGACCCGGGGGTCGGCACGTCCCGGCGGGCGGTGGCGCTGGTCGCACCGGGCGGGCTGCTGGTCGGGCCGGACAACGGGGTGCTGACGGCGGCGGCGCAGGCGTTGGGCGGGATCACCTCGGCGGTGGAGTTGACCGCGCCGGGGTGGCTGGCGGCGGAAGTGTCGGACACCTTCCACGGCCGGGACGTCTTCGCCCCGGTGGCGGCGCGGCTGGCCCTCGGCGACCGGCCGACCGACGCCGGGCCGGAGGTCGACCCGGCCACCCTGGCGACCCTGCCCCCGCCGGTGCTGCGCCGGGAGGCCGAGGGGTTCACCGCCGAGGTGCTCACCGTGGACCACTTCGGCAACGTGCAGCTCGCCGCCGGGGCCGACCTGCTGACGTCGCTGGCCGGGCCGGTGGAGGTCGCCGGCCGACCGGCGGTACGCGGCCGCACGTTCGCCGACGCGGCACCCGGTGCGCTGGTCGTCCTCGTCGACTCCGCCGGCCTGGTGGCGGTGGCCCGCAACGGCGGCCGGGCGGTGGACCTGCTCGGGGTCGCCCCGGGTGCCACGGTCACGGTGCGGGGGCGTATCAGGGGGTGAGCTGCGCTCCCTGCCCGACGTCCGGTGTGGAATGCTGCTGCGGTGGGTGAAGTGTGGGTTCCGGTGGGCTGTCCCTGTTGTGCGTCCCGGACGGGTGGGGGCACCTGTCCGGTCTGCTTCTGGACCGATGACGGCCAGGGTGACGCCGACGCCGACGTGGTGCGGGGCGGGGCGAACGGTGAGCTGAGTCTCACCCACGCCCGGCTGAACTTCGCGGTGTACGGCGCGAGTCACCCCCGCTACCAGGACATGGTCCGGCCGCCCCGCCCCGACGAGCGGCCCTGAGCCGACCCGCCCGGCGACCCGGCCGGTCGAGGGCGGTCCCGTCAGCGTCAGCGGCTCACCGGTCAGCAGGGTGACACGGTGCCGCCGTAGACGGTGGACACGTAGGCGTGGCTGACGTACTGGCCGCCGGCCAGCCGGTTCCACCGGTTGGTGGTCCGGTACGTCCCGGCGACCGTCTGCCCCTTGACGTAGCACTGGATCGGCACGTTGGCGTGCGTGGCGGCGAGCCCCCGGGTCGGGTACGAGGTGCCGGGGCCGGTGCGGATGTTGAGCGGCCCGGAGCCGATCACGCCGCGCGGCCCGGTGCCGGTCCAGAGGTACGTCACGTCGACCCAGGCGTTGTCGGTCAGCAGCAGGCCGTCCCAGAAGGTGCCGTCGGCGAGGTCGATGCCGGCCGGGTTGAGCACGGTACGGCCGAACTGGTCCTTGCCGCCGTGGTAGCCGTACTGGTAGGCGGCCTGCGCCTCGGGGCGGCCCTGCGGCAGGTCCTTCCAGTTCTCCCGGACGGCGGTGGGGTTCCAGTAGTCGTCGCGGGTGTTCCACGGGCCGACGTCCCAGACCGGCGCGTACTCGCAGCGGCTGCCGCTGGTGGTGCAGACCCGCACGGTGTAGTCGCCGGTGTTGATCGGGGAGAGCCCGCGCCGGGAGGGCAGGGCGACGAAGTGGTCCCGGGGTTGGATGGTGCGGCCGTTGGCGGTCACCCCGCCGACCTCACCCTCCCGGGTGGCGAAGACCCGGTAGCTGCGTACGGCGGTGGGGGTGGGCGTCGCGACAGCGATGGTGTCGGCGGTGAGCTGGACCGCGCGTACCGAGGCGGCGGCCTTCGCGTCGCGGGTGGTGAGCAGCACCCGGGCCTGGACCCGGCTGACCGGTCGGTCGAAGGCGGCCGGGGCGGTGCCGGCCTCCCGCCACTCGGTCCAGCCGGTGCCCTGCCAGCCGCGCACCTGGACGCCGACGGCGGCACCGGTGGGCACCTCGGCGGTGAGCGCGGCGCGGACCCGGTTGGCCGGGCCGGCGAGGGTCCGCACGGGGGCGAGGAGCACTCCCTCGGCGACCGGCGCGTGCAGGGCGGCGGGCCGGTTGCGGCGGGTCGGACGGGGGTCGGCCAGGCGCAGCAGGCCGGCACCGAACCGGACGTTCACGTCGTCGCCGCCGACGACGGTGAGGTCGACGGACCAGCGCTCACCGGCGGCCGTCGTGCCGCTCTGCCGCCCGGACCGCGACGGGTCGGACGCGGACCGGTCCAGGCCCGACCGGTCGAGCGCGGACCGGTCCAGGGCCGACCGGTCGAGCGCGGAGCCTTCCAGGGCCGCGCGGTCGAGCGCGGAGCGATGGAGGGCGTGGGGTGCGGCGGTCGCGGCGGCCGGGGTGAGGGCACCGGCCAGGGTCACGGTCAGCAGACCGACCAGCAGGGACGATGAGGTACCACGGGGGCCAACGGCCATAACATTCTCCTCAGAACCCCCTAATAGTGCATTTATTCGTAGATCGACAGGAAGCACGCTACAAATAGCGATACATGCGAATTCTGCTCGGACGAGGGAGAATGCCGGGGTGCCCGAAGGAGACACCGTCTGGAACACCGCCCGCGTCCTGCACCGGGCGCTCGCCGGCACCCGGCTCACCGGCAGCGACTTCCGGGTGCCCGCGCTGGCCACCACCGACCTGTCCGGCTGGACGGTGCGCGAGTCGGCCAGCCGGGGCAAGCACCTGCTGCTCCGGCTGACCGCACCCCCGCAGGCCGCACCGGCCGCGGACTGGACGCTCCACTCCCACCTGCGGATGGACGGCGCCTGGCGGGCGTACGCCCCGGGGGAACGGTGGACGGCCCGGCCGGCGCACCTGATCCGGGTGGTGCTGCGCAGCCCGGAGGCGGTGGCGGTCGGCTACCACCTGCACGAGCTGGCCCTGCTGCCCACCGCCGGCGAGGACCACCTGCTCGGGCACCTCGGCCCCGACCTGCTCGGCACGGACTGGGACCCGGACGAGGCGGTCCGCCGGCTCGCCGCCACACCGGAGGTGACCATCGGTGAGGCGCTGCTGGACCAGCGCAACCTGGCCGGGGTGGGCAACCTCTACAAGTGTGAGCTGCTGTTCCTGCGCGGCCTCTCCCCCTGGACGCCGGTCGGCGCGGTGCCCGACCTGGCCGGCACGGTGACCCTGGCCCAACGGCTGCTCGCCGCCAACCGGGGCCGGTGGACCCAGAGCACCACCGGCTCGCTGCGCCGGGGCCAGACCAGCTACGTGTACGGCCGGCGGGCCCAGCCGTGCCGCCGCTGCGGCACCGCCATCGACAAGGAGGAACTGGGCGACCGGGTCACCTACTGGTGCCCGACCTGCCAGCCGCCACCCGCCCCGGCCCCGGAGGCCGGCTGAGCGGGCGCGACCAGCGCCGGGCCACCCTCCCGCCTGGCGGGACGACCCGCAGACACGGACGAATGGGTAATTCCTATCCGGCCGCCGACGTCGCATGCTGCGTTGGAGTGCTCACCGTTCGTCACCACCGGACACGACCGCCCACCACGCCGGGGTGGGGGCGGCGGGTCCCCGTGCCCGGGGAGAACCATGGCCCTGTTCCGCAGACTGCGACCACACTGGACGACCCGGGTCGTCCGTACCGACCGGCCCGTCGTGCCGGCGGCCCGGACCGGCACCGCCGATCCCGCCCCGGCGAGCCTGGACCCGGCCGCCGTGCCGGGCTACTTCGGCCCGGTGCCGAACTTCGCCGACAGCCCGCGACCGGTGCGCGACCCGCAGGGCCGGGTGGTCACCGGCACCGGCCTGCGCAAGTTCGTCGACGCGCTCCCGGTGCCCGGCCCGGCGGGCCGCACCGAGCTGGGCGGTCACCTGCCGGTCGCCACCCCGGACACGGTCAGCTGGCCGGGCTGCGACTACTACGAGATCGGGCTGTCCGAGTACACCCAGCGACTGCACCGGGACCTGCCCACCACCCGGCTGCGCGGCTACCGCCAGCTCAACCTGGGCACCGACCCGGACGGGCACAACACCGTCGCCCCGCCGGAGCGGCCATACCACCTCGGGCCGCTGATCATGGCGCGGCGGGGCCGCCCGGTGCGGATCAAGTTCATCAACCAGCTCCCCACCGGCCTGGCCGGGGACCTGTTCCTGCCGGTGGACACCAGCCTCCCGGGGGCCGGGCCGGGTCCGCTGGAGGGACCGGCGCCCTACCCGCAGAACCGGGCCGTGCCGCAGCTGTCCGGCGCGCACACCGGCTGGATCAGCGCCGGCAACCCGTGGCAGTGGGTGACCCCGGCCGGGGAGATCACCCCGTACCCGACCGGGCCGGGCCTGACCCACGTGCCGGACATGCCGCCGCCCGGGGCGGGGGCCACCACGCTCTACTACCCGAACGCGCAGAGTGGCCGACTGATGTGCCTGCAGGACAACACCCTCGGGCTGTCCCGGTTGACCGTCCTGTCCGGCCAGTTCGCCCTCTATCTGCTCACCGACCCCGCCGAGGACGAGCTGGTCGCCGACGGGGTGCTCCCCGCCGACCAGCTCCCCCTGGTGATCCAGGACCGGACCTTCGTCCCCGACGACGCCCAACTCGCCGCCGAGGACCCCACCTGGGACCGGGAGCGCTGGGGCACCCGGGGCAACCTGTGGCACCCGCACGTCTACCAGCCCCGACAGGACCCGTACCGGGACTGCGGGCGCAACCCCACCGGACGCTGGGACTACGGCCCGTGGCTGCCCGGCGCCGACGGCCGGGACGCGCCGCAGGTCGGCCCGGTCGACAACCCGCACCACGATCCGGAGGCCGCGCCGCAGGAGCCGCCCCGGGCGCCCGGCACCCCACACCCCAGCGCCGTGCCCGAGGTGTACGGGGACACCATGCTGGTCAACGGGGTCGCCTATCCGTACCTGCGGGTGCGGCCGACGGCGTACCGGTTCCGGATCGTCAACGGCTGCGCCGACCGGGCCCTCAACCTCCAGCTCTACCGGGCCCGCGCGGACGGGCCGATGTGGCAGGCCGACGGGAGTCTCGCCGACGCCGACGCCGGCGAGGTGCCGATGGTGGACGCCGGGCGCGCCCCCGGCCGGCCGGCGGACTGGCCCACCGACGGCCGCGACGGTGGGGTGCCCGACCCGGCCGCCGCCGGCCCACCCATGATCCAGATCGGCAACGAGTGCGGGCTGCTCCCCGCCCCGGTCGTGGTGCCGAACCGCCCGGTCGGCTACCGGTACGACCGCCGCGATCCGACGGTGCTCAACGTGGACTCGGCCGCGCTGCTGCTCGCTCCGGGTGAGCGGGCCGACGTGGTGGTCGACTTCTCCACCCTGCCGCCCGGGGCGACGGTGCTGCTCTACAACGACTGCCCGGCACCGCTGCCCGGCGGCGACCCCCGCTACGACCGGCACAGCGCCGCCGGGGACGCCGGCTCCGGCAGCCTGCCCGGGTACGGCCCGAACACCCGTACCCTGCTCCAGTTCCGGGTCACCGGTGCCCCCACCAGCCGGTACGACCCGCACCGGCTCGCCGACCGGCTACCCGCCGCGTACGCGGCCAGCCAGCGCCCGCCGATCGTGCCGCAACGGGAGTACGACCGGGCGTTCGGCACCACCACCGCCCGGGGTGTGGTCGCCCCCGCACACGCCACCTCGGTCACCTTCACCCCACCCGGCGCCACCGGGCCGGTCACCCTGCCGATCCAGGTGAAGACCGTCGGGACGGTCTTCGAGCCGGAGTACGGGCGGCGGGCCGGCCGGCTCGGGGTGCCCCACCCGACCGCCGGCCCGCTCGGCCCGGTGACCCTGCCGCTCGGCCCGACCGAACCGGCCACCGAGATCCTCGTCGCGGCCGACCCGACGGCCGGTGCGGACGAACCCGCCGACGGTGTCCAGCTGTGGCGGATCAGCGGGACCGGCCGGCAGACCCACCCGGTCCGCTTCGACGGCTGCGACGTGCAGGTGGTCCACCGGATCGGCGGGGACGGCACGGTCCGCGCCCCGGACGGTGGCGAACTGGGCTGGAAGCAGACCGTCCGGGTCAACCCGGCCGAGGATCTGGTGGTGGCCCTGCGACCCGAGGTGCCGCCACTGCCGTTCAAGGTCGCCGACAGCCTGCGACTGCTCGATCCGACCCGACCCGCCGGGGTACGCCTCGACGCCGCCCCGGTCAGCCCCTGGGACGGACGGCCGGCGACGGTGGTCAACCAACCGGTCAACCTGGGCTGGGAGTTCCGCTGGTCCAGCGCGGCGGCGGGGCTGCGGGACCTGGGCATGAGCCGGCCCCTGATGCTGCGGGTCTCGCCCCGCGCGCCGACCGGGTTGACCGCGACCCCGGTGCCCGGCTCGGCGACCGCGCTGCCGGCGATCGCGCTCGCCTGGACGGGCAACGGCAGCCGGCCGGCGGCCACCAGCCACCTGCTGCAACGGGCCACCGACGCCGACTTCGGCACCGGGCTGACCACCATCACCGTGGCGGGGACCGCCACCCGCTACACCGATGCCACCATCACCCCCGGCGTCACCTACCACTACCGCATCCGGGCCGAGAACGCCGCCGGCTGCTCGACCTGGTCGAACAGCAGCCCGGCGTCGGTACGCCTGCCCGCGCCGAGCGGACTGGCCGCGACGGTGCCGCCGGCCATGCCCCTGCGGGTGGCGTTGCGTTGGGTGAACCGGTCCTTCGCCACCGGTCTCGACGTGCAACGGGCCACCAATCCGACCTTCACCAGTGGTCCGGGCACCACCGCCGTCCCGGTCGCCGACCGCCACCTCGATCCGGCGGTCGCCCCGGACACCACGTACTACTACCGGGTCCGGACCACCTACCTCGGTACGGCGTCACCGTGGTCGACGGTGGCGACGGTGACCACCCCGCCCGTGCCGGAGGTGCCCAACGGGGTCGCCGCGACGGTCGCCGTCCCCGCGCCGGACACCGCGACGGTGTCGTTGGCCTGGGCGGCGAGCCTTCCGGCGGGTCCGGGGGCGGGGTTCGTGGTGCAGCGCGCGGTGGACCCGCAGTTCGGCCGGGAGGTGGTCACCTTCACCGTTGCCGGCCGGAGCTTCACCAACACCGGCCTGGACCGGGGCGTCACCTACCACTACCGGGTCCGCTCGTTCAACGTGGTGGGCCACTCCCCGTGGACCGGTCCGGTGTCGGTGCACATCCCCCACTGAGGCGTCGGTCAGCGGGTGGGGGCGCGCAGGGGCTCGCCGACGGTACGCAGCTCGGCCAGGGCGGCGGCGACGCCGTGCAGCAGGTCGGTCGCCTCCATCAACCGGGCGGCGGACGGGTCGGCGACGACCCCCGGGTGGGCGTCCTCGGCGACGTAGCCGGCGGCGGCGACGACCAGCCCCTCGTAGGCGGTCACCCCGCTGACCAACTGGTCGCCCAGGGCCCGGTGCGCCTCGGCGAGCCGGGGTCGGGCCTCGGGCGGGGCCAGCCGCAGGGCGCGTTCCACGCCGGCCGTCCGGTCGGCCAGGTCCCGCAGCGAACGGTCGGCGGCGGCGGCCTCCAGCACCGCCGGCTCAGCCAGGCCGGTCAGCCGGGGCGCGATCCCGGCCAGGGTGAGCGCGGCCCGGTCCAGCCGGGCCCAGGACTCGGCGGCGGAGGTGCCCCGCAACGCGAACCGGGAGCGGAACCGCCGGGCCTCGGCCAGCACGCCGGGGCCGACCGGGAGTCGTTCGACGGCGGCGACCAGCCGGGCCCGGGACCGGGCGGCGGCTTCGGCCGGGTCGAGGGCGGGTGGGGCCGGGCGGGCGGCGAACGCCCGCAGGTCGATCCAGCGCCAGGCGGCCAGCGCGACGGCGCTTCCCGCGGCGCCGGCCCAGGCCGCGTCGGGCAGCCCCAGCCCGGCGTACGGGGTCAGCACCGCCGCCGTGCCCGTGAGCCCACCGGCCAGGACGCTCCACCGGCGGGCGGAGCGTCGTAGCCGGTCCAGTCGCCGGAAGTGTCGCGTTCGCTCGTCGGCCACCCGTACCTCCTCGTGCCGGCCGCTCAGCCGGCGGTGGTGTCCCCCACGCCGCGGTCGCGGCTCATGCTCGCCCGGATCTCGTCCAGCCGGGCGGCGGTGGCCGGGTCGGCCGTCGGGGCGGCCGGCTGGGCCTGCTGCTGCGCCGCCGGCTGCTCCTGCCGGCCACCGAGCTGGTCGCCGGCCATGCTGGCCCGGATCTGCTCCAGCCGGGACGACCCGGCGCTGTCCAGGGTCGACTTCTGGATCTCCAGCATCCGCCCCTCGACGGAGTTGCCGGCCAGCTCGGCCCGGCCCATCGCGTTGGCGTAGCGGCGCTCGATGCGGTCACGCACCTCGTCCAGCGAGGGGGTGTTGGTCGGCGCGGTCATCGAGGACATCGACTCCAGCGAACGGGCGACGCTCTCCTGCATCTTGGCCTGTTCGAGCTGGCTGAGCAGCTTGGTGCGCTCGGCGAGCTTCTGCTGGAGGATCATGGAATTGTTCTCGACCGCACGGCGGGCCTGGGCGGCGGCACCGAGCGCCTGGTCGTGCAGGGTCTTCAGGTCCTCGGTGGCCTGCTCGGCGGAGACCAACTGGGTGGCGAGCACCTGGGCGGACTGCTCGTAGCGACCGGCCTCGGTCTCGTCGCCCTTGGCCCGGGACTGGTCGGCGAGGACCAGCGCCTGCCGCGCGTTGCCCTGGAGGCGCTCGACCTCGGTCATCTGCCGGGAGAGCTTCATCTCCAGCTGCCGCTGGTTGCCGATCACCGCCGCCGCCTGCTGGACCAGCGCCTGGTGCTGACGCTGCGCGTCCTCGATGGCCTGCTGGATCTGCACCTTCGGATCGGCGTGCTCGTCGATCTTGGCACCGAAGAGCGCCATCAGGTAGTGCCAGCCCTTGACGAACGGGTTCGCCATCTCCGCGGTATCCCCTCAGTAGCGTCGCTGCGCCTCGGCCACACCGGGGCCGGACGGGCCGCCCGGCGCGCTCCCCATCGTCGCAGCCCGACGCCAGCAGGGGCGTTCGTGCCGTGGGGGTGCTCCGGCGGCCTGCGATCAACACTACGCGGCGTCGGCCACCCCGGCCACGGGACCGGACAGGGGTCAGGCGGCGCAGACCACGTCGCGGTCGCTGGGACGGACCCGGGAGCTACGCAGGGTGGCCTTCAGCGGGGAGTCCTGGCGGACCGAGACGGCGACCGCGCCGTCGGTGGTCACCTGGCGCACACCCCGACCGGTGGCCTTGCGCACGGTGCCGGCGGGCCCGGCGGCGGCCGGCTCGTCCTGCACCGGCATGAGCACGCCCGGCAGCTGCTCGGCGAGCGCGACGGTGTCGCTCACCTCCCGCAGCAACTCGGACAGGCGGGCACCGAGCGCGTCACAAATGGCGGCGAGCAGCTCGCTGGAGGGCTCCTTCTGGCCACGCTCGATCTCGGACAGGTAACCGAGGCTGACGTTGGCGGCGGTGGAGACCTCGCGCAGGGTGCGGTGCTGACCCTGGCGGCGCGCCCGAAGTGCGTCACCGATCACCCGGCGTAGCAGGACCATCGCACCTCCCCCTGACGGGATTCACTCTCCGGGCGGATGAGCGTCCGCGCCGGACGCGGTGGACCGCGCCGCCGCCGACGCCGTACGCCGGAGCCTTCCCGCAACCGTACCCGTTGGTCGGCCCGGCGACATCCCACCCCGCCTGTCGGATCTGGACAAGGCCGGTCAGCGACGACCCGCGCCGGCCGGTGGGACGGCGGCCGGCGACCCCGGCACCGGGGCCCGCCCGGCTTCCGGGAAGGCCCGGTGGACCCGGGCCACCAGCAGGCGTAACGCCTCGATCACCGTGGCCGCCCGGATGTGGTCCCGACCCCCGTCGAGGTCCAGCCGACGGACCACCGGGCCACCCGGTCCGGCCACCGCGACATAGACCAGGCCGACCGGTCTGCCGTCCTGCGGCTCGGGACCCGCGACCCCGGTGGTGGCCAACCCCCAGTCGGCGGCGCAGCGCCGCCGGCCACCCTCGGCGAGGGCGATCGCCACGTCCGGATCGACCGGTCCGCGTTCGGCCAGCAACTCCTCGGGTACGTCGGCCAGCCGCGCCTTCAGCTCCGTGGCGTACGTCACCAGTCCACCCCGGTAGACGGCGCTGGCTCCGGCGACGTCCACGATCGCGGCGGCGAGCAGCCCCCCGGTCAGGGACTCGACGGTGGCCAGAGTCTGCTGCCGCTCGTGCAGGCTGTGCACCACGCCCGCCGCCGGATTGCCCACCGGTTGCTCGTGCTTCGCATCGGTCCCCATGCCGTCCTCCTTCCCCGGTGTCACCCCGCTACTCATTCTGTCCGCCTGATCATCGGTGTCCGGGCCGACTGCCCCGCAGCGGTGGGCGGGTCAGCCGGTGAGGCCGGCGTCCCGGGCGAGCAGGGCGGCCTGGACCCGGTCGGCGACGCCGAGCTTGGCGAAGACCGCCGACAGCTGGTTGCGTACCGTCTTCTCGCTGATCCCGAAGTGCCGGGCGATGCGGGCGTTGGTGTCCCCGGCGGACAACCGGCGCAGGATGTCCCGTTCCCGGGGGGTGAGCCGGTCGAACGGGGGCGGCAGCTCGACCGGCTGGCGGCGCAGGCTGGTCAGCACCTGGGGGCCGATCCGGGGGCCGAGGACGAGCCCGCCGCCGGCCACCGTGCGCAGCGCGTCGATGATCACGTCCGGGTCGGTGTCCTTGAGCACGTAACCCCGGGCGCCGGCCCGCAGCGACCGGCCGACCACGTCCTCGTCGTCGGCCATGGTCACCATCAGCACCCGGATCTCCGGCCGGCCCTGCACGATCCGGCGGGTCGCCTCCACGCCGTCGCCGTCCGGCAGCGCCACGTCCATCGCGACCACCCCGACCGGCTCGGTCAGCGCGATGCCGATCGCCTCGGCGCAGGTGGCCGCCTCCACGACGCCGGCTACCCAGCTCTCGCCCTCCAGCATGGTCCGCAGCCCACGGCGGACCACCGGGTGGTCGTCCACGACCAGCACCCGGACCGCCCCGCCACGAGCACCCTCTCCCGTCAATGCCCTCCCCCTCCCGCAGCGCCGTCCTCCACCCGCCCCCCACCCGCCCCGCCCCACGCCGGGTCCCGGGAGCCCCCGGTGATCAAGAGGTTCGCGTCATCCTCCGGGCGGATTCTGACGCAAACCTCTTGATCACCGGAATCGGACGGGCCGGGGGCGGACGGGCCGGGGGCGGGCGGGCCGGGGGCGGGCGGGCCGGGGGCGGGTGGGGTGGGAGGGGGCGGGGTGTCGTCGGGGGGCGGGAGGGGGAGGCGGACCCGGACCAGGGTGCCGTGCGGGGCCCGGTCGACGAACTCACAGTCGCCGCCCAGCTCGGCGGCCCGCTCCCGGATCGAGTCCAGGCCGACCCCGCCGGGTCGCCGGGCCACGATGCCGGTGCCGTCGTCGGACACCTCCACGACCAGCGCCCGGCCCCGGCGCACCACCACGTCGCAGCAGGTCGCCCCGGCGTGCCGGGCGGTGTTGGCCAGCGCCTCGCCGACGATCCGGTACGCCGCCACCTCGACGGCGGCCGGCAACCCGTGCAGGGCGTCCGCCACGCTCAGCCGGACCGTCAGGGCCGGGCCGTCGAAGCGCTGACACTCGGCCCGCAGCGCCGACTCCAGCCCCCGGTCCAGGGCCGCCGGGCGGAGCTGGTCGACCAGTTGGCGTACCTCGCCGGTGCAGGTGAGCAGGTCGTCGGCGAGCCCGTCGAGAATGCGGGTCAGCCGGCCCTGGTCGGCGGTGGCGAGCTTGCGGGCCGCGCGTACCTGCATGGACATGCCGGCGAAGGTCGGGCCGAGGCCGTCGTGCAGGTCCCGGCGCAGCCGACGGCGCTCCTCCTCGCGGGCCGTCACCAGCCGCTCCCGGGAGTCCCGCAGGTCACGAATCAGCCGGGCCGTCGCGGCGGCCACCGAGGCGTGCATCGCGACGTCGCTGAGCAGCCGCCGCTCGACCGGGGTGAACCGGGTACCGGGTGCCCGCCGGGCCACCACCAGCCGCCCCACCCACTCCCCGTGGGTCACCATGTCGAAGCGCTCCAGCGAGGTGGTGGCGTGGCCGTGCGCGGCGTGCACCCGCCCGGGTCGCCCGTCGTCGGCGTGCTCCCCGCCGAGTTCCACCGCCACGTACGGCACCTGGAGCGAGCGGGCGATGGTGCCGGTGAGCAGCGGCAGCACCGCCTGTGGCTGCACCGTCCGTTCCAGCAGGTCACCGAGGCGGGCCAGCACGGCGTACGGCTCGTCGCGGTCGCCGTAGAGCAGCCGGTTCACCCCGCGCTGCACCCGGTGCCGCAGCGGCTCGAAGGTCACCGCGATCAGGCCGGTCGCCACCAGGGACGCGTTGGAGGTGTTCCCGCGCAGCACGAGGTCCCGCAGCAGCGCGACGACCCCGACGAAGGCGGCGATCACCAGCAGGCTCATCACCAGCCAGACCAGGGTCCGGTTGATCACCTGTTCCAGGCCGTAGAGCCGGTAGCGCAGCACCGCCAGGGTCATCGCGCCCGGGATCGCGATCACCATCAGCACCCACGCGCCGGAGAGGTTGAGCCAGTCCAGCAGGAAGCCGAGCAGGAACAGCGCACCGGCGGCCAGCAGGCAGGCCAGTTGCTGACGGGCCTCGCCGACGGCCCGCCGCCACCGACCGGCCAGCGACACCAGCACGGCGGCCACCAGCAGCAGTTGCACCGCGACGGTCAGCAGGGCGACCCGGACCAGCAGTCGTGCGGTCGGGTCGGTGGCCGGCGTGGCGGACAGCAGCAGGCCCCGGGGGTCGCTGGTCGCGGCCACCGCCAGCGCGACGGCCACCACCGACGTGGTGACCACCAGCCCGACGGCGACCGGCCGCCAGCGCCGGCCCGGCAGCCGGCCGTCCGGGAAGACCAACAGGGCCAGGAAGATCAGGCCGTACGGCGGCCACCAGAGCCACTGGCTCAGCCAGGCCAACGGGGTGACCGCCGACCAGCTCAGCGCCAGCACCGCCGCGCCCGCGACGAGACCGGCCGCCACCATCAGCCGACCCACCGGCTGACCGGGCAGCCCGGCCAGCACCAAGCCCCCGAGCGCGGTGAACGCCACCGCGATCGTGCCGGTCAACGCGGCCGGCCCGAGCGACGCCGGGTACGGGTCCCGCCACTGCCCGACCAGGACGAGCACGGCGACGACCAGGCCCACCCCGGCCAGGACCCGGCGGGGGGCGGACGGCGCTCCGATGGTCGACGGCACGGCAGGCCCTCCCGGGGTGGTCGTCGGTGGTGGGGCGGGCGGGTCAGTCCGCCCAACCGGCGGCGTGCATGGCGTTGTGCAGCCAGTTGCCGGTGTCGTGTTCGAGGTGTTCCGGCAGGGCGCCGATGACCTCGGACAGGTCCGGGTCGTCGAGGCGGGGCAGTTCGGACAGCGCCCGCTCCCACGAGATCCGGGACCGGGCGAGCACGTCCGGGTGGTCGTGGACGTACTGCGTCACGTGCGCGACCACCGTGGACAACCGCTGCCGGACGACCTCGGGCTCCGCCGGGGCGGTGCCGGCCTCCAGCATCTCCAGCCGCCAGTCGGCGGAGAAGACCGGATGCAGGCGGCGGCCGGTGACGTCGAAGAACTCGACGGCCCCGGCGAGCTTCTCGCCGTGGTCGGCGGTGGCCAGCAGGTCGGCCAGATCCTGGTAGACGTGGCAGAACGTGTCGTTGGTGGCGATCAACAGGATCCGTCGGTCGTCGTCGGCGCTCAGCGTCATGATCACTCCTCGGATGCCGGTGCGCGGACGACGGGGCCGGCGTGCCGGCACCCGTCCGCCGCAGCGTAGGTGGTGGATCGTCCACAGTGGCACCGCCGGGCGGACCGGCGGTCGTCGGTGAACGGTCGAACCATCGTCGTCCGCCGGTTGTCCCGCCGACCCGGGTCGGATGTCCCGGGTCGGCGGGACCGATCGGCGGCACCCGGCCACGTCGCGACCGAGGTGCCAGCCCTGCCACCCGTCGTCGCGCCGGGGAGGCGTCCCGGCCGGTACGCGACCGTGGGAGGGTCCCGGTCCCGGCGGGACCCTCCCGGTCGGGGCACCCCGTGGGCGGTCAGCCCGCCGGGTGCACGCTCACCGTGGTCGCCCGGGTCATGTCGGTCGCCGCGGTCACCTCCGGCAGCCCCTCGGTGTGCCCACCGGAGCGCACCCGGGTCGACCAGTGGTCGTAGCGCTGGCCGAGTTGCCCGACCCGGACGAACGCCGCGCTGGCCAGGCAGGCGCTCAGCGGGTCACGCGGCTTGTCCGGCACGGTGGCCTGGGCGCAGCCGGCACCGTACCGGCCCTGGTCGCGCAGCGGGTCGAAGCCCGACCGGTCCTCGTTGCACGGGTTCCAGTCGAACGACTGCACGCAGTCGGCGTAGTTGGCCACCGCCTGCGACATCGCGTTGCGCAGGTGCTGGTGGGCCGACTGGTCGGCGTCGCTGCGCGGGCGGGTGTAGTCGGCCGGCAGCCCGTCGCTGCCGAAGAGCAGGCCGGTCAGGCTGTCGTCGAGTTCCAGCGCGGTGCCCCACCCCAGTTCCGTGTACGCCTGCAACAGCCGCAGCGCGTCCGAGACCGCCTTGCCCTTCTGCCAGAGCACCCGGGACACCTCCCAGGTGTCGCTGCTCGGCGGGTTCGGCCCGGTGCCGGCCCGCATCACCCGGTAGAAGTACTTCTGCCGGCCGGACAGCATCGCGGCGGCCTTGCTGCGGGCGGTCGTCGCCTGGGTGGCGACGACCGGGACCGCCGCCGACTCGAACGCCGGCTTGTACGTCCCCGGCCACCGCTCGGTGAGGTACTTGTTCTCGTCGTAGCAGTAGCCCTGCGGAACGGGGGAACGGACGTCCCACGAGCAGAACGTGCCGATCGGGAACGTCCTGGTCGCGGTCTGCACCTCCTGCCAGTCCCCGCCCGCCCACTTCACCCGCGACCGCAGGGTGATCTGGAGGTCGCCGGTGGTGGTCTGGAACCGGGGCCCCTCGTGCTCCTCGACGTTGACGAAGTTCGCGTCGTAGCAGGTGGAGAACGCCGGCGCGTGCCCCGGCGGCATGGCGTGGTGGGCCAGGTGGAAGGCGTTCGGCAGGTTGGCGCGTCGTACCGTCGACGGAATCGGTCGGCTGACCCGGCTCGCGCCGCACCCCCCGATCGACTCGACCTCGGGAATCCGGTTCGCCGCCGGGAGCGCCTGGTCCGGGCTGCCCCACATGTCGTGCACCGGCAGGGTGTCGCTGCCGTTCCAGACCACCGCCCTGCGGACGTTCTCCACCTGGGCGTTCCAGCCGGTGACCGCCGTGCGGTAGTCGGCCATCAGCGCGGTGAACAGCGGGTTGGTGCTGCCGTCGGCCGCCGGTTGGCTGAACTGGCGGACCCGCTCGTTGATGGTCCGCCCGGCCTGGGTCACGGCGTCGCCCCGCCCGCTGGCCACCTGGCCGGCGAACTGCGGGTTCTCCAGTTGCAGGATGTTGTAGACCCGGGCGGCGGTGGTCCAGGCGGCGGCGTTGGCGACCGGGCCGGTGGTCCACTCGCCGCCGACCCGGTCCTTGGCCCACCGGGCCAGATAGTTGATCGAGCCGGCCGGCAGGTGGGTGTCGACCACGCTGACCGGGTCGACCAGGCTGGCCCCGGCCGGGGCGGTGAAGGTGCCCTCGTCGGCGGCGTTGACGGTGGCGAAGGTGAAGGTCGGCGACTCGGCCTTCGGGAAGTACGTGCCGAGGTAGTCCGGGATCGGCTGCCCGGTGATCTCCTTGTGGTGCACGTACGTGGTGATCACCGAGTTGAGCTGGCTCTTGGCGATGTTCTCCAGGGCCACGTGGGTGGCGAGCGCCATCGAGTCGACCTTGCGCTCGATGGTCTGCAACTGGGTGGCGATCCGGCCGAGGTTGGCGCGTACCTCGTCGAGGCCCCTGGTGAGCGCGTCGAGCTGGGCGACCAACCCGGCGTACATCTCCTTGAGCGCCGACTCGATCCGGTCGAACCGCTTGTCGATCCCCTTGGCCAGCCGGTCGATCTGCTGGCCCAGCTTGCCGATCTCCGCCTGGATGGCGGCGTTCGGGTCACCGCCACCGGCGAAGAGGCCGATCAGGCTCACCGCCGCACCGAGCAGGTTGCCGGTCAGCACCGCCGTGCCCATCGCCGTCGCGGCCATGGTCAGCCCCTGCCCGAGCACCGTCGTCACGTACGTGTTGATCGCGGTCACCGAGGTCACCACGGCCTTGCCGATGGTCTCCAACTGCTTGCCGAACTTCTTGTCGACGAAACCGACCAGGGTGGACAGCACCGTGACGGTGGAGCCGAGCCCTTCGAAGATCTTGCGATTCGCCTCGGTCTTCGCCTTCTCCGCGTCGACGACCGGCTGGCTCGGCTTCGGGTCCTGGTGGAGCGGGTAGCTGTTGGCGTAGCTGATCACCTCGGTGATCCGGTTGTTGCCGTCGGTGTCGAGCACCTTCAGCGTGGCGTACGCCCGCTCCTGGACCAGCGCCCGGAAGGCGGTCGGGTCCCCGCGCAGGTCGCGGAGCGCGGCAAGCGGCACGTAGTGGCCGAGGGTGCCGGCATTGCCGTCGGCGCGCGGCTCGTGGATCCGGGCGGCCAGCAACCCGTCGACCGGGGTACGCACACCGGTGCCGGTCCGCCCGACGAAGGTGGTGTCCCAGCCGGTGGCCAGGGCGTCGTCCGTGGCGGCCCGACGGTGCAGCTCACGCCAGGTGTCCTGGGTCAGGTCCCGGGAGCGGGCGTTCCACGCCGCGTCCTGGTAACCGCCGCGGACCAGGTTCAGCGCGTCCGGCACCACGTTCGCGCCCTCCGCGCCGACCGTGCTGGCCAGGAAGGCGCGGACGGTCGGGCCGGTGGTCACCGCGCCGGTGGACTCGCCGAGCCGGGCCAGCACCGCCATCGCCACCGCGAACCGGGACCGGTCCTCGGCCCGCGCGTCGCTGACCGCCGCGTCGGCGACCGCCCGGGTGGCGGTGACGTGCGCGGCCACCTGCGTCGCGTCGGCGGCCGGCTGGGTGGTACGCCAGTCCAGCAGCTCGGCGGTGAGCAGGGCGTCCTTCAGGCCGGCCGCCCCGGCGTCGCGCAGCTGCACCACCGCCCCGAACAGCGCCCCGTGCACCGCCTGCTCGTCGAACGGCACCGGATCGGCGGCGCGGGCCGGGGTCTGGTGCAGGGTGACCGCCAGTACCGCCGTCAGTCCGGCCGCCCACAGCCGGCGGCTGCGCCACCCGCCGCCCGGGGACCGTCCCCGGGCATGTCTCGTCGCTGTCCGCACCGCTGCTCCTCCCGCCACCGGGCGCAACCCCGCCCGCCGTCGCCGGGCGTCGACCGACCGGACCGACGCCGCACCGGACCGCAGGGGCCGGTGCGGTGCCGACTCTGCGGGGCGGGGCGTCCCGGCCGGCAGGGACAGCCGTCCCGCCGTCCCGGGATTCCGGTGCGGGGGTACGACGCGGTGCGGCCCGCCCACATGTCCCGGTGCCCGCGGGCGCGGGGACGCGACGCTGGCGGGCGCACGCGTGGAGCAGGAGGACGCGGGTGTGGGTGGGGCCCCCGGTCAGGGGCGGGGACGGCGCAGCCGCAGCGCCTGGGCGACGTAGTCGAAGCCGGTGACCACGGTGACCAGCACGGCGGCGGCCATGATCCATCCGCCGACGGCGGCGAGGGCGGCCGGCATCGGCCAGAGATACCAGGCGATGGCCAGGACCTGCAGCGCCGTCTTGAGCTTGCCGCCCCGGCTGGCGGCGATCACGCCGTGCCGGATCACCCAGAACCGCAGCCCGGTGATGCCCAGCTCCCGGACGAGGATCAGCACCGTCACCCACCAGGGCAGCCGGTCGTAGACGGAGAGCAGCACCAGGGCCGCGCCGGTGAGCGCCTTGTCGGCGATCGGGTCGGCCACCTTGCCGACCGAGGTGACCAGCCCGAACCGGCGGGCGATCCAACCGTCCACCAGATCGGTCATCGAGGCGAACGCGAAGATCAGGCAGGCGGCGATCCGCCACCCGGTGTGGGTCAGCCCGGAGGCGATCACCGAGGCCGCGAAGACGGGCACCAGCACCAGCCGCAGCAGGGTCAGCCCGTTGGCCGCGTTGAGCACCGGCACCCGGGCCACCGGCGGCGCGGACTCCGCCGCCCCGGTCACCGCCGCGCCCCGCTCCGGCCGCCGTGGCGTTCCTGGCACCGCCCCACCTGGCTCCCCCGCTCCGTCCGGACCCACCGTCACCGTTCCGCGCCGGGCGCCGCCGAGATCATCTCATCCGGCACGGCCACCAGGTCGACGCCCTCGGTCGCGGTGACCGTGGCCCGCACCAGGTCGCCGGGGCGCAACGCGGTCAGGTCGACGCCGCCGCCGACCGGTGCGACCAGGGTGGTCGAGCCGTCGACCTCGGGGGCCTGGTGCGCCGCCCGGCCCTCCACCACGCCGTCGTCGACCGTGTCGACCAGCACCTCGACCGTGCTGCCGAGCCGCTCCTCGGCCCGCTGCGAGCACAGCTCGTCGGCGAGCGCGGCGAGCCGGTCGTAGCGGCGCTTGACGGTGGCGGCGGAGAGCTTGCCGGGCAGGCCGGCGGCCTCGGTGCCGTCCTCGTCGCTGTAGTCGAACACGCCGATCGCGTCGAGCCGCGCGTCGGTCAGGAAGCGGACCAGCTCGGCCACGTCCTGCTTGGTCTCGCCGGGGAACCCGACGATGAAGTTGCTCCGCGCGCCCGCCTCCGGGGCCAGCGCGCGGGCGCTCGCCAACAACTCCAGGAACCGGTCGGTGGAGCCGAACCGGCGCATCCGACGCAGCACCGGCTCGCTGGAGTGCTGGAACGACAGGTCGAAGTAGGGGGCCACGCCGGGGGTGGTGGCGATCGCCTCGACCAGGCCGGGCCGGGTCTCGGCGGGCTGGAGGTAGCTGGCCCGCACCCGGACGATGCCGTCGATCGCGGCGAGCTGCGGGAGCAGCTTCTCCAGCGCCCGCGGGTCACCCAGATCCTTGCCGTACGAGGTGGAGTTCTCGCTGACCAGCACCAGCTCACGCACGCCGGTCTTGGCCAGCCACTCCGCCTCGGCGAGCAGCTCGTCGGGGGTACGCGAGACGAACGCGCCCCGGAACGCGGGGATCGCGCAGAACGCGCACCGCCGGTCGCAGCCGCTGGCCAGCTTCAGCGAGGCCACCGGGCCGGTGTCGAGCCGGCGACGCAGCACCTGCCGCAGGTGCGCGGGGGTGTGCGCGTCGGTCTCCATCGTCGCCCGGGTGGGGGTGCCGTGGCCGGGCAGCGACACCGCCGACTCGCGCCGGTTGACCGGGGTGAGCGGCAGCAGTTCGCGGCGGTCCCGGGGGGTGTGCGCGTCGACCTTCTCGCCGGCCAGCACCGCGCCGAGCCGGGCGGCGATGTCCGGGTAGTCGTCGAAGCTGAGCACCGCCTGGGCCTCGGGGAGGCTGTCGGCCAGCTCCCGGCCGTACCGCTCGGCCATGCAACCGGCGGCGACCACCTTGGCCCCGGTGTCGGCGGCGGCGAGCAGCGTCTGGATCGAGTCCTGCTTGGCCTTCTCCACGAATCCGCAGGTGTTGACGACCACCACGTCGGCGCCCTCGCCGTCGGTGGTGACCTGCCAGCCGTCGGCGTGCAGCCGGGCGGCCAGCTCCTCCGAGTCGACCTCGTTGCGGGCGCAGCCCAGGGTCAGCAGGGCGACCCGTCGGCCGTCGGCGGACGGCTGCGCCAGGTCACGGCGGGGCGTCGGGCCGGCATTGTCAGGCGTGGGGGTGGCAGACACCATCCGAGGGTACCGGGCGCGGTAGCGGGCCCGACCGACGGCGGCGTGCGGTGTCGGCCGCTTCACCCCCGCCGACCCTGCGACCGTTGATCAAATGACGATCAATGCACGCGACACGCCGGAAACACTCGCTGAAACTGCAATCCGATCACGATGCACCCGCTTGGGCAGACGACGCGGCACCGGTCAGACCGCCGTCGCGCCCACCCGGACCAGCCGGTCCAACAGGGCGACCTCGGTGCCGGCCAGCCCGGTGGAGCAGAACACCGACACCTGGTCCGCGCCGGTCCGCCCCGGGACCGCGCCGGCCAGGACCGCCCCCAGGTCCCGCAACCTCCCCGGGTACGGCCCGACGGCGGTCAACAGCGGCGGGTCGTACGCCGCCGCCTGGGCCGGGGAGTCGGTGACCAGCAGATCGGCGGCGTCGAGCAGGTCGGTGCCGAACTCGTGCCGGTGCACCTGCTTGAATCCGACGGTGTTGACGTGGGTCCCCGGGGCGAGGTCGGCGGCGGCCAGCACCGGGGTGACGCTGGTGGTGGCGAGCACCACCACGTCCCGGTCGCGGACCGCCTCGGCGGCCGAGCCGACGGCGCGGGCGGGCACCCCCAGCTCGGCGCGGACCCGGGCGGCGAACGACTCCCGGCGGGCCGCCGAGCGACTGTGCACGGTCACCTCGCACAGGGGCCGGACGGCGGCGGTCGCCCAGACCTGGGTCCACGCCTGCCCGCCCGAGCCGATCACCCCCAGGGTGACCGCGTCGGGGCGGGCCAGGGCGTCGACCGCCACCGCGCCCAGCCCGCCGGTGCGCCGGGAGCCCAGCTCCGCACCGACGGCGATCGCCCGGACCGCCCCGGTGCGGGCGTCGTGCAGCACCACCAGCTGCTCGCCGGCCGGGTGGCCGAGGGTGTCGTAGGAGCGGAAGCCGTACCACTCGTCGGTGAGCTGCCCGGCGGTGAGGACCATCCGCCCACCGGCGAGGGGCGCGGATGCCCGGGGTGGGGCGACGAGTCGGCCGGCGTGGGCGGCCAGCAGGGCGTCCCGCATCGCCGCGACGGTGGTCGGCGCGTCCAGGGTGGCGGCGACCTGCCGGTCGTCGAAGAGCAGCGTCATGCCCCCATGCTGCAACCTCAAGCTGACTTCAACTCAAGGTCTGGTGGGGAGGATCACCCCACCCCGCTGGCCGGCGGTGCTAGCGTCGGTCGTGGTGGCCTGCGTGGGCAGGTCGGTGCCGCGGCTCCCGCCGGCCCGCAGTCACCCCGGACGAGTCGTGGGCGTACCCGGTCAGGCCAAGACGCCCCGTGCCTACCCGACTCGTCCCCGGCCGGCCCGGTCCGGGACCCGCACCCCCGAGGTGATGCCCGATGGCCTGGATCGTGCTGGTGCTCTCCGGACTCCTGGAGACCGCGTGGGCGGTCTCCCTCGACCGCAGCGCCGGATTCACCCGACCGCTGCCCTCGGCCGTCTTCGCGGTCACCCTGGTCGCCAGCATGGCCGGCCTGGCGTACGCGCTGCGCGAGATCCCCGTCGGCACCGGCTACGCGGTCTGGGTCGGCATCGGGGCGGTCGGCACCGCGCTGGTCGGCATGGTGGCGCTGGGCGAGTCGGCGAGCCTGCCCCGGCTGCTCAGCCTGCTGCTGGTGGTGGCCGGCGTGGTCGGCCTCAAGCTCTTCCACTGAGCCGGTGCCGTGCCCGGCCTCCCGGTGAGCTGCCGGGCAGGCTGCTAGGGACCGGTCGACGGGTCAGGGCCGACCGTCTGCGCGTGCCGCAGCAGTCGCAGTTGGCCGATCTCGGCGACGTTCTTCATCAGCTCGCCGGCTCCACACGTTCCAGGTGGTACCCGAACAGGGACCAGGTCAGGTCGAACTGCCAACGCAACAGGTCACGGCGGGATGCAGACATCGGGTGCCCCTGCCACACCGCATGTCCGCCATCGATCGAATTCTCACCCCGTCACCGCGACGTGCCCGGTGGGATGTTGCCGCCCGGTGCGTAGTTCTCGTCCCGTCTGGGTAGTGATCGGCCGACCGCAGCATTCAGGATTCCCTCACGGAGGACGTCATGGCCGACACCCACGCGACCGCCCGCCCGCGCACCAACGCCGCCCGGATCTGCACCATCCTGGCGTTCGTCTTCGCCGTCGTCGCGTTGCTGATCGCCCCGGTCATCTTCGGCGTCATCGGCCTGGTGCTCGGCATCGTCGGCGCGGTGCTCGGCGACAAGCCGCTGGGTTGGTACGCCGCTGCGGCCAACGTGGTCGCCATCATCCTCAGCCTGGTGATCGTCAGTGCCCTGATGAACAGCTGACCGTCACGCGCTGCCAACGGGCCCGCCGGCATCCGGCGGGCCCGTCGCACGTCCACCCCCGGCCCCACGCCGACCGGTCCTTCCGGACCACGCCGGATCCGGTCGGCGCGGCCCGGACCCGATGCACGTCGCGCCGGCCCGACGCCCGCCCGGCTCAGTCGACGTCGCCGCGCAGGCCGTCGAGCACCTCTTCCAGCTCGTCCGGCTTGACCAGCACGTCGCGGGCCTTGGAGCCCTCGGACGGGCCGACCACCCCACGGGTCTCCATCAGGTCCATCAGCCGACCCGCCTTGGCGAAGCCCACCCGCAGCTTGCGCTGGAGCATCGAGGTCGAGCCGAACTGTGAGGTGACCACCAGCTCGACCGCCTGCACCAGCAGGTCCAGGTCGTCGCCGATGTCCTCGTCGATCTTCTTCTTGCTGTCCTGCGCCGGGGCCAGCACGTCCGAGCGGAACTCCGGCTCCCGCTGGTCCTTGCAGAACTTCACCACGTCGGCGATCTCGCGCTCGGTCACCCACGCGCCCTGGATGCGGACCGGCTTGGACGCGCCCATCGGCAGGAACAGCCCGTCGCCCCGGCCGAGCAGCTTCTCCGCGCCCGGCTGGTCGAGGATGACCCGGGAGTCGGCCAGCGACGAGGTGGCGAACGCCAGCCGGGACGGCACGTTCGCCTTGATCAGGCCGGTCACCACGTCGACGCTCGGCCGCTGGGTGGCCAGCACCAGGTGGATGCCGGCGGCACGGGCCAGCTGGGTGATCCGGACGACCGAGTCCTCCACGTCGCGCGGGGCGACCATCATCAGGTCGGCCAGCTCGTCCACGATCACCAGCAGGTACGGGTACGGCCGCATCTCCCGCTCGCTGCCCGGCGGGGCCTTGATCTCGCCGTTGCGTACCTTGCGGTTGAAGTCGTCGACGTGCCGGACCCCGTTGGCGGCGAGGTCGTCATAGCGCATGTCCATCTCGCGGACGACCCACTCCAGCGAGTCGGCCGCCTTCTTGGGGTTGGTCACGATCGGGGTGACCAGGTGCGGGATGCCCTCGTACCCGGTCATCTCGACCCGCTTCGGGTCGATCAGCAGCAGCCGCACCTCGTCCGGCGTGGCCCGGGTCAGGATCGACACCAGCAGGGTGTTGAGGCAACTCGACTTGCCCGCGCCGGTGGCCCCCGCAATCAGGATGTGCGGCATCTTCGCGAGGTTGGCCACCACGAAGCCGCCCTCGATGTCCTTGCCGAGGGCGACCACCATCGGGTGGTGGTCGCTGGTGGCGGCCCGGGAGCGCAGCACGTCACCGAGGGCGACGTTCTCCGGGTCGGTGTTGGGGATCTCCACCCCGACCGCGCTCTTGCCCGGGATGGGGCTGAGGATCCGCACGTCGGGCGACTTCACCGCGTACGCGATGTTGCGGGACAGCTGGGTGATCCGCTCGACCTTGACCCCGTGGCCCAACTCGACCTCGTAGCGGGTGACGGTCGGGCCCCGGGTGAAACCGGTGACCTCGGCGTCCACCCCGAACTGGTCGAAGACGCCGGTCAGGGCGGCGATCACCTCGTCGTTGGCCTTGCTGCGGGTCTTCGGGGCCGCACCGCCGGTGAGCATGTTCGCCGGCGGCAGCACGTAGTCGCCGGCCAGCCCGGTCAGCGCGAGCTGCTCGGCCCGGGTGGGCGGGGCCGAGTGCTCCGGCGGCTCCGCCGGTTTGCGGCCGGCGGGCACCCGGCCCGACGGCCGGCGCGGCAGCACGATGGTCTCCTGGAGGTCCACCCCCGGCTCGACGTCGTCGAAGTCGTCCGGGTCGACCGGCGGCGGCACGGCCTTGCGGGGCCGGCGGCGGGCCGGCTTCGGGGCGACCGCCGTCTCCGCCTCCGCGTCCTCCTCCTGCGCCGGGGCGTCGGGCGGGGCCACCAGCGTGCCGGCGAGCAGACCGAGCCGCTCCGGGATCTTGTTGATCGGGGTGGCGGTGACCACCAGCAGACCGAAGACGAGCAGCAGGACGAGCAGCGGCATGGCCACCCAGGCGGTCATCCCCCGCTCCAGCAGGTCACCGACCCCGGCACCCACCAGGCCACCGGCGTAGTCGCGCTGCACCGGGTCGACCGGATTCTGTCCGATGTGCAGCATCGCCGCCGTGGCGACCAGCATGGAACTCCAGCCGACCAGGCCACGCCCCCGGTGTTCCGGGTCGACCGGGGTACGCATCAGCCGCCAGGCGCCGATCATCAGCAGCACCGGCACCACGACCGCGATCGCGCCCAGAAAGAGCCGTACGGTGTCGTCGAGGCGTGCACCGAGCGGGCCGGCACCGGAGAACCAGATGGCCACCGCACTGAGGATGGCCAGACCGAACAGCAGCAGGCCGGCGCCGTCGCGACGGTGCTCCGGATCCAGCTCCCGGGCCGAGGCCGCCTGCCGACCGGCGGCCCGGAACCCCCAACCGACCCCGTGCGCCAACCCCATCCACAGTGCCCCGACGGCGCGACCGACGTACTCCGCCGGGGCGGGCCGGGACGCGGGCCGTCGCCGGGGCGTCGCCCGGGTGGTCTTCTTCGCCGGCTGACGGGCACGACTGTTCGTGGTACCGCGCGGCGACGCGCCGCGTCGCCGGCTCGCCTGAGGGGTACGGCCCGCCATAGAGTCACCGTAACGGCGTTACCCGGCAGATCGCCGCTTTTCCGGGTCGTGTCCGCGCGTCGCAGCGCGGACCACGCCGCAGACGTGTTATTCGCCTCAGAAGGGATGCCCGATGGCGTCGCCTGCTTTCGCGGACCGTCCGGACCCTCTGGCGGGTCACCCGCAGGCCCTGCGTCCGCTGACCGTCGACCTGGTCGCCGCCGTGCTCGACCACCGGGGGTACGCCGTCGTCACCGACGACGACGGGGATCTCGTGGGCCGCTGGGACGACAGTCTGATCTGGTTCCTGCGCCGGGGCACCCTCGACGAGCTGCTCCAGATCCGCACCGTGGCGGCGCCGACCTTCGGCATCGACCAGGTGCCGGCGCTCTACGCCTTCTGCAACTCGTGGAACCACGACCGGCTCTGGCCCAAGGCGTTCGTGCACGTGGACGACGACGGCCGGGCCCAGGTCTGCGGGGAGGTGGTCACCGACCTGGAACACGGGGTCACCCCGCACCAGCTCGACCAGCTGCTCGACTGCGGCATCACCGCCGGCTGTCAGCTCGCCACCGCCGTCGGCCTGCTGCCCGGCGGGACACCGGGATGACCGCCGGGTTCCGCCCCGGGGCGGACGGGCCGCCCGTCCGCCGCGATCCCGCCCTGGCGTCCGCGCTCGCCGAGGCCGCGGACCTGCCCGACGGCGAGGCCCGACTGGCCGAACTCGACCGGATCGCCGCCCGCGCCGACGCGCTCGGCGACCCGCACTCCGCGCTGGACGCCCGATTCGCGCTGGTGGCGGCATACCTGCGGCACGGCGGGCGGTGGCGGATCATCGAGCCGGTACGCCGCCTGCTGGCCGCTGTCGGCAGCTCCCCCGACCTGCTCGACGGCCGCCCCGGCGACGCGGAGCTGCTGCGGCGGCACCTGCGGCAGGCGGTGGAGGCCGCGATCGGCACGCCCAGGATCGGGCTGGACCAGGCGCAGTCGTTGCTCGACGCGCTGGCCCGGCGGGTCGGCGAGGACGCCGGCGTGGTCGCCCAGTTGCGCTGCCGGCTCGCCGACCACCGGGGCGACGAGCCGACCGCCCGACAGTGGTACGACCGCTGGACCGCCGCCACCGACCCGGACCCGGAAGCCGGTTGCCCCGGCTGCCTGCCGGTGCGCCGGGCCGAACTGCTGGCCGGTTGGGGGGACGACCGGGCGGCGCTGGAGGCGCTGCGACCCGTGCTCGACGGCAGGAGCGATGGCGGGGTCGACTGCACCGACCAGCCGGAACGGGCCCTCGCGGTGGGGCTGCTGCCGTGGCTGCGCACCGGGGCGTCCGCCCGGGCCGGACAGGCGCACCTGCGGGCGTACCGGCGGCACCGGCGGGAGCGCACGGCGTTGCCGTACCTGGCCGCGCAGTTGCGGTTCTGCGCGCTGGCCGGGCACCCGGACCGGGCCCTGGACCTCCTCGCCGAGCAGTTGCCCCGGCTGGACCACCCGTACGACGACCTGTCGGCGATGGAGTTCGCCGCCGCCGGGGCGTTGGTCTGCGCGCTCGCCGCCGAGTCCGGGCGGGACGGTCGACGGGTACGCCGCCCCGGCCACGCCGACCGGCCCGCCGCCGAGCTGACCGTGGCGGCCCTCGGCACCGACCTGTCAGCCGAGGCCACCCGGCTGGCGGGCAGCTTCGACGCGCGCAACGGCACCGGCCACCACGCCGGCCGGATCGCCGCCTGGCTGGCCGAACGGCCGACCGGCGACCCGGTGCCCCTGCCGGCACCGGAGAGCGTCGAGGACCCGGACGACGAACCGTTCCTGCCCTCGGCCGAGGAGCCGGCCCCGCTGAGCCTGACCCAGCTCACCGCCGTGCTCGACGTCCGGGGCGACGTGTACGCGGTGGACGCCGGTGGCGTGGTGGTCGGTCGCTGGGACGAGGCGGTCGTGCAGTTCCGCCTGTTGGGCGGGCACGGGGAGATCCTGCACGCCCGGGTGGTGGCGGCCCGGCGGCTGGCGGCGGGACGGCTCGCCGAGGCGTACGAGTTCTGCAACGCCTGGAACCACGACCGCCTGTTGCCGAAGGCGTACGTGCACGAGTTGCCCGAGGGTGAGCTGGTGCTGGCCGGCGACGTCACCACCGACCTGGCGCACGGGGTGGCCCCGACGCAGCTCGGCATCCTGGTCGACGCGGCGGTGAGCACCGGCGTCGCGTACGCCAGGGCCGTCGCCGCCCTACCCTGACCGGCGCTGCCTCGCCCTGACCTGCCCTGCCCTGACCGGCCCCGCCCTGACCGATGGCGGCCGGCCGGCATCGGGGGTCCGGACGCGGAGCGACCCCCGACCACCGGGCGGTGGTGGTCGGGGGCCGCGGTACCGGTGGTCCGGCTCAGCCGGCCGGGAGCTCGGGGGCGCCGGCGGCGGGACCGCTCAACGCACCGACCCGGCGGTACGCGCCCGGAGCCGGGTGCTGGTCTGCGGCTGCGCGTCCTGCTGGCCGTCGGCGGTCACCAGGGTCAGGTTGTTGCGCTGGAGGATCTCGTTGACCGGCTGGAAGAAGGTGGTGCCGCCGACGGTGCAGTCACCGGAGCCGCCGGAGGTGACGCCCTGCGCCTGGTCGCCGGAGATCCACGAGCCACCGGAGTCGCCCGGTTCGGCGCAGACGTCGGTGCGGGTCAGCCCGGTGACCGTCCCCTCCGGATAGTTCACGGTGGCGTTGCGGGCCTGGACGACACCGCAGCGGGCACCGGTGGTGGAGCCGGAGCGGCAGATCGACGCGCCGGCCGGCATCTCGGTGGAACCGTTGACCGGCACCACGCCGCCGTTGAAGTCGTTCACCACCCCCTGCGGGGTCCACTGGCCGTTGGTGCGCACCACCGCCCAGTCGTCGCCGGGGAACGACGACGCCGCGAAGACGCCCTGCTGCGCCTGGTTGAAGCCGGTCGTGCGGTCGCCGACCCGGCCACAGTGCCCGGCGGTGACGAACCCGCCCACCACCGAGAAGCCGATCGAGCAGCGCCCCGCGTCGTTGATGAAGAACGGGTCGCCGCCGACCAGGTCGAACAGCGGACGCGGCTGCTCCCGGGAGGTGGTGATCCGGACCGCCCCGGCCGGGGCCCCGCTGCTCGCCGCCCACCGGCGGGCCCGCGACTCGGCACCCGGCTGGGCGAGCACCACCACGGAGTTGGTGGCGACGTCGACGTACCAGCCGGCGATGGCCGGAGACGCCTGCCGACCCACCGAGTCGAGCCGGCTCTTGGCCGCGTCCAACTCGGTGACCGCGCGGTCCACCTGCTTGGGCACCGCACCGGCGGCCCGGACCCGGTCCGCCTGTGCCGGGTCGGCGACCGCCACGTTGAGGGTGGACCCGTCGCCGCTGAGCCAGGCGCCGCCGTAGTCGTTGCCGAGCGCGGCCCGCAGCCGGGCCAGCCGCCCGGTGGCCTGCTGCTCGGCGGTCAGCCGCCGGACCGCCTGGTCCCGGCTGATCCGCAGGTCGCGGCTGAGCGCGTCCACCACCTCGGGCGCCACCCCGCCGGTGGCCCTCGGGTCGGTCCCACCGGCGTTCGGCGTGCCCTGGTCACCGGCGAACGACGGCAGGGTCACCGCCGCCGTCAGCCCCGCTGCCGCCAGCACGACGCCGATCGCTGTCATCCGTCTGCGGTCCATCCGTCATGCTCCTTCCGGCCGACGCGGGGTACGCCCACCGGATTGAGGTACGGCAACGGACACCGCCCGGTTGAAGAGATCCACACTTATCGACGGAGGGTATCCGCCCCGTCACGCATCCGGCACCGACTGTCGTGCCTACCCCCGGCAGGGTGTGGTTGGCCGGGTGACCGCCGCCAATACTGGGATCCATGCAGGCATCAGGACAGCTCGGCGAGTTCCTCCGCTCGCGCCGCTCCCGGCTCGGCCCGGAGGAGGCCGGGGTGGTCACCTACGGCGGACGGCGGCGGGTTCCGGGGCTGCGCCGGGAGGAGCTGGCCCTGCTGGCCGGGGTGAGCGCCTCCTACTACGCCCGGCTGGAGCAGGGCCTGGCCACCAACGCCTCACCCGAGGTGCTGGACGCGCTCAGCCGGGCACTGCGCCTCGACGACGCGGAACGCCGCCACCTGTCCGGGCTGGCCGCCGGTGGCCGCCGCCCGGTCACCCGCCGGCCACCGCCGGAGCGGGTCGATCCGACCGTACGGCAGCTGGTCGCCGCGCTCGGGGACGTACCCGTGCTGGTGCTCGGCCGCCGACTCGACGTGCTGGCCTGGAACACCGCCGGGCACGCCCTGTTCGCCGGTCACCTGGCGCCGGAGGCGGTGGACCGGCCGGACCGGCGGCCGAACATGGCACGGTTGCTCTTCCTCGACGCGCACACCCGTGACCTGTACGTCGACTGGCCGGCCAAGGCACGGGCCGTGGTGGCGACCCTGCGGATGACCTCCGGGCAGCACCCGTCGGACCCGTTGCTCGCCGCGCTGGTCGGCGAGTTGGCGGTACGCAGCCCCGAGTTCGCCGCCGGGTGGGCCGACCACCGGGTCAAGGCCGGCGGCAACGCCGGCTACGAGATGCGGCACCCGGTGGTCGGCGTGCTGACCGTCACCCAGCAGACCCTGCGGACCGAGGACGACCAGTTGGTCGTCCTCGCCACCACCGCGCCGGGCTCCCCGTCGCAGGCGGCGATGACGCTGCTCGTACACGCCGCGGTCACCGGCCGGGCCGCCACCCGTCAGCCACTGCCCGCGCCCGGCTGACCCGCCACTTCCCACCCCGGCAGCGCCGCGCCAGACCCGCCGGGCGCTGCCGTCCCACCCCGCCCCGGCGGACCGGTGTGATCCGGCCGGCCGCCGCTGCGGCGACCCCGCGAGACGAGGGCACCCCGACAGGTGCCGGATCGTCCGCGCCCTGAACCGGGCCCACGTCCGGGCCCCTCACCAGAAGGACGAACCATGCGCAGAAGAATCCTCACCCTCACGGTGGCCGCTGCGGCGGCCGGCGCCCTGGCCGTACCCGGGGCGGACCCGGCACCGGCGGCCGTCCCGGTCGCCGCCGTCAGCCCGGCCCGGTCGACCCCGGCGACGCAGATCACGGCCCACTTCGACCTGGCGAAGGGGCAACTGCCGGAGAACATCGCGCTGGGCCCCGACGGCACGGCCTATCTCACGTTCGCGGCGGCACGGCAGGTCGCCGCCGTCGACCCGGCGGGCCGGACCCGGGTCCTGGCCACCCTGGCCGCGCCGGCCGACGGCGGCGTCGCCACCCCCGTGCTCGGCTTCGCCCTGACCACCGGCATCGTCCGTACCGGCGACGGCACGTTGTATGTCCTGTACGCCAGCGGCGACGCCGCCAGCACGGGCCTCTACCGGATGTCGCCGGGCCGGGCCCCCCGACGGATCGCCGCGCTACCGGCCGCCGGGCTGCCCAACGGGCTGGCGCTCGACCCGACGGGCCGGACGTTCTACGTCACCGACTCGGTGCTCGGCACCATCTCGACCATCCCGCTGGCCGGTGGTCCCGTCCGGGTCTGGTCGTCGGCGTCCGCCCTCGCCCCGACCGGCTTCCTCGGCGTCAACGGCGTCAAGGTCCGGGGCGGCGCGGTCTGGGCGACCAACCTGGACCAGGGCACCCTGCTGCGGATTCCGCTGCGGCAGGGCCGTCCGGGGGCCGTCGAGGTCAGGGCGACCGGACTGGTCGGCATCGACGACTTCGCCTTCGCCCCCGACGGCCGGATCGTCGCCACCCTCAACGGCCCGAACACGGTGGTGGGCATCGACCGCGACGGGCGGGCCCGGACCCTGCTCACCGGTGCCGACGGGCTGCAGAACCCGACCTCGGTGGCCGTCCGTGGGCACACCATCCTGGTGGCCAGCGCCGCCTACACCACCTCGACCGACCCCAACCTGATCGTGGCCACCCTGCGCCACCGCTGAGTGCCCGTCGGGTCCCGGAACCGGGCCGGCCACCGTCATGACGACGGTGGCCGGCCGGGTGCCGTTGGTGGAAGGAGCCGCTCAGACCTCGACGACGGTCGGAACGATCATCGGACGGCGGCGGTACGCGTCGTTGACCCAGCGCCCCACCGTGCGTCGGACGATCTGCTGGAGCTGGTGCGGATCGGTGATGCCGTCCGCGGCGGCCCGGTTCAGCGCCTCGGTGACCAGCGGGATCACCGGGTTGAACGCCGCCGGGTCCTCGGAGAAGCCCTTGGCCGACAGGGTCGGGCCGGCGACCACCTTGCCGGTGACCGAGTCGACCACCACGGTGGTGGCGATGAAGCCGCCGTCGCCGAGGATCCGCCGCTCGGTGAGCAGCGACTCGCTGACGTCGCCCACGGCCAGGCCGTCGACGTAGACGTACCGGCTCTTCACGTGCCCGACCACGCTGGCGCGGCCCTCGACCAGGTCGACGACGTCGCCGTCCTCGCAGATCACCACCCGGTCCGGGGCGACCCCGGACTCGATGCCGAGCCGGGCGTGCGCCCGCAGGTGCCGCCACTCGCCGTGCACCGGCATCAGGTTGCTCGGCCGGACGACGTTGAGCAGGTAGAGCAGTTCCCCGGCGGGGGCGTGCCCGGAGACGTGCACCTTGGCCACGTCCTTGTGCACCACCACCGCGCCGGCCCGGGCCAGCCGGTTGATCACCCGGTAGACCGACGTCTCGTTGCCGGGGACCAGCGACGAGGCGAGCACGACGGTGTCGCCGGGGGCGATGGTGATGTGCCGGTGGTCGCCGCTGGCCATCCGGCCCAGCGCGCTCATCGGCTCGCCCTGCGAACCGGTGGACATCAGCACGATCTGGTCGGGCGGCAGCGTGGTGGCCTCCTCGATCCCGATCACCAGACCGGCCGGGATGTTGAGCAGGCCGAGGTCGCGGGCGATGCCCATGTTGCGCACCATCGACCGGCCGATCAGCGCCACCTTGCGGCCGTGCTCCAACGCCGAGTCGAAGACCTGCTGCACCCGGTGCACGTGGGAGGCGAACGAGGCGACGATGATCCGCCCCTTCGCCTTCGCGAAGATCGAGTCGAGCACCGGCCCGATCTCCCGCTCCGGGGTGACGAAACCGGGGATCTCGGCGTTGGTGGAGTCCGACAGCAGCAGATCGACGCCCTCGGCGCCGAGCCGGGCGAACCCGGCCAGGTCGGTGATCCGGCCGTCCAGCGGGAGCTGGTCCATCTTGAAGTCGCCGGTGTGCAGCACCAGGCCGGCGGGGGTACGGATGGCCACCGCGAGGGCGTCCGGGATGGAGTGGTTGACCGCGAAGAACTCGCACTCGAACGGGCCCAGCCGCTCCCGACCGCCCTCCCGCACGGTCAGCGTGTAGGGCTGGATCCGCCGCTCGGCCAGCTTCGCCTCGACCAGGGCGAGGGTGAACTGGGAGCCGACCAGGGGAATGTCCGGCTTGTGGGCGAGCAGGTACGGCACCGCGCCGATGTGGTCCTCATGGCCGTGGGTCAGCACGATCGCCTGCACGTCGGCCAGCCGGTCCAGGATCGGCCCGAAGTCGGGCAGGATCAGGTCCACACCGGGCTGCTCGACGTCGGGGAAGAGCACCCCGCAGTCGACGATCAGCAGCTTGCCGTCGAACTCGAAGACGGTCATGTTCCGACCGATGGCACCGAGTCCGCCGAGCGGGATGATCCGCAGCCCGCCCTCGGGCAGCGGCGGGGGCAGTTCACCCTCGAATTGCGCCTCGGTCACGCGTCCACCTCATTCTGCGACGCCGTAACCCGGCGTCCATCGTATCGTTCGATCATTCGGGCAGGTCCAGGCCCGCCGCCGCGCAGTCCGCGCGCAGCAGGGCCAGTTCGTCGTCGGTGGCGTCCACCAGCGGTGGCCGCACCGGACCGGCGGGCAGGCCCAGCACGTTCAGGCCCGCCTTGACCAGGATGGTGCCCGGGCTGCGGAAGATCCCGGTGAGCAGCGGCAGCAGCCGCCGGTGCAGGGTCAGCGCCGCGCCGGTGTCGCCCGCGTCGTACGCCTCGATCATCTGCTTGGCGAGCGCGCCGGTGAAATGGGTCGAGGTGCCGACCAGGCCGACCCCGCCGACCGCCAGGGTGGGCAGGGTGAGCGAGTCCTCGCCGCTGTAGAAGGCGAGGTCGGTGCGGCTGGTCACCCAACTGGTGGCGGTCAGGTCACCCTTGGCGTCCTTGACCGCGACGATCCGCTCGTGCGCGGCGAGCCGCACCAACGTCTCGGTCTCGATCGCCACCCCGGCGCGGTGCGGGATGTCGTACACCATGATCGGCAGGCCGGTGCCGTCGGCGACCGCGGTGAAGTGCCGCACCAGCCCCTGCTGCGGTGGCTTGCTGTAGTACGGCGTCACCACCAGCAGGCCGTGCGCGCCGGCCTTCTCCGCCGAGGCGGCCAACTCGATGGTGTGCCGGGTGTCGTTGGTGCCGACGCCGGCCACCACCTGCGCCCGGTCGCCGACCGCCTCCACCACCGCCCGGATCAGGGTCTCCTTCTCCGCGTCCGTGGTGGTCGGCGACTCGCCGGTGGTGCCATTGATCACCAGCGCGTCGTTGCCCTGCGCGTCGACGAGGTGCGTCGCCAGTTGGACGGCGCCGTCGAGGTGGAGGGAGCCATCGGCGGTGAACGGGGTCACCATCGCAGTGAGCAGTCGCCCGAACGGGCGCGACAGGCCCCGGTCGGGGGCGGCAGGGTGGTCGTGCGTCATGCTCACAACCTAGCGGACGAGCACCGGACGTCCGGTGGGTAAGGGCTCAGGACAGCTGTGCGTGCGGGCTCGTCGCCACCTCGGTGCCGTCCGGCAGGGTGCTGACGACGAAGTCGGCGAAGACGTTCGGGGCCACCCGTTGGAGCTGCCGCAGGCACTCCACGGCCAGTTCACGGATCTCCACGTCGGCGTGTTCGGTGGCCCGCATCCCGATGAAGTGCCGCCAGGCGCGGTAGTTGCCGGTGACCACGATCCGCGTCTCGGTGGCGTTGGGCAGCACCGCCCGGGCCGCCTGCCGGGCCTGCTTGCGGCGCAGCGTCGGGTTGGGCTCGTCGGCGAACCGCTGCTCCAGCCCCTCCAGCAGCTCGGTGTACGCCCGGACGCTGGCCTCGGCGGCCTCGACGAACCGCTTGTGCAGCTCCGGATCGTCGGCGATCACGGCCGGCTCGACCATCGCCGCGTCCCGCTCCGGGACGTACCGCTGGGAGAGCTGGGAGTAGGAGAAGTGCCGGTGCCGGATCAGCTCGTGGGTGAACGAGCGGGACACCCCGGTGAAATAGAAGGTCACCGTGCCGTGCTCCAGCACCGACAGGTGCCCGACCTCCAGGATGTGCGCCAGGTAACCGGCGTTGGTGGCGGTCGCCGGGTTCGGCTTCTTCCAGCTCTGGTAGCAGGCCCGGCCGGCGAACTCGGCGAGCGCCTGGCCGCCCTCGGCGTCGGTCGACCACGGCACGTCGCTCGGGGCCTGGAACTGGGTCCACGCGATCAGCTGGGCCTGGGGCTGCACCATCTCCGGCATTCCTGCGACTGTAGTGGCCGGGTGGCCGGCGGGGAAACTCGGGCCGCCGCCCCTGACCAGCGCGATCACCCGCCGTTGCGGGTTTCGGGCGGGCGGTGGGTGGCCAACGTCTCGCACCGGCCTCCGCCGGACGGCACCGCCACGGCGGACCGCGACGCGCGCCGGCCCGCCCGGCCGGCGACGGCGCGGCTCCGCCCGCCGGGCGGGGTCAGACGTAGAGGGCGGTGAACGGGGCCCAGGGCAGGTTGCGCAGCACCGAGAAGGCGAGCCAGACGGCGAGGAAGCCGCCGATCACCGGGGAGCTGAGCCGCAGCTCGGGCAGCCGCCACCCGAATGCCTGCTTACCGGCCCAGGCGACGAAGAGGTAGGCCAGGAAGGGCACCGCGAAGACGAAGACGACATGGTGTCGGGCGGCGGCGGGCAGGTCGGCGTGCAGCAGGTACCACAGCGCGCGGGTGCCTCCGCAGCCTGGACAGTCCAGCCCGGTGGTCAGCTTGAGCAGGCAGCTCGGCGGGGCGTCCGGGTCGCTGGTGGTCGGATCACTGACCAGCGCGTACGCCATCCCGGCGGCGACGCAGCCGAGGGCGGCCAGCGGTGCCGCCCAGCGCGGCGAACGGGCGTGCAGCCGGAGCACGAAACGGGTGAGCCGGTCCGGCTCGGGCTGCTGCCACACCACCGGCGGCCCGGCCGACCAGGACCCGGGTGGCACCGCGTCGGCGGACCAGCCACCCGGTCCGACCGCACCGGGGGCGGCACCGGACACCTCGCCGGTGCCGGGCGGGGTGGCGGAACCACCCACCTCGGCGACGCCGCCGGCCCGGAAGGCGTCGCCGACCCCGGCGGCGTCCCGGGACGGGTCGCTCAGGGTGTGGGTGGTGCCGGCCGGCACGGGACCGGTCGACGTCGGATCGGTGCCCGGCCCCGGCCGACCCGGCTCGGCCGCTCCGGTCGGCCCGTCAACGCTCGTCACGGCCTCACGGTACACCGGTGAGGCTCCGCAACGCGGCGGCCAGCGGGGCGGCCAGGTCACCCGCGGCCGGCGGGGCGACCGCATCCAGGCCGAGCCAGCCGGCGAGCCGACGCAGTTCGGCGGCGAGCGCGACGGCGGTCTCCCCAGGGTCGACGCCGGGCTCCTGCCAGGCCGCCGGCACCAGCAGCACCCCGGCCTTGCGGTCGGCCTTGAGGTCGACCCGGGCGGTGAACCGCTCCCCCTGCAGGAAGGGCAGCACGTAGTAGCCGTGCACCCGCTGCGCGGCCGGCACGTAGATCTCGATCCGGTAGCCGAAACCGAACAGCCGCTCGGTGCGGGCCCGTTCCCAGACCAGCGGGTCGAACGGGCTGACCAGGGTGTTGCCCCGGACCCAGCGGGGCAGCCGGGCGTCGACGTGCCGCCAGGCCGGCTGCCGCCACCCCTGCACGGTCGCCGGCACCAGCTCACCGGCCTCGACCAGCTCGGCGACGGCCTGCCGGGCACCCGCCAACGGGAGCCGGAAATAGTCCCGCAGCTCCGGCTCGGCGGCCACCCCCAGCGACCGGGCGGCCACCGCGACCAGGGTGCGGTACGCCTCGGCATCGGTCGGCGTGGGCGCGTCGAGCACGGCCGGCGGCAGCACCCGTTCGGGCAGGTCGTAGCGGCGGGCGAAGGAGGGGGTCCGGTCGGCGGCGGTGACCTCGCCGGCCCAGAACAGGAACTCCAGCGCCCGCTTCACCGCCGACCAGTTCCACCCCCAGTTGCCGGTCTCCCGGGGCGCGTCGTGCTCGATCTCGGCGGCGGTCAGCGGGCCCCGGGCGGCCACCTCGTCGCGGACCCAGCCGACCAGCTCGGGCTGCTCCTCGGCGATCCGCCGCATCCCGCCCCAGGCGTCGTCGCGGGCCTTGGCCATCCGCCAGCGCAGCGCGGCGTGCAGGCCCACCGGCACCAGGGACGCCTCGTGCCCCCAGTATTCGAACAGCTCCCGGGGACGGCGGTAGGCGGCGGTGTCGAGCAGGCCCGTCGGATAGGGCCCGAGCCGGCTGTAGAGCGGCAGGTAGTGCGCGCGTTGCAGCACATTGACCGAATCCATCTGGATCAACCCGACCCGGTCGAGCACCCGGCGCAGGTGCCGGCGGGTGGGCACCCCGGCGGGCGCCGGGTCGGCGAAGCCCTGGGCCGCGAGCGTCATCCGCCGGGCCTGGGCGAGGGAGAGCGATTCCGGTGCGGCCATCGCCGACGACCCTAGACCAACGGTACGACACCGGAGCGGACACTGGACCGGCCGCCCGCCGGGGCATAGAACGGACACATGCTCACCATCCGTCGCGAGGGGCCGGACGACGCCGAGGCGATCGCCCGGGTGCACATCCACGGCTGGCAGGCCGGTTACGCCGGCATCATGCCGGCCGAGGTGCTGGTCCGGCTCAACCCGGTGGCCTGGGCACAGCGCCGACGGGACGTCGGCACCGCCGACCCGGAGCACCCGTTCACCACCCTGCTCGCCGAGATCGACGGGGTGCCGGCCGGATTCACCACCTTCGGCCCGTACCGCAACAACCAGGACCGGGGTGACCTGGACCCGACGTACGGCGAACTGCTGGCGATCTACGTGGAGCCGGCGCACTGGGGTGACGGCACCGCGCGGGCCCTGTTCACCGCCGCCCGGGACGGGCTGGCGGCCAACGGCTGGCGGGAGTACCGGGTGTGGGTGCTGGCCGACAACGCCCGCGCCCGCCGGTTCTACGAGCGGGCCGGCCTGTCAGCCGACGGTGAGCGGTCCCGCTACCCGGTGCCGCTGGCCGGCGGCGGGCCCGCCGTGCACCTCGACGAACTGCGTTACGTCGGCCGCCTCCCGGGCTGACCCGGCCGGCCGCTGCACGGCACCGGGCGGGCCGGCGGGCCGCGCCGCCCCACCCCGGCCGGTGGGCCCCGCCGGGCCGCCGGGCCGGCCGCCGACCGGGGCGGCCCAGGTACGGATCGGCAGCAGCACCAGCAGCGCGAGGCTGATCCAGACGTAGGTGTTGCTGCCCAGGAAGCCGGTGATCCCGGTGAAGTCCTTCTCCCAGGCCCAGACGATCCGGCTGCACAACAGCGCGTAGCCGACCACCGCGAGGGCCAGCAGCGCCCGCCGCCGCAGGCCGCCGGCGGGCGCGGCGACGGCGTTGTCGACCAGCAGGATCAGCGCCGGGATCAACCAGACCAGGTGGTGCACCCAGGTGACCGGGCTGACCAGGCACATCAGCGCGCCGGTCAGCGCCAGCCCGGTGGCCTCGTCGCCGACCGCCACGGCGACCCGGCAGCGCCAGGCCCAGACGGCCAGGGTGACCAGCACCAGCGCCAGCCAGGCCAGGGTGCTCGGATGCTCCGGGTTCAGCCGGGCCACCACCCCGCGCAGCGACTGGTTGGACACGAACGCCAACTCGCCCACCCGGTCGGTGTTCCACAGCGCCGAGGTCCAGAACTCCCGGGTCGCGTCGGGGAAGAGGGCGGCGGCGAGCAGCGTGGCGGCGGCCGAGGCGGCGACGGCGGTGCCGGCGGCCCGGAACCGCCGGGTGATCAGCAGATAGACGATGAAGACGCCCGGGGTCAGCTTGATCGCGGTGGCCACCCCGATCCCGACCCCGGCCCACCGGTTGCCGGCCGGCAGCAGCCGCAGCAGATCCACCGCCACCAGGAAGAGCAGCAGCATGTTGACCTGGCCGAAGTTGACCGTCTCGCGCATCGGCTCGAACGCGGCGGCCAGGCAGAGCGCCACCGCCAGGACGAACCAGCGGGTCCAGCCGGCCCGCCGGGCGACCGGGTCGAGCAGCCACCAGACCAGCACCGCGCTGACCACCACCGTGGCGGCCACGCTGACGGTGATCGCCGCCGGCCACGGCAGGTACGCCATCGGCAGCATCACCAGCGCCGCGAACGGGGGGTAGGTGAAGCCGTACTGGGTGCCGGGCTTGAGGTAGTCGTAGATCTCACCGTGGTCGTGGACCCAGAAGGTCAGCGCGCCGTAGTAGACCTTCAGGTCGAAGAAGCCGTGCCGGACGGCCGCCACGGAGAGGAAGGCGGCCACCGCGACGGCGAGCACCACCACCGCGACGACCTGCCCGGTCGTCCGCCTGGCACCCTGCGCCACCGTCGTCTCCCTCGCTGTGGCCTAGGCTTTCGTGCCATGGCTCTGGGGTTCGTCCGCCCGGCGCGTCCGGAGGACGCCGCCGAGATCGCCCGTGTGCAGCTCGCGACCTGGCGGGTCGCGTACCGTCGGCTGCTGCCCCGGCACGTGCTCGACAACCTGGACGAGGCGTGGCTCGCCCGGCGGTGGAGCGCGGCGGTGCAGGAGCCGCCCTCGGCCGCGCACCGGGTGCTCGTCGCCGTGGAACAGGCCGAGCAATCCTATCTGGTGGGCTTCGCCGCTTCCGGGCCGGCGGACGACGAGGCGCTCGCCCCGGGCGAGCCGGCGGCGGCACTGGGCACCGGCGTGGTGGCGGTGACCGACCTGCTGGTGGAGCCGCGCTGGGGTCGGCGCGGGCACGGCAGCCGGCTGCTCTCCGCCGCCGTGGAGGGCTGGCGCGCCGACGGGTTCACCCGCGCGGTGGCCTGGGCCTTCGACGGCGACGAGGCGACCCGCAAGTTCCTCACCAGCACCGGTTGGGAGCTGGACGGCGCCGCCCGCGCGCTGGACGTCGACGACATGCTCGTCCCCCAGGTGCGGCTGCACGTGGCGGTCCCCGCCGAGCCGACCGACACGCCCTGACCCGGCCGGTTCTGTCGGCCCGCCGTGGTAGACCGAAGGCGGCGGGGTGCCACCGACGGTGAGGGAGACGACCATGTTCCGGGAGACGAAGGCGTTCAGCGGGTTCTCGGCCGACGACACCGACCGGGCCCGGGAGTTCTACGCCGACACCCTCGACCTGCGGGTGTCCCAGCTCGGCGGTCCCGGTGGGCTGCTGATGCTGCACCTGGCCGGCGACCGGGACGTGGTGGTCTACCCGAAGGCCGACCACGTGCCGGCGGCGTTCACGGTGCTCAACTTCCCGGTGGACGACGTCGACCGGGCGGTCGACGAGCTGACCGCGCGCGGGGTGCGGTTCGCGCGCTACCCGGGGTTGCCGCAGGACGACCGGGGGATCATGCGCGACAACGGGCCGACGATCGCCTGGTTCACCGACCCGGCCGGCAACATCCTCTCGGTGATCGCGCAGGAGTGACGCCACCGACGGTCAACGGCGCAGTTCGGCGACCAGTTCGTCGTCCTCCACCACACCGGTGGGCGCGAAACCCAACGAGGTGTAGAGCCGGGCGGCGGCGGCGTTGTCCGGGTGGTACGACAACCGGACCGGGTGGACGGCGTCCGGGCCGCCCAGCCAGTCGGCGAGGGTGCGCACGGCGGCCCGGCCCACCCCCCGGCCCTGCTCGGCGGCGTCGACCACCATCCCGCCGATCCACCGGGACCCGTCGTCGTCCACGCCCCACATGACGTGGCCGACCACGGACCCGTCGGCGTACACCGCCAACGACGTCCACACGTCGGAGCGCATGGTCAGCACCAGGTAGCGGGCCGCCAGCGCCGGCACCCAGTCCCGCTGGTCGTCGCGGGGGGCCAGATCGGCCACCGCCCGCCAGTTGTCGTCGTCCACCGGGCGCAGGGTGACCCGCCGCCCGGCCCTATCGGTATGTCCGGAATCCAGCACCGGGGCAGCCTAGGAGTCGGCCCGGCGCACCGCCAACGAATTCGCCGACACCACCCCACGACATCCGGCTCCGACCCGGGACACGCCCGGCGCGGCCCAGCGGCCTAGTCGAGCAGGGCGTCCAGGCCGACGGTCAATCCCGGTCGCTGTCGGACCGCCCGCACGGCCAGCAGCACCCCGGGCATGAACGAGACCCGGTCGTACGAGTCGTGCCGGATGGTCAACGTCTCGCCCAGGGTGCCGAACAGCACCTCCTGGTGGGCGACCAGGCCGGTGGCGCGGACCGCGTGCACGCGTACCCCGTCGATGTCGGCGCCGCGCGCCCCCGGCACCTCGTCCTTGGTGGCGTCCGGCATCGGGCCGAGACCGGCCTCGGCGCGGGCCTGCGCGACCAGCCGGGCGGTGTGGGTGGCGGTGCCGCTCGGCGCGTCGAGCTTGCGCGGGTGGTGCTGCTCGATGATCTCCACGGACTCGAAGTGCCGGGCCGCGCGGGCGGCGAACTGCATCATCAGCACCGCGCCGATGCCGAAGTTGGGGGCGATCACCACCCCGACGTCGGGCCGGTCGGCCAGCCAGCCGCGCACCTGCTCCAGCCGCTGCCGGGTGAAACCGGTGGTGCCGACCACCGCGTGCACACCCCGGTCGACGCACCAGCGCAGATTGTCCATGACCACGTCCGGGGTGGTGAAGTCGACGACCACCTCGGCGGCCGAGGCCCCGGACAGCTCGTCGCCCTGGTCGACCGCCGCCACCAGCTCCAGGTCACCGGCCCCGTCGACCGCCCGGCACACCTCGGCGCCCATCCGACCCCGGGCACCCAGCACACCGACCCGGATCGACCCGTCCCGGCCCTTCTCCTGCTCGTCAGTCACGGGGCACAACCTATCCCAATCGGGACGCGACCCCCCGCCGGACCAGCACCGTCCCACCGGCCGGTCCCGGCACGGACTCCGTACCCGACCGCGAGCCGACGCCCACCTCGACGCCGACCGCTCGGGCCGACGCCGCGACGGCACCGCGCGGCCGGGTACGGGCCACCGGGTGGGCCGGCGGGCTCAGCCGGCGAAGTCGTGCTCCCCGAACGGGCCGACCACGGCCAGCGACATCGGCCGGCTCAGCAGCTCGGCGGCCAGGGTGTTCACGTCGGCCACGGTCACCGCGTCGACCCGGGCCAGCAACTCGTCCACCGGCATCAGGTCGCCGTAGAGCAGCTCGCCCTTGGCCAGCCGGCTCATCCGGGACCCGGTGTCCTCCAGGCCCAGCACGAACGAGCCCTTGCTCATCCCCTTGCCCCGGGCCACCTCCGCCTCGGTGAGCCCGTCGGCGGCCACCCGGGCCAGCTCGGCGCGGGTCAACTGGAGCACCTCGTCCACCTTGCCCGGCGCGCAGCCGGCGTAGACGGCGAACAGGCCGCTGTCGGCGTACTGGCTGGCGTAGGAGTAGACCGAGTAGGCCAGGCCACGGCGCTCACGGATCTCCTGGAACAGCCGGCTGGACATCCCGCCGCCGAGGACGTTGTTGAGCACCCCGAGGGCGAACCGCCGCTCGTCGACCCGGTCGATGCCGGGGCAGCCGAGGATGACGTGGGCCTGCTCGGTCTCCTTCGGCGCGACCAGGACGGTGGCCGGCTTCGTGCGTACCGCCGGGGTGGTCGGCCGGGGGGTGCCCGGCTCGGCCGGGTCGGTGTCCAGCGGGGTCCCCCGCAGCGCCTGGCGGACCAGCCGGACCACGGCGGCGTGGTCGAGGTTGCCGGCGGCCGCGATGACGATCTGCGGCGCGGTGTAACGGCGGCGGTAGAAGCTCTGGATCTGCCGGCGGGTCATCGGGGTGACCGTCTCCTCGGTGCCGGAGATCAGCCGGCCGAGGGGGTGACCACCGTAGACGGCGCGGGCGAAGAGGTCGTGCACCTCGTCGCCGGGCTCGTCGTCGTGCATGGCGATCTCTTCGAGGATGACGCCGCGCTCGGTCTCCACGTCGGCCGGCTCCAGCAGCGAGTCGGCGACCGCGTCGCACATCACGTCGATGGCCAGCGGCAGGTCCTCGTCGAGGACCCGCGCGTAGTAGCAGGTGTATTCCTTGGTGGTGAAGGCGTTGGTCTCGCCGCCCACCGCCTCGATCTCGGAGGAGATCTCCAGCGCGGTGCGCTTGTGGGTGCCCTTGAAGAGCAGGTGCTCCAGGAAGTGCGCGGCACCGGCCTGCGAGCCGGTCTCGTCCCGCGAGCCCACCGTGACCCAGATGCCGAACGAGACGCTGCGCATCGTCGGGATCGCCTCGGTCAACACCCGTAGCCCGCTCGGCAGGACGGTCCGCCGCACCGTGCCGCCCAACGGGTCGTCACTGATCGTGCGGGTCACCGCCCGGGACGCGGCTCCGGCGCGGCCGGGTTGCGCCCCGGTGGCGTGCCGGACGACGTCGGGCGACGCCACCGGCCGTCGACCCGCGGGAAACGACGAACGCTGGGCCCGGCTCACGCAAACCTGCTCTCCGTGCGACGAGGGGTGGAGGAGACACACCGGCCGGGTGACGACGACGTCGTCACCCGGCCGGTCACTGCTCAGCTGTGCCGGGTACGCCGACGCGGACGTTCGCCGCCGTCGCCACCCTCGTCGCCACCCGGGCGCTCGCCGCGCTCCGGGCCACGCTCGCCGCCGGACGGGGCCCGACCACCCCGGTCGCCGCCACGGTCCCCACGGTCACGCGGACCGCGGTCGCCGCCCCGGCCGGCCGGCCGGTCGCCACCGGCGGCCTCGCCGGCCTCACCGGCGGCCGGCGCCTCGGCACCCTCCGGCCGGACCTTGTCCAGGTAGATCTTGCCGCGGGCGTCGATGTCCGCGATCTCCACCTCGACCTTGTCGCCGACGTTGAGGAAGTCCTCGACCCGCTCGACCCGCTTGCCGTCGCCCACCTTGGAGATGTGCAGCAGGCCGTCCCGGCCGGGCAGCAGCGAGATGAACGCGCCGAACGCGGCGGTCTTGACCACCGTGCCGAGGAACCGCTCGCCGGCCTTGGGCAGGGTCGGGTTGGCGATCCCGTTGATCCGGTCCACGGCGGCCTGCGCCGACGGGCCGTTGGTCGCGCCGACGTAGATCGTGCCGTCGTCCTCGATGGAGATCTCGGCGCCGGTCTCGTCCTGGATGGCGTTGATGGTCTGCCCCTTCGGGCCGATCACCATGCCGATCTTGTCCACCGGGATCTTGACGGTGGTGACCCGCGGCGCGTAGTCCGACATCTCGGCCGGCGACTCGATCGCCGCCTGCATCACACCGAGAATGGTCTGCCGGGCCTCGTTCGCCTGCTGGAGCGCGGCGGCGAGCACGTCGGACGGGATGCCGTTGAGCTTGGTGTCGAGCTGGAGCGCGGTGACGAACTCCGGCGTGCCGGCGACCTTGAAGTCCATGTCACCGAACGCGTCCTCGGCACCGAGGATGTCGGTCAGCGTCACGTACTGGGTCTTACCGTCCACCTCGTCGGAGATGAGGCCCATCGCGATGCCGGCCACCGGCGCCTTGAGCGGCACACCGGCCGACAGCAGCGCCAGCGTCGAGGCGCAGACCGAACCCATCGAGGTCGAGCCGTTGGAGCCGAGGGCCTCGGACACCTGTCGGATCGCGTACGGGAACTCCTCGCGCGACGGCAGCACCGGCAGCAACGCCCGCTCGGCCAGCGCGCCGTGGCCGATCTCCCGCCGCTTCGGCGAGCCGACCCGGCCGGTCTCCCCGGTGGAGTACGGCGGGAAGTTGTAGTTGTGCATGTAGCGCTTGCGGTTCTCCGGGGAGAGGGTGTCCACCATCTGCTCCATCCGGAGCATGTTCAGCGTGGTGACCCCGAGGATCTGGGTCTCACCCCGCTCGAACAACGCGGAACCGTGCACCCGGGGCAGCACGCCGACCTCGGCGGTGAGCGCCCGGATGTCGCGCGGACCCCGGCCGTCGATCCGGACCTGCTCGCGCAGCACCCGGTTGCGCACCTCGGACTTGGTCAGCGACCGGAAGGCGGCGGACAGCTCCTTCTCCCGGCCCTCGAACCGGCCGCCGAGCTCCTCGGCGACCTTGGCCTTGATCCGGTCCAGGGCCTCCTCGCGGTCGGCCTTGCCGGCGATCTGGAGCGCCTCGCCCACCTCGGCGCGGACCAGCTCGGCCACCGCCTGGTAGATGTCGTCCTGGTAGTCCAGGAAGACCGGGAACTCGGTGACCGGCTTGGCCGCCACCTCGGCCAGCTCGCTCTGCGCCCGGCACAGCTCGCGGATCGCCGGCTTGGCGGCCTCCAGGCCGCTGGCGACGATCTCCTCGGTCGGGGCGGTCGCGCCGCCCGCGATCAGGGCGACGGCGTTCGGCGTCGCCTCGGCCTCGACCATCATGATCGCGACGTCGCCGTCGTCGAGCGTGCGGCCGGCCACCACCATGTCGAAGGTGGCGCGGGCCAGCTCCTCCAGGGTCGGGAAGGCCACCCACTGGCCGTCGACGTGCGCGACCCGGGTCGCCCCGATCGGGCCGGAGAACGGCAGGCCGGACAGCTTGGTCGACATCGAGGCCGCGTTGATGGCGACCACGTCGTACGGGTGCTGCGGGTCGAGCGCGAGGATGGTCTCGACGACCTGGACCTCGTTGCGCAGGCCCTTGACGAACGACGGGCGCAGCGGCCGGTCGATCAGCCGGCAGGTGAGGATGGCGTCCTCGCTGGGCCGGCCCTCGCGGCGGAAGAACGAGCCGGGGATGCGGCCCGCGGCGTACATCCGCTCCTCGACGTCGACGGTCAGCGGGAAGAAGTCGAACTGCTCCTTCGGGTGCTTACCGGCGGTGGTGGCGGAGAGGACGACCGTCTCGCCGAGCTGGGCGACGACGGAACCGGCGGCCTGACGGGCCAGCCGGCCGGTGGAGAAGGTGATCTCACGGGTGCCGAAGGACCCGTTGTCGATCACGGCGGTACGGGATTCGGTGCCGAGGTTGGTCTCGGTCATGTGCGGCGGTACTCCTTCGCGTCGTGGGCGCACGACACCGGAGCTGCTCAGACGGCCGGTCTTCGATCGAAGCGCCCGGGTGGCCGGCATGATGCCGGGATGCCCGGGGGCCACTACCGGAGACCGGTACGCTGACCGGCTCCCTCTCGGGTGGTCGCGCGGCCCTCTTCTTCTGGTGGTGCCGAGCGGGGGAGCGGCCCAGCGGCCACTCCCCCGTCACGTCATCGGCGCAGGCCGAGCCGCTCGATCAGCGACCGGTAGCGACTGATGTCCTTCTTCTGGACGTAGTTGAGCAGCCGACGGCGCCGACCGACCAGCAGCAGCAGCCCACGGCGGCTGTGGTGGTCGTGCTTGTGCACCTTCAGGTGCTCGGTCAGCTCCGCGATCCGCTTGGTGAGGACCGCGACCTGGACCTCCGGCGAACCGGTGTCGCCCTCGGCGGTCGCGTACTCCGTGCGGATCTTGGCCTTGGCTTCCTGGTCGAGCGCCATGTTCTCCCTGTTTCGGTGGGTTGACAACTGGTGTCCGTCGTTCGGGTCCGAACGGACCGGGGACGGACGAACCTCGCACCCGCGGCGTCGTGCAGGCACGCGAGGCCCCGCGTCGGTCATCCGACGTCACCGCCACACTACCAGCCCGTCGCGGAACCGCCCGGTCAAGGCCCTCGGGCGGGGCGACGGAGGGTCGCGGACCGCCCCGCCCGGCCCGTCAGGCGACCGCCTGGCGGGTCCGCGCGACGTCCTCGGCCATCTGGACGAGCAGCGGTTCGATGGCGTCGTACCGGATCTGGCCGCGCAGGTGGGCGGCGAAGTCCAGGGCGACCCGTTCGCCGTACAGGTCGCCGGAGAAGTCCAGCACGTGCGCCTCGACCCGGCGCTCCCGGCCGGCGAACGTCGGGTTGGTGCCGATCGAGATGGCCGCCGGCAGCCGCTCGGTCCCCCGACGCACCAGCCAGCCGGCGTAGACCCCGTCGGCGGGCACCGCCGCGTGCGGCGGGCAGAGCAGGTTGGCGGTGGGGAAGCCCAGCTCCCGGCCGCGCTGGTCACCCAGCACCACCACCCCTTCGAGCCGGTGCGGGCGACCGAGCACGGCCGCCGCCGCCGCCACGTCGCCCGCGTCGACGCAGGACCGGATGTACGTCGAGGAGAAGACCGTCCCTTCGGCGGCGACCAGCGGGGCGTTCTCCACTCCGAAGCCGAACGTCCCGCCGAGCTGTTCGAGCAGCGCCACGTTCCCGGCGGCCCGGTGCCCGAAGCGGAAGTTGTCCCCCACCACGACCAGCATGGCGTGCAGGTGCTCGACCAGGATGTCGTGCACGAACGCCTCGGCCGGCAGCCGGGACAGCTCGGCGGTGAACGGCACCACACAGAGCACGTCGACCCCGAGCGCCTCGATCAGCTCCGCCTTGCGGGTGGGCTCGGTGAGCACGGCCGGGTGCGCGCCGGGGCGGACCACCTCGGCCGGGTGCGGGTCGAAGGTCACCACCACCGACTGGACGCCCAACTCCCGGGCCCGCGCCACGGCGTGTCCGATGGTCGCCTGGTGTCCCTGGTGCACGCCGTCGAAGACGCCGATGGTGACGACCGACCGCCCCCAGTCACCGGGCGCCGCCTCGTACCCCCGCCACCGCTGCATGCCGCTCCTCTCCTGCTCCACCGCTGACCGGCTCCCACCCGTGCCCACCGCCGCCGGAGTCCCGGCCGTCGTCCGTGCCCGTCCCGCCGTACCGTCCATCTGCCGTCCGCCGGTCGTGCCGGCCGGCGGCCCGGTCAGGCCGGGGCGAGCACGACCTCCGCGCGGGCCCGGCCGTCCCGCTCGCTGACGATAGCGATCAGCCCACCGTCCGGTCCGAAGACGGCGTACGGCCCGGCGATGCCCACCGGGTCGAGCGGCCCGCCGTGGGAGAGCACCTTCGCCTCGTCGGCGGTGGCCTCCCGACGGGAGAAGTACCGGTCGGCGGCGGTGTCGAGGGGCAGGTTGACCACCTCGGGCGCACGCTGTTCCAGGGTCGCGAGGGTGGCCGACTCGGCCAGGGTGAAACTACCCACAGCGGTCCGCCGTAGCGCGGTGAGGTGCCCGCCGACGCCGAGCGACCGACCGGCGTCGCGGGCCAGCGCCCGGATGTACGTCCCGGACGAGCAGTCGACGTCGACGTCGACGTCGACCACGTCCGGGGTGTCCCGACGGATCGCCAGCACGTCCAGCCGGGAGACGGTGACCCGCCGGGCGGGCAGTTCGACGCTCTCGCCGTCCCGGACCCGCTTGTACGCCCGCTCTCCATTGATCTTGATGGCGCTGACCGCGCTGGGCACCTGGTCGATCTCACCGGTCAACGGCACGAACGCGGCCCGGATCGCGGCGTCGGTCAGCTCCCCGGCGGGCGTGCTGGCGAGCACGTCGCCCTCGGCGTCGTCGGTGACGGTGGCCTGGCCGAGCCGGATCGTCGCGGTGTAGCTCTTGCCCGCCCCGATCACGTACGTCAGCAGCCGGGTGGCCCGGCCGACCCCGATCACCAGCACACCGGTGGCCATCGGGTCGAGGGTGCCGCCGTGCCCGACCCGGCGGGTCCGGGCCAACCGGCGGATCCGCGCCACCACGTCGTGCGACGTCATGCCGCCGGGCTTGTCGACCACGATCAGACCGTCACCGTTCACGACCGCCAAGCCTGCCAGACGGGTCGACCCCGCCCGCCACCGCAGGGCACAATGCCGTCGTACCACGAAGACTCCCCGTCGCCGCCAGGAGCAGCATGAGCACGCCGCCCCCGCCCGAGCACCGTGCCCGGGTCGAGCTCCCTGAGTGGATGCGCCACCCGGAGCCGCCCCGTCGTACCCTCGGCCGGCGGCTGTCCGGGCTGGTCGAGGCCGTGCCGGCGCTCCGACAGGCCCGTCGGTCGCTCTGGCGCTGGCGGGACCGCAGTCGATTCAGCGAACGTCACCCGGTGGTCGCCGGGATCACCTCGTTCGTGCTGGTGGCGACGGTGGCCACCCTGCTCGTCGGCGGCGCGCTCTACCTGCTCGGACGGATCCGCGACCGCACCCTCTGAGCCCGCGCCCGGCTCCGCCGCGCGACTGATCGCGCCCGGGAGCGGGCGCCCCCGCCGCCCGGAACAGGGCAGCGCCGCACCCGGTCGGATGCGAGGATCATGCGCCCTTCCCCATTCGACTCAGGGACACGCGTGCCCCACAGCCCGATCCCGGCCGATCCACGCCCGGCCGCCGACGCGCCGTCGCCCACCGGTCCACCCCCGCCCGCCGACCCGCCGGCCACCGACCCCCCGCCGGCCGCAGGCCCGCCTCCCGCCGCAGACCCGTCATCGGCCGTCGGCCCGCCGTCGCCCGAGGCCGCGGAGTCACCCCTGGACCGGTACGCGGTCGCCACGGCGGACGAACCGGTCCGGATCCCGTCCTGGATGCGGGAACCCGAGGTGGAGCACGAACTGACCCGCTCGGAACGGCTCCGGCTGCGCTGGGGCCGGCACGGCGGCACGCTGCTCGGTGCGGTGGGCGCACTGCTGGTGCTGGTGCTGGTCGGTGGGCTCGCCCTGGGCGGGTTCGGTCTCGTCCAGCGGGTCCACGACGGTGCGCCGCTGCTCCCGCAGCGGGGTGCCACGTCGCCACCCGCTCCCCGGCCGACCGACGACAGTGGCAACAGCCTCGGCCCCTTCGTCGCCACCCCGGCCGAGGCGTACGCCGAGGGGGCGGCGGCCGTCGTGCCGCCCGCCGCCCGCACCACCGGGCCGTTCACCGCGAAGCAGGTCGCCGACGGGCTGGCGAAGGTCCGCCGGGCCCTGGTCGAGGGGCGGTTGCAGTCCCGGATGCTGGATGGCGATCCCGACGGGTTCCTCGCCGTGCTCGCCCCGCAGTCCCGGGACTCCGTCCGTCGGGACCTGGCCGCCGGTGCCAATCTCGGCTTCGCCAGCCGGGTCGCCGACAAGGCCGACCCGGGACTGGACCCCGACGAGGAGGTGCGCGCCCGGGGCACCATGACCTACCGGTCCACCACCGCCGAGGGCGGTGTGCGGGCGTTGGAGATCACCACCCGGTTCGTCTGGGTCTACCCGTTCGACCTGTGGCGTCCCCAGGCGTACCCGCCGGGCGCGGAGCTGGTCACCCTGCGCGACGAGGCGGTGTGGCTGTTGCCGTACCCGGACGATGTCGACCCCGGCGGGCGCGGGCTCTGGCTCAGCTCGGCCAGGGTCACCCTCCAGAACGCCAGTTGCCCGGCGATGGAGCGGGGCTTCCTGGCACTGGCCGAGGCCGAACCGCTACGCCGCCGGACCGCCCCGGTCCCGACCCCGACCAGCGACGTCTATGACGAGAGCTGGCGGGCCGGCGACGGCGAGGAGTGCTGAACGACCGTCGTGGTCGCCCCGGCCGGGAACCGTCGCCTCGCCGGTGACGCCGGCGGTGGCTGGTCAGCGCACCGCGCCGACCACCGCCCACCTGCCGGAGCGCAGCCGCAGCAGCACCCCGACCAGCCGGATCAGCACGAACAGGGTGAGACCGGCCCAGATGCCGCCCAGGCCCAGGTCGAATGCGTAGGAGAACCAGATCGACGGCAGGAACCCGCCGAGCGCCGCGACGACGGTCAGGTCGCGCAGGTAGCGGACGTCGCCGGCACCGATCAGCACGCCGTCGAGGGCGAACACCACCCCGGCGAACGGCTGCATCGCCACGAACCAGGGCCAGGCCACCATCGCCTGGCCCTGCACCTGGGAGTCGGCGCTGAACAACGACGGCACGATCCCCGCCCCGGCGGCGATGAGCAGCGCAAAACCCACCCCGCACACCCCGCCGAGCAGCGCGAACCGGCGGGCCAGGGCACGTGCCCCGGCGGCGTCGCCCGCGCCCAGCGCGGCACCGATCAACGCCTGCGCGGCGATCGCCAACGCGTCGAGCAGCAGCGCGGTGAAGAACCACAGTTGCAGGGCGATCTGGTGGGCGCCCACAGCGGCGGCGCCGAACCGGGCGGCGACCGCGGTGGCGGACAGGAAGCTGGCCTGGAAGGCGACCCCCCGGATGAGCAGGTCCCGGCTGAGCACCATCTGCTGGCGGATCAGCACCGGGCGGGGCCGCAGGCTCGCCCGTTCCCGCAGCAGCGCCCCGACGAACAGACCGCCCGAGATGGTCTGGGCGATCACGTTGGCCACCGCCGAACCGGGCAGGCCCAGCCCGGCGGGGTAGACCAGCAGCGGGCAGAGCAGCGCGGAGAGCAGATTCGGCCCGAGCACGAACAGCAGCGGACGACGGATGTCCTGGATGCCGCGCAGCCAGCCGTTGCCGGCGGCGGCCAGCAGCAGACCGGGCGCGCCGAGGGCCGCGATCCGCAGCCACTGCCCGGCCGCGTCGGCCACCTCGCCACCACCCCCGGCGAGGGTACGCGCCAACGCGTCCCCGCCGAGCTGCATGCCGACGGCCACCAGCACGCCCACCCCGAGTGCCAGCCACGACGCCTGGACACCCTCGTCCAACGCCGCGGCCCGGTCGCCGGAACCGAACCGCCGGGCCACCCGCCCGGTGATGCCGTACGCCAGCACGGTGCCGAGCCAGGCGGTGAGCGTCAGCACCGTGCCGCCGACGGCGAGCGCGGCCAGCGGAACCCGGCCCAGGTGCCCCACCACGGCGGTGTCGACCAGCACGTAGAGCGGTTCGGCCGCGAGCACCACCAGGGCGGGCAGGGCGAGCGTGGCGATCCGACGCGGTGAGGCGAGCGCGGTGGCGGTAGGACTGGGCTGGCTCATCGCCGCCGATCCTGACACGCCCTTGGTAAGGAACGCAATCCCCGGCAACACTTACCAGGGCGATGGCTGGCGGAGCCGACGCTGCGGACCCCGAGGGTGTCCTGTCGGAGCACTGTCGGGTGAACCCGCCCGGCGGACCCCGACAAGGTGTGCGACCGGGCGGGCCCCACCCGGCGGACCTCGGTGGTGTGCGACCGCCGAGCCCGAACGGGGCGCGGGGTCAGCCGGGCGGTGGGGCCATCGCCGGTGGGGCAGCGTCACTGGCGGGTGTCCATCGAGGTCTGCAGCGCGCGGCGCATCTGCTCGCGGGCCTCGTCGGTGGTCTCGGTCTTGGTCTTGGTCGCCATGGCGGTGTCCTTCCAGGGTGCGGACCACCGGAACAGGTGGCCCTACGGGCGGTCCTGCTGAGCGCCGGGAAGGCGGCCCGGGATCACCGGAGCGGCTCGCCTGGCAGCGTGAGCCCGGGTCGGTCAGACCCTGGAGGGAGGCGGCACCGGGTGTGGCACCACCGCCCACGACCTGCGTCGCGACGCGACGTCGGCCCTTCCCAAGTTAACGTTTACTTTCCACATGGTGCCCACTCTTCCCGTCATCTGGACGGCACGGCCGTCGATCCCGGGGCACCCGGAAGCGGGCGCAACGACGCGCCGGCAGGGCGCTCGGCGCACGGGAGCAGTGGGGAGGCGGTGCCCGAGCAGGCAGCGCGGCCGGTCCCGGGCAGGCAGCGCGACCGATGCGACGCCCGGAAGGCAGCGCAGCCGGTGGTGGGCAGGCAGCGCGGTGTCGGAGGGCAGGCAGCGCGGTGTCGTACGACGGCCGGATCGTGGTCAGCGGGGCAGACCGGCCGGCGTCGGAGGGACGGTGCTGCTCAGCGGGCCAGGAAGTGCCAGCCCAGCCACCACCAGAAACCGAACAGCCCGATCCGGCCGACCGGCACCGGACCCACCTCGTACCGCATCACATAGGCGCAGACGTCCCCCAGGGACGGAATCCGGGAACCCTCCCGGCGGGCAGCCCACTCGACCGCCGCGAAGAGCACCAGTGAGGCGAGGAAGCCACTGATGGCGAGGGTACGCATCACCGCCGCACCAGCCCCCAGAAGGCGGCCAGCCAGGCGAACCAGACCGCCGAGCGGACCAGGCCGTCCTCCAGCAGCGGATCGGCCAGGCGGGAGAAGGTGGGGAACTCGTCCCCGACCGCCATGACGAAGGTGGTGCCTTCGAGCACCCCGAACAGCGCCGCCGGGAGCAGCCACCAGACGGTGCCCCCGCCCAACCGGCGCGGTGCCGGCCGACGCTGCACCCGATTGCCGAGGCCGAGCCAGATCAGCGCGCCGCCGGTGCCCAGCGTCCAGAGGTTGGCCTGGGCGGAGAACGACGGGAACTGCCCACCGACCAGGGAGAGGCAGGCCAGTACCGGCACGGTGACCACCGGCCGGTCCCAGGTCCGGGAGACGTTCATGGTGATCTCGTGCGGCTGCTCCATCGTCCGATTCTCCCCGGGCTCACCCTGTGCGGGAAGACCGACACCCGTCGGCGTCGGTGTGGCCGACGGTCAACGCACCGGCCAACTCCGCCCTGATCTGGGCGATGACCTGGTCAACGTCGCCCCGCCCGGTGAAGCCGGCGGCGAACAGGTGACCCCCGCCACCCAGCGCCACCGCCACCGCGCTGACGTCGACCGCGCCCTTGCTGCGCATCGACACCGCCCACTCGTCCGGCCCGAGCTGCTTGAGCACGCACGCGACGTCCGCCTCGGCGGTGCAGCGCACCGAGTCGATGAGCGACTCCAACACGTACGGCCGCTGGTCGTGCCGGGCGAGGTCGTCGAGAGTGGCGTGGGTCCAGACCAGGCCGTGACCGGCGGCGGCCTCCGGTTCGAGCCGGGACCGGCCCAGCACCTCACCGAAGAGCCGTACCGCGCCGAACGGCCGGGTGTCGAACACCTCGCGGGAGATGTCACCGGGGCGCAGGCCGGTGGCGAGCAACCGGGCGGCGAGCCGGTGCACCTCGGGCGTGGTCGCCGCGAACCGGAACGAGCCGGTGTCGGTGGTCAGCGCCACATAGAGGCCCGCCGCGATCTCCGCGTCCAACGGCACGTCGAGCCGGGCGAGCAACTGCTCGGCCACGACCGAGGTGGCCGCCGCTGTCGGGTCCACCAGATGCACCGCGCCGAAGCCGGTGTTCGAGGCGTGGTGGTCGAGGACCACCGACGTGCCGGCGGTGTCGAGCCGGTCGACCAGGTCACCGAGCCGCGACTCACTCGCGGCGTCGAAGCAGACCACCAGATCCGGATCCGGGTACGCCTCGGCCGCCGGCACCAACAGGTCGATCCCGGGCAGCCAACGGAACGGCTCCGGCACCTCGGGCGGCCCCGGGAAGGTGGCCTGCAACCGGCGTACGCCGAGTCGCCGCAGGCCGATTCCGAAGCCGAGCATGCTGCCCAGGGCGTCGCCGTCCGGGTTGACGTGACAGATCAACAGCACCCGGGCGTCGGCTGGCAGGCCACGTACCGCCGCGACGGCGGCAGCCCAGTCGTCCTCGCCGGGGCCGGTCGACGGTGACCCGGCGAGGAGCCCACCGGCCGTGTCCGGGGCGGCCGTCACCGCCGGTCCGTCGACGAGGTGTCGGTGTCGGCGGCTTCGTCGTCCACGTCGTCGTCCTCGTCGTCGACCCGGTACGGCTGGGCGTCACCCGCGTACTTCGCCTGGGCGGCCAACCGCTGCACCTCGGCGTCGGCGTGCCGGGCCTGGGCGAGTAGGTCGTCGATCTGCTTGACCTGGTCCTGCACGTCGTCGAGGACGAAGGCCAGCGAGGGCGAGTGGCGCAGCCCCAGCGCCTTCCCGACGGTGCTGCGCAGCATCCCCTTCGCGCTCTCCAGCGCGGCGGCGGTGCTGGCCTGGGCCGTCGCGTCACCGAGCACGGTATAGAAGACGGTGGCCTCACGCAGGTCGGCGGTGATCCGGGCGTCGGTGATGGTGATCATCCCGAGCCGGGGGTCCTTGATCTGGCTCCGCACCACCGAAGCGACCAGTTCGCGGATCCGCTCCGCGTGCCGGCGAACCTTGGCCGGATCAGTCATGTCCCCCACCTCCAGGGCGTTCCTTCCGCGGCCGGCACGGCGGCGCAAACCGCCACCGGAACCAGCCACCCCAACACCTCGAACACTACCCGCGCCCCACCCCCACCCGCCCGCCCCACCCACCCCCACCCCCACCTTCCCCTCCCCCACCTCCCTCCCCTCCCGTCCCCCGCCCGCCCACCCACCCGTCCCGCCCCGGTGATCAAGAGGTTTGCGTCAACCTGAAGATCAAAACTGACGCAAACCTCTTGATCACCGAAGGCGGGCGGACCAGGGAGGGGAGCCGGGGGAGGGGGAGCCGGGGGAGGGGTGGGGGTGGGGGTGGGGGTGGGGTCAGTCTTCGGGGGTGTGGAGGGTGCGGCGGACGGAGAGGAGGTCCAGTTCGGGGCGGGCGGCGACCAGGCGTTCGCAGGAGTCGAGCACCTCGCGGACGTGGGCCGCCTCGGCAGCCACCACGGCCACCCCGATCTCGGCCCGACCGTGCAGGTCGAGCGCACCCACCTCGGCGGCCGACACCTCGAAGCGGCGCAGCGCGGCCACGACGGGCCGTACATAGGAACGCTTGGCCTTGAGCGATCGGGAGTCGCCCGGCAGGAGCAGGTCGAAGAGTGCGGTTCCGGTATACATCACTCCGGACGTTACGGAACCGGCCCGGACATGCTCAAGGGGTTTACGCCGGTCGGCGTAAACCCCTTGAGCACTGTTGTCAGCCTCGGATCAGGCGCGCGGCTTCTCCCGCATCTCGAAGGTTTCGATGGTGTCGCCGACCTGGACGTTGTTGAAACCGGCCAGCGTCAGACCACACTCGAAGCCCTCGCGGACCTCCGTCGCGTCGTCCTTGAACCGCTTGAGCGAGCTGATCGTGAGGTTGTCCGCCACGACCGCCCCGTCCCGCAGCAGCCGCGCCTTGGCGTTGCGGCGAATGATGCCGGACCGGACGATGCAACCGGAGATGTTGCCGATCTTGGACGAGCGGAAGACGTCGCGGATCTCCGCGCTGCCCAGCTCGACCTCCTCGTACTCCGGCTTGAGCAGCCCCTTGAGCGCGGCGTCGATCTCCTCGATGGCCTGGTAGATGACCGTGTAGTACCGGATCTCCACGCCTTCGCGGTCGGCGATCTCACGGACCTTGTTGGCGGCCCGCACGTTGAAGCCGATGATCGTGACCGCCTCGGACGAGGCGCTCGCGAGCATGACGTCGCTCTCGGTGATCGCACCCACGCCCCGGTGGATGATCCTGAGCTGGACCTCTTCCGGGATGTCGAGGTTGAACAGGGCGTCCTCGAGGGCCTCCACGGAACCGGAGACGTCGCCCTTGAGCACCAGGTTGAGCGAGGTCTTCTCGCCCTCCTTGAGCTGCTCCATGAGCGTTTCGAGGGTGGCCCGGCCACGGGAGTTGGCGAAGGACGCCGCCCGCCGTCGTGCCTGCCGCTGCTCGGCGATCTGACGCACCGTACGGTCGTCCGCCGCGGCCAGGAAGGTGTCACCCGCACCCGGCACCGCGGTCAGACCAAGCACCAGGACCGGACGGGCCGGACCGGCCTCGGCGACCTGGTTGCCGTTCTCGTCGAGCATGGCGCGGACCCGGCCGTGCGCCCCACCGGCGACGATCGAGTCGCCGGCCCGCAGGGTGCCCTTCTGCACCAGCACCGTCGCCACCGCACCGCGGCCCTTGTCCAGGTGCGCCTCGATGGCCACACCCTGCGCCGGCCCGTCGATCGCGGCGGTCAGCTCCAGGGACGCGTCGGCGGTCAGCAGGACCGCCTCCAGCAGCTCTTCGATGCCGATGCCCGGCTTGGCCGCCACGTTGACGAACATGGTGTCGCCGCCGTACTCCTCGGCGACGAGACCGTATTCGGTCAGCTGCTGGCGGACCTTGTCCGGGTTGGCCTCCGGCTTGTCGACCTTGTTGACCGCGACCACGATCGGCACGTCGGCCGCCTTGGCGTGGTTGAGCGCCTCGATCGTCTGCGGCATGACGCCGTCGTCGGCCGCCACCACCAGCACCACGATGTCGGTGACCTGGGCACCACGGGCACGCATGGCGGTGAACGCCTCGTGGCCCGGGGTGTCGATGAAGGTCACCGCGCGGTCGATGCCCTCGTGCGGGACGTGGACCTGGTAGGCACCGATGTGCTGGGTGATGCCACCCGCCTCGCCCGCCACCACGTTCGCCTTACGGATCGCGTCGAGCAGCTTGGTCTTACCGTGGTCGACGTGACCCATGACGGTCACCACCGGCGCACGGCTGACCAGGCGGTCCTCCGCGACCTCGGCGTCGAGGTCGATGTTGAACTGCGCGAGCAGCTCGCGATCCTCGTCCTCCGGGCTGACGATCTGCACGTCGAAGCCGAGGTGCTCACCGATCAGCAACAGGGTCTCGTCGGAGCAGGACTGGGTCGCGGTGACCATCTCGCCCAGGTTGAACATCTCCTGGACCAGCGAACCCGGGTTGGCGTTGATCTTGTCGGCAAAGTCCGACAGCGAGGCGCCACGGGAGAGCCGGACGACCTGACCCTGACCCCGGGGCGCGCCCGAGCTCATGGTCGGGGCCGACAGGTTGTCGAACTCCTGTCTGCGCTGCTTCTTGGACTTGCGACCACGGGTCGGCCGACCACCGGGACGCCCGAAGGCACCCGCGGCGCCGCCGCCACGGCCACGACCGCCACCACCGGGACGACCGCCGCCACCGGCCGGGGCACCCGGACGGAAACCGCCGCCGGGAGCACCACCGCCGCCACCGGGGCCACCACGGTAGCCACCGCCACCGGCACCAGCGCCGCCGCCGGGACCGCCACGGAAGCCGCCACCGCCACCGCCGCCACCGCCACCGGGGCGGAAGCCACCGCCACCGCCACCGGGACGACCGGCGCCACCGCCACCGGGGCCACCACGACCGCCACCGGGGCCGCCGGGGCGACCCGTGGTGGGCCGCTGGCTCGGCATCGAGGCCGGGCTGGGCCGAGGCGGCATCGAGGCCGGGCTCGGACGCGGCGGCATGCCGGCCGGACTCGGCCGGGGACCGCCACCACCGGCGGCCGGGGGCCGCTGCTGCTGGCCACCCTGGATGCCGAACGGGTTGTTACCGGCGCCGCGCGCCGGCGGACGACCGCCGGGCCGGGCACCCGGGCCGGCCGGAGGGCCACCCGGACGACCGGCGGCCGGGGTACCCGGACGCGGCGGTACGGCATTCGGACCGGGACGCGGACCCGGACCCGGACGGGGACCACCCTCGGTCGGGGGCTCCCGTCGGACGTTGTCCCGCTGCTGCTGCCGGGCAGCCTGGGCGGCCTTGACCGCCGCCTCCTGCTCGGCCTTCAGCGCGGCGGCGCGCGCCTCGGCGGCCGCCACCTCGATGTCGTGTGCGCTCGCCGGCTTGGCGACCGGGGTCACCGGCTGCGGCGGGCCGGGGACCGGGCCCTTGGGCTTCGGTCCAGGGGTCGGCGCGGTCGGCCGCCGGGGCGGCATCGGCCGGGCCGAGACCCGAGGGGCTCCCGGGGTCGGGGACGGCGTCGGGGTCGATGCCGGGCTCGGGGCCGCCGCCGGAGCGGTCGGTGCCGACGAACCACCGGCGGACGCGACGAATGCGCCACGCAGACGTCGGGCGACGGGCGCCTCGACGGTGCTGGACGCGGACTTCACGAACTCGCCCATTTCCTTCAGCTTGGCGAGCACTGTCTTACTCTCGACCCCGAGCTCCTTAGCAAGCTCGTGTACGCGGGCCTTACCTGCCACTGCACTCCTCACTCCGAGGTCGTGCGGGCAGCACCCGCAGCGACCTCACTCCTGCACTTGAAGCCTGGTCATTTCAGGGACTTCATCGTGTGCTCATGTCGGTCGTCCTACCTTGCTAGCGACCCTCGCCCGATCGGGTTGACCGGACGTAGTGGTTGGCGCATCGACGTGCTCCGCGACGGCACCGTGGTCAGGGACCTCGGTGAGTCGCAACGCCCGCCCGAAGGCGCGACGCCGTACCGCCAGCGCGAAGCAGGCCGGATCCGGGTGCATGTTCGCTCCCCGACCCGGCAGACTGCGGCTCGGATCAGGCCGGAGACTGTGACCATCCTCGTCACCGACCGCGACGATCCGCAGCAATTCGCTGGCCGGCGCACGTTTCCGGCAACCCACACAGGTGCGCTCCGGATGCGCGCGTCGTACCACTGGCAGAAGTCTACCCCTAGCCGCCCGAGATCGCTCCGCCCGGCTCCGGGACAGACTCGGCACCGCCCCGACCGCCGGTGCCCGCCTGCTCCGCATCCGACCGGATGTCGATCCGCCAACCGGTCAATCGCGCGGCAAGCCGGGCATTCTGCCCTTCCCGCCCGATGGCGAGGGAGAGCTGGAAGTCCGGGACGGTCACCCGGGCCGTGCGGGTCGCCAGGTCGACCACCTCGACCCGCAACGCCTTGGCCGGCGAGAGCGCGTTGCCGACGAAGGCGGCCGGGTCGTCCGACCAGTCGATGATGTCGATCTTTTCGCCGTGCAGCTCGCTCATCACGGCGCGGACCCGCTGGCCCATCGGGCCGATGCAGGCGCCCTTGGCGTTCACGCCCTGGACGGTGGAGCGTACGGCGATCTTGGTGCGGTGGCCTGCCTCACGGGCGATCGCCCCGATCTCCACCGTGCCGTCGGCGATCTCCGGCACCTCCAGCGCGAAGAGCTTCTTGACCAGTGCCGGGTGGGACCGGGACAGGGTGATCTGCGGACCGCGCATCCCCTTGGTCACGTGCACCACCACGCAGCGGATCCGCTCGCCGTGGGTGTACCGCTCGCCGGGCACCTGCTCGGACTGCGGGAGCACGCCCTCCAGCTTGCCGAGGTCGACGCTGACGATGCCCTTCTCGCTGCGCGCCTCGTGCGCCTGCACCACGCCGGTGACCAGGTCACCGTCGCGGCCGACGTACTCGCCGAAGTGCACCTCGTCGGTGGCCTCCCGCAGCCGCTGGAGGATCACCTGCTTGGCGGTCATCGCCGCGATCCGGCCGAAGTCGTGCGGGGTGTCGTCCCACTCCCGCACCACGCTGCCGTCGGCGTCCACCTCCTGGGCGTAGACCAGGGCGGCCCCGTTCTTGCGGTCGATCTCCACCCGGGCGTGCGACTCGGCGCCTTCGGTGTGCCGGTAGGCGGTCAGCAACGCGGTCTCGATCGCCGCGAGGATCGTGTCGAACGGGATCTCCCGCTCGCGCTCCAGTGCGCGCAGCGCCGCGAGGTCGATGTTCACCTCTCCTCGTCCTCCACATCATCGTCGTCATCTTCGTCGGCGGCGTCGTGCTCGTCGCCGTCGGACTCGTCATCGTCGTCGTCGACCTCGTCCGCCTCGTCGAGGCGGTGGAACTCGACCTGCACCCGGCCGGGGCCGAGGGCGGCGTAGCGGTGCTCCACCTGACCGGACTCGGTCTCCAGCACCACGCGCTCGTCGTCGGCCACGACCACCCGGCCGGTGACCTGACGGTCCACGGCGGGCTGCGCATCGGTCCGCTCGACCCGGACGGTCACCTTGACCAGCCGGCCGGCGTTGCGCCGCCAGTGCCGGGGCAGGGTCAACGGGCGGTCCACCCCGGGGGAGCTGACCTCCAACTGGTACTCCCCCGCCACGATGTCCCCGCCGGCCTCCTCGGCCGCGTCCAACGCCGCCGAGACCAACCGGGAGACGTCCGCGACGGCGTCCAGGTTGATCCCGCCGTCGGCGTCCACGATCACCCGGACCACGTGCCGGCGGCCGGCCCGGGAGACGGAGACGTCCTCCAGGTCGTAGCCCGCCGCGGTGACCACCGGCGCGATCACGTCGCGCAATTTGGTACGCCGGGCGGCCAGGTCGCCCCGCGATGCGCCCGCACGGTCCCCGCCCCGGTCGCCGTCGGTGCGACGGGATCGTCCCGTCGGCGCCGTCGGCCGGGTGGCACGGCCACGCTGCGTCATCTGGGCACCCTTCTGCTGATCGGCGGCGGTCGTCGGACCGGCACGCCGGGACGCCACCGGGGCGGCAGCGCCGGTGGCTGCGCAGAGCGTAACGCGCCGCCGGGACGGGGGCCCCGGCGGCGCACCGACGGCGGTCGTCCGGCGGTCGACGCGGATGGTGTTGACTTGTCCGGTGGCCACGGGCAGAACAACGACGCACCCCGACGGAACGGGGCAATCCCGGCGCACGGTGCTGCGCACCGGTGCGCTACTGGCGGTCGGCGCCGCCGCGGTGCCGCTGACCGGGTGTGGTCTCCTCGACCGGGACGGACCCACCCCACCACCCGACCCGCTGGAACCCCTGGCGGCCGAGTCCCGGGAGCTGGCCGCCCGGCACCGGGCCGCGATCACCGCCGATCCGGGGCTGGCCGACCGGCTCACCCCGATCGCCGACGCGCACACCGCGCACGCCGACGAACTGCGCCGGCTGATCGGCCGCCCCGAACCCTCCGGCCCGGCGGCGCCGGGCCCGACCGTCGTCGACGGCGCGCGGAACACCCTCCTGAGCGAGCTGCGGGCCGCCGAACAGAGCGGCCGGGACAACGCGGCGAAGGCGTGCGCCGACGCGCCGGGCGACCGGGCCGCGCTGCTCGGTACGATCGCCGCCGCCCGGGCCACCCACCTGGAGGCGCTGAAGTGAACCGCCGGACCGCCCCGGCCGCGCCCGGCGACGCGCTCGCCGGCGCGTTGGCCGCCGAGTACGCCGCGATCTACGCCTACGGCCCGATCGGGGTACGACTCACCGACGCCGACCGGCGGGCGGCCCGCACCGCCGAGGCCGCCCACCGGGCCCGACGCGACGCGCTGGTGCTCCAACTCAGCGCCACCGGCGGCCCCGTCCCCGCCGATCAGGCCGGCTACGCACTGCCGTTCCCGGTCACCGACCGGGCCAGCGCGTTGCGGCTGGCGGTGCAGGTGGAGGAGCGCACCGCGGCGTTCTGGCGGGCGGCGCTGCCGGTCACCACCGGCGCGGACCGCACCCGGGCGCTCAACGCGCTGACCGACTGCGCGGTACGGGCCACCCGGTGGCGGCGCAGCGCCGGGATCACCCCGCTGACCGTCCCGTTCCCCGGCCGCCCCGCCTGACCGCCGGACCGCGCCGCCTGACCGACCCACCGAACCGACCCACCGAACCGGCCGCCGGGCCACCGCACCGACCGGCCGACGTGCCGGGCCGGCGTCGACACGATTTCCCGGAGAGACGGATCACCCCCGCCCGGTCGGGGTTTTCCGCCCTATTCGACTGATTCAGTGGAGCTGCAGGGCCGCCCCGCACGCGCAGCGGTTGCGGTCCGCATACGGGGTATGCATACTCCGTTGCCATGTCCATCCGTCACGGCCTGCTCGCCCTGCTCGAGCGCGGCCAGATGTACGGCTACCAACTCCGGGCCGCGTTCGAGGAGTCGACCGGCTCGACCTGGCCGCTGAACATCGGGCAGGTCTACACCACCCTCAACCGGCTGGAACGCGACGGCCTGGTCCGCTCGCTGCCCGAGCACGAGGGCGGCCAGCGGCCGTACGAGATCACCGATGCCGGACGGGCGGACCTGGCGCTGTGGTTCGTCACCCCGATCAGCCGCAACGACCGGCCCCGGGACGAACTGTCCATCAAGTTGGCCCTGGCGCTGACCACCCCCGGGGTGGACGTCCGGGCCGTGGTGCAGACCCAGCGCAGCGCCACCATGCGTACCCTGCAGGAGCTGACCCGGCTGAAGTACACCAGCGACCGGCCCGAGGACCTGCCCTGGCGGCTGGTGCTGGACGCCATGATGTTCCAGGCCGAGGCGGAGATCCGCTGGCTCGACCACTGCGAGACCAGCCTGGTCCGGCACCGACCGGCGGCGCCCACCGCACGCAGCGGGTCACCGCCGGAGGTGGTGGACCGGGCCGACGAGGAGGCGCACCGGTGACCGGCCCGGAGGGTGCGGTGCTCGAACTGCGCGACGTCCACCGCACCCACGGCGACGGGGAGGCGGCGGTGCACGCGCTGCGCGGGGTCAGCCTCACCGTTCGACCGGGAGAGCTGGTGGCCGTGATGGGTCCCTCCGGCTCCGGCAAGTCGACCCTGCTCACCCTGGCCGGCGGGCTCGACCGGCCGACCGCCGGTGAGGTGCTGGTCGAGGGAGAGCAACTGGGGACGTTGAACGGTCGGCGGCTGGCCCGGCTGCGTCGTCGCCGGATCGGCTACGTCTTCCAGGATCTGAACCTGCTCGGCAGCCTCACCGCCGTGGAGAACATCGCCCTCCCCCTCGAACTCGACGGCGTCGGGGTGCGGCAGGCCCGGCGGGCCGCTCTGGCGGCCCTGGACGAGGTGAACCTGACCGGACTCGGCGCACGCTTCCCGGACCAGATGTCCGGGGGTCAGCAGCAACGGGTGGCGATCGCCCGGGCACTGGTCGGCGAGCGGCGGCTGGTGCTGGCCGACGAGCCCACCGGGGCGCTGGACTCGCAGACCGGGGAGGCGGTGCTGCACCTGCTGCGCCGCCGGGTCGACGCGGGCGCGGCCGGGGTGCTGGTGACCCACGAGGCCCGGCACGCGGGCTGGGCGGACCGGGTGGTCTTCCTCCGCGACGGCGTCATGGTCGACTCCACCGCCCCACTGACCGGGGTCGAGCACCTGCTCTCGGGCAGCGGCCGGTGAGCGGGCCGCACCGCCCCGACCGGCCGCACCACCCCACCCGGGTCGACCGGACCGATCGGGCGGACCAGCGGCCCCGACCGGACCCGGCCGCCGGATCGACCGGTCCCCTCGCCCCGGCCGGCCCGCGACGCCGGCCCGGACTGTCCGGTCGGCTCGGCGAGACGGTCGGGTCGTGGCGGGCGGCGCTGCGGATCGCCCGGCGGGAGGCCCGCCGGGCCCGGGGGCGCACCGCCCTGGTGCTGGCGATGATCGCGCTGCCCGTGCTGGCGTTGAGTTTCGTCGCGGTCACCTACGACATGGCCGACCTCACCCGGGTGGAACAGTTCGACCAGCGGCTCGGTGCCGCCGACGTCGAGCTGCGCTGGTTGGCGGAGAACCCGCTCCAGCAGGACCCCTGGGGTGAGTCGAGCTGGGCCCGCGAGGGGGAACTGGTGGCCCGGGAGCGGCCGGCGAGCCAGGCGGAGGTCGAGGCGCTGCTGCCCCCGGGTAGCCGGGCCAGCCGGGTCAGCTGGTGGGTGCCGTTCGAGGTCCGGATCGGTGAGCGGACCACCACCCTGGACGGGCGGGCGCTGGACCTCACGGACCCGCTGCCCCGGTCGACGGTGCGCCTGCGGTCCGGCCGGGTGCCCACCGCCACCGACGAGGTAGCGGTCAGCGAACGGGCCGCCAGGCAACTGGGCGTACGGGTCGGTGGGACGGTCGCCGCCGCCGACGGTTCCCGCCCCTGGCGGGTGGTCGGCGTGGTGGAGTTCCCCGACCAACTGGGCGAGGTGGTGGCCCTGACCCGGGGCGGCCTGGCCCGCATCAGTCGTGGTGGCCAGGACGACAGTTGGCTGGTCGACCTCCCCGGCGCGCCGGACGCCGCCCTGGTGGAGCGGCTCAACGCGCACGGCGTCACGGTCAGCGCCCGGACACCGGTGCCCAGCGGGCAGCCGTCCGACACGCAGGAACCACGCGCCGCCCTGCCCGACCCGGTGGCGGCGAGCAACACGGTGCTGGTCGGTGGGCTCGGCCTGCTGGAGGTCGTCCTGCTGGTCGGTCCGGCCTTCGCCGTCGGGGTCCGCCGGCGGCGGCGGGACCTGGCACTGGTCGCGGTGGCCGGCGGCGACCCGGTGCACCTACGGCGGATCGTGCTCGCCGACGGCGTGGTCCTCGGCGGGCTCGGGGCGGCGCTCGGGCTGCTGCTCGGGGTCTCCGCCGCCCTGGTCGGCCGGCCGCTGGTCGAGGTCTACGTGCTCACCGCGCGCAGCGGCGGATACCGGGTCTTCCCGGCGGCGCTCGCCGCGATCGCGGCCGTCGCGGTACTGGCCGGGATGCTGGCCGCGCTCGCCCCGGCGCTGACCGCCGCCCGGCAGGACGTGGTGGCCGGGTTGGCCGGTCGCCGGGCCGTGCCGCCGCACCGCCGGCGCTGGCTGGTCCTCGGGGTGGTGCTCACCGCGCTGGGCACCGGAGCCGCCTTCCTCGGGGCCGGCCGGAGCAACACCCCACTGGTCCTGACCGGGCTGATCCTGGGTGAGCTGGGCCTCGTCTTCGCCACTCCCACACTGATCGGGCTGCTCGCCCAGCTCGGTCGGTTGCTGCCACCGGCGCCCCGGATCGCGCTGCGCGACGCCAGCCGTAACCGCTCCTCGGCCGCCCCGGCCATCTCGGCGGTGATGGCCGCCGTCGCCGGCAGCGTCGCCCTCGGCGTCTACGTGGCCAGTGACGACGCGCGCAACCGGGCGGAGTGGCTGCCGGGCATGCCGCCGGGGCGGGTGCTGCTGTTGCGGGCGGACCGCGACGGCACCGATCCGCTGCCCCCGTTGGCACTGGTCACCGAGCGGATCCGGGCCGGTCTGGGGACCGACGCGGTGCGGTCGCTGGCGGTGCCGGCCTGTGTCGAGGAGGAACAGGGCGGCTACTGCTCGGTGGCGCCGGCGCTGCCGCCGGAACAGGTCTGCCCCTACGACGGGGAGTCGTACGACACGGCGGCGGTGCGCCGGCAGGCCCTGGCCGATCCGCGCTGCGTCCCGCCGGTGCGCGTGGTGGGCGGGTTCTACCTGCCCGCCCTGGTCGACGACGGCAACGCCCTCGGGGTGATCAGCGGCGCCCCACCGGACGAACTGGCGGCGGCGACGGCCGCGCTGCACGCCGGTGCCGCCGTGGTGACCGATCCCCGGTACCTGACCAACGGCCGGCTCACGATCCGGGTCACCCGGTCGCCCGCCGGCTCCGGTCCGTCGCGGGAGACCACCGTCACCCTCCCCGGGCACCTGCTGCGCAGCGGGCTGCCCCTCGACCGGTTGGTGCTCTCGCCGGCCGCCGCCGGCCGGGCCGGCCTGACCACGAGGCAGATCGGTTACGCCGTCGACACCCCCGCCGCGCCAGCCCCGGCACAGATCGACCGGCTCGTCACCGCGCTGCGGCCGATGGTGGCGGTGTCGCCGCAGGTGGAACGCGGCCCGCCCGCCTCCGAGCAGCGGCCGGTGCTGCTCCTGCTGGCCGTCGCCGCCGGGGTGATCACGGTGGGCGCCGCCGGGGTGGCCACCGGGCTCGCGGCGGCGGAGGGTCGTCGGGACCTCTCCACGCTCGCCGCGGTGGGCGCCAGTCCCCGGGTACGCCGGGTGCTCTCGCTCTGCCAGGCGGGGGTGATCGCCGTGGTGGGTTCGGTGCTCGGCATCGCCGCCGGCCTCGCCTCCGCACTGATCATCCTGACCTCGGTGAACCGCCAGTACGCCGCGGCGTGGCCCGTCCAGCTGCCGTACCCGATGGTGGTGCCCTGGCAGACCCTCGGGGTGCTGGTGGTGGTGCCGTTGGTGGCGATGCTCGGCGCCGGCCTGTTCACCCGCTCCCGCCTCGCGGTCGAACGCCGGTTGGACTGAGCGCCGGTGGGACCGAGTGCCGACCGCGGCGGGCCGGACGGGCCCGCCGCCACCGGTGCGACCCGACCGGTGGGTGCGGACACCGCCACGACCAGGCACACTGACCGGGTGCCCGTACTCGGAACCCTCACCCGCCGGCTCGGTCACCACGAGTGGTTCGGCACCGCCATGCGGCTGCTGGTCCCCGCCGACCGGTTGGTCGGACGGCTCACCCGGGGCCGGGTGGTGGCGCTGGGGCTGGTCCCCTCGCTGATCATCACGACCACCGGACACCGCTCCGGGCTGCCCCGCAGCAACCCCCTGCTGTACGTGCCGGACGGCGACGGTTTCGTGGTGATCGGGTCCAACTGGGGCCAGCCGCGCCAGCCGGGTTGGGTGCTCAACCTGCGCGCCCGGCCCCAGGCGGAGGTGGCCGTCAAGGGTCGCCGGGTCGCCGTCCGGGCCGATCTGGCCACCGGGGCCGAGCGGGAGCGGCTCTGGCAGTTGCTGGTCACCGAGTGGCCGGCGTACCGGACGTACGTGCGGCGGGCCGGCGGCCGGGAGATCCACATCTTCCGGCTGGCCCCGACCGGCCCCGGTCGACAGTGACGCTGCCGGAGCCGGCGGCCGGGGTGGACCCGGACGATCCGCGCTGGCAGGTCGCCGGGCGGACGGCCGACGCGGCGCGGCGGCGCTTCCCGGCGGACATCCTCGCGGTGGCCGTGCACGGCCCGTTGGCGCACGGCGACGACGACGGCGGCGGGGACGCCGAGGTCGGGTTACTGCTGGTCACCTACCGGGCGGGCGGCGGGCCGGATCCGTCGAGCCGACGGATCGACGGGGTGCTTGTCGAACTGACCGTCACCGGTGCCGACGACCACCTGCGGCGGGCCCGGACGCTGACCCCGCGCTGGCCGCTGACCGCCGACCGCTACGTCACCACCGTTGCGCTGTACGACCCGACCGGCTGGTTGCGGACCCTGCGCGACGAGCACCTGGGCCGGTTGGCGCGGGCCCGGCCGGCCGAGTTCAGCGCCGCCGCGCGGGACGCCTGGTACCCGGGCTGGGCGGCGCACGCCCGCGCCGCCCGGCTCGCCGAGTGGTACGAGACCGACCAGGCGCTGGTGATGCTCGCCGAGGCCCGGCTGGCGGCGGCCACGGTCAACGGGCTGCTCAGCCGCACCTACTTCCGGGACCCGGGGGACGCGGTACGGCGTACCGGGCTGGCCGGTGCGGACATGACCGAGGTGGGCCGGGTGCTGACCGGGCAGGCCGAGGAGCTGGCCGCCCGGGGCCGACCGGTCGACGGCACGGTGGACGACCTGCTCACCCGCTGAGCCCCGGCACTGGCACTGGCACCGGCACCGGCACCGGCACCGGCGGACCAACTGACCGGCCGCGACGACCGACCCTGCCGGCGACAACGGTCTAGCCGAGACCGCCCTGGACCCCGATCAGCATCCCGATCAGGTAGGTCGCACCGGCCGCCGCCGCGCCGAGCAGCAACTGCCGCAGCCCGCCGGACCACCACGGGCGGTGGGTGAACCGGGCCACGACCGCCCCGGCCACGAAGAGTCCCACCCCGCCGACGGCGAGCGCCAACACGAGGCTGGTGGAGCCGAGCAGGTAGCTCAGCAGCGGGATCAACGCGCCGATGGAGAAGCAGAGGAACGACGAGATCGCCGCCGCCCAGGGGCTGGGTTGTTCGTCGGGGTCGACGCCCAACTCCTCCCGGACGTGCACCCGCAGCGCCTCCTCCGGGTTGCGGCGCACCGCCTCGGCGACCTGGTCGGCCAGGTCGCGGGGCAGGCCCCGGGCCACCCAGGCGTCGGACAGCTCGCGGGCCTCGGCCTCCGGATGCCGTTCCAGCTCGCGCCGTTCCTTGGCCACCTCGGCGGCGACCTGCTCGTTGGCCGAACGGACGCTGGTGTATTCGCCCAGGCCCATCGAGATGGCGCCGGCGACCAGGCCGGCGGTGCCGGTCAGCACGATGCTGTGCGGGGACACCCCACCGCCGCCGACCCCGGCGATCAGGGCGATGTTGGTGACCAGCCCGTCCATCGCGCCGAAGACGGCCGGCCGTAGCCATCCGCCGGACACGTCCGCGTGGTGCGCCTCCCGCAGCGCCGCCGGGGTTTCGGTCACGGCAGGGTGAGGATCTCGTGGCCGTCGTCGGTGACGACGATGGTGTGCTCGAACTGGGCGGTCCACCGGCGGTCCTTGGTGACGACCGTCCAGCCGTCGTCCCACATGTCGTACTGGTAGGTGCCGAGGGTGATCATCGGCTCGATGGTGAAGGTCATGCCCGGCTCCATCACGTCCGTCGGCCGGGGGCTGTCGTAGTGCGGCACGTAGAGGCCGCTGTGGAACGCCTCGCCGATGCCGTGGCCGGTGAAGTCGCGGACCACCCCGTAGCCGAACCGCTTGGCGTACGACTCGATGACCCGGCCGATGACGTTGATCTGCCGGCCGGGGCGGACCGCCCGGATGCCCCGCATCATCGCCTCGTGGGTGCGTTCGACCAGCACCCGGGCCTCCTCGCTGACCGCGCCCACGCAGAAGGTGGCGTCGGTGTCGCCGTGCACCCCGTCGAGGTAGGCCGTGACGTCGACGTTGATGATGTCGCCGTCGGCGAGCACTGTGGAGTCGGGGATGCCGTGGCAGATGACCTCGTTGATGCTGGTGCAGCAGGACTTGGGGAAGCCCTTGTAGCCCAGCGTCGAGGGGTACGCGCCGTGGTCGACGAGGAACTCGTGCACCACCCGGTCGATCTCGTCGGTGGTCACCCCGGGCTTGCAGTGCGCACCGGCGAGCTGGGTGGCCTGCGCCGCCAACCGGCCGGCGACCCGCATCTTCTCGATGGTCTCCGGGGTCTGCACGTGCGAGCCGCGCCACTGCTGTGGTTGCTTCTTGCCCACGTACTCCGGTCGGGCGATGTGGCCAGGGACCGCTCGCCACGGGGAGAGCGTGCCTGGGGTCAACGGGGCACGGACGGTCATGACGACAGACTATCTCCGGGCGTCCGGACCGCCGTGCCGTGCCCGGCCCGTCGGTTGTTGCTGTGGCCACCGGGCTGTGCCATTGTGGCTTCGTGGATCTAGGGGGCGCACCTCCCGTGTTCTCCGCGAGCGCGGAGCTGGCAGGTGACCATGTCCACGTCACGGTGACCGGTGAGGTCGACATGGCCACCGCCGGCACCATGATGCAGACCGCCCTGCGGGAGCCGGCCCGGCAGGTCACCCTGGATCTGCGCGCGGTCACCTTCTTCGACTCCGCCGCCATCCACGCCGTGGTCCAGCTCGCCCGGCGGTTTCCCGGCGCGCTGACCGTGTTCCCGTCCCGGCAGGTCAGCCGGGTGTTGGAGATCTCCGGCCTCGGCGGTCAGGACTGGCTCCGCCCGACCTGACCGACCGGTTCCACATCCGCGCCGCGCCCGGCCCGCGCCACCGACGCCCACCCAGGGGGTCCGCGCCGGCCCGGCTCAGTCGGCCAGCCGGCGGCGCAGCGACACCTCGGTCCCCTCGTCGGTACGCCGTACCGTCAGCTCGCCCAGCGCCTCGATCAACGCGAGTCCCCGGCCCCGGAAACCCGCCCCGGTCGACTCGCGCCACCGGCCGCTGTCGCGCACCGTCGCCACCACCGTGCGGTCGACGATCGTGACCTCGACGCCGATCATCGGCCGGACCGGCGCGACCGGGTGCTCGATGGCGTTGGCGGCGGCCTCGGAGACGGCGACGATCAGGTCGAACAGGTCGTTCTCGCCGACGGAGTGGGCGACCAGGAAGTCCTCCAGTCGCTTGCGCAGCACGCTCAGCTGGGTCGGGTCGGCGGGCAGCCGCAGCGCGAAGCGGTTCAGCTCGGCGGCCTCCAGGGCCAGCACCGCGACGTCGTCGTGCCGGGTGCGCCCGTCGACCCGCCGCACCACCGCGTCCACCAGGTCGGTGATGTGCTCACCGCCGGTGCCGGCGTCCGCCCGGAGTTGGGCCAGTGCCGCGTCGATGCCGGCCTGACGGTCCTCGATCAGGCCGTCGGTGTAGAGCAACAGCCGACCGCCGGGGGCGAGTTCGCCCTCGACGGTGCGGTAGTCGGTGCCGGCGATCGCCCCGATCGGCGGCCCGAGAGCCCGCTCGTGCAGGAATGCCACGTCGTCTCCTCGGATCAGCAGGGGGGACGGATGACCGGCGCTGGCGTACCGCAGCCGGCCGGTGCGCACCGCGAAGGAGAGGCAGAACACGGTGGCGAACGACTGCCGCTCGGTCGAGCCGACCAGCCGGTTGAGCCGGGTCAACGACTGTCCCGGGTCGTACCCCTCCAGCAGGTACGCCCGCAGGCCGTTGCGGAGCTGACCCATCGCCGCGGCGGCCCGGACGCCCTTGCCGACCACGTCGCCGATGACCAGCACCACCTCGTCGTCGCCGATGCCGATCACGTCGTACCAGTCGCCGCCGACCTCGACGTCGGTGCTGCCGGGCAGGTAGCGGCTGGCCACCAGCGCTCCGGGCAACTGGGGCAGCGACCGGGGCAGCAGGCTGTGCTGGAGGGTGGTGGCGATGCGGTGTTCGGCCTCGTAGAGCTGGGCGTTCTCCAGCCGTACCCCGACCAGGCGGGCCAGCTCCGCGACGGCGGCCTGGTCGGTGCTGTCGCCCTCGCGACGCCAGACCCGCAGCTCACCGAGCTGCCCACCGGCGGTGCCGGTCAGTGGCAGCACCTGCGACGGCTCGGTGGCAGCGGCGCCGCCACCGTCGGCCTCGTGGCGTGCGCCGGTGACCGTGGTGACCAGCACCCGGGCCGCCTCGGCCAGGTGCAGGGCGTGCCGGGCGGCGACCTGGACCACCTCGGCGGTGGACTTCGCGGTGTTGACCGCCACGGCCGCGTCGGCGAGCGCCCGCAGCCGGCGGATGATCTGCCCGCGCAGCTGACCCAGCTCGACGTTGGCCCGGACCCGGGCGATCAGCTCCGCGCCGGAGAACGGCTTGGTGAGGTAGTCGTCGGCGCCCACCGAGAGGCCGGCGCCCACCTCGGCGGAGCCGGCCCGCGCGGAGAGCAGCACGATCGGCACGTGCCGGGTGCCCGGGTTCGCCCGCAACGCGGTGACCAGGCCGAAACCGTCCAGCCGGGGCATCATCACGTCGGTGAGCACCAGGTCGAAGGGGCTCCCGGTGGCCTCCTGGAGGGCCACCACGCCGTCCGGCACGGCCACCACCTCGTACTCGGGGCTGAGCAGGCGGGTGACGTGTTCGCGCAGGTCGGCGTTGTCGTCGGCGAGCAGGACCCGGCCCGCCCGCCCGGTGCCGCCGCCGGTCGGGGCGACCTGCCCGCCGTCGGTCCACCACGCGGTCTCCGCGACGTAGAGCGACGCCTGCGACGACCCGGCGGTGGGCAGCGGCGCGGCGTCGGCGACCCGGTCGGCGGGCAGGTGCGCGGTGCCGAACGGCACGGTCACCGTGAAGGTGCTGCCCTGGTCGACCCGGCTCGCGGCGACCACCGTGCCGCCGTGCATCTCGGCCAGCTCCCGGACCAGGGCCAGCCCGATCCCGGTGCCCTCGTGGGTGCGTGACCGCGCCCCCGGCACCCGGTGGAACCGCTCGAAGACGTGCGGCAGTTCCCCGGCGACGATGCCCACCCCGGTGTCGGACACCTCCAGCCGGGCCGCGCCGTCCACCGTGCGCACCCGCACCCGGATCTCCCCGTCGAAGGTGAACTTCAGCGCGTTGGAGAGCAGGTTGAGGACGATCTTCTCCCACATGTCCCGGTCCAGGAAGACCGGTGCGGGCAGCGGCGGGCAGTCCACCACGAGCCGCAGCCCGGCCCGCGCCATCGCGGAGCGGAAGGTGCTGGCCAGCCGGGAGGTGTACTCCGCGAGGTCGGTGGGCTGGTAGTGGGCGGCCAGCCGGCCGGACTCCAGCCGGGAAAAGTCGAGCACCGTGTTGACCAGCTTGAGCAGGCGCAGCGCATTGCGGTGCATCACGGTGAGCCGGTCGAGGTGCGACGCGGGCAGCGTCGGGTCGGCCAGCATGTCCTCCAACGGGCCGAGGACCAGGGTCAGCGGGGTGCGGAACTCGTGGCTGACGTTGGCGAAGAAGTTGGTCTTGGCGCGGTCCAGCGCGGCCAGTTCGGCGGCGCGGGCCCGCTCCTGCTCGTACACCCGCTGCTGGCCGACCAACCGGGAGACCTGCGCGGCGATCAGGCCGACGAAGTCGCGGTGCTCGTCGTTGCACGGCAGCCGGTCGGACCGGCCGACCACCAGCGCCCCGGCCGGCTCACTGGTGGCCGTCAGCGGCAGCACCAGGGCCCGCTCGGCGACGCCGTCCGGCACCGTGCCGAACAGCGCGGCCACGTCGATCTCGGCGGCGACCCCACCGGCGGCGACCCGGGACAGCGCCGCGGGCAGCTCGGCCGGCACCCGGGCCGGATCGACGCCGCTGACTCCGGCCAGCACCGGCCGGCCGGTCTCGTCGGTCAGGTGGATCAGGGCGAAGGGTACGTCCGCCCGGTACCCGTCCAGCACCGCCGCCGTGAGCTGTCCCAGCTCCGCCATGCTGCTGGCCGCGCCGAGCCGGGAACCGAGTTCGGCCAGCGCCCGCAGTCGACGTTCCCCGATGACCCGGCCGGTGGTCTCGTTGACGAAGCAGAAGACGCCGTTGACGCTGCCGTCGTCGTCCCGGATCGGGTCGTAGGAGATGTCGAAGTAGACCTGCTCGACGAAGCCGTGCCGGTCGAGCAGAAACGGGTGGTCCTCGCCCCGGTAGGACTCGCCGGTGCGGCGTACCCCGTCCAGCAGCGGGCCGAGCACCTCCCAGGTCTCCACCCAGTGCTCCCGCGCCGGCCGGCCGAGCGCGTGCGGGTGCTTGTCGCCGATGGTGGGCCGGTAGGCGTCGTTGTAGAAGGCCAACTGCTCGGGGCCCCAGAACATCACGATCTGGGCCCGGGACGAGAGCAGCATGCCGACCGCGTGGCTCAGCGCCGCCGGCCAGGTGTCGGGGCTCCCCAACGGGCTGGCCGCCCAGTCGTGTTCGCGCAGCCGGCGGCCCATCTCGCCACCCGCCGCGAAGGCCCCGGCCAGCCATGGCGGGAGGGTGCGGTCGGCGGACAGTGCGGACACCCCTCGGCCGTCCTCGCCCCCGTGGGCCGAGCTCATCCGCGCCCCCTGCTTCGGCCGGTCGTGCCCCCCCAAACGCCTCGGCTGACGCCGACCGCGTCCCGTCTTCTACCCCGACGGATCAGGAACGTAACGCATGGGTTCCGGCAGACGCTGGTAACCCGCGCCTCATCCTGCCGCCAACTGCCCGTCCCTGCACGGTGGGACCGGCGGGGGCACAGCCGGGCAGGACTCAGAAGACCGGCAGGCCGTCGATGCTGGCGGCGTTCCTGGTCGCGCGGTAGGTGACCAGATCCTCGGCGGTGCGCCGGGAGTGTGACGTGAGCAACAGGTCCCGGTCGCCGCGATAGTCCATCTGGGGCACCGCGTAGCCGCAGGAGTCGCTGACCCGCTCCACCGTCACCCCGATCACGGCCCGGACGGCGTGCAGGTCCGGCGGGTCGGGGAAGTCGGCCAGCAACGCGCCGAAGCCCGGGTCGGTGACGGGGGTGGCGACACCCCGCCCGTGCAGCCGGAGGATCTTCGGCGGGCCGTCGAAGGCGCAGAACATCAGCGTGATCCGACCGTTGTCCCGCAGGTGGGCGATCGTCTCCGCACCACTGCCGTGGTAGTCGAGCCAGGCCACCCGGTGCGGGCCGAGCACCACGAAGGTGCCCCGCATCCCCTTGGGCGAGACGTTGACGTGCCCCTGCGCGCCACTGGGCGCGGTGGCCACGAAGAACATCGGCTGCGCCTCGACGAACTCCCGCAGCCGCCCGTCGAGCGCCGGATACACCGTCCCCATGCTGTCCACCCTTCCGTCGCCGACCGAATTCCGGGACAACTTTCCTGCATTGTAGGACAGCGTCAGGATCCCCGGGCCGCCCGGACCAGGGCGGTCACCGGGCGCGGGTCGTCATCGTTCTCCGGATGCCACTGCACCCCCAGCAGGAACCGTCGCGCCGGGTCCTCCACCGCCTCCACCACCGCGTCGTCGGCCCAGCCGGTGACGGTGAGCCGACCCGGGTCGGCCACCGCCTGATGGTGGTACGAGTTGACCCGGTCCACCCCGGCCAGCACCGCCGCCGTCCGGCTCCCCGGAGCGAACCGGACCGGGTGCGCCCCGTACACCCCGGGGGCGGGGCGGTGCCGGTCGTGCCCCACCACGTCCGGCAGGTGCTGGTGCAGCGACCCGCCATGCGCGACGGCCAGCAACTGCATGCCCCGGCACACCCCAAGCACCGGCAGGTCGACGGCGAGCGCGGCGGCCAGCAGGGCCGACTCCCCGGCGTCCCGGTCCGGCCGGGGCTCGGTGCGCGGGTCCACCGGTTGGCCGTACCGCTCCGGGCCGACGTCCGCGCCGCCGGCCAGCAGCAGCCCGTCCAGGACGTCGACCACGTCGGCATCCAGGTCGTCCGGGGGCAGCACCACGGCCCGACCACCGGCGGCGGTCACCGAACGGACGTACGCCTGCGGCACCAGCGACGCCGGGACGCCCCGCCAGACCGCCCAGCTCGCCGGCTCGACGTACCCGGTGATCCCGATCAGCGGACGGGACCGCCGGCCGGTCTCCCCGGGCCGGGCGGCGCGGACCGGCGGCCCGGCGGGATCACCAGCCGGCCCGCTCACAGGGGGGTGACGTACGCGCCGGTGATGCCGCCGTCGACCACGAACTGCGCGGCGGTCATGAACGACGCGTCGTCGCTGGCCAGGAACGCCACCGCGGCGGCGATCTCCTCCGGTGCGCCGAACCGGCCCATCGGCACGTGGACGAGGCGGCGGGCGGCCCGCTCCGGGTCGGCGGCGAACAGCTCCAGCAGCAGCGGGGTGGCGACCGGGCCGGGGCAGAGCGCGTTGACCCGGATGCCCTCCCGGGCGAACTGCACGCCCAACTCCCGGGTCATCGCCAGCACCCCGCCCTTGCTCGCGGTGTACGCGATCTGCGAGGTGGCCGCCCCCATCAGCGCCACGAAGGAGGCGGTGTTGATGATCGAGCCCTTGCCCTGCCGGCGCATGTGCGGGATGGCGTACTTGCAGCACAGGTAGACGCTGGTGGTGTTGACCCGCAGCACCCGCTCCCAGGCGTCCAGACCGGTGTCGAGGATCGAGTCGTCGTCGGGCGGGGAGATGCCGGCGTTGTTGAACGCCACGTCGACCCGGCCGTGCCGCTCGGCGACCCCGTCGAAGAGGCTCCGCACGGCCGCCTCGTCGGCCACGTCGGTGTGGACGTACTCCCCGCCGACCTCCTCGGCGGCCCGGCCACCGGCCTCGGCGTCGATGTCGACGCAGACCACCCGGGCCCCCTCGGCGGCGAACCGCCGCACGGTGGCCAACCCGATCCCGCTGCCCGCCCCGGTCACCACGGCGATCCGGTCCTGTAGCCGACCCTGCACGCGCCTCACTCCTCTGTGCTGATGAAGACGTTCTTGACGTCGGTGAAGGCGTGCAACGCGTCCGGTCCCAGCTCACGGCCGAGCCCGGAACGTTTCATCCCACCGAACGGGGTCCAGTAGCGCACCGAGGAGTGCGAGTTGACGCTCAGGTTGCCCGCCTCCACCGCGCGGGCCAGCCGCAGCGCCCGCCCGACGTCCCGGGTCCAGATCGAGCCGGACAGGCCGTACTCGGTGTCGTTGGCGAGCCGGACCGCATCGGCCTCGTCGTCGAACGGGAGCACCGAGACGACCGGCCCGAAGATCTCCTCCCGCCAGTGCCGGTCGGCCGGGGAGTCGGCGAGCAGCACCGTCGGGGCGTGCCAGAAGCCGGGGCCGTCGGGGCGGGTGCCGGTGAAGGCGACCGTCGCGCCGTCGAGGTAGCCGGCGACCCGGTCCCGGTGCGCGGCCGAGATCAGCGGGCCCATCTCGGCGGTCTCGGCGGCCGGGTCCTCCACCCGGAACGCCCGTACCGCCGGTTCGAGCAGTTCCAGGAACCGGTCGTAGACCGGGCGCTGCACCAGGATGCGGGAGCGGGCGCAGCAGTCCTGGCCGGCATTGTCGAACACCGCGTACGGCGCGGTGGCCGCCGCCTTCGCCAGGTCGGCGTCGGCGAAGACCAGGTTGGCGCTCTTGCCGCCCAGCTCCAGGGTGACCCGCTTCACCTGCGCGGCGCAGCCGGCCATGATCCGGGTGCCGACCTCGGTGGAGCCGGTGAAGCAGACCTTGCGGACGGCCGGATGGGTGACGAAGCGCTCGCCGACCACGTCGCCGCGGCCTGGCAGCACGGTGAACACGCCCTCCGGCAGGCCGGCGGCCAACCCCAGTTCGGCCAGCCGCAGCGCGGTCAGCGGGGTCAGCTCGGCGGGCTTGAGCAGCACCGTGTTGCCGGCGGCCAGCGCCGGGGCGAAACCCCAGCCGGCGATCGGCATCGGGAAGTTCCACGGCACGATCACCCCGACCACACCGAGCGGCTCGTGGAACGTGACGTCCCAGCCGCCGGGCACCGGGATCTGCTGCCCGGTCAGCCGCTCCGGCGCCCCCGCGTAGTAGTCGAGCACGTCGCGGACGTTGCCCGCCTCCCAGCGCGCGTTGCCGATGGTGTGCCCCGCGTTGCGCACCTCCAGCTGCGCCAACTCCTCGCGGTGGGTGTCAACCAGCGCGGCGAACCGCCGCAGGAGGCGTCCCCGGTCCCCGGGCGCGACCTGCCGCCACGTCTCGAACGCGGCGGCCGCCCGCGCGATCGCGGCGTCCACCTCCCCCGGCCCGGTCGCCGGCACCTCCGCGACCACCGTCCCGCTGGCCGGATCGAGCACCTGCGTCACCGCGTCCGCCCTTCCTCGTCGGTCCCGGAGCCCCGGCGTCCGGCCCCGCACCACGATCGCACGGCGGCTGCGGACGCGGCAGGGGTCAGAGCCGTTCGAAACCCCGGGTCAGTTCCCAGTCGGTGACGGCGGCGTCGAAGGCGGCCAGCTCGATCCGGGCCATGTTGGCGTAGTGGGCGTGCACCTCGGGGCCGAAGGCCGTCCGGGCGGTCTCGGAGCCCTCCCAGAGGGTCAGCGCGTCGCGGAGGGTGGCCGGGACCCGTTCGGCGGTCGGGTCGTCGTAGGCGTTGCCGGTGCACTCGTCGGCCAGCTCCAGCTCCTGCTCGATGCCGTGCACCGCCCCGGCGACCAGGGCGGCGATCGCCAGGTACGGGTTGACGTCCGCGCCGGGCACCCGGTTCTCCACCCGCATGCCCTGCCCGTGGCCGACCAGCCGCAGCGCGCAGGTGCGGTTGTCGGTGCCCCAGCGCAGCGCGGTCGGCGCGAACGAGCCGGGCTGGTAACGCTTGTAGGAGTTGATGTTCGGGGCGAAGAGCAGGCTCATCTCCCGCATCGTGGCGAGCAGCCCGGCCAGCACCCGCTGGCCGGTCACGCTGAGCTGGGCCGGCCCGTCACCGAGCATCGCCGAGCGGCCGTCGACGTCACGCAGCGAGAAGTGGATGTGGCAGGAGTTGCCCTCCCGGGCGTTCGGCTTGGCCATGAAGGTGATCGACACACCCTCCTGGGCGGCGATCTCCTTGGCCCCGTTCTTGTAGATCACGTGGTGGTCGGCGCAGGCCACCGCCTCGTCGTAGCGGAAGGCGATCTCGTGCTGGCCGAGGTTGCACTCGCCCTTGGCGCTCTCCGGGGTGAGCCCCGCGCCGGCCATCTCGGTGCGGATGCGGCGCAGCAGCGGCTCCACCCGGGCGGTGCCGAGCAGCGAGTAGTCGACGTTGTACTGGTTGGCCGGGGTGAGGTCGCGGTAGCCGCGCTGCCAGGCCTCCTCGTACGAGTCGCGGTAGAGGACGAACTCCAGCTCGGTGCCGGCGTACCCGGTCAGCCCGTGGTCGGCCAGCCGGTCGAGTTGGCGGCGCAGGATCTGCCGGGGCGAGGCGACCACCGGGCCGGAGCCGTCCAGCCACTCCAGGTCGGCCAGGAGCAGGACGCTGCCCGGCTGCCACGGCATCCGGCGCAGGGTGGACAGGTCGGGGCGCATGGCGAAGTCGCCGTAGCCGCGTTCCCAGCTCGACATCGCGTAGCCGTCGACGGTGTTCATGTCGACGTCCACGGCGAGCAGGTAGTTGCAGCCCTCGCTGCCGTTGGCCACCACCTGGTCGAGGAAGAACGGGGCGTGGAACCGTTTGCCCTGGAGGCGGCCCTGCATGTCGGTCAGGGCGAGCACCACCGTGTCGATCTCGCCCTCGGCGACGGCGACCCGGAGCTGTTCCAACGTGAGCGGGGCTTTCCTCATCCGTGCGCCTCCATCACCAAGGTCTACCGGGCCTAGCGGATCACCGTCAATGCCCCGTTCGGGCGTCCCGGCAAACCCACCACCTTCGGGCGCACCGACCCGGCCCGGGGCCGTCCCCGGCCGCCCGGCCCGCCGTGCCGAACCCGCCCCGCGATGGTTCGCCGCGCCCGGACGCCGACGCGGGACTGGACGCGGCTCCCCCGCGAGACGAGCGGGAATTGTCGTGCGCACCACAACGGAAACGCTTTTCCCAAGCACGGGAAAGGTGCGACACGACACCCTGCTCATCCGTTCGGACAAATACCCGGCACTCGGATCGGTAATCGCGCAGCCACCTTGCACGGAAGTTGAACCCTTGCCAGACTCGGATTCGATCGGGTGCGACGCCCGGCACATTATCGGTCGACCCACCAGCCCGCTTTTCCGATGACCATCTGCGTATCCGCGCGAAATGCGTCGACCACGTCAACGGAGAGCGGATGTCCGGCCGAATCGGTCGCACCCGGCCGGCCCAGAAATGCCCGAACTGTTCCATCACGACGCACCGAAGGACGCGTAATGACGAGAGTACGTCTGAGTGGGAAGCCCCGGGCCCTCGCCGCCCTGGTGGCGATCGCCGTTTCCGCCGCGCTGCTCGCGGTGGCCAGCCCGACCCAGGCGGCACCCCGTGCCGCCGGGGCCGACGCCGCGAAGCCCTCGGCGGGATCGTCCGCCACCGGCGGCGCGACGGCCGGCCGCCTCGCCCCGCTCTCCGCCGGGGCCACCGGCCCGTCGGCGGGTTCCTACGGCACCCTCGCCTCGACCTCCGTGACGGGGACCGTCGGTTCCATCACCGTCACCTGCACGCTGACCCCGAGCACCCCGTTCGTCTACTACGGCGGCCCGTACGGTGGCGGTGAGGAGGGCCTCGCGACGGTCCGGTGCACCTACCCCGTCTACGCGGCCCAGGTCGAGGTCGCCCTGTTCCGCTACGGCACCCAGGTCACCTACAACACCTACACGAACTACAGCACCACCACCACGACCGCGGACACCGAGTACCCCCGGTCCAGCGGCGAATACAAAACGGGCGCGGACGCCTTCATCACCTGGAGCTACGGCGGCCCGACCACCTTCATTCCGCTCACCTTCAGCAACAGCATCTATCTCTGACATCCTGACCCGCGCCGACGGGACGTCCGCCGGCAACCGGGCAGCCCCTGGCCGGAACCTACAGGGCTCCACCAGGGGCTGCCGCTCCGTACCGTCGGCGACCGGGACGTTCGCGGTCAGGCCGGTCCGTCGGCCCGCGCGGCGTCCGCCGCCGCATGCGCCCCCGACCCGGGTACGTCGACGGTACGGCGCGGGCCGGTGAACCACTTCCGGGCCGAGGCGTACCACCAGATGCCCACCCCGAGCAGCACCCCGCCGACGGCCAGCGGCGCGTAGTTCACCGCCGACCAGCTGAACCCGTTGTTGCCGGGCATTCCGGCCGGCACGATCGGCAGCACGAAGTAGACCGAGATGATCACGATCTCGACCACCGCGATCCAGCCGAACAACTTGTACTTGCGCCCGAGCGTCCACGGCCCCGGCTCGAACCGGTCCCCCATCCGCAGCCGCAGCGCGATCGGGATGACGAAGGACAGGTAGAGGCCGATCACCGCCACCGACACCACCGCGTAGAAGGCGACCGGGACACCGTCGCTCTGATAGAGCGCCGGCAGGGTGAGCACCAGGCCGGCCAGCGTCGCTCCGATGATCGCGTTGGCCGGGGTGCCGTTACGGTCGACCTTGGACCAGAGCCGCCAGCCGGGCACCGCGCGGTCCCGGCTGAACGCGTACGCCATCCGGCTCATCGAGGTCACGCAGCTCATCCCGCAGAAGAACTGCCCGATGGTGGAGATGATGATGACCGTCTTGAAGAAGAACGGGGTCAACGCGGATTCGAAGATCGCCCCGGAGAACCCGCCGGCCGCGTTGATCGCGTCCACGTCGGTGGCGGCGAACAGGAACGCCAGCAGCAGGATCCAGCCGCCCACCGCCGAATAGAAGATCGACCGCCACAGCCCCTTCGCGGCGGCCTGCGACGCGCCCCGGGTCTCCTCGGAGACGTGCGCGCAGGCGTCGAAGCCGGTGATCGTGTACTGGGTGAGCAGGAATCCCAGCGGCAGCACGTAGAACCAGAAGGTCAACCCACCGGTGTCGCCGTCACCGAACCCGGAGTTGTTGAACCGCTCGGTGAAGACGAACTGGAAGCTCTGGTGCTCGTCCGGCACCAGCAGCAGGATGGCCACCACGGCGGTGGCGCCGGCCACGTGCCACCAGACCGAGACGTTCTGGAGTACGTCGATGATCCGGTGCCCGAAGATGTTGATCAGTCCGTGCAGGGCCAGGATGATCACGAACAGGACGAATGCCTGCCGCAGCGTCCCCTCCCACCCGTCGAAGAGCGCCGACAGGGTCAGGTTGAGGAAGGTGGCGCAGCCGTAGTCCACCGACGCGGTGACCGCGACCAGGCCGATCAGGTTGAGCCAGCCGGTGAACCAGCCGTGCACCGGCTTGCCCATCTTCGCCGCCCACCAGTAGATCCCCCCGGCGGTCGGGTACGCCGAGACCAACTCGGCCAGGCAGAACCCGATGATCAGGATGAACAGCGAGATCAGCGGCCAGCCCCAGGAGATGGCGACCGGCCCGCCGTTGTTCCACGCCTGGCCGAAGGTGGTGAAACAGCCGGCCAGGATCGAGATGATCGAGAACGAGATGGCGAAGTTGGAGAAGCCGCTCCACTTGCGGTGCAACTCCTGCTGGTAGCCGAGTTCGGCGAGCCGTCGGGCGTCGTCGTCCGGCGCCTGCGGTGGTCCGGCGCTCGGCGGCTGCCCGGTGCCGGCGCTCGGCGGCTGCCCGGTGGTCGGGGGTTGCCCGGTGCCGGCGCTCGGCGGCTGCCCGGTGGTCGGGGGTTGCCCGGTGCCGGCGCTCGGCGGCTGCCCGGTGGTCGGGGGTTGCCCGGTGCCGGCGCTCGGCGGCTGCCCGGTGGTCGGGGGTTGCCCGGTGCCGGCGCTCGGCGGCTGCCCGGTGGTCGGCGGGGGCGTTGTGGCCACAGCACACCTCCCTGAGGTGGTACCCGGTACTGCCCCGGGTGATCCCGGTGCGAGTGCGCCCGAGTCTCGTCCCGCCGATCACCACGGTCAATCCGTCGCCGGTGCCGAACTCGTTAGAACGCGTCGCCCGGCCCGGCGGTAATCAGGTTGCCCCGGGCACTGCACCGACGGATGCTTGAGCCCGTGACCAGGCCCGATCGCGACGGGCCGAGGCCGGGCGCTCGGCAGGAGCCCGGCACCACGGCGGTGCGGGGCGTCCACCTCTCTCTCACGTACGGCGTCGTGCCGTACCCGACGGGCGTCCCGCCCCGCCACCCACTCCCGCCCTGCCCACTGTCGCCTTGATCCACTGCCGCCTTGATCCACTCGCCTGGGCCAATGTTGCGGTATCCGCCGCGCACGGACACCGCAACATCGACCCAGAAGAGTCGATCTTGCCGTCCCGACCTACTCCACCCCGATCGACTCGTCTTGATCGACTCGCTTGGGTCGACGTTGCGGTGTCCCGGCGGCCGGATGCCGCAACATCGGCCCAAGTGAGTCGATCTTGCCGGTGCCCGGCCTGCGTGTCAGGTGAAGAGGAGGCCGGCCACCCAGAGGGCGGCAATCATCAGGCCGGCCAGGAACTCCACCATCATGGACAGGCCGGCGGCCTTCAACGCCTGCACGGTCGCCGGCCAGGCGAGCTGGTTGCTGCCCAACCGCAGCCGCTCGGCCCCCCACACCCCGCCGACGAAGCCGATCACCAGGCCGATCACCGGGATGACGAAGAACCCGACCAGGCCGAGCAAACCCCCGACGAGCAGCGACGACGTCGGCACCCCGGTGCGCTTGAGGTTGCGCCCCGGCCAGGCATACTTGATCACAGCACCGGCGGCGGCGACCACGGTGGCCGCGCCGAGCACCGCCCAGCGGCCCGGCCCGGCATCGCTGAAGATCGCCCAGAGCAGCACCCCGCCCCAGCACAGCGGCAGCGCCGGCAGGCCGGGGACCACCACCCCGGCCAGCCCGGCGACGATCGCGATCGCCGCGACCACCGAGACCGCCGCCCCACCATCGGTCAGGCTCACCCCGCCACCTCTCCCCCGCCCGGTCCCGCCCCGGTCACGTCGACACCATGCCAGAGCACCGGGCTCCCCGCCGGCCACCCGCACCCGACCAGCCACTTCCGACCGGCCGCTTCCACCCACCCGCACCCGACCGGCCACTTCCGACCGGCCACTTCCACCCACCCGCACCCGACCACCCGCACCCGACCAGCCGCTTCCGGTCACCCGCACCCGACCGGCCCGTTCCGGCCGTCCCACCCCGAACTGGCCGGGGAGCAGGTCACTCCGTCGTCTCCCCGCGCAGCCGGGCGGTGATCTGATCCGCCGGGGCGGGTGGGCCGAACCAGCGGCCCTGTCCGGTGTCGCAGCGCAACGCCCGCAGCCGTTCGGCCTGCTCCCCGGTCTCCACCGCCTCGGCGGTCACCGACAGCTCCAGCGCGTGCGCCAACCGGACCAGGGCGTCGACGATCCGTTCGTCCCGGTGGTCGGGCGGGGGGTCGTCGCCGGCACCCCGGATGCCCTCGACGAACGGGCCGGCCAACTTCAGGCAGTGGATCGGCAGCCGCCGCAGGTAGACCAGATTGGAGTAGCCGGTGCCGAAGTCGTCGATGGCCAGCCGTACGCCCAGATCCGCCAGCCGGTACAACGACCGTAACGGCTCCCCGGCGGTGCCCATCACGGCGCTCTCCGTCAGCTCCAGCTGCAACAGCTCCGCCGGCAGGCCCGTACGGCTCAGCGCGCTGGCGACGGTGTCCACGATGGCCGGGTCGTCGGCCTGCCGGGCCGCCAGGTTGACGCTGACCACCAGTTTCGCCCCGGGGAACTCGCGATGCCAGGCGCGGGCGTCACGGCACGCCTGCCGGAGCACCCACTCGCCGAGCCGGACGATCAGCCCGGTCTCCTCGGCCAGCCCGATGAACCGGTCCGGGCCGACCAGGCCCAGTTCCGGGTGGGCCCAGCGGACCAGGGCCTCCACCGCGATCATCGAGCCGTCCAGCAGGGAGACGATCGGCTGGTAGTGGACCACGAACTCGCCCCGGTCCAGGGCCGCCGGGAGGCCGGCGGCCAGCGCGGACCGGGCGATGTCGGCGGCGCTGCGCTCCGGGTCGTACACCGCCCAGCGGCCCCGACCCTCCGCCTTCGCCCAGTACAGCGTGGTGTCGGCGGCCTTCATCAGCTCGGAGACGCTGGTCTCGCTGGCCGGGCACTCGACCACCCCGACACTGGCCGAGACGGCGAGCTGGTGGTCGCCGACGAGCACCGGCGCGGCCACCGCGGCGAGCGCCAACTCGGCGACCCCGACCGCGTCGTCGATCCCCTCGCCGCCGTTGACCAGGATGACGAACTCGTCGCCGCCCATCCGGGCCACCAGGTGCCCCTGACCGATGACGCAGTCGGAGAGCCGCCGGGCGATGGTGATCAGCAGCCGGTCGCCGAGGTCGTGGCCGAGGCTGTCGTTGACCGCCTTGAACCCGTCGAGGTCCAGGAAGCAGATGCCGATCCGCTGCTCCGGCCCGGCGTCGGCGAAGACCTGACCGAGGGTCTCGAAGAACAGCGTCCGGTTGGGCAGGCCGGTCAGCGGGTCGTGCAGCGCCTGGAAACGCAGCCGCTGCTGGAGCTCGTACCGCTGGGTGATGTCCTCGATCATCGCGACCGTGAACCGGGGGCGGCCGTCGTCGTGCCGGATCAGCGAGACGGCCAGGTCCGTCCAGACGACCGTGCCGTCCTTGCGGTAGTAGCGCTTCTCCACCCGGACGCTGTCGTGCTTGCCCTCGATCAACTCCTGGTACATCTCCCACATCCCGGCCGCATCCTCGGCGTGGAACAGCGACGACACGTTGGTCTGCCGCAACTCCTCCGGGCTGTAACCGAGCATGTCGGCGAAGGACTGATTGACGTCGATGATCTGCCCGTCGATGCCGGCGATGCCGATGCCGATGACCGCGCCGGTGAAGACCGCCCGGAACCGCGCCTCGCTGTCGCGCAGCGCCCGCTCCACCGAATCCCGGGCCTGCCAGGCCGACCGGGCGATCCGCTCCTGCTGACTGAAGGTACGGTCCCGTAGCGCCCGACCGAATCCGGCGGCCAGCCCACCCTGCAACGCGGCCACCCGGGCGGCCAGGTCGGACGGCAGGTCGCCCGGGGGCAGCACGCGCTGCGGCAACTGTTCGCCGAGCGCCCGCACCGACCAGTCCAGGACGCGCGGCTCGGTCAGGTGCGCCTCCACCAACGCCCGGCCCACCTCCTCCGCCGGGGCAGCGGAGAACTCGTCGGCGAGCAGTGCCTGCGCCAGCCGTACGGTGTGCACGAGCAGCAGCCGCTCGGTCTCGTCCGCGCTCATCGGCACGAATCCGAGCCGGCGTACCGCCCGGGCCCAGTCGGCGGCGTAGCCCTGGGCGCCCGGACGGGACGCGTCGGTGCCGCCGGGGTCCGGAACGGCGGACATGGTCGACTCAGCCGGCGGGTCGGTCGTACCGGGCGACGCCACCGAACGCCCCGAACCGCTCGGGATGCTCGTCCACGTCGGACGGAGAGTCGGGCCGCCACAGCGGCATGTGCACCACACCCGGCGCAAGCACCGTCCAGTCGCCGAAGAAGCCGGTGACCTCGGCGCGGGACCGCAGCGTGATCTCGGTGTCGGTACGCGCCGAGAGGCGCTGCGCATCCAGCATCTCCTGGGGCTGGTCCTCGAAGGTGGAGTGCGAGATGACCAGGAAGCTGCCGGGTGCGGCGGCGGCCCGCAGGGTGGTGAGGATGTCGGCCGGCCGGTCGGCGTCCGGAACGAAGTGCACCACCCCGGCGAGCAGGATGCCCAGTGGACGGTCGAAGTCGATCAGGCCGCTGGCGCGGGCCTCGTCCAGGATCAGCTTCGGCTCGCGCAGGTCGGCGTGCACGGCGATGGCCCGGTCGTTGTCGGCGAGCAGTTCCCGGCTGTGCGCCACCGCGACCGAGTCGATGTCGACGTAGACGATCCGGGCCTGCGGATTGGCGGCCTGGGCGACCTCGTGGACGTTGCCGACGGTGGGAATGCCCGAGCCGATGTCGAGGAACTGGTCGATGCCGGCGTCGAGCAGCACCCGGACGGCACGGCGCAGGAACTCCCGGCCGGAGCGCATGGTGGCGGCGAGGTTCGGGGTCATGCCGGCGATCTGCTCGGCGAGCCGCCGGTCGATCTCGAAGTTGTGCGCGCCACCGAGGAAGTAGTCGTAGACCCGGGCGGCGCTGGGCCGGCTCAGGTCGATCTCGGCGGGAAGTCCGTCCGGCGTCTGCATCGCTGTCTGGCCCCCAGTTCGTCGCCGCGGTGCGGGAGGGCACCGGTGTCGGCGGCGTGCGCGGGCACGCGGAGCCGCACCGGCCGACCCGCGGATCGTGTGGTGCTGACCACTCTAGGCCCGTCCGTCCAGGTACGGGAGATCAGCTCACCCCGATCTGTGGCCGGCCGGGCAGCGCGAACGACCCGAACGACCTGCCGTCACCCTGGGCAGCCGTCCGCGCACCGTACCGTGACGGGAGGCCGGCGGATCAGGGGCCGGTCGCCACCGGTCGGCTCCCCGGGCTCAGTCGGCGGATTCCAGCAGCAGGGAGATGCCCTGGCCCACCCCGACGCACATGGTCGCCAGGGCCCGCCGGCCGCCCCGGCGACGCAGCTCCAGGGCAGCGGTCAACGCCAGCCGGGCCCCGCTGGCCCCCAGCGGATGCCCCAGGGCGATCGCGCCGCCGTTCGGGTTGACATGCTCGGCGTCCTCCGGCAAGCCCAACTCGCGGAGCACCGCGATGCCCTGCGCGGCGAACGCCTCGTTCAACTCGATCACGTCCACGTCGGCCAGGGCGACACCGAGCCGGTCCAGCAGCCGACGGGTGGCCGGCACCGGCCCGATCCCCATGATCCGGGGTGGTACCCCCGCCGCCGCCGCGCCGCTGATCCGGGCCAGGGGGGTGAGACCGTACCGGGACACCGCCGCCTCGGAGGCGACCAGCAGGGCCACCGCACCGTCGTTGACGCCGGAGGAGTTGCCGGCGGTGACCGTGCCGCCGTCGCGGAACGGGGTGGGCAGCGCGGCCAACTTCGCAAGCGAGGTCTCCCGGGGGTGCTCGTCGGCCTCGACCAGCGTGGTCTCCCGCCGGCCGGCCGGCACGGTCACCGGCACGATCTCCTCGGCGAACCGGCCGTCGGCCTGCGCCTTGGCGGCCCGCTGCTGGGAGCGCAGCGCGAACTCGTCCTGCGCACGCCGGTCGACGCCGAACTCGGCGGCCACGTTCTCGGCGGTCTCCGGCATCGAGTCGATGCCCCACCCCTTCGCCATCAGCGGGTTGACCAGCCGCCAGCCGAGGGTGGTGTCGTACACCTCGGCGGCGCGGGAATAGGGCGTGGCGGCCTTCGGCATGACGAACGGGGCCCGGCTCATGCTCTCGACGCCACCGGCGAGCACCAGGTCGGCCTCCCCGGCCACCACGGCGCGGGCGGCGGTGGCCAGCGCGTCCAGGCCGGAACCGCAGAGCCGGTTGACGGTGCTGCCCGGCACCTCCTGCGGCAGGCCGGCCAGCAACGCCGCCATCCGGGCCACGTTGCGGTTGTCCTCACCGGCCTGGTTGGCGCAGCCCAGCACCACGTCGTCGACCCGGGACCAGTCCACCGCCGGGTGCCGGGCGACCAGTTCGCGCAGCACGTGGGCGGCCAGGTCGTCGGGGCGCACCCCGGCGAGGGCGCCGGCGTACCGGCCGATCGGGGTACGGACTCCGGCCACGAGGTATGCCACGGTCATCGACGCACGTCCTTCGGGGGTGGGAAGGGGCTGGCGGTTCCGGCGTCACCGGGTCACGGGGACATCCGGCGTCAGGATATCCAGGCCCGTCCCGGCCCGTTCCCCGCACACCCGCGGCGTGACGGGACGCCGGTCGGCCGGGCCCGCGCCGGATAGGTTGGCGGTATGACCCGGGCCCAGTTCAGCGCAGAGACCTCCGGCGGCGGGGCGTTCGTCCGCCAGCCCAACCGGTTCACCGGCCGGGTCACCCCGCACTCCACCTCGCCTGCGGGCGGCGGCCCGGACGACCAGGGTCGCTGGCCGTTGGAGGCCGGCCGGTACCGGTTGATCTGGTGCCGGGCCTGCCCGTGGGCGCACCGGGCCCGGATCGTGCGCGGCCTGCTCGGCCTGGACGAGGTGATCTCGCTGGGCACGGTCGACCCGATCCGCGACGAGCGGGGCTGGCGGTTCACCCTCGACCCGGACGGCTTCGACCCGGCGCTGGGCATCGGCTTCCTCTCCGAGGCCTACCTCGCCACCGATCCGGACTACACCGGTCGGGTGACCGTGCCGGCGCTGGTGGACACGCTGACCGGCCGGGTGGTCACCAACGACTATCCGCAGCTCACCCTCGACCTGTCGACCGAGTGGCGACGCCTGCACGCCCCGGACGCGCCCGACCTCTACCCGGTCGCGTTGCGTCCGGAACTGGACGCGCTGATGGCCGAGATCCACGCCGACGTCAACAACGGCGTCTACCGGTGCGGCTTCGCCACCTCCCCGCAGGCGTACGACGAGGCGTACACGGCGTTGTTCGACCGGTTGGACGTGCTGTCGCGGCGGTTGGCCGGGCAGCGTTACCTGATGGGTGACGCGATCACCGAGGCGGACGTCCGGTTCTTCACCACCCTGGTCCGCTTCGACGTGGCGTACCACGGGCACTTCAAGTGCAACCGGCAGAAGCTGACCGAGATGCCGGTGCTGTGGGCGTACGCCCGGGATCTGTTCCAGACCCCGGGGTTCGGGGAGACGGTGGACTTCGACCAGATCAAGCGGCACTACTACGCCACCCACCGCGAGATCAATCCCACTGGCGTGGTGCCGGCCGGCCCCGACACCTCCGGCTGGCGTACGCCGCACGGCCGTGCCTGATCCCGTCCCCGGTCGGGTCCGCACCGCTGCCGGGTGGGCCGCCGCCGGCTGCGTGCTGGCCGGCACGGTCGCGGTGACCGTCGCCGTCGCGGCCGGTCCGGGCCTGTCGAGCGGGTACGTCAGTGAGGCCGGCGTCACCGGCAGCGCTGTCGCGTCGACGTACCGGATGGGGGTCCTCGTCCTGGCGGCGGCGCTGCTGTCGCTGGCCGCCGCGCTGCCGGCGGCGCTGCGGATCGCGGCCGGCCTGCTCGTGGCCGGCGCGGCCGGCGCGGTGCTCTCCGGGGCGGTGACGTGCAGCGCCGGTTGCCCACTGCCGCCGTTCGAGGCGACGACGCCGGCCGACCTGGTGCACGCCGGGGCCAGCATCGCGGCGGCCGGGGCGACCGTGCTCGCGATGCTGGTGGTCGGGTTCCTCCGCCCGACGACGGCGGCCCTGCGGCGGGCGGCCCGGGGGGCCTCGGTGGTGGCGTTGCCGGTGGCCGTGCTCGTCGCGCTGGGTCTGCTGACCGTGGGCCGGGGTGCCCTGGTGGGTGGCCTGGAACGGCTGCTGCTGGCGGTCTGCCTCGGTTGGGGCCTGGTCACCGCGCTGCTGCTGACCCGACCCCGGCCCGACGTGCCCGCAGCACTCCGGCCCGGTGCGGACCGGCCCGATGCCTGCGCAGCGGACCGACCCGATGCCTCCGCAGCGGACCGGCCCGATGCCTGCGCAGCGCTCCGAACCGGTGCCTCCGCAGCGGACCGGCCCGGTGCGGACGGCGATCAGGAGAGCGCCGAACGTGACGAACGGGTCGCCGGGTCGAGAACAGCCGTGTAAGGAGCCTCACGCCGAGCGCTCCTTCCACCTGTCGGTCGGCCGGGAGTAGCGTCGACAGGCGATGACCAATGTCTGGCACCTCACCGTGCGCCTGTACGTCGATCTCCGACGTCAGGCCAGCGGGGTCTGTCCGGCGCAGCCGCGCTCCTGACGCTGCCCGTTCGACCGACCCCCTACCGACCTTGGACGCATCCTGATGGCTTCCACCCTGCGCAAGTTCCCCTTCTCCGCCCAGATCCTGCTCGGCCTCGTGCTCGGCGTGGCGCTCGGCTTCCTCGCCCGCGCCAACGACCTGAGCTGGCTGGCCAGCACCCTCGACACCGTCGGCGGGCTCTTCGTCCAACTGCTCAAGCTGGCCGTCCCGCCGCTGGTCTTCACCGCCATCGTGGTCAGCGTGGTCAGCCTGCGCGGGGTGGCCAACGCCGCCCGGCTGGCCCTCAAGACGCTGCTCTGGTTCGGGATCACCGCGTTGATCGCGGTGGGCATCGGCATCGGCATCGGCCTGCTCACCGACCCGGGCCGGGGGGTGACCCTGGACGTCGGCGGCGCCACCGCACCGAAGACCACCGGCTCGTGGACGGACTTCCTCACCGGCATCGTGCCGACCAACCCGGTCGGGGCGTTCGTCGAGGGCAACGTGCTCCAGATCGTCTTCCTCGCCGTGGTGGTCGGTGCCGCCGCGCTGCTGGTCGGCGCGGCTGCCGAGCCGTTCGTCGAGGTCAACCGCGCGGTGCTGAGCATCGTGCAGAAGGCGCTGTGGTGGGTGATCCGGCTCGCCCCGATCGGCACCCTCGGGTTGATCGGCCACGCCGTCGCCGCGTACGGCTGGGACCTGCTGGCCCCGCTGGCGAAGTTCACCACCGCCGTCTACGTCGGCTGCGCCATCGTCCTGTTCGTGGTCTACCCGCTGCTGCTGGTCACCGCCGGCCGGCTCAACCCGCTGCGCTTCTTCGCCGGTGCCTGGCCGGCGATCGAGCTGGCCTTCGTGTCCCGTTCCTCGGTGGGCACCATGCCGGTGACCCAGCGCTCCGTCGAGCGGCTCGGCGTCCCCCGCGAGTACGCCTCCTTCGCGGTGCCGTTCGGCGCGACCACCAAGATGGACGGCTGCGCCGCGATCTATCCGGCGCTCGCCGCGATCTTCGTGGCCCAGGTCTTCGGGGTGGACCTCGGCGTCGGCGACTACCTGCTGATCGCCTTCGTCTCGGTCGTCGGTTCGGCCGCCACCGCCGGCCTGACCGGTGCCATCGTGATGCTCACCCTGACCCTGAGCACGCTGGGCCTGCCGCTGGCCGGGGCCGGTCTGCTGCTGGCGATCGACCCGATCCTCGACATGATCCGCACCGCCACCAACGTGGCCGGGCAGGCCGTCGTGCCGACCATCGTGGCCGCCCGCGAGGGCACCCTGGACCGGGACGCCTACGCCAACGCCGGCCGGCGCGACCTGATCGACGCCGACGGGAGCACCGACGCCGACCGGCCCGCCCGCAGCGACGAACTGACGCCGGCACCCGCCTGAGCGCGCCGACCGCGGTCCCGGTCGCCGGGACGGCCGGGACCCCTCCCGGGGCGCACCGCGCCCCGCACCGCACCGCCGCCCGCCCGTACCGGAGGATCACCCGTATGAGTGCCCTGTTCACCCCGCTCGCCCTGCGCGGCGTCACCCTGCCCAACCGGATCGCCCTCGCGCCGATGTGCCAGTACAGCGCCGGCCCGGACGGCCTGCCCACCGACTGGCACCGGGTGCACCTCGGCTCCCGGGCCGTCGGTGGCGCCGGCCTGATCGTCACCGAGGCCACCGCGGTCGTCCCTGAAGGGCGGATCAGCCCCGAGGACACCGGCATCTGGTCCGACGGGCACGTCGACGCGTGGCGTCCGGTCACCGCGTTCGTCGCCGGCCAGGGGGCGGTGCCCGCCGTGCAACTCGCGCACGCCGGGTTCAAGGCCAGCACGTACCGGCCCTGGGCGCAGGAGCGCGGCGGGGTGCCGGACGCCGACGGCGGTTGGCGGCCGGTCGGCCCCGGGGCCGAGCCGTTCCTGCCCGACTACCGGCAGCCGACCGCGCTGGACGAGGCCGGGATCGCCGGGGTGGTGTCGGCGTTCGCCACCGCCGCCGGCCGGGCGGTGGACGCCGGCTTCGCCGTCGTGGAGATCCACGCCGCGCACGGCTACCTGCTGCACGAGTTCCTGTCCCCGCTGACCAACCACCGCACCGACGGCTACGGCGGGGACCGGTCCGCCCGGATGCGGCTCACCCTGGAGGTGGCCCGTGCGGTCCGCGCCACCGTCGGCGAGCAGGTGCCGGTGCTCACCCGGATCTCCGCCACCGACTGGGTCGACGGCGGTTGGACGGTGGACGACAGCGTGGCGCTCGCCGCCGAGTTGGCCGCGACCGGGGTGGACCTGGTGGACGTCTCCTCCGGCGGGGCGGCGGCCAGGGCCACCATCCCGGTCGGGCCGGGCTACCAGGTGCCGCTGGCCGCCCAGATCCGCCGCGAGGCGGGCGTGGCCACGGGCGCGGTCGGCCTGATCGTCGAGCCGGAGCAGGCCGAGCAGATCGTCGCGGCCGGGGAGGCCGACCTGGTGCTGCTCGGTCGGGAGCTGCTCCGCGACCCGTACTGGCCGCGCCGGGCCGCGGCCAAGCTCGGCGCCAGCTCCGACTGGCCCGACCCGTACGCCCGCGCCTTCTGACCGCACCCGGGCTGTCGGCTTGCGGTAACTCCTGCGGGGAGAGTTGTCGTCGCTGAAGCGACGACAACTCTCCCGAACCTGCGGCCCCCACCGCGCCGGCCGGCCCGACGCGGCCGGCCAGACCCGACCCGACCCGACCCGACCAGGCCCGACCGACGCGGGTCGGGCGGGGTCAGCCGGCCAGGTGGCCCCAGTCGCCCTCCAGGTCCCGCCACGGGCCCTGGGCGGCGGCCGTGCCGTCGACCAGCACCACCACGTGGTCGGCGCGGACCAGCGCCGCCCGCTTCGAGGTGGAGCCGACCACGGTCACCCCGTGCGCGCGCAACGCCGCCCAGAGCGCCAACTCGGTGGTGACGTCCAGGGCGGACGACACGTCGTCGGCGACCAGCAGCTCGGTGCGCGGCGCGAGCGCCCGGGCCAGCGCCAACCGCTGCAACTGCCCGCCCGAGAGCCGGGTGCCCTTGTGCCCGATCAGCAGCCCCAACCCACCCCCGGCCGCCAGGTCGTGCGCCAGCTGGGCGGTGCTCACCGCACCGTCGGCGTCCACGTCGTGCCCGAGGGCGATGTTGTCGGCGACCGTGCCGGAGAGCACCCGGGGCAGCTGACCGACGTAGCCGACCTGCTGCGGGCGCAGGAACAGCTCCGGCTCGGTCACCGGCTCACCGTTCCAGCGCAGCTCGCCGACGTGGTGCACGATCCCGGCCAACGCCCGCAGCAGTGAGGACTTGCCGGACCCGACCGGCCCGACCACCAGCACCAGCTGGCCCCGGTCCACGGTCAGGTCGACGTCCCGCACGGCGAGGGTGCCGTCGGAGTGCAGCGCCCCGAAGCCGGCCAGCTCCAGCCGGCGCAGTGGCCGGCGCGGTGGCGGCTCCGGCGCGGGGGCGGTGCCGGCGGCGAGGTCCACCCCGGGCACCTCCGCCGAGTACGCCCCGATCCCGGTCATCGCCACCGTCCGGCGGGTCCAGACCCGGGCCGACGGGTACTGCGAGACCAGGGACGCGGTGGTCCAGGCGAACCAGCGGGCCGCGCCGAGGGTGGAGACGACGACCAGGGTGGCACCGGCGGACAGCCCGCCGGCCAGAAAGAGCGCCCACGCCCCGATCGGCAGCAGGCCGCTCGCCACCGACGGGGTGGACCGGGCCCACACCTGTGCGGCGATCTCCCGCCGCTGCCGGTCGCTGCGGACCAGGTCCAGGGCGGAGAGGTGGGCGAGCACCGGCCGGGTCGCGCCGGCCAACTTGACCGTACGGGCCGCCGACAGCGAGGAGACCAGCGCGGTGGCGAACGCGGCACGGGCCGCCACGGTGTCCCGGGCGGAACGCTCCAGTCCCGGGCCGAACAGGGTGGCGGCGAGCCCGGAGACGGCCATCGTGCCGAGGAAGAACAACGCCGGCACCAGACTGCCCGTGACCAGCGTCATGGTCACCATGGTCACCAGGGCGATGAACTGGTCCATCAGGTTGTCGGCGAGCTGCACGACCCGTTCGGTGTCGCCGCTCTGGGCCACCACCTCCGCCGGGGTGTGCCGGCTGGTGCGGCGCGGGCCGGTCTGCCCGTGCACCAGCCGCAGGCTCATCCGCAGCATCTGCCGGACCCACCACTGGGGGAACCGCACGTTGGTCCAGTAGGGCAGCGGCAGCACGACCACCAGCGCGGCGGCGATGCCGATCGCCGGCAACCACGGGTCGCCGCCATCGACGACGTCCGCCCAGAGCCAGGGCAGCACGGTCCCGTCCAGGCCGAGCACCGTGATCACCATGAACAACGCGACCGACAGCAGGCCGAAGCGCGGGTCGTTCATGCCCAGCCGCAGGATCTCCCGCATCGTCCGGGTGGGCGGGACGGGTGGCAGCGGCGGCGGGTCCCCCTTCGGTACGGCGACCGCCGCCCGCCCGGACCCGCCGGCCCGGTCCGGCCCGTCGACGCCCGACCCGGTGCCGTCCGACCCGGGCCGGGGTGCGCCGCCGGCCACCGCTGCGGCGGCGTCCGACCAGGTGCCGTCCGGCCCGCCCCGGGCTGACGCGTCGGCGTCCGGCCAGGCACCGCCCGAACCGGCGTCGTCCGCCCAGGTGTCCGCCCGCCCGCCCGGGTCCGGCCAGGCCGCCCCCGGACCGTCGAGCAGGTCCACCCCGCCCCGGGCGGTGCCCGTGGAGGCCGCGCCGACCGGGGTGTACGCGGCGGCGTGGCTGGTGGCGAGCAGCTCGGCGAAGCGGGCCGAGGAGTGCAGCGGCCCGGCCTCCAGGACCGCCCCGTCGGCCATCACCACCACCTCGTCGCAGCGCCGCACCGAGGAGAGCCGGTGCGCGATGATGATGCCGATCCGGTCGGTGAGCAGACGTTCGGTCGCCTCGCGTACCCGGACCTCGGTGACCGGGTCGAGCCGCGCGGTGGCCTCGTCGAGGACCACCACGTGCGGGTCGCGGACCAGGATCCGGGCGAACGCCACCAACTGCTCCTGACCGGCGGAGAGCACGTGACCGCCCTCGCCCAGCCGGGTCCGGATGCCGTCCGGCAGCTCCGCGACCCAGCCGGTGAGCCCCAGCTCGGCCAGCGCCCGGGGGGCGTCGTCGAGCAGGTCCGGGTCGAACAGGGCGACGTTCTCGGCGAGGGTGCCGGCCAGGATCTCGGTGCGCTGCGGCACCACCGCGATCCACCGGCGCAGCTCCTCCACGTCCAGGTCGCACAGGTCGGTGTCGCCGAGCAGGACGGTCCCCCGGGGCACCTCGACCGCCCGGGTGAGCACCTTGGTCAGGGTGGACTTGCCGGACCCGGTCCGGCCCACCAGCGCGTACGACCGGCCCCGGACGAAGCTGAGCCGGATGTCACGCAGCGCCGGCCCGCGCTCGCCCTCCCCGGTCGCCGGGTAGTGGAAGGTGAGCCCGCGCAGCGTCAGGTCACCGTCGGTGGGGGTGACCCCGCCGGCGGGCTCCTGCCGGGCGTCGGAGAGCAGCAGGACCCGGGCCCAGGCGCCGAGCGCGTACTGGAGGTGCGGCACCCAGCGGGCGAGGTGTTCGACGGTCGCGCCGAAGCTCAACGCGAGCAGCCAGATCGCGGTCAACCGGGCCCCGTCGACCCGGCCGGTGGTCAGCGCCCAGGCTCCGGCGAGCACCACCCCGGCGATGCCGACCCGGATGGTGCCGGCGGCGACGGCGGTGACCCGCGCCGACATCAGGAAGACCCGGCGGCAACGGGCCAGCACCTCGGCGGCCCGCCGGGCGTACAACCGCAGCACGTACGGCTGGGCGAGGCTGGTGCGGACGTCGTCTTGGCCGTGCACCGCCTCCTCCATCACGGCGGCCAGGTCGGACCAGGCTTCCTCCTCGAACATCCGGGCCGGCGCGATGGCGGCGGTGGGACGGCGCAGCAGCACCCCGAGCAGCGCGGTGAGCAGCAGCATGACGACGCCGGCCGGCCACCAGACGAACAGGGCGCTGACCGTGGCGAGCAGGCAGAGCACCAACCCCTGCACGAGCCGTACGCCGGTGTTGCGCAGCTCGGAGGCGACCTGGTAGACGTCGTTGTCGATCCGGTCGAGCAGCTCGCCGACCGGGGTGCCCTCCAGGGTGGGCAGATCCTGCCCGAGGGCGACCCGGCAGAGCCGGCGGCGCACGTCGGCGGACCAGTCGGCGGTGATGCCCGCCATCAGCAGCGCGATCACCAATTCGCCGAAGACGGCGACGACCAGCGCGACGACCAGCGCCACGAACCAGCCGGCCGAGCGGTGCACCAGCACCGGGCCGGCGATCGCCGAGGCGGCGGCCTGACCGGCGGCACCGAGCACGACGAGCACGATCACGACCGTCACGCGGCGCGGCGCGGAGGCCCAGAGATCACGGAGCAGGCGCATGGAGATTCCCTCCGGGACTCGGGGTGGCGGTCCCCCCAGCCTGACCCCCCCGAACCCCTCCCCTCAACGCATTTACCACCCACTCCCTCCCACGCCACGCTGCCCCGCCCCACCCGCCAGCCCCGGTGATCAAGAGGTTTAGGTCAACAATCTCGCTCGGAGTGACCTAAACCTCTTGATCACCGGGGCGAGAGAGGGCGGAGGGCGAGAGAGGGGGCGGAGGCCAGCCTCACGGTCAGAAGAGGATGGTGGCCAGGGTGCCTACGGGGTGGAAGCCGCAGCGTTGGTAGACCCGGCGGGCGGGGAGGTTGAAGTCGTTGACGTAGAGGCTGACGGTGGGGGCGACCCGGAGCAGCGCGTCGCGTACCACGGCGGCCATCGCGGCGGTGGCGATCCCGCGTCCCCGCCACTGCGGTGCCACCCAGACGCCCTGGATCTGGGCGGTCCGGCGGGTCACCACCGCCAACTCGGCCTTGAACACGACCTCCCCGTCGACCAGGCGGGCGTACGCCCGACCGGCCCGGACCAGGTCCTCGACCCGTCGGCGGTAGGCCCGGCCGTCGTCGTCGGCCAGCGGTGAGACGCCGACCTCCTCGGCGTACATCGCGACGGCCGCCGGGAAGAGCCGGTGGACCTCGTCGGGCCGGACCCGACGCACCTCGGGGTCGACCGGGATGCGGGGCAGGGTGTCGGTGGCCAGCAGGGGCTGATTGGGGCGTACGTCGCGGGCCGGGCCCCAGTGATCGGCGAGCCGGTCCCAGAGGCCGAGCACCGCGTCGGCCCGCCCGACGATGGAGGAGCAGAGTCGTTCCTCGGCGGAGAGCTGCTCGGCGAAGGCGGCGACGGCCGAGTCGGTGGCGAGGATCGGGGTGAGGTTGCCGCCGAGCCAGCAGATCGACTCCAGGTTGCGGCGGGTGCCGTAGCCGAGGATGCGCCCCTCGGCCCGCCACCAGGCCAGCCCTCGGGCGGAGACCCGCTCGGCGACCTGCGCGCCCGCGAACGGGTCGAGGTCGAGCAGCCGCTCGACCGCACGGCGCTCCGACTCTCCCAGTTGGCGTACCGGCACCGTCAGCACGGTTACCAGCCTGCCAGATACAGGCGGTGGTCCGCCGGGCGACCGGCGCAGCCGCCTGTCCGCCGGCCCCGGCCCGATCTCACCGCGAACACCCTTGCCGGCGACACGTTGGCGATATATCGTTGATGCATCAGCGACACTCTACGGAAGGAACGACACGATGGGATTCCACCGTCGGATCCATGCACTACAGGAGGCACGGCAACGCGGCTTCGGCTTCCCGCCCGTACCGCCCGGCCCGCACGGGCACGGGGGTTGGGGCGGCGGCCGGGGCGGTCGCGGGCGGGGCCGGGGACGCCGGCCGAACGTCCGGGGCGCGGTGCTGGCCCTGCTCACCGAGCGGCCGATGCACGGCTACGAGATGATCCAGGAGATCGACTCCCGCACCGGCGGGGCCTGGCGGCCCAGCCCCGGATCGATCTACCCGACCCTGCAACTGCTGGAGGACGAGGGCGTCATCGCCGCCAGCGCCGATCCGGCCGGCGGCGGGCGCAAGCGGTTCGACCTCACCGACGCCGGTCGGGAGGAGGCCACCACCGCCGCGCAGACCCCGCCCTGGGCGGAGTTCGCCGAGGACACCGTCAACAGCTGGCACGACATCCGTGACGCCGGGGCGCAGGCCATGCACGCGCTGCGGCAGGTGATGATGACCGGCACCGACGACCAGCGGGAACGCGCCGCCCAGGTGCTCGACGAGACCCGACGCAAGCTGTACGCGATCCTCGCCGAATCCGAGTGACCAGGCCCGCACGTGCGAAGGGCGGCCGTCCCCCCGCGGGGCACGGCCGCCCTTTTCGGCGGTGGCTACGGGTCAGTGCACGGTGACGGTGGCGCCGGGGATCATGTCCCGCAACTCCTCGGGGATCTCCGCGCCCATCTCGTCGGCGATCCGCAGCGCCTCTTCGATCAGCGTCTCGACGATCTGGCTCTCGGGGACGGTCTTGACGACCTGCCCCTTGACGAAGATCTGCCCCTTGCCGTTGCCGGAGGCGACGCCGAGGTCGGCCTCGCGGGCCTCGCCCGGCCCGTTCACCACACAGCCCATCACGGCGACCCGCAGCGGCACCGGCAGCCCTTCCAGGCCGGCGGTGACCTCCTCGGCGAGCTTGTAGACGTCCACCTGGGCCCGCCCGCAGGACGGGCAGGAGACGATCTCCAGGCCCCGTTCGCGCAGGCCCAGCGACTCCAGGATCTGGTTGCCGACCTTGATCTCCTCGACCGGCGGCGCGGACAACGACACCCGGATCGTGTCGCCGATCCCCTCGGCGAGCAGCGCCCCGAAGGCGACCGCCGACTTGATGGTGCCCTGGAACGCCGGGCCGGCCTCGGTCACGCCCAGGTGCAGCGGGTAGTCGCACTGCTCGGCCAGCTGACGGTACGCCCGGATCATCACCACCGGGTCGTTGTGCTTGACCGAGATCTTGATGTCCCGGAAGCCGTGCTCCTCGAACAGCGAGCACTCCCACAGCGCCGACTCGACCAGCGCCTCGGCGGTGGCCTTGCCGTACTTGGCGAGCAGCCGCTTGTCGAGCGAGCCGGCGTTGACGCCGATCCGGATCGGCGTACCGGCGGCGGAGGCGGCTGCCGCGATCTCCCGGACCTTGTCGTCGAACTGGCGGATGTTGCCCGGGTTGACCCGGACGGCCGCGCAGCCGGCGTCGATCGCGGCGAAGACGTACTTCGGCTGGAAGTGGATGTCGGCGATCACCGGGATCTGCGACTTCCTGGCGATCGCCGGCAGCGCCTCCACGTCGTCCTGGCTGGGCACGGCGACCCGGACGATCTGGCAGCCGGAGGCGGTCAGCTCGGCGATCTGCTGGAGGGTGGCGTTGACGTCGGAGGTGAGGGTGGTGGTCATCGACTGCACCGAGACGGGGGCACCACCACCGACCGGCACCGAGCCGACCATGATCTGGCGGCTGGTCCGGCGCGGGGCGAGCGGCGGGGGCGGTACGGCGGGCATACCGAGGCTGACAGCGGTCACTAGACACTCACCTTGTGAAGAGGGTGATCGGGTTGACGATGTCTGCGGTGGCGGTGAGCAGTGTGAACGCGCCACCGATGAGGATCACCGCGTACGTGATGGGCATCAGCTTGAGGTAGTCGACCCGGCCCGGGTCGCGCCGGCCGATCCGGGCATAGAGCCAGGAGCGGGCCCGTTCGAACCAGGCGATGGCGATGTGGCCGCCGTCGAGGGGCAGCAGCGGCAGCAGGTTGAACACGCCGACGAAGAAGTTCAGCGAGATGAACAGCAGGACCAGCAGCTGCCAGACGCCGTTCTCCAGCGCCTCACCGCCGAGCCGGCTGGCCCCGACCACGCTGATCGGGGTGTCCTTGTCGCGTTCGCCGCCGGTGATGGCGGTCCACAGGGCGGGGATCTTGTCGGGGATGCGCTTGAGCGCCTCGTAGGTGCCGACGGCCAGGTCCTTGGTGTAGCCGGCGGTGGCCGGGATCGCCTCGACCGGGCCGTAGGTGACGTTCGCCGGGACGCCGGGCGGGAGCATCGGGCCGGCGACGCCGAGGGCGGAGACGGTGATCGGGGCGCCGTCCGGGTCGTCCAGCGGCTTGCGCTGCACGGCGGCGAGGCCGGCCCGGACCTCGCCGGCCACCCCGTCGCGTTCGTAGCTGATCGTCGCCGGCTGGCCCGGGGGCAGCTCACGGACGGTCTTGACCAGCGCGGTGTAGTCGGCGACCTGGACCCCGTTCACCGCGACGATCTTGTCGTCGTCGCGCAGCCCGGCCTGCTTGGCGGGGCTGACCGGGTCTCCGGGGGCGCACTCGCGGGCCGCGTCGGTGGGGATGACGCAGTCGACGACCTTGACGTGCGCCGGCAGCGGGTTGGGCAGATCCTTGTTGGGCAGGCCCATGAACATGGCGGCCAGCCAGATCGCGATGACGGCCAGCGCGAAGTGGGTGACCGAGCCGGCGGACATCACGATCGTCCGCTTCCAGACCGGGTAGCGCCACATCGCCCGCTTCTCGTCACCGGGTTCGACGTCGTCGTCCTGCGGCGTCATTCCGACGATCTTGCAGAAGCCACCGAGCGGGATGGCCTTGAGGCCGTACTCCGTCTCGCCTCGGCGGAACGACCAGATGGTCGGCCCGAAGCCGACGAAGTAGCGGGTGACCTTCATTCCGAACGCCTTGGCGGTCAGCATGTGACCGGCCTCGTGCAGGCTCACCGAGATGAGGATCGCCAGGGCGATCACCACCACCCCGAGCAGATAGAGCATCAGGCTTCCTTCCCCGACCCCGAGATGATCTCCTGCGCGTGCGCGCGCGCCCACGATTCGGCGGCGAGCACGTCCTCGACGGTACCTGGTTCACCGAAATCGGGGGCCTCCTCCAACACCCGCTTCAAGGTGTCGACGATGCCGAGGAACGGCAACCGGCCGGCGACGAACGCCGCCACGCACTCCTCGTTCGCCGCGTTGTAGACCGCCGGCCTGCTGCGGCCCGTCTCACCGGCCGCCTTGGCCAACGCCACCGCCGGGAACGCCTCGTCGTCGAGGGGGGCGAACTCCCAGGTGTGGGCGGTGGTCCAGTCGACGGCGGCGGCGGCGTCACCGACCCGGTCGGGCCAGCCGATGCCGAGCGCGATGGGCAGCCGCATGTCCGGCGGGCTCGCCTGGGCCAGGGTGGAGCCGTCGACGAACTCGACCATCGAGTGGATCACCGACTGCGGGTGCACCATCACGGTGATGTCGGCGTAGGGCACGTCGAACAGTTCGTGCGCCTCGATCACCTCCAGCGCCTTGTTGACCATGGTGGCCGAGTTGATCGTGACGACCGGCCCCATGTTCCAGGTCGGGTGGGCAAGCGCCTGCTCCGGGGTGACCCCGGTCAGCTCGTCGCGCCCCCGCCCCCGGAACGGCCCGCCGCTGGCGGTGACGACCAGCCGCCGCACCTCACCGCGCGTCCCGCCGCGCAGGCACTGGGCCAGCGCCGAATGCTCCGAGTCCACCGGCACGATCTGCCCCGGCCGCGTCACCGCGGCCTTCACCAGCGGGCCGCCGGCCACCAGCGACTCCTTGTTGGCCAACGCGAGGGTACGACCGCAGCGCAGCGCGGCCAGCGTCGGCGCGAGCCCGAGCGACCCGACCACCCCGTTGAGGACCACGTCGCAGGGCCACTGCGCCAGCTCGGTCATCGCGTCCGGGCCGGCAATGATCTTCGGCAGCTTGAAGTCCCCGGTGGCCCAGCCGCGCCGGCTCGCCTCGGCATAGAAGGCGAGTTGGAGATCCTGCGCGGCGGACGCCTTCGCCACCCCGACCGCGTCCACCGCCAGTTCGAGCGCCTGGGTGGCAAGCAACTCGACGTTGCCGCCGCCGGCACCGAGCGCCACCACCCGGAACCGGTCCGGGTTGCGCCTGACGATGTCGATCGCCTGGGTGCCGATCGAACCGGTCGAGCCGAGCAGTACGAGATCCCGGGGAGTTGTCACGCGGCCATTCTGCCCCGGCCACGCTGTACTCCCGCTGGGAGCCTCACCCCTCGACGTCGCCCTCCCCGCCCGGCGTCTCCCCGCCGGGCGGTTCCGCCTCCGCGACCGGTGCCTCCTCGCCGAGAAGGTCGGCCGGATCGATACTGAACTCGAAGGGCTGCCGCATGACGAACGTCGTCCCGGCGGCAGCCGCCGCGACCGGCCGGTACTCCCCGTCGGTCAACTCGAAGAGCGCGATGGTGGACACCCGGTTGCGCAGGTCGACGCGGAGGAAGAACGGGACACCGGCGGCGGCGTACTCGCGGGGCCGGTCGATCACGTCCTTACGCCGGTTACCCGGCGAGACGACCTCACCGAGCAGCACGGCGTGGCCGATGTCCATCGTCGTCCGCCCGCCACCGGGAACGTCGAGGATCACGATGTCAGGAATGAAGAGGTCGGCCCCGGAGATGATGTTGGCTTCGGCGTAGAGCCACAGCTTTTCTCGGCGGGCCGCCTGCTTGAGCAGGTAGGCCAGATCCAGCTCGGCATTCTGATGGTCGTATCCGGCATGTGGTGTCACGATCACGCTTCCGCTCAGGACCTCAACCTTGGGGCCGTTGGTCTCCGGCAACAGGTCGAGGGCGAGCTGGGCGGTCCACGGCTCGTCGTGCCAGCGCAGCACGTCGAACGACGGCCCGGTCGGCCGGTCGCCCGACCCTTGCGACTGACCGCTGGACTCGGGCCACTGGGACGTCGGCTCGGGCAACGGGGACGTCGGCTCGGGCGACTGCGGTGCCGGCTCGGGCGCGAATGCGGCCTGGGCCATCCGGGCTCACCCCCTCAGCGGAACATCCTGCTGCTCCCAGCCTAGTCGCCGCAGCCCCGCCACCGGACCGTCGCACCACCAGTGCGTCACCCGCCCGCCCGGCCGCGCCCGCCCAGCGGGCCTTGATCAACACATCGGGGCCGATATGGGGGTGTCCGGGGCGATCGAATACCCCAACCTCGGCCCCATTGAGTCGATCACCACGCCGAGAGGCGAGCCCGGCGGGGCGGGCCTGTCACGGCTACGGATGACCGCACCGACGGTGGTACGACCACGACACCGCCGGGGCGAGGAACGGCGATGAACCCGGCGGGCAGCTTCGGCGGCAGTGCGGGTCGGTTGTGGGTGGAGCCGAAGTCGCCCGATCCGCCGACCCCATGCCGATCCCGCCTACCGCCGCCCCACACCCATCCCCTGCGGCCCCCACACCCGTGCCGCCTAACGCCAAGATCGTGCTCGATCCGGGATGTAGTGGTCTCGAACCATGAGGATCCACTACATCCCGGAAGTAGCACGACCTTGGCGAGGGCGCGAGGGCGCGAGGGCGCGAGGGCGCCTGAGCTTCTTTGATCCTGGGCGATGGTGAGTGGAGCCGCTACGGGCGAACGACGAACGAGCCCGCTCTGGTCGCAGCGACGAACCCGGCCCAGGCGGCGGGCGCGAAGGTCAGTGCGGGTCCGCGCCGGTCTTTACTGTCCCGCACCCCGACCACCTGCGGCAGATTCGTCGCCACCTCCACACAGGTCGAGCCACCGTTGTCGCTACGGGTCGACTTGCGCCAGACAGCGCCGCTCAGCTCCATGACTTCGCCAACTCCCGAATGAGATCCCGGGACGCCCTGCGTGGCAGTGCTTCCCCGCGCAGGCTCTCCCATCTGCGCTGAAGGCTATCAACGTCGTCAGGCCGGTCGGTGATGTGCGCGCGCAGCGCGCTGTCCAGGTGCGCCACCTCGCCGCCGTCGGGCACGCGGACCAGGATGAACGGGCCGGCCAGGCCGGCATGCATCCCCGCATCCGTCGGCACCACGTGCAGACTGACGTGCGAGTGCTCGGTCAGCCGCAGCAGATGCTCGAACTGTTCGATCATCACCGCCGGCTCACCGATCGTCCGGCGCAGCACCGTTTCGTCGATCACCGCCACCACCTCGGGCGGGTGATCCCGGGTCAGCACTTCCTGCCGCTCCATTCGGGAGGAAACACGCTGCTCGATCTCACTCGCGCGGAGCATCCCGCCGCCGTGCAGCACCGCGCGGGCGTACTGCTCGGTCTGGAGGAGGCCGGGGATGAGTGACGGCTCGAACCAGCGGATCAATGTCGCCTCCCGCTCCACGCTGATCCACTCGCGCAGCCACGGTGGGGCGGAGTCGGCGCGTACCAGGGTGAGTAGCCGCTCGAAGAGGCCGCCGGCTTCCAGGACCGCATCTGTTCGGGTGATGAAGTCCTGTGACGGCGTACGGTGGCCGATCTCCACCATGCCCACCAGCGACGACGAGTAGCTGATCTGTTGGGCCAGGTCCTCCTGGCTCAGCCCGCGTTCCCGGCGCGCCCGGCGCAACTCCGCCCCGAGGAATTCCAGGGTCGACATCGGTCCACTGGTCATCACACCTCCACCACACGTCTGGCACTGGCCGCCAGCGCCGGCCACCAGGGCGGACCCGCTCGGCACACCCGACGCTGAGGCCGCACGCCACCTTCCCGACAGTAGTCGCTCCACAGCAGAGTGCGAACAGGCGGCAGTCGCTTGTGGCCCGGCCAGGGCGTCCGGAGCGACGCAGCGCTTGCGGAAGGAGTAGCGGATGAGGAAGCACGACAGGCCGGTACCGACGGCACCACGGCATCGGCGGGACTGGTTCCGGTGGGGTCGGCACTGCACCTGTGGACTGCGCTGGCCGTGCCCGGACCGGCTGTCCGCCGTACCGCCGCGAGAACCGCCACCGCCCCCGCTGCCGGTGCCGCGCCACCACCTGTGGAACGGCCCCACCGCCGCCTACTGGGTGGGCGCTCACCCGGGGCCAGGCCCGCCGGGCGAACGGCCGCCACCGGTGACCCCGCCGACCGAGGACACACGGCGCGGCCTGCCGGCAACGGCCGTGCCCCCGCCGCCGGACGACACACGGCGGGAGCGACCGGCGACGGCCGTGACTCCGCCGACGGACAGCGCACGGCGTGGGCGGCCGGCAGCGGTCCGGACGGACGGCTCCGGTCGGCATGTCGCCGCCCGGCCCGCCTGGCGGCGCCGGGCCTGTGCCGCCCCGTGGCCCTGCCAGCCGGCCAAGCTGAGCCTGCGGCGGGAGTACGCCCACGACCGGCCGGCGCTGGCCATCTACCTCTGTCTGCTCATGCACGACGCGATCACCGATCGCTGCGGGTCGGCACCGGCACGGTCGACCCGGCCGCCTATTTCACCCGCTTCCTCGCCTGGACCCGCCACGACCGGCCGCCGCCCAACCTGCCACCCGGCCCGCCCTCCAAGCCACCACCCGACCTACCGCCCGGTCCGCCCTCCGGGTCGTCGCCCTCATCCGCGCCCGCCGACGCGGGTTGATCGACACAACGGGGCCGATGTAGGGGTGTCCCCGTCGACCGGACACCCCAACATCGGCCCCATTGAGTTGATCATCGCCCCGGGACCTGCCCGGGGACGACGGTCAGGCGTAGGTCTCGAACTCGGCGACCTTCGGGGTGGCAGCAGAGCTGTTGATCCGGAAGGTGATCTTCTTCAGCGAGGTCCGGGGGAAGGTGACCACGCCGGCCCGGCTGCCGGAGGCCAGCACCGCGCCGGTGTCGCCGTTGAGGACCTGCCAGGAGGTGATGCTGCCGGCCGAGCCCGACGCCTCCCGGATGTTGATCGAGGAGATGCTGGTTGCGGAGCCCCACTTGATCGAGATGTCACCGGTCGACCCGGCCGGCGACCAGAAGGTGCTCAGGTTGCCGTCGCGGACGTCGCCGTAGCTCGTACCGCTGGCCTTGCTGGAGCCGTCGGAGCCGGCACCGATGCTGAGGTTGGTCCCGCCGGGGTTGCTGGTGGGCGGCGGGGTGGTCGGAGCGGGCGTGGTCGGAGCGGGCGTGGTCGGTCCCGGGGTGGTCGGGGCCGGCGTCTGCGGCGAGCAGCTCCCGTTCGACTCCTTGAGGCCGGTGTTCGCACCGGCCGTCTGTCGGACGATGTCCGGCACGCAGCTCGCCCCGTCCAGCCGGTAGGAGTACGGAATGCTGACACTGGTGTTGGACGGCATGCCCGGGCCGGCGGGGTTGGTCTCGCTGCCGGGGCTGGACCAGGTCACGTTGTCCAGGATGTTCCCGCTGGCCTGCCAGTAGCCGGCCTCGCTGGTGTAGAAGGTGCCCAGGACGTCCCGGGAGTTCTTGAAGTAGTTGTTCTCCACCTTGGCCCGCGCACCGGCCCGGGAGTTGATCCCGGACTCGTTCAGCTGCACGTACGAGTTGTTGTAGGCGTGCGCGATCCCGCCCCGCAGCAGCGGCGCACGGGAGTCGATGTTCTGGTAGAGGTTGTGGTGGAAGGTGACGAAGCCGTTGCCCCGGTCGCTCTCGCTGGACCCGATCAGGCCGCCCCGCCCCGAGTTGCGCAGGATGCTGTACGACAGCGTCACGTACTGGACGTCGTCCTTCATGTCGAACAGCCCGTCGTAACCCGCCGACTCGCCACCGGACGCCTCCAGCGTGGCGTGGTCGACCCAGACGTTGCGCACGCTGCTCTCCATGCCGATGGCGTCACCGCCGTTGGAGATGGGCGAGCCCGACTTCTTGACGTTCCGGACGGTCACGTTCTGGATGATGATGTTGCGGGAGTCCCGGATGTGGATGCCGAGCTGGTCGAAGACCGCGCCACTGCCCACCCCGACGATGGTGACGTTGCTGATCTCCTTCAGCTCGATCTTGTCGGCGGCGGTGTTGCAGCTGCTGCCGGAGACCTTGGTGGTGTTGCCGTGGTTGATCGTGCCCTGCACCTCGATGACGATCGGGGTGCTGCTGCTGGCCCGGTTGCACAGGGCCGTGTGGATCGCGGTGCCCGTGCTGGCCCGGACGGTCTGCCCGCCCGCGCCGCCGGTGGTCCCACCGTTCTGGGTGGCGTAGCCGCTGGCGCTGCCGGCCGCCGCCGACGCCTGGTGCATCGGCAGGGCCACGCAGATCGCGGCACCGACGGCCGCCGTGGCCAGCCCCGCCTGGACTCGTCGTGCAACTGGTCGTCTCATCCTCGCGTCACCTTTCTCATTGCCTGGTGGTGGTGCCGCTGCCGGGGGTGTGGTGCTGGTGTGGTGCCCGGCCGGGCGGCGGTGATGGTGGTGATCCTGCGAACCTGTGCGCGCCGGGGACGGGCCGGGCCTTCGCGGCCGTCAGGCGGAGTCGCCGGTCGGCCAGGGTGGTGGCGCCGGTGTACCGGATCGACCCGCTCACCGTGCTGCCGCGCACGGCGAACTGGCGCCTCCGGCGGCAGCAAACTCGCCGAGGCACCCGCAAGGAGCATCTGGAAAGCGCTTTCCACAAGCGAGAATAGGACGACGTCTATCGATACCGCAAGATGTCGTCCGGATTACGGGCTAATGACCACTTGAGTCGGCTAATGACCACCTAGGGTGCCCGGGAGCGCCCGGCGGACGAAGGTCTCCAACTCCTCGCCGCCGTACCAGTCGGTGCGCCGGCCCAGGTGGGTCATGCCGAGCCGGCGGGCCACCGCCATCGACGCCACGTTGCCGGGGGAGACCACCGCGTACACCTGCGGGGTGCCGGTGGCGAGTTCCCGGTCGACCAGGGCGCGGGCCGCCTCGGTGGCGTACCCGTGGCCCCACGAGTCGGGGTGCAGGTGCCAGCCCACCTCGATGTCGCCGGTGGGCACCTGCTCGTCCCGGCCGGGCAGCGGCTTGAGCAGGATCGTGCCGACCACCAGGCCGGTATCGCGCACCTGCACCGCCCAGCTGCCGTACCGGTCACCGTGGTCGGCGTGCCGGGCCCGCCAGAGCGCCAGCCGGTCGGCCGCCTGCGCGGGGTCGGTCAACGGCAGGCCGGGGGCCGCGCCCAGCCAGCGCACCACCTCGGTGCGGGAATAGAGGTCGAAGATCCGGGCCAGGTCGGCCGGCGAGTCGGTCCAGTTCCGCACGATCAGCCGGGCGGTGGTGAGCACGGTCATGTCGCGGGATCGTAATGCGTGCCCGCCGCCGTCCGGGGGAAGAACATCGCGATGGGCGACGCATGGCAGCGTACGAAGCGGATCACCAGTGCCGCGTTCCGGCCGGTACGCGGGCGGGATCTGTCCCTGCACGCCGCCGCGATCACCTTCTACGGGGCGATCGCCGTGGTGCCGGTGGCCCTGCTGGCGATCTGGCTGACCTCGCTGCTGGCCGGCGTGGACCGGGTACGCCGGCTCACCGCGTACGCCGTGGAGACGCTGCCGGACGCGATCGGCGCGCCCGATGCGGTGGACGCGCTGGTCAACGCCGGGGTGCGGTTGACCCCGCTGCTGGCGCTGGCCTCCCTGCTGCCCGCCTCGCTCTACGGTGAGGGGCTGCGCCGGGCCTTCGTCTCGGTGGCCGCGTCGCACACCGGCGAGTCGTTCGTCGGCTGGCGGGGGCGGTTGCTGCTGCTGCCGCTGCTCGCCCCCGCCCCCGCCCTGCTGCTGTCGATCCTCATCGCGCTGCCCACCACCACCCGGCTGATCCGGCAGGGCGGCTGGGTCGCCGCCCTCGGCATCGTGCTGTCGTTCCTGGCGGTGTGGCTGGTGCTCACCCCGGTGCTGATGTGGGTGTTCCGGGTGGTCGGGCCGGCCTCACCGGACTGGTTGTCGACGCTGGCGGTCGGCTCGTTCACCGCCGCCAACCTCTCCGGCTTCCTGCACGGCTTCGTGTTGTTCTGTTCGCTCCCGTTGGACCTCGGTGTCCCGTTCGGCGGCTTCGACCCGGTCGGGGCCGGCGTCGCGGTGCTGCTCTGGCTCTACCTGTTCCACGTGATCGTGCTGGCCGGCTACTCGGCCACCCTCGCGTTGTCCCGCTGGCGGGCCCGCCGCGCCGCCGCCTCCGGGTCCGCAGCCGGCTCCGGCTTCGGGGCCGCGTCCGCAGCCGTCGACGCCGGGGCGTCCGGGTCCGGGGTCGACGACGCCGGGGCCGCCGCAGCGAACCACGCCGAAGCGCTGACCGACCCGCCCGGGGTCCCCGCCACCACCGACGGGACCGCCGACGCCGACCCGCCTGGGGTCGCTGGCGGTTCCGCCGGGTCGTCGGTCTCGCGCAGGCCGTAGCGGGCCCAGAGCCGGGCCAGGGGTGCCGGGGCCCACCAGTTCCACCGGCCCAGCAGCCGCATGGTGGCCGGCACGAGCAGCGCCCGGACCAGCGTCGCGTCCACCACGATCGCCACGATCATGCCGACGCCGATCAGCTTGATGTAGGCCATCCCGCCGGTGGTGAAGCCGGCCACCACGATGATCAGCAGCAGCGCGGCGGCGGTGATGATCCGGCCGGTGCGTTGCAGGCCGGCGGCGACCGAGGCGGTGTTGTCGCCGGTGCGGTCCCACTCCTCGCGGACCCGGCTGAGCAGGAACACCTCGTAGTCGGTGGCCAGCCCGAACAGCACCGCGAGCATCAGGATGAGGTTGCTCGGCTCGATGAACCCGGTGGAGGTGAAGCCGAGCAGACCGGCCAGGTGGCCGTCCTGGAAGATCCAGACCACCACGCCGAACGACGCGCCGATCGACAGCAGGTTCATCAGCACCGCCTTGACCGGCAGCACCACCGAGCCGAAGGCGAGGAAGAGCAGCAGCAGGGTCGCGCCGGCCATCAGCAGTGCCATCCACGGCAGCCGGTCGCCGAGGCTGTCCAGCAGGTCCACGTCGGCGGCGGGCCGCCCGCCGACCAGCACCTCCGCCCCGTCCGGGCCGGGCAGGTCGCGCAGCGTCCGCACCAGGTCCCGGGCGTCGTCGCCGGTCGGCTCCCCCGGGTAGCTCACCGACAGCAGGGTGGACTCCCCCCGGGCCGCCGTGACCTGGACCCCGGTCACCCCCGGCACCGCCGCGATCCGGTCGGCGAAAGGCCGCACCGCGTCGGCCGGCGCTCCGGAGACCAGCACCTCGATCGGGGCGATCGTGCCGCCGGGGAACTCGGCGGAGATCCGCTCGGAGACCACCCGCGGCGCGGCGTCCGCCGGCAGCACCCGCTCGTCGACCCCGCCGAAGGTGATCCGCAGGAACGGGGTGGCCAGCACCGCGAGCAGCACCGCGACCCCCACCAGGTACCGCACCGGCCGGCGCATCACGCTGCGCGCGATCCGGGCCCAGGCACCACCCCCGTCACCCGCCGCCCGCCGGGCACCCCGCGTCCCCCGCCGCCACGGCAGCGGTACGCGCACCGCGTCCACCCGGTGGCCGAGCACCACCAGCAGGGCCGGCAGCACGGTGAGCGCCGCCAGCATGGCGATCAGGACGGCGGCCATCCCGCCGAAGCCCATCGAACGCAGGAACGGCTGCGGGAAGATCAGCAGGCTGGCCATGGCGAGCGCGACGGTCAGCCCGGAGACGAACACGGTGCGGCCGGCGGTGAGGATGGTGCGCCGGATCGCCTCGGCGGTGGTGCGCCCGGCGGCCAACTCCTCCCGGAACCGGCTGATGACGAACAGCGCGTAGTCCACCGCCATCCCGAGCCCGATGAGGGTGATCACGTTGATCGCGAAGATCGACACGTCGGTGACCATGTTGACCAGGCGTACCGCCACGAACGCGCCGAGGATGGCCAGGCCGCCGACGAGCAGCGGGGTGCCGGCGGCGACCAGGCCGCCGAAGATCAGCACGAGCAGCACCAGCAGCACCGGCATGGACAGCAGCTCGGCCCGGGTGATGTCCTCGGTGCTCTGGGTGGTGGCTTCCGCCTGGAACGCCACCAGCCCACCGACGTCGGTCCGCAGACCGGGGGCGTCCAGCGCGGGGCGCAGCGCCGCGAACTGCGCCGAGCGGGCGTCCTCGTCACCGCCGGTCAGCTTGACCAGCGCGTAGGTGGCCCGCCGGTTCTCGGCGACCAGCGCGGGCGCGGGCGCGTCGTACCAGGTGGTCACCGCGCCGACCTCGGCGCGCTGGCGCAGCCCGGCCACGGTGAAGGTGACCGGGTCGCGGAACTCCGGGTCGTCGACGGAGGCGGTGTCGCTGGACCAGAGCACGATCACGTCGGCGCCCTGCCGGCCCAGTTCGGCGGTGACCCGCTGCACCGTACGGCTGGACTCGCTCGCCGGGTCGTCGAACCCGCCCCCGGTCAGCTCGCCGAACACCCCGACACCCCAGGTGGCGCCGACGGCCATCAGCACCCCGGCGACGGCCAGCACCACCCACCGGGCGCGCACCACCACCCGCCCCCACCAGGCGAACATCACCTCTCCCCTCGTCGACCCCACCGACCCGCCGTCACCCACACCGGGCCGTCGACCGGCGGCGACCGGTGTCGGCCCCGCAGCGATCGCCGTCCACTATCGCAACAACCGTTCACGTTCGACGGGTCGGCCCGGCCTCCCCCGGTTACCGGAGCGGGAGGGGCACCACTTCCCGTGGTGACCGGTATGCCTGTGCGTCATATTCATGCCGCAGTGGCATGACGCGTTGCGCGGCTGATGCCGACACCCGGCCGACCCGACCCCGCCGGACCACCCCGGCCGACCCGGACCACCCGGCCCCGCCGGTCCCGCCAGTCCCGCCGGCCGACCCGGACCAACCGGCCCCGCCAGTCCCGCCGGTCGAGCCGGCAGACGGACGCCGCGCGCCGCACTAGGCTGCCCAGGCATGAGCGATGCGAGTGAGCTGCCGTCCCGCGCCGACGTCGTGATCATCGGAGCGGGGCACAACGGGCTGGTCTCCGCCGTCCTGCTGGCCCGCGCCGGGCTGGACGTGCTGGTGCTGGAGGCGGCGGAGGTGATCGGCGGGGCCACCCGCACCGAGAACCCGTTCCCGAAGGTGCCCGCGCTGCGCCACTCCACCGGGTCGTACCTGCTGGGGTTGATGCCCCCGGAGCTGCTCGCCGCCCTCGACGTGCGCATCCCGGTGCTGCGCCGCGACCCGCACTACTTCCTGCCCACCCCGGGCGGGCCCGGTGCGCCCTACCTGCTGATCGGCAGCGACACCGCCGCGACCCGACGGCAGCTCACCGAGTTCTTCTCCCCCGCCGACGTGGCCGCCGACGACGCGCTCCAGGCCGAGCTGGCGCAGCTCCGCACGGACCTGGCCCCGGCCTGGCTGACCGGGCCGCTGCCGGTGGAGCAGACCGCCGACCGGTACGTCCGCCCCGGGCTGCGGCAGACCTTCGTCGACCTGGTACGCGGCTCCGTCGCCGACTACCTGGCCCGCTTCGACTTCCGCTCCGAGCTGCTGGTCAGCATGTACGCGGTCACCGACGGGCTGTCCGGCCTCAACGCCGGCCCCGACGACCCCGGCACCGGCCACAACTTCCTGGTGCACAACATGTGCCGGCTGCCCGGTGCCGACGGCACCTGGATGATCGCCGAGGGCGGCATGGGCACCGTCTCCCGCACCTTCGCCGAGGCCGCCCGGTCGGCCGGGGCGACCATCCTGACCGGTGCCCGGGTAGCCGCCGTCACCCTGGCCGGGGGCGCGGCCTCGGGCGTCCGGCTCGCCGACGGCCGGGAGGTCGCCGCCGAGGTGGTGCTCGGCGCGTGTGACCCGTACCGGCTGATGGAGCTGGTGCCCGACGGCGCGCTGCCGGCGGAGTTGGGCGCGCGGATGGCGGCGGTCCGCCGGCCCGGCACCACCCTCAAGCTGAACCTGGCGCTGACCGGGCTGCCCCGGTTCTCCTGCCTGCCGGCGGACGCGCCCAGCCCGTTCGGGTCCACCATCCACCTGCTTCCCGGGTCCGCGTCGCTGCTCGGGGCGGGCGGTGAGTCGCCGATGGCGGCGCTGCGGGCGATGTGGGCGGACGTCCAGGCCGGTCGGCTGCCCGACGAACCGACCATCGAGTGGTACCTGCACACCACCGTCGACGCGTCGCTGTCCGACCCGGCCGGGCACCACTCGTCGGCGCTGTTCGTCCAGTCGGTCCCCTACACGCCGGCCGGCACCGACTGGGACACCGCGCTGCCCGGCTACGTCGCCCGCCTGGTGGAGATCTGCGAGCGGTACGCCCCGGGCACCGGTGACCTGATCGCCGACGCGGTGCCGCTCCCGCCGCCCGGCATCGAGGCGCACTTCGGCATCACCGGCGGGCACATCCACCACGTCGACAACACCGTCTCGTTCACCGACCGGATGCCCTACGCCACCGGCATCGACGGGGTGTACGCGGGCAGCGCCGGCTGCCACCCGGCGGGCAGCGTGATCGGCGCGGCCGGCCACAACGCCGCCCAACGCATCCTCGCCGACCTGGGCCGCTGACGCCCTCCGCTCCCGCCCGGCCCGCCCGGCCCGCGTCCGTCCCCCGCCCGGCCCGCCCGTCCCGCCCGGCCCGCGACGGGCCGCCGCCGGGTGGTCAGGCGGGGGCCGGGCGGGAGGACGGCAGGTCGCCGGGGCCCCGGACCAGGTACAGCCCGGTCAACAGGAAGTACGCCGCGAGGCTGAGCACCGGATCGACGAAGGAGATGCCGAACGCGACCACGTAGAGCAACGGGCCGAGCAGGAAGCGGCGGGCCACGGCGCGGGCCAGCCGGGGGTCCAGCCCGGGGTCGAGCAGCCGCCGGCGACGGGCCCACCACCAGCTCAGGTTGAAGAACAGCGCCTCACCGAGCACCGTGCCCACATAGAGCGCGGCGGTCAACCGCTGGTCGGCGACGGTGCCCCGCAGGTTGTCGGCGAGCAGGCTGGCGGCGAACGGAATGGCCGCCACGAACAGCAACAACAGCAGATTGAGTACGAGCAGCAGCTGGTCGACCTTGACGACGTACCGCCACATGTTGTGGTGGGTCAACCAGACCTGTCCGACGATCACGAACGTGATCACGAACGCCAGGTAGGCGGGCCACTCGTGGAACAGCGCGTCGGGCAGCTCCTGCCCCTCGGGCCGCTGCGGACTGAGTTGGAGCAGGTCCACCGCCATCAGGGTGAGCACGATGGCGATCACGGCGTCGCTGAACGCCTCCACCCGGGAGGCGTCCCGCTCCTTCTCCCGCCGGCGCCCGAACTCGTACTCCTCCTCGTCCACCACCCCGCCCCACCCGCCCTGTCGGTCCTGACGTCACCGTGCCCGGAGTGCACCGGTCAGCCGGGCCGGCACCACGTCATGGTCGCCGGAAACGGGGAGTGGCGGGGTGGGAACGGGGTCAGTTGCCGCCACCCCATCGGGCGGCAGCGAGGACGGGAGCGGTCGGGAACGGCCGGTCAGTTGGCTGGTCCACCGGCCGGGGCGGGCGCTTCCGCGTCCACCCGGCCGGCGCGGATCTTGTGGCCGACGCTGGTCAGGCAGCGGCCGGACGGCAGGTCGAACTTCCAGCCGTGCAGTTGGCAGGTGAGCTGGTCTCCGTCGACGATGCCGAACCGGGTCAGGTCCGCCTTCAGGTGCGGGCAGCGACGCTGCACCACCCAGTCACCCAGGGTGATGTCCTCGGCGTCGGTGCTGCGCTCGTGCTCGTCGTACCAGCCCTCGGCGTACTGGAGGCGCTCGGTGGACAGGCACTTGAAGAAGGCGTACACGAACTCGTTGTACTGGCCGATCCGGGCCGCCGAGAAGCGGCAGGACAGGAAGAGCGAGTTGACCCAGTCAACCTCGTCGATGTGCAGCAGGTGCTCGATCAGCGCCCGCTCGGTGCGGAACCGGTAGCGGACCTTCTCGTCGGCGTACGGCCGGACCTGCTTGCCCGGGAAGTCCACCACGATGGATTCAATGGTCTCCCCGCCCGAGCTGTCGGTGCCGACCAGGTCGAAGCGGACCGGGCCGCCGACGCCCTTGGCCAGATAGATCGACTCTTCGAGCAGCGGCTCGATCCGGCTCTTCATCCCGGCCAGCACGTCCACCTCGGGGTGCCGCCAGGACGCCTTCTCCGCCTCGATGATGCCCCGCTTGCGCTCCCGCATCTCCTCCAGGTGCGCCGTCTTGTTCGCGAAGAACTCCTCGACCGGCTGCGGGTGGGTGGTCGTCGCGCCGGAAGTGGTCACCTCGGCGACGCTGCCGGGCAGCAGCACGATGCCGTTGGTGCCGCCGACCTTCGCGTACTCGGACAGGAACACCGACTGGTCGGGGAAGATGTTGCCCTCGTCGCCGTGGATGTCGTTGAACTGCCACAGCGCGTCGTCGAGGAAGCACGGCGGGCCGGCGATCGGGAAGACGTGGTCGGCCTTCAGGTCGTCGATGTAGCGCCAGGTCCGGTCGAACTGCCGCTCCCGCTTCTGCTTGCCGAACGCGGTCTTGGCCGCCTGCGGCAGCTCGTAGACCATCGGATACCAGATCGCGCCCGAGAACTGGAGCAGGTGCGCGTGCACGTGACCCAGCTCGGCGAAGACGGTCAGGTCGGTGGGGCGGGCGTCGTTCTGGTTGAGCAGCCGGACCCCGTCGTACTCCACCCAGAGCGACGAGTCGCCGATCGGGCCGTCGGTCGGGCTGGTCAGCGCCTGGATCATGATCTTCAGGCCGCCGTCCAGCTCCACCACCTGCTCGTTCGGGGCCCGGAGGAACTTCGTGAAGCCCAGCGCCCGCAGCTCGTCCTCCATCTCGGAGGTGGGGAACTCGGGCAGCAGGACGGTGGCGTCCTTCGAGACGAAGTCGCGCAGGTGCTTGGCGTCGAAGTGGTCCCGGTGCAGGTGCGACACGTACAGGTAGTCGACCTGGCCCAGGGTGTCCCAGTCGAGCAGGGAGTTGTCGGGGAACGGAAACCAGGAGGCGAAGTAGGCCGGATTGACCCACGGGTCGCACAGGATGCTGCCCGCAGCCGTGTCGATCCGCATGCTGGCATGTCCCGTACCGGTCACTCGCACCGCAGTCCCCCTCAAACAGACAATCAAGGTGTACGTCAGAACGCTACCGGAGGCAGTGTGGTCGACGGCCCGCGACGCCGGTAGAGCCGATCCGCCCCGTCAGGAAGGAGAGCTTGGACCCCGGTCTCCCGGCTCCCCCGCCCGTGCCGGCGTGCCTTCCCCGCTCGTGCCGGGGCGACTTCCCCCCGCTCGTGCCGGGCGACTTCCCGGTCCCTGCCGGGGCGGGCGCTGCTGGTCAGCAGCCGCGCCGCACGCCACGGCTTTCCCGGCGTGCCGCACCGCAGCAGGGCGGACCCCGCACCGGGCCCGGGGCAGGGCGTGCCAGACTAACCGGAGATCCGATCGCGAGGGAAGGACCGACAGTGGCAGGAAGCGAGCCGGTAACCGCGCCAGATCAGCACAGGCCCGGGCACCGCAAGGCCGGGCGGATCGGCGCGGTGCTCTCCGCGTTGGCGCTGTTGGCGATGCTGTGCGGCAACCACGAGGGCAAGGTCGAGGACATCTGGCTGGTCGGCCTGGCCGTGCTGTTGCTGGCGATCGTCATCGGCGACGCCGTGCTGCGCCGCAGCGGGCTGCGCTCCTGACGCACCGCCCTACACCTACGAGGGCCCGCCCCGGTCGGGGCGGGCCCTCGTCACATCTGGTGGATCAACGGCCGAAGAGGATGTCCTGGACGTCCTTGAGCGCGGCGTCGACCTCGGCCTCGAAGTAACCACCGGGCACCAGCCCGAACCGCAGCGTGTCCAGGTCCTTCGGGTTCACCGGCATCTGGTTGCGGCCCTGCATCCCACCGAGCAGGCTCTCGAAGAACCGGTCCACCTGGTCGGGGTCGTACCCGCTGCCGAAGCGGCGCACCTGGAAGCTGCGCCGGATCTGGTCGACCCGGTACAGCTCGCTGCCGGGCGGGCCGGCCATTGGCGGACCCACCATCGGCGGCCCGCCGGCCGGCGGGCCCATCGGCGCGGGCCCGCCCATCGACGGACCACCCATCGGCGGCGGCGACATCGGCGGCGGGCCTCCCGGACCACGACCACGCATCTCCCGCGGGTCGCGCTCGGGCATCCGGTCCCGTTCCGGCATCCGGTCCCGCTCGGGCATCCGGTCCCGCTCGGGCATCCGGTCGCGCTCGGGCATCCGGATCTCGGCAGTCATGTCGGTACGACCGTGCCGGCCCGCCTCGAAACCGTCGAAGCGCTGTTCGTCCGGGGGGCCGTAGCCACTACCCGGGCCGGCCGGCAGGCCCCGCGGCGGTGGGCCACCGTGCCCCGTCGGCCCGCTCGGACCAGGGCCCATCGGCCCACCGGGGCCCGGTCCCAACTGGCCGCGCGGTGCGTCGTACCCACCGCGCGGCGCGTCGTACCCACCGCGCGGCGCGTCGTGTCCGACGGCGAAGGCACCGCTCGGCTCGTCGTACCCACCACGAGGCGCATCGCGTCCGACGGCGAAGGCACCGCTCGGCTCGTCGTACCCACCACGAGGCGCGTCGCGTCCGACGGCGAAGGCGCCGCTCGGCTCGTCGTAGCGGTTGCCGTAACGGTCCGGCGGACCGGGCTGGGCCGGCATGGCGCGGGGCGGCATCGGCGGCGGGGCCGACGGCAGGCCCCGGTGGTCGTCGCGCATCGGCGGGGCGAGCCGGTCCGCGCCGCGCGGGTCGGCACCCCGGCCGCTGGGGGCGGCGCGCTCCTCCAGCTCGGCCAGCTGCCGCTCCACCCGGTCCAGGTGCAGGTCGACCTGCCACTCGTCATAGCCGTTGAAGCGGACCCGGAAGACGACGTCGTGGACCTCCTGGGAGGCCACGGGAGCGCCGACCGGCTGACCGGCGAGGGTCGCCTCCACCCGGTCCAGGAAGGCGTCGACCTCGTCGACCTTGTAGCCCCGGCGGAGCGCCTTACGCCGGAAACGCTGACCCTGACTCGCCACTATGTCTCCTGGTCTCGTACCGCTACGCCCGGTCGCGCCCGCGCGGCGCTTCGATGTCACTGTCCACCGCGGCAGCCAACTGCCCGCACGCACCGTCGATCTCGCGTCCCCGGGTGTCACGCACCGTGGTGGAGACGCCGGACTCCCGCAACCGTCGGACGAACTCCCGCTCCACCGGCTTGGCACTGGCGTCCCAGCGGCTACCCGGTGTCGGATTGAGCGGGATGAGGTTGACGTGCGCCGACCTACCGGCCAGCAGGCGTCCGAGCAGGTCGGCCCGCCACGGCTGATCGTTCACGTCCTTGATCATCGCGTACTCGATCGACACCCGGCGCCCCGTCGTCGCCGCGTAGTCCCACGCTGCGTCCAGCACCTCGGCTACCTTCCAGCGCTGGTTGACCGGCACGAGTTCGTCGCGCAGCTCATCATCGGGCGCGTGCAGCGACAACGCAAGGGTCACCGCGAGGTCTTCGCTGGCCAGTCGGCGAATGGCCGGCACCAGGCCGACCGTGGAGACGGTGATGTGCCGTTGCGACAGGCCCAGCCCTTCCGGAGCCGGCGCCACCAGCCGCCGGATCGCCGTGACGACCCGGGAGTAGTTGGCCAGCGGCTCACCCATGCCCATGAACACGACGTGGGACAACCGGGGCGGCGACCCGGCCACCGCGCCCGAGGCGGCGACCCCGGCGAGGTAGACCGCCTGGTCGACGATCTCGGCGGCGGAGAGGTTGCGGGTCAGCCCGGCCTGGCCGGTGGCGCAGAACGGGCAGGCCATGCCGCAACCCGCCTGGCTGGAGATACAGACGGTGACCCGGTCCGGGTAACCCATCAGCACGCTCTCCACCAGCGACCCGTCGTGCAACCGCCACAGCGCCTTGCGGGTGGCGCCGTCGTCACAGGCCATCTCCCGGACCGGGGTGAGCAGCCGGGGCAGCAGCGCATCGGCCAACCGGTCCCGGGCGGCCGCCGGCAGGTCGGTCATCTCGGCCGGGTCCCGGACCAGTCGCCCGAAGTAGTGGTGGGAGATCTGCTTGGCCCGGAAGGCCGGTTCACCGAGCTCGGTGACGAGCGCCCGCCGACCCGGCAGGTCAAGGTCGGCGAGGTGCCGGGGTGGCATCGCCGGGCGGCGGCCGGGGGCGTCAGGGTCAACGGGGATCACAGGCAGGCTCGTCATGGCTGGTCCAGTCTGTCACGCCGGTCGCCGGACCCGCCCGTCCGGAGGTGCCGAATCGGCCCCCACCAGGGGGACCGCCCCTGCGGCCCGGCGTGATTCATCCCTCAGCCCACCACCGGCACGAGGATCGCCAGCAGCAGATAAGCGGTGGGTACGGCGAACAGGACCGAGTCCAGCCGGTCCATCAGGCCGCCGTGTCCGGGCAGCAGGGTGCTCATGTCCTTCACGCCGAGATCCCGTTTGATCATCGACTCGGCGAGGTCGCCCAGCACCGCCGCACCCGAGACCGCGACCCCGAACACCGCGCCCCACCAGGGCGCCACGTCGAAGAGCAGCCAGAGCAGCAGGGCGCTGCCGACCGCGGCGGCGGCGACCGAGCCGGCGAAACCCTCCCAGGACTTCTTCGGGCTGATCCGGGGGGCCATCGGGTGCTTGCCGAAGGACACCCCGGCGGCGTACCCACCGGTGTCGGACAGCACCACACCGACCACGGTGACCAGCACCCGCAGGTGGCCGTCGCCCGGGGCCGCCGCGAGCATCGCCGCGAAACCGCCCAGGAACGGCACGTAGACCGCGATCAGGGTCGCCGCGGTGATGTCCCGTTGGAAGCCGGCCGGGCCGTCACCCAGCCGCCAGATCATCGTGCCCAGCACGGTGACCAGCAGACCCAGGCTGAGCGCGTCCGGCCCGGCGAACCAGGCCAACCCGATGGTGAGCACACCACCGGCGAGCAACGGCAGCAGTGGCGGGTGGGCCCCGCTGCGCCGGACCGCGCGGGTCATCTCCCAGATGCCCACCCCGATCGCGGCGGCCAGCACGGCCAGGAAGCCGGGGAGGAAGAAGAACAGCGGCACCAGGACCAGCGCGCCGAGCCCGAGCCCGACGCCGATGGCGGCCGGCAGGTTCCGGCCGGCCCGACCGGTCGCCGGCAGCGGGGTGGCCGGTCGGGCCGCGCTGGCCCGCCGCCGACCCCGGAACCGCCGGCCGGTCGGCGGCGCCGGCTCCGGTTCGGCGACGGGCGACGGGAACGACGACCGGGAACCGTCGTCGTCGCGGACCGGGGCGAACTGGGCGGTCGGCTGGTCGTCGTCCCTGACCGGCGTCAGGTGCGCAGTCGGGGCGTCGTCGTCCCGCACCGGGGCGAGGTGCGAGGTCGGGGCGTCGTCGGGGAGCGGCCGGACCAGGTCGCCGAGAGGGCGGTCAGCACCGAACCGGTCACCGACCGGCTCGTCGTACGGCCCGCCGTTCGGCTCGTCGTGTCGACGCACGGGCGGCCGGAGCGGGGCCTGCGGCCCGGCCGACAGGTCGGGACCGGACTGCCGGGGCGACCACGGCTCGACCTCCCGTTCCGGCCAGGGCAGCGCCGGGGGACGGTCGGATCGCTCCCAGCCACGAGGCTCGGTGCCGCTGTAGGGGTCGAGGTGGGACATCACGCACCGAACGACGGTACGAGTTCCACCACATGACGCAAGACCACAACCATCCCCTACCCGCGTGACTGCTTCCGGTTGACCGGCCCGACGGCCGATCGATCCCCGCCATTCACCGCCCGGTGGCCGGGAATCTTGCCGAGCCTACTGCACGGGCCGGCCGGGCACGGTGGACGTCGGCCCGGCGGTCCACCAGCGGCTCGCAGGCCGACCCCACCCCGCTGGCGCGACCTGCCCGGACCACCGGCCCCACCCCGCTGGCGCGACCCGCCCGGACCACCGGCCACACGCCTGGCCGACCGGCCGCCGGCTCGGCCCACGGGCCGGTCCGGCCCACGGATCGATCCACCGGTCCGCTTGACGCACCGGCCCGGCCGGGTGGGCGAACGACGGCGGCACCGGCGCGGCGCCGCCACAGGGGCGGTGCCGCACCGGTGCCGTGGCAGCCGGGCTCAGACTTCGAGCAGCTCCGACTCCTTGTGCTTGACCAGTTCGTCGACGGTGCCGACGTAGCGCTGGGTCAGGTCGTCGAGTTCCTTCTCGGCGCGGCGGCCGTCGTCCTCGCCGACCTCACCGTCCTTGACCAGGCGGTCCAGCTCTTCCTTGCCCTTGCGGCGGACGTTGCGGACCGCCACCTTGGCCTCCTCGCCCTTGTGCCGAGCCACCTTGATCATCTCGCGGCGGCGTTCCTCGGTCATCTGCGGGAGCAGGATGCGCAGCTGGTTGCCCTCGTTGTTCGGGTTCAACCCGAGGTCGGAGTCGCGGATCGCCTTTTCCATGGCATTGATCTGCGAGTTGTCGTACGGCTTGATGATGGCCATGCGCGGCTCGGGCACCCCGATGGACGCCATCTGGGGCAGCGGGGTCGGCGTGCCGTAGTAGTCGATGATGACTTTGGAGAACATGGCGGCGTTGGCGCGACCGGTACGGATGGCGCCGAACTCCTCCTTGGCGTGCTCGACCGCACGCTCCATCTTTTCCTCGGCCTCGAGGAGGGTGTCGTCGATCACCGGTCTCCTCGCCTCCTTCTGTTGCTCGTCGTGGGCTGGGCTGCTGCTGTGGGTGCGGCAGGACCGCACTGGTGGCCGGGAGCGGTCAGGCGGTGATCAGCGTACCGATCTTGTCGCCGCCGACGGCGCGGATGATCGTGTCCTCGCCCTGGGCGCCGAAGACCAGCATCGGCAGCCCGTTCTCCATGCAGAGGCTGAACGCCGCCGCGTCGGCCACCCGCAGGTTGCGTTGCAACACCTCGGAGAAGGTGATCGAGTCGAACTTACTGGCGTCCGGGTCGATCCGCGGGTCGGCGCTGTAGACGCCGTCCACGCCGTTCTTGCTCATCAGCACCACGTCGGCGCGGATCTCCAGCGCCCGCTGGGCGGCCACCGTGTCGGTGGAGAAGTACGGCATCCCGGCACCCGCGCCGAAGATCACCACGCGCCCCTTCTCCAGGTGCCGGATCGCCCGCAGCGGGATGTACGGCTCGGCGACCTGGGCCATCGTGATCGCGCTCTGTACCCGCGTCTCGATGCCCTCCTTCTCCAGGAAGTCCTGCAACGCCAGGCAGTTCATCACGGTGCCCAACATGCCCATGTAGTCGGCGCGGGCCCGGTCCATGCCACGCTTCTGCAACTCGGCACCGCGGAAGAAGTTGCCGCCGCCGACCACCACGGAGACCTGCACACCACGACGTACCACGGTGGCGATCTGCCGAGCGATGGCCTGCACGACGTCCGGGTCGACACCGATCGCCCCACCGCCGAAGACCTCACCGGAGAGCTTCAGCACCACCCGGCGGGCGCGGCCGGGCGGCGGTGCCGTCGGGTCGTCCGCCTCCAGGCTCCGGTCGTTCACAACCTGTGTCATCCGCCCCGCCCCTCCCGCGTACGCGTCGACCGCGCCGCGTCACCGCGTACCTGCCCGTTGCCGACCCTATGTGACGAGGAGGCCGCGGTGCCTGTCGCGTACACCAGCGGCCTCCTCGTCGACGTTGCGTGCCCGTCCGGGCGCGACGTGCGCCCGGACGGTGGCGGCTCAGGCCTGGCCGACCTCGAACCGGACGAAGCGGGTCACCTCGATGCCGGCCTCGGCCAGCACCTGCTTGACGGTCTTCTTGTTGTCGGAGACCGACGCCTGCTCGATCAGGACGTAGTCCTTGAAGAAGGCGTTCACCCGGCCCTCGACGATCTTCGGCAGGGCCGCCTCGGGCTTGTTCTCCTCGCGGGCGGTCTGCTCGGCGATGCGCCGCTCGGACTCGACGACCTCGGCCGGCACCTCGTCGCGGGTGACGTACTTCGGCCGCATCGCGGCGATCTGCATGGCGGTGCCCCGGGCGTCGGCGTCACCGGCCTCGTCGGTCTTGCCGCGGTATTCCACCAGCACACCGACGGCCGGCGGCAGGTCCTGGCTCTTGCGGTGCAGGTAGACCGCGACGGTGCCGTCGAGCTTGGCGAAGCGGTTGAGCACCAGCTTCTCGCCGATCTTGGCGGACTGCTCCTGGATCAGGTCGGCGACGGTCTTGCCGTCCAGCTCGGTGGCGAGCAGCTCCTCGGCGGTGCCGACGCCGCTGCGCTCACCGTGCTCGACCAACTGCTGGGCCAGGGCGACGAACGCGTCGGTCTTGGCCACGAAGTCGGTCTCGCAGTTGAGCTCCAGCAGCGCCTGGCCGGAGTGCGCGACGAGGCCGTTGGCGGCGGTCCGGCCGGCCCGCTTGCCGACGTCCTTGGCGCCCTTGACGCGCAGGATCTCGACGGCCTTGTCGAAGTCGCCCTCAGCCTCGGTGAGCGCCTTCTTGCAGTCCATCATGCCGGCGCCGGTGAGGTCGCGGAGCTTCTTGACGTCCGCGGCGGTGAAGTTGGACATGACTCTCTCTTCGGTGTTGAGTCTGCGGTGGGTGGTCTGAGGTGCCGGCTACCCGGAACGGGCCGGATGTGCCCGGCGGTGACCGCCGGACCCCGCCGCCCGGACTGGGCGACGGGGACGCGGCGGTACGAGTCACTCGGCGGCGGCGGTGGCCGGCTGCTCGGCCGGCTTCTGCTCGGTGGCGGCGGGCTCCTCGGCGGCGGGCTGCTCGACCGCCGGCTGCTCGGTGGCCACCGGCTGCTCGTCGGCCTTCTTCGGCTCGAGCAGCTCGCGCTCCCACTCGGTCAGCGGCTCGTCGCTGCCGACCTGACCCGCCTCCGGCTTCTCGTCGCCACCGCGACGACGGCCGGACCGGGCGATCAGACCATCGGCGACGGCGGCGGCCACCACCCGGGTCAGCAGCTCGGCGGAGCGGATCGCGTCGTCGTTGCCCGGGATCGGGAAGTCGACCTCGTCCGGGTCGCAGTTGGTGTCCAGCACCGCGATCACCGGGATGCCCAGCTTGCGGGCCTCGTCGACGGCGATGTGCTCCTTCTTGGTGTCGACGATCCAGACCGCGGCCGGGAGCTTCTGCATGTCCCGCAGGCCACCAAGGGTCTTGGTGAGCTTGGTCTTCTCGCGGAACAGCTGCAGGGTCTCCTTCTTGGTGTAGCCGGCGGCGGTGCCGGTCAGGTCACCCAGCGCCTCCAGCTCCTTCATCCGCTGGAGCCGCTTGTACACCGTCTGGAAGTTGGTCAGCATGCCACCGAGCCAGCGGTGGTTGACGTACGGCTGGCCGACCCGGGTGGCCTGCTCGGAGATGGCCTCCTGAGCCTGCTTCTTGGTGCCGACGAACAGGATGCTGCCACCCTCGGCCACCGTGCTGCGCACGAAGTCGTACGCCTTCTCGATGTAGTCGAGGGTCTGGCGCAGGTCGATGATGTAGATGCCGTTGCGCTCGGTCATGATGAAGCGCTTCATCTTCGGGTTCCAGCGCCGGGTCTGGTGCCCGAAGTGGACACCGCTCTCCAGCAGCTGACGCATGGTCACGACGGCCATGGTGGGGTACTCCTCAAGATCCCTGGTTGTCACGTCCGGCCGGTGGCCGGGCGTCCTGGTGCCTGGTCGCCGGCCCATGGTGGGCCCGAAGGAGATCGGGACCAGGGAGGCCGTCGCCCCACGACGAAACGTGGAGAGGGCACGCGAGGTCGACCGCACAAGGCGGTCGCCAAGAGGCCAGTGTACGCCCCCGCCCTGCCCGCCGGCCCCCGCCCCACCATCCGGCCCCGGGTTCAGGCTCCCGGCGGCGACGGTGCCCGAGGAGGGCGACGGTGCCCGAGGAGTCGGAAGGCCGGACGGGGCGGCACGGGGTTCGGCGGGCCGGCGGGGGCGGCGGTTCAGCGGCCCCGGCGGTTCAGCGGGCGGCGAGGGCGGCGGCGAGGAAGAGGACCAGCCCGACGGTGAGGTAGGCGGTCGGCGGGCGCAGCCAGCCCCGGGCGCCGTCGGCCATCGCCAGGCCGCCGGTGCGCAGCCCGTACAGGCCACCGGCGAAGACCGGCAACCCGATCACCAGGAAGGTGCCCACCACGACGTGTGACGCCGAGACCGGGTCGCCGGTGAGGCCGTGCAGCAGCACCCGCAGCGCCGGTGCCTCGAAGACCAGGACCGACAGCCCCAGCAGCGCCGCCAGCGCCGGCCGCCGGGTGCGGTAGACGCCGTCGGAGGCCGGTCCACCCGCGCGGTACGTCCCGTCCGGGCCGGCCAGGTCGTCCGCTCGGGGCGTGACCGGTGCCATCGGGCCGGTCGGCACCTCCAACGGGGAGGGCTCAGCCGGTCGGGTGGGTTCGACGATCGGATAGTTGCCCAGCGCCGCCGGCCGGACCGACTCGGCCCCCGCCAGCGGGCCCACCCCACTGACCCCCAGCACACCCGAGTCGGCGGTGAACCGACCGGTGCCGCTGTCACCGCCGCCGAGCCGCCCGGTCGGGGCACCAGCCAGCCGGCCCGTCCCGGTATCACCGACACCCCGACCCGTTCCGGCATCGGTCAGCCGACCCGTCCCGGTGTCACCGAGACCCCGACCCGTTCCGGCGTCGGTCAGCCGGCCGGTACCGGTGTCGGCCAGGCTCCGGGCTGTTCCGGCGTCGGTCAGCCGGCCCGTTCCGGTGTCACCGACGCCCCGCACCGGCAGACCGCCGAGCGGGCCCGCGCCGCCGTCCCCGAGCGGGCCGACGCCACTGACGCCGGCTTCGCGGGCGGCGCGTCGACCCACCCGGTCGCCGGGCAGTTCGCCGGAGACGTCCGGGTCGTCACGACGGGAGCGGGTCGGCCGGTACCCGGTGGTGCCGCCCCCCACGGCACCCAGCGGATCGGCCACGTCGAAGCGCCCCGAGTCGAAACGGCTGGCGTCGGCGTACCGGCCTTCCTCGGCGGCCCGCTGGTCGGGGGTGCGCGACTCGTCGTCGTACCGGCGCACCCCGCTCGCCGTACGCCAGTCCGAGTCGTCGTACGCGCGTTCCCGGTCGGCCGGGTACCAGCGTGACTCCTGATCTTCGGGGTAGCTCCGTCGTGCGTCCACGTCCGGCACCGTATGCGACCGACCCGCCCGACGCCATTCGCAGGTCGGACCGGCCGACAGCACCGATCGGACGGTTCGACGGACGCCCGGCCGCCACCCCCGTGAGCAGGGCTTCGGCAGATCACATAGCACGGCGGAGCCTTGATCGTCCGGTCGTCCACAGGGCGTCGAGTTGTCCACAGGCGTGCCGTCGGGTGTCGCGCCCATCCCGGCCCCACCCGCAGCCTGACGGGCATGACGAAGCGGAACCAGGCGGTCGGCGCGTACGGCGAGAGGTGCGCCGTACGGCACCTGATCGGGGCCGGGCTGCGCCCGGTGGCCCGCAACTGGCGCTGCCGCGAGGGCGAGATCGACGTCATCGCCTGGGACGGCCCGGTCCTCGCCTTCTGCGAGGTGAAGACCCGGCGGAGTGACACCTACGGCAGCCCCGCCGAGGCGATCGTCCCGGCCAAGGCCCGACGGTTGCGGGGGCTCGCCGTCCGCTGGCTGGCCGAGACCGGGACGACCGCCGACGAGGTGCGCTTCGACGTGCTGTCGGTCCGCCTGCCGTCCGCCGGCCCGGCCCGGGTCGAGCACCTCAAGGGCGCCTTCTGATGGCCGCCGACCTCGTAGTCGAGGTTTCCACCGGCGACGCCCCGGGCCGGGCCGGCCGGCGGCGCGCGGGAGGCTCCCGTCCGGCTCCCCACCATCGCGCCGGGCGATGCTGGGCGGAGGTGGCGCGGTGAGCTACGCCAAGGTGCACGCGGTCGGACTGGTCGGGGTCACCGGACACCTGGTCGAGGTCGAGGCGGATCTCTCCCCAGGGCTGCCGGCGGTGGTCATCTCGGGCCTGCCGGACACCGCCCTGCACGAGGCCCGGGACCGGGTCCGCGCGGCCGTGGTCAACTCCGGCCAGCGCTGGCCCAACCGTCGGATCACCCTCAACCTGCTCCCCGCCACGCTCCCCAAGTACGGCTCGGCGTTCGATCTGGCCATCGCGGTCGCCCTGCTCGGTGCCGCCGGTGAGCTGCCGCTGCTGCCGATGGAGGGGGTGGTGGTCCTGGGCGAGTTGGGACTCGACGGCACGGTCCGGCCGGTCCGTGGGGTCCTGCCGATGGTCGTCGCCGCCGTCCGCGCCGGCCTGGACCGGGTGGTCGTACCGGTGGGGAACGCGGCCGAGGCGGCGGTGATCCCCGGGGTACGCGTTCGCGCCGTGGACACCCTGCACCGGCTCGTCGCCTTCGTCCGGGACGGCACTCCCCTGCTGGAGCCACCGTCCGCCACTCCCGCCGAGACGCCGTCCGGGCCGGACCTGGCCGACGTCGCCGGGCAGGGGCTGGGCCGGCGGGCGTTGGAGGTGGCAGCGGCCGGCGGGCACCACCTCTCCCTGCTGGGGCCGCCCGGCGCCGGCAAGACGATGCTCGCCGAACGGCTGCCGTCGATCCTGCCGGCGCTCGACGACGAGGCCGCGCTGGAGGTCACCGCGCTGCACTCGATCGCCGGCACGCTGCCGCCGGACGGCCGGCTGCTGCGCCGACCACCGTTCCAGGCCCCGCACCACTCGGCCACCGTGCCGTCGCTGGTCGGTGGCGGCTCGGGGCTGGCCCGGCCCGGCGCGCTGTCGCTTGCCCATCGGGGGGTGTTGTTTCTCGACGAGGCCGCCGAGTTCAGCAAGGGCGCCCTGGAGGCGTTGCGCCAGCCGCTGGAGAGTGGGCACGTCCACCTGACCCGGGCCAGGGGCAGCACCCGGTACCCGGCCCGGGTGCAGTTGGTCATGGCCGCCAATCCCTGCCCCTGCGCGAAGCCCGGGGGCGACGCGCTGTGCGAGTGCAGCCCGCTGGCGCGGCGGCGGTACCTCGGCCGGCTCTCCGGCCCGCTGCTCGACCGGATCGACATCCAGATCAGGGTGCATCCGGTGCGGGCGGCCGAACTGATGGGCACCGACCCCGACGGCGAAGACTCGCCGACTGTCGCCGCCCGGGTCGCGGTGGCCCGGAAGGCTGCCGCCGCGCGGTGGGCCCCGACCGGGCACCGGCTCAACGCGGAGGTGCCCGGCCCGTTGCTGCGCCGGCCGCCGTGGCGGCTCGCCACCCGGGTCACCGCCGAACTGCGGGGACGGCTCGACCGGGGTTCGTTGTCGGCCCGGGGCTTCGATCGGATCGTCCGGCTCGCCTGGACGATCGCCGATCTCGACGGTCGGGCCGGACCCGATCAGGAGGACGTCCGGGAGGCCACCGGGCTCAGGACGGGGGAGGAAGTGTGAACAGCACCGAGGATCTGCACGCCCGGGTGGCGCTGACCTGGCTGACCGAGCCGGGCACCCGGTTGGTGCACCGGCTGGTGGGCCGGCTCGGTCCGGTCGCCACGCTGGACCTGCTGCTCGACGGTGGCGCACCCGACGAGACGTTGCGGACGGCGGTGGCGGCCCGGCGGCACGCGGGTGACCCCCGGGCGGTAGCCGCCGAGGCGGTGGCGCTCACCGACCGGCTCGGCGCGCGGATCATCGCCCCGCCGGACGACGAGTGGCCCGCCCCGCTGGGCGACCTGGAAGGGCTGGTGCTGCCTGGGGCGAGCCGGAAGGTCGACCGGGAGACCGCCCCACCGCTCTGCATCTGGGTACGCGGCGGGTGGCCGTTGGGCGAGGTGCTGGACCGCTCGGTGGCGGTGATCGGCGCACGGGCCGCCACCGGGTACGGCGTACACGTCGCCACCGAGCTCGGGTACGGCCTGGCCGACCGGGAGTGGACGGTGGTCTCCGGTGGCGCGTTCGGCATCGACGCCGCCGCTCACCGGGGCGCGTTGAACGCGGGTGGGGTGACGGTGGCGGTACTGGCCTGCGGCGTGGACCGCCCCTACCCGATGGGCAACTCCGCGCTGTTCGACCGGATCGCCGAGACCGGCCTGCTGATCAGCGAGTGGTTGCCGGGGGCGGAGCCGTTGCGTCCCCGTTTCCTGATCCGTAACCGGGTGATCGCCGCCGGCACCCGGGGCAGCGTGCTGGTGGAGGCGGCGGCACGCAGCGGCGCGGCCCAGACCATGCACCGCGCGATCGCCCTGCGACGACCGGCGATGGTGGTGCCCGGCCCGGTCACCTCGGCGCTGTCCGTCGGCGCGCACGAACTGCTGCGGGAATACGACCGCACCCGACTTGTCACCGGGCTCGCGCACGTGTTGGAGGAGGTGGGCCGGATCGGGGCGGACCTGGCACCACCGGCCAGGGGCGCGGACCGCCCGACGGACGTCCTCGACGACGAGGCGGCCATGCTGCGCGAGTCGATGCCCCGGCGCGGTGCGATCGGTGCGGACGCGCTCGCCGCCCGGGCCGGCGTGCCGGTCCGGACGGCGTTGCGCAAACTCGCCCTGCTGGAGGAGCTGGGTCTGGTGACCCGCCGCGACGACGGCTACGCCCTCACCCGACCGCAATCGTCCAAGGGTTGAGGATGCCCGGGTGAGCAGTCTCGCTCCGGTGGGGCCGGCGGACAGCATCGACCGGCCCGCCGAAGTACGAGGATCTCAGGCGCTGGTGTTCCGACCAGGGGAATCGTGGTCTCCCCTGGCCAGCATTTCCCACCGCGCTTTCACGAAGGCAGGACGACCCACGAACGCCAGCTTCGCTCGGCGAGAACGTCGGGCGTCCGTAGGCCGGCGCAGAGCAGCACCAGCCCGCAACGAGCAGCCGCATCCAGGGGTTGGAAGCCTTCACCATGCCAGTTTCCGTCGGTAGGACCGGTGGCCGCACGAGGACCGTGACAGTCCACCCGTCCACCCACCCCTCCCCAGGTAGTGAAGTTCGCCGCCGCGAAGGGCGTCATCCAACCGATCACACTGTTGAGAGGGTGCGATGATCGCTGCCGTGTCGATTCCCCGTCGTTCCGTGCTCGGTCTCGGGTTCGCCGCCGCCCTCGGGTTGGCCGGCTGCGCCAAGAACCCGCCCACCGCGCCGGCCGGCTCCTGGGCCACCGCCGCGCCGGTCGACGGTGCGCAGGGCGGCCAGGGTGCTGCGGCGGCCGGCCGGCCGAAGGCGGCAGCCCGGGGCACCGCCCCGGTCCCGGCCAGCAAGCCGCGCACCCTCACCGTGGCGCTCCAGCGTTACCTCCAGCCGACCACCGAGAACCCGAAGCACCCGACGTACGCCGGGGCGGTGGTGCTGGCGATGACCGCCGGTGAGCCGACCGACCAGCTGGCGGTCGGTGAGGCGCTGCGCTACGACGCCGGCCCGGTGCTGCTGCCGGCGGCGAAGCGGGTCGCCATGCGTCCCGACTCGATCTTCGACCTGGCCTCGCTCACCAAGGTCTACACCGCGATCCTCACCCTGCAACAGGTCGACAGCGGCCGGATCGACCTGGACGCGCCGGTGGTGCGCTACCTGCCCGAGTTCACCGGCGCCGGCAAGTCCACCGTCACCGTGGCGATGCTGCTGGCCCACACCAGCGGTCTGCCGGTCGGGGCCAAGGTGACCGGTTACGCGACGATGGCCGAGCGGTGGCGCGCGGTGCTGACCACGCCCCTGGTCAGTGGCACCACCCCGGGCACCGTGTTCCGCTACTCCAGCGTCGGCCTGATGGTGGCCGGGAAGATCGTCGAGAAGGTCACCGGGCTCAGCCTCGACCGGGCCCTGAAGACCCACCTGACCACGCCGTTGGGGCTGCGCTACACCGGGTTCAACCCCAACACCTGGCTCGGCACGGCCGACCGGGCCAACCGGCTGGTCGCCACCGATGCCCGCTCCTCCCGGGGGCTGCTGCGGGGCGTGGTGCACGACGACGTCGCCAACCACCTCGGCGGCATCGCCGGCCACGCCGGCATCTTCGCCCCCGCCGAGGAGGTGGCGGTCATCGGGCAGTTGCTGCTCGACGGCGGCAGCTACGGCGGGAAGCGGATCCTCGCCGAGAGCACCGTCGCCCGGATGCTGCGCAACGCCAACACCGGGCTGCCCGCCGTCGACCCGGACCGACCGGGCCGCACCTCCGACCACGGCCTCGGCGTGGTGCTCAACCAGCCCTGGTTCATGGGCAAGCTGGCCCGGCCCACCACCTACGGGCACACCGGGTTCACCGGCACCTCGTTCCTGGTCCAACCCGACCGACGCCGGGTGCTGGTGCTGCTCACCAACCGCGCCCACCCGAACTGGAGCTGGGCCGACCCGGATCCGGCCCGGGTCGCCGTGGCCAACACGTTCGCCTGACCCGTCGCCCTACCCGCCGGCGTCCGTAAGCTGGGCGGGTGGCCCCGGACGACCGCTCGCTCCCCCGTCGGTCACCGCCGCCCTGCGGGTGCCGCCACCGGTCGACCTTGGCGGAGGCGGGTCGATGAGTCGACGCGGTGCGGGCACCCGGGTCATCCACCAGGCGCTGCCGCCGGCGATGCGGGACGCGGTGGACGAGTTCGCCGCCCACCTCGCCCAGGTGCGCAACCGGTCCGCGCACACCGTCCGGGCGTACGTGGCCGACCTGGTCTCGTTGCTCGACCATGCCGTCCGGATGGGCTGTGCCGCGCCAGCCGACCTGGAGCTGAGCGTGTTGCGAAGCTGGCTGGCGAAGCAGCGGACGACAGGCGCGGCGCACAGCTCGTCGGCCCGGCGGGCCGCTGCGGTGCGTACCTTCAGCGCTTGGGCGCACCGGTCCGGTCTGCTGGCCACGGACGTGGCCGCCCCGCTGGCCACCCCGAAGGCCCGTCGGGAGCTGCCGGTGGTGCTCCGCGCCGACCAGGCCGCCACCCTCGTCGAGGCCCCGGGCGACGGCGGGCCTTCCGCACCGGGCGGTGCCGGCGGCGCCGGTGCGCCGGAGGAGGCCACGGCGGACGATCCGGTGCTGTTACGTGACCGGGCGTTGCTCGAACTGCTCTACGCGACCGGTGCACGGATCAGCGAGGTGTGCGGGTTGGACGCCACGGACGTCGACCACGAACGCCTGGTGATCCGGGTCCTCGGCAAGGGCAACCGGGAGCGGACGGTCCCGTACGGGCTACCGGCCCAGCGGGCCGTCGACCGGTGGCTGGCGGTCGGCCGGCCCGCACTGGCCGGCCCGGACTCCGACCGGGCCCTGTTCCTCGGTGCCCGGGGTGGCCGGCTCCATCCGACGATGGCCCGTCGGATCGTCGCCGGTTACGCCCGGGCTGCCGGGCTGCCCCCGACCACCCCGCACGGGTTGCGCCACTCGGCGGCCACCCACCTGCTGGACGGCGGCGCGGATCTGCGGGCGGTGCAGGAGCTGCTGGGGCACTCGTCCCTGGCGAGCACCCAGATCTACACCCACGTGTCGGTGGAACGGTTGCGCGCCGCCTACCGCCAGGCGCACCCCCGGGCCTGACCGGCCCCGGCCGGCGGCACCTGCGGGCCTGACGGGGACGAGGACGACAACGGGCCGCAGTGACCGGCGACGATCGGTCCGCCGGTCCCCGGCGTGCCGGCTACGATCACCGGATGAGCGTCCCGCCGCCGCCCGAGTCGATTCCCGGGGCCCGACTGCTCTTCACCCTCGACCCCTCGGTCAGCTATCTCAACCATGGCGCGTTCGGCGCGGTGCCGCTCGGGGTGCAGCGGACCCAGCAGCGACTGCGCGACGAGATGGAAGCCAACCCGCAGCGCTTCTTCGGCCAGGCGCTGACCGAGCGGCTCGCCCACACCCGGCGGCACCTGGCCGCCTTCCTCGGCGCCGATCCGGAGGGCACCGCCCTGGTTGGCAACACCACCACCGGGGTGGCCGTCGCCCTCCAGTCACTCGGTCTGCGCCCCGACGACGAGGTGCTCGGCACCGACCACGGGTACGGCGCGGTGAACTACTCCGTCGCCCGGGAGTGCCGGCGGACCGGTGCGACCGCCCGCAGCCTGCATCTGCCCCTGTCGGCCACCGAAGCGCAGCTCGTGGAGATCGTCCGGGCCGGGCTGCGCCCGGGGCGGACCCGGTTGCTGGTGATCGACCAGCTCACCTCGGCCACGGCCCGGGTGCTGCCGGTCGCCGCGCTGGTGGCCGTGGCGCGGGAACACGGCATTTCCGTGCTGGTGGACGCCGCGCACGTGCCCGGGATGCTGCCGGTCCAGGTGGACGCGATCGGGGCGGACTTCTGGGTGGGCAACCTGCACAAGTGGGGGTACGCCCCGCGCGGCACCGCCGTCCTGGTGGTCGCCCCACGCTGGCGGGACCGGATCGAGCCGTTGGTGGTGTCCTGGCAGCAGCCGAGCGGCTTCCCGGGGAACGTCGAATGGCAGGCCACCCTCGACTACACCGGCTGGCTGAGCGCCCCGGCCGGCCTCTACACGCTGCGGAGCATCGGCGTGGAGCGGGTCCGCACGCACAACGCCGCACTGGCCGCGTACGGGCAGCGGGTGGTCGGGGACGCGCTCGGGGTGCCGCCGGCCGACCTGCCCGACCCGGGCGGGCCGGGGGTGGCGATGCGGATCGTGCCGCTGCCACCGGGCGTCGCCGGCACGCTGGAGGGTGCGGGGGCGTTGCGTGCCCGGATCGCCGACCGGCTCGCCGCCGAGGTGTCGGTGATGGCCTGGAACGGGCGGGGCTGGCTCCGGCTCTGCGGTCAGGTCTACAACACCCCCGACGAGTACGACCGGTTGGCGACCCGGCTGCCGGCGTTGTTGGCCGAGGGGTGAACCGTCCCCCTGCCGGGGCGCGGACCGCACCGGCAGGGTGCCCACCCGTCCCGCCGGATGACCCCGTCCGGCCCCTGGCCCCACCGTCGGCCGGCGTCGGAGTCACCGACCCGGACCAGCCGGTGGTCTGCGTCGGGATCGTCCCGGACCGGCCGACCCTCGAAGCCGGAGCTGCCGGCCCGGGCCCACCGACCGTCGGCGTCGCCGTCCCGGCGGGACCCGTCGTCGCCGGGGATGACCGCCTCGACCGGTGCCGTCACCGGTAGCAGGCGGACCGGGCCGAGCCCCAGCAGGGCCAGCGGATCGAGGTATTCCCGGTCCCGGCGGGCCCCCCAGTGCAGACACCCTCCGGTCGGGGTGGAAGCCCCCGCCGTGGAGCAGCCAGGATGCCCGCCCAGCAGCGCTCCCAGTGGTGCACCGAGCGCCACGACGTCCCCGGGGTGCACCTCGGGATGGACCGGCTCGTAGGTGGTCCGCAGACCCCCGGGGTGGCCGACGGTGACCACCGGCCGGCCGGCGACCATGCCGGCGAAGAGCACGGTGCCGGCCCCGGCGGCCCGGACGGTGGCACCGGGCGCGGCGGCCAGGTCCACGCCCCGGTGGCCGGGAAGCCACGGCAGCGGAGGCGGGTCGAACCGGCGTACCGGCCGGGGTGGGCCGTCGAGTGGCCACCGGAACACCGGTGCCGGCACGACCCGGACCGGGGCGGATGGTGGTGGGGTGGACCGCCCGGGGAGCCAGTGGGAGCCGATCACGAGCACGGCGGTCCCGAGGGCCACCGCCTGCCGCAGTCCTGTGCGCATCACCGCAGCATGTCGGGACCGACGGACCGACGCCACGGACCGGTTGTCCGCTGTGGATGACGGGACCGACTGTGGAGAACGCCCGCCCGGCCCGATGATCTGCTAAGACGGCGAGGCTGCGGACGATCCACCGGTCTAGGCTGGCGGCATCGCAGGCGGGCGCAGACCGGGAGGCCACCGATGACCATGGACGAGGTGAGCCGACCGTCGCGGGTCGCCGGGGCGGATGAGGCGATCAGCCCGGAGGAGCTCCAACTGGCCGCCCGCAACCACGGCATCCCGCTCGAAGCGCTGCGCTACGACGTCACCCCCGCCGGCCTGCACTACCTGCTCATCCACTACGACATCCCCGACCTCGACCCGGTGGCCCACACGCTGACCGTGGACGGCGCGGTGGGTCAGCCGCTCCGGCTCGGGCTGACCGAGCTGCGCGAACGCCCCCGGGTGACCCGCCGGGTCGCGATGGAGTGCGCCGGCAACGGTCGAGCGCTGTTACATCCCCGTCCGGTCAGCCAGCCGTGGCTGGTGGAGGCGGCGGGCAACGCCGAGTGGACCGGCACCCCGTTGGCGCCGTTGCTGCGCGAGGCCGGGATCGCGCCGGAGGCGGTGGACGTGGTGTTCACCGGTGCCGACCATGGCGTCGAGCGCGGGGTGGAGCAGGACTACCAGCGGGCCCTGCCGGTCGCCGACGCGCTGCGCGACGAGGTGCTGCTGGCGTACGAGATGAACGGCGCTCCCCTGCTGCCCCAGCACGGCGCACCGCTGCGGCTGATCGTCCCCGGCTGGTACGGCATGGCGCACGTCAAGTGGTTGCGGGCGATCAGCGTGCTGACCGGGGAGTTCGACGGCTACCAGAACGCGGTGGCCTACCGGCTGCGGCGCGACGCCGACGACCCGGGTGTGCCGGTGACCCGGATCGAGCCCCGGGCACTGGTCCGGCCGCCGGGCTTCCCGGACTTCATGTCCCGCAGCAGGGTGCTGCGTCCGGGACCGTGCACGGTGGACGGACGTGCCTGGTCGGGGCACGGCCCGGTGGTGGTGGTCGAGGTGACCACCGACGGCGGGGTGAGCTGGACACCGGCCACCCTGGACCCGCCGACCGGTGGCGAGTGGTCCTGGCGACGCTGGCGGTACGAGTGGACGCCGCAGCCCGGCCGTTACTCGCTGGGGGCGCGGGCGACCGACGCGTCGGGGCGTACCCAGCCGGTGGAGCAACCCTGGAACCGGGGTGGCTTCGCCAACAACCTGATCCAGCGGGTCGACGTGCTCGTCGTCGGGGAGTGAGGCCGGCGGCGGGACGGGCCCCGGCCCGGCGTCGGCGGCGGGGGCCGACGCGGGGCGGGGGTCAGCTACCGAAGCCCGAGTCGGCGGGCAGCGAGATGTCGGGCTTCTCCAACTCCTCGACGTTGACGTCCTTGAACGTCATCACCCGGACGTTCTTGACGAAGCGGGCCGGGCGGTACATGTCCCAGACCCAGGCGTCGTGCATCTCGACCTCGAAGTAGACCTCGCCGTCGGAGTTGCGCACGTGCAGGTCCACCTGGTTGGCGAGGTAGAACCGGCGTTCCGTCTCCACCACGTAGGAGAACTGACGGACAATGTCGCGGTACTCCCGGTAGAGCTGCAGCTCCATCTCGGTCTCGTACTTCTCGAGATCTTCCGCGCTCATCGCACTCCGCCTTCCATGACCACATCTTCCCCCACCGGTGCCGGAGGCCGAGGCTGCTCGCCCAACGCCACGCCGACGGTACCCCCTGCCGGGCCCGAGCGCTCCATCGGCTCGGGAGCGGCTGCGCCGAGCGGCCGACGGGCCCGGGGCGGGGCACCCTCCCGGCCGGAGACGGCAGCGACATTGACGTACGAGAACCGGTGCTCCACGCAGGGACCGCGCTCCCGCAGCGCCTCGGTGTGCTCGGCCGTGGCGTACCCCTTGTGCTCGGCGAAGCCGTAGCCCGGGTGGCGTCCGTCCAGCTCCACCATGATCCGGTCCCGGGTGACCTTGGCCAGCACGCTGGCCGCCGCCACGCAGGCCGCCACCCGGTCACCCTTCCAGACCGCCAGCCCCGGCACGTCCAACCCGTCCACCCCGAAGCCGTCGGTGAGCACGTACTCCGGTCGGGTGGTCAGCGAGGCCAGGGCCCGGCGCATCGCGGCCAGGTTGCACACGTGCAGCCCCCGGGCGTCGACCTCCTCGGCGGGGATGACCACCACCGCGTACGCCAGGGCACGGGCGACCACCTCGGCGTACACCCGCTCCCGGCTGGCCGGGGTGAGCAGCTTGGAGTCGGCCAGCCCCTCGATCTCGCCGCGCCGTCCCTCGGGGAGCACCGCGGCGGCGGCCACCAGCGGGCCGGCGCAGGCTCCCCGGCCGGCCTCGTCCGCGCCCGCGACATGCCGGAAGCCGCGGCGTTGCAGAGCCCGCTCCAGCGCGTAGAGCCCACCGTCGCGGCGCACCACCGTGCGCGGCGGGGTCAGCACGACGCCTCCGACGCGGGGGCCGCCGTCAGCACCTGGGTCAGCAGGACCGCCAGGTCGGCGGGATAGCACCGCTCGGCGGTGTCGGCCAGTTCGGCCGCCGACCACCAGCGGTGTCCGGTGACGCTGGCCCGCTCGATCTCGTCGAAGCCGGCCGTGTCCACCTGCCAGGCGGGCACCCGGACCACGAAGAACTCCTGTTCCTGGCGGTACCACACGCCGTCGAAGGGAAACTCGATCGTCTCGGACCGGACCGACCCGCCCAGCTCGGCCGGCGTGAGCCGTAGCCCGGTCTCCTCGGCCAACTCCCGGGCCGCCCCGGCAGCCGGGGACTCCTCCGGGATGAGCCCGCCGCCGGGGGTGAACCAGTACCGGTGGCCCGGACGGGCCGGATCGATGCCCTCGAAGAGGAGCACCCGGTCGGACGCGTCGACGAGCAGCACGCGGGCCGCACGACGGGGGTGGAAGACGGTCACCGCATCAGCCTGCCAGACGGCCCCGACGCTCGGCCACGCCCCGGTGGTCTCGCCCCGGTCAGGGTTGGGGAATCCCGTCGAACGACTTCGGCACGGTGAGCCAGGTGGCCCGGTCGAACGGCCAGAAGACGGTGAAGGCCCGACCCACCACCTCACCCTCGGGGATGGTGGCGCTGTCGATGTTGCGGCCGGACTGCTGCCAGTGCTCCAGGGAGTCGCCGGAGGCCGAACGGTGGTCACCCATCACCCAGAGCCGTCCCGTCGGGACGGTGATGTCGAACTCCTGGTCGGCGGGCTTGTCCTGCTGACCGTTGGCGGAGTAGATGTACGGCTCGTCGAGGGACTTCCCGTTGATCGTCAGCCGATCCTGCGCGTCGCAGCAGACCACGTGGTCACCGCCGACCCCGATCACCCGCTTGATGAAGTCTTCGCCGTCCGGGTTGCCGCTCCACTCGGTCGGCGCCTTGAACACCACCACCTCACCCCGGTGCGGTGAGCGGAAGTCATAGACCAGCTTGTTGACCAGCACCCGATCGTCGATCTTGAGAGTGTTCTCCATGGAAGGTGACGGGATGAAGAAGGTCTGCAGCACGAATGCGCGGACCAGCACCGCCACCAGAATCGCGACGCCCAGGAGAATGGGCAGCTCCTTCCAGAAGGAACTGCGCGGCTTGTCGGTCTGCTCGTCAATCACGGGTGGAGCCTACGTCGCCGGAGCCGAACGGGCCGCCCGGAACGCCGGAGGTGTCCCGGCCAGCCGGAACGCCGCAGCCGTTCCCGGCGCAGGTGTGGTGGTCGGCCGGAACCTGCGGACCGGCCGGGGCCGGGGGGCCACACCCGTCGCCCGGAGCGGACGACGGCCGCGAGCAGCGCGGCGACCGGGAGGAGCAGGACCACGTCACCGGTCGGGGTCGGCCGGACCGGTGCCGGGGCGTTGGGCGCGGCGGCGGAGTCGGCCACCCGTTCGAAGGTGGCCGGCACCGGAAGCGACGCCCACCGGGAGGACGGCCACACCACCATGAACGCCCGGCCGACCACGTTGTCGATCGGCACCGGGCCCTGGCAGCGGGCATCCTGGGAGACCAGCCGGTGGTCGCCCATCACGAAGATCTGATCCGGGGGTACGACCACCTCGTCGAACCGCCGGGACCGGCACTCCTTGGGGTTCGGCGGCACGTCCAGCGGGGAGTCGCGCACCACGTACGGTTCGTCCAGCGGGATGCCGTTGACCAGCACCCGGCCCTGGTCGTCGCAGCACTTGACCCGGTCGCCGGGCAACCCGATCACCCGTTTGATGAAGTCCTTCTCGCCGGGGCGGCCCACGCCGATCAGGTCGCCGAGGGTACGCCCGATCCTGCCGACGGCACCGGCCGGCGGCGCAGGGCTCTCCAGGGCGACCCACTTGTCGGTGCCCCGGAACACCACCACCTCGCCGCGCAGCGGGTCCCGCACGTCGTAGACGACCTTGTTGACCAGGACCCGGTCGCCGATGAGGAGGGTGTCCTCCATCGAGCTGGACGGGATGAAGAATGCCTGGAGCAGGAAGGTGCGGATCAGCACCGCGAGACAGAAGGCCACGATCAACAGGAGTGGCAACTCCTGCCAGAGGGGCATCTGCCGACGGGTGGGTCGGGTCCGCCGACGCCAAGGGTCGGCCGTGTCGTTCGAGTCAAGCACCTGCACCACGCCACTCCCCGGTCCGCAGAAACGACACTACCGCCCGGGAGCCTCGTCGAGGCCCCACGGGCGGCGGTGGACGATCGGAGCGCCGCGACCTGGGTCGCGACACCACCTGCCGGACTGCGCCCGTACCGATCAGCGTAATGCGCTCTGCTCGATACGACATCCGCGCAGCTCAGGCGGCATGGCGAACGGGAAGTCAGCTGGGCTGCTTCTCCCGCTTCTCCTTGATCTTGGCCTTCTTGCCGCGCAGCTCACGCAGGTAGTAGAGCTTGGCCCGGCGAACGTCACCGCGGGTCACGATCTCGATCCGGTCGATGCCCGGGCCGTTGATCGGGTAGGTCCGCTCCACGCCCACCCCGAAGCTGACCTTGCGGACCGAGAAGGTCTCGCGCAGACCGTCACCCTGGCGGCGGATGACGACGCCCTGGAAGATCTGGACCCGGGACCGGTTGCCCTCGACGACCCGCGCGTGCACCTTGACGGTGTCACCGGCACGGAAGTCGGGGAGGTCAGTGCGCTTCGACTGGGCGTCAAGGGCGTCCAGGATGTTCATCGCTGCGTCCTCGTGATGCTCACGGCGCACCGTCAGTCGGTGCGCGGATGGGTGATTCTGATCCCCGGTGGTGGTCGGCGGGGCCGACCCCGGTCGGGAATCCTCGCAGCCGCCCACGGGCGCGGACGGATGCGGCAACCCCTCTACTTTGCCACATCCCCCGAGGGCAGGGGAAACCCACCCCGCTCCAGCGCCGCCACGTCCCGTTTGTCCAGGATCTCCGGGGGCAACGCGGCGAGCATGTCGGGTCGCCGGGTGGCCGTCCGGGCCAGCGCCTCGTTGCGCCGCCAGCGGGCGATCCGACCGTGGTCGCCCGAGCGGAGCACCTCGGGCACCTCGTGCCCCCGCCAGTTCGCCGGCTTGGTATACATCGGGGCTTCCAGCAGACCGTGCGCGTGCGACTCGTCGTCCAGCGAACCGGCGTTGCCCAGCACCCCCGGCAGCAGCCGGATGACCGCCTCCAGGATCACCAGCACCGCGACCTCGCCGCCGAAGAGCACGTAGTCGCCGAGCGAGACCTCGGCGACCCGCAGCCGGGTCGCGGCGTGGTCGAGCACCCGCTGGTCGATGCCCTCGTACCGGCCGCAGGCGAAGAGCAGGTGCGACTCGGTGGCCAACTCGTGCGCCATCGCCTGGGTGAACGGCGCACCGGCCGGGGAGGGCACCAGCAGCCGGGGCAGGGTCAGGCCGTCCGGAGCCAACTCGTCGGGGGCCAACGCGTCCAGCGCCGCGCCCCACGGCTCCGGCCGCATCACCATGCCCGGCCCACCGCCGTACGGCGTGTCGTCGACCGTGCGGTGCACGTCGTGGGTCCAACTCCGCAGGTCGTGTACGGCCAACCGGAGCAGACCCTGCTCCCGGGCCCGCCCGATCAGGGAAAGGTCCAGCGGGGCGAAGTACTCCGGGAAGATCGACACGATGTCGACGCGCATGTGGGTGGCTTCCGGTCTAGAGGTCGAGCAGACCGGCCGGCGGGTCGACGACGACGCGTCCGCCGGCGAGATCGACCTCCGGGACGATCGCCTTGACGAACGGGATCAACGCGGTGCCGCCCTGCGGGCGGCGCAGGACGAGCAGGTCGGAGGCGGGCGCGTGGTCGATCTTCACCACCTCACCGAGGTGCTCCCCGGCCGGGGTGACCACGGCGAGGCCGACCAGCTGGTGGTCGTGGAACTCCTCCGGGTCCTCCGGTGCGGCGACGGAGGCGCTGTCCACCCCGATCAGGGTGCCGCGGAGCGCCTCGGCGGTCTCCCGGTCGAGCACCCCTTCGAAGGCCACCAGCATCCGGCCCTGGTGCCAGCGGGCCGCCTCGATGGTCAGCTCGTCGGGGACCTCGTACGCCACCCCCGGCTCGGGGGTGGCGGCCGGCTCGGGGGTCGACGCCCGGGCCTCCCGCGGGAGCCCGGTGCGGGGCGTCGCCCCCGGCTCGGTGCTGAGCACCGCGCCGGGGGCGAACCGCGCCTCGGGCTCGTCGGTCCGCACCTCCACGGTGACCTCACCGCGGAGGCCGTGCGGCTTGCCGATCCTGCCGATGATGAGCAGCATCAGTACGAGTCGACGATGTCGACGCGTACCCCGCGTCCTCCGATGGAGCCGATCACCTGACGCAGCGCCTTGGCGGTCCGGCCGGACCGCCCGATCACCGTGCCGAGATCCTCCGGGTGCACGCGGACTTCCAGCCGCTTGCCCCGACGGGAGTCGACCATGCGGACGCGCACGTCGTCCGGGTGGTCGACGATCCCCTTGACCAGGTGCTCCAGGGCGGGACGCAGCGGCATGTCAGGCCTGCTCACCGGCGTCGGCAGCAGCGGCCGGGACCTCGGCCGGCGCCTCGGTCTTCGGGGCCTCGGTCTTCGGGGCCTCGGTCTCGGCCGGGGCCTCCGCCTTGGCGGCCTTGCGGGCCGGCTTGGCCGGGGTCTCCGGGGCCAGGCCGGCGGCGGCCTTCGCCTCGGCCTCGTACGCCGCCTTGCGGTCGGCGCGCTCGGCGGCGACCTTCAGCGGCGGCGGGGCCGGCAGGCCCTTGAACTTCTGCCAGTCACCGGTCAGCTCCAGCAGCCGCTGGACGGCCTCGCTCGGCTGCGCGCCGACCGAGAGCCAGTACTGGACCCGCTCCGACTTGACCTCGATGATCGAGGGGTCTTCCTTCGGCTGGTAGATGCCCACGAACTCGATCGCGCGACCGTCGCGCTTGGTGCGCGAGTCCGCGATGACGATGCGGTACTGCGGGTTGCGGATCTTACCCATCCGCAGGAGCCGGATCTTTACGGCCACAGTTGTTTCGCTCCTGTTGCGATTTCACCGACCCGGCTACGGGCGGTGCACGGGTGAGCGTCGACCGGCACAGTGGGGTTGGGCCGGAGACTGCTCGATGGACTGGCGACGCGCCCGGGTTAGAGGGCGCCGAACGCGCGCCGGATACCAGCGACCCATTCTGCCAGATCGCCCGCGGGATGCTCACATCGGCCCGCCCGGCGGGCGCGGCGGGCCAGCGCCGCGCCCGCCGGGCGGGCCCAACCTTCCCCCGCACGGGGGCGCGGTCCGAGTGGGTAAGGACACACTCAGCGTACGGGTGGCCGGTCCCAGCCGGGCGGCAGCTCCGTCGGGGACGTCCAGTCGGCCGGCGGGACGAAGTCGCACCAGGTGCCGTCGAACGGGAACTCCCCCGCCTCGGCGAGGGCGATCACCCGTGCCCCCTCGGCCCGGACCGCCTTCTCGTCGGTCACCCAGTAGTGGTCGGGGAAGGCGAGCCGCTCGGTGAACTCGTCCTCGTCCTTCCACTGCCAACTGCGGTCGGGACGGACCACCACGTCCAGGTCCTGGTCGACCACGTCCACCCCGGCCACCGACCCGTCGTCCCACCGGACGCCGTGCTCCTCCAGGTTGACGTACCAGGTGGCGAAGCGGCCCTGCGCGTCGCGGAAGAACCAGACCGAGTGGGCCGCGCCGGTGGGCAGGAACTCCAGCAGCGGTGGGCCGTTCCACCGACCCCGGGCCAGCCGGTAGGACGAGGCGATCCACTCGGTGAACGGCATCGCCCGCATGCCCAGGCCCGCCTCGGACACCTCGTGCGCCACCGGCGTGTCCCGGGCCACCCAGAGCAGCAGTCCCCGGTCGTCGTCGAGGACCACCCGGGCCGCCCGGACCCACCCGATCCGGCCGTGCCGGACGTTCCGGTGCATGATCAGCTGACCTGGCGCGAAACGCACCACACCTCCACAGGTCTGGACGGGCTTCCGGCGCTCCCGGCCCCACTGCCATGCCGGGGCCCCGGCAGCCTCTCCGGGCGACGGTGCGCCCGGGATGAACAGTCCAGCCGGTTCACGGCGTACCCGCGACGAACGGGGCAGCCGGATCCGGTGGGCGGGTTGCGTAGCGACGCGTGTCGCCGCACCCACGGCCGGTCGGCGACCCGGGAGCCGGGCCTGCGGCCCCCGGGAGCCGCCGTGGGCCGCTCAGTAGGCGCGGGCCAGGATGGCGGTGAGGTCCGGCTCGTCCTCGTTGTCCGGGACGGAGCCGTCGGCCCGCAGCAGGCAGCGGACGGTGACCCCCTGGCCGTTGGCCTCGGCCTCGCCCGCGACGCCGACGGCCGACCAGGGCACCATCGCCCAGCCGTTGGCCGCCGCCTCGATCGCCTCGGCGAGGGTCGACACCTCGACGGTGCGGGACCGCCGGTGGGCCAGCGCCTCGTCGTGCAGCGCCTGCTGGTCGGCCTCCAGGGCCGCCAGGACCGCGCCGACCACGTCCGCGACCGGGGTGGGCGCCTTCGAGCCGTCCGTGCGCCGGACCACGACCGCGTTGCCGGCGGCCAGGTCGCGGGGGCCGACCTCGACGCGTACCGGATAGCCGCGCAGCTCGGCGTCGACGGCCCGGCGGCCGAACGCGGTGTCGGTGCGGTCGTCGAGCGCGACCCGGACACCGGCGTCGCGCAGCGCATCGCGCAGCTTGGCCGCCGCCTCGCCCACGCCGTCGCCCGCCTTGACGATCATGACGTACGCCTGGATCGGGGCCAGCCTCGGCGGCACCCGCAGACCGTTGTCGTCGCCGTGCGCCATGATCAGGCCGCCGAGCATCCGGGTCGAGGTGCCCCAGGAGGTGGTCCAGGCGTGTTCCCGGCCACCCTCGGCCGAGGAGTAGCTGATGTCGAACGCCTTGGCGAAGTTCTGCCCCAGCTCATGGCTGGTGCCCAACTGGAGCGCCTTGCCGTCACCCATCATGCCTTCGCAGGTGTAGGTGGCGGTCGCCCCGGCGAAGCGCTCCCGGGTGGTCTTCAGCCCGACCACCACCGGGATGCCCAGCACGTTGACCATCAGATCCTCGTACGCCTCGTGCAGGATCTTGCGGGCGTAGGCGCGGGCGTCCTCCCGGGTGGCGTGCGCGGTGTGCCCCTCCTGCCAGAGGAACTCGCTGGTGCGCAGGAAGATCCGCGGGCGCAGCTCCCAGCGGACCACGTTCGCCCACTGGTTGAGCAGCAGCGGCAGGTCCCGGTAGGAGTCGATCCACTTGGCCATGAACTCGCCGATCACCGTCTCGCTGGTGGGGCGCACCACCACCGGCTCGGCGAGCTGCTTGCCACCACCGTGGGTGACCACCGCCAGCTCCGGCGAGAAGCCCTCGACGTGCTCGGCCTCGCGCTTGAGGTAGCTCTCCGGGATGAACAGCGGGAAGTAGGCGTTCTCCGCGCCGGCCGCCTTGATCCGGGCGTCCATCTCGGCCTGCATCCGCTCCCAGATGGCGTAGCCGGCCGGACGGATGACCATGGTCCCCCGGACCGGGCCGTTGTCGGCCAGCTTCGCCTTGGCGATCAGGTCCTGGTACCAGCGGGGAAAATCCTCCGCACGGGGAGTGAGCACGCGAGCCATGACCGCACATCCTATGCGCCCCGCCCGACGTCGACGTCATCGGGCGCGCCTGCGCCGTCCCGCGCGCCGGTCAGCGGACCACCCGGCCACGCAGGACGATCCGGCTGGGGGTGCGCACCACGGCCAGGTCCCGGCGGGGGTCCTGCGGATAGACGACCAGGTCCGCCAGGCCGCCCTCGACCAGGCCGGGGAAGCCGAGCCACTCCCGGGCCCGCCAGGAGGCGGCGGCGAGCACGTCGACGGCGGACATGCCGGCCTGCTGGTGCAGCAGCAGCATCTCCTCGGCGGCCAGCCCGTGGTCGATGCCGCCGCCCGCGTCGGTGCCCACGTAGATCGGCACCCCGGCCTCGTGGGCGGCGCGCACCACCTCGGGGAAACCGTCGCGCAGGGCGAGCATGTGGTCGGCGTACCCGGGGAACTTGGGGCGGGCCGCGGCGGCGATGCCCCCGAAGGTCCGAATGTTGATCATCGTGGGGACCAGCGCGGTGCCCTGCCGGGCCATCAGGTCGATCAGGTCGAGGCTCAGCCCGGTGCCGTGCTCCACCGAGTCCACCCCGGCCTTCACCATGATCTCCACGGCCGACTCGCTGAACGTGTGCACCGCCGCGCGGACCCCGGCGGCGTGCGCGGCGGCCACGGCGGCGGTCATCGTGTCGGGGTCCCAGGCCGGCGCGAGGTCGCCGACTCCCCGGTCGATCCAGTCGCCGACCAGCTTGACCCAGCCGTTGCCGGCGGCGGCCTGCGCGGCCACGGCCGCGGCCACCTCCGCCGCGCCGACCTCCAGCCCGATGTCGCGCAGGTAGCGCTTGGGTGGGGCGACGTGCCGGCCGGCGCGGGCCAGTCGCGGCAGGTCCGGCTCGGCGTCGAGCTGGGGGTACGGGTACGGCGAGCCGGCGTCGCGCAGCGCGAGCACCCCGGAGTCGCGGTCCACCCGGGCCAACGTACGGGCCTGGTCGAGGGAGGTGATCGGGGTGCCGCCCCGGGCGATGCCGAGGTGGCAGTGGGCGTCGACCAGGCCGGGCAGCACGAATCCGGTGTCGGCGACCGTCCGGGCGCCGGGGACCGGGTCGAAGGTGACCCGGTCGCCGTCGAGCCAGATGTCCCGGACCTCGTCGTCGGGCAGGAGCACACCGCGCACATGCAGAGCCATGCGCACAGTCCTACCCGATCACGGCCCCTCGGGGGCGAGCAGGTCGTTCTTCCGGGCGGTCAGCGCCGGCAGGTCGACCGAGACCTTCCACGGCGACTCGGTGACGAAGAGGTCCTCGGTGTGGGTGATCTGCTCGTAGTCGCGGCCACCGGGACCGAGTGCGTACTCCGTCAGCGTGATCCGCTCCTGGAGCGGGTCGACCACCCAGTACGAGCGGACCCCGGCGTGCGCGTACACCTTCGCCTTGTCGTACATGTCGCGAAAGGTGGAGGTGGGCGAGACCACCTCCACGGCGAGCAGGGCGTCCTCGACGGGCAGCGGGCTACGAGTAGCGTTCCCCCGCCGGACCACGACGACGTCCGGCCGGGGCTCGTTGCGTCGGTCCACCCGCATCGAGAGATCGATTCCGACCTGGTATTCCCTCGGGCAGTTCACTCGAAGCGCGAGCAGCAGCTCGACGCACATGTCTTGGTGCAGCAGAGTCGGCGACGGCACGATCAACTTTCCGTTGATCAGTTCGTACGGAAGGTCCTTCGGCAGGTCGCCGAGGTCGTCGACCGTCCACTCGTGCCGTTCGGGCAGGATCCGGGCTGCGGTCATGACATCTCCTTCCAGGGGGCGACAACCGCACCAGGCATCCGAATCGTCGCCCACCGTCACCGACACGCCTCAGCGGGGCCCGCTGTCGCCCTTGCCGAGCTTGTTGAAGTCGATCTTCGGCAGCTTGAAGCCCGGCGGCAGGCCCTGCCCGCCGGCCAGGTCGTTCGGGTCCATCCCCGGCGGCAGCTGCGGCATGCCACCCGGGAAGCCGCCCGGCAGCCCGGCGCCCGCACCGCTGCGCGGCCGGTTGCCACCCTTGGTGCCCTTGCGCTTGTTCTTGGGGGACTTGGTGGCCTTGCGACGGCCTCCGCCGGGCAGGCCCATCATGCCGCCCATCTGCTTCATCATCTTCTGCGCGTCGGCGAAGCGGTTGAGCAGCTGGTTGACGTCCATCACGGTGACCCCGGAGCCACCGGCGATGCGGGCCCGCCGGGACCCGTTGATGATCTTGGGGTTGCTCCGCTCGGTCGGGGTCATCGACCGGATGATCGCGGTGACCCGGTCGAAGTGCTTGTCGTCCAGCTCGGCGAGCTGGTCCTTCATCTGCCCCATGCCGGGCATCATCGCCAGCACGTTGGCGATCGGGCCCATCCGCCGCACCGCGATGAGCTGGTCGAGGAAGTCCTCCAGGGTGAACTGCTCACCGCCCATCAGCTTGGCGGTCATCTTCTCCTTCTGATCGGTGTCGAAGGCCGCCTCGGCCTGCTCGATCAGAGTGAGGACGTCGCCCATGCCGAGAATCCGGCTGGCCATCCGGTCGGGGTGGAAGACGTCGAAGTCCTCCAGCTTCTCGCCGGTGGAGGCGAACAGGATCGGCTGGCCGGTGACCTCCCGCACCGACAGCGCCGCGCCACCCCGGGCGTCGCCGTCGAGCTTGGACAGCACCACGCCGGTGATGCCGACGCCGTCGCGGAACGCCTCGGCGGTGCGGACCGCGTCCTGGCCGACCATCGCGTCGATGACGAAGATGACCTCGTCCGGGTCGACCGCGTCGCGGATGTCGGCGGCCTGCTGCATCATCTCGGCGTCGATGCCGAGCCGGCCGGCGGTGTCGACGATGACGATGTCCCGGGCGGCCCGCTTGGCGTGCTCGATCGAGGCGCGGGCGACCTGCACCGGGTCGCCGGTGCCGTTGCCGGGCTCCGGGGCGTACACCTCGACGCCGGCGCGGCCACCGAGCACCTGGAGCTGCCCGACCGCGTTGGGACGCTGGAGGTCGGCGGCGACCAGCAGCGGCTGGTGCCCCTGGGCCTTGAGCCAACGGGCCAGCTTGCCGGCGAGGGTGGTCTTGCCGGAACCCTGGAGGCCGGCCAGCATGATCACGGTCGGCGGCTGCTTGGCGAACTGGAGTCGCCGCCCCTCGCCGCCGAGCACGGTGACCAGCTCTTCGTTGACGATCTTGACGATCTGCTGGGCCGGGTTGAGCGCCTGGGAGACCTCCGCGCTGCGGGCCCGCTCCTTGACGTTGGTGATGAAGCCCTTGACCACCGGCAGCGCGACGTCCGCCTCCAGCAGCGCCAGGCGGATCTCGCGCGCGGTGGCGTCGATGTCGGCGTCGGTGAGCCGGCCCTTGCCGCGGAGCTTGGTGAAGATTCCGGACAGGCGGTCACTCAAGGTGTCAAACACGCGAACATCCCGTTTGTCGTCATCGGCGGGCACAAATGCAGCCGGGCCGGCTGTCCAGCCCACCGTTAGGGTAGCCCGCCGGCCCCGCGCCCGCTGCGGCCCCGCACGCCCCGCACCGCACCGCGCGGAAGCGGCCAGCACCGGGTCGTCCACACTGCGCTGGGCGCACCCCGCTGCCGCCGGGCGTCCACCCGTGGACAAGCACCGTGTCGGGCCGCCGTCGCGGCGCGGTCCTACACCGCGGCGAGGACGGCGGTCTCGACGCTGGCCCGCTGCTCGTCCGACGGCCAGCCACCGACCAGGTAGAACGCGTCGACCACGTCGCCGCCGAGAGTGGAGATCCGGGCGGCGCGCACCTGCGCCCCCGCCTCGTCCAGCGCGCAGGCGACCCGGTAGAGCAGACCCGCCGCGTCGGCGGCCCGTAACTCCAGCAGCACCGCGTCGGTGGCCGCCTCCCGGTGCCAGACGACCCGGGGGGCCGCGCCCCCGCTCCGCGCGGCCAGGGCCCGGCCGCGCAGCCGCTGGGTGACCGAGACGTCGCCGACGACCGCGCGGCGCAGGTCGGCGCTGAGCGCGATCGGGTCCGGGGCCAGCCCGTAGCGCGGCTGCACCCGGCACTCGACCAGGGCCCGGCCGTCGACCGTCGCAGCGTCCGCGGAGATCACGTCCAGCCGGTGCAGGGCCAGGCAGCCGGCCACCGTGGCGAGCAGCCCCCGCCGGTCGGCCGCGGCCACCGCCACCCGGTCCTCGGTCAGGTGTACGACGGGCAGCGGCCCGGCGACCAGCGCCGGGTCGGGGGCCGGCGGGGCGGGTACCACGCCGGTGTCCAGGGTGGTCCGCACCCGGGCGACCAGTTCGGCGATCAGCCGGCCCTTCCAGCCGGACCAGGCGGCCGGGCCGGTCGCGGTGGCGTCGGCCAGCACCAGGGCGTGCAGCAGCTCCAGGGTGGTGGTGTCACCGACCCGCTCGGCGACACCGGCGATCGTCTTCGGGTCGGACAGGTCGCGGCGGGTGGCCACGTCGGGCAGCAGCAGGTGCAGCCGCACCAGCGTGCCGATCAACGCCGCCTCCCCGGCGGGCAGGCCGATCCGGGCGGCCACCGCCTCGGCCAGCGGCGCGCCGACGGTCGAGTGGTCGCCGTCCAGCCCCTTGCCGATGTCGTGCAGGAACGCGGCGATCAGCAGCAGGTCCGGGCGTTCGACGTCGCGGGTGTGCCGGCTCGCCTCGTACGCGGTCTGCACGAGGTGCCGGTCGAGGGTGAACCGGTGCACCGGGTTGTGCTGCGGCAGGCTGCGCAGCCGGGTCCACTCGGGCAGCCAGCCGTCGACCAGGCCGTACCGGTCGCAGGTCTCCCAGGCGGGCACCAGGCCGGGGCCGGCACCGAGCAGGGTGATGAACGCGGCCCGGGCGGCCGGCGGCCAGGGCGCAGGCAGCGGCGGGCAGTACGCGGCCAGCCACTCGCAGGTGGCCCGCGCGATCGGCAGGCGGTTGGTGGCGGCCGCGGCGGCGATCCGCAGCGACAGGCTCGGGTCGGGGCGGGCCCCGATGGCGGTCCGGGCGAGCACCAGCTCCCCGTCGTGTTCGACCACGTCCCGGGCCACCGGGCGGCGCAGCGGCCGGCCGTCGGCGCCTCGGCGGCGGCCGGAGCGGAGCCGGTCGGCGGCCCGCCAGGCGTCGTCGAGCGCGTGGCTGACGGTGCGCGCGTCGCCGGCGACCCGACGCAGCAGGGCGTCACCGTCGCCGGCCTCCGCCCGCGCCCCGGGGTCGGCGACCTCGGACGCCGGCTGGCGCAGGCCGAGCAGCGCGGCCACCCCGGCGCGTTCCTGGGCGACCAGCCGGTCGACCCGGCGGCCCACCTGCTGGTGCAGGGCGTCGCGGGTGTCCAGCAGCCGCAGGTGGGCGGCGCGGACGGCGGGACGCAGCGCGTCGGTGATCCCGGCGGTGGCGATGGCCCGCAGGATGCCCACGTCGCGCAGTCCGCCGGCGGCCTCCTTGAGGTCGCCTTCGAGCAGGAAGGCCAGCTCGCCGTGGGTACGCCAGCGCAGGTCGGTGATCTCCCGCAGGGCGGGCAGTTGGCGGACGGCGGTCCGCCGCCAGTGGTCGGTGGCGGTGCGGGTGAGCGTGTCGGCGAGGGCCCGGTCACCGGCGACGAAGCGGGCGTCGAGCAGGGCGAGAGCGACCTTGACGTCGTCCTGGGCCACCGACAGCGCCTCGGCGAGGGTACGCACGGAGTGGTCGAGGCGGACCCCGGCGTCCCAGATCGGATACCACAGCGAGGCGGCCAACTCGTCCACCCCGGCCACCCCGGCGTGCAGCAGCACGAGATCGAGGTCGCCGTACGGGGCGCACTGTCGACGGCCGAGGCCGCCGACGGCGATCAGCGCGATGCCCTCCCGCCCCGGCAGCAATCCGCGCAGCCATCCGTCGAAGGCATCCGCGCGCCCCACCCGGGCCGGTTCCCCGATTCCTGCGGGGACCCCGATGACCCCGTCGACCACGAGTTTCCTGTCTCCGTCGCCGGTGTCGTCCGACGCGTTCCTCGTGGTCGACGGGGTCATCTGGTAGGTCCTCCTACAGGGCGTCGAGGCCGCGTTCGCCGGTACGGACCCGGACGACCTCTTCCACGCCGGTCACCCAGACCTTGCCGTCACCGATCTTGCCGGTCCGGGCGGCGGCCACGATCGCGTCGACCACCTTGTCGACGTCCATCTCGTCGGTGAGCACCTCGACCCGGATCTTGGGCAGGAACTCGACCGTGTACTCGGCACCCCGGTAGACCTCGGTGTGCCCCTTCTGACGTCCGTACCCCTGGACCTCGCTGACGGTCAGACCGGCAACGCCGAGGGCGTGCAGGGCCTCCTTCACCGCGTCCAGTTGGTACGGCTTGATGACCGCGGTCACCAGCTTCATGTCCAAGCCCTCCATTCTCCGAACGTTAACGCGCGACCTTCTCGTCCACCGGCGCGCCGGCCGGCTCGGGTGCCCCCGGGGAGGCCGGCTTCGCGCCGGCCGGGGTGAGCCCGGCCATCGCGAACGCCCCACCACCGCCACCGGCGCCGCCGGTGCTCGGGGACAGGTCGTAGCCGCTCTCCGCGTGCTCGGAGATGTCGATGCCCTCGACCTCGTCGTCGGCCTTGACCCGGAACCCGATGGTCTTGTCGATGACGAAGGCGAGCACCCAGGCGACACCGAACGACCAGACGGTCACGATCAGGCCGGCGAGGGCCTGGCGGCCGAACTGGGTGACGCCGCCGCCGTAGAACAGGCCGTCGGAGGCACCGACCACGTCGCTGATCGCGGCGTTGACCGAGTTGGTGGCGAACAGGCCGAGCCAGAGCGACCCGATCCAGCCACCGACGAAGTGCACGCCGACCACGTCGAGCGAGTCGTCGTAGCCGAGCTTGTACTTCAGGCTGATGGCCAGCGCGCAGACCACACCGGCGACGATGCCGAGCAGGACTGCCGCCCAGGGGGCGATGAAACCACAGGCCGGGGTGATGGCGACCAGACCCGCGACGGCACCGGACGAGGCACCGACCATGGTCGGCTTCTTGTCCTTGATCCACTCCACCGCGATCCAGCCGAGCACCGCCGCGGCGGTGGCGAGCTGGGTGTTGATGAAGGCCAGCCCGGCGACCGAGTCGACCGTCAGCTCCGACCCGGCATTGAACCCGAACCAGCCGAACCACAGCAGACCGGCACCGAGCGCGACCAGCGGGATGTTGTGCGGCTTCATGCCCTCACGCGGCCAACCGAGCCGCTTGCCGAGCACCAGGGCGACGGCGAGGGCCGCCGCACCGGCGTTGATGTGCACCGCGGTACCGCCGGCGAAGTCCAACGCATGGATCTTGGCGCCGATGATGCCGCCACCCCACACCCAGTGCGCCACCGGGAAGTAGACCAGCGTGGCCCACCCGAAGGCGAAGAGCAGCCAGCCGCCGAACTTGGCCCGGTCCGAGATCGCGCCGCTGATCAGCGCGACGGTGATCACCGCGAAGACCATCTGGAACGCCATGAACACGTACAGCGGGACGCCGATGCCGCTGGGGTTCTCCGCCGTGGCGCCCCACAGGTCGGTCTCGGCGAGGAAGGTCTTGGTGCCCAGGTAGGCACCGGGGTCGCCCCAGAAACCGTTGACGTCGGTCCCGAAGGCGATGCTGAAACCGTAGAACCACCACAGAACAGAGATGAGCCCGATGGCGGAGAAGCTCATCATCATCATGTTGAGCACGCCCTTGGCCCGGTTGAGGCCGCCGTAGAACAGCGCCAGTCCCGGGGTCATGAGCAGCACGAGAGCGGTCGAAACCAGCAGCCAAACGGTGTTGCCGCCGTCGATCGTCGGTGCTTCAGGCACGCTGGCCTCCTAAAGGTGAAGTTCCCTCCTTCGCGGCTTCCGGGGCAGCGTCGCCCGTACGCCGGTTGGCCGAGAGCTTGGTGGGCCGCTGTTTCCTGCACCGACACCCCTCGATTTCCGACACGTGACGGGTTGTTTCCGGCGTGTGAAGAACCTCGATCATGAAAATCGGAAAACGAAAGAGTGGCCGTTCGGCAACGAACGGCCACTCTTTCCCCGATGACGACCAATCGGAGGGGTGGTCCGGGTGATCGACGCGCGGGGTGTATCGGGCCCGGCCCGCGCGTAGGGGTGTGACCGCGCCCGGCCCGCGCGCGGTGCGCCTTGCTCGGCTCGCGCGCAGGGTGTGGCCGCGCTCGACCGCAGGGATGGGCGGGCCTGGTGCACGGGGGTGCCGGGCTCAGCGCAGGGCGTGCTCCAGGGCGTGCCGCTCGTAGTCGAGCAGGCGCAGGTCGCGCATCGGGCGACGAAGGTGACCCTTGTGCACGATCCGGACGAACGCCGGCTCACCCGCCGCGGCCATCCGCCGGATGCCCTCCACGTGGTCGACGATCCGCTTGCGGATGGTCCGGATCAGCCGGTGCCGGTCCCGGGGGATCAACCCGTACGCGTCGGCGAACAGGCGCAGCCGGCGGGGCCGGTCCGGGCGCTTCCAGCCGAGCGTGATCGAGTCCCGGTCGGCGAAGATCGGCACCCACGTCCACGCCGCGTACGCCACGTCGTAGATCCGGGCGCCGGGCGAGGCGAGGTCGAAGTCGATCAGGCCGAGGGTGCCGTCCGGCCGCCAGATCACGTTGTGCGGGGCGGCGTCGTGGTGGCAGATCACCTCGGTGTCCGGCGGCGGCGGCCCGAACGAGCGCCAGACCGCGCCGGGCGGCGGGGCGAAACCGTACTGGGCGTCGTGGAACATCCGCAGCATGGTGGCCACGGTCACCAGCGCCTCGTCGGTGACCCAGTGCGGGGCCAGCGGGTACTCTCCGCACTCCCCCTCCAGGTACGACAGCACCTCCCGGTTGCGCTCGTCCATGCCCAGCGCCCGGGGAGCGCCGGTGAACCCGACGTACTCCAGGTGGCGCAGCAGGGCGTGCACCGAGGGCGTCCACGGGCCGGCGTTGCGCCGGACGGTGTCGCCGACCCGGACCACGGTGCTCACGTTCCCACCGTGCAGCGGGATCTCCTGCGAGGTCACGTACGGTCTCCCCAGGCCCGGCGCCGCATGGCGGGGGTCACGCCACCCGGCGTACGCGCGATCGTCGTTGCTCACCGCGAGGTTACGCGTCCCGGGCGAGCGGCTCGGTGCCGAGCAGCGCGTCGACGAACTGCGCCGGGTCGAACGGGGCCAGATCGTCCGCGCCCTCGCCGAGACCGACCAGCTTGACCGGGATGCCGAGCTTGCGCTGTACGGCGATCACGATGCCGCCCTTGGCCGTCCCGTCGAGCTTGGTCAGCACCACGCCCGTCACGTTCACCACCTCGGTGAAGACCCGGGCCTGTTCCAGCCCGTTCTGCCCGGTGGTGGCGTCCAGGATCAGCAGGGTCTCGTCGATCGGGCCGTGCTTCTCCACCACCCGCTTGACCTTGCCCAGCTCGTCCATCAGGCCGATCTTGTTCTGCAGGCGGCCCGCGGTGTCGATGAGCACGGTGTCGGTGCCGGCGTCGATGCCCCGGCGGACCGCGTCGAAGGCCACGCTGGCCGGGTCGGCGCCCTCCGCGCCCCGGACCGTCTCCGCGCCCACCCGGCCGCCCCAGGTCTCCAGCTGGTCGGCGGCGGCGGCCCGGAAGGTGTCGGCCGCGCCGAGGGTGACCGAGCGCCCGTCGGCAACCAGCACCCGGGCGATCTTGCCGCAGGTGGTGGTCTTGCCGGCCCCGTTGACCCCGACCACCAGCAGCACCGCCGGCATGCCGTCGCGGCCGGTGGTGCGCAGCGAGCGGTCCAGGCCCGGGTCGAGCGCGGTGACCAACTCGGCGGCGAGCAGGTCACGCAGCTCACCGGCGGAGCGGGTGCCGAGCACCCGGGTCCGCTCGCGGAGCCGGTCGACGATGTCCCGGGTGGCGTCGATGCCGACGTCGGCGGTGATCAGGCTGTCCTCGATCTCCTCCCAGGCGTCCTCGTCGAGGTGGTCGCGGGCGAGCAGGCCGAGCAGGCCCTTGCCGAAGGCGTTCTGCGAGCGGGCCAGCCGGGACCGCAGCCGGACCAGCCGGCCGGCGGTCGGCTCGGGGACCTCCAGCGGCGGGGCCGCGACGACCGGCGGCTCGACCAGGACACCGGTGGACAGGTCGGACTCCGCCGCCTCGACGGGTGGGCCGGCCAGGTCCTCCTCCGCCCGGGTGTCGACCTCGGTCTGCGGCAGCGGGGGTTCGCCACGCCGGCGCAACCGGGGCACCACCAGGCCGAGGCCGCCGAGGATCAGCACACCGAGCAGGGCCAGTGCGACGAGGAGGTAGTCCGTCATGCCGAAATCCTGTCAGATGCCGGCAGCGGCGTCCCACTCACCGCCTCCGGACCTGAGCGAGCTGCGGGTACGCTCGCCGCTGCCGGGGGTGACCCACTGACCCACGGGGTAGAAAAGATGAAACGTCTTCTCCTCGGAGGTGCCACCCATGCCCGAGCCCCGTCTGCTCATCGGCCCGTTGCTGCGTCGGGTCGTCGGCACCCGGGCGACGGTGTGGGTGGAGACCAGCGGGCCCGCGGTGGTCACCGTCCGCACGGCCGAGGGCGTCACCGGCTCCGCGCCGACCTTCTCCGCGTACGACCACCATTATGCGCTGGTGGTGGTGGAGGGGCTCGCCCCGGACCACACCACCAGCTACGAGGTGCTGGTCGACGACGAGCTGGTCTGGCCGGTGGCCCGGGACGGCTTCCCACCCAGCGTGATCCGGACCAGGGCGGCCGACGACCGGGACCAGCCGGTCAGCCTGATCTTCGGATCGTGCCGGGAGACCACCCAGCACAACACCACCCGGCGGCTGCCCCCGGACGCGCTGGACGCGTACGCCCGGCGGTTGATGGCCGCATCCGACCGGGACGCGCAGCCCGACCTGCTGGTGCTGCTCGGCGACCAGGTCTATGCCGACGTCACGTCGCCCACGGTCAGGCGGCTGCTCAAGCGGCGTCGGCGGCGGCCGCAGGACGCCCCGGCCGACCAGGTGGTGAGCTTCGACGAGTACACCAAGCTCTATCTGGAGTCGTGGCGCGACCCGGAGATCCGCTGGCTGCTCTCCACCGTGCCGAGCGTGATGATCTTCGACGACCACGAGGTGATCGACGACTGGAACACCTCGAAGTCGTGGCGGGCCGACATGCGCCAGCAGGCCTGGTGGGCCGAGCGGATCCGCAGCGGCCTGGCCTCCTACTGGGTCTACCAGCACCTGGGCAACCTGGCCCCGGACGAGATCGCCGCCGACCCGCTCTATGCCAAGGTGGTCGCCGCCGAGGACGCCACCGACGTGCTGCGCGAGTTCGGCGAGCGGGTCGACTCCGAGGCCGACGAGGCGCACGACACCGAGCGCTGGCGGGCCGTGCAGTACCAGTGGAGCTACGCGCTGGACCTGGGCCGGACCCGGCTGGTCATGCTGGACAACCGGTGCAGCCGGGTGCTCGAACCGGGCGGGCGGTCGATGCTGCCGGCCGGTGAGTGGTCCTGGTTCCTGGACCGGGCCCACGGTGTCTACGACCACCTGGTGATCGGGGCGTCGCTGCCCTGGCTGCTGCCGCCGGGCATCCACCACGTCGAGGCGTGGAACGAGCGGCTGGCGGACTCCGGCAAACCGTGGGTCGCCGGGCTGGCCGAGAAGCTGCGCCGGGCGCTCGACCTGGAGCACTGGGCCGCGTTCCGCCGTTCGTTCGACGCCCTCGGCGCGCTCTTCGTCCGGCTGGGCAGCGGTGCCCCGGGCACCGCCGGGGACCGGGTCGGCGCCGGGCCCGCGTACCCGGCGCCGGCGTCGATCAGCGTGCTCTCCGGCGACGTGCACCACTCGTACGTGGCCCGGGCCCGGTTCGACGATCCGGCGGTGCGCACCCCGGTGCACCAGCTCACCTGCTCACCGATCCACAACCAGGTGCCGGCGGCGATGCGCCCGCTGATGAAGCTGGGCTGGAGTTCCGGGCCGGCGGCGGCCACCCGGGCGCTGGCCCGTTCCGCCGGGGTACGCCGCCCGACGGTGCGTTGGAAGAAGCTGGCCGGCCCGTACTTCGGCAACGCGGTGAGCACGCTGCGCCACACCGGGCGGGAGGCCGAGGTGCTGATCGAGGGCACCACCAGCGACGGGCACCTGCGCGAGGTGGCCCGGCAGAAACTCTCCTCGGCGAAGTGACGAACGGCACGTACGCTCGGTGCCGTGGACGATCATCTGCCGGAGACGATGCGCGTGCTGGAGCACGAGTTGGCCGCGCTGCTCCGCCGGGGGCGGGCACTCTCCCTGGAGATCGCCCGGGAGGTGCACCCCAACCTGGAGCCGAACGCGTACGGCCTGCTGCTCTGGCTGCGCCGGTCCGGCTCGACCCGGCTCACCGACCTGGCGGTCCTGCTGGGCATCGGTAAGGGCACGTTGAGCCGGCAGATCCAGGGGCTGGAGACGCTGGGGCTGGTGCGCCGCGATCCGGACCCGGCCGACCGGCGGGCGGCGCAGCTGCGCCTGACCGAGGAGGGCAGCCGGCGTTTCGACGCGGCCCGGTCGGCCCGGATGGACCAGATCACCCGATCCATGGAGACCTGGCCGAAGCGGGACGTCGAGGAGTTCGCCCGCCTCATACACCGGTTCAACGAGACCTTCTGACCCCGTCACGCCCCTCCCCCGGCCCGGGGCGAGGGGAATAGAGCCATGTCACGTCCGGTTGTTGCTTGAGGCAACGAAAGCCTACGGTTGCCTGAGGCACCCTTTTCACCACCCATCGGAGGCAGCGACGATGACCCAGGCGACAGCGCCCAGCAGGGCGACCGGCGTCGAGATGACCCACCGGCAGATCCTGGAGGCCCTCTCCGGACTGCTGCTGGGCATGTTCGTCGCGATCCTCTCCTCCACGGTCGTCTCCAACGCGCTGCCGCGGATCATCACCGAACTCAAGGGCGGCCAGTCCGCCTATACCTGGGTGGTCACCTCGACCCTGCTGGCGACCACCGCGACCACCCCGATCTGGGGCAAGCTCGCCGACCTGACCAGCAAGAAGATCCTGGTCCAGCTCTCCCTCACCATCTTCGTGCTGGGCTCCGTGCTGGCCGGCCTGTCCCAGTCCACCGAGCAGCTCATCGCCTGCCGGGTGCTCCAGGGCGTCGGCGCGGGCGGCCTCACCGCCCTGGCCCAGGTGATCATGGCGACGATGATCGCGCCCCGCGAGCGGGGCCGGTACAGCGGCTATCTCGGCGCGGTGCTGGCCCTCGGCACCATCGGCGGCCCGCTGATCGGTGGCGTCATCGTGGACACCTCCTGGCTCGGCTGGCGCTGGTGCTTCTACGTCGGCGTGCCGTTCGCCATCGCCGCCCTGGTGGTGCTCCAGAAGACCCTGCACCTGCCCGTGGTCAAGCGCCAGGTGAAGATCGACTGGTGGGGCGCGACCCTGATCACCGCCGCCGTGTCGCTGCTGCTGATCTGGGTCACCCTGGCCGGCGACAGGTACGACTGGATCTCCTGGCAGAGCGCCGTGATGGTGACCGGTGCGGTCGCCCTCGGTGTGCTCGCCGTCCGGGTGGAGAACCGGGCCAGCGAGCCGATGATCCCGCCCCGGCTGTTCCGCAACCGGACCATCACCCTCGCCGTCGTCGCCAGCATCGCCGTCGGCGTGGGGATGTTCGGCGCCTCGGTCTTCCTCAGCCAGTACTTCCAGATCAGCCGGGGTGCGAGCCCGACCATGTCCGGCCTGATGACCATGCCGATGATCCTCGGCCTGCTGGTCTCCTCCGTCGTCGTCGGTCGGATCATCACCAGGACCGGCCGGTGGAAGCGCTACCTGGTCGCCGGGTCGGCCCTGCTCACCGCCGGGTTCGCCCTGATGGGCACGATCCGCTACGACACCCCGTACTGGCACCTCGCCATCTACATGGCGCTGATCGGCCTCGGGCTCGGCATGACCATGCAGAACCTCGTGCTCGCCGTGCAGAACACCGTCGACACCCACGAACTCGGCGCGGCCAGCTCGGTGGTGGCCTTCTTCCGCAGCCTCGGCGGCGCGGTCGGCGTCTCCGTGCTCGGCGCGGTGCTCGGCCACCGGGTCAAGGACCACATCGCCGACGGTCTCACCGCGCTGGGCATCCCGACCGGCGCCTCGGGCAGCGGCGGTGTGCTGCCGAACGTGCACGCCCTGCCGGGCCCGATCCGCACCGTGGTGGAGAGCGCCTACGGTCACGGCGCCGGGGACATCTTCCTGGCCGCCGCCCCGTTCGGGCTGATCGCCCTGATCGCGGTGATCTTCATCAAGGAGATCCCGCTGCGCCAGCACACCGGGGACGCCCTGACCGACACCGTCACGCAGGAGTCCACCGTCGCCGCAGGCGCCGGGGCGGCGGTGGTCCGCACCGGGACCCGGGACTGACCGGTGAGCATCCCCGTCGAGCGTGAACAGTACGGCCCGCAGGCCCGCCCGCTGGAGTTCGAGCGCGGCACCGACGGCCCCCGGGTGGTGCTGGTCGGCGTCGACGGCAGCCGGACCTCGCTGCGGGCCGCCTCGTACGCGGCGGGGCTGGCCCGCCGGCAGCATGCCGGGCTGGTGGTGGTCTTCGTCAGCGCCCCGGCCGGCTACGCCTCCCTGATGCCGGCTGTGGTGGCCGGGGCGGTCCAGCAGACCCACGACGAACTCGCCGCCGACCTGCGGCAGGAGTGCCGTCGGGGCGCGGAGGAGCTGGGCCTGCCGGTGACGTTCCTGTGCCGGCGCGGCGACGCGTACACCGAACTCCGCGCGGCGGCCGACGAGTCCCGGGCGGACCTGGTGGTGGTCGGCTCCTCCGCGCAGGCCGGGCACCGGCTGGTCGGTTCGGTCGCCACCCGCCTGGTCCGCACCGGCCGCTGGCCGGTCCTCGTCGTGCCCTGACCGGGGACAGGGTCGGCGACCGCTGCCGCCCGGGTTCCCTCCCGGGTCACCGCCGGGCATCCTGGCCGGGTGGTGCCGCTGGCGGCGCGACGAATCTCGGTCGCGGAATGTCGGACCGGGCGACGAGGATGCCGGACATGACCTGGCGTGCACCGGAGATCACCCGGACCCCTGAGCTCCCCGTCGGCGACGAGCGGGCCATGCTGGAGAGCTGGCTCGACTACCACCGGCAGACCCTGCTGCTCAAGTGTGCCGGGCTGACCGGCGAGCAGTTGCGCACCCCGAGCGTGCAGCCGTCGACGCTGACCCTGCTCGGCCTGGTCCGCCATCTGGGCGAGGTGGAGTCCTGGTGGTTCCGGGAGAATTTCGCCGGGCAACAGTTCGACTACCCGTACGGCACTCCCGAGAACCCGGACGCCGACCTCGACGTGCGCCACGCCGACGCCGAGGCCGACTTCGCCATCTACCACGAGCAGGTCGCCCTGGCCCGGGCTGCCACCGCCGGGCGCTCGCTCGACGAGACGTTCACCGAGGTCGGCACCAAGAAACGAACCTTCAGCCTGCGCTGGGTCTACCTCCACCTGATCGAGGAGTACGCCCGGCACAACGGCCACGCCGACCTGCTCCGGGAACGCCTCGACGGCGTCACCGGCGAGTGACCCCGGCGGGAACCGGGCCCCGGATCGGCAGGCTGTCAGGCGGACAGCCCACCGGCCGGCCGGGTCAGCACCCCAGCGCCGCCCGCAGGTAGCGCAGCCCTTCCGGCCCACTCCACCGGTACGCCGACAGCCCGGCCACCCGGGCTCCCCGGACCGCCCAGTCCTCGTCATCGACGAAGAGCACCCGGGCCGGTGGGGTCGCCAACGCGTCGCAGGCCGCCTGGAAATACTCCTTCGCCGGCTTGTGCACCCCGACGACCGAGGAGTTGACCACCACGTCCAACTCGCCGACCAGGCCCAACTCGGCGAGGTCGGTGTCGAGCAGGTCGGTGGCGTTGGTGCCCAGCCCGACCCGGACCCCGGCGGCCCGCACCTCGCGGACGAAGGCCAGCACGTCGGCGTCGACCTCACCCCGGTAACGCTGCCACTGCTGCACCGCCGCCCGCGCCCGGTCCGGGCCGACCGACTCGGTCAGCGCGTCGGCCACGCTGGACACCCAGTCGGCGTGGCTGACCTGACCGGTCAGCACCGGTTGGAGCCGCCCCCAGTGCATGGCGATCTCGCCGAGCACCCCGGCGGCAAGGCCGTACTCCCGCTCGATGCCGGCGGCCACCGCCGGGTCCCAGTGGCGCAGCACGCCGTCGAAGTCGAGCAGGAGCGCCGTCGGCCGTTCCCGTGCCACTACTGATTCTCCTCAGTTCGGTCGGACCGCTCGTCGTCGGTCCGGTGGAGCCGTTGACTGATCACCTGGGTCACGCCGTTGCGCATGGTCACGCCGTAGAGCGCGTCGGCGATCTCCATGGTCCGCTTCTGGTGGGTGATGACGATCAGCTGGCTCTTCTCCCGCAACTGGGCCAGCAGGGTGATCAACCGGCCCAGGTTCACGTCGTCGAGGGCCGCCTCCACCTCGTCCATGATGTAGAACGGGCTGGGCCGGGCCCGGAAGATCGCCACCAGCATCGCCACCGCGGTCAACGACCGCTCGCCGCCGGAGAGCAGCGACAGCCGTTTGATCTTCTTGCCGGGCGGCCGGGCCTCCACCTCCACACCGGTGGTCAGCAGGTCGTCGGGTTCGGTGAGGATCAGCCGACCCTCGCCGCCGGGGAAGAGCACCGTGAAGACCTGCTCGAACTCGCGGGCGGTGTCGGCGAACGCGCTGGCGAAGACCTCCAGGATCCGCTCGTCGACGTCCTTGACCACGGTGAGCAGGTCACGCCGGGTGGCCTTGAGGTCCTCCAACTGCTCGGAGAGGAACTTGAAGCGCTCCTCCAGGGCGGCGAACTCCTCCAACGCGAGCGGGTTGACCTTGCCGAGCAGGGCCAGTTCCCGTTCCGCCTTGGCGGCCCGCTTCTCCTGCACCGGCCGCTCGTAGCGGACCGGCTCGGGCACCGGCAGGCCGTCGCGTTCGGCCGTCGCGACGTCCACCGGGGTCGGCGGGACGGGCTGCGCCGGGCCGTACTCGGCGACCAGGGTCTCCAGGTCCAGGCCGAAGTCCTCGGCGGCCTTCGCCTCCAGCTGCTCGATGCGCAGCCGCTGCTCGGCGCGGGCCACCTCGTCGCGGTGCACCTGGCTGGTCAACCGCTCCAGCTCCGCGCCGAGCCGCTTCGCCGCCCCGCGTACCTCCTGGAGTTCGGCCTCCCGGGCGGCGCGTTCGCGGGCGACCGCGTCGCGGTGCTCCTCGGCACGGGCGACGGAGGCGCCCAGCCGGGTCAGTGCCTCGCGGGCGCCACCGACCACGGCCCGGGCGATCGCCGCGCCCCGGGTCCGCGCCGCCCGCCGGGCCGCCGCCCGCTCCCGGGCCGCGCGCTCGGCGGTGGCCTGCCGGGCCAGCGAGTCCGCCCGGCCGGCGATCGAGGCGACCCGCTCCTCGGCGGTACGCACCGCGAGCCGGACCTCCATCTCGTTCTGCCGGGCCCGGGGCACCATCGCCGCGAGCTGGTCCCGGTCCTCGGTGGAGGGTTCCGCGTCGATCGGGGTGTCCTCGGCCAGCCGCAGCCGCTCCGCCAGCTCGGCGAGGGCGGTCAGGTCACGTTCCCGGGCCGCCTCGGCGCGGGACCGGCTCTCGCCGAGCCGGTCGGTCTCCGCCTTGGCGGACCGGGCCGCCGCGCCCAGCTCGGCCAGCCGGCGGGCGGCCGCGTTACGGTGGCTCTCCGCCTCCCGTTTCGCGGCGGCGGCGTGCTGCACCGCCTCCTTGGCGGTGGCTACCTCGGCACGGGCGTCGACGAGCTGTTCGCGCAGCTCCGCACCGGTCCGCTCGGCGGTGAGCCGGTTGGCGCGGGCCTCCTCCACGGCCGCCTGCACCTCGATGAAGCTGGCCGCCTTGGCCGACCCACCGGCCGCCGCGTACGCCCCGACCACGTCGCCGTCCGGGGTGACCGCGCGCAGCTCCGGGTTGTCGGCGACCAGCTCGGCGGCGGCGGTGAGGTCGTCGACGAGCACCACGTCACGCAGCGCCCGGTGCACGGCGGGACGCAGCTGCGGGGCGCACTCGACCAGGTCGGGCGCCCACCGCGCGGAATCCGGCAGCCGGGGGCGCAGTGCGTCGGCGGGGCCGGTCATGCCTGGTCCGGCGGGGCTGCCGACCAGCAGGCCGGCCCGCCCGGCGTCGGAGATCTTCAGCAGCCGCATCGCCTCGACTGCCTCGTCCACCCCGCTGACCGCGACCGCGTCGGCGAGCCCGCCGAGCGCGGCGGCGAGCGCCGCCTCGTGGCCGGCGGCGACGGTGAGCAGCCCTGCCAGGCTGCCCAGCAGGCCGGACACCTCGTCGGCGCGGGCCAGCAGCGCGCCCGCGCCGTCCTTGCGGCGCAGCCCCAGGGCGAGCGCCTCCTCGCGGGCCTTCCACGTCGCGGCGTCCTTCTCGGCGGCCCGTTCGGTGTCGGTCAACGCCCGGACGGTGGCCTGCGCCCGCTCGTGGACGGCCACCGCCTCGGCGTGCCGGTCGTCCAGCTCGGCGTTGTCCCGGTCGGCCTCGGTGGACTGTTCGGCGACCGCGTCCAGCTCGGCCTGGGCCTGTTCGGCGCGGGCCAGGGCGTCGGCGTGCGCGGCGGCGAGCCGGTCGATCTCCTCACCGGCGCTGGTGGTGCGGGCCCGCGCCGAGTTCACCTGCCCGGTCAGCCGGGCCAGACCCTCCCGCCGGTCGGCGATCGCCTTGGCCGCGGCGACGAGTTCCCGCTCGGCGGCGGCGAGCTGGCGTTCCAGCTCCTGCCGGTGCTCGACCGCCTCGGCGAGCCGGATCTGGTCGTCGGTGAGCGCCCCGCGCAGCTCCTCCTCCTGCTCGCGGACCCGCTGCGACTCGGCCTCCAACTGGTCGGGGTCCCGGCCGGGGCGCTCGTCGTCGCCGGTGGCGCTGAGGTGGCGCAACCGCTCCCGGGCCAACTGCTCCACCGAGCGGAACCGTTCGGAGAGCGCGGAGAGCTTGTACCAGGTGTCCTGGGCGGCGGCGAGCAGCGGCGCGTCCTCGGCGAGCGCCGCCTCCAGCTCACCGAGGCGGCCCTGGACCTCGGCATGCTCGCCCTCGATCTGCTCGCGTCGCTCGCGCAGCGCCGTCTCGTCGGCGATCTCCTTGTCCAGGGTGACCCGCAGGGTGTGCAGGTCGTCGGCGAGCAGCCGGAGTCGGGCGTCGCGCAGGTTGGCCTGGATGGCGGCGGCCCGGCGGGCCACCTCGGCCTGCCGGCCCAACGGCTTGAGCTGGCGGCGCAGCTCGGCGGTGAGGTCGGTCAGCCGGTTGAGGTTGACCTGCATCGCGTCGAGCTTCCGCAGCGCCTTCTCCTTGCGCTTGCGGTGCTTGAGGACGCCGGCCGCCTCCTCGATGAACGAGCGGCGGTCCTCCGGTTTGGCGTGCAGCATGCCGTCGAGCCGGCCCTGACCGACGATGATGTGCATCTCCCGGCCGATGCCGGAGTCACTGAGCAGCTCCTGGATGTCGAGCAGACGGCAGGTGTCGCCGTTGATCTCGTACTCGCTCTCGCCGGAGCGGAACATCCGGCGGGTGATGGAGACCTCGGTGTACTCGATCGGCAGGGCGCCGTCGGTGTTGTCGATGGTGAGGGTGACCTCGGCCCGGCCCAGCGGCGCCCGCCCGGCGGTGCCGGCGAAGATGACGTCCTCCATCTTGCCGCCCCGCAGCGCCTTGGCGCCCTGCTCGCCCAGCACCCAGGCGATGGCGTCGACGACGTTGGACTTGCCGGAGCCGTTCGGGCCGACCACGCAGGTGATCCCGGGCTCCAGCTTCAACGTCGTGGCGGAGGCGAAGGACTTGAACCCCTTCACCGTCAGGCTCTTGAGATGCACCTTCTCGATCCTCGTCCGGTGGCCACCGCAGGCGTCGCGGGCTGCGCGGACCTGGTGAACCCGCAGAGTAACCCGTCGGTACGCGGTGACCGGCACGCGACCCGCCCCGGCCTCCGGCGCCGGCCCCCAGCCGGTCCGAAAATTGCTCGGGTGTGCTGCGCCACATCGGGCTCACAAGATCATGAATTGGCGCCCGGAGAAATGTGCCGCGACAGCACTGCGCGCCGGCACAAAAGTGTCGGCGCGCTTTTTCGCGGTGGTGCTGTTCAGTTTTCTGCGTAGCCGAAGATCAGGTGAGCGCCGGCTCGGCCAGCCGGAGGAGGTCGTCCACCTCCGCCGCAGCCGCCGCGAGCCGATCATTGTCGGCGCGCAGGCGCGTGATCTCGAACTCCAGGGACTGCACCCTGGAACGCAGTCGGGTGACCTCGTCGAGCAGACGCCGGTCGGGCGCTGCACCTACGTGGCCGTAGAGGGCCTTCGCCATGCTGACTCCTTGATATGCGCTGCCGGAAAAGCCGGCCAACGCGCGCCCATTTCGTGTTCGCGACTAACTACCGGGCCACTGAGTTCCGGGCGTGGCTGGGCGCGACTGGCGACACCTATATATTGAGCGATAACCCGCCGTTCGTCAAGTTCTCGCAGGCCGTAGATCATCTCCACGCCTACCCTGACGGCTGTGCCGGGGGGCCCTAAGGCTCGGACACTCTCTGTCCGGACTTCTTGACTCTACGCCTTCCGAAACGGGTACGGTGACCTTGGACGCCTGTCTGGCCTTAACTCTTCCTTAGCCGCATTGCCGCTGTTCCCGTTGCCGCCGTAGCGTCACCCCGGCCCGCAACCGACCCGTGGAGGCGACAGGCGTGTACGGCTGGACCGATCGGAACGACCCGGACGCCGAATACCGACGGCCGCAGCCGTCGGCGGACGACCCGGCCTGGCTGACCGACCGCCCCGAGCCCCGCTCGGCGTACCTCTTCGGTGACGACCCGGCGCAGGACGGACCGGCGCAGCCGGGACCCGGTGCGGCCGGGACCTCCGCCGGACGTTTCGGGGACGGGGCCGACCATCCCGCCGGACCCGCCGCCGCCGCCGACCGCGGGGCCGCTGCGCCGCGCGGCCAGCACCCGGCGGAGCCGACCGGGACGTGGCGGGAGGAGCAGACGGACCGGTGGCGGGACGAGCCGACCGGCCAGTGGAGCGGGGAACCCGCCGGGCAGTGGCCCGCCGCCGACCAGGCCGACCGCTGGCAGGGCGAACAGGCCGGAACGTGGCAGGGCGAACGCGCCGACCACCCGCAGGCTGAGCGGGCCGGTTCCTGGCAGGGCGAGCACACCGGGTCATGGCAGGGCGAACAGGCCAGTTCCTGGCAGGACGCACAGGGCGAACAGGCCGGTCGGTGGCAGGACGCACAGGGCGAACAGGCCGACCGGTGGCAGGAGGCGCAGGCCGGCCAGTGGCACGGTGAACGGGCCGGGCCGCGGCAGGACGAGGCCGACGACCGGTGGCAGGGCCCGCAGACCGGGCAGTGGCGCGGGCAGACGCCCCGGGCCGCCGCACCGGACGGGCCCTGGGAGGCCGAACAGGACGGACAGGCGTACCGGGGCGGAGCCGGGCCGCTGCCCGCCGACCGGGACGCCACCGCGTTCGCCCCGGCGGTCGTGCCGGTCGGCGGACGCTTGACGCCGACCGACCGCGACCGGCCACGCCGCCGGCTGAAGCGTCCGCTGCTCATCGGCGGGGCCGCCGCCGCGGCGACCCTGGTGGTGAGCCTCGGCATCGGCGCGCTGATGCTGCCCGACGACGACGAGCGCGCCGACCGGGCCGCCTTCGACGCGCCGGTGGCCACCGCTCCGGTCATCCCGGACGCCGCGCCGAGCACCGACGCCCCGGCCTCCCCGAGCCCGTCGCCGAGCCCGTCGACGGCGTCCCCGACCCCGAGCCCGTCGCCGAGCCGGACCGTCACGCCGACGCCGAGCCCGAGCCGGACCCAGGCGGCGTCCCGGCAGACCACCCGGGGCGGTGCCATTCCCACCGCGGCGACCACCACCCGGGCCGCGACCAGCGGGGGCGGGGGCAGTCAGGCCCAGCAGGTCGTCGACCTGGTCAACGCCGAGCGGGCCAAGGCCGGCTGCGCCGCCGTCACGGTGGACGACAAGTTGACCCTCGCCGCCCAGCAGCACAGCCAGGACCAGGCCGACCACAAGAGCATGACGCACACCGGCAGCGACGGCAGCAACGCCGGGCAGCGGCTGGACCGGGCCGGCTACTCCTGGCGCACCTACGGCGAGAACGTCGCCTGGAACCAGCAGACCCCGGCGGCGGTGATGAACGCCTGGATGAACAGCTCCGGTCACCGGGCCAACATCCTCAACTGCGCGTTCACCGAGATCGGCGTGGGCGTGGCCAGCAGCAACGGGCCGTACTGGACGCAGAACTTCGCCGCCCCGCGCTGAGCGGGGACGACCTGGCCCCCCGGTGACGACGCGACCGCGTCGTCACCGGGGGGCGTTCGTTTGACCGGGTGAGGCGTGCGGCGGGCACCGCACGGGACCCGGGAGCTGCCGATGCGGATCCGGCTGCCAGCGTCCGCGACGCGCGGTGGACGCTCCGCTGCGCCCGCCCGGCCACCGGGCCGCCGGGTGCTGCCGGCCGCCGTGGCACTCGCCCTGCTGACCCCGGTGTACGCCTGCCGTCCCGACCTCGGGCCACCCGGCGCACCGACCCCCTGGCCGCCCGGCGCGGCCCGGCAGTGGCGGTGGCAGTGGCAGCTCACCGGGCCGGTCGACACCACCGTCGAGGCCGACGTCTTCCTCCTCGACCCGGTCCGGGTGAGCGCTGCCGAGACGGGCGCGCTGCGGCGACGGGACCGGCGGTTGATCTGTCACGTGCCGGTCGGGACGTACGCCGGGAGCGACCCGGACGCCGACCGCTACCCGGCGGCGGTCCGCGGCGGTGTGGCCGGGCGGCCCGGGAGTCGTTGGGTGGACGTCCGGCGGTGGGACCTGCTGCGTCCCGTCCTGGCCGACCGGTTCCGGCTCTGCCGGGGCAAGGGTTTCGGCGCGGTGGCCCTCGTCGACGCCGACGGGTACGCCCACCGGTCGGGCTTCCCGCTCGACTTCGACGACCAGTTGATCTTCAACCGCCGGACGGCCGGGCTGGCCCGCACCCTGGGCCTCTCCCCCGGCCTGGTCGGCGACGTCGCCCAGGTGACCGCGCTGGCCCCGGACTTCGACTTCGCGGTCGACGAGGAGTGCGTCCGGCTGCGCCGCTGCGCCGAGCTGCTTCCCTTCGCCGACGCGGGCAAGCCGGTGTTCCAGGTCGAGTACGCCGGAGACCCGGCGCGTTTCTGCGTGACGACCGTCGGCTACGGCTTCGCCTCGATCCGCAAGAACCGCGCCCTGGACGCCTGGCGGGCACCCTGCCCCACCGCCCCGGGGCCGGCCCCCGGCCCGCCGGGCTGACCCGGACCGCGCGCTGCGGTCCGGGTCAGCCGCGCCGCCGGTCACGGCGCTGCACCACCCGGACGGGCGGTCACCGGCGGCGGGTGGGACCGGCGGTCAGTGCGCCCCGACCAGCTCCGGCGTCGGGTCGGCCGGTGGGGTGGCGGGCCGGCTGCGCGCGCGCAGGAAGCGCGGCGCCCACCAGTTGGCCTCGCCGAGCAGGGTCATCACGGACGGCAGCACCACCGCCCGGATGATCGTGGCATCCAGCAGGATCGCCGCGGCCAGCCCGATGCCGAGCTGCTTCATGTCGATCGTGCTGAGCGAGGCGAAGATCGCGAACACCCCCACCATCACGATCGCCGCGCTGGTCACCACCCCCGCCGAGGAGGTGATGCCGTACGCCACCGCGTCGGCGTTGGACCTGCCGGCCCGGATGCCCTCCCGGATCCGGCTGACCACGAAGACGTGGTAGTCCATGGAGAGCCCGAAGAGCACCACGAAGAGGAACAGCGGCAGCCAGGAGACGATCGCCCCCATCGAGGTGAAGCCGAGCAGTCCCTGCGCCCAACTGCCCTGGAAGACCAGCACCAGCAGGCCGTAGGCGGCCCCCGCGGAGAGCAGGTTGAGCAGGATCGAGGTGAGGGCCACCACGACCGACCGGAACGTCCAGGTCATCACCAGGAAGGTCAGCGCCAGCACGAAGGCCATCACCAGCGGCAGCTTCTCCCGGATGTGCCGGGCGTAGTCCTCGCTGGCGGCCACCCCGCCACCGACGGCGTACTCGACGCCGGGGATGCCGCGCAGCGCGGCCGGCAGCAGGTCGGCGCGGAGTTCGTGCAGCGACTGCACCGCCCGGTCGTCCCGGCTGGCGTACGGGGTGGCCACCTCCAGCACCGACACCCGGCGGTCCGCCGACACCTCGATCTTCGGGCCGTCCGCCTCGACCGGGGCGAAGAGCGGGTCGGCGGCGGCGTCGCGGGCCAGCCCGGTCAGCGCGGCGTGGACCTGGTCGGCCTGTCCGGCCGGGGCCCGGACGGCCACCGTGTGACTGGTGCCGGTGCTCGGGAAGGCGGCGGTCAGCCGGTCGTACGCCTGCATGGCCGGGGTGGTCCGGGGCAGGTCCTCCATGCCGGGGAACTTCAGCTTCATGCCGAGCGCCGGGGCGGCCAGGGCGAGCAGCAGTCCCACCGAGACGATCAGGGTGGCCCGGGGCGCACGCAGCGCGGGCCGCAGCACCGCCGGCCAGAACCGGGGCCGGGCGGGCTGCCCGTGCCGGCCGGTGCGCGGCGCGGTGAGTCGCCAGAGCAGCGGCACCCTGGGCCGGTCCACCCAGCGACCCAGCTTGGCCAGGAGTGCCGGCAGCACGGTCAGCGAGCCGGTCACCGCGACGGCGACCACCAGGATCGAGCCGACGGCCAGGGAGGAGAAGACCACGTCGTCGGCGAGCATCAGGCCGGCCATCGAGATGATCACCGCGAAGCCGGAGACGACCACGGCGTGCCCGGACGTCTCGGCGGCGATCTCCACCGCGTCCAGTCCGGATCGGCCCTTGGCCCGTTCCTCCCGTTCCCGCCGGACGTAGAACAGCGAGTAGTCCACCCCGACGGCCATCCCGATCAGCAGGATCACGCTGGCCGTGGTGTCCGTGGCGGGCACCAGGTGGGAGGCGAGGGTGGACAGTCCCATCGCGGCGGCCACCGAGGAGAGCGCCAGCAGCACCGGCACCCCGGCGGCGATCAACGCGCCGAACGCGACGATCAGGATGGCCAGGGTGACCGGCAGGCTGAGCAGTTCGGCGCGCTTGAAGTCCCGGCCCAGGGTGTCGTCCAGCGCCTGGTTGATCGACGGCCCGCCGACCTGCTCGATCCGCAGCTGCGGGTGGGCGGTCTGGACCCCGGCGGTGGCGTCGCGCAACGGCTGGACCCGGTCGGCGGCGGTCTGCGGGTCGCCGGCCAGGGTGATCGGCACCAGCAGCGCCGCACCGTCGGCCGACGACACCGGGGCACCGACCGATGCCACGCCGGTGAGCTGCCGCAGCCGGTCGGTCGCGTCGGTCGCCGCGGCCTGCGCGGCGGCCCGGTCCAGGGTGCCGGTACGCGGGGTGATGAGGATGTTCTCCACCGCCGGATCGGTGAACTTCCCGTCGGTGACGATCACGTCGGCGTGACCGGACTCGCCGATCGCCTGGTCCGCGCCGGTGGCCTCGTTCAGGCCGGCGGCGCTGCCCCCGACGAAACACACCGCCACGAAGACCACCCAGAGCGCGATCGCGCGCCACGGGTGCTCGGCGCTCCACCGCGCCAACCGCACCGTCACCGGTCTGCCGCCCATCTCCGTCGGGCCCCCTTTCCGCCGGCGCCGCGCCGACCGTGCTGACGCTAGGGACGGCGGCGGTGGGGCACATCGGGGAACGGCCCCGGCCCGCCCCCGATGGCGCGGAGGCGGTCGGGCCGGGTCGACCGGGACGACCGAACGGGTGGATCGGCGGAAATCGGGCACCGGCACGGAGTGCCGTCGGCGCGGCACACCGGCGCAACCCCGAACCGGCTCGGGGTCACCCCCTGAGGGCGCCCCGGGGGCGGGGCTGACAACGGGGGCAGCTGTACGACGACCGGTTCATGAACGCCTCCCGGCGGATCGGCGCCCCGCAACGGCGGCAGGGCTCCCCTTCCCGGCCGTAGGCGTTGAGTGACCGGTCGAAGTAGCCGCTCTCCCCGTTGACGTCGACGTACAGGTCGTCGAAGCTGGTGCCGCCCTGCTTGATCGCCTCGGCGAGGACGTCCCGCACGTGCCCGAGCAGCCGACCCGCGGCGGGGGCGGTCAACGCGTCGGTCGGGCGGGCACCGTGCAGCCCGGCCCGCCACAGCGCCTCGTCGGCGTAGATGTTGCCGACCCCGGAGATCAGCGTCTGGTCCAGCAGGGCCCGCTTCACTTCCGTACGGCGTCGGCGCAGGGCGGCGACGAACCCGGCGTCGGAGAATTCCGGGTCCATCGGGTCGCGGGCGATGTGCGCGATCTCGCCGGGCAGCTCGGCCCCACCCTCGCTGACCGCGAGCCCGCCGAACGTCCGCTGGTCGACGAAGCGCAACTGCGGCCCGTCGTCGGCGAACCGGAACCGGACCCGCAGGTGCAGCTCGTCGGCCGCCTCGGCCGGCTGGAGCAGCAGCTGCCCCGACATGCCCAGGTGGCCGACGAGCGCGTCACCGCTGTCCAGCGGTAGCCAGAGGTACTTGCCGCGCCGCCGTACGTCGGTCACCGTCCGGCCGGCCAGCACGTCGGCGAAGTGCGCCGGGCCGGGGACGTGCCGCCGCACGGCCCGGGGGTGGCGCACCTCCACCGTCGAGATCCGGCGGCCGGTGACCCACTGGGCCAGCCCTTGCCGCACCGTCTCGACCTCGGGCAGCTCAGGCACGGCCCAGTCCCGCCTCGGCGGTCTCGTCTCCCGCCGGCTGCCCGGCGTCGGCGGGCCCACCCGGCCGGCCGGCGCCGTTCGACACCGCGGTCCCGTTCGACCCGGGCGACCCACCGGCCCCGGAGTCGAGGTCGGAGTCGGCGGCCGGGCCGGACCCGGCGGAGCCGTCCACCCCGACGGAGCCGTCCACCCCGACGGAGCCGGTCGACGCGGCCGGGGCGAGGGGGTCGGGCTGCGCGGCGTCCGCACGGTCCCGCTCGGCCTGCGCGGTCAGCTCCCGCCAGGCCGCCTCGGCGGCCCGCTGCTCGGCCTCCTTCTTGCTGCGGCCCTCGGACCCGCCGTAACGGTTGCCGGCCACCACCACCCAGGCGGTGAAGGTCTTCAGGTGATCGGGGCCGGTGCCCTCGATCCGGTACTCGGGCACGCCCAACCCCAGCGCGGCGGTCAACTCCTGGAGGCTGGTCTTCCAGTCCAGCGCGGCACCCCGGCCCGCCGACTCGGCCATCAGCGGATCGAACAGCCGGTGGATGACGACCGCCGCGGTGTCCAGCCCGTACTGGAGGTAGATCGCGCCGAGCAGTGCCTCCAGGGTGTCGGCGAGGATGCTCGCCTTGTCCCGTCCGCCGGTGCTCTCCTCCCCCTTGCCGAGCAGCAGATAGGCGCCGAGCCCGTCCGGGCCGAGCCCCCGCGCCACGTCGGCCAGGGCGCGCATGTTGACCACGCTGGCCCGCAGCTTCGCCAACTGCCCCTCGGGCAGGTCCGGGTGGTTGCGGAACAGCGCCGTGGTGATCACCACGCCGAGCACCGAGTCACCGAGGAACTCCAGCCGCTCGTTGGTGGGCAGCCCGCCGTTCTCGTACGCGTACGACCGGTGGGTCAGCGCCCGCTCCAACAGCTCGGCGTCGAGGGTCACCCCGAACGCCGCCTCCAGGTGGCTGGCGGGCGCGCGCCGCCGCTTGTCGTTCGTCATGCTGCTACCTCTGCTTCGTTCCCGCCGGCGGGGTACGCGGGCTCATGACCCGCGCGCCGGGCGACCTGTTCGTTCAGGACTGCGAGGCTGGCCGGCGCACGCCTGGTGCTCATGGCCACCCCTTCGGCTCGCTACGATCTGCCGCGGGGTGCCCGGCGGACCCGGCCAGCGCCTCCCCGTGCTCCTGGTCGGTGCCGTCGCCGGTCGGCAGGCCGGCGATCTGCTCCCGGACCCGGTCGGTGGCCCGGCGACGCCACAGGTGGGCGGCCAGGGCGATGCCGGAGGCGACGTCGTCGGGGGTCGCCGCGCCGTGGCAGACCACCACGGTGCCGGCCACCCCGAGCAGGGCCGCCGCTCGTGGGGCGCCACCGCTGGCCGGTGGGCCCCCGGCCATCGCGTACGCCCCCTCGATGGCCTTGAGCAGCACGTTACCGGTGAAGCCGTCGGTGACCACCACGTCGGCGCGCAGGCCCAGCGTCACGTCGTAGCCCTCGACCAGGCCGACGTAACGGGCGTCGCAGGGCAGTGGGGCGGCGGCGAGCAGGGGGTCGGCGGTGCGGCGGGGGCGGTCCCCCTTGCCGGCCTCGGTGCCGACCGAGAGCAGGCCGACCCGGGGCGCGACGATGGCGTGCGCGACGGCGGCGTAGGCCGCGCCGAGCACGGCGTGCCGCGCCAGGGTGGCCGGGCGGGGTTCCAGCGAGCCGCCGACGTCGAGCAGGATCACCGGCCCGGAGACGGCCGGTAGGCTCGCCACCAGCGCGGGCCGGCGCACGTCGGTCCAGCGGCCGAAGCCGAGGGCGGCGGCGGAGACGGTGGCGCCGGTGGACCCGGCGGAGACGAGCGCGTCGGCAGCGCCGTCGCGGACGGCGGAGACGGCCGCGCGGACGGTGCTGTCGGCGCGCGGCGCATGGTCGGCCGGCCCGGCGGCGGTACGGGTCGCGCGGATCGTGATCCGGGTCCGTTGCGCCGGGGTCAGGGCGTCGACCACCCCGGCCGCGACCTCGGTCGGGCCGACGAGCAGCAGGTGCAGGTCCGGGTCGGCGCGCACCGCCCGCAGAGCGCCGTCAACCACGACGGCGGGAGCTTCGTCCCCGCCGAGGAGGTCAACGGCGATCCGCGCGGTGCCCGGCCCCATCGGGACGCCGGCCGGAGCGGGCCGGCCGACGTCGGAGGGAGCCGGGGCACCGGGCGATCGCCTGGGTGCGCGCGCCACCCGACCTGTGGTCGGGGGTGTCACTCGGTGTCCAGGTCAGACCTCGAGAACCTGGCGGCCGTTGTACGTGCCGCAGACGGAGCACGCCGCATGCCCCAGCTTGGGGGACTTGCACTGCGGGCAGGCCACGGTCGGCACCACGGCCGCCTTCCAGTTCGCCCGGCGGGACCGGGTGTTGCTGCGCGACATCTTGCGCTTCGGGACGGCCACGGTTCCTACTCCTCTGTACGGTTCAGTTGCGACAGGCTCGCCCAACGCGGGTCGGTCTGCTGGTGACTGTGCTCGGCCGGCAGATCGTCCCAGTGCACCCCGCACTCGGGGCACAACCCTGGGCAGTCCTCCCGGCAGAGCGGGTTGGTCGGCAGCGTGAGCACCACCGCGTCCCGCAGCGCCGGCTCCAGGTCGATCAGATCGTCCTGCATCCGGCCCACCTCGTCCTCGTCGGTCGTGTCGTCCGTGGTGCTGTTCGCGTACGCGTACAACTCCTGGACGTTCACGGCCACCGAGTAGTCGATCTCGCGCAGGCAACGGCCGCACTCGCCCTGGACGGGACCGGTGATGGTCCCGGAGACGAGCACGCCCTCGGACACCGACTCCAACCTCAGGTCGAGGTCGAGGTCCGCGCCCACCGGCACGGTGATCAACTCCACGCCGAGGTCTGCCGGTGCCGGCACGACCCGCCGATGCGTACGCAACGCACCAGGGCGACGCGGCAGGTCCCTCGTGTCGAGGACCAGCGGCGCCCTGGGGTTGAGTGATGAAGGCGAGTGTTTGGGCATAGTCAGACTCCGGCCGGTGAGAGGCCGACAAAAAAGGTTACCTGGGCGACCGCCGGATCGTCGAACCGGGGGCGACGCCCGACCCGTCCGTCGGTGCGATGAGGTGCCGCTCAGAAGGGTAGCGGGCGCTCCGCCTCCTCCCCACCGAAGGTGCCGATCTCCCGCAGGGCGTGCATCTTGTCCCGCCCACGCTCGATCGACGCCAGCGCCCGGGTGAGGAACTGCTCGAAGTTCGCCAGCGCGGTGTCGACGTAGTCGTCGACCTCCTCACGCAGCCGCTGCGCCTCGGCGCGGGCCTCCGCGATGATCCGGGCCCCCTCGTGCTCGGCGGAGACCGTGATCTCGTTCACCGACACCAGCCGGGCGTGTTCCGCCTCACCCTCGCTGATGATCCGGTCGGCCTCCCGCTTGCCAGCGTCCATGATCTTGTCCCGCTCCTCCAGGAGGGCGGCGGCGCGGCGCAGGTCGGCGGGGAGGTTGGCGCGCATCTCGTCGAGAGCCGCGATCATCTCGCCCCGGTCGACCATGCAGTTGTTGCGCGACATCGGGACGGAGCGCGCCTGCTCCAGCACGCCGATCAGTTCGTCGATGCGATCGAGCGGGTCCACCGGTACCTCACTCCTGTCGTTCGTCTGCCGACCTACATGATGCGGCCTGCGCCCGACTTCGGCGCTGCACCACATGATGTCGTGCCCCGGCCACCACCGCCGCCACCACCCCGGCCCGACGCGCCGCCCGCGTCCGGCGGGCCGGGTGGACGGTCAGGGGCGCGGAACTGTCAGGCGGGCCTGCAACGCCTGCCGGACGGTGTCGGGAACGTGGGAGGAGATGTCGCCACCCCACTTGGCCACGTCCTTGACCAGGCTGGAGGAGAGGAACGAGTAGAGCGGATTGGTCGGCATGAACAGCGTCTCCACGCCGGCCAGGCCGATGTTCATCTGGGCCATCTGCAACTCGTAGTCGAAGTCGCTGACCGCCCGCAGGCCCTTGATCAGCACACTCGCCTCCTGCGCCCGGCAGAAGTCGACAAGCAGCCCACGGAAGGACGCGACCCGCACGTTGCCGTACGAGGAGGTCACCTCGTGGAGCATGTCGATCCGCTCCTCGACGGTGAACAGGCCGCTCTTCGACTGGTTCACCAGCACGCCGACGATCACCTCGTCGAAGAGCCGACTGGCCCGTCCGATGATGTCGAGGTGCCCGTTGGTGACCGGGTCGAACGAGCCGGGACACACCGCACGTCTCATGATCGGCGACCGTACCAAAGAGTGGTCTCGCCGTAACGCCGGCTGCGTTCGGCGGTGATGCCCTGCACCCAGTCGACCGGTCCGCTGCGGGTGGACCGCTCGACCACCACCAGCGCGTCGGGGGCGAGCCAGGCGTGCTCGACCAGGGCGGCCAGCAGGGCGGCGATCTCGGCATCGGGCACCGCGTAGGGGGGGTCGGCGAAGACCACGTCGTACGGCTCGTCGCCGGGGCCGGCCGCGAGCACGCCGGCCACCCTGCCGGTGACCAGCCGGGCGGCCGGGGCGGCCCGGAGCACGGCGACGTTCTCCCGGATCACCCGGGCGGCCCGGGGATCGGATTCGACCAGCAGCACGTGCGCCGCGCCCCGGGACAGCGCCTCCAGCCCGACCGCGCCGGAGCCGGCGTACAGGTCGGCGAAGCGCGCGCCGACCAGGTCCACCTCGGCGGAGACCGCACTGAACAGCGCCTCCCGCACCCGGTCGGAGGTGGGGCGGGTGCCGGCGCCGGGGGGTGCGGCGATCCGCCGACCGCCGAGCGTGCCGGCCACGATCCGGGTCACCGTCTCCCCCTGTGCATGCGTGTGACGCTACGCGACACGCGCGGCGGGCGGACAGCGCGGTGCACCCCGCCCCGGTGTTCAGATGATCACTTACGGTACATCAAAGATTTCAGATGCATAACAACACCCCTGGTGCCAGCTGTGCGCTATGTCCGGGTCGGCAGGCCCATTAGGGTCGGCCCGGTGCCGGCGCCGCTCCGCCGGCCGGTACGCCGCACGGCGCCGTCGCGGCGCTCCACACGCCCGCCGCGACCCGGCAACGCCGTCCTCGCCGCACCCTGACGCACCCTCACCCCGGGAGTACGCGTGATCCGTCCCCAGCTGTCGCTCCGGCGACCGCTCGCCGTGACCGCCGCCGCCCTGGCCGGCCTGGCCACGGTCCTTGCCTGCACCGCCCCGGCGAGCGCCAGCCCGGCCTCGCCGTCCCCCACGGCCACCACGGCGGTGCCGACGCCCAGCGCGACGGCCACCACCCCGCCGAGCGAGCAGCCCACGCCGTCCTGCGTCGCCGCCGCCGACGCGCGTTACACGCACACCTTCGACGGTCCGGCGGGCCGCGCCTCGATCACCCTGACCAACGGCCCGCTCTGCCGGGGCGAGGAGCAGGAACTGGCCCTGGTGTCGTACGTGACGCCGTCGGCGAAGTTCGCCGTGCCGCAGTACGTGCTCGACAAGTCGATCAAGAAGTTCACCGGGGTCGCCCCGGGCGAGCTGGGGGTGGCCACCCTCGACTTCGCCGTCGAGGTGCCGAACTGCTACACCCAGGTCGACTTCGTCTTCGGCAGCAAGCTGATCGACCCGCTGACCGACACCAGCGACCGGTACGGCGACCGCAAGGTCGGTAGCCCGTCCGGCATCGGCGCCCGCTCCACCGGCCCGCGCGCCTGGTTCAACGGCGGCTCGGGCACCTGCTCGGCGGCGCCCGAGGTGATCGTCGAGTCCGACTGCGACGGCAACGTCGAGCTGACCCTGGTCAACCGCAGTGGCAACGCCGCGGCGACGTTCACCATCACCGGCAGCGGCGGCTTCACCGAGAAGGTGACCGTCCCGCTGCGCAAGATCGAGAAGCAGAAGCTCAGCGCCGGGGAGGCGCAGGAGATCACCGTGACGGCCGCCGGCATGAAGGACTTCACCGGCGGCTGGCAGAAGCCCGAGGACTGCCAGCAGCCCGGGGTCGGCACGCCCGACGCCAGCTACGAGTCCAGCTGCGACAAGATGATCTTCCGGATCAGCAACCCGGAGGACGGCACCCCGCTGACCTCCGTCTTCACCCCCAACAAGGGCGAGCCCAAGAAGCTGACCGTCGAGCCCGGCCGGACCGGCACGGTCAGCTTCCCCGCCCGCAAGGGCCTCACCGTCACCGTCACCGGTGACCTCGACTCCGGCGGCCCGCTCAAGTGGGAGCAGCCGAAGGACTGCCCGTCCACCGGCGGCGGTGGCGGCGGCGACCAGGACGGCGGCCTCCCGGTGACCGGCGCGGCTGCCGGTGCCATCGCGGCCGGCGCGGCCACCCTGCTGGCGGCCGGCGCGGTGCTCTTCGTCGTCGCCCGACGTCGGCGGATCCGCTTCACCGTCTGACCCGCACCACACCCGGGGCGCGTCGACCGACCGGTCGACGCGCCCTCGGCATGTCCGGCTTGACACTGACGCAGCGTCAACCCCGGATGCTGACGCCATGTCAGCCGATCAGTCGACACCGTCGCCGGCCCGCGGGCCCGCCATCCAGGTCCGGGGCCTGGAAAAGTCCTACCAGGAGTTGCACGTGCTGCGCGGGGTGGACTTCGACGTCACCCCGGGCAGCATCTTCGCCCTGCTCGGCTCCAACGGGGCGGGCAAGACCACCGTGGTACGCATCCTGGCCACCCTGCTCAAGCCGGACGGCGGGACGGCCCAGGTGCACGGTCTCGACGTCGTCACCCGGGCGGCGAGGGTGCGGGAGTCGATCAGCCTCACCGGGCAGTTCGCCGCCGTCGACGAGATCCTCACCGGCCGGGAGAACCTGGTGCTGGTCGCCCGGTTGCGGCACCTGTCGGACCCCGGTCGGATCGCGGACGACCTGCTCGGCCGCTTCGCGCTGACCGACGCGGCCGGCCGGCGGGTGTCGACGTACTCCGGTGGCATGCGCCGTCGCCTCGACATCGCGATGAGCCTCATCGGCGACCCGCCGGTGATCTTCCTCGACGAACCGACCACCGGGCTCGACCCGCAGGCCCGGCTGGAGGTGTGGCAGGCCGTCCGGGAACTCGCCCGGCAGGGCACCACCGTGCTGCTCACCACGCAGTACCTCGACGAGGCCGAGCAGCTCGCCGACCGGATCGCGGTCCTGCACCACGGGCGCATCATCGCCGACGGCACGCTGGCCGAACTCCGGCAGCTGCTCCCGCCCGCCACGGTCGAGTACGTCGAGAAGCAGCCGACGCTGGAGGACGTGTTCCTCGCCATCGTCGGCGACACCGGCACCGGCAGCACCGGCAGCACCGGCAGCACCCGCACCGACGCCACCGTGGACGCCGTCCGCCCCGACGGCACGAGCAGCTGAGGACCCCCGATGACCAGACACTTCCTCGGTGACACCGCCACCCTGCTGGGGCGGTCGCTGCGACACATCAGCCGCAGCCCGGACACCATCATCACCACCGCGATCATGCCGATCGCGTTCCTGCTGCTCTTCGTCTACGTGTTCGGCGGCGCGATCGAGACCGGGTCCGACCGGTACGTGAACTACCTGCTGCCCGGCATCCTGCTGATCACGGTCGTCTCGGGCATCTCCTACACCGCGTACCGGCTCTTCCTGGACCTCAAGGGCGGCATCTTCGCGCGGTTCCAGTCGATGCCGATCGCCCGCTCGGCGGTGCTCTGGGCACACGTGCTGACCTCGCTGGTCGCCAACCTGATCTCGCTCGTGGTGGTGGTGCTGGTGGCCCTCGCCATGGGCTTCCGTTCGGGGGCCGGCGTGCTGGGCTGGCTGGCGGTCACCGGCATCATGCTGCTGTTCACCCTGGCGCTGACCTGGCTCGCGGTCATCCCGGGCCTGACCGCCACGTCCGTCGACGGCGCGAGCGCGTTCTCCTACCCGCTCATCCTGCTGCCGTTCGTCAGCTCGGCCTTCGTGCCCACGGACAGCATGCCCGGCCCGGTGCGCGCCTTCGCCGAGCACCAGCCGGTGACCTCCATCGTGAACACCATCCGCGCCCTGTTCGCCGGGCAGCCGGTGGGCGGCCAGGTGTGGATCGCGCTCGCCTGGTGCGCCGGCCTCCTCGTCGTCGCGTACGCGGGCGCGATGGCCGTCCACCACCGCAAGGTCGGTTGACGGTGCTCCCGCGTCGGGCAGGCTGAGGCCATGTTGACGATCGGACGGCTGGCGTCCTACGCCGGGGTGACCATCCGCGCCGTGCGGCACTACCACCAGATCGGGCTGCTCGCGGAGCCGGAGCGCGACGCCTCCGGCTACCGGACGTACGACGCGACCGCGGTGGTGCGGCTGGTCCGGATCCGGACCCTCGCCGAGGCCGGCGTCCCGCTGGCCCGGGTCCGCGAGCTGCTCGACGCCGACCCGGAGGCGTTCGCCGCCGCCACCACGGGGATCGACCAGCAGTTACGTGCCCAGATCCGCGCGCTGCAGGAGCACCGGCGGCGGATCGCCCGACTCAGCGGCGGTGACACCCTCGCCGTCCCCCGGGAGGTGGTCGACTACCTGGACCGGCTCCGGGCCGCCGGTGTGCCACCGGTCGCCGTCGAGGCCGAGCGGGACGTGTGGATCCTGATGGCGGCCCGCTGGCCGGACGCGATCCCGGCGATGATGGCCGACAAGGTGGCCCAGCTGGACAATCCCCAGGTCGTCCAGCTCTACCGGCTGGTCGGTCGGCTCGCGGAGAACTGGCAGGACGAGGAGTTGCTGCGCGAGACGGCCGACCTGATGGCCGAGATGTTCGCGCAGGCGGAGGCGAACGGCGAACTGGAGCTGCAGGACGAGGTCACCCCCGACCCGGCGTTCGTCCGGCTGATGGACTCGTTCGCCGACGCCGCCCATCCCGTCGTCGGACGGCTGCGCACGCTCGTCGCCGACCGGGGTTGGACCGGCTGGACCGTCGTGCAGAAACGCCGGTCCTGAGACGCCCCGCCGGGCCGGTGGGGACATGGTGGCGGCGCCCGATCCGACGGCTGCCGCCCCGACCACCGACCCGGCGTGCTCACCCGACGAGGGTGGTGGGTCAGCCCTTCTCCAGGTATTCCGCGCGCTCCTCGTCGACCAGGGCGGCGACCGAGGCGGCCAACGCCGGGTGCCGCGCCAGCTCCGGGTCCTCCCCGACCAGGGTGAGCGCCTCGGCGCGGGCGTCCCGGATCAGGTCGGCGTCGCGCAGCAGGGACAGCAGCCGCAGGTGCGAGCGGTGGCCGGACTGGGTCGCCCCCAGCACGTCACCCTCCCGACGCTGCTCCAGATCCAGCTCGGCCAGCTTGAACCCGTCGGTGGTGGAGGCGACCGCGTCCAACCGTTCCCGCGCCGACGAGCCCTCGGCCGCCTCGCTCACCAGCAGGCAGAGCCCGGCGGCCGAGCCCCGACCGACCCGGCCCCGGAGCTGGTGCAGCTGGGAGACGCCGAACCGGTCGGCGTCCAGCACGATCATCACGGTGGCGTTGGGCACGTTCACGCCGACCTCCACCACCGTGGTGGCGACCAACACGTCCAGCGTGCCGTCGGCGAAGGACCGCATCACCGCGTCCTTCTCGTCGGCGGGCAGCCGGCCGTGCAGCACCCCGATCCGCAGCCCGTGCAGCGGCCCCTCGGCGAGCAGTGGCGCCACCTCGGTCACCGCCAGCGGCGGACGTCGCCCGTTGTCGTCCTCGCGGGGCGGCTCCTCCTCGGTTGCCGGCCCCTCACCGATGCGCGGGCACACCACGTACGCCTGGTGGCCGGCGGTGACCTCCTCGCGGACCCGCCGCCAGGCCCGGTCCAGAAAGGCCGGTTTCTCCGCCGCCGGCACCACGTGCGAGGCGATCGGGGACCGCCCCTGCGGCAGTTGGGACAGGGTGGAGGTCTCCAGGTCGCCGTAGACGGTCATCGCCACCGTGCGCGGGATCGGGGTGGCGGTCATCACCAGCACGTGCGGCGGCTGTTCGGCCTTGGACCGCAGGGCGTCGCGCTGCTCCACGCCGAAGCGGTGCTGCTCGTCGACCACCACCAGGCCGAGGTCGGCGAAGTCGACCCCCTCGTAGAGCAGGGCGTGGGTGCCGAGCACGATGCCGGCCCGCCCCTCGGCGACCTCCGCGAGGGCCCGGCGGCGGGCCGCCGCGCCCAGCGAACCGGTGACCAGCTCCACCCGGGTCGCGTCGTCGGCCGCGCCCAGCTCACCGGCCTGGGCCAGCGGCCCGAGCAGGTCGAGCATGCCCCGGTGGTGCTGGGCGGCGAGCACCTCGGTCGGCGCGAGCAGCGCCGCCTGACCGCCCGCGTCGACCACCTGGAGCATCGCCCGCAACGCCACCACCGTCTTGCCGGAGCCGACCTCGCCCTGCAACAGCCGGTGCATCGGGTGCGGTCCGGCCAGGTCGGCAGCGATCTCGACGCCGACGTCGCGCTGGCCGGAGGTCAGCTCGTAGGGCAGCCGGGCGTCGAACGCGTCGAGCAGGCCGCCCGCCCTGGCCGGGCGCGGGGTGGCCGGCCAGGATGCCGCCCGCAGCTTGCGCTGCACCAGGGTCAGCTGCACGGCGAACGCCTCGTCCCACTTGAGCCGGCGGCGGGCCCGGTACAGCTCCTCCTTGCTGGACGGCCGGTGGATCTCGCGCAGTGCGGTGCCGATGCCGACCAGTTTCCGGCCCACCCGCAGCCCGGTCGGCAACGGGTCGTCCGGCGGGGTGACGGTGTCCAGCACCACCCGGACGCAGCGGGCGATCACCCAGGTCGGCACGGCCGCGGCGGCCGGATAGACCGGAATCAGCGCCCCGGCGAACTCCTCGACCTCCTCGGCGGCGGCCACCTCGCCCTCGCCGCCCTCGCCGAGCAGGACGTACTCCGGGCCGTTGAGCTGCCGCCTGCCCCGGAACTCGGTGACCTTGCCGGCGAACAGCCCCCACCGGCCGGGGCGCAGCTCCCGTTCCCGCCACGCCTGGTTGCCGAAGAAGGTCAGCGTCAGCGTCCCGCCGGAGTTGTCGCCGACGGTCACCTCCAACAGGTTGCCCCGGCGTTGCCGCATCGGGCGTACCGCCGTGCGCTGCACCTGGGCCAGCACGGTGACCTGCTCCCCGACGTCCAGCGAACGGATGTCGGTGTGCTCGCCGCGCTCGTCGTAGCGGCGCGGGAAGTGGTACATCAGGTCCCCGGCGGTGTGCAGGTCGAGGTGACCGGCGAGTGCCTTGGCGGTCTTCTCCCCCACCAGCTTCTTGAGCGCGGTGTCCACCGTGGCCGGCTCGGCCGTCGTCATTCGACCCCCACCAGGAGCGGATAGTGCGGTTGCCCGCCCGGGTACGCCTGCACCTCGACAAACGGCCAGCGTCGGCTCACGTGCTCCCGGACCGCCTCGGCGAGACCGGCCGGGGCGTCCGCGCCGGTGAGCAGGGTGACCAGCTCGCCGCCGCCGCCGAGCATCCGGTCAACCACGGCGGCACAGGTGTCGACGAGGTCGCTGCCGATCAGGTGGACCTCCCCCTCGACCAGGGCCAGCACGTCACCGGGGCGGCACGGGCCGGCGACGGTCAACGCCTCCCGGCTGGCGTGACAGACCTCGGCGTACCGGCAGGCGCCGGCGGCCTCGGCCATCGCGATGACGTCGTCGACGAACCGGCGCTGCGGGTCCCGGACGGCGAGCGCGGCGAGCGCCTGCACCGGCGAGCGGGTCGGCACCACGCTCACCTGCACCCCGAGCCGGTGCGCCTCCCTGGCGGCGGCGTTCGCCACCGCCTGGGTGTTCGGGTCGTTGGGGAGCACCACCACCCGGGCGGCGGCGGTGGCCCGGATCGCGTCCAGCAGCTCGCCGGTGGACGGGTTGCCCGGCACCACCGTGGCCCCCTCGCCACCGAACAGTTCGGCGATGCCGACACCGGCGGCGACCACCACGGCCGCCCGGCCGTCGGCGGGTTCGGGCCGGGCGGCCGGCGTGCCCTGGTCGGCGAACCGGGTCACCGAGATCCGGTACGGCCGGCCGGCGGCCACCCCGGCCTCGACGGCCGCCCCGACGTCGTTGACGTGGACGTGCACGTTCCAGGTGCCGGACTCGGCGGGTGAGCCGCCGTCGCCCACCACCACCAGCGAGTCGCCCAGCGTGGCCAGTTCGGCGCGCATCCGGGTCACCGCGTCGCGCGGGGCGTCGAGCAGGAACTGCACCTCGTAGGCGTACTCGGTGGAGCCGGTCTCCCGGACGGCGGTCAGCGGCGGGCGGACCGTGCGGGTCACCGGCGTCGGCCCGGGTGGGGACTCCCCCGTGACCACCTCGACCAGCGCGTCGAGCAGCAGGCAGAGCCCCCGGCCACCGGCGTCGACCACTCCGGCGCGGGCCAGTGCGGGCAACTGCTCGGGGGTGCGGGCCAACGCGCGGGCGGCCTCCCCGGCGGCGGCCCGGACCACCGTGCGCAGGTCGTCGCTGTCGGCCTGCTCGGCGGCGGTCGCGGCGGCGGCGGCCACGCTGAGCACCGTGCCCTCGACCGGCCGGGCCACCGCGGCGTAGGCGGCGGTGGTGGCGTCGCGCAGCGCGCCGGCCAGCGCCCGGCCGGCGACGGTGGGCACGACGCCGAGGGCGTCGGCGAGGCCGCGCAGGAGCTGCGAGAGGATCACCCCGGAGTTGCCCCGGGCGCCGAGCAGCGCCCCCCGGGCCATCAACCGCAGCGCGTGGCCGTGTGCGGTGGCGCCGTCCTCCGGCAGGGTGCCGAGCCCCCTCGACAGCGCCTGCTGGGCCGAGGTGAGGGTGAGCACGAGGTTGGTGCCGGTGTCCCCGTCGGGCACGGGGTAGACGTTCAGGTCGTCGATCTCGCCCTGGTGCCGGCGCAGCGCGGCGAGACCGCTCGCGCACCAGCGGCCTACCGCGGCGGCGTCGAGGGTGTCCAGCACGGCCAGAAGCCTACTGGCGGCGGCCGACACCCGCCGGGGTCGGCCGGCGTGTCCCCGCGCCGGCCGGCGGCGACGCCCCCGGGCGGTGACCGGCCCGGTCCGCGCGCCGCCCGGGGCGGTGACCGGATCGCCCGCCGCAGCGGCCCGGAAGGGCCGGTTGGTCGGGCCGGGGGTGCATCGGGTAACCTGGCCAGGTTGTCCGGGCAGCGCCTGCCGGCGACCTCATGAACGTATCAATCTCAGGAGTATCCCGTGGCTAGCGTCTGCGACGTCTGTGGCAAGGGGCCGGGCTTCGGCCACAACGTGTCCCACTCGCACCGGCGGACCAACCGCCGCTGGAACCCGAACATCCAGTCGGTGCGCACCCCGGCCGGTGGCGGCAACACCAAGAAGCTCCAGGTCTGCACCTCGTGCATCAAGGCCGGCAAGGTCACCCGCGCCTGACCAGGTAACACCTCCACCGCTCCAGCTCCGACAGTACCGGCGAGCCGTCCCGGCCCGCCGGTACTGTCGTGTCCCCGCACCCGGTGGCTGACCCGTACGGAGGACGACCGTTGGACCTCGACCTGGGCCGTGACGAGATGATCGTGGTGGGCGCCTCGATCGGCATGCTGCACTGGTTCGCCGAGGAGTTGCCGCCGGGAAGCGTGGTGCTCGTCGAGGAGCCGGAGATCATCGCCCGGCGGGACGTCGCCGGCACGGTGGCCCGCCTGCCGGTGGTCTCCCGGGTGGTGGCGGCCCGCTACCAGACCGGCCTGGACGTCGAGGAGTTGCTGGCCCGCGAGCCGGGACTGGCCGTCGCCCGGCTGGTGATGCCCGGCCTGGAGTACGCGGTCGGTGCCGCCGCCCGGCTCGCCGAACGGCTGGGCCTGCCCGGGGCCGGCCCGGAGGCCGCCGACGTCTTCTCCGACAAGCACCGGATGCGGCAGCTGGCCGACCGGGCCGGGCTGGCCAATCCGGCCTACGAACTGGTCGACTCCCCGCAGCGGGCGGCGGCGTTCGCGGCCCGGTTCGGTGGACGCTGCGTGTTGAAGCCGACCCGTCGCTCCGGCAGCCTCGGCGTACAACTGATCACCGAAACCGACGACGTGTCGGCGGCCTGGTCGGCGACCGCCACCCCGGAGGAACCGGTGGAGGCGGCCACCGACCTGCCCACCGAGGTGCTGGTCGAGCAGACCCTGGTCGGTCCGGAATACAGCGTCGAGCTGCTGGTCTCCGACGGCGAGGTGTGCTTCGGCAACGTCACCGACAAGCGGGTGCTGCCGGGCCGACGCCCGGTGGAGACCGGCCACACGGTGCCCTCGGCCCTACCGGCGGCCGGCCGCGCGGAGCTGGTCGGGGCGGCCACCCGGCTGGCGGCGGCGGCCGGTTTCCGCACCGGCGTGCTGCACAGCGAGTGGATCGTCGCCGACGGGGTGCCCACGCTGGTGGAGTGCGCCGCCCGGCTGCCCGGCGACATGATCGCCGCGCTGGTCTCGGTGGCGTACGAGTGCGGTTTCATCGACGCCTACCTGCGGACGCTGCGCGGTGAGCGGCCCCGGCTCCCGGCCCGCCCCTCCGGGGCGGCGGCGGTGGAGTTCCTGCTGCCACCGTCGGGGACGCTCACCGCGGTGGACGGGCTGCGCGACGCCCGTCGGGTGCCCGGCGTCCTCACGGTGCAGCTCGACGTGGCGGTCGGCGACCGGGTCGGCGAGGTGACCTCGTCGGTGCGCCGCAGCGGGCACGTGCTGGCCTGGGGCGCGGACCCGGCCGAGGCGACCGCCGCCGCCCGCGCCGGTGCCGGCCGGCTCCGCTTCACCGTCGGCTGACCGTCGCCCGGCCGCCGGGCGCGGGTCAGAGCACCCGGCCGAACGACAGGCAGCCGGGGGCGTCGGCGTAGTAGCCGAAGTTGGCGATCCGCTCGTACCCCGCCGAGGTGTACAGGGCGACCGCCTCGGGCTGCCGGTCGCCGCACTCCAGGACGATCCGCTTGCGCCCGTGCCGCCGGGCCGACTCCTCGACCGAGGCGAGCAGGGCACGGGCCACCCCGCGCCCCCGGACGGCCGGCACGGTGTACATCCGCTTCAGCTCGGCGGCGTCCTCGCCGTGACTGCGCCACCCCGCGCAGCCGACCGGACCGCCGTCGAGTTGGGCGACGAGGAAGTCGCCGTGCGGCGGGACGAACTCGGTCGGGTCGATGGGGGTCTCGTCGCCACTGCCGCCGTAGCGGACGCCCAGGTCGGCCAGGGTCGCCCGGATCAACGTCTGCGCCACCGGCGAGTCGAAGCCCTGCGGCCGGATCTCGATCTCACTCACGGGTGAAGGGTACGACCGCTCCTTACCGGAAGTGCTCCCAGCCGACCGGTCCGTCATATGCGTCACCATCGACGGTCACCCCGACGCCCTCGACCACCCGGCCCACCGTCCGCCACGACGGCGGCAGGGCCACCGCCGGGGGGAAGGTCGCGACCAGAGCATGGTCGTCGCCACCGGCCAGAATCCAGGTGTACGGGTCGACGCCGAGCGCCTGGGCGGCGTCACTCATCTGCCGGGGCACCTCGAAGCCGTCCCGGCGCAGGTCGACGCCGACGCCGCTGGCCTTGGCCAGGTGGCCCAGATCGGCCAGCAACCCGTCCGAGACGTCGATCATGGCGGTGGCGCCGAGTTGGGCGGCCTCCGGCCCGGCCGGATAGGGCACCTCCGGCCGCCGGTACGCCTCGACCAGCAGGCGCGGGGTGCGGAACCCCCGGGAGAGCACGGTCAGCCCGGCGGCGGCCCATCCGGTCCGGCCGGCCAGGGCCACCACGTCACCCGGCCGGGCGCCGGAGCGGACCACCGGTGGCCGGCCGTCCAGGTCACCCAGGGCGGTCACCGCGATGGTCAGGGTGGCGCTGGCGGACATGTCCCCGCCGACCACGCCCGCGTCGACCAGCGCCGCCTCGGCGGCCAGCCCGTCGGCCAGCTCCTCCGCCCAGGCGGTGTCCAGGTCGGCGGGGATGCAGAGGGCCACCAGCAGGGCGGTCGGGGTGGCGCCCATCGCGGCGATGTCGGCGAGGTTGGCCGCCGCCGCCCGGTGCCCGACGTCCCGGGCACTCGACCAGTCCCGCCGGAAGTGCCGCCCCTCGACCAGCACGTCGGTGGAGGCGACGACCCGCCGGTCGGGGGCGGCCACCACGGCGGCGTCGTCGCCCGGCCCGAGCAGGCAGGACGATCCGTACGTCAGCCGGGCGGTCACCCGGTCGATGAGGCCGAACTCGCCCACGTCCGCGACACCCATGTCTTCCTTCCGACACGCTCGCTAGCTGCTTGACCTCGACCACCGATAGGGATCGCCCCTGCTCCGTAGGGTATTTTCACCCTTCGGGCCGCCCCTGGGCGGCGACGGACGGAGGTCGAGTCGTGGTACAGGCGTACATCCTCATCCAGACCGAGGTGGGCCGGGCGCGGGACGTGGCCGGTCTGATCGCGGACCTTACCGGCGTGGTACGCGTCGACGCCGTCACCGGGCCGTACGACGTGGTCGTCCTCACCGAGGCGAACACCGTCGACGAGCTCGGCAAACTGATCGTCAGCAACGTGCAGATGGTGCCCGGCATCACCCGCACCCTCACGTGTTCGGTGGTGCGCCTGTAAGTGGACGAGAAGACTTCCTCCCCAGAGACCCCGACCGACGCCGTACCCACCACCGGCCCGGCTGCCGGGCGGCCCTCCGCCGGCCCGGCGACCGACCGGGCCGCTGCCGGTTCCGCTGCCGACCGGCCCGGGGCCGGTGCCGCCGACGGCCGACGGGCCGGTTGGGACCGGTCGACCCGCCGGGCCGCGCTCTTCGCCAGCCTGGTCGCCGTCCCGGTGACGGTGGCCGTGGCGGGCTTCACCTTCGCCAAGCTGTCCCCGGACCCGCCGGCCGCCGCGCCGAGCGCGTCGCCGACCACCCTGCGCGGCCAGTCCAGCACCCCGGTCGAGATGGCCGCCCCGGCGCTGGCCCAGCGGCCCGGTGTGGTGTGCCTGGCGCTGGTGTCGCAGTTGCCGGCCACCGTCCGGGAGCTGGCCCAGCGCCCGGTGACCGCCGGGGCCGAGCAGAACGCCGCGTACGGTGACCCGGCGTTGACCGTCGCCTGCGGGGGTCCCGAACCGACCGTGGACGCCACCGCCGACGTGTGGACCGTCAACGGGGTCTGCTGGTATGCCGCCGAACGGTCGGACGCCACCGTGCTCACCACGCTCGACCGGGAGACCGGGGTCACGGTGACGGTGCCCCGGGCGTACGAGGGGCCGTTGCAGTGGCTCACCCCGATCTCCGACGCGGTGGTCGCGTCCGTGCCGTCCGCCGGCGACAGCCCGTCCGGCTGCCGGCGCTGAGGTCCCCGCCGCCGCCCGGTGGCGGGGTCCCGGCAGCCGCCCGGTGGCGACCACGACCAAAAATCGTTTGACGGCACCGATAATCTGATCCTCCGTACCTGCGGCTGACCGCGGGTGGCGAGGGGGCCCTGCCCCCTCGCCACCCAGGAGCCGTCATGCGCCGGGCACCCGCCCTCTCGTTCCTCCTCGTCACCGTCTTCCTGGACATGCTCGGGCTCGGCCTGGTCGTGCCGATCATGCCGGCTCTGCTGAGCGCCGTCACCGAGGACGCCGGCGCCGCTGTCCGCTGGTCCGGCCTGCTCGGCTCGGTCTACGGCCTGTTGCAGTTCGTCGTCTCGCCGCTGCTGGGCCGGCTCTCCGACCGGTACGGCCGGCGGCCGGTCCTGCTCGTCTCGCTGAGCTGCCTCGGCGTCGACTGGCTGGCCCACGCCATCTCCCCCGGCCCGTGGACGCTGCTGCTGTTCCATGCGCTCGCCGGTGCCTGCGCGGGCACCTACACCGTGGTCAACGCGTACCTCGCGGACGTCACGCCACCCGAGGCACGGGCCCGCGCGTACGGGTTGGTCGGTGCCGCGTTCGGGCTGGGCTTCGTCGCCGGCCCGACCATCGGCGGTCTGCTCGGCGCCGTCGACGTCCGCCTGCCGTTCCTCGCCGCCGCCGCACTGTCCCTCGCCAACGTCGGGTACGGCTGGTTCGTGCTGCCCGAGTCGCGGCCCGGGGACCGGACGACCCCGTTGACCCTGCGGACGGCGAACCCGGTCAGCGCCATCGCCGTCGTCCTGCGTCGACCGGTGCTCGGCCGGCTCGGGTACGCCCGGCTCTGCGCCGACGTCGCCCGGATGACCCACCAGTCGACCTGGACGTTCTTCCTCACCCACCAGTTCGCCTGGGGCACCGCACGGGTCGGCGCGGTGCTGGCGGCGGGGGCGCTCGCCGGGGCGCTCTTCCAGGCCAGGGCCGTCGGGCCGATCGTGCGCCGGCTCGGGGACAAGCGGGCCGCGGTGGCCGGCGGGGTGCTCGGCGTCGCCGCGCTGGCGGGTACGGCGTTCGCCACGACGTCCTGGCTGCTCCACCTGCTCCAGGCGGTCGGCGTGCTCGCCTCGGTCGGTGGGGCCGCCGCGCAGTCGTGGCTCTCCCGGGCCGTCCGCGCCGACGAGCAGGGCACCGTGCAGGGGGCGCTGACCGGGATCGATGCCGCCGCCGAGACCGTGGTGCCGGTCCTGGCCGGCACGGCGTTCGCCTGGTCACTGACCCACGCGGCACCGGGCCTGGTCTTCGCCGCAGCGGCCGTCTTCGCGGCCGGGTCGACGCTCCTGCTGGCCACGACCCCCGACCTGCGACGGCCCTGAGCGCAGCGGCCGCGCCGCCGGGTCGGCCACCGTCGGCCGGCGGGCCGGACAGAAGAGACCGGGCCGGTGGAAATGCGGCGGGTCGGCGGTGGTGAGCCGCCTCCGCCGACCCACCGCAAGGGCCGTGATTGGGATGACCCGGTCCGGTGCCTGCCTTTTCATCCGGCCCCGTAGATGGGCACAGACCGCGCACATCCACTCCTGCATTTGCGTCCCGTGGAAGTTCCACGAAACCGGTGGGGCACCCCAAAACGATTTGGCCCATGCATGCTGATAGATGAAACAGCAGACCGATTCCATTGGCTGGGAATGGGCAACTCCTGGCGCTGGGAAAGGCAACCGCCGGCACTGGCCGACCCCGCGTTCACCGCTGCGGTATTCGCCATTTCCAGCCGGATTCACCCGACGGGTCGGTCGAAGAACTCAACATTCTCCGCGATCCATAGTGGATCAAGCGATTGCCCTACAAAAGGCGCGCACAGCACCCCGCCGGCGACGATCAACATGACCTCCACCTGCAGAAACACCGGAACCTCGCTACCTCGGCCCGCCCCGGACCGGGCAACATCGACCCGATCGACCGAAGGGATGGCCCGACAGTCGGCTGATCGGCGGACCAGCATGGACTGATCGGCCAATTTTGCCGCACGTCGATTGCCGTACCCGGAGCGAATGGCCGATGCGCCACCCCGTCCACACCCGACCGAGGACAACATTCTGGCCCCCGTCGGCTACAACCCTGTGAAGTGAACGTGAATGACATGTTTCGGCATCCCCGGAAAAGAGCACGTCAACACGGCTGACGCCGAGGGAACTCACCGTCAAGATCGGCGAAAACCACGTTACCGGAAGTTGAATCCGCGAGCTGGCCGCTAACACCCGACCCTGCTTGCGTCAATGCTCCACATGCGACAGGATTGAGCGCGGAATCCGCACGAACAATTGCTAGCCTTCGATAGCAACCCCGCCGTCCATACAGGACAGGCGGCATTGTTCGTCTCCTCATCGGAGGTCACCACATGGTCCCCACCGGACCTACGCGCCGTCGCGCGAACCGATTCGCCCTCGCCGGGCTGACCGCGCTCACGGTCCTGCTCGGCACCCAGGCTCCGGGCCTCGCCCAGCCGCCGACCGCGCCGGGCACAGTGGCCCAGCCGCCGAGCGCACCCGGCCTCGGCCAGATCGCGAGCAAGAAGGAGGCCCGACCCGGACCGCTGCCCACCCGGTCCGGCACCGTCAAGGTCACCAAGCCCTCGTCGGGTGCCCGCAGCGGCGGCGTGGGCACCCAGGCGATCAACGACAAGGTCGCGCTCCGGACGCTGATCCTGGCCACCGACCCGACGGACTTCGGCGTGGCCACGCTCACCACCACCCTGAACCGGGTCGGCGCGAGCTACGACATCCTCTACACCACCACCCAGACGGTCTCGGCGAGCACGCTCGTTGACGGCAACGGGGTGGGCAAGTACAACGCGGTCATCCTCACCAACAGCATGCAGCTCTACGAGTCGGGCGGTAGCTACCTCAGCGGCCTGACCAACACGGAGTGGAACACCCTCTGGTCCTACGAGCGCAACTTCGAGGTGCGGCAGGTCGCCCTCTACACCAGCTACGGCACCTGGCCGGAGGACTACTGCCTCAACTCCGCCGGTGAGGGCGCGGTCGGCGAGACCCCGCTGCCCGTCTCGCTGACCAGCAGCGGCGCGGCGGTCTTCGACTACCTCAAGAGCACCGCCCAGATCCCGATCACCCAGTCGTACGTCTACCGCACCTCGATCCGGGCCGGCTGCAACGCCGAGGCCCTGATGACCAACGGCTCCGACGTGCTGGCCGTGAGCACCACGTCGCCCGACGGCCGGGAGCGGATCGCGCTGACCTTCACCGCGAACCAGTACCTGCTCCACGCGGACCTGCTGGTCTACGGCCTGTTCCGGTGGGCCACCAAGGGCCTGTTCCTCGGTGAGCAGAAGCACCACCTCAACGTCGACATCGACGACTGGTTCGCCGCCTCGGCCCACTACATGGACGACGGCACCGTCGACTACGGCCCCGCGATCCGGACCACCGGGCACGACGCGGTCAACCTCGACGCGAAGCAGACCGCGCTGCGCACCGCGCACCCGCTGGCCTCGGGCTTCACCTTCAACATCCCCTACAACGGCGCGCAGATCGACCCGTTCGCCGGCAACACGTGCAGCCCGAACGGGGACGCCAACACCCTCACCGCCACCACGAAGTGTCTGAAGAACAACTTCCGGTGGATCAACCACACGTTGAGCCACCCCGCGCTGAACACCACGGACTACGCCACCAACCACGAAGAGATCACCGAGAACCAGAGCGCGGGCACCGCCATCGGGCTGAACCCCCCGGCCACCGTGCTCAAGACCCCCGAGTACTCCGGTCTCGGCGTCTACAACAACTCCAGCGGTGTGCTCACCGACCACGGCCTCACCGCGTCCAACCCGGACCTGATCGAGGCGGCGGCGGATCTCGGCATCACCACGCTGGCCGGCAACATGTCGTTCGCCAGCCACGTGCCGGCGAATTTCAACGGGTCCACCGCGCACCCGCTGGACCCGAGCATCGCGGTGGTGCCGTGCTGGCCGACGAACATCGCGTACCACACCACCAACCAGGCGGAGGAGGCGCACTTCTACAACTCCTTCTACGGCCCGACCGGCGTCTTCCCGTACTGGCCCACCGACCGCACCTACGCCCAGGTCCTGGACTACGAGTCCACGGTGGGGCTGCAGCACGTGTCGTCCGGCTCGATCTACTCGCACACGTTCCACATCGCCAACGTGCGTGACTACGGCTCGGGCAACACGCTGCTCACCGACTGGGTCGACGCCGTGCTGACCAAGTACGACTCGCTCTACTCGGTGCCGCTGCTCAACTCGGCGTGGACCGACATCGCCGCCTACACCAGGGCCCGGACGGCCCACTTCGCGGCGCTGGGCGCCGGGGCGTCGGCGATCTACGACCGGACCACCGGGGAGATCACGGTGACCTCGCCGGCCGCCGGCTCGCTGCAACTCGGTGGCGTGACCGCGGCCACCACGGGTGCCGGCACGTACGGCTCCGACGTCACCGTGCCGGTGACGCTGGCGGCGAACACCGCAGTGACGTTCAACGCCGCTCCCCGCGCGTAGCGCGGGACGGCTCAGCCAAGCACAGAGGAACGGGGGGGAACCGGTGCGGATCGCGCTGGTCTCGGAGGGCACCTACCCATACGCGATGGGTGGGGTGAGCATCTGGTGCGAACAGCTCATCCGAGGAATGCCGGACTACCGGTGGGAGGTCGTGGCGCTCACCGTGGACGGCACCGAGGAGCCGGTGTTCGACCGGCCGGCGAACCTCGACCGCGTGCACTCGATCCCGTTGTGGGGCGGCCGGCCGACAGGCCGCCGCCCCCGGCGGGGGGTGCTGGTCCCCTCCGGGCGACCCGGCGCGGAGTTCATCGAGTCCTACGAGGTGTTCCTGCGGGCGCTGGTCACCCCCCTGGAGTCGACCCGCTCCCAGGCCGGCGCGGTCAACCGCAGCACCTTCCTGCTCGCCCTGCGGGGCATGTTCGAGTACGCCTCCGGCGGCGGCGACCTGGGCGCGGCCCTGCTGTCCAACGAGGCGCTGCGGATGATGTTGGAGGCCTGGCACACCCTGCGGGTCGAGGAGACCGGGCCCGCGCCCACCGTCGCCGACGCGCTGGAGGCGGCCTGGCTCATCTCGCACATGCTGCGGCCGCTGAGCGCGCCACCGGTGCGCGCCGACATCGTGCACTCGTCGATGAACGGTCTCTCCACGCTCGTCGGGATGGCGGCCACCTGGACGTACGGCACCCCGCTGGTGCTCTCGGAGCACGGCATCTACCTGCGCGAACGCTACATCTCCTACCTGCACGACGACGCGCCGCACCCGGTCCGGGTGCTGGTGCTGAGCTTCTTCCGCTCGCTGGCCGGGGCGGCCTACCTGATCACCGGCGCGCTCGCGCCGCACTCGCAGTACAACCGGCGCTGGCAACTGCACAACGGCGCCGACCCCGAGCGGATGTGGACGATGTACAACGGCGTCGACCCGGACGAGTTCCCGCCGGCAGCCGGCGAGCCGGACGTGCCGACCATCTCGTTCATGGGCCGGATCGACCCGCTCAAGGACCTGCACACCCTGATCCGGGCGTTCGCGCTGGTCCGCGAGGAGATCCCGAACGCCCGGCTGCGCATCTTCGGCGGGACGCCGGCCGCCAACAAGGTCTACCACGAGAGCTGTGCGGCGTTGATCGACGAGCTCGGGCTGACCGGGCACGCGGTCCTGGAGGGCCGGGTCGGCAGTGCCGTCGAGGCGTACCACGCGGGCAGCCTGGTCGCGTTGACCAGCATCTCCGAAGGCTTCCCCTACACGGTGGTGGAGGCGATGGCGTGCGGCCGGCCGACGGTGTGCACCAACGTCGGCGGGGTCGCCGAGGCGGTCGGTGACACCGGCTTCGTCGTCGCGCCGCGGGACGTCCCCGCGATCGCCGCCGCCTGCGTACGGATGCTCAACGACCGGGAGCTGCGGCTGCGCCTCGGGGCGGCCGCCCGGGACCGGGTGCTGGAGCGGTTCACCCTGCAACGCTCGTTGCAGGCGTACCGCGACATCTACGAGGGACTCGCCACGCCCCGCACCTCCCCCGCCCCGAAGCGGTTGCGTGGTCAGGCCCAGGGCTGGGTCCGCGTCCCGAACCGCACGACCCGTCCCGGGGTGGCGTCCGTCGCCGCCCGCCCCGCGCCGACCCCGGTCGCCGCCCGACCCGAGGCGGTGCCGGTCGCCGCCCGACCCGAGCCGACCCCGGTCGCCGCCCGACCCGAGGTGATGCCGGTCGCCGCCCGACCCGAGCCGACCCCGGTCACCGTCCGGCCCGAGGCGGTGCCGGTCGCCGCCCGGGTGCCCCGCCAGCGGGGGCCCGAGCAGTACTCGTCCGCCGCCTACCGGACCCGCCACGACCCGAACTCGTCCGGGTCCGAGCTGCCGCAGCCCGCCGTAACCCCGCCCGCCGGGGCGCACCCGGACGACGAGCCGACGGTCGGCATCCTGCGCGCCACCGGCGGCCGCTGATGGCCGACGCCAACGACCCGGACGTCACCGACCCGTTGTTCCGGCCCGTGGCCACCATGACCACCGAGGCGGGGCCGACCGCCGACGACCGGGCGGACGGGCCCGAACGCACGATCCTGCTGCCCCGGATCTCCACCGACCCGGTCGACGACCTGGTCGAGCGGGTCCGGCCCCAGCTGACCCGGGCGGTGGACGCGCTCCAGGTCGCCGCCGCCCTGGAGGCCGACGGGCACACCGACCGGGCCGCCCAGGTCGAGTACGGCTACCGGGACGTCTTCGTCCTCGCCCTGGAGGTGTTCCGGCGGTTGGGGCCGATCCCGGAGGCGGTGGACCGGCCGCGCACCGCGTCGACTTCCCACCCGGACCGGTGGGCTGACCTGCGGACCATCTCGCACGGCCTGCTCTACGTGCTGCCGAGCGCCGCGTTCCCGGCCGTGTTGTCGGTAGTGGGGCGACCGGGCCTGGTGGTCGGCCTGATTCTCGCCGGGACGGTCGGCTGGATCTGGTCGGGGATGGTCGCCTACGCGGCGTTCCGCCTGCTCGGCCTCGGTCGGGCCCGCTCGGCCAGCCGGGTGCTGCGGATCGCCGCGCTGGCCGCGCCCCTGCTCGGCCTGGCCGCCGGTGCGGTGATGCTGCCCTACGGCGGCCTGCCGCTCGCCGCGATGATGCTCGGCCAGCTGACGTACCAGTTGGCCAGCACGCTGTTGATCTTTTACCGGCGGGAGGGCTGGCTGGCCGGGGCGATGGTCCCGGCCGTGCTGGGCAGCGCGGTCTTCCTGACCACCGGCGGTGCGACCGCGCGGCGCTGGGCGGTGGGCGCGGCGGCCCTCGGCGTGCTGGCCGCCTTCGCCGCCGGACTCTGGGCCACCCGGGCCGCCGCGCGGGCCGGGGAGCCGACGCCCCGGGACCCGCTCTGGCCACCGGCGTCCACCCTGCTCGGCGTCGCCGGTTACGGGCTCTGTTCGGCGGCGTTGCTCTTCCACGCGCAGGCGCCGTACCTGCTGGGCCAGTGGGACGTCGCGGCGTCGGCGGTGCCGCTGATCCTGTCCATGGGGTTCGTCGAGTGGCGGACCAGCCGGTTCTGGGCGGGCGGGGTGGCGCTGTCCCGGCGGGCCCGGCTCCCGCGCAGCTTCGTCGTCGGAATCTGGCAGGCCATCGGCCGGGAGGTCGCGGCGTGCCTCGCGGTGCCGGCGGTGCTGGGGGTGCTGCTGCTCGCCGCGCTCACCGGGCTGGGCGTGCTCTCCACCGCCGGAGTGGTGATGACGGCCGCGCACGTGGCCCTCGCCGGGGCGTACTACCTGGCCTTCCTGCTCGCCGGTCAGGGCCGGTACGGCTGGCTGTGCCTGTCCATGACGGTCGTGATCGTGCTGCACGTCGGCCTGGGGGCGCTGCTCGGCGTCGCCCCGCTGCTCGGGCAGGGCGGCAGCCCGGTCACCGACACCTCGCTGTACCTGGGCAGCGTGCTGCTGCTCCAGGCGCTGTTCGCGCTCGGTCTGTTTCCGGTGATCGGGCAGGTTCGGCACTACCGATAGTCCACTCGAGACCTATGGGGAGGTCCGGTTGCACGCGGTGATCCTTGCCGGCGGCAAAGGGGTGCGGCTGAAGCCGTACACCACGACGCTGCCGAAACCCCTGATGCCCATCGGGGACAGCCACTCGATCCTGCAGATCGTGCTCGACCAGCTCGCCTCGCGCGGGTTCACCTCGGTGACCCTGGCGATCAACCATCTCGGCCCGCTGATCCGGGCCTTCGTGGGCGACGGCAACAGGTGGGGCCTGACCATCGACTACATCGAGGAGGACCGGCCGCTGTCCACGGTCGGCCCGCTGTTCGGCCTGAAGGACCGGCTGCCCGACGAGTTCCTGGTGATGAACGGTGACGTCCTCACCGACCTGGACTACGGCGACCTGCTGCGCAGCCACCAGCTCTCCGGGGCCGGCCTGACCCTGGCGACCTCCGAACGGGTGCACCGGATCGACTTCGGCGTGCTCGACGTGGAGGCCGGCCGGGTGGTCGGGTTCCGGGAGAAGCCGTCGCTGCACTACCCGGTCAGCATGGGCGTCTACGGGATGTCCCGGCGGACCCTGGAGCCCTACCCGGCCGGGCTGGCCCTCGGCTTCGACCGGTTGGTGCTGGACCTGCTCGCCGGTGGTGACCCGCCGATGACGTACCCGTTCGACGGGTTCTGGCTGGACATCGGCCGGCCGGAGGACTACGACGAGGCGAACCGCTCGTTCCCCCAGCTCAAGCCGATCCTGCTGCCCAGCCGACCGGGGCCGATCGAGGTCGCCGTCGGCGACGGGGCCGAGCCGCTGGCCGTCGCCGCCCTGCCGGGCGTCGCGGACCTGCCGGGCGTCGTGCGGGCCGGGGAGCTGACGTGACGCGGGTGCTGCTCTTCGGGGCGTCCGGCTTCATCGGCGGGCACGCCCGCGACGCGCTGGCGGCGGACCCCCGGGTGGCCGAGGTGATCTGCCCGGGGCGGGCCGCCCACGACCTGCTCGACGGCACCTCGGCCGCGCTCGCGGGGCTGCTGCGCGAGGTCGGCCCCGACGCGGTGGTCAACTGCGTGGGCGCCCTCACCGGCTCCGCCGCCCAGTTGGTCACGGCGAACACGTTGGTCGCGGCGAAGCTGCTGGCGGCCACGGCCGAGGCGGCGCCGCAGGCCCGGCTGGTCCGGCTCGGCTCGGCCGGGGAGTACGGGCCGGTGCCGGACCGGGTGCCGGTCACCGAGGAGGCCCCCGCCCGACCGGTCAGCGAGTACGGCGTCAGCCACCTCGCCGGGACCCGGCTGTTCCAGCTCGCCGGGGAGGCCGGCCAGGTCGACGCGGTCTCGCTGCGGGTCTTCAACCCGATCGGTCCGGGCATGTCGCAGGAGAACCTGCTCGGTCGGGCGGCGGCCCGGTTGCGGGCCGCGCTGGCCGACGGGGCCACCGAGATCACCCTGGGGCCGCTGTCGGCGTACCGGGACTTCGTCGACGTGCGGGACCTCGCCACGCTGATCGTCGCGGCGACGCTCACCCCCGGACTGCGGCACCGGGTCGTCAACGCCGGCAGCGGCCGGGCGGTCACCGCCCGGGAGGCGGTCGGGTTGCTGGCCGGTGCGGCGGGCTACGACGGCCGGATCCGCGAGGCCGGCGTCGGGCCGCAGCGCTCGCAGGCGGTCGACTGGATCCAGGCCGACATCGGCCGGGCCGGCGAGCTGGGCTGGTCGCCCGTGCGTGACCTGGAGACATCGATCAAGGACATCTGGGCCGCCGGCGAGGCGCGGTGAGCCGCGCGGACCGCTCCCCCATCACGACACACCCGCAAAAAACGAGAGGACACCGCATGAGTACGAAGATCGGGGTCGTGGGCCTGGGCTACGTGGGGCTCACCCTCACCGCCGCCCTCGCCGACAAGGGCTTCACGGTGTACGGCGCGGACGTCTCGCCGGCGGTGCTGGACGCGCTCTCGCACGGCCGGCCGCACATCTTCGAGCCCGGCATCGAGGACGTCTTCGCCGCCCACCTCGGCAAGAGCATCCACGTCGCCGCCGACCTGCCGAAGGACACCGTCGACGTGGCGGTGATCAGCGTGTCGACGCCGGTGGACAACATGACCCACCGCCCCAACCTGGCGAACCTGGCCGCCGCCGCCCGGGTGGTGGCCGGCAGCTGCCGCCCGGACACCCTGGTGGTGGTGCGCAGCACCGTGCCGGTCGGCACCAGCCGCCGGGTGGTGCTGCCCGAGTTGCAGGCCGTCTGGGGTGAGCGGGTCCGGCTGGTGATGGCCCCGGAGCGCACCATCCAGGGGCAGGCGCTGCGGGAACTCGTCGAGCTGCCGCAGGTGGTCGGCGGCCTGGACGACGAGAGCCTCGCCGCCGGGATCGAGTTCTTCAACGGGCTGGCGCGCACCGTCGTCCCGGTCTCCGGGTTGGAGACCGCCGAGCTGGTGAAGCTGTCGAACAACTGCCACACCGACCTGATCTACGCGTTCGGCAACGAGATCGCGCTGATCGCCGAGCGGCACGGCCTCGACCCGCTGGAGGTGATCCGGGCGACGAACGTCGACTACCCGCGCCCGGATCTGGCCAAGCCCGGGTACGTGGGCGGCGGCTGCCTCTCCAAGGACCCGTACATCATGATCGACAGTGCGGGTGACCGCCGGCCGTTCCTCGTCGGCAAGGCCCGCCAGCTCAACGAGTACCTGCCGATCCACGTCGGCGAGACCGTGGTCCGGATGCTGGTCGAGGCGCGCGGGCGCAGTCTCGGTGCCCGGCTGGCGGTGCTCGGTTGGGCGTACAAGGGCTGGCCGGCGACCGACGACATGCGCGGCACTCCGATCGAGCCGATGATGCGGGTCTTCTCCGCCGCCGGGGTCACCGTCCTCGGCCACGACCCGATGGTCACCGACGACGTGATCCGGCAGTACGGCGGCGAGCCGGTCAGCCTGGACAAGGCGTTCACCGAGGCGGACGCCGTACTGATCATCAACGACCACCCGGACTACCGGGCGCTGCGGGTGCCGGAGGTGCTCGGCGCGACGCCGCCGGCCTTCGTCTACGACTCGTGGCGGGTGCTCGACGGCGACGCGGTCATGGCCGCCGGGGTCCGCTACGCCGGACTCGGCTACCTGCCACCCGCGCCGACCGGTCCGGGCGACGACGGCGGTGCGGTCGGCGCCGCTGCCGGTGCGGGCGCGTCGGCCGCCGGGGCGGTGTCCGCATGAGGGCCCTGCTGCTCGGCGGTGCCGGCTTCATCGGCCTGCACCTCGCCCGCCGCCTCGTCTCCGACGGTCACCAGGTGACGATCGTGGACGACTTCTCCCGGGGCCGGGACGACGCCGACCTCGACCTGCTGCGCGCCGATCCGGCCGTGCAGGTGGTCTCCGGCGATCTGACCAGCCCGGACACCTGGGCCGCCCTGCCCACCGGCTGGGACCAGATCTATCTGCTCGCCGCCGTCGTCGGGGTGCGCAACGTGGAGCAGGACCCGGCCCGGGTGATCCGGGTCAACACCCTCTCCGCGCTGCACCTGCTCGACTGGGTGGCCCCGGGTGAGCGGGTCTTCTTCGCCTCCACCAGCGAGGTCTACGCCGGGGGCGTGACGGCCGGGGTGGTGCCGGTGCCGACGTCCGAGGCGGTGCCGACGATGATCTCCGACATCGCGGCCCCCCGCTTCGCGTACGCGGCCAGCAAACTGCTCGGCGAGGCCGCGTTCCTGCACACCGCGCGGGCTCGGGGCTTCGAGACCGTGGTGGGCCGGTTCCACAACGTGTACGGCCCCCGGATGGGTGCCGACCACGTCATCCCGGAGATGTCCCTGCGCGCCCTGCGGGGGGCCGATCCGTTCCCGGTCCCCGGCGCCGACCAGTACCGGGCGTTCTGCCACGTCGACGACGCGGTCGAGGCGATGCTGCGGCTGATGGGGGCACCGGCCGCCGCCGGTCAGATCGTGCACATCGGCAACGACCGGGAGGAGACCAACATCGGCGACCTGGCCAAGCTGGTCCTGCGGGTGGCCGGGGTGAGCCCCGCCATCGCGCCCGGGACCGCGCCGCCGGGATCGGTCGCCCGCCGCTGCCCGGATCTGTCCCGGCTGCGGGAGCTGACCGGTTACGAGCCGAGCGTCAGCCTGGAGGAGGGCGTCCGCAGCACGTTCGCCTGGTACCGGGAGCACGGGTGGGCGTGATGAGCCGACGCCCCATCTGCTTCTACTACGGCGACGGCCGCCTGCCCGAGCTGTCCCGGTACGTGCGGGTGGTCCTGCAACCGGACTTCTACCGGTCGGCCGAGCTGCGCTACCTCGCGGAGCAGGACGTGCAGACCCTCGGCTACCTGTCGCTGTCGGAGGACCAGGGGCCGCCCGCGCCCTGGCAGCGGCAGGAACGCAACCCGGACTGGGGCGGCGCGTTCGTCCACGTCGACCACCCGGACTGGGTGGCGCACGTGGTCGGGCAGGCCAAGCAGGCGATCGCGCAGGGCTTCGCGGGGCTCTTCCTGGACACGCTCAACGTCGAGCTGACCTTCCCGGAGGACGTGCCGCACCTGCTCACCCTGGTCGCCGCCATCCGGGAGGAGGCCCGGCCGGCGTACCTGCTGGCGAACCGGGGTTTCGGCATGCTGCCCCGGCTGGCCGAGATCGTCGACGGGATCGTCTTCGAGTCCTTCTCGGCCCGGTGGACCGACCAGGGCTACGCGCCGTGGCCGCCCGACGTGCTGGAGTTCCACGCCCAGATCGCCGAGCAGCTGCTCCAGTTGGAGCTGGACCTCTACAGCCTCGACTACGCCGACAGCCAGGGGCTGACCGACTTCGCCGAGCGCCGGGCCCGCCAGTTCGGGCTCCAGTCCTCGGTCAGCGACCGCGCCCTGTCCCGTACCTGACCACCCCAGCCGGGGCGGCCACCCCGCCGGGTCGGGTCTGGTCCGGGCCCGACCCACCTCGAACACCCGCCCCCGCCGGGCCGGGACCGGATCGCGCGTCGGCACCACGCGCGACCGTCTCCCACCCGACGGGGGCGGGGTTGCGGGTGGCAGGCGAACGGCGGGTCAGGGCTTCGCGGCGTCGAGCGCGGGGGCGAGCGGCAGCAGGGCGGCCCGGACGAGGTCCGGCAGCGGCCCGGACGGCACCACGAAACCGGCCATCGACGGCACCTCGGTCGTGCCGTGCAGCCACTGCCGGAGCGCCACCCTGGCCGCCGCGCCGACAGCGGCGGCGAGCACCTGGGCGGCCAGGGGTCCGATGCCTGGACAGCGGGCGGTGACCGCTGCGGCGAGCGGCTCCTCGAACGTGGTGAGGGCCTCGACGTAGCAGGCGCGCAGCGCGGGGCTGGCGGCGATCATCAGCAGCGTGGCGGGCGGGTGGTCACCGGGGTCGGTGTACAGCCCCGCGACGGCGTCGATGACCGTGTCGCCGAGGCCGACCCCGGCGGGCCGGGCGAGCACGGCCGCCGCCACTGCCGCCGCACGGTCCGCGGCGACCCCGGCGACGATCGCCTGTTCCCGGCTCGCGAAGTAGTTGTTGTAGGTCCGGGGCGACACGCCGGCCGCCTGGGCGATCTCCTCGACGCGGACGTTGTCCGGCCCCCGTTCCAGCGCCAGGCGCAGCGCCGCCGACTGGAGCGCCTCCCGGGTGGCCCGCTTCTTTCGTTCCCGCAGGGTCGATGGACCGGTCACGGTGCCACTGTCGCACACACGGTGCGTGCACGCAAAATTGCGTGCACGCAATAATATGCTACGGTCCCCCGCACTCCTGGAGCACCACGACCGAAAGGGACCGACATGCGCGCCAAGGGCATGGCCTACGACACCGGCTTCGTCACCGACGGCGTCAGGTCGGTGCCGCGCTGGGACCCCGAGGTGGTCCGGCGGGAGCTGGCCATCATTCGGGACGACCTGCACTGCACCGCCGTCCACCTGGTCGGCAGGGATCCCGGGCGGCGGGAGTCCGCCGCCCGCGCCGCCGCCGAACTCGGCCTGGAGGTCTGGTTCTCGCCGTATCCACTGGAGCTGGAACCCGACCTGATCCGCGCGCTGTTCCTCGACTGCGCCGAGCGGGCCGAGCAGCTCCGGGCGACGGGGGCCGAGGTCGTGTTCGTCACCGGCGCCGAGCACTACTCGCGCCAGCCTGCGGCTGACCGGCACGGCTGAACGGACGCGGTCCACCCGAGGGTGCGGTGCCCGGGATGCCGGACACCGCCCCTCACCGCAGGCGCAGCCCCGCGACGAGGAGCCCGACCATGCGGCGGGCGTCGTAGTGGGGGGCGCGGCCGGCGCAGAGGTTGCCGACGGCGAACAGCAGTTCCTCAGCGTTGGTGTCGGGACGGATCTCGCCGGCCTCGGCGGCGGCGTCGAGCAGGTGGGCACACGCGGGGACGAGGTGGTCGAGGAAGTACCCGTGCAGCGTCTCGAAGGCGGCGGAATCGGAGTTCAGCACCTCGGCGAGGCCGTGCTTGGTGGTGAGGAAGTCGACGAAGAGGTCGATCCAGGCGGTCAGGGCGGCGTGCGGCGTACCGCTGGTGGCGAGCAGGGTCGGCGCGGCCTCGGCGCACGCCTGCACCTGGTGCCGGTAGACGGCGACGATGAGGTCGGCCCGGGTCGGGAAGTGGCGGTAGATCGTGCCCACGCCGACGCCGGCCCGGGCGGCGATGTCGCGTACCGGTGCATCGACTCCGGCGGCGAGGAAGGCTGCGGCGGCGGCCGCCAGCAGGGTCGCCTCGTTGCGCCGGGCGTCGGCCCGCTTACGCGGGGTCGATGTCCCCGAACCGCGGTCGCTGCCAGCCACCGTGCCCGCACCCCCTTGGCAAACGGAACATCGTTCCGTATATTCCTTAGCGGAACGCGGTTCCGCTTGACCCCATGATGCCAGAGCCCCCGGCTGGGGACCAGGCCGCGTCACCATCCACCTGCCCCCATCCCGCCCGGAGGAACAGTTATGCACTACCGCCCCCTCGGCCGCACCGGCGTGCAGGTCAGCACCCTCGCGCTCGGCGCGATGAACTTCGGTGCCATCGGCCGGACCAGCCAGGACGAGGCCACCGCGATCATCGACGCCGCCCTGGCGGGCGGGATCAACGTGATCGACACCGCCGACCGGTACAGCCAGGGCGAGTCGGAGGAGTTGGTCGGCCGGGCGATCGCCGGCCGCCGCGACGACATCGTGCTGGCCACCAAGGCGACCATGCCGATGGGCGACGAGCGCAACCACCAGGGCAGCTCCCGACGCTGGCTGGTCACCGCGCTGGACGACAGCCTGCGTCGGCTCGGCGTCGACCACGTCGACCTCTACCAGATCCACCGGTGGGACCCGACGACCAGTGACGAGGAGACCCTGTCCGCGCTGACCGACCTCCAGCGGGCCGGCAAGATCCGCTACTTCGGCTGCTCGACGTTCCCGGCGTACCGGCTCGTGCAGGCGGAGTGGGCCGCCCGGGAGCACCACCTGGGCCGGTACGTCACCGAGCAGCCCAGCTACTCGATCCTGCAACGCGGCATCGAGGCGCACGTCCTGCCGGTCACCGCGCAGTACGGGCTGGGCGTGCTCGCCTGGAGCCCGCTCGCCTCCGGCTGGCTGTCGGGCGCGGTCCGCGCGGGCCGGGAGATCAGCACCCACCGCGCGGACGTCCTGCCGCAGCGCTTCGATCTCACCATCGCCGCCAACCGGGCCCGGCTCGACGCGGTCGAACAGCTGGCCGAGGTGGCCGACGGGGCCGGGCTGACCCTGATCCAGCTCGCCCTCGGGTTCGTCACCGCGCATCCCGCCGTGACCAGCGCGATCATCGGTCCCCGCACGATGGACCACCTGCGGTCCCAGCTCGCCGCCGCCGACACCGTGCTCACCGCCGACGTGCTCGACGCGATCGACGCGATCGTCGCCCCCGGCGTCGACCTCGCTCCGGACGAGAAGCACGACACCCCGCCCGCCCTGCTCGACCCGGCGCTGCGCCGACGTTGAGCGCCGACACCGGGCGGTCGGTGCGCCCGCCCCGCCGGCCCCCGACCGCCGTGGCCCAGCTCCGCTCCGCCCGGGGGTACGCCGTGCCCACCGGCGTGGCCCGACGCCGTGGCCCGACGACCGTTGGACGAGCCCGGCGGGGGCTGGCCGGCCCTCGCCGGCCGGAACCGACGGCTACGCCGTGGCCGGTCAGCTCACGCAGAACACGTTGCCTTCCGGATCGTGCATCGTGACGTAGTAGAAGAGGTCGGCCGGGTCGTCGCCCCGGGTCCGGCGCTGGACGGTCGCGCCGATGGCGACCAGCTCGGCCACCTTCGCCTCGACGATCTCGATCCGCTGCGCCTGGGGCAGGGCGTCGTCCCGGCCGGTGGGGTAGATGTCCAGGTGGAGCCGGTTCTTTCCGGCCCTCGCCTCCGGCACCCGCTGGAACCAGATCGGTGGGCGCAGCCCGGCCGGGTCGAACAGCCGATCCTCGAATGCCGCTTGCCCACCCAACCGGCTGTGGAAGTGCGCGTGCCAGGTGGTCTGCGGCGGCGTCGGCGGCGTCGACTGATAGCTCAGCGCCTGCGCCCAGAACCGGGCCAGCAGGGACGGGTCGTTCGCATCGATCGTCAGCTGCCAGAACACCATGTCCCACCCTAACCGTGCGGCAGACGACGTCCGGCAGCGAGAGCGCCGGTGCCCGGCACAGGTCGGCTCGGGCGGGTCCGCCACCTGTGGTCCTGCCGGCGCACCCGCCCCGGGGCCACCTACCGGGTGGGCTGGGCGGCAAGGGGGAAGGTGACGCCGGTCAGTTCCTCGGAGACCGTCCACAGGCGACGGGCGACGTTGCCGTCCCGGGCGGCCTTCGACCGGCCGACGAGCTCCGGCGCACCGCGCCCTTCGAAGAAGCCGTCCGGCCCGGCGTAGCTGCCGCCCGGGACGTCGGCCACCGCCGCGTAGAGGGTGGGCAACGCGCCGTCGTCGCCGCTCTGCGCGAAGCGGTTGACCAGTGTCGTCTGGAGCCGTTGCCGCAGGGAGCGATCGTTGGCGAGGTGCCCGAGCAGGTTGGTGGCGGCCAGGCCGGGGTGGGCGGCGGTCGCCAGCACCGGCGAGCCGACCTCGGCGAGGCGGCGGTGCAGTTCGGCGGTGAACAACAGGTTCGCCAGCTTCGACTGGGCGTACGCGGGGAACGCCCGGTAGGGCCGGTGCTCCCAGTTGGGGTCGGCGAGATCGATCTTCCCGGCCCGGTGCGCGGAGGAGGCGACGGTGACCACCCGCCCCCGGATCTGGGGCAGCAGCAGGTTGGTGAGCGCGAAGTGCCCGAGATGGTTGGTGCCGAACTGAAGCTCGAAACCGTCGGCGGTACGGCCGAGCGGCGGGATCATCAGCCCGGCGTTGTTGATCAGCAGGTCGATCGGCCCGACGCAGCCCTCGGCGAACGCGCGCACCGAGGCGAGGTCGGCCAGGTCGAGCCGCCGCACCTCGACGTCGCCGGTCATGCCCGCAGCGGCGGCCCGACCCTTGGCGAGGTCGCGGGCGGCGAGGACGACGCGGGCACCCCGGGCGGCGAGCGCCCCGGCGGCGACCCGGCCGATGCCGCTGTTCGCGCCGGTGACGATGACGGTACGGCCGGTCAGGGTGGCGATCTGGGCGGTCGTGAATGTTGTCATGGCCAACAATGTATACGGCGACAACAATGTCGGCAACGGCGACATCTTTCCGGCTACCATGACCGTCGTGCCCGCGTACCACCATGGAAACCTGCGGTCGACGCTGCTCGCCGCAGCCGAGAGCAGCCTGCGCCAACACGGCGCGGGCCAGCTCTCGCTGCGCGAACTGGCCCGGGAGGTCGGCGTCAGTCACGCCGCGCCGCGCCGGCACTTCCCGGACCGGCAGGCGCTGCTGGACGCCCTCGCCGAGGCCGGGTTCGCCCGGCTGCACGCGGAGCTGCACGCGGCGCTCACCGCCGCCGGGCCGGACTTCGGACCGCGCCTGCACGCCATGGCCGCCGCCTACCTGCGGTTCGCCACCGAGGACGCCGCCCTGCTGGAGCTGATGTTCACCGCCAAGCACCGGGAGGGGGCCGACCATCTCGTCGTCGCCGCCGCCGGGCCGTTCGGGCTGATGCACGAGTTGATCGCCCAGGGGCAGGCCCAGGGCGTGCTGGAGCCCGGGCCCCCGGAGCACGCCGGCATCGTGCTGTTCGCCACGTTGCAGGGCATCGCCACCCTGGTCAACGGCAACCTGGTGGCAGCAGAACTGCTCGACGGGATCACCCAGACCGCCGTCAACCAGTTCATGCGGGGGTCCCGCCCCCGTTAGCGGGCGACGTCAGCCGCCGAGCGGCGAGATGCGGGTCACGTTCGGACGTGTCACCGGGCGGTGGGCTGCCCCGTCTCAGGGGTGTAGCCATGAACGACCGCAGAGGAGCACATCATGGACGCCCGACTGAACTTCCTCGCCGCCCCGACCGCCGGCAGGGCCCTCAAGCACATGATGTCGGCGGGCAAGGCGTTGAAGGAGTCACCGCTGCCGACCGCCACCCAGGAGTTGGTGGCGCTGCGCGTGAGCCAGATCAACGGCTGCGCCGTCTGCGTCGACATGCACACCAAGGACGCCGCTGCGGCGGGCGAGACGTCGGTGCGGCTGAACCTGGTCGCGGCCTGGCGGGAGGCCACGGTGTTCACCGAGGCCGAGCGGGCCGCGCTGGCACTGGCGGAGGAGGGAACCCGGGTGGCGGACGCGGCCGGCGGGGTCAGCGACGAGGTGTGGACGCACGCCGCCAAGCACTACGACGACGAGCAACTGGTCGCGCTGGTGTTCCTGATCTCGTTCATGAACCTGGCGAACCGGATGAACATCATCACCCGGCAGCCGGCCGGCGCCTACCAGCCCGGACAGTTCCACTGAACGCACCACGGCCACCGGCTCGGGGGCTCTTTGGCGGACCCCGGGCCACCGGGCCGGAAGCCCGTTCCGGCGCGGACGGGTGCCCCGGGTGGGTCGGTCAGGCCAGGCTCACGAGGACTTCGGTCAGCTCGGACGGGGTGCCGTGGAGGCGGCACATCTGGTCGACGTCGAGTGCGCGCAGCGGCGTCTGCCCCGCCTCTATTCGGCACATCTTGGGGCGTGGCCACTCCAGGTCGGACGCGGCGGCCCCCAGGCCGAAACCGGCCACTTCCCGGGCCTGTCGTAGCAGTCGGCCGAGCTACCTTCCCGGCACGGTCGAGCCGATCTCCGTCCCGGACACCATCCTTCCTGTCTCACCACGACACGTCATCAGGCACGCCGTGCGACGCTTTCGCTTCGTCGCCCACAAGGTGCGTCATACGGGCGAATGTCTCACCTGGAGCATTGCACGGGTCGCCGCTGTTCTCGGATCGTGGCTGGCAGAGCGCCTGTCGACGAGCAATGGAGGTGGCGCGTGGCCCGATGGAAGTGGTTCCAGCGAAAAGGTCATCCGATCGATGTCGTCGGTCATCCGCCCCCGCGCGACACGCCGACCCGCCCGAATCACCGGCCAGAGTAGACGGATCGGCCGGACCAGGCCGACCGCGATCTGACCTGGGGCGAAAATGCGGTATCGCCGCGCCGGGAAACCGCAATATCGGCTCAGGTGAGTCGATCACGCCACGCCGCCTGCCCGGCACACCCTGCGGGGAGGGCGGGACGGGGCGGCCGGCGTGGAACAGCCCGATGGTGATCTTCGCGCGGGACTGGCCACTGATGACCCCGGCCGCGCGGTGGCGGGCCCGGCACGCGGTCGAGGAGCGCCGCCGATGAGGCCATCGCCCCGGCGCACCCCGGCGAGCGGGGACGAGGATCGACGCGTCCAGCGGGGCACCCGCGATGCGTGAGGGGCGACCCGAACCGCCGTTCCGCGTCCTGATGGTCGGCTACGTGGTCGACTTCCGCCACCGCAACGCCTGCCCCCGCTGCCGGCCCGACGGCTCCTGCCGCCGCCTCACCTCAGCTGCCGAGACCCTCCGCGCCTGGCGCGACCGACCCGGCCGCCCACTTCCCCACCACACCACACCGCCCCGCCCTCGGTGCCGGTGCCGGTGCCGGTGCCGGTGCCGGTGAGCGGCAGGGGCCGGCCGCGCCGTGAAGCCCGGTGACCTGCTGCTGATCACCCGGGCGGCCAGTGTGCAGTTCATCCGCCCGATCCGGTGCCGGCTGATCCGCATCGACGCCCGGCCGACGTACGACGGGTGGGTGTGGCTCGACGTCTACCAGCTCGACGCCCGGGACCGGGCGGTGGCCCGGCGGAGCATCTTCGTGCAGCGCGCCGGGGTACGGCAGGCCGGCCAAGGGACATCAGCCGCCGTAGCCTGCGGTCCAGCCCAGGCACGTCCAGCCTGAATCCCGGGACAGTTCTTCTCCCGAGAACCAGTCTGGTAATTGCACTCGGCGACAGCGCCCCGGCCGGCGGCCGGGGCGCTGTCGTGGGGAGAGGGATCAGGCCGGAGAGCCGGCTTCTGCGTAGTCGTACAGGCTCTTGATGTCGTCGTCGTAGTACGGGCCGTCGAATTGCCCGTTACCCGGATTGTCGCCGTGGCTGACGGTGCTGTTGATGTATCCGGCACCGATCGAGTCGTTGTATTCCTGCAACCAGGGGCCGCCGCTGGAACCGTAGGTCATGTTGCAGTACATCCGGATCTGCTGGCCGCCGGCGTCCCAGGTGGTGCCCTGGCAGTATTGCTGGCTCTCACCGCCGCCGAGGTTGGACGGGTAGCCGAGGGCGGTGACCGCGACGCTGTAGCCCCAGTTCCACCGGAGCCCGTTGCCGCCGACGGTGTCGACGACCTTGGCGTTGTAGATGCCGCCGTTGGACATCACCGCGATGCCCATGTCCTCGGCGTAGCTCGACGAGCTGGCCCACGCGCCACGGGTGGAGAGGGTGTACGCCACGAAGGTGCCGAACGGCCGGACGCCGTTGCGGTACCGGGGGACGAACTGCCAGTTGGTGTACCACCCACCGCCGGCGCCCTGGTGAACGCAGTGGCCGGCGGTCACCACGAGCCGCCGCTTGGCGCTGGCGACCGTGCTGGCCGAGCAGGAGGCGGTGCCGCCGCCGGGGACGGTGAAGTAGACCTTGCCCACGGTCACCGCCTCGTTCAGCAGCGTGCTGGGGCCACCGGCGATGCGCGGCGTCACCGGCGCGACCGAACCGGCCGGCCCGGTCGGCCTCGGCGCGCGGCCGGTCGACTGGGTGGCGGACGCCGACTTCGGGAAGTCCAGGTCGACGGCGGACGCCATGCGCGCCGGGGTCCAGAAGTCGGTCACCTCCTTGGCGATTTTCTCGTTGGTGATCGCCCGGCCGTCCAGCGTACGGGCAATCGCGGTGATGTTTCCTTTCTGGTCGACCGTGGTGGAATTCGCCTCGGCTGCCGGCGCACCGGTCAGGATCAGGGTAAATGCCGTACCGGCACTCACAGTCCAACGCAGAGCGGATTTCAAGAGGACCTCCTTATGCCCCTTGCACCATCCAGGCTCCGGAAGCATATTGAGGTTGAACTATTGATCACAACGTCGGACATTGTCAGGAATCCGTGCCACCCGAGGCGTGACCGACTCACGACAACGTCGACTTTCTTACCGATGGGATGTGCCCGCGCAATGGTCACGGCCCGATGGGGAAAGCAACGACCGCAGGACGGTAAGGGACCACCCGGATCAGGGGCCGAAGACGTGGTCGACCGACGTCGGGAGAACACGCCGGTCTGTGGGGCGGCCGACCGTCGCCGGCGGGAAGGTCAGTGCCGCTGCACGGCCGTCCGGATCAGCCGGTTGACCAGCTTGGGGTATTCCAACCCGCTGGCCGCCCACATCCGGGGGAACATCGACGTCGGGGTGAACCCGGGCATCGTGTTGATCTCGTTGAGATAGACGTCCAGGTCGGGGGTGACGAAGAAGTCGACCCGGGCCAGGCCGGCGCAGTCCAACGCGGTGAAGGCGCGGGTGGCGTACTCCTGGACCTGGCGGGTGACCCGGTCGGGCAGGCCGGCGGGGACGTCGTACTCGCAGACCTCGTCGGCGAAGAGGTACTTGGCCTCGAAGTCGTACCACTCGCGGTCGCCGACCATCCGGACCTCGGCCAGCACGGACGCCTCCGGCGCCCCACCGGCCTCGCCCTCCAGCACGCCGCACTCGATCTCCCGGCCGACCACCGCGGCCTCGACGAGCACCTTGGTGTCGATCTCACGGGCGGTGGCGACGGCGGCGTCGAGCTGCGCCCAGTCGTCGACCCGGGTGATACCGAACGACGAGCCGGCCCGGGACGGCTTGACGAAGACCGGCAGGCCCAGCCGCTGCTTGTCGGTCTCGCTGAGCGTCATCCCGTTGCGCAGCACCGCGTACGCCCCGACCGGGATGCCCTCGGCGGCGCAGAGCTTCTTGGTGAACTCCTTGTCCATCGCGGCGGCCGAGGCGAAGACGTTCGCGCCGACGTACGGGATGTCGGCCATCTCCAGCATGCCCTGGATGGTGCCGTCCTCGCCGTACGCGCCGTGCAGCACCGGGAACACCACGTCCACGTCGGCGAGCGCCCGGGGCCCCTCGGTCGGGTCGAGCACCAGCAGGCCACCGGCGGTCGGGTCGGCCCGGAGCACCACCTCGACGCCGGCCCCGGCGGTGATCTCCGGGAGCTTGCGCGCCCGGATCGCCAGCTCGCCCGGGTCCCCACTGGTCAGCACCCACTGGCCCTGACGGGTGATGCCGACCGGCACCACGTCGTACTCGTCGGGGTCGAGCGCGCCGAGCACACTGCCGGCGCTGACGCAGGAGATGCCGTGCTCGGGGCTGCGACCGCCGAAGACGATCGCCACGCGGGTCTTGCCTGGGGTGGTCACTCGGGTCACCTCTCGGTACGCGACTGCGGAGCCGTCAGTTGCGCTCACCCGACTGACCTTACTGTGGGTGGCGACGCGCCGATGGTGATACCCGGCAGGACGCGAGCCACCCTCGCGAACGGTCATCTGCCCCGATACGGTACGTGACGGTCAGGCCCGGTCGGCGGGTGGGACGCGCCGCCGCCGCCCGACGGCGATCACCTTCACCCGCTGCCGCCCGGCCCGCACCATGCCCAGCGCGGCGAACGCCCCGGCGATCCGGTCTGCGGCCTCCCGGCTGTTCGCGCCGACCACCTGGCGGCGGCGCTCGGGGCAGGCCCGCTCGTCGCGCACCTGGGCCTCCACCGGCCGGACGTCACTGAGGACCACCAGAAACCGCGTCATCGCCGTCATCAGGCCTCTCACACTCCGAAGTCCCTTCCCGACGATGGATGGCGGCGGCGGCACGTGGCGATCGGGAACGGGGGAGTAAACCCGATCGCCACGCGCCTCATCCCCTCCGGTCACTCACCATCGCCGTCGCCACGACAACCGTTGGTGAGGACTCCGTTACAGAGTGACAGGTGGACAGGCGTGAATGCAACTCTCATCGACGTTCTCTCATGCACGACTTCCCAGAGAGATATGCCACCATCAACGTATGGCTCCGAAGACCGCCCGGGCGCGCCGCCTGGGCATCGCCCTGCGCACCCACCGGGAAGCGGCCGGCCTCACCCTGGAGGCCGCCGCCGACGAGATCAACAGCACCCGCAGCACCCTGAGCCGGTACGAGAACGCGCAGACCCTGGTCAACCCGGCCACCGTCCGCGCGCTGCTCAGCCTCTACGGGGTCCGACCCGAGGAGATCGCCGCAGCGGTCCAACTCGCCAAGGACACCCGCAAGCCCGGCTGGTGGGTGCCCTACTCACACCTGCTGGACAAGCGCACCATCGACTTCATCGCGCTGGAGGCCGAGGCCACCGCGATCGCGAACTTCGAACCCTCGATCGTGCCGGGTCTGCTCCAGACCGCCGACTACATCCGGGGCGTGATGCGGGGCGGGCCGCACACCCTCACCGACGACCAGGTCGAGCAGCGGGTCAAGCTCCGCCTGGACCGGCAGCAACGGATCACCGCCGCCGAACCACCGATCTTCGACGCGATCATCGACGAGGGCGCGCTGCTGCGCCCGGTCGGCGACCGCACGGTGATGGAGGCACAGCTGAGCCACCTGCTCAAGACGGCGGAGCTGCCGAACGTCACCGTCCAGGTGATTCCGCTCTCCGCCGGCTACCACCGGGGCACCCGGGGCTCGCTGCACATCCTGGAGTTCGCCGACCCCGAGGACCCGCTGATCGCCTCGGTGGAGACCGTCGCCGGGCAGATGGTCCTGGACCGACCGCACGACCTGCGTACCTGCACCAAGATCATGGAACACCTGCGGACCGTCGCGCTCAGCCCGACGGACAGCCGCGATCGACTTCTGCAACTGATGAAGGGACGGTAGGAGACCGATGACACCGACGAGCGACGAGGCCCTGTCCGGGGCCGCCTGGCGCAAGAGCAGCCACAGCGGCGACGAGGGGGCCTGCGTCGAGCTGGCGTCGCTGCCGGGCCGGGTCGCGATCCGCGACTCCAAGGACCCGACCGGCCCGGTGCTGATCTTCCCGCCCGCCGCCTGGGCCGCCTTCGCCACCGCCCCGCCGCCACCTCCGCCCCACCGCTGATCCCGCACCGCGCCGCCCCCGCACCGCCGCTGACGCGGTGCGGGGGCGGCCGGACGGTTCGGCCGGGACCGCAGGGCGACCGGGACGGCAGGCCGGCGGGTGGCCCGGCCGCACGAGGGGGCGGCCGGGTCAGTCGATCAGGACGGCGGGCGGGATGGCGGCCGGCCGGACCGCCTCGGCCGCGGCGATGGCCACCCCGCGCGCCCCGGCCATGTCCCGGTCCGGCACCAGGGCGAAGGTGGCCAGCGCGGCCTGCTCCTCCCGGAGCACGGTGTGCGCCCGGACGGTGTCGAGAAACCAGTCCCGGAACTCCGACGTCGCCTCCACCACCCCGCCGCCGACGAAGTACGCGTGCGGGTCGGTGAAGTTCGCGGCGATGGTGAACAACCGGCCGAGCGCCGCCGCCTGCTGGGCGAAGACCTCCCGGGCCAGCGGGTCACCGCGCTCGGCGTACCCCCGCAGCAGCTTGGCGGCGCGCGCGGGCGGCTCCTGCGCCAGCGGGTGCCCGGGATTTCCGGCCAGCCGGAACGGCAGCAGGTTGCGCCCGATCGCGGTCAACGAGGCCACGCTCTCCGCGTCGCCGACGAAGCCGCAGGCGCACTGCGGTTCGGGCTGGCCGGGGGCGAGCAGCCCGGCCAGCGGGATGTGCACGTGGCCGAACTCCCCGGCCATCCCGGCCGCACCGGTGACCACCCGGCCGTCGATCACCACCCCACCACCCAGACCGGTGCCGACGATCGCCGCCACCGAGGACCGGGTCGTCGCGTCAGCTCCGAAGTGGACGTGGTGGGCGTAGAGCGCGGCGGCGTTGCCGTCGTTGTGATAGATCACCGGCAGGCCGAGACGTCGCTCCAGCGCCCCCCGCACGTCGAAGCCGTGCCAGGCGGGCTGGGCGAAGTTCGTCGACCCCCGGGACGAGATGACCCCGCTGGCGCTGGCCGGACCGGGGGTGTCCAACCCGACCGCGCGGACCCGGTCGCGGGGCACGCCGGTGTGGGCCAGCACCCCGTCGAACGCGCGGGCCAACGCCTCGATCGCCACCTCCGGCCCGGCGGTCACCTCGCTGGGGGTCTCCACCAGCCCGTCCACCAGGAACCGGCCGTCCAGGCGGAGCACCGTGGCGTTGTTGCTGGTGCCACCGTTGTCGAGGCCGACCACCACCGGCACGTCCACGTCGACCATCCGCCACCTCCACCTGGGCCTGCTGCGAGGTTAGTTCCCGTTCCCGCCGCCCGTCACGCCCCCGGCCGGCGGGCGAGCACCCCGGTGGCCTCCCACTCCTCGGCGCGCAGCACCGTCGGCAGCAGACCCAGCCCGGTCATCGCCTCGCACAACGCCTCGGCCTGCCCGGCACTGACCTCCACCACCAGGTGACCACCGGGCCGCAGCCAGTCGACCGCACCGGCCGCCACCCGGCGCAACACGGCCAGCCCGTCGCTGCCGCCGTCCAACGCCACCGACGCCTCGTGCAGCCGCGCCTCCGCCGGCATCAGCGCCACCGCCGGGGTGGGCACGTAGGGGGCATTGGCGACCACCACGTCCAACCGGCCCCGCCAGTGGAGCGGCAACGGGTCGTACAGGTCGCCCTGCACGACGGTGACGTCCCGGCCCGCCAGATTACGGCGGGCGCAGGCCACGGCGGCCGGGTCCACATCGACGGCGGCGAGCCAGCGCGGGGCGAGCCGGTCGATCAGCGCGACACTGATCGCGCCCGATCCGCAACAGAGGTCGACCAGCGCCGGGGTCGGCCCGGCGACCGACGCGGCGGCCTCCACCAGCAGCGCGGTCCGGGCCCGGGGTACGAACACCCCCGGGTCGACGGCGACCCGACGGCCGCAGAACTCGGCCCAGCCGAGCAGGTGCTCCAACGGCTCACCGGCGACCCGACGGTCGGCCAGGGCGGTCAACGCCTGCGGCGAGTCGGTGGCGGCGGTGAGCAGCGCGGCCTCGTCCTCGGCATAGACGCAGCCAGCGGCGCGCAGCCGGGCGACGAGCACGGCGTGGTCGTGGGGAAACAGATCGGATGCCATGGTGATGCCTTTCGGGAGCGCACGTCGGCGCTCCCGCCGTCGCTACCGCAGCGACGGAGACTCGACGGGGAGCGCCGGTCCTGATGTCTGGTGGATCGGACTCACCTCCTCCGGTCGGGGCCCGTACGGGCCGGCATCATGGTAGCGGACCGGCTGCCCCCGCGCTGTTCAGCGCCGCAGCCACGTCGGCGACCAGGTCGGCGGTGTCCTCCACCCCGCAGGAGAGCCGGACGAACCCGGGCGCGGTGTCGTCGCCCCACTGCGCCCGCCGGTCGGCGCTGGTGTGCAGGCCGCCGAACGAGGTCGCGGCGGTGACCAGCCGGGACGCGACGATGAACCGGGCCACCCGCTCCGCGTCACCCAGGTCGAACGAGAGCACCCCCGGCATCCGCCGCAGCTGCCGCGACGCCACCGGGTACGCCGGGTCCTCCGGCCGCCCCGGCCACCGCAGCCCGGTCACGTCGTCCCGGCCGGCGAGCAGCTCGACCAGCGTCGCCGCGTTGGCGGACTGGCGGGCCAGCCGCAGGTCCAGGGTGGCCAGCGAACGGTGCGCCAGCCAGGCGTCGAACGCCCCGGGCACCGCCCCGGTGGTGGTCCGCCAACCGGTCACCGTCTCCAGCAGCTCCGCCGACCGGGACGCCACATAGCCGAGCAGCAGATCCGAGTGGCCGGTCAGCGCCTTGGTGCCGGAGGCGACCACCAGGTCCGCACCGAGGTCCAGCGGGCGCTGCCCGAGCGGGGTGGCGGTGGTGTTGTCCACCGCGAGCAGCGCACCGGCCGCGTGCGCCGCCCCGGCCAGTACGGCGATGTCGGCCACGTCCAGGCCCGGGTTCGCCGGGGTCTCCAGCAGCACCAGCCGTACCCCGTCGAACGACGGGTACGGCCCGGCGGTGGGCACGAAGTCGACCCGTACCCCCATGCCGGCGAGGGTGGCGGTGGCGAACGCCCGGACCGGGAAGTAGCCGTCGGCGGGCAGCAGCACGGTGTCGCCGGGGCGCAGCACCGCCAGCAGCAGCCCGGTGATCGCGGCCTGCCCGGAGGCGAAGACCCGGCAGTCGCCCCCCTCCAGCTCACCGATCGCCGCCTCCAGCAGCCGGCGGGTCGGGTTGTCCGGGCGGCCGTAACCGTTCACGGCCCCGGCCGGCCCCTGCCACGGGTCGAGGTGGTACGGCGCGGCGAACACCGGACCGGGCAGGAACGGCTGGCCCGGCGCCGGCTCGGGCAGCCCGGCGTGCACGCACCGGGTGCCGTCGTGCCAGTGCGGGTGACCGGCGGGCGGGACCGGCTGGCCGCTCATTCGTACGACTCCGGCTTGGCGGTCCGGCTCATCAGGGTGTCCACCGCCAGTCTCGGGTCCATTCCCTCGTGGCAGATCCGTTCGATCTGCTCGGTGATCGGCATCTCCACCCCGTGCGCGCGGGCCAGGTCCCGGATGGCCAGGCAGCTCTTCACGCCCTCGGCGGTCTGCCGGGTGGCCGCCTGCGCCTGTTCCAGGGTCTCCCCCCGGCCCAGGTGCTCGCCGAAGGTGCGGTTGCGGGCCAGCGGCGACGAGCAGGAGGCCACCAGGTCACCCATCCCGGCCAGGCCGGCGAAGGTGATCGGGTCGGCACCGAGCGCCACGCCCAGCCGGGCGGTCTCGGCCAACCCCCGGGTCATCAGCATCGCCCGGGTGTTGTCGCCGAAGCCCATCGCGGTGGCGATCCCGTACGACAGGGCGATCACGTTCTTGACCGCCCCACCCAGCTCACAGCCGATCACGTCGTCGTTGGTGTACGGCCGGAAGTACGGGGTGCGGATCGACTGCTGCACCAGCTCGGTGCGACGGGCGTCGGTGCCGGCGACCACCGTCGCGGCCGGCTGCTCGACGGCGATCTCAGGGGCCAGGTTGGGGCCGGAGACCACCACCACCCGGTCCGGGGTGACCCGGGCGGTCTCCACGATCACCTCGCTCATCCGTCGGGTGGTGCCCAGCTCGATCCCCTTCATCAGGGAGACGAGGGTGGCGTCCGGGGCGAGGTGGCCGGCCCACTCGGCGAGGTTGCCGCGCAGCGTCTGCGACGGCACCGACAGCACCACCAACTCGGCGCCGGAGATCGCCTTGGCCGCGTCGCCGGTCGCGGTGACCCGGTCGGGCAGCCGCAGCTCCGGCAGGTAGTCGGGGTTGCGCCGGTGGGTGCGGATGGCGTCGACGACCTGCTCCCGCCGGGCCAGGATCGTCACCTCCCGACCGGCGTCGGCGAGGATCTTGGCGAACGCCGTCCCCCAGGAACCGGCCCCCAGCACCGCCACGTGACCGCTCATGCTCCTGCCGTCCCTGCGTCGTGCCGGTCGATCCACTCGCTCATTCGGTCACCTCGGGAGTACGCGGACGGACGGGACGGTCCCACAACGGCGGCGGTGTCCCGCCCCGGATGCCGGCGAGCAGGTCGCGCAGGGTCAGCATGATCTGGTCGGTCATCTCCTCCAGCACCACCCGGCTGGGGGTGGCGCCCGCCCACCGGCTCAGGTCGACCGGCGGACCGGCCACCACCGTCACCGGGGTCCGGGGCCGCAGGCCCACCCGGCTGGTACGCGGGTCGAAGAGCCGCTCCGGCCCCCACATCGCCACCGGGACCACCGGCGCGCCGGTGGCCAGCGCCAGCCGGGCCGCCCCGGTCTTGCCCCTCATCGGCCAGAGCTGCGGCTCCCGGGTGATGGTGCCCTCCGGGTAGATGACCACCGCGCCGCCCGCGTCCAGCGCGGCGACCAGCCGGTCCAGCGACTCGACCGCGACGGCGGTCTCCCGTTCCACCGGGATCTGCCGGCAGCGGTGCAGGATCCAGCCGACCACCGGGATCCGGAACACGCTGGCCTTGCCGAGGAACTGCGGCCACCGGCCGGCGTCGTAGATGAAGTGTGCGCAGACCAGCGGATCGGTGTGCGAGAGATGGTTGGGAACGATGATGATGCCGCCGTCGGTGCGCAACTGCCCGACCCCGTGCCAGGTGCGCCGGGTCCAGACCAGCATCACGGGCTTGACCAGCGCCACGGCGAACCGTGGCCAGAAACCCAGCCTGTGCCGTGTCACCCCTGCCTCCTCGTCGCCCCGCCCGCGCCGCACCCCCACCGTTGCGTGCCCGCAGCGGAAATCATGCCTGCTCGTCCCGGGTACGGCCAGTGAGGGTACCGCCGTCGACGCTGGCAGGATTGCCGACGTGGGCCAGGCGAGGTGGGTGGTGGTGGTGCCGGTGAAGCGGCTCCGTGCGGCCAAGAGCCGGCTGCGGGGCGCGCTACCGGTCGTACCGCACGGGGAGCTGGCGCTGGCGCTGGTGGCCGACACGGTCGGTGCGGCGCTGGCCTGCCCGGCGGTCGCCGAGGTCCTGGTGGTCACCGACGACCCGCAGGTGACGGCGACGGTCGGCCCGGCGGGCGCCCGGGTCGTGCCGGACCGCCCCGACGCCGGGCTGAACGCCGCCCTGCGGCACGGCGTCGAGGTGGCGGTCACCGACGGTGATTCCCGGACCTGGGTGGCGGCCCTCACCGCCGACCTGCCGGCGCTGCGCCCGGCCGAGCTGGCCGCCGCGCTGCACGCGGTCCGCACCGGCCCGGCGGGGGTACGCCGGTTCGTGGCCGACGCCCCCGGCACCGGCACCGTGCTGCTCGCCACACCGCCCGGGGTGCCGCTGGACCCCGGTTCGGGGTCGACTCGGCCGCCGCCCACCTGGCCTCCGGGGCGGTGCCGCTGCGCGGCGGCTGGCCGAGCCTGCGGCGCGACGTGGACACCGCCGCCGACCTGGCCGACGCGGCCCGGCTCGGCCTCGGCCCGGCCACCGGCGCGCTGACCGGTGTCGCCCCGGCGGGCCCCGGCCGACCCGACTGAACCGGTCGGCGGGCCCGGACCGACCACCCACCCCGGCCGACCCACCGGTGTACGGTGCTGGCATGCAGGGCACCGTGGCGACCTTCGACACACAGACCCGCACCGGTGTGCTGCTCCTCGACGACGGCACCGAGCTGCCCTTCCCGGCCCGCGCCTTCGACGCCTCCGGGCTGCGCCTGCTCCGCCTCGGCCAGCGGCTCAAGGTGGAAACCGATCCGGACGGCGGGGTCGTCCGGGTGACGTTGCCGACGATGGCCTGAACAACCCGGCCCAAGTTCATTTTGCGTTAACCAGAATCGGGTGATTATGAGCGGGTGAGCACCCCTCGCGAGCACCCCACCAGCCCGTCCGCCGCCACCGACCCGACCCGCAACGGCACCCGCCGCCGGGGCGGTTCCCGCACCCGCCGCGCCCCCGAGGACGTCGCCGCCACGGCGCCCGACTCCCCCGCCGCCAGCGCCGCCGGGGCCTCCGCCGGCCTGGACGAGGTGCTCGACACCGGCGACCGGCCCACCGCCGACGGCGGGTCCACCCCCGGAGGACCGGGCGCGGCCGACGGGCCGCCCGCCGTCGAGCCGCTGCCGGCCGACCGGTTCCTCAACCGGGAGCTGTCCTGGCTCGACTTCAACGGCCGGGTGCTGGCGCTGGCCGAGGACCCCCGCACCCCGCTGCTGGAACGGGCCAAGTTCCTGGCCATCTTCGCCAGCAACCTCGACGAGTTCTACATGGTGCGGGTGGCCGGGCTCAAGCGCCGGCTCTCCGCCGGGCTGCCGGTGCGCGGCGGGGACCGGCTGCCGCTGCGTACCCAGCTGGAACGGATCACCGAGTGCGCCGCCGGACTGGTCGCCCGGCAGGCCGCCTGCTTCGTCGACGACCTGCTGCCGAAGCTGGCCCGGGAGGACATCCGGATCCTGCGCTGGGCGGAGCTGGACGACCCGGAGCGGGAACGGCTGCGCACCTACTTCCGGGAACACATCTTCCCGGTGCTCACCCCGCTCGCGGTGGACCCCGCGCACCCCTTCCCGTACATCTCCGGGCGGTCGTTGAACCTGGCCGTGGCGGTACGCGACCCCGACGGCGGCTCGGAGCTGTTCGCCCGGGTGAAGGTGCCCAACAACGTGCCCCGTTTCGTCCGGGTGGCCCGGGACCAGCCGGGGCTGCGGATGCTGCCCGTCGAGGAACTCATCTCGGTGCACCTGGGTCAGCTCTTCTCCGGCATGCAGGTGGTCGAGTGCCACCTGTTCCGGGTCACCCGCAACGCCGAGGTCGAGGTCGACGAGGACCGCGACGAGGACCTGCTCCAGGCGCTGGAACGGGAACTGGCCCGCCGGCGCTTCGGCCCCCCGGTGCGGCTGGAGGTGGCCGCCTCCATCTCCGACCACATGCTGGAGTTGCTCGTCCGGGAGCTGGACATGGACGGGCACGACGTGCTGCGGGTGCCCGGCCTGCTGGACCTGTCGGCGCTGTGGCAGCTCTACGGCGAGGCGGACCGTCCCGACCTCAAGGACAAGCCGTTCGTGCCGGCCACCCATCCCCGGCTGGCCGAGGGCGAGGTGCCCCGCAGCGTCTTCGCCACCCTGCGCGACGGCGACGTGCTGGTGCACCACCCGTACCACTCGTTCGCCACCAGCGTGCAGCGCTTCGTCGAGCAGGCCGCCGCCGACCCGAACGTGCTGGCCATCAAGCAGACCCTCTACCGCACCAGCGGGGACTCCCCGATCGTCGACGCGCTGGTCGACGCCGCCGCCGCCGGCAAGCAGGTGGTGGTGCTGGTGGAGTTGAAGGCCCGCTTCGACGAGGTGGCGAACATCGGCTGGGCGCGCACCCTGGAACGGGCCGGCTGCCACGTCGTCTACGGCCTGGTCGGGTTGAAGACGCACTGCAAGACCGCCCTGGTGGTGCGCCAGGAGGGCAACCAGATCCGCCGGTACTGCCACATCGGCACCGGCAACTACCACCCCAAGACCGCCCGACTGTACGAGGACTTCGGCGTGCTCACCGCCGATCCGGAGATCGGCGCCGACCTGACCGACCTGTTCAACGTGCTCACCGGCTACAGCCGGCAGACCGCGTACCGGCGGTTGCTGGTCGCCCCGCAGGGCATCCGTAGCGGCCTGATCGAACGGATCGACCGGGAGATCGCGCACGTCCGGCTGGGCATGCCGGGGCTGGTGCAGTTCAAGGTGAACTCGCTGGTCGACGAGGAGATCACCGACGCGCTCTACCGGGCGTCGCGGGCCGGTGTGCACGTGGACCTGCTGATCCGGGGCATGTGCACGCTGCGGCCGGGGGTGCCGGGGCTGTCGGAGAACATCCGGGTCCGCTCGATCCTCGGCCGGTTCCTGGAGCACTCGCGGATCTTCCGGTTCGGCAACAGCGGCGACGCCGAGTTCTGGATGGGCTCGGCCGACCTGATGCACCGCAACCTCGACCGCCGGGTGGAGGCGCTGGTGCAGGTCGGTGACCCGATCGCCCGCGCCGAACTGGACCAGGTGATGACCACCGCGATGAGCCCGGACGTGGACGCGTTCGAGCTGGCCGCCGACGGCAGCTGGACCCGGCGTACCGGCACCGCCGAGGAGCCCCTGCACGACCTCCAGGAGCTGCTGCTGCGCCGGGTGGGCAGCTCCGCCAGCTGATCGGGGGGGGACCGTCCGGCGAGCCGGACGAGCGACCGGTACGACGGATCCTTCGGACGTAGGGTGACCAGATGGTGGACGAGGAGCCGGCCGGCATCCGGGCGGCCGGTGGGGTGGCGTGGCGGCCCGGCGGCGACGGCGGGATCGAGGTCTGTCTGGTGCACCGGCCCCGCTACGGCGACTGGTCGCTGCCCAAGGGCAAGCTGGAGCGCGGCGAGCATCCGCTGCTGGCCGCCGTCCGTGAGGTGGCCGAGGAGTCCGACGTGCAGGCCGTGCCGCAGGTCCGGCTGCCCACCGTGCGGTACCGCAGCGAGGGCCAGTCGAAGGTGGTCGACTACTGGTCGATGCGGGCCGTGGCCACCGGCGGCTTCCAGCCGGACACCGAGGTCGACGACGTGTGCTGGCTCGACGTCGACGCGGCGGTCCGACGGGTCAGCTACCCGCACGACGCGCAGGTGCTGGCCGCGTTCGCCGCCCTGCCTGCGGTCACCGGCACGGTGACGCTGGTCCGGCACGCGCACGCCGGTAAGCGGGCGACCTGGTCCGGGCCGGACACCGGCCGGCCGTTGGACACCGAGGGGACGGCCCAGGCGCGGGCGCTGGCACCGCTGGTCGCCCTGGTCCGTCCGGTCCGGCTGCTGTCGGCCTCGCCCCGCCGCTGCGTGCAGACCCTGGACCCGGCGGCCGCCCTGCTGGACCTGCCGATCGAGGTGTGCGGGGACTTCGACGAGCCGCAGCCGGGTCAGCAGGTCGACGAGTGCGCGCTGGCCGCCGCCGGCCGGTTGAGCGAGCTGGCCGCCCTGGGGCAGCCGGTCGGGGTGTGCAGCCAGGGCAAGGTGATCCCGGGGGCGTTGGCCCGGCTCGCCGGGCGGGAGGCCGACTTCAGCACCGCCAAGGGCGGGGGCTGGCTGCTCGCCTTCACCGCCGACCGGCTGCTCGCCGCCGACCGGCTCTGAATACCGGAAACGGGCGTCCACCGCACCGGTGGACGCCCGTTTCGTCGTACCGAGAAATCAACGCTTGGCGGCGCTCCGCTTCGCCGGCGCCTTCTTCGCGGTGGTGGCCTTGGCCGTGGTGCTCTTGGCCGTGGTGCTCTTGGCCGCGGTGGCCTTGGCCGTCGTGCTCTTGGCCGTCGTGCTCTTGGCCGCAGCGGTCTTCTTGGCCGCCGTGCTCCGGGCGGGGGTCGACTTGGTCGCCGTGGCGGTCTTCTTCGCCGGAGCAGCCTTCTTGGTGGCCGCCTTGGTCGCGGTGGCGGCCTTGGTGGCCTTCGCCGCGGTGGTCTTGGTGGCCGCGGTCGTCTTCTTGGCGGCGGTGGCCTTCGCCCCGGTCGCCTTGCTCGCCGCGGTCGTCTTCTTGGCGGCGGTGGCCTTCGCGCCGGTCGCCTTCGCGCCGGTCGCCTTGGCCCCACTCGCCTTGGCCGCGGTGGCCTTCGTGCCGGTGGTCTTGGCCGCCGCCGTGGTGGCGGTCTTCTTCGCCGGAGCAGCGGTCTTCGGCACCTTGCCGGTGGCCACCATCTCCTTGAAACCGGCGCCCGGCTTGAAGGCCGGAACGGATGTCTTCTTGACCTTCACCGCCTCGCCGGTACGCGGGTTGCGCGCTGTTCGCGCCGCCCGGACACGCTTTTCGAACGATCCGAATCCGGTGATCGCCACTTTGTCGCCCTTGGTGACCGCCGCCTGGACTTCAGCGAGGACCGCGTCGAGCGCCGCCGTCGCCGACTTCCGGTCCCCCAGGCGAGCGGCGAGCGCCTCGATGAGCTCGGCCTTGTTCACGACTTCCTCCCGATTGTGCAACTGACTCGACGCGAGCCATTCTGCGCGCACCGTATGCCCTGCGCTGCCTGGACACAAACATTCGGTGGAAAAAAGCCCTTGTGTCGTAACGGATTCGCCCCCACCGGATGAACCGGTGGGGGCGAAAACGGTGCCGTGGTCGGGCGTACGGCTAGACCACGGCGGGGCTGAACGACGGCCGACCCGCCTCGTAAGCCTCGATGTCGGCGAGGTGCCGCAGGGTGAGTCCAATGTCGTCGAGGCCCTCCATCAGCCGCCAACGGCTGTGGTCGTCCAGCGGGAACGACCAGGTGGACTCCCCGACCCGGACCTCACGGGTGGTCAGGTCGACCGTCACCGGCGTGGTCGGATCGGCCTCCACCCGGTCCCAGATCTGCTCGATCGCGGTCAGTTCCAATTCGACCGGGAGGAGCCCTTCCTTGAGCGAGTTGCCCCGGAAGATGTCACCGAACCGGGGAGAGATGACCGCCTGGAAACCCCAGTCGCGCAGCGCCCAGACGGCGTGCTCCCGGGACGACCCGGTGCCGAACTCCGGCCCGGCGACAAGGATCGACGCCCCGGAATAGACCGGGTCGTTGAGCACGAATGCGGGGTCGTCCCGCCAGGCCCGAAAGAGTCCGTCGGCGAAACCCGTCCGGGTCACCCGCTTGAGGTACACGGCCGGGATGATCTGATCGGTGTCCACATTGGAACGCCGCAGTGGCACGGCGGTGCCGGTGTGGGTGGTGAACTTGTCCATCTCTCGGCTGCCCTTCTACAGATCTGCCGGGGCGGCGAGCCGGCCGGTCACGGCGGTGGCGGCGGCGACCGGCGGCGACACCAGGTGGGTGCGCCCGCCCCGGCCCTGCCGGCCTTCGAAGTTGCGGTTGGACGTCGAGGCCGAACGCTCGCCCGGCTTCAGGGTGTCCGGATTCATGCCGAGGCACATCGAGCAGCCGGCGAACCGCCACTCCGCCCCGGCGTCGGCGAAGACCTTGTCCAACCCCTCCGCCTCGGCGGCCTCCCGGACGGCGGCGGAGCCGGGCACCACCAGCATCCGTACCCCGTCGGCGACCCGGTGGCCGCGCAGCACGTCGGCGGCGGCCCGCAGGTCCTCCAGCCGGCCGTTGGTGCAGGAACCGACGAAGACCACGTCGACGGCGAGGTCGCGCAGCGGGGTCCCGGGGGTGAGGTCCATGTACTCCAGGGCCCGGCGTGCGGCGGTCCGCTCGGCGTCGGTGTCGAAGTCCTCCGGGTCCGGCACGGCAGCGCCGAGCGGCACCCCCTGGCCGGGGTTGGTGCCCCAGGTGACGAACGGGGTGATCCGGCTCGCGTCCAGGGTCACCTCGGCGTCGAAGGCCGCGTCGGCGTCGGTGGGCAGCGTCCGCCAGTAGGCCAGCGCCGCGTCCCAGTCCGCCCCGGCCGGCGCATGCGGCCGACCCTTGAGGTACGCGAAGGTGGTCTCGTCCGGCGCGATCAGGCCCGCCTTGGCACCCCACTCGATGGACATGTTCGCCACCGTCATCCGGCCCTCCATGGACAGCGCCCGGATCGCCTCGCCCCGGTACTCCACGATGTGGCCGCGTCCACCGCCCGTGCCCACCTGCGCGATCAGCGCGAGGACCAGGTCCTTGGCGGTGACGCCGGGGCCGAGCTGACCGGTGACGTTGACCGCCATGGTCTTCGGGCGGGCCTGCGGCAGGGTCTGGGTGGCCAGGACGTGTTCGACCTCACTGGTGCCGATGCCGAAGGCCAGCGCGCCGAACGCGCCGTGGGTGGCGGTGTGCGAGTCGCCACAGACGATCGTCATTCCGGGCTGGGTCACCCCCAACTGCGGGCCGATCACGTGCACGATGCCCTGGTTCTCGTCGCCCAGGGGGTGCAGCCGCAGGCCGAACTCGGCGCAGTTGCGGCGCAACGTCTCGATCTGGGTACGCGAGGTCGGGTCCGCGATCGTCAGCAGGTCACCCCGACGCAGCCGGAACGTGGGATCGTCGTACCCGGTCGGGGTGTTGTGATCCTCGGTCGCGAGCGTGAGATCGGGTCGGCGGACCCCCCGGCCGGCCTGCCGCAGCCCGTCGAACGCCTGCGGGCTGGTCACCTCGTGCAGCAGGTGCAGGTCGATATAGAGCAGATCCGGCTCGCCCTGGGCGGTCCGTACGATGTGTGCGTCCCAGACCTTCTCGGCCAGGGTCCTCGGTTGAGTGACTCCCACCATCTGGACATCCTAAATTCTGGGAGGTAAATTTCGGCTTGTGGGACACAGTATGAGCGGTGTCGGCGTGCTCGACAAGGCGGTGGTCATCCTGGCCGCCTGTGTCGACGGCGCCAGCCTGGCCGAACTCGTTGAACGCACCAAGCTGCCCCGAGCCACCGCACATCGGCTGGCCCAGGCACTGGAGATCCACCGGATGCTGGTCCGGGACACCCAGGGGCGATGGCGTCCCGGGCCCCGGCTCGGCGAGCTGGCCAACGCCGCCCCGGACGTCCTGCTGACCGCCGCCGAGCCACTGCTGGCCGCGCTGCGCGACGCCACCGGGGAGAGCGCCCAACTCTACCTGCGCCGGGCCGACGAACGGGTCTGCGTGGCCGCCGCCGAGCGGGCCAGCGGCCTGCGGGACACCGTGCCGGTCGGCTCGGTGCTGCCCATGACGGCCGGCTCCGCCGCGCAGATCCTGCTCGCCTGGGAGCCGCCCGAGGCGGTCATGCCGCTGCTGCCCCGGTCCAAGTTCACCGGCCGCACCCTCGCCGAGGTACGCCGCCGGGGCTGGGCACAGAGCGTCGCCGAACGGGAGGCCGGTGTGGCGAGCGTCTCCGCCCCGATCCGGGACCGCACCGGCCGGGTGATCGCCTCGATCAGCATCTCCGGCCCGATCGAGCGCCTCGGCCGCCGCCCCGGCGAACGCCACGCCATGGCCGTCGTCCGCGCCGGCCAACGCCTCTCCGGCCTCTAACCCACCCACCCACCCGACCCCACCCGCCCACCCGACCCCGCCCGCCCCGTCCCGCCCCGCTGGCCGTGTTGATCAAGAGGTTTACGTCACTTTGATCTTCAGAGTTGACGCAAACCTCTTGATCAACACCAAAAAGGGGCCGGGCGGGGGGGCGGGAACGGGGGGTGTGGAGTGGGTGGGGCGGGAATGGCGATCGGCCCGACTCGACGGGCGAGACGGGCCGATCGTGTGGTAGCCCCGACCGGATTCGAACCGGCGCTACCGCCTTGAGAGGGCGGCGTCCTGGGCCACTAGACGACGGGGCCAGGCACTTTTCCTGCTTCACCACCCCGTGAGGCGGTGCGGCATTAGTCTAACGGCATCGACATCCGGCCCCCGAGACGGGGGTCGGGCCCTGCCGGCGCGCCCGAGGAGAGCAGGCGCCCGGGTGGCGAAGTAGCGGCATTCGGGTGCTCGGGACCATGCGATGTCGCCCCAGAGGCGCAGGCCTGCACGACGGGGACGGCCTGCCCAGCCAGGAGGGGCCGACGGGTCGCGGCGAGCGAGGCCGGCAGCGCGGGCGGCACGGGCCGGCCAGTACGAGGGTGGGGCGGGGGCGCATCAGCCAGCAGCATGCGTGTCGGCCCTCAGCAGTACCCGGCAGTGCGTAGCTACGGAGCGGGAGGCGGTGTACGGGCGGAGGAACCCGTCCCACCACACGGAGACGCGAAGAAGCCCGCCCCAACCAGGTGGGACGGGCTGTCAGCGTTGTAGCCCCGACCGGATTCGAACCGGCGCTACCGCCTTGAGAGGGCGGCGTCCTGGGCCACTAGACGACGGGGCCAGAACATAGCTTGTGCTTCCCTGCCCTGCCGGGCGGGGAAGCTGCACTCTACCAGAGATCAACTTCGCTCCCCTGCGGGAACGACATGGATCTCCATCAGAATCCAGCGTCCGCAGATTCGGATGAACCTGCGGTTGCGCTGGGGTACCAGGACTCGAACCTAGACTAACTGAACCAGAATCAGTTGGGCTGCCAATTACCCCATACCCCATTGGCCCCTTGTGGCGCCGGGAAGGAACTTTACCCTCCCCGCGCCAACAGGCCAAATCCAATCCCCCAAACCGCCCCTGAGCTGCGGAAACAGGGGGTGACGTACGGTCAGACGACCGGCACGACCGAGTTGGTGAGTTCGCCGATCCCCTCGATCCGCACGGTGACCGTATCCCCGTCGGTGAGCGGACTAACCCCGGCCGGGGTGCCGGTCAGCACCACGTCCCCGGGGAGCAACGTCATCACGTGCGAGATGTACGACACCAGCGCCGGCACGTCGAACACCATGTCCTTGGTCCGGCCGAGCTGGCGTACCTCCATCTCGTCCGGGTTGCGTCCCACCTCGCAGCGGATCTCCAGGTCGGAGACGTCGAGACCGGTGGTGATCCAGGGGCCGATGGGGCAGAACGAGTCGAAGCCCTTGGCCCGGGTCCACTGCGAGTCGGACCGCTGGAGATCCCGCGCGGTGACGTCGTTGGCGCAGGTGTAGCCGAAGATCGCCCGCGCGGCGGCGGCCCGGTCGGCCCGGCGGGCGCCGGGCGCCCCGATGACCACGGCCAACTCGGCCTCGTGCTCGACCTGCTTGGCGAAGATCGGCAGCCGGATCGCGTCCCGGGGGCCGATCACCGAGGTGGACGGCTTGAGGAAGAGCAACGGCTCCTTCGGCACCTCGTTGCCGTGCTCGGCGGCGTGCTCGGCGTAGTTACGCCCGACACACACCACCTTGCTCGGCAGGATCGGCGAGAGCAGCCGAACGTCGGAGAGTGCCCAGCGGGCACCGGAGAACTGGATCTGCCCGAACGGGTGGCCGTCGATCTCGGCGATGGTCAGGCCCTGCGGCCCGGCCTCCGACTCGCCCTCGACGACCCCGAACGACATTCCCTTGGCATGAGCGAAACGAGCGATACGCACCCGGCCAATCTATCCCCCACGGTGGCGTCGCCCGTCGGCCACCGGGAAACGTCGGCGCAGCGTAGGCCATCGGTCGCCGCTGCGGGCGGGGTTCGGGGCTTCGTACCCGCCCGGAGGGTCCCCGCTCCTAACGTCGGCTCCGGAGGTTCGTTGGTATGCCTGCATCGAGACGACACCACAGGGCCCTCGCGGTTTTCGTGAACTGCCTGGGCATTCTCGCCGCCGTACCGGCGCTGCCCAGTACGGGCCCCGCCACCCGGGCCACGGCGGCAAGCCCCACCACGGCGGCAAGCCCCGCCGCCCGGGAGGCGTCACCGGCAGCGGGGGGCCGGGCCGCACCGGTCGCACCGCGGGTGGCGGCCAGCGGCGCGGTCGTGCCGGTCACCCCGACGGCACCCGCCCCGGGGATGACCACCGCCGGCAACCCCGGCGTACCCCGACCGGCTCCGCAGGTCACCGTCGCCGTGGCGCCCGCCGCGACATCGGTACCGGGCTACCGGATCATGGTGCGCAACACGGGTAGCGCGACGGTGCGGACCATGGTCCGGCAGGGGGTGCCGGCGGACGCCTCGATCACCGCGGTCAGCGCGGGCGGGCTGACCACCCGGCCGGGCGGCGGCACCGGCGGCGGGGAGGTCACCTGGCGGCTCGTCGTGCCGGCCGGGGCGACCCGGACCCTGGACACCGCCCTGGCCGCCACCGCGCCGGGCCAGGACCTGACCGCACCGGCCTGCGCGTACGCCAGCGACGGCGACCAGCCGTACGACTGCGCGACCGCCACCTGGCACAGCGCGGGGACCCCGGAGGCGGCGGTGTCCGCGACGCCGGCCTGGCGGCAACCACCGATCCTGCTCGGCTTGGCCCTGGTGCTGCTGGCGCTGCTGGCCGGCGGGCTCTGGTGGTGGCTGCGGGCCCGGCGACGGGTGAGCGGCGTCGCACCGGCCGCGACCGGCCACCCGCCGTACACCGGCGGCCCGACGACCCCGGGCGGCGGGACGGTGTACCCGTCCGCCGGCGCGACGGCAGCCCCGAGCGGCGGGACGGTGTACCCGCGCCCCGCCGCCCCGGGACCGGTGGGGCGACGACGCAGCCCGTCGGTGTGGCTGGTGGTGGGGGTGGCCGCGACGGTGCTGGCCGGGGTGGCCCTCGCCGCCACCTGGACGGCCACCCGGCAGGTCGCCGCGATCGACACCACCAAGCAGCCGACCGCCGGGGCGTGGACGGGCACCAGCACGACCGGAGCCGTCGGCACCCCGCTGCGCGAGAAGGCGTTCGAGTTCACCGTCTACCGGGTGGCCTGTGGCACCGCGAAGGCGGCGCGCCAGCAGTGCCAGGCCACGGTCGGGGTACGCAACGTCACTCCGGAGCAGCAGAGCTGGCACGGTCAGCTCCAGCGGGCGTACCTGCCGGGGGGCACCTGGGTGAGCACCGACGAGGACGCCACCCGACTGGCGAACCTGGGGCGGGACATCTTCGCCCAACCCGTCTCGGCGGGCAGCCGGGTGGTGCTGCCGCTGGTCTTCACCGTGCACGGGATGCAGAAGCCGAAGCAGTTGGAGCTGCGCAGCGGGGTGTTCTCCGCCGGCGTCCGGGTGGACGTGCCCTGACCGTCAGGACCCGCCCCACGGGAGGAGACGTCCCTGGCCGGCGGGACACGCCGAATGGAAGAGCCGTCCCCTGGCCGGCGGGACGCACCGGACGGGAAAGGGGCCCGGCCGGCGGGACACGCCGGACGGGCGACGTGCCCCGATCGGAGAGACGTGCCGGGGGACGTGCGCTGAGCGGGGGCGGGCGGCGGTCGTACCCTGGAGGGTGTGACCGCCGCCCTCGCACCCGCCGCCCTCGACGCGGCCGACTGGCGGGCCCGGCGGGCGGCCCACGAGGCGCGGATGGCCGGCTGGCTGGACCCGCACCTGGCCCGGCGTCGCACCGGCGGCCGGCATCCGGTGGAGGACTTCCTCTTCACCTACTACTCCTACCGCCCGGCGCAGCTGCGCCGCTGGCACCCGGGCGCGGGAGTGCTGCTGCGCGACGCGGACCGGGCCGAGTTCGGCCGGGACTACCGCGCCGGCCCCACCGGGGTCACCCTCGACACCGACGGGGTACGCGACCGCCGCGCCGAGTCGATCGGTTGGATCCGGGAGCTGCTGGCCGCCACCGCGCGCCGGCCGGCGCATCTGGGCTGCTTCGGGATGCACGAGTGGGCGATGGTCTACCGGCAGACCCAGGAGGAGGTCCGGCACAACGCCTGGCCGCTGCGGCTCAGCCCGGACGACACCGCCGCCGTGGTACGCGAGCGGGGCGTGCGGTGCAGCCACTTCGACGCGTTCCGGTTCTTCACCGCGCCGGCCCGGCCGCTGAACCTGCTCCAGCCCACCCGGGAGACCCAGCACGCGCTGGAGCAGCCGGGTTGCCTGCACGCCAACATGGACCTCTACAAGTGGGCGTACAAGCTCTCCCCGCTGGTCGCCTCGGAGCTGGTCGCGGACTGTTTCGCGCTGGCCCGGCAGATCCGGGCGCTGGACATGCGGGCCAGCCCCTACGACCTGGCGGCCCTCGGCTATCCCCCGGTCCGGGTGGAGACCCCCGAGGGGCGGGCCGAGTACGCGGCGGCGCAGCGGGGTTTCGCCGAGCAGGCCGCCGTGCTCCGCGCCCGCCTGCTGACCGCGCTGGATCACGCCGTTCCGCCTGCCGCCCTCTGACCCTGCCGACCGCCGGGCGAGGGTCCGGGTCGATTCCGGCCCGGACCCTCGTCGGATCAGCTGGCGGTGCAGGTCGCCGTCGGGGCGGTGGCGGTGCCGGTGTGGGTGCCGAGGAACCCGAAGGTGGCCTCGGCGGCCGGGGCCAGCGCGCCGTTCCAGTTGACGTTGCGGGCGGTGACCGCGCTGCCGGTCTGGGTCAGCTCGGCGTTCCAGGTCTGGGTGATCTGCTGCCCGGCGGGCAGGGTGAAGGTGACCCGCCAGCCGGTGGTCCGCGTGACGCCGGTGCTGCGCACGGTCACCTCGCCCTGGTGACCGCCCTGCCACTGGTTGGTGATCCGGTAGCTGGCGGTGCAGGCCACCCCGGCGGGCGGCGACGTGGTCGGCGGGTCGACCGTGGGCGACCCGGTCGGACCACCCGTGGGGCTCGCCGTCGGGGTGGGTGAGGTGGTGGGGCTGACCGTCGGGGTGGGCGAGGCGGTCGGGGTGGGCGAGGCGGTCGGGGTGGGCGAGGCGGTCGGGGTGGTCCCGCCGAGGGCGGCCACCAGCGCCGGGTACCACCGGTCGGACATCTTCTGGTCGCCGGCCGCGTTGGGGTGCACCCCGTCGTAGGTGTCGGTGGTGGTGCTGAACCCGGTCCACTGGTCGACCACCACGATCGGCGACCCGGCGGTGGTCTTCCCCGCCGCCCAGCCGTCGATCGCGGCGTTCAGGGCCACCGCCCGCTGGCCGCACTCGGCGCAGCTGGACGGGGCCATCGGGATGATCTTCGCGACGATCACCCGCATCGCCGGGTTGCTGGCCCGCATCTGGTCCACCAGCTTCGAGTACGCGGCGAGAATGGTGGCCGGGGCGATGTTGCTCCACACGTCGTTGGTGCCGAAGTGCATCAGCACGATGTCGGGGCGGGTCGCGGCGAGCCAGCCGGGCAGCAGGTTCTGGTTGGCGACGTTCGTCACCAGGTAACCACCGTGGCCCTCGTTGTCCCCGTCGTACGGCTGGCCGCAGCCCTGCGGGCCGAGGGTGCCGACGAAGTCGGTGTTGGTGTGGCCCGTGGACTGGAGACGGTTCCAGAGCACGGACCGCCAGCAGCCGGGCGAGCCGGTGATCGAGTCGCCGAGCGGCATGACGCGGACCGGGGTGGCGGCGGCCGGGCGGGCCGGGCTGGCGGCGACCAGCCCGACGAGCAGGGTGAGGGGGACCGCCGCGAACGCGGCCAGCAGGGCGGAGAGGAACGGCCTTCGGAGCATGGTGAGGGGACTCCTGTCACGTGACGACGTGCGGTCGGTGACGGCCCGGTTGCTCCCACGGACATCCCAGCAGACCGCGCGCCCCGCCTCAACGCCCTCCCGCATCCTGGCGAAGCGCTTCGACGCGCAGCCGCTCCTCCAACTCGGCCAGGGTGTCGACGAACCGGAGCTGGCGGCCCCGGTCGGCCTCGACGACGAAGTCACGCAGGGCGGTGCTCCGCGTGACGTGCCCGGAGATGTCGCCGACCACGGCCAGCCGCAGCCGGTAGTTGACGAACTTCTGCACCACCTCGCCCGCCACCCCGGTTCGCAGCGTGAAGAACTCGACGGCGAGCCGGCGGACCGGCAGCACCACCAGCTCGACCCCGTGGCCCAGCGCGGCACCGATCACGTCGGTGGCGTCGTCGCCGCCGCAGATCTTCGGCCCGTCGGGGGCGCAGGCGAGCGCGGTGCAGCCGGCGAGGGTGACCAGGGTGTCGGTGGACATGCCCGCCAGCCTAGGCAGCGCGGGGGTGATCCGGCCCCGGTTTTCCGGCGCGCAGCCGGCCCGTGGTGCAGCGGCGGGCCCGCCCAGCGGCGGGCCGTACGACTCAGTCGCCGTCGGCGCGGCGGTCCCGCTTGCGCTGCGACTGCCGTTTCTTGTCGGCGAGACGGCGTTCCTTGGCACCCCGCGACGGTCGGGTGGGGCGACGGGGTGGCGGGGGCGGGGCGACGGCGTCGCGCAGCAGCGCGGCCAGGCGCTCCCGGGCCGCCTCCCGGTTGGCCAGCTGCGCCCGGTGCTCGCTGGCGGCGATGGTGAGCACCCCGTCGACCAGCCGGCCGGCGAGCCGCTCCAGCGCCCGTTCCCGCAGCACCGGGGGCAGGCTGGTGGTGCCGGCCAGGTCGAAGCTCAGCTCGACCCGGGAGTCGGTGGTGTTGACACCCTGCCCGCCGGGCCCGGACGAGCGGGAGAACCGTTCCCGCAGCTCGGCGGCGGGCACGGTCCACCGATCGGTCACCCGCAGTCCGTCGTCCACCCCGCGAGGCTAACGCCCCCGGTTGACCCCGTGCGTCGCGGTCACCGAGGGCGCGGGGCCGGGAGCCGGTTCCGCCCGGTCGTGGTCGGGCCGGCACCGGCTCAGCCACCCTTGCCGATGATCGTGTCGGCGGTCTGCTGCACCTGGTCGATGGGGATGGCGAAGCCGATGCCGATCGAGCCACTGCCGTCGATGGTGGCGATCGCCGTGTTCACCCCGACCACCTCGCCCCGGGCGTTGACCAGCGGGCCACCGGAGTTGCCCGGGTTGATCGACGCGTCGGTCTGCACCGCGCTGCGCCGGTTGGTGCCCAGCCGTACCTGCCGGTTGAGGGCGCTGACGATCCCGGCGGTCACCGTGCCGGCCAGGCCGAGCGGCGACCCGACCGCGAGCACCGGCTCGCCGACCCGGGTGGACCGGGGCTTGGCCAGGGGCAACGGGGCCAACCCGGCGGCCGACGGCACCTTCAGCACGGCCAGGTCGCTGCCGGGTTCCCGGCCCACCACCTCGGCGGCGTACCGGCGGCCGTCCGGCATCTCCACGGTCACCGCGCCACCACCCCCCTTGGCCAGGATGTGGTCGTTGGTGACGATGTGCTGCTCGTTGTCGATGGCGAAGCCGGAGCCGGTCGCCGACTGCCCGGTGGCACCCCCGCCGACCAGCACGGACACCACCCCGGGGACGGTCTTCTGGGCGGCGGTGACCAGCTCCGCCGGCACCGGGGCGGCGGAGGCCGCCGTCGGGCCCGCCCCGCCCTGGCCGGCCACCCAGCCGCCGGCCGCCGCGCCGGAGACGGTGGAGAGGGCGACCACCGCCGCGGCGGTCCACAACCGGCCACGCCAGCGCCGCCGGGACGGGTCCTCCCCCGGCCCCGGTACGTCCCACCGGGGCCGGCCGTCCGGTCCCAGGTCGGGTGAGAGAAACCAGGGACCCCGGGGCTCCCCCAGACCGGTCTGTACTGCCATACGTCCGCTCCTCACTGTGCGCTGCGACGGATCAGGGGCAGGTGGGCCAGCGCCGTCCACCTCAGGGCAGGCGGGAGAACCAGCGCATCGATCCGGCCGCCGCGCCCATGGCGAAGACCAGTCCGAGCCCGATGAACCGGGCGGAGATGTCCTGACGTTCCTTGCGGTAGCCGACCGAGGAGCCGATGTCCTCGTACACGTTGCGCAGTTCGGCGCTGCTGCCCGCCTCGTGGAAGCCGCCCCCGGTCTCGTCGGCGACCGCCCGCAGGGTCTGCCCGTCGACCGGCACCTGGATCGGCCGGCCACCCCGGTCGACGAAGCCACCCGGGGTGCCGAACGAGATGGTGTGCACCGGCACCTTCGCCGCGACGGCCGCCGAGGCCGCCTCCATCGGGTCCGCGCCGGAGGTGTTCGCCCCGTCGGAGAGCAGGATGACCCGGGCCGGCGGCGGTTGCTCGGCCGCCTTCTCGTCGAGGCTCTTCACCGCGCCGAGGGAGGCGCTGATCGCCTCGCCGATGGCGGTGCCCTGCACCCCGGTGATCCCCTCGGCGAGCCGGTCGATGCCGTCGTGCAGGGCGCCCCGGTCGGCGCTCGGCGGCACCAGCACCGCCGCGCTGCCGGCGAACGCGACCAGCCCCACGTTGAACTCGTCGGGCAGCCCGTCGACGAAGGTCCGGGCGGCCTCCTTGGCGGCGGTCAACCGGTCCGGTTCGACGTCGGTGGCGAGCATCGACGTGGAGACGTCCACGGCGACCATCACGGTGGCCCGCTCACGGGGCACCCGCACCTCGGCGGTGGGCCGGGCGAAACCGACCACCAGCAGCGCCAGCATGGCCAGGAAGAGACCGGCGGGCACGTGCCGCCGCCAGGCGGGTCGCTGCGGGGCGACCCGGTCGAGCAGCCGCAGGTTGGTGAAGCGGACCGCGTACCGGCTGCGTCGGCGCTGCATCAGCAGGTAGCCGGCGGCCAGCGCGGCCACTCCCAGCAGCAGCAGGAGCCGGGTGGGTGACTGCCAGTTCACGCGACACCTCCCCGGGAGGCGGCGGGCGCCATCGCCAGCCGACGCTGGGTGTGCACGTGCCGCACGATGTCGGCGGTCCAGTCCCGGTCGGTACGCAACGCCAGGTGACCGGCCCCGCTGCGGCGCAGCGCCCGGGCCACCTGGGCGCGCTGCGCGGCGGCGGCGCTGGCGTACCGGCGGCGCAGCCCCGGGTCACCGGTCCACACCTCGCGCCGCCGGCCGGTCTCCGGGTCGACCAGGGTGATCAGGCCGACGTCGGGCAGCTCCAGCTCGCGGGGGTCGGTCACCTCGACCGCGAGCACCTGGTGCCGGGCGGCGAGCCGGCGCAGCGTCGGCTCCCAGGGGGCCGGGGCGTCGTGGTCGTCGGGGAGCCCGTCGAGGAAGTCGGAGACCACCACCACCAGCCCCCGCCGCACGGCGGTCCGTTGCACCGCCGCGAGGGCGGCGGCCAGGTCGGGGCCGGCCGGCGGGGTGGTCGGTGGTTCGGCGTCCGCCCGGGGGGCGTGCAGCAGCGTGCGGAGCAGGCTCAGCAGGTGGGTACGTCCGCTGCGGGCCGGGAACCGGCGCAGCCCGTCGGTGCTGAGCACCTGTGCGCCGAGCCGGTTGCCGGTCCCGGCGGTGAGGAAGCCGACCGCGGCGACGGCCGCCACCGAGAGTTCCCGCTTGTCCAGCTCGGCGGTGCCGTACTCCATGCTGGGGCTGGCGTCGACCAGCAACCAGGTGGTCAGCTCCCGGTCCGCGTCGACCTCACGCACGTGCGGGACGGTGGTGCGGGCGGTGACCGCCCAGTCCATCCGACGTACCTCGTCGTCACCGGGGCGGTACTCCCGGCTGCCGGCGAGTTCGCTGCCGGGGCCGGGCAGCAGGCCGCGCAGCTGGCCCTGGAGCAGCCCGTCCAGGCGGCGGGTGACGGTCAGTTCGAGGCGGCGCAGCCGCTGTTCGGGGGCGAGGTCGGCCAGCGCCGGGCCGGCGGGTGCCGGGGCGGTCGGGGGTCTCACGCCGCCGCCAGGACGGGCGTGTATTCGGGGTGGCCGGTGGCGAGCACCGGGGGCGGCACCGCCTGGACCAGCCGGTGCACCACCGCCTCGGCGGAGACCCCGTCGGCGACCGCGTCGAAGGAGAGCACCAGCCGGTGGGCGAGCACGTCGACCGCGAGTTCGCGGACGTCCTCGGGGAGCACGTACTCGCGGCCCCGCAGCAACGCCTGGGCGCGGGCGGCGGCGACCAGGCCGAGGGTGGCCCGGGGGCTCGCCCCGTACGCCAGCAGCGGGGCGATCTCCGGCACCCCGAAGCGGGCCGGGTCACGGGTGGCCAGGATCAGCCGGACCACGTACTCGGCGAGCGCGTGGTGCACGAAGACGTGGGCGGCCCGGCGCTGGTAGTCGCGCAGCCGGACCGGGTCGAGCACCCGACGTGGGCGGGGTCGGTCGCTGCTCATCCGGTAGAGGATGGCCAGCTCGTCGGCGTCGCTCGGGTAGTCCACGACGATCTTCATGAGGAACCGGTCGCGTTGTGCCTCGGGGAGTTGGTAGACCCCCTCGGACTCGATCGGGTTCTGGGTTGCCAGCACCAGGAACGGTTGCGGCACCGGCCAGCTCCGGCCGCCGATGGTGACCTGCCGCTCGGCCATCGCCTCCAGCAGCGCGGACTGCACCTTGGCCGGGGCCCGGTTGATCTCGTCGGCGAGCACCAGGTTGGCCATGATCGGGCCGAGTTCGACGTCGAAGCTCTCCGTGGAGGCGCGGTAGATCCGGGTGCCGACGATGTCGGAGGGGACCAGGTCGGGGGTGAACTGGATCCGGGTGAAGGTGCCGCCGACGACGGTGGCGAGGGTCTGCGCGGCCAACGTCTTGGCCACCCCGGGCACCCCTTCCAGGAGGCAGTGCCCGTTGGCGATCAGCGCGGTGAGCAATCTTTCGACGAGCCGATCCTGCCCGACGATCACGCGTCTGACCTCGAAGAGGGTCTGTTCCAACTCGGCGCCTGCCGCGTCGGCTTCGACCGGGCTGGGCAGGCTGGCCAGGGTGTCCGAGATGTCCGTCACGGTGCTTGCTTCCCGGGGCGGCCGGCAGGCAAACGTCGGAATTTCCGCTCCTGTCAGGCGGTTTCCCACCCGGATCGGGACGACCTGCCCGTTGGGGCGGCAACACCGTGAGGCGGTAGGAGCCGCACCCCGGCCGGTGTCGACGCCGGGCCTCCACAGCAGACGGTGCCGACCCCCGGGTGGGGGCCGACACCGTCGACGGGGCCGCGCCTCAGTTGGCGACGAACAGGTGGAACGGCTTGCTGGACACCGAACCGCCGGAGCTGTACGTCTGGACGAAGACGCCGTTCGGGGTCTGGTTGCGCGGCGCGACCGAGATCTCACCGGCCGGCGGCACGTTGAACTGGTCGTTGGTGCCGATGGTGGCCTGGAACGCCTTCCCGACCACGCTGTAGTCGAGCAGCACCTGGTACTGGCCGGTGCCGTACTTGGTCGCCGAGACGACGTTGGCCGAGTGCTGGAGCAGGGTGCCGCCGCTGGTGACGACCGCCCAGGCGACCGAACCTGCGGCCGGCGGGGCGAGCGACACCTTCAGCGCCGCGCGGGCCTGCTGGGCTTCGGCCGCAGTTACGGCCGGCTGACCGGCGACGCCGGCCTGCTGAGCCCCGGGCTGAGCTACCTCGGCCGGGGCCTTGGTCGCCGGCTGGGCGACGGCGATCCCGCCGCCGGCCAGGGTGAGCGCCAGGACGCCGAGCGTCACCGCCGCCGCCTTACGCCTGAAGAATGTGGCCATGACAGGTCTCCCTTTTGTGACCGTGGCAATACGGCCGGCCCACCGTTCGGAGAGCCGGATGGGTCTGGTGCGGACGGGCCGGAAATGACGCGGACAGAAGAACTCCACCCGCGCCGGAAACGTTGAACGAACAACGCTTCCAACCGGTCTGAGCTGGGATTACTACGCTCCGTTGCGGCACCTCAACGAGGAGGAACGTAACACCAGCAAAAGCGGAGCGTCAATAGCGGACCAATCCGTTTTGCCATCTTTAAAATGATGTTGGAAATTGCGAAAGATGAACTCTCACCCATTCATGAATTGGCTCCGGCGCCCCTGCGCAACGGCGTCGGCCACTAGGCTGGCCGCCGTGCTCCTGATCTCGACGCCGTCCACCACCCGACGTCCCGCCGCCACCCTGATCTGCTGGCTGGCGGTGGCACCCGGCCTCGCCTGGGCGGTGGTCCGCCTCGCCGGGCTGGACCGGGGCCCGCTGGTGCAGGCGCTCGCCTTCACGCCGTACGTCGCGGGGTGGAGCCTGCTGGCGCTGGCCCTGACCCTCGTCCTGCGACGCCGGTGGCCGGCGGTGGCCGCGACAGTCGCGGCGCTGGCCCTGGTCGGTGCGGTGGCACCCCGCGCGCTGTCCGCCGGGCAGCCGGCGGTCCAGGGGCCCGGGCTGCGACTGCTCACCGCCAACCTGCTCAAGGGGGGTGCTGACGCGGCCACCCTGGTCGCGCTGGTCCGCCGGCACCAGGTGGACGTGCTCACCGTGCAGGAGTTCACCCCGGCGGCGCGGGACGCCCTCGACCGGGCCGGCCTCGCCGACCTGCTCCCCCACCGCCAACTCCACCCCGAGGTGGGCACGACCGGGTCCGGGCTCTACGCCCGTTTCCCGCTCTCCGCCGGCGGCTTCCGACGCAACGCCGGCTTCGCGTTCACCCAGGCGTACGCGACGGTGGCGGTGCCCGGTGCGCCGGCGCTACGGGTGGAGTCGGCCCACCCGGCGGCACCCTGGTCGGTCGGGGTGGTCGGCGAGTGGCGCACCGACCTGGCGGCCCAGCCGCGCGCCACCCCCGACGGTCAGCTCGGCATCCTCGCCGGGGACTTCAACGCCACCCTCGACCATTCCCCGTTGCGCGCCCTCCTCGCGAGCGGATACGTGGACGCCGCCGACGCCGTCGGGGCAGGGCTGGTGGGCACGTGGGGCCCGTACGACGGCGACCCGATCCCGCCGGTCACCATCGACCACGTCCTGGTCGACCGCCGGATCGCCGTCCACGCGGTCACCGTCCACCAGATACCCGCCACCGACCACCGCGCCGTGCTGGCCACCCTGCGCCTGCCCACCCCGTGACGGCGGGAACGCCGGCTCAGACCCGGGCCCGGTCGAGGCCGTAGGTGAGGGCGTCGACCAGGGCGTGCCAGGAGGCTTCCACCACGTTGGGGTGCACGCCGACGGTGGTCCAGTCGCGGCCGGTCCCGTCGGCCGTCTCCACCAGCACCCGGGTCACCGCGCCGGTGCCGTGGGTGCCCTCCAGGATGCGCACCTTGTAGTCGGCCAGCTCGAAGTGGCGCAGTTGCGGGTAGTACCGGGACAGCCCGACCCGCAGCGCCTCGTCGAGGGCGTTGACCGGGCCGTTGCCCTCGGCGGTGGCGATCACCCGCTCACCGCGTACCCGGATCTTCACGGTCGCCTCGGAGACCACTGCGCCGTCCTCCCGGTGCTCGACCAGCACCCGGTACGACTCCAGCGCGAACGGTCGCACCGGGGCGGCATCCGGCAGCTCGGAGCGGACCAGCAGCTCGAACGACGCGTCGGCGGCCTCGAACGACCAGCCCTCCGCCTCCAGTTCCTTGACCCGGGTGGTCACCTTCGACACGGCGTCCGGATGGCCGGCCAGGTCAAGACCCAGCTCGCGGCTCTTCAGCTCGATGCTGGCCCGGCCGGCCATCTCGGTCACCAGGATCCGCATGTCGTTGCCCACCACCGACGGGTCCACGTGGTTGTAGAGCAACGGGTCGACCTTGATCGCGCTCGCGTGCAACCCCGCCTTGTGGGCGAAGGCGGCGGCCCCGGCGTACGCCTGGTGGGTGTCGGGGGCGATGTTGGCGATCTCGGCGATGGCGTGCGAGACCCGCACCATCTGTTCCAGGCAGCCGTCGGGTAGGACGGGCAGCCCGAGCTTGAGCTGGAGGTTGGCCACGACGGCGAAGAGGTCGGCGTTGCCGGGGCGCTCGCCGTACCCGTTGGCGGTGCCCTGGACGTGCCGGACCCCGGCCTCGACGGCCGCGATCGTGTTGGCCACCGCGCAGGCGGTGTCGTTCTGGGCGTGCATGCCGAACAACGCCGGGGCGATCCCGGTCCGCACGGTCAGGTCGGCGATCGCGGCGGTCACCTGGGACGGCAGCATCCCCCCGTTGGTGTCGCAGAGCACGAACCGCTCGGCACCGGCGGCGAGCGCGGTCTCGACCACCGAGGCGGTGTACGCCGGGTCGTGCCGGTACCCGTCGAAGAAGTGCTCGCCGTCGACGAAGACCCGCCGCCCCTCGGCTACCAGGTGGGTGACCGTGTCCCGGACCATCGCCAGGTTCTCCGCGCCGGTGGTGCGCAGGGCGCGTTCGACGTGCCGGATGTCGGCCTTGGCGACCAGCGCGACGGCCGGGGTCTGCGCGTCGAGCAGCGCGCGCACCTGCGGGTCGTCGGCGACGGCGACCCCGGCCTTGCGGGTGGCCCCGAACGCGACCAGCAGGGCGTGCCGCAGGTCCAGCTCGGTGCGTGCCCGGCGGAAGAACTCGGTGTCCTTCGGCACGGCGCCCGGCCATCCGCCCTCGATGAAGCCGACCCCGAACTCGTCGAGCAGCCGGGCCACCGCGAGCTTGTCGATCACCGAGTAGCTGAGCCCCTCGCGCTGGGCGCCATCACGCAGCGTGGTGTCGTAGACCTGGAACGTCATCGCGAGTCCCTTTCTTCGGACCGTCGAACCTTGCGGGGGCAACAAAAAGACCCCCCGCGGATGCGGGAGGTCTGCGCGCTCGGCGGAGGGGAGGCCGGCGCGCTAGCTGCCAATAATGCGGGCGGAGCTGGTCACGGTCGCCACTCTGCCACTCCGCCCCGATTCTGGGAGGCAGAATCCACATCCCGGGACGGGATGTGTGGGACGTCTCCCCTCGGGTACCTCAGATGCGGACACGAAGCGCTTTTCTCCGATAACGACTACGACAGTCGAGGCAGGAGTTCTCATGGACAGGCTCGACCCGCACACCGCCCACGGCACCACGGACCCGATGGTCGACGACGGCCAGGGCGCGATCGCCGGCGGCGCCCCCGGCGGGGCGTTCAACCCGTGGAGTTACCGCGACGAGGCCGGGGTCGCCGACGCCGACCTGGTCGGCTACAAGGTCGAGGCGACCGACGGCGGCATCGGCAAGATCGACGAGGCCAGCCACGAGGTCGGCGGCAGCTACCTGGTCGTCGACACCGGTCCGTGGATCTTCGGCAAGAAGGTGATGCTCCCCGCCGGCACCATCAACCAGGTCGACCACGACGACCGGAAGGTCCACGTCGACCGCACCAAGGACCAGATCAAGGCCGCTCCCGAGTACGACGAGACCAGCCACAGCGACCCGGCCTACCGGGACAAGCTGGGCGGCTACTACGACGACACCTACGGCAACCTTCCTCCGGGCACCGCCCGGTAGCCGGTCGGACGGCCCGACCCGGCGGCCGGACGGCCCGGTAGCCGGCCGGACGGGCATGGCGGTCGATCGAAGGCCACGGCCGACGGGGCGTACACACGCCCCGCCGGCCGTTACCGTGTCCGGGTGAACCCCACCGAGGACAGCCGCCGGATCCCGTTCGCTGCGATGTTCAACTTCCGCGACGTCGGTGGCTATCCCGGCCACGACGCCCGCACCGTCCGCTGGGGGCGGCTCTACCGGTCGGACTCCCCGCACCGGATCGACGGCACCGACCGGGAAGCGTTCAGCGCCCTCGGCATCCGCACCGTGATCGACCTGCGCCGCCCGACCGAGGTGGAGCGGGACGGCCGGGTGCCCGACCTGGACGGCCTGTCCTACCGGCACATCCACCCGGAACACGCCGACTGGGCGGCGCAGACGCACGACCCGGACTCCAGCCTGGCCCGCTACCTCGCCGACCGCTACGCCGACCTCGCCGAGACCGGCACCGCCGGGCTGGCCGAGGCGGTCGGCCTGATCGCCGACAGCGCCAACACCCCCGTCCTGGTGCACTGCGTCGCGGGCAAGGACCGCACCGGCATCGTCTGCGCGCTGACCCTGTCGGTGCTGGGCGTCGACGACGACCGGATCGCCGCGGACTACGCACTGAGCGCCGAGGCGTCCCAGCGGTTCAGCGCCTGGCTGGCGGAGGCCATGCCGGACGCCCAGAAGCCACCCGCCCCCTTCCTCGGCTCCCCCGCCGAGGCGATGTCGCTCTTCCTCGCCGAACTCCGCCAGCGGCACGGCTCGATCGAGGACTACCTGCACCACGCGGGTGTGACGGATGCCCAGCTCGCCGCCCTCCGCGACCACCTGCTGGAGCAGCCCACACCGGAGTGACCCGGCCCCGGGCGGTCAGCGGATGTGCGTCACCCAGCCGCGCGGGTCGGGGGCGTCGCCGCGCTGGACCGCCACCAACTGCTCCCGCAGCGCGGAGGTGGACCGGCCCGGCTCACCGCCGCCGATCACGAACTCGCCGCCGGGGTGACGCACCCGGGCGACCGGGGTGATCACCGCGGCGGTGCCGCAGGCGAAGACCTCGCGCAGCCGGCCGCTCTCCGCGTCGGCCTGCCACTCGGCGAAGCTGACCGGGCGTTCGACGACCTGGTGCCCGGAGGCGGCGGCCAGGGCGAGCAGCGCGTCCCGGGTGATGCCCGGCAGGATCGTGCCGGTCAGCGGCGGGGTGACCAGGGTGTTGTCGTCGTAGACGAAGAAGACGTTCATGCCGCCCAACTCCTCGACGTAGCGGCGCTCCACCGCGTCCAGGAAGACCACCTGGTCACACCCGGCCTCGATCGCCTCCGCCTGGGCGGAGAGCGACGCGGCGTAGTTGCCGCCGCACTTGGCCGCGCCGGTGCCACCGGGAGCCGCCCGGGTGTAGTCCGGGGAGACCCAGACGGTGACCGGCTTGACCCCACCGGCGAAGTAGGCGCCGGCCGGCGAGGCGATGACGCAGTAGAGGTATTCGTTGGCGGGGCGGACCCCGAGGAAGACCTCGCTGGCGAACATGAACGGCCGCAGGTAGAGGCTGGTGTCGGCGCCCTCGGGGATCCAGTCCCGGTCGATCTCGACCAGCTTGCGCAGCGACTCGACGAACAGCTCCGCCGGCAGCTCCGGCATGGCCAGCCGCCGCGCGGAGGCGATGAACCGGGCCGCGTTGGCCTCCGGCCGGAACATGGTGATCGAGCCGTCGGCCGTCCGGTACGCCTTCAGCCCCTCGAAGATCTCCTGCGCGTAGTGCAGGACGGCGCTCGCCGGGTCCATCGGGATCGGCGCACGGGCCTCGATCCGGGGGTCGTACCAGCCCTTGCCCTCGGCGTACCGGATGGTCACCATGTGGTCGGTGAAGACCCGGCCGAAGCCGGGGTCGACCAGCAGGGCGGCCCGTTCGACGGCGGATACCGGCGCGGGATTCGGACGGATCTCGAAATCGAGCATGTCACCACCGCTCATCGCGCTGACCTCCCTGCGGGTTTGACGGCACGCGGGGACCACGCACCGAGCTGCTGTTCAGAAACCTACCCCGAACGGTCGTTCAGCGGATAGGTCCGCTCCCGGTGGGATCAGGCCACCGCGTGCGCGGCGAGCCGGTCCCCCACCTCGTCGGTGCGCAACGCCACGCCCGGCGTCCGGCCGGCCAGTTCGGCGGCGACCGCGCCGGTCACCCGGGCGGCGGCGTCGGCGTGGCCGAGCTGGTCGAGCAGGAGCGCGGCGGAGAGCACGGCGGCCACCGGGTCGGCGACGCCCTTGCCGGCGATGTCCGGCGCCGAGCCGTGCACCGGCTCGAACATCGACGGGTACGCCCCGGTGGGGTTGATGCAACCGCTGGCCGCCAGGCCGATCCCCCCGGTGACCGCGGCGGCGATGTCGGTGAGGATGTCGCCGAAGAGGTTGTCGGTGACCACCACGTCGTACCGCTGGGGCTGGGTGACCAGGAACATGGCGGCGGCGTCGACGTGCTGGTATTCGGTGGCGACGTCGGGGTGTTCGGCGGCGACGGCCGCAAAGGCACGGGCCCACAGCGACCCGGCGTGGGTCAGCACGTTGGTCTTGTGCACCAGGGTGACCTTGCGGCGCTCGCGGCGACCCGCCCGGGTGAAGGCGTCCCGGATGACCCGTTCCACCCCGTGCCGGGTGTTGAGGCTCTCCTCCGTGGCCACCTCGGCCGGGGTGTCCCGGTGCAGGCTGCCGCCGGCACCGGCGTAGAGCCCCTCGGTGCCCTCCCGGACGACGACCAGGTCGACCTCGCCCGGTTTGACGTTGACCAGCGGGCCGGGCACGCCGGGCCAGAGCCGGGACGGGCGCAGGTTGACGTACTGGTCGAAGGCGAAGCGGAGCTTCAGCAGCAGTCCGCGCTCCAGCACGCCGGGCGGCACGGTGGGGTCGCCGACCGCGCCGAGCAGAATGGCGTCGTGGCCGGCCAGCTCGGTCAGCACGGAGTCGGGCAGCACCTCACCGGTGCGGTGGTAGCGCGCCGCGCCGAGGTCGTACTCCGTGGCCTCGACCCCGGGGAGCACGGCGTCGAGGACCTTGAGGGCCTGCGCGACCACCTCGGGTCCGATCCCGTCCCCGGCCACCACCGCGATCCGTGCCACCTGCCGCTCCTCACCTCGTCCGCTGGGGTGAACGGTACGTCGCCGTCCCGGCTCCCGGTACGAGCCTTCCATTATCTGGGAGGGCGAAATGCTCAGCAGGCTCCCAGGCAGCATTCATGGTGCGGTCATCTCCACTGCCTAGGGTCGGTGCAGGACGGGTCGTGGGGATCCGGGACGGACCGGTCGCGACGCCGCGGCACCGTCGGTGAAGGAGCAGTGTGATGCGGACCGAGCAGCAGCGGGGGCCAGGCCGACTGGACGAGCAACCGCGCACCCGCTGGGTGGACCAGACGGCATTCTCCCGACGCCGCCCCGACCTGCGCCTGGGCGCCCGCAGCCACCGCCTCGACCGGCCCGGCGACTCGCCCGGCGGCCGGATCGCCGTGCAGCATTCCGTCCGGACCGGCACCGCCGAATACTCGCTCCTGCTCAACGCCCCCGAGGACCTGGGCCGGCGGGCGGTCGGTGACGCGCTGCGCGACGCCGTCGCCGAGCTGCGGGCCATCGACCTCACCTACGGGCCGAACCGGCCGGAGAGCCTGGTCTCCCGGCTACGACGCGGCGAGATCAGCCCCGAGTCGTACCCGCCGCTGACCGACCTGGTCGACCGCTGCGCGGCCATGCGGGCCGCCACCGACGGCTGGTTCGACGCCTGGGCCGTCCCCGGCGGCTTCGACCCCGGCGGCCTGCTCAACGGCTGGGCGGTGGAGCGGGCCGCGACCCGGTTGCGCGCCGCCGGCATCACCGACTACGCGGTGCTCTCCGGCGCCGACCTGACGGTACGCGGCCACGCCGCGCACGGCGGCCCGTGGCGGGTCGCGGTGCACCACCCGACCGACGGCCGGCGGGCCCCGCTGGTGCTGGAGATGACGGCCGGCGCGGTGGGCACCTCCGGGGTGAGCGGCCGGCAGGGACACGTGGTCGACCCGCACACCGGCGAACCGGCCCGGCAGTTGGTCGCCGCGACTGTCGTCGGGCCGGACCTGGCGGTGGCCGACGCCTACGCCACCGCGTTGTACGCGGCCGGGCCGGTGGGGCTGTCATGGTTCCGCACCGACTCGGCATATCAGGCTCTCTTCGCCCACCGGCGCCGCTGAGCGGCGCTGCGGCGCGTCGGCCGACCTGTGGAGGGGGTCCACGGGGTGGCGCGGTCGATGGGCCGGCGATCGGCCCCCACGGTCTCGGCAACGACCGTGGGGGCCGGTCAGCGACGAGTGCGCGTGGCTCGCGCATTCGAGGGGTGCGGGCCGGCCGGCCGGACGTTCGGCCCCGTCACCCGAAGACGGGTCGACATCTGACTTCCCGGTGACCGCCCCGATACGCTATCGAATCGACGCAACTCGACGCAAGAGTCTCCACAGCGGACTGTTTTCTCCGGACACTCGAACTACCTGCGGGAATCACGGCGGGTCAGTGTCGCCCGGGTGAACGCGTGATGGCACGCTGTCCGCCGTGAGTTTCGATCTGAGCGTGTGGGCCCTCCACGACGGGGCCACGCCCGAGGACGTCCGGGCGGCGGTGCGGCGGTGCCGCGAGGGGCAGCACGCCGAGCGGTATCCGGACCCCCGGGTGGTGGGCTTCTATCGGGCCGTCACCGCCTCTTATCCCGACCGGCCCGCCCATCAGGGCACCCCCTGGGAGGTCTCGCCGTTGCACGCGGCGGCCGACCATGTGGCGTTGAGCCTCGTCCCGACCTGCGACGACCAGGTGCTGCTCGACATCGAGCGGTTGGCCGGCGAGTACGACCTGATGCTCTTCGACCCGCAGGACGGCTCGGTCTACCCACCGCCGTCCCGGGTCGCCCGCTGACCCGACGCCCGACCCCACCCCGGCCCTGACCCGACTGCCGTCGGTTGTGGCCTGACCCGGCTCCTGTCCCGTCGGGTGTGGCCTGACCCGACTGCCGTCGGGTGTGGACGACGGAGGGGCCCGACCGCACGGTCGGGCCCCTCCGGATGCTGTGCCGTGGAACTACTCGTCGCGCAGGTCGGCCGCGCTGGCGGCGGTCGCGCCGATCGAGTCGGCCGCCGAGGTGAGCAACTCCGCCCCGAGCGCCTGGTCGACGGTGAGGGTCATCAGGGTCTCGCCGCCGGCCTCCCGGCGGGCCACCTGCATCGCGGCGATGTTGATGCCGGCCTCACCGAGCAGCGTGCCGACGGTGCCGACCACGCCCGGCCGGTCGGCGTAACGCAGGAAGAGCAGGATGCCCTCCGCGCCGATCTCCACATCGAAACCGTCCACCTCGGTCAGCTTGAGGACGTCCCGGGCACCGGTGTGGGCGACCGTGCCGGAGACGCTGACCGTACGACCGTCGGGCAGCGCGCCCCGGATGGTGACCAGGTTCGGGTGGTCCACCGTCTCGGCCTGGGTGACCAGGGCCACCTCGACGCCCCGCTCGGCGGCCAGGTGCGGCGCGTTGACGTAGGTGACCTGCTCCTCGACCACCGAGCTGAACAGCCCCTTGGTGGCGGCGAGCTTGAGCACCGACACGTCGTGGTTGACGATCTCGCCGCGTACCTCGACGGTGACGCTGGCGGCGATCCCGCCGGCCACGGCGGTGAACGCCCGGCCCAGCTTCTCGGCCAGCGGCAGCAGCGGCCGGACGTCCTCGGCGACGACGCCACCGGCCTGCACGTTCACCGCGTCCGGCACGAACTCGCCCTGGAGGGCCAGCTTGACGCTCTTGGCCACGGCCAGGCCGGCCTTGTCCTGCGCCTCGTGGGTGGACGCGCCCAGGTGCGGGGTAGCCACCACGTTGTCGAAGGCGAACAGCGGCGACGCGGTGCACGGCTCCTTGGCGTACACGTCGACGCCGGCGCCGGCGACCCGACCCTCGGCGATCGCGTCGGCCAGGGCCTGCTCGTCGACCAGCCCACCCCGGGCGGCGTTGACGATCCGGACGCCCGGCTTGACGATCGCCAGCTCCTTCTCGCCGATCAGGCCGACCGTCTCCGGGGTCTTCGGCAGGTGGATGGAGATGAAGTCGGCCTCCCGCAGCAGCTCCTCCAGCCCCACCAGGCGCACGCCGAGCTGGGCGGCGCGGGCCGGCTGGATGTAGGGGTCGTACGCGATCAGCCGGGTGCCGAAGGCGGCGATGCGCTGTGCGAAGAGCACGCCGATCCGGCCGAGACCGACCACGCCGACGGTCTTGCCCTGCAACTCGACGCCGGTGTACTTGGACCGCTTCCACTCGCCGGCCTTGAGCGCGGCGCTGGCGCTGGCGGTGTTCCGCGCGACGGCGAGCAGCAGCGCGACGGCCTGCTCGGCGGCGGAGACGATGTTGGAGGTGGGGGCGTTGACGACCATGACGCCCCGCGCGGTGGCGGCCGGAACCTCGACGTTGTCCAGCCCGACGCCGGCCCGGGCGACCACCTTCAGGCGCGGCGCGGCGGAGATCGCCTCGGCGTCGATCTGCGTGGCACTGCGCACGATCACCGCGTCGGCCTCCGCCAGCGCGGAGAGCAGGGCCGGGCGGTCGGTGCCGTCGACATGGCGCACGTCGAAGTCGTGCGCGAGCACCTCGATGGCAGCAGGAGCGAGTTCTTCGGCGATCAGTACGACAGGATTCATCGGTCCTCGTAGACGTCGTATTAGGTCGGCCGGGGCGACCGGGCGCCGCGATGCGCCCTGCGCCGATCCGTGCCATGGCCGTCAGGTGCCGGTCACGCACCTCTCCAAGGATCGTAGGGGGCACCCCGGCCGGCATGTCCCGGTCTGTGGGGTGAGGGCCCTCACACAGCGTTGTCGCACGCCTGTCATCCCCCGTTCATCCGACCCGGAGCGCGCAGTGCCGCCCGGTTCGGCCCGATGAGGCGTCGCTCACCCCATCCCGCCAGGTGAACCTCGCCCGCCGCCGGGCGGGCGGCGCACGGCGGGCGGCGGGGGCACGGCAGGGCCGCACGGCGGCCGGCGGGCGGCGCGGCAGGCGGCGCGGCAGGCGGCGGGCAGCGGACGACGGCGGAGCGGGGACGGCGGGCGGCGGAGCGGGGACGGCGGGCGGCGGGCGGCGGGCGGCGGGCGGCGAAGCGGGGACGGCGCCCACGGGCCTAGCAGCGGCACGGCAGATCCTCCGCATGCAGGTCACCCGCGGCCACGGCATGTCGGCCGCACCGCAACGATCTCGGCGGCCACCCCGTGGCACCGCAACGATCCCGGCCGCCACCCCTGGCAGCGCAACCGCCCCGAGGCTCCCTGTGGCACGGCGACCTGGCGGCCTGTGTTACCCAGAAAGCGGTATGCCTGGCTGGCATATTCATGCCAGCCAGGCATACCGCTTTACTCCACAAGACCAGTCAGCCCGCGACACACCCGGCGGAACCGACGACCCGCACAGGCCCGGACGACCCGCACAGGCCCGGCCGACCCACACAGGCCCGTCTAGGGCTCAGCGCGCCCGAGACCCCTCTGGTCACACCGGTCCAGGGGGTGGCGCGAGGGGTCAGGCGGTCTCGGTGAGCGGGCGGTCCACCCAGCTCATCATGGAACGCAGCTTCTGACCGGTCTCCTCGATCGGGTGCGCCGCGCCCTCGGCCCGCCACTTGGCGAAGTTCGGCCGGCCGGCCTCGTCCTCGGCCACCCACTCGCGGGCGAACTCGCCGGACTGGATCTCGCCGAGGATCTTGCGCATCTCGTCCTTGACCCGGGAGTCCACCACGCGCGGGCCCCGGGAGAGGTCGCCGTACTCGGCGGTGTCGGAGATGCTGTAGCGCATCCGGGCGATGCCGCCCTCGTACATCAGGTCGACGATGAGCTTCAGCTCGTGCAGGCACTCGAAGTAGGCCACCTCGGGGGCGTAGCCGGCCTCGGTGAGCACCTCGAACCCGGTCTGCACCAGGGCCGCCGCGCCACCGCAGAGCACCGCCTGCTCGCCGAAGAGGTCGGTCTCGGTCTCCTCGGTGAAGGTGGTCTTGATGGCGCCCGCCCGGGTGCCGCCGATGCCCTTGGCGTACGCCAGGGCGAGCGGGAAGGCGTTGCCGCTGGCGTCCTGCTCGACGGCGACCAGGCAGGGCACGCCCTTGCCGTCGACGTACTGGCGGCGGACCAGGTGGCCCGGGCCCTTCGGGGCGACCATCGCCACGTCCACGTCGGCCGGCGGGGTGATCAGGCCGTACCGGATGTTGAAGCCGTGACCGAAGAAGATGGCCTTGCCGGGGGCGAGGTTGGGGGCGATCGACTCGGCGTAGATGCTCCGCTGGGCGGTGTCCGGCGCCAGAATCATGATCACGTCAGCCTCGGCCGACGCCTCGGCCGGGGTGAGCACCCGCAGGCCCTGCTCCTCGGCCTTCGGCCGGCTCTTGGAGCCCGCCGGCAGGCCGATCACCACGTCGACACCGGAGTCGCGCAGCGACAACGCGTGGGCGTGCCCCTGGCTGCCGTACCCGATCACGGCGACCTTGCGGCCCTGGATCAGGCCCAGGTCGGCGTCGTCGTCGTAGTACACCTCAACGCTCATTGACTTCCCTTTCGTACGGCGGTCTCGTCGGACCGTCGTGGACTGTGTGCGGTGGCGGGTGAGCGGCGCGCGGTCAGGCGGCGCGCAGCGCGGGGCCGGCGGTGATCGACCGCGAGCCACGCCCGATCGCCACCGTGCCGGACTGGACCATCTCCTTGATCCCGAACGGCTCCAGGTCGCGCAGCAGCGCGTCGAGCTTGTCGGGGGTGCCGGTGGCCTCGACGGTGAGGGTGTCCGGCGCGACGTCGACCACCCGGGCCCGGAACAGGGCGACCGTCTCCAACACCTGCGCCCGGGCGGTGCGGTCCGCGCGGACCTTGACCAGCAGCAGCTCCCGGGCCACCGAGACCTGCGGGTCCAACTCCACGATCTTGAGTACGTTGACCAGCTTGTTGAGCTGCTTGGTGACCTGCTCCAGCGGCGACGAGTCGGCGTTGACCACGATGGTGATCCGGGAGACGTCGGGGTTCTCGGTCTCGCCGACGGCGAGGCTGTCGATGTTGAACCCGCGCCGGGAGAACAGGCCGGAGACCCGGGCCAGGACACCGGGCTTGTTCTCCACCAGCACGGACAGGGTGTGCAGGGTCATGCCGCCGTCTCGCTTCGCTCGGTCGGGCCGTGCCAGCGCACGGTCACGGGGAATCGGGCACTCATGTCAGATGTCGTCCTCGTCGAACGTCGGGCGGACGCCCCGGGCGAACATGATCTCGTCGTTGCTGGTGCCGGCGGCGACCATCGGCCAGACCATCGCGTCCTTGCCGACCACGAAGTCGATCACCACCGGGGCGTCGGTGATCGCCATCGCCGCCTCGATCGTCTTGTCGACGTCGTCGGCGTTCTCGCAGCGTAGGCCGATGCAGCCGAGCGCCTCGGCCAGCTTGACGAAATCCGGGATGCGGTGCTTGTGGGTGCCCAACTCGGTGTTGGAGTAGCGCCCCTCGTAGAACAGGGTCTGCCACTGCCGGACCATGCCCAGGTTGCCGTTGTTGATCACGGCGATCTTGACCGGGATGCCCTCCAGCGCACAGGTGGCCAGCTCCTGGTTGGTCATCTGGAAGCAGCCGTCGCCGTCCACCGCCCAGACCACCGTGTCCGGCCGGCCGACCTTCGCGCCCATCGCCGCCGGGACGGCGTACCCCATGGTGCCGAGGCCACCGGAGTTGAGCCAGGTGCCCGGCTTCTCGTACGAGATGAACTGGCTGGCCCACATCTGGTGCTGGCCGACCCCCGCCACGTAGATCGCGTCCGGGCCGACGATCTCGCCCAGCCGCTTGATCACGTACTGCGGGGACAGGGTGCCGTCGGCGGGCTCGTCGTAGCCCAGCGGGTAACGCTCGCGCAGGTCGTCGAGCTGGTGCCACCAGTCACCGAGGTCGGTGCGGCGGCCGGCCTTCTGGTCGGTCGTCACCGCCGCGATCAACTCCTCGATGACGTGCTTGGCGTCGCCCACGATCGGGACGTCGGCGTGCCGGTTCTTGCCGATCTCGGCCGGGTCGATGTCGGCGTGCACCACCGTCGCGTCCGGGGCGAACGAGTCCAGCTTGCCGGTCACCCGGTCGTCGAACCGGGCCCCCAGCGCGACGATCAGGTCGGCCTTCTGCAGGCCGTAGACCGCGGCGACGGTGCCGTGCATGCCGGGCATGCCCAGGTGCTGGCGGTGCGAGTCGGGGAACGCGCCCAGCGCCATCAGCGTGGTCACCACCGGGATGCCGGTCAGCTCGGCGAGCTGGCGCAGCGCCTCGGTGGCACCGGCCTTGAGCACCCCGCCGCCGACGTAGAGCACCGGCCGGCGGGCGCCGCTCATCAGCCGGGCCGCCTCGCGGATCTGCTTGCCGTGCGGGTGCAGGGTCGGCCGGTAGCCGGGCAGGTCCAGGGTGGGCGGCCAGGAGAAGCTGGTCGCCGCCTGGAGGACATCCTTGGGGATGTCCACCAGCACCGGTCCCGGACGACCGGTCGCGGCCAGGTGGAACGCCTCAGCGAGGACCTGCGGGATCTCCTCGGCGGTCTGCACCAGGAAGTTGTGCTTGGTGATCGGCAGCGTGATGCCCTGGATGTCCGCCTCCTGGAAGGCGTCCGTGCCGATCGACGGACGGGCCACCTGGCCGGTGATCGCGACGATCGGGACGGAGTCCATGTACGCGTCGGCGATCGGGGTGACCAGGTTCGTCGCGCCCGGCCCGGAGGTGGCGATGCACACACCGACCCGGCCGGTGGCCTGCGCGTAGCCGGTGGCGGCGTGACCCGCGCCCTGCTCGTGCCGGACCAGGATGTGCCGCACCGACGAGTCGTAGAGCGGGTCGTAGGCGGGCAGGATCGCCCCGCCGGGGATGCCGAAGACGACGTCGACGCCGAGCGCCTCCAGGGACCGCACCAGCGAACCGGCGCCGGAGACCGGGACCGGGCCGGACGGCCGTACGGCCGGGGTGGCCGCAGCGGCGGTGGCTCGCGGCGTGGTGGTGGGGTCGGCGTCGCCGGCCGGCTCGGTGACCGTGCGGGCCCGCCGGGCGGAGTGGGCGAGGGTCTCTGGCGTGGGTCTCGTCATGGCGGTTCAGGCCTTCGGCTGGAGTTGGGTGGAGCTGCTACGGCAGGTGCGACGGGGGCGACTGCGCGCCCCGGTGGTTCCGACGGCAATAAAAACGGCCCTCGTGCAGATGCACGGGGCCAGCGCACTCTCGACAGCAGGAGAGTGCGCTCAGGTAAGTACTCGCAGCGACCGGTTCGACGACATGGGCCAAGCCTGACGCATCTCACGCGATGAGTCAACTGATCCCACATGTTGGTTCACGAACGGGGGACACCATCTCCGGTGGGCGTCTCGTCAACCGGCCCGGCCTGCGCAGACTCCTCGTACGCGGGGCGTGGGGTGGGCACCGGCGGCGACACCGGTGGGTGGGATCGCAGCCGGGGCAGCAGCGGCGACGGGGTGGGTAGCCGCGGCGGTGGCGGCGGGGCCGGCGGGGCCGAGGCCGGGCGGGCTCCCGGCGAGGTGGCCGCCTCCAGCATCGCCTCCAGGTGCTCGGCCGGCACCCCCCAGCCGAAGAGCGCGCCCTGGCCGAACCGGCACCCGGCGGCGACCACCGCGGCCAGCTCCGTCGGGGTGGTGACCCCCTCGGCGATCACCTCCATGCCGAGCTGGTGGCCCAGCCGCATGACGATGTCGACCATCGGGGCGAAGGCCGGCCCGTCCCGGCCCACCGGGCGGACCGGCTCGTGCTCGGCGACCAGACTGTGGTCGATCTTGAGGATGTCGATCGGCAGCCGGCGCAGCTGCCCCAGCGACGAGTACCCCGCGCCGAAGTCGTCCAACGCGATCCGCACGCCGGTCAGCCGCAGCGCGGTCAGCCGGCGGATCAACTCGTCCAGGTCGGTGGCGACGGCGTGCTCGGTGACCTCCAGCACCAGCCGCTGCGGCGGCACGTGGTGGGCGCGCAGCGCCTCGGCGACCTGCACCACGTACTCCGGGGCGTGCAACTCACGCGGGGAGACGTTGACCGAGACCCAGACGTCGTGGCCGTCGGCGAGCCAGCGGGACAACTGCCAGCACGCCTGGTGCAGCACCCAGGCCCCCAGCTTGGCGATCATCCCGCACTCCTCGGCCAGCGGGATGAACTCGTCCGGCCGGATGTTGCCCAGCTCGGGATGGTGCCACCGCAGCAGCGCCTCGGCGCCCACCGGCCGGACCGAGGGCAGCGAGGCCACCGGCTGGAAGGCCAGCCGCAACTCGTCGCGCTCGATCGCGCCACGCATCTCGTGCTCCAGCCGGGTCCGCCGGGTCAGCAGCCGGTCGTAGCTGCCGTCGTAGCGCTCGATCCGGTTCTTGCCGCGCTGCTTGGCGTAGCGCAGGGCCAGGTCGGCGTGGCGCAGCAGGCCGACCACGTCCGGATCGCCGCCCTGGCCGGCCACCCCGATGCTGACCGAGAGGAAGACCGCCCCGCCCGCCTGGTCGTACGGCCGGCCGAGCACTCCCAGCAGCCGCTCGGCCACCACGTCCGCGTCGGTCGGCCGGCCCCGCATCAGCACCGCGAACTCGTCGCCGCCGAGCCGGGCGGCCAGGTCACCGGGGCGCAGGTTGCTCCGTAGCCGCCGGCCCACCTCGGCCAGCACCATGTCACCGACGTCGTGGCCACGCATGTCGTTGACGTTCTTGAAGCCGTCCAGGTCGAGCCCGAGCAGCACGCAGTCGGCCCCCTCGGCGGCACAGCGCTGCATCTCCCGCAGCAGGCCGCGCCGGTTGGCCAGGCTGGTCAGCGGATCGGTGTGCGCCAGCTCACGGAAGTGCGCCTCCCGCTCGGCCAACCGGCTGGCGTACCGGCGGACGTCGTTGAGGGTGAGGTACTGCCGGGTGACCAGCGCGAACCCCTCCAGGCTGCCGGCGATGATGGCCAGCGCGTCGAACCGGCCGCCCTGCACCAGGTGGTACATCGCCGAGCCGGCCATCGCGACCATCGGGATGAAGGCGTACTCGCCGTCACGGCGGATCAGGTCGATGTCGACCTGGCCGGGGGCGTCCACCCGGTGCACGGCGAGCGCCCCGGCGAGCAGGCCCACGGCGAGCAGCGCCATACCGGTCACCGCCATCACCGAGCCGCTCTGGCAGACCCCGGCGGCCACCCCGAGACCACCGGTGGCGGTCGCGGTGATGCCGGTGCCGAGCACGGCCAGCCGGGCCCGGGGGCCGTCGGCGCGGGCCACCACGATCGAGGTGAGGCCGGCGGTGAGCGCCGCGGTCACCGACGCGAGCAGGATGGCCGGGCAGGCGGTCGGCGTCGCCGGCCCGAGCAGCCGGGTCGGCTCCGAGAAGAGCACCCAGCCGACGAACCAGATCGCGGCGGCCACGGTCAACCCGTCGAGCAGCAACCGCGCGGCGGCGGCCCGGGCCACCATCGCGCCGGGCAGCCGGAGCAGCCCGGCGCAGAACGCCAGCCCGGTCAGCGCGGTGCCGACGGAGATCAGCGAGGCCCAACCCATCTTCTGCCCGCGCTGGTGCGCCCCGTGCTCGGTCGCGCCGAGCAACGCGACGGTGCCGGCCACCAGGGTGGCCAGGGCGACGGCGGCGGCCAGGGCGAACAGCAGGTGCGCCTGACGGTGCGGCCCGCCGCGTCGCCGGGCCGAGTCGGCCAGCAGTGCGGTGGCGGCGGCGGCCAGCAGGCCGCTCAACACCGCCACGGCGACCATGCCCGGGGGTAAACGCACGACCTCAACTGTGCCGGATCGGCGTCGGCCACGGGGTACCGGGTGTGCAACTGTTGGGACACGGCGTGCGCGGTGGTCGCTTCCCACCGGACGGTGCAAGACTGGTACCCATGCCTGAGCTGCGGTCGAGGACCTCCACCCACGGTCGGACGATGGCCGGCGCCCGGGCCCTCTGGCGGGCCACCGGGATGACCGACGACGACTTCGGCAAGCCGATCGTCGCCATCGCGAACAGTTTCACCCAGTTCGTCCCCGGTCACGTCCACCTCAAGGACATGGGTGGCCTGGTCGCGGACGCGGTGGCCGAGGCCGGCGGGGTGGGACGCGAGTTCAACACCATCGCCGTGGACGACGGCATCGCCATGGGCCACGGCGGGATGCTCTACTCGCTGCCCAGCCGGGAGCTGATCGCCGACGCGGTGGAATACATGGTCAACGCGCACTGCGCGGACGCCCTGGTCTGCATCTCCAACTGCGACAAGATCACCCCCGGGATGCTGCTGGCCGCGCTGCGGCTCAACATCCCGACCGTCTTCGTCTCCGGCGGCCCGATGGAGGCCGGCAAGACGGTGGCGATCGAGGGCGTGGTGCACTCCAAGATCGACCTGATCGACGCGATGATCGCCTCCTCCAACGAGGCGGTCACCGACGACCAGCTCGGCGAGATCGAGCGCTCCGCCTGCCCGACCTGCGGCTCCTGCTCCGGCATGTTCACCGCCAACTCGATGAACTGCCTCACCGAGGCGATCGGCCTGGCCCTGCCCGGCAACGGCTCGACGCTGGCCACCCACGCCGCGCGCCGGTCGCTCTTCGTCGAGGCCGGCCGCACCGTCGTCGAGATCGCCAAGCGCTGGTACGACCACGACGACGCCTCGGTGCTGCCCCGCAACACCGCCAACCGCAAGGCGTTCGACAACGCGGTCGCCCTCGACGTGGCGATGGGCGGGTCGACCAACACGATCCTGCACCTGCTCGCCGCCGCCCGCGAGGCCGAGCTGGACTTCACCGTCGCCGACATCGACGCCGTCTCCCGCCGGGTGCCCTGCCTGGCCAAGGTCGCCCCGAACTCCCCGAATTACCACATGGAGGACGTGCACCGGGCCGGCGGCATCCCGGCCATCCTCGGTGAGCTGGACCGCGCCGGCCTGCTGCACCGCGACGTGCACGCGGTGCACTCCCCCTCGCTGGCCCAGTGGCTCACCGACTGGGACGTCCGGGGCGGCTCGCCGAAGCCGGAGGCGGTGGAGCTGTTCCACGCCGCGCCCGGCGGGGTGCGCACCACCGAGCCGTTCTCCACCACCAACCGCTGGTCCACCCTGGACACCGACGCCGCCGAGGGCTGCGTGCGGGACCGCGCGCACGCCTACAGCGCCGACGGCGGGCTGGCCATCCTGCACGGCAACCTCGCGCCGGAGGGCTGCGTGGTGAAGACCGCCGGGGTGCCCGACGACTGCCTGACCTTCCGCGGCCCGGCCAAGGTCTACGAATCGCAGGACGACGCGGTCTCGGCGATCCTCGCCAAGGAGATCGTCGCCGGGGACGTCGTGGTGATCCGCTACGAGGGCCCGAAGGGCGGCCCCGGCATGCAGGAGATGCTCTACCCCACCTCGTTCCTCAAGGGGCGCGGGCTGGGCCGGTCCTGTGCGCTGCTCACCGACGGCCGGTTCTCCGGCGGCACCTCCGGGCTGTCCATCGGGCACGCCTCCCCCGAGGCTGCCTCCGGTGGGCTGATCGCGCTGGTGGAGCCCGGCGACGAGATCGTCATCGACATCCCGGCCCGGTCCATCGAGCTGAACGTGCCCGACGACGTGCTGGAGGCCCGTCGGGTGGCACAGGAGAAGCGCGACCGGCCCTACACCCCGCTCGACCGGCAGCGGCCGGTGTCCGCCGCCCTGCGCGCGTACGCCTCGATGGCGACCTCGGCCAGCGACGGCGCGTACCGGCGGGTGCCGGAATGACCGGCCGCGCGGGTTGATCGTCTCCACGTCGGCGATGTAGCGGTATCCCTACACGGGGACACCGCTACATCGCCCCCAAAGAGTCGATCAATCAACCCCGGGCGTCGGCACCAACGTGCTTCGCCGGCTGGCCGCAGTCGGCTACCGGACAGAAGTGTCGTGACGGACCAAAGTGATGATGTCGACAGCTCCGTCCGACAGCCGCAGCCGACCGGGCGACTCGACCGACGCCCGATCCGGCAGCTTCTTCGGTGCGTTCGCACCCACAGTCGCGCCGGTTTCTCCCCGGTTCGCCGAGTAACTTCTCGTACCACCGCCTTCACGAGGAGTCATCGCATGTCCGAGGAGACCTGGCTCGCCGCCCGTCTGATCCCCACCTCAGGCATCAACGGCGCAGAGGAACAGGAACGCCGGGCGACCTCCGCCCTGCTCGCGGTGATGAGCGCGGTACGCGAGTTCGGGCGGGTCCTGACCCAGTCCCTCGGAGCGCCGGCCGGCACCGTGCAGACCTTCATCGAGGTCCCCTTCAAGCTCGGCACCCAGCAGCTCTTTCCGGACGGCCTGATCCGCGTCACCCGGGGGCAGCGGCAGTGGACCGCCCTGGTCGAGGTGAAGACCGGCGGCAACGCGCTGAAGTCCGACCAGTTGGAGGCGTACCTCGACGTCGCCCGGGAGCAGGGCTTCGACGCCCTCGTCACGATCTCCAACGAGATCGCCCCCGTGCCGGGCCAGCATCCGACCACCGTCGACCGGCGCAAGCTGCGCAAGGTCGCCCTGTACCACCTGCCCTGGTCGGAGATCCTGACCCAGGCGGTGATCCAGAAGGAGTATCGCGGCGTCGCCGACCCGGACCAGGCCTGGGTCCTCGGCGAGCTGATCAGATACCTCGAACATCCCCGCTCCGGCGCGCTGGAGTTCAGTGACATGGGACCGGCCTGGGTGCCGGTACGCGACGGGGTGTCCGCCGGGACGCTACGGGCCAACGACGGCGGCGCGGCGGAGGTGGCCGGTCGCTTCGACGCGCTGATCCGCTACGCCTGCCTGCGTCTCGGCCGACAGTTGGGCACCGAGGTGACCCCCGCGTTGAGCCGTCGTGACCTCGCCGATCCGGCCGCCCGTACCCAGTCGCTGGTGAACCAGCTCGTCACCACCGGGGCCCTGACCGGGAGCATCAGGATTCCCGGTGCGGTCGGCGCGCTTCAGGTCACGGCCGACCTGCGGGCCGGGCAGATCGTCTGCCACGTCGACGTGGACGCCCCGCGCTCCGGTCGACCGACGACGAGGGTGAACTGGCTGGTCCGCCAGTTGAAGGAGGCACCGGACAGCCTGCGGATCGAGGCGTTCGCCATGCATGCCCGGGGCGGCGGCGCGACGGACCTCCTGCGCCAGGTCCGCGAGGAGCCCACAACGCTGATCACCGACCCGTCCCGTGAACTGCGCGCCTTCCGGGTCGCCCAGAGCACCACCGCAGGCACCAAGCGCGGCACCGGCCGGGGTGCGTTCATCGACTCCGTGCTGCACGCGGTCGACGACTTCTATCAGCACATCATCCAGAACCTGAAGCCGTGGATGCCCGCGCCGCCCCGGCTGCGTACCCCCGACGACGTCACCCCGGTGCAGCCGGTGGCCGCCAGTCTCGTCTCCACCGCCATCTCCTCCCAGGACGCCCCGGAGTTCGACGGTCCGGCGGTGCGACACGGGTCGGCCGGCCCGTCTCAGGAGTGACCCGGTGGGCTCAGGGAATGGGGCGGACCTGGGTGGCACCCCGGTAGCAGCCGGTCCGGGCCGGCGGTGACGACCAGCCCGCGCCGGTGATCAACACCTGGGCCCAGACGCAGCTCCGGGTGCTGGTGAGCAGGTTTCCGTAGGCCGAGATGCCGGCGTAGTCGATGGTGAAGTCGTGGCTGCGGGCCGGGGTGTCCCCGTCGGTGACGGCGAGCACCACCCGGGCCGGCCGGGGCACGGTCGGGGTGCCCGCCGGGGCCGGCATGAACCGGGGCCAGCTCGCCCCGCAGACCGGTGAGTACCTCAGCTCCACCAGGCCGATCACCCGCTCGTCGATCAGCACCGCCGCGCTGTCCACGGTGGCGACGGCGGGATCGGCGGCACACCCGGCGTCCTTGGGGTCCGCCCCGTCGTGCACCCGCACGGCGGGAACGGACCCGACGGGTGTCGGGGTTGCCACCCCGGCGGGCGGGGCGGACGAGTCCTGCGGCCGGTCGGCGGAGCGCCAGCCGATCGAGGCCAGGCCGACGACGAGCACCATGAGCAGGCCCGCGCCGGCAGCGGGGAGCAGCAGCCGACGGTCGGACCGGCCGGCCCGCACCGCACCCGACGGCTGCCCGGTGGGCGAGGTCTCCCGCACACCGGTAGCCGCGCCGGCGTCCCCGGCCGGACGCCCGACGGTCGCCGGTTCGACGGGAGACGGGACGGCGGGAGGCGGCGATTCACCGGCGGGCAGGGGCTCGGCGGCGCGAGGTTCGAGGTCGTCGGGCGCAGGATCGGGGGTACGCGCGGCGACCTCGTGCCAGCGGCGGGCCCAGGCAGTCTCGTCGCCGCCGAGCGTCCGGACGTACGCCAGGGTGGTGTCCAGGGTGGGCAGCTTCCGGCCGCCGGCCGCCTCCGACAGCGAGCTGGACGACCGGTGGGCCCGCCGGGCCATCGCCTGGTACGTCGGTCGGCCGGCCCGCTCGCGCAGGCTGCGCAGGTCGGCGGCGAATGCCTGCACCGGGTCGGCGTCGGGATCGAGGGGCCGCTCCGTCCGGGCCATCCGTGACTCCTCGAAATTGATTGACCAGCGCCGGCTATTGATTGTCCGACGCCACACAGCGTAGAGACGGCCGTCGACGGAAGGTAGAGATGGGAGTCGACTCATCCCGAACCGAAAGTCGACCATCCACACCGGAGGAACGATGACCACCGCACCCCGTACGTCGAGGGCCGCCCGCCGGACGTTGGCCAGCGTGGCCGCCGGCACCCTGGTCGCCGCGAGCCTGCTCGTGGCGAGCCCGGCCAGCGCCGTCAGCTGCACCACCACCGGCTGCGACGGCACCGACCCGATCAACACCGGCTGCTCGGCCGACGCCCGCAACGCGACCAGTCAGCCGGCGTACATCGTGAAGGGGGCGACCACGCTGGCGGTGGTGGAGCTGCGGTACAGCGCCACCTGCGGCACCAACTGGGGCAAGATCAGCAACCGGGTGACCCCGAACCGGGTGCAGGTCACCGTCTACCGGGACAGCCCGCGCAAGTCGACGTCGTGGTACGGCGGCACCGGTGCCCAGTACTACGGCGACCAGCTCTACGGCGACAACTCGACGATCTGCGCGGTCGGCGAGGTCGTCTACAACGGCACCACGTACACCAGCTCGCCGCTCTGCGCCTGACCAGGACGGCGGCCGGTCCGGCCGGAGCGCCGACGGGCGGCGAGGTGCGCGTCGCCCGTCGGGCGGTGGGCGACGGTGTCGCCCACCGCCGCGCGCCGGCCGGCCACGGTCAGGTGGTGACGGTGCCGCGCAGCAACTCCCGGGCGTGAGCGATGGCCGCCGGGGTGTCGGCGAAGACCAGCCCGTCGCGGCGCAGGTCGTCGGCCACCCCGAGGGTGGCGAGCACCTGGTCGTGGTCGGGGGTGATGCCGGAGAGCAGCACGGTGATCCCCCGGCCCCGCAGCCGCCGGATCGCGTCGCCGAGCACGTGTGCGCCGGTGGCGTCCAGCGCCGACACCCGCGACATCCGCAGGATGACCACCCGGACGTCGGCCACCTCGGAAAGCTCCAGCAGGAAGGTGTGCGCGGCGGCGAAGAACAGCGGACCGTCCAGCCGGTACGCCACGATGTGCTCGGCCAGCAGGGCGTGCTCCTCGGCGCTGTGCTCACCCCGGTCGAGCGGGACCTGTTCCAGCCGGGCGCTGCGGGCCACCGCGCGCAGCGCGATCACCACCGCCACGGCCACCCCGACGGCGACGGCGGTGACCAGGTCCCAGGCCACCGTGACGACGAAGGTGAGCACCAGCACCAGCGCGTCGCCCCGGGTGGCGCGGGCCAGTGCCCAGAGCGCGCCGGCCTCGACCATCCGTACCGTGGTGGCGAGCAGCACCCCGGCCAGCGCGGCGAGCGGAATCCGGCCCACCAGCGGGGCGGCGGCCAGGACGATCGCGGCGAGCGCCACCGCGTGGGTGAGCGCGGCCAGCTTCGACGCCGCCCCGGCCCGGACGTTGACCGCCGTCCGGGCGATCGCGGCGGTGGCCGGGATGCCGCCGAACAGCGGCGCGGCGAGGTTGGCCAGGCCCTGGCCGAACAGTTCCCGGTCCGGGTCGTGCCGTTGCCCGACGGTCATCCCGTCGGCGACGGTGGCCGACAGCAGGCTCTCCAGCGCGGCGAGCGCGGCCACCGCCAGCGCCGACGGCAGCAGCACCCCGACCGCGCCGGGGTCGAGGAAGCCCAGTGACGGCGCGGGCAACCCCTGCGGCAGGGCGCCGATCCGGACCAGGTCGACCGGGACGGTCTCGGCGAGCACCGTGGCGGCGGCCACCCCGAGCAGCGAGAACGGCAGGCCGGGGCGCCAGCGCGCGCCGAGCAGCATCAGCGCCGCCACCCCGAGGGCCACCGCCAACGCCACCGGCCGGGGATGGACGACGAACCGGGCGACCGCGTCGGCGGCGACGGCCCAGACCCGGTCGCCGTGCGCGTCGGTCACGCCGAGTGCGGCGGGGAGTTGTTGCAGGGCGATGACCACGGCGATGCCGGCGGTGAAGCCCTCGATGACGGGGGTGGGCAGGTAGCGGACATACCGGCCGAGGCGGGCCAGGGCGAGGGCGATCAGCAGCAACCCGGCCAGCGCGCCGACCATCAGCACCCCGGTCGGGCCGAACTGCTGCACCACCGGCACCAGCACCACGGTCATCGCCCCGGTGGGGCCGGACACCTGGAGGTGGGAGCCGCCGAAGACGGCCGCCACCGCCCCGGCGACCACGGCGGTGACCAGCCCGGCCTGCGCGCCCAGCCCGGAGGTGACGCCGAAGGCGAGGGCGAGCGGCAGGGCCACCACCGCCACGGTCAGCCCGGCGACCAGGTCCCGGCGGGGTGCGCGGCGTACCGCCTGCCAGTCGGCGCGGTCGGGCAGCAGGCCGAGGACCCGGTCGGCGACGGCGGTGACGCTCACCGGCCCGGCCGGGTCGGCGAGCCGTTCGTGGCGAGGGTACGCGGCGCGTGCCCAGCCCCGCCGGTGCCGGGCGGACCACCGACGGCGGGTCCGGCGACGGTGGGTCCGGCGACGGTGGGTCCGGCGACGGTGGGTCCGGCGACGGTGGCCGGGTCGGGGGCGGCGCGGAGTTCGTCGAGGAGGGCGTCCCGGTCGGTGAGGACGGTGCCGAGGATGCGTCGCCCGGCGGCCAGCAGGTCGGCCACGTCGGGGGTGCTCAGCGAGTACATCACCAGCGGGCCGTCCCGGTAGGAGGTGACCAGGCCGGCCCGGCGCAGCACGGCGAGTTGCTGGGAGAGGTTGGACGGCTCGACCTCGATGACGGCGAGCAGGTCGCGGACCGGCTTCGGGCCGTCCTGGAGCAGTTCGAGCACCCGGATGCGCACCGGGTGCCCGAGGGTGCGGAACAGCTCCGCCTTGGCCTGGTACAGCGGCACCGACACCGGCGACCTTCTTCCGTTCGAAGTCATGAAGACTTTAGCACTTGCGAAATTCTTCAAATAGCCTGTCGCGTGGTTCGTGACTCCCCATTCGGTACCCCGATCGCGTGGTGTGCCCCCGGCGGATCTGCCGGGGGCACACCATGCGGGTCAGTCGAGGCTGGGCCGACGAGGCACGGCGGCGGTCAGCGTGGCCCGCCCGGGTCGCGGGTCGACGCAGCCGGCGCACCGTCGGCCGGCGCGAAGATCAACCGGGAGCGCAACTGCCGGAAACCGGTACGTTCCAACTCCGCGACCACCGCCACCCGGTGGGCGTCCACGTCGGCCACCACCTCCCGAGCACCCTCGGCCGCCAACGCCGCGACCGAGTCGGCCAGCAGGTCGCCGCGCGCCGCCCCGTCCACCAGGCCGAGGTAGCCGAGCAGCGGGAAACAGGCGTCCCCCGCCGGCCCGGCCAACCCCACCGGCTCCCCGGCGGCCAGGGCGATCCGCCAGGTCGCGGCCGGACCGGTCAGCCAGGCCAGTGGATCTCTGGCCAGGTCCACCCCGGCCACCGCCTGGGCGATCTCGCGGCCGGTCAGCACGTCCGGCTCGGCGATCCGGCCGACGAGGGAGTCGATCTCCGTGCTGTCGGTGGCCGGACGGAAGGCGTAGCGGCCGGAGGCCGCCGGCAGTGGTGTGCCCGCCCACGAACACCGGAGCCGCTCACCCTGCTCGACCAGCCCGGCGAGCCGGGCCGCCGCCAGCGACGCCCGGACCACGGCGAGCACCTCCGGCCGACGCCGCCAGTGCGCCGGCAGGCCGGCGTAGTACCGGTGCGGACCGCCGAGCGCGTCGTGGGCCGCGCGCAGCAGGGCCGCACCCACCTCCGGCTCGGCGACCAGGTCGAAGCGGTCCAGCCAGGGTGCGCCGGCGGCTCCGGGCGGCAGGAGCCACGCGGCCCGGCCGACCACCCGGCCGCCCCGCAGGGCGACCCAGGTGCGCTCCGGGCGGTAGCCACCTCCGGCGACGCCGTCGGCGTAACCGATCTTGCGTAGTGGGGGCAGCGGGTCGGGCATGGACTCGAACAGCTCTTCCTCGCCCGCGACGAGCGGGCGGATGACCAGGTCGGTCATGGGGAATCCTCCGGAAGGCGAACGCCCCGGTCAGATCCGCGTGGACGCCGGAACGCGGAGGGGGCGCAGAACATCGGACATTGTTCTGACCTCCTTTCCGGCTCGACGGCGTGCCGCAAAAACGTACTCGACGCCACAGCACCGCCGCAACACCGCTTCCGGGCTGCCGAGGACCGCGCCCCGGCTCAGGCGACGGCGGGCAGGAAGCGGGCCGCGTCGGCCACGACGTACCCGTCGGTGGCCTCGGTACGGATCAGCACGCTGCCGGCCGTACCCGCCGGGAACTGGTAGGTCCCCAACGACACCCACTGCCCACCCGAGGTGCGCTGATCGACCAGCCGGGTGGTCACCCCACCGCCGTGCACCACGTCGACCGGGACGTTGCTGGCCCGGTTCGGGTCGGCCGTCCAGCGCAACTGGACCGCCCAGCTCCCGCCCGTCGGCAGGGACGGGGTGAAGCGCAGCCGGTTGACGCCCTTGCCGGTGTTGCCGTCGTGCTCGTAGTCCGTCCCCTGGTAGCCGCCGATGGCGGTGCTGGCCACCCAGACCCCGGCCCGGGTGACCCCGGCCGCCCGGTTGTCCACCACGATCTCGCCGTCGGCGGTGGGCGGCCAGCTCAGGAGCTGCCCGTCCCGGCGCAACCGGGCCTGGAGGGCGGCGACGTCGACCTGCTGCACCGGCACCCCGGCGTCGACGGCCAGCATCGCCGCCGTCGCGGCGGACTGGGCGAGGATCATGAAGACCGGTTCCATCCGGATCGAGCCGTAGGCGATGTGGCTGGCCGACAGGCAGACCGGGACGAGGAGGTTGGCGCACTGCGCCGCGCCGGGCACGATCGCCCGGTAGCTGACCGGGTACGGGCCGGGCACCCCGACCTGCACGTCGCCCTCGTTCCTGACCAGCCCGTCCACCACCACCCGCTGGCAGTTGTGCGAATCCATGGTGTAGCTGGCCAGCCCGATCGAGTCGGTAGCCCGGACGACGCCCCGGCAGTCCCGCTCGGTCATCACGTACGCCGACACCATCCGGCGGGCCTCGCGGACGTAGAGCTGCGGGGGCCAACCGCCGGTGGCGGTGAACTCGTCGGCCGCCAGGCCCCAGCGGGCGACCCCCGCCCGGACCGACGCCGGCAGCCGGGGGTCGTTGGCCAGGAACCACATCAGCCCCTGCTGGTACGTCCGGTGGTCGGCGGTCAGGCTGTCCCGCTGCGCCCGGGTCGCCGTCGGGTAGGCGTAGTTCGCGCCGATGAAGTCGGTGGAGAACGCCCCGGTGTTGTTCGAGTCGGTCTTCCCACCACCGACGCTCTGCGTGGTGAAGAACGGCCCGGTGTACCCGGCCTGCACGTACCGCAGCAGCAGTTCGTAGTCGGCCGGGTCGTAGCCGGCCGGTCGGGGGAACGGGACCCGGCCGGCGGCCTGGGTCAGGCACATCCGGAAGTTGTACGCCTGGATCCGGTCGTCACCGGTGCCGTTCGCCGCGACCGGCCCGGCGGAGATGCCGGGCAGCAGCCCGCTGGCCGGATTGCCCGGCACCACGTACGGGTCGACCGGCAGGGTGAACTGGTGTGCCCCGCGCAGTTGCACCCCGTTGATCGTCTCGCCGTACGCGGCGTTGGCCTCCCGCCCGACCGTGTACGACACCCCGGCGGCGGCCATCAGGTCACCCTCGTAGGTGGCGTCGACGAACATCGGGCCGGTGAAGAGCTGCCCGTTGTCGGTGACCAGGCCGGTGATCCGGTCACCACTGCGCTGCACGGTGGCCAGTCGGGCGTTCAGGTAGACCGGCACCCCGTGCTCGGCGAGCAGTTCGTCGAAGACCTCGGCGGCCACGTGCGGCTCGAAGACCAGCCGCATCGGCGAGTCGGGGGTGACCGGGACGCCCTGGTACCTGGCGTACACCCGGCGGTAGAACTCCCCGGCGAGACCGCCGATCGCGGCGCTGGTGCCGCTGTCGGTGTAGCCGAGCCCACCGGTGGTGAGCCCGCCGACGTGGCTGCCCGCTTCGACGATCACGGCGGTCCGCCCCAGCCGGCGGGTCTGCACGGCGGCCACGATGCCGGCCGAGGTGGCACCGTAGACCACCAGGTCGGCGGTGACGGTGCCGGCGGCCAGGGCGGGCAGGTCAAGACCGGTGCCGGCGGCCAGGGCGGGCAGGCCGGGACCGGCGCCGGCGACGACGAGGGTGGCCCCGCCGAGGCGGAGCAGGTGACGGCGGGTGAACGCAGACGACATCACGGCTGCCCTTCGGAAACGAGGGGAGGAGCGCGCCGCCGCACCCGGAATGCATCGACCCTCGCTGATCAGATCGGGGGTGTCAAGAGGCCGGGGCCGCGCCGTCGACCAGGTCGTTGACGCAGCGCAGCACCGGCCGGGTGGTCAGCGCCGCCGGGTCCAGCGGCGCACCGCAGGTCACCGTGAACGTGACCGACTCCCCCGGCAGCAGGGTGACCAGCGCCGCGTCGACCTCGGCGGCCGGGTCGAGCCGGTCCGGAAAGAGCGTCAGGTCCCGCAGCAGGGTACGGGCGGTGACCCGGACCCGCTGCCCGCCGGGGACCGGCTCCACCGTCGCGTCGAAGCGGGCCGCCGGCCACTGCGCGTCCCGGTCCTCGGCGAAGAACCACAGCGCCCGCTCGGCGGTGTCACCGGCCTCGGCGACCAGCAGCTCCCGGCGTCCCTCCTCCGCCACCGCCAGGTCCACCGGCAGCGGCACCGTCACCGCCGCGTACGCCGGCACGTCGAGCGGGTACGACGTCTTCGCCCTCGGCTCGCCGGTCAGCGTCGTCCGGGTCACCGTCACCGGGGCCCGCCACGGGGTGCCGGTCTCGTTCACCGCGACCAGGGCCAACCCGCCGTCGCGGGGCTGGACGGTGAGCAGCCGGTCGGCGTACGCCCGACGCAGCGCGTACCACAGGGGTTTGCGCCGGCCGTCACCGTCGACGGCCGACCAGGAGGTGACCGGCCAGCAGTCGTTGAGCTGCCAGACGATGCTGCCGGAGCAGACGTCCCGGTGGGAGCGGAAGTGCTCCACCCCCAGCTGGATGGCCCGCGCCTGGTTGAGCTGGGTCAGGTAGTGCCAGTCGTCGAAGTCGGCCGGGGCGGGCAGGTGCGCGTCGAGACCGCGTTGCAGCTTGGCGTCCCCGTCGGCCGCCTTCTGGTGGTGGGCCATCCCCGGCGAGTCGTGCGCCAGCGGCTCGTCGGACAACGCCCGGCGCAGCGTCGCGTACGCCGGGGGCGCCTGGTAGCCGAACTCGGCGACGAACCGGGGGACGTACTCGCGGTACTTCGGGTAGTCGTCGGTGTTCCACACGTCCCAGATGTGCGTGGTGCCGTGCGCCGGGTCGTTGGGGTGGATCGCCTCCACGCCCGACCACGGGCTACCCGGCCAGTACGGGCGGGTCGGGTCCAGCTCGGCGACCACCCGGGGCAGCAGGTCGAGATAGAAGCCCCGCCCCCAGCTGCGCCCGGCCAACGGCTCCTGCCAGCCCCAGTCGTGCCAACCCCAGATGTTCTCGTTGTTGCCGGTCCAGAGCACCAGCGAGGGGTGGCCGGCCAACCGGGTCACCTGTTCCCGCGCCTCCGCCTCGACCTCCGCGCCGAACGGCTCCTCCTCCGGGTAGGCCGCGCAGGCGAACAGGAAGTCCTGCTGCACCAGCAGACCCCGCTCGTCGGCGAGGGAGTAGAAGTCGGCCGACTCGTAGCGGCCACCGCCCCAGACCCGGAGCAGGTTGACGTGGGCGTCGGCGGCCTGGGTGAACCGCCGGGCCAGCCGGTCGCGGGTGATCCGGGTGGGGAACGCGTCGTCGGGGATCCAGTTGACCCCCCGCACCAGCACCGGCACGTCGTTGACGTGCAGGGTGAACGGGGTGCCGTGGGCGTCGGGGGTGGTGTCGAGGCGTACCGAGCGGAACCCGATCCGGTGCGACCAGGTGTCCAGCGGGCGGCCTTCCGCCGTCGACAGGGTCACCGTCAGCGGGTGCAACGGCTGCGCGCCGTACCCCCGGGGCCACCACAGCTCGGGGTCGGCGACGGTGAGGGTCAGCGCGGCCGTGCGCTGCCCGGCCGGAACGGTCGTCTCGCCGGTCACCCCGGCGACCTCGGCGCGGACGGTCAGCGGCACGTCGGCCACCCGCTCGACCTCGACGTGCAGGTCGACCCGCCCCCGGCCGTCGACGACCGTCACCAGTGGACGGACGGTGCCGAGCCGGGCGGTGGACCAGGCGTGCAGCCCGATCTCCTGCCAGATCCCGGCGGTCACCACCGTCGGCCCCCAGTCCCACCCGAAGTTGCAGGCCATCTTGCGGATGAACGCGAACGGCTCCGGGTAGGCGTTCGGCCGGTCGCCGAGCCGTTCCCGCTGCTCCTCGGCATAGCGGTACGCCGAGTCGAACCGGACGGCGAGGGTGTTCTCCCCCGACCGCAGCGCTGACCGCACGTCGAACCGGTACGACCGGTGCATGTTCGCGGTGCGGCCGACCTCGACACCGTTGAGGGTGATCGTGGCGACCGTGTCCAACCCGGCGCAGACCAGGTCGACCCGGTCGTCGTCGCCGGGCCGGTGCACGAACGTGGTCGCGTACTCCCAGTCGGTGCGGCCGATCCAGGCCAGCGCCGTCTCGTTGTCGTCGAGGTAGGGGTCGTCGATCAGGCCGGCGGCGAGCAGATCGGTGTGCACGCAGCCCGGCACCGTGGCCGGTACCGCCCGCCCGGCCACCGCGCCGGGCACCTGCGCCCCGGCCACCGCCCGCAGCTGCCAACCCTCGTGCAACACCAGCTCACTCACGACTTCACCGCGCCTTCCATGATTCCCGGACGGTCTGCCGGCCGTCCAGGACCGTTTCATCTCATCCTCCGCGCACACGTCGGGACGCCCATGACATCGACAGGCGTTGACTGAACCGGATAAGTGAGGTCACCGTACGGGCCACCCCTGACGGTGTCAACGGCCGGTTAACAGCGCCTCAATCCGGCAATCTGCACGTGATCATCGGCGCGGGAAAGCACGGCCGGGGACGCTCCTCACCCCGCTCGGCCTGCTGCTGCGGTACCCTCGCGTACATCCCACCCCGTACGCTTAACCGGGCAAGCAAATCCTCGTCGGCGGTAACGGATGACCGCCCCGGCCGGAGCGTCGACCCGACCGGGCACCGGTAGCGTGGGCACCGCCGGCGACCCCGGCCCCGTGGACGGCCCGCCCAGGCCGTGGGAAATGGAGGAGACACGCCGGTGAAGCGGCCGACCATCGCCGACGTCGCCCGACGCGCCGGGGTGTCCAAGGGGGCGGTGTCCTACGCGCTCAACGGGCAACCGGGTGTCTCGGAGGCCACCCGGCAACGCATCCTGGCGATCGCCACCGAGATCGGCTTCAGCCCCAGCAGCGCCGCCCGCGCGCTCTCCGGCGCCACCGCCGACGCGGTCGGCCTGGCCCTGTGCCGACCGGCCCGGATACTGGGCATCGAGCCGTTCTTCATGGAGCTGATCAGCGGCGTCGAGGCCGAACTCTCCGCCCGGTCGTACGCGCTGACCCTCCAGGTGGTCGCCGACCAGGAGGCGGAGATCGCCGTCTACCGGCGGTGGTGGGCCGAACGGCGGGTCGACGGCGTGCTCGTCTGCGACCTGCGGACGAACGACGTCCGGGTGCCCGCCCTGGAGGAGTTGCAACTGCCCGCCGTGGTGATCGGCGGGCCGGGCCACACCGGCACCCTGGCCCACGTCTGGGCCGACGACGCGGCGGCGCTGGCCGAGGCGGTGGAATACCTGGTCGCCCTCGGCCACCGCCGGATCGCCCGGGTCGGCGGGCTGCCCTCGCTGCTGCACACCGAGATCCGCACCGACGCCTTCGCCGAGGTGTGCGGCCGGCTCGGCCTGACCGACGCGGCGACGGTGTGGTCCGACTACACCGGCGAGGAGGGTGCGCGCGCCACCCGACGACTGCTCAGTTCCGCCCGACGCCCGACCGCGGTGATCTACGACAACGACGTGATGGCGATCGCCGGGCTCGCCGTGGCGCAGGAGATGGGCCTCGGCGTCCCCGCCGACCTGTCCATCGTGGCCTGGGACGACTCCCCGCTCTGTCAACTGGTGCACCCACCGTTGACCGCGCTCGGTCGTGACATTCCCGCCTACGGCGCGCACGCGGCCCGCCAACTGCTCGCCGTCATCGCCGGCGAGTCGGTGCGCGGGTTCCAGGACGAGACGGCGCACCTGACCCCGCGCGGCAGCACCGCACCGCCCCGGGTCAGATGAACCGGTTCAGCGGCGATCGTGCCGGCGCAGGTCACCGGGAGGTCGTCGGGAACTCCTCGAAGTACGCCTCCACCCGCTCGGCGGTCGCCGGACGCGCCAGTGCGAAGCCCTGGCCGTACCGGCAGCCGGCCCGCGTAGCCCGGTCGACCTCCGGCTCCGACTCCAGCTCCGCCATCACCACGGTCACCCCCAGCCGCTCCCCCAGGCCCACCACCACGTCGATCAGCGGTCGGGCATCCTCGTCCGGCCCGACCGGGCGGGGTTGCACCTTCAGCAGGTCGATCGGCAGCCGACGCAGCTGCGCCAGGGAGGCATGCTCCGCCCGGAAGCTGTCCAACGCGGTACGCACCCCCATCGACCGGAGCCCGGTCAGCCGGGCCACCACCGTCGGCAGATCCGCGCCGAGCCGCGACTCGGCGATCTCCAGCACCAGCCGTTCCGCCGGGACACCGTGCCCGGCCAGTACCGCCGCCACCCGGGGCACCAGATCCGGTGCCAACAACTCGGCCAGGGTGAGGTTGACCGCCAGCCACAGCTCCCGACCCCCGGTCGACCAGTCGGCGAGCTGCCGACAGGCCCGGTCCAGCACCCACCGCCCCAGCTCACCCAGCAGGCCGAGATCCTCGGCGACCGGCAGCAACTCGGCCGGCAGCACCGTGCCCAGCACGGGACTGCGCCACCGCAACAACGCCTCGATGCCGGCCGGCCGTCGATCGGCCAGCGCCAGCACCGGCTGGTAGACCAGGTCCAGCTCGCCCCGGGCCGCCGCGCCGGGCAGCTCCCGTTCCAGGTCCAGCCGGCGGACCAACTGTTCCTCCAGGCAGGCGTCGTACCACTCGATCCGGTTCCGGCCGAGTTGGACGGCGCGGCGACGGGCCAGGTCGGCCTGGCGCAACACGTCCTGCGGTCCCGTTCCGGTCAGCTCGGCCAGGCCCACGGCAACCCGCAACCGGGCCATCCCGGTCGGCACCGGGCAGGGTTCGGTCAACGCGGCCAACAGCCGTTCGCCCAACGCGTACGCCGGCACCGAGCCGGCGTCGGTGACCACCGCGAACTCCTCCCCGGACAACCGGGCGACCAGGTCCCGGGGGCCGACCACGTCGCGCAGCCGACGGGCGGTGGTGACCAGGAGCGCGTCGCCGTCCACCGCCGGGCCGGGGCCGTCCTGCGTCGGGCCGGGCACGTGCACGTCGACCAGGAGCAGGGCACCGGGCGGACCGCCCCGCTCGCCGAGCACCCGGAGCAGCTCCTGCCGGTTGGCCAGCCCGGTGAGCGGGTCGAGGGCCGCGACCCGACGCAGTTCCCGCTCCAGCCGACGGCGGTCCCCGACGTCGCGTACGTGCAGCACCACCGCCGCCACCTCCGGCACGGCACGCTGGTCGCTCACCGTCGACTCGATCTCCCGCCAACCACCGTCACCGGTGCGCATCCGGGCCACCAGCGGCGGAGCGCCGTCGTCCGGCCGGGCGGCCAGCCTGGCCAGCACCACCGGTGTGTCCTCCGGGTGCAGCAGGTCGGCCAGCGGCAGCCCGCACACCTCGTCCTGGCACAACCCGAACCAGCGCTCACCGGCCGCCGAGAGCCACTGGACCCGCAACCCGTCGTCGAGCACCACGATCAGGTCACGGCCGCCGGAGACCAACGTCCGGAAGTACGCCTCCCGGGCGGCCAGCCGCCCGGCCCACCGCCGGTTGTCGGTCGCGGAGATCAACTCCCGGGCCACCAACGACGGGATCACCGCCAGCCCCAGCAGCACCTCGGTCGGGGTGAAGCCGTCGACGAACACCAGGTGGCCGGCCGCCGCCACGGTGGCCACCACCGCCGGTGCGGTCACCCGGGGCCAGGCCGACGGCGGGCCGGCCGGATCGGCCGGGTCGCCCGCCGCGACCCGGGCCATCCCGGCGGCGGTCAGCAGCGCCCCACCGACCAGCAGTGGCGTCGCGGTCAGCAGCGCCGCTTCCGGCGCCCGGTAGGCGAGCAGCACCACCAGGTCGGCCAGCCCGAGCAGGACGGCCGCCACCCCGACCCGGCAGCGGGCCGCCCCGGGGCGTCGACGACGGTCGGCCAACGCGCTCACCAGCAGCCCGGCCAGCCCGCCCGCGCCGACCACGGTGACCACCCGGACCACCGGTGGCACCGGGCCGGGCGGGACCAGCACCCAGCCGGCGAAGAGCAGGGCGGTGCCGAGACCGAGCACGTCCACGCCACGGCGACACCGGGCCCGGGGCGTCAAGCGGGAGTGGCCGGGCAGCAGGAGCAGACCGATCGCACAGGCCAGCGTGGCCGCGCCGAGCCCGGTCGCCACGACCTCGGCCCGTCGGGACGTCGGCGCCACCGGCAGGACCGCCACGGTCAGCCCGACCACCGTCACCGCGACGTTGAGCAGAGTGGCGGCCCGACGCCGGTGCCGGGCCCGGCGCTCCCGCCCGCCCGTCGCGGTCAACTGGAACAGCCGGACGGTGGCCAGGGCGCAACCGGCGGCGCCGGCCATCGTGGTGGCCGCCAGCGGCCGGAGGAGACCGACCAGGCTGACGCCGATCAGGAGGGTGACCAGCACCGACAGCATGGCCGGTGCGGACGGGGAGCGACGGAGGAGGTGAGCGACGGTCACGGCGGTCGCCTTCGTGAGGGGGAACACGGGGCGGTGCGACAGGGGGTTATCGGCTCAACGAGTCATCACTCACCGGGTTACGCCCGCCCACCGTGATCCAGGTCACCAGCCGCCGGTGGTCGCGGCCGGTCGCCCGCCCGGCCGGAGCCGCCTCGGCCAGGGGTGGGATCATCGGACAGTGAGTCGCGCCGACACCATCCGCTTCCGGCACAACCAGGCCATCCTGGTCGCGGCCGTCATCGCCACCATCGGCGCGCTGCCCCTGGCCGCCGCCCGGTGGTACCTGCTGCCGGTGCTGCTGGTCCCGCTGGCCGTCGCGATCTGGGCCTGGCGCTCCGGCACCGACGCCGACCCGCGCGAGCTGCGGCTGCGGGCGCTGGCCGGGGGCCGACGAATCCCCTGGGAACAGGTCGTCGAGCTGGCTGCCGACCCGCGCGGCCGGGCTGTCGTCCGGCTCGCCGACGGGCAGCAACTGCCCCTGCCGGCGGTCCGGGGCGTGGACCTGCCCCGCCTGGTCTCGATCACCGGGCAGACCCTGCCCGACCCCCACTGATCCGGGGGCCCGCGACCCGCCGGCCGACCACCGCTCCCGGCCCGCCCGGCACCACCCCGTGCGGCCCGCCGCCGCCCCGGCCCGCCCGGCACCGCCGGCGTCAGTAGCCGTCGACCACCGTGTTGACCAGCGGCGTCCCGGCGACGAACCGGCGCACCTGCTCCCCCACCAGCCGGTACGCCCGGGGCAGCAGCCCGCGTACCGAGCCGGCGACGTGCGGGGTGAGCAGCACGTTCGGCAGCTCCCAGAGCGGATGGTCGGCGGGCAACGGCTCCGGGTCGGTCACGTCCAGCGCCGCCCGCAGCCGGCCGGAGGTCAGCTCCGCGACCAGCGCCGAGGTGTCCGCCACCGGGCCCCGGGCGGCGTTGACCAGCAGCGCCCCGTCCGGCATGGCGGCCAGGAAATCGGCGTCGACCAGCCCTCGGGTGGCAGCGGTCAACGGCACCAGCAGCACCACCACGTCGGCCCCGGGCAGCAGGCGGGGCAGCTCGGTCACCGCGTGCACCCCCTCGGCCGGCCGGGCGGTCCGGGCGACCAGGGTGAAGGTGACGTCGAACGGGGCCAGCCGGGCCCGGACCGCCGCACCGATCGAACCGGCCCCCACGATCAGCACCCGCTTGCCGGTCAGCTCGTCGGTCGGCGCGACCTGGTCGTACGCCCACTCCCGCCGCGCCTGGGCGCGGGCCAGCGCCGGGAAGCCGCGCAACTGGGCGAGGATCGCCGTGACCACCCACTCGGCGGTGCTGGCGTCGTGTACCCCCCCGGCGTCGCACAGGGTGACCCCGGCCGGCACCCGGCCGGCCCAGGCGTCCGCCCCGGCGGAGAGCAGCTGCACCACCGCCAGCTCCGGCAGCCGGTCCAGCATCGCCGTGGTGTCCGCACCGGCCAGGAACGGCGGCACCCAGAACCGGACGTCGGCCGGGTCGCCGGGCGGGTTCTCCGGGTCGGTCCACGGCTGTACGGTGACACCGTCCGGCAACGGCCCGAGCAGCTCGACACCGGCGGGATGCGGAATCCATACCTTCACACGTGCCGACGATAGCCCTCCGACGGCGGGCGGTGCCGACGGGCCGCCGAACGACGCCGCACCGGGCGACGCCGCCCACGTCCACAGGCGCTGGTCGGCCAGGGCGGGTATAACCGAGGGTCGGACGTCGCACGGCGCCCCCCCTCCACGGCAGACAGGTGGTCGATGACCGAGCGCAGCGAACGGCCGGCTGTCGAGATCGTCGCGTTGGCCGACCCGGCCCGGCTGCGGTCGCTGACCGACACCGGGCTGGACGCCGCGCCGGACGAGGCGTTCGACCGGTTCGCCCGGCTGGTCGGCGACCTGCTCGACGTGCCGGTGGCGCTGGTCTCCCTGGTCACCGAGACCCGCCAGTTCTTCCCCGGCGCGGTCGGGCTGCCCGACCCGTGGGCCGCCCGTCGGCAGACCCCGCTGAGCCACTCGTTCTGCCAGCACGTGATCGACACCGAGATCCCGCTGGTGCTGCCGGACGCCCGGCTCTACCCCCGGGTCCGGGAGAACCTGGCCGTGCCGGAGCTGGGTGTCGTCGCGTACGCCGGGATGCCGCTGACCGACCTGGACGGCCGGGTGCTCGGCTCGCTGTGCGCGATCGACAGCAAACCCCGGGCCTGGACGAAGGCACAGCTGCGGACGCTGGCCGACCTGGCGGCGGCCTGCTCCTCCGAGCTGCGGCTGCGGATCGCGCTGGATGCCGCCCAGGAGGCCCGCCGCCTGGTCGAACACGCGCACGACCGGCTCAACCTGCTCGCCTCGCTGAGCGAGACCCTGGCCGGCACGCTCGACGTCGAGACGGCCGTGGGGCGGCTGGCCGACGCGGTGGTGCCGCTGCTGGCCGACTGGGCCATGGTGACCCTGACCGACCGGGCCGGTACCCCCCGCCGGGTCACCGCCGTGCACCGCGATCCGGCCCGGGCCGCCGAGGTGGCCCGCTTCGGCGAGCTGGCGCTGCGCCGGCTCGGCCCGGCCTCGATCACCCGGACGGTGCTGCGGACCGGTCAGCCGGTGCTGCGCGGCGTCGCCGACCTGGACGACGTCCGGCGGGCCAGCGACGCGCCGGAGCTGGTGACCCTCGCCGAACGGCTGGGCTTCGCCTCACACCTGACCGTGCCGGTGCCGGCCCCCGGCCGGGGCGCGGTGATGGGCGCGGTGACCCTGGTCAACGGGGCTGACCGGCGGGCCTTCGACGAGGACGACCTGGGCACCGCACTGGAGATCGGCCGGCGCGCCGGGCAGGCGGTCGGCAACGGCTGGATCTACGGCGAGCAGCGGCACGTCGCCGAGGTGCTGCAACACAGCATGCTCCCGCAGTTGCCGCAGAGCCCGTGGGTCGAGCTGGTGGCCCGTTACCAGCCGGCCGCCGACCGGGTGGAGGTGGGCGGTGACTGGTACGACGCCTTCGTGCAGCCCGACGGCGACCTGATCGCAGCGATCGGTGACGTCGCCGGCCACGACATCGAGGCCGCCGCGACCATGGGTCAGCTGCGCAACCTGGTACGGGGCAACGCGTACGCGCGCAGTGATCCGGTCGACGAGCTGATGCGGCGGTTGGACGCCACCATCTCGGGGCTGCGCATCCCGACCGCCGCCACGGCGGTGCTGGCCCGGCTGCGGCCGGCACCGGGCGGGGTGGCGGTCACCTGGTGCAACGCCGGCCATCCCGCGCCGCTGCTGGTCACCGCCGACGGCACGGCACGGCTGCTCGAAAGCCGGCGGGAACCACTGCTGGGGTTGACCCGCCCGGTCCCGCGCACCGGGGCGCAGGTGCTCCTCGCCCCCGGGGACACCCTGCTGCTCTACACCGACGGGCTGGTGGAGCGGCGGGACCAGCCGATCGACGAGGGCATGGCGCAGTTGTGCGAGCGGGTCACCGCCGCCGGGGCCCGCCCCGCCGCCGACCTGTGTGACCTGCTGCTCGGCTCCGAGCAGCGGCGCGAGGACGACGTGGCGCTGCTGGCCCTGCGGGCCCGCTGAGGCGTCCGCCGACCGGTGGCCCGTCCCCGGTGACCCGGCGGGCCCGGGTTCGCGGGCTAGGCTGGGCCGGGTGAGCGCCCGTCTGCCGTACCCCCGCACCGCCCGGGTCCGCGCGGCCCTGGCGACGTCCGGTGTCGCACTGCTGCTGACCGGGTGCAGTCTCGGCCCGCCGGAGCCCGACCCGGCCGGTGAGCCACCCAACCTGCCGACCCCGTCGGCGTCGACGGGCAACCCCGAGCAGCAGGTGGTGGCCACGGTGCTGGCGAAGGGGTTGCGGGTGCCGTGGGGGATGGCCTTCCTGCCGGACGGGGCGGCGCTGGTCACCGAACGGGACAGCGGCAGGATCCTCAAGGTCGGGCCGGAGTCCGGGCCACAGGGGTTGACCGTCACCCCGGCGCAGACCGTGCCGGGGGTGGCCGCGTCCGGCGAGGCGGGGCTGCTCGGTGTCGCCGTCTCCCCGGCGTACGCGCAGGACCGGTCGGTCTTCGTCTACTACACCACCGAGCAGGACAACCGGGTGGCCCGGTTGACGCTGGGCGGCACCCCCACGCCGATCCTGACCGGCATCCCCAAGGCCGGCAACCACAACGGTGGCGGGCTCACCTTCGGCCCGGACGGGCAGCTCTACGTCAGCACCGGCGACGCCGGTGACCGCGCCGCCGCCCAGGACCGGGCCAGCCTGGCCGGCAAGATCCTGCGGATCACCCCCGACGGCAAGCCGGCGGCGGGCAACCCGTTCCCCAACTCGCCGGTCTGGTCACTGGGGCACCGCAACGTGCAGGGCATGGCCTGGGACGCCGGAAAGCGGATGTACGCCACCGAGTTCGGACAGAACACCTGGGACGAGATCAACCGGATCGACAAGGGCGCGAACTACGGCTGGCCGACGGTGGAGGGGCAGGCCGGGAACAACAGGTTCGTCGACCCGATCGTGCAGTGGGGCACCGACGAGGCGTCCTGCTCGGGGCTGGCCGCGACGGGCCGGCTGTTGGCCACCGCCTGCCTGCGCGGGGAGCGGCTCTGGTTGGTGGAGTTGACCGACAGCGGCACCGTGCTCGGCGCACCCCGGGAGCTGTTGACCGAGAAGTACGGCCGGCTGCGGGCGGTCGCCGCCGCCCCGGACGGTTCGCTCTGGGTCTCCACCTCCAACCACGACGGGCGGGGCCAGCCGGTGCCGGAGGACGACCGGCTGTTGCGGCTGGTCTTCGCCGACGGCGGCGCCGGCCGGAGCTGACGACACGCCGACGGTCGGACAGCAGGGCAGGTACCGGGCGGATCGGCCGCCCGTCCGCCGGGTTTGCCAAGATCCTTCACTGGGCAGGTCAGAATCTCAGCATGGACGGTCAGGAGAACGAGCAGCGCGGGCCCGGGGACACCGACACCCCCTCCCGGCGTGAGCGGCGCTGGCGGCCCCGGTGGCCCACCGACCGGTCGGGGCGGGCGCGGCGGGTCGGCGTGATACTGGCGGTGCTGCTGGTCGCCCTGACCGGAACGGCCCTCGGGGTGTTCGCCGGCGGTCGGGTCAGCACCGACATCGGCCCGTTCCGCGCCGACCTGACCCTCGCACCGGCCGTTCGGGGCGGCACCACCGTCGACATTCCCCCGCTGGGCGCGCTCCAGCTCGACAGCCACCAGGGCCCGACCCACCTGACGGTCGGCCTGGGGGCCCTGGATCAGCGCAAGACCGAGGCGTTGATCGACGACCCGGCCGGCATCAGCCGGGCCAGCCAGTCGGCGGTGACGGACGTCCGCAACGGGGTGCTGCGCCTCGGGCTGCGTACCCTCGGCGCGGCGGTGCTGGTCACCCTGATCCTGGCGGCGTTGGTCTTCCGGGACACCCGGCGTACCGCCTGGGCCGGCGGGGTGGCTCTGGTGGTCACCGTCGGCAGTCTCGGGCTGGCGGCGAGCACCCTGCGCCCGCAGGCCATCGAGGAGCCGCGGTACGAGGGGCTGCTGGTCAACGCGCCGGCGATCGTCGGTGACGCGCGGCGGATCGCCAACGACTACAGCCGCTACGCCGAGCAGTTGCAACGACTGGTGGGCAACGTCAGCCAGCTCTACACCACGGTCTCGGCGCTGCCGGTGTACGAGCCGGCGCCGGGCACCACCCGGGTGCTGCACGTCTCCGACATGCACCTCAACCCGACCGGCTGGCAGCTGATCCGCACCGTGGTCGAGCAGTTCGGCATCGACGTGGTGATCGACACCGGTGACATGACCGACTGGGGCAGCGAACCCGAGGCGTCCTATGTCGGCTCGATCGGCCTGCTCAAGAAGCCGTACGTCTACATCCGGGGCAACCACGACTCGCCCAGGACGGCGGCGGCCGTGGCCCGGCAGCCGAACGCGGTGGTGCTGAACAACTCGACCACCACCGTCGCCGGGCTGACCGTCGCCGGCATCGGGGACCCCCGGTTCACCCCGGACAAGGAGACCTCACCGGCCGGCAGCGGCCTCACCGCGCAGGTCGCCAACCAGGTCATCGGGGCCGGGGAGACGCTCGCCGCCACGATCCGCAGCTCGCCGCAGCCGGTGAACATCGCGCTGGTGCACGACCCGGCGTCGGCCGGGCCGCTCTCCGGCACCTGCCCACTGGTGCTGGCCGGGCACACCCATGCCCGCCAGATGTCCAAGCTTCCGCAGGTGGACGGCCAGCAGCCGACCCAGCTGATGGTGGAGGGCTCCACCGGCGGCGCGGGGCTACGCGGGCTGGAGGGTGAGAAGCCGACCCCGCTGTCGATGTCGGTGCTCTACTTCGACCAGCAGAGGCTGCTCCAGGCGTACGACGACATCACGGTCGGCGGCACCGGGCAGGCCCAGGTGAACCTGGAACGCCACGTGATCCGCGATCCGGCGAAGGGCGCCGACGTCCCCGTCACCCCGACCCCGACCCGGGGCGCCTCGGAGTCCCCGTCCCCCTCCGGTACCGCTCCGACCCCCACGTCGCCGTCCCCCAGCCCGACCCGCTGACCTACCGCTCTCCCCACCAGCCGACTCCCCCGCTGGGCCTGTCCGGGCCGAGCGGACCTGACCGCTGGGCCTGGCCCGGTAACACCAGGCCGGGCGGGGCGGCCCAGGTGAACCGGGCCGGGCGGGTCGGGCCAGGCGGGTCGGGCCAGGCAGGGCGGGCCAGGCAGGGCGGGTGGCCAGGCCCTGGTGCGAGCGCCCGCAGGCTGTCGCCGGCCCCTGCCGCTGCCGCTGCCCCTGCCGCACCACCGGAACCCGCCTCCAGAACGACAGTGCCACTCCGACACCGCCGAGCCGGTCGGTGTCGGCGCGCGGTCGAGCGCGCCACCTCGTTCGGAAGCCACCGCACATCACCCAAAGTCACCCCCAGGCCACCACCACCTACCCCCACTCGGAGACTTTGCTCTGCTGCCCCGACAGCGACAGTTACATACGGCAATGCCGCCGATCCCCGCCCTTAGCTGATCGTTTCGCATTCGCACTGGTCAAAGCTCTGTCGCTTCGAGGGCAGCAGAGCAAAGGATGCGAACCGATGACAGTGGAGGTCAGCAATCACACACGGAGGGTTATCTGCCGCGATGCGGCACACGCGCCCACGGAGGGTTATCGAAGCAGGGCAGCATTCGGCTTCCGGGTGGGTGGCAGAGAGTGCCAAGTAGTTCGCGCGCTCGCATCGTAAGCCGTTTACCGGACCCGCACCGAGGCTGCGGAGAACCTGGGCAGGGTCGACGACCGTCCCCGGCCTTCGGTCGCAGATGCCACCAATCCGGTCCAGAATGAGGGACGCGACGAAACCTGGGGCGGGGCCGGGACGCCATGAAACCGAGGCGGGGCCGAGGACCCCAGGAAATCCGAGGCGAGACCGGGCAACCCCGAGGCGGGACCGGGGAACCCCGAGGCGAGACCGGGGAACCCCGAGGCGAGACCGGGGAACCCCGAGGCGGGACCGGGGATGCATCGCAACCCGAGGCACACGTGGGGCAGGAAGCTACGTGACGACGCCGGGCCGGGGGCAGCAGGAGCAGGGGCAGAGCCGGGCGTGCGGGTGGCAGGTGGGTCAGCGCAGGGACAGGGCGGCCAGGGCGGCATTGACGATGCTGCCGGGCAGCAGGTCGTGCAGTTCGTACAGCTCGCGGACGCTGCCGGACTGGCCGAACTCGTCCACCCCGAGCGGCACCGCCGGCACCCCGAGCGCCGAGCCGAGCCAGGCCATCGCGTGTGAGGCGGCGTCGTGCACGGTCACCAACGGGGTACGGTCCCCGAAGGCGGCCCGCAGCGCGCCCGGGACGCTCGGCACGGTCGCCGTGCGCACGCCCTGGCGCAGGGTGCGCTGCCAGGCCCGGTAGAGCCGGTCGAGGCTGGTCACGTCGACCACGTGCGCGGCGATGCCCTCGTCGGCCAGCTCGGCGGCGGCGGCGAGCACCTCGGGCAGCACCGCCCCCGAGGCGGCCAGGGTCACCACCGGCGCGTCCACCAGGTGCGGGTACGCCTGGTGCGCGTCCACCAGCCGGTACGCCCCGGCGACCACCTGCCGGCGCAGCACCGCGTCGCTGAGGCGGCCCCGGGCCGCCTCGAACGGCGTCTGGTCCAGCGGGCGGGTGCTCAACCGGAAGTAGTACGCCCCGTCCTCGGCCGGCGCGGCGGTGGCAGCCGGCGCGGCACCCTGCGCGATCTGGCCGAACGCGTCGCAGAGCAACCAGTCGAGGCTGGTCGCGTACGCCGGTTCGCAGAAGGTGACGCCGGGCAGTTCCAGGCCGACGGAGGCGGTGATGGTCGACTGGTGGGCACCACCCTCCGGGGCCAGCGTGACGCCCGACGGGGTGCCGGCGACCACGAACCGGGAACCCGAGTAGGTGCCGTAGAGGAACGCGTCCAGCCCACGCAGCACGAACGGGTCGTAGACGGTGCCGACCGGTAGCAGCGGCTGCCCGGACAGGTCCCACGACAGGCCGAGCTGCCCCAGCAGCAGGAACAGGTTCATCTCGGAGATGCCCAGTTCGATGTGCTGCCCGGCGGGGCTCTCCGTCCAGCGCAGCATCCGGTCCTGCGACCAGGACCGCCGCTCGGTCGGGGCGAACACCCCGGTCTTGTTGATGAACCCGGCCAGGTTGGTGGAGGTGGCCACGTCCGGCGCGGTGGTGACCAGGTAGGGCGCCACCTGCGGGTCCCGGGCCAGCTCCACCAGCACCCGCCCGAAGGCCTCCTGGGTGGAGATCGGCTTGTGGGTGCGTACCCCGGTGGTCTCCGGGACGCTGACCCCCAGCGACCGTTGGCGGGGCATCCGGGCCAGCGCCTCGCGGCGCGCGCCGGCCCGGATGCCGGCCGGGCTCGCCGGATCGAGCCGGTCCCACTCGGTCGCGGTGGTCAGGCCGTGCGCCGTCCGCAGCACCTCGATCTGATCGGTGGAGAGCAGCGCCGAATGGTTGCGCGGGTTGCCGGCGAGCGGCAACCCCCACCCCTTGACGGTGTACGCGAAGACGACGCTGGGCCGGTCGGTGACCGCGTCGCACTGCGCGTACGCGTCGAGCATGGCCTGCAGGTCGTGCCCGCCCAGGTCGGTGACGAGCGGGGCCAACTCCTCGTCGGTGAGGTCGGCGATGAACTCGGCGATGCCGGTCGGCGCGCCGTCCAGGAACTGCTGACGCAGCGCCGGCCCGGCCAGCCCGAACAACGACTGGTACTGCTCGTTCGGCATCCGGTCGATCCAGTCGCGCAGCGCCGCACCGCCCGGCCGGGCGTACGCCTGCGCCAGCCGACGGCCGTACTTGACCTCGACGACGTGCCAGCCGGCGGCCTCGAACTGCCCACGCCACTGGTCGATCCGGATGCCGGGCACCACCCGGTCCAGCGACTGCCGGTTGAAGTCGACCAGCCACATCACGTTGCCCAGGCCGGTGGTGGCCGGGTCGGCGACCGCCTCCCAGATGTTCCCCTCGTCCAGCTCGGCGTCGCCGATCAACGCGACGAACCGGGAGTGCGGCCGGACACCGAAGTGGGCGTCGACGTAGCGGCGGGTCACCGCGGCGAACAGCGGTGCCGCCGCGCCCAGCCCGACCGAGCCGGTGGAGAAGTCCACCTCGTCCGGGTCCTTGGTCCGCGACGGGTACGACTGCAACCCGCCCCGCGCCCGCAACCTCGGCAGGTACGACCGGTCCAGGTTGCCCAGCAGGTACTGGATCGCGTGGAACACCGGGGAGGCGTGCGGCTTGACCGCCACCCGGTCCTCGGCGTCCAGGTGGGCGAACCAGAGCGCGGTCATCGCGGTGACCAGGGAGGCGCTGGACGCCTGGTGCCCGCCGACCTTCACCCCGTCGCCGGTGTCCCGGTCGTGGTTGGCCGCGTCCACGATCCGGGTGGCGAGCCACAGCACCCGTCGCTGGATCTCGTCGAGGACGTCGAGGTCGTGCTCGTTCACGGGAACTCCATCCGGGCGTCGCCGTTGACGCCCTCGGGCGGGGGGTCGCGCGGGTCGCGCGCGTACTCCGGGGGTGCGGTGCGGGCCGCCGTCGGGTCACGACGACGGCCCTCGCCGGGTGGCGGCCAGGGACCCCGTCGGGCCCCGGCCGCACCGGTCAGCCCTGGACGCCGAGGCGCTCCAGGATCAGGTCACGCAGGGTCTTGGCGTCCGCCTGGCCACGGGTGGCCTTCATCACCGCGCCGACCAGCGCGCCGGCCGCCGCCACCTTGCCGCTGCGGATCTTGTCGGCGATGCCCGGGTTGGCGGCGATCGCCTCGTCCACGGCGGCGGTGAGCGCACCGGTGTCGGAGACCACCTCCAGGCCCCGGTTGGTCATGATCTCGGTGGGCGAACCCTCGCCGTCGACCACGCCCTCCAGCACCGTACGCGCCAGCTTGTCGTTGAGCTTGCCCGCGTCGACCAGGCCCTGGAGCTCGGCGACCTGCGCCGGGGTGGCCCCGATGTCGGCCAGCTCCACGCCGGTCTCGTTGGCCCGACGGGACAGCTCACCCAGCCACCACTTACGGGCCGCCGCCGGGGTGGTGCCGGCGGCCACGGTCGCCTCGATCAGCTCGACCGCACCGGCGTTGAGCACCGACTGCATGTCGAGGTCGGACAGGCCCCACTGCTCCTGGAGACGGCGACGGTGCAGCCGGGGCAGCTCCGGCAGGGCCGCCTTCAGCTCGGCCACCCAGGCGGTGTCCGGGGCGAGCGGCACCAGGTCCGGCTCCGGGAAGTAGCGGTAGTCGGTGGCGGTCTCCTTGGAGCGGCCCGGCGTGGTGTCCCCGGTGTCCTCGTGGAAGTGCCGGGTCTCCTGGGTGATCCGGCCGCCCGCGTCGAGCACCGACGCCTGCCGCAGGATCTCCGAGCGGACCGCCCGCTCCACCGACCGCAGCGAGTTGACGTTCTTGGTCTCGGTGCGGGTGCCCCACTCCTCGCCCGGCAGGTTGAGGGAGGTGTTGACGTCGCAGCGCAGCGACCCCTCCTCCATCCGTACGTCGGAGACGCCCAGCGAGCGCAGCACGTCCCGCAGCTCCGTCACGTACGCCTTGGCCACCTCGGGGGCGAGCGCACCGGTGCCGGGAACGGGCCTGGTGACGATCTCCACCAGCGGGATGCCGGCCCGGTTGTAGTCGACCAGCGACTCGGTCGCGCCGTGGATCCGGCCGGTGGCCCCACCGACGTGCAGCGTCTTGCCGGTGTCCTCCTCGAGGTGCACCCGCTCGATGCCGATCCGCACCAGCTCGCCGCCGACCTCGACGTCCAGGTAGCCGTCGGCGCACAGCGGCTCGTCGTACTGGCTGATCTGGAAGTCCTTCGGCATGTCCGGATAGAAGTAGTTCTTCCGGGCGAACCGGCACCAATCGGCGATGGAGCAGTTCAGCGCCAGCCCGATCCGGATGGTCGCCTCGATGGCCGCCTTGTTGGCCACCGGCAGCGACCCGGGCAGACCCAGGCAGACCGGGCAGACCCGGGTGTTGGGCTCGCCGCCGAAGTCGGTCGGGCAGCCGCAGAACATCTTGGTGTTCGTGCCCAGCTCGACGTGGGTCTCCAGGCCGATCACCGGCTCGTAACGCGCAACGACCTCGTCGTACGCGGGCAGTGTCGTCGTCATCTGAACTCCAGCCTCACAGTGCCGGTGGGGTGAACGTGCCGACCACGGACTCCAGCGCGGCGGCGACCCGGTACATCCGGTCGTCGGCCATCGTCGGGGCCATCACCTGCAGACCGACGGGCAGCCCCTCGGACAGGCCGCACGGCACCGAGATGCCCGGCCCGCCGTAGAGGTTGGTCGGGATGGTGAACAGGTCCGCCAGGTACATCTGGTACGGGTCGGCGGTGCGCGCCCCGATCGGGAACGCCACGAACGGCGTGGTGGGCGAGATCAGCGCGTCGACCTGCTCGAACGCCGTGGTGAAGTCGCGGGTGATCAGGGTACGGACCTTCTGCGCCTGCCCGTAGTAGGCGTCGTAGTAGCCCGACGACAGCGCGTACGTGCCGACCATGATCCGCCGCTTGACCTCGGCGCCGAAGCCGGCCTCCCGGGTCAGCGACATGACCTCCTCCAGCGACCGGTTGCCGTCGTCGCCGACCCGCAGCCCGAACCGGACCCCGTCGAACCGGGCCAGGTTGGAGGAGCACTCGCTCGGCGCGATCAGGTAGTACGCCGGCAGCGCGTACCGGAAGTGCGGGCAGGACACCTCGACGATCTCGGCGCCCAGCTTGGCCAGCGTGTCCACCGAATCGCGGAACGCGGCCATCACGCCCGGCTCCGCACCCTCACCGGTGAACTCCTTGACGATGCCGAGCTTCACCCCGGTCAGGTCACCTGTCGCACCCTGCCTCGCGGCGGCCACCACGTCCGGCACCGGCTGCGGGATGGAGGTGGAGTCGCGCGGGTCGTGCCCGCCGATGACCTGGTGCAGCAGGGCCGCGTCGAGCACGGTCCGGGCGCACGGGCCGGGGGTGTCCAGCGAGGAGGAGAACGCGACCAGGCCATACCGGGAGGTGCCGCCGTAGGTGGGCTTCGCGCCGACGGTGCCGGTGACCGCGCCGGGCTGGCGGATCGAGCCACCCGTGTCGGAGCCGATGGCCAGCGGAGCCTCGTACGCGGCCAGCGCGGCGGCGCTGCCCCCGCCCGAGCCGCCCGGGATCCGGTCGGTGTCCCACGGGTTGTGGGTCGGGCCGTACGCCGAGTACTCGGTGGAGGAGCCCATCGCGAACTCGTCCATGTTGGTCTTGCCGAGCATCACCGTGCCGGCCGCGCGCAGCCGCTGCACGATCGTCGCGTCGTACGGCGGACGCCAGCCTTCGAGGATCTTCGAGCCGACGGTGGTCGGCACGCCCTTGGTGGTGAGCACGTCCTTCACCGCCACCGGCACCCCGGCCAGCGGACCCAGTTCCTCACCGGCGGCCCGGCGCTCGTCGACCGCGCGGGCGGCGGCCAGCGCCCCCTCGGTGTCGACGTGCAGGAAGGCGTGCACCCGGTCGTCGACGGCGGCGATCCGGTCCAGGTGGGCCCGGGTCACCTCGACGGCGGAGGTCTCCCCGGCGGCCACCAGCCCGGCCAGGTCGGTCGCGGTCATTCTGGTCAGGTCGGTCATGCCGTCGCCTCGCTCCGCTCACCGGCGCCCCGGGCACCCGGCGCACTGGGCTCGATGGTTCGCCTGTCACGCCCGCTCACGACGCCACGTCCTCGTCCAGGATCCGCGGGACGCGGAACCGCTGCTCGGCGACGTCGGGGGCACCCGACAGCGCCTCCTGCGGGGTCAGTCCGGGCACCACCACGTCCTCGCGGAGCACGTTGGTCAGCGGCACCGAGTGGGAGGTCGGCGGGATGTCCGCCGCCGTGACCTCGCCGACCTGCGCGACCGACTGGAGGATCACGTCCAGTTGACCGGCGAAGGTGTCCAGCTCCTCCTCGGTGACGGCGAGCCGCGACAGTCGCGCGAGGTGCGCGACCTCCTCGCGGGAGATGGCGGCCATCGGTGCCCCCTTCGTGACTGTGCTGCTGCGTCTGGGTGTGCCGGCCGCGCCGTCGACGGGATGACGCGCGGTGACCGGAGCGAGTCTATTGTCCTGCGCTCACCCCGACGCCTCCGACTCCCCTCATCCCGGTAGGACCGGGTCGGTCAGCGGGCGTGCCGGCGGGGAATCTCAGCGTCCGGGCTGGGCACCGGGCTGAGCGGGCGGTAGCGGGCCAGCCAGGCGGCCAGTTCGTCGGCGGGCATCGGGCGGGCGTAGAACCAGCCCTGCGCGGCGTCGCAACCGGCCGCGTGCAGGAGCCGCCAGGTCCGTTCGTCCTCGACCCCCTCGGCCACCACCCGCAGCCCGAGCGCGCCGGCCAGCTCGATCGTCGACCGGACGATCGCCGCGTCGTCGGCGTCCTCGGCCATCCCCAGCACGAACGACCGGTCCACCTTCACCTCGGACAGCGGCAGCCGGCGCAGGTGCTGCAACGACGAGTAGCCGGTGCCGAAGTCGTCCAGCGAGATGGCCACCCCGAGCTGGTGCAGCCGGGTGATGGTGGCGAGCACCCGCCGGGGGTCGGCCATCAGCGCCCCCTCGGTGATCTCCAGTTGCAGCCGTTCCGGGCGTACCCCGCAACCGGTCAGCCGCTCGGCGATCCGGTCCACGATCTCCCCGGTGTGCAGGTCGCGGACGCTGACGTTGAGCGCCGCCCGCAGGGTGATCCCGGCCGCCGCCCACTTCGCGAGCTGCGCCACCACGTCGTCGATCACCCGGTAGGTGAGCAGGCGCATCACGGCGCTCTGCTCGGCGACCCGGATCAGCTCCTCCGGGTCGACCATCCCCCGGCGCGGGTGCCGCCAGCGCAGCAGCGCCTCCACCCCGACCACCTCCCCGGTGGCGATGGCGACCTGCGGTTGGTAGTACATGGTGATCTCGCCGACCTCCGCCGAGCTGGCCGGCGGCGCGGCGTCCTGCGTCACCGAGGTCAGCACGGAGGGCCGGTGCTGCGGGGCCGCACCGCGGCGGCGGACCGGGTCGGCACCGGTGAGAATCCGGTTCAGCAGCTCGTCGGGGTGCGCCGGCCCCGGCCGCAGCCGTCGGCGCGGCAGCCACCACCGGCCCGGGACACCCAGCTCGGCCCCGCCCCGGGGACCCGGGTCGCTGGCAGGTCCGTCGTCGGGGGCCAGCCGGGGCGGCAGGGTCGCGCCGTCACCGCCCCGCACGGTCCGCCCGCCCGCCGGCCCGGCCTCCAGTACGCGCCGCAGGTCGGCCAGGAGCCCCAACCGCTCGGCGGAGTTGTGGTCGGACTCGGCCGCGTACACGGCGACGGTGTCGTTGCGGTGCTTCGCGTCGTACATGGCGACGTCGGCGTGGCGCATCAGGGTGGCGTAGTCCTCGCCGTGGTCGGGGAAGAGCGCGATGCCGATCGAGCCGCCGACGTCCAGCGGCAGCCCGTCCAGCGACACCGGTTCGGCCAGCGCGGCGACCACCCGGTCCGCCAACTCCCGGGCCTCGTCGACCCCGTCGAGCCCACCGGCCACGATCGCGAACTCGTCCCCGCCGAGCCGGGCCAGCAGGTCCCGGTCCCCGATCACCTGAGCGAGCCGGGCACCCACCTCGACCAGCAGCCGGTCACCGACCGCGTGGCCGAGCGCGTCGTTGACGTTCTTGAACCGGTCCAGGTCGATCAGCAGGAGCGCCACCTGCGCGCCGGGTTCCCCCCGGGCGGCCCGCTCGGCGTGCCGGTGCACCTGCTCGGCCACCTCGGCGAGCAGCGCCTTGCGGTTGGGCAGGCCGGTGAGCGGGTCGAGGGCCGCGAGCTGGACCTGTTCGTCGGAGAGGCGGGCCATCCGGTAGACCGCGAACAGCGGCACCAGCACCAGCGGGATCAGCGCGGCGTTGGCCCGCGCGGCGGTGACCAGGATTGGGGCGAGCAGCAGCAGCGAACCGGTGGACAGCAGTTCGAACGGCAGCCCCTGCCGGGCCGCCGGCCACCAGCGGCCGCCGAAGCGCAGCCGCAGCGCGGTGCTGACCAGCCCGTAGTTGACCACGAACCAGGTGACGGTCGCGCCGCCGACCGTGAGGATGTCGGTCCAGCCCCACCGGTCGTCGTCGAACAGGCCGCCCGGCCCGAGCCGGAGCACCAGGTACGCGGCGGCGAGCGCGCAGGCGTACTGGGCCGCGTTGAAGGTGGTCCGCCAGGGGGCGTGTCCCAGTCGTACGCCGGAGACGGCGACCGCGACGGCCTGCACGAACACCGCCGGGCCGAGACCCCAGCCGAGCAGGATGGCGAAGGTGAAGCAGGTGGACGGGAAGACCGCGGAGGTCTGCCGGCGTCCCGAGGGCACGAAGGGCCGGGCGTCGCAGCCGACCGCGAGCACCGCCATCGTCCAGAACGCGGCCGGCAACCGGTCGGGCCGGTCGAGGAGGTCGACCAGCGGCGCGACGGAGGCCAGGACGGCCAGGCCGATCACCCCGGCGACGAGACCCAGGAACGGTGCCTCCCGCCCACCCGGGAACGAGTTGCGGGGATCGGCGGTCTCCATCGCACCTCCCGGGCACGCCCATCAGGGTGTACGCCTGCCGCACACCTGCCACCATGAAACGCCCTGGGTGCCGGTGGATCCGTACGACAGCCACGAATCGGTCGTAGTCGTGACTAAGTTGGTATACGACCCCAAGATTCACCTATGGGTGGAGCGGGACAGGCGGGGCCGCGCCGGGTGGGGCGGGCGGTCAGCTCTCCTCGACCCGGGCCACCTCGCGGGCCGCCTCCGGGCCGGCGTCGAGCAGCACCCGGAAGCCGTCCTCGTCGAGCACCGGCACCTTCAGCCCGGCCGCCTTGTCGGCCTTGGTGCCGGGGTTGTCGCCGACCACCACGAAACCGGTCTTCTTGGAGACCGAGCCGGTGACCTTCCCGCCCCGGCTCTGGATCGCCTCGGCCGCCTGGTCCCGGCTGAATCCGGTCAACGTGCCGGTCACCACCACGGTGATCCCCTCCAGCGGGCGCGGCCCCTCGTCGACCGCCTCCTCGGCCATCCGGACCCCGGCCTCGGCCCACTTGCGGACCACGTCGCGGTGCCAGTCGACGGCGAACCACTCCTTGATGCTCGCGGCGATGGTCGGGCCGACACCGTCGACCGAGGACAGCTCCTCCTCGGCAGCCGCCTCGATCGCCTCCATCGCGCGGAAGTGCCGGGCCAGGGCCTGCGCGGCGGTGGGCCCGACGTGCCGGATGGAGAGCGCCACCAGCACCCGCCACAGGTCGCGTTCCCGGGCCACGGCGAGGTTGTCGAGCAGCTTGGTCGCGTTGGTGCCGAGGCTGCCGTCCTTGTTGACGAAGAACGGCGAGCGGGCGAGCTGCGCGGCGTCGAGGGAGAACAGGTCACCCTCGTCGCCGATGATCTCGGCGTCGAGCAGCGCGGCGGCACCCTTGTAGCCGAGCACCTCGATGTCGAACCCGCCCCGCCCGGCGAGGTGGAAGACCCGTTCCCGCAGCTGCGCCGGGCAGCTGCGGGTGTTGGGGCAGCGGATGTCGACGTCGCTCTCCTTGGCCGGGGCGAGCGGCGTGCCACACGACGGGCAGTGGGTGGGCATGACGAACGGGCGGGCGTCGGCGGGACGCAGCTCGATCACCGGGCCGAGCACCTCGGGGATCACGTCACCGGCCTTGCGCAGCACCACCGTGTCGCCGATCAGCACCCCCTTGCGTTCGACCTCACGGGCGTTGTGCAGGGTGGCCTGGGCGACCGTCGAGCCGGCCACGTGCACCGGCGTCAGCACCGCGTACGGGGTGATCCGGCCCGTCCGCCCGACCCCGACCTCGATGTCGAGCAGCGTGGTGTTGACCTCCTCCGGGGGATACTTGAAGGCGATCGCCCATCGGGGCGCCCGACTGGTCGAGCCGAGCCGACCCTGGATGGGGACCGGGTCGATCTTGACGACCACCCCGTCGATCTCGTGCTCGACGTCGTGCCGGTGCGCGGCGTAGTGGGCGATGTATCCCGCCACCCCGGCCAGGTCGGGGACCACCCGCCAGCGGTCGCTGGTCGGCAGCCCCCACGCCTTCAGCGCCGCGTACGACTCGGACTGGGTGGCCGGCCGGAAACCGGTGCGGGCACCGGTGCCGTGCACCACCAGCCGCAGCGGCCGGGACGCGGTGATCCGGGGGTCCTTCTGGCGCAGGCTGCCGGCGGCGGCGTTGCGCGGGTTGGCGAACGGGGCCCTGCCCTGCTCGACCAGGCTGGCGTTGAGGTCGGCGAAGCCGGCGACCGGGAAGTAGATCTCGCCTCGGACCTCCAGCAGCTCCGGGACGTCGGGGAACTCGTCGGACGGGGTGAGCCGGGCCGGCACGCTGCGGATGCTGCGGACGTTGGCGGTGACGTCCTCGCCGGTGCGCCCGTCGCCCCGGGTGGCGGCCCGGACCAGCCGACCCTTCTCGTAGGTCAGGTTGATGGCCAGGCCGTCGACCTTCAGCTCGCACAGGTAGGGCACCGGGCCACCGGCGTCCCGCTCGACCCGCTCGACCCAGGCGGCCAGCTCCTCGTCGGCGAAGGCGTTGTCCAGCGAGAGCATCCGCTCGGCGTGGGTGACCGGGGTGAAGTCGGTGGAGAAGGTGCCGCCGACCCGCTGCGTCGGTGAGTCGGGGGTACGCAGGGCCGGGTACTCCGCCTCCAACGCCTCCAGCTCGCGCAACTGCCGGTCGAAATCGGCGTCGGTGATGGTCGGCGCGTCGAGGACGTAGTAGCGGTACTGGTGTTCGGTCAGCTCCTGGCTCAACGTGGCGTGCCGCTCCCGCGCCTCGGGGGTCGGCTCACCGCCGGCCGCCGCCTCCTGCGCCGCGCTGACCTGCTGGGGAATCTCTTCTTCCGACACCCTGTCGCCTCCGGACATCGTGCGAACCTCCCCGTGATCACGCTACTGGAGCACGGTAACGGGCCGGTCGGACACTCTGCGGCCTCCCCCACCGCGCCCGACGGGCGGGCGACCCCCGACCGTGCGACGATCGCCGCACGTCGGCGGCACGGTGGCCGCCCGGAGGAAGGCGGGTACCGATGCCGGAGTGGGTGCTGTGGGGTCTGCTGATCGTCCTGGCGGTCGTCGCCGGCTGGGCCTGGAACGAGTGGCGGCAGCGGGGCGGACGCCCGTCGAGCGGCGGCCAACGCACCCGGCCGGAGCGGGGCACCCCGCCCCGGGACCGGGCCCGTCCGGCCGCGCCACCCCGCCCCCGCACCCCCACCGGCACGCCGCGGCCGGGTGACATCTGGTGGGCGGACGTGCCGTTCCACGACGGCACCGGCTCGAAGGTACGGCCCTGCCTGGTGTTACGCGCCGACGACCGGGGCGGTGAGGTACTGAAGATCACCAGCCAGGACAAGGGCGACCGGGACGACCACGTGTCGATCCCGACCCGGGACTGGGACCCGGACGCCGAGCACGACAGCTGGCTCGACCTGGCCGAGCCGCTGCACATCCCGGCCGACGCCTTCACCCGCCGGGCCGGCAGCTGCGACCCGGCGTTGTGGCGTCAGGTCCAACGGCTGCACGGACGCCGCAGCCCGGCCTGACCCGCACCGCACCCCGCCCTGACCGCACCCGGGCCGGACCGCACTCCGGCCTGACCCGCCCTTCGGGCCTGACACTGCCACGCCGCACCGCGCCCGCGCACCACCGCATCCGACTCCGCCGCACGGCGGAGCACGACCGGGTCGGTCGCGGGTCGGCGGACCGCGCGACGGCGCAGCCCACCGGTGATGCGACCCGCCTGGGGTACGGCCCGCGCGACGGCACGAACCGCCGGTGCTGCAACCCGCAGGGGTACGGCCCGCAGGGATACGGCCCGCAGGGGATACGGCCCGCGCGACGGCACGACCGGCCGGTGGTGCGGCAACCCTCCGGGCGGGTCAGTCCCAGGCCGCGCCGAGGGTGGCGAGCTGATCGGCGTACTCGATGCGGGGGGACCAGTCGGCTGGCCAGCCGGACAGCCCGTGGGCCGTGCCGAGGAACGCGCCGGCCAGCGCGGCGATCGAGTCGGAGTCACCCGCGGTGGTCGCGCCCCGGCCGATCGCCGCCACCGGGTCGTCGGGGTGCCGCAGGACGCAGAGCAGCGCGGTGGCGAGGGCCTCCTCGGCGATCCAGCCCTCCCCGGTGTGCCGGCACGGGTCACCGCCGTCGTCCGGCAGGCGCAGCGCGGCGTCGAGCCGGTCCAGCGCCGACCGGCACTCGTCCCACCCCTGGGCGATGAACTCCGCCGGGGAGTCCGCTCCGGAACGCCGCCACAGGTCGCCCAGCCAGTCGGCCCGGTAGGTGCGGCGCTGGGTCCGGGCCCGGTCGGTCAGCAGGCCGGGCAACTCCGCCAGCGCCGCGCCGTCCCGCAGCACCCGCACCGCGTACGCGGTCAGCTCGCTGGCGGCCAGGCCGGTCGGGTGACCGTGGGTGAGGCCGGCCTGGAGCTGGGACAGACCGGCGAGAGTGTCCAGGTCGACGTCGAGCAGCCCGACCGGGGTGACCCGCATGTTGGCGCCGCACCCCTTCGAGTCGATCACCGTCGCCTGCTGCCACGGCAGTCCCCGACCCAGCTCGCCGCAGGCCCGCAGGCAGGTCATCCCCGGTGCCCGGTTGTTCTCCGGGCTGGCGGCCCAGTCCAGGAAGCGCCGCCGGAGCAGCGGCTCGACCGCCTCCGGGGTGTAGCCGGGCGCGTCGTGCAGGGCCCACGCCACCGCGAGCGCCATCTGGGTGTCGTCGGTGACCAGCACCGGATCGCCGACCAGTTCCCGTGGCCCGTCCGGGCCGTACCGGCGGTGGATCTCCGGCACGGAGAGGAACTCGGTCGGCTTGCCGAGCGCATCGCCGTAGGCGAGCCCGAACAGCGAACCGGAGGCGCGGCGCAGCGAGGAGTCGATCACAACCCCGATCATGCCCCGCCCCGGCCACCCCGGCACGCCGGACGCCGCCGGCCGGGGCAGCGGCGTCGCGGCGGCACCCGTCGCGACACGTCCGCCACCCGGACGTCCGAGGACGGCCGGGCCGGCGGCGGCGCGGCAGCCGACGGCCCGGCAGGCAGCGGCGTCAGTCCCAACAGAGACAGAACGGGTGGCCCACCGGGTCGGCGTACACCCGGAAGCCCTCCCCCTCACCGGGCAGCCGACGGGCCCCCAGGGCGAGCGCCGCCTTCTCGGCCACCTCGATGTCGTCGACCGTGACGTCGAGGTGGAACTGCTGCGGACGGGCGGGATCGGGCCAGGCCGGAGGAAGCAGGTCGGGCGCCTGTTGAAAGGCGAGCCGGGGCTGCTGCCCGACCGGACCGCCGAGCACCACCCACTCGTTGCCGTCGGAATCCTCCTCGACCAGGGGCAGGCCGAGCAGCTCGGCATAGAAGCCGGCCAGGGCCCGCGGGTCGGGACAGTCGATGGCCACGGAACGCAGTTTTCCCATCATGACCGTCATCCTGCCCGCAGGGTACGACGTGAAACTCACTCCTCGTGCAGCCGCCGCCCGGCGTCACGACAGGCGGTGAGCACCGCACGGGCGTACTCCGGGCTGGCGCTGGCGAGGCCGCAGGCCGGGGTGACCACCACCTGTTCGGCGAGTTGGCGGCGCGGAAAGCCGAGGCGGTCCCAGAGTCCGCGTACCCGATCGGCGAGCTGGGCCGAGGTCGGCGCGCGGCCGGCCGACGGCGGCTGCGTCGGTGCCACCCCGGCCAGCAGGCCGAGACCGGCGTCGATCGCCTCGCCCAGCGGGTCCAGGTCGGTGAGCAGGGCGAGGTCCAGGGCCACGCCGACCGCCCCGGCGGTACGGAGCAGCTCCAGCGGCACGTCCGACGCGCAGCAGTGCACCACCGTCGGCACCCCGACCGCGGTGATGACCTCGCTCAGCAGGGAACGGGCGACGGTGGTGTCGACCGGTCGGTAGGTGCCCAGACCGCTCTCGGTGCGGACCCGCCCGGCGAGCGCCGCCGGCAGCGACGGCTCGTCGAGTTGGAGCAGCACCGACGCCCGGGGCAGCCGGCGGGCCACCGCCTCGACGTGCAGCCGCAGCCCCTCGGCCAGCGACGCGGTCAGCTCCCGCACCGCGCCCGGATCGCGCAGCAGCCGACCGCCGATCGGCAGCTCCACCGCCGTGGCCAGGGTGAACGGCCCCGCCGCCTGCACCTTCACCGGCCCGGCGTACGTCTCGGCCTGCTCGGCGAGCTGATCGAGGTCACGTTCCAGCAGGTCCCGGGCCCGGCGCAGGTCCCGACCGGGGCGGGGGGCGATCCGCCAGCGGGCGGCGTACAGCTCCACCGGCAACTCGACGAGCAGCCCGCCGGTCCGCCCGATCAGGTCGGCGCCGGGCCCCCGGGCGGGCAACTCGGGCAGGTGGGGCAGGGCGGGCAGTTCACCGACGACGATCCGTTGCGCCTCGGCGATGTCGGTGCCGGGCAGCGAACCGATGCCGGTCGCCGCGCCCGCCGGCCAGGGCCAGAGCTGCTGTCGAGTCACTGCCGAAGGGTAACCGGCCCCGGGCGACCCACCCGGCCGCCGGGGTCGGGGGCCGGGTTCAGCCGGTGATGGTGGCGGAGCCGAGCACCACGTCCCCGGCCGGGTCCGGCCGGTACGCCACGACGGCCTGCCCGGCGGCCACCCCGCGCACCGGACGGCGCAGCTCGGCGACGAGCGTGTCGCCGTCCACGGTCACGGTGGCCGGCACGACGTCGCCGTGCGCCCGCAACTGCACCTCGCACTCGATCGGCGCGGTCGGCCGCTCCCCACCGGTCCAGACCGGACGGGTGGCGCGGACCAGGGAAACCTCCAGCGCCTCGGCGGGGCCGACGGTGACCGTGTTGGTCTTGGGGGTGATGGAGAGCACGTATCGCGGTCGCCCGTCCGGGGCCGGCCGGTCCAGGTGCAGGCCCCGCCGCTGGCCCACCGTGTAGGCGTACGCGCCGGTGTGGCTGCCGACCACCGCGCCGGTCAACGCGTCGACCACCTCGCCGGGGGCCTCGCCGAGCCGCCCGGCGAGAAAGCCCCGGGTGTCGCCGTCGGCGATGAAGCAGATGTCGTGCGAGTCGGGCTTCTCGGCCACCGCCAGGTCACGCCGGGCCGCCTCGGCGCGGACCTCCGCCTTGGTGGCGTCACCGAGCGGGAACACCGACCGGTCGAGCTGCGCGCGGGTCAGCACCGCCAGCACGTACGACTGGTCCTTGGCGAGGTCGACGCTGCGGCGCAACAGACCGTCGGGGCCGAGCCGGGCATGGTGACCGGTGACCACGGCGTCGAAGCCCAGCGCCACGGCCCGGTCCAGCACCGCCGCGAACTTGATCTTCTCATTGCACCGCAGACACGGATTCGGGGTACGCCCGGCCGCGTACTCGGCGACGAAGTCGTCCACCACGTCGGCGTGGAACCGCTCGGCCATGTCCCATACGTAGAAGGGAATGCCGATCACGTCGGCGGCCCGCCGCGCGTCCCGGGAGTCCTCCAGTGTGCAGCACCCCCGGGCTCCGGTCCGGAAGGTCTGCGGGTTGCGGGCCAGCGCCAGGTGCACCCCGGTCACGTCGTGTCCGGCCGCCACCGCCCGCGCCGCCGCGACAGCGGAGTCCACCCCACCCGACATCGCCGCCAGAACCCTCACCAGCCCACGCCCCTCTCCCCACCAACCCTACCCACCCACCCCACCGCCCTCCCTCCCCCTCCCGGTCCCCCTCCCCCCCGCTCGCCCCGCCTCCGCCCCGCCCTGCCCCGCCCTGCCCTGCCCTGCCTGCCTCGGTGATCAAGAGATTTGCGTCATCCCAGCCCCCGTTCCTGACCTAAACCTCTTGATCACCGAACACCACCACCACCGCCACCGGCCACGGGGTGGGCTGGAGGGCTTGTGCGGCCGGGCGGGGTGGATGCCCGGCGAGGGCAGCCCGATGAGGGCGGGTGATCAAGAGGTTTGCGTCAACCGGCGGCCAGATTCTGACGCAATTCTCTTGATCACCGGGGCGGGGCAGGACGGGACAGAGGGGGGACGGGACAGGGGGGACGGAGGCGGGGGGTAACGGGCGGAGGCTAGCGGGGGGTGCGGAGGGCGGCGGCTCGGCGGGCTCGGTCGACGGCGGTGGGGAGGGCGGCGATGAGGGCGTCGACGTCGGCGGAGGTGCTGGTGTGGCCGAGGGTGAAGCGCAACGAGGAGCGGGCCCGGTCGTGGTCGGCACCCATCGCCAGCAGTACGTGGCTGGGCTGGGCCACCCCCGCCGAGCAGGCCGAGCCGGTGGAGCAGGCGATGCCCTGGGCGTCGAGCAGGAGCAGCAGGGCGTCCCCCTCGCATCCGGGGAAGGAGAAGTGCGCGTTGCCGGGCAGCCGGTCGACGGGGTCGCCGTTGAACACCACCTCGGGCACCGCCTCCCGGACCCGCCGGACCAGGTCGTCGCGGAGCGCGGCCACCCGGGCCGCGTACTCCTGCTGGCCCTTGACCGCGGTCTCGACGGCGACGGCGAAGGCGACGATGCCGGCGGTGTCCAGGGTGCCGGAGCGGACGTCCCGCTCCTGACCGCCGCCGTGCAGCAGCGGGGTGGCGGCGACGTCCCGGGCGAGCAGCAGCGCGCCGACCCCGGTCGGCCCGCCGAGCTTGTGTCCGGTCACGGTGAGCGCGGAGGCCCCGCTGGCCGCGAAGTCGACCGGCACCTGGCCGACCGCCTGGACGGCGTCGGTGTGCAACGGCACCCCGTGCTCGGCGGCCACGGCGGCCAGCGCGGCCACCGGCTGTACGGTGCCGACCTCGTTGTTGGCCCACATCGCGGTCACCACGGCGACCCGCTCGGCGTGCTCGGCCAACTCGGCGCGCAGCCGCTCCGGGTCGAGTTTGCCGGCGTCGTCCGTCGGCAACCAGGCGACCTCGGCGGCCTCGTGGTCGGCGAGCCAGTCGACCGCGTCGAGCACGGCGTGGTGCTCGACCGCGCTGGAGACCACCCGGACCCGGTCGGACCGGGCCGCTCGCCGGGCCCAGAAGATGCCCTTCACGGCGAGGTTGTCGCTCTCCGTACCGCCGCCGGTGAAGATGACCTCGGAGGGGCGGGCGCCCAGCACCGCAGCCACCCGCTCGCGGGACTCCTCCACCCGACGCCGGGCACGCCGGCCCGTCGCGTGCAACGACGACGCGTTGCCGACCTCGCGGGCGGTGGCGACGTACGCCGCCAACGCCTCGTCGAGCATCGGGGTGGTCGCCGCGTGATCCAGGTATGCCATCACCGTTCAGCGTAACGGCCGGGGCACGGCGCGTCGGCTACCGGATCACCCGTACCGAAGCGTGGATCAGCCCGACCCGGCCGGACCGGGACCGGCTCGGTCCCGGTCCGGCCGAACGCCGGGCCGGCACAGCCGCGCATCGCGCTGCTCCGTAGGGCATCCGGGCCGGCAGGGCAGCGCATCAGGCCGGTACGGCGGTGACGACGATGTTGTCCCGGTAGTGCCGGGTCTTCGGGTCGAACGGGCCACCGCAGGTGATCAACGTGAGGCGCGGTTTGCCGTCCCGGGCGAAGTACCGGTCCAGCGGGATCTTCGTCTTGACGTACTCCTCGCGGGCGACGACCCGGTAGGGCCGCTGCTTCCCGTCCGCGCCGGTGGCGGTGAGGGTGTCGCCCCGGTCGAGTTCGCGGAGCCGGAAGAACGCCCCCTTGCCCTGTTCGGAGCTGTCGACGTGGCCGGCGATCACCACCGAGCCGGCGTCGGTCTCCAACCCGGGTCCGTAGCGGTACCAGCCGATCTGGTCCACGCTCGGCGGGACGTCGAACTCGTCGGTCCGGGTGTCGACGCCCACCGGGTTGACCGTGGCGGTGACGTCGATCGCCGGGATGCGCAGCTTCACCGGCGGGACGGTCCGCTCGCCGGTCGGCAGGTCACCGGCGGTCACCGGCACCGACGGACCACCGGTGCCGGCTCCGGCCGTCGGGGTCGGCGTGCCGGTGGCCAGCGCCGCCGCCTCGTCCCCGCCGACGTCCTCGGCCGGCTGCGATCCGCACGCCACCAGGGTGGCGATGGTGAGCGCGGCGACGCCGGCGGCCATCGCCGCCAGCGCCCCGCGGTGGCGCACCGTCACCTGCGACCGGTCCGGGTGGTGGCCACCCGCGCCCCGCCGCCGACCAGCAGCAGTACGCCGGCACCCGCCAGCACGTACCACCAGGTGTCGACGCCGGTGCCGGCCTGCCCGCCGGTGCCGCTGGGCACCCCGCCCGGCGCGGAGTGCAGGCCGGTGATGGTCTGGGCGGCCAGGTCGAGGTTCTTGGCCTCGGCGGAACCGATCGCGTAGACGATGGTGGCGGTGCCCTCCTTGAGGTTGAGGTCCGCCGGGCCGATCGCCACGGTGTCGGTGCCGGCCAGCACCACGTCGGCCTTGACCGTGCCCGCGTCGACGTCCGCCTTGGCCTCCTTCGGGTTGGTGAGGTCCTCGAAGACCGGCTTGCCACCCGCCCGCACGTCGACCGCCGGGGCGGCGGCGGTGTGCCGGACGATCAGCCGGGCCTTGCCGGCGGCCAGCTTGGCGGTGTCGTTGACGAACGGGGTGATCTGCGGCTTGCCGTCCGCGCCCAGGTGTGCGGCGAGGCTGATGTCGGCGCCGCCGGGCACCTCGGCGTTGTCGACCTTGAGGATCGCGCTGCCGACCGGCTCGCCCGGCTTGGTCAGGGCGATGTCGTACTCGCCCTCGGGCAGGGTCAGCGGGCCGGCCACGTCGCCGGGCTTGAAGTTGTCGAGGGTCTTCTTGCCGTTGACGTAGACGTCGACCGGGGTGTCCGGGATGCCGTGCACGACGGAGACCTTGGACGAGGCGGCGTACGCCGGGCCCGTGGTCGCGGCGCCGACGCCCGCGAAGGCCAGGGCGGCCACCGCGCCGCCTGCGGCGACCCGACGGAAGATAGCGAGCTGCATGTCTGCCTCCTGGTGATTGGTACTGGTTCGTCAGGTCTGGCTTGCAGAACGGGTTACGCCGCCCGTCGCACCGCCGGATGCACCGCACACCACTTTCTTTTTCTCCGTCCGGGGTGCATCCGGGGCCGGCCCCGGCGACGAAGAGCAGGTGAGACGAGTGGAGGCGGACACGGACCGGGAGAGTGGGGCGACGGCTGTGGGAGCTACAGTCGGGCATGCCCCAGGGAAGGCGACCCGCCCGGTGACAGCGGTGGGAACAGCAGGACAGGAAGCCGAACCCCCACCCCCCGACGAGCTGGCCGCGCGCTTCCGGGCGGGTGACGAGACCGCGCTGCGGGAGGCGTACGACCGGTTCGGCCGGGCGGTGCTCCACCTGGCCACCAGCACGTTGGCCAACCGCAGCGACGCGGAGGACGTGACCCAGGCGACGTTCGTCGCCGCCTGGCTGGGGCGGGACACCTTCGATCCGACCAAGGGCTCACTGATCGGTTGGCTGCTCGGCATCGGCCGACGCAAGGTGATCGACCGGCTGCGCGCCTCGGCCCGGGAGATGCGGGTGGTGGAGACGGTCCGGCAACTGCCCGAGCCGGTCGCCACCGGCGTCGACCCGGACGTCGTGGTCGACCGGCTGGTGGTCGCCGACGAGCTGGCCCGGCTCCCGGACGACCAGCGGCGGATGTTGGAACTGGCCTTCTACGACGACCTGACACACCAACAGATCGCGACGGTGACCGGAGTGCCGTTGGGCACGGTCAAGAGCCACATCAGACGGGGCATGGCGAGCTTGAAACGCAGATGGGAGGTGGACGGTGCAGCACCTGGACCACGACCGGCTGGTCTTTCTGGCGCTCGGTGAGAGCGAGGCGGACCACGGTGAGACCGACCACCTCGGCGGCTGCGTGACCTGTCGGGGCGAGCTGGACACCCTTCGGCACGTCGCCGGGCTGGGCGCGGACACCCAGGGCCTGCACGCCCTGCCCGACCCGCCGGCCCACCTGTGGGCGGGCATCCTGGCCGAACTCGACACCGTCGCGGAGGTGCCGGCCCTGGCCGAGGCCCACCGCCAGGATCTGCCGGAGGTACGGCCAGGGCCGGCGCAGCCCGCGACCGAGGGCCGACCCGACGTCCCGCGCCGGCATCCGTCGGCGGTGACCGGTGACCGGCCGGACGCCCGTCGGCGGCAGTCGCCGTACCCGGACGCGGAGCGGGCCGCCGGGCGACCGGCGGGCCGGTCCCGACGGGGCCGACGGTGGCCCCGCTGGGCGACCACGGTCGTCACGGCGACCGCGGCCGCGGCGGTCGCGGTGCTCGGCACCGTCGCCGTCCTCGGCGACCGGGAACCCGCGCCCCGGCAGGAGGTGCTGGCCAGCGCGCCGTTGGCCGCGTACGGCAGCACGCCGAAGGACGCCAACGGTGACGCCCGGGTCTTCGCCGACGGGCGACTACATCTGCACGTCGCGAATCTCCCGGACGTTCCGGGGTACTACGAGGTCTGGCTGATCAATCCGACGACCATGGAGATGTTCTCGGTGGGTGTGTTGCGCGGTAGCTCGGGTGACGCCCTGCTGCCCCTGCCCCCGAATGTGGATCTCCAGGAGTATTCGGTGGTCGACGTCTCCGCCGAGCAGTACGACAACCAGCCCGCCCACTCCGGCGACAGCCTGCTGAGGGGCACCTTGACGGGCTGATCGGTGGGCCGGTTCAGCTCCCCGGCCCGCCGATCAGCTCCCCGCACCGCAGCCGGAACCCGGGTCCGCACCCGGGGCGCTCCGGAATGCCGACGGTCGGGTCGGGGTCGGCGGGCACCGCAGCCACCGCCCTCCGACGACACCGCCGCACCGACGACCGCGCCGCCACCCGCCCGCCGACCACAGCGCCCTCACCACGACGGAGCCGCCGCCCGGCGGACCGGACGGCGGCTCGGTGCGGACCCGGGTCGGGTCACTTGCGCTTGCGGATCTCCTCGGCGGCCTGCGGCACGATCTTGAAAAGGTCGCCCACCACGCCGTAGTCGGCCAGCTCGAAGATCGGGGCCTCGCCGTCCTTGTTCACGGCGACGATCGTCTTCGACGTCTGCATGCCGGCCCGGTGCTGGATCGCGCCGGAGATGCCCAGCGCGACATAGAGCTGCGGGGAGACGGTCTTGCCGGTCTGCCCGACCTGGAACTGGTGCGGGTAGTAACCGGAGTCGACGGCCGCCCGGGACGCGCCGACCGCGCCACCGAGCAGGTCGGCCAACTCCTCGACCAGCTTGAAGTTGTCGGCGTTGCCGACACCACGACCACCGGAGACGACGATGCCGGCCTCGGTCAGCTCGGGGCGGGAGCCCTTCTGCTCGGCCACCCGCTCGACGACCCGGGCCAGCTTGTCGGTGTCGGTGACCGCCACGGTGAGCTGCTCGACGGCCGGAGTGGCCGCCGCCGGGGTCGGGGTGACCGAGTTGGGCCGTACGGTGACCAGCGGCAGACCCTTGGTGACCTTGGACTTGACGATGGTGGAGCCGGCGAAGGCGACCTGGGTGGCGGTGCCGTCGGCGTCGAGGCCCACCACGTCGGTCAGGATGCCGTTGTCCAGCTTGACGGCCAGCCGGGCGGCGATCTCCTTGCCCTCCTGGGCCGACGCCAGCAGGACGGCGGCCGGCTGCACCCGGTTGACCAGTTCGGCCAGCACGGTCGCCTTGGGAGCCACCAGGTGACCGTCGATCTCCTCGCTCTCGGCGGCGTAGATCTTCTCCGCGCCGTACTCACCGAGTTTGGCGCTCAGCGCCTCGGCGGCACCGGCGCCACCGAGCACCACGGCGCTCGGGGTGCCCAGCTCGCGGGCCAGGGTGAGCATTTCCAGGGTGACCTTCTTGACGCCGAACTCCCTGGTGGCTTCGACGACGACGAGTACCTCAGCCATGTTCAGACCCCTCAGACGAACTTCTCGGTGGCGAGGAACTCGACCAGCTTGACGCCGCCCTCGCCCTCGTCGGTGATCTTGGCGCCGCCGGAGCGCGGCGGACGCCTGGTGTGCTCGACGACGGCGCTGGTCGCGCCCTCGAAACCCACCTCGGTCGGCGCGACGCCCAGGTCGGCCAGGGACAACGTCCGGACCGGCTTCTTCTTGGCGGCCATGATGCCCTTGAAGGAGGGGTAGCGCGGCTCGTTGATGGTGTCCCAGACGGAGACCACGGCCGGGGTCGAGGCGGTGACCACCTCGTAGCCCTCCTCGGTCTGCCGCTCCACGGTCAGCGTGCCGCCGTCGACGGTGAGCTTGCGGGCACCGGTCAACGCGGCGACCCCCAACCGCTCGGCGAGCATGTGCGGCATGACCTGGACCCGACCGTCGGTCGACTCGGCGCCGCAGATCACCAGGTCGGCACCCAACTGCCCGAGGGCGGCGGCGAGCACCTTCGAGGTGGCCACCGCGCAGGACCCGTGCAGGGCGTCGTCGAGGACGTGCACGGCGGAGTCCGGGCCCATGGAGAGCGCCTTGCGGATCGACTCGGTGGCCCGGTCCGGTCCCATGGTCAGGATGGTGACCTCGCCACCGTGCGCTTCCTTGATCTTCAGCGCCTCCTCGATGGCGTACTCGTCCATCTCGTTGATGACGTTGTTCGCCGAACCGCGGTCGACGGTGTTGTCGTCAGCACGCAGGTTGCGGTCCGCGCCCGAATCAGGCACCTGCTTGACGAGTACGACGATGTTCATCGCGATTCGACAACCCTCCTGTTGGTGGTGTGCGATCTGCTCGCCCGGTTAAGGGCGGAGCTTTGCGCGTCGTTGACACCCGGTCAACCGCGGGCTGCTGTGCAGTTACCCACGAACGCAATGTTACCTGCCAGTAGGTTAACCCTTCGGGTCACCCGCGGTGACACAGCTCACCGCGACGGCAAGCGCGTCCGAGCCAGCGCGACCGGATCAGGCCGGCTCGACGGGCCCGGCCAGTGCGGTCCTGATCCGCGCGATGGCGTCCGCCTCGGCCGGCGTCACCCCACGGTGCGCGCGGGCCACCTGCTCCGCGGCGGCCAACACCAGCTCGCGGTACGCCGACAGGTCGGCCGGCGACTTCGCCCGCAGGATGTCCACCGCGCGCCCCAACGCCGGCAACACCACCGACTCGATCTCCAGAGTCGAATCCCGGGGCAACCGGGGCAGCGAGCCGGCGGTGAGCGCCTCCTTGACCAGGCCACTGGCCTCGGCGAACGCTCCGGACGCGGCGAAGCTCTCCCGGATCATCGCGAACACGCCCGGATCGGCGTTCGACACCAGGAAGACCGCCCCGAAGGCACCCGTCTTGAGAACCTGCTGCTCGTCGTCCGTCAGCCGCTGCTCCATCATCACGGAGTGTAGACGTAGGGGGTGGTCGTGGTGACCGGGACGAAGCCGAGTCGCTCCAGGATCGGCCGGCTGTCCTCCGAGGCGTCCACCTGCAACAGTGCCTTGCCCCGCTGGTCGGCGAGCCGGGCCCGGTAGGCCACCAGCGCCCGGTAGATGCCCCGACGTCGCCACTGGGCGAGCGTCGAACCACCCCAGAGGCTGGCGAAGCCGGTGTCGTTGAGATAGCGCACCCAACCGGCGCTGACCACCGTCTCCCCCGCCTCGGCCACCACCACGGTGATCGACTGCGGGTCCGCCTCGATCTCCCGGGCCAGGCCGGTGACCAGGTGGGAACGGTCGCTGCGCCAGACCTCCTCCTCCATCGCGGCGATCCGCTCCAGGTCGACCCGACCGGTGACCTCCCGCAGCCGTACCCCTTCGGGGAGCACCGGCACGGCGCCCGCCAGCGGCGCGACCGGCCCGATCAGGACGGTCTCGCGGTCCTCCGGCACGAAGCCGGCGGCACGCAGCCGGTCCGGCAGGTCGGCGGGCTCGTCGTGGCTGTTGTGCTTCCACTCCACCGACTCGCCGCGCTGCCGGAACAGCGCGACCTGCCGGGCGATCAGCGCGTCCAACTCGTCCCCGACCAGCCCGTCCAGGGTGCGGTAAGTGAGGAAGCCGCCGTGGTCCAGGCCCAGCACCCGCACCAGCGGCCCGTCGCGTTCGACGGTCACCCCGGCCGGGACCGGGTCGGGGATCTCCGGTCGGATCTGCCGGTCGTAGCTGTCGCGCAGGATGTTGGCGTCAAGATCGGTCATCGCTCCAGGCTATGTCGGCGACAAAGCGGATAATCGGCGTCGTGTGGCAGGCGATCAGACGGTGGTTCGACCCGTCGGACCTCAACTCCGTGGGCACCACCCCCGACTACCGCTTCTCGCTGGCCAACGAGCGGACCTTCCTGGCCTGGCTGCGCACCGGGCTGGCGCTGATCGCCGGTGGGCTGGCCGCCGCCCAGTTCCTCCCGCCGCTACCGCTGCGCCACCTGCGGGAGGCGATCGCCGTGGCGCTGCTGCTGCTCGGCGCGACCGTCGCCGTCCGGGCGGTGGACCACTGGTCCCGCACCGAACGGGCCATCCGGCTCGGCGAACGCCTGCCGGCCTCCCGCTTCCCGGCCGTCCTCGCCCTGATCGTGGCGGTGGGCGCGCTGCTGCTGGTGGTGGCCGTCCTGGCGAAGGGCATGAGCGTCCGGTGAGCGGCGTCCCGCCGCGCGGGAGCGCCCCCGGTGGCGGCGATCCCGGCCTGCAACCCGAACGCACCCGACTGGCCTGGCGGCGCATGGGGCTGGCGTACACGGTGGTGACCGTGCTGGCGGTCCGGTTGGCGCTGACCGGCGACACCGCCGGCGCGCTGCTCGCCGGGGTGACCGTGCTGACCTGGTGGGCGACGCTGGTGGTGGGCTGGGGGCGGGCCACCGGTCGCCGGCAGGCCCGGATCGACACCCGGGCCGTTCCGCTGGTCGCCCTCGGCACGGTCGGTCTGGCGCTGCTGTGCGTGTCGCTGGTGCTGCGTGGGATGTGGTGACGCGCGCGGCTGCGCCATGATGGGGGCATGGCCCGGCTCTATGTGCTGTTGTTCCTGCTCCAGGTGGTGCTCGCCGCCTGCGCGCTGATCAGTTGCCTCTCCGCTGAGGACGGGGCGATCCGGGGGCTGCCCCGGTTCGCCTGGGTCCTGATCATCCTGGTCTTCCCGCTGGTCGGCTCGATCGCCTGGTTCCTCGCCGGTCGCCCCGCCCCGGAGGGAGGCCGGCGCGGTGGTTGGCCGTCCGGCCCCGGCTCCCGGCGGCCCGTCGCACCCGACGACAACCCCGAGTTCCTGAAGTCGATCGACGAACGGGCCCGCCGGGACGACAACGCCCTCTTCCAACGCTGGGAGGAGGACCTGCGCCGTCGGGAGGACGATCTGCGCCGCCACGACGGCGACCAGCCCCACACCGGCGCGCCATCCCACGACGGCGCGCCGTCGCGTGACCACACACCGCCCGCCGACCGCCCGCCGCCCCGGGAGGACGCCTCGCCCCACGACGGTGAGCGGCCCCGCGAGGGCGACCGACCCGAGATCTGATCCCGTCGGGGTGACCCGGTCCACGCCGGGCCACCTCCGACCACGGGTGTCCCGCCCGACCCTGGGTCCGGCCGGGACACCCGGCACGGCGGCGTCCGGACGCCGCCGGGGTCACCGCCGATGGTCCGCCCGAGGCTGCCCCGGGATCACCGCCTCATGGCCTCCGGGCACCGCCCGGGGGTCACCACCTGTGACCCTCCGGCCACCACTGCGGGGGCACCGCCTGTTGGCCTCCGGCCGCCGCCGCAGGGTCACAGCCGACGGCGTAGGCCCCGCACCGCGAGCGGGGCGAAGATGGCGGCGATGACGACCGCCCAGAGCAGCGACTGGACCACCGGCCCGGCGACCGGCCCGCCGACCAGCAGGCCCCGCAGCGCGTTCGCCAGGATGGTCACCGGGTTCACCTCGACCCAGTGCTGGAGCCAGGACGGCATGGTCTCGGTCGGCACGAAGGCGTTGCTGGTGAAGCTGAGCGGGAAGATCACCGTGAAGCCGAAGATCTGCACCTTGTCCGGCTCGCTGACCAGCACCCCGACCAGAACCGACATCCAGGCGGCGGCCAGCGAGAAGACCAGCAGCAGGGCGAACGCGGCGAGCAGGCCGAACAGGCCGTTACCGAGCCGGAAGCCGAGGAGCATCCCGACGCCGAGCAGCAGGGTCAACGACCATGCCTGCTTGACCGTGTCGGCGACGATCCGGCCGGCGAGCGGGGACCAGCGGGCGACGGGCAGCGACCGCAACCGGTCGAAGACGCCCTTGGTGAGATCCTGGTTGAGCCCGAAGCCGGTGGTCATGGTGGCGAAGAAGGCGTTCTGCACGATGATGCCGGGCAGCGCGAAGGTGAGGTACTCCCCCGGGCTGCCGGAGATCGCCCCGCCGAAGACGTACGTGAAGAGCAGCACGAACATCACCGGTTGGATGCTCAGGTCGAGCAGTTCCATCGGGTTGTGCTTGATCTGCACCAGGCTGCGCCAGGCCAGCGTGCCGGTGTGCCGCAGGCCGGCGGCCGGGCTGAGCCGGCGGGTCGGTGCGGGTCGGGCCGACGGGGCGGCGACGGTCGCGGCGGTCATGCCGGGCTCCCTTCCAGGGTGTCGGCGGTGTCGGCGAGGTCGGCCGTGTCGTCCTCGGCCCGGTGGCCGGTGAGGGAGAGGAACACCTCGTCGAGGCTGGACCCGCGCAGGGCCAACTCGGCGACCTGCACCTCGGCGTCGTCGAGCCGGCGGACCACGGCGGGCAGCGCGCCCGGACCGGTGACCGGCGCGGCGACCGTGGTCTGGTTGACCTCCGGGGTGGCCCCGGTCACCTCGCGGACCACGGCCAGCACGACGGGCAGGTGGGCGGCCTCGACCGGCCGGACGGTCAGCACCTGGCCGCCGGTCTTGGACTTCAGCTCCTCCGGGGTGCCCTGGGCGATCACCCGACCGTGGTCGACCACGGCGATCTCGTCGGCCAACTGGTCGGCCTCCTCCAGGTACTGCGTGGTCAGCAGCACGGTCACCCCCTCGGCGACCAGACCCCGGACGATGTCCCACAGGTCGTTGCGGCTGCGCGGGTCGAGACCGGTGGTCGGCTCGTCGAGGAAGAGCACCTGCGGCCGACCGACCAGGCTGGCCGCCAGGTCGAGCCGCCGGCGCATGCCGCCGGAGTAGGTCTTCGCGGCCCGGCCGGCGGCGTCGGTGAGCTGGAACCCGGCCAGCAGCTCGGCGGCCCGGGCCCGGGCATCGCGCCGGGACAGGCCCAGCAGGCGGCCGATGAGCAGCAGGTTCTCGGTGCCGGTCAGGTTCTCGTCGACCGAGGCGTACTGGCCGGTGAGGCCGATCAACTGGCGGACCTGGTGGGCGTCGCGACGGACGTCGTACCCGCCGACGGTGGCGTGCCCCTCGTCGGGGGTGAGCAGGGTGGCGAGCACCCGGACCGCGGTGGTCTTGCCGGCGCCGTTGGGGCCGAGCAGCCCGAACACGGTCCCGGTGGGCACCTCAAGGTCGACCCCGGCCAGGGCGGTGGTGGCGCCGAACCGGCGCACCAGCCCCTCGGCGCGGATGGCGAATGTCATCAGAACTCCCGTCGTTATCGCTGGATCGTCCAACGATGAGCGAGGGGTCTGACGTTACGTGTGTCGCCGCTGACATTCCGCCGATTTATCCGCGCACGGCCGCGCCCGACCGCCGCCGGGTCCGACGGCGGTCGCGCGCCGCGCAGTCAGGCCAGGTTCGACGAGCGCGGGTACGCGTCGGCCGGGTCGGTGAGCACGTTGACCAGGTACGGCACCCCGGCGTCGAACGCCCGACCCAGGGCCGGGCCGAGGTCGCCGGCCTTCGCCACCGTCTCCCCGGCCCCGCCGAGCGCCTCGACCACCTTGTCGTAGCGCAGCTCGGGCTGGAGGTCGGCGGCCACGTCGTAGCCGTACATGGCCCGCATCGGGTGCTTCTCCAGACCCCAGATGCCGTTGTTGCCGACCACGATCACCACCGGCAGCCGCTGCCGGACCAGCGACTCGACGTCCATCAGCGAGAAGCCGGCCGCGCCGTCGCCCATCAGCACGCAGATCTGCCGGTCGGGGTGGCTGACCCGGGCCCCCATCGCATAGCCCAGGCCGGTGCCGAGGCAGCCGTACGGGCCGGGGTCGAGCCAGGTGCCGGGCTGCGACGGCTCCAGGTAGCGGCCGGCGTACGAGACGAAGTCGCCGCCGTCGCCGATGGTGATCGCGTCCGGGGCGAGGGCCCGGCGCAGTTCGCCGTAGACCCGGGCCGGGCGGATCGGGTCGGTCTCGGCGGCCATCTCCCCGGCGTCGCGTGCCTTCGCCGCGTCCTCGGCGGTCCGCAGCCGGGCGATCCAGTCGGCGTGGTCGGCCCGGTCGCCGGTGTGGTCGGCGAAGGCGGACAGGATCAGCCGCAGGTCACCGGCGGGGCTGGCAGCCGGCTGGACGTGCCCGGCCCGCTGGGTGGGGGCGTCGACGACGTGCACGACCGCCGCGTCGCCGAAGTCGCCGAAGCTGAGCCGGAAGTCCAGTGGGGTGCCGACGACCACCACCACGTCGGCGTCGTTCAGCGCGGTCCGCCGGGCCTTGGCGAAGGCGAGCGGGTGCTCGGGCGGCAGCGCGCCACGCCCCATGCCGTTGGTGAAGACCGGCACCTGCAACGCCTCGGCGGCCTCGCGGAGCGCGGCGACCGCGTTGCCGGCGTACACGTCGGAACCCGCGATGATCACCGGACGGGTGGCGGCGGCGATCAGCCGGGCCGCCTTCGTCACCTCGTCCGGGTCGGGTTCGACCGGGGCGATCGCGGCCGGGGCGGCCAGTTCGGCGTCGCCGACGGAGAAGATCGCCTCCAGCGGGAAGTCGAGGAAGACCGGGCCCCGGTGCGGGGTGAGCGCGGTGGTCAGCGCGGCGGAGACCGCGCGGGGGATGTCGTCGGCGCTGAACACCGTCTCGGCGTGCTTGGTGACCGGGGCCACCAGCGGCAGGTGGTCCATCTCCTGGAGGCTGCCTGCGCCCCAGCGGAACTGCGGGGCCCGCCCGCCCAGCACCAGCACCGGTGAGGCGTTGAAGAAGGCGCTGGTCATGCCGGAGATGCCGTTGGTGACGCCGGGGCCGGCGGTGAGCACGGCGAGGCCGGGGCGACGCTGGAGCTTGGCCACCGCCTCGGCGGCGAAGACGGCGGACTGCTCGTGCCGGACGTCGTAGATCGGGAAGTCGGTGCTGTGGGCGGCGTCGTAGAGCGGGAAGACGTGCCCGCCGGAGAGGGTGAACATCTCCCGTACGCCGTGCGCCCGCAGTGCCGCCAACGCCAGCGCTCCGCCGTGACCCTCGACCCGTTCCGTCATCGCCGCTCCCCTCGTCCGTGACCGGAGTCACACGCTACTGGCCGGTAGGCAGGATGTGAACACTTCTCGCCCGGGGGCCGGGATCAGCGCCCGGTGAAGCCGATCAGCGCCCGGTGAAGTCCGGCTTGCGCTTCTCGACGAAGGCGGCCATGCCCTCACGCCGGTCGTCGGTGGCGAAGAGCGCGGCGAAGAGCTGACTCTCCCAGGCGAGCCCGGAGGTGAGGTCCATGTCCAGACCGGCGTCGACCGCCAGCTTCGCCGCCCGCAGCGCCTGCACCGGCCCGGTGAGGTACGGGCGCACCAGCGCGACGGCGGTGTCGTAGACCTCGGCCGCCGGGGCGACCCGGTCGGCCAGCCCGATCCGTAGCGCCTCCGCCGCGTCCACCATCCGCCCGGACATGATCAGATCCTTGGCGCGGGCCGGGCCGACCAGCCGGGCGAGCCGCTGGGTGCCACCGGCACCGGGGATGACGCCGAGCTTGATCTCCGGCTGGCCGAGCTTGGCGTCCTCGGCCACCACCCGCCAGTCACAGGCAAGCGCCAGCTCGCAGCCGCCGCCGAGGGCGTACCCGGTGATCGCGGCGACCACCGGCTTGGGAATCCGGGCGAGCGCGCCGAGGGCGCTGGAGAGGTCGGCGGCCCGCTCCGCCATGTCCACGTAGGACATGTCGGCCATCTCCTTGATGTCCGCGCCGGCGGCGAAGACCTTCTCCCCGCCGTACACGATGACGGCCCGGACGGCCGGGTCGGCGGCGGCCGCCGTGGCGGCGGCCCGCAACTCCTCCTGGACCTGCTTGTTGAGCGCGTTCATCGGCGGCCGCTCCAGCCGGATGGTGCCGATGCCGTCCCTGGTCTCCAGCCGCACGAACTCGCTCACGCTGCCCTCACTTCCTCGTCGAAGTCGCGTGCCAACCTTACGACCCGGGTCGTTGGGGTACGTAGTCTGGTGTTCGCCCACCCTCGGTCGGGAGTCCAGCGATGATCACGTACTACGACGACCGGTCGGTGCAGGTCACCTCCACCGCCATCCGGGTCGACGGTCGGGCCTTCCCCCTGGCCGAGATCGGCCTGGTCTGGCACCGCCGGGGCAGCCGCTCCTGGCGGGTGCTGGCCGGGCGGGGCGCGATCGGCGCGGCCCTGGCCGGTCCGCTGGTGGCCGCGGTGATCGGCATCGCGGTGGCCGTGTGGCTGCGCCGCTCCCCCACCGTCACGATCGCCATCGTGGGGGCGTCGGTCCTGGTCGGGCTGGCCGTCGGGCCGATCGCCGACTTCCTCTTCAACCACCTGGACCGGTCCTACGACCGGGGGAGCCGGCAGCGCGAGCTGTGGATCCGCTGGCGGGAACAGCCCGTGCTGCTGCTACGTACCGGCGACGCGCAGCGCTTCGGGCAGATCTACCGGGCGGTGCAGCGGGCGATGGAGCACACCGGCCCTTCCCTGCGGCTGGCCACCCGCCCCCGGGACCGTCCCGCCCGCAGCGCGCTCGGCCCGACCGGCGGCGATCCGGGCCGGCGCGGTCGGCCGTAGACCTCCGGAGCAGCGCCGCGTGACCTCGGCACCGCGACAGCGGTCTCGGGAACGCCGCAGCGGTTGCGGACCGGCCACGAACGGGGCGACCCGCCGCGCGGACACGGTCCACCAGCTTGCCCCGAGTCGATGCAGATCGATCGTCTCGTCATGATTCGACGATGTTCTGACCTGGTGTGGCCACGATCGACGACAGCAGGAGCTGACCGGCCTCGCCCCACCGCTCGAGCAGGTCCTTCCGATGGTGCAGCTGCTCGGAGATGTGCTGGACGCCGAAGAACGTCGCCACCAGCACCCGGGCGACCCGTGCCGGGTCGACCCCGGCGGCCAGTTGACCCTCGCGCGCGGCGGCCTCGAGCAGGTCGGTGAGAAGTGTGGTCCAGCCGAGATAGGGGGTCGGCAGTTCCACGTCGATGAGGTCGCGTTCGATCTGCAGCCGCGCTCCCGCCCGAATGATGACGTCGTCGCGGAAGGCGAGCGCGGCTCGGTCGAGCATGGCGATCATGGTCGCGAACGGATCGAGACCCTGGCTGGAGACCTCCTCCAGCATCTTCGGCCAGCGGGCGTAGTGCTCCTCGACGACCGCCCGCGCCAGGGACTCCTTGTTGGGGAAGTAGAAGTACACGGCACCCTTGGTCATGTCGATCGCTTCGGCGACGTCCTGCAGGGAGGTGTTCCGGAATCCTCGCTCGGCGAAGAGGCCGGCGGCCGCACCGAGCAGCAGCCCGTGGGTGCGCACCGCCCGGTCCTGGCGGGGCGCGTGCATCTGACGCGGCTTCCTGGCGGACCGTCGCGAAGACCTCCACTGATCGTTCATCGCATACCTCTTCTCACTGATGGGCCTCGCCGTCGCGGTTCAGGTCCTATCCGCGGGTCGTCGACCCCTCTTGCAACATACCGTTGCGTAGGTATTTTTATCAGAGCACCCAGTAGCCCCGCGCCGAGGCGGCATGCCACGGATGCCTGCCGCCCGGCGCTACGACCGGGAGAATCTCTGATGCTTCGAGATGCATCCATGTCCCGCTCGCGTCCCGCCGCCCTGCCCACGATCCGGCGGCACCGGGTATCCGGCCTGCCCTCCACCGCGGTCCACAAGCGCCGGGTCGAGGCGGTGCTCCTGAAGGGACGGTCACGACGACTCGGAGCGGACCAGTACCTGGTGCCCGCGTCATGGCCGGCCGACCATCCCCTGTATCACCCGGATCGGTACGGCCAGATCGATCCGTTGCTGGTCGCCGAGACGATCCGGCAGACAGGCATCCTCATCGCTCACGAACGCCTCGGCATTCCTCATGATCACATGTTCGTGCTCGGCTCGCTCCATGTCGAGGTGCAGGACGGCGCACACACCGCGGGTGGCCGGCTGCCGGTGGAGGTCGTCGCCCACTGCCGGCACGACGGGCGAGATCCGGGGCGAACCCGGACCGCCATGACGGCGTGGATCCAGGTCGCCGGACGGACCCTCGCACGGGCGCGGGTCACCTGGCACACGATGGAAGCTGGCCGCTATCACGACGTACGGTGGCCCACCGGTGCTGCGGTGATCCCCGACGGCCCAGCCACGCCGGCCGTACCGGGCGACCGGCTCTCGGCCACCCGGGTCGGCCGGCGGCGACCCCGCGACGTCGTGCTGGCCGGCCCCGAGTCCGGGCCATGGCTACTGCGTCCGGATCCCGCCCATCCCGTCCTGTTCGATCACCCCAGCGATCACGTTCCTGGCATGGTGCTGCTGGAGGGCGTGCGCCAGGCCTTCGCCGCGTGCAGGGACGGCGATCCAGGACGGGCCGCCACCATCGTGGAGGCGCGGTTCCGCCGGTTCGCGGAGCTCGACGCCCCCGTCCTGATCCGGCGCCGGCAACAGGGATTCACCGCCGAACAGCACGGGAGGATCCTGCTGGAGGCCACGGTCGACGGACCGGGTCCGTGCTGACCGCCCCGGACAACCTGCTGGTGCGTGCCGCCGCCACGGCCGCCGGGGCGGACTCCACGGGTCGCCTGTGTGCTGACGTCATGGAGGGCGTACGCGCGGCCCGGTTCGCCCGTCACTTCGTGCCAGCCGAGTGGGGCGGCACCGCAGGGGGATTCGGTGAGCTGGTGAGCGCCTCGGCCACCCTGGCCGGCTCCTGCACCTCGGTCGCGTGGTGCGCGACGCTGTTCGCCGCGCACGGCCGGCTGGCCGCCTACCTGCCGGCGGCCGGCCGTCACGACGTCTGGGGATCGTCGCCGGACGTACTGATCGCCGCCTCGGTGATGCCACCTCAGGGCGTGGCCACACCACAGCCGGGCGGCTGGCGTCTGGACGGCACCTGGCGATACGCCAGTGGCATCGAGTGGGCCGAGTGGGTGCTCCTGGCCGCGCTGACGGGGGAGAACGAACACCGGGTGTTCGCCGTCCCCACCGCCGAGGTCACCGTGGAGGTCACCTGGGACGCGCTCGGCCTGCGCGGCACTGGCAGTCACACGGTCGTCGTGCGCGCCGTCACCGTGCCCGCACACCGCACCTTCACCCTCGACGACCTGACACGCCCGTCCTCCCCGTCGGCGGCCCGCTGCCATTCGGTGCCGTACCCGCTGGTCGCCTCCCTGTTGTTCGCCGCACCGGTGTGGGGGTCCGCCCGGTCCGCGGTGCACGAAGCTGTGGCGGGCGAACCGCCCGCCCCGGGCTCGACCTCGCAACGGGCGCTCGGTGCCGCCGCCGCCCGGGTGGAGACGGCCGGACTGCTGATGCGGCAGGCGGCGGCCCGGGCCGACAACGGCGAGGTCGGACCGTTGGAGAGCGGGCTGAACCGCCTGACCGTTCCGTTCGCGGCCCAGCTCTGCCGGGAGGCGGTCGATGCGCTGTGGGCCGCAGCCGGGACGGGTGGTGTCGTGGGTGGGGCGCTCCAGCGGCGATGGCGTGACGTGCTGACCGCCGTACGCCATCCCATGCTCGATCCGGAGGCTGGCGCGGCGGCCTGGGTGCGGACGCACGCCACGCATCGCCGAAGCTGGTAGCCCTTGATACGCCTGAGCCTGGTCACCGGCACCGCTTCGGGTCCCGTCGACCGACGGTTGTTCCGGCCAGAGTCGTGGTATCGCGCCCCGGTGGCCGGCTGAGCACGCCAGGCCACCGGGTACCGGCCGCCGAGCCCGCCCGCACCACTGTGGACGGCGGGCTCGATCGGTCGGCGCGCCGTGGCGCGGCGAACACGACCACCGCGCGCCGGGGACCGGCCGTGGTCGCGCGTTCTCCCCACCCGGCAGAACCCGGCTTCCGGCAGGACGGAAGTCCCGAAACCATGCCCGATCACGACGAGGCGCTGCGCCTTCCCCTGCCCTGCCGGTGAGGCCCCGCCGGGGCCGACCGCCGCCCTGACCAGGCCGAACCCGCCCCAGCACCATCCTTTGTGTACGGCGGAGGAAGACTCCGGCAAAAAAAACCTTCCCAAAGGTTTGTTTCTGCGTCGGACCTCGCTAGGGTGAGTTTCGTCAGGGCGTGAAACCTCGGCCCGTCGTAGGGCCACATCGCACCGCGCTACCGCTCCACCAAGCCCTGACCTCGCCACAGCCGATCTGGGCCACCACATCCAGATCCGGAGAACGGCTGAGCCGCAGACAGCCGGACCTCCTCATCGGATCGTGGCCGCGCGGCGACTCATACCCCACTCAGCTCCAAAAACCTGCCCGTTGACCGACGATCCCTGAAAGGGGGGGTAATGCCAGCCGACACCTTGACACCCACCAGCCGCCCCAGTCCCTTGGTCCTCCCGGTGACCATCGGCGCCCAGTTCGTGCTGCCGTTGTCCCTCGCCGGAACCGCCGTCGCCCTGCCGGCCATCGCCCGCGACCTGGGCTCACAGCCGGAGAGCCTGCAGTTCGTGGTGAACGGGTTCAACATCTGCTTTGCGCTCTTCACGATCGTGTGGGGACGCCTGTCCGACCGGGTGGGCTACCGCCGCGCCCTGCAGGCCGGCATGGCGCTGATGTTCACCGGTTCGGTGCTGAGCAGCATGGCCGACAGCCTGCTGATGCTCGACATCGCCCGGGTGATCGCCGGGATCGGGGCCGCATCCGTGCTGACCGGCTCCGCCACCATCATCTCGCACACCTACAGTGGGACGGCGCGGACCAGGGCCTTCACCGCCTTCGGTGCGGTATCCGGCTTCGGCCTGGCCTCCGGCCCCATGATCGCGGGTGCGACGGTCGGCCTGGTGGGCTGGCGGGGCGTGTTCGTGCTGCACGCGGCACTGATGCTGCTGGCCCTGGCCGGCTCCCCCGCCCTGCCGCCCGGGAAGCACGAGAGCATCGAGTCCGGCCCGCTGCTGGACCTGTCCATCCTGCGCAACGAGCCGTTCATGCGCATGGCACTCGTTCCGGTCGCCGGTGCCATCGGGTTCGTCGCCCTGATCACGTATCTGCCCAGCGCCTTCGAGGCGGTGCACGGCTGGAGCACCGCCTCCTCCGGAGCGCTGATGATGGTCATGACCGGACCGGTCTTCCTCTCCCCGCTGATCGTGCACTACGTCACCGCCCGCTTCCCCCGGATCACCCCGGGTCGCACGGCTGCGATCGCGCTGCTCTGCCTCGTGCTCGGCCCCCTCGGCCTGCTCACGGTCCGGCCGGAGGCCTCGCCGTGGCTCGCCGTGGTGCCGATGCTGCTGTGCGGACTCGGCTTCGGTCTGCCGCTGGGTTTCGTCGACGGCGAGGCACTGGCCGCAGTGCCGGCCGAGCGCGCCGGAACCGCCGCGGGCCTGTTCAACCTGCTGCGCATCGGCGCCGAGGCCCTGTTCGTCGCCGCGTTCGGCGCGACCATCAGCACGCTCGTCGCACGACGCCTGCCCGACCCGGCCGTGGCCGAGCGCGTCGCGGCCGGCGAACCGGGACACGCGGCCGACTACACGGCCAGCCTCTCCGTCGCGCTCCTCGGCGCCGCGGTCCTCTCGGCCGTCCTGCTCTGGGCCTACCTCGCACTGAGCCGGCGCATCGCCGCCCGGCGGAGGCCCGTCGCGGACGTCGACCTCGTCCCGGCCGCCCCCGCGCCGGCACGCCCACAGACGATCACGGATTCCTACGACGACCGTACCGCCGAGTGCATGACCCAGGTCCGATGAGCGGGGGGACGACCAGCCTCGGGCCGGTCGCGGTGCACGACGACTACCGCAGCGAGCAACTCGTCGACCGGCTCGGCATCCAGATCGTGCGGGCCGAGCAGGGACTGGTGATCGGGACCATGCCGGTCGTGGGCAACCGCCAGCCGTTCGGCGTACTGCACGGCGGCGCCAACGCCGTGTTCGCCGAGACCCTCGGCTCGTTGGCCGCCTACATGGCCGCCGGTCCGGGCGGCAACGCCGTCGGTCTGGACCTCTCCTGCAGCCACCACCGCTGGGTCTCCCACGGCGTGCTCACCGGCACCGCCCGCGCCCTGCACGAGCACCAGGCCGTCGGGACGTACGAGATCGCCATCGAAGACGAACGGGAACGCCGAGTCTGCACCGCCCTGCTGACGTGCAGCATCCGGCGGGCAGCCGCCGCACACACCCCCTGGAGGCAGCCATGACCACGCAAGTCGCCACCACGACCTACCCCAGGATCCTGCGCCTCGACACCATCGACGACGCACTCGGTCCCGCCGCCGGCCGGTTCTTCGCCACCGGCTACCAACGGGTCCGCTACGCCCTGAACGACGCCACGTTCAGCCTCTCCGACGGCACCCTCACCGGTCGGGCCGCCCTGATGATCAGCTATCCGGTCGACTGGTCCCGCAAGGACGGCCAGCGCCGGGCACCGCACCTGAGCACCATCGACGCGCTCGTGGTCGCCGCGCGCACCACGGAACAGGCGCTCGTCGCCTCCGGTGTGCCGGTGAGCGCCCTACCAGCCGCGTTCGTACGGTCGGTACGGATAAGGGCGGGAGCCCGTCCGGTCGAGCAGCTCGGCCGGATCGACGTACGGTGCACCCGCCGCGGGACACCCCGGCCGGTCGAGGAGCCCGGCCGGTCCGGAGCCGTGCGGTCGGTCTTCGAGGTCGCCATCGGGACCATGCGCACGGACATCGAGGTCGAGCATCCCGCAGCTCAGGCCGGCCGCCACCACACCCCGTCCGCCGTGCCGCCCACGGACGGGTTGTACGTGGACGGCTTCGCCGAGCGTCGACTGTCCATCGACGGGATCCACGCCGACCTTGACGCCCTGGCGATCTCGGGCAACGTACGGCTGGGTGCCACGCGACCGCCGTCCCGCACCGGCCTCGAAGGCGGGTACCTGCCCGCCGTCACCCTGTTCGACGCGTTCGTCACCGCCCTGCAGCTGGGCCAGGTGCTGCTCTACGCGCACGACCGGTTCAGCCGGGACGTCACCAACAACCTCTGGATGCGGCAGACCCGGATCGTCCGGAACCGCCCGACGGCCCAGGGCCACGCGCCCGTCTGGGCCAGCACCCGGCTGACGAACGTCGACCTGCTCAGCAAGGGCGGTCACCGCTGGCGCATCGCGGACGTGGTGGGCGAACTCGCGGGCATCCAGGTCACCTGCTCGGTCACCCACCAACTGCCTGACAGCAACCGTCCCTGACCGACGACGTACCGGAAAGGAAACGCCGTGGCTCCCACCGCAGTCATCACGGGTATCGGCGCCAGCTTGCCACCTCGCGTGATGACCAACGATGATCTTGCCCGCCAGCTCGACACGACCGACGAGTGGATTCGCACCCGTACCGGCATCACCCGACGCCATGTGGTGGAACCGGGAACCACCACCAGCGATCTGGCCGTGGAGGCTGGTGCCCGAGCACTGAAGAACGCCGGCACCACGGACGCGGACCTGGTGGTCCTGGCCACCACGACACCCGACCGGCCATGCCCCGCCACGGCGCCGACGGTGGCGGCACGGCTCGGCCTGGGCACCGTGCCGGCCTTCGACGTGGCCGCAGTCTGCTCCGGCTTCGTCTACGCCCTCTACACCGCCGCCGCAGCCCTGGTCGCCGGACAGGCCAGGACAGCCCTGGTCATCGGTGCGGAGTCCTTCACCACGCTGCTCAATCCGCAGGACCGGACGACGGCCGCCATCTTCGGTGACGGTGCCGGTGCCGTGGTCGTCAGCGCCCACCCGAACGCGGCCGGCCCGCACCAGGCGGGCATCCTGCACTTTGATCTGGGTAGCGACGGTAGCCTGGCCGACCTGATCACGGTTCCGGGCGGCGGCGCCGAGCAGCGCACGTCGGCCCGGGAACCCGAGCCGGACGCGCAGTACTTCCAGATGGACGGCCGGGCCGTCTTCTCCGCCGCCGTACGCCGGATGAGTGACTCCACGCGCGCCGCCCTCGGTGCCAGTGGCTGGTCCGTCGAGCAGGTCGACTGGCTGGTGGGCCACCAGGCGAACGTGCGAATCCTGACGGCCGTGGCGGAGCAGCTCGACCTACCACCCGAGAAGGCCCTGATCCACCTGGACCGCGTCGGGAACACCTCCGCCGCCTCCATTCCGCTCGCCCTGGCCGACGGATGCCTCCAGGGCCGGCTGAAGGCCGGTGACCGGGTGGTCCTCACCGCCTTCGGCGGCGGCGCCACGTGGGGCTCGGCCACTCTCGTCTGGCCCGACCTGCCGCCGGTCGAAAACCCCACCACCGCACCGTGAACCACCCACCCCGTTGACCGCTGCAACACCCCAGAGGAAGGAACGTCGATGACCACCACCGCAGTCCTGGTAGAGGTGCTGGCCGGCAAGCTGGAGATGCCCAGCTCCGAGATCCCGGAGAGCGCCACCTTCGAGGAACTCGCCGCCGACTCGCTCACGTTGCTGGAGATGTCCCTCGCCCTGGAGAAGCGTCTCAAGGTCAAGATCGACGAGGGCACCCTCCAGCCGGAGCACCGGATCGCCGAGGCGGCCGAGATCCTCGAGTCGCTGCCCCGCCTGGCCTGAACCGTGCGACTGGTCCTGTTCCGTCACGGCGAGACGGCCCTCAACGGCGAGGACCGTTTCCAGGGACAGTGCGATCCGCCGCTGAGCGCCGCCGGCGAAGCCCGGATCCGGCAGGTCGCACTCGCGCTCGCCAGGCGGGCTGGCCGTTGGACCGGCGTGTACTGCTCGCCGCAACAACGCGCCGTGCAGACGGCGGCGGTCCTCGGCGCAGCCCTCGGCCTGGGTCCGCTGCCCGACGAGAACCTGCGTGAGCGGCACCTGGGCGAGATCGACGGGCTCTCCCGCAGGGTCTTCGCCGCCGAGCACCCCGACCGGATGCGATGCCTCGTCGCCCAGCTGGACTACCGGCCGCCCGGCGGTGAGACCGGGGCCAGCGTCCGCCGCCGGTTCACCGAATTCACCGGCCGACTGCTGTCCACCCCACCACCGCCCGGCGACATCCTGGTGGTGACCCACGGGGGCGTGCTCAACGTCGTACGCCGCCACCTGCTGGCCGGACAGGAACCCCCGGGCATGGTCGGGACCGGGCGGGCCGCCGTCGTCGACCTGGATTCCGGCCCCGGCGACCGGCGACCGCGGCTGAGCCTCGCCGCCTGGGACGTCGATCCGGTTGACCTGCCCCTCCACCAACCCCTTCAGCGAAGGAGCACCGCGTGAGCATCCACATCGTCGTCCGCTTCGACGTCAAACCCGAGCGCCTCGAGTCGACCCTGGCAGCCTTCGCGGAACTCGCCGACCAGACCCGCCAGGAGCAGGGAGCCACGGTCTTCGACGTCTTCCACGCCCAGGAGGAGCCGTGCACCGTCGTCCTGGTCGAGGAATGGGCCGACCAGGCGGCCATCGACACCCACATGAAGGAGCCGCACACCGCCCGGTTCCTCGACCAGATCCGGGGCGCTTTCGCCACACCGCAGGTGGTCCTCCACCTGGACCCCGTACGCGCCTGACCGACCCCCGAGAGGAGAGCCGACATGCAGGAGGGACCTGTCCGCGGTGACGTGCTCATCGTCGGCGCCGGCCCCGTCGGCATGGCGCTTGCCGCCGAGCTTCTCGCTCACGGCATCCGCCCCGTGGTGATCTCGCGGACCCGCCGGATCAGCCCGCACTCACGGGCGACGATCCTCTGGCCCCGGGTGCTGGAGCTGCTGGACCGTACCGGTGTCGGCGCCGAACTGGTGGCGGCCGGACACTACTTCGACCAGATGAACTACTACTCGGACAAGCGGCGGATCGGCCTGGTGCGGTTCGACCGTCTACCCGGCGTCACCTACCCGTTCGCCATCACGATCCCCCAGTGGCGCACCGAACAGATCCTGGAGAACCATCTCACCGCGCTGGGCGGAACCATCGAGTACGAACACCGTTTCCTCGACGCGCGCCAGGACGGCCGGCAGGTCCACTGCCGTCTGGTCGACCCGGCCGGTCACGAGTACCGTCGGTCCTTCGACTACGTGGTCGGTGCCGACGGACACGCCAGCACCGTGCGGGAACGTCTCGGTTTCGACTTCGACGGCCGTACACTGCGGACCCGCCTGGCCATCACCGACGGTGAGCTCATCGGCGAGCGCAGCAGCAGCGAGGCCGCCTACTACCTGACCCGCACGGGCAACATGGTGGTGGCACCACTGGGTGAGGGCCTGTTCCGGGTGGGGGCCAGCGTTCCGGACGGCTACGACCGCGACGACGTGCCGCGGGAGTTCTTCCAGAAGCTGCTGGACGAGCGGGTCCCGGGCGGCCACCGGCTCGGGCGGATGAAGTTCAGCGGCATCTTCACCGCACATGTCCGGGCCTCGTCGCGGTACCAGAAGGGCCGGGTTTTCCTGTGCGGTGACGCCGCTCACGCGATGAGTCCCTCCGGCGCGCAGGGACTCAACACCGGCCTACAGGACGCCGTCAACCTGGGCTGGAAGCTGGCCGGGGTGCTGCGCGACCGGTACCGGCCCGAACTGCTGGACACCTATGATCCGGAGCGGCGATCCGCCGTCCGTGCCGTGTCGAACTTCTCGACCCGGCTCGCGACGATCGGGTTGTACTCGAAACGTTGGCAGATCGCCGTCCGCGACACCGCGTACCGCATCGGCTCGGTCACCGGCCTACTGGAACGCGGCATGTCGCCGCGGCTCGCGCAGGTCGACACCCACTACGGCCCCGGCCCCGGCCTCGGACGCCGGTTACGGGCCGGTGCGCGCGTCCCGTTGGGTTGGACGCACACCCACACCGCCGCGACACTCGCCGTCGACCGGTTCACGGTACTGCTCTGGCCGGGAACCAGCTATCGCTACGAGCCGTGGACGGCTTTCGCCGAACGGGTGCGGCAGGCTGTGCCCGAGGTGGCCGTCCGGAATCTGGCGGGCCGTCCGCCCGGGCCGTTGCTGCCACGGCTGGGCCGGTCGGCCACGGCCCTCGTGGTCCGTCCGGACGGACATCTACTCACCGTCGTACCGGTCGGCGAGACCGCGTACGAAGCGGCCGTCACCACCGTCCACGCTGCCGTCCGAGCTGTCGTACGCCCGGAGGCACCTCATCCCGATCCCGTGACCCCACCCGAACAGCGCTGTCCGGTCAGCACACGAGCAGCATAGGAGCGTAGATCCGATGACCCAGCGAGTGACCCTCACCCCCGTCGAGGACATGTCCCCCGAACAGCGGGACGTCTACGACAAGTTTCAGTCGAACCTGACCCGCGCCCTGCTACTGACCCGGGGTTCGGCCGCGCCGCACCTGGCGCTGGGTGCCTCGTTCACCAGGGGCCTACTCAGCGACCTCGACCGCGAGGTGATCGTGCTGCGGGTGGCCGCGTTGCGTGACAGCGCCTTCGAACGCCTGCTGCATCTGCACCTGGCCTACAAGGCCGGTCTCACCGAAGCCGACATCGAGGCCATCGAGCAAGGCGACTTCGACCGGATGCCCGTCGGTCGGGCGGCCCTGGTGCGTTACGTCACCGAGTGCATCGACGAGCACCGGGCCAGCGCGCCGGCCTTCGAGGCGCTACGAGAATTCTATTCGCAGAACGAGATCGCCGAGGTGACGCACCTGGCCGGGCACGCCGCGATGACCGCGATGTACCTGGCCAGCCTCGACATTCCCTTGGACGAGCACCTGACGTCGTGGGACAACCTGGCCGACGTGCAGGGTGCCCCGCGCTGACGCGGCCCGCCGGGACGAGCGTCTCAGCCAGCAGGAGGAAACAATGCGTCAGGTGAGACTGGGAAACTCGGGCCTGCGGGTGTCACCACTGGCCCTGGGTTGCATGAGCTACGGCGATCCGGGCCGGGGCGCCCACCCGTGGACCCTGCCCGAGGAGCGCAGCCGCAGCCTGATCCGGGCCGCCCTGGAGGCCGGGGTCACCTTCTTCGACACCGCGAACATCTACTCCCTCGGCACCAGCGAGGAGTATCTGGGCCGCGCACTGCGTGATTTCGCCCGACGCGAGGAGGTGGTGATCGCGACCAAGGTCTTTGAGCCCATGCACAACGGTCCGCTGGCCGGCGGGCTTTCCCGGCAGGCGATCATGACAGAGATCGACCAGAGCCTTCGGCGTCTCGGCACGGACTACGTGGACCTGTACATCGTGCACCGCTGGGATCCCCACACCCCGATCGAGGAGACCATGCAGGCACTCCACGACGTGGTGAGGGCCGGAAAGGTGCGCTACCTCGGGGCGTCGTCGATGCGAACCTGGCAGTTCGCCAAGGCCCAGCACGTGGCCGCGCACCACGGTTGGACGACGTTCGTCAGCATGCAGAACCACTACAACCTCCTCAACCGCGAGGAGGAACGGGAGATGCTGCCGTTCTGCGCGGACTCCGGTGTCGGCGTCACACCGTGGTCGCCTCTGGCCCGAGGCCTGCTGAGCCGCCCATGGGGCACCGAGACCGAACGCACCACGAAGGACCTCGTCCAGAACCGGCTCTATGCCCAGACAGCAGCAGCCGACCGTCAGGTGGTGGACGTGGTGGCACAGATCGCCACCGACCGGGGCATCTCGATGGCACAGGTCGCCCTCGCCTGGTTGCTGTCCCGACCCGCCGTGTCGGGGGCGGTGGTCGGGGTCACCGATCCCCGGCATCTGACCGACGCGGTGGCTGCGGTCCGGCTCAAGCTCGACGACGACGAGATCGGGCGGCTGGAGAAGCCGTATATTCCCCACGACACGGTCGAACTGCGATAAAAGTTGCATTGCTCGCGTCTCTCCCGTCGGTAGCGTGGTGACTCGTCCACCCCTACCGACGGGAGAGTGCCGATGGCAAGGTTCGAGGGTAAGCACGTGCTCGTCACGGGCGGCACCAGCGGGATCGGTCTGTCCGGCGCACGCCGTATCGTCGCCGAAGGCGGCCGGGTCACGCTGACCGGCACCGACGAGCGGCGTCTGGCGCTGGTTGCGCAGGAGTTGCCCGCCGCGCGGGTGCTACACAACGACGCTTCGGACCCACGATCGGTCGACGACCTGGTTGACGTGGCGGCCGAAAACCCGTTGGACGGGTTGTGGCTCAACGCCGGATTCGCGTCGGTGGCCCCGTTGGAGAAGACGGACGCCGACTTTTTCGACGCCATGATCGCGGTCAACGTGCGCGCCGCCGCACTCCAGCTAGCCCGCTTGTCCCCCTACCTGAGTGAGGGTGCCTCGGTGGTCGTGACGTCGTCCACCTCCGCCTACGAGGGCGCACCGATGACCAGCGTCTATGCGGCGACCAAGGCGGCGCAGATCGCCGCGGCACGGGTCTGGGCCGCCGAACTTGCCCCCCGCGGAATCCGCACGAACGTCCTCGTGCCAGGGGCCACCGACACCAATTTCCGGCACTTCATGAGCGAGGAACAACGCTCCGGGTTCGAGTCGAGCCTCCTCGAGCGGGTACCCCTGGGCCGGATCGGCACCTCCGACGAAGTGGCCGCAGTGGCCCTGTTCCTCCTGTCAGATGACGCCTCCTATGTGACAGGTGCCCAATTCCTGGTCGACGGCGGCCTGCTCCGCCTGTGACGGACCGCCGGCCGGGCCGACGGAGGCCGGCACGCACCGCTGCCGAACGGTTATGGTAAGTGATGACCCTCTATTACCGGGACGACACGGTGCAGGTGACCTCCGAGTCGATCCGGGCCGGCGGGCAGGTCGTGCGGCTCGCCGACGTGGCGTACGTCTGGCACGCCCGGGGCGCCACCACGATGGCCGTCCGGTCCCGGATCCTCGGACGCGGCGTGCTGGTGCTGCTGCTCTCACTACCCCCGTTGGTCGCGCTGGTCTGCGTGGTCTCACTGCTCTGGTCGGCACAGGATCGCGGCGAGTGGAAACCGGCCCTGCTCGTCCTGGCCGCCTGTGCCGTCGGGGTGCTCGCCCTGCTGCCCTTCCTGGAGCTGCCGCTGGGCTGGCTGGACCGCTCCTACGAACGCGGCAACCGGGTGAACGAGCTGTGGGTGCAGCACCTCGGGCAGGAGGTGCTGCTCCTGCGCACCCCCGACGCGCTACGGTTCGGGCAGATCTACCGCGCCGTCCAACGCGCCGTCGAGCAACAGGGGGACCACCGATGAGCACCCGTCGCGGCGAGGCCGTCGCGCTGGCCGGTCTGCTCGCCCTGGCCGGCGTCACCCACTTCGCGAAGCCCCGCCCGTACGACCGGATCGTGCCCCGGGCGCTGCCCGGCCCCGCCCGCCGCTGGACGTACGCCAGCGGGGTGGCCGAGCTGGTGGTGGCCGCGGCGCTGGCGCACCCGGCCACCCGACGCCGTGGCGCTCTGGCGGCGGCGGGGCTGTTCACGGCGGTGTTCCCGGCCAACGTGCAGATGGCGGCGGACTGGCGGCGGCAACCCCCGCTGCGTCGGGCGGTCGCCTACGTACGGGTGCCCCTGCAGGTGCCACTGATCTGGTGGGCGGTGCGGGTGGCCCGCGCCCGGCCGTGACCCACCGCCCCGACTGCTGCGGTTCAGCTCAGCGGCAGCGCGGTGGCGACCGGCCAGGCCAGCAGGACCGCGCCCACCAGCGCCGGTGACCACCGGGGCGCACCGGCCCGACGCAGCACCGCCGCCCAGGCGGCCTGCCAGCCGATCAGCACCGCGAACAGCGGCACCACCAGCAGCACGAAACCGGGGGCCAGCCCCACCACGGCCGCCCCGGTCAGTGCCGGCACGGCGAGCGCGCCGACCGCCGCGTACCGCCAGCTCCGCCCGTCCGTCGCCAGCTCCGCACCGGCCAGGAAGACCAGGCAGCCGACCGCCACCACGGGCAGCAGCCACCACCGGGGCCCCACCGGCACGGCCCAGGTGAGGCCCAGGTGGATCGGCACGGCGACGGCGATCGCGGCGTACCCGGTCAACAGCAGGGTGGCGACCACGGACCGGACCGGCGCGCGGCGGCCGGGTGACCCGCCGGCCGGGACGGGCCCGCCGGCCGGAGCCGGGGCTGCGGCATGGACCGGGGCGGCGGCCGGAACCGGGACGACGCCGGGGTCGCCGCGGCGGGCCAGGTGGGCAGCGGCCACCGGCGTGCGGTGGCCAGCAGGCCGCCGGTGACCAGGAGGAAGCCGGTCAGGTAGCCGCCCACCGCGAGCGGGAGCCGGCTGGTCGGCGTCACCGCGCCGAGCAGCACGCCCAGGCCGGTGGCGCACGTCGCCACCGCCAGCACGACGGGAGCGGGAGCGACCGACCCGCCCCGGGGCCGGCGCTCGGGCGACACCCTCCGGTGCCCGGTCAGCAGCGCCGTCAGCGGGGTGAAGCCGAGCGCGAAGCCGAGCAACAGCAGCCCGCTCGGGACCAGTCGGGCGGCCGGACGCGGTGCTGCGCCGTCGCCACCACCGGCCCAGGCGGCGACCTCGGTGTGGGTACGGCCGGCGAAGAGCACCGAGATGTGCTCGACCCCCGGCACCACCACCAGCCGCCGCCCGACGCCCCGGCGGGAGGCCGCCTCGGCGGTGGCGCGGAAGCCCGGGAACTCCAGGCCGCCGACGACCAGCAGCAGCCCCTCCGGCCGACCGTCGGGCAGGTCGCGGTCGTCGGGCAGCGAGATCGCCACGGTCCGGGCGATGTCGGGGTGACCGGCGGCGTAACGGGTCACCGCACCCGCGCCCATCGAGTGTCCGACCAGGACGATCCGGGTCGGGTCGACGTCGGGCCGGCCGCGCAGGTGCCCGACGGCGACGGTCAGGTCGTGTTCCAGGATGGCGCGGGAGTCGGCGTCGTCGCGTCCCGCCCCGGCCAGGGGGGCCGGATTACCGCCGTGCCCGGCGAAGTCGACAAGCAGCGCGACCGCGCCCTGCCGGGCCACCGTGTCGGCGAGCGGACGCATCAGCCGGGCCGAACCAGCGAAACCGTGGGCGATCACCACGCCCGGTCGGCCACCCGCCGTCGGCCCGGCCCCCGTCCCGGACCGCACCTCGGCCCGCACCTCGGCCCGCACCTCGGTCAACGGGACCCCGTCGACGGTCACCTGGCGGGTGGTCAGGCCGGCGTCCGCCCGGGACAGTCCGAAGCCGCCGAGGAGCAGGGCGAGGACCGCCAGCACCGCCAGCACCGCGAGTCCACGGCCGGCCGGCGTCACGCCGGAGGGGTGGACCGACATGGCGGCACCCTACCGCCCGGCGGGACGTCCACGATCCCGGCCGGCCCACGTCCGACCTACGGCCGGGAGCACGCCCGCGTCCGGGCCCGGCCCGCACCGACGGGCGGCACTGGCCGACCCGGCGCACACTGGGTGACATGGCCATCCCCCTGCCCCGACCGACCGCCGTCGTCGGCCTCACCCGCGCCGCCCTCGACCAGGCGTTCGGTTCGGCCGCCTCGTTCGCCGCCGTGCCGGCCCGCGCCTTCGCCGTGCTCGACGGGGTGGAGGCGCTGCTGACCCGGATAGGCGGGGTGGTGGACCGGATCGAGGCGACCCTGGACCGCACCGACCGGGTGCTCACCGACGCCGAGACGGCGGTACGTGAGGTGGCGGTGATCAGCACGGCGGCGACCACGGCCATCGCGCAGGCCACCGAGGTCGCCGGGGCGGCGGCCGTGGTGGTCGCCGAGGCGGAACGGGTCGCCGGGGCGGCGGCCGGCCTGGTGGCCGAGGCCGGGCAGGTGTCCCGGGCCGCCGGCACGGTGATCGCCGAGGCCGGGACGGTGGCGGGTCGGGCCGCCGGCACGGTGGCCACCGCGGAGGGCGCCGCCACCGTCGCGGCGGAGCTGCTGGCCGCGTACGAGCCGGCGTTGCGTCGGGGTGCGCCGATGGCGAACCGGTTCGTCGCCGAGCTGAGCCACGAGGAGGTGGTCGCGGCGATCCGGCTCGTCGACGAGCTGCCCAAGCTGAAGGAACACCTGACCTCGGACGTGCTGCCGATCCTGGCCACCCTGGACCGGGTCGGCCCGGACCTGCACGACCTGCTCGACGTGACCCGCGACCTCAAGCTCGCCGTCGCCGGCATCCCCGGCCTGGGCATGCTGCGTCGCCGGGGTGAGCGGCTCAGCGACGACCCGACCGGCTGAGCACCCGGTCGGCGGGATGACCCCGTACCAGGCCACGTGATCCGGTCCGCGGGCCCGCCATCGGGGTGGTGCTGCACACCAACCTCGGCCGGGCCCCGCGCGACTTCGGGGCGGGACGGAAGGCGACTCCCGCGAAGGACCGGACCGGGCTCGGGTCCGGCAGCGTCACGGGGTGTAGAGGGCGTCGATCTCGGCGCGGCGGGGCAGGGCCACGGATGCGCCGAGCCGGCGGACACAGGCCGCGCCGGCCGCCGCCGCCCAACGCACCGCGTCGACCATCTCGCGACCCTCACCCCAGGCCACGGCCAGGGCGGCGGTGAACGCGTCCCCGGCGGCGGTCGAGTCGACCACCTCCACCGGGACGGGTGGCACGTGCACGGCACGGCCGTCCCGGTCGACGTACCAGGCGCCCTCGCCACCGAGGGTGAGCACCGCCCTGGGCACCAGCGTCAGCAGTGCCGCCGGCTCGTCCCGGCCCCGGCCGGTGAGCAGCTGCGCCTCGGTCTCGTTGACCACCAGCAGATCCACCGCGGCCAGCAGCTCGGCGGGCACCTGCCGGGCCGGTGCGGCGTTGAGGATCACCCGGGTGCCGGCGGCACGGGCGGCCACCGCCGCCTCGGTCACCGTCTCGACCGGGATCTCCAACTGGGCGACCAGCACGTCCGCCCCGCGTACGACGTCCAGCTCGGCCTCGGTGAGGGCGGTGAAGGCGGCGTTCGCACCGGGGGTGACCAGGATGGCGTTCTCGCCGGCCGCGTTGACCATGACCAGCGCCACCCCGGACGCCCCGTACACCACCCGCAGGTGGGTGGTGTCCACCTGCGCGGCGGTGATCCGGGCCCGCAGGGTGACCCCGAACGAGTCGGAACCGAGCGCGCCGAGGAAGGTGCAGGCGGCCCCGGCCCGGACGGCGCCGACGGCCTGATTGGCGCCCTTGCCGCCGGGCACCATCACGAAGTCGTTACCGAGCACGGTCTCCCCGGGCCGGGGCAGTCTCGGACCCGCCCCGACCACGTCCATGTTCGCGCTGCCCACCACGACGATCCGGCTCTGCCGCACCACGACCTCCCGCCGACCGCACGTTCCGCGGCGAGTCTAGGGCCTCCATCGCCCACCCGCGCCGGGCGGCACCGGTCGGTCAGGCGGCGCGGGCGGTCCAGCGTTCGCCACGTCGTTCGACCACCAGCGGCAGCCCGAAGGTCTTGCTGAGGTTGTCGCCGGTCAGCGTGTCGGCGAGCAGCCCCTGGGCGACCACCGCGCCGTCGCGCAGCAGCACCGCGTGGGTGAAGCCCGGCGGGATCTCCTCGACGTGGTGGGTGACCAGCACCAGGGCCGGGGCATCGGGGTCGTACGCCAGCTCGGCGAGCCGGCCGACCAGGTCCTCGCGCCCACCCAGGTCGAGCCCGGCGGCCGGTTCGTCGAGCAGCAGCAGCTCCGGATCGGTCATCAGGGCACGGGCGATCTGCACCCGCTTGCGCTCGCCCTCGGAGAGGGTGCCGTACGTCCGGTCCGCCAGGTGGCCGACGCCGAGCTGGCCGAGCAGGGCGTGGGCACGGGCCTCGTCGGCCGGGTCGTAGCTCTCCCGCCACCGGCCGACCACCGACCAGGCGGCGGTGACCACGACGTCGCTGACCCGCTCCTCAGCGGGAAGCCGCTCGGCCACCGCCGCGGTGGTCAGACCGATCCGGGTCCGCAGCTCGGTGACGTCGGTACGGCCGATCCGCTCGCCGAGCACGTGGGCCACCCCGCTGCTCGGGTGCAGCCGACCGGAGGCGAGGTTGAGCAGGGTGGTCTTGCCGGCACCGTTGGGGCCGAGCACCACCCAGCGTTCGTCCAGCTCGACCTGCCAGTCGACGTCGTGCAGCAGGGCGGTGCCGGATCGCCGGACGGTGACGCCGTCCAGGCTGACCACCAGATCCGCGTCCACGGTCGAGGGGGCGGCTGCGGCGGGGAGCGGGTCACCAGTCACCGCTCCATCCAACCACGCAGCTCCGGGGCTGCCCCCCACGGGCGGTGGCCCGGCTCTAGGGTGGGGCACCGTGTCGTTGGTCACCACACCGGGAGGACGACCCATGCCCGTACGAGACGAGGGGTGGAGCGGATGAGCGCGGTCATCGAGATCGCCGGCCTGCGTAAGACGTTCCGTACCCTGCGGCGGGGCAGCCGGGTGGCGGTGGACGGTTTCGACATGGTCGTCGAGGCGGGCCAGGTGCACGGCTTCCTCGGCCCGAACGGCTCCGGCAAGACCACCACGCTGCGCGCCCTGCTGGGGCTGGTCAACGCCGACGCCGGGGAGCTGCGGGTGCTGGGCGCGTCGGCCCCGGAGCAGTTGGGCCGGGTCGCCGGCCGGGTCGGCGCGATCGTGGAGAGCCCGCAGTTCTTCGGCAACTTCACCGGGCACCGCACGTTGCGGTTGCTGGCGGTGGCCGGTGGTGTGCCGACGTCCCGGGTGGACGAGGTGCTGGACCAGGTCGGCCTCCGGGACCGCAGCGAGGACCGGGTGAAGGGCTACTCGCTGGGCATGAAGCAGCGGCTGGCCGTCGCGTCGGCGTTGTTGAAGAATCCGGAGCTGCTGATCCTGGACGAGCCGGCGAACGGGCTGGACCCGGCCGGTATCCGGGAGATGCGCGACCTGATGCGGACGCTCGCCGAGTCCGGGGTGACCGTGCTGGTGTCGAGCCACCTGCTCGCCGAGATCCAGCTGATCTGCGACCACGTCACGATCATCGCGCGGGGTCGTCGGGTGGCCGCCGGCCGGGTGGACGACGTGCTGGCCGGGCACGACCCGCACGAGTGGCGGGTCCGGGTGGCCGAGCCGGAGCGGGGCGCGGAGCTGTTGCGGGCGGCCGGGCTGACGGTCACCGGTCACCTCGACGACGTGCTGGTGGTCGGTGGCGTGCCGGAGTCGGAGCTGATCAGCAGCACCCTGGGCGGTCAGGGTCTGTGGGTGCGCGAGCTGACCCCGATCCGGCCGGACCTGGAGAGTGTGTTCCTCGAACTCACCGCCGGGGCGGCCCCGCCCCGACAGCCGGACGGCACCACCCCGGACGATGCCATTTCCGACGAAACCGGCTCCGCCGCTGAGCCGCTGATCGAACTGGACCGGACCGACGGTCGGAGGGTGGACGCGTGAACCTGGTCCGTGCCGAGTTGGAGCGGCTGACCGCCCGACGCTTCGTCCAGCTGATGGTGCTGCTGCTCGCGGTGGCCTTCGCGGTCACCACCGCGACCACCCTGCTCGGGTCACACCGGCCGACGACGAGCGAGATGTCCGCCGCACAGACGCAGGCCGCGCGGGCGGTGGCCGCGATGGAGGCGGAACACACCCGCTGCCTGCAGATCAAGGCGGGCGAGATCCCGATCATCAAGGACGGCGAGTACGTGCCGGCGGACTGCGCTGAGCTGGACCCGGCGCGGATGGCGCAGTTGCCGCTGGCCACCGACTACCTCTCGTCGGTCTTCGTCTTCTCCCACGAGGCCCGCGGGCTGCTCTACTTCCTGATCGCGTTCCTGGTGCTGTTCGCCTTCCTGGTGGGCGCGTCGTACATCGGCGCGGACCTGAACTCCGGTGGGGTGGTCAACCTGCTGCTCTGGCGTCCGGGCCGGCTCACCGTGCTCGGCACGAAGCTGGGCACCCTGGTCGGGGTGGTGGCCGCGCTCTCGGTGCTGGCGTCGGCGTTGTACCTGGGCACCTTCTGGACGATCGGGCAGACGGCCGGCCTGCCGGGCCCGCTGGACGGGGAGTTCTGGGGGCAGCTCGGTGCCATCTACGGGCGGGGCCTGGTGCTGGTGCTGCTCGCGGCGGTGCTGGGCTTCGGGATCGCCACGCTGGGCCGGCACACCTCGGCGGCGCTCGGCGCGGTCGCCGCGTACGCGGTGGTCTGGGAGGTGGGCTGCCGGCTGGTGCTACAGATCATCGACGTGGCCCGGCCGGACCAGTTGATGCTCTCCACCTACCTGGGTGCCTGGTTGTCCGGCAAGGTGGAACTCTGGGACGGCAACGGTTGCCCGCCGGGAGGCGGCGTCTGCGACGGCGGTCTCTACACGATCACCTGGGCTCCGGCGCTCCTGGTGCTGCTGGCACTGACCGGGGCGGTCGCCGGGGCCGCGTTCACCGCCTTCCGCCGCCGCGACCTGCTCTAGCTGGGCCGTGACCTGCTTCGGTGGGACAAGGTGATCGTGACGATGTGGCCGGTGTCGCGTTCGGTCAGGCCTTGGCGGAGCCCGGTGCCCCGGCCGTAGTCGCCATCGGGCGGTCGGTGGTGGTGGGCCCTGTTCGGCGGTCGCCGCGGGCACCCGCGGCTCCACCGCGCCGATCGCGGCCGTGGCCGAACGCCGCCGCGCAGCACCCCACCAGAAGCCACCACGATGCCCACCCGGGCGACACAGCACAACAGCCTGACAAAGCACCGCCGAGAATGGGCCACCAACGGCGGTTTCCTGCTTTTCGGTTTCCACGGGGAAGAATCTGGTGTCGGGTGGGGAAACGAGTCGCAGGTCGATTCCATCATCCTACTGACCGCCGACCCGGTAGCGCATGGCGAGGAAGCCACCGGGCCACGGAGCGGAGGTCGTGCGCCTGCCAACACCGCGACGGTTTGGATATGTCGAATAGCGCAGCAGTGGCCGCCATTGACACCGGACGGGGCCGCTATCGGACCGGCTCGAATTCAACAGGTGCCATCGAGACGACCATTCTGCCGACCAGGCCAACGGAATCACCATTCGTTTCACCTGACCAGAGGCCAACGGAGTCTGGGCGACAATGCGGACAGATCCCCTTTTCCACACTTCAGGCCGGGTTCGGGGGAATGAACCTGAGCGACTCATTACTCCACGGAACATCGACAGTCAACGCATTGACAGTCAGTGACGGAGGTTGAATCATTCACTGCCATGGATCAGCTACGGGTACACCGCCGGTTTCGGGCAGGCCTGAGCACAGTTGCCGCCGCGGCAACCATTCTGGCCGTGGGAATTGCAAATCCAGCAATCGCCGCAGGGCAGGTAGTCGGTAGCGGCGGTCCGGACGCCATTGCCGACAGCTACCTCGTCGTATTCGACGATCACGGCACCGTCGATGCCCGTGCGAATGTGGCCGCACTGACCGGACGGCTGACCGCGAGGTACGACGTCGACGTGGAGCACACCTACGAGCACGCGGTCCATGGTTTCGCCGGCACCATGACCCGCACCACCGCGCGACGGCTGGCGGCCGAGGCCGACGTGGCGTACGTCGAGCAGAACCGGGTCGTGCGGGCGCTCGACACCCAGCCCAGCCCGCCGTCCTGGGGCCTGGACCGGATCGACCAGCGAAACCTCCCGTTGGACGCCAGCTACTCCTACCCGACGACGGCGTCCAACGTACGCGCGTACGTGATCGACACCGGCATCCGGACCACCCACACCACCTTCGGCGGCCGGGCCACCTGGGGCACCAACACCACCGGCGACGGCATCGACGCGGACTGCTCCGGTAACGGCCACGGCACCCACGTCGCGGGCACCATCGGCGGCTCCCAGTACGGCGTCGCCAAGGGGGTCGCCCTGGTCGCGGTCAAGGTGCTGGACTGCAGCGGCAACGGCACCCTGGCCGGGGTCACCGCCGGCATCGACTGGGTGACCGGCCACCACGCCGCCGGCGTGCCGGCCGTGGCCAACATGAGCCTCGGTGCGGTCGGAGCCGACGGCACGCTCGAGGCGGCGGTGCGCAACTCCATCGCCGACGGCGTCGTCTACTCCATCGCCTCCGGCAACAACAACACCGACGCGTGCGGCTTCACCCCGGCCAGGGTCGCCGAGGCGATCACCGTGAACGCCAGCACCACGGCGGACACCCGCGCGTCGTTCTCGAATTGGGGCACCTGCACCGACATCTTCGCCCCGGGGGAGGGCATCGTCTCGGCGTCCAACGGGAGCGACACCGCCACCGCCACGCTCAGCGGCACCTCGATGGCCGCCCCGCACGTCGCGGGCGCCGCCGCGCTGGTGCTGGCCGGCAACACCGGGCTCACCCCGGCCCAGGTGGCCGCCACCCTCTTCGACGCCTCGACCCCCAACAAGATCACCAACCCGGGCACGGGTTCGCCGAACCGCCTGCTGTACACGGGCTCGGCCCCACCCTCCCCCGGCACCGCCATGCTCACCCGGTACTTCTGGTCCGGCCGGGACCACGTCAGCTCCACCACCCATCCCGGCGGCAGCTACCAGGCCGAGGGCAGCCTCGGGAAGGTGCTCACCGCCCAGCTCGCCGGCAGCCACCCCCTGTACCAGTGCCAGGTGGGCAACGACCGGTTCACCTCCGTGTCCGCCAACTGTGAGGGCCGGACCTTCCTCGGGGTGATCGGCTACGCCTACGACAGCCCGCCGGCCGCGCCCTACCAGCTCCTCTACCGGTGCATCACGCGCGGCGGCGCGGATCACTTCGACTCGCCGGACCCGAACTGTGAGGGGCAGAACAGCGAGGGGACGCAGGGATACCTGCTCCTCTGATCGGCTGTCCCGCCGGCCGACGGCGGGGCGCGGGCCCGGGGTGCCGGGACCACGCCTCGCCGTCGCCGTCGCTCCCACCCACTGTCACGCCAGCGCCGGGAGGACCCATGAGACGACTGCTCGCCATCCTGATCGCGCTTGTCCTGATCCCGTTCACCCCCATCCTGTCGACCGAGTACGCCCACGCCGACGGCTGGTCCGGACCGCAGTCGACGATCGTCAACCGCAACGGCCGCAAGGTGATCCAGTTGTGTGATCAGGGCGGCGGCTGCCGGACGACCACGCCGTTCTTCATGGCACTGAACACACAGAGCGTCCCGATCGGGGAGAACAACTGGTCCTACTTCAACTACCAGGCACAACTGGCCGCGGCGAACACGGGCGCGGCGGAGATGAACGTCGCGCCCATGCTCCAGGTGCACCTGAACAACACCAGCAACGACTTCATCGACCAGTTGGCCGGCAAGCTCAACCAGCTCAACCCCCGGCCGTACCTGATGGTCCGGATGTACCTGCAGGACGCACCCTCGAACGCCAAGCCCATGCGGATGAAGGACCTCCAGGGCAACGTGCGCGACGACACCAACGGGGCGGGCCACCCGTGGACGTTCGACGAGTCCTGGCTGGCCTACCAGGAACAGCAGATCACCCGCGTGCTGACCCGGATGGACTCCCAGTACCCCGGCCGGGTGATGTCGCTGCTGATCGCCTACGAGAACGGCGGCGAGTGGTTCTACCGGCCCTACGGCTACCACGACACCACCAACAAGATGCTGAACTGGGGCGCCCCGGACCTGTGCGGCACCGGCCCGGACGGCGTGCAGGTCTGCCAGCTCTACCCCTGGACCAACGACGCGGGCACCCAACCCGGCCCACGCGGCCGGCACTCGTTCTATCTGGACGACTACTCCGACAGCGCCGAGGCCGGCTTCTGCGGGTGGAACGCCCTGCCGGCGAGTCTGGTCTCCAACTGCCGATCGGCCACGCCCACCGAGCGCAACAACGCCGTGCCCGGCCAGTCGCCACCGGCCTCGGGAGCGTCGCGCGGCACCGTGCTGGACCCGGCCGACATCAACTCGTTGCGGGCCGCCAAATACAACCAGTACATGTCGGCGCGCAACGTCGCGGCCATCACCCGGCTGCTGGCCAAGGCCAAGCAGGTGACCGGCAATCGCATCCTCACCACGGTGTTCTACGGCTACCTCTACGGCCTACGCACCGAACTGGCGATCAGCGGAAGCAACGACCTGACGACACTGGTCGACAGCCCGTACGTGGACATCATCGGTGTCCCTTACTCCTACGGCACCAGTCGGAGCCTGGGTAACGGGTTCGTCCAGCAGGGACCGCCGGACACCATGCGGCTGGCCAACAAGCTGTGGCTGGACGAGGACGACACCCGCACCCTGCTGGCCTGCGCGCCGTCGAACTGCCAGCCCATCCCGTTCCAGACCGCCACGAACCTGTGGGACAGCATCCGCCTGCTGCGCCGCAACCTGATGACCGCCGCGATCGGCGGGCGGGCCATCCACTTCCTGGATCTCCAGGGGTACGGCTGGTTCGGCGACCCGGCCCGAACCACCGAGTCGGAGACCCTGTGGGGGAACCTCCAGTCGGTGTTCCGGGCCGCCGACAAGATCCAGCTCGGCGGCGCGAACGCCTATCAGCCGCAGGTCGCGGTGTTCGTCGACGACGTGTCGGCCAACTACCAGCCGGCCCTGACGCCCGCCGGGGAGAGCTCCTACGCCTTCGCCAGCGACCAGCTGTCCAACCTGGTGGACGACCTGACCCGGCTGGGCACCCCGGTACGGCACTACCTGCTCAGCGACCTGACCAAGGGCAACCTCGACCTCAGCGCCGTCAAGCTCGCCGTGCTGCCCAACGCCTACGCGGTGTCCTCGACGGTGCGTACGGCGATCGACACGAAACTGAAGACCCCCGGCCGTACCGTGTTGTCGCTGTACGCCGCCGGGTACGTGCAGGACGACCAGGCCGCCGCGACCACCTCGATGACCGCGCTCACCGGCATCACGGTCGCCAAGGGCGCCGGCACGCCACCCCTGGGCCAGAGCTACTCGTTCGTCGGGCAGACCGGCGGTCCCGGATATCCACTGACCCCGTGGTTCACCGTCACCGACCCGGGCGCGTCGACCCTCGGCACCTACCAGGCGGGCGGGGTCTCGTTGGCCCGCAAGACGATCCCCGTCGCGGGCGGCAGCTGGACGTCGGTGTACGCCGCCGCGCCCAAGCTTCCCCTGGCCGCGCTCCGCAAGATCAGCGAGGACGCGGGCGTGCACCACTTCGCGCCCGTGGGCGACATCGTGGAGGCGACCGGAAACATGCTGATGGTGCACGCCGGCAGCACCGGAGTGAAGACCGTGCGACTCCCGCAGAGCATGCCCCGCGTCTACGAGACCGCCCTGTACCCCAGTGATGTCGAGATGTGCCGCAACTGTTCGCAGCTGACCAACATGTCGTTCAACGCGGGTGACACCCGGGTGTTCCGGTGGACCTCACCACCACGCGGCAACTTCGAACTCCTCACCGGATCGACCGTCGAGGGCTGGGCGGTCGACGTGGACCTGCCGACGACTTCCTCGGCGGTGGCTGTCTACCAGGGCGGGCCGGCGGGCGTGGGGACGTACCGGGGCGACTTCCCGACCGCGACCAACCGGCCGGACGTGAACTCGTACTTCGGCACCACCGGCGTACACGGCTTCCGGTTCACGCTCTCCGGATGCTCGCCGGGCACCCAGATCCACGTCTACGCCCTCGACCCGGAGGGCGGCACCGGCGACGGCAGTACCTACCTGGGGTCGCGTCCCTGCACCTGAGGCGTCGGCGGCACCGGGTAGGCGTCACGTGACGGGCAGGCCGCCCGGTGCGGTGGACCCGCACCAGTCCGTCCCCCACCCACGAAGCACCACCCGTACGACGCCGGACCACTGCGGCGGCCGCCCCCGATCCTGGCGATATCTTGCCGAGATCGGGGGCGGTGCTGGAGTATTCCTTCACATGGAGGCGGGGTGGCGGGACGCACGGTCAGCCGACGGTCGACCCGAACACCTCGTCCCGGACCGCGTCCAGCGCGGTGCGCAGCGCCCCCCGCAGGATCGGCTCCTCGGTCAGCCCGGTGGGCACCACCCGGGGTCGGACCAGGGTGATCGCGGCCACCTCGTGCTGCACCCGCTCGGCCAACGCCACGCCGCCGGCCTGCCCCACCTCACCGGCGAGCACCACCAGCGGCGGGTCCAGCACCACACAGGTGCTGGCCACCCCGAGGGCGAGCCGGCGGGCCAACTCGTCGAGGAGCGGGCCACCGGCGGTGCCGGCGGCGATGGCGGCGCGCACCGCGTCGGCCGCATCGGGCGCGTCGATGCCGTGCTCGCGGGCCACCGCCCGGACCGCGTCCGCCCCGGCGAGTTGCTGGAACGCCGGCTTGGCCCGGCGCGAGACGTCCCGGGGAATCGGCACCCCCGGCACCGGCAGGTAACCGATCTCGCCGGCCGCGCCGCTGCTGCCGTGGTGCAGCCGGCCACCCAGCATGATCGCCAGGCCGACGCCGGCACCCACCCAGACCAGCACGAAGTCCGCCACCCCCTGCGCCGCGCCGGACTGCGCCTCGGCGACGGCGGCCAGGTTGACGTCGTTCTCGAAGACGACCGGGGTGTGCAGGTCCTCCCGCAGCGCGGCGAGCAGCCCCCGGTGCCAGCGGGGCAGATTGAAGGCGAAGGTGATGTCGCCGGTCGCCGGATCGACCAGACCCGGGGTGCCGAGCACCACCCGCCGGACGCTGTCCAGCTGTGCGCCGGCCCGGCTGGCCGCCTGCACCACTGCGGTATGCACCACGCCGACCGGGTCGTCGGTGTCCCGGGTGGACTGCTCCACCTGGCTGACCACCGCGCCGGTGATGTCCGCGCAGGCGGCCATCACCCGTTCCGCGCCGACGTCCACCCCGACCACGTACGCGCTGCCCGGCCGGACGGCGTAGAGCTGCGCGTTCGGGCCCCGCCCACCGGCCTGCTCGCCGACCCGGGCGACCAGCCCGCGTTCCTCCAGCCGCTCGACCAGCTGCGAGGCGGTGACCTTGGACAGGCCGGTCAGCTCACCGAGCCGGGCGCGGGTGAGCGGGCCGCGTTCGAGCAGCAGCTCCAGCGCCGCACGGTCGTTGAGCGCCCGCAACAGTCGGGGGGTGCCGGGCAGCCGGGTCGCACTCATGCCACGTCCTCTGGTTTTCGTAAACTCTGCTAACGAATCGCGCTGATCAGGGATGTCCGTAGCGTATCGGCCGGCCCACGCCGGGAGACTCGGACGACCCGGCCGCCCGCGACGACACTCGTGCCGTCCGGTGGCGCGGGGGCCGGAGACCCGGGGCGTCCGGGCGAGGCGTCCGCACACCGGCGTCCGTGCCGGGCGGCGACGAGAGGGAGAGTCAGATGGGGGATCCAGGGCTGCGCCGGCTGGTGCTGGGCACACTGCTGGCCGCGTACCCGGGGCCGGTGCCGCCGGACTGGGCGGTCGACCTGGTCGCCGAAGGGCTCGCCGGGCACACCCTGTTCGGCACCAACGTGCACGACCCGGCCCAGTTGGCGGCGAGCACCGCCGCGCTGCGGGCCGCCCGGCCCGACGTGCTGGTCGCCATCGACGAGGAGGGCGGCGACGTCACCCGGCTGGCGCACGCCACCGGCAGCCCGTACCCGGGCAACGCGGCGCTCGGCGCGGTCGACGACACCACTCTCACCCACCGGATCTACGCGGCCATCGGCGTCGAACTGGCCGCCGTCGGCGTCACCGTCGATCTGGCCCCCACGGTCGACGTCAACACCGCCGACGACAACCCGGTGATCGGCACCCGCGCGTTCGGCAGCGACCCGGCCCGGGTGGCCGCGCACTCGGCCGCGGCGGTGACGGGCCTCCAGTCGGTCGGGGTGGCGGCCTGCGCCAAGCACTTCCCGGGCCACGGCGCCACCATCGCCGACTCCCACCACGAGTTGCCCACCGTGGACGCCGACGCGGCGCTGCTGCGGGCCCGTGACCTGCCGCCCTTCGCGGCGGTGGTCGACGCGGGCGTACAGGCGGTCATGACGGCGCACATCCGGGTGCCGGCGCTGACCGGGGACGGGCCGGCCACCTTCAGCCGGGCCGTCCTGGTCGACCTGCTGCGCGGCGAGTACGGCTTCACCGGCGCGGTGATCACCGACGCGTTGGAGATGAAGGGCGCGGCCGTCGCCGCCGGTGGGGTCGGGTCGGCCGCCGTACGGGCGCTGGCCGCCGGGGCGGACCTGCTCTGCGTGGGCGCGAAGGTCGACGCCGCGCTGGTCGAGCGGGTGGTGGCCGAGATCATCGGGGCGCTCGGCGACGGCCGGCTGGACCGGGCCCGGGTGGAGCAGGCCGCCGGCCGGGCCGCCGCGCTCGCCGCCTGGACCCGGGACGCCCTCCCGCGCGACCTGCCCGTCCCGCCCGCCCCCGTCCCGGCCGGTCTCGGCTACCAGGCCGCCCGCCGGGCCGTCCGGGTCGAGGGCGACCTGACCGGGCTGGGACGGCCGCTCGTGGTGCAGGTGCACGCCGCCGCCACCATCGCCGAGGGCCGGGTGCCCTGGGGGCTGGGTCCCCACCTGTCCGATGTCGCGCAGGTCCGGGTGATCGCCACCGAGGCCGATCCGGCCGCGGTGGGGCGGCTCGCCGCCGGTCGGCCGATCGTGCTGGTCGGGCGGCACCTGCACCGACTGCCCGGCGGTCCCGCCCTGGTCGGGGCGCTGGCCGCGACGCATGCGGTGACGGTGGTGGAGATGGGCTGGCCGGGGCGGTGGCGACCGGAGGGGGTACGGGCCTTCGTCACGACCTACGGGGCGAGCCACGCCAACGGCCGCGCGGCGGCCGAGGCACTCGGCCTGACCGACTGAAGCACGACGCCCGCACCGGGCCCGGCCGGGTCAGCGACGCCAGGGGGCCGGGTCGGCGACGCCGGGGGGCCGGTCGCCGTGGTCGTCGGGGAGGCCGAGCAGCCGCCCGACCGCAGTGATCCGCAGCACCCGGGACACCACCGGTTGCGGGTCGATCAGACGCAGGGTGGCTCCCCGGCCGACCGCCTCGGCCGCCCCGCGCAGCAACGCGGCCACCGCCGTGGAGTCGAGGAAGGTGACGGCGGAGAGGTCGACGACGATCTCCAACAGGCCGACCCGGCCGAGTGCCTCGTCGAGAGTGCGTTCCAGCCCGGGGACGGTGGCGATGTCCAGGTCCCCCACCGGTGCCAGCACCACCCGGCCGGACCCCTCGCCCGGCGTCGGCAACTGCATATCCGTCCACTCCTGGTCAACCGGTCACCGCTGACCGTGCGCGCCGACCCTCGGTGCGACGCCCGACCATACCGGTGGGCCCTGACATCGCTCGGCCGGGCCGCCGCCGGGGCATTGCCGACACCCCCGTCGACCACTGTGCGTTACCGGGGGTAAAAGGGTGCCGGAATCCTCTCTTCGCAGCTCAAGTCCACTACCGGACAATGGCAACGCGCCGGACGCCCTTGCCCGGTGCACAGAAAAGTACATAGCGTAACCAGCGCCGAGGGTCGGCCGGTGATGCCGGTCACGGCGGGACCTGGGGCAGGTTGCGGACCGTGGATCCGGCCCGGGATCCACGGTCCGCGCGCCACCCGGAGGGCCACCCGGGCCGGTCAGGGCGGGTAGACGCCGCACGACGACCAGCCCCGGTCCGGGAAGCCGGCCGCCTCGGCGACCCGGGCGGAACCGGCGTTCGCGGGGTCGTGCCGGTAGGTCGGCACCGCGCCCTCGTCGAGCACCCGGCGGGCGGCCTGCGCGACGAGCCGGCGGGCCAACCCCCGGCCGCGCGCCGCCGGCACCGTCCCGACCGCCAGTTCGTGCCCGTACGCGTCGTGTCGCTTGATCCCGACGCCGGCCAGGTAGCCGCCGTCGACGTCGCGGACCACGAGCACCTCGGAGTCGAACAGGTGCAGCCAGGGTGGAAAGGCCGGATCGGTGGGGGTGGTCCAGCCGCCCACGTCGGGCAGCGCCGCTGGCGCGAGACACCACCGGAAGACGTCGTCGTGGACCACCCAACCGGGCTGACCGACCGCCGCCGGCAGCGCCTCGTACAGCGCGGACCGTGGTCCTTCGGCGAGCGCCCGGACGGCCTCGACCTGTCGCGGCGGCACGGAGAGCACCTCACTGCCGTCGACCCGGACCGCGACGGCCGGACGGAGGCGGCCGTCCCAGGCCGGGCGCGCCCGCCGCCAGGAGCCGACCACGTGCAGGCCGGGTCCGGCGGGCCACTGCCCGAGCCAGGTCGCCAGGTGCAGGTACAACCGCCGGTCCAGCACCGCCCGCCCCTCTCACCTGATGGCCGCTTCCATGATCCACGGTACGCCGCCCCGTCCCGGCCGACGCCCGGTTGTCGGTGTCGCGCCCCGGGTAGCGGAGCACCGGACCGTGACCTGCCTCACCGGAACCCGGTCCACCGACCGCCCGTCATATCTATTTCCATACATGGACACCTTTCTTTGGGACGGTAATGGTCATGCCTATGCAGCCGAATGACCGGCACCAGCAGGACAACACGCGATTCTGGGGTACGGCGGAGGCGGCCGGCCGGTTCCCGGCCCAGCCGCGGTACCGGGAGGCCCGGCGCGGTCGCGGTGTCGACGCCCGACTCTCCTGGAGCGAACTCGACACCCTCCCCGCCGGCTCCTCCATCCGACGCGGCCTCACCGCCCGCTGAGAAACCGACCACCGACCGGCCGGGGTGTCCGGCCGGGGCGTTCGCACACCTGTCGGGTAGCGTCTTGTGGTCGATTCCGGCCAGCGACAGGAGAAGCGCAGCGCATGGGCAAGAAGACGATCCACGTCTCCGACTTCAGCGGCACCGTGCTGCGTCCCGACGACGAGGTGGTCAGGGTCGTCGTGCTGGAGCACCCCGATCTGGTGGCCGGGCCCGTGCAGTTGGACGCCACCGTGACCGAGGTGGAGGGCATCGACGACGCCGCGCTCGACGTGGCGGTGGTCGAGATCCACGACCGGCACGCCGGCGGAGAACCTCGCCGGGTGGTGCTCAATGCCAGCGAGTTCGACGCGATGGCGACCGACACGCCGATGGCACAGCTGTTGCGGACGGCCGAGCGGGTCCGCCCGCCGAAGGCCCGCAAGAGCCCCGAAAAGATCGACTACGGCACCCTCGACCACGCCGGGAAGCCGCACCGGGGCCGGGTCACCGAGGAGGAGGCCCGGCTGGTGCGCGAGCAGCTCGACGAGGTCAACAAGCGCCTCGCCGACGCCGGCGTCCGGCAGATCGACCCGGCCGACCCGGAGCACGCGCTGCGGTACGGCTTCCCCGCCGCCGACTGAGCCGACGGTGGCCGGGCGCGCCCCGGTGCCGCGCCCGGCCACCGCCGGAATTGCCACCCGCTCCGGTGGGCTCGGCGCGCGTCGTGGTGGTGGCCACCGCAGCGCCGGTCGGTGCGCTACTTCCCGGCGGCGAAGCCGGCGAGCGCGGCGGCCATCTGAGACTCGACCCCGTCCTTGGTCAGGCCCAGCCCGGACAGCACGCCGGTGCCGTCCTCCAACTCCAACAGCGCCAGCAGGATGTGCTCGGTGCCGATGTAGTTGTGCCCGAGCCGCAACGCTTCCCGGAAGGTGAGTTCGAGGGCTTTCTTGCCCTGCGCGTCGTACGGGATCAGGTCGGGGACCTGGTCGGTCGGCGCGGGCAGCGCCGCCGTGACCGCCTCCCGGACGGCCGCCGGGCTCAGCCCCTCGGCGACCAGGGCCTTGGCCGCGAGGCCGTCCGGTTCGGCGAGCAGGCCGAGCACCAGATGCTCCGGCCGGATCTCCGCGTTGCCGGCGCCTCGGGCCTCCTCCTGCGAGGCGATCACCACGTTGCGGGCCCGCGGGGTGAAGCGGCTGAACCCGGCGTTGGGGTCCAGCGTCGCCGCCGCCTCGGCCTTCGTCGCGGAGCGCTTCTGGGCAGCCTGCTTGCTCACCCCCATGCTGTTGCCGATCTCCGTCCAGGAGGCGCCGGAGCGGCGGGCCTGGTCGACGAAGTGGCCGATCAGGTGGTCGGCGAGGTCGCCGAGGTGATCGGCGACGACCACCGCGTCGGTGAGCTGGTCGAGGGCGTCCGGGCGGGCCTTCTTGATGGCCTGGATCAGCTCGTCGAGGCGGACCGGGTGTGGGAGTGGAGTGGATTCCGTCATGCGTCAACCATAAGTTGACGGGTGCGCACCGTCAACCAGAAGTTGACGAAACCCCGAGTGAGTACATCCCGACACTCTCGGTGATCCGGCGAACTCCTAGCGCAGCATCAAGGCTGCCACTTATCGATATCGGTCTCTGTGACCGGAGGAGGTTCCGTACCCCCATGCTCGGAACGATGAAACGCCTCGCCGCGCTCGCCACCACCGCGCTGCTCCTCACCACCGCCCTGGGCGCCACGGCCGCGTCGGCCGCCCGCGACGCCGGCCGGTCGGCCCCTGACCGCGCCGCCAAGACCACCCTCGTCGCCTCCTGGTACTCGGGCACCCTCGCCGCGGGTGCCACCCAGAACTGGCAGTGGAACAACAACCCCGCCGGCGCCGTCTACCAGGTGGGGCTCTCCCCGACCGGGGCCAGCACCAGCCAGCCGTGCCAGTTCCAGGTGACCAGGAGTTGGTACACCCAGCTCTACAGTGGCGAGCGCCGGTTCAACTGGGCGATCCGCAACACCGGTGCCATCGCCTGCGGCACCCAGGTCATGCTCAGCTCGCTGAGTTCCGGGGCCACCTGGGCGCTCGGCGGCCTCGCCCCCGGCAGTTCGGTCACCTCGGTCTGGAACAACAACCCGACCAACGTCGCCTACCTGCCCGGGGTCGCTCCCAGCGGTGCCACCAGCGCCACCCCCTGCCAGCTCGAGGTGACCAGTTCCTGGTACGCCCGGCAGACCAACGGTGAGCGGAAGTTCTACTTCACCGTCAAGAACGTCGGCACCATCACCTGCGCCGGCAGCGCCCTACTGGGCAGCACCTCCACCTCGACCACCTGGTCCGCCGGCACGCTCGCGCCGTCGGCCTCCAGCGGATCGGTGTGGAACAACGCCAACCCGACGACGCTGGTCTATCTGCCCGGCCTCCACCCCGCCGTGTCCACCAGCACCTGCCAGTTCGGCGTCACCAGCAGCTACTACCAGCAGGTGGTGAACTCCAACGGCACCGTCCAGCGGCAGTACCTCGCCTACTACACCAACAACGGCGGGGTCACCTGCTCCGCCACCTTCCTGCTCGCCTCGATCACCTGATCCCCGGCGCGGCGGCCCGTCCACTCCGGGCGGGCCGCCGCACCCGTCGGTCCACCATTGCGCCGACGGATGGTGGGCGAGGGGCGACCGGCCACGCCCGCCCCTCGCCGGACCGCTCGCCCCGGGCCGACGGCGCTCCGATACCGTGCGGCGACGGACCGGGTCGGGCGGCGCTGCGGGAGGAACGGGATCATGCGGTTACACGTCGGCTGCGCGATGTGGACCCACCGGTCGTGGCAGGGGCGGCTGATCGTCCACCCGCTCCCGGCGCAGGAGCGACTGCGGCACTACGCCGGCTGGTGCGACGCGGTCGAGGGGAACACCACCTTCTACGCGACCCCGACCCCGGAGACCGTGGCGGGCTGGGCCCGGCAGACCGACCCGGACTTCCGGTTCGTCCTCAAACTGCCGAAGACCGTCACCCACGAACGCCGGCTCGTCGACGCCGACGCGCCGCTGCGGACCTACTTCGACGCGATCGCGCCGCTCGGCAGCCGGGCGCACGCCCTGTGGATCCAGTTGCCGGGGTCGTTCGCGCCGACGGACGTCCCCGTGCTCGCCGACTTCCTGCGCCGGCTGCCCGCCGAACACCGGTACGCGGTGGAGGTCCGGCATCCCGCCTTCTTCCGGGAAGCCGGCGCGACGCGACTGCTGGAAGGGGTGCTCGCCGACGCCTCGGCCGAGTGGGTGCCGTTCGACACCACCGCCTTCTTCCGTACCCCGCCGACCAGTGACGCGGAGCGGGAGGCGTGGACCAAGAAACCCCGCCTGCCGTTGCGGACGGCGGCGCTGACCGACCGGCCGATCATCCGGTACCTCGGCCGCGACGCCGAGGCGGAGACCGTCGAGGGCTGGCAGCGTTGGGTCGAGATCACCGTCGGCTGGCTGCGGGAGGGCCGGTCACCGACCATGTTCGTGCACACCCCGGACAATGCCGACGCACCGCCGCTCGCCCGCCGGTTCCACGACGAGGTACGGGCCCGGGTGCCCGCGCTGGCCGCGCTGCCCGAGCCGATCCCGGTCGGGCCGCTCACCCTGTTCTGACACCCCGCACCGCGTCGGCCGTCGGCGACGTCAGGCCGTCCCGCACCGCGCCGGCCGCCGGTGCAGGCCGCCCCGCAGCAGCCGGGGTCGAAAGTTTCGAGCGCCGCACCCGAACGACCTGCCGAGGGCGGCACCCACCGACCCATCCCCTTCAGGCCCCAACCAGGAGTCCCACCGCCGCCTCACCACGTCTTCCCCGCAGGACATTTGATTGACGTTGCTCGATGTTATGCCTACAGTACCGAAAGAGTAACCGAAAGTTTACCGAAAAGATGATCGGCTCCGGCTATCCGCCGTGGCTTCTCCCCGAGCTGACGCAGGCGGTGCCGGACCCGCACGCCGACGAGCCAGGAGGAACCAGAGACATGACGCAGGTCGTCCTGTTCGCGATCGACATCTGCGCGGTGGCGCTGCTCGTGTTCGGGCTCTACTTCCCCCGACATCGACGCCGCGACCTCGTCGTCGCCTACCTCGGGGTCAACGTCGGGGTCCTCGCGGTCGCCAGCGCACTGAGCGCCAGCAACGTCGGTGCCGGAGTCGGGCTGGGGATGGCCCTGTTCGGGGTGCTGTCCATCATCCGGCTCCGCTCGACCGAACTGGACCAGCACGAGGTGGCGTACTACTTCTCGGCGCTCGCCCTGGGCCTCCTCGGCGCGCTGAGCACCAGCTCGGTCTGGCTCAACGGCGGCCTGATGGCGCTCATCGTCGCGGTGATGTTCCTCGGGGACCACCGCCGCGTGTTCCGGCACTACCGGCACCAGATCCTGGTGCTCGACTCGGCCGTCACCGACCACGCCGCACTCGTCGCCCACCTGGAACAACTGCTCCACGCCCGGGTGCACGTCGCCACCTCCCAGCGGGTCGACCTGGTCAACGAGACCACCGTGGTCGACGTGCGCTACTCGGTGGCCTGCCGTACCCCGGCGTCCACCCCCGGTTCGCCGGTGCCGGCGGGAGCACGTCGATGACCCCGCCGCCGTTCGCGTCGGCGTTGGCCGACCTGCCCCCCGTCGAGCTCGCCGAGCTGATCGACCGGGCCGCGCTGCAGAGCCGGGTGGACCGCAAGTACCTCGTCGCGCTGGACGACCTGCCGGGCCTGCTCGACCGGGTCGCCCCGTACGCCCGGGTGCTGGACATCGACGGCACGCGCACCTTCCGCTACGAGTCGGTGTACTTCGACACCCCGTGCCTGGCCAGTTACCACTGCGCGGCGCACCGGCGACGGCGACGCTTCAAGGTGCGTACCCGCACCTATCTCGACTCGGCGCAGTGCTGGCTGGAAGTCAAGCTCAGCGGAGCCCGGGGGCTGGTCACCAAGCACCGGCTGCCCTACCGGACGGAGGACCGTCGTACCGTCCGGTCGGGGCAGGGCTTCGTCGACGAGGCGCTCGGCCTCGGGTCGATCCGACCCGCCCCCGCCGGTGGTCACCTCGAACCGGTGCTGGTGACCGGCTACCGGCGTACCACGCTGCTGCTGCCGGCGACCGCGAGCCGGGTCACCATCGACACCGACCTGCACTGGCAGGACGACCACCGCGCCCTGGGTCTGCCCGGGGTCGCGGTGATCGAGACCAAGACCCGGTCGGCGGCCTGCCCGGTCGACCGGCTGCTGTGGCAGCGCGGCACCCGACCCGCCCGCATCTCGAAATACGCCACCGGCCTGGCCGCCCTGCGACCGGACCTGCCGGACGTGCCGTGGCGGCGGACGCTGCGCCGCCACTTCCGCGACGCCACCGTGTCGGCAGCGCCGGCACCGGCACCCACCACCACCCCACGAGTCACCCAGGAGACATCGTGCGTCTGACCGCTCGCACGCCCACCCGTCGCACCAGCGGGATCGCGGCCGTGGCCGTGCTCCTCACCGGGCTCCTCGTGCCGCTCACGGCACCGGCGAGTGCCGGACCGTCCACCGCGACCGCCGCCCCGGCCCCCGCCCGCGCCGGAGTCACCACCGGCCTGGACACCTCCGCCGCCGACGCCGTCGCCGCCGAGGCGGCAGCGGACGACCTGGTCGGCGACATCGTCTTCTCCCGGCCGAGTGGCACCTTCCAGGGGGAGGTGACGGTGTCGCTGAGCACCGCGATCAGCGGCGCGCAGTTGCGCTACACCACCGACGGCCGGCTGCCCACCGCCCAGTCGCCGCTGTACGCGGGCACACCGCTGCGGTTCACCCGTACCACCCAGCTACGCGTGCAGGCCTTCGTCGGCCAGACCGCGTCCGGTGCGCCCGGGACCGCCATGTACGTCGCCCAGAACGTCGCCACCGCCCACGACCTGCCGGTGGTCCTGCTCGACTCGTACGGTGCCGGCAAACCCGCCCGTGAGTATCTCGACGCCACCGCCATGATCTTCGAGCCGGGTGGCGGTGGCACCACCTCGCTGGCCGCGACCCCGACGGTCGCCACCCGCGCCGGTTTCCACCTGCGCGGACAGTCGTCGGCGTCGTTCGAGAAGACGCCGTACCGCGTCGAGCTGCGGGGCAACGACAACGCCGACGCCGACTATCCGGTGCTGGGCATGCCGGCCGACGCCGACTGGGTGCTGCGCGGGCCGTTCAGCGACAAGGCGTTGATCCGGGAGGCGCTCGTCTACGATCTCGGGCGCGAGATGGGCATGCCGGCGCCGAGGTACCGGTTCGTGGAGTTCTACCTCAACACCGACGCCGCTGCGGTGGCCGCCGGTGACTACATGGGCGTCTACATGATCGTGGAGACGATCAAGAACGCCAAGAACCGGCTCGACCTCAAGCAGCTCGACGAGGACGACCTGACCCTGCCCAAGATCCAGGGCGGGTACATCTGGAGCTTCGAGTGGCTGGCCGCCGAGGAGCCGATGCTGACCTGCACCGGGCCGGCGGCGACCTGCTGGAACTATCTTGAGGTGCGGGACCCGTCACCGTTGCAGGCGCCCCAGCGGGACTGGCTGCGGGGCTACGTGCAGGAATTCCACAACGTGCTGCGGGCGGCGAACTCCGCCGACCCGGTCACCGGCTACCGGAAGTACATCGACGTCGACTCGTTCGTGGACCAGATGATCCTCAACGAACTCAGCCGGGAGATGGACTCCTACATCCGCAGCGCGTACTTCTACAAGGACCGCGACACCAAGATCTTCGCCGGCCCGCTGTGGGACTACGACCTCACCTTCGGCGTCGGCGGCTACTTCGGCAACGACCAGATCGCCGGTTGGCAGTACCAGCAGACCCGGCAGCCGGTGGCCAACGACTGGTTCCCCCAACTGGTACGCGATCCGGCCTTCGTCAACCAGCTCCGGTCCCGCTGGCAGACGCTGCGCCGGGGCCTGCTCGCCGACACCGCCCTACAGACCCGGATCAACGCCCTGGCCACACCGTTGACCAACGCCGCGCAGCGCAACTTCCAGCGTTGGCCCAACCTGACCGCGCCGATGGTCGGCCCCTTCTACACCCCGACCGCGTCGACCTGGCAGGGCCAGGTCCAGGCCATGCGGGACTGGATGCTGCGCCGGGCGGCCTGGCTGGACTCCACCGCCGGCTGGGGTGGCCCGGTCACCACTACTCCGCCGCCCCCCACCACGACCCCACCGCCGCCGACCACGACCCCGCCACCCACGACGACCCCGCCGCCGCCGACCACGACCCCGCCGCCGACCGCGCGCTGCACCGCGACGTACACGGTGACCAGCCAGTGGACCGGCGGGTTCCAGGGGGAGGTACGGGTCACCGCCGGCACCTCGGCGATCAGCAACTGGGCCGTGACCTGGACGTACGCCAGTGGCGAGCGGGTCACCCAGGCCTGGAACGCGACCCTGACCAGCCAGGGCACGACGGTCACCGCCCGTAACGTCGCCTACAACGGCGCGCTCGCCGCGGGCGCCAGCACCTCGTTCGGGTTCCTCGGCTCGTCCACCGGCACCCCCGGCATCCCGGTGCCGAGCTGCACGACGGGTTGACCGCCGGCCCGCCCGGCCACCTGGCACCGGCCGGCCTCCGCCGCCGGTGCCAGGCGGCATGACGCGCCCACCCGGGCCCCGGCATGACGGGCGGAGCCGGGACCCGGGTGGGCGGGACCGGCGGCGACTCCCGCAACAACGTCGAAAATCAGAATTTAGTGGAGATTGCCGTCTATTAAGCGGCCGGTTCCGGGCGCTGTTCGGAGGTTCGGCGCGTAGCGCGGATTACCCGACAGACGCGCACAATTCTCCCATCATCCCCACAACCGAATAACTGCCAGTAACTAGACGCATTTGAATCCTTGCTTTCCGCACACGACATTGTTAGCCTCATACGCACCCCACTCACCATTGGGGCGAAAATTGACACCCGGATCACGCGAACTCGTCCCCCACAGACCTCGCACCTAGATTTGGGAAAAACATGAGCACAATGCGGCCCACGCAATGACGGCTGCCCCCAGCCAGGATATAAAGCCGGAAAAGAGCACCCATCGGGGTCGCGATTTCCGCCGCTATTGGATAGCCGGCGCAATTGATCAGCTTGGGTCACAGGCGTCCGGGATCGTGCTTCCACTGGTCACCCTGGCCGTGACCGGTTCACCGGCGGCAGCCGGACTGGTCGGCGCCCTGGCCCTCGCCGGGCGACTCGTCGCGGCACCGGTGGCGGGGGTGCTGGCCGACCGGTTGCCGCGCAAACGCATGATGATCAGCTCGCTGCTGGTCGCCGCCGGCGCGATGACGGCGATCTTCGTCGGGCTCCTGGCCGACGTGGCGACCCTCGGACTGCTGGCCGCCGCCGCGTTCGTCGAGGGGATCGCGCAGAGCGGTTACGAGGCGGCCGGCTCCGGCGCCATCCGCCGCCTGCTGCCGGCCGACGACCAGAAGGCGCTGTCCCGGCTGGAGGCCCGCAACCACGCCGCCCGGCTCACCGGCCCGCTGCTCGGCGGCGTGCTCTACCAGCTCGCCCGCTGGCTGCCGTTCCTGGCGGACGTGCTGTCCTACCTGCTCGCGGCGGCTCTCGTCGCCACCATCCGGACCGATCTGACGCCCGAACGCGCAGAGCGCACCTCGTTCCGCACCGACCTGAAGGTCGGGCTGCGCTTCGTGTGGCGGCAGCCGTTCCTGCGGTTCGTCACGATCTGGGCGGCCGGCATCAACTTCACCTTCGGCGCCCTCGTCTACTACGCCATCCTGACCGCCGGCCGGCAGGGTGTCCCCGCGGCGTCGATCGGCCTGATCCTCACCATCGCCAGCGTGGGCGGCCTGAGCGGCGCACTGGCCGCTCCGATGATCTTCAGCCGGGTACGGCCGACAACCGTCATCGTGTTCGCCTCGTGGGCCATGGTGGGCCTCGTCGTCGCGATGTCACAGGCCCGGCAGACCTGGAGCTACGGGCTGCTGTTCGGGCTGGTCTTCCTGCTCAGCCCGCTGCTCGGGGTCATCTTCCAGTCCCGCGTGATCGCGCTGACGCCCGACGAGCTCCAGGGTCGGGTGGCGACCGTGATGGGCACCGTCGGCGAGGTGCTACAGACACCGGCGCCGCTGCTGGCCGGGATCCTGGTGGCCTGGTACAGCCCCGGCACCGTCGCCCTGGTCTTCGCCGCCGTGCTGGCGCTGCTGGCGACGTACACCACCGCCAGCCTGCGCCAACTCCGCGCCGGTGCGGGCGCGACGGCCGGGACCGACCCCGACCCGGCCGCCACCGCCGAGGCCACCGCCGACCCCGAGGAGGCCCGCAGATGAGTGGCGGTCACCGGCTCTTCTATCCGGCGCTGCCGGTCGTCGCCGAACACGCGCCGCACCGGGCCGTCTACGTCGGCGACGCCGAGGGGCGCTGCGAGATCCTGGCCTGGGACCGCTCCGCCGGCACCGCCCGGCAGGTGACCGACCGCGCGGCCGGCACGATCCGGGCGGCGATCGACCCGACGGGGACCACCATCTGGTGGTTCGACGACGATCTCGGCGGCGTCGGCACCTGGCGGACGTGCGGCTTCGACCGGCCCGACCGCTCCGTCGCGGCGCTGCCGTCGGTGCCGCCGGCCCGGCACGCCGGCATCGCCATGGCCACCGACGGCACCACCGCGATCGGGCTGTCCGACGACGGCGGGATGACCCTCTTCCTGCGCTCCGGCGACGGCCGGGTGAGCGAACGGGCCCACGTCACCGGCTACGCGTACCTGGTCGACCTCGATCCGGCCGGGCAGCTGGCGGCGATCGGCGCCGACGCCGCCACCGACGCGGCGGTCACGGTGTTCACCACCGACGGCCGCCGGGTGGCCGACATCGCCGGCCGGGCCGACAGGCGGGTGTGGGCCCTCGGTTTCGCCCCCGGGTCCGGCCCGGCGCGGCTGCTGCTGGTGATCGAGGACCGGGGCGGCTACCTCCCGGCGACCTGGACCGCGGACGACGGCCTGGTCCGGCACGACTGGTGCCGCTTCGACACCGAGATCACCGCCGGCTGGTTCCCGGACGGGCAGCGCCTCCTCGTCCGGCAGGACCGGCACGCCCGCAGCCTGCTGCACGAGGTGGACCTCGCCGGGCGGGCCCGGACGGTCGTCGACACCCCGACGGGCAGCATCCTGGACGCCGCGGTCTGGCCGGACGGTGACATCGCGTACGTGTGGACCGACTCGGTGACCCCGCCCCAACTGCGTTCCGTGCGCGGGCTGGAGCTGCCGGAGCACCCCGGCGGTCAGCCCGACGCGGGCGGGCCGGACGCCGTCACGGCACCCACGGACTACCGCCGCGAGGAGATCCGGGTGCCGGGGCCCGGTGGCCCGATCCCCGCCCTGGTCGCCGTGCCGACCGACCGGGACGGGCCGAGACCGGCCGTCTTCCTGGTCCACGGCGGACCCTTCCAGCACGCCCGCGACGCCTACGACCCGCTGGTCGAGGTCCTGGTCAGCACCGGCTGCGTGGTGGTCCGGGTCAACTACCGGGGCTCCAGCGGGTACGGCGCGGCCTGGCGCAACGACTTCTCCGCCGGGGTCGGCCTCACCCAGTTGGAGGACCTCGCCGCGGTCCGGGCCCACCTCGTCGCCGAGGGCGTCGTCGAGGACCGGCGCACCGCCCTGTGGGGCACGTCGTGGGGCGGCTACCTGACCCTGCTCGCGCTCGGCCGGCAACCGGAGCTGTGGCGGCTCGGGATCGCGATCAGTCCCGTCGCCGACTACGTCGCCGCCTTCGAGGCGGCCACCCCGGCGGTACGGGCGCTGGACGTGCTGCTGTTCGGCGGCACCCCCGGCGAGGTGCCGCAGCGCTACGCCCGGTCCTCGCCGATCACCTACGTCGACCAGGTCCGGGCCCCGGTGCTGCTGGCCGTCTCCACCGGTGACGTGCGCTGCCCGCCGGCACCGGTGGAGCACTACGCGCGGCTGCTGGCCGGTCGCCGGATTCCGCACCAGGTGGTCCGCCGGCGGGCCGGGCACGAGGACTTCGACGCGCAGAGCCACCTGGCTCTGATGCAGACCGTGCTGCTGTTCATGCAGCGGCACTTCGACGGCGTGCGGGACGAAGGCACGCCGGTCGCGCTCGCGATGGCGCGTCCGGTGGGCTGACCCCGGCACGTGACCCGGTCCCCCGATAACGGAAAGGAGGTGAACGACATGCGCAAGAACGTTGTCGAGAACGACCCGATCAACGGCAACCGCGACCAGCTTCGGGCCTCGAACGTCACGGTCACGGTCACGGTCAAGGTCAGCTTCTAGCGGCCGTACGGGGTGTGGCCACCCGCCCGGGCAGGTGGCCCCACCCCGTATCCGTCGTCCGGTCCGAACAGCTCACGAGAGAGGAGAGGTTACGTGCGGGTCATGCTGGTCAATACGCCATGGACTTCCATCGACGTCCCTTCGTTGGCGATTGGAATCCTCACCAACAGTGTCCGGCAGAAGCTGCCGGATGCCGAGGTGGAGGCCGTCCACGCGAATCTCGACTTTGTCGACTGGGTGGTCGACCGGACCGAGTTCGGATTGAGCGACTACTACTACTATTCACTCTTCACCTATTTCGCGGGCTGCGGTGACTGGGTCTTCTCCTCGGCCCTGTACGACGATCCCGAATGGCGGGTGAAGGAGTTCACCGACCGGGTCCGGACCCAGATGACCGAACGGGAACTCGCGCTCAACATCGAGCTGCACCGGTTGGCCCCGGAGTTCGTCGCCGAACTGGCCGACCGGATCGTCGCCCAGGCTCCGGACGTGGTCGGCTTCACCTCCACGTTCCAGCAGAACGCCGCCGCCCTCGCCACCGCCAGGGCGATCAAGAAGCGGGCACCCGGCATCCGTACGGTGATGGGCGGGGCCAACTGCGACGGTGAGCAGGGCGCGGCGATCCACCGCAACTTCTCGTTCGTCGACTACGTGGTCCGGGGCGAGGGCGAGACCGCGTTTCCCCGACTGCTCGCCGCGATCGACCCGGCCCGGTCGGCGGTCGGCGTCGCGGAGCCGGCGGGTGGGCTCGCCGACATCGAGGGGCTGTGCTGGGCCGGCCCGGACGGCCGTTCCGTGGCGAACCCGATGAGCACCACGCCCCTGCCGCCGGCCGAGATCGTCTCCCCGGACTACGCGGGCTACTTCGAGCGGCTGGCCGCGTCCCGGGCCCGGAACTGGGTCGAGCCCCGGCTGGTCGTCGAGGGCGCCCGGGGCTGCTGGTGGGGCGAGAAGCACCACTGCACGTTCTGCGGCCTCAACGGGTCGTTCATGCAGTTCCGCAGCAAGCATCCGGGCAAGTTCTACGACGAGATCATCGAGCTGGTCGAGCGGCACCAGGTCCTGGACATGTTCGTCGTGGACAACATCCTCGACATGAGCTACGTGACCTCGCTGCTGCCCCGGCTCACCGAATCGGACTACGACCTGCGGTTGCAGTACGAGATCAAGTCGAACATGAAGGGCCCGCAGGTGCAGGCCCTGGCCGACGCCGGCCTGGTCAGCGTGCAGCCCGGCATCGAGAGCCTCAACAGCCGGGTGCTCAAGCTGATGGACAAGGGGGTCAGCGGCTGCCTCAACGTCCGGATGCTGCGCGACGCCGAGACCAGCGGGATCACCATCGCCTGGAACTACCTGTACGGGTTCCCGGGTGAGACCGAGGCCGACTACCTCCCGGTCATCGCGCAGATGCCGGCACTGCACCACCTGTGCCCGGCCGACGGCAACACCCGCATCGCCATCGAACGGTTCAGCCCCTTCTTCGTCAACCCCGCGCTCGGCTTCACCGACCTGCGGCCGGCAGCCCAGTACCGGCTGATCTACGACCTGCCCGAGTCGGAGCTGATGGATCTGGCGTACCTGTTCGACGTCCCGCCCCAGGGCATCGGCGGCGAGACGGCCGACCGGCTGGGCCGGGCGGTCACCGAGTGGCAGCACGAGTACGCCCGCAGCCGGCTCACCCACCACGACCTCGGCGACGAAATCGTGCTGGTCAGCCGGCGCAAGCACTTCGACTGGCACATCCTGCGGCTGACCGACCCCACCGAGCTGGCCGTCTTCCGGCAGCTCGACCAGCCGCACAGCGTCGCCGCCCTGGCCCGGCGACTGTCCGTCGACGAGTCGACCCTGGTGTCGCTGTTGCAGCGCTGGCGCGAACTCGGGCTCGTCTACGAGGACGCGGGGCAGTTCATCCAGATCGCGCCGCAGGCCATGAACCAGGATCTGCTGCGCATCGACCACCTGCACCTGGAACGCGAAGCCGCCGCCACCAGGGCCGCCGCCGAAGCCGGTGAGCCGGCCGTGCTCACCGCAGTCTGAGGGGACCGCACGTGCTCACCACCGACTTCGACTCCCGGCCCATCCTGGTCGGTCTCGCCCGCGACCACGACCCGGCCGTCCTGTCGATCCCCGGGATGACCATCGGCCCGGCCGAGCTGCGCGAGCCGGCCGCCGACGCGGTCGCCCGCTGGCGTGCCGAGGGGGTCCGCCGGGTCGACCTCCCCGGAGCCGTCGACCTCACGGTCACCGGGGCCGACGAGACGGCCGTCGACACGGTCCGCCGCCTGGTGCTCGTCCGCGAGTTGACCAGCCACGGCATCGCCGTCGACTGGCGGCTGCGGCTGCCGGGTGCCGAGGCCGACGAGTGGCTCCCCTACAGCCACCTGCGGGCGCCGGTCGAGCTGCTCCCACCGCCGGGTGGTGCGGGCGACCCCGTCCCGCAACTCGCCGCCTGGGGCAAGGCGTTCTACTTCGACAAGTGCACGTATCGCCGGGGTCCCGGATTCGTGCAGGTGCGCGACCGCCGGTCCGGCCGGCTGAATCTGTTGACCATCGACGACCCGGCCTACCTCGCGGTGCTCGACCAGCTGTTGGACGGCGCCGCCATCACCGACGTCGACCTCGACATCGCCCGTGACTTCGGTGCGGAGGGCCTGGTCACGAAGATCGGCGACCTGCTGGTGTGGCTGCCACACCGGCTCCGCCGCTGGCCCCTGCCGTCGATGGTGATCTGAGCGCCCCGGATCGTCCGCCGCCCGGCCGGTCCGCCGCCCCGGTCCACGCTCCGCGACCGCCCGCCCGCCCCGCCTGGAGATCCAGGCCGGGTGGGCGGGCGGTTCGCATGCCCCTGCCCCACCCGCCGGCAGGGGATGACTGGCGCTGCCCGAAAGTTTCGGGTATACAGAGAAGGAGCACCCCTCCTGTCGGGTCAACCATCCCCTAGCGCAGGCCAACTCCTTCGACAGCGAACGCCAGCCAGTCGAAATCCCCCCGCAGACCACCACTGGCCGGGGCGATGTTTCGGGAAGATTTCCGAAACTTGTTGACAGGTGGAGCATCGACACCCTACCGTCGCCATCGACGGCATTCGATGCTGTCGACACCACCCACCGCGACCCGTCCCCCCGGTTCTGCTGGACGACCGGCCCACCACCGCGTGGTGACACCCACCGCATGGCCGGCTGCCGTACCTGGCTACGGACAGTCCACCGGGTCGTACCGCGTCGCTGGCGTCCGCCAGCTGTCACGAGGAGGAACACGTACATGCGCGACACCTCGACCCGACCGCGAAGGAGCGGTCGCCTGCGGCTGCTGCTCAGCGCCGCGTGCGCCGCGGCGCTCGCCGTCACCGGCACGTTCATCGCCTCGCCCAACGCGTACGCCGAGAACGACCGGACCCTCACCTCGAACCTCACCGGCACGCACAACGGCTACTACTTCTCGTTCTGGAAGGACAGTGGCAACGCCAGCATCACGCTGCGGGCCGACGGCCGGTACAGCAGCAGCTGGGACCGGAGCACCAACAACTGGGTCGGCGGCAAGGGCTGGGCCACCGGCACCCGCCGGACGGTCAGCTACTCGGGCACCTACAACCCCGGCAACAACAACACCTACCTCGCCCTGTACGGCTGGACGCGCAACCCGCTCATCGAGTACTACGTGGTGGAGAACTTCGGCAGCTACAACCCGAGCAGCGGCGCCACCCGGCTGGGCACGGTCACCACCGACGGCGGCACCTACGACATCCTGCGCAGCCTGCGGACCAACGCCCCGTCGATCGACGGCATCCAGACGTTCTACCAGTACTGGAGCGTCCGCCAGCAGAAGCGCAGCAGCGGCACCATCACCACCGCCAACCACTTCGACGCCTGGGCCCGCGCCGGCCTGAACCTCGGCACCAACCACGCCTACCAGATCATGGCCACCGAGGGTTACCAGAGCCAGGGCAGCTCCGACATCACCGTCCGCGAGGGTGGCGGCAACCCCACCAGCGGACCGACCGGCAACCCGACCACCCCGCCCGCCGGCGGCAACTGCACCGCGGTGCTGTCGGCCGGCGAGAAGTGGGGCGACCGGTTCAACCTGAACGTCGCGGTCAGCGGCACCAGCAACTGGGTGGTCAGCCTCGGGCTCAACGGCGGCCAGAGCATCCAGAACAGCTGGAACGCCTCGGTCAGCGGCACCACAGGCACCGTCACCGCCAGGCCGAACGGCAACGGCAACAACTTCGGCATCACGATCATGGCCAACAACAACTGGACCTGGCCGACGGTCACCTGCCGAACGGCCTGACCCCGACCGGTTCCTGAACAGCACCGCAGCGGCGGGCGGTCCCGATGGCACCGGGACCGCCCGCCGTACCGTTGTCGCCCGTGGTCAGCCGCGTACCCACTGCTGGTTGCTGCCACCGTTGCAGGTCCAGAGCTGGACGGCGGAACCGTTGGCGGTGCCCCCGCCGTTGATGTCCAGGCAGAGCCCCGAGCCCACCCCGACGATCGTGCCGTCGGCGTTGAGCCGCCACTGCTGGTTGGTGCCGCCGGTGCAGCTCCAGATCCGGGCCCGGGCGCCCGACGCGGCGCTCGGCACGTCGAGGCACTTGTTGCCGTAGACGGTGAGCTGGTTGGTCGAGGTCAGCGACCACCGCTGGTTGACGCCGCCGGTGCAGTCCCAGATCTGCACCGCCGCGCCGTCGGTCTGGCTGGCCCCGTTGACGTCCAGGCACCGGTTGGCGCCCGCTCCCCGGATCTCACCCGTCGGGGTGCCGGGGCTGCCGACGGCGGTCACCGAGAGGTTGTCGAACTGGGCGGTGACCCCCTGCCCGGTGCCGTACCCGATCTGGCCGGCGACCCAGGTGGAGTCGTTGGCCGTGCCGACGGTGGTGCCGTCGATCGCGGCGGTGAGGGTGCTCCCGTTGAGCGTCAACGCCAGGTTGTGCCACCGCCCGGTGCCCAGGGCGGAGGTGTTGCCGCTGGCCAGGGTGCGCCAGTTGCCGCTGGTGTTGTTGCTCCGGATGGACCAGGCGCCACCGTCGGTGACCCGGAAGTAGTACCCGTTCATGTTCTGCGGGCCCTGGTGGTTGTAGGTGTTGCCGCGCCCGATGAGCTGCGCGTAGCCGGACTTCTCCAGCAGCACGTCCGAGGAGACCGTGTAGTTGCGCCAGGTCAGGTCGCCCAGCAGGGTGTACGGCTCGGCCTGGCCGGAGGTCCAGTAGATCGGCGCCTGCTCCGACATCTGGCGTACGCACTGCCCGGTGCGACCCGCCGCGCACCCGGCGATCTCGAACGAGCCCTGCTGGTCCATCAGGTAGCGCGCCTCGCGGCCGGTGGCATACGAGTCGAAGTTGTCGCTGTACGGCAGCTTCAGGTTGCCCTGCGCCGGGCTGGCCGCCGTGCCCTTGCCCTGCCCGCTGGTGGTGGTGATGCTGTAGACGTAACCGGGCTGGACGGTGAGCGAGAAGCGCCCCCCGTTCGGGGTGAGGTCACCGCCCCGGACGAAGTGGTCGGCGGTGTTGTTCGACCGCACGTTCGTCGACCAGACCCGTACCGTGCCGGTGGACAGGCCGCCGGTGACGGTGAAGTCGAGGGTCTGCGCGGCGCCGGCGTCCATCGTCTCGATGACGGTGCTGTAGTCGCTGTTGTTGGTGGACTTCAGCGAGACGTAGCTGCCGTTGTTGCGGTTGCCGCCGAGATAGCCGCTCGACGCGTCCAGGTAGCGCCACCCCGGGGCGGTGAACTGGGTGGTCTGCGCCATCGCCCAGGCGTTCTTGCCGATCGAGTAGGCGCCGGACCACGGCTGCTGGGCCACCGCCACACCCGTGGTCGCCCAGGGGATGTTGGGGGTGATGGCGGCGATGGCGGGCCAGTTGATGTAGCCGGTCATCTTGCCGTCGAGGTAGCCCCGGTTGATGCCCCGGGCGAGCGCCTGCGCGCCGGCGTTGTAGTCGTCGGAGCCGTTCTCGCTGGCCCACAGGGACTTGCCGGTGGACACCGCGTTGGTGGAGCTGGGGCAGTTGGTCTGGGCGCTGCGGTAGCCGCAGACGTAGTGGCTGCCGAAGACCTGGACGGCGCTGGCGAAGGCCGGGTCCCGCAGCGAGTCGTCGGCCGCGCCCCAACCGAAGTCGTCCGAGGCGACGATCTTCACGCTGCTGTAGCCGCGGGAGTTGAGGGTCGAGCGGAGGTTCTTGTACCAGGTGGTGTTGTAGCCCTTCTCGTTCCACCCGCCGAGGTAGTTGATGGTCAACCCGTGGGTCCCAGCGCAGTCCAGCCAGGCCACCAGGTAGTCGATCGAGTCGGTGGACCAGAAGTTGCCGTTGCCGATCCAGCCGGGTGCTCCCCAGGCCAGACCCGCCAGGGCGATGTTGGGGTTGCGGGTACGGGCCTGCTCCATCAGCCACCACTCGTAGCCCCGGTTGCAGTTGATGCTGCCCCGGGTGTGTTCGTGGCTGGGCTCCGCGCCGGAGGTGGAGTTGGTGTCGCCGCCGATCTCCACCTTCATCAGCTGCATGGCCGCGCCGTAGCCCGGCTTGAACAGGTAGTCCAGGATGTCGCTGCGCTGCGGCTCCGGATAGTCGATCAGCAGCCTGCTGTTGCCACCGCCGCCGCTGACCGCGCCGATCCCGTCCAGCGCCCGGCCACCGGACCCGCCGTTGATCGTGATGGCGGTCGCCGCCTGGGCCGGTGCGGCGAACCCGGTCAGCACCGCCGCCGCCGTCACCACCACTCCCAGCACCGATGCGGTCAACCGACGCGGACGCCACGCGCTGCGCCACGGTCGGCGGCGTGGGCCGCCGCCGCGCCGATGACTCTGTGCACTGAACATCTGACTCGCCTCCCCAGCCGGTCTCCGACCTCGAAGCGGTACGGCACACGTCGGACTGTCGCACCCGCGCAGGATGGAATTCGGCGACTATCAATGATAAGACGTCGTATGTTAGGCACCGCAGCGCTCGCCGGTCAACGCCCCCGTTCGGAGGGATTTATCCCGCCCTTTCTCTGATCAATCGCTGCGGGAATCCCAAATAGATCAGATGAATGGTTGCCGGAGCACGGCCTCAGGACCGTCACGGAAGCGACCGGTCGACGCCCTCGACGCCGGCGGGCGATCCGCGCGGGCCCGGCCCGCTGGGTGGCGGGACGCGGGGCGACGGACGGGCAACGACGCACGCCGCCGACCCGGCCGCCACCGGATCGGCGGCGGCGCGGGTCGGCGGCGCGGCATCAGCGCCTGCGGACCGGTCAGCCCTACAGGACCAGTTGCGCCGGGGTCGAGCGGTGGGTGGTGGTGCCGTCACCCAACTGCCCGGACATGTTGTTGCCCCAGCACCACAGGCCACCGTCGGTGCGTACGCCACAGCTGTGGTAGCTGACGGCCAGGTTCTGCGTCCAGGTGGTCGCGGTGCCGACCCGGACCGGAGCGGACCGGTGGGTGGTGGTGCCGTCACCCAACTGGCCGAACCCGTTGTTGCCCCAGCACCACAGGCCACCATCGGTGCGCAGCGCGCACGACGAGTCGACGCTTGCCTCGACCCTGGTCCAGGTGGTGGCGGTGCCGACCTGGATCGGGCTGGTCTGGACGCCGGTGCCGCCGCCCACCTGGCCGTACCCGTTCTCGCCCCAGCACCACAGGGTGCCGTCGGTACGGACCGCACAGGTGTGCGCGTGCCCGGCCGTCACGCCGGCCCACGTGGTCGCGGTACCCACCTGCGCCGGGGTCGCCCGGTAACCCAGGATGCCGACGCCCAGCTGCCCGTCCGTGCTGTCGCCCCAGCACCACAGCGTGCCGTTGGTCTGGACGGCGCAGCTGTGCGCGTAACCGGTGGTGACGCTCGCCCAGGTGGTCGCCGTACCCACCTGCACCGGGCTGGTCGCCCGGGAGGGGGAGGTGCCGACGCCCAGCTGCGCGTTGCGGTTCAGGCCCCAGCACCACAGCGTGCCGGCGGTCTGGACGGCGCAGGTGTGGTTGGCGCCGGCACTGACGCCGGCCCAGGTGGTGGCGGTGCCGACCTGCACCGGGGTGCTCCGGCTCGTGGTGGTCCCGTCACCGAGCTGCCCGCTGTAGTTGCCACCCCAGCACCACAGCGTGCCGTCCGCGCGGATCGCGCAGTTGTGGCTGGTGCCCGCGTCGACCCGCGACCAGGTGGTGCCGGTGCCGACCTGCACCGGGCTGGTCCGGTTGGTGGTGGTCCCGTCACCGAGCTTGCCACCGTAGTTGTCACCCCAGCACCAGAGCGTCCCGTCGGTACGGATCGCACAGGTGTGCAGGTCGCCCGCGGTGACCTGGGCGACCGGCGCGGCGGCGAACGCCACGTTCGACGTGCCCCGATCCGCGACGCCGACGCCCGCGACGGCCGCACCCGCCGAGAAGCCCACGGCGAGGGCGGCGACCCCGAGGGACACCGCCGTCGCGGTGACGGCACTGCGGGCCGCCCGCCGCCATCGGGCCCACAGGCGACTGTTCTGCTGTTCGTTCATGTTCTGTTCTCCCCAGACAAACGTCGTTTTCTGCACGGTGGAGGCGGCATCGCCCCGGCGGGTCTCCATCGACCCACCGCGTACAGCAGTGACCCTATGCATTGAATGCAATCAATGCGAGATCCTGCCGGGGCGATGCCTGACCTACCGCTGTCCTCCGCTGACGTCCGTCGGGCTCAGCTCCGGCTCCACCGCTGTCCGGCGGCGCCGTTGCAGTCCCAGATCTGGGTACGCGTGCCGTTGGCCGTACCGTTGCTGACCACGTCCAGGCACCGGCCCGAGCCGACCGCGGTGATCGTGCCGTCGGCGTTGAGCCGCCACCGCTGGTTGGCCTGGCCGTTGCAGTCCCAGATGATCACCGAGCTGCCGTTGGCGGTGGCGCCGCCGTTGACGTCCAGGCACTTGCCGCCGAAGACCCGCAGCTCCTGAGCGGCCGTCGAGGTCCAGCTCTGGTTGGTCTGCCCGTGGCAGTCCCAGATGATCGCCGCCGCGCCGTTGGTCTGCGTGCCGCCGTTGACGTCCAGACACCGGCCGGAGGACGTGTGCCGGACCGCGCCCGTGCCGGACGGCGGCGGGGTCGTCGGGTTGCCGGTCGGCGTAACCGTCGGCGAGACCGTCGGGGTCGGCGTCGGGTTGGTGCTGCCGAACTGGGTGAAGAACCGCCACACCTCGCCCTTGGTCCAGGTCCGCACGCCGCTGTCACCGCCACCGTCGACCGGGCCGGGGGTGTGACCGCCGTCGAACGCGGCCCACACCACCGGGTAGCCGGAGCGGCAGCCGGAGTAGGTGGTGGTGATGTGGGTCAGGCTGCCGGCCCGGGGCTCGGGCGGGCTCTGCGCCGTACACCCGTTGTTGCGCACGAAGGTGTCGCGCAGCGAGCGTCCGGCGGAGACGTTGAGCACCGGGTCCCCGATGCCGTGGATCCCCATGTACGCGATCGGCTGGCCACCGCCGCTGCAGCCGCTGAGCTGCCCGCCGGAGTAGACCGCGACGGCGCGGAAGACGTTCGCCCGGGAGCAGGCCAGCGAGTAGCTCATGCCCCCGCCGTAGCTGAAGCCCAGGGCGAACAGCTGGGTCGTGTCGACGCACAGGTCGTTCTCGATCAGCCGGACCATGTCGTCGACGAAGGTGACGTCCCGGCCGCTGGGGTTGGCCCAGCCGTTGCCGTTGCCCTGTGGGGCCACGAAGATGGTGCTGTTGTTCGCCTGCTGGCGCAGGCCGTAGTAGGACCAGGCGGCCCCGTCCGACCCACCCCCGTCGACGTCGTTGGCGGTGCCGCCGTTCCAGTGGAAGCCGAAGATCAACCGGTACTGGTGGTTCCGGTCGTAGTTGTCGGGGATCCGGAGGATGAAGCTGCGGTTCTGGCCGCTGCTCTGGATGGACCGCTGGCCGCTGGTCAACGTGGGTGCCTTGCCGCACCCGGCGGTGGCCGCGGCCGCGGCGACGTCGGCCGCCGCCGCGGTGGTCAGGCCACCGGCGAGGGCCGTCGCGCCCACGGTCACGACGAGGGCCGCCGCCGCCGCGAGGGAACCAAGGATGGGTCTGCGCCTAGTCATGATGGGGCTCCTGCCACTCGGCATGGACTGCTTCAGGTACGTAGTCGACGGCGATCCCGACGTGTCACGCCCGACCGCTCCCGCTGACCGCACCCGCCAAGGACGGAACACCGGGAGACACTCGATGCGCTCACCACGCCGGCTGGCTCATCGCCGCAGCTGCCAGCCACTGGTTCCGCTGCCCAGGCAGGACCGACTGGTCGTCGAATCGATCGGTGGTCCACATCGCGCTCGCCCGAACGCCACCCGGTCGACCGCCGGTGCCGGAGCGCCGGGCTCGACGTCGAATCGATTCGGCAAGACCCTAGGTCGGAAAGTGAAATATGTCAATGCTGTGTCCTGCGGGTTGCGACCGGGATACACCGGCCCGACGACACGGGACCGCAGGCCACGGCACGTCGCCGACGGGCGGTGGCAGCCTCCCCGCGGCGCACGTACCAGGGCGACACCCCATATCGCGCGACCGGCCGGGGCGGCCGAGCCGGCCGGGGACGATCGACGCGTGGTGGCTGCGCCGGGGCGGGCAGCACGACCCTCCCGATGAAGCCGCCCCGGGACCGGACAACGCCGGCCCCGGGGACGCCGGTCAGTTGCGCAGGCTCCACTGCTGGTTGGTGCCGCCGTTGCAGGACCAGAGGATGATCTTCGTGCCGTTGGCGGTGGCCGCGCCGTTGGCATCGACGCAGAGCCCGGACTGGACGTTGGTCAGGGTGCCGTTGGCGTTGAGGTTCCACTGCTGGTTGGTGCCGCCGTGGCAGTCCCAGATGATGACCGTGGTGCCGTTGGTCGTACCCGCGCCGTTGGCGTCGAGGCACTTGTTGCCGGACCCGGTCAACTGCTTACCTGCGGTGTAGGTCCACTGCTGGCCGGTGCCGCCCGTGCAGTCCCACAGCTGCACCTGGGTGCCGTTGGTGGTGCTGGCGTTGGGCACCTCGACGCAGCGGCCGGACTGGGCACCCACGAGCCGGCCACCCTGCGGGCCGGGGCCGGTGCCGCCCTGCTGCCGGACGATCGAGGCCGACTCGGCGGACCGGTTGCCCTGCGCGTCGAGGACGAAGAGCCGGTACTCGCCCTGGGTCGACGGCACCGCGATGGACGTGGCGGTGCCCGCGGCCCTGGTCATCGTCGGGCCTGCGGTGAAGGTGGTTGTGCCGGCCGGGGCCAGCCAGACCGTCCTGGTCGCGTCACCGGTGCTGCGGATCGGGATCGACGCCGTCGCGCTGGTGACGAAGGTGCTGGCCGGCAGGACGTAGTTCGGCTGGGAGAGGTTGCCCGCCGGGATGATGTCCCGGAACGCGTCCTCCAGGCCCGAGTTCGCGGCGATGGCGTACGCCGGCGCCGGCCAGACATAGTCGGAGGAGACCAGAATGTCGCTGACCGTGCTGTTGGGCAGGTTCTTGTTGGAGACCTTGTTGATCGGGCCGTAGATCTGCGTGATGCTCAGGTCGTGCTTGCGCCCGAAGTCGTCGGAGTTGATCATCCAGGTGATGTTCTTGTCCACGCTCAGCACGTTGTCGCGGAACGTCATGTACGCCGAGCCCTCGTCCGGGTGCAGGCCGTACTTGTGACCGGACGGCACGCCCTGGAGATAGTTGTTGGTGATAGTCGTCCCCGGCTGGGCGCCCAGCGTGTAGATGGGTGCCGTGTCACTGAGCCGCTGCACGGTGTCGATGATGTGGTTGTAGCTGATGGTGTTGTTGCGGGCCGTCGTGGTGGGCCGGTTCGGCGCGATCGAGCCCGACGAACCGTCGAAGTTCCACCAGCCCCAACCGAGCGTGATGCCCGACCACGGTGACTTCTCGATCCGGTTGCGCTGCACGGTCAGGGTGTCCACGAAGTACGCCGAGATGGGGCTGTGCCCGTTGAACAGCACCGCGCTGTCGTAGAGGTAGTTGTTCTTGATGTCGATGTTCTTGGGCAGCCCCTCGACCTGCGGCAACCACTTCTCCCGGTTGGTCGACGTGCCGTCGCCGATGTAGACGTGCTGGGGGTGGCCGACGGTGAGCGCGGAACCGGCGACGTCGTTGGTGAAGTTCCCGATCAACTGGCTGTTCTGCACGTCGTTGACCATGTTGATGCCGTTGATGCCGGTGTGCTGGACCCGGTTGCGCTCCAGGCGGATCCCGTCGGCATTGTCCACCTGAACGATGCCGGGAGTGACGTCGATGTTGCGGTAGTAGTAATCGTGGAAGTTCCGCTTCGCGTACGCGGTCGCACTGACGTTCCCCTGCTGCGCCTGCTTGAAGGAGGAGCCGGCGACGTTGACCAGGTTCCAGTCGGAGTGCTGGACGGTGAGACCGGAGAACGTGATGTTGCGCGCGTGGCTGCTGGTAGACGTACCCGCGACCCGCAGCAGGGTGGTCACGTTGTTCGGCGCGAAGACCGACGCGGTGGACATGTTCTCGGCGCTGCTCTTGTAGTAGTAGAGCGTCTTGCTGCCCTTGTCGAAATAGAACTCACCCGGCGCGTCCAGGAACTCGTAGGCGTTCATCACCTTGTGACTGCCGCCCACCTGCGCGTTGCCGTTGAACGAGCCCTGGGCGATGGCGGCACCCGGCTGCTGGAACAGCGCCACCCGGTTCGCGCCGTCGGAACTGGTGGTCACCTGGCGTACCCCCACGATGGCGGTGGTCCAGGTGGTCGCCGTCTCGATCTCGATGTCGTCGGCGTTGCGGGCGACGGCGGGAAAGTCGTTCAGGTTGTACTTGGCGCCGTCGCACTGCGACCCCGACTCCCAGGCCCACGCCGCCTGCCCGGCCGTGATGTTGTACGTCCCGTAGCAGCCCGCCGACCCGATGGTCTTCGACGCCATGAACGCCCGCTTGTCGTTGACATAGAGCGCCCGCAGTTTGTTGGCGCGATCCAGCGGCGCCTTCCAGATGTTCCCGCTGTGCTGGGTCCACCCGGTCACCGGCACACCACCGTCGAGCACCGGCGTCTCGCTGGGATAGGCGGAGTACAAGACCCGGTATCCGTTACTGCCGGAGTCGCCCGCGCCGAACTCGACCGTGCTGGTCACCGGATATCTGCCACCACGGAGATAGACCTGGATGTCACCGGTCATGTTCACGTTAACAGTACGCACGGCGTCGCGCGCGCGTTGCAGCGTCTTGAACGGTGACTGGAGGGTGCCGGGATTGGTATCGCTGCCGTCCGGCGCGACATAGTAGGTCGCCTGCACCGCGGCCGACGCCGGCAGTTGATTCGCGAGCACTGCCGGGAGTGCGGCGGCGACGAGCAACGCGCCGGCCAGCAACGACCTTCGGGCGGTGGAGAGGGCTGATTTCACGTACCGTTCCTTTCGCATGCCACCGACAGACATGTCCGCTGGACAGTCGTCCTGGGGGTGCGACAGTGAACCCGCCATGCGAACACGGGCCGCCGCGCCGGGAGGCAGGGGTGCTCCGGGCGGGTCGGCCGTTGGCGGGTTCCTGGGGAGATGCCGTGACCGGCGGCGGCAAGGTCCACGTTCGAGCGACAAGCATCAACCGGCGACAGTTCCCTGCCACCGGGAACTCCCGCCGCCCGCTCACCCGCTCTTGCCTGTGGTCACGGAATTCTGCCCCGAAGCGTATGCGTCAGACCCAAGGGACGCAACCACCAATTGTCAACCACCTATGCGTAATCGTGACCGCAATGATCAGTCGCGAGGCCGGGCGGTGGGTCGGCACGCCAGCGGTGGCCCACCTGGCAGCCGGGTCGCGTCCGCGTCAGGTCCGCCGGCCGGGCCCGGCGTCGCGGCCCGACCGACGCGGGGGTGGACGTCCCCGGGACCTACCGGTCGTCGCGCCGACGACGCGCCCGCTCGAACTCGGCGACATCCGACGTCCACGGGCCGTGCTGTTCGAGTGCGGCGCAGCCGCCACGGACGAAGGCGCTCACCAGGGTCCGGTACGCAACTCGACAGCACTAGCGAGTCGAGCAACACGTGCCCGTGCTCGTCGACCGTCAGCGCGACGACGGCGCTCTCCCCCGCCGGCCTTTCGTCGTAGCTGTCCGGGTCCGGTTCGAACACCCGGGACAGCACCTCGAACAGTTCGTCGAGACGGTGGATGCCCAGATACACGACGTGTCGCCAGGTCTGGTTCGGGCGCAGCTTCCACCGCGAGAGCTCGTGACCCGCCTCCCACGGCAACGGCTGTCCCGGCTGAACCGCGAAGACCAACCGGTCCCGGCTGACCCGCTCGACGCTCTGCGGACTGAACATCTCCACGGTTCGCCAGAACCTGACAACCTCTGCCTGTGCGGCCTGCGCGCTCCGTCGCAACACCACTCCGATCGTCGATCAGATCGTGCCCGGGCGGAGGATCGTATCGTTCGCAGAACGCCGACGGGCACCCGACGGGGCTCCCGGACGGGGCTCCCGGACGGGGCTCCCGGACGGGGCCCGGCTCTTGGTCGACCACTGTCCTTGTCGGTGCCGCCCTCGTCCTGTGTCGACAGTTCTCCTCCGTGCCCATCGTGACCGGGCCCCGCACGATGAAAGCCTCATTGTTAGGGGATTCGCTTTCGCACCGGGATGGTAGAAACGAACCGACCGACCGGTGTGCCCAGCGGAGGGTGAATGGGTGTCTGACATCGCGGACCCGAGCCGGCATCTCGTCCTCACCATGGACGTGGAGCGGTACAGCGGGCGGGACAACGTGCTCCACTGGCGTGTCCAGCAGGCCCTGCCGAGGATCATGCAGCGGGCCCGGGAGAAGCTGGGCCTGATCGGCGTCCACGAGGGCCTGGTCCACCTCGACGGCGACAACGGCTTTCCCGGCGAGGCCGTCGTCACGGCCTGCCGGCTGGTCGACTCTCCGCAGCTCAAGGCCGCCCTGCGACGGTTCCCCGACGCGCAGGTCGCACTGATCGTGTCGGACCGGCTCTACCAGGATGTCGGCCGGCACTACGGTGACCCGCGGCCGGCGCACTTCCTGCGGGTGACCGCCGGCCTGCCGGAGAAGAGCGCAGAACAGCCTCTCCCCGCCACCGCCCCGGTCCAGCCATCCGCCGGTGGTCAGACCTTCCGACACATCACGGCGCACGGGCCGGCGGCGTTCGGCAACGGCAACGTGATCACCACGTACGGTTCCGCCGGCGGCGCGACCCCGCACCGGCCCTGACGATGGCGCAGGACCATCCCCGCACCGACCAGGTGGCACCGTCACCCGAACCGGGCACCGGCATCCACCAGGCCAGCTACTCCGGGATCACCACCCACGGGCCGGCCGCCTTCGGTAACCACAACATCGTCAACCAGGTCAGCTACCGGAGCGCCCCGCCCACGCACGCCGACGACGTGCTGGTGTCGAAGGCCCTGGAGGCTCTGGCGGGACAGGTGGAGACCGAGCGGCGGCGGGACGAGGAGCGCAGCCAGGTGCTGCGACGCCCGCTGCCCGTCCGCTGGGCGGTGACCGCCGCCGGCTCGGCGATGGCCGACGTCGACCGGTCGTCGATCGGGGTCGCCGACGACCGGCTCCCGGCTGGCGGGTTGGACGACCTCGCCGGTCTGCTCGCCCGGCGGCTACCGCACCGACGGCTGGTGATCCTGGGTACGGCCGGTGCGGGTAAGACCGTGCTGGCCACCCGACTCGTGCGTGGTCTGCTCCGGGAGCGCCTGCCCGGCCAGCCGGTCCCGGTGCTGCTGCCCGCCGACACCTGGCACCCGGGCGAGCAGCACCTGCGGGAGTGGATGGCGCAGCGGCTGACCCAGGACCATCCCCACCTGGGGACACCGGCCCCGGGCCGCTCGCGCACCCGTCGGACGATGGCCACCCATCTGATCGAGAGCCTGCTGGTGCTGCCGGTCCTTGACGGGTTGGACATGATCGGCGACGGGCTGCTCGGCACAGCGCTCAGCGAGCTGAACAGCCTCGGCACCGGCGAGCCGCTTGTGGTGACCAGCCGCATCGAGCCGTACGAGGGCGCGGTCCGGATCGCCGGCTGCGGGCTGTCCGGGGCTGCGGTGGTGGAGGTGCTGCCCCTCAGGTTGACCGAGGCCCGGAACTACCTCGCCCCCGCAGGCGAAACCGGGCGGTGGAACCGGGCCTTCGCCGAGTTGACGAACGACCCGGACGCCCCGCTCGCCCAAGCCCTGCGGACGCCACTGATGGCCTGGCTGGCCCGCACCATCTACACGACAGCGACACCCACGACCGTCACCGCCGACCCGGCCACCACCGTCGCCGATCCGCAGGAACTGGGCGACCGGGCCCGTTTTCCGGACCAGAACGCCATCGCCGACCATCTCATCGACGGTCTGCTGCCGGCGGTCTATCCGGCCGAGCCGACCCCGACCAACCGCCGGGACTCCGACGAACGGTGGCACCGTCAGGATGTGGAACGGGCGCTGATCTTCCTGGCCCGGCACCTGTGCCGGAACGACACCCACGAGATCGCCTGGTGGCGACTCGACCGCGCGGTCCGGCACCAACGAACCCTGTGGACCCCGCTGCTCATCGCGCTCTACGGACTGTTCTTCGGGCTCGGGCACAGCCTGACCGCCGGCCTGGCGATGGGGACGGTCCTGGGCCTGATCGGGGCGAGCCGGCGGGCCCGCACCAAGCTGGGCTGGGTCGCCAGCGAGACCCCGTACCGCACGAAGATGAGCTTCCGCCGGCTCCGGGCCACCCTCTGGTACGTCCTCGTCTCCACCACGAAGCTGGCCGTGCCGCTGCTGGCGGGGCTGGTCCTGCTGTCCGTGCCGGAACCTGGTCCGCTGGTCATCACGGCGGGCGTGCTCCTGCTGGTGACGACAGCCGTTCTACTCGTCCGGCAGACCTGGCGGCGCAGAGAACGCGACCTGACCCGGGAACTCGTGGTGCCTGCCGATCCGTCCCGCGCCGTCAGTCCGACCTCGACGTTGCGCGGCGACCGGGCGGCGGCACTGATGGTCGTGCCGCCGGCGATCCTGCTCGGCGCAACGCCGGCGATCCTGTTCGGCACCGTTCGCCCGATGCTGGCCGCGACCGCGTTCGTCATCGGCTGGATCGGCGCTGGCGCCTGGGCCAGGTGCACGGTCGCCCGGGCCGTCCTCGCGGCCCGGGGGCACCTACCGTGGCGGACCATGGCCTTCCTCGACGACGCGGTAGACCGGGGCGTGCTGCGGCGGGTCGGTGCCACGTACCAGTTCCGGCACCCCCGGCTCCGCGACCGGCTGGCCGAGCATCCCGGTAACCGCTCCGCCTGGTGCGAAGCCAGCAGTCGAAGACGCCCGCCGGACGGCGCGCCAGGTGCACCGCTGTAGGCCTCAGTCCGTGTGGCACGGAACGGTCCAACGGCTCCCGAGCACCCACCGAGACACCGAGCCAGGGACTGTAGAACACGAACGGCCCTGTCTGGGACTGTGAAACGAACGGCCCTGTCTCAGATTCGGTGGTGACGGAGGGTGCTGTTATCCGAGGAGGATGCGGTGTCGGAGCAGGGTGAAGCCCGCTCGTCCGTGGATTTGGCGTGCGATTCGTTTGGTCTTGGTGTTGACGCCTTCGGTGGGGCCGTTGCTGTACGGAAGCATGAGTGCGGCGTTCACGGCGTCGCGGTCCCGCTCCAGGCCTCGGGTGAAGGCGTGCAGGTGGGGCAGATCGACCGTGCGGACCTCGTTGATCCAGTGCGAGAGCGTGTCGGCGTTTCCCGGCTGGGGCGTGAGGAACTGGGCGAAGCTCTCGATGGCGGTGGCCAGATGGGTCATCTCGGGGCAGGCTGCGGTGAGCCGTGCCAGGAGGTCTTGATGTTCGGGGGTGAGGTTGTCGGGCCTGGTGAGAATCATCCGGGCGAGCCGGCGGGGGGAGATGTGGCTGCGGTCGGCGTCCGCGCGGCCTTGGTTGATGCACTTGTGCAGGAGGTTGAGGCAGCCGGTGTAGCCGAGGGCCTTGATCTCGTCGAAGAGGTGCTTGACGCCGACGCCGGGTCCTCGGCTCGACGTTTGCGTAGGTGTTCGCGGTAGGGGTCGACGAGGCTGGCACGGTACTTGGGGACGCGGAGCATCCGCTCGGGCCGGTCGGTGCGTGCGTAGCGCTTGACGTTGTTCAGGGCCAGTTGTAGGCGGCGGGCGCAGTCGAGTAGGCCGACGCCCTGGTGGATTAGTCGTGCTGGCAGTGGCGCTGCTGTTCGTACTGCCCCGGATCCGTCGGGCCGTCACCCGCGCCCAGGCGGCGGTTGGTGAGGTCGGTTCCGCGCTGGACCGAACGCTTGGCGCCATCCGTACGGCCAAGGCGAACGGCGGCGAGGGCCGGGAGACCGTCGTCGGGTCCGCGATAGAACGCGCCCACCTCGCCGGCCTGACTGGTGCCCGACACCGCGCCATGGTCAGCGTGCTCTCGGCGATCAGCGTGCAGGCGGCGATCCTGGTGGTCCTTGGACTCAGTGGCTTTCTGGTGACCACTGGAGGGCTCATTCTGTTCGCCCTGATCGCCTTCCTGCTAGATGTTATCTACCTCTCCAGCCCGATCTCTGCCCTCACTGGCTCGCTGAGCCTGTTGCAGCGAGGGCTGGGGGCGGCCGTCCGGATCGGCAAGGTCGAGTCGATGGCCGTCGAGGAGGACGTCGACTCGGCCGTGTCAACGCTCGTTGTCCCGGGACCGCCCCAAATAGAGATCCTGGAGCTTGTGTTCCCCTATCCCACTCGCATACCGGTGTCGCGTGGCGTCTCGATCAACGTTGCCGCGGGGAGTCAGACCGCGCTTGTCGGACTCTCCGCGGCCGGCAAGACCACTCTGTTCGCGCTTCTGCAGCGATTCAACGAGCCGGATCGCGGCGCCATCCGGCTGGGCGGCCGGGATATCGCCGAGCTCACCCGAGCCGAGGTCCGCCATTTGACCGCCTATGTCGAGCAGGACGCCCCCAAGATGGACGGCATGATCCGTGACAATCTTATCTACGGTAATCCCACGGCGAGCCCGGATGAAATCGCTGAGGTGCTGCGGGACACTCGACACGAGCTGGCCCTGCGCGAGGCGCTGGATGCGGTCTCAGCCAGACGCACAGTGCTGCTGATCGCCCACCGTCTATCAGCCGTCGCCTCGGCAGAACAGATCGTGGTGCTTGAGAACGGGATTGTACGCGCGGCGGGCACCCACGAGTCGCTGCTGCGAAGCGACGCGCTCTACCGCGAGTTGGCGGCGACCCAGTTCCTGACGAACGAGACACCTGTTCCCATCGCACGGCAGCGCGAGTCATGGCTTTTCGGACTTCCCCTGCGGAATCGGCCCAGCTCCGCCTTCACCCCTCCCTAGCGAGCGCCGCCGGTTGAGTCGTTCACGAGGACCGCCTATCGTCTGGGGAGGGGTTCTCGCCGTGACAGGGCACCCACCCGAAGAGTTTCAGGCGCACCAGAGGCGGTGAGGCGTAAAGGTGTTAACCAATGTGCCGAGACATTCGCCGGAGGCATCGGAGCCGATTGCATCGAGTGAAAGTGAACTTGCTCGGTCGGTTAGCCGGTACGCGTTGTGGGTGCGTAACGCGGTTATCGTGCCATCCGGTGCGTTCGGCGTTGTCGCGGTTGACACGAACGGCGCGCTCGCGACCGCCTGCCTAGTCGGGTACGCCGCCGCATGGTGCGCCTTTCAGACATACTGGCGGTTTCGTCGACCACCGGCGGATTGGTTCATTGCGGCCGAAGGGCTGATGCTAGTCTCGGTCACGCTCAGCCAGGCGTACCTCGGGCCACAAACAGTCGGTAGTTGGACATTTGCGGTCGTGGCGATCACTACGGTCACCTGTCACTTCGAGTGGGTCCACCGGCCGGCTGGCGGATTCATTGTGGCCATACTGAGCATCGGTAGCTACGCACTCGGCAACCTACTCAGCGGGCCCGATCAGGGTCTTGTCGGCCATTGCCTCGGCTTCGCCGTGCAGTCGTTCCTCGCCTGGATGAGCTTCGCGCTGGTCCGAACTAGTGCCCGCGCCGCTGATCGCATTGCCGAAAGAGCCGCTCACCGGCGGCGAGAGGCCGCCGTCGCCGCGGCACGGCGGGCCGCCGAACTAGAGGACCTCGCCATGCTGCACGACACCGCCAGCACCACCCTACTGATGGTCTCCTCCGGGACGCTCGACAGCGCCGGATGGTTGCCGGATCGGGCCCGGCGCGACCTGGAGGTGCTCGGCTCGGTGCCCGGCACGGTGGCACGCGATGTGGATCTGTCCTCGCTGCTCGAAACTCTGAGAGAGTACCCCGGCGTGCCGATCCGCCTAGACGTCCGAGGGCCGCTGACGATACCGGCGAAGCCGGCGTTCGCGATCTTTCTCGGGGCACAGGAAGCTCTGAACAACGTACGACAGCACGCGGGGGACACAGACGCGTGCTTGTGCGCGGGCCGAGATCACGGCGGCAGGGTCCTGGTCGAGTTGCGCGATCTGGGCCGCGGATTCCATCCGGCGGATGTACCCGCACACCGGCGGGGCATCTCTGGCTCCATCATGGCTCGGATGAGCGCCGCGCACGGGTTCGCCCAGGTGGTGTCCCGGCCCGGAGCGGGCACGACGGTGCGGTGGATCTGGCCGACCGACGAAGGGTGGGACCAGCATGTCGATCGCGCTGACCGAACGACGGCTGCTTAACGGGTTGCGGATCGCGCTGCTGATCGTCGCGGTCGTGGTCCAGTTTGGACTAAGCCTCCCGCCGGCCCTCCGACGAATCGGGCGAGCGGACGGAGTTTGGCTTGAGAGCGCCGCGTACATCCTTCTGGCCCTGGTGGGCGTCGGCGGCGCCTTCTTCGTGGTGCGTCGGCGGTACTTCGCGCCGTCAGTGAGGTGGTTGGGCGTGGCGGCCGTACTGTTGGCCTCCGCACTTGTCTGCATGGCGTTGCCGCCCGAGCCGCTTGTTCGGATCAATCACTGGTACTTCGGCCTGATAGGTTGGTACGGTCTATTCCTGCTCTTCGATCTACCGATGGTCGTCATCACCGCCTTCCTCGCCACCCACCTGACCATGACGATGGGTGTAGTGGTAGTGGTCGGCGCACCAGTCGTGGAGCTAGCGTCATCGGCGATTCAATGCGTGTCGGTGCTCGGCCTCCAACTCGGTCTGGGACTGGCCGCGCTGGTTGTCCGTCGCGTGGCACGGTCCGCGACCGAGTCCTTCCGAGCCGCCGAGTCAATCCGTACCGCAGAGGTGGCCGCCGCGCTCCTGCACCGCGACCGGGAACGGCGATACGCGCAGTTACTGGAGACGACGGCACCGCTACTGGCCGCTCTGGCAACCGGCACACTCGACCCGGCAGCCGAGGGCACCCGACGCAGATGCGCCATCGAAGCGGCGCGAATGCGGCGCCTTTTCGCTGAGAACGACAACACCTCGGACCGTTTGCTTCACAGCCTGCAAGCCGCCATCGACGTCGCCGAACGGCATGGCGTGGTCGTCCAACTGGCTGTCCGTGGGGAACCGTGCCAGCTTGCGGCAGAGGTGCGTCGGGAATTGCTCGAGCCCATCACCGAGGCTCTGATCACCGCCACATCCGTTGCACGGGTGACCCTGATGCGCCGACCCGGCCAGGTACGGGTGAGCGTCGTCAGTGACGTGGTGGAGGTGCCGGCACCGAATCCGCAACTACACCACGTCCGCGTGAACCGGGTGGCGAGCGGCAGCTCGCTATGGATGGAGGCCGTGTGGGAACCGAGAAGCCGATAACGGCTGTGGTCATAGATGATCACCCCGCGATCCTCGCTGGAGTGGAGGCGTGGCTCGCCGCTGCACATCCGCCGATCCAGGTGGTAGCCACTGGCACCACGATCAAGACAGCCTGGATCCCGCCGGGCGACTCGGCGCAGGTCGTGGTGCTGGATTTGCGGTTGTCGACCGAGCGCTCGCTGTCTTACGGCGACCTGCGGCGCTTGGTGAACGCCGGCCGGCAGGTGATCGTCTACACCATGCTAGAGGACGAGCGGGTCGCTCTCAACTGCCTCGATCTAGGCGCGGTCACATTTCTTACCAAGACGGAGGGCAAGGAGCATCTGGTTGCAGCGACGATCGCGGCGGCCGAACATCGTCCCTACATGCCGCCTGCCCTGGCCGGAGCGATCGCAGCGAATGCTCGATCAGATCAGCCGCGTCTTTCCTCACGCGAGCAGGAGGTATTGGCCGAGTGGTTTCAAAGCGAGTCAAAGCAAATGGTTGCCGAACGTATCGGCATCACGGTTCGTACGGTGAACACCTATCTCGACCGGGTACGGATCAAGTATGCGAACGTCGGCAGGCCGGCTCCGACGAAGGCAGCACTCGTCGCGCGGGCCATTCAGGACGGGCTGATCGAGGCAGACGAGCTATAGGCGATAGGCGCGCCGCCGCAGAATAGCAGGCCAGGGCCTCGAACGGGGCCCAGACCACCGGTAGCCGGCCCGGCACGAGTAGGTGGTGACGATGTGGGTCAGGCTGCCCCGCGCGGGCTCGGGGGCGTTCTGCGCAGCGCAACCGTTTTTCGGAGCCCCCTGCCGCGTAGTGACCGGCCGCTTTGGATGTTGTCGTTGATGCCGTGAATGCTCCCATACGGGGAAGCCGCCGTCCGGCTTGGGTGTCGGGTCAGAGACCATTACTTGAGCCACACTCGACTGGGCGTGAAGGCGTCACCGAAGCGTCGACGTCAACACGGGACGGCGGTCGAAGGGCGACCCGCAGACGTCGACCGGCCCGGTGTCATCTCGACCCTCCGGACGGGACGCGGACCGATATATATCGACGTTCATATCGGTATGACGTACGACGTCCGTCAATTCCCTGCTGCTGTGGGCCTCCCACCGACGACGCTCCCCCCGGGTCGGCGCAGCCTGCGCTGACGCACGGTAACGACGTGGGCCTGGTGCTCGTCGGGTGCCCGGACACCGGGGTCTCGTCGGTAGCTGGCAGAACAGCTGGGACGTCGTCCTGACCGAACCGGCCCGGCCGCCGTCAGGTGGATTTCTGCGACCCCGCTGCAGGCTGTGGCCCGGCCAGGACCGAGCTTTCTGTTCCGGGGTTCGAGCCGCCGGCGGCGCACCACCACCGCCCGGCCCCGTTCACGGCCCGGGATCTTCTTCGTGGCGTCTCTACCGGTCGTCGCGGCCGCGGCACAGGACGGAAACCACCACTGATCCACACAGTGTTCCCTGAACGAGGGTCGTGCGCGCGGATGGCCGGGCTCCATAACGTTGTCCCTGGCAGACGGTCCAGCCGAACGAAAAGGACCGGCCCGCCTGACCGTCATCCGGAGTCCGGGATGGCCGGGCTCCCCTCATCCAAGGAGATGGCTTCGTGTCCAACGAAAACGCGTACGAGATCCCCGCTCTGATCGAGGTCGGCGACTTCGCCGAACTCACCCAGCTCACGTCGCAGGGTTACTGGATCGACAGCCCGTGGGGCTCGTGGTGGTTCTGAGCCACCCGATGGCCGCAGGGCTGAGTGAAGCGGGCAGCGTCGCCGGGGCACAAGCCTGACGCGTCGGCGGTACCGCACCCGATCACTCCAGCACGAGGGGGCCCGCACCGACGCCACACGCCGGTCGGGCCCCCTTTCTGGCATTCCGATGGAGGGTACGAATGGAGTTCGTGGTACTTCCCGACCACCCGGCCGGCGCCGAGGCTCTCGCGCTGGCCCTGACTCCCGGGCTGCCGTGCCCCACGGTGATCGAGCACCACTCCGGCAGACCCTGGATCGTGGGTGACTGGCGGACCGACGAGATCATGTCCGTCTCCGCCGGTCCGAGGCGACTTGTCCTGCTCGGCTGCGCAATCGCCCAACCGGACGCCCTGGCTGCCCGGCTGGGTCGGGTCCGCTCCCTGGCGGACCTGGACGATCTCGCCCGCCTGATCGCCGGCAGCTTTCACCTCGTCGCATCGTTCGACGGCGACGTCCGCGTCCAGGGCACGCTGTCCACCGCATGCCAGGTCTTCTACGCCACGGTCGCCGGTGTGACGATGGCGGCGGCCCGCCCCGAGACGCTGGCCGACCGCATCGGCGCGGGCATCGACGAGGAGCGGGTGGCGCTCGAACTACTGTCTCCGTTCGGGCCTCCCTGGCCGCTGAGCGAGCGTTCGGTGTGGCGCGGGGTGCGTAGTCCGCCCATCGGGCACTGCCTTGAGATCGACCGGAACGGCACCGGCCGGACCCGACGTTGGTGGACGCCGCCGGAGCCCGAACGCCGGTTGGGCGACGGTGACTTCGTCCGCGAGGCGTTGTTCCACGCCGTGGAGGCACGTACTGCGGGCCAGCAGCTGGTGAGCGCCGATCTCTCCGGCGGTCTCGACTCGACGAGCCTCTGCTTCGTCGCCGACCGGTCCGGCGGCGCACCCCTGGCGACCCTGCACTACGAGGCGCACGGTGGGCGGGGCGAGGACCTGCTCTGGGCACACCGGGCGGCGGCCGAACTTCCGCGGGCCCGCCACGTGGTGGTGCCGCCGACGGAGACGCCGGACTGGTACGCGCCGTTCGCGCACACCCCGCACGACCGGGAGGGCCCGCTGATGTTCGTCCGGGCCCGGGCAACCGTCGAGCATCAGGCCGCCCTCGTGGCCTCCCTGGGCGCACGCCGTCACCTGCAGGGCGTCGGGGGTGACGAGATGTTCCTCCCGAGTGTGATGTGCATGCACGGGCTGATCCGGCGTGCTCCGTCGGCGGCACTGCCGCACGTGCGCACGCTGCGGTCCAGACGCCGCTGGTCACTGGCCACGACGGTGCGGACGATGGCCTCCGCGCCGTCCTATCCGCGCTGGCTGGGCGCCCAGGTCGACGAACTCGCCGATGAGCGGGCCTGGGGCTCGGGCGCGTACTGGGAGATTTCGCCGAAGCTCCCGCCCTGGATCACCGCGGACGCGGCGTCGGCCGTGCGCCGTCTGCTGCGCGAGGCCGTGGCTGCGGGCCCCGAGCCGCTGGCCGCGCTCCCGGTCCAGCACGAGATGATCTGGATCAACCGGGTCAACGGCACGGTCATGCGGCGCAACTCACGCATCGGTGCGCACGCGGGTGTCTCGTTCCACGCCCCGTACACCGACGATCGGGTGCTGGAGGCCGTGCTGTCCGTGCGTCTGGTCGATCGGGTGGCTCCGGGCCGCCTCAAGCCCGTACTCGCGCGGGCGTTGGACGGTGTGGTGCCGGCCGGGATCCTGCAACGGACCGGCAAGGACGACGCCAGCCCCACCCTGTATGCCGGACTGCGCCGACGCCGCCGCGACCTGCTCGAATTCGCTGCGGATACCCGCCTGGCCAGAATGGGACTGATCGACGGGGCGGCGTTGCGTCGCCTGCTCACTGGCACACATGCCGACACCCGGCCACTGATGCCCTTCGATCCCACCCTCGCCTGCGAGTTGTGGCTCCGGGCCGTGGCCGACCCGGCCCCGACCGCCCCGACCCCCACCTTCCGAACCACCTGAGGAGGCATGATGACCTTCGCCCTGGTGCCCGGGGTGTCCATCGCCGACACCGGGAACGGCGCGGTGCTGCTCGACGAACGCAACGGCCGTTACTGGATGCTGAACTCCACCGGCGCGGTGGTGTTGCGGTGTCTGCTGGACGGTGAGCCGCCGGAGGAGGCCGTCCGGACGTTGCTGCGGCGCTTCCCCGACGCGCCCGACCGGGCCGCCGCCCACGTGGACGCCCTGCTCGACGCCCTGCGTACGGCACAGGTGATCGCCACATGAGCGGCGGGACCCTGCGCCTTGAATCGGCCAGCGCACCGCCCCGGCGCCTGCGGCCGCCGGCCCTGCTCGCCGCGGGCGTCGCGCGCCTGCTGACCCGGCTGCCGCCGGCCACGCTACGCCGGGCGCTGGTGTTCGCGAGCCGGGGCGCGCACCCCGCGAACGTGGCGCAGGTGCTGCGGGCCCGCAACGCGGTGGTGTACGTGAGCCTGGCCTGCGCCGGCCCACGCTGCCTGCAACGGTCGATCGCCGCTGCGTTGTTGTGCCGCCTGGGGGGCACCTGGCCCCAGTGGTGCACCGGCGTGGTCACCGAACCCTTCGCGGCACACGCCTGGTTGGCGGTGGACGGTGAACCCGTGGGCGAGGACCCTGGTCACGTCCGCGCCTTTCACGTCATCATGTCCGTGCCACCCCGCCGATGAACCGCGATGACGGCCCCGCCGTACACCGAAGGACGGCGTCGCACCTACGGCGATATCGAGGCGGTGCAGGGCCTCGACCTGACCGTGGCGGCGGGTGAGAGCTTCGGCTTCATGGGCCCCGACGGAACCGGTAGGTCCACCACAATCTCGGTGCCGTGTGCCTTGCCGCGCCCTACCGCCGGCAGCGCGGAGGGGGCCGGCGTGGATGTCGTCCGCGACCCAGCAGCAGAGCGTGCGGAAGCGCGTCAGCTTCCCCTCGGGGCAGGGTGGCCATAGTTGCGGACGATCTCGGTGGTCAAGGTCATCACCTCGGGTGCGGCGCGCTGTACGTCGTCGTCGCGGAAGCTGAACGCGAACAGACCCTTTGTGGTCAGTCCGGCCAACGCGGTGGGGGTGAAGGTCTCCCGGAGGTCCTTCAGGTAGATGTCGACCGGGTCCTCGTGCGGGCCGAAGTAGGCGACCATCACCGGACCGTACCGGCCCAGGACGTCGACCATCTGGCGGATGTCTTCGGCGTTCCCCTGCTTCTCGAAAGCGTTGAAGCTCTGGAAGTCGGAGACGCTCATAGCCTCGACGAAGTACTGGAACATTGAGCGGCCCGCGCCGATGTCGGGCTCGTCGTACGAGGCCGTCCAGCCGTCCCAATTGAGCCCGATGCGGGCGTTCGGTGCTTGCCGGTGAAAGAGTTCAACCAGCTCGAAGTAGCGTTCCTTGAGGGCCATATAGTAGTTCGTGGTGGCGGCATCGGCGAGGTATCCGGTGTTTGCGCAGGACATTTTCTGCAGGCCATGGAACATTGAGATGTAGAGGGGCGGGCCGTCGGCCTTGCCGGCGAAAGCGCGGGCGAGTCGGCGCATGTCGACCATGAATTCCGAGGAAAGTGGATAGGCCTGCCCGCATGCGCACCCGAAGCGGGTGTCGATCGATTCCCCGTCGCCCCAGGTAGCCACCACCAGATGCATGGCACGCCCGTATCCGTAGATCCGTGGGATGACGTCGGCCCGCCAGCCCTCGAATTGGTCGAGCTGATCGGACTTGTGGTACCAGGTGGTGATCATGCCGATGCCGGAGGCGATGAGCGGGGACCGCTCGGCGGGAATGGCGTCCGCGCCCAGACCGAACAGGATCTTCGGCGTCGGTCCGCCGGTGACCGGCGGCGAGGTCGCGGCGGGGGAACCTACCTCGGTCACCGATGCGCCAGCCGATCCGGTGACCGCGAACAGCAGCACGACGAGTACGGCGGCCAGCGAAAGGCGCAACCGCACCCGCGGCCCACTCGCGGCGGATGGTGACACAGGGTTCTTGACCGTGGGAGCGGGAGCGTCGGCTGTCTGTGACAGCAGCGTCCGGTAGATGTCCTGCAATCGGGTGCCGGGTTCGGCACCGAAGTTCTCCAGCAGCACCAGCCGGGCCTGCTCGTAGTTGGCCAGCGCATCGACCTGCCAGCCTGCCGCCTGTTGCGCCAGCAACAGCCGCTCCCACGCGGGCTCGCGCAGGGGGTCCTCGGAGAGCACCGCGCGGAGCACGATGATCGCCTCGGTGGTCTCGCCGCGCTCGAGCAGCGCGTCGGCGAGGCAGTATCGTGCCGTCAGGCGTACCTCTTGCAGGTGCTGGGCGGCGACGACGTCGACCACGTCCTCGTCCGGCGTGCCTTGCCACAGCGTCAGCGCCCGGCGCTGAATCGTGACCGCCTCTTCCGGCCGTTTCTCGGTGCGGGCCTTGACACCCTGCTCCACCAGCGACACGAACAGGTCGATGTCCAGTTCACCGGGATTCACGGTGAGCCGGTATGCGCCGCGCCGGCCGGCAAGCCGTTCGCCTGCGGCCTCCGGCGGAAGAACCTTACGCAATTGATGAACGTATGTCTTGATGCTGCCGCTGATGGAACTCGGATAGGCCGCCCGGTCCCACAGTGCCTCGGCCAACTCCTCGACGGACACCCAGGCGTTGCGGCGGCGCAGCAGCACAGCCAGCAGATCCCGGCGTTTGCCGGGTGCCAATGCCTGGGACTGCGCGTCCAGGCCGGTGACGCTGAGCGGGCCCAGCGCGACGAAGATCGGCACATTTACTCCCTGTATCGACGACGGACCCCAGCGTAAGGCAGCGGGCTTACTCCTACGAGTGCTGAATGCCGCGCGGACCGGGCGGTTGACCCGCACGTGACCGCAGGATGACCGGCGAGCGGGCCGGGTGCCGACAGATGGGAGGTCCGTAGCGTCAAAGGCAAGAAAAACCGAGGAGATTCGATGCGGCTAAGGTCGGTCATCGCCGCTGCTCGCGGTCTGATCACGGTGACCACATCGACGTCGGTGCCACCCGTGCCGCCGGCATCAATGCCGATCCATCGGCGGGCACAATGGTCAGCTCCTGCAGCAATCCGATCCTGGACAGCGATATCATCGGCTGTGCCATGGACACCTGGGCGTTCGGGCCGGCAGGCACGTTGACCGTACGGATGCAGATGGACCGGTGTAACTCCGAGCGAGACCGGCCAGCGCTTCGACGGCTGGGGGTCCGTGCTCGTTCGCAGATGACCGGCGCGAACAACGGGCGCCCGGGAGCACGTCGGGAGGTGCGATGCCGATCTCAGCCAGTGGCGCAACTTCGGGTTCGAATGGACACCGCAGCAGGTGACCGGCGAAATCGCCGGCGTCGAGTGGTTGACTGGGCCGGGGGTACGCGATCGGGGGCGTCAGCCGGCAACCAGATCCTCTGCCTCGACCAGTCCGTCCGCCAAGGCACGAACCAGCAGGTCGGCCTTGGTCGGCAGATGCAGGCCAAGGGCGGCGTACTTGGCCCGGATCCGCTTGATGTACATATCCACCGTGTGTGGCGACACACCCATCCGCCGGGCGACCGATGCCTTGGTCATCGACCGGAGCCACCACAGCAACGCGGTGCGCTCCCGATTGGACAGCCGAGGAACCGGCTGCCCGGCGTGCGGGGCGCGGGTTCGAGCCGCCGCCACGATCGCCGCCATCAGTGCCTGCCGGTGCCCATTCTGGGGGACGAACGCATAGGCGCCGGCGGCCAGAACCGCAGCGACCACCTCCTGCTCCTGCGGTGGGCAGAAGGCGACGACGGGCTTCTCGTAGGCGGTGAGCACTCGGCCGCCACAGACCAGCGGATCCAGCACCACCACGTCCGCGCCGGCGCTAGTGCCAACGGGGACCGTCCGCCAGTCTCGACGCAACCAGCCCCGCACCCCCTCCTCTATCACGGGCATCAGATCGCCCACGCCGACCCGGATCCACCACCGCGCCTCGTCGACCGACTCAAGACTCATGAGCCGATGCTCGTCTCGGCAGTCACGGCCCGGTCACGGCAGGGTAAACCCCCTGAACGGGCACGCTGACGTCCGCTGAGGCGAACCTCGCTGCCGTCGGGAGGGGCGCTCGGCAACGGTGAACTGACCGGCGTCGAAGCCAAGGTGCTGGCGCGACGGCATGCGGGCCCGTTGTGGCCGTCGGCTCTAGCGCCTCCCGCCTGGAGTCGACCGCCGAAGGCGTGTGATCGCAACTCGTCCAGGTCGATGATGCCCCGCTCTGCGAGCACCGAGTGCCGACAGATGCCGACCAATTCCGACTCGGCCGCTCGGATTCCACGGGAAGCCTGCGGATCCCCTGAGGTCTTACGGTTCCGCCGAAGGAAGTCTTCCGGGAGTAGTCCCCGCATCGCTTCTCGGATCAGCGGCTTGACCTGCTTGGGATGCCCGCAGCCCGGTATTCGAGTTGCCAGGCAGGCCTCAACGACCCGGTCATCGAGTAAGGGCGACTCGAACGCAACCCGCTGGGCGGCACCGACCTCGATGGTGAGCGAGTCACCCGGGGCGACTGGCTCGAACCCACGCCACAGCGGTTCCTCTGGCAGAGGATGTACCAACGGCATGATCGTGCGCAGCGCGCGCGTAGTCTCGTCGAAGTCGAATGAGCCCATTTCGGTCAACACGTCAGCCCGATCCGAGGCGACCCAGACACCATCGATCCGGGCACGGTAGATCCGCCGTACTCCCAAGGCATACGACCTTCCGGCGAACGACGCGACCACCCAGAAACTGCCGCCCAGTTCGCGGGCGAGCCGGTCCGGGCCATCCAGATGCCGAACAGCCTGGCTCAGGCCGGCCGGGGTCACGGCGGAGAATCCGACCACAGCTAACCGGCGTTCCGATCTGTCCGCCGAGACCGCGACCTGTTCAGCCGGGTAGTTGTGCACCAGCCACGGCCGGCCTGACGGATGGTGCGGGACTGCGGACCCACGAGCAAGGCGGCGGGCCAGTGGCACGGCCGAGTCGGTATCGGGGAGCAGCACGAAACCCCAACCTGCAATCACAGACACTCTGTCTCCCCACGCCGACTCGTGCACCCGACTTCCTGTTGCCACCAGGCTGGCATCGACCGGTGCACCCAGCGTGGTCCTACTGTGGTGACACGAAAGCGTAGGATAATCCGGGCCTGCTTCCCTGATCTCCGTCAATGCTGGTGGCCGGAGAGCCACCGCGTCTTGACCCGCACGCGACAGTTGCGTCCACCGGCCAGTCACGCACGACAGCCTGCTGCAGCCGGTGTATCCGGTACGAACGAAAGCCATGCTGCTCAACCAGGCTCATCGAGACGAGCCGCTCCAACAGGACCCGAACCCGAGCACGGTCCACTCCCATCAGGGCAGTGGCCGCGTCCAGATCGAAGCTTGACCACAAACGCGACGACAACCGTCGCAGCAGGACGATTTCGGCGGGCTTCAGCCAGTTGAACGCACGACTCAGCGCGATCCGGACGTTGGCTTCGGCGTCGTCGTCGGTCTGTAGCAGGTCTAAGAGGTTGCGCTCGTCTCGGAGTTCCGCCACCATCTCGCCCAGGCTAAGCTCTGGGATCCGACAGAACCGCTCAATCGCGATCCGCAGTGCCAACGGCAGTCCGGCACAGAGGTCGAGAAGTTGATCTACCGCGTCCGGCTCAACCACGAGCGGGGATTGCTTCAGGAGCACACCGACCAACTCCCGACCCTCATCGGACCGTAGTCGACCCACCGAGAGCCGGGCCGCCCCGTTCCGGGCCACCAGGCCACGGAGCTGGTTCTGGCTGGTTATCAGCACCACTCCGCCCACACCGGGCAGCAGCATCTCCACCTGATGGTGGTCGCGGACATCGTCAAGGACCACCAACATCCGCCGGCCTGTCAGCACCGAACGGCAGAGCGCGATCCGGCTGAGATCCCCTTCGGGGAGGTCGTCGTCACGGGTGCCTAACGCGCGAAGGATCTCCGCCGCGACCTCGCCCGGAAAGAGCGCCTGCCCGGGGCGGGACCCACGCAGGTCAAGGTGTAACCGGCCATCGGGGAACGGGAGCGAGGTGTGTGCCATCCAGTGCCGAACCAATGCGGTCTTACCCACCCCCGCGCCTCCATCGAGCACCACGACCCTTGCCGTGTCCTTACATAGCCGATCGAGGGCGTCCACTTCCCGCCGTCGGCCCACGAACCTGTCAGCCGGCAAGGTCGGAGTACACACCGCCAGCACGACGTCTGCCGGCCTGCCCTGTCCTGCCGGCTTGGTGTTCTCGCTGAGGATCCGTAGATGGAGGGCACGGAGGGTCTCGGACGGCACCACCCCGAGCTGATCTGCCAGCAACCGCCTGACCTGCTGGTACCTGCTGAGCGCTTCGGCTGTACGACCGCCGCGATGCAGGCTGAGGATGAGTCGGTGCCAGAGAGTCTCCCTAAGGGGGTAATACGCGATCAACCTCTGCACCTCGATAGAGACCATCCCCGCCTCGTCTCGATCGAGCGAAAGGTCGCAACGCCGCTCGACAGTCTGCAACATCTCCTCTTCCAGACCGACAGCGATCTCGTCAGCCCATCGGGCGCTGCCCAGCCCACTCAGCGGTCGACCCCGCCACAGCCGAAGAGCTTCGGCGAGCAGAGCGGCCTCCCCGACCGGGTCGGCACAGGAACTGGCTTCCTGGCGCAGCCGCCTGAACCGATTGAGGTCGATACACTCGGGATCAACCACCAAGCGATATCCACCCGCGTCGAAGTCGATAACTGCCGAATCGGTGCGGCCAGCCACCCGCAGCATGCTCCGCAGGCGCCTGACATAACCCCGCAACGTGGTCCGCGCGGAGCGCGGCGGCTCCTCGTCCCACACTCGGCCAACTAGTTCATCAACGCTCACGAGCTGCCCAGACCTCAAAGCAAGCGTGGCAAGAAGCAGTCGCTGCTTGGTTCCGGGCACAGGCACTGAGCCTTCAGCCGTCTGCACCTGCAGTTCACCCAGCATCGCAATAGAGAAACCGCCCATAGCCGTGCCCCCACGAGCTCTAGCTGATTGGACCACCAGACCATAGCGGGATCCGCATCGTCACCATGTGGGTTCTTCGCCCCACAAGCGACCCCTGCGGGGCTGTAGAGCAGAGCGTGACGGCCCTGCAGGCGCGCGATCAGCTCACCGAAGAGTTGCGGACTTCCGCGCAGCTGTCGCCAGTTGTCGGCGTCGACTGTCGGCCCCAGTGGCCCGCACGGCGGGTGCAGGATCCGCCGACCGAAGCGGGGGTTACGGTGGATGAATAACAATCCGACGATGAGGCTGCAAATGATCAATGTCCAGGAGTTCGCGCGACGGCTGAGCACTCTCGGAGCTGATGCGTTCACCAGCGACGACGTCGTGGACCTGGCGACTGCGGCCGATGTTCGCATCAGCGCAGACGTCGAGATCGACGCCACCCTGGCGCAGCGCTTGCTCGACCAGATCTCGCCCACCCTGCCGGTCACCGGGGCCCAGATCGCGGCGTCGCAATGGCCGCCACCGAAGTCTTCCCATCCTGCAGCGCCTTCGGTGTCGTTCTCCAGCCCTGGTGCCGTCGACGGACCGGCTGATCAGCCGACCCGACACCGCAGTTCTAGGTCTGCGGGTGGAGGTCGGCGACCCGGCTCCCGACGAACTGGCAGGTGAAACTGCAGTCCCAGCTTCTTCAGCAACCGCCAGACTGCTCGCCGCAGCCGTCGACCACGACGCGAGCTGCGAACCGAACTCTCGCCGCGATCATCGGCTGAACTTTGTCCTCCTGTCCGGCTCCGTACGCCCGGGCAGGCTCGACGCACGATGATCCCGGTAAAGCACGCGGATCGCGGCTCCGGATCCGGATCCGGATGTCCGATCATTGGGCTGGATGGCTGATGTCGAACGATCCGGTGTCGGGACGTGCGCGTTGACAGCGCTCGCAGGTCGGTCTTCGGGTCAGATCTCGCCGTCGTCGAGCTGGCGCACCGTGCCGTCCGGCATCATGCGGTGGCGGCGTGGCGGTTCCATGCTCTGCAGGATTCGTTCCATCAGGTCGTCGCGTTCCGCCTGTTCCCGGCCGGTCGGGTCGGCGACGTGGAAGCCGTGCAGGGGAACATCGAACGGATCGATGTCGTCCGGGTCGGGTCGGCCCTCGAGGATGAAGCCGAAGAATGCGCGTAGGGCCTGCTCGCCCAGGTCCAACGGGTGGAAGGCAAGAGGGTACGGATCCTCGGAGAGCATGGGCTCGACGGGATGTTCGCCCGCCCAGTACGGCATTTCGAAGTCGTACGGCTCTCCGATGTTCTCCCCGATGCCGGCGGCCGGCGAGATGCTCAGCGAGCGGACAAGCTCGCCGTTCTCCCACACCGCGAAGCACAGCCAGTCGGAGGCCGAATGCATGCCGTGCATGATGATCCGCCGGCCCCCTGCGGCGCGAAGCAGCCCGGCAGGTACCTGCGATGGGAGATCACAGACGAGCCGGAGGTCGCAGAACAGCTCGGCACCAGCCAGGACGGTCGCGTAACTGGTGTCGTCCGGCGGACAACTATGGTCGCCGAGCGAGCCGTCGCCGATGGGTGTCACCTCGTAGCCGGGATGCATCTCGCGCACAAGGTCTATGACCTCCGCTGGGCGCGACCGGACCGCTTCCCGCAGAGCAGGGCGCAGATCACCCTCAGCGAAAGCGAGCAGTGCGGTACGCGCACCCATCGGTCGTCTGCCCCCAGCGCCAAATGATCACTGCAGACTACGCCTCCTCTCGCCTCGGCGAGGCGGCTACAGGCCGTCCACACTCAACGCCACGCAGCGGTATCCGCTTCCCGACAAGACCAGGCATTCCTTCGATCGGCCGACTGCGACGTTGCGCGACGCGCGGTCAGCGGCATGGAGCGTATGCGACCTGGACTGCCGGTGACCGACCGGGGTTTATCGGCGGCATGGGGTATACGGATGGTTCATGATGGTGGCCGTGGAGATCGAGTTTTGTCACGGGGGATATCACCGCGGAGCGGGTGGATGCGATCGTCAATGCGGCGAATTCGTCGTTGCTGGGTGGTGGCGGGGTGGACGGTGCGATCCACCGTAGGGGTGGCCCGGCGATCCTGGACGAGTGCCGCGCGCTGCGGGCCAGCCGGTTCGGCCGGGGACTGCCGGTCGGGCGGGCCGTGGCGACGACTGCGGGCCGCCTTCCGGCCCACTGGGTCATCCACACCGTCGGGCCGGTATGGAGCGCCACCGAGGATCGATCGGGCATTGCTGCGTGACTGCTACCGCAACTCGCTGATCGTCGCGGCCGAGCTCGGCGCGACGTCGGTGGCGTTCCCGCTGATCTCATCCGGCGTGTACCGGTGGCCGAAGGAGGTTGCAGAAGCTCGTTGGCTGCACGACTAGGGTGTGAAACACCTCAGCGATCGCCGGCCGCCCTACAGCATTGATCACACCGATGCCGCTCACCATCACGCCTCCCTCGAAGACACTGGTGTGTCGGTCGTCGCCCCGGGAGAGCCAGCGCGTCGCCTGGCCCAGTCGACGAAGCGGTCGAACAGGTCCTCGCAGTCACTCGTCCCGCTGGCGTCGGCCTGGCTCAGGTCGTCGATGGCCTCGTGCAGACATCCGGCCAGATAGAGGAACAGGCCGATCCGATTGCCCGCGTACTCCGTCAGGAGCACATTCCTGGCCCCGTCGCAGGGCCATGAATGGCCGCAGGCGCGACAGCCCCAGTGCGGACGCGACGGCACATGCTCATGGCCCATCCGGCCGCAACAGCCCGCCGCAGTCGCCGGAGGACTCTGGTTGATGCTCACCGGCGGATCTCCCCTCGGGCCCGCTGCGCGAAGAACCGACGCCACACGTAGGTCAACAGCGGCGGATCCGCCGTTCCCGCCAGCACGGGTCCTGTCGACGCCGGTGGGCCGAGCCGCTCCTGCTGGCCCCTCGCGTAGCGGGAGACGTACACGGTCATGCCCGCTCCCCCGTCACGACACGTCCTTCGCAGCGGTGGGTCCACCAAGGCCCGGTGGACCCACCGCTGCCGGCCGGCGGCTCGGCAGCGAGGTGACCGCCACCCGCCCACGCAGCCCTTCTGGCGGTACGCGGACGAGGAGTCACCAGTGCTGCCGGCGGACTGGCCGGTGACAGCAGTTGCGGAGGCGTCGGGTCGCGTTCCGGCCTGTCACCGCTCGGCACATCCATCCGAAGCTCCCTGCTCTGAGACTGCCGCTGACCTACCGGCCCGCCCTGGGAAGGCGGCCCGGTACACCCACCATCGCCCGGGGCAGGGCATGCGCGGAATGTCCTGTCGGTGCACCGCCGGTGCACCTGCGGTAACCCCAGGTGCCGCTACGATCACCAGGCAGGAGACGGTCCGTCGGGAGGACGTGCGATGACTCCGATCACGACCTGGACCGGCCGGGACGCCACCGCCCTACGTCAGGCAGCGCGGATGAGCGTCACCGCCTTCGCCGAGCACCTGGGCGCGGCCCGCCGGACGGTGGCCAAGTGGAGCAGCCAGGGCGACAACGTCATCCCCCGCGCCGACATGCAAGCCGCGCTGGACACCGTGCTGACCCGAGCCACACCCGAGGTCCGCGAACGCTTCGCAGCCCTGCGGGCGACGGGCACCAACGGTGCAGCCGCGAGCACCACGCCACCACACCCCGGCCCAGATGCCGATACTGGTGAGGACAGCCACCACAGCCCGGACTCGGATGGTGACGTGCAACGGCGAGACTTCCTGCGCAGCGCTGCGGTCAGCGTCGCTGCTGCCCCCGGCGTCGGGCCGGTGCTCGACGCGCTCGTCTCGCCCCAACAACAGCCCGCCACGGTGTTGTCCGTGCAGCAGCTCTCCGGCAAGGTGGCCGCCGTCAAACGCGACTACCAGGCATGCCGATACGAACGGGTCCCCTCGACCGGCTCGGCACGCTGTTACCCGCTCTCGAACCCGCCAGGGCGGACGCGGAGGGCACGCAGCAACGGCAGGTCGACGTCCTGGCCGCCGAGCTGTACCACGTCGTCGGTAGCGTCCTGCTCAAGCTGGGCGACCGTGCAATGGCCCTGGTCGCCGCAGAGCGGAGCACCCGCGCCGCCGCGACGAGCCAGGACCCGGTGGCCGTCGCCGCGAGCGCACGGATCATGACTCACGCCCTGATGAGCAACCACCACGACGAGCAAGCCGTGACCCTCGCCGCAGACGCCGCCGGCGTACTCGACCGGGATACGGGCCTCGCGTCGACCGACGCGGTCGCCGTGTACGGCGCCCTCGTCCTACGCGGCGCCGTCGCCGCAGCCCGCCGCGACGACCGGGACACCGCACACACCATGCTCGACGAAGCGACCCGCGCCGCGACCCGACTCGGCTACGACGGCAACGACCGGTGGACCGGCTTCGGTGCCACCAACGTCCTGCTGCACCGAGTCAACATCGCCCTCACCCTCGGCGACGCCGGCACCGCCATCACCATCGCCCGCACAATCCCCCTCGGCAAGGTGACCCTCGCCGAACGCAAAGCCACCCTCTACGTCGACGTAGCCCGCGCCTACACCCAGTGGGGACGCCACGAACAGGGCCTCAACGCCCTGCGCACCGCGTACGAGGTGGCACCCGAAGAGATCCGCTGCCGCCCAGCGGTCCACCGCCTCACCAACGACCTCGCCCACCTCGCCACCGGCCCGGTACGCGCCGCCGTCGTCGACTTCACCCGGACCGCCGGGATCCCCCGGTGACCGCAGGGCACCTCCAGATCGTCGTCTGCGCCGCCGGCCCCGCACCCGACGTCACCACCCTGATCAACACCGCACACCAACGGTCCTGGACCACGACGGTCACCGCCACACCCCACGCGATGGACTTCATCGACATCCCAGCCATCGAAAAGCTGACCGGCGCACCCGTGCGATCCGACTACCGGACATCCCCGGGCACCCGCCGCCCGCTACCCACCACCGACGCACTGGCCATCGCACCCGCGACCTACAACTCGATCAACAAGATCGCCCTCGGCCTCGCCGACAACTACGCCATGACCACCACCGCCGAACTCATCGGACGACACATACCCACCGTCATCGTCCCCTTCGTCAACACCGCCCTCGCCACCCGACACCCCTACCGCCGCGCCGTGACCAACCTCCGCGACGAAGGCATACACATCCTCCTCGGCCCCGAACACAACTGGGAACCACACCCACCTGGCACCGGCAACGACCGCCGGCTCGCATTCCCCTGGACCACGGCGTTCCACGCAGCCGCCGCACTCGCTGAGGAGAAACAGCCGCGGAAATAAGCAGCCCGGGGTCAACCCCGATCACATCCGTCGACCGACGGCCCGGTGCCCACACCACCCGGGCATGCAGCAAGATCATCAGACGACGGCCGGAAGAACGCATAGGCGAGGCTGGGCGGCTCCGACGTCCACCCACATGCCGTTCGTCCACCGGAAGCCGGAACGGTCCAACGGCTCCCGAGCACCCACCGAGACACCGAACCACCGACAGAAACGCCAAAAGGCTCCGACCCAGGGTGAAACCCCAGGTCAGAGCCTTTTTTGGTGGTGCGCCGCCAGGGACTCGAACCCCGAACCCGCGGATTAAGAGGTTGATCTTGGTCGAGTCGTCTGGTCCAACGGGGTCGCGTGAGTCCATCTGTTCATGGTCAGGCCCCAGCTTCAGCGGGACGGTGTCCGGCCCAGTCCATCGCGTGCTGGCCCCGTCCATCGCGCGCGAGCACCCACGGAGACACCGCATGGATCATGACAACCAGCTGGGTACGGATCACAGTCGGCCCCGGGCCATGCTGACGCAGAATCAGTCACACGGACTGGGCCCACTATCACTCACCGATCGGGGGGTCACGCGTACCTGAACGTCCTACAACGACGGTCGGTCGAGCCCATGTCTCGGCGCAAGGCCGGCACCTAGAGTGTTGCGGTGCTGACCCTCGGCGTCGACTTCGCAGCGGCGGACAAGCGTACGGCGATGGCGACCATCGAATGGCTGTCGGACCGCGCAGTGGTGCGAGACGTGGTCCTCGACGTCGGTGACGCCCAGATCGTCAAGGCCAGCCAGGACGCGGACAAGGTCGGGCTGGACTGCCCGCTCGGCTGGCCGGAACCCTTCGTCGCGCTCGTCACGGCCCACCGGTCCGGCCACGTCACCGTCGCCGACGGCGATGCCGCACGGTGGCGGCGGCGGCTGGCCTACCGGTTGACCGACGAGGTGGTTCGCGAGACGACCGGCATCATTCCGCTCAGCGTCGCCGCGGACCGCATCGCTCATGCCGCATTCCGGTGCGCCGGGCTGTTGGCGATGCTGGCCGCCGCCGGACACGACGTCGACCGGTGCGGCGACGGCAAAATCGTCGAGGTCTACCCGGCCGCGGCCCTGTGCCGCTGGGGGCTGACGTACCGCGGTTACAAGGGACGGGGCCAGAAGACGCAGCATGCCGACCTCGTGACCGCGCTCTGCACGGCCGCACCCTGGCTCGAGCCTGGCGCTTCCGAGCCGCTGTGTCGACGCAGCCACGACGCCTTCGACGCGGTCGTCGCGGCCCTCAACGCACGTGCCGCCGCGATCGGCGGGGCGACCCGACCCGACGACGAGCAACGGCAGACCGCAGGAATCGAGGGCTGGATCGCCCTGCCCACGGGCCCACTCAGCGACCTCGTCGACGACACCGAAGCAGGCGGGAGGCGCTCATGACCTCGGGGCTGAGTTGGCTGGACACCTCGCGCGAGGATCAGCAACGCATGCGCGAGTTGCTCAAGCTCTTCAGCGACACGGAGAGCCGGGACGAGCTGGGCATCGGTCAGGTCCGCGACGCGTTCAGCGACCTGCTGTTTCCCGGCACGTCGGTCCTGCAGAACCGGGCACGGTACCTGTTGATCGCGCCCTGGTGCTACCAGGAGGCGCAGAAGGCTGGGCTACGCGGTGACCGCCTCGCCGCGCGGGTCGACCGCAACGAGCGGAAGGTGATCGCCGCTCTGCTGCGCGGAGAAGACACGGAGGGCATGATCGGCAGGCGTGCCGGAGTCGGGGTTCGCACCCTGCCCTCGAACATCTACGCCGTTGCTCTCCAGGAGTACGGCATCCGCAGCGGTGAGGATGACATGGCACCGGACCGACGGCTGGTATCCCGGCTGGCCGAGGCTGATGAGCTGACCGAGCGGTCGCGCGGCAGTTGGCATCCGACCCTGCCCGGAGCGCCGGCGAACTTTCCGCAGGAGGTCGAGGGCGGGCTGAGGTTGCACCCGGACGAGGCCCGTTGGCTGCGCGAGCGGATCACCGACGCGGTGCCCGGCACCCTGCTGGCGTACCTGCTCGAGCCCGCGCATCGCCCTGGGCCAGAGGGCGATGCGCCGTGGGACGAGCCGGTGGCACTGGCCGCGCCGGAGCCGATCTGTTCCCTGGTTCGGGACACGCAGCGTTTCTCGCTGGCGATGCATGGTGCGGCGCTGTTGTACAACCTGCTCGTCGCCGAGCGGTACGAGCGGGCGGGCCTGTCCGAGCATGAGGAGCCGGCGGATCGCTACCGCGACAGGCTGTCGGAATGGAGCGGTCGGGTGTCGGCGGAGCCGGGCCTGAAGGGCTGGGATCGGTCGGGGATGTGGACGCTGCTGATCGAGAAGAATCCGCGGATCAGCGCGAACGTCAAGGCCCGGCAGTTCATCGAGCGGTGGCTCGACGCGGTGACCAGCGGGGCTGCCGGCGAGGCGGTTAGCGACCCGGCCCTGCGGGATCTCGTCGGCGGGCGGGAGCGGTCGGTGAAGAGGGGCCAGTCGCGGTTGGTCAACGACAAGTTGTTGCGTACGTGGAGTGGCGCCTCGGGCAGTCGACGGCTGGTGTTCCGTTGGCCGCAGGTCCGCCGGATCCTGACCGACATCCACGACGGCTGTGCTGCGGGTTCTTCGGAGGCTGCCGGTGCTCGCGCCTGACTCCCGCGCGCTGTTGCTCGACTCGTTGCGCCCACCGCCGGGGGCGCGGTTGTCCCGGGCCGTGGCGTTGACGTTCACCCTGGATCTGGAGAGTCTGCTGGTCGCACCGTTGGCGTTCGCCGCGCATGGCCTGCGGGAGTCGGCGGACCCGATCGCGGTCATGGAGGGTGTACGGCGCTGCGCGGACCGTATCGATGTGTTCTGTCAGGCGGGGCAGATCGTGGTGCCGTCAGGGGCGTCGGCGCTGTTGGCGTTCGTCGAGCCGACGGTGCATCAGGTGCGCCGGCCCAAGCCGGGTCACCTGTTCCACCCCAAGCTGTGGGCGCTGCGGTTCTGCGACGACACGACCGGAGAGGTGTCGCTGCGGCTGCTGGTGCTCAGCCGCAATCTGACCAAGGATCGCAGCTGGGACGTGTGTCTTCGTTTGGATGGTGTGCCCGGCACCCGCCCGAGGGCGGACAACCGGGCTCTGGCCGATCTTCTGCGGCATGCGGTGCGGCTGGCGGTCACGCCGCTACCGGCCGCGCGGCACGCGGCGATCGAGGCGCTGTGCGAGGACCTGCGTCGCGCCGATTGGGAATTACCTGAAGACGCCCGAAGCATGGTCTTCCACGCCCTTGGGGTGCCTGGTAGCCGCCCGCCGGACTTCGCGGGGACGCGTCACCTGGTCATCTCGCCGTTCTGCACGCCGGGTGGCCTGAGCCGGTGCGCGCCCAGCGGGGCGCTGTCGGTGGTGAGCCGACAGGAGGCACTCGACCGCCTGCCCGAGGAGAGCCTGACCGGTTCCGAGGTGTTCGTGGTCAGCGCCTTGGCCGGTCTGCCCGCCGAGGAGGCGCCGCCGGGTCAGGAGGTGCTGCACGGGCTGCACGCGAAGGTGTACGTGGTGGAGAAGGGCCACCAGGCACGGGTCCTGCTCGGCTCGGCGAACGCCACCGACGCGGCGTTCGGCGGCAACGTCGAGTTGCTGGTGGAGCTGGTCGGCAGCCGGAACCGGTGGGGGATCAACGCCCTCCTCGGTCCCGATGCGGGTTTCCGGGAGATCCTCGAACGGCACAACCGCCAGGACGTCACCGAGCCGGAACCCGACGCCGGTTTCCTGCGTGATCTCATCCGGGACATCGCCGCCATACCCATGTCGGCCACCGTCACGACCTCGGCCGACGGCTACGAGATCCAGCTCGACTCGCAGGAAACCCTGCCGAAGGTGACGGGTGTACGGATCACCGCGCAGTTGCACACCCGCCGTGGGGAGGCTGTGCCGCTGGCTCCGGGCCAGCGGGTGTCCGCGGCGTTCGCCGGGCTCGCGTTGGCCGACATCACCCCGTTCGTCCTGCTGGTCGCCGAAGACCGTACGGGTCGGGAGCAGACCGTCGTCCTCGCCACCCTGATCGGTGACCCCGCCCACCGGCTCGACCACGTCCTCGCCCAGCAGATCGACACGCCGGAGAAGTTCCTGCGGTTCCTACTGTTGATGCTCGGCCTCGGCACCGAAGCTACCGCCGCCATGAGCGGCGACGCCGGCGGGCAGGGCATCTGGCGTACCGGCGGCACCGGCATCCTCGAACTGCTGCTCAACGCTCTCGTGGACCGCCCGGAGCAGCTCGACGACCTGGCCCGGTTGGTCGCCCGTATCGAAGCCGACGGCGACAGCAGACAGCTGCTGCCGCCCGGCTTCACCGAGCTGTGGCGGATCATCGACCAGGCACGGGACGCGAGGGCAGAGGCGGTGGGCCGGTGAAGCGGTACGACGCGGGGCCGGTCATGGCCGGCCTGAAGGACTTCCAGCGCGCCACCGTCGCTCATGTCGTCGACCGGTACTTCGGTGCCGACCCGACCCGCCGGTTCCTCGTCGCCGACGAAACCGGACTCGGTAAGAGCGTCGTCGCCAGGGGCGTCATCGCCCAAACCCTGCAGCGGCTGCAGGACGACGACAGCGTGGATCGGGTGGACGTCATCTACGTCTGCTCCAACCAGGACGTCGCCCGGCAGAACATCGACCGGCTGCGGGTCACCGCCGACAAGACCGTCACCCTGTCCAGCCGGCTCACCTTGCTCGCCAAGCACGCACACCGGCTCAACGCCGCGACCGCCACCACCGGCAAGCCGATCAATCTGATCGCGTTCACCCCGGGCACCTCCTTCGACCAGGGCTGGCGCACCGGTGCCGCGGAGGAGCGGGCGCTGATCTTCCTGCTCCTCGAACAGGCCCACTCGTGGGACGGCTGGCGAACCCGAGCCGCGCTTCGCGCGTTGCAGGCGACCGTCGCCACCCCTGAGAAGTTCGAGGAGCAGTGCAACCGGCTCTGGGAGCAGCTCGAAGGAGAGATCGACCCGACGATCGCCGAGGGGTTCCTGCGTCGTGCCCGCCACGGCGGCCTGCTCGACGAGTTCGACGCGCTACTCGACGGCATCGGTCGACGCCCCGCCCTGCCCGACGCGCTGCGGGAGAAGGCCCGCAAGCTCACCGGTGCCCTGCGAACGGCGCTGGCCACCGCCGGCGTCGAGGTCCTCGACCCGGACCTGGTCATCCTCGACGAGTTCCAGCGGTTCCGGGAGCTCCTCGACCCGGACGGTGGCGACAGCGCGGAACTCGCCCGGCACCTGTTCGACCATCGCGCCGCCCGGGTGCTGCTGCTGTCGGCCACCCCGTACAAACCGTTCACCTTCGCCGAGGAAGCCGGCGCCGGCGAGGACCACTACCGCGACTTCCGGCAGGTCCTTCGCTTCCTCACCGACGACGAGCCCTGGCACGCCGACGTGACGAAGACCTTCGAGGCGTACCGGGACGCCCTGGTCCGCGGCGAACCCTGCGGCGACCTGCGCGACCGGCTGCGCAGCCTATTGCTGCGGGTCATGTGCCGCACCGAACGGCCCGCGCTGGGCAAAGACGGGATGCTGAGCGAACACCTCGACCTCGCCGACGACCTCGACACCCGTGACGTGCGCGGCTACGTGACGATGCGCCGGATCGCCGACGCCGTCGACGCACGAATGTCGGTCGAGTACTGGAAGTCCGCCCCCTACTTCCTGAACTTCCTCGACGGCTACCAACTCGGCGACAAGGTCCGAAAAGCGCTCGACGGCAAACCGGACCCCGACGTCACCGCACTGCTGGCCACCGCGCAACTACTCGACGCCGACACGATCAACCGACGAGAACCCGTCGATCTCGGCAACGGCCGGCTACGGCGACTCGCCGCGGACACCGTCGACCGGGGCTGGTGGCGGCTGCTGTGGCTGCCCCCGTCCCTGCCTTACCACACCCTCGACGAACCGTTCGCCACCGCAGCGGCCGAAGGCATCACCAAGCGACTGCTGTTCTCCTCCTGGAACGCCACCCCCACCGCGGTAGCCGGACTACTCAGCTACGAAGCCGAACGCCGGCTCGGCGGCCACGGAAAAGAAAGCCGGCACCTCGACTACCGCACCGAACACAACCGCCCAGCCGCCATGAGCGCCCTGGCAATCTTCTGGCCCCATCCCGCCCTGGCCACACTGTGCGACCCGCTGACCTTGGCCCGGCAGCGACCGGACGAGACCACGCCGCTGGCCGCGTTCGAACGCGAGGTGCGGGAACGGCTACTCGCTCACGCCTCCACCGATACAGCGGCCACCGAAGCGACCCCGGCCGAACCGTGGGAACTGATCTTCCGGTGGCCCGGCGCCGACCCCGGCTGCGACGACGCCGCTGCCGCCCTGGGTACCTCCGCCGACGAAGACGCAACAGCCACCGGCCTAGACCGGCACGTGGAACGAGCCCGTGAGCTGGCCAGCAACGCCCACTACCCGGCAGAAGACCACCTCCACGGTCTGCTCGACAGCGTCGCGGCGATCGGCATGCACGCGCCAGGCAACATCGCCTGGCGGGCACTGTCCCGACTGCTCCACCCCGACGACGCGGTCACACCAGCCGGGCACTGGCACGCCGCGGCGATACTGGCCAACGGACTACGGTCCTTGTTCAACCGCCCTGAATCCGCCCAACTGCTCGACAGCCTGTCCATGGGCCAGGTCTACTGGCAGGCGGTCCTGCGCTACTGCGCCGCCGGTGATCTACAGGCCGTCCTCGACGAGCACCTGCACACCCTACGCAGCGGCACCGCCGACACCCGCCTCGACAACGAGAACCTCTACCGGCTCGCCGACGAGGCACGGCTGGCGATCGCCAGCCGACCGTCAACGTACGAAGCCTTCAACCCGCACTGCCCCAACGAGCCGATCAAACTGCCCGGCCGGTTCGCGCTGCGCTACGGCGCTCGCGGCGAAGAACAAGCCCAAGCCGACCGCAAAGCAGTCGTACGCCGAGCCTTCAACAGCCCCTTCTGGCCGTTCATCGTCGCCACCACCAGCGCCGGCCAGGAAGGCATCGACTTCCACCAGTGGTGCTCCGCCGTCGTGCACTGGAACACCCCCGCCAACCCCGTCGACTTCGAACAACGCGAAGGCCGCGTCCACCGCTTCGGCGGACACGCCGTACGCCGCAACGTCGCCACCGCACACCGTGCGGAGGCCCTACGCTCGCCCGAGCCGGACGTGTGGAAGGCCCTGTACGACGCAGCACGAGCGGTTTCTGGAGAGCTTGGCGACTTCGCGCCGTACTGGGTGTTCCCCGGGCCGGCGAAGATCGAACGACACGTCCTGCCCTACCCACTCAGCCGCGACCAGGCAAAACTCGACCGGCTCAAGTCGGACCTAGCGGTGTACCGGTTGGCGTTCGGCCAGCCACGGCAAGAAGACCTCCTCAACCTGCTCCGACGCCACACCACCGACAGGACCGACACGACCGAAATCCTGAACCTACGACCGGCCCCCGAGAGATTGCCTCAGTGACAGACCAAAACAGCCGGCTTCCTTGACCAGCGGAATTCACAGCATGCAGCGGGGCGAAGCCCCACTGGACAAGCAGCTTCAACACTAACGTCCGCACAGGATCACCAGGTCAGCCCCAGTCTTACGAGTACCGCCCAGTCCAGGCAGTCCCGCAGGTTAAGAGATTGACCTTAGTCGAGTCGTCTGATCCATGTCGGTCGCTGAAGTTCATCTGTTCGCGGTCATGGCCATGTTTCCTCAAGACGGTGTCCCACTCAGTCCGCCCGTTGCGAACCTGTCCCTGGCACCGGAGCACCCGGCGAGCACCCACTGATGCGCCGTGTTGGTCGACGGGTCCGGGAGCTTTGGCTGCTCCCGCGAGAGCTTGCCCCGGCGATCTCAGCCACGCCACCAGACACACTCACGTCGCTCGAGACAGATTTCTACCGGTTTTTGCGTCCGGTAGCGAATGGCAGGCCGACTGGGGTCCGCCCGCCGCCACGACGCCTGCATCCTCGACAACGTCGCCTACCCAGGGTGCTCGGTATGACGCGGACCGAGGTTTAACGGCCGCCACCGGGTGGAGGCGATACTCGACGCCGGTGTCCGCCGCACCATCATCGGTGCCGAGCGGAAGAGGGTGGTCACCGATGACCCAGCCTGATGACGATGTGCGTCTCGACGAACAGCACGCCGCGGCGGTCCGGTACCTGGTCGCCCATGCCGACCAGGTGGGTCGGGCCTCCGGCCGCGAGCCCATGCGCGAGGCGCTGCTGCTGACCCGCGGCCGGTGGCCGCGCCGGCACGGCTGGCCGGTCGTGCCGCGCCTGGGCACACCGTGGCAAGACACGGTGTCCGCCGAACGGCACGGTTGGCGCTGCCGGGCGGCGTACCTGCCCGGGCTTGCGGACATGGTGTTCGAAGTCGACTACCAGATCTGCCGCCGCTGCCGACTCGAGCAGCCTTACACCCTGCCCCGCTACCAGCGGCGCGGTCTCGCCCGTGCCAGCCTGGCGGCGCTGCGCGTCGACCAGCCGGGTCTGTCCTGGCACACCCTGAGGCAGCACCTGTACGAGGGGCGGGCGTTCTGGATCGCCGTCGGTCAGGACTGCCGGGTGGCTACCGACCGCGGGCGATGTGTCCGCACGTCCCGTCGGGCTGACGGCCGGATCGGTGGGTACGACCACCGGACCCCGGGTCAGGGCCAGCAGGTTGGCGACCCCGGTGACGTGCCGCTGCGGGTGCGGCAGGCCTAGACCGGCCAGCTCGACGCGGGTGTGATCTCGTCGAGGTCGAGTGGCCTCGGCCGGGCGAGCGCGTCGAGCAGTGCCCCGGTAAAGGTGGTGTACCGGGATCCCGGTGGGGCGTGCGCGGTGGTCGAGCTGAGGACGTAGGTGCCGGCCAGGTAGATCTGACCGGCCACCAGGGTACGCGGATCGGTCATTGCGGCTATCGCCCGGCCGGAGAAGCAGCAGTCCAGGGCGAGTACCCGGGCCCGGGCCCGGCCGAGGTCGCACTTGAGCGTGCTGATCGGCAGCGGGTCCAGCCGAGCTGGTCCGGGTCGGTTCGTCCGGGTGCGAGGTGCAGCACCCCGTCGTCATCGACGATGCCGTGCCCGGCGTAGTCGACGAGCAGCAGATCGGTGGCAGTGGCGCTGGTCCGGGAGATCGCCCTGCCGACGGTAACCAGGTCGACCGGGTCGCCGTCGGGGAGCCCGATCACCTCGCAGTTGCCGGCGGCGGGGCCGGTGAAGAGGCCGTGCCCGGTTCGGTGAACACGTCACGTACTGCGGCCAGTTTGTGTCGGACAGCGAGCTGATCGGAGGTATCGGGGGATGGTCCCCAGCTGCCATGTGGAACGATCTCGACCGGAGATTCGGCATTTCGGCGGCATCGTCGCGTCGCCTGCAGACGGTCGTTTCGCGACCAGGTGGTAACGCCGGCTGGACCAACGGATTTCCAGGGTGTCGCGATCGCTCCCGACTCGACGGTCGATGGTGATCGACGCACGCGCGCAGAAGCCCTACTCATGTTTCACGTAATCCACTAGAGTGCGCAGTCGATGAACGTTCTATCCCAGATGAACGCACGGCTTCGCCGGATTTTTCGTGGTGAGGAGCCGTACGGTGACGGAACCCCTGCTGAGCAGGCCCGACGATTCCGAATGACCGAGCTGCTGCCGGCCACGATTGCCCAGGCCCGACGCAACTCGGCCGAAGTTCCCCGGCAACCGGTCGATCTCCTGATCAGTCTCTCCGGCTTCTCGCCCGAGACGACGATCCTCGCCTTCGAGCTACTCAAGCCGGAACGATTGATGATCATTGGATCCTGGTCGACCCGGGAGAGCATCGACGTCATCCAGGATGCGTTGCGTGTTCCACCGTCCCGGCTGGACGTGCGGTATGTCGAGCCGACAGATCCCCTCAAGATCTACCAGGTCGTCCAGGAGGCGGCTCAGATCGGCGACGTCAATCGCGACGGCCGGGCCCGGATCATCATCGACATGACCGGCGGCAAGAAGGTGATGAGTGCCAGTGTGGCGCTCGCAGCCGCGCAGCTCGACCTGCCGATGTGCTACATCGACGGCAAGTTCGATCCCGAACTGCGCCAGTCGGAGCCGGGGACGGAGCGACTGGTGGTGGTACCCAACCCGACGACGCTCTTCGGCGACCGGGAACTCGACGCCGCGCTGGTGACGTTCCGGCACGGGGCCTACGCGGCGGCCCACGAGCGTTTCGCCAAGGTGGCGGACACCGCGTACGAGCCCGCCCGGGCGCGTTTCCTACGTGATCTGACTGACGTCTACCAGGCCTGGTGCGACCTCAACTTCGATGGCCTTCGGGACCGGGTCGCCGCACTGCGCAGCCGGCTGGCGGACGCCGCATACCGACCTCCGCCGCCACTCGTTCGTCGACTGCACGACCAGCTTCGATTCCTCGATTCGCTGGTCGATCTGCACGACGACCGCCGGGACGGGCCCCCGCTACTGCTCAACTTCTATCTGCTCGGCCGGCACTACCAGGGGCTCGGCAGGCACGACTTCGCCGCCCTGCTCTACTACCGGACGATCGAGAGCAGCACGGCGCAGCGGCTGGCCGCCATAGGTCCCGGCTTCTCCGGTAGAGAACCGGACTACTCCCTGTTCGGTCCGGACCCGGCCGACCTCGCCGCCCGGTACGAGCGGGCGGCCAGCGCAGTGCACGGCAAGGACGTGGTCGGCCTACCGGTTGCCGTCGGGCTGATGGACGGCGTCGTGCTCCTGCACGTGCTGAACGATGCACTGACCAAGCAGCTCGGGCTCACCAACGCCAAGGCGTTCGGCCACCTCCGGACGCTCGTCCACGCCCGGAACCAGTCAGTGCTGGCACACGGCACGGGTACTGTCACCGCCAAGTTGAGCGCCACGCTGGAGAACTTCGCCCTGCGTAGCCTGCGTGCCTTCTGGAACATCGAGTTCGCCAAGGAAAACGTGGACGAGCGGATCAGTGCGCTGCAGTTCCTGGTCGAGGTATGACGGCTCCGCTCGACCTGCCCGAACGCTGGGTCGACGAGCTGACCGGCCAGTGGTCCGAGGCGCTGCGCCCGACCCTGCACCTCAGCATCTTTCCCAACCAACTCGTGTTGCCGGAGGGCAGCACGAAGGACGACCTCAAGGCCGACCTCGAGCAGGGTTTGTGGCTGGTGGCCCACCGACGGCGGGGTTGGTACCGGCTGGGCGGCGACCTGTTCGAGGTGTCCGTGCAGTCTCGGCCGGCTGAGGTGGCCAAGCACCCGCTTGCGGTCGTGCATAGCGTGACCGAGGCCGTAGGAGTGCCGCCGAGCGTCAGGATGCAGCCGACCGTCAACATCGTCCCGATCTTCGGGGAAGCACTCTGCGATCTCGCCTCCATCCATAAGCTGCTCAAGCAGGTCGGTGCGGTACGCGCTCGGCTCGGACGCGGCCGACCCTCGCCGCACCTGAGGCGACATGGCGCGCTGCGGAGCCAGATCAGCAAGGAGTACGGAGACTTCGGCACCATGCTGGATCTGCTGGCCGAGCGAGCGGCCCGTCAGCCGGACATCATGATCGAGGGCCGGGTGACGGCCGACTCGGCGGTCCAGATCGAACTGGACCGCGCGCCTGAGCAGCTTCGTAATCGGCGGATCACCATCCAGGTCGACGCGGATGAGGAGTACCAGACCCGGGTCGTTCGGATCAACGGCCGGGTGGCGACGGTGGACGGGATACGCGGATGGGCCGTCCCGGAAGGCACCCGGGTGCGAGTCGTCTCCTCGTCCGGGTTCGGTATGCGGCAGAACGCCGAGGCACTTGACCGCTTCAAGAGCGGTCAGGTCGAAGGATCGTGGGACGATCTCGCCGCGCTGCTCTGCGACCCTCGGCAACTCCGGGCTCCGCAGGCGCCGCCCGTGCCGGAGCGATTCTTCTGCGATTCCGACCCGGCCGGTGACCCGCTCGACGACGACCAACGGAGGGCCGTCGCCGGCGCTCTGGCGACACCACACGCCTATCTGATCCAGGGACCACCCGGCACCGGCAAGACCTCGGTGATCAGCGAACTGATCCGGCAGGGCATCGCTCGCGGTGAGCGGGTCCTGATGCTGGCGCCGAGCCACGTTGCGGTGGACGAGGTGCTGCGCCGGGTCGGCCCGAAGCCGGGCGTCCGAGCTTTGCGGATCACCTGGAACAGCGACAAGGTGGACGCTGCGCTACACCCGTACCTGTTCGACCGGGTCGGTCACGAGCTAGCCCGAGAGGCGTTGCGTACGGGCGGTGACAAGCGTGGCCAGTGGCGCTGGCGGCTGGACGAGCTGGACAGGTACTGGCCGGTGCTCGCGGAGCTGGCCGAGGTGGTCGAGCAAGAGCGCCGGGCGAAGATGGCCTACACGTTCGCCTACGAGGAACACGTCCGCCTGATCGAGGCCCACGCGGCAATCACGTCCGAGGCCGAGGAACGGGTCACCGTCGCCACCGCACGGGTGGTGTACGGCCGGCAACGCGAGCAGGAAGCGGTGACGGCCGCGGCGACCGCCATCGAGCAGGCCAACCACCTCACCCAGGATCACGACGATCGGCTCAGGAACCTACGCTCGGCAGCGATCGCCGCCCAGTCCGCCCTCCACGCGCTGGGGTTGCGTCCACGGGAGTGGTGTACGACTTGCCCGTGATGGGCGTGTTGCGTAGATGAGAGACGGCCATCGCGTCGATCCTTCAAGACGACCAAGTCAGAGAAGGAAGAGAGACCGCGATGGCCGCATCTGAGAGTGTGAACCCTGTTGAGCTGCTGCGCGAGCAGATCGAGGGCGCGTCGCCGGACGTGTTGCAGGCGATGATCAGAACGTTCGCGCAGGCGGTGATGTCCGCCGAAGCCGACGCGATCTGCGGTGCCGGGTATGGGCAGCGCAGCGACGAGCGGGTCAACTCCCGCAACGGATACCGGGTGCGGGAGTGGGACACCCGTGCCGGAACGATCGACCTGGCGGTGCCGAAGCTGCGCACTGGTTCGTACTTTCCGGACTGGCTGCTGACGCACCGCCGGCGAGCCGAACAAGCTCTCGTCTCGGTGGTGGCAACCTCCTATCTGCTCGGCGTCTCGACTCGTCGGGTGGAGAAACTGGTCGAGCAGCTCGGCGTCCGGCAGCTGTCCAAGTCGCAGGTGTCAGAGATGGCCGCGCACCTCGACGCGCAGGTCGAGGCGTTTCGCAACCGGCCTCTCGACGCCGCGCATTACACCTTCGTGTGGATGGACGCCCTGACGATGAAGGTCCGCGAGCACGGGCGCACGGTCAACGTCCACGCGCTTATCGCTGTCGGCGTCAACGCCGACGGACAACGTGAAGTCCTCGGCCTGGACGTCGCCTCCGACGAGGACGGCGCCGGATGGCTGGCGTTCCTACGGTCGCTGACCGCCCGGGGCCTGTCCGGCGTCCAACTGGTCATCTCCGACGCCCACCGCGGCCTCGTCGCCGCGATCGGCGCCGCCCTGCCCGGCGCGGCTTGGCAGCGCTGCCGCACCCACTACCTGCGCAACCTGCTCACCAAGGTCCCCAAGTCGGCCCAGCCGTGGATCGCCACCCTGGTCCGCACGATCTTCGACCAGCCCGACGCCGACGCCGTCCACGCCCAGTACGGGCGGGTCGTGACCACGATCGAGGCGAAGTTCCCCGCCGCCGCCGAACACCTCGACCACGCCCGCGACGACCTCCTGGCTTTCGCCGGCTTCCCCCGCGAGATCTGGCGCCAAATCTGGTCGAACAACCCTCAGGAACGGCTGAACAAGGAGATCCGCCGCCGCACCGACGTCGTCGGGATCTTCCCCAACCGGGCGGCGATCATCCGCCTCGTCGGCGCCGTCCTCGCCGAACAGACCGACGAATGGACCGAAGGACGCCGCTACATGGGCCTGGAACTCCTCACCAAAGCCCGCCCCGTCATCGTCGAGCCAGACCAACACGACACCGACCACGCCGATCCCAGCCCGATCGCCGCCTAACATCAAACCGGATCCCGCGATGGCCGTCTCTTACACCACCAGCGCGGACGTGACCCGCGCTGGACGCGGTGACAGCGGAGGTGGCGGCAGCGGAGCAGGCGGTGGCCGACCAGACCGCGACGATCTCGACGATCGAGTCCCGGCTACGGCAGTGGGAACTGAGCGCGGGGCGCAACGACGTGGACGTCCGAGTCGCGCTGGAGCGAACCAGCAACAGGCTCGGTGCGCTCGAGTACCAGCTGGCTACCGCGACCAGTGGCGCAGGCGGTTGGCTTGACCGACTCGGCGTCGGCCCGGCTGCCCGAATCCGTCGGCAAATGGCGATGGTGCAGGCCGAACGGCGACAGTGGGCGGAGCGCCGCGCGAGCCTGGACCGTTCGGCGGCACTGGCCGACGCGGACCGACGTTCCCTCGTCCAGCATCGGGAGAATCTCGCGGCGTGGTTGCGCGTGCGGACCGAACGGACCGTCGCCCGGGCCGAGGCCTGGTCCACCTGGCAGGCGACGACCGATACCGTCGCCGCCAGGTACGGTGAGGCGGTCGGTGGTCGGCCTTTGGCGGTACCTGCCGATCAGTTGTCCTACTGGCGGCGCTGCTGTCAGCTCCTTGGTCAGGAGCCCAGGAACCTGCTCGGTTCCTCGGATCTGACGGCCCTTCCGGAACTGGCGGAGGTGATTCGGCTCCGTCACCGGGTCGCCGCAGACCGGGCGGATCGGGTGCAGGCGGCCCAGGCCCTGACCACCGCGCGAATCAGTTTCGAGCAACGGCTCTCTGACGAACGTCGGATCACCGAAACTGACGTGGCCAGGGTAACCGCCGCCCTGGCCGCCGCCGAAGCGGCGGTGGTCCGGTATGGTTCCGCGCTGGCCGAGGCCGGACAGCGTTGCGATCAGGCCTACGAAGCCTACGAGGGCGTCACCGGCCGCTGGCTAACGACGAACGTGGACGTCGATACCGAGCTGGCAACGGTCGACCGGGAGCGGACATGGTTGCAGCCCGCAGCAGCACGTCGTCGCCGCCCCGGCCGAAGTGGTCCTGGCAACGGTCGACCGGGAGCGGACATGGTTGCAGCAGCTCCTCGACCTGCGGGACCGGTGGGAGCAGCTGACCGGGGATCGGTCCACGGACGACCTGGTCGAGGACATCCGGAAGTCCTTCGTCCGCGGAACGAACCTGGTATGCGCGACGACGAAGGGAATCGTCAGCCGAGGCAGTGGGCCGGTTCGGGACACCGACTACGCCATGCTGATCGTCGATGAGGCCAGCCGGGTAACCGGGAGTGAGTTCCTGATCGGAGCGGTCCGGGCCCGCCGGTGGGTGCTCGTCGGCGACGAGTATCAGCTCCCACCGCACGTGGACGGCGATGACGAGCACCACCTGCATGCGCTGACCGCGATCCACCGCGCCGAACGGGGCGCCGCGCCCACTCTGGAGGAGGCGGTGTCCCAACTCGCCGGGCTCTGGAAGGAGGACGAGGAACTGCATGAGTTCCGGAACCGGGAAGTCCTCCGGTTAGCCCAGCAGTTGGTCGACAGCGGTGACTGGGTAGACGGGTACCGGGACACCTTCACCGCTGCCCACCGCCACTTCGAGGGCGCCGACGCCGACGCCACCCTGCTCAAGGCGATGCTCCGGCACCTGGTGCACAGCCTGTTCCAACGGACGGTGCCGAAGGCACGCCCGGAGTTACGGCAGCGCCTCACCACCCAACGACGGATGGTGCCGGCGCTCGCCAGAGTGGTGCGAGAACCCATCTACCGGGGCCGGTACCTCGATCCGGAACCAGCCGAACTCGTGGCGAGAGGGCTGCACCCGATCACCACGCCGAACTTCCCAACCCCGGTCACCTTCATCGACACCAGCCTCTACATCGGTGCGCATAACGAGCGGGTCGGGACAGGATTCGTCAACGCCCTCGAGCGTCAAGCGGTGCGCTGGGCGATCCAGACGTACGACCGGGATCTGGTCAACCGTAAAGTCGGCGGCACAGTCCGGGTGAGCGTCCTCTCCTTCTACAAGGCTCAGGCCGCCCGGCTCGACCAGGACATCAGGAAGCTGAAGCTGAGGGTTCTGAAGCCGGACGTGATCGACGTCATCGACGCGATCCAGGGGCAGGAGGCCGACATCGTCTTCCTGAGCTTCACCCGGGCCGTCGGTCACCGGCCCAGCCAACATTTCGGTCAGTGGCTCAAGGACGTGCGCCGGCTGAACGTCGCCTGCACCCGGGCGCGCAGGGCACTCGTGCTGGTCGGACACTCGCAGACGCTGAAACGACTCAACGGGGTTGAGGAGGCCAACGTCTTCTACGAGCACCTTTTCAGTCTCTTCGCGACCGACCCGGAGTTCCAGATCAAGAAGCGTTTCAAGTGACCGGCGGGATCGAGTGGGGACCGGTGGCGCCCGAGCTGTCCAAGGACGCGGTGGCGGAGATCGCCGATGCTCTCCTGCCGGTCCACCTGTGGTGGGCGCCGGTGACGAAGGTGGTGAGCGACCAGTTGGCGGTGATCGAGCGGTTCGTCATCGAGGCGGCGCTGCACCTGGGCGAGATTTCGTCCGGTGACATCGCCGAGGTGACCGGTCTGCCGCCGGACCTCGCCGAGCGGGTGACCGCGCGGGTCGCGGCGGCCGGCGCCCTCGAACCCGCCGCGACGGCACCAGAGGGATCCGCCGCCACGGCTTCTGTGTACCAGCCGGTGCGGCCGGCCGCGACGGAGATCCTTTCCTCGGCAGAACTGCGTGAGTACCACCGGGCGCACCTGTTGTTGATGTACTTTCCGCGCACCGGGGACCTGGTCGCGTTCGATACTGACTCGAAGGGATTCGATCCGTCGTTGATTCATCGGCTGACTCCGGCCTTCGACGCTCCGCTGCCACCCGAGACCGCAGGTTTGCCGGTGGGGGACTTCCTCCAGTCCAAGATCTCTGCGGGCACCGTGGTCGGGTTACCAGATTGGGTCCACTCGGCTGAGTCGGATGCCGGTGACCTACCGGAGACGTGTCCGGCCTACCGCTGCCGGGGCTACCTCAAGCGGGACGGGAAGGGGCCAGTGCTCCGGCTGCTCGACGCCCGTCGGCCGGACAAGTATCCGCTCACCCTGCCCAGCCGGATCATGGCGCAGGCGACCGGGCTCGGCGCCTGGTTCGAGGCCGAGCTCGCCGCGTTCGATACCGCCTTCTCCTGCTGGGGCGCGCCCTTGCCGGGTCCGCGCCTGGCACCGCCAGCGGAGGGGGGAGTCTGGGAGTGCGCACTGCCAGCCGGGCTCACTCAGGCGATGATCGCCGATGAGTTGCCGGTGAGTCGCCCACTCAGCTTGGCGAACCACGACCAGGAGATCACCCTGCGGGTACCAGTCCGGCTGAGCCCGGCGGACGAGGCGGCCAACGCCCTCTTCGCGGTCGACCATGCCGCGGCCACCCTGTTGGCCGAGCCGCCGAACCAGCTGGCGGCCACCAAGCTCGCTGCGGCAACACAAGCTGCGGCTGACGAGTACGGTCACCAACCGACCGAGTACGACGTGGTCGCGGAGCTGTGGCGCAGGCGTCAGTTCTTCCAGGTGTACGCACTCCGCGCGGTCGAGGACTTCTCCTATGACTGAGCTGCTCGACCTGGGCGCGCTGCGGGTGCCGGGCGGCTACTTCGTCCACCGGGCGGATGCCCCGCACCGAACCCCTTTCAAACCGTCGGACGAGCGGGCTGGAGGGTATCGCCACAGCTTCACCTACGCGGGCGGTGGCTCGACCAGCCGATCGGATCTTGTCGAGCTGATCGAGTCGGCTCGGCGGAAGGTGTTCGTAGCGAGCTACTTCATCGGTGACCGCGAGGTCCGGGAAGCGCTGTGCCGCGCGGCGAGCCGGCTGCATGGCGGCGTCTACGTCATCTCGGCGATGACCGACAAGGATCTGCAACGGGCGATCAACGAGATCGGGGATGCTGAGCGGATCGACAGTCAGATAGAACGCAAGCGATTCGAAGAACTCACCCAGCACGGCATCGCGGTACGCGCGTACGAGGGTTGCCATGCCAAGTTCGCGGTGGTGGACGACCGGATCGCGTTGGTGTCCAGCGCCAACCTGACCACGGCTGGGCTGGACAGGACCGGTGAGAACGGTGTCGTGGTCGACGTACCGGAGGTGGCCGAACGCATCGCCCGGTTCTTCGCCGCGCTGTGGCACGGTAGCCGGTGGGAGATGGCGATGACCGGACAACCGACCGTCGGCGAGCGGGTTGCGCAGAGCCGCCCCGCAGTCCTTCCGGCACCGGACCTCGATCAGGCCGGACCGATCTGGACCCGGCACACCGAGCACCACATCGCTGCGACGATCCGTCGCTTGGTGCGATCCGCCTCCCGCGAGCTGCTGCTGGCCACGTTCAGCCTGGACGGCATGTCTGGCCGACGGGAGCTGCTTCTCGCAGACGTCCAAGCGGCGGTCGAGCGTGGGGTCACGGTACGGATGCTACTGCGCGGCCGAAACCACGTGCCGACGCACTTCGCCGACGCGGCGACCTTCGCCGAGCTGGGAGTGCAGCTCTACCCCTGCACTCTCAACCATGCCAAGGGGGTCATCGCGGACGGGGTGCGGGGTGCCCTCTTCTCGGCGAACTTCGACGCGCGACACGGGCTGGACCGAGACGTCGAGTTGGGTATGCGGCTGGACGACACACCCGCACTGGCCGAAGCAGCCCGCTACTTCGAGCACGCGATCGCGGAGCGTGACCTGGACTATGTCCGTCGTCCGACTGCCGCAGTTCTGGCGGAGCGGCTCTACAGCTACCAGGTCAGCGCCTGGCCCCTCGGCGAACAGGTAACGGTCTTGGCTGGCGACGCCGACTGGGCGAGGCTCGTCGACACGGCGGAGGGACCCGTAGTCTTCAGCGGAGCGGCAGACGAAGGTCTCGCGCTCTACGCGGGACACCGGAGCTGGCGGCTGACAGCCACCGGTTCGGGTCCGATGCGTCTGGTCGGCGTGGCGGAGCGCCAGCGTGTCGCGGCGACGGAACGACTGGTCCAGTGGCTGACCGAGAAGGGACCCAGAGGCAGGGAGGCACCGCCGAGCCGAGGTGTGTGTGCGGCGACGTTTCAATGGGTCCGAGCAGTCGACACCTGATCGTGGTCGAGCACTGCTGTCAGGTTTCGCTGGCCAACCAGGGGGTCGGGTCCTGCCGCACCTGGTCGGTCGAGGTGAGTGCGGCTCCGATGACGGCGGCGTCCAGACTGAGCAGGGCGGCACGGACGGTGACCGGTGCCCATGCGGCGGTGAGGACCCGCTGGTCGATCTCCGCTCGGGCGTTCGTGGTGAGCCAGGACGACAGCAGGGAGAAGCTGCCACCCAGGAGCACGGTGTCCATGTCGAGAATGTTGAGCATGTCGGCCAGGGCTATGCCAAGGGCGGTACCGGCGATGTCCAGCATGGCCAGGGTGCCGGGTGTCCCGGCGTCGGCACGGGCGGCGATGGCCGCCCTTCGGTGTGGTGCCGGCAGGCGTCGGCTCGTCGCGCAGGATCGCTTGGAGGCTCGCGTAGGTCTGCAGGCAGCCGTGCGTGCTACAGGGGCAGGGCTTGCCGTCCCGGTGGACGGTGGCGTGTCCCAGCTCGCCGCTCCAGCCATGGGCGCCCCGCATCAGTTGCCCGTCCAGGACGATGCCGGCGCCGATGCCGAGCCCACCGGAGACGTAGACGAAGCTGTTGGGGCTGTTGTCGCTGGCGTAGAGCTCGCCGAGCGCGGCGAGGTTCGCCTCGTTGTCCACCGCGATCGGCAGATCGAGATCGAGCTCCCGAGTGGCGGCGCCCAGGAGCGCGCTGGCGTCGACGTCCTGCCAGCCGAGGGCGGGGGCGGAGCGGACCACGCCGTGCTGCACCGCGCCATCCGCGCCAGTCGGCTCAGCACGGCCGAGGCGTCGCCGTCGGCGTAGCTGGTCGCCTCGAAGGTCAGGTTCCGGACGGTGCCGGTGAGGTCGACGACGCAGGCGGCGAGACTGTCCGCCCGGATGTCCAGGCCGAGGCCTGCCGGACCGGTTTCGGAGGTGGTGAGACCGGCCCGGGGGCGACCGGCCCGCCCGTCGTGGGTGACGCCGGTCTCGGTGATCAGTCGGCCGTCGAGGAGTTCCTCCACGATCCGGGTGATGGTCGGCCGGGTCAGGCCGGTGGCCATGGCCAGCTCGGTGCGGGGGATCGGTCCGCCGGCGGCCAGGATGCGGCGGAAGATCAGCTCGAGGTTGAGGGTGCGCAGCCTCTCCTGCCGGGCCGGCTTCTCGGGCTGCCGGGGCCGGCTCGGCCGGATGGGCGGGGTCATGCCGCCGCCGATCGGGCGGTCGCGGCGAGGTCGGCCGCCTTCGCCCGGGAGAGCCTGCCGTTGACGACGGCGACCACGTGCCGGGCGATCGCCTCGCCCGGGGCCAGGCTGATCGGGTGGTCCCAGGCGACGGACGAGCCGACGCCGAGGTAGTCGCGGGGCGCGGACGAACCACCGGTCCGCGGCGGTGGTGCCGTCCACCGATACGAAGATCATGGTCCAGGTGGCGTCCGTGACGTCGGTGCCGGCTGACCGCGAGCCAGCCGGCGACGCTGCCGTGGACGGCAGCGAAGTCCGTACCGCCCGGGCTTATCACCTCGGCGGCGCCGGTCACGGTCGGGCCGCGCCAGAAGAAACCGCCGTACCCGGCTCCGGCTGCGGGGTCTGTGTCCGACGCCGAGACAATATCCTACCATTTACACCTTTTACGCCCTTACGATGATCTCACGTCACCAATGGCTCGATGCGTCGAAACGGAATTGTCTGGTAGGTCCGGCCGTTCCCGGCCGGACCTACCAGCTCCCATCGGATTTACGGAACCGAGCTGGTTCCAGCTCGCGACGCTCAGTCCTTCTCGAAGCCGAAGGACTGGAACTTCAACGTGTTGGCGTTCTCAGTTACGATCCGCACCTTGTCGTCAGGGAATCCGTCCTGTTTTACGGCGGTGATGTGGACGTCGATCTCCAACTGCGCGCCCTCGACCGCGGCTAGATGCTGCAGGATCTCCTGGGACAGGCGCGTGAGGTCCCGGCTGTACCGCTCGGGATCCAGCCGCTTGACGCCAACGAAGCGCACGTTCTGGGGCATCGGAGGGGTGGGCCCCGGCGGTGTGCTTGTCTCGTCGCCACCCGAGGGCCTGGATTCTCCATCCTGGCCCTCGGTTTCCGTGCCGGTTCCGCCTTTCGGCTCCGTTCCGCCCGCCGGCTCGGCGTCCCGCTGCTGCTGAGCCAGTGATGGCTGGATCAGCAGCGTGGAGTCGGTGATCTGGCCAAACTTGTCGTGCGGCGGCAGCGCGAGATTCCGGTAGTTGCCCGTCTCGGCGTCGAGCGCCTCCGCCAGCGCGAAGCCCTCGCTGAGCCAGGCGAAATCGTCCAGGCCAGACCGCACCGCTTCGTCCAGAACCGATCGGTCACGCAAGCGGGTGAGGTACGGGTACTTGCGGTAGTACGACCAAAGATCGGCCATCGAGACGTGGCCCTTGTTCCAGACGGAGGCGAGTGGCCCGTCGAGGTCCATCCGTACGTTGCGGGCTCCGTAGGTGGTAGCGAGCAGCCCGCCCTGGCGAAGCTTGGCGGACACCCGATGGGCCAGGCGCGCTTCCGACCCGTCGGCCTTGAGCGCTTGCAGCTCCGACGGTCGCGCCGGGTCCGGCTGATCGGGCACGAGGGCCCAGATGTAGGCACCGGCTGCCCGGAGGCCGACGGTGTCGGTGGCGGTTTTGCGCCGTCGCTCGGCCATCGCCTTCTGCTGGGCGGTGAGGTTCAGCTCGTCTATGCGTTCACAGATGTGCCGCCAGGCGAGGTAGTCGCGGGTTGCGTCGGCGAGCTCTTCCATCCGCTTCTGATCCGGCGCGAGGAAGACGACCGTGTTGCGATTGGCCCGCTGCGCGGAGCCGCGAGTGTCGAGGCACTGTCTGGCGAATCGCAGCGCGGCGGAGTCGGTGTTGCCTCGAGAGTGCGAGTACTGCGGGTGCAGGATGACCAGCTTCGCTTCTTCGGTGTCCGGTACGGCGGCGCTGTCCTCGGGGCAGGTATGGACAGCGGCGAACTCGCCACGGTTCGACCGTTCCCTGCTGAGACGAACCACCAACTCCGCCCATACCTCTTCCGGGTGCTCCCGGAGCCGGTCGGCGAAGTCCTGGGCCGTGCGGGTCACAGAGGCCTGGGTGTCGTACCAGTAACGCGCCCCGTCGACGTAGAGGTAGGTGGCACGCTGGCTCAGTACCTCCAACGCGGAGCCGAAGTTGCCGACGGTGTCTCCTGGCACGGCGACACCCAGCCAGACGTGCTGCCGCTCGATGCCCTTGTGTGCAGTCTGCAAGGTGGGAGCCGAACCCACGAAGATCGTTCGGGCGATACGTCGAGTGAGGGCCCGGGCACCAAAAGTGGGACGATCCCCGTCGATACGAACAGGCGTGGCACCCTCACCGTCGATGTCGGAGTCGATGATCGGCTTCCAGGAGTCGGGGAGGTACTGCGTCAGCTCGCTCGCCACTCGTGCGTCGTCGAGCGGCACGGAGCCACCCATGATGAGCGGGCTGGCGTCCTGCCGGTTCCACAGCGCGTGCACGACCGTGCTCATGAGCCGCAGCACACCGCGGGTTCGCTGGAACCGCTCCAGCGTCGACCAGTCCTCATACATCCGGTCGAACAGCTCCGGGTGAATCGGGTACGCCCTCTTGATGCGATCTTCGTAGCTCATCTCGGCGCATTCACGCGGGAACTCGCCGCGATGCTCGGCGTAGAACTGCACGAACTGGCGCGCGACAGCACTGATGTGCGCCTGCGCCGCAGCGTCCGCAGGCTCGAACAGGCGACGTCGGACGATCTCGAATGACTCGTACGCCGAGGCGGGCCGCCAGTGGTCGGCGACCCGGCGGACGACGTTCTGCAGCCGACGCAACGCCTCACGACCGTTCGCCCCGCCGACCTCCAGGTCGCTGCCCTCGTCCGCGCCTTCGCCCTGCTGCGACGCGGTGTCCGAGGCAGGAATCGAGATCACCAACAGGGCACCCGGGATGGACTTGACCACCTCCGTCAGGGTCTGGGCGAACGTGAACTGGGTGTCGAAGGAGCCCGCCGGCAGGTCATCCTTGCCGTAGAGGCCCCGCGCGTAGGCGACCCACTCGTCGATGAGGATCAGGCACGGTGCGTGCGCGGTGATGAGCTGCCCGAGCGCGGCGCCCGGATTGGTCGATGTCTGGTCCGCCTCGGCGATCATGTCGTACGCGGCTCGTCCGCCAAGCTGCCAGGCCAGCTCACCCCACAGCGTGTTGACCTTGGTGCCGTTCTCTTTCTCGGCAGGCTTACCGGGCATCAGGTGGGTGCCGACCAGGGCTACCCGCTTCACCTGCCCCTCACCGGGCAGGCTTACTCCACTCAGCAGGTCCTGCAGTTCCTGTGGATACTCGGTCACGGGCCGACCGGAGAACAGGTGGTAGAGAGCCAGCATCGAGTGGGTCTTGCCGCCACCGAAGTTGGTCTGCAGGTTGATGATCGGACTGGCGTTCATGTCGCCGCTGATCCGCCGAGCCGCCCTGTCGAGCAGGTCCCGAAGGCCCTCGGTCAGGTAGGTACGCCGGAAGAACTCCACAGGATCGCGGTACTCACGGCTGACATCCGGGTTGCGGGTCGCTACGAAGTGGAGGTCGGCAGCGAACTCCGCCGCGTTGTACTGGCCAGCAGCGACGTCACGATGAGGCGTGATCACCTCGCGCCACGACTTAAGGCCGGTCCCGGGTACGTTCGGTGTGGTGGCAGCTTTGACGCTCTTGCGAGTCTCGGCCTCGTACACCGCACGCTGATGGTCCAGCCGAAGCTTCCGCACCTCCTCGGCCTGCTCCGCCGCGCCGGCTGCCGTCAGCAGCCGTTCCATCGAATCCAACGACCGGTACGTGTCGTCAGGGCTGAACGCCGCGTTGTGAGCCCACCGGTTACGAGTCTCCCGTAGTTCAGAGGCGAAGGACTGCTCCACCCGGGAGAGCTGATCTTTAAAGACCCGCCATTCCTCCGTCAGTACCTTGAGCTGCACCTGCGGATCTGTCTTGCTGTAGGTCTTCGCGGTGCCATGCTTCGCTGCGTCGCGCGCCTCAAGGACCTCAACCCAGTCACGGTCGCCAGGAGTGGCCACGCTCATCCCGTCATCGACGAACTTCTCCAAACCGGCTGCGAGAAGTTCGAATCCCTTGCCGATGCGGTCCCGGTTGCTGATCGCCATGTTGGGCTACTCCTCGCCATTGCTGAAGTCGAACTCGCCCTGGACGGGCGGAGGGGTTAGCGGGCCATCGGTGCGTGCGGCGGCGGAGAGGTCGGACCACGAGGTGCCCAGCCCGTTGAAGAGCAGCGCCGTCTGAGTCCAGCCCCGCTTCTCACAGATGGAGAAGAGTAGATAAGCAAGTTCCTTGGCAACATCCAGATCCACGCGTTGGCCTGCGGCCGCCATGAGCCGGGCAGCTTCCTCGGCTCCTTGCGCGCTAAGCGCTCTTCCTAGCCGGAGCACAACTTCCCATACACTAATCCGATCGTCAGTGGCTGGATCCCAGTTCTCCTCCAACTCAAGCGGCTCAAGAAGGCGTGCTTTCCCGGCGCGAGCCCAAAATACTCCACCCCGAGTCAAACTGTCCACCGAGGTATTCGTCGACCGCGCCAACTCATCGGCGCGTCCGTATAGTTGCTCCTCCCAGCCAAACTGGGTGAACCACTTCAGGCAAAAACGCGTCTCGGGGTCGAAGTCGCCTTCTTGGTCGGCTAGCACCTCGTCAAGTATCTGATTGATGAGTCCTAGTGCTGTGCGTACTCTCATCGGAGAGCCGTCCGGCTCTACGATCTTGGCATAGCTCGAGAAGACTGCCATGCCGGGACCAATGGCGGCTTGCGCGAGATCAACGGGGGCGATGCTGCCTTGCTGCAAGGTCCTAAGTGCTTCAGGAAGGCGTAGTCGTAGTTCAGAGATAAAGGCACGGCGAGTTGATGTACCTGCAGCGCTTGGCCGGGCTCTGCAGACAAGAACGATATAGCTAGCAAGGGCATTGCTGGACAAGCCCCTACTGCGTGTCGTGCTTGTCGCATGCATTGGCCAAGAGGCCGTGATCACCACTTGGGCCTCAATCAGCGCCTGCAGCATTGCCTCCCAGCCTGTCGAGCCGTAATTGCCGTAGGCGCCCTCCTTCTGCTGATGTGCGTAGATTAGGATCATGGGAAGGTCGTTGGCAGAGAGCTCTAGCAGGTTCTTGAAAACCGCTTGAAACTTCTGAATAAAGAATTGGGTGGCCTGCTGTTCGGAGCCGTTATGGCGAGCCCTGTCGGCGATTAGTTCGCTAATTCGAGGCGAGCGCATTGTTGTATACAGGTCAGGAAAAACGTCGCGCAGGGCTTCCCTGTGCCAGAGGTAAAAATAATCGGCCAGGTCCGCGTAGCCGATTGCATCAAAATAGGGGGGATCTGTAGCAACAAGAATGCGTGACGGGGCGCTAATGCGAGACGCTACGGTTTCGGCATCCCCGAGAGTTACGGTGCCGCGGCCACCCCTAATCGGAATCGAATCAAGTGACCTCAGGGCAGTTGTGCCGACTTGCCCCCAATCACCGACCGAGCCGGCCAGAGGATTCGCCTCAGCGAAATCCCAGACCATTGTTACTATCTGCTGACTAAATCCGGCCTCCACCTTTGATGGGCCTTTGCGCGTTCGCCAAGTCGCTTGCTTGGATAGAAAGCGGGATTGGCGGCCCACGCAAAGTCCCAAGAAGGCTAAGACCGCAAGGGCGTACTTGCGCGGCACTTCAGATTCAAGCAACTCACTCCGCAGCGCTGCAACTTCCCGAGCATAGGTCGATAGAGCTTCTGCCTGCCGCGGGGTGTAGAGGCTTAGGTAGGTAGGGAAGCCGTATGCTTGAACCCTGAAGCCGAGCGCCTCGCCGGGCAAGTCAATATCGTCGATGTCGGGATACTTGTCTGGTATCCCTGCGGCGCTGTCACGCCCTGGCGCCTCGAACCACCTGCTTCCAGTAGGCCCTACCCAAGCGACCGACATCAACTGTTCAGTCAGGTTGCCGCTAGTGCCGGCTTGCCTTACATGCTCCTCATCAAATTCCTGCCCGCAACGCGGGCACCTGAACTCAGCTCGGCGGCCCGCAATTTTTGTCGGTGCAGTGGCGTCTGCATGCTTCGAGGTTACGCCAAACACGCAGCGGTCACTGGAGATGTCGAGCGTTAGGAAGAATTCTCGCCCAGGTTGGGCGGAGAGAGTGGATGATGCGAAAAGCGGGACCGGAAGCCTGCATGCAGGGTTCGGGCATTCTGTTACGTGTGCCCACAGCCAAGCGTATGGGCGGCCCCGCTCGCTTTGCTGGCCGTAGAGTTGCTCGAGTCTCGGCTCGACTCGTCGCTTGATTTCGGAAATCCAATACATCGCATCTCTGCGGAATCCTGAGAAGACGTCGTCCTCGAAGAGAGCAGAGCTGCCCTTGTCAAAATAGGGGCCGCTGTTTTGGCAGGCGGGAAGGAGTTCAGTTAGCGCCTTGGTGATGAGTGCAGGAACGGGGTTCAGATCATTGCCAAGCGTGTTGATCCCGAGGCGTTGCGCTTCAATCAAGGTTGAACCTGCGCCACAGAAAGGGTCGACGACTAGAACCTCCTCGGCGCCGTTGGAGGTGGTGAGCCGACTTTGCACCTTTTTCAAGGCTTCTACTGGCGGCAAACCGCCGTCTGTCGGGACCAAGTCACGCAGCTCATCGAGTAGCGCCTGTCGCTCTCCATCGTCACCTGGGTCGTCTAGCAAGGCGGCGGCGAGAAGTGCTCGCCAAGCAGGGGCGGGCATCGGCGCGAACCACTTATGTAAGTTACGTGCCGTTCCGGTCTTCCTATTCTTCTCTGCCCGATTAGCTCGTGAGATTTGCTCCAACGGCAATGTGGCTTCGATGAGCTTCTGCTTTGGATGTCCTTCGGTATTGCTCATAGCGGTGCTTCTCCCTTATTCCACATGTCGTGCCAGTTGCCGCGGACGCCGTCTGCGGCGAAGTTCCCGAAGTCGAATCCTTGGAACGGATCGAGAACGTAGCGCACGTCGTCGTGATCTGGTCCGTCTGGGTGGACGCTGACCAGGGCGAGCCGGTAACGCTCGGCGTTCTTGCCGTACAGGACCTCGTTGCGGGTCACGATGAAGTCGTCGGCGCCGAGGATGCGGCCCTTAACCTCGATGAAGACGTAGTGCCCGTCGGCGGTCAGGGAGCGGATGTCGTACCCCTTGTTGTTGTGCGGCATCTCGGTGGGCTGCCGGCCGAGCTCGCGCTCGGCGGCCATTACCGCAGCGACAGCCCGTCGGTCCACCTCGGCAGTGTTCTTGGCGTACGTCACGACTGGCTGGTCGCGCTGCCCGGTGAGCCGATCGATGAGCCCTTGCGGCACGACGAGCGCGCCGCCGGCGACGACAGGCGGCAGCGGTCGCAGCGCCTCGTCGGCTTGCAGGTGAGCGAGGCGCTGCTCTAGCCGGCGCTCCAGATCGCGAGCGCGGCGCTGCGCGGTTTCCGGTTTGATCTTCAGGCTACGTCCGGCCGCCGCTTGGTCGAGCAGCTCCGCATGGCGGGCATCCCAGTAGTTGATCTCTTGGATGAGTCGCTGACGCACTTGCGACCGAGTGCGCTGCACAACACTGCGTACGCGCTGCTGCACCTCTGTGAGGTGGTCACTGATGCCGTGCTCGACTGCCCAGCTCACCGCGATGTCCTCGGCCCCACTGGCCAGCCATGGCTCGTTGAGCAGGTCGGCGAGGTGCTGGGCTTCGTCTGCTGTCGGCGGGCGGTAGTCCAGGTAAGGGGCCGGACCCGCGGAGTCGGCCCGGCCGCCGGGACGGATCTCGACGAACTCGAACCGTTTGGAGACGGTTCGAGCCGGCTCGTGACCGTCGGTGATCTGTTGGGTCAGAGCGACCAGCAGCCGGGGATCCTCGCCCGGGTTGCTGCCGTCAACAAGCATCGTCCCCTGCTTCAGCAGGGTGCCGTACCGCTCGACGATGATGTCGACGACCGCGTCCAGCAGCGGGTGTCCCGGCGCGATCAGGTCCGCCTTCGGCTTGCCGGGCACCCGGACCAGCTCGCGCTCGAAGCACACCCGCTCGTACCGGCGCAGCACAGGTGCGCCGAGGCCGATCTGCCTGTCGCGGTCCCGCACGGCGGCCGGTACGTGGGTGACTTCGAAGCGGCCCGTTTCGCGGGCCGACATGATGCCGCCGAGTAACCGGAATGCCTCCGCGAAGAACGCCTGCACGTAGTGCGGCTGGAGCTTGCGGGCGCGCGCCTCCTCCATCCGCAGTCGCAGCTGCTGCACGTCCGTCTCGGCGAGCGTGTCGTGATGCAGTGCCCGCTCGGCCATCAGCTTGTCGAGGCCGGTGCTGACCTCCGCGTCGATGACCTGGTCGAGCTTCGCCCGAACCTCGGGACGGTCGCCGTAGCGGATCGCCTCGACGAGCAGGTCGCGCAGCGGCCGGCCATCGAAGGCCTCGCCGAGCACGTCAAAGACCTTGCCCTGATATGCGCGTCGCTGCTCCTCGACCTTGTCGAGGAGTCGCAGGAAGACTGCGCCTTCTCGGGTGTCGTCGGCGACCAGGTTCCATAGCCGGCACACCTCGGTCTGGCCGATGCGGTGGATCCGACCGAAGCGTTGCTCGATGCGGTTCGGATTCCACGGCAGGTCGTAGTTGACCATGAGGTGTGCGCGCTGGAGGTTGAGACCTTCACCGGCGGCGTCGGTTGCCACCAGTACCAGGGTGGCCTTGTCCTGGGTGAAGAGCTCCTGGGCTGACCGGCGTGCCTCGCGTCGTACGCCGCCGTGGATGGCGACGACAGCCTCGTCGCGGCCCAGCAGGTCGCGAATCTGATCCACGAGGTAGTTCAGGGTGTCACGGTGCTCAGTGAAAATGATGATCTTGCGCCGGGCTCCGTCGGCCTCGTACATCGACTCCTCGTCGAGCAGCAGGCCACGCAGCTCAGTCCATTTCTTGTCGGTGCCCGCCCGGTGGACACGGCGGGCCAGCTCCTCCAGATCCGCAAGGACGGCGATCTCGGTGTCCAGCTCAGCGATGGTGCGGGCGGCGGAGGCTGCATCGACGACGTTCTCCTCGGCCTCCTCACGCTCCTCGCCGGTGAGGTCGTCGAGGCTGTCGTCGGTGATCTCGACGTTGCGGCCGAGCAGCTCACCGAGGCGTTGCTGCAGGGTCGACTCCCCCACACTGCGCAGCTCGATCATCTGCTGCCGCCGTAGTTGCAGCCGGCGGCGCCGACGCTCCAAGGAGCGGAGGATGGCTTCCGGGCTGGACGCCAGCCGCCGCTGCAGGACGGTCAGGGCGAAGCCGACCGTGTTGCCGCGCCGGCCGTCTCCTTCAGCCTTGAGTTGCTCGGCCCGGTTCATCTCCTCGCGGACGTACTGGGTGACCGCCTCGTATAGGTCGCGCTCGCCAGGCGACAGCTGGTAACGCAGGGTCTCTGCGACCCGTTCCGGGAACAGGGGCTTGCCCTCGAAGGTGAGCAGTTCCTCCTTGACCATGCGGCGCATCAGTCCGCCGGTGTCGATCGAGTGCACCGCGTCGCGGTATCGCCCCTCGAACCGGTCCGCGTCCAGCAGCGCCAGGAAGAGCTGGAAGTCCTCCTCCTTGCCAGCATGCGGAGTGGCGGTCATCAGCAGGAGGTGGCGGGCAACCCGGCCAAGTAGCCTGCCCAGCTCGTACCGCTTGGTGGTCTTCAGCTCTGCGCCGAAGTAGTGGGCAGACATGCGGTGGGCCTCGTCCACCACGACCAAGTCCCAGTCAGAGCGCTCCAACTCCTCTTTCAGGTCGTCGGCTCGCGACAGCTGGTCCATCCGGGCGATCAGCAGGGGCGTGCGCTCGAACACCGAGCCGGCGATGGTGGCGTCAATCGATGTCCGGGTCAGCAGCTCGAAGCGGAGGTTGAACTTGTCGAGCAGCTCTTCCTGCCACTGCTCCACCAGGCTGCCAGGCGCGACGATCAAGCAGCGTGCGAGGTCTCCGCGGAGGAGTAGTTCCTTGATGTAGAGGCCAGCCATGATGGTCTTGCCGGCACCCGGGTCGTCGGCGAGCAGGAACCGCAGCGGGGTCCGAGGCAGCAGTTCGCCGTAGACCGCCTTGATCTGGTGCGGCAGTGGATCAAGGTCGCTGGTGCTGACCGCGAGCATCGGGTCGAACTGGGCGGCCATCCGGATGCGCAGGCCCTCCGCAGCTAGCCGGAACAGCGCCGGATCGCCATCGAAAGCGTAGGCGCGGGACGGTTCCGCCAGCGATAGCGAGGGCTCGTGGTCGCGGTACAGCAGGCGATGGTCGACCCGACCCCCGTCGTCCTGATACGTGAGGGTGAGCGCATTGGACCCGTGCCACTTGACGTCGACGACGGTGACGACGCTCCCAGCGACACCGCCAACCCGCGCCCCTGGTGTTAGCTCCTCAAGCTTGACGCCGAGCTGGTGCACACCCGGAGTAACGCTGCGCCATTGCCCGGTACTCACGCCGACTCTCCCGATAGATTCAAGTCGATTAATGCCATGCAGGCATGCAATGCCATCAAGATGGAACCAAAAGGCTGAACCGACCGATACGAAAAGATGCAATTCTCGCTCAAATACGAATTCGCCCCCTTCGCCCGTTTTTCGGGCTTACGACAACCGACGTCCGCGAAGGAGACGCTTCGCCGCCTACCGCTCCGCTCAACCGCCTCTTCGACTTACGGCTGTCTGTCACACCCGATGGCCGGCACCGGAAGCCTGAAGATCTCGCCCATCGGCGCCCGCTCAGCACTGCGGGTCCGACAGGAAACCGTTGTGTCGTAGTCGCTTCACCCTGCCCAACAAATCAGAAATCGTCTCCTGGCGATCCAGATCATTGAGACCGCTGGGGAGTGAGTTGCCCAGGGAGAGAGAAGTGTAGCGTCCCGGACGCTACAGGTCAGGGTCTGCTGCACGGATAGGTGACAGTTGCAGTCACGACAGGTTCGTCTGCCGCTTTATGCTGGGACTATGCGGGCTATGCCCCTCCAACCTGCCTTCGTCTGGGTACTACGGCGGCGGTGGCTTCGGCGGCGGCGTGTGAGAGTTCGGGTAGGACGTCGCCGTAGAACTTGGCGGTGAAGTGTGGGCTGGAGTGGCGGAGCCGGTTGGAGATGACTTTCATCTGGACGCCGGCGGCAAGGCCCATGGTGGCCGCGCCGTGGCGCAGGTCGTGCAGGCGGATGGGTGGTAGTCCGGCTTGGGTGGCGAGGTGGTGGAAGTGGTCGGTGACGTCGGCGGGGTGCAGCCGCCCGCCGGTGGGCGTGGTGAACACCAGTCCGGTCCTGGTCCAGGCGGTGCCGGCGGCGAGGCGTTCGCGGTGGTGGCGGGCGCGGTGGGCGCGCAGGACGGTGACGGTTTCGGTGTCGAGGGCGATGGTGGCTTCGCTGTCGGTGGTTTTGGGGGTGTCGATGGCGGTGGCCCAGCCCTGTTGGACCAGTTGCCAGCGGACGGTGAGAGTTTTGGCGTCGAGGTCGAGGTCGTCCCAGTGCAGGCCACACGCTTCGCCTCGGCGCAGGCCGGTGAAGGTGATGAGGTGGTAGAGGGCGTAGAGGCGGTCGCCGGCGTCGTGGGTGTGGTCGAGGAACCGGCCGGTGTGTTCGGGGGTCCAGATCATGACCGGGCTCGGGGTCTTACCGGTGTCACGCCATGTCTTGACGCGTTGGTCGGTCCAGACGGTGGGCTTGGGTGCTCGGGCTCGGGGTAGCTCGACCAGGAGGGCGGGGTTGAGGTCGAGGTAGCGGTGGCGGCGCATCGCGTCGTTGAGGGCCTTGCGCAGGGTGGCGTGGATGACGTGCATCGTGCGAGGGCCGACGATCCGCTGGTTCTTCACCTGCTCCCGTTTTGCCTGGTTTCGGCTGGCGCGCAGGGCGGCGATGGTGGTGTTGCGTTCGGCGATCGCCTCGTACATGGCGTCGATGTGACCCGGGCGGAGCCGGTCGATGCGCAGGTGCCCGAGGTGCGGGATCAGGTACAGGCGGATGTGTCCTTCGTAGGAGCGCAGGGTGCCTTTCTTGATGTTCTTGCGTCCGGTGAGCCAGTCGGTGAGGTAGTCGGCCATGGTGGGGAGTTCGGTGGGGGTGATGTCCAGGTGCAGGGTGCGGCGGACCTCTTCGGGGGTGGGTACGGGTGCGCCGGTTTTGACGGCGGTTTCGATGAGGTCGCCGGTTTTGACCATGACGTGGGGGTCGCTGGCGTCGGGGACGGCGAGGGCGGCGCGGATGCGGTCCAGGACGGCGTCGGCGTCGGCCTGGGTCGCGTAGGGGCCGTGGCGCAAGGGTCGGCGGGTGCCGTCGGCGCGGGCGGGGAGTTCGATCTGCCAGTGCCATTGGCCGTGGTTGCGGGACCAGCCGCCGCCGGGCCGGCGCAGATCAGGGCAGGATCGTCCCAGGCGGCGGCCGGTGGTGGTGTCACGGCAGCCGCAGCGTTTGAAGATGGAGCCCTTCATTCGTCGTCTCCTGGGTGCTCGGTGGGGCGCCGCCAGCGGTGACGGTGGTAGTCCGCTGGTGGCGGGGTCGTTGCATCCACGCTCGACACCCCGCCGGGATCAAGTCCCCCACCACCCTGGGGGTCGGGGGTGGTGGGCTGGTCGAGCAGGAGGAGCCGGAGGAGGCCGGCGACCGGGACGATGATGCGGGTACCGGCGCGGATCAGTGGTGTGGGGAAGGTGTCGGTGGCGGCGAGGCGGTAGGCCTGGGACCGGCTGATGCCGAGGACGGCGGCGGCGGTGGGCAGGGTGGTGGCGGCGCCGAGCGCGCGGATCCGCTCGGCGGTCCACGGCGCTTCCGGTGACGGGGGTGGGCCAGTCGGTCGGGCGTCGGAGTTTGGGGTGGGGTCGGCGTTCATGAGCTGGGGTCTCCTGACAGTGGTGGAAGGGCGGGAGAGGTACGCGAACTGGTGGACCCGGCGGCTGCCGGTGTCACCGGCGGCATGCCGTGGTCGGCTGGCTTTCGGCCCTGCCAGTCAGGGGCTGAGGTTGGCGGGGGTTGGTCGGCTTTGAGGATCTTCAGCAGCTGTCCCGCCCGGGTGTTGGACACGGTGTGCCCGGTGCCGCGCAGGGCGGTGGCCAGGGCGGCGCGGGTCAGCGGCTGACCGTCAGCGACAAGGTCGTCCCGGGCGCGTCGGGCGGCGGACAGCAACGCGTCGGTGGTGGTGGGGTGGGTGGACGGTCCGCGCCGGGACGGCCGGTGCCGGCGGACCGCTTCCCCGGCATGGGGCCGGTCCGGACCGTGGTGCGGGTGCTCGTCGCTGGTGTCGTGGACGGTCCGCGAAGCACCGTGCTGGTCTGTGGTCGGCGGGGTGGACCGGCCGTCGCCGTGGTCCTCGACGAACTCGCTCGGGGCGGTAGTGGTGGTGGGCTGGTCCACCGATTCGACGGCGGATGGATCGGTTGCGGTGGGGGCGGGTTGTGGTGAGGTGTTGGTGTAGCCGAGGGCGATCTTGACCATGACGAGGAACCCGAGCGCCGGCACGGCTGCGGCGATCCAGCCGATCGGTGACGCCTCGGCCTCCACGACCTGCGCCGCGAGAGACAACGCCACCGCGCAGCCCAGCACCGCCGCCGGAAACACCACCGACACCTGGGCCCGCTTGCGGCGGCGCAGTTCCAGGCCGGAGGCGACCGACATCAGCTCCAGCACGATCGCGTCCGCCCACGCCAACCACCCCGGCTGACCATGAGCGGCGGCCACGTTGTGCACGTGGGTGAAGCTGGCCGCCCCCGCCGCCCCACCGATAGCCAGCATGATCACCACCTGCACGGCCCCCTCCACCGGGGCGCGTGGCGGACCGAAGTCCGGATCACCGGGTGCGGTCGTGGCCGACCACCTCCCCGGACCGAACCACCATGCCCGGTCCGCGCGGGCGCGCGGACCGGACCACCGGACGGACGATCCCGGCGTGCCGGACCGGGACCGGGACTTGCCGGGTCCAGGCCGGGCAGCGGTCCGCGGACCGGCCACCCGGGCGCCGGCACACCTGCGCCCGCTTCCTGTCAGGGCCGTCCGGAACTGTCACCGGGCAGCCAGCAACCTCCGGGAAGCCGTTGACAGACCAGTGACAGAACGACTCTGAGGCTGTCGGCCACTCCCCCGCCGGCCGCGCGAGGACGGTGTCCGGTGACGCGTCGTCGGTCATGCCGCCTCCCCGGTCCGGTCACGGTCGTCGACGACCCACACCGACAGCTCAGCCAACGTGGACCGGCGCCCGTCACCGCCGGGCACCGCCCACACCGCCTCAGCGGGACACAGACCCGCCGAGGTGGCGTGGTCACGGGCACCGGTAGCCACCGGCACCACCAGCGGCATCTCAGCCAACACCCGCCGCAGGTTCCGCTCCCGCGCAGCCGAGTGCAGCCAGAACAACACCGGCCACCCCCGCCCCAACGTCGCGAACCACTCCCGGTAGCCGACCAGCTTGCCGACCAACACCGACAACGACTCACCACCGGTGTCGTACTCCACGAAGAACGGCACCACCGTGTGGCCCGAAACCCACCGGCCGTAGCCGTCGGGACGGACCCGGGGCTGGTACGCGCGCACCAGGGCCGGGTCCCCCGGTCGGGTGAACACCCCCAACCGCTGACACGCCGCCTCCGACAACCACTCCCCCAACCGCGCATCAGCATGAGTGTGGGCGTAGCCGACGAGGTCGGTGAAGAAGCCGTTCACCCCCAGGCGGTGCTCCAGCGTGCGGCTCGACGTCCAACGGCGCCGCTCGGACCGGGCGTGATCACGCCGGGGCGGACGCTCATCACGACCAGCAGCCACGACCTCCGCGCCGAGCTGATCGATCACGTAGTGGTACGGGTACGAACCGCCATCAGCGCGCTGCGGACGGAACCGGGCCACCAACCGCAACCGGTACAACGTCCGCAACCGGCGCTGGCAGAAATCCAGAGACGGGAACAGGGCATGCGCGATCTGGAACGACGTCAACACCCCGTGGTCGTAGAGCCAACCCAACAACACCCGATCACGGCCGGTCAGCTGAGACTGAACCCGCAGAACCGGATCATCCACCGACCACCACCTCCCTCCTGTATGGAATGCCAGCCCCAGGGGGAGAGACCCGAGACCATGCAGGGTCTGTCGCAGGACAAGCCAACAGCGCTGACAGCCGGCCTGACCTGCGATGTGAGACGGAACAAGGGGTCCGTTCCGGGGTCCGGTTGAAGACTGACCTCAACACCGACACCAACCCGGACCCCGCAACGGGCACCGAAACGGAATCTGTCACCGCCACCGGCACCAAGCCGGAGCGCACAGAGACGAGATGGACGAAGAACACAACAACTCCTTGATTGAGCACAACGAAGATGGGCGACGGCATTCACGACGCCGCAGGGATATGCAGCCATGGCGAGCGGCGGTGGACTATGGAGAAGCGCCCTGTAGAGCTGACAACGAAAGCCCGACCGGGCATCCGGTCGACCCGAGGGCGGATGAGGACAGCAACGACCGACACGACCACCAGAAAGGCGGTCGCGGCAGCAAGAACGGCGGCAGCAGCTACGGAAGCAGGACGGCACACCCCCGCGCCGGCAGGCAGCGCCGCGCAGCGGGAGACAAATGCCCGAAAGCCGTCGACATCACGGCTCGGTAGGGCGTCGACTCAACCCGCCGGAGAAAGAACCTTCATCGCGAACCCCCTACCAATCAACACCAACGACGATCCGCCCACCCCGAGCCTCGAACGACCGGCGACGCTCCTCCATGGAACGTCGCCAGCCTGGCCGATTGGACCCGGCAGACAGACCGCCACGCGGTCACGTCCGTACCAGTACGCCTCCCCCGGCAGCACCCTGTCAACCAGCATCGCCAGCAGCCGATCACGACGTCTCCGGACCCAGCCGGACGTACCGACACCCGCCAACCCGCACTGGACCCCAGCGGCACAAATCCACGCCCGCAACAGGCAGAAAAAATCTTGACCAACACTCACAAACGTCTCACTTCATGAGACGACGATCCCGTCCGGGAGTGCGCTTGGAGGCGATCCACCGCGCATCGGGCAACTTGGAGCCACCCTGCCGCGCCCTCCAGCGGTACCAGAAGCGGACCCCCCAGGTCGTCCCGGTACGGCACCCTTCCTTCGGTACCGAGCCACCCGCCAGGGCGGGGCCCGTAGGGTCGGTCGCGTGGCCGAGACACAGACCGAACCCGACCTCTCATACATCGCCAGCGTGACGCGGGTCCGCGCTGCCGCCGGCGCGATCCTCCGGGATCAGGCCGGCCGGGTGCTGGTGGTCCACCCGACCTACAAGGACGTGTGGGAAGTTCCCGGCGGAATAGTGGAGCCGGACGAGTCTCCGGCGGATGCTTGTGTACGCGAGATCCAGGAGGAACTTGGCCTTCCAGTGCCCACGGGAGCGCTGCTGTGCGTCGACTGGGTGCCGGCGAACCCACCCTGGGACGGCGGACTCATGTTCGTCTTCGACGGAGGCGTACTGACAGCGGACCAGATCACGGCGATACGACTGTGCCCGGACGAACTCGACCGGTTCGACTTCGTCGAGCCGGAGCGCCTGAGCGAGGTGTTGATCCCACGACTGGCTCGGCGGGTTGCCGCGGCCGTCGCCACGATCGGGCATGGCGGCGTCTATCTCGAAGATGGAGTCGCCGTCTCAAGCAGGTAGTCGGCCGGATTGAGCCGTGGACGCGGCGCTCGTGGCAGGTCGGGCACAGCGGAACTCCCGAAGGCCGCCGAGCCCTGCCGGGGACACGATCTCGACAACACGGCGATCAGCAACTGCTGCCTGTCCACCTCGACTCACTCACCGAACTACCCAATCTGATCCACAGACATAACGAGTCGACCGCCTGACCAGCCCGAAGATCCGCGCAACCACTCAATGTGAAGCTGCGCAGCACGCGGTACACGGCGGACCCGGTCGTCCGAAGGGAGGGGCCCCACCTGCCCTGCTGCTCTGATGCTCGGTAAGACTCAAGGTGCTGGGCGGCATGGCGCGGCAGGCCCGCCATGTGGAAAAGCACGGTGAGCAAGGAGCGGACAGGACGACGGACAAAGAGCGGTGCCGCTGCACTGATCCGCTCGTGGTCTGCTCGCCTGGCTCTCTGGTCGAGTTGGCCGCAGCACTACCGGCGTCCGGTAGATTCGTGGTCGCCCGCCTTGACGGTGCCAGGATGACGAGTGCCGACCAGGTCTTCTACGACTTCTCGGACACGCTGCTCTTTCCCAGCTACTTCGGCTGGAACTGGAATGCCCTGTCCGACTGCCTCCGAGATCTGCACTGGCTGCCGGCGGACGGCTACCTGGTGATCGTGGAGAACGCGCATCGGCTACTACCGGACAGCACCCAGGACCAACGCATCCTCTTGCGCATCCTGACCCGGACAGCGCACCACTGGGCCAACCCGCTCGGCCAGCCAGACGGGAAGGTCGTTCCGTTCAAGGTGCTACTGCTGTGCACCCGTGATGAGGAGGCCGTGCACCTGCGGCAGGCCATCACCCGAGCAGCCCACAACGAGCGGTGAGATCTCGAACCGCTCGCGACCGCTGCTACCCACGGGCGCAGCAACGACCCCCAGGCGGCAACAACACGAGGCCACAGCGAACTGCTCGCGGCAGATCCGGATGGCCGTGAGAGCAACAGCAGTGCCGCATCATCTGCTCATGACCTCTACCGACTCGTCGTGGCTGCCGTTGTGGTCCACCGACTCGTTGTTGTCGATCGGATCGCGAGGGTCGGTGCTGTCCATCGGCAGCGTCGGCTCGATCGCCTCTGTCGGCAGCGTCGGCTCCGCCGGATCGGTCCTGTCCGTCGGATCTGCGCTCTCGATCGGGCCTGCCCTGTCGTGGCGGTCTCGCTGGTCATCGCTGGCTGACCACTCCTTCGTGATGGGCTCCCGCGAACATGCCGGCGCACTCATCGGTCCGTCTGCGGCATTGGCAGCCGTGGCGCTGACCGCCTATGCCGGCTACCTGCTGGCGCGCATCCGCCAACCGGATGAAGGCCATTGAGGGCGGCACGCGGGCGAAGTCGTTTCTGGCCGGGCTGATCGCTGCCGAGAGTGCGTCGCGGCCTCTGAAAGTGACACCCCGTCATCGCGCATCACCACACCGGCGTGCCACGCGGCCGATGGCAGGAAGGCGACAGATCAGCGAATCCGTCGCGGCGATCAGACTGGCACAGCGCTCGGTCGATGCGTTTAGCCTCGATCGTTCACGGCTGAGGGCGGCGGTTGTGGTCCCGCACCTTTGATCGTTGGTGTTCGATTCGTTTGGGTCGTGGGCGTGGTGGTGGGCCGTCTGTCGCGGCGGTGGGCGTGGTCTCCTGGGTTCCTCCGGTCGGTGGGATGGCGGCTGTGGTGGTCAGCCGGGGGCGGGGATCGCCGCGATCCGGGTGAACGCGGCGGTGATCTGGTCGGCCCAGGGCCAGGTCGTGGGGATGCGTAGCCGTCGGCGGCGTTGCCCGTGGACCAGGCGCGCGGCGGTGTGCAGCAGGCGGTGGCGCAGCGTCTTGGGTTCGCAGCGGGTCAGGTCACCGGTCAGGGCGAGGATCTGCAGCCAGGCGATCAGGTCGGCGGCGATCGCGGCGAGGGTGCACCAGGCCTGGTTGATGGCGAACTCGCGGGAGGGGAGTCGGCGCAGGCCGGTGTCCTTGGCGCAGCGGATGCGGTCCTCGATGCGGGCGTGGGCGCGGTGGCGGGCCTCCAGCCACTGTAGGGCGCCGATGGTGGTGTTGGTGACGAAGGCGGTGTAGCGCCAGCCGTCGCGGTGCTCGAACAGGGTCAGCTGGGCGCCGGGGTGGGGGCGTTCCCGGCGGACGATGACCCGCATCCCGGGCGGCCAGCCGGTCAGGGTGAGCAGGCCGGTCAGTCCCGTGACGTGCGCGCCGTCGCGTAGGCCGCCGTCGGCGTTGATCGCCGGTGTCCAGGCCGAGGCGGGAACCGTGGTGATCGCCCGGCGTTCCGGCTCGCCGATGGACCAGCCGATCGAGTACTCGACGGTGCGGCCCCGCTTGGTGTTCTGCGTGGTGAGCCAGTCGAGCACGGTGTGGGTGGCACCAGCGGAGTCGGCCCGCACCAGCAGATGCCGCCGATAGCTGGCGGGGACCTGCGCGAACGCCTCGCCCAGCACGTGCAGGTGATCGGCGGCGGTGTTCGCCCCGGCGTTGCCCGGCCGTAGCTGGACGGCCAGCGTCTCACCGGTGTTGTCGCAGGTGACCAGGAGGGGATGGAACCCGAAGGTGCGCTTGTAGGTCTTGTCCGCGCCGTCCTTCTCACTGTGCGCGACCAGCAGGGTCGCGTCGACGTCCAGGACCACCACACCGGCCCCGACGCCCCGACCCGCGGCCCGGGCGGCCGGCAACCGGTCGAACAACGACCACACCCGCGCCCGGACCGTCGCCCGCGCCCGCGCGATCCGCCGCGCCCGCACCTCGTCGACCTCAGCCAGGGCCCGCCAGCACGTCGCCGGCGAGGCGACTGGCCCGAACACCTCGCCTTGATGCCGGACCACGTCGATGTCGGCGATCACCTCCCCACCGTCAGCGATCATCACCGCGAGATCGGTCAGGACACGACCCCTGTCCCTGCCCGGCGTGAATCCCCGACGCGCTACCGCCTGCGACAACGCCCCGGTCAGGCCGGTCCTGTCAGCGAGAGCACGTAGCAACACCAACCCGGCGCGTGACACCACACCACGACCGCCGACCTCGACGGACAAACCCCTGGACCAATCGGTATTCTGCACCTACGAAGTGCCTTCCACGCGCGGAACTCTGAACGACTCGACACCGGTCAGTTTTCCTTACGTGGCAGGCACTTCGCCGTCTCCGCAGAGCCTTCCCAACCCCCAAGATCACGGCAGCCGTGAAAGACCGAGGTTAGTCAAGGTTGGCGATGCGTCTTGTGATCAGGCAGCCACGCTGGCATCCTTGCGTGGCATTCCGGCAAACCGGGCCGTCGGATCGCCTCCGTAAGCAAGGCGGAGGACGAGATCCAGCAGACCAGGGATGTGGATGGCCTCGATCTTGCAGGGGCCGTCCCAGAGGACTACCAGCGAGTTTCGACGGGCGGCGATGGGTTGGCACCTAAGTCGGGCGGGCCAGACGGCCCCAACACGCTGCTCAGCGACGCCCGCCGCCGGCTTCTGTCCCCGAGCGGTTCAGGCCGACGGATGTCTCGGCAGGAGGTCGCCGAGGCTGTCAACAACTACCTGTGGGACACCTACGGCACGAGAACCAGCATTGACGCCAACCACGTCGGGAAGCTTGAGCGAGGAGAACACCGCTGGCCCAAGCCCACGACCCGGGAGGCATTCCGGGCGGTGCTGAAGGCGTCGCGGGACGCTGACCTAGGCTTCTACATCACCCGTGGCCAACGCCATTCTGATCCCGTTGCGCACCATATGCCCCCCGGTGAGATGCTCACTGCTGGTGATGATCACGCTGGCGAGTCGCTGACCGGCAGGGAGATCACGGACACTGGCGACATGAACCGCCGCGAGTTGCTACGCGTGCTGAGCCTGACAGGTGCGCTGTTGGCTGCGCCCGTCCCGGGCAGCCAGCTCGACTGGGCGCGCATCGAGTCCTCCGGTGAGGGGAACAGGCGCCTAGACCCAGCGACCCTCGACGAGTACGAGAGGCTGAACGCCCAGCTGTGGGCGGCCTTCGGCGCGGCCGAGGCCAAGGCGGCAGTATCGCCGCTGGTCAACCGTCAGCTGACGACGCTCACGGCCAACCTACGTCGCTCCCACACGACACTCGTGCACCGCAGGCTCTGCGGGGTCACCGCCGACCTGCTCCAGCTCGCCGGCGAGGTCGCCTTCGACGCGAACGCGTACAGCGAGGCCGCGCACTGCTACACCCTGGCAGCGACCGCCGCCCGAGAAGCCGCTGCCTACGACCTCTGGGCGTGCGCGATGATCCGTCACGCCTTCATCAGCGTCTACGAGCGCGACTTCCTGCACGCCGCACCGATGCTGGACGTTGCCGCCAGCTTGGCTCAGAACGGGGACAGCGCGCTGTCGACCCGGCATTGGGCACACACTGTGCGGGCGCAGGCTCTCGCGGGCCTCGGTGACCTCAGCGGATGCCGGCAGGCGCTCGACCAAGCCGAAGAGGTCAACCACCTGCACGGCCGGGTGCATAACGGCGGATGGTTGCGCTTCGACGGCTCCCGGCTCGCCGAGGAACGCGGAGCCTGCTACGTCGAGTTGAGGCGCCCAGACCTGGCCGAGCCGGTGCTGTCTGGTGCTCTATCGCAAAGCCTCTCCACGCGACGACGCGGAACCGTCCTGACGGACCTCGCCTTGGTCGGAGTTCACCGTAGCGACGTACACCAGATCGTGCTCTACGGCGGCGCCGCCCTCGATGCTGCCCGTCAAAGCGGCTCGGGCGTAGTCGGCTCCAAACTTAACCAACTACACCACCACTTGCAGCCGTTCCTTGCCGACACTCACGTGCGGCATCTCCACAGCCAGATCAATGCCCTGATAGGGGCAGGGAACTGACACGACCAGAGGGAGGACCAGCATGCAGGTCGAAGAACCGGGCCGTGTGTTCCGCGAGGCATGGATCGCGGGAGTCCGTAAGCACTACCCCGACGAACCGAAACCGGGCTACGTCACGCCCTGGGAGGATACGCCCGACTGGGAACGGGAGAGTGCCGCCGCCGTGTATGAGCAGGTCCGCCAGTTCGTCGAGACAGCCGACGCCGCAACCGCGAAGCTGACCCGTGAACAGAAAGGACGCTTCGTCGCCCTGTGCTGGATTGCGCAGATTTTCAAACACTTCCCCAGCCCGAAGGCTTCCTACGTGGCCGACTGGTCAGACATGCCGGAGTGGCAGCGGGAGACGGACTCGGACATCTTCGAACACATCGAGCAGACGTTGGTCTCGATGCGCTGAGCTGAGAACCAATCGACAGGAGCACGCAACTCCCACATCATGCTCGCATCGGGGTCCGGCTTCTTCCACGCCGGCGCGAGATGGCGGGCAGGGCACTACGCCGGCCAGCATGAACTTCGCCTGCAAGCGGTGACACTCCGAGGTCAGCGCGGCGCGCCCGGCTTCCCGGGCGCGCCGACGAGACAGCAGCTCAGTGTGCGTCAAACTCACCGTCGCGGATGCCATCAGTGAACGCCGTCCACTCACCCCGGGTGAACCTCAGCACTGGTCCCGTCCGGTCCTTCGAGTCCCGCATGCCCACGGTGCCGTCGAGCGCGAAGGCGACCTCGATGCAGTTGTCGCCACCGCCGGAGCGGCTGGACTTCCGCCAGTTGGTGAACTTCTCGGGGTGCATGGTCATCTCCTGGTGTAGTCGGGCAGTTCCTCCGCCACGCTGGCGAGGAAGTCGAGGCTGTCAGCGGGGCTGAGGGCTGCGGCACGCAGGCGCTCGTACAGGGAGGCGTAGTTGGCAACCTCGTCCGGGTCGGTGAGGACGAGGTCGCTGGTGATGGTGTCGACCGCGACGACCACCGGATCGCTCGGGTCGGGGTATCGGTAGCTGAAGTACGACGACCGGGGTACCGCGTTGCCAGCGATTCGCGCGGTCAGCCGCAGTACCCGGATCGTGGTCTTCTGCTTCTCGTGACCGACGTTGATCAGGTGGTCGAGCTGCGCGCGGACGACCTCCGGCGGTGCGGCGTGCCGACGGATCGCGAGCTCGTCGATGATCACTTCGTAGGTGGGTCCGCCGGGTCTGTCAAGGACCCGTTGCCGGGCAGCTCGTGCTTCCAGTGCTCGCTCCACCGTGAATCTCCGGGGGTAGGCGGCACGATCTGCCACCGCGCGGACTTCGGTGTACGCCGGGATCTGCAACAAGCCCGGCAGCAGGGTGATGTGGTATTCGGCGATGTGCTCTGCACCGGCTTCCAGGTCCGCGTAGAGGGCCTGGCGTGGTCCCATCTCGACGCGGAACTTCTCCCACCAGCCGTTCTCCTGGGACTCACGAGCGATGGCCATGATCTCTTCCCATCGCCGCTCGTCAACCCGAAAGTAGTCGAGGACTCGCATGATCTCGTCTTGATCTGGTCGGACTCTCGCGTTCTCCAAACGGCTCAGCTTTTGCTTGGCGATCTTTGTCTCTTTGCAAAGCCGCTCAGCGGAGTAGCCGTGTTCCTCCCGTAGCCGCACGAGTTCGGAAGCGAGCCGGCGACGACGCACATATGGACTGATCACCGACACCCCCGGCAGAGACGCGAATAGCCCCGGTGATCCATCCCGCCTGGATCCCGGCGACGAGAGCGTAACGCCTGTTTTGCCGATCACCGCCAGCGCCGACCGTGCTTTCCGCAAGGAAACCCCTGGCCAAGCGCGCGGCGACCGGTAAGTCTCCCCCCAACTTTCCCCATTGGCCGGTGTTCCCGAGGCTACGCAAGAACCGCGATCGTGAAATCACCACAAGCGATGTGTCTACGGCTTGGAGTGGGGTCATGCAGCGGCAGCTTCGCGGCGGACTCCCACGTCCGAGGTGCGGGAGGAGCGGCATGGACGCCACGAGCGCAACGCTGATCGTCACCAACGCTACCGGGGCCTGCGGCGGTCTCGAAGGGGTGCGGCTGGCTCTAGGCGGTGGTCAGAGCGCAGGGGCCACGGCGGGCGTGCTCGTGTCGAGTCTGCATGGCTCGCGCCTGGTCAACCTTGCTATCGACGTTTACCGGACGCATCCGGCGGTGCCGCAAGGGTGCGGGTGCGGCCGACCGGAATGTCAATCTCGGCTACACGCCATGAAGATCTTCGCCGCGATGGTGGGGGGCACGAGTCTGCCCGACCATCTCTACCCATTGTGGGGATTGCTGGCCTGTAAGGGGTGCGGCCTGCCGCTGTGCCCACTCGAATCCGTCGATGGACGGCGCTCCTACCGCTCACCGTGCGGATGCCGGATGAATCTGGTCGAGGCAGCTACCGCTGAGCGGCTGACCTATGAGGCCCTCCACAGTCGCGGTCTCGCTCCCGCCGAAGGGCTTCCCGAGTCTGCGTGGGGTGCACTCTTCGGCCGAGAGTTGGCCTACGTCCGTGTCAGCGCTGCGCCGGAAGATCTGGTGCTCGTCCGGCGTACCTGAGGCTCCTGCCCGCTGTCACTGCCGGGGAGGGCGTGGCGGCGGGCAGGCCAAACGTAGCGAGTTCTCCTTGGACGCCGTTCCAGAGAAAGCGGATCGATCCGCCAGCCAACGTGCCGGTAGCTGCGGGGGCTACCTGCCCACCCATCATCCCAGTCCCATTGGAGGTTGCCATGAACAGCGTGCTCGCCGTCAGCAACGACCCGTTCGAGCTCGACGTGCAGATCGTCACGGAGGGTCCGGTCGCCGCCGCCCTGCTGGCCGACACGGACGACGGCTGCGACACCGTGAAGGGCAGCGACTGCTGATCGAACACCCTCGCTGGTTCCGGCAGGCGATCCCCCGATGCCTGCCGGAACCAGCACCCCACATCCAGCCGTGCCCCCGGAGGAGCGCCTCGTGACGGAAGGAGGACGATTCATGTTTCGGTCGGTCGATGCCGCGACGATCCGCATTGCCGCTCACTCATGGCCCGACGGCCCGGCTCCTTGGCCGGACCGGAGCGACACCTCCGGTGTCGCGGACTGGTTGCAAGCAACGTGGCGGAAGGTCGGCCTGGCCGAGGCTGTCTGGGCCGCCAGCCCTGAGTTCGCTGCTCGCGTAGAAGCGGTCCTCGCCACAGGAAGCGCTACTCCAGACCGAGGGTGGCGGATGGCGTTGGCGTTGGCGCGGTACTTGGTCCGTGCGCAGCGGCGTGCGACGCCCTTCGGGCTGTTCTCGGGGGTGGCGACTCTGCGGTTCGACACGGTGGCTGCGGTGGTGCCGGCGGGGCAGTCGGCGCTCCGGGTACGGCCGGACGCGAGTTGGCTCGCGTCCCTGATTGCGCGCCTTGAAGTTGAGCCCGACGTGCGCCGCCGTCTGCCTGTGCAGGCGAACAACCTGGCGCTGGTGAACGGGCCTCGGATAGTCGTGGCGCGCCGGCCGCACGCTTCTGCAAGTGCGGAGTCGACCTCGGTGAGGAACACCGCAGCGGTACGGCTGGCGGTGTCACTCGCCCGTACCCCAGTGCCGTGGGCTGAGCTGGTCGACACGGTCGCTGCTGCGTTTCCAGGCTTCCCACGCGCGTCCGCTGACACGATGATTGCCGGCCTCGTGGACCATGGCATGTTGATCTCCGCTCTCCGGCCACCATCGACGTGCACAGACTCGATCAGGTATGTCCTGGACACCCTCGATGCGGTGTTCGACGGTGCTCCTGAGGGACAACGAGCCCTTCGGGCCGAGCTGCGCTCGCTGCATGGTCGGCTCGGTGGTACCAGCGTAGGGAGCGCGACTTACCTTCGTGGGCTCGCCGACGATTTGCGCAGCGTGGCAACGGCCACCCAGCCGTTCGCGGTGGATCTTCAGCTCGCGGATCAGGTCGCCCTGCCGGAGCAGGTCGCCGCCGAGATCGCGGCATCAGTGGAGATGCTACGGCGGCTGACGCCGGATCCGGCGGGGCGGCCGGAGTGGCGTGCGTACCGTGCTCGGTTCGTCGACCGCTATGGGATGACGGCGGTGGTGCCGCTGGATCGGCTGGTAGATCCGCTCGTCGGGTTGGGCTTCCCAGAGCACTTCGGCACGGTGGCCGACGCGCCTGCGGCGCCACTGTCTGGCCGTGACGAGCGCCTGCTCGCGATGGCTCAGCAGGCGGTGATCGACGGCTGCCGTGAGGTGGTTCTCGATGACGCGGTCGTCGAATGGCTCGCCGGCCCCAGCCGAGTCACGGGGCCGGTCAGCCCTCATGTCGACGTTTCGGCAGAGGTCCGCGCGGTGTCGCTGGGGGCGCTGACACAGGGACGGTTCACTGTCGCGCTGACTGGCATGGGCCGCTCGGCGATGGCGACGAGCGGGCGCTTCCTCGACGGGCTGCCCTACGCCGATCGGGAGTTGATGTGCCGGGAGTTCGCACGCCTTCCTGTCGCGGTGGCCGGGGCCATGCCGGTGCAGCTGAGCTTTCCGCCGCGCAAGCTGCACGCCCAGAACGTGCTCAGCTCTCGGCAGGTACTTCCGTGGCTGGTGAGCCTGGGCGAGCACCGGCCCGTGGCCGAGAACGTCATTGGCCTCGACGACCTCGGTGTGACCGCAGAGCGCGATCGGCTGGTGCTGGTGTCGATGTCGCGGCGGCGGGTGGTGGAGCCGACAGTGGCGCATGCCGCCGCCGTACACACGATGCCGTTGCTCGGCAGGTTTCTCCTGGAGCTTCCGCGAGCTACGGATGCCCGGTTAAAACCGTTCGACTGGGGTGCGGCGTCCTGCTTGCCGTTTCGACCCGCGCTGAGGTACGGGCGCGTCCTCCTGGCGGCGGCCCGGTGGCGCGTCGATCCGACGTCCCTGCCCGGTGCAGACGCCAGCGATGGCGAATGGTTGACCGCCTGGGAGGCGCTGCGGACGAGGCTGCGGCTGCCGGCATGGGTGCAGGTCGGCAACGGTGACCAGAGGCTTCGGCTCCATCTCGATCAGTCCATGGATCGTGCCCTGCTTCGTGCCCACCTGGACGCCAGCGTCGGACCGTTAACCGTGGTGGACGCAGCAAGCCCGGAAGACTTCGGTTGGCTCTCCGGTCGCGCCCACGAGATCGTCGTGCCCCTCGCCTCGACGGCTGCGCCCGCTGCCGCGCCGGCTGCGATTACCGCGCGGGACGCGTGGCCGCCACCAACTCCCGCCGAGCCGCTCCTACCTGGTGCCAGTGGCCTGCTGTCCGCTTCGGTGGCCGTCGAGCCTTCGACGATGGAGCTGGTGGTGATGCGAGGGCTGCCCGCGCTGTTCGCCGACTGGCCCGAGCCGCCGCTGTGGTGGTTCGTGCGCATGCGACGCCCCACCCCGCATCTTCGACTACGACTGCGCACCGATGACTACGGTGACGCGGCGGTACGGGTCGGGCGGTGGGTCGCCGGGCTCCGACAGCAGCGCCTTGCCGGCGGTTGGAGCCTGGACACCTACCATCCCGAGTCCGGTCGCTACGGCTGCGGCACCGCGCTGGCAGCAGCCGAGAAGTTGTTCGCCGCCGACTCCTCCGCAGCCCTGGCGCAGCTGGTAGCGCAGCCCGAGTCTGGGATCGATCGGCGGGCACTGACCGCCCTGAGCATGGTCGACCTGGCCGCTTCGATGCTCGGCAGCCGGACCGACGGATGCGAGTGGCTGGTGGCGCGCCCCGAGCAGACCGGGCAGGCACCGGTCCAGCGGGACGTGCTGCGTCAAGCGGTCACCCTCGACCCGGGCGAGCTTCCGGAGCCCATCCGGGATGCATGGCAGGAACGCACCAGGGCCGCGACCCGGTACGCCGCCGAACTGTCCGCCGTCGCCGGCCCGCTCACTCCAGCCTCGGTGCTCGCGTCGCTGATGCACCTGCATGTCGTTCGCGCTCTCGGCCCCGACGAAGACGCCGAGCAGCGCATGTATCGGTTGGCCCGCCATGTCGCGCTGGCGGCGGTGCGTCGCCGGGTGCGCGCCGTAGGAGCGTCCCGATGACCGGAGCACCGCTGAGGACACCGTTGCTACGGACGGCCGAGGCGATGGCCGCGTGTATCACCGACACCCTGACCGAGCCGCCGCCCCCGGATTTCGCGGCGGACGACTACGGGCCACGCAGTACCCGCTGGTACGCCCAGTCGCTGTCCCGGGGTGCCGCCGGGGTGGCACTCTTGCACGGGGTGCGAGCGCAGACCGGACACGGCGGGTGGGAACCGGTCCATGCCTGGCTGCGACGCGCGACCGCTGACGCGCTGAACAGCGGCAGCGGAGCCGGACTCTGGTTCGGCGCACCCGCTGTCACCCACGCGCTGACCATGGCCATGCCGCACTCCCGCCCGGCAGCCCTGGACGCGCTTGATCATGCCCTCGATGACCTGGTGGAACGCCGCCTGGCCGCTGCCACGGCACGTCTCGCGGCGCAGGCCCGGCCCGCGCTGTCGGAGTTCGACCTCGTACGTGGGCTGACCGGCCTGGGAGCCCACCTGCTGCGCCGCGCACCGCACGGACCTCTGCTCCGGCGGGTGCTGGCGTACCTGGTCCAACTCACCGAGCCGGTGCACACCGACGACGCCGCGGGCCGGCTCGCGCCGGGGTGGTGGAGCGCAGACCCCGCCGACCACGAAGGTTCGGAGCAGGGCGGGCATGCGAACTTCGGCATGGCGCACGGCATAGCCGGCCCGTTGGCTCTCCTGGCCCTGGCCATGCGGCAGAACATTCGGGTGCCGGGGCACGCGAAGGCGATCCGTTGGATCTGCACGTGGCTCGACCGCTGGCAGCAGACAAGCCCTGCAGGACCGTGGTGGCCGGAGAAGATCACCGTCGCGGAGTTGCACGCCGGGAAACCCTCCATGAGCGGACCGGCGCGGCCGTCCTGGTGCTACGGCACCCCCGGAGTCGCCCGCGCCCAGCAGCTGGCCGGGATCGCTCTCGACGACCCCGCCCGGCAACAAGCGGCAGAAGAGGCCCTGACCCGCTGCCTGGCCGACCCCCTCCAACTCAGCCGGATCGTCGATCCGTCGCTGTGTCACGGCTGGGCAGGACTTGCCGCTACAGCCTGGTACGCCGCCGCCGACGCCCGCACCACCATCCTGCATGGCCGGCTGCCCCAGATCGTGCGCCTGCTGATCCAGCACGCCACGGACACCACCCCGGCACGATCCGGCTTGATCACCGGCCCCGCTGGAATCGCCCTCACCCTGCACACCGTCGCGACCGGCACCGACGTCCGCTGGGCCACCAGCCTGCTGATCAACTAGACGAGGAGATCGTCGTGGATCTCGATTCCGAACCCGACACCGAGCCACCCGGCGTGGCGCCGGCAAGCCGATGGCGCCAGATCAACCTGACGTTCTCGGACTGGCAGACCGCTGAGGATTTCGCCGCTACACGGCTCGCCCCTGAGCTCGCCGCTGCGGAAGACCACCGGGCGATCACCGCGTTCTGGTTTATCCGTAAGAGCGAGACGTGGCGGCTGCGGCTCCTGCCCGGCGACCGGCTCGCCCAGTTCTACGCGCTCCTCGCCGCCATCACTGACGACGACCGCGTCCGCGGTGTCACCGAGCCTGTCTACCGGCCCGAGGCGTACGCCTTCGGCGGGGACCAGGCCATGACGATCGCCCACACCCTCTTCCACGCGGACAGTCGCCACATCCTCGGCCATCTCGCCACCGCCGGCGGCACCCATCGGCGTGAACTCGGGGTCCTGCTCGCCGCTCGCCTCATGCGCGCCGCCGGACTGGAGTTCTCCGAGCAGGGCGACGTCTGGCGGCTTCTCGCCTCCCGCCGGCACCAGCCGAACGCCCCCGCGCCAACCCCACCGCTCATCGCGGCGGTGCAGCGCCTGATCACCGCAGCCGACGACACGGCCGCAAGCCCACTGACCGTCACCCCGCAATGGCCGAAAGCCCACGAGCAGGCAGGCGCGGACCTCGGCTTCCTCGACCGGCACAGCGCGCTGACCCGCGACCTACGCGAGGTGCTGACCCACCACCTTCTGTTCCTGTTCAACCGGCTCGGCATCTCCGCCGCCGACACCTGGCTACTCGCGACGGCCGCCGTAACCGTCACCTTCCACCACCTCTTCGACACCCCCTCCGGCTATCAACCCACCACCAAGATCGACAGTAGGGTCAACGCAGTGAACACTTCCCCCACCGCACCGGGAACGTCGAGTGCCGCGACGCTCCGCGAACAGCTCGTCAGCACGCTCGAACAGCGCGGCCACATCCGCTCCGCCCCCGTCGCGCACGCCTTCCGTGCGGTCCCCCGCGAGCAGTTCCTTCCCGGTGTCGACCTGGAAACCGTCTACACCCGCCGTCAGATCGTCACCAAACGGGACCCCAGCGGTGCGGCGTTGTCCTCCGCGTCGAGCCCCAGCCTCGTCGCGGACATGCTCGAACAACTCGCCCCACAATCCGGCCATCGCGTCCTGGAGATCGGCGCGGCCACCGGCATCAACGCCGCACTGCTCGCCGAGCTGACCAGCCCCGGCGGCACGGTCGTCACCATCGAACTCGACCAGGACCTCGCCGACGGCGCCCGCGCCGGCCTCGACCGTGCTGGCTACGACACCGTGAAGGTGATCTGCGGCGACGGTGCCCTGGGCGACCCCGACCACGCGCCCTACGACCGGATCATCGTCACCGCCGGAGCCTGGGACATTGCCGCCGCCTGGTGGGAACAACTCGCCGACCACGGCCGCATCGTCGTGCCCCTGCGCGTGCACGAGAGCGGCCTGACCCGATGCTTCGCCTTCGACCGCACCGACCCCCACCATCTCGTCAGCACCACGACGCCACTGGTCTGCGGATTCGTCCCCATGCGCGGCAGCACCGAACACACCGACCACCACGTACGCCTCGACACCGACGTGGTCCTCAAACTCGACGCCACCGACCAGCCCGACCGCGCCGCCCTCGCCAACGCCCTGAGCCACCCCCGGCTCGAACGCTGGACCGGCATCCAAGTCAGCGACGCCGATCCCATCGGCCACCTCGACCTGTGGCTCCTCGTCCACGCCAACCGGCCGTTCGGCCGCCTCGGCGTCGGCGACACCGCCCGCACCAACGGACTGGTCACCCCCGCCTACCGGTGGGCCGGTGCCGCCACCTACCACGGCGGCACCATCGCCTACCTCGCCTTCCAAGACACCGGCGACGGCCATCACGAACTCGGCGCGATCGCCCACGGACCCGAAGCCACCACGCTCGCCACCGACCTGACCAACCTGCTCGACCAATGGGACGCCGCAGGCCGCCCCAACCAGCCCACCGTCACCGCCCACCGCACAGGAACCCGACCCGCCAGACACGACGACATCAGCCGACCCGACATCACCCTCACGATCACCTTCTGACCGCACCCACACCGGCGCGGTGCCCTGTCCCGCCCCGGCACCCGTGGGACGAGCACAGCTGAGATGTCCCGCACGCCCTGGACGCACCTCGTTGCCACTACGCGGCTCTTCCGCAGCAGATGAGGACACCATGACTCCGTCTCTTGCCGCCACCATCGCCGCCCGCTTCCCTCTCGTCGCCCGCAAACGACCGCCCGCCAAACCACTGGACGCTCGGGTAGACCGACTCGTCAGGCTCGCCGAAACCGCACACCGCGAAGGCGACCCGGACAGGGCGTCCATGGTGTTCAACGGGGCGGCCCTCATCGCCTCCGACTGCGGAGACCCCAACCTTGCCCACGCCTGGTGCCGCCGCCACGCAAGCCTCTACCTCAACCAAGCCCCGCTGACCGGCCACACGGCCCGCTTCGCTCTCGAACCAGTCGTCAACCTCGCTCGCCTACGCATCCGTGAAGGCGACGGCGACGGCGCGTACCGCCTACTCACCCACCTGTACACGGCAATCGGCGGCGGCGCTCCCGCTGTTCTGGACGACCTGGAGGTACACCCTCGACAGCTTCCCGCTGACCCCGAAGAACTCGATCAGATCATCGGTTGGCTGCGCGGCACACTGCTCTCCGACGGAACCCGCGCCCTTCTCCTCGCCGAACGGTGGGACGACGCCGTGAACCATGTGCGCCGGTACGACGGGGTCGGACCTACCCTCCTTGATGGACGACAAGTCGCGATCGTCGCCCACCTACTGCAGAACGAAGGGCCGGCAGCAGCAGATCTCCTCACGACCACAAAGATCGAAGCGCCGTGGGAGCACGCGGTGCATGGACTCCTCACGACCTGGCTGGACCTGGCTGCGGGTCACACCCCCGTCGACCACGCTGACGTCATCGATCGAGTGTCGGCCACACCACGAACCACCGGTCTCACCGTGTTCCGCGTTCGCCTCGGACTGACGGCCCTGGATCTCGCGGTGAGCATCCCAACCGCTGCCGTAGACAGCCTGACCAAACAGTTGGTCGCAGATGCTATCCACGACGAGGACGCCAACGCGGCGCGCGACCTCATCAATCATCCGGCCGTTACCTCCGAAAGCGAAGGGACGCTGCGGGCTTTGATCAGGGCAAGTGGTTTAGGCCAGGGCCACCTACCAGCAGCAGCGGTTGATCAGCTTTCCTCAGCACTTGATGTGGCTGGAACCGCAATACAACGGCATCTGCCCTGCCAGCGGAACCGATTGAGGGAACGACAACCCCGGTCGATGCTGCGATGAAACGAGCCGTCATATTCGTCGGAAGCTGTAGAGGCAGGTGTACGTGAGCCCGGACCTGCTCGGCAAGATCGAGAAAGCCGAGCGTACCGCCAGCCTGGACGTCATGAGTCGCTGCGACCAGGCGTTGGAGACGGGCGGAGCGTTGGCCCGCTTACGACGATTCGTGGACCACTACTCGGCAGCGCAGCCACGAACGGATACCTCGGTTGAGATGCCGAAACGGTTCATGGTGGTCATGGAGATCCTGCCTGCCGGGCCTATCGACTCCGACGCCGTTCCCCTCGTGAACAGCGGCGGCCGAACTCGTTTGTACGCACTTCACGGCGGACAGGGCAGATGATCGGAACGGATGCCGTCCCCGGTCCCGTCACTTCGGAGCAGATTCGCGACCTGCAGAAGGCGCTGGGACGGCAGTTGGCCCACTGGCGCAAGGCAGCCGGGATGACCCAGGCCGCCCTCGCCAGGCGGACGGCCTACTCCCGCAGTTCGGTCGCGAACGTGGAGATTGGGCGGAACGCCATCACTCGTGGCTTCTGGGAGCGCGCCGACCGCGAACTCCGAGCGCAAGGATCGCTGGTGGACGCGTTCGACACGCTCCAAGAGCTGATCACCATGCTCCAGAGGCATCGAGCGTGGCTAGCCGAACACGAACGACTGCAACGCCATCAGGCAGCCGTACCCGCGAAGCCACCACCCGGTCTCATGGTCACGACTCCAGCCTGCGCATGCACGGTCGCGATCGCTCGTTGGGGGGAACGGGAAGTCCTTGCGCTGCGGGAGGCACTGCGGCTCAGCCTTGGGGCGTTCGCCGAACGGCTCCGCGTGCCTTCCTCGGTCGTCGCCACCTGGGAGGACCGCAGACAGCTTGAACCTCCGAACCTGATGATGCAGGCAGCCCTCGACGACCTCCTCAAACTCGCCGACCAGGACACCCGGACCCGCTTCGCACGGATTCTCCAGATGCCACCGATGAGGTCCACAGGCCACGCCGGTAGGCCTCAAATCGGTCAACCTGCGACGGCGACCCCGCCTCACCGAAGTGAGGGACCGCAGGCCACGCGGTGAAGGGACAACGATGGGCAGGCCGCAAAGGACCTCCCGCGATCGTGCCAGCCGGTCATGTTCGGGGGCCCTTCCAGACCAACGCCCGCCGCCGCCAGTGGCGCCCCACCGGAAGCCCTCATCAGGTAGATGGGGTCCGGCTGGGGTCAGATCCTCCGAGTAGCCGACCGCGCTCGCCCATTGGCTAGGTTGACTGGACGACGACATCTTGGAGTGCCATTGGACCCGCAAGAGGCTCTGCTGCGTCCTGCCCGGCTTTATGGAGCTGAGGACGTCCGCAGGCGCGAGTGCCCGATACCCGCGGTCCCTGGCGTCTACGGCTGGTACTTTGCCTCGCCGCCGTCCCTGGTCCCCGTCGAGGAGTGCCACACGTGGAACGGGTCGACACTGCTCTACGTCGGCATCTCACCGAAGGCACCACCGAGCAACGGCCGCCCTCCGAGCCGGCAGACGATCCGCAGCCGGATCCGATACCACTACCGCGGCAACGCCGCCGGGTCGACGCTGCGGCTGACCCTCGGCTCACTTCTCGCTGAAGACCTGGGGATCAGTCTGCGGCGGGTCGGGAACGGAAGCCGGCTGACGTTCGGCCGAGACGGAGAACATCAGCTCAGCGCCTGGATGGCCGACAACGCCCGAGTCGTGTGGACCCCGGCAGAGCAGCCATGGGCACTCGAAGAAGAGCTCATCCGAACACACGTACTGCCGCTGAACCTTGACCAGAATCGGGATGGCTCCTTCCACAGCCAGCTTTCCGCACTCCGCGCCGCCCAGCGCGCTCAAGCCCGGCTGTCACCCGTAGAGCGGCAACCCTGATCAACGCCCACTCGCCGGGAACGCCAGCACGGCGCGCCTTGGCCTCTCGTCCGCCGCCTCCCCATGAACACGACCACCATGCCGACCACAGTGCGCCGCTTCGCCAAGGAGGTACGGCGTATCGATGAACTTGAGCCAAGCCAGGGCCGGGCGGCTCATCGCCGCCCGATGCGGTGGCCAACCTCGGGCCGTTCTTCCGATACAAGTTCGAACTCGGCCCAAGCACGGGCGGTCAGCCTGCTCCTATACCGAGAGCAGGGCCTCCTGGTTGGAGAGGATGAACTCTTTCAGCGCATCCGGCTTGAGATCCACCGCAGGCAGCTTGTCGATCGCCACCCGATCGAGCTGGTAGCCGCCACGCGACGGATCAGCGAACTCCTCCCCGGTCCGGGCGTCCTCGTTCAGCTGACGTAGCCGACAGACGAAGAAGTGCTGGACGGAAACGCCCTCACCAGCGGAGGCGGTGAACAGGAACACCTGGACGAACCGGTCCGCCTCGGCACCGAGCTCCTCGTGCAACTCACGGCGAAGCGCCGCCTCCAGGGAGACATCCGTCGACTCCAGACCGCCGCCCGGCGTCGTCCAGTACGGCACCTGACCGGGCTTGATCCGCTTGATCAACACGAGACGGTCGTCCTCATCCAGCAAAACGGCCCGCACCGACCTACGCACGATCTGACGCACGACTCACCCCTGTCCGCACCCAAGATCAATAAAGTCACAAAGGTGCCCGGTTGCGGCTTTAGACGCGCAACGAGGTACCTGGCAAGCCGGACCCGCCGACGCGGACGTGACCGACGCGGCGCGTCAGTTGATCCGTCTCTCCACCGACGCCACCCGTCCAGCGGAAGCCGGAACGGTCCAACGGCTCCCGAGCACCCACCGAGACACCGCGCCACGAACAGAAACGCCAAAAGGCTCCAACCCAGGGTGAAACCCCAGGTCAGAGCCTTTTTTGGTGGTGCGCCGCCAGGGACTCGAACCCCGAACCCGCGGATTAAGAGCCCACGTCCGTCAATGTCGGAGGATGATGGTTGATGTTAGCCAATGCCGCCTGAACAGGCAATAAGCCCGATGACGTGTCGCGCACTGCCGCCCCGTGCCGGACGGTTCCGGGACGTCCGGTCCCCCTACGGTCCCCCATGCAGAACCGGTTGACCAAACGGGTGAAACAAGCATTTCGGACACTCGGTGTGGCGTAGCTAACAGACTCAAGCGGCGTAGGTTTCTTCGATCCACTCGGCTGGCCGATCTGGCTTTGTAGCCAGGTCGGCCAGACGGCTACCTGAGAGCGGTTGCCACCGAGGTGTGAAACCCTGCGTGGCAAGCGGGAAGGAGACCAGGGTGGCCGTGATCGTGGAGCCGGTTGTCTCGGAGGAGAAGCTACGTTCATTGCTGAACGAAGGCGGCGAACAAGAGTGCTTGGATTTCAAGGCGACCTCGGACCTGTCGGTCACCTATGATCTGGTCGCCTTGGTGAAGGATATCGCCGCGATGCTCAGCAACGAGCTTGGTGGTTACATCGTCATCGGCGCCCACGATAATGGCGTCCCGGCACCCGGCCTGACGGCCCGCCACCTGCAGCTGTTCGACGAGTCCCGTGTCCGCGCGAAGATCGTCAAGTACCTGCCGGAGCCGTTCGACTTCAGCGTCGCCCGGCACACCATCGACGGATGCCCGATGGTGCTGCTGTATGTGAGCGCGAGCCCGAAGGGCTTCCACATCTTCAGCCGCAACGGAGAATACGAGCTCGACGACCCGCAGGCGAAAGGTGGTAAACGCAAGGGGTTCGAGTTCCGCCGCGGTGAGGTGTTCGTGCGCCGCGGTACCTCGTCCGTGGTGTGGGAACCCGCCGACCGGGAGCGCCTCATCGGGGCCATCGTTGCCCGGCACAAGGACCAATGGCGCACGGAGTACCGCGACGAGATCACGGCGATGATCAACGTACGGTTTAGCGCCCACAATCTGCAGCAGCTACCCGCCGCCGCGATGACCTGGCGGCTCGACCCCGACGCCTTCGATGAACTGACCCTAGAACTGCTCCGCCGCCAGGACCTCATCCCGCTACGTCGCGCCCTGCTGCAGTCCGTCGCCGACGCTGCGGCCATCCCTGATCTGCCGGACTTCGACACCCTGCTGCATCGGGTGACCAGCGTCGCCGCGCAGGCGCTGACCTACCAGGAGCAGCCTTGGTTCATCGAAGCAGTGCAGGCGCTGACCCAGATCTTCGAACGGCCCGGGCCACCCACCGATCCAGCCTCCACACTGGAACGGCGGCTGCTCGTCGCCGCCCACGGCTACGCGCTCGGCGCCCTGGCCGTGAGGATGAGGAACTGGCCTGCGGTTCGGCACATCTCTGACCGGCAAATCCGAGGCGCGGAGTTCAACTACTACCGCAACTGGTTCCGTCACACCATCGTGAACGCCAGCCGCGCCAGGATGATCGACGACAGGAACCCCGACATCATCGGGCGGGCGCGCAACATCGTCCGCGAGACCGCAGCGCTGCACGCCGACCTGCCCGCCGAGCACGATGAGATTCTCAACAGCCTGTGCCAGTTCGACGCGCTCACCGGCATCGTGTTCCTCGCCGACCCCGCCGGCTCCGGCAGCCCGAGCTACTGGCCCCACTTCGCCCTCTACGACCACCGCCGCACCGAGCCAATCTTCGTCGATCTGTCTACTGACCAGGCCATACGCCAACAGATCGCCGGTCACGACAACGACAGAGTGGTCGCCAGCGCAATGGTCGAGATCGACGGCATGGCCCGACACGCAGGCTTCCGATACGACGGTTGGGAAGGCTTTGCCTACACCAACAACAGGGAGGTACTCGACTTTTTGAGCCGTCATGCGACGAACGCAACGGCGGGCTAGTGCCTCGTCTTTGAACGTTGGTCGGGTAATGCGTCGGTTCTGAGGATGGATCGGGCAGGCTGTCTCCCAGCACTCGTGGTGGGAGGTGGTGGCCGGTGGGCAGAAGGCCGGAAGTGTTCGTCCGGCAGGTGTCGATGGTCGAGGGCCAGCGGTTGCAGCGGATCACCAGGACGGCGAAGGACCCGGTGAAGCTGCGGCGGGCGATCGTGGTGCTGATGTCCGCCCAGGGGCAGCCGGCCCCGGACATCGCTCATCTGCTCACGAGCAGCGAGGATTACGTCCGCGACGTGATCCACGCGTTCAACGAGCGGGGGTTCGACGCCCTGGACCCAAAATGGAGCGGGGGCGCACCGAGACGGATCGATGAGCAGACCCGCGACTGGATCTGCGTCATCGCCCGGTGCGACCCCCGCTTCCTCGGCCAACCGTTCTCCTGCTGGTCGCTTGCCAAACTGCGCGATTACCTCATCGCCGCGGGTTACGTCACGACGATCAGCGTCGAGACCGTGCGTCGTGTCCTGCACGAACGCGGGGTGACGTGGCAGGCCACCAAGACGTGGAAGGCCAGCACCGACCCCGACTTCACCACGAAGATGCGCCAGGTCCTGGACCTCTACGACCACCCACCCGCCGACGGCAGGGTGCTCTGCGTCGACGAGTTCGGGCCGCTGAACCTGCAACCCCGCCCAGGACGGGCCTGGCGACCCGTCGCACACCCGATGCGACTTCGTGCCACTTACACCCGCGACCAGGGCGTACGACACATGATCGCCGCCCTGGACCTGGCCACCGGCCGCCTGCACTACCGCATCCGCGACCGCAAACGGTGGCGCGAGTTCCTGATCTTCCTCAAGACCCTGCGCCGCCGCTGGCCCAACCAACGCCTGCACCTGATCCTGGACAACTTCTCCCCGCACAAGCACCCCGAGGTCCGCACCTGGTGCGCCGCCAACCGCGTCGACCTGGTGTTCCTACCGACCTACGCGTCCTGGCTGAACTGGATCGAGGCCGAGTTCGCCGCCCTGCGCTACTTCGCCCTCAACGGCACCGACCACCGCAGCCACGCCGAACAGGACGCCGCCCTCGGCGACTACATCCGCTGGCGCAACCAACGCGCCAAACCGAAAACGTCATTCGCCACCGGCTCCAAGATCCGCCACCCCGATTACCCGTACAAGGCTGCATGACGAGGCACTAGTACTCTAGCCGTCGAGCCCATGCGTAACCGCCAGGTTAGACCACGGCGAATTCGTGCCAGAAAAACACGCGCTCCTGCCAGTCAACCAGTGCGGGCCAGCCGCTGGCTCTCGCTACGCACCGCCGACGGGTTGCGTCCGCCAGCGGGCACGCAAAGTTCCTCACCCCGCACGTCCTGCGGAAGTCCCGGACCACCTGCAGGTAGTCCGGGACTTCTTGTCGTCAGGCGCCGGGCAGCTGGTCGGGGGTGGTCGGCTCGGAGGTGCGGCGCAGCAGCAGCTGCCACCCGGCCTCGCGACGATCATGCAGTTTGGCGATGGCGCGCATCAGGGACTCAGCGTCCTTCCTGCTGTACCCGTGGAGGTCAGTGACCGAGTCGCCGACCTCCACCCGAACCCGCCTGCCCACGTGCCGGCCGATGAACGCACCCACGGCCCCGCCCATCTCTGCCCAGACCTCCGGGGTGCTCACCGCGACGGAGATCAGTTCCATCGCGGCGCTGCCGGCAGAGAATTCCGACGCCATGCTGTTGTCGACGTCGGCCTCTGTGAGCAGACCCTGCAACTGTTCTCGGTAACCAGGAGTGATGCGGATCTTCGCGTACCCGGTACCCGCCCACGGCTCGATCCGGACCACGACGTCGGCATCCCGTTGGACAGTTGTCATGCTCTCTAATGTGGCAGGCCGGTGCGACAACCTCCCGCACGCACGGCTACCTGCCCAGCGACGGCCGCTGGTCGATCTCCAGGCCTCGATGAGAGTCGCCTACGCGGCTTACCTACCGTGGCAGCGACACTGCCCGGCGCACGTAGCCACTGGACCGTGGCACCTCCTCGCGGCAACGCTGGTCGTGTCCCCGTGTGCCAAGCAGGGCTCACTCTTCGACGCCCTGGAGCTGTCGTGACCGTCTGAGTGAAGACCGGCGAGTTGTGGTCCAAAGGCCGCGACTGGGACTGGGCCGCGCCAGGCGTGCGAGAGCCACTACCGCCGCCTGCTGCTGGGGCGCCTGAGCCCTGCCGCCTCGACGGACACGGGCTGCCGCAATCTGAGCGGCCTGGCCCCGTTCTCCCTCCGGCTGGTCGGGTACGCGATTAGATCCCGCCTGCCAGCCCGCCTTACCCCTTCTCGAGAAACCGGAGGCGGTCTCACCCGTCCTTCTCACCGCTCGGGTCGTGGCGCGATGTCTACTCCCGCTGGTGCCAGCGTTGGCCGAACGCGGCCAGTCCCAGCCAGGGCAGGTCACGCCGGCCTGGGCTTACGCCGATCCCCTCGGCCTGTTCAACGCAGGCGGCTACCAGGCTCGGCCGGTCGAGGGAGCCTGCAACGAAATTGCTCGATGTCGTGATGTCGTCCAACTGACTACTACTCGGCCGCGTCTAGGGGCAGTGTGATCCGCAGACTGGTACCAGAGAGTTCGGCCTCGAAGGCCAACCCGGTGTCGAGGATCGCTTGGATATCCGTGTGGTCGGCGGCAGATACGTGAGCGACAGCCTGGGTGTCGGACCAGACCGCAATACGGGCTGGCTCGGGGTCGCCCTCGACCGGCCGGATCGAAAGATCCTGGCGTTCGTTGGGGTCTTGAACATCGAGTACGTCTAGGGTGACCGAGCCCGTTTCCAGGAGAGCCTTGAGCAGGCTGCGGCTGCGTAGCCGGGTGTAGTCGAGCAGGTCTAGGACCTCAGATGCGGAGGCGTCGTAGCGGTCACGCCATTCGGTGATGCCCATCCCCGCCAGCCATGCGCGAAGGTCGTCGTGGGTGGCCTGTAGATCGCGCGGCCGGTCCCGGGAGATCGCGTGGGCCAGCCTGCGTGACCTGATTCCCGAGGTCATCAGCCGCAGCGCGTGCGGAGAGTCGACACCGTACCGGATATATCCGGCGAGTTCGGGGCACAGCCGTGCCTCGGAACCCGCGTCCAGCAGGTGCGCATTGACGATGTCGACCACCGCGCCGACCGTCCAGGCGAGGAAGTGCTCGAACTGCTCGGAGGCTGCCCCGACCATTTGCTCGATGCGGAATGCAGGGTCCGTGACCGGGGCGAGGTGCGTGTTCGCGAGTTCGGGCAGCGTCTGGCCGGAGACCCAGTCGGCGAGAAGATCTACCGGGCGTACCGTGATTTCGGCCCCGCGCGGGCTGATTTTGAACTGCCAGTCGGGAGCCTCGGCGAGGTCGAGCAGCTCGGTGAACAAGGTGGGCAGCTGGCGGATGGCCGAGACCGGGGTGAGCAGGTCCGGCAGGGTTCCAGCTGCCTCGGCACGCTCGATCGCGGAGGCGATCCTGGTGGCCAGGGCATCAATCGTCCGTGCTGATCCGATCGAAGTCCCGGTTCGAGCCCATCGGCGTCGGCTTTGCGGATCGCTGGCCACGTAGCGTCGGCGGATGGTGTCGGCGATTTGGGCGCACGCCCGTCGGGCCTCGGGCGATTGCCTCGCGGCGAGGGTCGCGCCGACAATGCTGGAGAGATCGACGTCGGCAGGATCGATCCCGCGTCCCTCCTCGATGGACAGGGCGAGCCACACGAAACTGATGAAGTCGCCGGCCTGGTCGAACGTGGTGAAGATGGCGTCCTCGGTGGCGCGTAGCTCGTCCTCCAGGCTTGCGAACGCACCCAGCGCCTCATCGGTGATCAGCGACGACGTGACGGCCAGCGACTCGGCACTCGGGTTGAGGTCGTGGAAGTCCTGCTCGGTCGGCTCGGCGGCGCGGACCAGGACGATCCACCCCTCGGTTTCCTTACCCGCTCGGCCTGCCCGTCCCATCGCGTTGACCAGGCGCGCACCGCTTAGCCGGCTCTCCTCGGACTGGTCCGGGAACGGCTGATCATAGATGATCACGGTTCGCACGGGCAGATTTACCCCGTCGGTCAGCGTGGAGGTGCAGGTCAGGTAAGGCAGAGTGTCATCGCGGACCGCGCCTTCGAGTGCCTCCAGCACCTCGACGGGGAGACCGGCGTGATGGAAACCAACGCCACGTTTCAGGACGCCGACCAGCGGATGGTCGTCGCCAAGTTGCTGGCGCACGAAGTCCACTAGCGCGGCCAGGCCGGGTTGTTCTTCGCAGAATTCGGCGATGCCTCCGGCGAGTTGCTGGGCCTGCTTGCGGGTCGTGGCGACGACCAGCACCGATCCGGCATGGCCGAGTAGAGTGATCGTCTCGCTGGCGATCATGTATTTCTTCGTGGTCCGGCCGCTGTCGATGATCTTCTCGCGGGAGAGGCGTCTTTCCGACTTTTGGACGAGGACCCATTCGACGTCAGGTGTGACGGTCAATCCGGCAGTGCGGTTCTCGGCCAGCCTGAGCCGGAAGTGGCCGGTCAGCGGGGTGGTATGGCGAAATCGCCACTTGCTGCCCGCCCCTCCCTCGACTCGGGTGTCATTCCAATTGGCCGTGGTGGTGAATGCGGCGTGCAGCCGCCGTGGGCCGCGCCACTGGGACTCGAAGCGTAGGCATCTTCCGGCTGGGTCGAGCCACTGGGCGATCTCCCCGGCGTTACCCATCGCTGCGGAGATCAGGATGATCTTGTGGTCGGTTTGCGCCGTGAGGTAGTCCAGCAGTGCGATCACCGCTTCGAGCGTGAAGCCCCGGCCGGTCTCCTTGAGCAGTTGCGCCTCGTCGAAGATGAACAGCCCGAACCGGTCGAGGACGGCGGCGACGTCATGACGGAGCAGGTGCGCGAGGCGTTCCGGCGTCATGACCTCCACGTCGGCCGGGTCATCGTCTCGGACGGCGTCGAACAATCCCCACAGGCTCGAGAAGTCGGCCTGCTCCGCGCCGGTCTCCTTCTGAAGCACTCGTATGCGGCTGGACATGGCCCGCCGCACCTCGCGGCCGAGGCTACGGGTCGGCACGACGTAGCAGACGCTCCGGTCGGTCCGGTCGATATGCTCGACCGACAGCAGCTGCCCGACCAAGGTCTTTCCGCCGCTGGTAGGCACGGCCAGAACCATCCGGCGTACGTCGGGGTCGAACGGCGACCTCGTCTTAGTAAGCAGCGCACGCTGCGGCTCCCACAGCGTCATCACCGGCGGACTACCCATCGTGAACGACTGCCTGACCAGTGCCGACACGTCCGGCGGAAGGACGTTGGGGTTCCAAAGCGAGCCGGCTTGGACCTCGCCGGAGAGCCCCAACAGATGGCTCGCTACCCACCGCGCGTGCAGGTCTTCGGGGCCGGCCTCGCCGACTGCAGCCATCCGAAGCCGCTCGACGCCGGTTTCAAGCCGGTCGGACCGGCCGGTGGCGAGGTACATGAGGAGGTCTTCAGCGCCGAGCACCACCATCTGGCTGGGGCCGAGGGCAGTGGTCCTCAGATCGTCGGTGCCGGCATCGCGCGCGACCGTGTTGAGCTGACGGCGCCAAGTGCCGAACCAGCGGAACAAAGTCCTGGTCTCGAAGCCGAGGAACGCTAGACCGGCCTCGAGGGACAGCGTCGCGAAGTGGTCGGTGACCGGGCCGGTGACGTCTATGTCGTCGCGGAGCCGGTTCATGATCGCGGTGGCATTCGGATCGCGACCGCCGCGGCGGTACCCGATGGCGGCGGCGAACCCGAACGAAAGCCGCTCGGCGCGGCCCCAGCCTTCCTGGTTCAGTGCAAGGTCGAAGATGTGGGCGCTGACCAGGAACGCTTGCCGCTGGCGTGGGAGGCTGTACCGCTGCCGGGCTTCATGAATAGACGCGACGGCGTGTAGGTACCACGCGGAGTCGAGTAGTTCCTGGGCGATCTGAAGGTCGCGCAGGAACAGGTGAACTTCGACATCGGCTATGAGCTGCTGAAGCTCCTCCGCGCTCGGCAGGTTAGTCCTCCCCGCCAGCGCGTCGTGCAACAGCGCCAGGTCTAGAGACCGCTCCACACGATCTCCTTCACACGTTCGGCGAATGCCGCGAATTCAGGGATCGCTACGACCAGACACTCGGTCTGCCCTGGCGCTGTGAACTCCGGAAACGCGGTCCGGATCGAAGCGAACGCCCGCGGTGGCTTCGGCTCATGCTTCACTGATGTACCGACCGAAACCCCTACTCCCGCGCGTTCGCTGCGGTCGAACCACAGCTCGACCATGTTCGCGTACAGGTCCGCGATCGCCCCGGTGGCCTCCAGCGTCTCGGGCCCGACGATTTTCGCCAGGTACTCTGAGCCGCGCTCGCTGAGCTGTTTACTGGCTCGGTTGATCGTCGCCGACACCTTGTTCTGCGCTTCGTGTTTCTTGATCTCCCACAGGCGAAACACCAGAACGTCGTCCGGGTTCTTGTAGATGATCAGTCCATCTCCGCCTGGTTCTAGGGGATCGACCTTGACAGGGTGCGCCTTGACGAGCTGACGGCCATCGCGACACGTGGACCGCTCCCGCATGACCCGGCTCCACAGCAACTCGGCGATGTGCCCCTGTACGTGGTCGACATCGGCAGGTTTGCCCGGTGTACCGAACGCGATGCCAACGAAGGTCGCAACGATCTGCTGCCGGCTCCCACCGTGCGGAGCCCCGCCGTCACGGCGGTCACGCCACCAGTCGAGTACCGGAGCGGTACCGCATGCGATGGCAACCGCGTCATCGGCGAGCAACTGAGCTGCGGCCTCGCGGTCAGCACCGGTGAGGGCTCTGCCGCCGATCGTGTAATCCACTGCGGAGCCTGGAGGGCACTGAACCAGGCCGAGCAATGGAGTCAGAACAGCCAGCGTCGTCACAGTTGCCCGCAGCCGAACTCCACGCTGAACATCACGCGGTCATTGTCGGTCATCGCGGGCCTACAGCGCCAAGCCGTTCCCGGGCCTGTTCGCCGCGATGGAGGTGCCGCTGTGACCGGGCAGGCCAGCGTCGAGGCACGCCCGCTTCGGACGGACGCAGACCTGGTGCGCTCGTTGGAGTCCGGCCCATTGCTTTCTGGGGGGACACGGCGCGGGCGCGCGGGTCTCGCGCGGAGCCGTTATAACGGAAGCGTTGCCGGTGCCGGCCTTGCTCAGACTCGGCCTACTCCGCAGTGTCGACTCCAACGGCGGCCTCGTCGCGGGGCTTGCGGAGCAGGCGCCGGACGGTCTGCACGCTGACGTCGGTGCCGAGCCGGGCGCTCAGCGCCTCGGCGAGTTCGCGAACGGTGGGCAGTCCAACTGGCCCCCAGCAAGGGCAGGTTTGGTGGGTTCCCACGGGCCCGTAACGGAACAACCGCAGGCGAAGGCGTTCCAGACGATGCCGACCTCCTCCAGGAACGTCCGGTCGACCCGCTGATCTGTTTCTCCAGGCGTCGGGCCTGGGCCTTCAGAGCAGACATAGTGGCCCACTCATGGCGTCGCCCGCTCAAGCTGCCGAGGGTGGTGTCAGTCGTGGAACCCATGCCGCTTGCCGTCTCATCGGGGTGCCGCTCATCCCGACACCACCTTCCTGGGGAATCGTGGACCTTGGCACCAGGCCACCTGCTTGTGGCTTCGCCGCTCTGGGCGGGTCCGCAGCCTGGCTGGTCATGGGTGTCGCTCAGGTGAACGTGATCGTGCCGGCTGTGTAGATGCTGGCCACGGTGCCGAGCCCGGCGGTGCAGAGCAGTACGTCGGTGGCCGGGCCGGTCTGATTGCTGAGCACGCTGTCGCCTGCGAACAGGCCACCGGTGACGGTTCCGGTCAGGATCAAGGTGTAGACCGCGCCGACGATGGTGGTGTTGAAGTTCAGGGCCAGGGTGCTGGTCTGCCCGGTGTTCCAGGTGATCGTCGAGGTCGACGTGCCAGAGCCGGCGAGAGTCAGGCAGCTGCGGTTCGGGTCGTGAAAGGTGCCGAAAAAGGTCCCCGAGATGATCGCCGGGACGGCCAGGGATGTGTGCACGGGCCGAACAGGTTGGTCGAGGTGACATCGACCGCCTGCGGCATCAGGCCTTTAGCGCCGTCGCGGTCCTGCCAGGAAACGGCCAAGACCCAGACGGTGACCAGCAGCCCGAGGCTGTCGGTGACGATGAACCGCTTCCGGCCGTTGACCTTCCGGCGTCGCAGTCGCGACTCCGTTCGGGGATCCTGCTGGAAATTACTGGAATCTAGTGGAGGGTGTGGTAGCTTCTCCCGCATGGCGGAGGCGATGGATGAACTCGAAGACCTGATCTCAGGGCTGCGAGCGCAGATCCGCCGTGCGCTGTCCAGCGGCCAGCGCGCCGAAGTTCCTGGGCTTCGGGCTGAGCTCCGCGCGGCTGAGCAGCGATGGGACACGGGCCTGCTGGACATCGAGGGGTCGGATACGGGACGGTCCCCGCTGGCCCCGTTGCCTTCCGGGGCGTCGCTGTTGCCGATGCGGGAGCAGGTTCATCAAGTGCTGACGCTGTTGGGGGTGCCGGCTGCGCCGAAGCTGATCGTGGCGGTGCATGACGCGTTCTACGCCGGTGAGCTGGTCAGCGCGAAACTGACCAGCCTGCGGCGAGACGAGGAGCGGTCGTTTCGGTCGGCGCCCTTTGCTCGCCCGTACTACTTGTGCAGTGCGCTCGCGGTGGACCAGTGGGTAAGCGTGCGGGGGTTGTTGGCCGTCTCCACGTGGTCTCTGGACCGGCGGATGATCGGTCCGCTGTCCCCGCGTGTCGATTTCCTTTCAGGGGCGATCAGGCTTGCCGAGCACGTCGAGCGGACCGGTGATCCCGGGCCGCAGACGAGCAACCTTCTGTGGCGGTTTGCGACCAACATTCCCGGCGCGGCAGAATCGTTCGGCTCGGCCAGGCCTGCGGCGATCATCGCGGCTGCGCGAGCCGAGCTGGCGGTCCATGACGACTCTGATCGGGCACAACGCAAGGCTGCTGCCGAAGCGGCACGACGTCGACTCGATGACGTCCAGCAGCTGTTCGGTGCTCAACCGCTCAGGGTCGTCCGGAGCGCTGACTAAGAACTTCCCCGATATCGGCGGCCCGGTACCGCGAAGACCGGACCCGTCATTCCAGAGGATACAATGACCGTCATCGACGACCGCCTCAACGCCATCCGTGGTGCGGCACCGCGAAAGCCGCACAACGCACGAACTCTCGCTGCTCTTGCCGCTAACCCCGGCTGCCGCCGTCGCACGCTCATGGATGCCGCCGGCGTGAATAAGGTACTGATCGCTGATCGTCTCGGCCACGGCATGACTGTCGGCCAGATGTCCAGTATGGCGCTGGCCCGCGGCAAGAGCTTCGAAGCGCAAGTCAAGGCCGAGGGCGGTAACGACCTTCTGCGGCTGCTGCGGGGGCACCTCGATCTGCCAACTGCGCAGGCGCATTATCACGACCTCAACCCGGCCGACGACGACGACCGCATCAGCGCTCGGCTTAGGCGGTCACAGAGCGCCCTGGAGGAAGCGGCGCGAGCATCGGACCCAGTGGGGACGATGTTCGATCACCCGATTTTGCAACTCACCATGAACGGCGTCCGGGTCCACATCGAGCCTGACCTGATCGCCTTCAAGTTCGGCGACCGCTTCCATGTCGTCGAGATCAAGTCGTTCCCCATCGTGGACGGCACGGCAGACTCGGGCAAGGTCGCCGCCGCCGCGCAGCAAGCGGCGGTCTACGTACTGGCGATGCGCGAGATGCTGCAAACCGCCGGGCTTTCACCGGAGCTGGTCTCCCATAAAGTGATATTGGTGTGTCCCAGGGACTTCACGAACCAGCCAGTGGCCGAGTTGGTCGACGTGCGCAAGCCGCTGGCGTCCCTGCGGCGTCACCTCACCCGCATGGAGTCGATCGAAGCCCTATTGTCGCTCCTTCCTCCTGGCTTGACCTTCGACCTTGTTCTTGACGAGACGGGGCAGGCGACCCGGAGCCCGGACGATCTTGCCGCCTCCGTCGCGCAGGTCTCGGCCCGCTATTCACCGGATTGCCTTCAGAGTTGCGAGCTGGCGGGGGTGTGCCGGGCGGAAGCGGACGGCACCGTGCCGGTGCTGGGTCGGGTGGTTCGCGAGGAGTTGGGCGGCATCGATTCCATCGCGGAAGCGATCGAGCTGGCGACCGGCGGCCGGGTGCCTGACGACAGCCAACGTCAGGCCGCTCGTCTGCTCCGTAGCGCTTACCAGATGCGCCAGCAGGCTCTGGAGGCTTTGCGGTGACCGTGATGAGTTCGCTGGCCCGGGTGCTCGCCGCCGGCTCGCAGACGCCCCAGCGTGTCACCCTGTATCGCCACCTGCACATATCTGAGCGGCCGATCGTCCTGGTGCCGATCATCCTGGCCGGCGAGACGAACGCTCCGCTCGCGGTGATGGTGGGCTCTGACCCCGGGCGGCCGGAGGTCATCGTTACGCGTCAGCCGCGCGAGCGAGCCGAACGGCTTCGCTTCGCGGAACGTCTCGCCGGCCATCTACTGTTCCCGATCGCGTCGATGGCGGCGACCACACAGCGGGTCGAGACCCGCAGATCGGAACTGTCTTTACGGGCAACCCAGGCGCCTCAGGTGTGGGTGCCTAACCCGGCTGGCATCGATTACGTCCGGTTGCTGGGGCGCATGACGCGGTTCCGCTCCAGTGAAGGCCCCTGGGCCGTTGCCCCGTCCGTGCGGCAATTGGGTATCTGGCTCACCTGGCTGGCGGAGCAGGCCGAGTTCGCCGACTCCAGCGTCCTGGTGCCGGCTACCCGAGCGTTGAGCGCGGTGTGGGCGACCGGGCAGAGCGACGTCGAGGACGGCAATCTCGCCGCGCTGATGGCCTGGCTGACGCCGCCGCCGGGCATGTCCGTCATCGATGCGGCGCGCCGGGCCGAAGATCCAGCCGTGTGCCCGCCTGCCGGCCCGGCGACTGATCCCACCTTCGATCGGCTGTTCCTGCAGCCCACCCTGCGCGATCTCGCCTCAGCGGCGACTGAACCGGCCAGGCGGCAGGTCCTCAACCGGATGACCGGCATGCTCGTGGAACAGATGCGGCCCACCTGGGATCTGGTGTGGCGAGCCATCGACCTGCTGCGGGCGGAGCCGCCGGCAGCGCGGGTGGCCCGCCGATGGGAGCGGCAGCGTGATCGCTTCACCGCGTTTCATCACTACGTCACGAACGGCGGGTATCCCCAGGCCAAGCGCGACAACGCGGTACGCGGCGCACAACGCCTTGCCGAGATGGAGCAGCGGTTGGCCAGCTTCGACGCCGAGCGCGCCTACGACGACCCGCTGGTCCTCGCCGACTACCGGCTCGCTGGCGAGGCGTTCGCCGGCGAGGTCGTCGCAAGCGATCCCGATCGTCGGGTACCCGGCGCGCAACGATCCGTGACGCGGCCCCTGGTCACCGTCACCACCACGGACCCGGTACGTCTCGACAAGGGACAGCAGGTGCACGACCCGAGCCGCAACGGGCAGCGGGCGCTCATCACCAGACTCGACGAGACCACCGACGGTTGGATGATCGAACTCGAACTGCAGGACAAGATGGGTCGCGGCCGGGTACCGGAACCAGGATCCGTCCCGGCCGTCGGGGACGACGTGGTCTACACCGCGCTCGCCGATGCGTTCGTGCGTCGCGGCCGGGCCTGGCCCGCGCGGGAGAATATTCCGTGGACCCACGGCGGTCCACCGCCGGAAGCTGTTCCCGTTCCCGAGGACGCGGCGGAGGACTGGTCATGACGACACCGCAGCAGCTCGCCGAGGCCCGCACCGCCGAGATCATCGCAGCTTTTACCGGCACCCAGCGATCGGGCGTGGTCGTCGATTCGCCGCCCGGGGCGGGTAAGTCCACGCTCGTCGTTCGGACGGCCGCGGAGATCGCCGAAGCCGGTGAGCCGATCATGGTCGTTGCCCAGACCAACGCGCAGGTGGACGACCTCACCGCAAAGATCGCCGCGCGGCTGCCGCACCTTCTGATCGGCCGCCTCACCCGCGAGGACTACCGTCCGCCCGGCTCAGTCCAGCTACCGAACGTGCAGATCGGCAATCGCCTGGACGCCCTCGCGGACTGTCGCGTCGTGGTCGGAACGGCGGCGAAGTGGAGCCGGGTCGAAACGGCCGGAAAGCTGCCGTGGGCGATCGTCGACGAGGCGTACCAGATGCGTTCCGACATGCTGCTGCTCATCGCCGCGCTGTTCCAGCGGATGCTGTTCGTCGGCGATCCCGGGCAGTTGGACCCGTTCTCCCCGGTCGACGGCGAGCGGTGGGCCGGTCTGCCGTGGGATCCGATGCAGAGCGCGGTCGCCGTGCTGCTGCGGAACAACCCGGAGATCACGCCGCACCATCTGCCGCTGTCGTGGCGGCTGCCGCCGAGCGCGGCGGGGGTCGTCCAGGAGGCGTTCTACCCGTTCACCCCCTTCCAGTCCGGCACCGGCTCCGCAGACCGTAACGCCGTGATGCGCGTGCCGGGCCTGCGGCCGACTCCGGTCGACGAGGTAATCGCAATGGCGGCCGAGACCGGCTGGGGCTTCTACGAGTTACCGCACCGCAACACGCTGCGCACCGACGAGGAGGCGGTCGCCGCGACGGCAGACATCGCCGCGCGCCTACTGCAACGTGGTATGGAAACCTACTGCGAACACGCCCGCGAGGGGCGGCCATTGACCGCCGACCGGATCGCCGTCGGCGCGGCGCACCGCGACCAGGTCGCCGCGCTCGGCCGGGAACTACGCGCCCGCGGTGCCACCGGCATCCGCGTGGACACCGCCAACCGGCTGCAGGGCGCTGAGTTTGACATCACCGTCATCCTGCACCCGCTGTCCGGTCGCATCGACGCTACCGCATTCCACCTTGAGTCCGGTCGCCTGTGCGTCCTGGCCTCTCGGCATCGGCATGCCTGCATCGTCGTGGGCCGCCAAGGCATCCCGGAACTCCTGGACGCGCACCCGTCGACCGAACCGATGCACCTCAAAGCCTTCATCAAGTTCCCCGACGGCTGGGAAGCCAACCAAGCCGTCCTCGCCCACCTCGCCGGCCACCGGGTCCGCGGCCTCGGCTAAACGCCCGATCCCCCTTCGACGTCAGCGCACGTCCCCTTCGCGAAAGGGTTCCGCTCGCATGCAACTGCTGCACACTTCCGACTGGCACGCCGGACGGACCACCTACAACCATTCCCGCGCCGCCGACCTCGACGACGCCCTCACCGAGTTCATCGCAATCGCCCGGGACGTCCGGCCCGACGCGATCATCAACTCCGGTGACCTGATCGACCACTCCAAGGTCAGCCACGCCGAGATCGAGCGGGTCGTCGACGCTCTCGCCGAACTCGCGGCGATCGCCCCCACCATCGTGGTCGCCGGCAACCACGACAACTTCAGCTTGCTGCGCTACCTGGACCGGCTCGGACGCCTCAACCGGCTCTACTTCGTCAACAAGCCGCTCGGCATCGGCGGTGACCACCTCGTTCTGCCCGGCCGGGACGGCAACACGCTGCGGATCGGCGCGCTGCCGTTCGTGTCCGCCGAACGTGGCGTCGATGTTTTCGACGACCCTCGCCGATGGGCCGGCGCCTACCGTGCCCGCATCGCCGACATGCAGGCGAGGATCACCGCCGGCTTGTCGGCGGGCCTGGACCCGCGTCGCGAGCTGACGGTCTTCGCAGCGCATCTGCACGTCACCGGTGCCGGGCTCTCAGGCAGTGAGCGTGCCCGGCATTGCAGTGACGACTACGCCTGCGACCCCGCCGCCATCCCACCGGTCGACTACGCCGCGTTCGGCCACATCCACGACCCGCAGGACCTGCCCGGCCCTGTCACCGGCCGATACGCGGGATCGCCGATCCCGCTGGACTTCGGTGAGGCCGGCCAGCGCAAGAGCGTCACGCTGGTCACGCTGGAGCCTGGCATGCCCGCGCGCTGCGAGGCGATCCCGCTGCGCGGTGGCCGAGCCCTGTTCCGATTCGAAGGCAGCTTCGCGGATCTTCAATCCCAGGCCGCCGTGATCAACGACGCCCTATGCCTTGCGACAGTGCACACCGACACCCACGACCCTGCACTCACGCAACGCGTCCACGACCTGCTCGAACGCGCCACCGTCTTGGACGTGCAACAGCGTGTCGCCGGCACCCAGGGTTCCGCGCTCGTGGTCGAACCCGGCACCGCTACCGCCCAGCGGCCACTGTTGGACGCCTTCGGCGCCTACCTCCAGCAGATCGACACCCGCACCGCTGCGATCGACACGGTGCTGGCAATCATGGGCGAGTTCCTCGCCGCCGACAACGAGGACCGCGACCCCTGCTTCGCCGTCGACGCGCTGCTCACCGACGATCAGACGGCGGGTGTCGCATGAGACCGCTTGAACTCACCTTCTCCGGCCTGCGGTCCTACATCAGCCGGCAACACATCGATTTCCGCGGCAAAACGCTCGTCGGGATCACCGGCGAGACCGGCGCCGGCAAATCCTCGATCTTCATCGCCATCAACTTCGCCCTGTTCGGGACGTGTACCTTCGAAGCTCCCACCCCGAAGGTGCTCATCGCCGACGGCGGCGACGGCACGCTCGCCGTGGAACTCGTCTTTGAAGCACGCGGCAAAGAGTGGAAGGTCAGCCGACGACTGTCGAAGAAGTCGACTAACTCCCACCACCGGCTGGAGGCAGTCGACGGCTCGGAGACGCGTCTCGGCCGAGACGCCACCAACACCCGCATCCAGCAACTCATCGGGCTCGACCAGAAGACCTTCGTCCGCGCGGTGCTCCTGCGGCAGGGCAAATTCGAACAGCTACTGCACGCCTCGCCTGCTGAACGGGCGCACATGCTCAAAGGCCTGCTCGGCCTCGACATCCTCGACACCATCAGCCGGCATGCCCGCGACCGCCGTGACGCACTCGCCCCCCGGCTGCACAAACTCCGTGAGCGCAAAGCCGCTCTGCTCGACGACCCGCGCGCCGCCGCAGCTGAGGCCGCCACCCAGATCGGGCAGGCCGACGAGCAGATCAAACAGCTCGGGGCGGCCCAAGAGCAGCTCGCCGGCATCGACGCGCGGCGCGTCGACGCCGAGAACGAACGCACACGCCTGCTGGAGCTGATCGGCAAGCTCGCATCGATCATGGATACCGGCGCACCCGAGCAGCTCAAAAAACTCGCCGAACTCGATGACACCATCGCCGTGATGGACGGTGCCCTTATCGCCGAACTGAACCCCCTGCGTCAGCAGCGCGACGATCTCCTTACCCACCTCGGAGACCGCAGACCAGGCGGCCCGCTCGCAGATGTACCCGCCACCGCCGCTACCGGGCTCGGCCAACTCGGCGAACTGATCGACCGCGAGGCCGACGCCAGGTCCCGCTACGACACCGAGACCGCCGAGCTGCGAGCAACGGAGTCCGGGGCAACCGGCGCACGGGAGGAAGCCGAAAAGCTCGCCACGCTGCGCAAGGACACCGAGCAGGACCGGAAGAACGCCGCGGACCGTGAAGGCGACCTTGAGAAACAGCTTGATGCGTGGCGCGCTGCCCTGCGCGACGTCCGTGACCTGACTGCTCGCGTCACGCAGCTCACCCAGCAACTGCGTGACCGACGATCCGACCACTCAGCCTCGGCGGAGAAGCTAGAGCAGCAACGCGCCGCCGAGGAGGAAGCCCATCAGGCGGTGACGGCGGCGGAGGAAACGCTCGAGGGGCAGAAACGCCTGAACGCCGCCGCATACGCCGCCGCCGGCCTGCAGCCGGGCGACGCCTGCCTGATCTGCGACCACGAACTGCCCGACGGCTTTATACCTCCGCACGCGCCGGGCCTGCACGACGCCGAACAAGCCATGAAGAAGGCCCGAGCCCACGCCAAGCGCGAAGCCGAACTGACGACGGCGGCACTGAGCAAGGAACGAGAGACGTACACGGTCGCCGAGCAGAAAGCCACCCAGCTCACAGACCAGTCCGCCCAGGCGAGCAGCGCCCTCACCGTCCTCACGCAGCAGCTCGGCGTGATCGACCTCGACCGGCACAACGATCACAACCTCGCGCCACATATCGAGGTCCTCGCGGCCGCCCGCCAGCAGACCGCGGCCAAAGCCACGCGCGTCGAGGAGATCCGCAACAGCGCCGCGAAAGCCGCCGCGGTCGTCGAGGCCATCGACAAGGACATTGCCGGTCGTACCGCCCAACTGGAAGACGTTCACATCCAGGTGGCGGCGCTGCGCAAGAGGATCACGACCCTCATGCAGCAGATCCCGGCTGAATACCGCCCGGAACAACCCACCACGGAACTGGTAACCCGCCTACGGGACCAAGCGACCGCCGACCGGCTACGTCTGGGCGAGCAATGGAGCGAACTCACCCAGCTCAGCACCGACATCGACGCGCTGGAGACGCGACGTGAGCAGCTGGTAGAGAAACGCGTCGATCAGGTCACAACACCGGCGAAGCAGAGCCAGCAGCGGATGCTGGACGTCTCCGCGGGCCACGCCGCCCTCGCGGCGTTGCTGCACACGCCGCCCGCCACCCAGCTCGATCTCACCGCCGACCTCATCGTCCAAGCCCGATGGGCGGCCGACCTCAAGGACCTCGCCCGGGGTGCGCTCGACGCCGGCCGGGCCCGGACCGGGGATATCAGCTCACTGCTCGAACGGCTCGCCGACGAAGCAGCCGCCATCACCAGTAACGCGCCGACCGGCGGCAAGCCCATCCGCGCCGCGTACGACGACGCCGTCGGCCGCCGGGCCATCGCCGTGAAGACACACGACACCGCACTGACCCAGATCCCGGTGATGGACGACCTGGTGCGCCGCATCGCGTCCGCCCAGCCGCACCTTGACGGACTCTCCGCATTGGTCGAGCTGCTCGGCAACGGGAAATTCGGCGCCGCCGTTGTTCAGGAGCGACAGCAAAGTTTGCTCGGTGCCGCCACCGCAATCATCCGCGGCATGACCCTCGGCCGGTTCGCCTTCGGCCCCGACTTCCAGATCTTCGACGCCCACACCGGCATCCTGCGCGACGTGAAGACCCTCTCTGGCGGCGAAACGTTCCAGGCGAGCCTCGCGCTCGCGCTCGCCGTGGTCGAACAAGCCAGCAGCAGCGGCGGGAAAGCCGAATCCCTCTTCCTGGACGAAGGTTTCGGCAGCCTCGACCAGACCGCCCTCACCTACGCTCTGGATGCCTTGTCCACCCAAGTCGCCGCTGGCCGCCTCGTCGTCGTGATCAGCCACATGCTCGCCGTGGCCCAACACGTTCCAGCACTGCTCCGCGTCTCCAACACCGCCGCGGGAAGCACCGCGCGCTGGGCCACTGACGCCGAACTACTCGAACTCGCCGACGAAGCCGGCGCCGGGCCACTACACCCCTGACCGCAGGCACCACCACCGGCTGCGCCAGCAATCGGCGCCAAGGCGCAACCTAGAGCAGCAAGTATCCGCACCCGGACGGAGGTAGCCGACATCAACGCCACCACCACTCGCGGCGACACCCCACCCATCGCCGACGAAGGCGTGCACTGTCCGCCGGCGCTGCTGATTCGCCCTCTTCCTCAGCCAGCCGCGCCCAACGGGCCTCTCCAACGCCGCACACGCGAGGCGGCCCGGAGGATCACTCACCTACCGAGCGTCGGGCAGGTGATCTCGCGGTGAAACCGGCACTCGAGGAGTTCGTCCGCCAATGGCAGCCACGCCAACGGCAGTCATTCGGCATGATCTCTGCGCTTGCCGTACGACTGCAGAACCTGGTCAACAACCACGGCGACTGGAACGTGTACGACCCGCCCACGATCGCGCTCGCCGCGTTGTACCTGGTTGTCGAGCCCAGTCGCCTTGCCGGAGGGTGGACCCGCGAGCAGCTGATCGACGAGCTGCTGCCTCTGGCGCAGCGTGCCGGAACGGGCCGGCCCGATGCCGAGCACCGGGAGGTCGTGACGGCAGTGGTTGACCTGATGCACGGCCGTTCCACCGGTGGGCAGGCGTTCATCGACTTCTACGGTGACTGGACCGGCGAGAGCTATCAGCGGCTGCAGAAGCCGTTGGAGTATTTGTACCTGGTCGGCGGCGAGGACGCCGTGCCGACGGTGAAGGCCGACGCCCGTGCGGTGAACATGTTCCAAGGCCTCTACACCCTCGATCTCGAGGACCAGAACGCGGCGGAGAATTTCATCGCCGACCGGCAGCTGGCCCGCGGTGACGTCGATGAAGTGGTCGCCACAGTACGGCGCCAGCACATGACGCTCAACGCTTTGGTCGAGCGCATCCGCGACCAGATCAAGCAGATTCGCCGTGACGTGCGTTCGGTGGACTACGTCCACGACGTACAACCGACGATGGAACGAATCATGCAGGTGCTCGGCGAGCAGCTGAAGACCACGAGCGACTTCAAACACCGTGTGCAACAGCGCCTCGAACCCGACCAGCCCGGCGAACAGCAGATGCGCGAGACCGAAGCGCTGCTCGAACGCCGCTGTGACGACCTGTCCGACGTCCTACACGAGGTCAGCCAGGTTAACCAAGTCTTCGCCGAAGAACAGGACCGGCAGGTGTGGACGCGTTACCGAGGCAACCTGCACGACCCCGAGAAGACATTGTTCGCCCCGCTCATCGGTATGAAGGCCGGCGCCCTCGAAACACTCCTGGAACCGGTATGCGCGCTGGCGCTCGGCGTCCGCCGGCCCCGCGTGCCCTCCGCCCTTGAACTCGTCGAACGAACGGCGCCCAAAGTCCGCCGCGTCACGCCGGCTCCGGTCGACAACCCGTTCGAGATCGACGACATCGTCGCGCCGGTGCCGTGGATCCGCGACGAGACGCTCAACTGCCTGCGCGAGTTGTTCGGCGCAGTCGATCAGCCGACACGCCTGTCAGAACTCTTGACTCGGGCGGTCCGCGATCATCCTGATCTGTGCCGCACCGGCGAGCACGCCACATTGACGCACCTGGTGTGCCTGGTCACCCTGACCGCGTTCGCTCCGCCGCACGCCACAGAAGCCGCCGACGACCTGACGATCGCGGTCCTGACGAGGCAGCGGGAGTTGCTCGATCCCGACCGGATCCGCGTGATCAACGACAACACGCCGCTCAGCCTGCCCGGTATTGCGGGCGACGACCTTCTCTTGCAACCCGTACCAGCCGCGGCAGGAGGGAACCAGTGATTTCTTTCGAAGATGTCGGCCGACTCATCGCCTTCGGCACCAACATAGCCATGACCCCCGGGGCCAGCGGCGACCGCGCCGAATACCGCCGGCTGATCCACGAGTACGTGATGAACCCGCACTTTCGCGACGCCGTGGACGCCGTCCTCGGCGGCGCTGAATGCGAGGTCACGGACGCCAACGAGACCATCGGACTGGTGCTGTTCCCCCGCTCGGGCAGCCCTTGGTCCTGGCCGGGAAAGGCGCCGGATTTGCCGTGGAACAGGGGCGACGACTCCGTAGACCGCGCAGCCCGGATGCTGACCATCGTGGCGCTGCTCGCCATGCAGTTCCCCGCCGGTGTCGATTTGGAGGCGACGCTCAACGACACCGACCGGGCGGTGCCCTCGGTCTCGGTCCTGCAACTCGAGGAGTACATCCGGGAATTCTGCGAGCGGGAGAAGGCCAACGCGCCTGACGTCGCGGCAGGCACTCCCGACCAGGAACTCCCAATGTGGTCGTTGTGGCTGAGCAGAACCACCTACGGCGGCGCGGTCAAGCGCACCTCCCGCACCACCTCCACCTATCTCGTCTACCAGACGCTGGACGGACTGCAGCAACTGGGATTCGTCAGCGACCTCACACCAGACAGCCCCGCAGAACAGAAAAACTACCGAATCCGGCGACGACTGCTCGCCCAGTTCCCCGACTTCCTGATGAACCCCCTGTTCGAGGCGCTGCGCCCCACCAATGCTTGACTCGTCACCCGGGAGCCCGACAAATGCTTGCCCCCACTCGGCTGCGCCTCGTCAACGTAGGTATTGAACGCCCTCGCTTCGCCGACCTAATCATCGATCTACGCACCAACGGCCAACCCGACGACACCGTCATCAAGCTGCAGAACGGCGGCGGCAAGAGCACCATCATCGCCATGTGGCTGCACGCCTACGAACCGCACCGTGACAAGTTCCTGGCCAAACTCGCCATCCGGCACCAGGGTAAGGCCGGCGAGCAGAAGAAGTTCGAGCACTACATCCCAGCCGGATCAACCACCTACGTCATCTGTGAACACGCCATCGCGGGAACCGCCGAGAACCTGTTCGGGGTAGCACCGCGGCTGATTGTCGGATACGCCGCCTGGCGCGACAGCGAAGCGCAGGACCGCGCCAGCGAGTTGTTTTTCTGCTTCCAAACCAACGACGCGCTGACCTTCGACACCCTGCCCGTCCGCGGCACCGACGGCCGCCCCATGTCTCACACCGATTTCCTTGACCACCTTATCGCCTCCAAGAACAGCGACCCCACCCTGCAACTAGCCCACACCGACGATCAGGGCAAGTGGGCGGTCGAACTGGCAAGCCGTGGCTTCGACCTCGATTTTCTCCGGCGATTCCTCCTGCAGATGAACCTCGACGAAGGAGCGGCCGACCGCATCTTTACCTACGACAGCAGCCGCACATTTCTCAACAGCCTCATCAATGTGCTGGCCGACCCGAAAGACTTTACGACGGTGGCACGCGAGATCACGCGACTCAAGGTGAAGGTCGCCAATCAGGAGGTGGACGAGGCCACCGAAGCGTTCCTCACGGCCGCCCGCCGATACACCGAGCCGCTCGCCGCCGCGGCCGACCTGTTCAAGAAGCAGCAGACAGCACGCACCGCAGCGTTGACGCAGTGGGCCGACACCACCCGGCTCGTCGAGCAGTGGACCGCGACGGCGGACACCGCAACAACCCACGTCAACCAGGTCCACGGCGCCGCCACGACCGCCCGGAACACAGCAGACCGCCGGCAGAAGCACCTCGAAGGGCAGCGAGCCGCGTTGATCGCGCGCCGATGCCAGCAGGAAGTCGACCAAGCGGCGCTGGGAGCGAAGACCGCAGACGAGGAGGTCACCAGAGCGGAGGGCGGGCTTGAAGCGGCCAAGGGCTGCATTCAACTGGCCCAGCACGCCGTCGCCGCACAGGACCAGCAGCTTGCCCTCGACCAGCTCCAGGACAAGGTCCGTGATGCGGCGCCGCTGCGCCGAGACCTCGCGACCACGGCGCAACTGCTCACCAAACGACTCAAGGACGAGATCGCCGCTTTGGCCCAGAGCGACGGCCGGCTCGACTCCCAGGAACAGGCCGATGCCCGCCGGCTCGAGGTCCTCGATAAGGCGGTCACGGCCTGCACCGTGCAGGAGGCCGAGGCCCGCGCCGACCTGGAGAAGGTCACCGAGCAACGCGCCGACGGCAAAATCCTCCGGCAGGAGCTTCGCGACGACGGGTCCCTGGAGACCGACGAGCCGGCACACCGCGCCGTCACACGACACCGGCAGACCGCCGAAGCGGCCCGTAGCAACATCACCTCGAACCGTCAGCAGGCCGCCCGGTATGACGACCGGGCCAAGGAAGCCACCCAGCAAGCCCACCGACTCCAAGGCGACCTCGACACGGCCGCACACCAGATCACCACGAACGAGAACAGCCTGGCTGAGATGGTGCGGCGCACCGACAACCTCACCAACGAGGTGACGGCATCAGGGCTGGTCGAGATCGACCGCGTCGACCTCGACGAACACGCCGACATCGTCCACGCCGACATCCGCGCCCGGCTCGACGGAACACGCGCCACCGCCCGAACCCGTGCCGTACGCGTCAGCCAGCTCGAACGCAACGTCCAGGCACTGCAGGCCAGCCAGCTGCTACCCGCCCGACCCGAAGTCGACGAACTCGTCACTCAACTGCAACACCACACCGGCCGCGGCGCCGTACCCGGCTGGACCTGGCTGTCTCGCATCGCCCCCGACAAGGCCACCTCGTTACTACGCAACCACCCCGAGCTTGCCGACGGCATCGTCGTACCCATCGAGGACGACTTCGCCGCGGTGGAGGAGTGGCTCGCCGCGAATCAACACGGGATTTCCGTACCCGGCCCCGTTGTCGTGGCTTGCGGCGCTTCGTTCTTCGACGGCACGAGCGGTGATCGGCGGACCGTCGTCCTCCCCGATCCCGCGCTCTGGGACCAGCAGGCCGGCCAGGAAGCCGTCACACGTGTCGAGCAGGAACTCGACACCGCCTTGACAAGCCGTGACAAGGCCGAAACGACCATCGTCACCGGTGAGCACCTGATGCGGGAGCTCGACCGCTGGACGAGCGAGATCGGTCAAGGCGGCGCCCATCGACTTCGTGAGCAGATCGAGCAACAGAGGATCACCCGCGCAGAACTTGTCGAGAAACAGAAGCATCTGTTCGAGGACGCGCAGGACACCCACGAGCAGGCAAAGAAGCACCTTAAGGACGCCGACGACGAGCGCGCCCGCGCGGAGCAGGCCGAAGAAGCCGAACGCAAGGTCCAACCGCTGGCCGAGTTTGACGCTGGCGAAGGCCAGCGTACTCAAATTGAAGAAGATGCCCGCCGCCGGCGTGACCAAGCCGCACACAACCAGCGTGAGCACGAGGACGAGCGGCAAGAGATCCGTAATCGCACCGGCGGACTCGCAGAGCAGCGCCGGGGTCTCGCCGTCCAGACCAGCGAACTGCGTCGCCGGCTGTCCCGCGTCCACGACATCCTCTCGGGGCATCCCGGAGAGGCGACCGAACCTGAACCCAACCTGCTCGAACTACCTCGCGACGCCCTCGACAGCCGCCTACGTGACCTGAACCAGCAATACCAAGGACTCGTCACCGACGCCGACCTACGCTCCCGCATCAGTACCGCGCAGGAAAGAATGGAGGAGTGCTCGGCTGCTCTCGGCAGACTCAGCCAGGCCGCTCAGCAGCAGGCACGAGCCATGTTCCGCCAAGCCCCGCACACGTCCCTGGTCGAATGGGATCGCGCCGACAAACAGGCCGAGCGACGGGTCCGCGCTCTCATCGAGGCGCGAGGCGCCGCCCAACAACGCCACCAAGCCGCCAAGACCGCGTGGAACGCGGCTCGCGGAGAGAAGGGAGCGCAGTCACCGCTCGACGTTCAATGGCACTCGCCTGACCTGACCACCACGAACCACCACCTGGACGAGGTCCAGAAGCTGATCGCCACTGCCAAAGAGAGCATGAGGGAGACGAAGCAGACCCTGGACCAGGCGACCCTACTCCAGAACAGGCTCACCGCTTTCGCATCGACCGTTAAAGACCGCCTCGCCGCCAACCTCACCGCAGCCGGTAAATCCCTGGCCCAGTCAGGCAAGCTCGGACAGCCCGTCAGCCTCGATGATCTGCTGTGGGAGACGAGCGCCTCGCTCGACACCACCCATCCGGTCGTCACTCGACTTCGATGGATGAACGAGGCTCTGGAAGAGGCCAAACTAGCCGCCAACCCCTTGAGCCTCGCTGCCGGTCTCGACCGCTTCAGCGCCGACGACCTCGAGCGCTTCGTCACCGGCGTCCTCGAGGCCATCGAACACGTGGAACGGCAATGCCAAACGGCCGAAGGCCAGGCCCACGCCTTGGCGGAGAAGCTGCGCGAGTGCAGCGTCAACGCACCCGGTAAGGCTTCCGGCACCATCGTGAGCCGACTCAAGTCCTCACCGCTGGCCGAACTGATCGATAACGCAACCTCCAACGACTACGACGCCAGTCAGCGCCTCGCCGCCGTCCAAGCCGAACTGCGCAACTTCAGCACCGAACTCGACCATTCCGCACAGGTCGTCAGCAACACCGTCGAGTCCATCCGCAGCAAGATCCGCACCATCGCGAGCCGATCCAAACTCCCCACCGACGACCGGCTCGGCGTGTGGTCCGGCCAAGAGTTCCTAAAAATTCAGTGGAGCGAGTCGAGCCGCGACAACCGGCAGAAATTGGTCCGGGACGCCCTCGAAGTCATGATCAAACCGGAGGAGGCGCCAGCAGGTAGACGCCCAAGTCGGAAACCGGCCCCCCTTGAGGCGCTTGTCGAAGCGATCACGCCGAACCTGCGCGCGGAAGTCCTCATCCCGAAGGTGCCGTTCGACAGCAAGCACCACCCCATGGAAGAAATTGCCATGCGCACCTCCGGCGGCGAAGGCGTCACCATGGCCGTCATCATCGCCGCGCTCATGCTCTCGATGCGCAACCCGAGCCGGAAGGAACAAACGTTCCTCATCATCGACAACATCTTCGCCAAAGTCGTCGAACCGTCCTTGCTGCGCCTCATCCGCCAGGTGGCACGCGGGCTGCGCGTCCAGCTCATCCTGCTCACCGCGTCACGCGACTCGCACGCACTCAGCGTGTTCTCCAACTGGGTACAGCTCAAGGTCCAGGAGGCGGGCAAACGAGTCCTGGTCGTTCCCGAAGCGGCCGTCGCCGCAGACCTCCCGAGGCAGCTTCGACGTGAACCCCTCGTCGCAACGACAGCACCAGTCATCCTCGACACAGCCGTCGCCAGGATCAGCATCACCGACCCGATGCTCAGGACGAGCGACCCCGGCGACTCCGACGCTGTACTCGACGACGAAGTAGACGAACTTCCATGACGCCGGCAACCACGCTCGCCGCCGCATTGCAGGCACGACTACTGGCCCACGCCATCGACACGGGCCGCACCCGGGCCTCCCTCACCACCCTGCTCACCATGCAGGCAGCCATCGAAGCGCACGCCGCCACCCGACCCGGTGCCCGCCAACGGCTCAGCAATGCTATTGACGAACTCGTCAAACAGGAAGCCGCGGAAACGCCTCGTTCAGGACAGTTGTGGGACCATGCCGCGCTACCTCCTCTGCCGCGATGGGTCGTCATCATCGCCGACATCTCCGGCAAAGTCCCTCCCATCGACATGAGCACAACCACCTGGATGCCCATCATTTCGCGATGGATCGGCACGTGGCTGCGAACGTGCAAGCCGCCGACGGCCCTGCGCGCTGCGCTCCAGCAGATCAATAGCTGGCTGCTGGAGCACCTCGGCGAACAACCCGCCATACTCGCCCGGGAAGAACGCTCACTCAGCATCTTCAACGACGAGAAGACCCTCGCTCGCATCGAGCCGAGCAGCATCTTCGCCCCCGGGCGCCTGAAACCACAGGATCTCGCCTACGAACGCCCCGTCGCCCCGCTGCGTGCAGCCCGCCTTGCCGCCGCCGGCGATCTGCTCATCGTCGAAAACCAGGCCACCTTCGACTCTGCCTGGCGCGCTCTACGTCAGTCGCGCGGCCCTTTCGCCGCAATCGCCTTTGGCAACGGGTGGGAGGCGGCCCAGGCCGAACCGGTCATCGCCCTGGCCGACCACCTACAGCTTCGCGCGACTCCCGAGCGCATCGTCTACGCCGGCGACCTGGATATCGACGGCCTCGACATACCGCAAACGCTAGCCGCCAACCTCAACGCCCTCGGATTCCCCGAGCCTCAGCCGTTTCACGCCGCCTACAGCACCATGCTCGATCCCTCCCGCGATCGAACAGGCAAACGTAATGCCCCTGTCCCGGAAGAGCTCGCACGACAGGCAGTCAAGTGGCTCCAGGACGATCAACGCGACCGGGCACACCGCCTACTCGTCAATGGACAGCGCGTCGCTCAAGAAGTCTTGGACCGTAATTGGTGGGCAACGACCGAGCTGTAACTACATGGCGATTCGGTGGCGACCATCCGGGCTTCACACCACGGCCAACACCGCGCTGGTGTGCCCGGGGGTCTGGGTCTGTGGATCTAACGGTGTTTCCGGCCTGACCCGCCAGGCGTTGTGCCTGGTGAGGAGGGTGCCGTGATGACCGCGACACTGAATGACCAGACCGGACGTAAGAAGCGGCCCGAGCCGTCGGCGGAGGCGAAGGCCGCCGCTGAGCTGGTCCGGGCGGCGAAGGAACAAGGGCTGTCGTTGACCGGCCCGGACGGGCTGCTCAAGCAGTTGACCAAGACGGTCCTGGAGACCGCGCTCAACGAGGAGATGACCGATCACCTCGGTTATGCCAAACACGAACCCGACGGAGCCGGCTCGGGCAACGTCCGCAACGGGACCCGGTCGAAGACAGTGCTGACCGACAGCACCGGCCCGGTGCAGATCGACGTGCCGCGGGACCGGGCGGGCACGTTCGATCCGCAGATCGTGCGTAAGCGGCAGCGCCGGTTGTCGGGGGTCGACGAGGTCGTGTTGTCGCTGTATGCCAAAGGGTTGACGACGGGGGAGATTTCGGCGCACTTCGCGGAGATCTACGGGGCTTCGGTGTCGAAGGAGACGATCTCGCGGATCACCGACAAGGTGATCGAGGAGATGACCGACTGGTCGCACCGACCGCTGGATGAGATCTACGCGGCGGTGTTCATCGACGCCATCGTGGTCAAGGTCCGGGATGGGCAGGTCGCGAACCGGCCCTTCTACGCCGCGATCGGGGTCACCCTCGACGGGGAGAAGGACATCCTCGGCCTGTGGGCAGGCACCGGCGGGGAGGGCGCGAAGTTCTGGATGAGCGTGCTGACCGACCTGCGTAACCGGGGCGTGAAGGACGTGTTCTTCCTCGTCTGCGACGGCCTCAAGGGCCTGCCGGAGGTCGTCACGAACGTGTGGCCCCGCACGGTGGTGCAGACCTGCATCATCCATCTGATCCGCAACACATTCCGGCTCACGTCCCGCCGCTACTGGGACGAGCTGAAGCGGGACATCAAACCGATCTACACCGCCGTCAACGCGCAAGCGGCAAGGGCGGCGTTCGACGACCTGGCCGACAAGTGGGGCGCCCGGTATCCGGCGGTGATCCGCCTGTGGGACAACGCCTGGGCGGAGTTCATCCCGTTCCTCGACTACGACCTGGAGATCCGCACGGTCATCTGCTCCACGAATGCGATCGAGTCGTTGAACGCCCGCTACCGGCGGGCGGTCAAGGCCCGCGGCCACTTCCCGAACGAGCTGGCCGCGTTGAAGTGTCTGTACCTGGTGACCCGGTCCCTGGACCCCACCGGGGACGGCCGAACCCGATGGACGATGCGCTGGAAACCCGCGTTGAACGCCTTCGCCATCACCTTCAGCGACCGCTTCCCCGCCGCTGAAACCTACTAACCAAGATCGCCGGAAACACCCTTAGCGAGGCCCTGTCTCACATTCGGTGGTGACGGAGCGTGCTGTTATCCGAGGAGGATGCGGTGGCGGAGCAGGCTGAAGCCTGCTCGTCCGTGCATTTGGCGGGCGATCCGTTTGGTCTTGGTGTTGACGCCTTCGGTGGGTCCGTTGCTGTAGGGAAGCGTGAGTGCGGCGTTCACGGCGTCGCGGTCCCGTTCCAGGCCCCTGGTGAAGGCGTGCAGATGAGGTAGATCGACCGCGCGGACCTGGACCATCCAGAGCGAGAGATGGTCGGCGTTTCCCGGATCAGGCGTCAGGAGTTCGGCGAAGCCCTCGACTACGGCAGCCAGGTGGGTCATCTCTGGGCAGGCTGCGGTGAGCCGTGCCAGGAGATCTCGATACTCGGGCTTGAGGTTGTCGGGCCTGGTGAGGATCATCCGGGCGAGCCGGCGCGGGGAGATGTGGCTGCGGTCGGCGTCCGCGCGGCCTTGGTTGATGTACTTGTGCAGGAGGTTGAGGCAGCCGGTGAAGCCGAGGGCCTTGATCTCGTCGAAGAGGTGCTTGACGCCGACGCCGGGATCCTCGGCTCGACGTTTGCGCAGGTGTTCGCGGTAGGGGTCGACGAGGCCGACACGGTACTTGGGGACGCGGAGCATCCGCTCGGGCCGGTCGGCTCGCGCGTAGCGCTTGACGGTGTTCAGAGACAACTGCAGGCGGCGGGCGGATTCGAGCAGGCCGACTCCCTGGTCGAGCAGGTCACGGACCTGGTGCCAGCGTTGCAGGGTCGTCTGCGCGCGGGGCCCGTCGTAGATGGGTGCGTCCAGTACGGGGGCCCAGCAGGTGCTGTGCGTCTTCACCTCGCTCAGGGCCGCTTCGCATAGGTTGTGCCACAGGTGCCACCTGTCCGCGACCTGCACCGCGTTGGGCAGAGCACGGCGGATGGCCTCGGCGTAGGTGGCCGAGCCGTCGCGGCACACCACCTCGACGCCGGGATGCTCACGCAGCCACGCTTCGAGGGTGTCGGCGGTGCGGTCGGGCAGCACCTCGATCCGCTCATGGGTCTCGGCGTCGATCACCACGGTGGCATAGCGGTGCCGCCGGCGCAGAGCAAAATCGTCAACGCCGATCACCCGGGGTATCCGCCCAGTGGGCAACGGAATGCGCAGCAGGGCGCGCAGGGCCGTGTGACGGGACAGGCCCATGGCCAGAATCGCCAGCAAACGCGACCCTGCCCGGCCCGCTAATTCCTTGACCACGGCTTTGACCTGCCTGTTCAAACGGGCCGTGCGACGCTGGTATCGCTCCAGCACCCCGGGAACCTGCTCGCGGAAGGTGTGACGGCAGCCGCGCGTGGGGCACACCAGACGCCGCACCCGCACACGGACCACCACCCGACGCCCGTCGACCGGAACATCGGCCACCGTCCGCCAGTAATAGCCGTGGACCCGTCCCGACGAGGCCCCGCACACCGGGCAGACCGCGGTGTCCTGCGGCGTCCGGGCCCGCACCACGATCCGCTCACCCTCGTCGACCACGTCCTCGATGACCAGCGGGGACAGCCCCGAGAACACCGTCTGTACAAGCTTGTTGGCATCCTCCACATAGGAAACAACGACGCCCTGCCACCCTCCGTCACCACCGAATGTGAGACAGGGCCCTTAGCGAGACAGCCCCGGGGGTCTGTCAAATTAGCGGCCCTGTCTCACATTCGGTGGTGACGGGCGTGCTGTTATCCGAGGAGGATGCGGTGGCGGAGCAGGGAGAATCCTGCTCGTCCGTACATTTGACGAGCGATCCGTTTGGTCTTGGTGTTGACGCCTTCGGTGGGGCCGTTGCTGTACGGAAGCGTGAGCGCCGCGTTCACGGCGTCGCGGTCCCGCTCCAGGCCCCGAGTGAAGGCGTACAGGTGGGGCAGGTCGACCGCGCGAACCTCGTTGATCCAGCGCGGGAGCCTGTCGGCGTTTCCCGGCTGGGGCGCGAGGAACTGGGCGAAGCCCTCGACTGCGGCCAGGGCAGAGCCTGGTACGTAGGCCTGATGAGGGGCACAGGTTGGTAGGCAGAGGTCACCTACTCAACCTGGAGGTGCGGTAATGCGCGGCAACGGAGTGATTTTGAAGCGGTGCGGGTGTCGCCATCCGGAGACCAGGCAACGCCTGGAGTCGTCCTGCGAGTTGCTGAGTCGGCGTGGTCACGGTAGTTGGTACTTCCACTGCTCGGTGAGCACCCTGTCCGGACGGCGGGAGCGTGTCCGACGCGGCGGGTATCTCACCCGTGGGGATGCCGAGCGGGCGCGGGACGCGCTGCTGGCCAGGTCGACCGAGGAATGCACCAGCGACACCTGGACGGTGTCCCGCTGGCTGCGCTACTGGCTGTCGACCAACCTCGGCATCCGCCCCAGCACACTGCGCTCCTACACCGACCACGTCGAGCACCAGCTCATCCCCCACCTCGGGCGCCACCGTCTGACCGACCTCACCAACCTGCACGTCACGGCGACGTTCGCCGACATCGCCGTAACACCCAACCGCCACGGCCGGCCGCCGACCCCGTCGACGCTGCACCGCATCCGCGCCACCCTGCGCTCCGCCCTCAACGCCGCGATCCGGCACGGGCTCCTGCGCGACAACCCCGCGCGATTCGTCAGACTGGCCACACCGCGACGCCCCCAGGCCCGCGTCTGGACCGACCACCGGGTACAGGCCTGGCGCCAACACGGCGAACGGTACGCAGTCGCGGTCTGGACCACCCAGCAGTTGGCACACTTCCTCGGCCACACTGCCGACGACCGGCTAACCGCCATGTGGTGGCTCATCAGCCTGCGCGGCCTCCGCCGCGGCGAAACCGCCGGACTGCGCTGGGTCGACGTCGACCTCGACGGCCGGGTAATCACCATCGACCAACAACGCATCGCCTACGGCCAGACCGTCACCGTCGGCCCACCCAAGACCGCCGCCAGCCGCCGCACCGTCGCCCTGGACCACACCACCGTCACGATCCTGCGCCAACACCGCCGCCGACAACTCACCGAGCAGACAGAGCACGCAGGCGACTGGACGGACTCCGGCTACGTCTTCACACAACCGGACGGGCAGCCGCTACACCCGGACTACCTGACCCGCCGCTTCCGGCGCCTCGTGACCGACTCTGGTCTCCCACCCGTCCGTCTGCACGACCTGCGCCACGGCGCGGCCAGCCTCGCCCACAGCGCAGGCGCCGACCTGAAAGCCGTTCAGGAGCAACTCGGTCACACCAGCATCGTGCTCACCGCCGACACCTACACCAGCGTCCTACTCGACCTGCACTTCACCGTCGCCGAAGCCACCGCCCGACTCGTCCTGGCCGCCGCAGCCCGCGTCCCCGGCCGCAAGCACCGGACACCCACCCGACACCCACGAACCGCAGCAACACCCACCGCCCGACGGCCCAAACCGTTGCCAGGAACCAGAATCAGGCGCGAGCCCCACCCAGGGGCTGGCCGCGCCCACGTGACACCCAAACGACACCCAAAGATCAAGACCGTATAGCCAGATGGCTATACGGCCTGATCAGAGGTGGTGCGCCGCCAGGGACTCGAACCCCGAACCCGCGGATTAAGAGTCCGCTGCTCTGCCAGTTGAGCTAGCGGCGCTCGTTGGCAACGGAGAAAACATAGCACGGGCCGTGAGTGGGGTTCCAATCCGATACCCGGCTCCACTCTTCGGGCGAGCTTAACGGGCAAAAGGCTTCAGATCCCCCTTATGGAGGCCGTCCGGGATCGAGCCGGTGGTCAGCATGGGGCACGATGTCCGCCAGGTACGCGAGAACAGAGGTGGGGATGGGCAGGTTCACGCGGGGCGGGGCGATGGCGGGCGCTCTCGTCCTGGCGGCGTCGCTGGCTCTAGCCGGCTGCGGCGGCGACCAGAAGAAGGAAGCCGAGTTCGTCAGCGGCACCGGGGCTTCGCCCAGTACCGAGGCGGTGACCCCGGCGCAGTCCGACGGGGCGTCGCCGTCGGCGCCGGTGGCGGACGGCCTGACGGTCAGTCCGGCCGACGGGGCGAAGAGCAGACCGGTCAGCACCGAGATCAGCGTCGGCCTCCCGGGCGGCGGGAAGGTCTCCTCGGTCACCCTCACCACGGGTGACGGCAAGCAGGTCGACGGCAAGCTGCGAGTGGACGGTAGCTCCTGGGTGCCGTCGTCGGCCCTGAAGTACGGCACCAAGTACAAGGCCACGGTGACCGGTGCCGGCGCCGACGGCCAGCCCCGGCAGGGGGTGAGCACGTTCACCACGATGGCCAAGCCGAACTCGATGATCGGCTCCGGTCTCTACCTCTTCGACGACCGGACCTACGGCGTGGCCATGCCGGTGGTGGCCGAGTTCAGTCCGGGCATCCCGAAGAAGGACCGGGCGGCCGTCCAGAAGCGGATGTTCGTCAAGACCGATCCGCCGCAGCCGGGCGCCTGGCACTGGGTGTCCAGCGGCACCCAGGCGTACTACCGGGGGCCGGAGTACTGGCAGCCGGGGACGACGCTGAGCGTCCGCATCGCGCTGGCCGGGATTCCGCTGAGTAACGGCCGGTACGGCAACATCGACCGGTCGGCGACCGCCAAGATCGGGCGGTCCTTCGAGATGAAGGTGGACAACACCACCAAGCAGATGGAGGTCTTCCAGGGCGGCCAGTTGATCAAGACGCTGCCGGTCAGCCTGGGCAAGAAGAGCACTCCCTCCTCCAGCGGCACCATGGTGGTGATGGAGAAGAAGGAGAAGACCGTCTTCGACACCATGGACGAGCCAGACCCGGCCAACCAGTACCGCACCGAGATCGACTTCGCCCAGCGGCTGACCTGGGGCGGCGAGTACATCCACGCGGCACCGTGGTCCGAGGGGGTGCAGGGCCGGCGGAACGTCTCGCACGGCTGCGTCAACGTGTCGATGGCCATGGGCCGTTGGCTCTTCGCCCAGACGAAGGTGGGGGACCCGATCACGGTCAAGGGCACCCCGCGCAAGCTCGAACCGGGTAACGGTTGGACGGCGTGGAGCCTGACCTGGGACGAGTTCGTCAAGGGCAGTGCGCTGCCGGTTCCGCAGGGCGGCTCGGGTCCGCTGGTCTGACCACCGGTCCGGGGCGGCGCTGGTCGCCGTCCCGGACCGGCACGGGCCGGTGACCCATCGTCATCGCACCCGCTCGGCGGCGTGTTTCAGTTCACCCTTCGCAACCGACGGGCGTGCCGCCGCGTCTGTGAGGGACGATGGGACATCGGGGAACACGACTGTGAGGGAATCATGCGAGTTGTCCAGGACCACCTGACCGGGCCTGCCGGTCGACGCCGAGTGCTCGCGGCGGGGGTCCTCGCCGCGGCGCTGGCCCTCACCTCCGCTTGCACCGGCTCGGGCGGCGACAAGCCGTCGAGCTGGCAGGGCGGCGGCGAGGAGAGCACGCCGAAGGCCACCGCGACGATCACCGAACCGAAGGCCGACGCCACCGACGTCCCGGCCTCCACCGGCATCGTCTTCACCGCCAAGGACGCCAAGGACACCACCGTCGCGCTCACCGACGCGGCCGGCAAGGCCGTCGAGGGCAAGCTCGCCGCGGACGGCGCGAGTTGGCTCCCCAGCGGCACCCTGGAGTACGGGGAGAAGTACACCGCCACCGTGACGGCGACCGGGGAGGACGGCAAGCCGGCGACGGCGACCAGCGCCTTCACCGTGATGGCCAAGCCGGACAAGCAGGTGCGGGTCACCAGCTTCCTCGGCGACAACCAGGTGGTCGGCGTGGGCATGCCGTTGATCGTGAAGTTCGGTCGGGCCGTCCCGGAGGACTACCGCGACGACGTGCAGCGCCGGATGACGGTCACCAGCACCCCGGCCCAGGAGGGCGTCTGGCACTGGGTCAGCCCCACCGAGGTCCGCTACCGGCCGAAGGAGTTCTGGCAGCCGGGCACCACGGTCTCGTACCGGGTGCAGGCCGGCGGGCTGCCGATGGGCGACGGCTGGTACGGCCGGTCCGACCTGACCGTGGACGTCAAGATCGGCCCGTCGGTGGTGATGCAGGTCGACAACAAGAACAAGCGGATGACCGTCAGCAAGGACGGCAGGGTCGTCAAGACGATCCTGGTCAGCCTCGGCAAGAAGAGCACCCCGTCGTCCAGCGGCACGATGGTGGTGATCGAGAAGCTCCGCAAGACGGTCTTCGACACGATGGCGGAGCTGGGCCCGGAGGAGGGCTACCGCACCAAGATCGACTATGCCCAGCGGCTGACCTGGGGTGGCGAGTTCATCCACGCCGCCCCCTGGTCGGAGGGGCAGCAGGGCAGCACCAACGTCTCGCACGGCTGCGTGAACGTGTCGATGAAGGACGGCGCCTGGCTGTTCGCCAACACGAAGATCGGTGACCCGATCACGGTCAAGGGCACCGAACGCAAGCTCCAGAACGGCAACGGCTGGACCGACTGGAACATGAGCTGGGACCAGTACGTCAAGGGCAGCGCCCTGCCGTACGACCCGGACGCCGGGCAGCCGGACGCCGCCGCCTCCCCGGACGACACCACCGGGACGCCGAGCGCCGAGCCGACGCCCTGACCCCTCCGGCAGACCACGGACCGGCCCCCGCCTGGCGGCGGGGGCCGGTGTGCGTCCGGGGCGGCCGTGCGGGGGGTCGACCCCTGTCCGACCCCGGAAACGACGCAAGCCCCCTCGGGTGAGGGGGCTTGCGTCGCGGTGGAACAGATCCACCAACCGGGTGACTGATGGGAATTGAACCCACGACAACCGGGACCACAACCCGGTGCTCTGCCAACTGAGCTACAGCCACCATGCCGTCCGCGCCGGTTTCCCGGGCGGGTGCGGACTAATAATAGCCACACCCGGGCGGGGGCCGTCCAGCGGGTTCCATCCGTCGACGGGCACCGGCCTAGAGCTGCGCGGCGATCGCCTTCGCCGTCTCCACGTCCGGGCCGGGCAGCGGCACGAACAGGGTGCGCCGGTAGTACTCCAACTCCCGGATGCTCTCCTGGATGTCGGCCAGGGCCCGGTGCGCCAGCCCCTTACGCGGCTGACCGAAGTACACCCGGGGGTACCAGCGTCGGCACAGCTCCTTGATCGACGACACGTCGATCATGCGGTAGTGCAGGTGGGCGTCGAGCCGGGTCATGTCCCGGGCGATGAAGCCCCGGTCGGTGGCGATCGAGTTGCCGCACAGCGGCGCGGTACGCGGGTCCTTGACGTGGCTGGTGACGTACTCCAGGACCAGGTCCTCGGCCTCGGCGAGGGTGACCGTGGAGCGGCGCACCTCCTCGGTCAGGCCGGACTTGGCGTGCATGGTGCGGACGACCTCCGGCATCGCCTCCAGGGCCGCCTCGTCGGCGTGGATGACCACGTCCACACCCTCACCCAGCACGTTGAGGTCGGGGTCGGTGACCAGTGCGGCCACCTCGATCAGCTTGTCGCTGCCGAGGTCGAGCCCGGTCATCTCACAGTCGATCCAGACGAGAAGGTCAGCCACCGGGACAGCCTACGCGCAGCCCAGGTCCCCGCGCCTCGGCACTGTCGCGGGGTGGGACCGCTAGGGTTTCCCCGTGCCCGCCGAATCCGTCGCTTCCCCCGTCAGCGCCCCGGAGGACCAGCGAAGCCGTACGGCCCGCCGGGTCGTCACGGTGTTGGCGCTGGCGGCCGTGCTGCCGGCGCTCTACCTGCCGGGCCTGGTGCACGACTTCTTCGACCTGAAGATCTACATGCGGGCGATGGACTGGTGGGCGTCCGGGCATCCGCTCTACGACTATGTGCAGCCCGACCGGGTGCAGGGTGAGCTGTACTTCACGTACCCGCCGTTCAGCGCCCTGCTGCTGCGGCCGTTCGGGATGCTGCCGCTGGGCCTGACCATCGTCATCTTCACCGCGCTGACCTGCGTCGCCGTCGTGGTCACCACCCGGTGGCTGATGTTGCCGGTGATCGCCCGGCACGGTCTGCACCGGACGTTCGCGCTCACCGTGGCGGTGCTGCTGGTCTTCGCGGTGGAGAGCACCCGGGAGACGATCACCTTCGGCCAGATCAACATGCTGCTGGTGGTGCTGATCCTGGCCGATCTGCTCTTCGCCGTACCGGGGGCGCGGCGGTGGGCCGGGGTGGGCGTCGGGCTGGCCACGGCGCTCAAGCTCTTTCCGGGCATCTTCATCGTCTACCTGCTGGTGACCCGGCGGTGGCGGGCGGCCGTGGTGGCGAGTGTCACGGCGGCGGCGGCGACGCTGTTGGCCGCCGCGGTGGCGCCCCGCGACTCGTGGCGGTTCTGGACCCACGAGCTGTGGGCCACCGACCGGGTCGGGCGCACCGACTACACCGGCAACCAGTCGCTGTTCGGGCTGCTCAGCCGGATCGACGCGCCGCAGGAGCCGAACCGGCTGCTCTGGCTCGTCCTGGTCGTGGCGATCCTCGGGTACGGGTTGTGGCGGGCGGCCCGCGCCGCCGCGGCCGGCGACTGGTTGACCGGCCTCACCCTCACCGGGCTGGTCGGTGGGCTGGTCAGCCCGATCACCTGGACCCACCACATCTACTGGTTCATTCCGGCGGTGGTGGTGCTGGTGGACGCCGCGCTCGACGCCGACCGGGAGACCGAGGCGGGGGCGCGACGCCGTCGGCGGCTGCTCACCCTGGCCACCGGCACCGGCCTAGTGATCGTCTACGGGGTGGTCTCGTTCTATGACTGGGGGGTGGCGCCGGCCCGCACGGACAACCCCTGGGAGTTCCTGCTCCGCAACGCGTACGTGCTGCTGGCGCTGCTGCTGCTGGCGCTGCTCCCGATCCGGCGGGACCCACTGCCGACCGCCCGGTCGACCGCTTAAACGGACAGATATTCCCTTATCCGGCTTTTGGCGCTAATCTGGTGTCAGCCGGTCACGGCCCGCAGCGCACCGATCCCCCGGTGAAGACGGCCCTCCGCGTCGGCAGCGCGGAGGGCCGTCACCGTGTCCGGCCCGCCGGACGGATCCGACGGGCCGGTGGGGCGGTAAGGGTCAGGACTTCGGCGTCGGCTCCCGCCGGGTCCGGGCGAAGGCCAGCCCGCCCAGGGCGAGCCCGCCGAGCCCGGCCAACAGCCCGACGACACCCAGCACGGTCACCGTCGAACCCGAGTCGTCGTCATCGTCGTCGTCCTTCGCCGCCGTCGCGGCCGACGCCGGGGCGGCCGAGGGAGACGCGGCCGCCGCCGCCAGGGCCAGCACCGGCGCCGGGTTCTCCGGCTCCTCGGCGCCCGGCGTGGGCTCCTCGATCCAGCGCGACACGTTGCCGTCGGAGTAGGTCTGGAGCGTCTTGAGGACCATCTTGTCCACCTGCGGCAGCGGGCCCAACGAGATCGGGAACTCCTGGAACTCGCCCGGCTTGACGCCCCCACCGGCGGCGGCCGTCCAGGTCAGCTTGGACACCGCCTCGGTGAGCTGGCTGCCGTGCACCTCGATCGGCGGGTCCACCTTGCGCTTCTCCACCGCGACCGTCCACCCCGGCACCGGCATCGTGGAGACCGAACCGACCGGGGCGTTCTCCGGCAGGTTCACCTCGATCTTGACGGTGGAGGCGGTGTCGCTCTCGTTGGGCACCCGCAGGGCGAACCGACCGTAGCTGCCCTGGGTCGCCTCCTTCGGGTTGACCGTGACGTGCGCCGCGGCGGGCCCGGCGAAGCCGAGCACCGTGGCGGCGACGGCGGTGAGGGTGAGCGCGGCGGCGGATGCGGAACGCCGGAGACGGATCATCTGGGACGGGCCCTTCTTACTTGATCGGCACGGTGGCGGTCACCGTGGCCTGGTCGATGTCGGACGTGCGGACCGTGAAGCGCAGTTGCCACTCCCCCGCCGACGGGAAGCTGAACTCCCCCGTCGCGTGGTTGTCGGTGAGCTTGAGCAACGGAATGTCGATCGGCTCCACCCCGGCCGAGGGCAGCGCGGCGGTGGCCTTCCACTCCACCACCGGCTGCGGCCGGTTGTCCGGCGTGTACGCGTACAGGTGCATCGAGTTGTTGCCCCGCTCGGCCGGGTCCAGCTCCACCTGGAGCGACAGGATCGGGCTGGTCAGCGTGGTCGAGTAGTAGCCGGCGTCCGCGCCGGAGCCGCCGTCGACGGCGGTCCGGGCCGGTGGGGTCTGCACCAGGGTCGCCGTGACGCCGAGGATCACCGCGGTGATCGCCAACTCCACCCAGACCGCGCGCCGCACCGGCACCGGCCGGGCCGCCGCGGTCCGCCGTCGCACCAACTGCCGGGAGTACGCGGCCACCCCCACCACCAGCGCGAACAGCCCGATCTTGGCGAGCAGCAGCCGACCGTACGTGGTGCCGGTGAGGGCCTGGAGGGTGGCCACCTCGATCAGCCCCTGCACGACGCCGGCCAGCAGCAGTGCCGCCACCGCCAGCGCCGCCCAGCGGGACCAGATCGGCAGGATCGCCCCCAGCTCCCGCTCGTCGGCCTGGCGCAGCAGGAACCCGGCCAGCATCACCAGACCGCCCAACCAGACCGCCATGCTGCCCAGGTGCACCGCGTCGACGAGGACCGACACCGCCGGCGCCGGGGAGGCCGCCGGGTGCCCGGCCAGTGGCCAGGTGAACAGCCCGGCCACCCCCAGCCCGGTCAGGATGATCCCGTCGGTGCGGCCCACCGGCCCCCGGGTCAACGGCCGGAGCAGGAAGACCGCCGCCGCGAGCAGGCCCAACCGGATCAGGTGCGTGGTGCCGTACCCGCTGCCCAGCACCTCGGACAGGCCCTCACCGGTGACGTCGAACAACCCCCCACCGGCGGTGTACGGCACCTGCATCCACACCTCGGCCGCCGTCGCGGCGGCAAGCAGCCCCGCGCCGGACCAGAGCAGCCGGGCGGGCCCCCGCCGGGGCAGCCGCAGCGGCCAGAGCGCGGCCAGCACCAGCGCCGGGCCGACCACCAGCAGCAGACCCGCGTACCCCAGGTACTTCGTCACCTTCACGCCCACGCCGACCACCGGGTCGGCCCGGCTGTCCGAGCCGGCGTCGGTCGGCGGCGTCGACGGTGCCCCCACCGAGTAGGTGAACGCCCCGGAGACCGGGTGGCTGTCGGCGGAGATCACCCGGTAGCTGACCAGGTAGGTGCCCTGTGGGCCGGCCGGGTCCACCCCGATCGTCACCACCGAGCCCTCGAAGCGGGGCTCGCCCCGGTCGGCCCGGGAGCCGTCCGGCGCGATGACCCGCACCTTGTCGGGCACCTTGCGGACCGACTCGCTGAACGTCAGCACCACCTCTGACGGGGCGCTCGGCACCACTGCCGAGGCCACCGGGCTGCTGCTGGACAGCACGGCATGGGCGCTGGCCGACCCGGCCGGGGCGAGCAGCAGGGCGACGAGGGTGATCAGTAGGCCGGCAGCGGCACCCACGCGGGCCAGCCAGCGACGATCGACGGCGTTCATCCCGCCATGCTCGCTGACCGGAGGCCGGAACGCCCACCCGGCCACCCCACGGCGGCACGGCGCGGCCACGGCGGCCGGGGTGCCTGCCGGAGGTGGTGGGACGTCATGAGCAGGTAGTCGTCCGGCAGCGGGGATAAGTTCCCGGCGTGAGCGGGACCATTCAAAGGGCCGAAGGACCCTGCCCCTCCCCGCCACGCCGCGTAGCCTGGCTTGTCGTGATCCCCGCTCACCGCGACCCCACCGCCACCGCCCGTTACGGCCCGCTGGCCGGCCCTGACCGGCCACCGGTGGCCCGTCCGGCGACCCGGCGACCGGGCACCCGGGGGAACCCGGCGACCGGGCGGTACGACCAATGGGCGTGACCACAGCACGCACCGCCGCCGGCCGTTGGCCGGTCGTCCGGCCCTGGTTCGGCCTCGCCGCCCGGCTCGGCCTCGCCGCCGTCTGGCTGTTCGCCGGCGGCGCCAAGGTGGGTGACCTGGCCGCCTCCGGGCGGGCCGTCAACGCGTACCAGGTGATGCCGTACGAGGTGGCGACGGCGATCGGCGCGGCACTGCCCTTCGTGGAGCTGGCGCTGGGCCTGCTGCTGCTCGCCGGGCTGGCCACCCGGCTGAGCGCCGGGATCTCCGCCGCGCTGCTGCTGGTCTTCATCGCCGGCATCGCCTCGGCCTGGGCCCGTGGCCTGGCCATCGACTGCGGGTGCTTCGGCAGCGGCGGGCAGCTCGCCGCCGGCCAGGCCCCGAGCTACCTCCCGGAGATCCTCCGGGACCTGGGATTCCTGGCGCTGGCCGGATTCCTGCTGATCTGGCCCCGCACCCCGTTCTCGGTGGACGGCTGGCTCGCGGGCGACCCACCCGTGGAGGACGACGATGAGTAGTCGCAAGGGACGCAACGAGGCCGCGCGGGTGGTCCGCGAACAGCTCGCCCGGGAGAAGCGGCGCAAGCGGACGCTCTGGACGTCCGTCGGCGCGGTGGTGGTGCTGGTGATCGCCGGCCTGATCGGGTGGAGCGTCTACTCCAGCCAGAAGTCGGACACCTTCACCGCCCCGCCGGGGGCCAACGACGCCGGCACCGGCGTCGTGCTCGGCACCGGGCCGGTCACCATCGACCTCTACGAGGACTACCTCTGCCCGGCCTGCAAGCAGTTCCAGCAGGCCAGCGGCGAGACCGTCAACCAGTTGGTCTCCTCCGGCAAGGCCAAGGTGGTCTTCCACCCGGTCGCCTACCTCAACCGGTTCTCCACCACCGAATACTCCACCCGGTCCTCGGCCGCGTCCGGCTGCGCCGCCAAGGGCGGCAAGTTCAAGGAGTTCACCGACGCGCTCTTCGCCCAGCAGCCCGCCGAGGGCAGCGCCGGGCTGAGCAACGACCAGCTGATCGACATCGGCGCGGGGGTGGGGCTGGACAGGGACGACTTCGGTTCCTGCGTCAGGGACGGGACGTACACCGCGTGGACCGAACACGTCACCGACGACGCCAGCAAGGCCGGGGTCACCGGCACCCCGACCATCAAGGTGAACGGCACCGCAGTGGAGGACCGCAGCCCGGCCGGCATCACCGCAGCGGTGGAGGCGGCCGGCAAGTGACCCCGGCACCCCTGCGCCGGGCCGTCCTGCTGCTCACCGCCGCACTGCTCGGACTGCTCGGCTCCGCCGCACCGGCGTACGCGCACGGGGCGGACGCCCCCGACGGCACCGACTACCGCACGGCGGTGACCGGGATCACCCCGGCCCGGCCGGGGCTGACCGTCCGGGCCGTCGAGGCGGGCGCCCGGCTGGAACTGGTCAACCACACCGGCCGGGACGTCGAGGTGATCGGCTACTCCGGGGAGCCGTACCTGCGGGTCGGGCCGGGCGGGGTGTACGAGAACAGCCGCTCCCCCGCCACGTACCTCAACCGCACCCTGGCCGGCGACACCGCGCTGCCCGCCACCGCCGACCCGGCCGCCGCGCCGCAGTGGCGCAGGATCGGCGACGACCGGCGGGTCCGCTGGCACGACCAGCGGGTCCTGTGGCGGGAGTCCGGGGTGCCCGCCCCGGTGGCCGCCGACCCGGACCGGGAGCATCGGGTCCGCGACTGGACGGTGCCGTTGCGCGACGGCGTCGAACCGGTGGAGCTGCGCGGCACCCTCGACTGGGTGCCGCCGCCGGACCCGTACCCGTGGTGGGTGGCCGCCACCCTCGGCGCCCTGCTGGTCGCCGCGGCGGGGCTGCTGCCGGCCGGCACCGGCGCGGGGAGCCGGGCGCTGCGCGGCGTCGGCGCGCTGCTCGCCCTCGGTGGTGTCGCCGCCGTCGCCCTGGTGCTGGGGCGGGAGCTGGACGCCGGGGCGCAGGGCGTCGGCGGGGTGCTGCTCGGGCTGGCCGCCGGGCAGCTCTGGCCGCTGCTGACCGGGCTGGGCGCGCTGGCGGCCGGCGGCTGGGCGCTGGCCCGACGGCCCGCCGCCGACTTCGTGCTCGCCCTGGCCGGCGCGTGCCTGACCCTCTTCGTCGGCGTCGCCAACCTGACCGTGCTGTCCCGCGCGGTCGCCCCGGTGCCCTGGTCCGGCGGCACCGCGCGGGTGCTGCTGACCGGGGTGCTGATCGCCGGGGTGGGCGCGGTCGGCGCCGGCCTGCTCCGGCTGCACGCCGCCGCCCGCGCCGCCGCGCCCCGGACCGCCGCCGACCCGGCCCGGACCTGACCCGGCCCGTGACCTGACCCGGCCCGGACCTGACCGCGCCTGCGGGCCCCGGCGTGGCGACCATGCCCCGGGCACCGGGATGCGGGCTTCCTGAGGCAGCCGGTGAGGGCCGGGGCCGGTTGCCGGCATCGCGGGGTGCTCCCGGGGCCGTCCCGGCCCGACCCACCACCGGCGCGGCTCCGGCAATCGCGGGGTGCTGCCGGGGCCGGCCTGCGGCGATCAGCCGATCGGTCGGGGGTGGAAGCCGTAGGGCAGTTCCAGGCGGTGGCGGGAGAGCAGGGCCGAGTCGGCGAGCAGATCGGCGGTGGGGGCGTCCGCGACGATCCGGCCGGCGTCCAGGATGACCGCCCGTTCGCACAGCTCCGCCGCGTAGGGCAGGTCGTGGGTGACCATCAGCAGGGTCACCGGCAGGGCGCGCAGGATCTCGGCCAGCTCCCGGCGGGCCGCCGGGTCCAGGTTGGACGACGGCTCGTCGAGGACCAGGATCTCGGGGCGCATCGCCAGCACGGTGGCCACCGCCACCCGGCGACGCTGCCCGAACGACAGGTGGTGCGGGGCCCGGTCCCGGTGCTCGGCCATCCCCACCGCGGTCAGCGCCTCGTCCACCCGGGCGGCCAGCTCGACGCCGCGCAGCCCCAGGTTGGCCGGGCCGAACGCCACGTCCTCGGCCACCGTGGGCAGGAAGAGCTGGTCGTCCGGGTCCTGGAAGACGATGCCCACCCGGCGACGGATCTCGGCCAGGGTGTCCCGGTCCCGGGACACCGTCAGCCCGCCCACGCTCACCACCCCCTCGGTCGGGGTGAGGATGCCGTTGAGGTGCAGCACCAGCGTGGTCTTGCCGGCGCCGTTCGGGCCGAGCAGGGCCACCCGGCCACCGCGCGGCACGGCCAGGTCCACCCCGGCCAGGGCGACATGACCGTCCGGGTACGCGTACCGGACGCCACGGACGTCCAGGGAGACAGCGGTCTGCACGTACCCGATCATGTCAGGGCGAGTGCGGTCGCGGCGATGGTCACCGCCACGACGGGCACGGTCGCCGCCGCCGCCCACTGCCCGGCGGTCGCCGCGCCGGACCCCTGCCAGACCGCCGGCATCCGCCCGGTGTAGCCCCGGGAGAGCATCGCCAGATAGACCCGCTCACCGCGTTCGAAGGCGCGCAGGAACAGCGCGCCCACCCCGGCGGCGAAGCCGCGCAGCTGCCACAGGAAACGCGGGTCGTCGCCCCGGGAGATCCGGGCCACCCGCATCCGGCGGGCCTCACCGACCAGCACGTCGAGGTAGCGCAGCATGAACGTGGCGATCTGGGTGATGATCTGCGGGCAACGCAGCCGGTCCAGGCCGACGATCAGGTCCCGGGTGGTGGTGGTCGCGGCCAGCAGCAGCGACGCGAGCACCCCGAGGGTGCCCTTGGCGACGATGTTCCACGCCCCGTGCAGGCCGTCCACCGACAGGCTCAACCCGGCGACATCGGTACGCGCACCGGCGCCGAGGAACGGCAGGGCGACGGCGAAGAGCACGAACGGCAGTTCGATCGTGGCGCGCAGCAACAGCCAGCGCGGACCGACCCGGGCCAGCGCGGCGACGACGGCGACCAGCAGGGCGTACCCGCCGAAGGCCCAGAACGCCTCGCGCGGGGTGGCCACCACGGCGACGGTGAACAGCACCATCGCGGCGATCTTCACCTCGGGCGCCAGCCGGTGCACCCGGGAGGGGGTGTCCCGGTAGAGCACGTGCGCGTGTCCGGCACCCACGTCGTACCGCCTGGTCAGCCGACGGTGCCGGCGGGCTGCCGGTCGTCGTCGTGGCCGGCGGGCCGCCCGTCGGGGCCGGGGGTGTCGGCCGGGCGACGGCGCAGCAGCCAGAACAGGCCGCCGCCGACGGCGAAGGTGAGCAGCACCCCGACCACCCCGGACAGGCCGGTGGAGAGGAAACCGTTGTCCACGCCCCGGATGCCGTAGTCGGCGAGCGGGCTGTCGGCCAGCTCGTGGTCCCTGGCCCGCTGGGCCGGGCAGGAGCCGCCGGTGATCTCGTCGTCGGCGTTCACCGTGCAGCCCTTGAGCAGCGACGAGTCCAGGCCGTCCGGATGCGACGAGGCGTAGTTGCTGACCACGCCGGCCAGCAGCAGGGCGACCAGCAGACCGGCCGCCACGAACCCCCAGGAGCGCTTCCTCACCGGACACCTCCGACAGCCGGGACGGGGGCCGGCGCGGTCGCCGGCTTCAGCGCGCGCAACGCGTACACCAGATCGGGTCGGACCTTGGCGACGGTGGCGACCGTGGTCGCGGTGATCAGCCCCTCGCCGATGCCGATCAGCAGGTGGACGCCGGCCATCGTGCCGGCCAGGCCGGTCAGGTTGCCGCCCAGGTCGGTGGTGCCGCCGAGCCAGTACTGCACGACGAACCCCTGGGACGCGACCACCACGCTGACCAGCGCCGAGACGAACGCGGTCACGGCCAGGCCGGTGGGGGTGCGGGGCAGCACCCGCAGCAGGCCGGCGATCAGCAGGTACGCCGCCGCGGTGCCGAGCAGCGCCATGTTGGTGATGTTCAGGCCGAGCATGGCGACGCCGCCGTCGCCGAAGACCAGGGCCTGCACGATCAGCACCACCGACACGCAGAGCGCGCCGACCCACGGGCCGACCAGCAGCGCGGCGAGCGCGCCGCCGAGCAGGTGACCGGAGACCCCGGCCGTGAAGATCGGGAAGTTGAGCATCTGCACGGCGAAGATGAACGCGGCGACCAGGCCGGCCATCGGCGCCAACCGGTCGTCCAGGTCACGCCGGCCGCGCAGCACGCAGAAGGTCAGGGCGGCCAGCGCGACGGCCGCGAAGACGCCCGCGACGGGACCGTTGATGATCCCGTTCGAGATGTGCATCGCCAGGGTTTCCACATGACCTCCAGTCGGCCGGCGGGCTCAGCCTATTTCCCGGTGAGTGTTGTTGCCAAGGTGCGGCAACAAGCCATGGTGTTGTTCACCGGCGGGCCAACGCCGGGTCACCAACCGGCCTGGGTCCCGCCCGCGTTGCCGGGAACGCCGGGCCCCGAACGCTCCCGCACGGGCGACGCCCTGGCCCGCCGGAACGCCCCGGGTGTCCCGGCGGGGATCGGCCGGGCCGTCACCGCCCGGCGGTAGGGTCGTCGCCATGACCGCGCCCGACCGGCTCTCCCCCGGCGACCCCGCTCCCGACTTCACCCTCCCCACCGACACCGGGGAGACGCTCGCCCTGGCCGCGCTGCGCGGTCGCCGGGTCATCCTGTACGCCTACCCGGCCGCGATGACTCCCGGCTGCACCAAGCAGGCCTGCGACTTCCGCGACTCGCTCGCCTCGTTGCAGACCGCCGGTTACGAGGTGGTCGGCATCTCCCCCGACAAGCCCGCCAAGCTGGCGAAGTTCCGCGAGCGCGACGCGATCACCTTCCCGCTGGTCGCCGACGTCGACAAGGCGGTGCTCACCGCGTACGGCGCCTTCGGCGAGAAGCAGCTCTACGGCCGTACGGTGACCGGGGTGATCCGGTCCACCTTCGTCATCGACCCGGACGGAAAAGTCGAGCACGCGTTCTACAACGTCAAGGCCACCGGCCACGTCGCCAAGCTGCGCCGCGACCTCGGCCTCGCCTGAGCCCCTCGCACCCGGCCACCACGGTCGGTAGCTGATCCGATACCGATACCCACCCCCGGTGCTCGCCGAGGCGGCCGCCGCCGCCCACTCCGTCGCCGGTGTGCTGAGGCTGCTCGGCGTTCGCCTCAACCGCGCTTCCCCGCACCATCAGACCGTGGTCCGGTATGCGCTGGCCCGCCCCGAGCCGGGACCTCGAAACTGGCCGAGTTCATCCGACAGGCGACGGACGGCACCTGCGCCCTCAGTCACGGGACGGTCTCGAACATTCTGCGTCGGACCGGGCTGTCCACCGTTTCCGCGCGACGCTCTAAACTCTGACCCGAGCGGGAGTGGCGGAATGGCAGACGCGATAGGTTTAGGTCCTATTGTCCGAAAGGGCGTGGGGGTTCAAGTCCCCCCTCCCGCACCACAACGTCCTGTCGGCAACGTCACGATCGCGGGTCCGCGGCGGGTCGGGGCAGCAGGATTGGCGGCGTGAGCCTGCGCTTCGTCCTCGACCCCGACCTCACCCCCGAGCTGCGGGAACGCGTCATCGACCTCTGGGTCGACGTCACCAACGCCGGTGGCGCGGTCGGCTTCGTCGCCCCCGTCACCACCACCGACGTACGCCCCGTCGCCGAGGCGACCTTCGCCGCCGTCACCCACGGACCGGACCGGCTGCTGGTCGGCTACGAGGGCGACCGACCGGTCGCGGTGCTGTTCCTCGCCGACAACCGGTTCCGACTGAAGGCCCACTGGGGCACCCTCAAGCGGGTGATGGTCCACCCGGACGCCCAGGGACGCGGGCACGGGCGGGCGCTGATGCGGGAGGCCGCCCGGCGCGCGCCCGAGCTGGGTTGGCAGGCGCTGCACGTGACGGTGCGCGGCGGGCTCGGCCTGGAGAAGTTCTACGACCGGCTCGGTTACCGCGAGGTGGGCCGGCTGCCGGGCGCGCTGCGGGTGGCGCCCGGCGACGACCGCGACGAGATCCTGATGTGGCGCGACCTGGGCACCCCGGCCTGACCACCGCTCGATCGACTCAGGTCCGGCGACGCGGCGATGTCGGTGGCTCCGCTACCGCGACCTTCCCGGTGAGCCGGTCGACCCGGTCCAGGCACTGTTCGGCGAGGTCGAGCGAGGCGTACACCTGGTCGACCAGCACCTCGAAGCGGGCGTGGCAGTCCCCGGCGGTGTGGGTGACCACCGGCACGTCGAGATGGTCGTACGCCAGGCGGTCAGCCCCGCGCGGCGCAGTCGACCTGCCGGCTGGCGTCCGACGCCGACGATGCGGCGAGCGCGGGTGGGCCGGTCCCGTCCTGCGGGGCGGGTGGGGCGGGTGGGGCGGCGGAGGCGACCGTCGACGGGCTGGCGGGGGTCCGGCTCGGGGTGGCGCTGGGGCGGGGCGAGGGCGGCCGGGTGGACGGGGCGGTCCGCGCGGCCGGGGCGCTGCCGCCGTACATCTTCACGGTGCTGCGCTGGACGCGGCCGGGGGACATGGTGATGCCGGTGGCGGTGACGCGGTGGCCGTACACGTCGGTGACCCGGACGGCGTACGGGCCGGGGCCGGCCCCGGAGTCGATCAGCCAGTAGTTGTAGTCCTGCCGGGCGGCGGTGCGCCAGGCACCGGAGCCCTGTCGTACCTCGACGGCGCGTAGCGGGTTGCCGTGCTCGGCGACCAGCGCGGCGAACCAGTACTGCGACGCACCCTCCTTGATCCGGAAGGTGAGCGGGCCGGACAGCGGCGGGTCGACCGCCGCGCGGTAGCTGACGCCGACGATGCCCTGCACCGGATCGGCGATCCGGGCGAACGCCTCGCGGGAGAGGTCGACGTGCCCGGGGGCGCACTCCGGGCACTGGTCCATGATCAGGACCCGGACGGTGCCCCGGGGACCGGTGACGTCGAGGTAGCCACCACAGGCAGCACCGGCGCTGTACTCGGTGGGGCCGAGCGCCACGTAGAGCCGGTTGGCCGGGGCGGACGGATACGAGCAGTTCCCACCGGCCCCCTTCGAGTCGTAGAAGGTGGCCTTACCCTTGTGGACCGTACCGCCGATGGGCGGAGCCGCCAGCGGCATCCGCCCGGCGGCCAGGGCGACACCGGCCGGCGCGGCAAGCCCGGCCGGCGCGGCGGCGCAGGCGGGGGCGGCACCGGAGCGCAGCGCCAGGCTCAGCCCGAGCACGGTGGCGAGCGCGGCCACGCCCCGGCGGCCAGCCACCGGCGGCGTCCGCCACCCCGGGCACGGCGACGCCCCGGCCCGGGACGCCCGGCGGACCCGTCGGGGGCCGGCCCGGGATCGCCGGTGGATTCCTCGGACACGCTGCCATCGGTCACGCCGACCGATGCTGCCGGAGCGGGCGACCCGGGACAAGCCGGCTAAGCGAAAGCTAAGCCGGTCAGCCGATCTGGTTGCGGTAGTGCCCGGACGCGATCACGGTGAGCGACCGCAGCGGCTCGGCGACCTCCGGTCGGGTGCGCAGCAGATCCTCCAGGCGGACCCGCCAACGGCCGGCTTCGACGGCGGCGGCGTCGGGGGTGGTCCGGGCCCACGGCCGCAGCCGCTGCTGGGTGTCGCGCAGGGACCGCGCGTGGTCGGGGCCGAGCAGCGCGCCGGATTCGGCGCACAACCAGTCGAAGAGCCGGTCGTCGGGGACGGCCGAGACGATCAGCCGGGCCATGTCCCAGGCCACGCGGGGCTGGTGGAGAACCTGCATCTCGACTCCTTCGTCGACGGTGGTGGCGATTCGGCCATCATCGATCCGTGACCGCCCCTGGGGCAACCCCCGGTCGGCGGAGGACGCCTCGACCGTCCGGCACCGCCCCTGCCTCGGTGTGCCGTCTCCCGCCCGGTCCCGCCGGCCAGGCCCGGTTCACCGTCGGCCGGACCTCACCAGGCGACACCGATGCCGTCGCCGGGATACCAGTGGTCGAGCGGGGTCTCCCGGTAGGCGAGGAACCGACGGCCGGTGCGCTCGGCGTGCTCGGCCAGGACGCCGGTGGTGGTGACGTTGTCGGTGAGCAGGATCGCGCCGGGGGCCAGCTTCGGCTCGACGGCGTCGCACTCGCGGCGTTCGTGGTCGTGGCTGTGGTCGCTGTCGTGCAGGAACAGGTCGACCGGCCGGTCCAGGGCGGCGATCGCGGTGACCGAGTCGCCGACCACCAGGTCGATCACGTCGGACCAGGGCGCGCTGCGGGCCAGGTAGCCGGCCTCCGGGTTGACGTCCAGCGAGGTGAGCCGGCCGGGGTGCCCCTCGGCGGCGTTGCGCAGCAGGGCGGCGGCGAGGACGCAGCTACCCAGCCCCTTGTCGGTGCCGGTCTCGACGACGTGGGCGGGCCGGGTGGCCCGGACGATCGCGTACCAGCCGACCCGGCGCGCGTAGCGGACCCGGCGGTCGGCCAGGCCGCGCCGGGCGGACCGGGCGGTGGCCTGTTCGATGTGCCGGCGCAGCGCCGCGTCGCCGGTGATCTCGGCGAGGTGTCCCCTGACCTGGGCCACCGGGACGTCGCAGACCACGCTGACGAACCAGGTCAGGTGCTGCCGGCTGAGCTGGGTCAGCTCGTAGGTGTAGTTGTGGTGTTCCCGGGAGGTGGCGAGCCACCGGGCCGAGGCGCGGAGCACCTTCGCGTCGTAGCGGGCGACCCGGGCGAGCCGGCCGGGAAAGGCGGCCACCGGTGCCAGCGGGGTACGGGCGATGGCCCGGCGCAGTTTCGTCGCATCCACGGCGAGGTTCTACCAGCCGCAGGTGACCAGCGACTGAACGTCCAGCGTACGGCAGCTTTTCGGCCCTCGGCCCGTCGGGCGTACGCGGGCTGCCCGACTGCGTGGCGGCTCAGTAACATGCGGCCATGGCCGCAGGCGAACATCTCTCGGATTCCGTCCCCGTCGCGTCCCCCGAGAGCCCCGGTCCACCACCGAAGCGACGGCGGGGCTGGCGGATCGCCCTCGTGGTGATGCTGGCGCTGGCCCTGCTCGGGGCGGGCGGCGTCGGTGCGGGCGCGCTCTATCTGCGTTCGGTGGAGAAGGACGTCGCACGGGTGGACGCCTTCACCGGAGTGCCGGCGGAGAGCCGGCCGCCGGTGGTGGCCCGGGACGCCACGAACATCATGATCCTGGGCAGCGACTCCCGGGACCCGGAACGAACCGAGGGGTCCCGCACCGACACGATCATCCTGGCCCACCTGCCGAAGGACCGGAAGAGCGCCCAGCTCGTCTCGATCCCCCGCGACACCTGGGTCCGGGTGCCCCGGTCGACCGACGGCCGGCACGGCGGCCGGACCGCGAAGATCAACGCGGCGTACGCCTGGGGTGGGATTCCGCTGATGGTGCAGACCGTCGAGGAGTTCACCCGGGTGCACGTCGACCACGTGGCGGTGGTCGACTTCGCCGGTTTCCAGGAGATCATCGACGCCCTGGGCGGGGTGGACATCACCGTCGACCACCGGTTCACCTCGATCCATCCGCCGCTGCGCACCTTCTCGGCCGGCCGGCAGACGATGGACGGCGCGACGGCGCTGGACTACTCCCGGCAGCGCAAGCAGTTCCCGGACGGCGACTTCGCCCGGATCCGGCACCAGCAGCAGGTGATCCGCGCGATCCTCGACAAGGCGGCCACCGGCGGCATCCTGACCAGCCCGGGGAAGCTCAACGGCTTCGTCCGGGCCGCCTCGTCGTCGGTCTCCGTCGACCGGGAGATGTCGCTGCTGGACCTGGCGACCGAGCTGCGCGGCCTGCGGGGCGGCAACCTGACCTTCGTCACCAGCCCGTCACGGGGCACCGGCCGGGTGGGCACCGAGAGCGTGGTCTTCGCCGACGCGCAGAAGTCGCGGGAGTTCTACGACGCGGTCCGCCGGGACGCCACCGCCGAGATCGTCCGCGCCGCCCGCTGACCCGCCGCCGGGGCGCGTGCCGCTGGGGCGGTGCATGCGCACGACTCCCGTCCGGCAGACCGTCCCGCATTCCGGCAGGTGTGCTGCCGGAACGCCTTGCTCCTGAAATATTTCATGCATAGAGTCGCGGCATGAATGACGGAGCCGTCGCCGCGTCGCCGGACCGGCTGCTCGACCTGTTCCACGGGGTCCGGCTCACCCCCACCCAGCGGCGCATCGCGCACTGCCTGGTGCAGCACGCGGGCACCGTGGCCTACCTGTCGGCGGCCGAGGTGGCGGAGCTGGCCGGGGTCAGCCAGCCGTCGGTGACCCGGTTCGCCGTGGCGCTCGGCCACGACGGCTACCCGGCGCTGCGCCGCCGGCTGCGCGAGCTGACCGCCGCCGACCCCGACGGTCGCCCCGACGACGGCAACGAACTGCAACTCGCGGTACGCGCCGAGATGGCGAACCTGGAACGGCTGGCCGGCGAGTTGGCCGACCGGGACAAGATCGCCACCGCCGGCCGGCTGCTCGCGGCGAGCCGCCCACTGCCGGTGCTCGGCCTGCGCGCCGCCGCGCCGCTGGCCGCCTACTTCGCCTACTTCGCCGCCAAGGTGCTCCCCGACGTCCGGGTCATCGACGACGGCGGCAGCCTGCTCACCGACCGGCTCGAACAGGCCGCCTCGGCCGGGGCGGACGCGTTGCTGGCCTTCGTGCTGCCCCGCTACCCCCGGGAAACCCTCGACGCGCTGCGCGCCGCCCGCGACGCCGGCCTCACCGTCGTCGCGATCACCGACTCCCCGGTCAGCCCCGCCACCGAGTACGCCGCGCTGGTGCTCCCCGCCGCCGTCGGCACCGACCTCGTCTTCGACCTGCACACCGCCCCGATGACCCTGGCGATGGTGGTGCTCCAGGCCATCTGCGACGCCGCACCGCTCCAGACCCAGCGCCGCCTGGAGGCGTTCGAGTCGTCCGCCGCCCGTCGTCAGTTGTTCCTCGGCTGAGAGGAGTACGCCATGCACCAGCCCGTCCGCGCCGCCCGCGGCACCACCCGTACCGCGAAGGGGTGGCCGCAGGAGGCCGCCCTGCGGATGCTGATGAACAACCTCGACCCGGAGGTGGCCGAACGCCCCGACGACCTGGTGGTCTACGGCGGCACCGGGAAGGCGGCCCGGGACTGGCCGTCGTACCACGCGCTGGTGCGCACCCTCACCGAACTGCGCGACGACGAGACGATGCTGGTGCAGTCGGGCCGCCCCGTCGGGGTCATGCGGACCCACGAGTGGGCCCCCCGGGTGCTGCTGGCCAACTCCAACCTGGTCGGCGACTGGGCCACCTGGCCGGAGTTCCGCCGGTTGGAGTCGCTCGGCCTGACCATGTACGGGCAGATGACCGCCGGTTCGTGGATCTACATCGGCACCCAGGGCATCCTCCAGGGCACCTACGAGACGTTCGCCGCGGTCGCCGCGAAGTGCTTCGGCGGCAGTCTCGCCGGGACGCTGACCCTCACCGCCGGCTGCGGTGGGATGGGCGGGGCGCAACCCCTCGCGGTCACCATGAACGACGGGGTCTGCCTGATCGTGGACGTGGACCGGACCCGGCTCGACCGGCGGGTGCACGACCGCTACCTCGACGAGGTCGCCGACGACCTGGACGACGCCGTCGCCCGGGTGCTGGCCGCGAAGCGGGACCGGCGGGCGCTGAGCGTCGGCGTGGTCGGCAACGCCGCCACGGTCTTCCCCGAACTGCTCCGCCGGGGCGTCGCCATCGACGTGGTGACCGACCAGACCAGCGCGCACGACCCGCTGTCGTACCTGCCGGAGGGGGTGGAGCTGGCCGACGCGCGGGACTACGCGGCGGCGAAGCCGGCCGAGTACACCGACCGGGCACGGGCGTCGATGGCCAGGCACGTCGAGGCGATGGTCGGCTTCCTCGACGCGGGTGCGGAGGTGTTCGACTACGGCAACTCGATCCGGGGCGAGGCGCAGTCGGGCGGGTACGCGCGGGCGTTCGACTTCCCCGGCTTCGTGCCGGCGTACATCCGGCCGCTGTTCTGCGAGGGCAGGGGGCCGTTCCGCTGGGCGGCGCTCTCCGGTGACCCGGCCGACATCGCCGCCACCGACCGGGCCGTGCTCGACCTGTTCCCGGAGAACGAGTCGCTGGCCCGGTGGATGCGGATGGCCGCCGACCGGGTCGCCTTCCAGGGCCTGCCGGCCCGGATCTGCTGGCTGGGCTACGGCGAACGGGACGTCGCCGGGGTGCGGTTCAACGACATGGTCGCCTCCGGTGAGCTGTCCGCACCGGTGGTGATCGGCCGGGACCACCTGGACTGCGGCAGCGTCGCCAGCCCCTACCGGGAGACCGAGGCGATGGCCGACGGGTCCGACGCGATCGCCGACTGGCCGCTGCTCAACGCGCTGGTCAACACCGCCAGCGGGGCGTCCTGGGTGTCCATCCACCACGGCGGCGGAGTGGGCATCGGCCGGTCCATCCACGCCGGTCAGGTCTGCGTCGCCGACGGCACCGCGCTGGCCGGGCAGAAGATCGAACGGGTGCTCAGCAACGACCCGGCGATGGGCGTCATCCGGCACGTCGACGCCGGCTACGACACCGCCCGCGAGGTCGCCGAACGCACCGACGTCCGCATCCCCATGGCGGAGGGCACCGCGTGAGCGACCTCGCCGGCCGGTTCCGGGAGTTGTGGGGCGGGATCGCGCCGGTCGGCCGGGACGCCGACAGCGGCGGCTATCTGCGGTACGCGCTGACCGCGCCGGAGCTGCGGCTGCGGGAGTGGTTCCGGGCGCAGGCCGACCACCGGGGCATGCCGGTCAGCGGGGACGGCAACGGCAACCTGTTCGCCTGGTGGGGCGACCCGCCCACCGGAACCCAGGCCAACGACGCACAGGCCACCGGCACCCGGGACAGCAGCACGCAGGACCGCGACGGGCCGACCAGGGGCGGGGCGGTACTCACCGGCAGCCACTTCGACTCGGTGCCGCACGGCGGGGCGTACGACGGGCCGCTCGGCATCGTCAGCGCGTTCCTCGCGGTGGACGAGCTGCGGGCCGCCGGGGCCACCCCGGTCCGGCCGGTGGTGGTGGCCGCGTTCGTCGAGGAGGAGGGGGCCCGGTTCGGCGTACCGTGTCTGGGGTCCCGGCTGCTCACCGGCGAGATCGACGTCGACAGCGCGGCCGGGCTGCGCGACGCGGCCGGGGTGAGCTTCGCCGAGGCGCTGGGCCACCGGCCGGCGGGGGCCGACCCGGCGCTGCTGGGCCGGTTCGCCGCCTTCGTGGAGCTGCACGTCGAGCAGGGCCGGGCGCTGGTCGACGCCGACGCGCCGGTCGCGGTGGCGAGCGCCATCTGGCCGCACGGGCGGTGGCGCTTCGAGCTGCGCGGCGAGGGCAACCACGCCGGTACGACCCGGATGGCCGACCGCCGCGACCCGATGCTCACGTTCGCGTTCACCGTGCTGGCGGCGAACAAGGAGGCCCGGTTGCGCGGCGCGCACGCCACCGTCGGTCGGGTGGCGGTGGAACCGAACGCCACCAACGCGATCCCGTCGAAGGTGACCGGCTGGCTCGACGCCCGGGCCGCCGAACCGGAGACCCTGCACGACCTGGTCGAGGCGGTGCAGGCCAAGGCCGCCGAGCGGGCCCGGCGCGACGGCACCGCGCTGACCGTGACCCCGGAGTCGACCACGCCGCTGGTCGCCTTCGACGGTGGGCTGGCCGGGCGGTTGGCGGCGCTGCTGGCCGCGCCGGTGCTGCCCACCGGGGCCGGCCACGACGCCGGGGTGCTGGCCGCGCACCTGCCCACCGCGATGCTGTTCGTACGCAACCCGACCGGGGTGTCGCACTCCCCCGCCGAGTCGGCCACCGACGACGACTGTGCGGCCGGGGTGGTCGCGCTGGCCCGGGTGCTGGAGGAGCTGGCATGCCACTGACCCGTTGGCTGGCCGAGCAGGCGTGGCTGCCCGATCATGCCGCGCCGACCCCGGACGTGCTGATCGAGGCCGAGGACGGCCGGTTCACCGCCGTCACGCCGCTCGCCCGGGGCGCGTCGCCGCACACCGGGGTCGAGGTGCTCGCCGAGGCGGTACGGCTGCCCGGGCTCACCCTGCCCGGCCTGGCCAACACCCACTCGCACGCCTTCCACCGGGCGCTGCGCGGGCGTACCCACGGCGGTCGGGGTGACTTCTGGAGCTGGCGGGACGTGATGTACGACGTCGCCGGCCGACTCGATCCCGACTCCTACCTGGCCCTGGCCCGCGCCGCGTACGCCGAGATGGCGTTGTCCGGGGTCACCTGCGTCGGTGAGTTCCACTACCTGCACCACGGCCCCGACGGCCACCCGTACGACGATCCGAACGCGATGGGCGCGGCGCTGGTCGAGGCGGCGGCGCAGGCCGGCATCCGGATCACCCTGCTGGACGCCTGCTACCTGACCGCATCGGTGGCCGGTGAGCCGTTGGCCGGGACGCAGCGGCGCTTCGGCGACGGGGACGCGCTGCGCTGGGCGGACCGGGTCGACGGGTTCCGGCCGGCCGGGGCGCACGCGCTGCGCGGGGCGGCGATCCACTCGGTGCGCGCGGTGCCGGCGGACCAGCTCGCCACCGTCGCCGGGTGGGCGTACCGGCAGGGCGCCCCGCTGCACGTGCACCTGTCGGAGCAGCCCGCCGAGAACGACGCCTGCCGGACGGTGCACGGGCGTACGCCGACCGGGCTGCTCGCCGACCGTGGGGTGCTCGGCCCGGACGTCACCGCCGTGCACGCCACCCACCCGACCAGCGCCGATCTGGCCCTGCTGGCGGAGCACCGGACCGGGGTGTGTCTCTGCCCCACCACCGAACGGGACCTGGCCGACGGGATCGGGCCGGCCCGGCTGATGGCCGACGCCGGCATCCCGCTGAGCCTGGGCAGCGACAGCCACGCCGTGGTCGACCTGTTCGAGGAGGCCCGCGCGGTGGAGCTGGACGAGCGGCTGCGTACCCGGCGACGCGGGCACTTCACCGCCGCCGCGCTGCGCGACGCGGCCACCGTCACCGGGCACGCCGCGCTGGGCTGGGCCGACGCCGGACGGATCGCCGTCGGCGAACGCGCCGACCTGGTCACGGTCCGACTGGACAGCCCGCGTACCGCCGGGGTGCCGTCGGTGGGGGTGTTCTTCGCGGCCACCGCCGCCGACGTCGACCAGGTGGTGGTGGAGGGGCGGCAGGTGGTGCGCGACGGCCGGCACCTGACCGTGGACGTGCCGGCGGAGCTGCACGCCGCGATCGCGGCGGTGACCGGTGCCTAGCCGCACCAGTCCGGCGACGCGCGGAACGCGACGCCCGGCGTGCGGTATCCGACGGCCGACGCACGGGACCCCACGCCCCGCGCGCGGGGCGCAGCGGCCGGCGGCGGGAGGGGCGGCGTGAGCAGCCTGTTGGTCGACAACATCGGCGAGCTGGTCACCAACGTGCCGGCGGCCGGCGGCGACGGGCCGCTGGGCCTGCGGCGCGGGGTCGCCCTGCTGGTGGAGGCGGGTCGGGTCGTCTGGATCGGGCCGGCCCGCTATGCGCCGGCCGCCGACCGGCGGATCGACGCCGAGGGTGGCGCGGTGCTGCCCGGCTTCGTGGACAGCCACGCCCACCTGGTCTTCGCCGGGGACCGGGCGGCCGAGTTCGCGGCCCGGATGGCCGGCGAGCCGTACACCGGGGGTGGCATCCGGACCACGGTCGGCGCGACCCGGGCCGCCTCCGACGACGACCTGCGGGACACCGTGCACCGGCTGCGCGACGAGGCCATGCGGCAGGGCACCACCACCATGGAGATCAAGAGTGGGTACGGCCTGACCGTCGTCGACGAGGCCCGCTCGCTGCGGATCGCCGCCGAGGTGACCGCCGAGACCACCTTTCTCGGCGCGCACGTCGTCCCCGCCGAGTACGCGGGCCGGCCCGACGACTACGTGGGGCTGGTCTGCGGGCCGATGCTCACCGCCGCCGCGCCGTACGCCCGCTGGGTGGACGTCTTCTGCGAGCGGGGCGCCTTCGACGCCGACCACGCGCGGGCCATCCTCACCGTCGGGCAGTCCGCCGGGCTGGGCCTGCGGCTGCACGCCAACCAGCTCGGCCCGGGGCCGGGGGTGCGGCTCGGGGTCGAGCTGGGCGCGGCCAGCGTCGACCACTGCACCCACCTGTCCGACGCCGACATCGACGCGCTCGCCGACTCGGCCACCACCGACGGGTCGACCGCCGGGGACGGCTCGACCGCCGAGGACAGCCAGGCAGGCACCGTGGCGACCCTGCTGCCGGGCGCGGAGTTCTCCACCCGGTCGCCGTACCCGGACGCCCGACGGCTGCTCGACGCGGGGGTGACCGTGGCGCTGGCCACCGACTGCAACCCCGGGTCGTCGTACACCTCGTCGATGCCGTTCTGCGTCGCGCTGGCCGTCCGCGAGATGCGGATGACCCCGGCGGAGGCGGTCTGGGCGGCGACGGCGGGCGGCGCGCGGGCGTTGCGCCGCACCGACGTCGGGGTGCTGCGCCCCGGCGTACGCGCCGACCTGATGATCCTCGACGCCCCGTCCCACCTGCACCTGGCCTACCGGCCGGGTGTCCCACTGGTCCGCCAGGTCCTGCACAACGGAGTGCCGCAATGTCGACTGTGACCGTCCAGCCCACCGGTATCACCCCCGCCGACGTGCTCGCCGTGGCACGCGGCGACGCCCACGTCGTGCTCGCCCCGGCCGCCGTCGAGGCGATGATCACCAGCCGGTCCATCGTGGACGGCATCGAGGCCGACGGCCGCCCGGTGTACGGCGTCTCCACCGGGTTCGGGGCGCTGGCGAACACGTTCGTCGCCCCGCAGCGCCGGGCCGAGTTGCAGCACGCGCTGATCCGCTCGCACGCCGCCGGGATCGGTGCGCCGATGCCCCGCGAGGTGGTCCGGGCGATGATGCTGCTGCGGGTCCGCTCGCTGGCGCTGGGCCGCTCCGGGGTCCGGCCGCTGGTCGCCCAGGCGCTGGTCGACCTGCTCAACGCCGACGTCACCCCGTGGGTGCCGGAGCACGGCTCGCTCGGCGCGTCCGGTGACCTGGCCCCGCTGGCGCACTGCGCGCTGGTGCTGCTCGGCGAGGGGTGGGTACGCGGCCCGGCCGGCGAGCAGGTCGACGCCGCCGACGCGTTGCGGGCAGCCGGGCTGGCGCCGATCGCGCTGGCCGCCAAGGAGGGGCTGGCGCTGATCAACGGCACCGACGGCATGCTCGGCATGCTGCTGCTGGCCGTCGCGGACGCCCGGCACCTGTTCGCCATGGCCGACGTGACCGCCGCGCTGGCCATCGAGGCGATGCTCGGCTCGGAACGGCCGTTCCTGCCCGAGCTGCACACCATCCGGCCGCACCCGGGGCAGGCCGCCTCGGCGGCGAACATCCACCGGCTGCTCCAGGACTCACGGGTGATGGACTCGCACCGCGACGATCTGGCGCACGCCGTGCAGGACGCGTACTCGATGCGGTGCGCCCCGCAGGTGGCCGGCGCGGCCCGGGACACCCTCGACTTCGTCGAGACGGTGGCCGGCCGGGAGCTGGTCTCGGTGGTGGACAACCCGGTGGTGCTGCCGGACGGCCGGGTCGAGTCGACCGGCAACTTCCACGGCGCCCCGCTCGGCTTCGCCGCCGACTACCTGGCCATCGCCGCCGCCGAGGTGGGGGCGATCGCCGAGCGCCGGGTGGACCGGCTGCTCGACGTGACCCGTAACCGGGACCTGCCGGCGTTCCTGTCCCCCGACGCCGGGGTGAACTCCGGGCTGATGATCGCCCAGTACACGGCCGCCGGGATCGTCGCGGAGAACCGCCGGCTGGCCGCGCCCGCCTCGGTCGACTCGCTGCCGACCAGTGGCATGCAGGAGGACCACGTCTCGATGGGCTGGGCGGGGGCCAAAAAGCTGCGCACCGTGCTGGACAACCTGACCAGCCTGCTCGCCGTGGAGCTGCTGTCGGCCGTCCGGGGCCTGCAACTGCGCGCGCCGCTGACGCCGTCACCGGCGGGACGGGCAGCACTGGACGCGCTCGGCCCGGCGGCCGGCGCGCCCGGCCCGGACGTCTTCCTCGCCCCGGTGCTGGCGGCGGCCCGGTCGGTGCTGGCCGGCCCGGACCTGCGCGCCGCCATCGAACGGCAGATCGGACCGCTGAGCTGACGCTGACGGGATCGTAGCGGTCAGTAGTCAAGGCCGACTCGCCGCGACAGGCTACCGAGCGTGAGCAAACTCCCGAGAGCCACTACCCCGATGCAGACCCTTTGCTCTGCTGCCACTGACGCGACAGTCGCTTGAACAGCGAAAACCCATACGCAAATTCCAAGGACAGTAATCCTGGCGAACACTCTGTGTGCCTGTCGCCTGGAGAGCAGCAGAGCAAAGGATGTCGGGTGGAGATGTGGGGGGCCTAACCGAGACTACTTTCGGTGACTAGTCATGGTGCCGTTCCTTACTCGACGGCCGGGCGTCGTCGCGTATCCCGGCGACGATGAGTCGGTCCACGGCCGGGTGTCGTCGCATACGCCCGCAGGGCGACGGGTCGGTCGACGGCTGGCTCAGCTGGCGGGGAGCACCTTGGCGGCCAGCTTCGCCAGCTCGCGCAACGCCTTGCCCCGGTGGCTGATCGCGTCCTTCTCCTGCGGGGTCAGCTCCGCGTTGGTGCGGTCCTGGCCGTCACCGAGGAAGATCGGGTCGTACCCGAAGCCGCCGTCGCCGCGCGGGGCGCGCAGCAGCCGGCCGGGCTGACGGCCGTCGACCAGGTGCTCCTTGCCGCCGGGCAGCACCAACGCGACGGTGCAGACGAAGGCCGCGCCCCGGTGCGCGTCGGGCAGATCGGCGATCTGGTCCAGCACCAACTGGAGGTTGGCCCGGTCGTCGCCGTGCCGCCCGGCCCAGCGGGCACTGAACACCCCCGGCATGCCGTTGAGCGCGTCGACCGCGATGCCGGAGTCGTCGGCGATGGTGGGCAGGCCGGTCCGCCGGCATCCCTCCCGCGCCTTGATCAGGGCGTTCTCACCGAAGGTGAGGCCGGTCTCCGGCAGCTCCGGGTACTCCTCGACGTCGTCCAGCCCCAGCAGGGCGATCCGGTGCGCGCCGAGCGCGCCGTCGAGGATGCGCTGGAGTTCCACCAGCTTCTTACGGTTACGGGTGGCGAGCAGGACCTTGTTCATGATGCGAGCGCCTTCCGCTGGGCCTCGGCCAGTTCCAGACAGCCCAACGACGCGACGTCCAGCAACGCGTCGAGCTGCGCCCGGGAGAAGACCCCGTCCTCGCCCGTGCCCTGCACCTCGACGAAGTCGCCGTCGCCGGTGCAGACGACGTTCATGTCCACCTCGGCCGCCACGTCCTCGACGTAGCAGAGGTCCAGCAGCGGCTCACCGGCGACGATCCCGACGCTGACCGCGGCCACCGACCGGTGCATCACCTTCTCCGGCTTGCCGGCCAGCGACTTGCGGGCGGCCAGCCAGCTCACCGCGTCGTACAGGGCGACGTACGCGCCGGTGATCGAGGCGGTACGGGTGCCGCCGTCGGCTTGGAGCACGTCGCAGTCGAGCACGATCGAGTTCTCCCCGAGCGCCTTCAGGTCGACGCAGGCGCGCAGGCTGCGGCCGATCAGCCGGGAGATCTCGTGGGTCCGCCCACCGATCTTGCCGCGGACGCTCTCCCGGTCGGAGCGGGTGTTGGTCGCCCGGGGCAGCATCGCGTACTCGGCGGTCACCCAGCCGAGCCCGGAGCCCTTGCGCCAACGGGGCACACCCTCGGTGACGCTGGCGGTGCAGAGCACCCGGGTGCCCCCGAACTCGACGAGCACCGAGCCCTCCGGGTGGGTGCTCCAGCCCCGGGTCAACGTCACCGGTCGGAGTTGGTCGGGTCGCCGCCCGTCAGGTCGTGCCATCCCTGCACCCTATGCGGTCGCATGATCGGCGCATGCCCGGGTGCCCGGTGTGCTCAGATGTCGTAGGTGGCGCCGGCCCGGACGACTTCCAGCGGTCCGGTGAACGCCCCGGCCGCCGAGGCGAGGGTGTGCGCCTCGCTGCCCCAGGCCACCACCAGGTGGGTCAGCAGCAGCCGGCCCACCCCGGCCTTGGTGGCTGTCTCGCCGGCCTCCCGGCCGGTGAGGTGCAGGTCCGGCGGGTTGTCCACCCCGTCGAGGTAGCTGGCCTCACAGAGGAAGACGTCGGCGTCCTGGGCGAGTCGCAGCAGCGCGTCGCAGGGGGCGGTGTCCGAGGAGTAGCAGAGCACCCGGCCCTCGTGCTCCAACCGCACCCCGTAGGTCTCGACGGGATGGTTCACCCGGTCGACGGTGACGGTGAACGGGCCGATCGGGAAGGTCCCCGGTTGGAGGCCGTAGAACTGGTAGACGTCCTCGACGCTGCTGTCGTCCTGGCCGTAGGCGGTGGCGAGCCGGTCCGGGGCACCCGGCGGCGCGTATACCGGAAGCGGCGGGTACGGGCCGTCCGGGGCGTACCGCCGGACCACCACGTACGACGCGGCGTCGAGGATGTGGTCGCAGTGCAGGTGGCTCAGGAGGATGGCGTCGGGGGCGTGCAGGCCGGCGTAGCGCTGCAGGGTGGACAGCGAGCCCGGCCCGAAGTCCACCAGCAGGCGGAAACCCTGCGCCTCGACGAGGTAGGCGGAGCAGGGGGACTCGGGACCGGGGAAGCTCCCCGCGCAGCCCAGGACGGTCAGCCGCATCCGGTCGCCCCACGATTACTGTGAGTAGTCGACACGCCGGGGTCAGCAGCGCTGGTGATCTCAACCGACGCGTACGCCACGCTGCGCAGCCTACGCGCAGCTACGGCAGGGCAAGAATCATCTTCTGGAAGTTGTCATCAACGCGACACCCACGGGGCCGGCCGACGGTCCGTCGGCCGGCCCACCCGGTGGGGTCAGGCCCAGAGCTGCCCCTCCAGGGCGCCCTCGGCGTCGGCGAGGGTGCCGCCGTACGCCCCGGTGGAGAGGTACTTCCAACCGCCGTCGCAGACCACGAAGGCGACGTCGGCCCGTCGACCGTCCCGCACCGCCTCGTGCGCCACGGCCAGGGCGGCGTGCAGGATCGCCCCGGTGGAGAAGCCGGCGAAGATTCCCTCCACCTCCACCAACTGCCGGGTACGCAGCACCGCGTCCCTGGTGCCGACGGAGAAGCGGCGGTTGAGCACCGTCGCGTCGTACAACTCGGGGACATAACCCTCGTCGATGTTGCGCAGGCCGTAGACCAGCTCGCCGTAGCGCGGCTCGGCCGCCACCACCTGGATGCCCTCGACCTTTTCCCGCAGGAACCGCCCGGTGCCCATCAGGGTGCCGGTGGTGCCCAGGCCCGCCACGAAGTGCGTGATGGTGGGCAGGTCGTGCAGCAGCTCAGGCCCGGTGGTCTCGTAGTGCGCCCGCGCGTTGGCCTCGTTGCCGTACTGGTAGAGCATCACCCAGTCCGGATGATCGGCCGAGATCTGCTTCGCGGTGGCGACCGCCTGGTTCGAGCCACCCGCCGCCGACGAGAAGATGATCTCCGCACCGTACATCCGGAGCAGCTGGATCCGCTCGGTGGAGACGTTCTCCGGCATCACGCAGACCAGCCGGTAGCCGCGCAGCTTGGCCACCATGGCCAGCGAGATACCGGTGTTGCCGCTGGTCGGCTCCAGGATGGTGTCCCCGGGGCGGAGGCGGCCGGCCTGCTCCGCCGCGCGGACCATGAACAGGGCCGCGCGGTCCTTGATGCTGCCGGTCGGGTTCCGGTCCTCCAGCTTCGCCCAGAGCCGCACCGGCGGCACCCCGTCGGGCACCGTCGGCGAGAGCCGGGGCAACCCCACCAGGGGGGTGCCGCCGCAGGCGTCGAGCAGGCTGTCGTACCGCGCCATGACGCCCGCCCTCAGCGGGGGGCGACGGCCGCGCGCCGAGCCGCCACCGACGCGGTGGTCGCTCGGTGCTGGCTGAGCGCCGCGGTGGCGGCACGGTGCTGGCTGATCGCCGCAGCGGCGGCGAAGCCGAACGCCCCACCGGCGACTGCCGGCAGCACGGTCACGCTGTCGCCGTCGCTGAGCTTGGCGTCCAGCGCGCCCAGGAACCGGACGTCCTCGTCGTTGACGTAGACGTTGACGAAACGGTGCAGCGCACCGGCGTCGGTGACCAGCCGGGCCTTCAGGCCGGCGTGCCGGGAGTCCAGGTCGGTGAGCAGGTCGCTCAGGGTGTCCCCGGCGCCCTCGACGACCTTCGCGCCGCCGGTGTAGCTGCGCAGGATGGTGGGGATGCGAACCTCGATGGCCATGACGTACTCCTTGATCGGGTGTGCCTCGGTGCCGGACGGGAAGGGTGCGCGGAGCTGAAGGTCAGCTACCGGAACACTCGTAGTCGACCGTCGCCGGGCTCTGCCCGAACATGTAGGACTGGACCGCGTGCGGGTCCACCCCGGCGTCCACGATCCGCACCGGCTCCTCGGTCACCACACCGTCGACGATCCGGAAGGACCGGATCTCCTCGGTGTCCGGCTCGCGGGTGGAGACCAGCACGTAGTGCGCGCCCGGCTCACCGGCGAAGGCGACGTCCGTCCGGGACGGGTACGCCTCGGTGGCCGTGTGCGAGTGGTAGATGACGACCGGTTCCTCGTCGCGGTCGTCCATCTCCCGCCACACCCGCAACTGCTCCATCGAGTCGAACTCGTAGAACGTCATCGAGCGGGCCGCGTTGTCCATCGGGATGTGCCGGGTCGGGGTGTCGCCGCCGACGGGTCCGGCGACCACCCCACACGCCTCGTCCGGGTGGTCCCGGCGCGCGTGGGCGACGATCGCCTCGACGATCGACCGGTCGATGCTCAGCACGTCGACCAGCCTAGCGCCCGTCTGCCGGAACCGGCGAGGCGGTGACCGTCACAGTTCAGTCGATCAAGGCGTTGAGCAGGGATTCCTGGAGATAACCCAGATAGGCGTAGACCGACAGTTGGAACACCCGGGACGAGGTCGGGTCCTCAGCGACCGCGTCGTCGAGCTCCTCGCCCAGGTCGGTGCCGTCCTTGATCTCCAACCGGACGCCCATCGCGAGCCGGGCGTCGTTGAGCGCCCGCAACCACGCCTCGGCCGCCTCGGCGTCCAGCCGCACCTCGCCCCCGGCGGAGTCGGGCAGCGCGGCCAGCACCGCGCCGGCCTGGTCGATCTTGGCGGTCTTCAGGTCGCCCTCGGTGTAACGGCGGAACTCCGCCGTACCGGCCGGATCGTCCGGGTAGGCGTCGGGGAAGAGTCGGCCGACGACCGGGTCGGTGTGGTCGAAGCCGTCGGTGAGCAGACCGACCACCTCACTGGCGACCTTGCGCAGCACCCGGACCTCGTCCACGGCGAAGGTCGCCACGTAACGGCCGCCCTGGCGACGGAACATGCTCACCGTTTCGCCTCCGTTCGCGACTGCGGGGCTCGCAGGCCCGGCTCACTCCTCGCGCTCACCGGACCGCCTCGGTTCGCGACTGCGGGGCTCGCAACACCGGCTCACTCCTCGCGCTCACGACCGGTCCACCGTTGCCCAGAGGCCGTACGCGTGCAACTGCGACGCGTCGTGCTCCATCCGCTCCCGGGCGCCGCTGGACACCACGGCCCGACCCTTGTGGTGCACGTCCAGCATCAACTTCTCGGCCTTCTCCCGGCTGTAACCGAACAGCTTCTGGAAGACCCAGGTCACGTACGTCATGAGGTTGACCGGATCGTCCCAGACGATCGTCACCCACTGCCGGTCCGCGACCGGCACCTCATCGGTGTCCGGCGTCTCGACCGGTGCAACCTGTGGAGCCGCCATGCCCCCCATCGTGCCACCGGAAGTGGCGATCCGATGAACCGGAACGCCGGGGCGGCGTGGATCACCCTCCCGAGCTGCGGAAACCGGGCAGGGTACGGACACGGCGGGAATACCCACGGGGACCCTCGGCGGCTCAGGCGAGCAGGATGCCGTGGTCGAGGGCGTCGGAGAGGACCCCGTCGAGCGAGAGCCGCAGCGCCTCGAACCGCCGGGTCACCTCACGGGACACCTCCAACTCGACCTCCCGCAGCGCCCGTTGCGCCCAGGACCGGGCGGCGTTCGAATCGTCGTTGCCGGGGCTGCGCCAGTGCTGCCAGCACCCGCCGGAGAGGGCGATCCCGATCGGCGGCAGCACCTCGGCACGCAACGCGCCGGGATGACCGGGCAACGCGTCCAACGCGCCTGCCCCGGGCAGCAACGCCACCCCGGCGGTTCTGGTGACCAGGAGCACCCGGTCCAGCTCCCGACCGGACGGATGGTCGGCCAGCCCCCACCGGACGGCGGCGCCGATCCGGTGGCGCACCCCCTCGGGCAGCGGTGCGCCGAAGACCTGGGCGGCGGCACCCTCGATGATCTCCCGGGCGGCCCGGTCCTGCTGGTCGGTGGCGAGCAGAGAGAGCGCCTCCAGCTCCCGGTCGAGCAGTTGCGGCAGGCCCGCGCAGCCCACCCCGAAGACGATCTCCTGGACGGCGCGCAGGTGGATGGCGGCCAGTTCGAGGGCGAGGTGCTGACCGACAGCACGGGCGCAGGCCCGGGTCTGCCGCTCCAACCGGTCGGCCCAGTCGTCGCCGGGCGGGTCGGCGACCACCGGCACCCGCCCGTGCGTGCCGGGTGGCTCGGGCGACCGGGAACTCGCCCGGCGCAGCCCCTCGGCGGCGGCCCAGCCGACCAGCGCCCGGCGCAGCGCCGGGTGCTCGCCCCGGTGCACCGGAAACCAGTCGGCCCCGGCCAGCGCCGGCACCGTGGCCAGCAGCGTGGCCCGGTGCGCCGCGACGGTCACCGCCACCGGGTCGACCGGTGGGCCGACGGCGGGCCCGACCGGGGGCGGCGGGACGGACACCCCCGTGCCGTCCGTCGCCACCGCCTCCGATGCCTCCCAGCCGCCCGCTCCGGGGGTGACCACGAAGAGGACCCGCACCGACGCGCGGGCCACCTCGGCGAGCAGGTGCAGCTCGGCGGCGGTGAGGGTCTGGTCGGCGCCGATCACGAAGAGCAGCGCGCCGGACCGGACCACCGCGTCCAGCAGGACCCGCCCGCCGGCCACGCCCAGGGTGTCGGTGTCCGGCGTGTCGAGCACGGCGAAGTGCCGCAGCAGCGGCTCCGGCAGGCTCAACTCCACCCGGCGCGGTGCCCGGGCCAGCGCCGGACCGGCCGCCGCCTGGTCTGCGCCGTAGGAATGGGGCTGGCGGTAGCCGGGCACGTACGCCGCCCGGGTGGCGACCCGGGCGTGCCGGACCAGCAGGCAACTGCCCGCCGGTACGACGAGCATCCCGGCGGGAATGGCGAGCAGCGCGGCGAGCACCTCGCGGCGGGCCGCTCCGGCGGGGCCGGCGGCGACCACGGTGAGTGGTTCGTCGGGGTGGACTTCGGCGACCCGGAGGTGGTGCGGGAACGGGCCCCGACGGGGCGGCCCGGCGGTACCGGGATCGTCGGACGGGTCGTCGGTCATGTCGACCCCGGGGAGTGGTCCGAGCTTCATGCGGCCTCCGCTTGACGCGGGCGACGGTCTGCACCCGCGTAGGACGTCAGATCGGTGACGTTTGGCTGACGGAAGGTTACGGGGCGCACCCGGTTCCGCCGGAACATCTCGGATACTCAGCGGCAACTGCGACATTACTCAACTTCGCAGCGTGACCAGGCCCCTCCGGACCGATTTACATCGATATGCTGCTCGGATGAGTCGGTGGAGTTTCGTCGGCCGAACGGATGAACTCACCCGTCTGTTGGCAGCGGTGCACGAGGGCCAGGGACACGGGCTCTTCCTCAGCGGCAGCGCGGGCATCGGCAAGAGCCGGTTGCTGCGCGAGGGAGTGGCCGCACTGCCCACCGACCGGTACGCGCTGTCGTTCGTCGCGGCCAGCACCGCCACCGCGGCACTGCCCTTCGGCGGGCTCGCCCCGGTGCTGCCGGCCGAGCAACCGCCGGGCCTCTCCCCCGCCGGGGTGCTCCGCTGGGGGGTCGAGGTGCTCCAGGAGCAGGCGGCCGGGCGGCGCATCGTGCTCGCCATCGACGACGCCCACCTGCTCGATCCGCCCTCGGCGGCGCTGGTCCACCTGCTCGCCCGTGCCGAGAACACCACGGTGCTGGGGACGCTGCGCAGCGGCGAGCAGATCCCGCTGCCCATCCGCGCACTGTGGACCGACGATCTGGTCGCGCACGCCGAACTGGCCCCGCTCGGCCCGCGCGAGACCACCGGTCTGCTCGCCGCCATCCTGGCCGGGCCGGTCGACGCCGGTTCCGCCGAACGGTTGTTCCGGCTCTCCGCCGGCAATCCGCTGCTGTTGCGGGAGCTGGTGCTGGCCGCTGCCACCGGCGGCGAACTGGTCCGCACCTACGGGGTGTGGCGGTGGACCGGGCGGCTGGAGCTGGCCCCCAGCCTCACCGACCTCATCGACACCCGGATCGGGCAGTTGGAGCCCGGCGTCCGGGCGGTGGTGGAGCTGGTCGCCTTCGGCGAACCGCTCGGCCTGCGGCTGCTCGACCAGGCCGCCGACCAGGCCGACGTGGAGGTCGCCGAGGAACGCGGCCTGATCACCGTCGTGCCGGACGACCGGCGGGTCGACGTCCGACTCGCCCACCCGCTCTACGGCGAGGTGATCCGCCGACGCTGCCCGGTCAGCCGGACCCGCCGCCTCAAGGCCCAGCTCGCCGAACGGTTGGAACTGGTCGGCACCCGCCGCCGGGGCGACCTGCTGCGGGTCGCGGTGTGGCGGCTGGACTCCGGCACCGCCCAGGACCCGGCCCTGCTGCTGCACGCGGCCGTCCAGGCGTTCACCCGGTACGACGTGCCGCTGGCCACCCGACTGGCCCGCGCGGCCCTCGACGCCGACGGCGGTTACGACGCCGCCGAACTTCTCGCCACCATCCTGATGTTCGGCGACCGGCCGGCGGAGGCGATCGGGGTGCTCGACGCGGTGGCCGGTGACATCGCCTGTGAGCAGCGCCGCAGCCGGTGGCTGACCGTACGCGGGATGGTCAGCTACTGGGGGCTGAGCGACGAGTCCACGGTGGACACGATCGCGGCGGCCGGGCAGTCCCTGAGCGATCCCGGGCACCAGGCCCGGGTCCGCGCCTTCGAGGCGATCATGCGGTTGCACGGCCTGGACGTCGACGCCGCGCTGCGACTCGGCCGGTCGGTGCTGGACCGGCCGGCAGCCAGCGTCGCGGCCCGGGAACTCGCCCGGTCCACGATCGCCCATGCCGACGCGGTGCGCGGCCGGTTCCGGGCCAGCGCCACGGCGATCGACCGGGTGCAGGCGGAGGCGGCAAACTGGCGGGTCGACATGCCGTACCTGCAACTGGCCATGGAGCTGGCCCGGGGCACCTGGCCGGCATCGACGCCATCGCGGCCGACGAATTCGCCGACCAGGCCGGCGCCGGGGACTTCCGGCTCGGCACCGGCTACCTGTCCATCCTCCAGGCGTACGCGGCGCGGCTGCGCGGTCGTGGCGACGACGCGCTCAAGGCCAGCCTCGACGCCTGCGCCGTGCTCGCCACCAGCCGGGTCTTCGCGGGCCTGGCCCACGCCGAGCGGGCCCAGGCGGCGGTGTTGCGCGGTGACGTGGCGACCGCGGTGGCGGCGATGGCGGAGGCCGACCGGACCCAGGCCCCCGGGATGGCGGTGCTCCAACCCTGGCTGGAGCAGGCCCGGGGCGCGGTGCTGGTGGCCGGGGGCGACCTGCCCGGGGCGACGAGGCACCTCTGCGAGTCGGCCGACCGGCTGCGCGCCGACGGCTTCGCCGGGCACGAGGTGCTGGTCCTGCACGACCTGGTCCGGCTCGGCCAGGCCGCCGCCCCGGTCGGGCCGACCTGCACCGACGGCAACCGGCGTACGGTGGCGCAGCGGCTGGCGGAACTCTCCGAGACCGTCGACGGGGTGCTGACGCCGCTGCTCGCCCGGCATGCGCGAGCAGCGGCCGAGCGGGACGGGGCGGCCCTGCTGGAGGTGGCCGACGAATTCGCGAAACTCGACCTGACGGTCTGGGCGGTGGACGCCACGGCGATGGCGCTGCGTGGGTGGCGGCGGGACCGGTCGACGTCCGCCGCCGCCGCGCACGAACGGCTCGCCGCCCTGCTCACCCGCTGCGACCAGATCCGCACCCCGGCGCTGGACGGGCTACGCCCCACACTGAGCGACCGGGAGTTGGAGATCGCCGGTCTCGCCGCCGCCGGGGTGACCAGCCGGGCCATCGCGGGTCAACTGTTCCTGTCGCCCCGGACGGTGGAGAACCATCTCCAGCGGGTCTACAGCAAGCTCGGCATCACCGGTCGCGGTGAGCTGGGCGCGGCGTTGCGGTCGATCCCGGGCCACGACGGCGGCCGGACCCGGTGAACTCTAGGCTGGGCTGGTGAGCCACCTTCGCCCCGCCCTGCTGACCGACCACTACGAGCTGACCATGGTCAGTGCCGCCCTGCGGGACGGCACCGCCGACCGCCGGTGCACCTTCGAGGTGTTCAGCCGGCGGCTGCCCACCGGACGCCGGTACGGGGTGGTCGCGGGGACCGGCCGGCTGATCGACGTGATCAAGGATTTCCGGTTCACCCCGGAGGAGGTCGAGTTCCTGCTCCGGACCGGGGTGGTGGACGAACCGGCCGCCCGGTGGCTGGCCGACTACCGCTTCACCGGCGATATCGACGGGTACGCCGAGGGCGAACTGTTCTTCCCGGGCTCGCCGATCCTCACCGTCTCCGGGGGGTTCGCCGAGTGTGTGGTGCTGGAGACGCTGGTGCTGTCGGTGCTCAACCACGACTGCGCGGTGGCTGCGGCAGCCGCCCGGATGGTCACCGCAGCCCGGGGCCGGGCGCTGATCGAAATGGGTTCCCGGCGGGCCCACGAGGAGGCGGCGGTGGCCGCCGCACGGGCGGCGTACCTGGCCGGATTCCGGTTCACCTCCAACCTGGCGGCCGGCCAGCGCTACGGCATCCCCACCGCCGGCACCGCCGCCCACGCGTTCACCCTGCTGCACGACGACGAGCAGACGGCGTTCGCCTCGCAGGTCGCCACGTTGGGCCGGGACACCACGCTGCTGGTCGACACGTACGACATCAGCCAGGGCATCCGGACCGCCATCGAGGTGGCCGGGCCGCAACTGCGGGCGGTCCGGATCGACTCCGGCGACCTCGCGGTCATCGCCCAGCAGTCCCGGGAGCTGCTCGACTCGCTCGGCGCCACCGAGACCAAGATCATCGTGTCGGGTGACCTCGACGAGTACGCCATCGCCGCGCTCGCCGCCGAACCGGTCGACATGTACGGCGCGGGCACGGCCGTGGTCACCGGCTCCGGCGCACCCACCGCCAGCCTGGTCTACAAGCTGGTCGAGGTGGACGGGCGGCCGGTGGTCAAGCGGTCCGAGAACAAGGGCACCATCGGCGGCCGGAAGGTCGCGGTGCGCCGGCACAAGCCCACCGGCACCGCGACCGAGGAGGTCGTCGTCTCGCAGGGGGTGCCGGACCGGCAGGCCAACGACCGGCTGCTCCAGCACTCGTTCGTGGTCGACGGTGAACCGGTCGTCCTGCCGAGCATCGCCGAGTCCCGCGAGCACCTGCGCCAGTGCCTGATCTCCATCCCGTGGGAGGGGTTGAAGCTCTCCGCGGGCGATCCGGCGATCCCGGTCACCGTCGTACCGGCAGGTTGAGTCGTCCTGGCAGGCTGGGGCGTACCAGCCGGCTGAATCGTGCTGGCGAGCGGGGAGGAAGGGGACACCGATGGCCAACGCGCTGATCATCGTGGACGTGCAGAACGATTTCTGCGAGGGCGGGTCACTCGCCGTCGCCGGGGGTGCGGGGGTCGCCGCCGGCATCTCCGGACTGTTGGCGGACGCGCCGCAGCGGTGGGACCACGTGGTCGCCACGAAGGACTACCACGTCGACCCGGGGGCGCACTTCGGTGATCCGCCGGACTACGTCGAGTCGTGGCCCCGGCACTGCGTGGTCGGCACCTCGGGCAGCGAGTTCCACCCCGGCCTGGCGACCGACCGGGTCGAGGCGATCTTCCACAAGGGCGAGCACGCCGCCGCGTACTCCGGGTTCGAGGGGCACGCCGACGACGGTGAGTGCCTGGCCGACTGGCTGCGCCGGCACGACGTGGACCGGGTCGATGTGGTCGGCATCGCCACCGACCACTGCGTGCGGGCCACCGCCCTGGACGCCGCGCGGGAGGGCTTCGCCACCACCGTGCTGCTCGACCTGACGGCGGCGGTCGCGCCGGCGACGCTGGACGTGGCGCTGCGGGCGATGGACGGTGCCGGGGTCACCATGCACGGTGCGCCGGTGATCAACGCCGCATGAGCCGGTAATCACTTGCCGATGTCGTACCCCCGGTCGAGGATGACCGCCGGAGGTACGGAGCATCATGACGTTGACGCCTTACCGGCAGGCCCTGGCCCAGCCCGGTCTGCGGGCCCTGCTGCTGGTGGCGGTGCTGGCCCGCATCCCGCTCACCGCGACGGGGGTGACGCTCACCTTCTTCGTGGTGCTGGAGCTGGGCCGGGGTTACGGTGCCGCCGGCCTGGTCGGTGCCGCGTCGGTCGCCGGCGCGGCCATCGGTTCACCCCTGCTCGGCCGGTTGGTGGACCGGCGCGGCCTGCGTCCGGTGGTCGCGGTGACCACCGCCGTCGAGGCGGTCTTCTGGGCGAGCGCCCCGACGTTGAGCCTGCCGCTGCTGCTGCCCGCCGCGTTCGTGGCCGGGTTGTTCGCGCTGCCGGTCTTCTCGGTCATCCGGCAGTCGATCGCCGCGCTGGTGCCGGCGTCCCGCCGACGCCCCGCATACGCGCTGGACTCGATGTCGATGGAGCTGTCCTTCATGATCGGGCCGGCGCTGGCCGTGGCGCTGGCCACCGCCGTCTCCCCCCGGGTCACCCTCTGGGCGGTCGGCGCGGGCATCGTCGGCGCCGGCATCGCCCTCTGGCTGCTCAACCCGCCGACCCGCGGTGCCGAGGAGCCGGCCGGCCCGCAGCCCCGGGTGCCCAGGCGGCAGTGGTTGACCAGCCGCCTGCTCGCCGTGTTCGCGGTGAGCGCCGCCGCCACGCTGGTGCTCGGCGGCACCGACGTGGCGGTGGTGGCCGTGCTGCGGGCGGGTGGCGAGGTCGGCTGGACCGGTGCGGTGCTCACCGCTTGGGCGGTCGCGTCGCTGATCGGCGGCTTCGCGTACGGCGCGGTCCGCCGGTCCTTCTCTCCGTTGGCCCTGGCCGCCCTGCTCAGCCTCTGCACCATCCCGGTCGGGTTGGGCGGCGGTCACTGGTGGCTGCTCTGCCTGGCCCTGCTCCCCGCCGGTGCGCTCTGCGCCCCCACCATCGCCGCCACCGCCGACGCGGTCAGCCGGCTCGCTCCCGCCGGTGTACGCGGTGAGGCGATGGGTCTACACGGCTCCGCCACCACGGTCGGCATCGCGCTCGGCGCTCCCCTGGCCGGCGCGGTGATCGACGCCTCGGTGCCGCTCTGGGGCTTCGCGGTCACCGGGGCGGTGGGGTTGCTGGTGACCCTCGTGGTCCTCCCGCTGGAACTGCGGCACCGCCGCTCGCCCGCCACCCCGGCACCGACCGCGCCCACCCCGGCACCCGCACCGACCGTGTGAGGCCACCACCGCCGACTGGCGGCCCTGGTCGCCCACGCCCTGGTCGCCCACGCCCTCGTCCCGGCCGACGCGCCGAGGCACCGACCGCGTGAGCCACCACCGCCCACCGCGGCCGGGTCGCGTCAGGGCGGCGGTGGGCCGTGGTCGGCGTGCGCTGCCACGACAAGGAGATTGCCGCGATCATCGGGGCCAACCCCCATGGGTGCGCTCGGCATCGAGATTCTCCACCCGGGAGACACCGCCGTTCCCGATGGTGCGCGGGTCGTCACGAACCGCCCCGCCGTCGCGAAACCGACCACCTCGCCGGCCAACTCCACGTCGGCACCTTGCGCCGTGACCCCACACGTCTGCTGATGAGCCTTATGCCTCAGCGTCATAGTTATGCTCCTGGGGCATAGAGCCCCATCGAGAATGTGTCACCCGACGGGTTCCATACCCAGCGGGAGGCCCGGCGAGGCGAGGGACGGCCGTTGCACCGCTCGTCGCCCCACTTCGCGACGATCTCGCTCAGCTCCTCAGCTCCTCAGCTCCTCAGCGAGGCTCGCGACGTCGCTGCGGGCGGCGTTGCGGTCCCCGCTGGGTGCCGGCCCGGGACAGGGCGGTGCGCACCAGCACAACGGGCAGGAAGCCCCGCACCAGCACAGCGGGCAGGAGGCCCGCACCAGCGCAACGGCCGGGAAGCCCTGCACCAGCGGAACCCGGGCGCTGCGCAAACGCGGATTCCGGCAGGCACAGAACAGCGACCGGACCTGCCCCGTGGCACCCGGAAACGGCGAAGGGCACCGTGCCCCGGGTGGGGTGCGGTGCCCTTCGGCGGTCTGGGTCGGGCGTCAGCGCTGGTCGAGGTTCCCGGACGTGTCCTCCTGGTAGCTGGCGCCACCGTTGACCGCGCTGGTCAGCGGCTTGGCACCACCCTCCGGCGGGCCGGCGAGGCTCTGGCCGGCGGCCAGCTCGGGGAACTTCGCGTCGAATGCCGGGCGCTCCGAACGGATCCGGGGCATCCGGTCGAAGTTGCGCAGCGGCGGCGGGCAACTGGTCGCCCACTCCAGCGAGTTGCCGTGGCCCCACGGATCGTCCACCTCGACGACCGGCCCGGTCTTGTACGACTTCCAGCAGTTCCAGATGAACGGCAGGGTCGAGATACCGGTGATGAACGCCCCGATCGTGGAGATCATGTTGAGCGTGGTGAAGCCGTCGCTGGGCAGGTAGTCGGCGTACCGGCGGGGCATACCCTCCGCGCCGAGCCAGTGCTGCACCAGGAACGTGGTGTGGAAGCCGATCATGGTGAGCCAGAAGTGGATCTTTCCCAGCCGCTCGTCGAGCATCCGGCCGAACATCTTCGGGAACCAGAAGTAGATGCCGGCGAAGACGGCGAACACGATGGTGCCGAAGAGCACGTAGTGGAAGTGCGCCACCACGAAGTAGGAATCGTGCACGTGGAAGTCCAGCGGCGGGCTGGCCAGGATCACCCCGGTGAGACCACCGAAGAGGAAGGTGACCAGGAAGCCGAGCGCGAAGAGCATCGGCGTCTCGAAGGTGATCTGGCCGCGCCACATCGTGCCGATCCAGTTGAAGAACTTCATCCCGGTCGGCACGGCGATCAGATAGCTCAGGAAGCTGAAGAACGGCAGCAGCACCTGGCCGCTGGCGAACATGTGGTGCGCCCAGACGCTCATCGACAGCGCGGCGATCGCGATCGTCGCGGCCACCAGGCCCTTGTAACCGAAGATCGGCTTACGCGAGAAGACCGGGATGACCTCGGTGATGATGCCGAAGAACGGCAGCGCGATGATGTAGACCTCGGGGTGGCCGAAGAACCAGAAGAGGTGCTGCCACAGCATCGGACCGCCGGTGGCCGGGTCGTACACGTGGGCGCCGAGCAGGCGGTCGGCGGCGAGCGCGAAGAGCGCGGCGGCCAGCAGCGGGAAGACCAGGATCGCCAGCAGGCTGGTGACCAGCATGTTCCACGTGAAGATCGGCATCCGGAACATGGTCATGCCGGGCGCGCGCAGGGTCAGGATCGTGGTGATCAGGTTGACCGCGCCGAGGATGGTGCCCAGACCGGAGATGGCCAGGCCGACCACCCACATGTTCGCGCCGACACCAGGCGAGTGCTCCATGGTGCTCAGCGGGGTGTAGGCGGTCCAGCCGAAGTCCGCGGCGCCGCCCGGGGTGAGGAAGCCGGCGGTGGCCATGGTGCCGCCGAACAGGTACAGCCAGTAGGCGAAGGCGTTCAGCCGGGGGAACGAGACGTCGGGGGCGCCGATCTGCAGCGGCACGACGTAGTTGGCGAACGCGAACACGATCGGCGTCGCGAAGAACAGCAGCATGATCGTGCCGTGCATGGTGAACAGCTGGTTGTACTGCTCCGGCGACAGGAACTGCAGGCCCGGTCGCGCCAGCTCGGCTCGCATGACCAGGGCCATCAGGCCGCCGACCATGAAGAACACGAACGCGGTGACCATGTACATGATCCCGATCTGCTTCGCGTCCGTGGTGCGCAGCAGCCGCGCGATGGCCGACCCCTTGACCGGCTCTCGGACCGGCCATGGCCGGGTCACGACCGGCTTGGGTGCGACGGTGGTCACGAATGGCCTCCGGTTCTCGGTTGTCCCGCTCGGCACGCGCTGTCAGCTGCGAGCCGTCATCCGAAAGGATGTTAGTCCCCGGTAGGTCGCAGCACCGCTCGGGGTGCTCTGGCACCATGTCCGGCCGACCGTCGCGCCTACAGCGGGCCGACCAGGAGCCGGTAGTGCTCACCGAAGATCCGCCCGCCCCGCCCACGCAGCAACGGGTCGCGCAGCGCCGGCGGCACGTCGCGGGTGCGGTTGCGGTCCCGGGTCCGGTCGCGCACCCATCGGGTACGCGGGCGGCGGCGGCTCTCGTACGCCACCAGGGCCGCCTCGACGCTGCCGGCGGCCCGCAGCGACTCGGCGAGCACCACCGCGTCCTCCAGTGCCATCGCTATCCCCTGGGACAGGGTCGGCGCGGTGGCGTGCGCGGCGTCGCCGACCAGCAGCACCCGCCCCCGGTGCCAGCGGCCCAGCTCGACCTCGTCGGTGAGCCCGACCTGGACGTCGTGCCAGGCGGCCAGCACCGCGGGGACCGGCCCGCCGTAGTCGCCGAAGAGTTCGTGCAGCCGGGCGACCGGGTCGGCCGGCGCGACGGTGCCGGCCTCGTCGGCGTAGCAGTACAGCCGGCCGGCACCGAGCGGCACCACCAGGAACCCGGCCCGGCGGCCGAGCAGCGCCGTCCAGTCGGCGACGTCCGGGCCGTCGCGCACCACGCCCCGGTAGACCACCTGACCCGCGGGCCGGGGCGGGCCGCCGAGCGCGGCCAGGGCGCGCACCGCCGAGCGGGGGCCGTCCGCGCCGATCACCAGGTCGTACTCGCCGCCGGTGCCGTCGGTGAAGGTGACCGCGACCCCGTCGGGCAGCAGCTCGACGGCGCTCACCTCGGCGCCGTGCCGGACCGCGCCCCCGGCCCCGCTGAGCAGCACCTGGTAGAGGTCGCGGCGGGGCAGCGCCCGGCACTCGCCCACCTCGGCCCAGAGCGCGTCGAGGTCCACCTCGCAGAGCGGGTCGCCCGCGGCGTCGAGGAAGCGCTGGCGGTGGATCACCTGCCCGAGGGGGCGGACCGGGCCGTCGAGGTCCAGTCGACGCAGCGCGCGGGCGGCGTTGCCGGGCAGGTAGAGGCCGGTGTCGGTGAGTTCGTTGGGCGGGAGTCTCTCGGTGACGTCCGGCCGGAAGCCGGCCAACCGCAGGGCCCGGGCGACGGCCAGACCGGCGATGCCCGCGCCGACGACGAGGATGCGCAGGGGGGAGCCACGCATGGTGGTGTACGCCTCCGGAGGGGATCGGTACGCGGTGAAGGCAAGACACTACTCCGCGCGATCGGCGCACACCAGAGTCGGTGAGCCCCACCGAACCACTCCGGATTGGACAGAAAGTTGTTCCGCCAGCTGAACGCCGTTCGATCGAAGAATACCCATGGGCTGAATGTCGCTCGTCTCACTAGAGTGACGGCGTGACGACGGACGAGTCATACCGCTCGGTCAAGTCGGCGGGTCGGGCACTGGACGTGCTGGAGGCGCTGGCCGCCCCCGCCGGCCCCCGCTCGCCGGTGGAGCTGAGCCGGGCGCTGGGCATCCCGAAGAGCAGCCTGCACGCCATCCTGCGGACCCTGCTGGACCGCGAGTGGGTGGCCGCCGACCCGACCGGCACCCGGTTCTCAGTGGGGTTGCGGGCGCTGGAGGTCGGCGCGGCGTTCCTCGCCGGCGCGGACGCCGCCGCCCTCTACGACGTGACCCTGGACCGGCTGGCCGAGTGCTCCGGCGAGACGGTGCAGCTCTACCGCCTCGACCGCGGTTCGGTGGTGCTCCTGGCCCGGCGGGACTCGGCGCACATCGTCCGGCCGGTCTGCGCGGTGGGGCGGCGGCTGCCCGCGCACGCCACCGCGGCCGGCAAGGCACTGCTCGCCGCCCGGACCGACGAGGAGGTCGACCGGCTGCTCCAGTGGCCGCTGCCGGCGGTCACCGGTCGGACGGTCACCACTCCGGAGGCGCTGCGCGCGGAGCTGGCCGCCGTCCGGCGGCGCGGCTGGGCCGAGGAGTGGGAGGAGTGCAGCCCGGGGCTGGCGGCGGTGGCGGTGGCCGTGCCACTACAGGAGGCGGCGGTGGACGCGATCGCGGTGGCCGCACCGGTGGACCGGCTGGGACCGGAGGCACGGACCCGGCTGGCGGCGGTGTTGCGGGAGGCGGCGGCCCAGGCGCGGACCGCCCGCGCCCTGCTCGCGCCCCATCGGTAGGACGAGGTTCCCGTACAGGGACGTGAATAGTTGTCAACTTAACCGGTTCAGTTGCGCCATAGTTTCAAGTATGTAAATGTGTTCAGGACCATGGGAGCGCTCCCGGTCACATCCGAGACAAGGTCCGGCGCCCCCGCGCCGCAGCCAAGGAGCATCATGAAGCGTCCATTGCGGGCCCTCGCCGCCGCCGGCCTCCTGGCCGTCGGTTCGATCGTCGCCGTCGCCTTCGGCGGCACCGCCTCCGCCGACACCCAGATCTGCGAGCAGTACGGCTCGACCGTCATCGGCGGCCGGTACGTGGTCCAGAACAACCGTTGGGGCACCACCGCCCAGCAGTGCATCAACGTCACCGGCAGCGGCTTCAACATCACCAGCCAGCAGGGCTCCGCGCCGACCAACGGCGCACCCGTGTCGTACCCGTCGATCTTCGTCGGCTGCCACTACACCAACTGCTCGCCGGGGACCAACCTCCCGGCCCAGGTCAAGTCGATCAGCAGCGCCCCGGGCAGCATCTCCTTCAACTACGTGGGCGGCGCGATCTACGACGCCGCCTACGACATCTGGCTCGACCCGTCGCCCAAGCGGGACGGGGTCAACGCGATGGAGATCATGATCTGGTTCAACCGGCAGGGCAGCATCCAGCCGATCGGCTCGCCGGTGGGCAACGCGAACATCGCGGGCCGCAGCTGGCAGGTGTGGCGCGGCAACAACGGCGGCAACAACGTCATCTCGTACGTCGCGCCGTCGGCGATCCAGGGCATGAGCTTCAACGTGCTGGACTTCATCGCCGACACCCGCAACCGTGGGGCGATCACCAACGACTGGTACCTGACCAGCATCCAGGCCGGCTTCGAGCCGTGGCAGGGCGGCGCCGGGCTGGCCGTCACCAACTTCTCCCAGACCGTCAACACCGGTGGCAACCCGCCGCCCACCACCGCCCCGCCGACCACGCCCCCGGGCAACGGCGGCGGCTGCGCGGTGAAGTACACGTCGAACTCGTGGAACAACGGCTTCACCGCCGACGTGACCGTCACCAACCGGGGTTCCAGCGCCATCAACGGTTGGACCCTGACCTACAACCTGCCCAGCGGGCAGCAGGTCACCAGCTCCTGGAACGCCAGCGTGACGCAGAGCGGGTCCACGGTGACCGCCCGCAACACCAGCCACAACGGCACCCTCTCCCCCGGTGGCAGCGCGACCTTCGGCTACCAGGGCTCGCTCAACGGGACGTACTCGGCGCCGACCAGCTTCTCGCTCAACGGCGTCGCCTGCGCCCGCGCCTGACCCCACACCACCCACCACCACGCGGGGGGCGTGACCGACAGGTCACGCCCCCCGCGCCCCTGCGGCCCACGCCGCCAGGTCGGAACCGCGGGCGTCGCACGGGTCGGCCCGACGCCCGCGGGTGACCAGGCCGGCCTCCCTGGCGACCGCTCAGCCGCCCAGCGCGTCGATGTCGCGCATCTCCTCGGCGGTCAGGGAGAAGTCCCAGATGGCGGCGTTGGCCCGGATGCGTTCCGGGGTGACCGACTTCGGGATCACCACGGTCTCGTGGTCGATGTGCCACCGCAGCACCACCTGCGCCGGGGAGACGTCGTGCGCGGCGGCGATCCGGGTCAACACCGGATCGGCCAGGTCGCTGGCCTTGAACGGGCTGTAGCCCTCCAGCACGATCCCCCGGTCCCGGTGCTCGGCGTGCCGCTGCCGGTCGTACAGCGACGGGCTCCACCGGATCTGGTTGACCGCCGGGTTCTCCTCGGTGGCCTGGATCAGCTCGTCGAGCTGGGCGGTGGCGTAGTTGCTCACCCCCACCGCCCGGGTCAGGTTCTCGTCCCGGGCGGCCAGCAGCTCGCGCCAGACCGGGATGCTGTCCGCCGGCGACGACGGCGGCCAGTGGATCAGCCAGAGGTCGACGTGGTCGGTGCCCAGCGCCCGCAGGCTCGCCTCGATCGTCTCGCGTTCCCGGCCGACCCGGTCCGGCGGCAGCTTGGTGGTGATGAAGACGTCCTCCCGGCGCAGTCCGCTCTCCCTGACCGCCCGACCCACCTCCTCCTCGTTGCCGTACATGGTGGCGGTGTCGATGTGCCGGTAGCCGGCGTCCAACGCGGACAGCACGGCGTCGTAGCCGGCCTCGCCGGTGGCCTGCCAGGTGCCGAAACCGAGCAGCGGCATCCGTACGTCGCCGGGGAGCAGGACGGTGGGTTGGTCGAGGTCCATGCCCAACGTTCTACCCGACATCGCACCGGACATGCCGGGCACCCGGCGAACCGGGACGGATTGCCGGAGAATGCCGGTGTGCCGCGCATCGACCCGGGCCGACGGCGAGGAGCATCGTGTACCTGACCCACCTGGAGTGTCCCCGCTGCGGCCGGGAGGACGACCCCGGCCGGCTCACCAACCTCTGCACGTGCGGCTCACCGCTGCTGGCCCGCTACGACCTGGCCGCGGTGGCCGCCACGGTGACCCCGGAGCGGTTCGGGTTACGCCCGGCCGACCTGTGGCGCTACCGGGAGCTGCTGCCGGTGGCCGACGAGCGGCACGTCACCACGCTGGGCGAGGGGTGGACGCCGCTGTTGCGCGCCCCCGCGTACGGCCACGAGATCGGCATCGACGACCTGATCGTCAAGGACGAGGGGCTCACCCCGACCGGGTCGTTCAAGGCCCGCGGAGCGGCCGTCGGGGTGAGCCGGGCCCGGGAGCTGGGCGTACAGCGGTTGGCCATGCCCACCAACGGCAACGCCGGAGCGGCCTGGGCGACGTACGCGGCACGGGCCGGGATGGCGGCGACCATCGTGATGCCGCTGGACGCCCCGGCCATCTGCCGCCGGGAGTGCGTGGCCGCCGGGGCCGACCTGCGCCTGGTGGACGGGTTGATCGGCGACGCCGGACGCTGGGTGGCCGAGCTGGTGGCCGACGCGGACGGGGCGATCTTCGACGCCGGCACACTGCGCGAGCCGTACCGGTTGGAGGGCAAGAAGACGATGGGGTACGAGATCGTCGAGCAGCTCGGCTGGCAGGTGCCCGACGTGATCATCTACCCGACCGGTGGCGGGGTCGGCCTGATCGGCATCCACAAGGCCCTGCACGAGCTGCGCGAGCTGGGCTGGGTGGGCGACAAGCTGCCCCGGTTGGTGGCCGTGCAGTCCACCGGCTGCGCGCCGATCGTCCGGGCGTTCGCCGCCGGTGAGGACCGGGCCCGGCCCTGGGTCGAGGCGCACACGGTGGCGTTCGGGATCACCGTGCCGGCCCCGCTGGGCGACGAGCTGATCCTGACCGCGCTGCGGGAGAGCAGCGGCACGGCGGTCGCCGTCGACGATGCGGAGATCCTCGCCGACCTGCGGGACTTCGCCGCCCGGGAGGGGCTGCTGCTCTGCCCGGAGGGGGCGGCCTGCCTGACCGCCGCCCGGCACCTGCGGGCCGGTGGCTGGATCCGGGCCGACGAGCGGGTGGTGGTGCTGAACACGGGCTCGGGGCTGAAGTACCCGGAGACGGTGGACGTCTCCGGCGTACCCGTGCGCTGACCTCGGGCCGAGGCCGGCCGGCGTCCCCTGTCCCGCCGGTCCCCTCGGTGGCGGAGGGGACCGGCCCGCGCAGGAACCCGGCCCGCGCGGCGCCCCAGGAATGTGCGGGAACCCGGCACGCGCAGGGCCCCGGCGCGCATCGGCGCGGGTCGGGGCCCTGCGACGGTCCTCGGCGGGGCCGGGTCAGGAGGTCGGCGGCTCGTCCTCACCGGCGGCCTCCGCCGCGTCGGCCTCCTCCTTGGTCCGGTGCACCACCTGGTCGGCGTGCTCCGGCGGGCCGTACACGGTGTAGAGGACCAGCGGGTTGGGCCCGGTGTTGACGAAGTTGTGCTTCGTCCCGGCCGGCACCACCACCAGGTCACCCTGGGCGACCTCCCGGGTCTCCCCGCCGACCCGGGCCTCGCCGGTGCCGCTGACGAAGGTCAGGATCTGGTCGATCCCGTCGTGGACCTCCTCGCCGATCTCACCGCCCGGCGGGATGGTCATGATCACCAACTGGGTCTTCTCGCCGGTCCAGAGCACCCGGCGGAAGTCCGGGCTCTTCTGGGCGACCGTCGCGATCGTGAAATGCTCCATGTCCCGCCCATACCCGCAACGGCAACGAATCACGCCGGGCTGTGCAGATGATGGAATTCCCCACCCTGGGAAGGTTTGCCGGTCGCCGAATCGGGCAACGAGCACTTCGACCGGCGCAGCGATCGCACCGGTCGAACCAGGTCCCCGCTGGCGTACCGCCGGATGGCTGCGGTGGTGGGAGACGGTCGGAGCGCGGCGACGGACGGCCGATGGGCCGTACGGCGCCGTGCGCCCGTATCTGCCTGCCGAGCTGTGGAAACTCCGTACGCCGGCCGTCGTGCGCCCGGCCGCCGGCCCGGCTGCCGGCCGGGGCTAGCCTGCTGGGGTGGCCCGACTGCTGCTCGTCGAGGACGACCTGACCATCCGCACCCCGCTGGTCCGGGCGCTGCGCGACCGGGGGCACGCGGTGGCCGCCGCGTCGACCGCGATGGAGGGGCTACGGCACACCCTCGACGACCGACCCGACCTCGTCGTGCTCGACCTCGGCCTGCCCGACCTGGACGGCGGCGAGCTGCTGCGGATGTTGCGCGCGGTCAGCGCCGTACCGGTGATCGTGGCCACCGCCCGCGACGACGAGCGGGAGATCGTCCGGCTGCTCGACGCCGGGGCGGACGACTACGTGGTCAAGCCGTTCACCGCCGTCCAGCTCGACGCCCGGGTGCGGGCCGTGCTGCGCCGGGGCGGCCCCGACCGGCCCGACGAGGAAGCCGCGCTGGTGGTCGGCGGGCTGCGCATCGACCCGCGCGCCCGTCAGGTCACCCTGGACGACGTGCCGGTGGAGCTGACCCCGCGCGAGTTCGACCTGCTGCACCACCTCGCTGGCCGGCCCGGCGCGGTGGTGACCAAACGGGAGCTGCTCACCGAGGTCTGGCGGATTCCCTACGGCGGGGCGGACAAGACCGTCGACGTGCACCTGTCCTGGCTGCGCCGCAAGCTCGGGGAGAGCGCCCAGCAGCCGCGTTACCTGCACACCGTCCGAGGGGTCGGGGTACGGCTCGCCCCGCCCGGGACGGACGGGTGAGACGGCCGGCTCTGCCGGTCGCCCCTTCGGCACGTCCCCCGGGCGGGGCGACGACCGCACCGGTGCACCGGGGTCGGGCACCGGCTCGGCCGTGGGTCAGCGGGCGGCGCAGGTCAGCACCGTCGGGGGTTGGTTGTCGCCGGTGACGACGAGCCCCCAGGTGGTGGTCGCGCCGGGGCTCAGGTTCCCGTTGTAGTTGGCGTTGGTCGCGGTGACCTGCCGGCCGGACTGGCTGACCGTGGCGCTCCAGGACGAGGCGATCTGCTGGGTGCCCGCGAAGGTGAGCGCGGTGCTCCAGCCGGTGCTGGCGGCACCGCCGATGTTGCGGACCGTCACCTCGGCCTGGAAACCACCCGACCAGGAGCCGGTCACCCGGTAGCCGGCCGAGCAACCGGTCACCGGCGCCGGCGTCCCGGTGGGGGTCGCGGTCGGGGTGGCCGTCGGCGTCGCGGTGGGAGTGGGGGTCGCGGTCGGGGTGGGGGTCGCGGTCGGGGTGGCGGTGGGAGTGGGGGTCGGGGTGGGCCCGTCCGAGGTGGTGTAGTCGGCCGGGGTGTACGCCGCCGCGCACGTTCCGCCGCAGGAGGCGGGCAGCGCGAAGCGGTAGACCCGACCGTTGTTGACCAGCGTGCCGGCCGCGTCGCGGACCCGGATCTGGAAGTCGGTGCCGCCGGAGGCGGTCGCCCCGATCACGTACGACTGTCCCATGTCGCTGTTCATGGTGGCGGCCGTCCACACCCCACCGGCCAGGTACTCCACCCCGTGGATGCCGTTGGCCAGGTGCGAGACGGCGATCGCCGGCCAGTACCGCTGGGCGCCCTTCATGAAGCCGATCCGGATGTCACCGGAGTAGTTCGGCGCGGGCACGAACGACCAGGAGACGTGCCGGTTGTTCCAGTGGGTGGGGTTCATGTCCCCCACCGGCGTCCCGTTCCGGACGAACCGGTTGAGCGAGGCGGTGGAGAGGTCCAGGTGGTAGGGATCGTCGCGGCACCAGGCGTTGCCGTCGCCGCAACTGTCCGCCACCACCATGGTCAACGTCGCCCCGTTGTAGGCGTCCGTGGTCCACGAGCCGTTGCGGCAGAACGGCTGCCCGGGTGCGCCGTCGTTGACGCCGGTGCAGTAGTCGCCGACGGTGACCCGGACGAAGCGACCACAGTTCAGGCCGTTGTTCCACAGGCCGATCTTCGCCGCCTGGCTGGCCGGAATCGGCCGGATCGGGTACGACGAGTAGTCACCGGGCAGGTCGTAGGCGTTGAGCGCGACGAAGTCCGGCGAGTCCAGCTCCGACTGGGGCAGGCCGCAGCCGCCGTACGGGGCGCCGAGGCCGTCGAAGTGGGTGGCGTTGCCGGTGACCGGGGTGGTCGGCTCGGGCACCGCGAGCGCCCGGGCGGGCAGCGGGACGGCCAGCAGCAGCGCGGCGGCGGTCAACGCCGCGAGCAGGCCGGCACGGTGACGCGACGATGTCATGGGGGTACGCCTTCCGGGCAGGATGGAGCGGGGACATGGTGTTCGGATGCCCTTCCACGCCCGGCGTGCCGCCCACCCATGCCATCACCGGCACCGACCACTGTCAATGCCCGATGTGGAGGGCCCGGGTACGACGCCGATCCGTCACCACGATTACCGGGCAACCCCTGTGACGGGGGCGGTCGGCCCGGTAGATTGAGGTATGGTGCCCGCCCCCGGGGGTCGGGTGGCGGAACCCGTCTACCGACCCATCCTCACCAGCAGACGGGGTGAGCTGGAGGCGCTGGGTCATCTGGACAGCGCCTCGGCTCCCCTGGTCGCCCCGCTCCTCGACGTGTCCACGACCGACACCGGCCTGCCCGAGCTGCTGCGCCGGCTGCCCGCCGGGTTGGTGCCGGCCGTCGATGTCTGCGCGCTGCCCGAAGGGCCGGGTGGCGAGCTGGCCCGGTGGGACGTACCGGTGCTCCCGGTGGTCGGGTTGGCGTGCGGCGACCGGCGGTTGGCGGCGCACGGCGCGGCCTGTCGCGCGTACGCCCGGGGTGCGGTGGTGCGGTTGCGGGTCGGCCGGGACCGGGCCGGCCCGGATGCCGCCACGACGGCGGTGGAGCGGGTGTGGCGGCGGACCGGGCTGGTCCCGGAGCAGTGCGACCTGCTGGTCGACGCCGGTGACGTGTGCTGCCTCGCCGACCTTCGGGCCGCCGAGCCCCGGGTGCGGTGGATGGTGGACTGGGCCTGCCGGCACGCCTGGCGCACGGTGACCGTGGCTGCCGGCGGGATGCCGCCGTCGCTGTCCCGGCTGCGCACCGACGAACCGGTCCGGGTGGACCGCTGGGACCTGCTGTTCTGGCGTCGGCTGGCCGACCTGGGCGTGGGGTACGGCGACTACGGGGTGGTCGCCGCCCCGCCGGGCGACGTGGAGCCGGGCGACCGGCTGCCCACGGTGCGGTACACCACCGAGGACGGGTGGTGGATCTACCGCTGGTCGCGGCGGGGTGGCCGGGGCGACGAGCGGTTCGCCGACCTGTGCCGCACTCTGGTCACCGCCGCACACTGGCCGCCCGCCGGGGCGAGCTTCTCCTGGGGTGACCACGAGTTGCTGCGGCGGGCCCGCCGGGCGACCGGGGCCGGCTCACCGGCCAACTGGACGGCGTGGAGCACCTCGCACCATCTGGCGCACGTGCTGACGGAGTTGACCGGTCCGGTCGACGGGCGTCGTCGGGCCCCGCCGACGAGCGCCGAGGACCGGGACGGGTTCACCAGGCCGCATCGCGGCGGAGAGCACTGGCGGGCCCGCTGATCGGGTCACTCCTGCTCGGTGAAGCCGAACTGGACCACGCCCTCGTCGTCGACGGAGGCGTCCACGGAGGTGTCGTTGAGCAGTTCGGCGGCATCGGGGTCGAGGAAGATGCGGGCCCCCTCGGTGTCGACGACCTGATCGCCCTGCGCCGGCACGGGCACCAGTTCGATGGTCAGCGCGCCGGCCTCGGTGTCGGCGGCGATCCGCAGCCCGCCGTCCTGGGCGACGTCCTGCTGGGCCGTGAGGTCACGGATCACGAGCACGGCGTTGTCGGTCATGGTGAGCATGGCGGGACTCCTCGGCATCTTCGGGATGTTCGGGATCGGACGTCGCGCGACGACAGTTGCGCGCTCCCTGCGGCGGGCCGGTGCCCGCCGGGTGATTCGGGGCGCCTTCGCGCGGCCCTCCCACCCACCGTGCCCGCTGCCCGGGGGTTCGTCAAATAGAGCGGGGTCTGTCGAAGGCCCCCGCCGAACATCCCCGTTTCCGCTCCTCAGCGCCCTGATCCTTCCTACCCTGAGCGCATGGACGCTGCCAGAAGGTACGCCGCCGAACTGCTCGGCACCCTGCTGCTGGTCTTCGTCGGAGTGGGCACCGCAGTCTTCGCCCAGATGCAGGGCGGAGTGGTGGTCGTGGCGCTGGCCTTCGGGTTCGTCCTGGTGGGGCTGGTGTACGCGATCGGCCCGCTCTCCGGCGCGCACCTCAATCCCGCGGTGACGATGGGGGTGCTGCTCTCCGGCAAGATCTCCGTGGTCGGCGCGGTCGCGTACTGGATCGCGCAGTTCGTGGGGGCCACGGTGGCCAGCTTCGTCATCTGGGGGCTGGTGCGCTGGGGAGGAGTGGCGGACCAGACCGGGGCGTTGGGCACCAACGGCTACGGGGTGCACATCAACCGGGGAGGCACGGCGGTGCTGGAGGTCGTCCTGACGTTCCTGTTCGTGCTGGTGGTGCTGGTGGTGACGAGTCGGGTCGAGCACGCCGGCTTCGCCGGCCTGGCGATCGGCCTGACCTTGGTGGCGGTGCTGCTGGTGGGGATCACCCTGGACGGCACCTCGATCAATCCGGCCCGGTCGTTCGGCCCGGCCGTGTTCGAAGGCGGTGCGGCGCTGCGGCAACTGTGGGTGTTCATCGTCTTCCCGCTGCTCGGCGGGGCGCTGGCCGCACTGGCCGCCCCGCTGCTGGTGGAGCCGAGCCGGCACTTCCGCGCCGAGCCCGACGCGCCCGATCCGGCTGCGCCGGACCCGACCTGACCGCCACCGGCGGACCACCGGCCCGGGACCATCACCCTGGGAAGAAAATCTACGGTGTCGCGGCTTGCTTGACGGAAATCTTCGTGACAGCGTCAGCGCATGCATCGTCGTCTCTTTCCCCGGACGCTGGCGCTGGTGGCACTGGTCGCCACCGTGGCCGCCGCCGGTGCGCTTCCGGCCACCGCCGAGTCACCCGGCCCGGCGGCCACCCGGCTGCACGCCACCATCGACGCCGTCCTCGCCGACCCCCGGCTCGCCGGGGCGCAGGCCGGGGTGGTCGTGGTGGACACGGCCACCGGCCGGACCCTCTACGACCGCAACGGCGACCGCCAACTGGTGCCCGCCTCCAACACCAAGCTGCTGACGTCGACGGCAGCCCTGGCGCTGCTCGGCCCCGGGCACCGGTTCAGCACCGACGTGCTCACCGACGGCCGGCGTCGGGCCGGGCTCGTCGCCGGCAACCTCTACCTGCGGGGCGGCGGCGACCCGACGATGCTGGCCGCCGACTACGACGCGCTGGCCGCCCGGGTCGCCGCCGACGGGGTACGGATGGTGACCGGGCACCTGGTCGCCGACGACACCCGCTACGACGCCGCCCGGCTCGGTGCGGAGTGGGCCTGGGACGACGAGTCCTACTACTACGCCGCGCAGGTCTCCGCGCTGACCGTGGCGCCGGACACCGACTACGACGCGGGCACCGTCATCGTGCGGGCCGCCCCGGCGGGCGCGGCCGGGGCGAAGCCGGTGGTGACCCTGAGCCCGCCCAACGGTTACCTGCGGATCGACAACCGGGCCGAGACGGTCGCCGACGGCGAGACGACGCTGTCGTTCGAGCGGACGCACGGCGGCAACACCATCGTGGTCACCGGCCGGATCGCGGTCGGCGCGGCGGCGACCAGCGACTGGATGACCGTCTGGGAACCCACCGGCTACGCCGCCGCCGTCTTCCGGGACGCGCTGCGCCGGCACGGGGTCCGGGTGCTCGGTCGGACCGTGCCCGGCCGGGCCACCCCGGCGGACGCCACGCCGGTGGCCCGGCACGACTCGATGGCCCTGGCCGAGTTGCTGGTGCCCTTTCTCAAGTTGTCCAACAACGGGCACGCCGAGGTGCTGACCAAGGAGATCGGCCGGGTCATCTCCGGTTCCGGCAGTTGGCCGGCGGGGTTGACCGCGATCAGCGAGTACGTCGCCGACACCGGAATGGACACCGGCACCCTGCGCCAACTCGACGGCTCCGGGTTGTCCCGGCGCAACCTGATCCCGGCCGACGAGTTCGTCGCCCTGCTCTCCGCCGTCCGCCGGGAACCCTGGTTCGACACCTGGTACGCGGCGCTGCCGATCGCCGGAAACGCCGAGCGCCTCGTCGGTGGCACCCTGCGCAGCCGGATGCGCGGCACGGCGGCGGCGGACAACGTGCACGCCAAGTCCGGCAGCCTGGCGGGGGTGTCCGCCCTGTCCGGCTACGCCACCGACGGCGACGGGCGGGTGCTGGCCTTCTCGGTGGTGTTCAACAACTACCTCACCTCGTCGGTCAAGGCGTTGGAGGACCAGATCGCCATCGCGCTGGCCTCCTACCGGGAGGCGGACGGCAGGTCGACGCGCGCGACGCCGCCGGTGGCCCCGGAGTCACCACGGGTGCCCGAGGGCCGGGAGTGTTCCTGGGTCAAGCCGATCGTCTGCTGAGCGCGCCCGATGGGTCAGCGCCGCTGCAACACCACCACCGGGATCTCCCGGTCGGTCTTGCTCTGGTACTCGTTGTAGGCCGGCCAGATGGCGGTCATCGTCGGCCACATCCGGGCCCGCTCCGCCGGCTCGGCGGTACGCGCCCGGACGGTGAACGCCTCCGCACCGACCTGCACCTGCGCCTCGGGTTCGTCGCGCAGGTTGAGATACCAGGAGGGGTGCTGGGGCGCACCGCCCTGGGAGGCGACGACCAGGTAGTCGTCGCCGTCCCGGCCGTAGATGAGCGCGGTGCGGCGCAACTTGCCACTGCGCCGGCCCCGGGTGGTCAGCAGCAGCGTGAAGACGCCCGGCTGCCACTCGTGCCCCTCGACGCCGCCGGTCGCGACGTACCGCCGGATGTGATCGGCGACCCAGCCCTCGGGGCTGTCCAGCACCTGCTCGTCGGTCGACATCTGGGCCTCCGGGTAGCTCGTGGGCATCGACCCGGCCACGCTATCCCGACATAAAGCCCAAAGGAGGGCTAACGACTCAACGCACCGCTGCCGCCTGGAGGTTCACGTTGCCGCAGCTGCTGTTGAAGGTCTTCTCGACGGTCCAGCGGATCAGCAGCTTCGCACCCCGGGGCGCCTGGTACCGGATGACGAACTGGGCGGTGTGGGTGGTGTGCGGGTCCTCCAGCCGCAGCGTGCGGGTCGCCCCGCCGGTGGACAGCCGCGCGTCCAGCCGCCCCTGGGCCATCCAGACCCCGGCGAAGAGGTGCACCGTTCGCGGTTCCCCGTCACCCGCCACGGCCAGCGCGAACCCGTTACCGACACCGCAGACGAACACGCCGGTGCCGGTGGCGGAGACGGCCGGCACCGGAGCGCCGTCGCGCCAGCCGAACAGCTCGGGGTTGGTGTCGTACCGGTCGCGTGCGCCCCGACCGCCCTCGTCCCGGATCTCGCCGCTGCCGCCGCCCTTGCGGACCAGGGTCTCCGGCCGGTTGAGCCCCCAGTGCACCCAGTCCCGGGTGCCCAGCGCGGTCAGGTCCACCTCGGCGGGCACGTCGGCCCGGGAGACGCTCAGCGTCGGCGCGGCCGGGGACGCCACCGGGGTGGCGGTCGGCGTCGGTGGCTCGCTCGGTGGCGGGGTGCGTTCCCGGGGCTGCAACCCGGGCGTGACGACCCCGGCCTCGGCCGAAACGCCCACCCCCGCCGCCCCGGTCGGGTATCCGGCCGGGGTCGGCGCGCCGGCCGGCAGCACCAGGTCGGACTCCGGCGGGTCCGAATCCGGACCCAGATAGGTCACCAGCACCGCGAGGCAGGCCAGGCCGGCCACCGCCTCGATCGCCCAGCGGCGACGTTGCCGACGTCGGGCCTCCCGACGCTGCGCGATACGCGTCGTCGGGCCCGGCCCGATCCGCCAGGTTTCTTGGTCGTTCACGTGTGTCCCACTCCCCAGCCCGACGCCCGCGACCGGTCGGGGAGGGGGTGCGGTCGCGCCGTGAGCGTTCTCACGTTGTCATTCCAGGGCCGGGATGCGCCATATGCCAGCGGGTGGGCGTTTCCAGTTTGTTACCAAGTGCGAGCGATGGAAAGTTACCTGCCAATCATGAAAGCCCAGCTCAACCTCACGATGGCGCGGAGATCAATAATAGGTGGTCGTCAGCGGATCTCGAAACCCAACGACTGGACGAGCACCATCGCCTGCTCCGGGTCGATCACCGCGCCGGCCCGCTCGACCGCCGTCGGGTCCAGCGCGGTGAGGTCGCTGCCCCGCAGATCGGCCCCGGTGAACCGCACCGCGTGCAGTTGGGCGGCCGACAGGTCCACCCGGGCCAGGGTCGCGCCGGTCAGATTCGCCCCGGTCAGATCGGCCTCACGCATCCGTACGTCGCTGAGCTGCGCGCCGCGCAGGTCGGCCCCGGGTAGCGCGACGAACGACCAGTCCCCACCCGACACCCGCAACGGACGCAGCTCGCACTGGTCGAACGTGCTGCCGACCAGCTTGCAGCCGGTGAACTCGGCCTCGAACAGGTTGCACCGGCGGAACACGCAGCGGACGAAGGCCGAGTCGGTGTGCCGGGAGGAGTTGAACGACACCCCGCCGAAGGAGCACTCGGTGAACGAGGCGCCCCGGCTGACCGCTTCGGTCAGGTCGACGTCGGAGAAGACGCAGCGGACGAAGTGCCGGTCGACCAACTCCTCGGCGTACCAGTCGGTGTGGCGGAACGTCTCGTCCTCGGCGGCCTGCGGCATCGCTCCACCATAGGTGCGAGCACCGACACCGTCGGCGCACCTACCGCCCGGCGCGCACCGGCTAGTACGTTCGGTGACGTGAACGTGGCACGCAGCACCGACCCGGACCGCATCGGCTTCGACCCGGGCCGGCTGGCCCGGATCGACGACCACTTCGGCCGGTACGTCGACGACGGGCGGCTGGCCGGCTGGCAGATCGTGGTCACCCGGCGCGGCGAGGTCGCGCACTCCTCGGTCCACGGGCTGCGCGACCTGGAGGCGGGCACCCCGGTCGAGCCGGACACCATCTGGCGGATCTACTCGATGACCAAGCCGATCACCTCGGTCGCGGCGATGATGCTGTGGGAGGAGGGCCGGTTCGAGCTGACCGACCCGATCAGCCGCTGGCTGCCGGAGTTCGCCGACGTCCGGGTCTTCGACAAGGGCTCGGCGCTCAAGGCGTACACCGTGCCGGCGGTCGAGCCGATCCGGGTCTGGCACCTGCTCACCCACACCGCCGGGCTGACCTACGGGTTCGCGCAGACCTCGGTGGTCGACGCGCTCTACCGGGCCGCCGGCTACGACCTCGGCGTCCCGCCGGGGCTGGACCTGGCCGGGGCCAGTGCCGGGATGGCGAAGCTGCCGCTGCTGTTCCAGCCCGGCACGGGTTGGAACTACGGCGTCTCCACCGACGTGCTCGGCCGGCTCGTCGAGGTGCTCTCCGGGCAGAGCCTGGCCGATTTCCTCACCACCCGCATCCTCGCCCCGCTGGGCATGACCGACACCGGGTTCTGGGTCGACCAGGCGGATGCCAAGCGGCTCGCCGCCCTCTACACCCCGCACCCCGGCACCGGTCGGGCGGTCCGCGCCGATCAGCTCGGTGCCGCCGCGCTGGCCCCGCCGCAGTGCCTGTCCGGCGGGGGCGGGTTGGTCTCCACGGCCGCCGACTACCACCGGTTCACCCAGCTGCTGCTGCGCGGCGGCGAGCTGGACGGCGTACGACTGCTCGGGCCCCGGACGGTGCGCTACATGACCCGCAACCACCTGCCCGGCGGCGGCGACCTGGCGTCGTTGCAGCCGCAGGGGTTCGCCGAGACGGTGCTGGACGGCATCGGCTTCGGGCTGGGCTTCGCCGTGGTGCAGGACCCGGTGCCGGCCAAGGTGCCGAGCAGCGTCGGCGAATACTACTGGGGTGGGTTGGCCAGCACCGCGTTCTGGGTCGACCCGGCCGAGGAGATCACCGCGCTGCTGTTCACCCAGCTGATGCCGTCGAGCACCTACCCGCTGCGCTCCCAGCTCCGCCAGCTCGTCTACGCGGCCCTGGTCGGCTGAGCCGGGCCTGCCGGCGGCGGCACCGCCCCGGCCGGCAGCGGCGGTGCCGGCCGGGTCAGTCGGCGAGCCGGGCCGGAAAACCGCCGGTGGCGATCGGGCCCCAGCTCTCGACGGTGATCCTGATCAGCGACTTGCCCTGCGCCACCATGGCCGCCCGGTACTCGTCCCAGTCCGGGTGTTCCCCGGAGATGCTGCGGAAGTAGTCCACCAGCGGCTCCAGCGCGTCGGGCAGGTCGAGCACCTCGGCCACCCCGTCGACCTGCACCCACGGGCCGTCCCAGTCGTCGGAGAGCACGCAGGCGGAGACCCGGGGGTCACGGCGGATGTTGGCGGCCTTGGCCCGTTCCGGATAGGTGGAGATCATCAACCGCCCGGCGGCGTCGACCCCGCAGGCGACCGGGGAGGACTGCGGACGGCCGTCGGCCCGGGTGGTCATCAGCAGCACCCGGTGCCGGGGACGGACGAACTCGATCAGGGCGTCCCGGTCGACCCGGGTGGTGGTTGCGATGCTGCGTGCCATCCCCCGGTTCTACCAGGCCCGTCGGCCGGCGACTCGGCGGGCGTCAACCGGACCGGCCGCCGACCCGGCCCGGCGCGGGCTGGGCGGGGACCCGGGGCCGGGCCGTGGGCCGCCAGGCGCGGCCGTTGGCGTAGATCACCCGGAACCCGAGGTACGCCGCGAGCGGCGCCCAGTGCGCCGAGCCCATCCGCAGCTCGGCGGCGTTGTGCCGCTGGCCGTTGGCGAGCACGTCGAGCAGCACCGTCTCGAAGGCGGCCGACTCGACCCAGTCGACCTCGCGGGTGAAACCGCAGATCAGGGCCGCGCCGGTGACGTCGAGGAAGTCGCGCAGCGTGGCGTCGGAGGCGCGCAGCACCGAGCAGCTGCCGAAGTAGAGCCGCCGGCCCTCGGCCCGGCCGGCCATCCGCTCGGCGACGTCGGCCAGCTCGACGGAGTCCCAGTCGGTGAGGCAGAGCCGGCTGGGCTCGCCGTGCATGGCGAAGAAGCCGACCCGGTGGTCGGCGTACTGCTTGAGCAGCCAGCGGTCGAGGAAGTAGAACAGCTCGTCGCGGGTGGCGGCGTCCTTGTGGATGTAGCGGATGCGGCCGAGCCGTTCGAGCAGGTCGAGGGTGGGCAGCACGGACCCGCGTTCGTTGAGGTCACGGTGCCACTGCCCCTCGACACAGAAGACCCCGCCCCGCGCCACCTGCACCTCCCCGACCTCGCCGGCGCGGACGACGTTACCGGGTCCCGGTCACGAACCCACATCACCCTGGATGCCCGACTGATCCGTTTCGGGATACTCCGCCGCTATGGGGAAATCCGTCCCGCGCCGGCACGACCTGACCGAATTGCAATTCACCGCAATTCACAGGTGACACCCAGCTATCACCAACTGTGAGGACAATTCCCCTTTATCACCGCGAATCAGCCGGCCAGCTGTCAGGGTGGAAGTCGCAGGACGTCCCGGGCGATGCCCTGTTCACCACCCCAATCACTGCCAATCGGGAGGACTTCTGTGCGCCAGAACACTGTGAAGCGGGCACTCGTCGCGTTCGCCCTGGCTCTGCCGGGAGCCGCGATCGCCACGGTGGTCGCCGCGCCAGCGGCCCACGCCGACGGCTGCTACACCTGGAAACGCGACCTCTACCAGGGGCGCTCCGGCGATGACGTCCGCCAGTTGCAGATCCGGGTCGCCGGTTGGGCGGGCCGCGGGGGAATCGTCCGGATCGACGGGGACTTCGGCCCCGAGACCACCGCCGCGGTCAAGCGCTTCCAGACCGCGTACGGGCTGCGCAGCGACGGCGTCGCCGGCCGGCAGACCTTCACCAAGCTCTACCAGCTGCAGGACAACGACTGCACGCCGGCCCACTTCAGCTACCGCGAACTGGACGACGGCTGTGGCGAGGGCGGGTGGAGCGGCGGTCCGGTCTCCGCCACCGACACCAAGGCCACCGCCGTGCGCACCATGTGGAAACTGGAGGCGCTGCGGCGCGGCCTGGGCGACAAGCCGCTCAACGTCACCAGCGGCTTCCGCGACTCCAACTGCAACAAGCAGGTCGGCGGGGCGTCGGACAGCCAGCACCTCTACGGCAACGCCGCCGACCTGACCTCGGGCAGCAGGTCACTCTGCGAGATCGCCCGCGCCTCCCGCGACCACGGGTTCAGCGGCATCTACGGTCCCGGGTACGCCGGCCACGACGACCACGTCCACGTGGACTCCCGGCGGGAGAACAACCGCGACACGTCGACGAACCGCACCAGCTGGGCGGCTCCCGACTGCGGCGTCAGCCGCTGACCGGCACACTGGCCGACGCCGGTCCGGCCCCACGGGATCATCGGGGCCGGGCCGGCGTCGGGGCACCAGGGGCGCCGGACGGGCCTGCCCGCTCAGCTCGCCCGGGGCCAGCGCGGCGCGGTGGCGGGGGCGCCACCGGCCGTCCCGGCACGCCGGAGCGCACCCCGGGCCGCAGCCCCGAAGTGGTGGGCCGCGCCCCGGGTGTGCCGGGTCGGCCGACCTGGTCACGGGCCGGGTAGCCGGCCGCCGGGGCGGTCCGCGCCGGGGCCGTGCCGGGCCGGGGCGTGGTGTACGTAAACGGGAAGGGCACGTGCACGAACGGGTTTCCGTGCCGGATCAGCGCGTCGATCTGACGCTCGTTCAATCCGTGGTTCTCCAGCACCCGCCGTCCCCAGCGGTGCAACCGGCACGGGTAGGACGCACCGTCGTTGCGGCACAGCGGCCCGTTGGGCCATTCCTCGGCGGCGTGCACCACCACCGCCCGCACCGCGAGCCGGACGTCCTCGGGTGTCAACGAGGCGGGCACCGGCACCTCACCCAGAACCTGATCGATGGGGTCCGTCGACTGCTCACCAACTCGCACGGCAGGCCTCCCGCAGTTCGGCAGCAGTTGCGGCTGAATCGCCGCAACGCATCCTCGCGCAGTGGTACGGGCGGTGACCGGCGGCGGTTCAATCCCCCCAGGCGGTGAGCAGATCCTCCGGCGTCAACACCCGCACACCGTCCACCACCGCACCGGCCCGGGCGACCGCCAGCAGCGCCACCTGTTCGTCGGCACCGGGCAGCCGGGACCGGTGCAGGGTGAGCCGACCCAGGTCGTGCCCGTCGAAGGGTCGGTTCTCCAGCCACTTCACCGAGCCGACGAAGGTGATCCGCCGGGCGACCGGCCCCCGGTCCGCCCCGACCAGGTCGATCTCCGGGTCGTTGGTCCGGGTCCAGTAGCCGCCCACCACGGCGGTGTCGTCGGGCAGGTGGCCGGCCGGCAGTCGCCGCAGCGCCTCCCGTACCACCGGCTCGATCGCCCGGCCCCGCCAGGACGTCCAGGAGGTGCGGATCCTGGCGAGGGTGAGATCGCCCCGTCCGCGCTCGATCTCGGGCAGGTACGGGCCGAGGAAGGTCAGCCAGAAGCGCAGGTACGGGTCGGCGACGGTGTAACGGGTCTCCCGGGAGGGGCGGGTGGACAGCGGGGTGGCCACCTCGACGATGCGCTTGTCGGCCAGCAACCGCAGTGCCCGGCTGAGCGAGGCCTGGGGCAGGTCACCGGCCGCTCGCGCGATCAGGGAGAAGGTGCGTTCACCGGAACCGATGGCCCGCAGCACCAGACCGGCCTGCGACTGGGTCGGGAACTCGGCGGCCAGCGCCCGTTCCGCACTGACCAGCAGGGCGGAGGTCGGGTCGGTGACCGCCTCGGCGAGGTAGTCGGCGAGGCCGGCCCCGGCGGGCCACTCGTCGAGGATCAGCGGCAGGCCGCCGGAGACCAGATAGGCGTCGAAGGCGTCGGCCGGTGCCGCCCCGAGCATGTCCCGGACGTCGGTGGGGCTCAGCGGCGGCACCACCAGCTCCGTCGCCCGCTGGTGGAACGGCCGCCCGTAGTCGTTCAGCGCCTCCATCATCGCCAGGTCGGAGCCGATGCAGACCAACAGCACCGGCAGCCGTGACAACTCCCGGTCGAACACCTTCTGCAGGGTGCCCTCCAGTCCGGGGTCCGTGGCGATCAGGTAGGGCAACTCGTCGAGCACCACCACGGCCGGCCGGTCCGTCGGCAGGGCGGCGGCCAGCAGGGTGAGCGCGGCGTCCCAGGTGCTCGGGCGTTGGGCGGCGAAGAGTTGCGCACCGGGCAGGCTGGACCCGACCACGGCCTCGACGAACAGGGCGAGATCGGCAGCCAGGGTGGGCTGGGCGGATGCGGTGAAGAACAGGTAGGGGACCCCGGCCCGGTCGACGAACTCCTCGACCAACCGGGACTTGCCGACCCGACGACGTCCACGCATCAACAGCGCCCGACCGGGGCGTCCGGCCCGCCCACCCCGGCTGACCTTGCCCAGGATGCCGTCGAGAAGGCCGAGTTCCCGGTCACGTCCCACAAAGCCGTCCACGCCCAGCTCCGATACTCTCATCGGTGATACCACCACAGATGAGGGTATCAACTCTGAGGGTCTGGTGCTGTCAGGCCAGGCCCGCGTCGTGGACCAGCAGCGCCACCTGGACCCGGTTGTTCAACGCCAGTTTGGTCAGCAGCCGCGACACGTACGCCTTCACCGTCGCCACGCTCATGAACAGCTCCGCCGAGATCTCCGCGTTGCTCCGGCCCTGGCCGAGCGCCACCGCCACCTCCCGTTCCCGCTCGGTGAGCCCGGCCAGCAGCCGCAGCGCCCGGTCCCGGCGCGGGTCCGGGCCCGGCGTCGGCCCGTCGGTCAGGTGGCTGATCAGCTGCCGGGTCACCGTCGGCGACAGGGTCGCCTCGCCGGCGGCCACCCGGCGCACCGCCCGGACGATCTCGGCGGGTGGGGTGTCCTTGAGCAGGAAGCCGCCCGCGCCGGCCCGCAACGCCCGCAGCACCTGCTCGTCGGCGTCGAAGGTGGTCAGCACCAGCACCTCCGGCGGGTGCGGCAGCGCCCGCAGCGCCTCGGTGGCGGCCAACCCGTCCACCCGGGGCATCCGGATGTCCATCAGGACCACGTCGGGCGCGCACCCGGCGACGGCGGCGGGCACCTCGTCGCCGTCGGCCGCCTCGCCCACCACCCGCAGGTCCGGCACGCCACCGAGAATCATCGACAGCCCGGCGCGGACCAGCGCGTCGTCGTCGACGATCAACACCCGCACCGGGGCGTCGCCGCCGTCCGTCGTGCCGGTCACCGGGTACCACCGGGCAACCGGGCGGCGGTCCCGGCCGGGCGGTTCATGCCCGCCACGGCAGTCGGGCGGCCAGCCGGAAGTCGCCGGTCGCGTCGTCCCGACCGTGCGTCAGCCGGCCACCAGCCAGGGTGACCCGCTCGGCGATGCCGACCAGCCCGGTGCCGGCGCCCGGCAGCACCGACCAGGGTGGGCCCACCGGCCACGGGTTGCGGATCTCGACGCTCAGCTCCCGTCCCGGGCCGCCGGCCAGCCGGACGGCGACCGTCGCCCCGGGAGCGTGCTTGCGCGCGTTGGTCAGCCCCTCCTGCACGATCCGGTACGCGCCGCGCCCCACCGCCGTCGGCACGTCCGCCGGGTCGGCGACCTCGTCGACCAGGGTGACCCGCACCCCGGCGGCCCGGGACTCGGCGACCAGCGCGGGCACGTCGGCGAGGGTGGGTTGGGGGCGTTCCGGGCCGGTGTCGCCGCCGGCGGTGTCGGCGCGGAGCACCCCGATCACCTCGCGCAGGTCCTGCAGGGCGGCGTGGGCGCTGCCCCGGATCACCCCGGCCGCCCGCGCCACCTCCTGCGGTGACGCGTCCGGGCGGAACTCCAACGCCCCGGCGTGCAGGCTGAGCAGCGAGATCCGGTGCGCCAGCACGTCGTGCATCTCCCTGGCGATCCGGGTGCGTTCCAGCTGGCGGGCCTGGTCGACGCGGAGCTGCTGCTCGGCCTCCGCCCGGTGGGCGCGGTCGCGCAGTGACAGCACCAGTTGCCGGCGGGCCCGGACGAACATCGCCCAGGCCACCACCACGCCGATGAACATCACCGTCCAGGCCACCGTCCCCCAGTAGGGCAGCGACGGATCGGGGCGGACGGCGGTGTAGAGCGGGACCGTCAGCAGGTGGAAGCCGACCAGCGCCGCGCCGACCGGCAGCGGCCGGTGGACCAGCACGGTGAACACCACGATCAGCAGCGCCACCCCGGCGGTCACCGAGAACAGGGCCAGCGGCAGTCCGACCACGGCCAGCCCGACCGGCCAACGCCGGCGCAGCCAGAGGGCCGCGCAGCAGGCGAGACCCGCCAGCAGGTCGACCCCGACCAGCCAGGACGGGCCCGCGTTGTGGGCGAACTGCGGGTTCGATGACACCGCGTCACCGAACGCCACCAGCGCCCAGCCGAGGGCGAGCAGGAAGGCCACCACGTCGACCAGCCAGTCCCGGGGCGTACGCCGGGGCGACCTCGCCTCGGGCGTCAGCGCCCCCGGCAGCAGCCAGGGATGATCGGGTACGACGGCAGCACTCACCCACCCATGCTAGAAACCCGGCCGGCCTCCCGGACACCGACCAAAGTCGAGGTCTGCCGGTAGACCTAGGTAGGGGTGACGCTCGACCGCCGGCCGCAGCGCCCGGCCGGGTGGCTCCGACAGGCTCGACGGCATGATCACCGCTGACCACCTCACCAAGCGGTACGGCCCGCACGCCGCCGTCGATGACGTCTCCTTCCGCTGCGAACCCGGCACGGTGACCGGCTTCCTCGGCCCGAACGGGGCCGGCAAGTCCACCACCATGCGGATGCTCTGCGGGCTGACCCGCCCGACCTCCGGCGCCGCTGCCGTCGCCGGCCGCCCCTACCGGGAGCTGCCCAACCCGGGGCGGGAGGTGGGCGTGCTGCTGGACGCCTCGGCGCAGCACGTCGGGCGCAGCGGGCGGGAGACGCTGACCCTGGCCGCCCGGACCATGGGCGTGGACGCCGGGCGGGTGGCCGCCGTCCTCGACCGGGTGGGCCTGAACCCGGTGGCGGCGAAGCGACGGGTCGGGGCGTACTCGCTGGGGATGCGGCAGCGGCTCGGCCTGGCGCTGGCGCTGCTCGGCGAGCCCCGGGTGCTGGTCCTCGACGAGCCGGCCAACGGCCTGGACCCGGAGGGGATCTTCTGGATGCGCGGGTTGCTGCGCGACTTCGCCGACCGGGGCGGCACCGTGCTGCTCTCCTCCCACCTGCTGCGGGAGGTGGAGGCGGTCGCCGACCGGTTGGTGGTGATCGGCGGTGGCCGGGTGGTGGCCCAGGGCGGCAAGGACGAGCTGCTGGCCGGCGCGGGCACGCTGGTCCGGGCCCGCGACCCGCACGCCCTGCGGCTCACCCTCGACCGGGCCGGGCTGGACGCCACCGGCAGCGCCGACGGCGGGTGTGTGGTCCGCGCCGAGCCCGACGCCGTCGGGCAGGCCGCCGCCGACGCCGGGCTGGTCCTGACCGAGCTGCGCCCGGCCGGTGGCGGTGGCCTGGAACAGCTCTTCCTCACCCTGACCGCCGGCGCGAGCACCAAGGAGGCCGTGAAATGACCACCGTGACGACCACACCCCCCGCCCCCGTCCGGGAAGCGGTCCCCGGACCGTCCCTGGCCCGGCTGATCGGGGTGGAGCTGCGCAAGCTCGGCGACACCCGGGCCGGCCGCTGGCTGCTGGCCTCGATCGGGCTGATCGCCGCCGCGATCGTCGCGCTGCAACTGCGCTTCGTCGACGACGCCGCGCAGACCTTCACCAATTTCTTCACCGCGTCACTGGCGCCGGTGGCGCTGCTGCTGCCGGTGCTGGGCATCCTGTCGATCACCGCCGAGTGGTCCCAGCGCACCGCCCTGACCACGTTCGCCCTGGTGCCACGCCGGGAGCGGGTGGTGGTCGCCAAGCTCGCCGCCGTGCTGCTCGCCGCGCTGGCGTCGGTGCTGGTCAGCCTGACCGTCGCCGCCGCCGGCACCCTGCTGGCCGGGGTCACCGGCGGGGCGGGCAGCTGGGACTTCGACTGGACGGTGGCCGGGCACGCCGCCGTGTTCCAGGCCATCAACGTGCTGATCGGCGCGGGGTTCGGGTTGCTGCTGCTCAACACCCCGCTGGCGATCGTCACCTCGCTGCTGCTGCCGACGGTGTGGGGCATCCTCTCCGCGATGATCTCGGCGCTGCACGGCCCGGCCCGCTGGCTGGACACCTCGATCACCATGGAGCCGCTGCTCGGCCCGGACGTGACCGCCGGGCAGTGGGGCCGGCTCGGGGTGTCCCTGCTGGTCTGGGTGGCCGCGCCGCTCGCCGCCGGGCTGGTGCGCACGATGCGGCGGGAGGTGCACTGACCATGCGGGCGGGGGAGCCGGGCGCACCGACCACGGTCGGGGGTGACGTCGGGGAGCTGGTGGTGATGTGGGTCGGCTTCCCGCTGCTGGGCGCCGCCGTGGGCGGGCTGCTGCCGCTGGTCGCCGACTGGGTGGCCGGGCTGCCCTGGGCCCCGGTGCAGGGCTGGTTCGAGCTGGTCGCCGGGTTGCCGTACCGACGGGCGCTGGCCGGGGGCGTGGCGCTCGGCGTGCTGGCCGGCCTGTTCGTCGCCTTTGTCGGAACCCAGGAACGGCTGATCGTCACCGTGGACCGGGCCGGGGCACGGCTGCGCCGCGACGGCGTCGACCGTGATCTGGCCCGCCGGACCGTCACCGCCGTCTTCGCCGACCGCAAGGAGCTGGTGCTGCTCGACCCCGCCGGTGCGGAACTGGCCCGGGAACGGTCCGACCTCAGCCCGCGTCGACTGCGCGACGCCTTCCGTGAACACGGTTGGCCGTGGCAGGACGCCGACCCGCACCGGGACGCCTTCCGCCGATGGGTGGCGGGGCTGCCCGACCTCCCGCCGGGGGCCGACCCGCTGCTGCGCGTCCGGCAGCAGGCCGTCGAGGCCGACCGGCAGCGCGAGGCCCGGGAACTGCGCGGTGAACTGGCCCGGCTCGGGGTGGTCGTCCGGGACGAGGGCAGCCGGCAGTACTGGCGGACCGTTCCGCTTCCCCGGGAGGAAAACCCCGACGGGCGGTAGCCTTGCGGTGGAGGAGATCTCCGGAACCGGGAGCGTGCCCCATGACCGAGCAGCAGCCGTACCGGGTGCTGGGCCGGCACCCCGGCTTCGAGCTGCGCCGGTACCCGGCCCACCTGGTCGCCGAGCTACGGATCGACGGTGGGTTCGCCGCCGCCGGCACCGCCGCGTTCCGGCCGCTGGCCGCGTACCTGTCCGGGGCCAACCGGTCCCGACGGCGGATGGGGGCGAGCGGGCCGGTGGTCCAGGAGGCGACCGGCTCCGAGCAGATCGCGATGACCGCGCCGGTGGTCCAGGAGGAGGGCGACCGACCCGGGAACTGGTTGGTGTGGTTCGTGCTGCCGGCGCGGCTCAGCCCGGCCACCGTGCCCGAGCCGGAGGACCCCCGGATCACCGTCCGGGAGATCCCGGAGCAACTCGCCGCGGCGGTCCGGTTCGCCGGGCGGTGGACCGACCGGGCCTTCGCGCAGCGGGCCACCGCGCTGGGCCGGGCCGTCACCGACGCCGGCCTGACCCCGTCGGGGGCGATCCGGTACGCCCGGTACGACCCGCCGTGGAAGCCGTGGTTCCTGCGACACAACGAGGTGGTGCTGCCGGTCGTCGAGTGACCCCGGCGTGCAGCAACGCGGTGCCCAGACCGGCGAGCAGCCCGGCCAGCGACGGGAGCGCATCGGAGCCGGCGATCGGGCTGTTGCCGGCCAGCGCGGTCAACGGGGCACCGAGCCCGAGAACCGCGCTGACCAGCAGCGCGCCGGACAGCAGCGCCAGCGGGACGACCAGGGTGACCGGGACGAGCAGCGCGTACCGCCGCCATGCCGGTCGACCGCCCGACCAGGGCCGGGTCAGCACCGTCACCCCCACCAGCAGCACCGCGCCGAGCACCGCCGCCGGGGGCAGCCGGTCGGCCGGCCCGACGAGCCGGACCAACGGCAGGCCGACCCCGCCGACGACGGCCACCCCCACCGCCACCGCGGTCCGGGCCCGCCCCCGCCCGGGTGCGGCGGCCAGCGCAGCCGCCACGGTCAACGCCAGCAGGAGCAGACCGGTCATCAGGGCGGCCGGACCCAGTTCGGGTTCCCGGTCGGTCGGTGCCCGGGTCAGCACGGCGACCAGCGCCAACACCGCCGCGACGACGGAGAGTCCGGCCAACACGGCTCGGTCCCGACCGGGCGCTGCGTCCCGGCGTACGGCGGAGGCAGCGGTGAGGGCGACGGCCAGCCAGCCGAGGACGACGAGCGACACGGTCGCGCCGGGGCCGGTGGGGTCGGCCCGGTCGACGGCGACGTCGGCGGCCAGCGCGCCGCCGCCGAGCAGCACGGCCCGCAGGGTCCAGGGTCGCCGGCCGCCACCGGCCAGCACCAGCCCGGACACGACCGCCATCAGCGCCAGGAAACGCAGGTCACGGGCCCAGTAGGTGTGCGCCTCGGGGAGCCGCTCCGACCACGGGCCGACCGGCTCGGTGAGCGGTTGCCACACGGTCATGCCGACCGCCCAGAGCAGCACGGCCAGGGCGGCGAACCCGGCACCGACGGCGACGAGCCGGCCGGCCGATCGCGGAGCGTGACCGGCCGGGGAGGACATCATGGATGGTCAGACGCCATCCTGGCGGTTACGGTTCCCCCTCTGGGGAGGTGCCGTCGGTGTACGTGGTGTCCGTGATCAACTACAAGGGCGGGGTGGGTAAGACCACCGTGACCGCCAACCTCGGAGCCGAACTGGCCAACCGGGGGATGAAGGTGCTGCTGATCGACCTCGATCCGCAGACCAGCCTGACGTTCAGCTTCTACGACCCGGACGACTGGCGGGAACGGCTGCGCGACGGCCGCACCGTGAAACGCTGGTACGACGGCCTGCGCGGGGACACCCCGGCGGTGACCCTGGGTGAGCTGGTGGTCTCCCCCGGCCCGGCCAACGCGCACCTGTCCGGGGCCGGGCGGCTCGACCTGATCGCCTCGCACCTCGGCCTGGCCGACATCGACCTGGCGCTGGCCCGGGGCGTGGCCGACGGGGAGGACTACGACCGGGAGCTGTTCCGGGTCCGCGGGGCGCTGGCCGAGGGGCTGCACGACGCGGCGCTCGACGGCTACGACCTGGTGCTGATCGACTGCCCGCCGAACTTCAACGTGGTCACCCAGTCCGCCGTCATCGCCAGCGACCACCTGCTGATCCCGGCGAAGGCGGACTACCTGTCCACCCTCGGCATCGACCACCTCTGCGGCAGCGTCCGCGAACTGGTCGACCGCTACAACGCCGACGCCCGCCGGTTCGCCACCAGCCGCCGGCACCACAAGGTGGCCCCGGACATCGCCGGGGTGGTCTTCACCATGATCCAGCTGACCGCGCAGCGGCCCATCGCCGCCCACCAGGGCTACCTGGACCAGGTCCGCGCCCTCGGGCTGCCGGTCTTTCCCACCGCCCTGCGGGAGAACATCACCCTGTTCGCCGGGAACACCCCGCGCGGGGTGCCGGTGGTGCTGCGTCACCGGGTCACCTCGCCGGTGGTGCAGGAGGAGTTGCGGCAGATCACCACCGAGTTCATCGCCCACCTGCAACCGCGCGAGGTGGTGGTGTGACCGGGACGCCGCCCGGCGGGGACCTCGCGGCCGGGGTGCTGGCCCGGGTAGGTGAGTTGCTGTCCGGGCTGTCGGCCGCCGACGTCGCCGCGCTGGCGCAGGGCCGGGCCCGGCTGGTCGTCGTCCCGGTGGCACCGACCGGTGACGCCGCCGACCGGCCGGCCGCCCCGACGCCGGCGACTCCCCCGCCGGCCGCGCCGGTGCAGCCCACCCCGTCGGGCGTCGACCTGGACGCCGCATCGGCCACGCTGGACACCATGGCGCACCGCCGGGACGGTACGGCGTACCTGACGCCCTGGTCGATCCGGGACCTGCGGGCGCTGGCCGCCCGGCTCGGGTTGCGCGGGGTGGGCGGCCTGCGCAAGGCGGAACTGGTGGAACGGCTGGTCGACCGGACGATCGGGTTCCGCGTCGCCTCCGCCGCCGTCCGCGCCCGCTGAGCCGGCTCCGGCTCCGCACCGACCCGCAATCGATCCGACCGGCCCGGCACCGACCCGACCGGCGGCCATCCGACCGGCCCGATCCGTGTCCATCCGACCGGCCCGATCCGACCGGCGGCGGGGTCCGTGGCCGGCTCGCGGTCGGGGGGCCGGTCGCACAGCCCGGACCTGCTCGTCCCTCCGGTCGGAGCCGACACTTTCGATCTTGTGCGACACCGGGCCGGTGGATACGCTCCCGCGACTGTCTCCACCTGAGAAAGGACCGCAGTGACCTCTCCTGTCACCGCCCAGAAGTCCTGGGTCGTCGCCCTGCTGCTCTGCTTCTTTGTCGGTGTGCTCGGCGCGCACCGGTTCTATACCGGCAAGGTCGGCACCGGCGTGCTCCAGCTGATCACCCTCGGCGGATTGGGCATCTGGGCCTTCATCGATCTGATCATGATCCTGGTCGGCGCGTTCCGCGACAAGCAGGGCCAGCCGCTCGCCAAGTGAGCCGGTGAGGCCGGGGCCGACCGGTCCCGGCCCCACCCGCAGCGGCCCCGGTCCCGGGGGCGTCGCCGGGTGGGTGGGGCCTCGGCCCGCAGCGGTTGGCGGTGGGCGGGAATTCACCTCGTCGACCTCCCGCCGGCCGGGTTCCGGCCGATAACATCGCCGGGCATGGATATGAAGAGCAGCACCCGCCCGCGACCCGGGCGGCTGATCGCCGCGCTCGCCGCCGCCGTCACCCTGGCGGTCCCGGTGGCGGTGACCGCGACCTCGGCGTCCGCGGCGGCCACGTCGACCGTGGCGCAGGCCCTCGCCGCCCAGGACGGTCGGACCGCCACGGTCACCGGTTACGTGATCGGCCAGCCGACCGGCGCCAGCACGGTGCTCACCTCCGGCTACACCGCCGACACCGCCATCGCCCTGGCCGACACCGCCACCGAGACCGGCACCAGCCGGATGCTCTACGTCCAGATCACCGCCGACTACCGCAGCACGTTCGGGCTGTTGACCAACCCGACGCTGCGCGGCCGGCAGGTCACCGCGACCGGGACGCTGACCGCGTACTTCAGTCACGGTGGGTTGAAGAGCCCGAGCGCGATGAGCCTCGGCGGCGGCAGCACGCCGACGCCCACCGCGACCGCCGCCCCCACCCCCGCGCCCACCGGCTCCACCGGGCCGTACGACTCGACGTACTACGCGAACGCGGTCGGCAAGAGCGGCAGCGCGCTGCGCGGCTCGCTGCACACCATCATCAGGACCCAGACGAAGCTCAGCTACGACCAGGTGTGGGACGCGTTGAAGGACACCGACCAGGACCCGGCGAACGCCAACAACGTCATCCTGCTCTACAGCGGACGGTCGCAGAGCAAGAGCAGCAACGGCGGCGGGTCCAACGACTGGAACCGGGAGCACGTCTGGGCCAAGTCGCACGGTGACTTCGGCACCGCCACCGGGCCGGGCACCGACGTGCACCACCTGCGCCCGGAGGACGTGACGGTCAACTCCGCACGCGGCAACAAGGACTTCGACACCGGCGGCAGCGCGGTCGCCGAGGCCGCCGGCAGCTACACGGACGCCGACTCGTTCGAGCCCCGCAACGCGGTCAAGGGCGACGTCGCCCGCATGATCATGTATATGGCGATCCGGTACGAGGGTGACGACGGCTGGCCGAACCTGGAGATGAACAACTCCGTCAGCAACGGCAGCGCGCCCTACCTGGGCCGGCTGCCGGTGCTGCTCCAGTGGCACCGGCAGGACCCGCCGGACGCCTTCGAGCAGCGCCGCAACCAGCGCATCTACGAGCGCTGGCAGGGCAACCGCAACCCGTTCGTCGACCACCCGGAGTGGGCCACCGCGATCTGGGGCTGAACGGTCCGGTTGTCACAGATCACCCCGGTCGGGCCGTGAGGACGCGGCCTGACCGGGTAAACCCCCGGCATGGCACACACCGTTCCCGACATCAGCCTCAACGACGGCAACACCATCCCGCAGCTCGGCTTCGGGGTCTACCAGATCGAGCCGAAGGACACCGCCGCGGCCGTCAGCCGGGCGCTGGAGATCGGCTACCGGCACATCGACACCGCCGAGATGTACGGCAACGAGGCGGAGGTCGGCGAGGCGATCCGCACCTCCGGGCTGGACCGGGGCGAGGTCTTCGTGACCAGCAAGCTGAACAACGGCTTCCACCGCCCCGAGGACGCCCGCAAGGCGTTCGAGTCGACGCTGTCCGCGCTGAAGATGGACCACATCGACCTGTTCCTCATCCACTGGCCGCTGCCGACCCGTTACGACGGCGACTTCGTCTCCACCTGGAAGGCGCTGGAGGAGTTCCAGCGCGACGGCCGGGCCCGCTCGATCGGGGTGTCGAACTTCCAGGTGCCGCACCTGGAGCGGCTGGCCGCCGAGGCGGACGTGGTGCCGGCGGTCAACCAGATCGAGGTGCACCCGTACCTCACCAACGAGCAGGTGCGCGCGTACGGCGACGCCCACAACATCCTCACCGAGGCGTGGTCGCCGATCGCCCAGGGCAGGGTGCTCGACGACCCGACGATCGTCGACATCGCCGAGCAGGTGGGGCGCACCCCCGCCCAGGTGGTGCTGCGTTGGCACGTGCAGCGCGGCGACATCGTCTTCCCGAAGTCGACCACGCCGAAGCGGATCGAGGAGAACTTCCGGATCTTCGACTTCACCCTGGACGACACGGCCATGGAACGGATCAGCGGGCTGGACAGGGGCGAGACGGGCCGGACGGGCCCGAACCCGGACGTCTTCGACTACATCCCCGCCTGAGCGCGACATGCGCCACGGGCGGGACCCGCGCGCGGGTCCCGCCCGTGGCGCGTCTCGGCGGGAATGCTGCCTGGTGGGCGCGGCCGACGACGGGTAGGCGTGCGCCCATCGGTGCCGGCCCCGGGCGCGGGCGTCGGCGAGGGCCGCCAGCGTGGCGGCGGTGGCCAGCCCCCGGCCCTGGTGATCGGGGAGGATCGCCCAGCCCAGCTCGTAGACCGGGACGTCGTGCCAGACCCGTTCCCAGTAGCCGACGCTGCCGACCTTGCGCCCGTCGGGCAGCACCACCGTGAACATGCGGCCACTGCGCGGGCCGTGGCCGCGTACGTACCGTTCGTGCCGGGCGACCACCTGCTCGTCGGTCTCCGGGCCGCCGGTGTGGTCGCGAACCTCCGGCACGTTGAGCCGGCGCAGCAGTTCCAGGTCGTCGGCCTGCCACCGCGCGATGCGTACCCCGGTCATCCGGCTGCCCCGTCCGTGTCGGCGGCACCCATTGAAGCAGCCGGCACCGACAACCGGGCGGTTCCCGGCGGCTCGTCACCGCCGAGCCGCCGGGAGCCGGTGGCGGGTCACCACGCTGTCGAGCTGATGACGCAAACGAGTCAGCCACCATATCGGTCATTGATAGATGCGCATCTAGGTCCGTAGCATCCCCGGCATGCGTGCCGCCCGCATCACCGCCACCGCCACCGTCGCCGCGCTCGTGAGCCTGGTCGCGGTCAGCGCCGCCCGCGCCGACGACACCCCGGCACTCACCACCCCCGGCGCCCCGGTGGTGGTGACCAACGACCCGCACCGGCTCACCCTGAGCTGGACCCCGTCGACCTGGAAGGGCGAGCCGGGCGGCCCGGTCACCTACGACGTGCTCTCGCCGATCGGGCCGAACGCCTACCGGGGTCTGGGCAGCACGGAGACCGCCGGCATCACCCTGACCAACCTGGCCCCCGGCACCGACTACCGGATCGCCCTCCAGGCGTACGCGATCGGCGGTTACTCCGACGCCTCGCCGGTCACCGAGGTGCGCACCGCGTACGGGCGGGCGAAGGTCGACTACCTCAACCTCGACTGGGCGCCCACCGACAACCAGGCCCAGTTCCGGCTCGCCGTCACCAACACCGGCACCGCGCCGCTGGACCTGACCACCGTGCGGGTCCGCTACCACCTGCGTTTCGAGAACGGCAACGCCGCGCTGAGCACCGAGTGCGACTGGGCGACGCTGGGCTGCGCCACCATCCGGCGTACCCTCCAGTATTTTCCGCCGCCCGCGCCGCCGCCTGGTCCCAGCCCGACCCCGACCGTCTACCCGGTGCCCGGCACCCCGTTCCCCGGCTGGGTGGAGCTGACCTTCACCACCGGCGTGCTCGCCCCCGGGGCGTCCTCCGGGCCGATCCAGCTCCGGTTGCACCGCCCGAACTGGACGGCGATCGACGAACGCGACGACCCGAGCTGGCAGGCGGCCACCGGCGCGTGGGCCGCCAACAGCCGGATCACCCTCGACGTCAACGGGGTCCGTGAGTACGGCGACAACTGGGGCTGACCACCGGCCCACCCTCCACGGGCAAAGGCCGCTCGCCAGCGGCATGCCTCACGCGTGTGCTTCGCCGGCGACGGCGCGCTGGGCCGCGACGATCGTGTCGACCGGCAGGCTAAGGCCGCACAGCACGGCGGCCAGGTAGTCCAGCACCCGCCAGTGCTGCTCGTCGGTCAGTCCGAGCCGCCGCCACGCCCCGCCGGCCGCCCGGCCACCGTCCCCGCCGGGGTCGCCGAGGGCCACGGCCAGTAGGGCGGTCAGGCGGCAGGCGAGCCGGGGCCGGTCCAGCCCGATCAGGTACGGCGCCAGCTCGGCGTCCGCGGCGACCAGACGCAGCCAGCGGATCACCACCGCCCGTACGCCGGCCGGGCCGAGCCAGTCGAACGCGTTCCGGGGGCAGGTGACCAACTCCGTCGTCCGCACATCCGTCAGTACGGATCACCGCGCACCCTCAGTTCATCAGGCGACCTGGTGATGGCGAGATCACCGCCGGGCGGCGTACGGAGGCAGTATTCCCGGTGCGGCGTATGACGGTGGGTCATATTCATGCCCGACAGGCATGACCGCTTCAGGAGTCGTCGTCACCCGGCGAGAGCGGTCCTGTCGGTCGTCACCCGGCGAGAGCGGCCCCATCGGGCGTCGTCACCCCTGACGAGAGCAGTCCCGGCGGGCGTCATCCGGCGAGGTCCATCCCGTCATCGCAGCAGCATCGGGTGGTGGGACACAGTGCGACCGGCCCCGGCGCACACCGAATCGGGGTCAGGCCGACGCCAGATGGTCGGCCAGGAACGCCATGGTGGTCTGGTTGGCGGCCCAGCCGTCGGGGAACTTCACCGGCACGTCCAGGTACACCGACTCCGTCGACGGGTGGGCGTCCAGCAGCTCACCGATCCCGGCGCGGGCCACCACGATGCAGGCGTGCCGGTGCCGGGAGGTCAGCACGCACAGCCGCCCCGACTCCAGGTGGAAGTTCGTCGCGTCCCGCCGGCCGGAGAGCGGGTGCAGCACGATCGTCACGTCGTACTCCCGACCTTGGAGCCGGTTGGCGGTGTCCACGGTGATGCCCGCCCCGGCCGCGCCGAGCTGGGCGCGGATCGCGGCGACCTGGTCGCGGTGCGCCGCACCGACGGCGATCCGGTCGGCGGTCACCGGCGCGCCGGCCGGCGCGTGCTCGGAGACCGCGACCGCCCCCGGCGCAGCACCCGCAGGGCGAGCGCGGCGCACGCCGAGGCGGCCTCCGCGTCGGTACGCAGGGTGTGCCGGGCCGACAGCTCGTGCAACGCCCAGCCGGTCCCGACGGCCAGCTCCACCGCCGCGTCCAGCGCGTCGCCCGACCCCGGGCCGGTGAGCGTCAATGCCCGGTCGGCCGGGCCGGTGCCGGCCCGGAAGCCGGTGAACGGGTAGAACGCCGCCGCGACCACCGGGGCCGCCGACGCCGGCAGCCGCCAGGACACCGGCAGCCGGTGCACCGGCAGCTCCGGGTTGTGGCGCAGCAGCACCGCCACCGCCGCCTGCATCGGGTCCCAGCTCAGGCCCGTCCAGCGCAGGGTCTCGACGGTGGAGAACGGGTCGAGCTGCCCGGGATCACCCACGAACAGCGCCCGCTCGAACCGCCCGGCCACCCGCAGCAGCGCATCCGAGCGCATCTGGTACGCCTCGTCGACGATCGCCCACGGCCACCGCCCCTCGGTGACCGTGGCCCACTTGGCCGCCGTACCGATGGTGACGGCCGGACCCCCGAGGTCGGCGACCTTGGACGCGACCCGGACCGTGTCGTGCCCCCGGACCCGCTCCGACGGCCGGTAGTCGGTCGCGGACAGCCGGCCGATGCGCAGCTCGGGGGCCTTGGTGGCGAGCCGGTCGATGAGGTCGTCGACCTGCTCGTTGGTCTGCGCCACGATGATCAGCGGCTCACCGGCGGCGGCCAGCTCCACGGCGGCCCGCACGACGAGGGTCGACTTGCCGGCCCCGGGCGGCGAGTCGACGACGACGCCCCGGTGGTCGCCCGAGCGCAGGTCGGCCAGCACGGCCGTGACGACCCGTTCCGCCTCGACGGCCGGCGGCACCTCAAGCCCGAGCATCGACCTCACCTCCCACCAGCACCTACCGCCTATGCCAACGGCGGTACCGTCACGATACGGATGTCATCAGCTAGTTGGCTCGTCACCCAGCTCCTCGCGCTCCAAGTCATAGGCAGACGCAGACTCGTCACTTTCGGTTTCACCGCTGCGAACAGCCCGCTTACCCATCGCAGCTCCTACAAGATTCAGGAGCGCCTCGGCACGCGCGTCGAAGAATTTATCAAAGTCGGCCCGTCGGAGATACTTCGGCTCAATGGCGTGCGTCGCCAGGATAGCGTCCAGATCCTTCGACTTGATTCCAGCGGCACGCTCGATCTTTGGCAGGTAGTCCCGGGGCGACTGGCCGCCGATCTTGAGATTAGTCTGCCGGGAAAGGGCTGTCTTATTGACGATACTCTCCCGCCATATCGGGTCAATTCCATTCCGCTCGCACCACACCTTGGGAAAAATGTGGTGAATATCTACCTTGTAGTTGTAGAACGCGGCTTGACCGAGCGCTTCCGCCTTCATCCAGTCCCTCCCACCCTGTCGCATCAACAGCGCATAGATTCCCTTGTAAGCAGCACTGTTGCGAGTCCGAAGGGTATAAAGGCGATCTTCATGGAAGGAGGCATCGGTAACTGTAAGCGGTTCCCTGATTCTACCCTCCAACCAGGAGGTGACCTGTTCGAGATCACGGGCGAAGCGGGTGTCCGTCGCGCCGCCATACAGCTCACCGAGCACACCGCACCAAAACCACTGTCGCAGTTTTGTGTCATGGCCCCACAGCGCGGCCTCGTCGCCAAGGGCCGCGCCGATCGCAGCTAGCGGAACCAGCTGGGTTCGGTAAGGCACGTCGCGGGCATCGAAGATGTGCTCTGCCGCCAGAAAAGCAGCCGCCCATTCCAATGCCTCGGTAACCTTTGGCGCCCAATGCAGGAACTCGGTCAACTTGAGTCGCAGCATGTCTCGTCGCTTGCAGCCCACGCCAGGCGCATTACGCGCATCACCCTCATAGGCCCGCTTACGCTCCCAAGTGGCGAGTAGAGTTACCGCCTGCAGAAAATCGGTATTCTCCAAGAAGCGGAGCACCCGATGCGGTTCCAGCCTTTGCTGCACGTCCCGCCAGTAATCATTGAGGCGAAAATCTTCACCCTGCGCAGTGAAGTACGCCTTGTCGCCTGCGTAGGTTGCGGTCAGCAGCTCGAAGACGTTCAGTGCGACGCCACCGGTGTTCACCTTCTCGAAGACAGTGCAAACCGCTTCCTTCGGCGTCGTCTTGGTCAGCTTGATGACTGGCACAAGATACGAGCTTAAGTTATCGAGAACGCTACTCTGGAACTGCTTCCACTTAGCTCGCCGATCGAGGTCGACCCCGATAAATTCGAGCGACCAGTCAAGCTTGGCGTCACCATCGAGCGCGATGCTAAACGGGAACATCCCCGCCGCGCACTCCTTCTCCATGGTGCTGTAATCAGCGACAATCCGCCTACCGAAATCGTCTCGGATTACGCGGTCCTCGGGAACACTGACGATCGCCTCCTCGCGGTCGCCCTCGTCACGAAGAGCCTGGTCGACATCGATGTAGTACCACCGCTTCAGGCGCTTTCCCCGGTCATCAGTGGTGTCAACAACCTTCCCAGACATCAACGATTGGTACAGGGATGTGAGACGTTGTTGCCCATCAAGAAGTAACTGCTCCGGCCCGGGAAGGCCCGTGGCGGGAACGCCGGCAAGTGGTTTCGGCTTGAAGCGCGCCCCATCGCCACCGGTCTCCAAGGTCATGACCACACCGATTGGATAGCCGCGCGTTATCGTAGCCAGCAAGCTTACGATACGCGCATCATCCCATTTCCAGTCGCGCTGAAAGTCGGGCAGTTGCACCTTCCCCGCCCGGATGTCGCGAAGCAGTTCAGCCAAAGGCCAATCTGGACTTTCGAACGGCATAGGTCGATGCACCTCTTTTAGGCGATGGTCGAGCCAGCTGGACAGTCACGCCGACGACCGGTAGCGGACCACGTCAGGTAACCCTGCCACGCTCGCGACAGCATCAACTGTCCCACTGCGGGCCTCGGACCTTACCCCTCAAGACCTAGGAAGGGAGGAGGCCAAGGTAGCCTCCCGTCCGGAGACCCCGCTCCACCTCATCGCTGGTGAACGAGTTCCGTCGATGATTCGCGAGAATCATCTCGGCCGAGCCTGCCGTGTCTGCGCTGATCAGCGCTACCGCAATGGGCAAGCAGAAGCAACGGGAACAGTCATGTCGACGCCACCAGTCGCTGCTTGGCCCTATGCCTTCTGTCTGGGATCTGACAGCATCAGTTCAACATTATCCACGTAGCTACATCAGCTTCGGCTGATCCGCTTGGCGGTATGGCAGTCCTGACGCCCATCAGGGCCTCGGCAGGTCGGACAGGTGCAGGCGGTCCCCCGGTATGCCGGCCAGGGGCAGCCAGCGGCGGGCGACGGCGAGCATGGCGGGTGGGCCGCAGACGTACACCTGCTGGTGGGTTCGGTGGTAGCGCAGGGCATAGGTGACCGCGTCGCCCTGCTCGGCCGGGTCGGCGTGCGGGTCGTCGGAGAAGACGGGCACGATGGTCAGCCAGTCGTGGGCGCACTGGAGCTTGTCGAGGGCGATCGAGTCGTAGAGGTCGAAGAAGGTGCGGGCGCCGACGATCAGGGTGACCCGGCGGCCGTCGGGGGCGGCGGCGACCTGCTCGACCAGGGCGCGCAGCGGGGCCAGCCCGGTGCCGCCGGCCACCAGCAGCAGGTCACCGTCGCGCAGGTGCTGGCCGGTGTCGTAGGGCGGGCCGAGCCAGAGCAGCTCGCCGGGGCGTACCTCGTAGGCGAGGCTGACCGAGACGCTGCCGACGTGGACGGCGCGGACGTGCAGCTCGATGGTGCCGTCGGGGCGGGGCGCGTTGGCGGGGGAATACCAGCGCCACCGACCGGGGACGTGCGGCGTGCTGACGGGGACGGCCTGGCCGGGGAGGTACGACAGTCGCTGCCAGGGTCGTACCGTCAGGATGGCGGTCTCTTCGCCGGCCTTCTCGCGGGCGACCACCAGGGCGGGCCGCCACGGCGGGTCGTCGTCGGCCCGCGCCGCCGCCTGCCGCAGCAACTCCACCGGCACGTCGGCCCGGGACAGCTTGACGATCAACGCGGCGTGCGGCAGCAACGCAAACCGGCGAAAGGCGTGACCCAGCACGGTCAGCGTCACGGCCTGCGCCGCTGGCTCCGGGTCGGTGGCGAGCCGGCACAGCGTGGCGATCAGCAACTCGGCATCGTGCGCGGCGAGCCGACCCGGCAACGCCACCCGCAACTCGTCGGCCTCCCTCACCGGGCCACCGCCCGGCGTACCTGGGCGATCCGCTCGTCGGGCAGGTACGCCGCCCAGCAGACTCCGACCAGGTAGTCACCGATGCGCCGGTGCTGCGCCTCGGACAGGCCGAGCCCACCCCAGGCGTCCGCCGGCTCCCCGGCGAGCGCGGCGGTCACGCTCGCCGTCAGTTGCCCGGCCAGCCGATCAACATCCACCCCGATGAGGTACGGGGACAGCTCCGCGTCCGCCACCACCAGTCGCAGCCACCGGCGTACGATCTCGGCCGGCGTCACGCCTGCTCCCCGCTCGGGCGTGGCCGTCGGCTGGGATGGGAAACCTGTTGCGGCGGTAGTCATGGTGTCTGCGGCCCCTGCACGTCGCGGAAGTGGTGACGGGCACCGGGGCGGGCGGGGACGAGGTCGTGTCGTTCGGGTCGACACGCCCCGGAGCCCAGCACCCGCCCCGGGCCATGCATTCACCCTGGTCAGGCGATCCCGCAGACGACATGACCACGGACTGCACCTCCACGGTCACCGCGCTGCACGGACTGCCGATACAGTGCACGTTGACCTAACTCGACATGAGCTGAGGCGGCACCATGACGACCGTGCAGCGATGGAGCGGTCAGGAGAGCAGGACCCTCCGCCACGCACTCCGGATGAGCATCCGCGACTTCGCGTCACATCTCGGCGTGGCTGAGCGGACAGTGTCCAAGTGGGAGGCCGGCGGCGCTAGTGTCACCCCACGCCCTGAGATGCAGTCAGCGCTCGATACCACGCTGGGCAAGGCTCCTGCGGAAGCACGGGACCGTTTCGTGGCCACGCTGCAAGCCGCAGCACCGTCCCCCACTGTCGCGCCTTATCCGCCGGTTAGCGACGCAACGCAGCTCGGTGACCTCGTCGCCGTCTTTTCGAGCCGCTCAGAGTTCTCCACCCAGATCTCGCCCGACCATCTTCTGGGCGGCGCAACGATGGTTCGCGCTATCGGGCTCTCGCTCAACCTGCTTGCCCAGGGCTTCGCCGACAGCCAGTGGCGTGGCCTACTCGGAGCAGGTGGACGAGCCCGCTGCCTGTTCCTTGATCCCGCAGGGCCGGCCGTGCAGGCACGCGAGGCAGAGGAAGGATTCACACCAGGTCAGCTCTCCGGGCTGACCAAGCTGAACATCGAGACGCTGATGCGGGTTCGCGAGCGGCTGCCGGAAGGACTACGCGATCACCTGGAACTGGCCGTCTACGACGACACACTCCGCTTCAACGTGGTCTTGGCGGATGACCTCTGTGTGGCGCAGCCGTACCTGCCGGTGAGCCGAGGGGTCGATTCTCCGACCTTCGTGGTCAGACGGCAGGATGACCGGTCCTGCCTGTATCCGATCTTCGAGCAGTTCTTCGAGGCGCAGTGGCAGCGAGGCCGGCAGTTATGAGCGACCTGCTTCCGGTGGCCGAGGAGGCAGTGGCACGGGCAGCCGAGATGATGCGGCACCGCTCCCCCGGTGCCCTCACCGCCAAGGGCGAGCGGGACTTCGCGTCGCAGCTCGACTACGAGATCGAGCGGGAGGTTCGCGCGTTCCTCCAGGCCGCTACTCCCGAGATCGGGTTCCTTGGTGAGGAAGGCGGGGTCCAGGCCACTGGCGAGATGCAGTGGGTGCTCGACCCGATCGACGGGACGGCCAACTTCGTGCGCGGCATTCCGCTGTGCGCGGTGTCGCTGGGGCTGTTGCACGGGGATGACGCAGTCCTCGGCGTCATCGAGGCACCCTTCCTGGGGAACCGGTATGTCGCCGCCCGTGGCGACGGCGCGACAGTCGACGGGAAGCCCATTCGGGTCAGCGACACCAGCAGGCTGAGCGATGCGGTGGTGGCGATCGGCGACTACGCCGTCGGCTCGGACGCCGCCATCAAGAACCGGGCGCGTCTCGCTTTGACGGCACGGTTGGCCGAGGCGGTGCAGCGAGTGCGGATGACCGGGACCGCCGCGCTGGACCTGGCCTGGCTTGCCGAAGGCCGGATCGACGCGGCGCTTACCCTGTCCAACCATCCGTGGGACATGACGGCCGGAGTGGCAATCGCTCGCGAGGCGGGCGCTGTCGTTGTGGACCGAGACGGAAGCGGACACTGCCCACGCTCGTCCGTAACCCTCGGCTTAACTCCCCGTCTGGTGGAGGAGGCGCTGACGCTGGTCGGCGCAGTCTCTCGGACGGCTGACCAGAGGCGTCATCGCATCCGCGCAACGTGACGGCGCACGGCCGGCGGCATGAGCGCGCTCCGACCATTCCAGGTTGCCCGAACGACGTAGCTTGGATGATGGCGCCTACGAGTTAATGGCATGGCCCGCCCTTCCGAACAGGAGAGCTATGGACGCAAATTCGATAACTGCCATTTCTGCAACTGTGATTGCCATCGCCTCACTTGTAGTCTCGATCACCGAAGCAAGGGCAAGCCGAAGGCACAACTTCCAATCGGTTCGTCCGTTGCTGAGCCTGGACTGCCTCCGGACGGATGGCGGCCTGACAGGAATCCGAATCCAAAATGCCGGCCTCGGACCGGCCATTATTCGGAAAGCTACGCTTTATCTCGACGGCGAGGAGGTCGGGCCGTGGGAGAAGCAGGCTGTCGATCACCTGCGGAGCACGTTCGCAGTCTTGCCTAACTTTACATCTCTTCGCCGAGGCAGACCCATTCCAGTCGGCCGAGAACTGATAATCCTTGCCGTAGAGTCTTACGACCCGGCGAGAGACGACGAATTTTGGACGGCGGTAACGCAACGGATCAGGATTCATGTGCAGTACGAGTCGATTTATGGCGATAAACAGCATGAAGCACGGTTTGAAGGGTCACCTCGCCATAAAATCGAACTGGCTAGATCAAGACAGGGATGATGTCAATTTTCGCACTGCAGTGCGAATTTCGCTGGTCAGGCCAGCTGCTGGAACAACCAGGCGGCGCCCAGCGAGAGCAGTAGGACCTCAGATGGATGAGACCCCGTACTGTCAAAGAACTGACAGCCAACGCAGACACACCATGCCGGCCGCTACCTTGCCCGAGTGATGGATCTTGAGATGGGTGTCTACGAGCATCTGATCACTCGCCAGCTCGCCACCCATCTCCACCACCTCGACCCAGCCCACGTCCAGCACCACCCCCTCGACCCCGCCGACTCCCACCACCCCCTCACCCGCCACCTCTCCGCCCTGATCAGCCGGGCCCTGCAAGCCGTCCCCAACGGCGAGGACAAGCTCCGCCACCAGGTCGACCTGACCAACCGGATCGCCGAAGCCATCGCCACCCTCAGCCCCGCCGCGACCGACCAGCACGACCAGATCGCCGATGCCAGAAACCTCCTGCACGCCATCGCCGCCCCACCCACGCCCCCGGCGCAGCCGACCTTCCCGCAGCGCCCCACCACCCCGCTCTCCACCGGCGCGCTGCTGGTCAACGGCCGCCACCAGCCCCGCATCGGCCACGAGGTCAACCACGAGATGGCGTCGGCGGAACGGGTCGACCTGCTCTGCGCGTTCATCAAGTGGCACGGCCTGCGCATCGTCGAACCCGCCATCCGTGAGCTGATCCAGCGCGGCGGCAAGCTACGCGTCATCACCACCACCTACCTGGGCGCGACCGACCAACGCGCCCTCGACCGGCTCGCCGAACTCGGTGCCGACATCAAGGTCTCCTACGAGACCAGGACCACCCGACTACACGCCAAGGCGTGGCTGTTCCGCCGCCACCACGGGCTGACCACCGCGTACGTCGGGTCGAGCAACCTGTCGAAGGCCGCACTGGTCGACGGGGTGGAGTGGAACGTCCGGATCTCGAACGTCGAGCAGCCGCACGTCATCGACACGTTCACCGCCACCTTCGAGGACTACTGGAACGATCCGGCCTTCGAGACCTACGACGCCGGGCGGGACGCCGAGCGTCTGCGCCGTGCCCTCAGCGGGGAACGGCGCGAGGACTCGCCGACGCAGATCGCCAACCTGGATGTGCGGCCGTACCCGTACCAGGCGGAGATCCTGGCGGACCTGGACGCGGAGCGGCAGGTACACGGCCGGCACCGCAACCTGGTGGTGATGGCGACCGGCACCGGCAAGACGGTCGTCGCCGCCCTGGACTACCGACGCCTGCACCGCGCCGGGCAGGTCGACTCGCTGCTCTTCGTCGCGCATCAGGAGCAGATCCTGCGGCAGAGCCTGTCGACGTTTCGGCAGGTCATGGGGGACGGCAGCTTCGGCGAGACGCTGGTGGGCGGCCAGGTGCCGACGCGCTGGACGCACGTCTTCGCCTCCATCCAGTCGCTGCACCGGCGGGAGATCGACCCGCAGGCGTACGACATGGTGATCGTCGACGAGTTCCATCATGCGGAAGCGCCGACGTACGCCCGGTTGTTGGCGCGGCTCGCTCCGCGCGTACTGCTGGGGCTGACGGCGACGCCCGACCGGGCTGACGGCGGCGACGTGCGGCGGTGGTTCGACGGCCGGGCGGCCGTGGAGCTGCATCTGTGGGAGGCGCTGGAGCGGCAACTGCTCGCACCGTTCCAGTATTTCGGGGTACACGACGACACGGATCTGTCGCACCTGCGCTGGCGGCGCGGCCAGGGGTACGACCTCGCGGAACTCGACGGCGTCTACACCGGTGACGACGCGCGGGCGCGGATCATCCTCCGGGCCGTCCGGGACACTGTGGACACCGACCGAATGCGGGCGCTCGGGTTCTGCGTGGGTATCGGGCACGCCGAGTTCATGGCCGACTGGTTCACCCGGCACGGCGTACCGTCGGCGGCGGTGACCTCGCGGGTCGACCGGGCGGACCGGGACGGGCTGCTGCGGGAGTTCCGGGCCGGGAAGCTGCGGGTGCTGTTCACGGTCGACCTGTTCAACGAGGGCGTCGACCTGCCGATGGTCGACACGATCTTGATGCTGCGGCCCACCGAGAGCGCCACCATCTTCCTGCAACAGCTCGGCCGTGGACTGCGCCTCGACGACGACAAGCCGTGCCTGACGGTGCTCGACTTCATCGGTGGGCAGCACGCCAACTTCCGTTTCGACCTGCGGTGGCGGGCGCTGACCGGGGTCAGCCGCCGGGCCGTCAAAGCCGCCGTCGAGCAGGACTTTCCGTCGCTACCCAGCGGCTGCCACGTGCAGCTCGACCGGGTCGCCAAGGAGATCGTGCTCGACAACCTGCGCACCGCGCTGCCCACGTCCAAGAAGGGTCTGGTGGCCGAGCTGCGGCAGCTCGGTGACGTCAGCCTCGCCGAGTTCCTGCGGGAGACCGGCCTTGAGGTGGCCGACGTCTACCGGTCGGCGTCGGTCGGCGGGTGGGCCGGGCTGCGGCGGCTCGCCGGCCTGGACCTCTCCGCACCCGGCCCGGCCGACCGGGAGTTGGGCCGGGCCATCGGCCGGATGCTGCACCTGGACGACGTCGACCGGCTCGCCCTGCTGGCCCGGGTCGCCGCCGGTGACCCGCCACCGGACGGGCGACTATGGAACATGTTGCACTTCGACCTGTGGGGGCCGCAGGTGCCGCTGGCCGCCCGGGAGGATCGACTCAAGCGGTTGTGGGCAGAGCCGGCGCGGTGCGCCGAACTGCGTCAGCTCGTCGAGGTGTTGCGCGACGGCATCCACCGGGTCACCGCGCCCGTCGGGGTGCTACGGGTGCACGCCCGCTACAGCCGCAACGAGGCGTGCGCGGCGTTCGGGATGCCGAATCCCGGGTCGCTGCGGGAAGGCGTGAAGTGGCTGCCAGCCGAGCAGGCGGACCTGTTCTTCGTCACCCTGGTCAAGTCGGAGCAGCACTACTCCCCCACCACCATGTACGCCGACCGGGCGATCACCGAGCGGCTGTTCCAGTGGGAGTCGCAGAGCACCACGTCGGCCGGCTCGACCACCGGACAGCGCTACATCCACCACGCGGCACGGGGTTCGACGGTGCACCTGTTCGTGCGGGAGACCCGGGTGCCGGACCGGGACCTCGGCGCACCGGCCTACCTGTACGCCGGCCCGATGACCTACCAGCAGCACAGCGGGGAACGGCCGATGCGGATCGTGTGGGAGCTGGCGACCCCGCTACCCGCCGACCTGTACGCCGCGGCCCGCACCATCGCCGCCTGAGCGGTGGCGACACCGGGACGACTGATCCCGGTCCCGCTCGAAGCCGACCCGGGTCGCCTCATACCCCGCGCTCCGGGCTCGGCCAGCTGGCGGTCACGCAATCGTTCCAGTCGCCCCGATCACTCACCGTGCCGCCGCTGTTTCATGATGTGCTGCACCGCCATTCACCGCTCAAACGCTCGGCGAGCCGGGCGGTGACGCGGCGGCCACGGTGAGACAATCCCCGGATCGACCGCGAACGATCATACGGGGGCCCTCCATGAGCTTCGACTCTCTCATGACGGACCACCCCGCCTGGCAGGCAGCGGGCTCGGGCAGGGCTCGCGCACTGACCCTCGATACGGGTGCCGTGTGGATCGTCAAGGTTCGCGGTCAGCAGTTCACCACGACCCTGATACGCGGTGAACAGACAGCGCTGCCCCTGGAGGTCTTCTCGCTCCCTCCGGTGCCTCATCCCCAGGCTGATCCGATCCACACGTCACTGGCCAAGGTGGGATCGGTAGCACGCCTGCGCAGCCCGAACCTGTGGGAGGCGCTCGCGACAGCGATCATCCGGCAGGTGATCCGGGCGGGGCAGGCCCGAAAGTTGTACCGGGAGTTCTGCCTCCGCTTCGGAGACGTGATCGCACTATCCGATGAGACGGACCTTCACACTTTCCCATCCGCCGAACGTGTGCTAACTCTAAGCGATGACGACTTCACTGAAAGTGGCATGTCGTTCAAGCGCCGACCGCTTCGGCACGCCGCAACGGCATTCCTCAGCCACGGTGCGTCCTGGGTGGACCTCTCACCGCCAGTGCTGGTCAAGGAACTCCAAACCGTCTCCGGCATCGGACCGTGGAGTGCCGGGGCCGCTGTTGCCGACTGGAGCAACGACTGGGCCCTCTACCCCTACGCCGACCTGGCCGTCCGCACCTGGGCCCGACACGCGAACCCCCACCACCACTGGGCCTCTGACGAGCCGACTTTCGGCCGGCAGTGGCGGCGGGTGACCGGTGACCACCTGGCCACGTACACCCTCCTCACCCTTGCCTACGGCACCCAGCAGGCCGGAGCTGTCTGACCCTCCCATCCTCGGCGTCACCCCCGGCACACCAATTGATTTACTCCTGGTCAATGCCCCGTTGCGTGACTACACCCTCCGTCCCCGGGTCAACGACTTCACCCTGCCGGTACTCGGCATGGGCTACCTCGCCACCTATGCCGCCGCCCAAGGCTTCACCGTCGGCGTCCTCGACGGTGAAGCCCTCGGTCTCGGTATCACACAGATCCAGACCATGGTCAACGAGGCCGCGCCACGCTGGGTGGGCTTCAATCTGCTGGCACCGACCTACCAGCTGAGCGCTCGCATCGCTTCGGGACTCGACCCGGCGATCCAGCTCATGGTCGGCGGCCATCAGGCGAAAGCGATGCCGCAGGCCGTGATCGGGGACCCCCGGTTCGCCCGACTGGAAGCGCTGGTCCTCGGCGAAGGCGAAACCCGGGTAGCGGCGCTCCTCGAAGACCGCCGCAATCGGGTGCGGTTGCCCGGGGTGATGTGGCGGGATCCGGTGCTACGTACGCCGGTCACGGGCGGCATGCCGGGCATGGCGTGGCACCTGGCTCCCGACATCAATGCCCTGCCGTTCGTCGACCGTCGGTTCTTCTCTGCCGACCCGTACCGGCCGGAGGGTGGACCGCTTGAGGCGGCCATGGTGGGCGCACGCGGCTGCCCGTACGACTGTTCATTCTGCGGGGCAGCCGTCAGTGCCAACCCGGACGTCACCATCCGCACCCGCGAGCCGGCCAACATCATCGCCGAGATGGACGAATTGCACGCCTGCCTAGGCGTGACGGCGTTCCGGTTCGTGGACGACCTCTTCCTGGGCCACGAACGCTTCATCCGCCGATGCATGGCGGCGTTCTCCGAGGCGGGCATCGGCGACCGGTACCTCTGGGACGCCACTGGTCGTATCAACGTCCTCGCCCGGACCAGCGACGCCCTGCTGGAGACGCTCGCCGGCAACGGCTGTCGTGAGGTGGCCCTGGGCATCGAATCCGGCAGCGAGCGCCTACTCGGCCACATCGGCAAGCGGATCAGACCGGAACTGACGCGGAAAGTCGTGCACCGACTCACTCGCCTGGGCATCAGCGTCAAGGGCTACTTCATCCTCGGCCTGCCGACCGAGACACATGCCGAGCTGGAAGCGACCGTCCGACATGTCCACGAACTGTGGGATCTCGCCGAGAACATGCCTGGCAGTTTCCGGGCGAGCGTCTTCGAGTTCCGGCCCTATCCGGGCACCCCCGAGTGGCAGCGACTGATGGCGACCGGCCGGTACGACCCCGCCGATCTCCTCGACTACACGGCCGTAGACCTGACCGGCGACGGACTGGATGAGGCGATGCGCGCTCGCGACGAATTCAACTTCTCGGTGAATCTCCAGTTCGGAGAGGTCGAGCTACCCCAGGTACGACGCCAACTCGTCGAGTTGGCGCGCGCCCAGCATGAGCGGTCGTCCACCCGATGACCGGTCGGTTCATCGTCGTCGACGGCCCGAGCGGCGTCGGCAAGACGACCACTGTCGCACTGCTCGCCAACCTGGTGACCGCGGACGGATGGGAGGTCCACCGCACCAAGGAACCGAGCCACACCACGCTGGGCGAGACAGCACGACACGGCACGGACGAGTATCGCGGTCTGACGCTCGCCTGCCTGGTGGCCGCTGACCGCTACCACCACCTTGAGACCGAGATCCGTCCGGCACTCGCCGCCGGGAAGGTGGTCATCTGCGATCGGTATCTCGCCACCTCGTTGGTGCTGCAAAGACTCGACGGTGTCGACGGCCCGTTCATCTGGGCTATCAATCAGCACATCGAACGTCCGGATCTCACCATCATCCTCACCGGCGACCCGGTCCGCTCCCGCGCTCGAGCCGCCGCTCGCGGCATCCACAGCCGTTTCCATCGCGGGGGCCCGGAGGCAGGGCGGCAGGAACGGGAACGCTACGACCAGGTGGCGAAGGAGCTGACGGACGCGGGATTCCCCATCCACCGACACGAGATCGGTGAGCAGAAGCCCCAGGAGGTGGCGGCCGAGCTGCTGCTACGGGTCAGAGCGACGCTCACCGCGACCGGTGCTCAGCTGCCGACCGGCAACGCCGCGCGCAGCAACGAATCGTAGGTCTCAGTACTGCGCACCAGTCCCACGCCGAGCGTGCGGGCGAACCGGTCCAGCTCCTGCTGGACCTCGATCGCCGATCGATCACCGCCCACCATCACCTCGATCTCAAGGAACGCGCCGAGCCCGTCGACCTCGTCGATACAGAGCAGCATGTCGGCGATCCGGGCGGTGCGCCTGGTCTTCACGATGCGCGTGGTCGGATAGAAGCCCATCGCCAGGATCGCGGCGTGCATCGGCTCCCGGTCCAGGACCTCCGTCTCGTGCTCCGCGCAGGCCAACTCGTTCTCCAGGGGCCTTTTCACGCAGAAGGTGTGTCGTCCGTTCTCGGTGCGCAGCCGGGCGAACGCCGCACCCACCTTGCTCTGCCCATAGGTCCAGCCGTTGACCGCGTACGCCTGGTCTTCCTGACGAGTCGGCTCGGAGAGGACAGCGCCCCGAGCAGCCAGGGCCCGGGCCAGCGCCGCCGGTTCGGACACCTGATACTTGACCTCGATCTCCCGCAACAGGGTCGCCATCGCCTCTCCAGAAATCCGGTTGATCACGTACCGGATCACTCAATCACGGCGGCGACCCGCGACCCGGCCGACACCCGGGGGCGGAATGCGCCTATTACGACAGCTATCCGGGCGTGGAGGTCCCTGCTACCCGGCTCCCCTCGATGCCCAACTCCTCGATCCGCTGCCACAGCGGCATCAGCGCCGCCTCCGGGTCCCGGCTGAACACACTCCCCCGGATCCGGACGAACACGCAGTTGCCGACCCGTTCCAGCACCGCCTGCCGACGCATGTCGCTCTCCCACTGCTCCGGCCCGTGGTAGGCGTCCCCGTCACACTCGATCGCCAGCCGCCGCCCGTCCGGGGCGGGCAGCACGAAATCGATCCGGTACGAGCCGATCCGGAACTGCGGCAGCGGCCGGAACCCCCGGCGCAGCATCCGCCGCAGCACCTCGCGTTCGAAGTCGCTGTCGCAGCGCTTCTCCAGGTCGTCGTAGGACTCCTCGGCGGTGTTGACGTTCTGGCAGTAGCGCAGCAGCAGCCCCCGGGCGTCGTCGGCGCGCAGGTCGTCGGGTTGCACGGAGTGGAACACCCAGAGCTGGTCGCGGGCCCGGGAGGCGGCGACGTTGACCCGGCGGTGGTGGTCGCGTTTGGTGAAGGCGGCGACCGGCCCCTGGTGCGGGGAGACGACCGTCGACACCAGCACCACGTCGCGTTCGTCGCCCTGGAAGGTGTAGGAGTCGCCGACGCGCAGCCGGCGGCGTTCCATCTCCTCCTCGCCGATCTGCTCCCGCAGCCGGGCCAGCAGATAGAGGGCCTGCCCGCTGGTGCTGAGCAGGCTGACCACACCGACGCTGCGGCCCGCGTACGCCGGGTCGGCGACGATCGTGGCGACCCGCGCGACGAGGGCCTCGGCCTCGGCCACGTTGACGTTGCCGTAGCCGGGCAGGTCCTGGCGGATGCCCTCGGGCACGTGCACGGCGACGACCGGGTCGCCGATGCCGGCGGGCCGGTCGGTGCGCAGCGGTTCGATCTCGCCGCCGTAGTAGGTGTCGCTGGAGAACCCGATGATCGCCGGCACGGACCGGAAGTGCTCGGTGAGCAGGATCCGCTCGGGCGAGCGGCGGACCGCGTGGTCGTAGAGGCTGCTCTCCGGGTCGAAGTGCTCGGCCGACGGCACATCGACCAGGTGCGAGTTGATCAGGCCGGTGACGCTGCCGACGAAGGAGAGCTGCGGCCCGATCTGCTGGTCGTCGCCGACCACCACGGCCCGTTCGGCGAGGCTGAGGATCGGCAGCGCGAACAGGTCCGCCTGGGACGCCTCGTCGACGATGACGACGTCGAAGCGCGCGCCCCCGGCGAACTGTTCGATGGCCCGGTCGACGGACATCACCCAGACCGGCACGGCGTCCACGGCGGCGGCCATCGCCTTCTGCGCGTGGGCCTGCCACTGGGCGGCGTTCTTCCCGGTCCCCTTGCCGATCTTGCGCAGCGCGGTGGTCCAGTCGGCGAGGGCGGCCCGCCGCCGGTCGTCCAACGCCAGCGACACCTCCCACCAGGCGGAGGCCACCACGAGTTCCCTGGTGAGCTGCCGGATGCGTTCCCGGGTGCGGTCGACACGCCGGCCCAGGGCGACCGGGTCGACGCTGCCGACGACCTGGTCGAACCAGGTCTGCGCGCGCCGCCACCGCCACCGGTCGAGGCAGTCCGCGCCGGTGCCGTGCAGGGCGGCGGCAGTGCCGGCCTCCAGTTGGGCGGTCCAGTCGGGGGCGACGGGTCGCAGCCGGTCGGCGAGCTGGGCGAGGCGTTGCGCCTCGGGGCGCAGGGCGGCGAGCCGGCGCACCTCGTCGAGCAGGGCGTCCCAGCCGTCGAGGTCGCCCTGGTAGCTGTGGTCGAGCAGCCGCCACAGGTCGCTGGCGTCGGCGCCGGACATGCCGTGCTGCAGCAGCGCGTCGAGCCGGTGCTCCTCGGCGACCAGCTCGTCGTGGGCGAACACCGCCGTGGCCCGGCCGAGCAGGGCGATCAGCGCGGTCAGCCGGCGTACGTCGACGGTGTGCTCGGCGCGCGGCAGCAACCGGCGGACGACGCCCAGCAGGGCCGGCCAGCGCCGCCGGTCCCAGTCCAGCGCGGTGGCGGCGGCGGTGAGCAGCTGGCCGGTCCAGTACTCCGGCTCGTCGCCGACCTCGACCGGCAGCCCGAGCGACGCCCGCCACTCCGCCCACCGGGTGGCCAACGCCTGCCGCAGCCGACGCCGGGTGACGTACGCGACGACGATGTCGACGTCGTCGGCGCTGCGCAACACCTCGCCGTCGATCCGGCATTCGGTGGCGATCCGGGCCAGGGTGCCCTGGAAGAGCTTGCTGACGCCCTTGCCGGCGGCGAACCGCTGCCGCAGCTCGTCGAGCAGGGCCAGCAACCGGCGCGGCTCGGTCAGGTGGACCTCGGCGACGGTGACCTCGTGCCCGGCGATGACCCGGGCGGCGGCGGCCAGGTCGGCGAGCGCCTGCTGGCTGGCGGCGACGTGGTCCTCCCACCGGATCCGCCAGTTGGCGTCGGCCTGCAACAGGGTGCCGAGGCGGTCGGTCCACGCCCCCTCCCGCTCGGTGAGCAGGGTCAGCGCCTCCCGCAGCTGACCGCCGAGCTGCTCCACGGCGGGCTGCCCGACGGCGCGCACCTCGGCGACCAGCACCCCGGCGTCGGCGAGCCGATCCAGTTCGCGCCGGGTCGTGGCCAGCTCGTGGCGGTCGGCCCGGATCGCCTCGGCGGTCGGCAGGTCGGCCGCCGTCGGCAGCCGACGCAGCGCTTGGGCCCGGTCCTGTCGCCGGGTACGCCGGGCGATGTCGAGCAGTTCGCTGAACTCCTCGCCGGTCAGCGGGGCGTCGAGGGCGGGGGCGAGCGGGTCGGGGATGTCGCCGTAGCGGTCGGCCCGTTCCCGCAGCCAGACGCCGATGTCGCCGGGGGACAGCCGGATGCCGTCGATGTCGTACCGGGCGGACTCGTGCTCCGCCATCGCCCGCAGGCCGGCCAGGGCGAGCCCGAGGTCCCGCTCGGCCTCCTCCAGCTGCCGGCGCAGCCGGTCGACCTTCTGCTGCTCGGCGCGACGGTCCAGGGTGGCGCCCCGGTCGGAGAGCTCCCGGGCGGCGAGCTGGAGCTGCACGAGCTGGTCGGTGGAGCGGCCGAGCACCGCCAGGCAGAGCGGTTGGATCTCCGGTGGCAGGCCGTCGCGCAGCACCCGCAGCGGGTCCTCCTTCTGGGCGACGACGAGCACCCGCTTGCCGTGCGCCATCAGGTGGCAGATCAGGTTGCGGATGGTGTGCGTCTTGCCGGTGCCGGGCGGCCCCTGCACGGCGACGTTGCGGTGCTGGGCCAGCCGTCGGGCGATGGACTCCTGCGCCTCGTTGGTGGGCAACGGCATGAGCAGCCGCTCACCCAGCGGCTGCCACCGCTGCGGCTGGTCCTGCGGCATCTCCAGCCGGCTCGGTTCGTGGGCGAGGATGGCGGCCAACGCCCCGATGCCGGTGGTGTCGCCGGCCAGCAGCCGCTCCCGCAACTCCTCCAGGAACCGGCGCAGCATCCGCTGTCGGGGCCGGACGAACAGCACCCCGGTGTCGTGCACGTACGCGCCGGTGGGGGCGGGGGCGTCGGCGTCGCGCAGCACCGGGTCGTGGCCGAGCCGGCGCAACGCCCGCGCGAAGAACTCCCGCCGGTCCTCCTGCGCCCAGACGTCCAGGTCGAGCTGCCCGCCGGCCCCGGCCAGGGCCAGCAGTTGGCGCAGGTAACGCTCGTCGAGGCCGGTCAGCGGGTCGGTCTGCAACCGGGCCGGCCCCTGCGGCACGACCCGGACGACCGACCGGTCCGCGTCGAACTCGACGGCGACCGGGGTCACCACCAGCGGGTACTGCACCCGGTGGCCGGCGACCTCGGTGCGGATGACGCCGTGCCCCCAGACCAGTTCGTGACTGGCGGCGGTCATGTCGACCCGGTGCATCAGGTCGAACAGGGCGCGGTGCAGCTGGCGTACCCGGTCGGTGCGGGCGGCCTGCTCGGCCCAGGGCCGCCAGTCCTGCTCCCGCCACTGGTCGAAGCGGGGGCGCAGGCGCGCGATCGTCTCCTCGTCGCCGGTCAGCCTCGGCTCGGCCGGATAGGGCGGAGTGTCGGCGAGGTGCGCCACGAACTCGACGGGGGTCTTGAGCCGCCGGGGCGGCGCCGGCAACCCGACCTGCCACCAGCTGACCCCGTCGGCCGAGACGCCCAGCTGGCAGTCGGGGTGCTCGGGCAGGTCGTGCTGCCAGAACGCGTCGGTGGTGGGCACCGTCCGGGCCGGCTTCTCCAGCTGGGCGCGGACCGCCATCAGATAGTCGACCAGCGCGGTGGTGCGCTCCAGGATCAGCGCGGGCGTTTCAGTGTCGGGCGTGGCGCGGGGGAGCATGCGGCACCTTTGCTGGCTGTGGCGGTCCCCGGCACCCTACCGGCGAATTCCTCCCGGACGGGGCCTCCGGGCGGCATTCCTGACCGCGACCGTGTCGTAGGTCCGTTCTAGCCTGGGCCGGCAACCACATCGAGGGAGACCATCGTGCTCGACCACCTGGGCATCCAGGCCCGCGACATCCCCGCCAGCCTCGCCTTCTATGACGCCGTCCTCGCCCCGCTGGGCGCCCGCCGGATGTTGGAATACGGCGACGTGGTCGGCTACGGCGTCGAACGGCCCGACTTCTGGCTCAGCCCGACCACGGTGTCCGGCCCGGCCCACGAGGCGCACATCGCCTTCACCGCCGCCGACCGGGCCGCCGTCCGGGCGTTCCACGACGCGGCGGTGGCGGCCGGCGCCGAGGTGCTGCACGCCCCGAAGGTGTGGCCGGAATACCACCCGACCTACTTCGGCGCGTTCGTCCGCGACCCGGACGGCAACAACGTCGAGGCGGTCTGCCACCGGCCGGAGTGACGGTCCGCCACCCGGTCCGCCCGGCCACCACGGCTTCCCGACCCGGTGGGGCGGCGGCACCCCGGTTCGCGGCGGAGAGCCTGGACCCCCACCTGCACATCTCGGCTGCCTGACGCGGTGGGGTCGGCACATCTCGGCTGCCGCCCGCCGGGGCGGTCAGACCGGCTCGGCCGCCGCCCGCGCCAGGTTCTCCGGCACGTCCTTGACGTGATAGATCCGTTCGCTCGGCTCGATGCCGGCGAGGAACATCGCGTACACGGCCGCCATCCGCAGCCAGGCCACCGACCGCAGCAGCGTCACTGCCCGCTCCGGCCGGCAGCCGGGCACGTCGGCCCGCCAACGCGCGCACCAGTCGGCCACCAGGGCGGCGGCCAGCTCGGCGGGCAGCTGTTCGGTCAGCCGGAGGATGTCGAAGGCCGGGTGCCCGACGAACGAGTCACCCCAGTCGATGATGGTGTGCCGCGACCCGTCGGCGCGGACGTTGCCGGGGTGCAGGTCGCCGTGCACGAGGGTGTCCGGCAGCCCGCACCGGGCCACCTCGTCGAGCCGCGCCTCCAGCCCGGCGAGGAGCGGGTCGGCGGCGGGATGTGGGGCGAGCGTCGCGCGTAGCCACCGGGCCAGGGCGACGCCGCGCTGGTCCGGCACCCCGGCGGCGATCAGCCGGTCGACGGTGGGCGTCGTGCGTACCTGGAGGGCATGGTGTGCGGCGGCGATCGCGGCGCGTTCGGCGGCGTCGGCGCCGTAGCGATCCTCCCCCGGCACGTGGTCGAGCAGCATCCGCCCCTCGTCGGCGGCGGCGAGCAGCGTCGGCGTGGCCGGGTCGTCGGCCAACAGCCGCAGCACCGCCGCCTCGTGCCGGAAGAACACCGGCACCTGCTTGAGCCAGGCGGTGCCGTGCGGCCCGTCGAGCCGCCAGATCGCCGACAGGTTCCAGGTGCGCTCCTGGGTGACCGCCGTCGCCGGCCGGCCCAACCGGTCGAGCTGCGCGGCGGCCCAGGCCAGGCTCGCCGCCGGCCCGCCCGGCTGCGCGTAGGGCACCCGCAGCGGATGCGCCGCCGGCTCCACCGCCTCCACCGGCAGCAGCGGTACGCCCACCGGCCCGGATGCCTCGGCCAGGTAGCTGACGTGACCACCGGGTGGCCGGCCGCGCTGCCCGGCGAGCACCCGCAGCACGGTCACCTCGACGCCGTACGCCGCGCGGGCCCCGGCGACGACCGTCACCGTGTCCTGCCACCAGGGCACCGGCACGTCGAAGTCGGGCAGCGCGCCCAGCGTCCGGCCGGTGGTATCGACGAGGACGAGTCGGATGGTGCGGGACATGCCCCGGACGGTAGCGACGACCCGCCCGACAGGCGAGCCGAATATCGCCGGCGCTCCGTCCGGCAGCGGTCAGCCCGGGTGGGTGGCGGTCAGCTGCCCGGGTGGGTGGCGAGGATGGCGTCGAGGCCCCGGACGAAGAGGTCTTCGTCGCTCCACTGTCCGTCGTCGAGGTGGCCGGCGGCGATGAGGGTGGGGTAGGCGTCGGCGTTCGCCACGAGGTGTCGACGGGCGTCGGCGCGTACCTCGGGATCGTCGGTCTGCCGCCAGGTGGCCTCGGTGAGCGCCGCGCCGATCACGTAGTTGGCCACCAGCCGGGTCACCACGGCCAGGTGGACGCCGGTGAACCCGGCGCGGACCAACGCCGCCTGCAGGAACTCCGTGCGGGCGAGGACGTGCGGGCCGAGCATCGGACGGCCGATCAGGCTGGGCGCCCAGGGGTGGCGGAGCATCGCCGCCCGCCACCCGGAGGCCAGCGTGCGTACGTCGGCCCGCCAGTCGGCGTCGGCAGCGGGCAGCGGCACCTCGCCGAAGATCTCGTCGACGGCCAGGTCGAGGACGTCCTCCTTGGTGGTCACGTGCCAGTAGAGGGCCGTCGGGGTGACCGTGAGGCGCTCCGCCAACCGGCGCATGGTCAACCCGTCCACGCCGTGCCGGTCGAGCAGGGCCACGGCCGCCGCCACGATCCGCTCCCGGGTCAGCGGGGTGGTCCGGCGGTTGCGGACCGGCTCCTCGCGCAGCCAGACCGTGCCGGCCCGGCCTTCGTGCCGCCCGGCCGGTCGCCCGCTCAATTCGGTCGCGTCCACCTGCAGCATCCTAGTACCGTGGCCACTTAATTTAACGCTGTTAGATTAGACTCGGGCATGCCGCCGGCCGCACCCCCGGTGAGCGGCGTGGCTCTCCCGGAAGGACGGTGGTGACCGTGCCGCTGATGCGGATACAACTGGACAGCGACCGGCTCACCGCGCGCCGGGTGGTGGAGCTGCACCGGGCCGGAAAGACCCACCGCGAGTCCCGCGACGCCGCCCGCGCCGAGGTCTGGCGGCGGGGGCGCACCCCCGCCGCAGAGCCCGTCTTCGTCGGCATCACCAACGGCGATCCCGTCCGGCTCATCTACGACGTCGAGGTCTACCGGGACGTGACGTCGTGACGGCCGCCGGCACACGGTGTTCCCCTGGTCGGGGCGAGCACCGTGCGGCCGTCGGCCACGGGCGGCCGTCGACGCCGCAGGCGCACGGCCGGCAGCCGGGCCCGTGGGTTCGTCAGTGGACCGGGTCGTGGGTGCCGCGTGGGACACCCGGCCGGCAGCGGCGCAGCCGGTCCGCCGCCATCCGCCCGCCGACGGCCAGGCCGTACCGCTCGACGGCGGTCAGGCCGTAGGCGCTGCACGTCGGGGTGTAGCGGCACTGGCCCGGCCAGCGGTGCGACAACCAGCGACGGTAACCGAGGATCGCGGCCCGGCCCGCCCGGTCGACCACCGGCGCCCGGCTCACCCGCGCCGTGGTCGCGCCGAGGGTGAGCAGGAACGAGAACAGCCCGAAGTCACAGCAGGGCAGGCCGTCGCAGTCGCAGACGTCGCAGTCGGCGTCGCACCAGTCGCGCTTCTTCTTGCGCTGCTTGCGCTTGAAATGGATCACGCCGTACATGATGCGACGGCCGCGCCACCACGACGGAAGGCCGGCGGCCGGGCACTGTCCGACCAGCCCACCCTGCCCCGGCACGCGCTTGCCGCCCCGGCGATGCCCGCCGTGGGCGAGGTAGCGGCCACTACTTCGACCCTCCGGCGACGAGGCACCCCTGGGCCCGCCCGGGCCGGCCGACATCCCTCGACCCGTCCGGGGGTACGGTCCGGGGATGGAGCAGCGGATCAGTCTGGTCACGCTCGGGGTCGCCGACCTGCCCCGGGCCCGCGCCTTCTACGAGCGGCTCGGCTGGCGCGGCCAGGAGGTGCAGGAAACGGTCTTCTTCCAGGCCGGCGGGCTGGCCGTGGTGCTCTGGGGGCGGGCTGCGCTGGCCGCCGACGCCGGGGTGGCCGACGCCGGCCCGGGGGCGGCGTCACTGGCGCACAACGTCCACTCCCGGGCCGAGGTGGACGACATCCTGACCGTCGCCGCACAGGCCGGGGCCCGGATCACCCGGCCGGCGGCGGAGACCTTCTACGGCGGGTACGCCGGCTGCTTCACCGACCCGGACGGTCACCTGTGGGAGATCGCCTGGAACCCGGGCTTCCCGCTCGCCGAGGACGGCAGCCTCACCGTGCCGGACCTGACCCCACCGTCCTGACCGTGAGCGGGGCTCCGCTGGGCTGACAGCAGAGCCGCAAGCAGCAGACGGGCCGGCCACGGCAGCAGAGCAGAAGCGGCGAGACGGGCTGGGCCGGCAGCAGAGCCGGAACCACCGAGGAAGCCGGGCCGACGGGGCAGGTCGACCGGTCAGCGGTCGACGGTACGGCGTACCCCGTCGTGGCCGGCGCAGGGCTTCGGCCGGCCGCCGGTCAGGCTGACCGCGCCGTCGCGGCACAACACCAGGTAACCGCGCCCGGCCCAGAACTGCGGCACGCAGTCGAACCAGTCGCAGACCCGGTGGTCGGGCTCGCGGACCCGGTCGCCGCCGCAGTAGTCGTACCCCATCGGGTTGGCCGGCGCCCCGCAACGCCGCTCCCGCACCACGGACGGTGACGGGGCGGGCGACGGGGGGCGGGTGCGGGGCGGGGCAGGGGCGGCGGTGGCCGCCGCCGCCACCTCCGGGGTGACCGGCGGGTCGGACTCGACCAGCACCGCCGGCACCACCAGGGCCAGCATGGCGGCCACCGCGACGGTACGTCGACCGCCCGGGATACGGGCGCTGATCCGGGCCTGCGCGGGGGTGGCGATCGCCGGCCGGAACGGCGTGGTCTCGGCGTGTGTGGCGATCAGCTCGTCGAGTTGGGCGAGGACGGCGGCCCGCTGCTCGATGGCGTCGGCGAAGGCCAGGGTGAGCACGAACCGGAACTCGGCCGCCGCGCCCGGCGGCAGCAGCAGGCCGGAGGTCTGCCGCCGGTCCAGGACCTGGATCAGGGTGACCGGGGCCGCCGGGTCGTGCAGCAGCCCGGTCATCTTCCCGTACGCCCAGTCGCGCCGGCCGCGCCCGCCGACCAGGACCAGTCGACGGTTGGTGACCACCGCGATGCCGGCGTCGGTGACCCGCACCCCGTCGGGCAGCCGGTGGCGCAGCCGCCCCGGGTCCGCCTCGACGACCAGGTCGGGGGCGGGCAGCACGGCGGTGTGCCGGAGTTCGACCAGTTGGGCGCCGGGCATCGTCCAGAGGACGGCCTCGCCGGGACTCAACGCCAGCGGCAGGCCGACACCGGCCGACGCCGTGCCCCGCAGGCCGACGGCGAGGGCACGCAGCCGACGCAGTTCGTCGTCGCGGCGTCGCCAGGCCCGCTCGACGGTACGGAAGGCCCGCCGTCGTCGTTCGTTCTGCTGGCGTGCCCAGGTGTAACGCCAGGTGGAACCCGTCGAATCAGTCATCGCCACGCCGATCCCTCCGCCGCGCGAGCCACCAACCGGGGTGTTCACCCGGCTCAACGGCGGAGACAAGCCCGACGGACCCGACATTGCGGGTTTACCACCCGATCGGGGGATGAATTTCCTCCCAGAGTGGCGCATCGCGCGGTGACCCACGTTCCGGTCCGACGCCGTGCGGGGTGGGGCCGGCGTGGGTAACGTCAGCCGCAGCCGGGCCGCAGCGCCCGCACCGCCGACGCGAAGGGGGACCCGTGACCGGCCCGGACCAGCGCCACCGCGTGGTGCTCGGCGTCGACATCGGCACCACCAGCACCAAGACCGTGGCATACGACGTCGACGGCCATCAACTCGCCAGCCACTCGGTCGGCTACCCCCTCGACGAGCCGCACCCCGGCTACGCCGAGCAGGACCCCCAGCTCATCTTCGACGCGGTGGTGGAGACCATCCGCACCGTCGTCACCGAGTTGGGCGCCGGCATCGCCGGCCTGTCGTTCAGCACCGCGATGCACAGCCTGATCGGCCTCGACCCGGACGGCGTACCGCTCACCCCGTCGGTGACCTGGGCCGACTCCCGGGCCAGCAGCCAGGCCGAACGGCTGCGCGCCGCGCCCTGGGGGCTGGCCCTGCACCGGCGCACCGGCACCCCCGTGCACCCGATGGCCCCGCTGTCCAAACTCCTCTGGTACGCCGAGCAGGAGCCGAAACTGCACGAACGGGTCGCCCACTGGGTCGGCATCAAGGACTACGTGCTGCTGCGGCTGGCCGACGCGCTGGTCACCGACCACTCGGTCGCCTCGGCCACCGGCCTGATGGACATCCACCGGCTCGGCTGGGACGCCCAGGCGCTGCGGATCGCCGGGATCACCGAGGAGCAGCTCCCCCAGCTCGTCCCCACCACCACCGTGCTGCCGGGGCTCACCGCCCGCGCCGCCATCGCCACCGGCCTGCCCGCCGACACCCCGCTCGTCGTCGGCGCGGGTGACGGCCCGCTGGCCAACCTGGGTCTCGGCGCGGTACGCCCCGGCGTCGTCGCCTGCTCCATCGGCACCTCCGGGGCGATGCGGGTGGCCGTCGAACGCCCCGCCGTCGACCCGCTCGGCGGGGTGTTCTGCTATGCGCTCACCGAGGACCGCTGGGTGGTCGGCGGGGCGATCAACAACGGCGGGATCGTGCTCCAGTGGGCCGGCGACGCGCTCGCCCCCGAGTTCGGCGAGCACGGCGAAGAGGAGCTGCTGGCGTTGGCCGCCACCGCCCCGGTCGGCTCCGGCGGGCTGATCATGCTGCCGTACCTGCTCAGCGAGCGGGCCCCGCACTGGAGCGCGCTGCCGCGCGGGGCGTACGTCGGGCTGACCCACGGGCACCGCCGCGAACACCTCGTCCGGGCCGCGTTGGAGGGGGTCTGCCAGCAGCTCGCCCTGGTTTTGGCGTCGGTCCGGGCGGCCGGCAACGAGGTCCGCGAGGTCCGCGCCAGCGGCGGGTTCGCCCGCAGCCCGTTGTGGCGGCAGATGCTCGCCGACGCGCTCGGCATGCCGGTGCGGTTCCCCGCCGGCCACGAGGGCTCCAGCTTCGGCGCGGCGCTGCTCGGCATGCAGGCGCTCGGCCTGATCGACTCCGTCGACGTCGCCGCCGACCTGGTGCGCATCGACGAGACGGTACGCCCCGAGCCGGCCGCCGCCGCCACCTACGCCGCCCTGCTCCCCCTGCACTCCGAGCTGTACGACGCACTGCTGCCCACCTTCGCGTCGCTGCGCCGGCTGGCCCCCAGCCTGCCGGCGGAGCCGCCACCCACACCCGCACCCATGTGATCGCCCGCCCCGCACCGGGTCGGACCCCGTCCGAAGGTCGTGAATACCGTGCTCACTCTCCTCGCCGCACCGGCGGAACCGGCCACCAGCGCCGGTGACGCCCAGCTCGTCGTGGCCGCCCTGCTGGGCATCGCCGCGGTGGTGCTGCTCATCGCCTGGGGCAAGGTGCACCCCTTCCTGTCACTGATCCTCGGCGCGGCGGTGCTGGGCGTGGTCGCCACCATGGCCCCCGACAAGATGATCACGTCGTTCAGCGCCGGGGTCGGCTCCACCGTCGGCGGGGTGGGGCTGCTGATCGCCCTCGGCGCGATGATCGGTGGCCTGCTCGCCGAATCCGGTGGGGCCGACGGCATCGTCAACCGGGTCGTCGGGCGGGTCTCCGGCACCGCCCTGCCCTGGGCGATGGCCGGGGTCGCCGCGCTGATCGGCCTGCCGCTCTTCTTCGAGGTCGGCGTGGTGCTGCTGGTGCCGATCGTGCTGCTGGTCTCGCTGCGCACCGACGTGCCGCTGATGAAGATCGGCATCCCGGCGCTGGCCGGCCTGTCGGTACTGCACGGCCTCGTCCCGCCGCACCCCGGCCCCCTGGTGGCGATCTCCTCGCTCAACGCCGACCTGGGGCTCACCCTCGGCCTTGGCCTGATCATCGCCATCCCCACCGTGATCATCGCCGGCCCGGTGTTCGGCAACTTCATCGCCCGGTACGTACCGGCCACCGCGCCTGCCGCACTGCTGCCCACCCGGCAGCCGGCCACCAGCGGCGGCGGCCGGCGGGGACCCGGCAGCCCCGACGCCCGCCGCGACCGCACACCCGACGGTTCGGACGCCGGGCGCGGACGGGCCGGCGACGACGTCGACGGCGACCTGCTCACCGACGACGACCTGGTGAACCCGGGCACCGGTCGGCCGGGCGCGCCGGTCGACGACAGCGGCACCGAGACCGCCCGGCGTGCCCCGAGGTTCTGGCCGGCGGTGCTCACCGTGCTGCTGCCGGTGGTGCTGATGCTGCTGCGCGCGGTCGGCGAACTGGCCCTGGCCGAGGGGACCTTCGCCCGGCAGGCCCTCGACCTCGTCGGCACCCCGATCGTGGCGCTGCTGGCCGGCGTGATCGTCGCCATGTTCACCCTCGGCTACCAGGCTGGCTTCAACCGCAGTCAGGTCTCCTCGGTGCTCGGCGGCTCGCTGCCACCGATCGCCGGCATCCTGCTGATCGTCGCCGCCGGTGGTGGCTTCAAGCAGGTGCTGGTGGACGCCGGGGTGGGCAACCTGGTCGCCGACGCGGCCAAGGACGCCAACCTCTCCCCGTTGCTGCTGGGCTGGCTGGTCGCCGTCGGCATCCGGGTCGCCACCGGCTCCGCGACGGTCGCCACGATCACCGCCGCCGGCATCGTCGCCCCGCTGGCGGCCACCCTGGACCGGCCGGAGGTGGCGCTGCTGGCGCTGGCCGTCGGCTGCGGGTCGCTGTTCTTCTCGCACGTCAACGACGCCGGCTTCTGGCTGGTCAAGGAGTACTTCGGGCTGACCGTGGGACAGACCATCAAGAGCTGGTCGGTGCTGGAGACGATCATCTCGGTGGTCGGCTTCGCCGGCGTACTGCTGCTCGACCTGGTCCTGTAAGGCTCCCGGGCCGCCGGACCGGACCTCGCCGGCCGCACCGGTCGGGCGTTGATCACCTCAATGTCGCCGTAACAGCGGTATCGGAGCGCGCGGATACCGCTGTTGCGGCGATGTGGCGAGCCGGCGCCGGGCGGGCAGACGGGTAGTGCGGGCGCGGGGGCGTGGTGGGGTCAGGCGCCGGGGATGTTGCGGGGCGGGTCCTCGCCGATCAGGCCCGCCGCCGGCTTCTCCGCCGACACCGGCAGGCCGAATTCCGCGTACGTCAGGTCGAGCGCCGAGGTCTTGCCCGGCTCACCGGACAGCTCGATCCGGTAGCGGACCAGCCGCCCCTGCGCGTCCACGGTCGCGGTGAACGGCACCGCGGCGGCCCGTTCCCCGAGCACCCCGCCCAGCCCGTCGCCGAGCACCTCGGTGCTGCGTCGCAGGTCCAGGGTGCCGGCGTAGGCCCGGTCGCCGGTGGCGCGTACCTCGGTGGCCGCGCCGAGCGTGCTCGCCAGCCGGGTGTTGTCCAGCCCGGTCCGCTTCGCGGCGGCCGCCTCGGCGGTGCCCAGGTGCCACCAGGTGCGCCCGTCCCAGACCGGCACCCGCCGGTCCGGGGCGGTCACCTTCACATAGACGTCGGTGCCGGTGGCGAGCCGTTCGACGACCACCTTGCCGTTCGCCACGGCCAGCGTCGTCGTCTCCAGCCCGCGCCGGGCCCGGGGGTCCCAGACCAGGGTGGTGCCGTCCCCGCCCGCGCCGTCACCGAGGCTCAGCCGGTAGGACTGCTGGTCGACCCGCTGCGCGGCGGCGGCCAGCACGGCGGTCGGCGCGGTCGGTGCCGGCCCGCTGGCGGACGGCCCGGCGGTCGCTGTCGACCCGGCACCGCCGTCCGAGGTGCAGCCGGCGGCCGTCACCAGCACGACGAGGGCGGCGGTGGCGGCGGCCAGCTTCGGGTGCTTCACGACGGTCTCCCCGGGCGATGCGCCCGCCGGCCGAGCCGATCGACGCTGGTGACAGAGCGGTCGCGCCAGCCTAGCCCGACCGCCCGCCGCCGACCGGCCACCCCTGCCCGGCCCTCTCCCGACAGCGACAGCCAGCCCGGGCGCACGCCCCGGGGGACGACACAGCTCGGACCCGGGCACACGCCGATGCCGTTCGATCAGCGTGTTCGGCCCGGTGCGGGCCAGCCGTGAGGCGTCACGGTCCCCGCGCCCGTCGGCGTCCGGGTCAGGGAGCCTCGACGGCGGAGATGCGGTAGCGGTGCACCTCCGCCCCGAGGATCGCGGTCTCCTGCTCCTGGGTCGGGCCGGACCCCCGGAACGCCAGCAACTGGTCGTCGGACTCCCACCGTTCGTAAACGTTGATCCGACCCGGCTCGACCAGGTCGGGACCGATCGCGAAGTCCACGCAGCCGGGCGTCGCACGGGCCTGCCGGACGACCTCCAGGCAGGACTCCAGGTAGGCGTCCCGCTCCGCGGGTTCGACGTAGAGACTTCCGGCGACGATGAACACGGGCGACCTCCGGTAGGCGGGCGGAACGTTCCCCCATCCTGACCTACCGGAGGTGACGCCCCCGTCGTCCCGCTCAGGCCCGGCTGATCGCGTTGGCGTGGATCGCCTCCGCCAGGTACTCGGCCAGCCCCGGCGCGATCGTCTCGTAGTAGGCGGTGAACCGCGGGTCGGCCAGGTACATGTCGGCCAGCCCGGTGTGCACCTCGTACGAGCAGTCGTAGAACCAGCGGACGATGAGCTGCCGGTGCTCCTCGGCCAGCGCCTTCGCCTCCGCCGAGTCGGCCGGCCTGCCGCTGGTCAACGCCGCGACGATGCGCCGGTTCCAGTCGTCCTGCTCCGCCTTGTGGCGCAGCCAGTCCTCCTTCGAGTAGCCGGCCGCCCGTCGGGTCGACACCCGGTACGCCTCGGTGTCACCCCAGCGCTCCCGCGCCTCCTCAGCGTGCTCGTTCGGGTCGACGTCACCGAAGACCTCGAACCGCTCTTCCGGGGTCAGATTGAGTTCCATCCGTCTCGCCTCCATCGCGATCTCGATCGCCGCGACCATCTCCTGGAGTTTCCCGATCCGCCCGGTCAGCAGGTCGTGCTGCCGGCGCAGGTGCGCCGCCGGGTCGGCGGTCGGGTCGTCGAGGATCGCCGCGATCTCCTCCAGCGGAAACCCCAGCTCCCGGTAGAAGCGGATGTGCTGCAACCGCTCCAGGTCCGCGTCGTCGTAGCGGCGGTAGCCGGCCGCCGTCCGGCCGCTCGGCGAGAGCAGCTTGATCTCGTCGTAGTGGTGCAGCGTCCGGACCGTCACCCGGGCCGCCTTCGCCACCTGACCCACCGTGTACGCCATGGTTTCCCCCCTTCCGGCACCAAGCCTCCGGCCTGCCGCGACGTGAGGGTCAAGCCCGATTCTGCGCCAATCCCCCGGCTCCCCCGGTACGCCCCACCGCACCGCACCAGGTCGAACCGGACCGCGCCGGGTAGGGCCGGATCGGATCGGGCCGGAAAGGGCCGGGCCGGAGGAGGGCGGGGGGGGAAGGGCGGGCAGGTCAGCGCGGGGTGTGCAGGGCGGCCAGCCGGCCGGGACGGCCGTACCGGTAGCCCTGACCGTGGACGCAGCCGATCGCGGTGACCGCCGCGTGCTGCCCCTCGGTCTCCACCCCCTCGGCCACCACCGCCAGGTCGAACGCCCCGGCCAACCGGGTGACCATCTCCACCGTGGCGTACGCCCGCGCGTCGGTGTCCAGCCGGGCCACGAACGATCGGTCGATCTTGAGATCGGTGGCCGGGATCCGGTGCAGGTAGCTCAACGACGAGTAACCGGTGCCGAAGTCGTCGATGGCGATCCGGATGCCCAACTCCCGGAGCTGGGCGAGCCGTTCCAACACCGCATCGCTGCCGTCGATCAACGCCGACTCGGTCAGCTCCAGGGTGAGCGCACGGGGTGCCAGGCCGGCGGTGGCGGTGGCCGCCGTGACGGTGGCGATCAGGTCGGGGCGGCGCAGGTGCGCGGCGGCGATGTTGACCGCCACGGTCGCCTCGGGCACCAGGGCCCGCCAGGTCGCCGCCGCCCGGCACGCCTCGTGGATCACCCACCGGTCGATCGGCACGATCAACCCGGTCTCCTCCGCCAACGGCAGGAACGCCGCCGGGGCGAGCAGGCCGAGCCGGGGGTGCCGCCAGCGGACCAGGGCCTCCGCGCTGCGGACCGCGCCGGTGGCCAGGTCGACGATCGGCTGGTACTCCAGGTGCAGTTGCCGCTCGTCGACGGCCCGCCGCAGGTCGGCGATCAACTCGGCCCGGCTCACCGCCGACTCCCGCAGCGCGGGCGTGCAGGTGCGGTACGCGGACTTCCCGGCGGCCTTCGCCGCGTACATCGCGATGTCGGCGTCGCGCAGCAGGTCGGTGTGGGAGGCGTGCTGCGGGCCGAACTCGGCGATGCCGATGCTGGCCGACGGGTGGACCCCGACGTCCTCCTCGCCTGCCGACGGTTGCAGGGCGGCGAGCAGCCGTTCGGCGAGCCGTTCCGGGGCGACCGGGCGGCCACCGTCGATCAGCACGGCGAACTCGTCGCCGCCCAGCCGGGCGATCGTGCCGTCGCCACCGACGGCGGTCCGCATCCGGACCGCGATGCTGGACAGCAGGGTGTCACCGGTGGCGTGCCCGAACCGGTCGTTCACCTGCTTGAAGCCGTCCAGGTCGAGGAGCAGGACGGCCACCGGGGGGCCCTCGCGCAACGCCTGGCGCAGCCGCCGGTTGAACATCAGCCGGTTGGGCAGGCCGGTGAGCTGGTCGGCGTAGGCGAGCCTGCGCAGCCGGGCCACCAGTCGCAGGTTCTCGTTGGCCGCCAGCCCCTGCCGCAGGGCGAGCACCCCGAGCAGCGCCATCATGCCGACGAAGACCAGAGGTGGGGTCTGCCCGGTGGGTCGGCGGGCCAGCACCACCGCGATGATCGCCCCGCCGACCGGCAGGTAGGGCAGCGCCACCCGCCACCACGACGGGAGCGGGGACTCGCCGACCTCCTCGGCGCCGTCGCAGGTCGGCGGCGGTGGTCGGGTGGTGGCGATGCCGATCAGCAGGTAGCTCAGCGGCCAGCAGACGTCGATCGGGTGCCCCGGGGCGTAACTGCCGTGCGCGACCAGCGAGACGTAGACGGCGTCCGCGCCGGCCCGGGTGACCAGGCTCGCCCCGATCAGGGTCAACGGCGGCCACACCGGGCGGGCCGAGCCGGCCACCGCGACCAGGATGGTCAACTGCATCAGGTCGATCATCGGGTAGAGCAGGCCGATGGTCCGCAGGGGATCGTCGAGGTCGGCGGCGGCGATGTCGCGGAACACCACCACCCAGCCGATCGGGATCAGGGCCAGCCCGACGATCACCCCGTCCAGCACGGTGCGGGCGCGGCCGACCATACTGCGTGGGGCGGTCAGCGCGGCCAGCAACGCGGCCGTGCCGGTGACGATGCCGGCGGTGAAGACCGCGCCGATCAGCGGGGTGTGCGGCAGCTCGTCGGCGCGCAGCCGGTCCACCGTCCACAGCAGCCGGCCGGCGGCGGCCAACCCCATGGTGAGCGCGAGCAGCGCCCAGAACCGGCGCAGCGGGGCGGGGTGCCGGCGCATCGTCCGGGTGCAGGCGTAACTGGCCCAGCTCGCCAGCGCCGTGGCGGTCACGTCGCTGGCCAGGGCCGCCCCGGGCAGCGCGGCGAGCAGCCAGCCCAGCTCCAGCACCACGACCACCGAGGCGACGATCGCACCCACCCGGGGAAGGGTCAACGGTCGGATCGGCGCGCCGGAGACGGCGTCCTGGGGTAGCACGGTGATCGCTCCGGCTCTCTGTCCAACGCGCACCTCGACCGTGCGGACCAGCCACGGACGGCGAACCCTCGCAGCCTAGCCAGCCGGGCGGGTCGCCGCCACACTCGCCGGGTCGGTTATCCGACCACTGAGGACAGCCCGGTGGCCGCCACGTTCGGCACGACGGTGACCGGCGGCCCGCCGTGCGTCCACGGTGTCTCCTCCGCCGTCGGGAACGTGCCGGCGGGCAGGAACGCCTCCGACAGGGTGGTCAGGCAGAGCCGCTCCCCCACCTGTGGCACGCTGCCCGGCGGCGCGGTCAGCCCCCGGCCCATCCCGCCGGACAGCTCCAGCACCACCTCGGTCCGGTCGTCCGCCGCCGGGGTCACGAAGACCACCTTCGCCTTCTGCCCCGGCCGTGCCGTCGACCACAGGGTCGCCCCGACCGGCACCCGGACCGGCTCGGTGGTCACCACCTGGATCCTCGGCCGCAGCACCGGCCGTTTGCCGCTGTCGTCCACCCGCGCCGGGTCGGCCAGGGTCACGTCGCCCACGAACGCCTCCCCGGTCAGCCGGTGCTCGGCCATCACCAGCGGGTCGTCATAGGCGCGCTGGACCGCGTACGTGGTCGCCGCGCGTTCCAGCCGGTGCAGTCGTACCGCCGCCGCGACCGCGCCGTCGCGCCGGGGCTGCGGTCCGCCGTCGGCGTCGAGATGCTCGGCGTACCCGGTGAAGGCGTCCCGGTCGCCGGCCCACCGCCCGGCCACCCGGGCCCCGGGCGGCAGCGCGCCGAGCAGACCCAGGCCGCGCCACATCAGCTCCCAGGTGGGCGCGAGCTGCCCGCGCAGCAACCGCACCAGCTCCGCGTACGCCTCGTCGCGGGCGGCCGGGTCGTCGTCGGCCGCCGCCCACGCGGCCATCGCCGGGGCGAGCGCCGCGTTGTCGAACTCCGGGTCGGTGGCCGGCCCGGCCGGCGGGCACACCCCCGGGTCCTCCGCCCGGGCGGCGGCCGCGACACCGGTCCAGCCGGCCGGCGGATCGATCCAGCCGAGCAGTGCCGGCAGGTGCAGGTCCTCCACCGCGCTCTGCCCGGTCGCCCAGTGCAGGGTGAGCGCGTCGGTCATCGCCAGCAGCGCCGACGAGCCGGGCTGCTCGGCCCGTTCGGCGAAGAAGGTCAGCCAGCGGCCGAGCAGCGGCACCGCCGGATGCACCGGATAGTCGCCGTCCGGACGGCGGAACCGGGTGGACCGGCCCAGCAGCCGCAGGAAGGTGATCCCGGCCGGGTTCGGCACCCAGAGCTGCGGGGCATCCACATAGCGGTAGCGGACGTCGCGCCCCCGGTCCACGGCCACCGCCTCCGAGACACCCCGGAAGCCGTCCAGCCACGGCAGCACGATCCCGGCCAGTTCGGTGACGAAGCGGAACCGCTGGTCCCGGTTGCGGGGCTGCGGCACGATCAGCAACCGCGCGTCGTCGGGGGCGGTGCCGACCAACGCGGCGAGCGGGGCGTGCGCCTCACCGGCCATCGCCAGCGGCACCAGCACCAGTGGACGGGTGGCCAGGTGCAGGTGCCGGACCGTGGCGACCGGCTGGGCCACCCCGGCGGCGACGGCCTGGGCCCGTGCCAGCGCGCGCAGCGTACTCATGCGGGGTGGCCGGCGAGGGCGTCGGCGCGCAGCCGGGCGGCGGCCCGCAGCAGCGCGGCGGCCTCCTCCCGCTCCGGATCGGCGGCCCGCTCGCCGGTCGCCAGGGCCAGCACCTCGGTCACCTCGGCGATCCCGCCGAGCGCCTCCCGCACCGGCCGACCCAACGCGCCGGTCTGCCCGCGCGCCTCGTCCCGGCAGAAGTACGCCAGTTCGCAGCCGGCCAGGCAGTCCGGCGCGTATCGGGCCGGCACGGTACGCAGCGCGGCGACCAGCGTCGCCGGCTCGGCGGCCGGGTCGGCGGTGAAGCTGGTCGGCACGGCGGTGAGCAGATCGTCCAGCCGGGCCATCCGGTCCAGCTGGCGGCGCAGCACCAGCAGTTGCTTGCGCACGTCGATCAGGCTGGCCACCGGCTGGTTGGCGAAGTCACGCGGGCAGACCAGCACCACGTCGTGCGACACCGACTCCGGGTCCCGCCCCTCGGCGGCGAACAGGTCCCGCAGCGCCAGCACATAGACGGCCGACTGGACGGCGGCGGCGGCCACCTTCGCCGGGTCGGCCTGGCCGTCGATCACGGGGAACGACTTGATCTCCACGACGTGGAACCGGCCACCGAGCCGGGCGGCGACCAGGTCCGGTTCCAGGTGCACCCGCTGACCCGCCACGTGCAGGCCCAGCAGCGGATGGTCGAACAGCGCCGCCTCCGACCCGCTGGCGGTCAACGCGGCCCGGGACCGTTCCCGCCGGTCCGGCAGGTCGTCCGCGCCGCCCAGGTCCGTCCAAGTGGCCCGCTCCGGCACCGGTACGCCCAACCGCTGCGCGACCAGTCGCAGCAGTTCCGCACCACCGTCCGCCTTGACCTGCGCCTCGAACGCGTTGCCCCGGGTGATGGCGAACCGGGACTGGCCGAACCGGGCCGGGAAGCCGACCCGCTCGGCGAGCGCCGACTTGTCCACCCCGGCCCCGTCCAGCACGGCCCGCCGGGAACAGCCGGGGTTTCCGGTGAGCGCGGCGATCGTCCGGGCGTTGTGCCGTTTCGGGGGCGCGGCGCCCCGGATCGCGGCCAGGCGCTGTGCGGTGCTCGTCACGACAGGCCACGATAGCCGCCCCGACCGACCCCGGCCGGCAGCCGACGTCCGTTTCCGGCGCGGCTGGCCCGGTTGCGGCAGCACGGTCGCGGCAGCACGGTCGCGGCAGCACGGAGCGTGCGGATCGACGGTGCGGGGTGGCGCGGGCGGGTCAGCGGCCGGCGGACCGGTTCCAGGGCGAACGGGGCGAACGGGCACCGGCGGCTGGCCGGTGGCGGCGGCGCGACGGGCGACGACCGGGGGTGCAGGGTGGGCGGGAGGCGGTGTGCACCGGCGCGGCCGGCGAGCCCGGTGGGCGGCCGATCAACCAGCAGAGGAAACGGGCCACGGTCAGCCGACCGGGAGGCGGCGGGCCTCGTCGGCGTCGACGGCGTACTCGACGCCGCAGAACGAGCACTGCTGCACGTACCTCGTCCGGATAGGGATCAGCGGGACGAAGAACAGGGTGAACTTCGTCGACCGGCGGCTGATCACCTGCGCCGCCTGGTTGCCGCAGTGCCGGCAGACGGCGGTCATCACCCCCGACCGGGTGACCTTGGTACGGAGTCCGAAGATGAAGAACATCGCCCGGCAGTACCCCGCCCGACGCCCCGGGAACCACCGGCGAGAAAATCCTGCCCGCTGTTGTCCGGAACCGTGCCTCCCGAACGTCACCCTGGTGACGACAACGACACCGAGGAGCGTCCCGATGAAATACCTGATGCTGGTCTGCACCGACACCGCGCCGGACACCGACCCGGAGGCCGCCCCCGACATCGAGGCGTGGGTCGCCGAGCGCGACGGCAGCGGGCAGCGTGTGCTGGGCAGCCGGCTGGCGGACGCGTCGGCGGCCACCACCGTCCGGGTACGCGACGGTGAACTGCTGCTCACCGACGGGCCGTTCGCCGAGACCAGGGAGGTGATCGTGGGCTTCGACCTGCTGGAGTGCACCGATCTCGACGAGGCGGTGGAGGTGGCCCGCCGTCACCCGATGGCCTACGAGGGGCGGCTCGAACTGCGTCCCCTGGTCGACCTCTGAGGGCCATGGCCGGCGACCCGGTCGGATCCGCCGGCCCGCACCACGGGGGCGGGCCGGCCGACCCGGTCGGCGGGGACCCGGTCGGCGCGGTCGCGGTGGCGGGTGCCGAGGCGTACCCGCGGATCGTGGCCGCGCTGATCCGGGTGACCGGGGACTGGACGCTCGCCGAGGACTGCGCCCAGGAGGCGCTGGCGGCCGCCGTGCAGCGCTGGCCCCGCGACGGCGTGCCGGGCAATCCGGGCGGCTGGCTGATGACGGTCGCCCGGAACCGGGCGACGGACGTGCTGCGGCGGGCCACCGTGGAACGCCGCAAGCTACGCGAGCTGGCGTTGCTCACCGACCCGCGACCCATCCCGGACGACCCGGAGGAGGACGTGGTGGACGACCGGCTGCGGCTCGTGTTCACCTGCTGCCATCCGGCGCTGTCGCTGGAGGCCCGGGTGGCGCTGACGCTGCGTACCGTGGCCGGTGTGCCGACCGCCCACATCGCGCGCGCCTTCCTGGTCGGCGAGGCCACCATGACCCGGCGGATCACCCGGGCCAAGGCCAGGATCGCGGCCGCCGGCGTGCCCTACCGGGTGCCGACCGGGCCCGCGCTGGCCGAGCGGCTGCCGGGCGTCCTGGCCGTGCTCTACCTGCTCTTCACCCGGGGGTACGACGCGGACGGCGAGCCCGCCTTCGCCGACGAGGCGGTCCGGTTGGCCCGGCTGCTCGACGAGCTGATGCCGGCCGAGCCGGAGGTCGCCGCCCTGTGCGCGCTGCTGCTCTTCCAGCACTCCCGCCGGGCTGCCCGCCGCGACGCGGCCGGTGACCTGCTCACTCTCGCCGAGCAGGACCGTTCCCGGTGGGACCACGCCGCTATCGCCGAGGCCCGGACGGCCCTGGCCCGCGCCGAGCGCCGGTCGGCACCGGCCCGCGCCGACCGCCCCTCGACCACGGCCCAGGCCGTGAGCCCGCCAGCCACGGCCCACGCCGACCGCCCCTCGGGTCCGGCCCAGGCCGACCGGCCCGGCCCGTATCTGCTCCAGGCACGGATTGCCGCCTGCCATGCCACCGCGCCGGACGCCGACCGTACCGACTGGCCGACCATCGCCCGCTGGTACGACGAACTGTCCCGTCTGCGGCCCACCCCGGTGATCGGGTTGAACCGCGCGGTGGCCCACGGCTACGCCTACGGACCGGCGGCCGGGCTGGCCCTGCTCGCCGGGGCCCGCGCCGGCGGGGCGTTGGACGGCTACCCACCGGCGCTGGCGGTGGAGGCGGAGCTGACCGCCCGCAGTGGCGACCCGGTCCGGGCGGCCCTCCTGTTCCGGGCCGCCACCGACCTGGTCGGCTCGGCCGCCGAACGCCGGGCCCTGCTGCGCCGGGCGGACGACCTGGCCCCGCCCTGCTGACCTGGCCCCGCCCTGCTGACCTGGCCCCGCCCTGCTGACCTGGCCCCGCCTCGGCTGGCCCCGGCCTCGCTCCGCTGGTGCTGCCCTGCCCCGCCGGTCCGGCCCCGCCCCGCTGACCCGGAAGCGGGGCCAGGTAGGTCAGCTCGCGGTCAGTCGGGGGACGACCAGGCGGACGGTGTCCACCGGGATCGCGAAGCCGAGGCCGACGCTGCCCTCGTCCTCTCCGGTGGTGGCGACGGCGACGTTGATGCCCACCACCCGCCCGGCGGTGTCGACCAGCGCGCCGCCGGAGTTGCCGTGGTTGATCGCCACATCGGTCTGCACCAGCCCGGACAGGTCGTCCACCGACCGGTGGAGGGCCGACACGATTCCGGAGGTGACCGTCCCGGCCAGCCCGAGCGGACTGCCGAACGCCAGGACGGTGTCCCCGACGGTCAGGGTCGAGTCGCTGCCCAGCGTCGCCGGGGTGAGGCCGGTCAACCCGGTCGCCCGCAGCAGCGCGATGTCCGCCGTGGCGTCCTGCGCGACCACGGTAGCCGGGGCGGTACGGCCGTCGGAGAGGGTCGCGGCGACCTGGCCGCCGGAGTCCACCACGTGCTGGTGGGTGAGGACGAGTCCGTCGGTGTCGAGAATGACGCCGGGTCCAAGGCTGGACTCCCGGGCCCCGGTCACCTCGACGGTGACGATGCTCGGCGACACGACGGCGACCACCGTGGCGAGGGAGTCGATGGTGGCGGCGGAGACCGGGGCGACGGACGTCGTAGCGGTGACGGACGAACCCTGGCCGGCGAAGCGGTCCACGACCAGCGCGCCCGGTCCGCGACCTGCGCCCGGACCTCGAAGACCGGCCCGGGCGCAGGTGCGGTGGTGGTTCAGGCGCCGGGAGCGCCGGTGTGGATCTCCTCGGCCACCCAGATCGGCTGCCAGTCGGCCATCTCGTGGAAGCGGCGCAGCTCGGACAGGCCGGCCACCGACCCGCTCCACGCCGCGTACGGCGGGTTGCCCTCGTCGAAGCCGCTCTGCACGAAGGTGAGCCTCGTCTTTCCGCCGGACTCGGCCAGCTCCCAGGTGGTGACGCCGACCGGCCCCCAGTCCACCGACATCTTCCGGCCGGGCTCCAGGTCGATCACCTTCGCCGTGTACCCGCTGTCGAAGCCACCCATGGCGTACCGGCCGCCGACCCAGGGCTCGATGCCGATCGGATAGCCGAACCAGGCGCTGGCCTGCCCGGAGTCGGTCAGCGAGGTCCAGACCCGGTCGATCGGCGCGGCGATGGTCAGCTCACCGCGCAGGTCGGCGGAGGTGAAGTCGGTCCTCGGCAGCAGCGGACGACCCTCCAGGTGCGCGGCGAGGTTGGCGATCGACAGCGACCACCAGGTCTGCAGGACGCCACGGATGCTGCTGCCGTCCATCGCCTCGGCGAAGTCGAAGTGGCTCTGGCTGAGGGTCAGCAGCGTGGCGTCCGGCCCCTGCGCCGTCAGGCACAGCTCGCTGGTCGTCTCGACCCCGTCGAGCAGCCAGTCGAAACGCAGCGTGTACGGGTCGGCGTGCCGCAGCCGTTGGTGGGGTGCGTCGCCCTCGGGCGTGTGCCGGCCCCAGAACTCGTACCGGCTGGGCAGGTCGACCTCGGCGTGCTCGGTCAGCCAGACGCGCAGCTCGGCCGGGTCGGTGAGCGCCCGCCACACGGCCTCCACCGGAGCCGCGAGCCGGACGCCCAGCGTGAGTGGTTCAGTCACGGTCTTCCCCCTTGGGGTAACAGGCCACGGCGAGCTTGAAGGCGTCCCCCTCGACGCCGCCGTAGCGGGTGAACAGGTCCTGCAACGTCGACTGCAGGTCGTGCAGGAACTCCTGCCGATGCTCGGCCGGCACCCGGATCTCGCCGGAGACCCCGATCGAGGGCAGTTCCGGCGCGTTCCGGTCGAGCGCGGCGACGTCGGCCTGGACCTCCTCCATCAGGTCGAGCAGGTGGCCCAGGCTCAGCTCGTCGGAGGCCCGGCGGGCCCCGCCGATCCGGCCGACCAGCCGGGGCGAGAGCCAGTACGACCGGGCGACGGCCTGCCAGATGCCCTCGCTGATGCCGCGCACCTTCCGGCTGGCCACCTGCTCGACCAGGCCGGCCGCGGCGAGCTGCTTGACGTGGTAGTAGACCCGCTGCGGGGTCTGCTCCAGTCGGGCCGCCACCTCGGTGCAGGTGCGGGGCTCGGCCAACTGCCGCAGCACGTCCACGCGCTGCGGCTTGAGCAGGGTCTCGGCCTGCTCGATCTGCTCCAGGTACAGGACGTCTCTCATCTCAAAAACAATCCTGTACGTAAAAATTCTCCTTGTCAATCGGGTCGACGAAAGCCGCGCCGAGGTGGCGCGGCTTTCGTCAGGGCGATCGGCGCGTACGGTCAGGGCGTGCCGCGCAGGCTGGTCAGGGCGTCCAGTTCGGGCGCAACGGGTAGCCGTTCACGCCCTGCGGGGCGTTGCGGGTCGCCAGCACCTGGTGCAGCTGGATGCCGTTGCGCTCGAAGGCCAGCCGCGACCCGGCCATGTAGAGACCCCAGACCCGGGCCGTGCCCAGACCCACCTCGTCGACGCAGGAATCCCAGTTCGCCACGAGATTGCGGCACCAGGCGGCCAGGGTCAGCGCGTAGTGCTGCCGCAGGTTCTCCTCGTGGTGCACCTCGAAGCCGGCGTCGTGCACCTCGCTGATCAGGCGACCCGGCCCGGCCAGCTCGCCGTCGGGGAAGACGTACCGGTCGATGAACGCGCCGGAGCGGTGCGGCGCCCGGTTGTCGGCCCGGGTGATGCAGTGGTTGAGCAACCGGCCGCCGGGACGCAGCCGGTCCCGCAACGCCCGGAAGTAGGCCGGATAGTTGCGCACCCCGATGTGTTCGGTCAGCCCGATCGAGGAGATCGCGTCGAACTGTTCCCGGGGCGCGTCGCGGTAGTCGAGGTGACGCACCTCGGCCAGGCCGGTGAGCCCCTCCCGCGCGATGGCCGCCTGCGCCCACTGCGCCTGCGCCCGGGACAGGGTCACCCCGATCGCCCGCACGCCGTACTCGCGGGCCGCGTGCCGGACCATGCCGCCCCAGCCGCAGCCCACGTCCAGCAGGCGCATCCCCTGCTGAAGGCCCAGCTTGCCGGCGACCAGGTCGTACTTGGCCGCCTGGGCCTGCTCCAGGGTGTCGGTCGGGCTGCGGTACACCGCGCAGGTGTACGTCATGGAATCGCCGAGCACCTTCTCGTAGAAGGCGTTCGACACGTCGTAGTGGTGCGAGATGGCCGTACTGTCGCGGCCCCGGGAGTGCCGCAGCCCACCCAGCACCCGCCGCCAGCGGGGCAGCGCCTCCTGCGGCGGGGTCGGTGGGGGCCGCAGCCGCTCCCAGCCGAGCCCGCGCACCAGGGCCAGCCCCTCGGCCACCGGGGGGACCCGCAACCGCAGGTCGGTGAGCACCCGCAGGGCCTCGTACGGGTCGCCGGGGTGCACCCCGCCCAGCCCGAGATCACCGCTGACGTAGGCCCGCACCATGCCCAGGTCGCCCGGGGCGGTGAGCAGGTAGGACAGCCCCCGCTCGGAGCGGATGTCGAGGGTGATCCCGGCGTCGGCCGGGCCGATCGCGCTGCCGTCGTAGCCGGTGATGCGGACCGGCAGGTCCCGCGTGGTGACCGCGCGGACGATGTCGGCGACAGTCGGGCCGGGCCGACTTCCCGCCGGCGGGCTGGCCGGGGCGCTCGCCGCCCCCTGTTCTCGGTCGGTCAGGCTCATTTTCGGGCAACCGCCTTCTCGTAGAGTCCGGTGAGCCGATGGTCCGGGTCATAGCGGTCCTTCACCGCACGCCAGGTCTCCCCGCCGTAGAGCTGGTCGAAGGCCGCCCGGTCGTAGTACGCGTCGGAGTAGAGCGACTTGTGGCCACCGAACTCCGACACCGCCCGCTCGATGGAGCGGTTCACGTCGCCGTCGACGGCACCGTCCACGATCGGCACGGTGCCCCAGAAGCCGATGTTGAGGTACGTCCGGTCGGGGCGCAGCGGGTAGAGCGGCCAGGCCCGGGCCGAGCCGGGCCCGGCGGGCTCACGTAGCCGCAACGGGCAGAGCCACACCGGGGTCATCCCCACGTTCCGGTCGAACCACCGCAGGAAGTCGGCCGCGCCGTCCAGCGAGATCTCGACATCCTGCACCACCCGTTCCCGGGCCGGCCGGCCCCGCCACCGGTCCACCCGGGCGGCCACGTGGTGCCGGTGTTCCAGCCGGACCAGCCGGTGGTAGACGTCGCTGCGCCGCCAGCGGGCCGGCCAGAGCCGACGCACCACCGGATGCTGCGCCCCGAACGCGGCCGAGCACCAGAACCAGTCGGTGTCCCAGCGCCACAGGTAGTCGTGGCTACTCAGGGTGTCCCGCACCCGACGACGCAGCGAGCGGTAGTAGATGTCCTGGTGGGTGTAGTCGCTGAGCGGCTCCGGGTCGTCGGTGAAGGAGCCGAGCACCAGATAGGACTCGCCGGGGCTGAACATGACGCCGTCCATCGCGTCGACCGGCCGCCCCTCCCACTCGCCCTTGGCGGTCACCTCGGCGATCGTGTCGGTCAACTCCTCCAGCCGGGTGAACCGGAGGTTGCGCAGGGCCACCGCCCGGCGTACCGGTTGGAGTTCGATGCGCAGCCGGATGGCGTACCCCAGGCTGCCCAGCGAGTTGGGCAACGCGGCGAACAGGTCGGCGTGCGGTCCGTCCGGCCGGGCGGTGACGACCTCCCCCGCCCCGGTGAGGACGTCCAACTCGATGACCGACTCGTGCGGGAGCCCGTTGCGGAACGACGTCGACTCGATGCCCAGCCCGGTGACCGCGCCGCCCAGGGTGATCGTGCGCAACTGGGGCACGACCAGGGGCATCAGCTCGTGCGGGAGGGTCGCGTCGACCAGATCCTCGTAGGTGCACATGCCCTGCACCTCGGCGGTACGGGCGACCGGGTCGACCGACAGGACGCCGTCCAGGCCGCTGACGTCGAGGCCGGGCACACCGGTGGCCGACCGGGGTCGGAACAGGTTGGAGGTGCGTTTGGCCAGTCGTATGGGTTGTCCGGGAGGCACGGCGGCGTACGACCGCCGCAACGCGTCCACCGCCAGTTCATGATCACGCTGCGCGCGCATGAGATCACTTTACGCCCGAAGCGTCGTTCTGGGGGACCCCCACCACTGGCCGTTTCGGATCAGCCGCCGCCCGGAGACACCCCTGCCGCAGGTCCGCGCCGGGGCCCCGACCCCGGCGTGGCGCCGGTCGAAACCGGTGGCCGCGAGGGGTCCGGGAGCGGTAACCCGGGCGGGGCGTAGCGTGGTGGCATGCCGAAAGCCGTGTGGAACGACCAGGTCGTGGCCGAGAGCGACGACACCGTCCTGGTGGAGGGCAACCACTACTTCCCCCGCAACACCCTGCGCGACGACCTGATCACCGAGTCGACGACCCGGACGGTCTGCCCGTGGAAGGGCACCGCCTCCTACTACTCCCTCACCGACGGCGACCGGACCAGTCCCGACGCGGTCTGGTACTACCCCGACCCGAAGCCGGAGGCGGAGCAGATCCGCGACCGGGTGGCGTTCTGGAAGGACGTCCGGGTCGTCGACTGAGTCACCCCGTCGCGGGCCGACTAGCCGTCGGCCCGCCCGGTGGGTCACCATGCCAGCATGGCCGTCCCCGATCCGCACCGCGACCCGCCCGGCACCGTGTACGGCGCCAGGCGGGCCGCCCGCCCCGGGCTGCCCCGTGATCCGCTGATGCGGTTCGCGCTGGCCGCCGGGTTGGCCGGCGTACTGCTGGGGATCTTCTTCGCCACCGGTGTGCTCGGCGGCGAAGGGCGGACGCAGCCGGTGGTACCTGCGGCGGCCGCCCCCGCCCCCACCACGGCGGACGCGCCGGCGAGCAGCGAGCCGGCCCCGACCACCGCACCGCCGTCACCGACCCCGGCAGCCACCACCCCCACCGCCGTCACCGGGCCGACGGCATTCCGCGCCGTGACCTCCGGACTCTGCCTCGGCACCGACGGCGCCGGCGAGAAGACCGCGGCCGAACTGGCCGCCTGCACCGGCGGGCCGGAGCAGCAGTGGGTGGCCAACCCGGTCGCGCCGGACGTGGTCACGCTCACCAACGCCGCGTACGACCGCTGCCTGGACGTCGAGGGCGGCAGCGGCGACGACGGCGCGAGGCTCCAGCAGTTCGGCTGCCACGGGCAGGCCAACCAACAGTGGCGGCTGACCCCGCTGGGTACCGGCCCGGTGCTGCTGGTCGGCGTGCAGTCGGGCAAGTGCGCGCAGGTACGCGACGGCGGTACCGGAGCCGGTGCCGAGTTGGTGCAGGTCACCTGCACCGGCGCCGCCGGCCAGCAGTGGGCCCTCGGCTGACGGTGCCGCCGAGCGCCACCCCTGGTCGACCGGTCGACCCTGGTGGCTCCACCACCGGGTGACCGGCGTCGCCCGGCCACACCGCCCCCGATGCGTGGTCGCGGACCGGACCGGGGCCCCGCTCCCGGCCCACCCCCGCAGGGGGTGCGGACTCGGATCACGGTCCTGGCCTTGGATGCGCGGAACGCGCAAAACACGAGTGGCCGGATATCCATCGTACGCAATAATCGGGCCATGACCTCCACCGTGCACCGGATCGCCGTGCTCGCCCTCAACGATGTGGTGGGCCTCGACCTGGGCACCCCGGCACAGCTCTTCGGTGCCGCCCGCACCGACGACCGGCGGCCGCTCTACGACGTCGCCACCTGTACCCCCGGTGGCCGTGCGGTACGCAGCACCGCCGGGTTCCAAGTGTTGCCCGATCACGGCCTCGACCTGCTGGTCACCGCCGACACGGTGGTGGTGCCCGGCATGCGCAGTGGCCCGCCGATGACCGACGGCACCATCGACCCGGCGGTGGCCGAGGCGCTGCGGGGCGCGCACCGGCGCGGCGCCCGGGTCATGTCGATCTGCACGGGCGCGTTCGTGCTGGCCGCCGCCGGGCTGCTCGACGGCCACCCGGCCACCACCCACTGGGCGTACGCGGACCGCTTCCGCCGGCTGCACCCGGGTATCGACCTCGACCCGGACGTGCTCTTCATCGACACCGGACGGGTCCTCACCTCGGCCGGAGTGGCCGCCGGCATCGACCTGTGCCTGCACGTCATCCGCATCGACCACGGCAGCGATGTGGCCAACCGGGCGGCCCGCCGCTGCGTGGTGCCGCCGTGGCGCGACGGCGGCCAGGCCCAGTACATCGAACGACCGGTGCCCCGCGCCCCGGTCAGCGACACCGCCGCCACCCGGGACTGGGCCCGACGACGCCTGCACGAGCCGGTGGCCCTGCGGGACCTGGCCGCGCACGCCCGGATGAGCGTACGCACCTTCACCCGGCACTTCCGCTCCGAAACCGGTCTCAGCCCGGCACAATGGCTGCTCCAGCAGCGCACCGACCACGCCCGCCTGCTGCTGGAGACCACCGACCTGACGGTCGACCAGGTGGCCCACCGCTGCGGCTTCGGCAGCACCGCCGCCCTGCGTCAACACCTGCACGCGCGGATCGGCGTCTCCCCGTCGGCCTACCGCCGCACCTTCCGCCGCACCCGCTGACCGCGCCGGTCAGCGCCGCCCGTGGCGGGCGCGGAGGTAGTCGGACACTACGTACTCGCCGAGGTCGCCCAGGTCGGGGGTGAACAGACGACCCCGGGAACGGCGGGCCACCGCCGCCATGAACCGGTGCAGACCCGGGTCGTCACCGAGCATGAACAGATTGAGCGTCGCCCCGGCACGGGTCAACCGGTCCACCTCGCGGATGGTCGCCTCTATCGTCTCGGGCAGCGGCGGCCAGTGGAAATATGCTTCACCGTCGTCCGGGTCGAGATGCGCGGTCGGCTCGCCGTCGGTCACCACCAACACCACCGGCTCGGCCCCCGGATGGCGGCGCAGGTGCCGTCCGGCCAGCCGCAACGCGTGCTGGAGGTTGGTGCCCTGCTGCATGTCCGGCTCCACCGCCGCCAGCTCCTGCTGGGTCAACGGCATCGCCTCCCGGCCGAAACCGACGATCTGCAGAGCGTCCTGCGGGAACCGGCTCACCATCAGGTGCGACAGGGCCAGCGCCGTCTGCTTCATCGGCCCCCACCGCCCCTGCGACACCATCGAGTACGACAGGTCCACGCAGAGCGCCACCGCCGCCGATGCCCGCCGCTCCGTCTCCACCACCTCGAAGTCCTCGACGGCGAGTTGCAGCGGCACGGTGGGACCGGCCCGACGCACCGCCCGGGTGAGCGTGCGCACCACGTCCAACGGCTGCTCGTCGCCGTACTCCCACTGCCGGGAGGCCCCGCTGACCTCGCCGGCCGCCCCGGCCGTACGCAGGTCGTGCTGGCCGCGCGGGCCGGCGGTGAGGTCGGCGAAGACCCGGCGCAGCGCGGTGCCGGCGAGTCGGCGCAGCGCCTTCGGGCTGAGCGTCAACCCGTCGGCGTCCCGGCTCACCCAGCCCTGCCGGCGCAGCTCCCGCTCCAGCTCCCGCAACCGGCGGACGTCGTCGGCGGCGTCGCGGCCCAGCGTCCGGGCGACCGCGTCGACGTCCACGTCGTCCAGGGTGGCCCCCGGCTGCTGCTGGTCCAGGGAGTCCAGCAGCTCGTCCAGCTCGGCGATCTCGTCCAGCGCCCCCGTCGCCTCGCCGTAGCCGAGCGGCTGGTCGCCACGGACCCGCTCGCCGCGCTGCCAGTTGAGGTCGGGGCGCAGGGCGCGCAGGTGGGCGTCGAGCGCGGACAGCTCACCGGCGAGCCGGTCACCGAGGGACTGCCGCATCAGCCCGGCCAGCTCCTCGCGCTGCCGGTCCGACAGCGACCGCATCAGCCGCTCACCGGCGGCCGACCGGCGGGCCAGCACGTCGACCAGCTCGTCGACGGTGCCCGGCTGTTCCGGGAAGAACTCGCCGTGCCGGCGCATGAACTCGGCGAACGCGTCGGTGGTGTCCTCCGCGCGGGCGTGCCGGGCCAGCAGGTCGTTGAGGTCACGCATCATCTCGGCGAGCTGCGCCTGCACTGCCGGGTCACCGGCGGCCCGCGCCGCGTCGCGCAGCCCGCTGAACCGCTGCTCCAGCACCTCCCCGCGCAGCCCGTCCAGAATCCGCTGGTAGGTCTGCCGGGCCTCGTCGCTGGTCCACCGGTACCCGGCCAACTCCTGCACCGCGCGGGCGGTCGACCGGGGCAGGTTGTCCAGCACCGTCTCGGCGAACCGGGCGTCGTCGTCGGTCCGCTCACGCAGCGCGTCCCGCTCCGCCGCGAGCGCCTGGTCGAGCAGCGCCCGGGAGCGGGTCACCGCGCCGTCCAGGTCGCCCCGGCGCAACGCCTCACGACGCAACCGCCGGGCGCGCGCCGCCAGCTCGTCCAGGCCGCCCCGGTTGTTCGGGCCACGGCGCAGCAGGTCACGCAGCGCGTCCCGGAGGCTGCCGCCGGCCAGCACCTCCGCGCCGACCGCGTCCACCGCGGCGCGCACGTCGTACGGCGGGGCGAGCGGGTCGGGGCCGCCCTGCCACTGGCCGTACCGGAACCGGTTGCCGGCCATGCTCAGCTCCGACCGCCGTAGACGGTACGACCGGAGTCGGTGACGTCCTTGCCGAGCCGGCGGGTCAGGTGCAGCCCCTCCAGCACGAACTCGACCCCGGCGGCGGCCTGCTCCGGGGTGGGCGCGTCGCCCAACCCCAGCCGGTCCAGCGCCTTGGCCAGCCCCGGCACCGTGCCGACCTGACGCAGCAGCTCCGCCGAGGAGACCAGCTCGCCGGTCTCGATCATCGCCCCCTCGGCGACCAGCGCGGTGAAGCCGGAGAGGTCCAGCCCGGCCAGCCGGGCCCGGAACGTCTCGGCGGTGGCGGCCCGCAGCAGGTGGGCCAGCACCTCGATCTCCCGCCCCTCCTCACCGCTCTCGAACTCGACCTTGCCGCGCAGCGTCGAGGTCACCGACACCGCGTCGCCGACCCGGGCGACCGGCGACTCGGGACGTACCGTGGCGTCGTCGGCAGCCGACGCGGAGCCGGCAGCCGGGGAACCGGCGGGGCCGGCGAGCAGGCCGGCGCGGCGCAACGCGGCGGCGGCGACCGTCTCGGCGGCGGCGATGGCGAACCGGGCGGAGACCCCGGAGCGCGGGTCCACCGACGGCGACTCGCGCACCGCGCGGGCGAACCGGGCCAGCACCTCCAGCACGTGCTCCGGCACCTCGGCGACCAGGTCGGCCTCCTGCCGGATCAGCGCCAGCTCCAGCTCCAGGTCGACCGGGTAGTGGGTACGGACCTCCGCGCCGAACCGGTCCTTGAGCGGGGTGATGATCCGGCCCCGGTTGGTGTAGTCCTCCGGGTTGGCGCTGGCCACCAGGAACAGGTCCAGCGGCAGCCTCAGCTGGTAGCCGCGGACCTGGATGTCCCGCTCCTCCAGCACGTTGAGCAGCGCCACCTGGATCCGCTCGGCCAGGTCGGGCAGCTCGTTGACGGCGAAGATGCCCCGGTTGGTGCGCGGCACCAATCCGAAGTGGATGGTCTCCGGGTCACCGAGGGTACGACCCTGGGCGATCCGGATCGGGTCGACGTCACCGATCAGGTCACCCACGCTGGTGTCCGGGGTGGCCAGCTTCTCGCCGTACCGCATCGAACGGTGCAGCCAGCCGATCGGCAGGTCGTCGCCGGCCTCGGCGACCAGCGCACGGGACGCCGGGGTGAGCGGGTGCAGGGGATGCTCGTTGAGCACCGAGCCGGGGAGCACCGGGGTCCACTCGTCGAGCAGCGTCACCAGCGCCCGGATCAGCCGGGTCTTGCCCTGGCCGCGCTCGCCGAGCAGCACCATGTCGTGGCCGGCGAGCAACGCCCGCTCGACCTCGGGCAGCACGCTGTCGTCGTAGCCGACGATGCCGGGGAAACGGTCCTCGCCGGAGCGCATCCGGGCGAGCAGGTTGTGGCGGAGTTCCTGCTTGACGGTCTGGTACCGGTGTCCGGCGGCGCGCAACGCGCCGAGGGTGCCCGGCAGGTCGGCGGGCGGGACCGGGAGAGCCTGGTTGGGCGCAGTCACCCGTCCCACGCTAGCGCGGTCGGGCCCCCTACGCCGCCGGCACCGGGATCGCCCTTCCGACATGCCGGCCCGGACCCGGGTGGCGTCCCGACCGCCACCATGACCCGCTTACGTGCGAGCGGGTCCGCCCCGGCGCTCCGGGGCCGGCGGGTGGGCCCGCGGTGCGGCCGGCGGCCGACCGGGTTCGCCGGCACCCCGTCGCCCCGAGCAGGGAGAACGTCCGGTCGGGGGCGGGGTTAGGGTCGACGGCGTGACCTACCTCGCCGCGGACGACCGCTACGACCAGTTGACCTACCGCCGCAGTGGGCGCAGTGGCCTGCGGCTGCCCGCCATCTCGCTCGGGCTGTGGCACAACTTCGGGCCGGACCGCCCGTTCGCACGCCAGCGGGACATCGTCCGCCGGGCGTTCGACCTCGGCGTCACCCACTTCGACCTGGCCAACAACTACGGTCCGCCGCCCGGCGCGGCGGAGGAGGCGTTCGGCCGGCTGCTCGCCACCGACCTCAGGCCGTACCGGGACGAACTGGTGGTGTCCAGCAAGGCCGGCTACCTGATGTGGCCCGGCCCGTACGGCGAGTGGGGCTCCCGGAAGAACCTGATCTCGTCGCTGGACCAGTCGCTGCGGCGGATGGGCCTGGACTACGTCGACATCTTCTACTCCCACCGCTTCGACCCGGACACCCCGCTGGAGGAGACGATGGGTGCGCTGGACGCCATCGTCCGGTCCGGCCGGGCGCTCTACGTCGGCGTCTCCAACTACGACTCGGAGCAGACCGCGCGGGCCGCCGCGATCCTGCGTGACCTGGGTACGCCGCTGCTGATCAACCAACCGTCGTACTCGATGTTCAACCGGTGGACCGAGGCCGACGGGTTGCTCGACACGCTGGCCGAGGTCGGCGCGGGCTGCATCGCCTACAGTCCGCTGGCCCAGGGGCTGCTCACCGACCGCTACCTCGACGGCATCCCCGCGGACTCCCGGGCGCGCACCAGCGTCTTCCTCAACGAGAACGACGTGACCGGGGAGAAGCTGGCCACCATCCGGGGCCTCGCCGGGATCGCCGAGCGGCGCGGGCAGACGCTGGCCCAGCTCGCACTCGCCTGGGCGCTGCGCGACCCCCGGATGACCAGCCTGATCATCGGGGCGAGCAGCGTGGCCCAGTTGGAGGGCAACGTCGCCGCCGTACGCCACCTCGACTTCACCCCCGACGAGCTGACCGAGATCGATCGCCTCCTCGCCTGACCGCCCACTCTCCCGCGCCCCGGTGGGCCGCGCTTGTGGGCCGAAGTTGCGGTATCCGCGCGCCGGGATACCGCAACTTCGGCGAAACTGTGTGGTCATGCGAGCCGGGTGGGCCTCACCAGATGCGGCGGCGGCCGGCGCGGTGGTTGCGGACGCCACACGGGCGGCCGGGCGGAACGGGTGCCGGTCGGCGCAGCCGGGTCGCCACCAGCGCCACCAGCAGCACGGTCACCACCGCCGCCGCGCCCACCACCAGCCGCATGTTGCCGCCCCCGACCTGGGTCACGGACGCCACCGGCACGCCGGCCTCCTCCCCCGCGCCGACGGACCCGCCGACGTCCGAGGTGGCGTCGGTGGAGGCCGCCGGGGCCGGGTCGGCACCGGTCGCCGGGGCGTCGCTCGCCACGGTCGGCGACGGGGTCGGGGCGGTGTCCGTCGGGGTGGCCGCCAGCACGCTGCCCGCCGCCCGGAACAGCACGTCGGAGCAGGAGTAGTAGGTGTCCGGGGTGTCGGAGTTCTGCCACACCGTGTAGATCAGGTGCCGACCGGTCAACCCGGCGGGCAACCGCCCCGGCATCTGGTACGACCCGTCGCGCAGCGGCGGGTCGGTCACCGACAGGAACGGGATCGTGTCGAGGTCGGCCCAGCGCAACGGGGTCCGCGGGTCGTAACCGGAGCGGGTGGTGTACAGCCGGAACGTGCCCTTGTGCGGGATGGTGCCCCGGTAGCGGAACGTGTACTTCGCCCCGGCGGTCAGCTCCGTCGCCGGCCAGTCGGCCCGCGCCAGGTCCAGCCCCCGGTAGGCGGAGAGCCCGCCGCTGCACAGCTCGCCGTCGGGGATGCGTTCCCGGTCCCGGCCGGCGACGCCGTACACCCGGATGTTGTCCCACTCGCGCAGCGCCGCGCCCGCCGACACCGCGGCCAGGCAGGCCGGCGTCGAGACGTGCGGCCCCTCCGGGCCACAGGCCGCCGAACGGCTCAGCGGGCTGGTCGGTGCGCCGTGCGCGGCGGCAGGAGCCGCATCGAGCAGCACGGTCACCGCCACGACCGCGAGCGCGGCGAACGTTCGGCGTACGGTCATCTGGTCGACCTCCCGCCCTTGGTACGGATGCGGGCGGGTAAAGGTTCGACGATCCGACGCGCCGTGCCGGTGACGGGGCCGCAGCGGGGACCGGTTCGCTCTACAGTGACCGCACTTCCCGTATCAAGGAGCACACCGTGTCCGAGCCGGAGCCGACGTCAGACTCCCCGGCGGGCAGCCCACCGCCGCCCGGGTCCCCGCCCGCCGCCGGGATGCCGTACCTGCTGACCATGCCTGCCCTGGAGGGGGTGCCGCCGGCCATCAGGTGGCCCGGTCGGGAGGGTGAGCCCGGGTGGGCCATCCCGGTCCAGATCCCCGACGGCACCGTCGGGTACGCCATCTTCCTGCCCCTGGTGCCGGTCGCCGCAGCCACCCCGGCAGCCGCAGCCACCCCGGCGGGCAGCGCCGACCCGGCCCCCGCAGGCCCGCCCGCCGTCGCGCCGGCCGGTCGCGGTGACGGCGACCCCACCGTGCCGACCGGCGACAACCCGGCCGGGCCGGCCTCCGCTGCCCCGTCGGCGACGGCGGTCGGCGGGTCGGCGGTCGGCGGGTCGGCGGTCGGCGGGTCGGCGGTCGGCGGGCCCGGTCGACCGGCGACCGTCCCGGCACCGCGCAGCGCCGCAGCCACGGCCGGTGGCCCCTCGACCCCACCGACCGCGGCAGCGCCCGGCGCCGACCAACCCCCGGCTGCCGACGCCGGCCAGCCGGCAACGCCCGGTACCGGCCAAACGGCACCCGGCACCGACCAGACGGCAACACCCCGCACCGGCCAAACGGCAGTACCCGGCACCGGCCAACCCGCGACTCCCGGCACCGGCCAGCCGACAGCACCCGGTGCCGGCCAGCCGGCGACGCCCGGTCCCGGGCGACCCGCGACCGGTGGGCAACCGGCACCACACTGGGGTGGCCCGCCGGTGGACTGGCGCCCGACCCCACCCCCGCCGTCGTTCCTCACCACCCGGTGGCCCGGTCCCCGGCCCGCCACCGGGTGGGCGGTGCCGGCAGCGGTCCTGGCCGGCGCGCTGGGCGTGGCGTTCTTCGTGCCACTGAGCCGTACCGGCATCGGCTGGTTCCTCGGCTGGCTGATCCTGACCGTCGGGGTGGTCGCCGCGGTCCGCCGCAGCGCCGGGGCGCTGACCCGCACCGACCGCCTGATCCGGGGCGGCTGGGCGGTGGGCGCGCTGGCCTTGCTGGCCGTACTGGCCTTCCGCAACGCCTGGTGGCTGGTGACCTTCTGCGTGCTCGGGGCGCTGGGCTGCGCGACGCTGGCCATCATAGGCGGCAGACAGGTCCGCTCGATCCTGTTCAGCCTGGTCGCGGCCCCACTCGCGGCACTGCGCGGGCTGCCCTGGGTACGCCGGCACGTGAGCACCACCGGCTCCGGCCAGTTGGTGCCCCGGGTCGTCGGCTCGGTCGTCGCCACCGCCGTGGTGCTGCTCGTCTTCGGGCTGCTGCTCTCCTCCGCCGACGCCGCCTTCCACCAGGTCCTCGGCACGATCGTGCCCGAGATCAACGTCGGCACGGTGATCCGGTGGCTCTTCCTGGCCGCGGTGGGTGGGCTGATCGCGGTCGCCGCCACCTACGCCCTGGCCGCCCCGCCGGACCTGTCGACGGTCGACCGGGAGGGCCGACGCCGGTGGGGGACGCTGGAGTGGGCCCCGGCCATCGCCGCCCTGACGCTGCTCTTCGTCGGCTTCGTCGCGGTGCAGTTCACCGTGCTCTTCGGCGGCCAGCGGCACGTCCTACGCACCGCCGGCCTGAGCTACGCCGAGTACGCCCGCAGCGGGTTCTGGCAGCTGACCGTGGTGACGCTGCTGACCGTGGCGGTGCTGGGCGGGGTCAGCCGGTGGGCACGCCGGGAGACCCGCGTCGAACGGGTCCTGCTGCGGGTCCTGCTCGGGCTGCTCAGCGCGCTCAGCGTGGTGATCGTGGTGTCGGCGCTGTCCCGGATGTACACCTACCAGAAGGTCTACAGCTTCACCGGTGAGCGGATCTTCGTGATGGCCTTCGAGCTGCTGCTCGGCGCGGTCTTCCTGATGATCCTGGTGGCGGGGGTGCGGTGGCGGGGTCGCTGGATCCCCGGCGCCACCGTCGGCCTGGCCGTGGTGATGCTGCTCAGCCTGGCCGTGCTCAACCCGGAGGACTACGCGGCCCGCCGCAACATCACCCGCTACGAGGAGACCGGCAAGATCGACGCCTGGTACCTGCGGGCGCTCTCCGCCGACGCCACGCCCGCCCTGGCCAACCTGCCGGACCGGGTCCGCCGCTGCACGCTGAGCTGGATCGACGACGACCTCGCCGAGCCGGACCCGTGGTACGCCTGGAACCTGGGCCGCGCCCGGGCCCGCGCGGAACTCGACCGGCTGGGTCCACGGGCGATCGGCGGGCAGAAGGACTGCAAGGCCGCCGACCAGTACGACCTGCCGAAGACGCGGCGTACGCCCCGTTGACCCGGCCGCCCCGTCCGGTCCGGTGGCACCAGCCGATGGACCGGGCGGGGCGCGACGGAGACCAGTTCCCGACCTCCGGGCGGCCACGAGGCGCGACGATGCGATGCCGCTCATCGGGACGGCCGAGCCCGATGTGCCACCCGCCGAACGGGCACGGCACCGCTGGTGAGCAGGTACGAGGCCGGCTACCGCTACGGCGCGGGCACGCGCTCGGCCAGCGCGGCGCAGACGAACCGCGCCAGGGCCGCCGCGTTCGAGTGATCGAAGACCACTCCCGCCGGCAACCGCAGGCCCGTCGCCGTGTTCAGGCGATTCCGCAGCTGCACGGCCGTCAACGAGTCGAATCCCAACTCCCGGAAGTTCCGTTCGGCCTCGGGTCCGTCCGGCGAGCCGAAGCCCAGGACCGCCGCCACGCTCTCCCGAACCAGCCCCGACACGGCGCGGAAGAGTTCCTCCGGATCCGAGGAGCGCAGACCGTCACCGAACTCCGTCGTCTCCTTGCCGGCGGCTCCCGCCGTGAGAAGTGACTCGATCGCCTCACGCGCGTCTTCGATCTCACCGAGCAGCGGGCTCTGCCGGTGGGTGGTGAAGATCGGCGCGAAGGACTCCCAGTCGATGTCGGCGACAGCCAGGAACTGCTCGTCGTGCTCGATCGCGCGGACCAGGGCGGCAATCGCCAGGTCCGGATCCATCTCCCGCACGCCCTGCCGCTGGAGCAGTTCACCGGTGCCCGTCTCCTCGACCATCCCGGCACCGCCCCAGGCTCCCCAGGCAACGGAGGTGGCCGGCCGGCCCCGTGCTCGACGCCACTCGGCGAAGCCGTCGAGGAAGGCGTTCCCTGCCGCATAGAGCGACAGGGTCGCACTGCCCCATACGCCCGCATTGGAGGAGAAGAGCACAAACGCGTCGAGCGGCGTGTCGGCGAGCAGCTCGTCCAACAGGACGGCACCCTCGACCTTCGCGGCCATCACCTGCGTGTGCTCGCCCGGATCAAGGTCCTTGACCAGGTTGTAGGAGGCCACCCCGGCGGCATGGACGACGGTGCGGATCACCTCGCCCGAGGTACGCAGCCCGGTCAGGAGTCCGGCCAGTGCCGTACGGTCGGCGATGTCGCAGCCGGCGATCGTCACACGGGCACCCAGCTGTTCGAGTTCGGCCGTCAACCGGTCCACCCCGGCAGCGTCCGGGCCGCGGCGGCTGACCAACACAAGGTGCTCGGCGCCGTGCGCGGCCAGCCAGCGTGCGACGTGCGCGCCCAGGCCGCCCGTACCGCCGGTGATCAGGACCGTCCCGGAAGGACGCCAGGCACCCGGCTCCCCGGCGGTTCCGCTACGGCGGGCGCGTACCAGGCGGCGTCCGTACGCGCCGTCGCTGCGCAGCGCGATCTGGTCCTCACCGTGGTTGCCGTCGAGCAGAGCGGCGAGGTCACGCGTGATCACCCTGTCCGTGGCGTCCCTCGGGAGGTCGATCAGTCCGCCCCACAGGGAGGGGAGTTCCAGTGCCATCGCCCGCCCCGCCCCCCACGTCTGGGCCTGTATCGGGTCCTGCACCGGATCGCCGACGCCGGTACCGACCGCCCCCTGCGTCAACGCCCAGACCCGCAGCGCGCGGCCGGTGTCCAGCACGGCCTGCATCAGCACCGCCGTCGCCATCACCCCGACCCCGACCCTGACTCCCACTCCGGCCACGCCCTCGTCGTTCATGGCGAGCAGCGAGACGACTCCGGTGGTGTCGCCGTCGATACAACTGCTCAGCAGCATCGTCCACCCGGGTCGGTCGGGGGCCGCGGCGTCAAGTTCCAGCACCCGTGCGCGATCCCCGCCGCCGGTCAGGACGTCGGCGATCCGGTCGGCGATCTGCTGTGCCGTGGCGACCCCCTTGGGCACGACCACCGTCCAACGCCCCGGCGCAGCCCTGCCCTGCCGGGACGGCAGAGCGCGCCAGGTCACCTGGTAGCACCACCGGTCAATCACCGCTTCCTGGTCGCGACGCCGGCGCCAGGCCGACAGCGCCGGCACCAGCTCACGCAGGGGGGTGTCCGCGCCAACGCCCAGCGCGACGCCCAGCGCGTCCGCGTCGCCCCGCTCCACCGCGCCCCAGAACTCCTCGGCGACGTCGGCGGGCCGGGACCGGGGAGCCGCGTCGGCAACCCGGGGGTTCGGCGCTGATGCCCAGTAGCGCTGGTGTTGGAAGGGATACGTCGGCAACCCCACCACACGCCCCGCAGGCAACACCCGACCCCAATCCACCTCCACACCACACACAAACGCCTCAGCCGCCGAACGCACCAACCGATCCACCCCACCATCACCCCGCCGCAACGACCCCACCACCACAAACTCCCCACCCACACCATCCACAATCTCCTGCAACGCCGGCACCAACACCGGATGCGCACTCACCTCAACAAACGCCACACCCCCCGCACCCACCGCCGCCCCCACCGCATCCGAAAACAACACCGTCTGCCGCAAATTCCTATACCAATAATCCGCATCCAACCCCCCAGTATCCAACCACCCACCAGTCACCGACGAATAAAACGCCACCCCACAAGACCGCGGACGAACACCCGCCAACTCCACCCGCAACCGCCCCTCCACCCGCTCCACAAACCGCGAATGCGACGCATAATCCACCGCAACCCACCGCGCCCGCACCCCCAACCCCTCACACTCCGCCACCAACCCCCGCAACTCATCCACCGGCCCCGACACCACCGTCGAACCAGGCCCATTCACCGCCGCCACCGACAACAAACCCCACCCACCCAACAACTCCTCCACCCGCGCACGAGAAACCCCCAACGACACCATCGACCCCTCACCACACAACTCCCGCAACACCCGCGAACGCAACGCCACCACCCGAGCCGCATCCTCCAACGACAAACCCCCCGCCACACACGCCGCCGCAATCTCACCCTGCGAATGCCCCACCACCCCCACCACCCGCACACCCCACGACTCCCACACCCGCGCCAACCCCACCATCACCGCAAACAACACCGGCTGCACCACATCCACCCGATCCACATCCACACCACCCGACCCCCCACACACCACATCCACCACCGAAAAACCCACCAACGGATCCAACACCCGCGCACACTCCTCCACCACCCCACGAAACACCCCACTCCCCGCCCACAACCCCGCACCCATCCCCCGCCACTGCGAACCCTGACCCGGAAACACCAACACCACCCCACGATCCGCACCCACCACCACCCGACCCGACACCACACCACCACCCACACCACCACCACCCGCCAACACCCCCAACCCCCCCAACAACGACACCCGATCCGACCCCAACACCACCCCCCGAAACTCAAACCGCGACCGACCCCACAACGACACCCCCACATCCCCCACCGACACACCAGCACCAACCCCACCCACAAACCCCGCCAACCGACCCGCCTGCTCCCCCAACGCCCCCACCGACCGCCCCGACAACACCCACACACCCGCACCCGGCGGCAGGACCACCGCGTCAGACGGCCGCGCACCCGCAGGCTGCGCAGCGTCACCCGCCGTCGACGCCGCTACCTCTTCTTCGGGTGCTTCTTCGAGGATCACGTGTGCGTTCGTGCCGCTGATCCCGAACGACGACACACCCGCCCGACGCGGACGCCCCACCACCGGCCACTCCCGATTAGCCGTCAACAACTCCACCCGCCCCGACGACCAATCCACCTCCCCCGACGGCACCTCCGCATGCAACGTCCGCGGCAACACCCCATGCCGCAACGCCAACACCATCTTGATCACACCACCCACACCCGCAGCCGCCTGCGCATGCCCAACATTCGACTTCAACGACCCCAACCACAACGGACCCTCCCGACCCACCGCCCGCCCATACGTCGCCAACAACGCCTGCGCCTCAATCGGATCCCCCAACCGCGTCCCCGTCCCATGCGCCTCCACCACATCCACCTCACCCGCCCCCAACCCCGCCCGCGCCAACGCCCCACGAATCACCCGCTGCTGCGCGAGGTCGTTGGGCGCGGTCAAGCCGTTACTCGCACCGTCCTGGTTCACCGCGCTGCCCCGCACCACCGCCAACACCCGCCGACCCGCCCGACGCGCATCCGACAACCGCTGCACCACCAGGACACCGACACCCTCAGCGGGACCGAACCCGTCGGCGCCCGCGCCGAACGCCTTGCACCGGCCGTCCGGGGCCAGCCCGCGCTGCCGGCTGAACTCCACGAACGTCCCCGGATGCGGCATCACCGTCACCCCACCCGCCAACGCCATCGAACACTCACCCGCCCGCAACGACTGCACCGCCAAATGCAACGCCACCAACGACGACGAACACGCCGTATCCACCGTCACCGCCGGCCCCTCCAACCCCAGGCAATACGCCACCCGACCCGACACCACACTCAAAGTGTTCCCGGTCAGCAGATACCCCTGAAGATCCTCCTGCGACCCCGACCTCAGCGAGGCATACTCCTGGGAAATAACACCGCTATACACACCCACCTGCTCACCACGCAGCGACAACGGATCAATCCCCGCGTCCTCCACCGCCTCCCACGAAACCTCCAGAAACAACCGCTGCTGCGGATCCATCGCCAACGCCTCACGCGGCGAAATCCCAAAAAACCCCGCATCAAAACCCGCCACATCCCCCAAAAAACCCCCCGACCGCACATAAGACGTACCCGCCCTATCCGGATCCGGATCATAAAGACCATCCAAATCCCAACCCCGATCCAACGGAAAACCACCAATCGCATCCCCCCCACCCACCACCAACTCCCACAACTCCTCCGGCGACGACACCCCACCCGGAAAACGACACCCCATCCCCACGATCACGATCGGCTCCGCTGCCGCCGCACGCGTCGACTCCAGTTGCTGACGCGTCTCCCGCAGATCTGCGGTGACGAGCTGCAGATAATCGCGGAGCTTCTGTTCTGTCGCGGCCATGAAACTACCCCCACATCGGGACGGGAAAGCGAGAGGAAAGGCTCAGCCGATTCCCAGTTCGCGGTCGAGCATCGCAAACATCTCGGTGTCTGAATCCGAGACGCCCGCACCGTCCTCGTCGACGGAATCGAGTCGTAGCAGGGCCCGCCGCAACCGTTGCGACAACTGCTGGCGGAGTTCGTCCGGCAACTCGGCGTCCGACCAGGACGACTCCCAGTGGCCGAACTGCGTCATGAGATCGACCTCGTCCGCCTCGGCGTCCCCTGCCGTTTCCCCGATTAGCTCGCCCGCCAGGTGGGCGGCGAGAGCAGCCGGGGTCGGATATCGGAAGACGAGCGTGGGCGGCAGCGAGAGGCCGGTCGCACCCGCGAGACGATTGCGCAGCTCGACCGAGGTGAGGGAGTCGAAGCCGAGATCCTTGAAGGGTCTCTGGGAATTGACGGTGGTGGTGTGGCCGAGGACGGTGGCGGCCTCGGTCGTGACCAGGTTGAGCAACAGAGCCTGCTGTTCTGCCGGGGTCAGCGCCGTCAGCCGTCCCCGCAGGCTGGTCTCGTCGCCCCGGCCGGCGGCTGCGGCGGCCGGGCGCTGCTGCCGGACGCGGATCAGGTCACGCAGCAACGACGGCACCGGGGCACCCGCCGCCGGGACGGGCCTGGGCAGCGGCAGCACGTGCGGCAGAGGTGCCGCCAGCGCCTGGTCGAGCAGGGCCAACGCCTGATCGGTGGTCAGCGGGCGCAGGCCGGACCGCGCCATCCGGGTCCGGTCGGCGTCGGTCATGCCCCCGGTCATCTCACTGGCCTGCTCCCACAGGCCCCAGCCGAGCGACACCGTGGGCAGTCCCCGCAGGTGACGCTGCTGTGCCAGCGCGTCCAGGATCGCGTTCGCCGCCGCGTAGTTTCCCTGACCCGCGTTGCCGAACGTGGCCACCGCAGACGAGAACAGGAGAAAGCCCGCCAGGTCCATGTCCTGGGTGAGTTCGTGCAGATGCCACGCGGCGACCGACTTCGCCGCCAGTACCCGTCGCACCTGCGCGTCACTCAACGTCATGAGCAGACCGTCGTCAAGCACTCCGGCAGCGTGCACCACCGCGGTCACGGGATGCTCGGTCGCGACCCCGTCCAGCGCCGCGGCCAGCGCCGTGCGGTCTGCCACGTCGCACGACACCACGTCGACGTGGGCACCCAGGGCCGTCAAATCGGCCACCAGCCGCGGGGCGTCGGGCGCGTCCACACCACGGCGGCCAAGCAGCAGGAGGTGCCGCACCCCGTGCTCGGCGACCAGGTGGCGGGACAGGATCGCGCCCAGCGTCCCGGTGCCCCCCGTCAGCACCACCGTTCCCTCGGGGTTCATCGGGCGAGGCATCCGCAGCACGACCTTGCCCACATGCCGGGCCTGGCTGACGTACCGCAACGCCTCCGGCGTGCGCCTGGCGTCCCACACGGTGATCGGCAGCGGCGACAGCAGACCCTGGTCGAACAGGTCGACCAGCCGGGTCAGCATCTCCCGCAGCAACTCCGGGTCCAACGCCAGCAGATCGAAGGCCCGGTACCAGACGCCCGGGTACGAGGCCGCGACCTGGTCGGGGTCGCGGAGATCGGTCTTGCCCAGTTCGACGAACCGGCCACCGCTCCCGGCCGCGGCCAGCCGTAGCGACGCGTCCGCGAACGGGCCGGTCAGCGAATTCAGCACGACGTCCACGCCGCGCCCCTGCGTCGCGGCCAACCCTCCCTGCGCGAAGTCCAGGGTCCGCGACGAGAACACGTCGCCGTCGGCGACCCCAGCTTCCCGCACCACCTCCCACTTGCCTTCACTCGCGGTCCCCAGCACGCGCGCCCCGAGCCGGTGCGCGATCTGCACCGCCGCCAGCCCGACCCCGCCGGCGGCTGCGTGGACCAGTACCGTCTCGCCGGCTCGCACCCGGCCCAGCTCCACCAGCGCATACCAGGCGGTCAGAAACACGACCGGCACTCCGGCCGCCGTCTCCCACGACCACCCGTTCGGCATCGGCACCACCAGGCGGGCATCCGTCACCACGACCGAGCCGGCGCCGCCCGCAACGATCCCCATCACCCGGTCGCCCGCGCTCAGGCCCGGGACATCCGGACCGACCTCGATCACCTCTCCCGACATCTCGATGCCCACGCCCTCGAGGTGCGGCACCAGGCCGAGGGAGACCACCACGTCCCGGAAGTTGATCCCCACGGCCCGCGTGCGCACCCGGATCTGCCCCGGCATGAGGCGGTCGCCGGTGCCGGGGTGGGCGGCGAGGGTGAGACCGTCCAGCGTTCCCCGCTCGGACGCCTCCAGCCGCCACTCGCCTTCCCTCGGCAGCTTGAGCGCCTGGTCGGCCGGGGCGAGTCGGGCGGCACGCACGGTGTGCCGCCGCAGAGCCAGTTGCGGTTCCCCGGCCACCGAGGCCGCCGCAGGAAGCAGACCCAGGGAACAGCTGTCGCTGTCCACCAGCAGGATGCGGTCGCTCGCGTCCTCCTGCTGGACCGAACGCAGCAGGCCCCAGGCCCCGGCGGTGTCGGGATTCTCGATGACGTCACCGGCGTCCACGGCGATCGCACCGCGGGTGAGTACGAGCAGTCGTCCCGTCGCCCAACAGGTGCGGTGGAGCCACTCCCGCACCGCATCCCGCACATCCTGCACGAAACCGACCCCGTCGGGTCCGGGGGCCGTCGGCAACGCCAGCACGGTCACCGCAGGGGCGGGGGTCAGCCCGGAGGTGACGGCATCGGCCAGTTCCGCGACCGAGTTCCAGGACCGCAGCGCCGCTTTGCCGCCCACCACGGCGGGATCCAGGCCACCGACGACGGCCCACTCCCCGGCGAGAAGCGGGGTGGGCAGGGCGATCTCCGGCCACTGCAGGCGGTACAGGTCGGCCCCGGCGGGCGACGTGCCGCTGGGCAGGCTGTCGGTGCGGATCGGACGCAGCACCAGGGCGTCCACGCTCAGCACCGGCCCCCCGACGAGATCCGTCACCTGCAGACACACCGCGTCCTCACCGACGAGGGTGATCCGGGCCCGGACCTCGCGCGCCCCGGTAGCGTGCAGGCGCACCCCCGACCACACGAACGGCAGCCGCGGTACGTCGTCGGGGAACCAGCCACCCGCGCCTATCGCGTGCAACACCGCGTCCAGCACCGCCGGATGGATGCCGAACCCGTCGCCGCTGACCGGTTGCTCGGGTAGTCCGACCTCCACCAGCACCGTGTCTCCCGTACGCCAGATCCCTCGTACGCCCCGGAACGCCGGCCCGTACTCGTACCCCGCAGATGCCCGTTGCTCGTAGAAGGACGCCACGTCGGCACCGTCCACGAGCTGCTCCGCGCCGGCCGTGGACCAGACCGGGGACGGTTCGGCGGCGACCTGGCCCTCGGCGGCGAGGATGCCGGTGGCGTGCAGGGTCCATTCCTGTTCCGGCGTCGTGTCCGGGCGGGCGTGCACACTGACGCGGTGCTCGCCCTGCTCATCGGCACCCGCGACCGAGACCTGTACGACCATCGCACCCTGCTCGGGCAGCAGCAGCGGACTCTGCAGGGTCAGCTCCCGCAGCACGTCGCACCCCAACTGGTCACCGGCGCACACTGCCAGATCAACGAAGGCCGTACCCGGCAGCAGGACCGAGCCCAGCACCGCGTGGTCGGCGAGCCACCCGTGGGATCGCAGCGACAGCCGTGCGGTGAAGACGACGCCACCCGGGCCCGCCAGCTCCATGCCCAGACCCAGCAGTGGATGGGACGACGCCAGCGCGCCCCAGCGCGACGCGTCGCCGGTCCGGCCGGTGTTCGCCGGCCAGTAGCGCTGGTGTTGGAAGGGATACGTCGGCAACCCCACCACACGCCCCGCAGGCAACACCCGACCCCAATCCACCTCCACACCACACACAAACGCCTCAGCCGCCGAACGCACCAACCGATCCACCCCACCATCACCCCGCCGCAACGACCCCACCACCACAAACTCCCCACCCACACCATCCACAATCTCCTGCAACGCCGGCACCAACACCGGATGCGCACTCACCTCAACAAACGCCACACCCCCCGCACCCACCGCCGCCCCCACCGCATCCGAAAACAACACCGTCTGCCGCAAATTCCTATACCAATAATCCGCATCCAACCCCCCAGTATCCAACCACCCACCAGTCACCGACGAATAAAACGCCACCCCACAAGACCGCGGACGAACACCCGCCAACTCCACCCGCAACCGCCCCTCCACCCGCTCCACAAACCGCGAATGCGACGCATAATCCACCGCAACCCACCGCGCCCGCACCCCCAACCCCTCACACTCCGCCACCAACCCCCGCAACTCATCCACCGGCCCCGACACCACCGTCGAACCAGGCCCATTCACCGCCGCCACCGACAACAAACCCCACCCACCCAACAACTCCTCCACCCGCGCACGAGAAACCCCCAACGACACCATCGACCCCTCACCACACAACTCCCGCAACACCCGCGAACGCAACGCCACCACCCGAGCCGCATCCTCCAACGACAAACCCCCCGCCACACACGCCGCCGCAATCTCACCCTGCGAATGCCCCACCACCCCCACCACCCGCACACCCCACGACTCCCACACCCGCGCCAACCCCACCATCACCGCAAACAACACCGGCTGCACCACATCCACCCGATCCACATCCACACCACCCGACCCCCCACACACCACATCCACCACCGAAAAACCCACCAACGGATCCAACACCCGCGCACACTCCTCCACCACCCCACGAAACACCCCACTCCCCGCCCACAACCCCGCACCCATCCCCCGCCACTGCGAACCCTGACCCGGAAACACCAACACCACCCCACGATCCGCACCCACCACCACCCGACCCGACACCACACCACCACCCACACCACCACCACCCGCCAACACCCCCAAACCCCCCAACAACGACACCCGATCCGACCCCAACACCACCCCCCGACACTCAAACCGCGACCGACCCCACAACGACACCCCCACATCCCCCACCGACACACCAGCACCAACCCCACCCACAAACCCCGCCAACCGACCCGCCTGCTCCCCCAACGCCCCCACCGACCGCCCCGACAACACCCACACACCCAAGGACTGCCCGTCGTCACCCGCCACCGACGCCGGCGCGACCGCGTTTCCGACGGGTGTCGTCGACGGCACCCGGGTCCAGTCGACGTGCACGCCGCGCGCGTATGCCTCGGCCGCCGAACGCACCAACCGATCCACCCCACCATCACCCCGCCGCAACGACCCCACCACCACAAACTCCCCACCCACACCATCCACAATCTCCTGCAACGCCGGCACCAACACCGGATGCGCACTCACCTCAACAAACGCCACACCCCCCGCACCCACCGCCGCCCCCACCGCATCCGAAAACAACACCGTCTGCCGCAAATTCCTATACCAATAATCCGCATCCAACCCCCCAGTATCCAACCACCCACCAGTCACCGACGAATAAAACGCCACCCCACAAGACCGCGGACGAACACCCGCCAACTCCACCCGCAACCGCCCCTCCACCCGCTCCACAAACCGCGAATGCGACGCATAATCCACCGCAACCCACCGCGCCCGCACCCCCAACCCCTCACACTCCGCCACCAACCCCCGCAACTCATCCACCGGCCCCGACACCACCGTCGAACCAGGCCCATTCACCGCCGCCACCGACAACAAACCCCACCCACCCAACAACTCCTCCACCCGCGCACGAGAAACCCCCAACGACACCATCGACCCCTCACCACACAACTCCCGCAACACCCGCGAACGCAACGCCACCACCCGAGCCGCATCCTCCAACGACAAACCCCCCGCCACACACGCCGCCGCAATCTCACCCTGCGAATGCCCCACCACCCCCACCACCCGCACACCCCACGACTCCCACACCCGCGCCAACCCCACCATCACCGCAAACAACACCGGCTGCACCACATCCACCCGATCCACATCCACACCACCCGACCCCCCACACACCACATCCACCACCGAAAAACCCACCAACGGATCCAACACCCGCGCACACTCCTCCACCACCCCACGAAACACCCCACTCCCCGCCCACAACCCCGCACCCATCCCCCGCCACTGCGAACCCTGACCCGGAAACACCAACACCACCCCACGATCCGCACCCACCACCACCCGACCCGACACCACACCACCACCCACAGCCGACGCCATTTCCTCCTCGGGTGCTTCCTCGAGGATCACGTGTGCGTTCGTGCCGCTGATCCCGAACGACGACACACCCGCCCGACGCGGACGCCCCACCACCGGCCACTCCCGATTAGCCGTCAACAACTCCACCCGCCCCGACGACCAATCCACCTCCCCCGACGGCACCTCCGCATGCAACGTCCGCGGCAACACCCCATGCCGCAACGCCAACACCATCTTGATCACACCACCCACACCCGCAGCCGCCTGCGCATGCCCAATATTCGACTTCAACGACCCCAACCACAACGGACCCTCCCGACCCACCGCCCGCCCATACGTCGCCAACAACGCCTGCGCCTCAATCGGATCCCCCAACCGCGTCCCCGTCCCATGCGCCTCCACCACATCCACCTCACCCGCCCCCAACCCCGCCCGCGCCAACGCCCCACGAATCACCCGCTGCTGGGCCGCACCGCTCGGAGCCGACAGGCCATTGCTGGCGCCGTCCTGGTTCACCGCGCTGCCCCGCACCACCGCCAACACCCGCCGACCCGCCCGACGCGCATCCGACAACCGCTGCACCACCAACACCCCGACACCCTCGGCCCAACCGGTGCCGTCGGCGCCCGCACCGAACGCCTTGCACCGACCGTCCGGGGCCAACCCCCGCTGCCGGCTGAACTCCACGAACATCCCCGGATGCGGCATCACCGTCACCCCACCCGCCAACGCCATCGAACACTCACCCGCCCGCAACGACTGCACCGCCAAATGCAACGCCACCAACGACGACGAACACGCCGTATCCACCGTCACCGCCGGCCCCTCCAACCCCAGGCAATACGCCACCCGACCCGACACCACACTCGATGTGCTGCCGGTCAACTGGTAGCCGTCGAAACCCTCGACGGGCTCGTGCAGGGAGGAGCCGTAGTCGTTGCCCATTGCTCCGGCATAGACGCCCACCTGCTCACCACGCAGCGACAACGGATCAATCCCCGCGTCCTCCACCGCCTCCCACGAAACCTCCAGAAACAACCGCTGCTGCGGATCCATCGCCAACGCCTCACGCGGCGAAATCCCAAAAAACCCCGCATCAAAACCCGCCACATCCCCCAAAAAACCCCCCGACCGCACATAAGACGTACCCGCCCTATCCGGATCCGGATCATAAAGACCATCCAAATCCCAACCCCGATCCAACGGAAAACCACCAATCGCATCCCCCCCACCCACCACCAACTCCCACAACTCCTCCGGCGACGACACCCCACCCGGAAAACGACACCCCATCCCCACGATCACGACGGGATCCTCGTCGGCAGGCCGGTCCGAAGGCGCACCCGGTGACGGCTGCACGGCCGCCCCGCTCAGTGCTGCGCCGACGAACCGGGCCAGAGCTTCGGCGGTGGAGTGGTCGTACATCACGGTGGTGGGCATGGTGAGACCGGTGGCTTCGTTCACCCGGCCCAGCAACTGCTCGAGCATGATGGAGTCAAAGCCCAGATCGCTGAAGGCGCGGGTGGGTTCCACCGCCCAGGGACCCTCATGCCCCAACAGCGCGGCAGCCGTCGAGCGGACCAGTTCCAACAGATCCGGGCTGCGATCCGACCCGGGCTGCGGGGCCGCCGAGGTCTGCTGCACGGCGGCATCCTGGACCCCGCCGGTGGCAGGACGAGCAGCCGAACGACGCCAGTACCGTCCCCGCTGAAACGCGTACGTCGGCAGGTCGACCCGCTTGCCGTCGACGAACACGCGGTTCCAGTCCGGCGACCGGCCCCGCAGGTGCAGCCGGCCCAGCGCGCCCATAATTGCCTCGGCCTCGGCCCCGTTGGCCGGCAGCGCCGGGACGAACTGATCCGGTTGGCGACCCTCCACACCCGTGCTCGCCATCGCCGACAGCGCGCCGGCGACGCCGAGTTCGAGAAAGGTGGTCACGCCGGACGCGTACAGGCTGTCGACGCCGTCGGCGAAGCGCACCGTCTCGCGCACCTGCCGCGTCCAGTACCGGGGTCCCCGGATGTCATCGGTCACCACACCGGTCAGGGCGGAGACCATGGGGATCGTGGGCTTCCGGAAGGTGAGCCCACCCGCGATACGGGCGAGCTCCGCCAGGATCGGGTCCATGTCGGCGGAGTGACAGGCCCGCATCACCCCCAGGCGGCGGGTCGTCCTGCCCCGCGCCGCCCAGGACTGGGCGATCTCGGCCACCGCGGCGGCGTCACCGGAGATCACTGTGGACATCGGCCCGTTGACCGCGGCGATGTCCACCCCGGCGGCGTCACGCCCGATCGACTCCCGTACCTCGGCCTCACCGGCCTCAAGGGAGTACATCGCGCCCCGGTCGGGCAGCGCCTGCATCAGCGTGCCGCGGGCCGCGACCAGTGCGCAGGCATCCTCCAGGGAGAACACGCCGGCCACATGGGCGGCGGCGAGTTCACCGGCGGAGTGACCGAGCACGTAGTCGGGCCGGATGCCCCAGAACTCGAAGAGGCGGAACAGGGCGACCTCGAAGGCGAACTGGCACGACTGGGCCCAGAGCGTCTCGTCGAGCAGCCTCGCGTCGGCCGTCCCGTCGGCAGCGAAGGCGACCGACTCGACCGGGCGATCCAGATGCCGGTTCAGCTCCCGGCACACGGCGTCGTAGGCGGCGGTGAAGGCCGGGAACTCCGTGTACAGCTCCGCTCCCGCACGCACGCCTGATGCCTCGTGGCCGGGAAACAGGAAGGCCAGCCCGCCCTCGACGGGCCTGCCGATCGGCACCGAGGCGCTCCCGTCCCGCAGCGCCGCCAACTGCGCGACGAGGTCCTCCCTCGTCGCCCCGACCAGCGCCGACCGGTGTTCGAAGGCCGTGCGTGACGTGGCCAGCGAGAACCCCAGCTCGACGGGGGATTCCCGGCCGCCCACGTCAAGGCGGTCCAGCAGGCGTGCGGCTTGGCCCCGGAGCGCCTGGGGGGTCCGGCCGGAGAGCACCCAGAGCAGGGCGCGGGGCTCGGTCAGGATCGCCACCGGCCGGACCGGTGCAGTATCGGGCCAGTCCGACACGACCACATGGCAGTTGGTCCCGCCGAGCCCGAACGCGCTGACTCCGGCGAGCAGCGGCCGATCCGGTCGCGGCCAGGCTCCTGCGTCCTGACGTACCATCAGGTTGCGCGAGGTCAGGTCGAGAGCCGGATTCGCCCGCTCGAAGTTGATGCTCGCCGGCAATTCTCGATGATCGACCGAGGCGACGACCTTGACCAGGCCGACGATGCCCGCGGCGCTCTCCAGGTGACCGATGTTGGTCTTGACCGATCCGACCTGCAGCGTCTCGGCGGGGCCGCGACCGGCTCCCAGCACCCTGCCCAGGGCGGCGGCCTCGATCGGGTCCCCCACCTTGGTGCCGGTGCCGTGGAGTTCGACGTACTGGATGTCGCGGGGATCGACGTCGGCGTCGACGCAGGCCAGCCGCAGCAGCTCCGCCTGGGCCTCCACATTCGGTACGGTGAAGCCGCGACCGTCGCCGTCGTGGTTGACCGCCGTCCCGCGGATGACGGCGTGGATCCGATCAGCGTCGGCGATGGCGTCGGACAGTCGCTTGAGCAGGATCGCCGCACCGCCCTCGCCCCGTACGAAGCCGTTCGCGCGGGCGTCGAAGGTGAAGCAACGGCCGTCCGGCGACAGGGCGCCGAGCTCCGCCATGGCCAACCAACTCGCCGGGGCGACGTTGAGGTTCACGCCCGCCGCCAGGGCCGTCGAGGCCTCCCCCCGGCGCAGTGCCGCGCAGGCCGTGTGCACGGCGACGAGCGAGGAGGACTGCGCGGTATCGATCGTCACACTGGGCCCACGCAGCCCCAGGAAGTACGAGAGCCGGTTCGCCAGCATCCCGTTGCTGAGCCCGGTGAATGACCGGTGGTCGATCTCGTCCAGGGATCCCTGTAGCCGCGCGTAGTCGTCGCCGCTGGCGCCGACGAAGACACCCACGGGGGTTGCGGCCAGCGCGCCCGGCTGGATGCCGGCGTGCTCGATCGCCTCCCAGCCGAGTTCGAGCATCAGCCGCTGACGGGGGTCCATCGCCTCGGCCTCGCGCGGCGACAGCTTGAAGAATCCGGCGTCGAACCGGTCGACGCCCTCGACGAATCCGCCCCACCGTAGCCCGGGGTGGCGGGCGGCTGCGGCGGCCAGCGGTTCGACGAGATCGGGTCGGGCATCGACGATCTCGGTGATTCCGCTGCCTCCGGTGCGCAGAAGTGCCCAGAACGCGTCCGGATCGGGCGCCTTGGGAAGCCGGCACGCATAGCCGATCACGGCGATGCACCCGTCGTTGTCCGCAGTCGCACCGTGCACGTCAGTCATCGGTCACCCCAGTCAGTAGCACGGTCATCAGACGCCCGAGCGCGGTGGTGTACGAGTTCAGGTAGAAGTGACCGCCCGGAAAGGTGTGCAGGGTGAACGGGCCCGACGTGTGGTCCCGCCACTTCTCGGCCTCGGCCACGGCGACCCGCGGGTCCTCGGTGCCGACGAGCGCGACGATCGGGCACCTGAGATCGGGCACGGTGGTGCCCTGATAGCCGTAGGTCTCCACCGCCCGGGTGTCATTGCGGACGAGTGGCAGCGCCGCCTGGACGATCTCCTCGTCGTCGAGGAGTTCGGCCTCGGTGCCGTTCAAGGAGCGGACGACCCGGAGGAGTTCCGCGTCATCGACCAGGTGCAGTCCCTCGTTGCCGAGCAGCGAGGGGGCTCTGGCACCGGACACGAACAGGCCGGCGACCTCCCGGCCCCCGTGTTCGAGGCGCCGGGCCAGCTCGAACGCGAGCAGCGCGCCCATGCTGTGCCCGAACAGGGCCACGGGGCCGGGCTCGTCCGCGAGTACGTCGACGACCCGGGCGGCAAGCTCCCGCAGGTCGTCGATCAGCGGTTCCGCTCGGCGGTCCTGACGCCCGGGGTACTGCACGGCCACCGCCTCCACCACCGGTGACAGCACCCCGGACAGCGCCCGGAAGTAGCCGGCCGAGCCGCCGGAATGCGGGCAGAGCAGCAACCGGACGGCCGCGTCGGGCGCGGGATGGAAGCGCCGCAGCCACAGCACATGATCATCCGATGGCGAGGCGCGCCGGTCACCCGCGCCGCTTGCTCCGAGGTTGCCGGAAACCGTGTCGGTCATGCGAACCGCCCCATACCGAGGCGGGCCTGCATGTCGCCGGCGAACGCGGCGGGCGGTGGTGCGGGCAGCAGCACGTCCAGTCGCATCCGGGCGAACGCCACCACCTGCTCGGCCACCGTCTCCAACTGGGCCTGCAGACGCCCGTCGGAACACTGCCCACCCGGCCCAAAGCCGACGTCGGCCGTGTTCAGCGCGATGCCGAGCGGGGTCGGCCAGCCCCGCAGGGCGAAGACCGTGTCCCGCAGCGCCGCCAGGGTGTTCACCGCACCCTGCCATCCCTGACCAACGGCGATGCAGCCGACGGGCCGATCAGTGAAGTAGGGGCGGACGTCCTCGCGTAGCTCCTCGACGTGGTCGAGCGCGTTCTTCACCAACCCGGACATGCTGCCGTGGTAGGCAGGGCTGGAGAGGACGATGCCGTCGGCTGCGGCGACCTCCGATATCAGTCGGACGGCCTGCGGGCAACGTTTCCGCTCAGCGGGGTCGTAGAGCGGCATCTGCAGATCCTGGCCGACGATCAGCCTGGCCTCGGCCCCGCACTGTTCCGCCGCCGTCAGCGCGGCACGCAGTGCGGCTTCCGCGGTCGAACCCGCCCTGGTCGACCCGCCGATCCCGAGTACGGTCACCTTCGGCCTCATGAACGCCCCCCTCGATCATTTGCCAACTACGACACAGCGATCCGCGACAGCAGACGGCGCCCACCGAGACCGGCCCCGGCGTGGCCCGCCGCTACTGGCGGGAGAGGAACTCCACGACGGCCGCGGCGGTCACCTCGCTGGTCCCGACGCCGTAGTGGCTCCGGTCGACCTCGACAACCTCGGTCTGCGGAACGGCCTTCATGAAGTCCTGGAACGTCTCCTCGGGGACGATCAGCCCGCTCTCCGGCGTCACCGGGTCCAGGCCGCGCACCAGCAGCACCGGGCACCCGACGTCATCCCAGAGGTCACGGCCGTCGTGCTCGATGTCCCACTCGAAGTCCTCCATCACCGCGGCCTTCGAGGTACGAGACCGGAATCCGCCCTCCACCGGCTCCATCTCGTAGACGAAGTAGGACTCCCAGGTCTCCGACCAGGGCCGGACCAGCCCCATGTTCTTGACGTTCTCGAGATACTCCGGGAGCGAGGGAACCGTCGAGTCCAGCCGGTCGATCACCTGCCGGGCGACGTCCATGACCGGGGCCGGAGCCGCGGCGACCTGGTCCAGGAGCACCAGTCGCCGCAGCCGCTCCGGTGCCGTGCGGTGGATGTTGAACCCGATCAGGCTCCCGGTCGACCAGCCGATGTAGTCGAACTCCTCGATGCCCAGCTCATCGGCGATCCCGATGATGTCCTGTGCGTGGGCCGGCCAGCCGTAGGATCCCGCCGGGGTGTTGTCGCTGAGGCCCCGGCCACGCATGTCATGCGCCACGAGCTGGTAGCCCGCACGGTCGAGCGCCTCGGCCAGGGGTTCGAAGCACACCAGGTTGGCGGTCAGGCCGGAGACACCGAAGACGACCGGCCGGTCGCTGCTGCCCCAACGTCGCACGTGCACCGTGCCCGACGGCAGCTCGATGTCGTAGTCCTTGTACTCCACGGCGTACTCCTTCTCGTGACGAGTTCTGCTTCCGGGTGCGGGTTCAGCGGCGGAACTGGGGAATGACGTGCTCGCCCCACATACGGATGGTCTCCATGCATACGTCGAGCGGGACCGTCCCCATCTGGATGAGGCAGATCACCTCGTCGGCCCCTGCCTCCTGCAGCTTCTCGACGTAACGGATCGCCTGCTCCGGCGTCCCGTAGGCGTGGTCGGTGTTGAACACGCCGAGCGTGGTCGGATCCGCGGGGATCCTCGCCTCGTTGAGGAAGGCGATCTGGTCCTCGCGGGCACGGTCCATCGCACGAGCCTGGTCATGGTCGTGGTCGGGGCGGCCGAGCTGCCCGGTCGCTGGATCGACCGACTCATCCGGCCTCGGCCGCCCCATGTAGTAGTGGCCGATCGACTGGGCGAAGAACCGCTGGCCACGGACGCCGATCTCCAGAGCCCGCTGCCCGTCTTCGAGCACGACCGTCGGGCACAGGGCAGCCAGATGGTCGTTGACCGAGGAGGAGACCAACCTGCTCCCACTGCGCGTGGCTATCGCCTCGTCATAGACCTTGCGGAGCTTGCGCACCTCCTCGATGCCGCCGAAGCCCATCACCAGCGCGCCGACGCCGTACTCGGCCGCCAACTCGACGGTCTCCTGCCGGCTGCAGGCCATGAACAGCGGCGGATGCGGCAACTGGACCGGTCGGGGCAGGATGGCACGCGGGCCGATGTCGAGCAGCGGGCCGTGCCATTCCAGGACCTCGTCCTTCCAGGCGGACGCGATGATCCGCACCCCTTCGTCGAGCTCCGCGTGGGTGCGCTCGGGATCCACGCCGAAGAGCGAGGTCTCCACCTGGGTCGCTCCCCTGCCCACGCCGAGATCCAGCCGGCCGTCGGACAGAAGGTCGAGCATCGCCGCCCGCTCGGCCGCCCGGATCGGGTGATTGACTGCGAACGGCAGGCAAACGACCCCGTGCCCGATGCGGATGCGACTGGTCTTGGCGGCCACCATCGACAGGAACACCTCGGGTGCACTCATATGCGCACACCACCGCAGACCGTGGTGCTCAACCGCCCAGACCCGATCGAATCCGGCCTGCTCCGCGAAGACGGCCTGTTCGACACAATGGCGCAGCACGCTGCGCTCATCGGCTGGATCCGCCATCTGTCCTTCGAACGTCATGGAAAAGAGCATCGATCGGTCCATTCCTGCTTGGCGTCGCGGTTCCCGACGACGACGGATCTACACGGTCTTCGCAGCGCTCCGTGCCCGGTGGGCCAGGGTGACCGCGCCGCAAGCGATCAGCAGCACCAGCATCAGCACATTGACCATGCTCCAGCCGAAGAACTGCAGCAGGGACGCAGCGCTGAGACCGCCGATCGCCGAACTTCCCAGGATCAGTGCCTCGCCGAGGGCCTGGCTCCGGGCCTTGTCCTTCGCCTGGTAGGAGGTGGCGATCAGGCCGGAGCCGGAGATGTAGAGCAGGCTCCACGACATGCCCACCAGGGTGAGTGCCGTGATGAAGTTGAACTGGCTGCCACCGGTGGCTCCGATGACGACTCCGGCGATGCCCAGTGCCGTGCCCAGCAGTTGCAGCCAGCCGACACCGACCTTGCGGATGAGGATCCCTGCCATCAGCGCCGGCGCGTACATGCCCACCATGTGGAGCTGGATCATGATGGTGCGTTCATCCGGCCCGTGCCCGGTCTTCATGGCGGCGATCGGCCCGACCGTCATGATCACCATCATCGAGAAGTAGCCGACGCCCGCACCGAAGGCGCCGGCGGCGAAACCCGGCTGCCGCAGGATCGCAGCGCGGGACAACATCTCGGGCGCCTTCTCCACCTGCTCGGCCTGCTGTGCCTGCCCGGCCGGCGGGGTGGCGACGACGCTGCGGTCCTTGAAGAACAACACCACCACCATGGACATCACGGCGAGGACGCTGACGAGGATGTAGGAACCCTCGTACTCGTGCGCCGTCACGTCCATCAGCGCGGTGGCGATGAACGGACCCGCGATGGCCGCGATGATCCCGCCGGTCAGGACCGTCGAGATGGCTCGGGCCCGGTACTCGGCCGGCACCTGGTCGGCGGCGGCGTACCGGTAGTAGCCCGCGCAGCCCTGGAAGAAGCCGATGCACAGCGCACCCAGGCAGAACAGAAGAAACGAGTTGAGGTGGATGGACAGGACGGAGACCAGACCACCCACCACGGCGAGGCCGGTGCCTAGTAGGAAGCCCGCCCGACGCCCGCGCCGTGCCATGAGCGCCGAGGCCAGGCCGGTGGTGCAGGCCGAGCCAACGGTGATCAACGCGAACGGCACGGTGGCTAGGGCCGGGTTGGGGGCGAGTTTGTAGCCGATGAGCCCGCTCAGCGTGAGGTCGACGCTGAGTGAGCACAGATAGAGGGCCTGGGCGGCGATCAGAATCGCGATCTGCCTGGTGCGCCCCTCCCACCAGGGGCCAGTGACGACCGCTTCCTCGGCCGTGGGGTGCTGCTGCCGGCTGGTGCTCTGACTCACCTCGACCCCTCCACTGCGGTCGCACGGAACGTCACGGAGCAAGTCGACGTTCTGGGACGTTCGATCGGAACGTGCCCCGGTCCGGATTCGGCGCGCACCCCAAACAAGGGAACGATGAGTTTTTTCAGACGAACGGACACGGCAAACCAACCTTCACTCAGCATGATGGAACAGCGTTCAGACATTATGAGTGGTGCATCAATAGTGTCAAACCGTTCTGAACCATCGGCAGTTCGCACTCTCAGGGCGTAATACGGCTGTAGCGGCCGGGCGCGATGATGCCGTCCGGGTCCAGCGCGTTCTTGATCAGGCCGATGGCCCCCCAGGGAGCCGTGTCCTGGTGCGTGATGAAGTCCATGGCGTCGATACCGACGCGGTAGAACCGGAAGCCGTCGGCGTACAGCCGCTCGTGCAGGTCCGCGTTGCAGGCGTGCGCCGCCTCGGTCCGGCCGGCGGCAGCGCGGTCGAAGTACAGGTTGATCACGACCTCGGCGTAGTCGGGGCCGGTCGGGTTCACCGCCATGGCGGGGGCGATGCCGTGCCCCTCGCAGACGGACTCGACCAGCTCGACGAGGTCGCGGACGGTCTCTCCGGACACCGCCACCACGGGCATGCACGCCAGGTAGCCGATCGTCGTGTCGTCGAGGGTGTCCAGCTCCGAAGGGGCCGGCTCGTGACCCATGGCGCGGTGCAGACCTTCCAGGAAGGCGGTGGTCGGACGCCCGGCGTGCACCGCGAACATCGCGGAGACCACCGGGTCCGGGTCGGCGGCCGCGTCCTGGCTGTCGACCACCCGCACCTGCGCGCCGGCCCGCGTCAGCTTGTCACCGACGTACCCCACCCCGGCCGCGACCTGCGCCGCAGTCCCGTCGAGCGCCACCACCCCGGTCCACATCGGCACCTCGTGGCTCTGGCTCATCGAACCGATGCGCTTGTTGTTGAAGACATGCACGATCGAGTCGAGCGCGTTGGCGGTGAACAGCTCGGCGATCGTGTCCATGACGCGCGGCAGGGCGGGCTCGGCCAGGGAGAACATCACCAGGCGCAGTTCGTCGCGGACCGGCACCAGATCGACCACGGCAGCGGTCACGATGCCCATACCCGACTGGACGAACAGATGGTCCAGACCGGGACCGAGGCCGTGGCGGTAGTGGTGGAGCTGCCGTTTGCCGTCGCCCGCCCACAGGCCCGTTCGCAGCAACTCGCCCGTTCCCAGCACGACTTCGAGACCGCGCACCTCCTCGGCGCGATGCCGCCGGAACCCGGTGCCGCGTTCGAGGAGGTTGCCCACGATCGACGAGTGCGGCGACGATCCCGTCACGTTCGGCACCAGACCGGGCGCGTGCTGCCGCAGGTGCCCCGCCAGCTGCGCCTGGGTGACGCCGGGTTCGACAACGGCGAAGCGCCCGCGCGGATCGACCTCGCGGATCCGGTCGAGCCCGGAGAGGTCGAGAAGCGCGCACCCCGAGGTGACCGGCAGGCGGGAGCCGAGCCCCCAGTTGCACCCCCGGCTCACCGGGTAGAGCGGTACCTTGTGCTCCCGCGCGACCCTCACCACGTCGGGGACCTGGGCCGGCGCGGTGGGCCGCAGCACGGCCACGATCTGCCGGGGCGGCGACACGGACGTGGTGCTGAGCACCGACTCCGTGCTCGATCCGTCGTCCGAGACCCCGGCTTCACCGAGGATCTCGCGCCACTGGGCAACTGCCTTGTCTTGACTCATCTCGCCCACTTCAGAGATTTGTTCGTGAATGCGCACCGGGGTCACGTGGGGCCCACTCCGCGCCGATGCCCCGACAACCCGCAGGGCGCGCAGCGCCGGACCGGTCGTCGCGGTGGTCACCAGGGTGACCAGGACGAGGGCGGCGAACAGCCGGGCGTCGATCACCCCTGCCTGGTGGCCCACCCCCAGGACGACCAGTTCGGTCAGGCCGCGAGTGTTCATCAGGACGCCGAGCCCCAGCGCTTCAGTGCGCGGCAGGCCCGACCAGTGGCCCGCCAGACCCGCGCCGGCCACCTTGGAGACGGTGGCGACGACGAGCAGCACAGCCAGGAGCACGAGATTCTCCCGGTCGAAGGCGAGCTTCCGGAGGTCGAGGGAGAGACCGAACCCCAGGAAGAAGAAGGGCAGCAGCAGCGTGGCCAGCGACGCGACGGAGGCGGTCGACCTGGAGCCCGCCCGCCCGCCGCCCGCCGCCGGCCAGGCGAGTCCGAAGAGGAACGCGCCGATCAGCTGGTGCACCCCCAGCGCGGCCGTCAGCGCGGCGCTGGCGGCCGTGCCGGCTATGCAGAGGGTCAGCACCGTGCCCGGAGAGCCCGCGAACCGACCGTCGAGCAGCCTGCGGAGCGCGATCCGGACCGGCCCCAGGATCACCGCTGCCAGCACCAGGAGCAGGAGCGTCCGCCAGTTGGCCGCAGCGCTGTGCCCCTGCGCCAGGGCTAGGGCGACCGTGAGGACCGCCCAGCAGACACCGTCGCCCATCCCGGCGGCGTAGAGGCTGATGCGTCCGGTGCGGCTGGAGGTCAGATGGAGGTCGCTGAGGATGCGCGCCAGGACCGGAAACGCGGTGACGCCGAGCGCGCACCCGACGAACAGCGCGAAGGCGGTCGACCCCACCGGGCCTCCGGCGTGCTGCGGGAAGAGCCATGTCGCCAGCAGCAGTCCGGCCGCGAAGGGCACCAGGAAGGAGGCAAGGGCCACCAGGGCCGCGCCCCGCGCTTCCGAGGCCGCGCCGCGCACCGCCGCCAGTTCCTGCCCGACCCCGAACATGAAGAGCACGAGCCCGACCTGGGCCAGGCCGTCGAGGCCGATGACCACCGGCGCCGGGAAGATCCACGCCGCCAGGTCTGGCGCCACCGCGCCCAGCGCCGAGGGCCCGAGCAGGATGCCCGCGCAGATCTCACCGATGACCTGCGGCTGACCGAGGCGGACAGCAAAGGCACCGGCGGCCCGGGCCGTGACGAACACCATGGCGGCTGCGAGCAAGAACACGGCCGTCTGCGAAACCCCTGCCGCAGGCCCGGACGGGCCACCCACGCCGGCCCGCGCGGTGCCCAACAGCGCGGCCGCGCCGACCACGGCCGGTGCGACGACGAGCAGGCTGTAGCCGAGCCGCTGCCGGCGCGGCGGGTCCGGGAGGACGCCCGCCACCGGCTGGCCCGGTGCCGCGCGCACCGGGCCAGCCGTCCTTAGTTCAGCGAGCTTCATCCGCCGCGGACCCGCTGTCTGCGGACACGGACACGGACGCGCCGCTCCCGCCGTCGAGTTTGAGCATTCCCGCGTGCAGCAGTCGTCGGACGAGCAACTGCTGCCCGGGGTCGAGATCGGCAACCAGATGGCTCCACAGGACAGGCCCCCGCCGCAGCAGATTCCACAGCTCGGCGCCCCCGTCCCGACCGTCCACGCTGCGGACCTGGGTGCGATCCGGCTGGTCGCCCCGGGAGAAGCGGTGGCAGGGCACGAGCCTGCCGAGGGCGGCGGGGACGCTGTCGCTGCGCCGCACCGGGTCGTCCCAGTAGGCGGCGGCTGCCGCCCGCTCCTCGGCGGCCATCAGCGAGGGGTCCGGCGGAATGGCGCCCTTGAAGCCGGGAATGTCCAGGCCTGGTCCCGCAGTGACGACGACATCGTCGGCCAGAGAGACCTTGGTGTCCTCGGTCAGGGAGATGTCCTGGGCACGGGCGTACTCCGACATGAATGGGCCCTCGATGTCGAGTCCGTTCAGCCCCTCTCCGGCCGTCATCACTTCCAGCAGGTCGGGCGTGAAGGCGGTGTTGAGCAGGGCGTCGAAGGTCTGCTCATGGCTGAGGCCCAGGGACTCCGGCTTGCCGCGGCTGTTCCAGTAGACGCTGTCAGGGTTGTCGCTGCCGATGGCGTAGTACCACTGGTCGATCGAGAGCGCGAAGGTCACGGCCATGCCGTGCCACTCGTGGTCGTAGTCGTGCCACAGGCCGCGCTGGTCCTGCTCGCTCAGCGTGCCACCGGCCGTGCTTCCGAGCAGGGTGGCCACCGCCACGGCCTGGTTCGTGGCGAAGGCGACGCCCGAGGAGAACAGCGGGTCGACGAAGTACGAGGCATCGCCGAGCAGCAGCCACCGCTCGTCGAAGTCGGCGAACTTGTCATTGATCATCGAGTAGTTGGTGGCGGTCAGCATCCGGTCCCCGACGGGGGTGACGTCCTGGATCAACTCGCGCAGCTTCGGCACTTCCTTGACCGTGCGTAGGAACACCTCCGGGTCGGTGAAGTCGCTGCCGGGCTGCTTGAGGATGTCCGGGTCAGTGACGATGCCGATGGAGTGGGTGACCTTCCGCTCGCCGTCGATGATCTTCGGCACCGGGATGTACCAGCACCAACCGTCGCGGAAGGCGAAGCAGCCGATGGGCGACATGGCGCCGTCGCGGAAGATGTTCCAGTCGCCGTCCAGGGTCTGGGTGAAGACACCGCCCAGGTAGTGCTGCCAGATGGCGATGTTGCGGTACCCCGACAGCCAGTCACGCTTCTTGTTCGTGACGATGCTGTTGCGGCGACCGGACGCGTCGACGAAGTATCCCGCGCGCACGGAACGGCCGTCCTTGAGCACCACCTCACGGCTGCCGCCGTCCTCGGCGAGGGTGCAGCTCGCGACCGCGGCCCCCTCGAAGACCTCGGCGCCGCAGTCCTTGGCGTGGTCGAGCAGGATCTTGTCGAATTCGGCGCGGTTGACGTGCATGGCCCAGCGGTGCACGCCGTCCCGGACCGTGTTGCTGTGGTCGAAGAAGGCGACGTGCGGCTCCTCGCCACGCCACTGGAAGATCCCGCCGAACTTCTTGACCCAGCAGTTGCTCGCCAGGACCTTCTCCAACGCCCCGCTCTCTTCGAGGACGGGTATCAGCGGATGCGCGAACGACTCGCCGATGTGTTCGCGCGGAAAATGCTCCTTCTCGAGCACGGCAACGCTCAGGCCGCCCTGCTTCATCAGGAGCGCCGCGAGGGTCGCGCCACCGGGACCGCCGCCCATGACCACCACGTCGTAGTACGATCGCATCTCTTGCCTCTCTGCCTTACGGCTGGTCTGGGGGGCCGGTTTCACAGCACGTGCACGCGGCGCAGGTGGCGCGCCGAGCCCGCAGTGAACGCGGTGCGGCCGTGCAGCAGGGCGTGGTTGTCGGTGACGACATAGTCGCCGTCCTGCCACTCGTGGTAATAGGTCACCTCGGGGGCGTACAGGCGCTCCTCGATGTCGGCGAAGAACGCCTCGGCGGCCACGTCCTCGGGCAGCCCCGCGACGTCCAGGAAGAGCGGGCTGAGGAACTTGGCGGGGTCTAGCGGCTCGGCGTAGCGCACGACCTGTTCCCCGGTGTGCGGGTGGCGCTGGATCAGGTCCGCGCTGATGTTGCCGCCGTAGTGCGCGGTCTTCTCCTTGCGGTACGTGATCGTGAGCCCGTCCCAGATCTGCCGCGTCGCCGCCGGCAGCCCGTCGAGCACCAGTCCGGTGTCGCAGAAGACGGTCCTGCCGCCGGCGACAGGGGCCTTGACGCACTGGAAGATCTGGTGTGTCGGGACCTGCGCGGCGAAGGCACCGTCCCAGTGGTAGGGCACCGGCCCCGCGGTGAAGACGTAGTCCTTGGGGTCCTCGTGGATCTCCAGGTCGAGCACGTCGCCGAAGTTCCAGGACAGCAGCGGCCCCCAACGGCGCGCGTACTCCACCAGCTCCTCCTTCTGCGCGAACGCGCGGAAGCCGCGCAGCACCACGATCCGGTGCTCACGAATCAGCTCCCGGAGCTGGTCAGGTGCCACCTGCCCGAGTTCGAGGTTCGGCCCGACCGGTTCGAGCATGGTTCCGAAGGGCTTGCCGGGCGTGACGGAGAATGAGCTCATCTGACTGCCTCCTGAAGCAGAAGCCGGGACTTGTGGCTGGCTGGTGGGGCGATGAAGTGGCTCGGCCGGCCGCCGCGCATGACCAACGTCGCGCCGAGCCGTTCCGCCTCCTCGCGCTTGACCAGGCGCACTCCGTCTCCTTCGTCGAGAGCAACCCCGTGCCAGGGCGTGAGCCAGTTGTCACGGGTACGCATCATGTGGATGCCGATCTTCTGGGAGTGGGCGGCCTGCGGGTGGATGGACAGGCGTAGCGCTTCCGGGAAGAAGGCCTCGACGAGGGCGCTCCACGCGTCGCTCCGCTGGACCACCCGGTACGCGCGGAGCTTGGCCTCCTCGCGCACCGTGTTGCGGCTGCGGCCCTCGCTCACGGCGAGCTGGTCCTCGAAGAGGAAGCGGTGGATACCACCGAAGATGGACCGCGCCGCGGGATCCTGCAGTGCCCGCTCCCGGATCTCCTCGACCGGGCGGGCGTAGCGATTGGTCAGCTGCTCCCGCTGTTCGGTGTAGTCGGTGCTCTGGAAGGCGTTCTCCAGCCCGTACGTGTTGATCGAGTCGGAGCCGATCGCCCGGAGCAACAGCTCCAATTCGGCACGGTAGGCCGTCACGTCCTGGTCGTCGACGCCGACCAGATCGCTGAAGACATGGCCGTCGGAACAGATCGTGATCTTCGCCCCGGGCTCGTAGTGGTGGCACACGTAGTCGCAGAAGGACTGCAGGAACTCCAGGGAGAGCCGCTCCCCCAGATCGGGCAGCGTGCCGAGGACCTTCTTACGGTTGGGGGACTTGGCCGGGAAGGCGGGAATCACGAAGTGCAGCGGAACCCCCTGCGCCATGAATCGCTCGACCTTCGGCCGGTGAATTGCGAAACACTCGTCGCACGGCTGCTGCGCGCAGGGGTCGGTCGCACTGCCCGCGATCCGGCGGGACGAGAACAGCAGCCGAAGTATCTGATCCTCAGGTGAGTCGGGCATCGTTCTCCTAAACGGGAATATGGCCAAACATCTGAGACTGCGGAAGATCAAGGCCGGCGGCTCGGGCCGCCGTCTCGAGTCCGTCGAGATCCTCGAGTTCCAGATCCGGCGCACCGGCGCCGATGGGTGTGCCGTAGCCGTACTTGACCCAGGCGACGGGCATGCCGGCGGCCTGCGCGGCGCGCAGGTCGTGGACGCTGTCGCCCACCATCAGCGCGCTGGTGCCACCCACCAGGTCCAGGGCGTGCAACAGCGGACCGGGCGCGGGTTTGCGACCCACGGCCGAGTCGCCGGTGATGACGGCGTCGAAGTAGGGTTCCAGGCCCAGTGCGGACAGGAGCCGATGGGTCACCGGCCCGGCCTTGTTGGTGCACAGCGCGGTTCGCACGCCGGCCGCGCGCAGCCTGCCCAGCAGCTTCTGCGCGCCCGGGTACAGCCGGGCCGCCACCGCGGGTCGTTGCGCATAACCGCTGAGGTACGTCTCCTGGGCACGCGCCACGACCACGGAGTCGATCCGTCGCCCTGACCTGCGTACCGAGGCCTCGATCAGCGCCGTGCCGCCTTCGCCGACCCGCTCACGGACCTCGTCCCTGGTGAGCGAGGGAAGGCCGAACTGTCGTAACGCGGCGTTCGCCTCGCGCGTGATGTCGTCGAGGGTGTCCACCAGTGTGCCGTCGAGGTCGAACAGCACGGTGTCCACCGGCTCAACCCACCGTCTGTGCGGCCGCACCGGATGACGCCAGCATCAGCGGAGCATCCACAGATCCGACATCGTCGGACTCCTGCCCGCCACCGTGGGGAATAGTCGCCGCATCCGCCGTGCGCGTCTTCCGAACCTCCGCCGACGCACCGTCGAGGAGCATCGCCTCCGGATTGCCGAGCACCAGTTCGTCTGACGTCTGCGGCACCACGTTGCGGACGTCGTTGATCAGCTTCTTCACGCCTGAAGTCCCCCGCTCCCGACTTTGCTCTACCCATCGGCGATGTTAGAACTGCCGAACGGCATTCCGCAATACTGAACGTCCACATCGAACAGAGTGTGGGAACTGCTCCGCATAGGCACACGCAAATCCGGAGAAAGCAGCGCATGATCGGATCTGATCTATCCCTGACCGTGGGAGGGAGAGTGGGATGGAGAGTGAGCTGGGCATGTCCCACGTCTCGGCCCCCGCCGGCATCGCGTCGCCGTCCCGCTGCCGACCGACGCCTGGGTTACCGCCCCCTCACCGCGCAGTGCGCCCAAGCCCACGGCGGAGTCGCCCGCCACCCGTGAGCGGTGCCCGGCACGGCTCCTGTTGAGGATCGACGCACCTTGGGGCGAGGCATCTGAGCAGGGCATACAACATTTCGCCTGGCGAGGCCCGAGCGAGTGAATCCGCACACCTTTACTGTCAGCGACCATCCGGTGGCCCGATTCTTGCGCATCATGGCGATCAGACCACTGGTACGAGCACGTATCGCCTGCCAACCTCAAAGACGAGTGAAGGGATACACAAGAGACATGACCCGCATCGCCATCAACGGATTCGGCCGCATCGGGCGCAACGTGCTGCGAGCCCTGCTCGAACGCGACAGCGCCCTGGAGGTTGTCGCCGTCAACGATCTCACCGAGCCCAGCGCCCTCGCGCGCCTGCTCGCCTACGACTCGACGGCCGGCCGACTCGGCCGACCCGTGACGGTCGAGGGTAACCAGATCGTCGTCGATGGCCGCCGCATCACGGTCCTGGCCGAGCGTGAGCCGGCGCAGCTGCCCTGGGGCGAGCTCGGTGTCGAGATCGTGCTGGAGGCGACCGGCCGGTTCACCTCCGCCAAGGCCGCAGGCGCCCACCTCGACGGAGGTGCGAAGAAGGTACTCGTCGGCGCACCGTCGGACGGTGCCGACGTCACGCTCGCGTTCGGCGTGAACACCGATGCGTACGACCCTGCCGTGCACAGGATCATCTCGAACGCCTCGTGCACGACCAACGCCCTGGCGCCGCTCGCCGCCGTTCTCGACGAGCTCGCCGGCATCGAACACGGCTTCATGACCACGGTGCACGCGTACACGCAGGAGCAGAACCTGCAGGACGGCCCGCACCGCGACGCCCGCCGCGCCCGCGCTGCCGCGGTGAACATCGCACCGACGACGACCGGCGCAGCCAAGGCCATCGGCCACGTGCTGCCCAACCTCAACGGCAAGCTGTCGGGCGACTCGATCCGCGTCCCGGTTCCGGTGGGGTCGTTGGTCGAACTCAACACGACCGTCTCTCGCGACGTCACGCGCGACGAGGTGCTGGCGGCCTACCGCACTGCTGCGCAGGGCCCCCTGGCAGGCATCCTCGAGTATTCCGAGGATGAGCTCGTGTCCTCGGACATCACCGGCAACCCCGCATCGTCGATCTTCGACGCGGCTCTCACCCGTGTCGACGGACGCCACATCAAGGTGGTCGCCTGGTACGACAACGAGTGGGGCTTCTCCAACCGCGTCGTCGACACGCTCGAACTGCTCGCGGCCCACTGAGCCCGAGTTCGCGCACTTCCCCGTTGCAGCCCTCCTGAACAGGGCTGCAACGGTGGCCCGTCGAGATCATCTCGCGACCACCGCTCCACGAACGGGGGCTCCGTGGATATCAAACTCGCTCGCGCCTGGGTGCACACCATCGCAGGCGCAGTGGCCGAACAGAAGGACCGTCTCACCTGGCTCGACTCGGCCATCGGCGACGCGGACCACGGCACCAACATGCACCGCGGCTTCACTGCCGCGTCTGCTGCGCTGGACGGTCTGGTGCCGGACACCGTGGGAGCCGTACTCATCGGAACCGGCACCACGCTGCTGTCCTTCGTCGGCGGGGCATCGGGACCGCTGTTCGGCGGAGCGTTCCGGGCCGCCGGCCAGACCATCTGCACCCCCGCCGCCACCACGCAGGAGCTGGCGGAAGCACTGGCCGCAGGGCTGGCGGAGGTCACCCAGATCGGCGCCGCCGTCCCTGGGGACAAGACCGTCGTCGACGCCTGGACGCCGGCGCTGGCCGCCTTCCGTCATCGCGCCGACGCCGGGGCCGACCTGGCCGAAGCCGCTCTCGCCGCAGCTGACGCGGCCGAGGAGGGGATGCGAGCCACCGCACCACTGCAGGCCCGCCGAGGACGCGCGTCGTATCTCGGCACCCGCAGCATCGGGCAACTGGATCCGGGGGCGACCTCCACCGCGCTGATCTTCCGAGCCCTGGCGGACGCTGTCACAGCCCGATAGCGCGCGGCAGGTCAGACCCTGGCGTAGCTCAGGACTGGAGGTGGATCGCGCTGCCCCGGCGGGCGCCCAGCTCCCGGGACAGATTGCGCGCGACCTCGCGTACGGCGACGGCCAGTTCCTGCCATGTCGGCTCGGCGAGCAGGCGCTCGACCGGCCCGACGATGCCGATCGCACCCGCCACCTGACCAGAGCGGTCGAAGATGGGAGCGGCCACGGCTCCGTCACCGATGGTGGATTCCTGGTCCTCGATCGCATATCCGGCCCGGGCAGCCTCGTCGAGCTGACGGGCGAGCACGGCGGGGTCGGTGATACTGGCCCCGGTGAGCGCCGGCAGTTCGCCGGCCAGCAGCTCCTTGCCGAGCGCAGGGACTGAGGCGGCGACGATCGCCTTACCCAGGGCGTTGGTGTTCCAGGGGATCGTCGCACCCACCTCCAGGATCTGCCCCGTGCCCCGGGGCCGGAAGGCATGGTGTACCACCAGGACGCGGTTACCGGTCAGAATGCCCACCCACACAGCTTCTTTGGTGCGGGTGGCGAGGAGATCAGCCCAGGTCAGCGAGCGGCTGCGGAGTTCATGGGTGTCCAGGTAGGCATTGCCGAAGGCCACCAGGTCGGGGCCGAGCCGGTACTTGGAGCCCTCCGAGTCGCGGGACACCAGCCCTTCCGACTCCAGAGTGCGCAGCAGGGCGTGAACGGTGGGCTTGGCCAGGCCCATTCGGTCGGCCAACTCGGTCACACCCAGCCGCGGGCCGTCCGTGGCGAGCTGGCGCAGGATGCGGATGGCTCGCTGCACTGACTGCACCATGAGGCTCCTCCCGCTCACTAGTGCTGAACAGCATTCCGAAAAATCTAGCACTTCTGTTGATCGTCGTCTCATTGGCGGTGCAGGCGGCTGCCGTCGTTCGTACCGCTCCGAACGCGGCCGGCCTGCCCCGACAGTACGCGGCGCACGCGGCACCACCCATGTTCACGCGTCATGGAATGACCGTTTTGCAATTTATGGGAGCATTCAGGCCGGGAGATCATTCCCGCCCGGGTCGTTGTCGGTGGGAAAACGACCGAACTCGCTCGACAAGATCGGACCCAGCACCGCGACCCCACGTTCCGCGTCGAGACCCACCCGCTACCTTCGGCGGCGTCGGCAGCACAAACGACGAAAGGCCCCCGGCCGGATTCCCGGCCTTGATCTGTGACACCCTCTGTGACGCGCCGAGTGTGGGGGCCGCCGTGTCGGACGGATGAGCCATCGAGGAAGCTGAGCGCCCGAGGCCACAAGGAGAACCTCGACCGTTCACGCCGTCGCGGAACCGGCCTGCCCCTGACTGGTAGGAGCCCCCATCAACTGTCGCGTGCCGACTGCGGGGCTTCCCCCTAGATCAAGCCCGAACGCCACGGTCATCGGTGGAGCGTGCACCACGCGCACCTGGGGCTCCGCGCCGTGAGCAACGAGCAGCCGGCACTCCCTCAGATGTTGGACCCGTCCGGCGGCAGGCCGGGCGGCGGCTGGGGCGATCCGCCCCGGCCGTCAAACTGCGGACAGGACATCCCCAAGGTGTACGCCGTCATGGACAACGAGCCGTAGGCGTAACCGTCCACCAGAACTTCGGTGTCAGGCGCGTCCGTGGCAGCGGCGAGACCGGCGAGGTACAACGCCGGAATGAAGTGATCGGGCGTGGGTACCGCCCGGCGGAAGTCCCCGTGGGCGTCGAGAGTCGCGTACTCGCCCGGGTCGGTCAACATCCGGGAGGTGGCGTCCTCGTCGAAGCGCCGTGCCCAATCGAAGCCGTCGTCAGTCAGCGCCCAGTCCATACCACCCAGGTTGTGCACCACGTTGCCGCTCGCCACGATCAGCACACCACGTCGGCGCAGTGGAGCGAGTCGGGCACCGAGTTGAAGGTGGTAGTCGAACGACTTGTCAGCGTTGATGCTGAGCTGGACGACGGGAATCGTCGCGTCCGGAAAGGCGTGCATCAGCACCGACCATGTGCCATGGTCGATGCCCCAGCTGTCGACGTCAGCCCCGACCCAGGTCGGATGGACGACGTCACTGACCTCCTCGGCCAGTTCGGGCAGCCCTGGAGCCGGGTACTGCACCTCGAACAGCTCCCGGGGAAACCCGTAGAAGTCGTGAATGGTCCTCGGCCGGGGCATCGCGGTGACGGCCGTGGCATTGATGTACCAATGAGCACTCACCACCAGGATCGCGCGGGGACGCGGCACCGCAGCGCCGAAGGCTCTCCACGCCGAGGTGTACCGGTTGACCTCGAGAGCGTTCATAGGGTTGCCGTGGCCCAGGAACGCCGCAGGCATCACGACCTCCAGGGCGGGTTGTCCGTCTGAAGACACGTGAACTTCCCTCCGAGGGGACCGCTTCGTACGGCGCGGGCTGCCGGACCTGGTTCTCACGATAGTGCCACCTCGCGGCAGCTCCGGCCCGAAGCACGCTCCTCGCGGATCGGAGATCGTGTTACGTCGGGGAGACGGATCGAGATACTGTCCTTCCAGCGCGGCTGCCGGTGGAGCCGCAGACGGTCACCTGTCCGGCGGCCCGGCTACGACCAGCCGTTCCCCGACGATTGACCACCGATTGAAGGCGGTGCGCGTGCCCCTCACCAGCGTGGTGGTTGGCGTCGACGGTTCGATGGGATCCGACCGTGCACTGGTCTGGGCGCTCGAGGAAGGCCGCATACGAGATCTGCCCGTGCGGGCGATCAACGTCTGGCAACCGAGCGGCGCGCCCCTGGAGGTCGAGCGGCTCGCGGCGCTGCACTCCGTGGCCGACCTCAGGGCCGGTCTCCTTCGGGACGTCACGTCCAGCGTGGATGCGGTAGTCGCACGAGAGGGCGCGGCGAACGTCGCGACGACCTCGCACGTCATCTACGGCCACCCGATCAGGGAACTGACCCGTGCGGCAGGCAGCGATTCCCTCCTTGTCGTGGGTTCGCGCGGACGCGGCAGCGCCACCGGCTCACTGTTCGGCTCCGTCAGCCAGGGCTGTGTCCAGTACGCGACCGGCACGGTGATCGTCGTCCCCCGGCCGGAGCCGAGGCCCGAAGCGGGCCGCGTGGTCGTCGGGGTCGACGGATCACCCCTGTCGGTACGTGCATTGCGGTTCGCCGATGACGAGGCCCGCCGGCGTCATGCTTCGTTGCAGGTCGTACATGCCTGGTCCCCGCCTTATCTCGGATTCGCAGGAGGTCCGGGGGGCCTCCAGCAGGAGGCTGTCGACGAGATCGCCGTCCAGGCAGCGGAGACGCTGCAGGACAGCATGCGACGTGGTGCAGTCGATCCCATGCGTACTGACGTCGAGATCCGGCTGGTCGAAGGTTCCCCCGCCCCGGCGCTGCTGGCGGCCGCCGACGACGCGGATCTGGTGGTCGTCGGGTCGCGCGGGTACGGGGGTTGGAAGGGACTTCTGATGGGCTCGGTGTCGACTCAATGCGTAGCCGGCTCCCCTTGTCCGGTAGCCGTGATCCGTAGTCATGCGGACGAGGATGACAAGTAGCAACGGGCCCTGGTCGGGAACGGTGACCCAGCGCCGGCGACCCGGCTGCCAGGCGTCCAGGAGCGCCATGCACGGTTGTCACGAGCCGTCGCCTCGTCGTCGTTGAACCGGCCCTCAACCGCGCGGCTGATCCCGGGCCGCGCTGCCGCAGCCTCTACGGCCTGCGCCATGGTGAGGCGCTCGGACTGCGCGCAGGCGAGACGTCGACCACCTGGAGGCGGGAACCGTGATGGTCCGGGTCACCCGGGCCATCATCGACGGCGAGGTTGTCGTGAGCACGCCGGGGCGGAGAACGAATCAGCGACCTGGTCGATGATTACTCGACCAGGTCGCTGACCCACCATTTCAAGGGTGGAGCCGAGGGGACTCGAACCCCTGACCCCCACACTGCCAGTGTGGTGCGCTACCAGCTGCGCCACGGCCCCTTGCGGTGTGTCCCGGTCGCCCGGGCACGGAGAGAACTATACACACGACGCCCGTCATGGTCATCTCACGGGGGTACCCCCGGACCGGCTCCGGGAGGACCCGGGGAATCAGTTCAACGCCACGTCCGGCGGGAAGTGCGCGACCGCGGCCATCATGCCGCCCTGCCGGCGCAGCACCATCGGCCAGAGGTCGTCCGGACGGTCGACGAACGCGTCTCCGGGCAGCGCGTCGAGCACGAACCAGGACCCGTCCTCGATCTCCTGCTCCAACTGCCCGGAGCCCCAGCCGGAGTAGCCGGCGAAGACCCGGATGCCGCCGATGCTGTCCCGCATCCGCTCCGGGTCTGCCGACAGGTCGACGGTGCCGACCGCGCCGGAGATCGGCTGGAAACCCTTCAGCCGGCGCATCGGGTGGCGCATCCGGGCCAGGCAGATCGCCGACTCCGGCTGCACCGGGCCGCCCTCGAAGAGCACCGCCGGATGGCGGGCGAGGCCGCTCCACTCACCGAGGACGTCCGCGACGGCGACCTCGGTGGCCCGGTTGAGCACCACCCCGAGCGCCCCGTTGGCCTCGTGGGCGACCAGCAGCACCACCGTACGATCGAAGTTCGGGTCCTTGAGCGCCGGTGTCGCGACCAGCAGCCGCCCGGTCATCGACTCCACGGCACGACCGCTGATCGCCGGTCCCTCCCCCTGCGTCTCGGACATCGTCAGCCGCGCACCGGGTCCGACAACCGGGCACCACCGACCAACCGTGCTGTCACCGCCATGTCTGGCACCATAGCCTGCACCCGGTGCGGTGGCTAAGGTCTGACCGACAGGTGATCGAGGGCGGTCGAGGGAGGGTCCATGGGTCCAACGGCGGACATCGCGGTGATCGGCGGTTCGGGGCTGTACGCGCTGCTCGACGACGCGACAGAACACCAGGTGGAGACCCCGTACGGCGACCCTTCGGACGTGCTCACGATCGCCTCGGTGGGCGGTCGGCCGGTGGCGTTCCTGCCCCGGCACGGGCGTGATCACCGCCACCCGCCGCACCTGATCCCGTACCGGGCGAACCTGTGGGCGCTGCGGTCCCTGGGGGTCCGCCAGGTGCTCGCCCCGTGTGCCGTCGGCGGGCTCCGCCCCGAGCTGGGTCCCGGCACGTTCGTGGTGCCTGACCAGCTGATCGACCGCACCAGTGGCCGGGTGCAGACCTACTACGACCAGGGCGCGGTGCACGTCGCGTTCGGTGACCCGTACTGCCCGGTGGGGCGGCGTACGCTGCTCGGCGCGGCGGCCGGGCGGGACGTGCCGGCGGTCGACGGCGGCACGGTGGTGGTGGTCGAGGGCCCCCGCTTCTCCACCCGTGCGGAATCTCGCTGGTACGCCTCGATGGGCGGCACGGTGGTGAACATGACCGGCCACCCGGAGGCCGTGCTCGCCCGCGAACTGGCCCTCTGCTACACCTCCATCGCCCTGGTCACCGACCTGGACGCCGGGGTGGAGGCGGGTGACTCGGTCACCCAGGAGGAGGTCTTCCGGGTCTTCGGGGAGAACACCGACCGGCTGCGCGGCGTACTGCTGGACGCGGTGGCCGCCCTGCCCGCCGACCGCGACTGTCCCTGTGGGCACGCGCTGGACGGCATCAGGACCCCGTTCCCGCTCCCCTGAGCCGGCCCGCACCACCCAGCGCACCGCGACCGCACCACCGCCGTCGACCCACCGCCACTGCCCCCATCCCATCGCCACGGCACCGGGCAGCGCCACCCCCGCTCCCACCGGTCACAGTGGCCGCACCGCTACCGCCGGGCACGGCCCTGGAGGAGATCGGCGGCAAAGTGACCGAACCGTCCCCTCCTGCCCGATAGATTCGGCAGGTCGGGGGCCGGATCACCGGGTCCCGGCGGGCAGCGGCACGGGCCGGGGACACGGAGGCGGGGGCGATGGCGACCGTCCGGGAGACCACCTACGACCTGCTCCGCGCCCTCGGCCTGACGACGATCTTCGGCAACCCCGGTTCGACCGAGGAGCCGTTCCTCCAGGACTTCCCGGCCGACTTCCACTACGTGCACGCCCTGCACGAGGCGTCGGCGGTGGCGATGGCCGACGGGTACGCCCAGGCCACCGGCCGACCGGCGCACGTCAACCTGCACACCGCCCCGGGCACCGGCAACGGCATGGGCAACCTCGTCACCGCCTGGCACAACCGGACCCCGCTGATCGTCTCCGCCGGGCAGCAGAGCCGGGAGATGCTGCTGATGGAGCCCCGGCTGGCCAGCCGCCAACCGACGGAGCTGCCCCAGCCGTACGTGAAGTGGAGCCACGAGCCGGCGCGGGCGCAGGACGTACCGGCGGCGTTCATGCGGGCGTACGCCACGGCGGCGCAACCACCGAGCGGCCCGGTCTATCTCTCCCTGCCGCTGGACGACTGGCAGCAACCGGCGGACCCACCGCCGCAGGTGCGGACGGTGGCCACCCGGTTCGCCCCCGACCCCCGTCGGCTGCGGGAGTTCGCCGCGTTGCTGACCGCCAGCCGGAACCCGGTGCTGGTGCTCGGCGCGGCAGTGGACCGGGCCACGGCCTGGCCGCTGGCGGCCGCGGTGGCGGAGCGGCTCGCCGCACCGGTCTGGTCCGCGCCGGCACCGGAGCGGGCCGCCTTCCCGGAGCACCACCCGCACTACCGGGGGGTGCTGCCGTACGCGATCGCCCCGCTGGCCGAGAAGCTCACCGGGCACGACGTGGTGCTGGTGGTCGGCGCGCCGGTGTTCCGCTACTACCCCCACGTGCCCGGCGACCACCTGCCACCCGGGGCACGGCTGCTGCACGTCACCGACGACGCGGACGAGGCGGCCCGCGCCCCGGTGGGCGACAGCCTGCTCGGTGACGCCGGGCTGACCCTGGCCGCGCTGCTGGACCTGCTGCCGGCGGCCGACCGGCCCCCGCCCGCGCCCCGCCCGACACCGCCGCCCCCGGAGCCCGGTGACCCGCCCGACGCGGACGCGCTCTTCGCCGCCCTGGCCGCCTGCTGGCCCACCGACGGGGTGCTGGTGCAGGAATCGCCGTCCAACCTGGCGGCGCTGCGTCGCCGGCTCCCGGTGACCCGCCCGGCGTCGTACTTCACCATGGCCAGCGGCGGGCTCGGCTACGGGCTGCCGGCCGCCGTCGGCATCGCCCTCGCCGAACGGGACACCGGGCGGGGCCGGCCGGTGGTCGCGGTGATCGGGGACGGCTCCTTCCACTACTCGGTGCAGGCACTGTGGACCGCCGCGCGGCTACGGCTGCCGGTGGTCGTGCTGGTCCCGGTGAACCAGCAGTACGCCATCCTCAAGGCGTTCGCCGAGCTGAAGTCCACCCCCGGCGTACCCGGCCTGGACCTGCCGGGCCTGGACCTCACCGCCGTCGCCCACGGCTACGGCTGCGCCACCCGGGTCATCGACACCCTGCCCGACCTGGCCGACGCGCTGGCCGAGGCGCTGCGTGCCGACAGACCGACCGTACTGGCCGCCCCCATCAGCACCGCCATCCCCACCCTCCTCTAACCCCCACCCCCACCCCTCCCACCCCTCTTACCCCCTCCCGTCCCCCGCCCCCTCCCACCCCGCGCCCAGCCCCGTTGATCAAGAGGTTTGCGTCAAGTTGATCGCGCGAGATGACGCAAACCTCTTGATCAACGGCCAGCAGCACCGTCCTTCCGGGAGCCCCCGGGGAGGGGATGCGGGGGTGGGCGTGTCAGGGGGTGGCAAGGGTGAGGACCCGGCCGGTGCCGACGTCGAGGACCGGGCGGGCGCCGAGTGGGGCCGTCAACGTCACCGTGACCGGCTTGAGCACCGCGAGCGCGATGCACTCGCCGGTGCCCTGGACCACCCCGCCGCCGACCACCACCACGTCGTCGCTCTCCCGCACGAGTGCGGTGGGGCCGCTGTCGCAGGCCCCCAGGCTGACCGTGTACGTCAACCGGGTGCCCTCGACCCGGCGGAGCCGATCGGCACCGGCCACGCCTGCCGGAAGGGTGCGGGGCGGGGCGGTCGGCTCGGGCACGGCGGTGACCGCCCGGGGTGCCACCGCCAGCCGGGCCACCGGAGTGGTCAACTCGGCCACGGTGAACAACCAGGCCGGCACCGCGGCGACTCCCCGGCTGGTGCGCACCTCGGCCGTGCCGAGGGTCACGCCCGTGACGGTGAGCGGGATACAGGCGGTGGCCGCCTGGGTGGCGACCGAATCGTCCGGCCTGGTGGCGTCGGTCGGGCTGGGCGCCTGCGGCACCCGGGGCCGCCCCTCGCACGGCGGTGGGTCCCCCTGGTCCAGTTGCCGGTACGCCTCCGCCGCGCTGATCAGCGGGACGGTCAGAGCGCCGTCCGGGAAGCGGATCGCCGCGTCGGCGGGCACCTTGGTCGGCAGCGGGATCTGGTCCCGGTACCAGCCGGAACGGAAGGCCGCCTCGGTGTCGGCGGTGAAGCCGGGTTGCCCGGGGAGCACCGTGGCGTCCTGCAACGGCAGGTACCCGCCCGACCAGTCGGACCCGGGCCGCCACGCCCCCGCCACCTCGGCAGCCCGCTCGTCGAACGCCTCCCGATGCCGCCCCGGATCACCACCGGCCGACCCACCGGGCGCAGACCCGGCCGGCGCACACCCACCCACCCCCACCATCAGAAGTCCCAACCCCACCACAACAAGTCGCCGCATACCCCTGAGACGCCCCACCCCCTCCCCCGGTTCCCTCCACCCCCACCCGGCCACGTCCCACCCCCGCCCCGCACGCCCCGCCCCGCACGCCGCCTCCAGCCCTGCCCTGCCCCGCCCCACCTCGTTGATCAAGAGGTTTAGGTCAAGTTGATCGCCCCAGATGGCGCAAACCTCTTGATCAACGGGGCGAGACGCGCGGAGGCGAGACGCGCGGAGGCGAGACGGCGCGCGGGCGCGGGCGGGGCAGGGCGCGCGGGGCGGGTGTCAGAGGGAGAAACGGTGATGCGCCCCGGTCCTTGGGGACCGGGGCGCATCGTGGGGTGGAGGTGCCGGGAATCGAACCCGGGTCCTTCGCCGGTTTGTCAGGGCTTCTCCGAGCGCAGCTCGCTATGCCTCTACTCGGCCCCACCGCTCACGCGAGCGAGTTGGTGTGACGGGCCCAGTCGCTGATTAATCTCGCCGCACGGACCCCGCGACCGGGTCCGATTGGCCAGCCCTCTAACTGATGCCGGCTATTGGGACGAAGGCGTTCCCAGGCCGACAGACTCAGCTACTCGCCTCAGGCGGCGAGAGCGAAGTCAGCGCGATTTTGCTTGGCGCTTATAAGTTTCCGACGACCGATTCTCGAGACGACGTCGGCTTCCTCGGCTCGCTTCCCCTGTCGCTGCGTACGAAGTCGAAACCAGTCACCCCCTCGACGGGCCGCCGATGTGGCGGCACTGTCCAGACTAACGCCTACCGCAACGGGTTTCATCCCGAGCCCCTGGCCGGCGCGTCGAGCCGGACAAAAAGGACGACTCAGTCGTCCATTCCCTTGCCGCGCCGGCCCGACACCCGGGCGATCTCCCGGTCGGCGTCCCGCTTGGCGAGGTCCTGCCGCTTGTCGTACGACTTCTTGCCCTTGGCCAGGGCGATCTCCACCTTGGCCCAGCCGTCGGAGAAGTAGACCTGCAACGGGACCATGGTCAGGCCGCCCTCGCGGGTCTTGCCGACCAGCCGGTCGATCTCCAACCGCTTCAGCAGCAGTTTGCGGGTACGCCGGGGCTCGTGGTTGGTCCAGGTGCCCTGGGTGTACTCCGGGATGTGCATGCCGTGCAGGAACAATTCGCCGTCGCGCTCCTGGGCGAAGGCGTCGACCAGTGAGGCCCGCCCGGCGCGCAGCGACTTGACCTCGGTGCCGGTCAACGCCATGCCCGCCTCGTACGTGTCGAGGATGGCGTAGTCGTGGCGGGCCTTCCTGTTGGAGGCGACCACCTTGCGGCCCTTTTCCCGTGGCATCCGGCGCACCCCCTTCCGGGTCCGCTCACCGACCGTCCGGCCGGTGAGCGGGGATCATGCTACCCGAACGACAAGGGCCCTCCCGCGCCGTTTCTTCCCGGCGCGGGAGGGCCCGCACGTCGACCCCCTGCGGCGACTAGACCCGCAGGTAGAAGCGGAGCGTGACCCAGGCGGTGGCGGCGCTGATCAGGCCACCCACGCCGGCCATCAGCGGGAACATCAGGAAGATGTCCGACCACTGGATCGGGGAGAGCAGCCCCTCCAGCGCCTTCAACGAGCCGCTGAACAGCAGCTGTTTGGCGCCGATCAGCGCGATCAGGCCCAGCAACGAGCCGATCAGGCCGGCGACCACCGCCTCCAGCACGAACGGCGCCTGGATGAACCAGTTCGACGCGCCGACCAGCTTCATGACCGCGACCTCACGCCGCTTGCTGTACGCGGCCACCTGGATGGTGTTCGCCACCAGCAGCAGCGCGGCGATGGCCATCACCACGGCGGCGGCCAGCGCGATGTTCTGGATCGCGGTGAGCACGTTGAAGATCTTGTCCAGCAGCCGGCTCTGGTCGACGATCACGTCGACCCCTTCGGTGCCCTGGTACTGGTCGTAGATGTTCTTGTACTGCTCCGGGTTGACCAACTTCAGCCGGAAGGACTCGGGGAGCAGGTCGGGCTTCACGACGTTCACCAGGTCGGGCGCGTCCTGGTACATCTCCTTGAACGTCTTGTACGCCTCGTCCTTGTTGACATAGAGGACCTCCTTGACCAGGGGGTCGCCCTTCAACTTGGCGTCGAGGTCGGTGCGCTGCTGCTCGGTGACGTCGGTCTTCAGGAAGATCGAGACTTCGACGTTCTTGTAGTAGAGGTCCTTCATGTCGCCGACCTGTTTGTACATCAGGCCACTGGCGCCGAGCATGGTCAGCGAGACCGCCATCGTGATGATCATCGCGACCGTCATCGTGACGTTGCGCCACAGTCCGACCAGTACCTCGGACAGGACGTACTTTATCCGCATCGGGTGTTCCTCCGGCTCTCCGGCGTGAGGTGTTCGTCGTCAGGTCGTACGGCAGGGGTGGAGCGCCGGCTCACCCGTAGACGCCGCGGGCCTGGTCGCGCACGATGCGGCCGCTTTCGATCTCGACGACACGACGGCGCATCTGGTTCACGATGTTGGAGTCGTGGGTGACCATCACGACGGTCGTGCCGGTGCGGTTGATCCGGTCCAGCAAACGCATGATCTCGATCGAGGTGTCCGGGTCCAGGTTTCCGGTCGGCTCGTCCGCCAGCAGGATCAGCGGACGGTTCACGAACGCCCGCGCGACCGCGACCCGCTGCTGCTCACCACCGGAGAGTTCGTGTGGGTACCGGTGCTCCTTGCCACCGAGCCCGACCAACTCCAGCACCTCGGGCACGACCCGGCGGGCCACCGCCTTGGTCTTGCCGATCACCTCCAGGGCGAACGCCACGTTCTCGTAGGCGGTGCGGTTCGGCAGCAGCCGGAAGTCCTGGAAGACGCAGCCGATGGAACGCCGGAAGTGGGGTCGCTTCCAGGAACGCATCGAGGTGACGTCCTTGCCGTTGACGACGACCCGACCCTTGTTGGGGGCGACCTCGTGCAACAGCATCTTGATGATCGTGGACTTGCCGGAGCCGGATGGCCCGATGAAGAAGACGAACTCGCCCTTCTCGATCGAGACGGACACGTTGTCGAGCGAAGGCCGGGACGCCTTCGGGTACGTCTTCGTCACTTGCTCAAGCTGAATCACGGGTCGTGAGTCTACGCGGTGTAACCGCAGAGCCAAGTGGCACGCCCCGCCGATGCGGGGCGCGTCATCGATTCGCCCGGTCAACCCGGGATCGACGACGCGCCCCGTTCACGATCGATCACGCAGCGTCGTTGGCGAGCTGCTGCTGCTTGCGCCAGCGGATACCCGCCTCGATGAAGCTGTCCAACTCCCCGTCGAAGACCGAGGACGGATTGCCGGTCTCCTGCTCGGTTCGGAGATCCTTCACCATCTGATACGGGTGCAGCACGTACGAACGCATCTGGTCGCCCCAGGAGCTGGTGCTGCCGGTCTTCAGGCCGGCGAGCTTCGCCTCCTCCTCCTGCCGCTTGCGCTCCAGCAGCCGGGACTGGAGCACCCGCATCGCGGAGGCCTTGTTCTGGAGCTGGGACTTCTCGTTCTGGCAGGTCACCACGATGTTGGTGGGGATGTGGGTCAGCCGCACCGCCGAGTCGGTGGTGTTGACGCTCTGCCCACCCGGCCCGGACGACCGGTAGACGTCCACCCGGACCTCGTTCTCCGGGATGTCGATGTGGTCGGTCTGCTCGGTGACCGGCAGCACCTCCACCCCGGCGAAGCTGGTCTGCCGGCGACCCTGGTTGTCGAACGGGCTGATCCGGACCAGCCGGTGGGTGCCCGACTCGACGCTGAGCGTGCCGTAGGCGTACGGGACCTTGACGGTGAAGGTGGCGGACTTGAGGCCGGCCTCCTCGGCGTACGAGGTCTCGTAGACCTCCGTCGGGTAGCCGTGCCGCTCGGCCCAGCGCAGGTACATCCGCAGCAGCATCTCGGCGAAGTCGGCCGCGTCCACCCCACCGGCGCCCGCCCGGATGGCGACCAGCGCCTCCCGGGAGTCGTACTCGCCGGAGAGCAGGGTGCGGACCTCCATCTCCTGGATGGCCTTGGTCAGCCCGGCGATCTCCGACTCGACCTCGCCCAGCACCCCGGAGTCGGCCTCGTCCTCGGCCAGCTCCAGCAGCACCCGGGCGTCGTCCAGCCCCGACCGCAGGCTGCCCAGCTTGCTGATCTCGCCGTTGACGTACGACAACTGCGAGGTCACCTGCTGCGCCTTGGCCTGGTCGTCCCAGAGATCCGGCGCGGACGCCTGCTCCTCCAGCCGGGCCTTCTCCCCCCGCAGGCGGTCGAGGTCGAGCACCGACTCGATGTTGCGTAGGGTCGCGTCGAGTTCCTTCAGTTGTTCGGCGTAATCGGCAGCGGTCACGACAGACAAGGGTACTGTGCGTGCGGCGGTCCGCTCACGTCACACCACCTACCAGGGCGGATGATCAGCCGACCGGGGCGGTCTTGAGCCAGGACAGCGCGGCCTTGTGGTAGGCGACGGCGAACTCCAGCGCGCTGGCGTCGTACTCGTCGCCCTCCTTCTTGGCGGTCTTGACCTGCTCCCGGACGTACGCGAGGGCCTCGGTGTGGTATTCGTTGGCTGAGGTGTAGAGGTTCTTGAGCTGGCTGGCCGAGTGCAGGTTGCCGAACGCGATCCGCAGGGCGATCGGGTTGCGGATGGTGTCCCGACCGGGATTCTCCGCCAGCCAGCGGGAGAAGGTCCGCTTCCCCGAGGCGGTGAGCGCGTAGGGTTGACTCATCCGCGGCCCGGGCTTGCCCAGCCGCACGAAACCACGCTCCGCCAGCACCGGCAACTCACGGTAGACCTGACTGCGTGTCATAGACCAGTACGGCGCCAGTCGGCGCTCAGCGGCGGCCATCAGCTGGCCGCCTGTCATCGGGCCCTCATGCAACAACCCCAACAGGGCCGCCGCAGTGGGGTTGACTCCGGAATCCGCCATGCCCTCTAAGCTGCCACTTTGCCGTCCCGGCGTCCAGGATTTCCGGATTTGCCACCCGGGAGGATTTCCAATGTGCACTGTCGGCCGACGACAGTGCTCCCAGGACCGCCCCGACCGGCCCCGCCTGCGGTGACCTGGGCCACGCCGGCCGGTGGTGGCCGACGCGCCGGCCGGGTCGCGTCGGGCACCACCGTGGGGCGGCGGTGGCGCCGGCGGCGGCGGAACTCCGCCACCGTCGGTCGTCACCGCTTCACCCCATGTGCGGGTACGTGTGGTCGGTCGGCGCGACGAACGTCTCCTTGATGGTCCGGGGCGACATCCAACGCACCAGGTTGTGCCACGACCCGGCCTTGTCGTTGGTGCCGCTGGCCCGGGCGCCGCCGAAGGGCTGCTGCCCGACCACCGCACCGGTCGGCTTGTCGTTGATGTAGAAGTTGCCGGCCGCGTACCGCATCTTCTCGGCCACCGCGTCGACCACCCGGCGGTCGGTGGCGAAGATCGACCCGGTCAGCGCGTACGGGGCGATCGACTCGGCCTGGGTGACCACGTCGTCGAAGCGGGCGTCGTCGAAGACGTGCACGCCGAGGATCGGCCCGAAGTACTCGGTGGTGAACGTCTCGTGCGCCAGGTCGGCGCACTCGAACAGCGTCGGCCGGACGAACCACCCGACCGAGTCGTCGGCGGTGCCCCCGGCCAGCACCCGGCAGCTGTCGTCCCCGGCGATCAGGTCCAGCGCGGCGGTGTGCCGGGCGAACGCCCGGCCGTCGATCACCGCGCCGCCGAAGTTGGCGAAGTCGGTGACGTCGCCGTAGGTCAGCGAGTCGGCGGTGGCGGCCAGCCGGTCCCGCAGCCCACCCTCCCAGAGCGACCGCGGGACGTACGCCCGCGAGGCGGCCGAGCACTTCTGGCCCTGGTACTCGTAGGCGCCCCGGATCAGCGCGGTGTGCAGGGCGTCGACGTCGGCGCTGGTGTGCGCGACCACGAAGTCCTTGCCGCCGGTCTCACCGACCAGCCGGGGGTAGCCGCGGTAGGAGGCGATGTTCTCGCCGACGGTACGCCACAGCGACTGGAACACCTTGGTCGAGCCGGTGAAGTGGATGCCGGCCAGATCCGGGTCGGCGAGCACCACGTCGGAGACCTCCTCGCCCCGCCCGGTGACCATGTTGATCACACCGGGGGGCAGGCCGGCCGCCTCGAACAGCCGCATGGTGAAGTGCGCCGCGAACTGCTGGGTGGGGCCCGGCTTCCAGACCACGGTGTTGCCGAGCAGGGCCGGCGCGGACGGCAGGTTGCCGGCGATCGCGGTGAAGTTGAACGGGGTCACCGCGTAGACGAAGCCCTCCAGCGGGCGGTGGTCGAACCGGTTCCAGACCCCGGGCGACGAGTTCGGCTGGGCCGCCAGCAGCTCGCGGGCGAAGTGCACGTTGAACCGGAGGAAGTCGATGAACTCGCAGGCCGCGTCGATCTCCGCCTGGACGGCGGTCTTGGACTGGCCGAGCATGGTGGCCGCGTTGAGGGTGTCCCGCCACGGGCCGGCCAGCAGCTCGGCGGTGCGCAGGAAGATCGCGGCCCGCTCCTCGAACGGCAACGCCCGCCACATCGGCGCGGCGTCCTTGGCGGCGTGCACGGCGGCGCGGGCGTCGTCGTGGGTGGCGTGGCCGGTGACCCCGAGCACGTGCGCGTGCCGGTGCGGCTGCACCACGTCGATCGGGTCGCCGCCGGCCATCCGCTGCGCGCCGGCGATGGTCATCGGCAGGTCGATCCGCTCGGCGGCCAGCTCGGCCAGCCTCCGTTGCAGCCGCTCCCGGTCGGCGCTGCCCGGCTCGTAGGTGCGTACCGGCTCGTTGTGCGGCTCGGGTACGGAGAACACGGCGTCCATCACAGCTCCTGGGCGATCTCGACAGCGGCGGCGAAATCGGACCCGCGGGCACCGACCCGGACGGCCGGACGCCGGACACCGCGCGGTGTGCCTGGCGCGGCGGCGGGACCTCCGGGAATTCTCCCACGCCTGGCCCGACGTCACTACACCCCGCCCGCCACGCACCGTTGATCATGAGGCCAGAGCGCCGAAACAGCGACGATTCATACCAGAGAACCCCCGACGATCATGGCAATGCCAAGGGAGGGTGGCGCTGACGGTCGCCTGCCAGAGCCATCCGGTCGCCCGCGTACGCTGGTTCGAGCGATGGAAAGGCCCTCCCGGTGCCGGGGCGGCGCGGTGTCGAAGGGGAGACGATGAGCAACCAGCCCGGCAATTCGACGGCGGCCTCCGTCGGCCGGCCCCACCGCCACCCCGGTCTCGATCCCGGCACACCCCGCGATCCCGATCCCGGCACCGAGGCGGACCGCGCTCCCGAGGCGCAGGCGGGTCCCGGGGCGGAGGCGGAGCACGGTCCCGACACGGAGACGGACCCCACCGCGCAGGGCGACCGCGAAGCACAGACGGACCGCGACCGCGACGCGGAGGCGGAGCGGTCGGCCACCACCGGGCAGGTCGGCGAGGAGATCCACACCGCACCGGCGGAGCGGACGGGGTACGCCCCGGTCACGCCCCTGTTGGCGGCGCTCGCGCTCGGTTGGCTGGCCGCGATGCTGTGGTCCACCCGGGAGGCGATCCACTCGGCAGCGGTCGGGCTCACCGCGATCACCCTCTCCGCCTTCGCCCTGCCCGGGGTGATCTCCGCCGCGTTGGTCGCCGGTGCGGCGGTCGCGCTGGCCGCGAGTGAGCTGGCCGCCCGCCGGCTCGGCGACCGTGCCACGCTGCGCTTCGCGGCGGCGATCGGGGCCGGCATGCTGGTCGGGCTGGGCACCGCCCTGGCCATCAACCTGACGTACGCCGACAACGCCACCACCAACACCATCGCCGGCACCAGCGCGGCGGCGGCCGTCATCGGCGGGGCGATCGCCGGAGCGCGTACCCCGGCACCGGTCGGCGCGGTGGTCGCCGCCGCCCTCGGGACCCTGTTCTTCGTGGTGGTGTTCAGCCAGGCCCGCGACCCGCTGTTCGACCTGTTCGGCGCGGACGACTCCCAGGCGTCGCTGGTCGGTGCCGCGAAGTGGGTCTCCCGCACCGAGTCGCTGCTCGGCGGGCTGCTGGCCGGCCTGCTCGCCTTCGGCTACCTCACCTGGGCCCGCCGCCGGGCCGTCCGGCGCGCTCCTGACGCACCGGCGCCGCGCTGGCCCGCCTACCTGCTGGCCGGGGCCGGGCCGGGCCTGCTCCTGCTGCTCGCCGAGGTGATCATCCGGATCGGCGGCCGAACCCTGTTGGACCTGGCCGGCGCGCTCAGCGAGGCGGACGCGGTGGCCCAGACCAGCATGGGCACCTCGCGGGTCGACAACGGCATCTGGGTGCTCTTCGTGGGCGCGTTGACCTCGGTCGTCCTCTTCGGCCGCACCCTCGGCCCGACCCCCCGCGACGACGACCCCGAGACCGTCGAGGACTGACCGGCCACCACCCGCCCGTCCCTGCTCTCCCCCGGCCGTCCCGGCGTCCCACGCCCGGCCGTCCCGGCGTCCACTGCCCGAGCCGACCGGGCCGGCGGCCAACGCCCCGCCGTCCCCGGTCCGGACGGTCAGGAGGCGGTACGCAGCAGCAGTTCCCACTCGGACGGGGCGTACCACTCCAACTCGTGGTCCTCGGCCCCGTCGACGGTGAACTGAGCGTCCGGATCACCGGCGAGCGCTTCGCGCACCACGTCGACGGCCGCGGTCACGTCGTCGACCGCCTCGGCTCCGTCCACGTGCAGCGCGGCCACCGCCGACGCCGGCACCGGCCCATCCAGCTCCACCATGCTGGAGCCCAACTCGCCGTCGCCCCGGCCGACGGCTGCGGCGGGCAGGTCCACCGAGACCACCACCCGACGACGAGCTGCGGCCGGGTCCTCCCGCAGCAGTTGCAGCGCGTCCTGCGCGGCCCGGGTGAAGGCGACGTACTCCAGCTCCTCCTCGTCGCCCTCGGCGTACCACTCGCGCAGAGCCGGGGTGACCGCGTGCCCACCGCTGGCCGGCAGTCCCTGCTCACGCAGCAGGGCCAGCATCGGCACGGTCGCCGGCACGTACACCCGGACCACCTCGTCGCCCACCATCATCTCTCCCGCTCGTTGCCCTGCCGCCTGGTCAGCCGCGTTCACCGGGGCCCGGGGGCCCACCGTTCGCCCGGCTCGTGACGACCCCGCCGTCCCGAAAGCCGATCATGCCGTACCGGCGGTGCCGGCGCGGACCCGACGCCGAGACCGTCATACACCGCGCACCGCACCGCTGGAAGCCGCCGCACCGGCCCGACGACCCCGCTTCGGGCGGGATCAGCCCGGCACACCCCGTCGGCCTGCGATCGGGCCGGCGACACCGCCGGCCTCCCCAGGGCGGCCGGCAGGAGACGGTCGGTCACCGGACAGCCAGGATCGACCGGACGGTCCGATGCTGGGCGGGGAAGGCTGTCGGTGGCAAACTGAGCCCAACGACGCCAAGCTGAGGGGTTTCCGTGGAGCCGAGGTTTCTCCTGCTCTCCGACGTGGCCACCGAGCTGAACGTGTCGGATTCGCAGGTCTATCACATGGTACGCAGCGGTGAACTCCCGGCCATCAAGATCGGTGGACGGGGGCAGTGGCGGGTCGAGCGCGCCCGGCTGGAGGAGTACATCCAGTTCAAGTACGCCGAGACCGCCGAGTGGGTACGCGGCAACCCGCTCACCGACCGCGACCCGGAGTGACCGGACCATCCCGCTGAGCCATTGACCCTGGGCGTTGCCATGTCCGACAATCGAAGCTGTCGGAAGCAAACGAAGGCAAACGTAGGGATTGAGGGTGCGACGATGGCCGACTCCCGCCGTCCGGGGCCGACCCGACCGCCGATCCGGTTGCGCCCCGCCCCCATCGCCGATCCGCCCTATGTCGACGAGGTGCCGGATCTCTGGCCTCGGCCACCCGGTCAGCTCGCCCTCGATCTGTTCGGCACGGGACAGCAACCCATCGGCCGTCCGGCCGGCCGGCGACCCGACCCCCGACCCCACCCCGGGCACCCGGCCGCCCCACCACTGCCCCCGCCCGCCACGGCCACTCCCGAGGCGACCCGTGCGGCGCACCGGTTCGTCGGCACCTGCCTGGAGATCCTCAACGGTTACCGGCCGCCCGGCCAGATCCGGGCACTGGTCGAGCCGGGGCGCACCGTCGAGGTGACCGAGCAACTCGCCCGCGCCGCGTCCCGTACCCCGCCGGTGAGGCGGCGCTCCACCCGGCCCGCCGTCCACCTGCGCCGGATGCGGGTGTACGAGCCGCGCCCGGCGGCGGTCGAGGTGGCCGCGGTGGTCACCGCCAGCGGCCGCACCTGGGCCATGGCACTCCGCCTGGAACAGCGCCGAGGCAGCTGGCTCTGCACCACCCTCCAGGTCATCTGACCCCGAAGCACCCACGCCGGGTAGTCGGCCAGTTCGGGCGGTAGGTTGCCCGCTGGCCGCTCAGAAACGCGAGGACGCCCGCCTGCTCAGTTGAGCGGGCGGGCGTCCTCGCGGTTCGGATCAGGCGCCGCCGTTGGGCGCGCCGTGGCAGCGCTTGTACTTGCGGCCGGAGCCGCACGGGCAGGGCGCGTTGCGGGACGGGCCACCCTCGGCCCGGTCGACCGGGCCGGTGGTACGCCGGGCGGTGCTGGCCGCGGCGGCCTGACCGCCCGCCCCTGCGGCGGCCGGACGACGCGGCGGGCCGGCGGCGGGCCGGGTCTGCGACGGGGGCTGCGGCTGCCCGCTCCCGATGCCGAGTGCCGGGGCGGACGGCGCAGGCTCGGGCCGCTCCACGGTCACCGCGCCCGCGCCGGCCTCACCGTCGATGGTGGGGGCGGAGTATTGCAGCCCCTGCTGCTGCGGCGCACGGTTGAGGCCCTTGGCCCGGATCTCGACCGGCTTCTCCAGCAGCTGGACTTCCTCAGCCTCCGGCTCCGGCTCCTGGACCTGCACCTCCAGGTTGTAGAGGAACCCGACCGTCTCCTCCTTGATGCCGTCCATCATGGTGGCGAACATGTCGAAGCCCTCGCGCTGGTACTCGATGACCGGGTCGCGCTGGGCGTACGCCCGGAGACTGATGCCCTCCTGGAGGTAGTCCATCTCGTAGAGGTGCTCGCGCCACTTACGGTCGATGACCTGGAGCAGCACCATCCGCTCAAGCTGGCGGGTGGCCTCCTCACCGAGGCTCTCCTCGCGCCGGTCGTACGCGGCGTTCGCGTCCTCCTTGAGGCGGGCCAGCAGGAAGTCCTGGTCCAGGCCGGACCGGGAGCCGACCTCCTCCTCCAGCTCCTCGACGGTGATGCCCACCGGGTAGAGCTGCTTGAGGCTCGTCCAGAGCTGGTCGAGGTCCCAGTCCTCGGCGTAGCCGTCGCTGGTGGCCCCCACCACGTACGCGCCGATGGTGTCGTCGATCATGTTGCGGACCTGGTCGGAGAGGTCCTCGCCGTTGAGTACGCGCAACCGCTCGGCGTAGATCACCTGGCGCTGCTTGTTGAGCACCTCGTCGTACTTCAGGACGTTCTTGCGGATCTCGGCGTTCTGGCCCTCGATCTGGGCCTGGGCGTTCTTGATCTGCCGGGTGACCATCTTCGACTCAATGGGCACGTCCTCCGGGATGTTGAACCGCTCCATCACGGCCTCGACCGCGCCGGCCCGGAACCGCTTCATCAGCTCGTCCTGGAGCGACAGGTAGAACCGGGACTCGCCCGGGTCACCCTGCCGGCCGGCCCGACCGCGCAGCTGGTTGTCGATCCGGCGGGACTCGTGCCGCTCGGTGCCGAGGACGTAGAGGCCGCCGGCGGCGGCCACCTCCTCGGCCTCGGTCGCGCACGCCTGCTTCCAGGTGGGCAGGACCTCCTCCATCGCCTTGCCGTACTCGTCCTCCTGCTCGACCGGGTCGAGGCCGCGCTGGCGCAGCTCGCTGGCGGCGAGGAACTCGGCGTTGCCGCCGAGCAGGATGTCGGTGCCGCGGCCGGCCATGTTGGTGGCGACGGTGACCGCGCCCTTGCGGCCGGCCTGCGCGACGATCTCGGCCTCTCGGGCGTGGAACTTCGCGTTCAGCACCGAGTGCGGGATGCCCCGGCGGCGCAGCAGCGTGGAGAGGATCTCGGAGTTTTCCACCGAGACGGTGCCGACCAGCACCGGCTGGCCGGCCTGGTGCCGCTCGGCGATGTCCTCGATGACCGCGTTGAACTTGGCCTTCTCGGTCTTGTAGATGACGTCGGCCTTGTCCATCCGGACCATCGGCCGGTGCGTGGGGATGGACACCACGCCGACCTTGTAGACCTTGTTGAACTCGCCCGCCTCGGTCTGGGCGGTACCGGTCATGCCGGAGAGCTTCTCGTAGAGGCGGAAGTAGTTCTGGAGGGTAATGGTGGCCAGGGTCTGGTTCTCCTGCTTGATCTCCACCCCCTCCTTGGCCTCGATCGCCTGGTGCATGCCCTCGTTGTAGCGGCGGCCGTGCAGGATGCGCCCGGTGAACTCGTCGACGATCAGGACCTCGCCGTCGCTGACGATGTAGTCCTTGTCGCGCTTGTAGAGCTCCTTGGCCTTGATCGCGTTGTTGAGGTAACCGACCAGCGGGGTGTTCACCGACTCGTAGAGGTTGTCGATGCCGAGCCGGTCCTCGACCTTGGCCACGCCGCGCTCGGTGACCGCGATGGTGCGCTTGGCGTAGTCGACCTCGTAGTCGCCCTCGCCGTCCTTGCCGGACTGGAGGCGGGCCACCACCCCGGCGAACTCGCCGTACCAGCGGGCGGAGTGCTCGGCCGGGCCGGAGATGATCAGCGGGGTCCGGGCCTCGTCGATCAGGATCGAGTCGACCTCGTCGACCACGGCGAAGTTGTGCCCCCGCTGGACCAACTCCTCGTGGGACCAGGCCATGTTGTCGCGCAGGTAGTCGAAGCCGAACTCGTTGTTGGTGCCGTAGGTGATGTCGCACTCGTAGGCGGCCTTGTGTTCGACGGCCGGCCGGTTGGGCAGCACCACGCCGACGGTCAGGCCGAGGAACTCGTGCACCTGGCCCATCCACGCGGCGTCGCGCTGGGCCAGGTAGTCGTTGACGGTGACCACGTGCACGCCCTTGCCGGAGAGCGCGTTGAGGTAGACCGCCATGACCGAGGTCAGCGTCTTGCCCTCACCGGTCTTCATCTCGGCGATGTTGCCGAAGTGCAGCGCCGCGCCGCCCATCACCTGGACGTCGTACGGCCGCTGGCCGAGCACCCGGGCGGACGCCTCGCGCACGGTGGCGAACGCCTCGGGCAGCAGGTCGTCGAGGGTCTCACCATCGGCGAGCCGCTCCCGGTACTGATCAGTCAGTGACCTCAGCTCGTCGTCGGTGAGGTTGACGTAGTCGTCCTCGATCGAGTTGACGGCGGCGGCGATGGCCTTCAGCCGGCGCACCATACGGCCCTCGCCCGCGCGGAGGACCCTTTCCAGAATCGACACGGATCAACGCTCCCCTAGACAGTCTCGCACCATCGTAGGCGCTCCGACGGCGCGATGGTCACTGGTGGCGGCGGTCCGGCCCGACTAAACCGACATAACGCTCGGCTCGGCCCGCCACCCACGATTATCCGGTTACGCCCACCGCGAACGATCCGGCACGATGACTCGGATGGAGCCTGTGGAGATCATCGAGGACGGCCTGCTGCTGCGTCCGTGGCTCGCCTCGGACGCGGAAGACGTGCACCGGGCTTGCCAGGACCCGGACATCCAGCGCTGGACCACCGTACCGCGTCCGTACCGGCCTGAACACGCCCATGGTTTCGTCACCGAGATCGCCACCCGCGCCTGGGCTGACGGCACCGGCGCGCCGTTCGCGGTCTGCGACGCGACCACCGGCCAGCTGCTGGGCTCCTGCGGCCTGGTCTCGATCGACCGGACCCTCGACTCCGGCGAGATCGGCTACTGGACCGCCCCGTGGGCCCGCGGCCGGGGGGTCACCGTGCGGGCCGTCCGGGCGGTCGCCCGCTGGGCCTTCGAGGCGCTGTCCCTGCGCCGGCTGATCTGGCAGGCCGAGGTCGGCAACCACTTCTCCCGGCTGGTCGCGCTGCGGGCCGGCATCCAGGTCTCCGGCGAACTACGGCTCGCCCACCCCGCCGGGGACGGCCGGGCCGAGGGGTGGGTCGGCTCGCTGCTGCCCGGGGAGGTGCCCGCCGTCGGCGCGACCGGCCCCGCCGGGTCGGGCACCCTGGACGCCCGGCGGGCCGCCGTGTTCAGCCGGCCCCCACCCGTCCTCTTCGCCGCCACCGGGGACACCGAGCTGCGGCTACGACCGATGGAGGAACGCGACCTGGACGGGGTCGTGGCCACCTGCCGGGACCCCGACACCGTCCGGTGGACCAGCGTGCCGCACCCCTACCAGCGCACCGACGCCGAGGGCTACCTGGGCTACGGCGGGCTGGCCTGGGCGCGGGGCAGCAGCGCGTGCTTCGTGCTGGCCGACCCGGACGACGCCTTCGCCGGCACCGTCGACCTGCGGTTGAACCCCACCGACCCGCTGCTGGCCGAAGTCGGCTTCATGACCGCGCCGCACGCCCGGGGGCGGGGCTGGATGCCGGCCGCGCTCGGCGCGCTCACCGCCTGGGGCATCACCGGCCTCGGCCTGGCCCGGGTCGAGTGGAAGGCCCACGTCGGCAACACCGCCTCCCGCCGGGTCGCCGAGAAGGCCGGCTTCACCGTCGAGGGCACCCTGCGGGGCGGGGTCTCGCAACGGGGGGACCGGGTCGACGCCTGGGTCGGCGCGCTGCTCGCCGAGGATCTGACGTGACCCCGGACGTCGTCGAGGCCGGTCCGGTGCGGCTGCGGCCGTACCGCCCCGACGACGCCGGGGACCTCGTCGCCGGCTGCGCCGATCCGGTGAACCTGCGGTTCAATCCGGTGCTGCCGCAGCCGTACACCCTGGCCGACGCCCGCTGGTGGATCACCGAGGGCGCCCCGGCGGCGTGGCGCGGCGGCGGGGCCGCGTACGCGATCGTCGACGCCGACACCGACCGACCGGTCGGCGGCGCCGGGCTCAGCCAGGTGGTGCCGGGCCGGGGCCAGGCGGAGCTGGGCTACTGGGTGGCACCGCAGGCCCGGCGGCGCGGGATCGCCACCGCCGCCACCCGGGCGCTGGCGACCGCCGCGTTCCGGGCCGGCCTGGCCCGGCTGGAACTGCTGATCCAGGCCGAGAACCCGGCCAGCCAGCGGGTCGCGCTGGCCGCCGGCTTCCACCCCGAGGGGGTACGCCGGTCCGCCGGCCTGGGCCGCGACGGCAGCCGGTACGACCTGCTCGCCTGGGTACGCCTCGCCGACGACCCGCCGGGCCCGCTCCCGCGTCCGCTGCCGGACCTGCCCGACGGTCGGCTCACCGACACGGTGGTGACCCTGCGCCGGCTCGCCCCTGCGGACGCCGAGGCGTTGCACCGGCTGCACACCCGCCCCGAGGTGGTGGCGACCCGGGTCCGGCCGGTCCCACCGACCCGGGCGGACATCGACCGGCGCTGCGCCGTCGCCGAGAGCGACTGGCTGACCGGCCGGTCAGCCGACTTCGCGCTGTGCGACGCGGTGACCGGCACGATGGTCGGCGGCTGCGCCCTGATCTACGACGAGCCGGCCACCGGTCAGGCGATGATCGGCTACAGCCTGCTGCCCGAGGCGCGCGGCCGGGGCCTGGCCACCCGTGCGGTCCGGCTGCTGGCGGGCTGGGCGTTCGACCCGGTGGGCCTGGCCCGCCTCTGGGCCGGCACCGCCCCCTGGAACACCGCCTCCCAGCGGGTCCTGACCCGGGCCGGCTTCCACCGGGAGGGCCTCATGCGCGCCCGCCTCCCCGCCCCGGACCCCGGCACCCCCCGCCCCGACACCCTCCTCTGGTCCCGCCTCCCCACCGACCCCACCCCGACCCCCCACCCACTCCCCGGGTGATCAAGAGGGTTGCGTCAATTCGATCTTCGAAGCTGACGCAACCCTCTTGATCACCGACGACGGAAGGGGCGGGGGACGGGGAGAGGGGAGGGAAGGGCGGGGGTTGTTAGGTGTCCAGGGAGATGATGCCGTAGTCGTAGGCGTGGCGGCGGTAGACGACGCTGGGGCGGCCGGACTCCTTGTCGTGGAACAGGTAGAAGTCGTGGCCGACGAGTTCCATCTGGAACAGGGCGTCGTCGACGGTCATCGGATCGGCGGGGTGCACCTTGGCCCGGGCGATGTGCCAGGGCTGGTCGTCGTGCTCCTCCGGGCGTTCCTCGACGGCGGTCGCGGTGGCCGTGCCGGTGGCGGCGACGGCGACGTCGTCCAGACCGGCCACCGGCAGACCGGCGGTGGCGGCGGCGACGGAGATCGGCGCATGCCGGCCCCGGTGTACGCGGCGGCGGTCGGCCGCCCGGCGCAGTCGGGTGTCCAGCTTGGCGATGGCCGCGTCCAGCGCGCTGTAGAAGTCGTTCGTGCAGGCCTCGGCCCTGATCACCGGCCCACGGGAGACACAGGTGATCTCCACACGCTGGCAGGTGTCGGACTGGCGGGGATTGCGTTCGTGGAACAGCTCCACATCGACCCGGATGAGCTTGTGATCGTAGCGTTCGATCTTTGCGAGTTTCTCCGCTACGTGTACCCGGTAATGGTCCGGCACTTCGACGTTTCGACCCTTGACCACGATGTCCACGTGACCTCCCTTTTCCGGATGGTCGGCTGATCTTCGAATCCGGTCGAGCGACCTCGGGAGGGCCCCTGGGAGCGTCGACCGGTCAGGTACGGCTACGCCTCCTTCCACCGTCGGGGGCGGGTGGGAAACCCTTCCTACCCCGACACGAAAACGCTAACTCCTGTTCGCCCGACAGTCACCCCCGGTTGTGGGAAACGCTCAGAGAATTAACAGCAACCAACACCATGGGGTGAAACGGAAACACGAAGCGTCACCAATGCCGCCGCTTTTGCGTTGCACCCAACACGGCCGCGCCGTATGGCGTCATTCCCGCCGCGCGCAAGGTCCGACTCATCGCCGCCAGGGTGGCCCCGGTGGTCAGGATGTCGTCCAACACCACCACCGTCCGGCCACCCGCGCCCCGGCCGGCCCACCCCGGCCGCAGCCGGAACGCCGACGCCGCCGCCTCGGCCCGTCCCGAGTGATCCAGCTCCACCGAATCCGGCCGGGGCAGCGCCCGCACCGGCACCGCCGTCCGCACGTCCCAGCCGGCCCGCCGCAACCGGACCGCCGCGTGCCGGGCCAACCGGGTCAGGTGGTCGCCGTAGCGGGCCCGGGCCGCCGCCGCCCGGTCCGGCACCGGCACCAGCAGCACCGGTCGGGCCGACCCCACCGACGCCGCCACCACCTCCGCCAGCAACCCGCCCAACGGCCGGGCCAGCCCGTGCCGGCCCCGCTCCTTGTACGACAGCAGCGCCTCCCGCAGCGGACCCGCGTACGGGCCGAGAGCGTGGCAGGGCGGCAGGTCGGGTGGGGGCGGGGTGGGTCGGGCCGGCACCGGCCGCAGCGCGGCGAGTTGGCGTACGCACTGCGGGCAGCAGCCCTGTCGCAGGGTCGCGTCCCGCCGCCCGCAGCCCGCGCACCCGGTCGGGAAGACCAGATCGGTCAGGTCCGCCCAGAGTCCGCCGACGTCCCGCACGAGCAGCTCAGAACAGGAAGAACGGTGCGGTCGGGCTGCCCGCCCGGCCACCGGCGGGCGGAGGTGGCACGTCCAGCACCTGTTCGCTGCGGATCGTCTCCGCCGACGGCGAACGGTAGCGGTAGGCGACCCCGTTGGCCTCGTACATCATCATGACGGCGGGCAGCACGTACGTCGGGTTGGCCGGGTAGACCGCGAGGTGGGTCACCCGGGCGCCGACGTCGGTGACCAGCGCGGCCTGCTGCGCCCCGTCCACGCTCACCTCGTAGACCGCCGAGCGGTTGGTGGAGCCGGCGACGGCCAGGGTGTTCTCCTGCGCCCAGTCCACCGCGGACAGGTCGGTCAGCGTGGTGGCGACCTGTCGCACCGGGCCGAGCGACACCACCCCGCCGTCGAGGCTCGCCGCGCTGAGATAGAGCCGACCGCCGACGATCAACGCGATCCGGTGCCCGTCCAGCGAGGTGGCCACCGCGCTGACCTGACCCGTGGCGCCCACCGCCACCTGCACCATCCGGGCCCGGTCGTCGAACCGGTAGAGCCGTCCGTCGGCCACCACCAGCCCGTACGGCTGGGCCGCCCCGAGCGGGCGCAGCCAGACCGGCCGGCCGATCGCGGTGAACGTCTGCGGCGCCGGGGTCATCACCTGCACCGGTGCGACGCCCGAACCGGCGACCAGCCGCTGCCGGCCACCGGGGGCGGTGCTCACCAGGGCGGCGAGGGTCTTCTCCTCGGCGGCCCGCCGCAGGGCGGCCGAGACGATGGTGTGGTTGTCCTCCGCGCGGATCGGCACGGTGCCGATGGACTCGGTCTCGAAGACGAGCGGATGGATCGCCCCGTCATAGACGGTGAACCGCTGCGGTCCCTCGGTGAGCGGGTAGACCGGATTGTTGAGGCGGTGGGCGGCCAGGTCGTCGATGGTCACCCGGGACTGGTTGCGGGTGGTGAGCTGGAGCGGCCCGTCCAGGTCGGACAGTGACCAGGACAGCTGGATGCCGAGCTTCTCCAGCTTGCGGCGGTCGTCCCCGGGCAGGTCGAGATTGACCTCCCAGCGGCCGTCGGTCTTGACCGCGTTGTTGATCAGGGCGGTCCGGTCCGGCAGGCCGCTCACCCCCTGTCGGAGCCAGTCCGACGGGCCGGCGATCAGCCACTTGACCGCCTCGCTGACCAGCCGCTCGGCCGGCACGGCGAGCGGCAGGTAACGCTGGTCGGCGACGAGTCGGGTGGCGTCGGAGTTCCAGAAGTAGACCGTGCGGGTCTGGTAGTACTGCCGCAGCGCCAACGTGTCCAGCAGCAGCACGCTGGGCGGATCGGTGACGTAGTAGCCGCCGTCCGTCGTGCTCTCCTGGCCCGCCTCGGCGGAGCCGCGCAACGAGAACTGGTATTCCGTGTCGGTCACCACCGGTGGGCCGAGCACCCCGTTGGCCCGCAGCAACCCGACCTGCTGCACCGGCACCCGGACGGTGAGCAGACCGCTGGCGTTCTCGGTGATCACCGGCTTCTCGGTCAGCCGGACCACGTTGATCGCGACCTCGCTGCCCTGCTTCTCGGCGAGCCGGTTGCGGTCCTCCCGGGCGATGAACTGCTTGACCCGGGCGTACGCCCGCTCGGGCTCGCCGGCTGCGGCGGCCAGGAAGTTGCGGACGAAGATCTCCCGGTCGGCACCGCTGGCCGTCCGGGTGGGTGGTTCGCCCCGGCCGAAGCTGGACGCGCCCGCCGAGACGGCCGGCCCGGAGCCGTCCACCTGCACGTCGGTGCGGTCGGGGATGCCGCAGCCGGCGGCGAGCGCCAGCAGCGCGGCGCAGAGCAGCCCGGCCAGGGTCCGGCGGCGGCTCACGACCGGGCCTCCGCCCGCTCGTCGGGCGTGGCGGTCGGCCCCGGGCCGATGGCCAGGACGCCACCGCCACCGGGCCCGATGGCCAACAGGTCGCCGTCGCGGGGGCCACCGAAGGGCAGGGTGGCGTCGGCCGGCACCAGCCGCAGCGGTGAGGTGGTGAGCCGGTCGCCGGAGCGGACCGGCAGGGTCAGTCGGAACTGGGCGCCCTGTCCGGGTGCGCCCCACGCCTCCAGCCAGCCGCCGTGCAGCCGGGCGTCCTCCAGGCTGATCGACAGGCCCAGCCCGGTCCCGCCGGTCTGCCGGGCCCGGGACGGGTCGGCCCGCCAGAAGCGGTTGAAGACCAGCTTCTCCTCGCCCGGCTTGAGCCCGACGCCGTGATCGCGCACGGTGACCGCGACGGCGGTCTGGTCGACGCCCAGGGTGATCACCACCGGTTTGGCCTCGCCGTGCTCGACGGCGTTGCCGACCAGGTTGCGCAGCACCCGCTCGACCCGGCGCGGGTCCACCTCGGCGATCACCGGGGTCGTCGGCACGGCCAGCTCGATGGTGACGCCGACGCGTTCGGCCAGCCCGGCGAGGCGGTCGGCGACCCGGTGCACCACCGGCACCAGGTCGGTCGGCTCGGAGTCGAGCATGGCGAAGCCGGCGTCGAAGCGGCTGATCTCCAGCAGGTCGGTGAGCAGCTCCTCGAACCGGTCCAGCTCCGCCTGGAGCAGCTCGGCGCTGCGGGCCACCGCCGGGTCGAACTCGTCGCGCTCGGCGAAGATCAGGTCGGCGGCCATCCGGACGGTGGTCAGGGGGGTACGCAGTTCGTGCGAGACGTCGGAGGTGAACCGGCGCTGGAGGCGGGACATCTCCTCCAGCCGCAGGATCTGCCGTTGCAGGTTGGTCGCCATCTGGTTGAAGGAGGCGGCGAGCAGGGCGAGGTCGTCCTCGCCGTTGACCACCATCCGCTGGTCGAGCAGGCCGGCGGAGAGCCGCTGGGCGGTCCGCGCGGCCACCCGGACCGGGGTCACCACCAGCCGGGTGACCAGGGCGGCGAGCAGGCCGAGCAGCAGCACCAGGGCCACCCCGGTGGCCAGTACGGTGGCCCGGGCGTCGGCGGCGGTGGCGTCCTGCCGGTTGAGCGGTACGAGGTAGTACAGCTCCAGCTGGCCGAAGCGGGTCGGCACCGGGGAACCGTAGACCAGATATTTCGTCTGCTCGCCGGTGAGCCGGCCGGTGCGGATCTGGTGGGCCACCTTGCCGTCGGCGACGGCGGCCCGCAGCTCCCGGCTGACCAGTGGCCGGACGTCCATCGCCGGGGAGGTGCGGGTCTCGATGATGCCGGCGTAGTTGTCGGCGGTGATCGCCACCACGACCCCGCTGGTCTGCTGCGGGTCGCCTCCGGCCAGGTAGTTCACCGTGCCCTCGATGGTGTCCTGGAGCTGCGCCTCCTGCGGCTGGCTGTAGAGGTTGAACTGCTTGGCCGAGTAGTCGCTGCCGTTGCGCAGCCGCAGCAGCACGTCGGTCTCGGCGTTGTCGAGCAGGATGCTGGTGATCTTGTCGGCGATCAGGTAGGCGAAGCCGCCGACCAGCAGGCTGGACACCACCAACGTGATGGTCACCACCCGGACCTGCAACGACCGCCGCCAGGTCTGCCGCAGGCCGGCGGTCACCCGCAGGCAGCGGCCCACCAGCGCACGGCCCAACGCCCGCGCGGCGGGACGCCAGCCGGCGGTGTGCTCGGGGGTGGGGTTCGGTGTGCTGGTCACGGTGCAGACCAGGCTATCCGGTACCCGCCTTGTAGCCCACGCCCCGCACGGTCAGGATGATTTCCGGCCGTTCCGGGTCCGGCTCGATCTTGGCGCGCAGCCGCTGCACGTGCACGTTGACCAGCCGGGTGTCCGCCGCGTGCCGGTAGCCCCAGACCTGCTCCAGCAGCACCTCCCGGGTGAACACCTGACGTGGCTTGCGGGCCAGCGCGACCAGCAGGTCGAACTCCAGCGGCGTCAGTTTCACCTCCTCGCCGTCCCGGCTGACGGTGTGCGCCGGCACGTCGATGGTGATCTGGTTGCCGGGCGGGCCGATGGTCAGCATCTCCGGGGCCACGTCCTCGCCCCGGCGCAGCCGGGCCCGCATCCGGGCCACCAGTTCCTTGGGCTTGAACGGCTTGACCACGTAGTCGTCGGCGCCGGACTCCAGGCCGAGCACCACGTCGACGGTGTCGCTCTTGGCGGTCAGCATGACGATCGGCACCCCCGACTCGCCACGGATCGCCCGCGCCACGTCGATACCGCTCATTCCGGGCAACATCAGGTCGAGCAACACGATATCGGGTCGACTGTCCCGGAATGCGGCCAACGCCCGTTCCCCGTCGGCGACGAAGGAGGGCAGGAAACCCTCGCTGCGCAGGACGATGCCGAGCATCTCGGCGAGCGCGGGGTCGTCGTCGACCACCAGTACCCGGGCTCTCATGGGGTTTATGTTTCCATCCCCGTTCAGTTGGTGGGATCGCGTCTGGATGGCACGGTACTGCCGGAAGAGGGCTCACCGCACGTCCCACGCGCGATATCTCCCCCGATGGCCGCATCGGTGGGCCCGCACGGCGGGTCCACCCGTCCGGTCAGGCCGTGTCACCATGATCCCCGGGCAGGTCGCCGCCCGCCAGCCACCATCCGCAGGAGTACGCGTGCCCGACGTCGGCCCGACCGCCGTGCTCCCCCGACGTCCGCTCACCGTCGGTGAACTGCTCGACTCCGCCGTGCTGCTGTTGCGGGCCCAGGGGCGGGTGCTGATCCCGCTGGGCGTCCTGCTCGCCGCCGGTGAGCAACTGCTGCTGTACCCGCTGCGTCGGCTCGCCGAGGCCGTACCCCCGGTGTGGTGGAGCGAAAGCGGGTCGTTTCCGCTGTGGTGGCAACTGCTCGCGGTGGGTGCCGCCGGTGAGGCGGTGAGCGTCCTGCTGCTGGGCAACCCGGCCGCGCGGGCGGCCGGCGCGGCGCTGCTCGGCCGCCGGGCCGGCGTGGGGGAACTCCTCCGGCCGGCGGGGGCCCGCTGGGGCGTCACCCTGCTGCTCGCCCCGGCGGTCGGCCTGCTGATGCTGGTCACGGCGCTGCTCGGCCCGGCCTGGCTGGTCGGCTGGGGCCTGCTCGGCTCGGTCGCCGCGGCGGTGGCGCTGGACCGGGTGCCCGGACTGTCGGCGGTGCCCCGGGCGGTCCGCCTCGCGGTGCGCGGTCGGGCCGCCGCCGTCCGGCTGCTCGGCTACCTCGGCTGGTGGGTGCTGCGGGTCGGTCTCGCCCTCGGGCTCTTCTTCGGCGTCGAGTCGCTGCACCTGGTCGACCTGACCGACCCCGCCGTACGCACCACCGCCGCGATGATCGCCTGGGGCGCGGTGAACAGCGTCGCCTACCCCGCCCTGGCCTGCCTGGACGCGGTGAACCACCTGGACACCCGGATGCGCACCGAGGGGCTGGACATCCAGCTCGCGCGTACCCCCGCCGGGCTCGTGGCGGCCGGCCTGCCGGCGGTCGACCGGTGAGCCGGTGGTGGACGGAGGCCGTCGCCGCGCTCGGCGACGGCCTGCCGCTGCCGCTGGCGGCGCTGCTGCTGGTGCTGGTCGCCGGGCTGACCGCGCTCGCCTGGTACCACTTCCCGGCCTGGGTGCCCCGCCGGCTGCCCCGCTGGCGGCTGCCCCGGCTGAGGCTGCCCCGCTGGCGGCGACGCCGGGCGGACCGGCCGGCCGGCGGCCCGACCGCTGCCACCCTGCCCCGCCCACGCACCGGCGACGACGCCCTTCCCGCCGGCGCCGGGCGCTCGCTGGCCGACCGGCTGGCCGCCGAGGGCCGGTACGCCGAAGCCGTCCGGGAACGGCTGCGCGACATGGTCCGCCGGCTGGTCGCCGTCGGTGCGGTCGCCCCCCGCCCGGGGATGACCGTCACCGAGTTGACCGACGCGGCAGCCCACGCCCGACCCCCGGTCGACCCGCCGCTGCGCGCCGCCGGGGCCATCTTCACCGAGCTGTGGTACGCCCAACGCCCGGCCGCCGCCAGCCACGACCGACGGATGCGGGAACTCGCCGACGAGCTGGACCGGGCGCTCGCCGCCCCACCGCCGGACGGCGGCACCCGATGACCCGGCCCCACACCGTCCGACGGCGGCACCGGGTGATCGTCCCGTTGGCGCTGGCCGCCGCCCTGATCGCCGGCACGGTCGGCGCCCACGCGCTGGACCAACCGGACCCGACCGATCCCGGTTTCCTCTCCCCGGTCGCCACCGACGACGACGGTGGCAGCCGTCTCGCCGACGCGCTGCGCGCCCGGGGCGTCACCGTCCAACGGGAGACCGGCCTGCTGCCCGCGCTGCTCGACCTCGACAACGGCCCGGCCACCCTCTTCGTCCCGGCGCCGCAGCTGCTGCACCCGGACACCCTCCGCGCGCTGGGCGAGCTGCCGGCCGGACGTCGGCTGCTCCTCGTCGACCCGTCCCGCCGGGTGTTGGAGTCCGCCGGCCTGCCGCTGGTGCCGACCGAACGCCGGTGGGCCACCCGGGCGGTCGGACCGGACACCGACGGCCGGCCCTGCCCGCTGCCCGAGGCCACCCGGGCCGGGGTCGCCGCCGCCCAGCTCCAGCGGTACGCCGCCGCACCCGGCGCACCGGTCGCCCTCGACCGCTGCTACTCCGCCGGCCTGGTCCGGCTGCCCGGCCGGGCCGAGCTGATGGTGATCGGGGCCAGTGACCCGTTCCGCAACGACCGGATCGCCGAACGGGGTAACGAGGCGCTCGGCACCGGCCTGCTCGGCGTCCACGGCCGGGTGGTGTGGCTGGACCTGGACGGCCCGGCGCCCGCCCCCACGTTCGGCCGTACCGGTGGCAGCGGAGAGCCCGCCTGGTCGCCCACCCCCGGCGGTGCCACGGAGTACGACGGCGGCGGCACCGGCACCGGCGAGGGCGAGGGGCGGCCGGGTGGTCCCGGCACCTCCACCGGTGACGGATCGGACGACTCCCCCGACTCGGCCGGTCCACCACCGCCGGACGACCATCCGCTGCTGGACGCCTTCCCACCCTGGTTCTGGGCGCTGCTGATCCAGCTCGCCCTGGTCGCCCTGCTGATCGTGCTCTGGCGGGCCCGCCGGCTCGGCCCCCCGGTCACCGAACCGCTGCCGGTCGAGGTCCGCGCCGCCGAGACCGTCCTCGGCCGGGCCCGGCTCTACCGGCGGGCCCGCGCCCGGGGCCCGACCGCCGCGACCCTGCGTACCGCCGCGTTGGGCCGGTTGCGCGGCCGGCTCGACCTGCCCGCGACCCTCGCGCCGGCGGAGCTGGCCGTCCGGGTGGCCGGGCGGACCGGTGACGACCCGGAGCAGATCCGCGAGCTGCTGTACGGCGCGGCACCCGAGACCGACGCCGCACTGCTGGAGCTGGCCCGGTCGCTGGACCGGCTGACCCGTACCGTGGCGGCAGCCCCCGGCCGTCCGACCGAAGGAGACCCCCGGTGACCCGACCCGCCACCACCGTCGAGCCCACGGCCGGCCCGGACGACGCCCGGGCCGCCCTGCACCGGCTGCGCACCGAGGTGGCCAAGGCGGTCGTCGGCCAGGACGCCGTGGTCACCGGCCTGGTGATCGCGCTGCTCTGCCGGGGCCACGTCCTGTTGGAAGGCGTGCCCGGGGTGGCCAAGACGCTGCTGGTCCGCACCGTCGCCGCCGCCCTCGACCTGGACTCCAAGCGGGTCCAGTTCACCCCCGACCTGATGCCCGGTGACGTCACCGGTTCGCTGATCTTCGACCCGCGTACCGCCGCGTTCACCTTCCGGGAGGGGCCGGTCTTCACCAACCTGCTGCTCGCCGACGAGATCAACCGGACGCCGCCGAAGACCCAGTCGGCGCTGCTGGAGGTGATGGAGGAACGTCAGGTGTCGGTCGAGGGGGCCCGCCGGCCGCTGCCGGACCCGTTCATCGTGGCCGCCACCCAGAACCCCGTCGAGTACGAGGGCACCTACCCGCTGCCCGAGGCACAACTGGACCGGTTCCTGCTCAAGCTGACCGTGCCGCTGCCCAACCGGGACGAGGAACTGGGCGTGCTGCGCGCCCACCACGCCGGCTTCGACCCGCGTGACCTCGGCGCGGCCGGCGTACGACCGGTGGCCGGTGCCGCCGACCTGGCCGCCGCCCGGGAGGCGGTCGGCCGGGTGCACGTGGCCGAGCCGGTCCTCGGCTACATCGTGGACCTGTGCCGGGCCACCCGGACCGCCCCGGCGCTGGAGCTGGGCGCGTCACCCCGGGGCGCGACCGGGCTGCTCAGCACGGCGAAGGCGTGGGCCTGGCTGGCCGGCCGGGACCATGTCACCCCCGACGACGTGAAGGCCACCGCCCGCCCGACGTTGCGGCACCGGCTGCGGCTGCGCCCCGAGGTGGAGTTGGAGGGGGTGGGGGTCGACATGGTGCTCGACACGGTGCTGGCCACCGTGCCGACCCCGCGATGACCTGGCGGGCGGCCGTTCTGCTGCTGGTGGGCGTGCCCACCCTGGCGTTCTGGCCGGACCCGTTGGGCGGGGTGGCCGTGATGACCGGCGCGGTGCTGCTGCTGACCGCCGTGGACTGGGCGCTCGCCGCCCCGCTACACGGGATCACCGTCGACCGCGAAGGTGACCGGGCCGTCCGGCTGGGCCACCGCGCGACCGTCGCGCTGCGCCTGACCAACACCTCCGGCCGTACGCTGCACGCCCAGGTGCGCGACGGGTGGGTGCCGTCCGCCGGGGCCCGTCCGGACGTACCACCGGACCGGGTGTCCCGGGTCGGACCCGGCGGGGTGCTGGTGCTGCCCCACCGGCTCACCCCCACCCGGCGCGGCGACCGGCCGGCGGTGACGGTGACGGTCCGCTCGCTCGGGCCGCTCGGGTTGGCGTTCCGGCAGCGGGCCGGCCGGCCGGCCACCCCCGGCTGGACGCTGCGCGTGCTGCCCCGGTTCGACTCCCGGCGTCACCTGCCGGAGAAGCTGTCCCGGCTGCGGGTCATCGACGGCACCCAGGTCACCCGGGGGCGGGGCCAGGGCACCGAGTTCGACACCCTGCGCGAGTACGTGGTCGGCGACGACGTCCGGTCGATCGACTGGCGGGCCAGCGCCCGCCGCTCGGACGTGCTGGTCCGCACCTGGCGGCCGGAGCGCGACCGTCGGCTGGTCTGTGTGCTGGACACCGGCCGCACCTCGGCGGTACGCGTCGGCGACGAGCCCCGGCTGGACACCGCCATCGACGCCGCGCTGCTGCTGACCGCGCTGGCCTCCCGGGCCGGCGACCGGGTCGACCTGCTCGCCGCCGACGCCGAGATCCGGGCCACGGTCACCGGCAGCGGCCAGCCCGCCCTGCTCCACCGGCTGGTGAACGCGCTCGCGCCCCTGCATCCGGCGCTGGTGGAGACCGACTTCGCGCTGATCGTCGCGGAGATCCTGCGGCGGCACCGGCGACGCAGCCTGGTGGTGCTCCTCACCGCCCTGGAGGCGGGCGCGCTCGCCGAGGGCCTGCTGCCGGTGCTGCCCCGGCTGGCCGCCCGGCACCGGGTGATCGTGGCGGCCGTGCACGACCCGGTGCTCACCGCGCTGACCACCGCCCCGCCGGTACGCCACGAGGACGCCTACGCCGCCGCGGCCGGCTGGCGGGCGCTCGCCGAGCGGGACCGGGTCCGCGCCGCCCTCGGCCGGTACGGGGTGACCGTGGTGGACGCCCCGGCGGACCGCCTCGCCCCGGCCCTGGCCGACGCCTACCTGCGCCTCAAGGCCCTCGGCCAGCTCTGAGCCGGGGGCGATCAGTGCAGGCGGTGGGTGGGGTGCCAGGCGCGGGCCGGGTCGGTGGAGGGCCAGAGTTCGGCCAGCCAGGGGTCGGCGCGCTCGGCCGGTGCGCGCTCGGCGGCGACCGCCCGGCGACCGAGCAGCACCACGTACGCCAGGAAACCCAGCCACACCGTCGCGCCGAGGCCGACCCGCAGCGCCACCGGCACCGGTGACGGGGTGACGAACGCCTCCAGCAGCGCGGAGACCGCGAAGAGCCCGACCAGGCCCACGGCGACCAGGATCGCCGACCGGCCCGCCTCGGCGACCGACCGGCCCCGGCCCAGGTGCTCGGGCGGTGAGATCCACGCCCAGGCGGTCCGCAGCCCCACCCCGGCCGCGACGAAGACCCCGGTCAGCTCCAGCAGCCCGTGCGGGGTGATCAGTCCGAAGAAGACGTCGGCCCGGTCGTAGGAGACCATCACCCCGCCCACCACACCGACGTTCAGCGCGTTCTGCCACAGCAGGTAGAACACCGGCACGACGAGCACCCCGGACGCCAGGCACTGGGCGGCGATCCAGGCGTTGTGGGTCCACAGGTGGAAGGCGAACGTCGGGGCGGAGAACTCGGTGTAGTAGCCGGCGAAGCCGGAGTCGACCAGGTCGGCGGCGGCGTCCGGGCCGATGAACGCGGCAGCGGTGCCCGGGTTGCCCGCGACGTACCAGATGAGGAAGCCGCTGAGCATGCTGAACCCGGTGGCCACCGCACACCACCACGGCCAGGCCCGGTAGACCGCGCCGGGGAACCCGACGACGACGAACCGCCCGAGGGCGGCCCAGGACGGCCGACGGCGGCCGGTGATCCGGGCGCGGGCCCGCAGCACCAGTTGGGAGAGCCGGCTGACCAGGGCCGGATCGGGCGCCCGGCTGCGCAGCGCCGACAGGTGGGTGGCGGTGCGCTGGTAGAGGACGATCATCTCGTCGATCTCGTCGGCGTCGAGCCGGCGGCGGTCGCAGAACAGCTCCAGCCGCCGCCACTCGTGGCTGTGCTCGGCGACGTACGCGTCGAGATCCACTGGTCCTCCCCCGTCGACGCGCCCATAGTGTTCACTGTCCGGGTGAGAGCGCAACCACCGGTGCCGGCCAGCGGCGGACCGGCCGGCCCGGCGGACACCGCAGCCGGCGGCCGCTGGGCGGACGCCGGGCTGGTCAGCGGCGAGGCCGTCGAGCTGGACGTACGGGCGGCACGGCTCGGCTCCCGGGTGCTGGCGCTCCTGATCGACATCGTCGGTCAACTGCTCTGCGCGGCGCTGTTGGCGCTGACGCTGACCCCGGTGGTGCTGATCCTGCTGCCCGATCCGGTGGTGGACCGGGCCTTCACCGGGGCGTTGGAGACGCTCGGCCTGGTGCTGGTGCTGGTCGGCTATCCGGTCGCCTGGGAACGCCTCAACCACGGCCGGACGCCCGGCAAGCTCGCGGTGGGCCTGCGGGTGGTCAGCGCCGACGGCGGCCCGGTGGAGCTGCGCCAGTCGCTGACCCGGGCGCTGGTGGGGGTGGCCGTGGAGTGGCCGGGGCTGGTGCTGCCGCTGCTGAGCTGGGTGGCCGGGGCCACCGTGATGCTCACCGACCCGCGCGGCCGACGGCTGGGCGACCTGGTGGCCGGCACCATGGTGGTGCACACCCGGACGACGCAGACCTGGCGACCGGCCCCACGGATCATTCCGCCGTTGGCCGGCTGGGCGGTCACCCTGGACCTGACCAGGCTGGACGACGCGCTGGCCCTGGCGGTCCGGCAGTACCTGACCCGGGCCGGGCAGATCGTCGAGCCGTACCGGACGAGGTTGGCCCGGGAGTTGTGGCGCGAGGTGGCGACGGTGACCGCCCCGACGCCGCCGCCCGGCGTACCGGAGCCGTTGCTGCTGGCGGCGGTGCTGGCGGAACGGAACCGGCGCGGCACGCTGCGGCTGCGCCGCAACCGGGCGTTCGCCGCCGCCCTCTGGCCCGACCCGGCTCCGGTCACCCCCGCCGCCGTCGCACCGCCGAGCCCCGCCACCCCGCCGGCCCCGGCCGGGCCGGCGCTCCGGTCCGCGTCGCCGGAGGGTGCCCGGTCGTCGCTCAGCTGAACAGGGCGCGACCCCACCAGTCGGCGGCGTCGCGGACCCCGGGCGGGCAGGCGAAGAGGCCGCTGGAGACGTGCCGCAGGTATTCGTTCATCGCGTCGTTGCGGGCCAACTGGGTCTGGATCGGCACGAACTGCCGGCGCGGGTCCCGCTGGTAGGCCATGAAGAACAGTCCGGCGTCGAGCCGGCCCAGCCCGTCCGACCCGTCGACGTAGTTGTAGCCGCGACGCAGCAGCCGGGCGCCGTTGTTCTGGTCGGGGTGGGCGAGCCGCACGTGCGAGTCCCCGGCGATCACGGGCTGTCCGTCGTCGCCCTTGGCGGCGAAGTCCGGCTCGTCGAACTCGTCCCGGCGGCCCAGCGGCGCACCGCTGCCCTTGGTCCGGCCGACGATCTGTTCCTGCTCGACCAGCGAACTGCGGTCCCAGGTCTCGATCTGCATCCGGATCTTGCGGGTGACCAGGTAGGACCCGCCGGTCATCCAGTCCGTGCCGTCGTCCGGCTGGGCCCAGAGCTGCTCGCGCAGCAGCCCGGCGTCCTCGGCCTTGAGGTTGGCGGTGCCGTCCTTGAAACCGAAGAGGTTACGCGGGGTCGCCTGGTCCCGGGACGTCGACGAGGTACGCCCGAAGCCGAGCTGCGACCAGCGGACGCTCACCACACCCATCCCGATGCGGGCCAGGTTGCGGATGGCGTGCACCGCCACCTGCGGGTCGTTGGCGCACGCCTGCACGCACAGGTCACCACCGGAGATCTCCGGGCGCAACGCGTCCCCGGCGAAGTGCGGCAGGTCGGCCAGCGCGGCGGGCCGGCGGCCGGCGATGCCGAACCGGTCCCGGCCCTGCGCGTCGCGGAACAGCGTCGCGCCGAAGCCGACGGTCAGGGTGAGCTGCGACGGGGGCAGGCCCAACGCCTCGCCGGTGTCGTCCGGTGGGGCCTCCGGCATGCCGCCGACGGCGCCGATCACCCCGGCGTCCTTCCCGCCGGTCATCCGGGCGGCGGCGGCCGTCCACTCCTGGAGCATCGCGACCAGCCGGTCCCGATCCTTGGTGATCACGTCGAAGGCGACGAAGTGCAGCCGGTCCTGGGCCGGGGTGGTGATCCCGGCCTGGTGTTCACCGTGGAACGGCACCGCCCCGGCGGCCCCGTCGTACGCGGCGGCGCGGTCGCCGTCGCGGGTCAGCGCGCCCGCTCCGGCGGCCACCCCGGCGACCCCGGCGACCCCGACCCCGGCGAGGGTGATCGCCCGCCGTCGGGACAGCCGGCGTCGACCCCGGCCGGCGGTGCTGTTCTGCTCGCTCATCGACTCTCCTGGGAGGGACCGACCGCCCCGGGGCGGCGACCGTACTGATCCGCCGTCACCGGGCGACGGCGGCGGCGACCTTGCTGACCGGCTCGGCGAGGGCGTTGATGCTGTCCGACAGTTCCTTGAGCTCGGCCTTGCTCAGCTGCGTGTGCAGCTTCCAGCCGTCGCCGGCCCGGTGCTTGCCGAGGGCCGCCTCCACGGCGGCGAACTCCTTGTCGAGCTGGGCGACCAGCTCGGGGGCGCGCTGCTCCAGCGCGGGCCGCAGCGCGGCGACGGCGGCCTTGGAGCCCTCCAGGTTGGCGTTGAAGTCCCAGAGGTCGGTGTGCGAGTACCGCTCCTCCTCGCCAGTGATCTTGCCGCTGGCCACCTCGTCGAGCAGGGCCTTGGCCCCGTTGGCGAGTTGGAGCGGGGTGAGCTTCTCGGCGTTGGCCCGCGCCACGATCTCCTTGACGTCGACCAGCAGCCGGTCGGCGATCGGGCCGTCCTTGCTGATGTCCCCGGTGGTCCAGAGGTCCTTCTCGATCCGGTGGAAGCCGGTGAACTCCATGCCCTCCTCGATGACCTCCTCCCGACCGTCGATCTTGGGGTCGAGGTCGCCGAAGCTCTCCGCGACCGGCTCGATCCGCTCCCAGTAGGTGCGGGCCACCGGGTACAGCGCCTTGGCCTTGGGCACGTCGCCGGCCTTGACCGCGGTGACGAACTCCTCGGTCTTGGTGAGCAGGGCGGCGGTCTGGCTGGTCACGTACCGCTGGTAGCTGGCGGTGGCCTCGGTCAGCGCGGCGTCCGGGGCGACGGTCGCGGCGGTGCCGCTGACCTTCAGCGCGCCCCGGATGCCCCGGCCGCTCATCCCCGGCTTGCAGGCCGTCTCGTACGTCCCTGCGGGCAACTCCACCCGCAGCTCCCGGCTGAGACCCGGGGCGATGTTCTCCACCTCGCCCATCACCCGGTCACCCGCGGCGTAGACGTAGAACTCGGTGACCTTGCTGCCGGAGTTGGTCACCGTGAACGTCGCCTGGCCGGCGTCGAGGTCGGTGGCGTCGACCTCGCACACGCTGTCCGTGGCCTTCACCTTGACCGTGTGGCCGGAGCCGGCGTCCTGCCGCTCGGTCTTGCCACCGCAGGCGGTGACACCGGTGACGGCCAGCGCGCCGACGGCGGCGAGCGCCAGGAAACGGGTGGTACGCATCGTTGCTTGTCTCCTCGGAAGGGCGGTGATCAGACGCGCCGCGACACGGCCGGCGGTGCGGCGGTGGCGTGGCCGTCGGCGGTGGGGGTCGGGACGGGACCGTCGGCGGTGGGGGTCGGCGCGGACTTCGCGGGGGCCGACGGCCGGCGCAGGAACAGCACCAGCACCGGTACGGCGTACGCGACCCAGGCGACCATCTCCAGCACGCTCGGCGCGGCGGTGATGTTGAACATGCCGGCGAGCAGGGCGGCGTACCAGGTGTTGGGGTCGAGCACGCCGGTGATGTCGAAGGCCAGGTCGTTGAGGCCGGGCAGCACCCCGGCCTCCTGGAAGTCGTGCACGCCGTACTTGAGGATGCCGGCGGCGACCAGGATCAGCAGCGCGCCGGTCCAGGTGAAGAACGTCGACAGGTTGATCCGTAGGGCGCTGCGGTAGAGCAGGAAACCGATCCCGACGGCGGTGACGATGCCGCCGATCAGGGCCAGCAGCGGCCCGGAGCCGGTGCCACCGGTCGCGCTCTGCGCCGCCGAGTAGAAGATCAGGGCGGTCTCCAGACCCTCCCGGATCACCGCGAGGAAGGCCATCGCGGCCACCGCGAGCGAGCCGACGGCGAGCGCCTCGCCGAGTTTGCCGCGCAACTCACCGGCGATCGTCCGGGCGGCCCGGCGCATCCAGAAGATCATCCAGGTCACGAAGACCACGGCGGCGACCGAGGTGACCGCCTCGAACAGCTCCCGGTCCTCGGAGCGGGCCAGCAGCGAAGTCGAGGTGTACTCGATGAGCCAACCGAACAGGACCGAGAGCGCCACGGCGAGCCCGACCCCGGCCCACACCTGGGGCAGCCGGTCGTGGCGCTGCGACTTGACCAGGAAGGCGACCAGGATGCTGACGACGAGCGTCGCCTCCAGGCCCTCCCGCAGGCCGATCAGGTACGTGGCGAACATCGGTGCTCCGTGTCGTGGTCAGGCCTGCCTCAGTTTTACTTAGGGCAGCCATACCTTCCTCCTGATCCAGGGTCCCGTCAAGTCGTTCATGACCGGGTTCACCCTGGTCGGAAGGGTCGGGCGGACCCGCTGGCCGGGGGGTGCCCACCAGCCGTCCGACGTGGCAAAATCCGACGTACCCCAGGACAGGACGGCCCGTGCCCGACACGCCCCGCACCCCCACCCTCCGCCCCGCGCGCCGCCCACCACCAGGGGCTTCCGCCCCCCGTGCGCCCCGCCCCCGTCGGCCGGGGCGGCACCGGTGAGGGGCTTCGGCCCGTGGCTGGGCGTACTCGCGCTGGTGATCATCCTCAACGCGCTCCGGCTGCGCCCACTGGCCGTGGTGGTCTCCCTCGTCTGGCTCGCCTGGTGCGTGTGGACCTGGGTCCGCCCGACCCGCCGCAGACCCGACGCACCCTGACCCCGACACGCGGGAGGGGGCCGGCCACGTCTGGCCGGCCCCCTCCCGCGTGAGGTGCGGTGCTCAGTAGCGGTAGTGCTCCGGCTTGAACGGGCCCTCCGTGGAGACGCCGAGGTAGGCGGCCTGCTCCTTGGTCAGCTCGGTCAGCCGGGCGCCGAGCGCACCCAGGTGCAGCCGGGCGACCTTCTCGTCCAGGTGCTTGGGCAGCACGTAGACGCCGGTCGGGTACTCGTCGGTCTTGGTGAACAGCTCGATCTGCGCGATCGTCTGGTTGGCGAACGAGTTCGACATCACGAAGCTCGGGTGACCGGTGGCGTTGCCCAGGTTCAGCAGGCGGCCCTCGGAGAGCACGATGATGGCGTGGCCGTCGTCGAAGCGCCACACGTCGACCTGCGGCTTGATGTTCTCCCGGGTGACGTCCGCGCGCTTCATCAGGCCGGCCATGTCGATCTCGTTGTCGAAGTGGCCGATGTTGCCCACGATGGCCTGGTGCTTCATCCGGGCCATGTGCTCGTTGGTGATGACGTCGAAGCAGCCGGTCGCGGTGATGAAGATGTCGGCCTGCTCGACCACGTCCTCCAGGGTGGCGACCTGGTAGCCGTCCATCGCCGCCTGGAGGGCGCAGATCGGGTCGACCTCGGTCACCACGACCCGGGCACCCTGGCCGCGCAGCGACTCGGCGCAGCCCTTGCCCACGTCGCCGTAGCCGAGCACGACGGCCATCTTGCCGCCGATCAGCACGTCGGTGGCCCGGTTGATGCCGTCGATCAGCGAGTGCCGGCAGCCGTACTTGTTGTCGAACTTGCTCTTGGTCACCGAGTCGTTGACGTTGATGGCCGGGAAGAGCAGGGTGCCGGCCCGGTGCATCTCGTAGAGCCGGTGCACGCCGGTGGTGGTCTCCTCGGTGACGCCCTTGATGCCGGCGGCGATCCGGGTCCAGCGCTGGTTGTCCTCGGCGAGGCTGCGGTGCAGCACCTGGAGGATGACCGCGAACTCCTCGGAGTCGGCGGACTCGACCGCCGGAACGACCCCGGCCTCCTCGAACTCGACGCCCTTGTGGACCAGCAGGGTGGCGTCACCGCCGTCGTCGAGGATCATGTTCGGGCCCTGCCCGTCCGGCCAGGCGAGCACCTGCTCGGTGCACCACCAGTACTCCTCCAGGCTCTCGCCCTTCCAGGCGTAGACCGGGACGCCGGCCGGCGCCTCGGGGGTGCCGGCCCCGACCACGATCGCCGCGGCGGCGTGGTCCTGGGTGGAGAAGATGTTGCAGGACGCCCACCGGACCTGTGCGCCGAGGGCGACCAGCGTCTCGATCAGGACGGCCGTCTGGATGGTCATGTGCAGCGAACCGGTGATCCGGGCGCCGGCGAGCGGCTGTGCGTCGGCGAATTCACGGCGGATCGCCATCAGGCCGGGCATCTCGTGCTCGGCGAGGCGGATCTCCTTGCGCCCGAACTCGGCGAGCGACAGATCCGCCACCTTGTAGTCGCCCTCGGCGAGGGCGCTCGGCCGGGCGTCGCTGGATGACGCCGGGAGGGTGCTGGTCATGAAGGCTCCTGTCGAACGATGGCTGCGCAGCCATCCACCTTACGCGCGCCCCCTCGCGTCGCGCTGGGGGCCGTCTGGAACAGCACACGGGGCGGTCGGCGCTGGACGAAACCTCCGCCCACCTGCCGGCCGCCCCGTGCATCCCCCCGGTTTGGTTTCCCCCGCGCGCCGCCGGACCTTTCGTCGCGACAACGCTGCGTACACATAGGGTTACATTGCGCCACGACATAGTCAAGCAAATCGGGAAAGTCCGACTTGTGGCGTGCCGCGATCCCCGCCAACAGAGCTGCGGGCGGTGGGAAGTCCGCCCGTCCGGGTCTTCAGATGCCGCAGCTGGCGACGAATGCCGCACCCGTACCGGAAACGACCAGTGCCGTCGCGGCGGCCGTGCCCACGGCGGCCTGCCCCGGACCGAGCATCACCGCGCCGATCCCGTCGTCGACCGCGACCTTGCCGCTGTGGCAGAACACCACCCGGGGTCCGGGCAGCGGCAGCCGGACCTCCGGCCCGGCCGCCTCCACCGTCACCCGGTGCAGCGCGAAGTCGTCCACCGGCACCGGCCAACGGACCACCCCGGGTGCCACCGGACGAGCGACGATCACCGGATCGCCCAGCACCTCGAAGCACAACACCCGCAGCAACTCCTCGACGTCCACGTGCTTCGGGGTCAGTCCGCCGCGCAGCACGTTGTCACTGGCCGCCATGATCTCCACGCCGCAGCCCCGCAGGTAGGCGTGCAGGTTGCCGGCCGGCATCCAGATCGCCTCCCCCGGAGTCAACCGGACGTGATGCAGCAGCAGCGCCACCAGCACCCCCGGGTCGGCCGGGTAGCGGGCGGCCAACTCCCGGGCCAACTCCGCGTCCGGCCCGGCCACGTCCGCCGTGCGCACCGCCTCGATCAGCCCGGCGCGGTCCCCGTCCGGCCAGGTCAGCAGCGTCCGTACGGCCTCCCGCAGCCCCGCCGGACCAGCCCGCAGCGCCGCCACCACCGGCGACAACTCCGGTACGCCGAAACCGGCCAACGCCGTCGCCGACACCCCCGGATCACGGAACCCGCAGAGCGCGTCGAACGACGTCAACGCGACCAGCAACTCCGGCTTGTGGTACGGATCGACATAGTTACGCGGCCCCTGCACCCGACCCGTCCCCGCAGCGGCCTGGGCCGCCCCGACGACACTCGCCGCCGCAGCCTCGGCCGGCGACCCGACCCGGGCCTGGGCGGCCGGCAGATCGACCGGGACCTGTGCGGCCGGCAACCCGGCCAGGGCCTGCTCGGCCGCGTATCCGGCCTGGGCCTGCTCGGCGTCCGGGTGGGCCTGGAGACTCAGCGGGGCGTCCGCGGCGAGCACCTTCAGCAGGAACGGCAGTCGGGTGCCGAACCGGTCGACCACCTGGTCGCCGAGCCAGTGGTCCGGCTCGGCGACCAGCAGGTCGGTCAGGCTCATCCGCTCGCCGGCCCGGTCGACCGTGGCCGGGCCGCCCGGGTGGGCACCCAGCCACAACTCCGCCTCCGGGCCGGCGCTGGGCACCGGTCGCCCCTGCAGCTCGGCGATCGCCGAGCGGGACCCCCAGGCGTAGTCGCGGATCGACCCGTACAGCAGCTCCACGCTCAGCCCCCGGCCCGCCCGGCCACCTCACCCGACTCGCTCGGCGACGGCGCGGCGGCGGTCGGCGCGGCCGTGCCGGTGCCGGCCCGCTCGGCGGCGACGCTGTAGATGTCCGGCTCCAGGTAGATGACCCGGGCGATCGGCACGGCCGCCCGGATCCGCGCCTCGACAGTGTTGATCCCCCTGGCCAGTTCCTCGGCGCTCTCCCACGCCGGGACGCCGATCTTCGCGGCCACCATCAGCTCCTCCGGGCCGAGGTAGAGCGTCTTCATGTGGATGATCCGCTCGACCTCGGGCCCGGCGGTGACGGCCCGCTCGATGGCCGCCAGATCGGCCGGGTCGGCACCCTCACCGAGCAGCAGGCTCTTGGTCTCGATCGCCAGCACGATCGCGATGATCACCAGCAGCACGCCGATCATCGCGGTGCCGGCGGCGTCCCACATGCCGTTGCCGGTGATCAGCGTCAACCCCACGCCGAACAGGGCGAGCACCAGCCCGACCAGTGCGCCGAAGTCCTCCAGCAGCACCACCGGCAGCTCCGGCGCCTTCGCCCGGCGGATGAAGTTCACCCAGGACTGGCTGCCCCGGGTGTGGTTCGACTCCTTGATCGCGGTGTGGAAGGAGAAGCTCTCCATCACGATGGCGGCCAGCAGCACCGTCACCGGCACCCACTGCCATGCGGTGATCGGGTGCGGATCGGCCGCCTTGTGCCACGCCTCGTAGAGCGCGAAGAGACCACCGAGGCTGAACAGCACGATCGACACGATGAACGCGTAGATGTAGCGCTCCCGGCCGTACCCGAAAGGGTGTTCCGGGGTCGCCGCCCGCTTGGCCCGCTTACCGCCGAGCAGCAGCAGCGCCTGGTTGCCCGAGTCGGCCACCGAGTGGATCGACTCCGCCAGCATCGACGACGAGCTGGTCAGCAGGAACGCGATGAACTTGGTGATCGCGATGCCGACGTTCGCCAGCAGGGCGGCGATGATCGCCTTGGTCCCACCGTTCGCGCTCACGCCACCACCCCGCTACCCGACGCGACGACGCGAGACGCCGCGCCACCGAGGCCGATGGCTCGCCCGCCCACAGCGCGGTCCCTGCATGCGTTCACTGGTTCGACAGCTCCTTCATCTCGGTGACGGCCGGAACGGCCATCGGGTCCAGCCCATGGGCCAGGGCCAGATAGATCGACGCGAAGTCGGGCACCGCGATGAGAGAGGCGAGGCGTTCCAGCGCGGAACCGCCCTCGGCGGTGACCACGTCGCAGCGCACGCCGCGCCGCTCGGCGAGGGTCTGCACCGCGTCGGCGCGGCGTTCCTCCACGGCGAGCGGCTCGTCGGTGTCGTCGTCGGCGTTGAGGCCACCGTCGCGCAGCAGCACCAGCCGCAGTCGGGTCGGGTCGGGTTCGGCCTCGGCCGAGTCGGCGAAGATGTCCCGCGTCGACTCCACCAGGCCGCCGAAGACGCCGTCGAGCAGGCCGACCCGGCCCCGGCCGGCCTCACCCAGCGCCCCGGTGACCACCGGGTAGCGGGCGTTGGCCGACAGCGTGTCGCCGAACCGGCGGGCCGCCACGGTGGCCAGCGGGGACGAGCCCCAGACGATCGGAATCGACCCGGCCAGCCCGAGGGCCAGCGACTTCGCCGGGTTGACGAAGGACTCGGCGGTCGACCGGCACCGGTCGGCGTCGGCGTCGAGCCGGGCCGCCGTCTCGGCCAGATCCGCCTCGTTGACCTTCACCAGGCCGAGCGTACGGGCGGCGAGCAGAACCGGCACGGTGAGCGCCCAGAGGCTGGCGCGGGCCGGGGCGCGGCGGGGCACCGGGATGAACGGGGCACGGGCCCGCTCGGCCACCGACTGCAACTGCGAGTCGGGCGCGCCGACCGCGACCAGTCGGGCCCCCCGGCGGTGCGCGGCCTCGGCGGCGCCCAACGCCTCCGGGCTGCGACCGGACGCGCTGACCGCGATCACCACGTCGGCCGCACCGACCCAGCCGGGCACCCCGGCGCTGCGGTGCGGGATGACCGGCACCGGGCAGCGCGGCCCGGCGACCGTGGCCAGCACGTCCCCGGTACGCCCGGCGGTGCCGATGCCGGCGATGACGACCGCCCGGGGGCGGCCCTCGTCCTCCAGCAGCGCCAGGTTGGCCTCGGCGGCCAGCGCGGCGGACTCCCGCACCTGGGCCCCGGCGGAGGCGGTGAAGCGCAGCATCCCACCCGGGTCGTGGTTGGCGACCGCCTCCGGGTCGTCCAGCATCGATTCGTCGGCCACCCGCCGGCCGCTGACGCCGGCCGTTCCCTCCATCACCGCTGCGCCTCCGGCCCGCCACGTGCCTCGTCCAGCAGCAGCACCGGCACGTCGTCACGCACCTCGAAGATGCGACCGCACTGCGTGCAGGTGAGGGTCTGAGCCTGAGCGTCGTAGTCCAGCGGTGCGTGGTGTGTGTCCGGGCAGGCGAGGATTTCGAGCAACTGCGGGTCCAGGGCCACGGCGCGGCTCCTTCCACGTGTGTGGTCTGTGCCGGTCGGCGGTGCCGACCGGCGCAGGGGATCTTATCGGCGAACCTGCTCCAGCACCTCGTCGCGCAGCGAGGTCATCCGCTCCTCGGTCGGGCCCTCCACGTTGAGTCGCAGCAGCGGCTCGGTGTTGGACGCGCGCAGGTTGAACCAGGCACCGTCGGGGAAACGCAGGGTGAGTCCGTCCAACTCGTCCACCTCCGCCTGCGGGTACGCGGCCCGCACCTCGGCCACCCGGGCGGCCTGGTCGGTCACCGTGGAGTTGATCTCACCGGAGGCGACGTACCGCTCGTAGACGCTGGCCAGCAGGGACAGCGGCTGGGACTGCTCCCCCAGTGCGGCCAGGGTGTGCATGGCGGCGAGCATGCCGGTGTCGGCGAACCAGAAGTCCCGGAAGTAGTAGTGCGCGGAGTGCTCACCGCCGAAGATCGCGTTGGTGCGCGCCATCTCGGCCTTGATGAAGGAGTGGCCGACCCGGGCCACCACCGGCACACCCCCGTGCTCCTTGATGATTTCCGGCACCGCGCGGGAGGTGATCAGATTGTGGATCACCGTGGAGCCGGGGTGCTTGGCCAGCTCGCGGGCGGCGACCAGGGCGGTGATCGCGGACGGGGAGACCGGCTCGCCCCGCTCGTCGATCACGAAGCAGCGGTCGGCGTCGCCGTCGAAGGCCAGGCCGAGGTCGGCGGAGTTCGCCACCACCGCGCGCTGGAGGTCCACCAGGTTCTTCGGGTCGAGCGGGTTGGCCTCGTGGTTGGGGAAGGTGCCGTCCAGCGCGAAGTAGAGGGGAACGATCTCCAGCGGCAGGGCCGGCAGCGCCGCGTCACCGAGCACACTCGGCACCGTGTAACCGCCCATCCCGTTGCCCGCGTCCACCACCACCTTGAGCGGGCGGATGGTCGACAGGTCGACCAGCTTGCGCAGGTGGGCCGCGTAGTCGGGGAGCAGGTCACGCCGGTCCACGGGGGCCGTCGGCGCGTCCGTGGGCCGGGTGCCGCCGTCGAGCAGCGCCTGGGCCCGGACCCGGATGTCGGAAAGGCCGCTGTCCTGGCCGATCGGGCGGGCGCCGGAGCGGCACATCTTGATGCCGTTGTACTGCGCCGGGTTGTGACTGGCGGTGAACATGGCCCCGGGCAGGCCCAGCGCACCCGAGGCGTAGTAGAGCATGTCGGTGGAGGCCAGCCCCAGCTCGATCACGGCCCGCCCCTCGGCCCGCACGCCGGCAGCGAAGGCGGCGGCCAGCCCCGGGCCGGTGGCCCGCATGTCGTGCGCGATCAGTACGGCGTCACCGGGCTCGCCGGACTCGTTGAGCACCTGGGTGAGTGCGGCCCCCAGCGCCTCGGCGGCCCGCTCGTCCCACTGGTCGGGCACCGTCCCACGGACGTCGTACGCCTTCACGATCTGGGACAGGTCAGACACCGGTTTCAGCTCCTCGACAGGGGTCGTCAACGACCCTGAGCGTATCGGAGCGGTGGCGTCCGCCCCGTGCTAGCCGGGGAGCTGGGGCATGATCGTTGTCGACCCACCGCCCGTGGTGGGCGTCGAGGCGGGTCGTCCCTGGGCGGGCGGGACGGAGACGGGCCGCTCCGGGACGGGTGCAGCAGCCGGCGGAGCGGGTGCAGCAGCGGCCGGCAGAGCGGGTGCAGCGGCCGGCGGGACGGAGACGGGCCGCTGTGGGACGGGTACAGCAGCAGCCGGCGGAGCGGACGCGGGCCGCTCCGGGGCGGGCGGAGCGGAGACCGGCGGAGGCGGGGCGGGCGGGGCGGGCGGAGCGGAGACCGGCGGAGCGGAGACCGGGTGATCCGGGGCGGCGGCCGGGCGGGCGCCGTACACCCCGCCGGCAGGGCGCGGGGTGGGTGTCACTGCCGGGTAGGTGCCGGGTGCCCCGTACAGGCCACCGGGGCGGGCCGGTGCGGACGGCTGCTGCCCGTACACCTGGCCGGCGGGCGTCGGGAGCTGCCGCCCTCCGTACACCTGGCCGGCCGGAGTGGGGAGCTGCTGTTCCCCGTACACCGAGCGGGCGGGCGTCGGAGGCGGGCCCGGCACCGCACCCCCGGAGCGGTAGGTGGTCGGACCCGGGTTGCGGGGCTGCGGCACGGCCGGGAAGCCACCCGGGTCGACGGCCCGGCCCAGGTCGGCACCGGCCATTCTGGCGCGGGCCCGGTCGGCGCGGGACCGGAAGATCAGCAGGGCGATGAGCCCGGCACCCAGGATCACCAGGGCGATACCGGCATACATGATCATGGATCCTCCGGAGGTCTCTGCGGCGGCGGCCCGGCCAGCGGGCGGAGCGGCGAGCACGGCCTGGGTGGCCACCGGCTCCGCCGCGAGCGTGGGGGTGGTCGCGGCGGGGGTGGGCGTGGGCTTCCTGGTCGGGGTGGGACTCGGGGTCGGGGTGCCGGCAGCCCTCCCGCCGACCCTGGACGTGTCGGCGCCCCGGCCGATCAGCCGGCCGACCGCGGTCGTCACCTCACCGACCACGTCCAGCCGACCCGCCGGTGCCCCGGCCAGAAACGCCACCCGATAGCGGACGGTGCTGCCCTTCCCCTTGCACAACGGCGGATCTGCCGGCGAGGTACGGGAGATCCGCACCACCCCACCGTCACCGGAGACGGGCACGCTGGACCAGCGTCCCCCGGCATTCACCTCTACCCGCACCTGATCTGCGGTAACCCCGGCAAGGCTCAGCCCCAGCGCGGTGCGCAGCAACACACACCCGTCGGTACGCTTACGCACCTCGATCGAGACCGTGCCGGGCGAACCGCCGGCGGAGAAGCCACCCGAGGCCCGGACCCGCACCCGGTCCGAGTCCGCATACGCGGGGAGCGCGCCGACCGCCACCAGGCCACCGAGCAGCGCACCGACGGTCACCACCCGCATCGCCTGCCGACGCACGGACATCTCCCACCTCCACTCCCGCCCCGGCGGGGGCCGCCGGTCAGGTTACAACCTGGTCAGCAACCCACCCGGTGACCGAGCGCCCCACATGTGTGCCGGATTACCCTTCCCGAGAACGGCGATGCCGGGGCCGTCAGCGGCGCGGCCGGTGGCCGGGCCGGTGCCGCGCCCGCTCCGCCGGTGCAGGATGACCGTTCGGCGACGCTCCACCGGTGCCGGCCGGTACGGTGCCGACCAATTCGGCGGCGGCCGGTGCGGCGGCGGCCGGTGCGGCGGCGGCCGGTGCGGCGGCGGCCGGTGCGGCGGCGGCAAGCGTGTCACGGCAGAGCCGGTCGGCGGTGCGGGTGGTCTCCGGCAGCCGGTACCGGGGAGTCAACGCGAGCACCTGGTCGACCGCGTTGTCCAGATCCATCCGGTGCCCGACGCTGACGAACACCGGCTTCACCCCGTCCCGGGTACGCAGCACCCGTCCGACGACCTCACCGGCGTCGACCAGCGGGGCGGCGTCGCCCCGGCGTGGACCCGGCCCGGTCCATTCGCCGACCAGCGGGGTCTTGCCCACCCCGATCGCCGGGAGCCCGGTCACCACGCCCAGATGGCAGGCCAACCCGAAGCGGCGCGGGTGGGCCAACCCGTGCCCGTCACAGACCAGCAACTCGGGGCGGGTGGTCAGCCGGTCCAGGGCGGCCAGCAACGCCGGCAACTCCCGGAAGGCGAACAGCCCCGGCACGTATCCGAAGGCAGGCCGGCCGACGCTGACCGCCTGGTCCACCACCTCCAGGGTCGCGGCGTCGAGCACGGTCACGGCCGCGGCGAGCAGGTCATCATCCGCCGCGTACGCCACGTCGAGGCCGGCCACCGTCGCGGGCCGACGGGGACCCGGCCCGACCAGGTCCGCGCGGGGCCGCAACCGGTCCTGTACGGCCATCGCCTCGGCGACCGTCAACTCCTCCGGCCCGGTGCCGCGATGCTGCTCCGGCTGCCGGGCCGGCTCAGCGCGGCTCACCGTCACGCCCGCCCTCTTCCTTCTCCTTCTTCTCCTTGTCGAAGGCACCGAAGGCGATCGCGAAGGCGGTGCCGATGGAGATCCCGAACACCACGCCGACGGCGTCCTGAAACATGATCCACCCGACAGCGAAGCCGACGAGCAGGCCCGACACCCAGGCGGTGAGCTGACGCTTCTTGGCGGCGGGGTCCATCGCGCCATCCTATTCAAGCACCGCGAAGCACCCTTTTTGCCCCACTTCTCGGTGATACATGGATGATCACCTAGCCTTCAGCAAGGTCTGCTGTCGTCAGGTGAGGGTCCGCACCCGCCGCACCAGCGCGCTCGAGTTGCTCCTCGAACATGACAAACGTCCTACGACGGATGCCCTGCACCAAGGCGATCTCGCGCGGGGTGGGATACCGACCCTCACGTGCTTGCATGTCAGTGATCGCGTCAACCGTCTCGTAGAGCGCGTAAACCGGCCCCGAGCCCTTCAGGTGGCGGGCGCGCTCCTGCTCAGTCAGTTGGATGAACTCGTCGCGCGACAGAACGTCGATGTTGTCGTCAGTACCGAACAGGATCTTGTCAATGAGGCTGTTCGCTGACGACCAACTCCCGCTGTCAGCGGCGAGCCGCCACGCGGCGACGCCTCCCTCCGCAGTCTCCACGAGTTTGACCGGAGAGTCGTAGTAGCTGACGAACATGGGGAGCTTGAAGCCAGGCGACTTTCCCACTACTTCAACCTTCCCTTCCAGGATCTGACGCAGCCCGGAACGCCTCCTGTGCGCGAAGCAGTAGGCCGTTACGGATCGCTCTCTCCCTCGGGGTCAGCGGACGCCCGACAGCCTCCGCCATCGCCTCGATGTCACGTCTGACCTCATACAGGGAGTGCTCCCACTCAGCCACACCATCTACTGCGGCCAAGTGGAAGCGCAACTCAGCGATGTGCCCGTTGGACATCCGCAAGCTCAACAGAATGTCTCGGTAGCCGCTGAACTGAGGCCGCAGGAATCGGTCCTTGATGTTGAGCACCACGATGCTGCTCCTACTGGCCAGGTCTTCCAGAGCTTGGTAGACGTCATCGAGATGGCGAAACTCGACCTTCGCAGCCGCGAGATCCTTCAGCTTCGAGGCGTCGTTCTCGTACTCGACAAGCTTGTCCAAGACCCGCTGGTAGCCCTTCGGCGCCTTTCGCCAGTCGGCTCGGCCACGGCCTCCCGCCAGATCGCAGGCAAGCCTGTTGAGTTCCTGTTGAGCTTCCTCAGCATCGGCGTACAGATGCGACAGGAAGCTGGCGCGATACCCCTCGTCGTCCCGCCGCGACAGCTCAAATCCCGGCTGGTAGGCGGGCTGCCGAAAGGCTGACATCCGATGCGACAACGCTTTCTGCGCTTTGGTCAACCTGGTGGGTGCCGGTCTCGGTCCGTCGGAGGCCAGCAACTCGACGTCTTGAGCAGCAGCGTCCTCGGCCGCCGCCGCCAACACCTCTAGAGCCTGCGGATGGGCGGCGAGGTGGTGCAGCGTCAGGGGTCGTGCCGTCAGCGAGTCGGCCAGTTCGGGCGTCGCCAGGATCATCCGGGCGAGGTCCGGGCGCTGCGTCAACTGTCCTAAGAGAGTGCCGGCAAGGGCCCGGTGCCCATCGGGCGGGTCACGCCAGGTCTCGTCGAGCATCCGCACGACTCTCGGGTCGCCGAGCAGCCTCGCGACGTCCGCCGCACCGGAGGCGTCCAACTGCGGGACGAGCCGTCGGATCGTCGAGGCGTCGACGTGTGCGCAGATCTCCGCAGGAGTCAGACCGATGCGGAGAACGCCGTCGAGGTCCGCGCCGCTGGCCAGCATCTCCCGCGCCCGGTCGGCAGGCCGCTCCGGCGGCAACTGACCCGATGCCCGCTGCGGCTCCTCGTGGGGTGGTGTGCCAGCAGGCGCCGGCGGCCGATCGGGGTTCCCGCCCGCCGGTCCCACCCGCTCGGCAGATCCGGGCCCGTCGAGCAGGTGCATGCGGTTGAGGTACGGGTCGCCGTACCCCTGCTCGTCTTCGGGTGCCGGAGGGTGATCGGGCAGGTCGGGGTGGACGCTGAACCGTCCCCGCGCCAACCCGCCCAACGGCATCGGTCGGCCGTCCCCGCCGAGGACCAGCGCGTCGATGCCGACGACGTTGTCGGGGTGCCGTCGACCGGCGTGGGCATAGAGAGGGCGGTCGCGGACCGTTCCCGCCTGCGGGTCGAGGTAGAGCACCGTGCCGTTCTGGTTGAGCGCCACCCAGGCGTGCGAGCCGCCGTTCTCCCACTCGGTGATCAGGAAGGCATAGCTGCCGTGGCCTCCCAGGATGAGTTGGTCGTGCAGGTTGCGGTAACCCCGCTCGACGGACTGGCCCAGGACTGCCGGCCCCGGCGGGACGCCCTCGTCGACCGCGAACAGTTTCTGGAACCGTCCGCCGGTGACCTCTTCGACCCGGCCGGGCCCACCGGCCTCGCCGTTGACCGGACGCCGGATGTCCCCCTGCAGGTAGCCGTCGAAGGTCCGGGGCGCGGCCACCCGGGGCCGACCGTGCACCCACGTCTCGAACAGGGACAGGGTGCAGTCCAGGCAGTTGATGCCCCGGGTCGGGTCGGCCTGCGGTCCACCGTCGTTGGCCAGCGCGAACCACCCACCCTGCCGAGGATCGGCGGTACGCACGACGCTGCCGTCCGGCTGCCGGGGCAGTTGCCGTTCGAGGTCCGTCTGGTGCAGTGCGAGCGGTGGCCGCAACCCGCCGAACTGCCCGTACCGACGGGACCGGTCGATGGGCGGCGGGCCGTCGTCACCGGTGAGCACCGACCGGTCGCCCGTCTCGACCCCACCCACCGCCAACTCGGCCACATCGTCGTTGATGCGGGAGAAGTCGGCCCGGTCCGCCACGAACACCGCGTCCGGGACCAACCGACCCGCAAGGATCTCTTCGGCGAGATCCTGGTGGCCGTAGGCATCACGCTGTGCCTGACGGGCTAGTCCCTGGAACCAGTTCGCCAGGGCCGATCGGCCCTCACGTTGGAGTTCGAACGCCTGGCGGGCAGCACGTCTGGCGACCGTCTCGCGCCTGCGGCCTGCCTTCTTCTGGCGGGCCGCCGCGTCCGCGCGCCGTCGGTCCTCGAACCAGTGTCGCTGTGCCTCGAAGTAGCCCTGATAGCGACGCCGTTCGAGCGCTTCCCGCTCGGCCGCCCACTTCGCGGCGTACCACTGCGGCGTTCGCGGGCGAGGTGGCTCGTCGGTCGCGGGTGGCGTCGGGGCGATCGACTCGGTGGCTGGCGAGACCACGGGCCGGGGTGCCAACGCCTCCAGCAGCGGGAAGCGCCGGGCACCCTGCCGCTCGCCATCATCGTCCGGGGTGCCCGGCGGCCTCTCCCGGGCAGCCGGCGGGGCATCCGGTCCCGCGACGGGGGCGCTGCCGTATGTCGGTGGGCCCACCGTCGGTGCCGGCCCCGGCGGAACGCCCGCCGCCGACCCCACCGGAACACCGGCTGTGGGAGCCGCCGAGGTCGCGCGTCCCGGAGCCGGGTCCGCGGTGGGTGGGGACGCCGCAGCCGTTCCCACCGCTGGTCCGCCCGCTGTCGTCACGCTCGCCGCCGGGTTGACCGGTGCGGTGTCGACACCGGGTGGTGCGGCGACCGCAGCGCCCGTTGCCGCCGTCTCGCCGGCGCGACCTGCCATCAGTGGCGAGGTCACCTGATCAGCCGTGACCGATGACAGGGTCGGGCTGGACGACACTGACCGGTCGGCGATCAACGCCGGAGCGGCGTCGGTAGGGCGGTCGGGGGCAGCGACCAGTGGAACCGGGGTCGCCGAACTCGGTCCCCCCGGCCTGTCCACCTGCCCGACGACAGCGTCGACCCGGCTGTGGTCAGTCGGCACTGGCGGCGGTGTCTCGACAGCAGCGCCTGTGCCGTGACCGGCCACGACGGTCGGATCGACCGGTGCCGCCTGCCTCGGCACCGGAGCATCGGCGGACGGCCGCGCAGGAGCATCGACGGACGGGGCTGCCTGGTCACCGCCGGTCAGCACCGGCGGCGGTGGGACGGGAAAGGCCGCCGACACCGGGGACGCATCGGCCAACGAGTGCAACCGACCGTCGAGCCGGGCGTGCAGCGCGGCATCCGCCTGGCCGGTCGCCGAACCGCTGACCCCGGAGACGGCAGCCCGGCTCGCCTCCTCCAGCGACATCACTCCCTGGCCGGTGGCCAGCCCCGCCGCCCCCTCCGCGAGCACCTCACCGGTCATCTCGCGGCCGAAGTGCTCACCGACCCGGGCTCCCCGGCCGGTGGCGTGCCGACCGAGGCCGGCCAGCGGCGCGACCGCACCACCGGCGAACCCGCCGACCGCCGCCGCACCGAGATCGGCGACGTCGAGGCCGTGCCGGCGACCGGTGGAGTTCTGGTACGCCTGCGTCGCCAGGCTGACGCCGGCCTCCTCCCCCGCCTCGAACAGACCTCCCCTGACCGCCCGCTTGCCGAGACCGCGCATCCCGTCCTTGGCCACTTCCTTGGCGGCGCGCTCGCCCGCTTCCTTGAGGCCCTGCCGGAGCGCCTTCTTGGCCAGTTGCGCCATCAACCGGCGGAAGATCTGCTGGATCACCAGCCGACTGGCGGTGACCGCCGCGCCGGCCGCCGGTGAGGCGGCCCCGGCGGTGAGTGCGGCAGCGACGGCGAGCGCGAGCAGCTCCACGACCAGGATGCCGAGTTCGATCCACACTTCGAGCTTGGCGGCCTCGATGTCGCAGCCGCACTCCTCGACCAGGCGGCCCAGGTCGGTGCTGACCGCGAGCAGCACCGACAACGGAGCCTCGTCGCCGTCGGCCAGCCGACGCCAGGCCGCCTCGAACGCCTCCGGGACCGCGCCGGCTCCGCCGTATCCGCTGCGTACCTCGGTGGCGGCGGCGATCGCGTCGGCACGAGGGCCGGTCAGGGCACCCGCTACGGCGTACCACTGGTCGGCGAGGTCCCAGACGGCACGCTCGTCGCCTTCCGGCCACTCCACGCCGACCACCCAGTCGAGCGCCTCGTAGGCCCAGCCCGGCAGGTCCCAGGGGCTGTAGTCCAGGGGATGCGGGATCGGGCTCGGCAGCACGCTCAAGGCTTCCCCCGCAGGTCAGCGCCGGCGGTCGCGCGGGTCGACCACCCCGTCGAAGCGCCGGCCACTCGCCGCGTCGGTCCGCACGTTGGCGTCGACCGAGGTGACCACGTCGGTGCCGAGCCCTTCCAGCGACCGGCCGAGCCCGGCCCAGGCGCGGAGCAGGGTCTCCTCGTAGGACCGGTAGCTCTTCTCGAAGGCTGCGCCGATGTCGTCCCGACCCCACGGGCGGGGTGCGCTGGCCGCCGCGATCTCCCCACCGAGGGTGGCCCGGCGAGCCGACACCGATTCACCGGCCAGGTGCAGGTCGGTGCCGCCCCGCCGGGCCCGGCCCGGATCGAGCCAGAGTTGTCCCTCACCCATGCCGTTCGTCCTCCCGCCGGAGCACCGCGTCGGCCCGTCCGAGCAGCGCGCCGAAGTCGCCCGTACGCAGGAACTCCACCGATCCCGAGCCGGCCGGCAGGTGCGCGGCCACCAACTCCTGGGTGGCCGTGGCGGCTCGGGCGCAGGCCCGGTGCACGGTCGTGGTGATCTTCCGGCTCAGCGCCTGGTGATCACGGTCGTGATAGACCTCGCCGGTCAGCTCCACCGAGATCAGCTCACCCCGTGCGCCCACCGTCGCGGTGACCTGGCCATCGTCCGAGCGCTCGGTGATCCGCAGTGCGGCGAGCTCGGACCGCAGGTCGTCCACACCGGACCGCAACCGCCGGTACTGGCCGTACACCTCGTCGAACCGCGCCCGGAGCGCCTGGTTCGCGTCCCGGTCCACCCTCTCGGCCAAGGCCACCCTCCCCCGGTCACCGTCAGTCAGGCGAACCATACCGGGCGCCACGATTCCGTGGGGTCCGGTAGTTTCGGGCCGTGATCGATCGCCAACAGGCCGAACAACTCGCCGATGCGTGGGCCCGGCGTGACTCGCTGCGCCTGGGCTACGCGTGCCGGGCCATGCTCGACGAGTTCGACCTCGGCTACGTGATCCGGTCGACCGTCGACCGCGCGGTCGACACGAACCCCGGCGACCTACCGACCACCGTCGTCGACAAGGAGACCGGCGAGGTCACCACCTGGCCCCGAGTGCCGGCCGCCGTGGTGCAGCAGATGTACCGCCGCAGCCGTCCCACCGGCACCCCCGCCCTCCGGACGGTCGACCCGGCCAGCCTGCTGCTGCGCGAGATCCGTCGGCTGCCGACACCCGCCACCGTGGCGCACCTGACCGTCGAGGGCCGCACCTACCTCGGTCACGGTGTCAAGGGCGACGTGCCGCTGCGGCACCACCCGCTGGTCCGGGCCTACCTGGATGAGCTGCCCCCCGGGCAGCTGGTGCGCGGGGGCGACCGGCACGCCGAACTGATCGTCGTCTCCGACGTTCTGCACGACCACGACCACCGCCGCGCCGCCGCCGGCCAGCCGCCGCTGACCATGCGCGAGGCGGAGTCACTGCTCCTGGCGACCGGAGTGGACGTGTTCCTGGTCCGCGAGCCCGGCGATCCACAGGCCGGCGCGGCGGAACGCCCGTGCGACTCCTGCCTCAACTTCCTGGTGCACTTCGCGGTCCTCGGCTGGTCGGAGCTGGCGTTCACCCGTCAGTGGCAGCCAGAACCGGCTGCGGCCCCCGAACCTGACCGATTCGTCGCAGAGGTTGCTCAGGCGCTGGTCGAAGGGGGCTGGGAACCCAGTCACGGCGACGAGGCTCTGGCGAGAATGGCAATTCTCGAAGCCCGCGAGGTGCGCCACGGGCATCCGGAGTTTCCTGCGGCACTGGACACGTTGAGCCGCTTCCCTTCGCTGGAAAGCAGTCGGCGTGGCCCCGGGCGGCAGGTCTGGATCTCTCGGTTCTCCGTCGACCCCGTGCACGCCGCGTACACCGCCGACACCCTGGCGGACTTCGGTGCCGTGCTCGGCGTACGGCTCTTTCCGATCGGCGCGGAGCACCCGGACGGCATCCTGGCCGTGGACGAGCACGGCCGGGTCTTCGCGCTGGACCAGGCCGGTGAGTGGTTTCTCGGCGACGACATCGACGCCGCGCTGACCACTCTGCTGCTCGGCCTCGCCGCACCCCGGGTCCGGGACGACGGGACCTGGTGAGACGGGCGCCGGGCCTACAACTGCACCCCGGTCAGCACCAGCACCCTCGGCTCGGTGTAGTCGTCCATCGCCGACCGCACGCCCTCCCGGCCGACCCCGCTGCCCTTGACGCCCCCGTACGGCATCTGGTCGGCCCGGTACGACGGCACGTCGCCCACGATCACCCCGCCCACCTCCAGCACCCGCGCGGCGACGAACGCCACGTCGAGCCGGTGGGTGAACACCCCCGCCTGCAACCCGTACGCCGAGTCGTTGACGGCGGCGAAGGCGGCGTCGTCGCTCTCCACCGACGCCACCACCAGCACCGGCCCGAAGACCTCCTCGGCGCAGACCTTGGCCGACGACGGCACCCCGGTCAGCACGGTGGGCGGATAGCTGGCGCCGTCGCGGCGGCCCCCGGTCTCGACGGTGGCCCCGGCGGCTACGGCCTCGTCGACCCACGCCTCGACCCGTCGGGCGGCTTCGGCGGAGACCAGCGGCCCGACGTCGGTCGACTCGGCGGTCGGGTCGCCGGTGCGCAGCGACCGCACGGCGGCGACCAGCCGGGGCAGGAAGACGTCGTGGTGGCGTTCGTGCACGAGGACCCGCTGCACGGCGATGCAGGACTGCCCGGCCTGGTAGTTGCCGAAGGTGGCGATCCGCCGGGCGGCGAAGGCGAGGTCCTCGTCGGACGCCCAGTCCGCGCAGATCACCGCCGCCGCGTTGCCGCCGAGTTCCAGGGTGACGTGCTTCTCCGGCACCCGGCGGCGGATCTGCGCGCCGACCGGCCCGGAGCCGGTGAACGAGACCACCGGCAGCCGGGGGTCGGTGACCAGGTCGGCGGCGCGGTCGTTGGGCAGCGGCAGCACCGAGAACATGCCGGCCGGCAGCTCCGTGCCGGCGAGGATCTCCCCGAGCAGCAGCGCGGACAGCGGCGTCGCCGGGGCCGGCTTCACGATGATCGGCGCGCCCACCGCGAGGGCCGGGGCGACCTTGTGCGCCACCAGGTTGAGCGGGAAGTTGAACGGGGCGATGCCCAGCACCGGGCCCCGGGGCACCCGCCTGACCAGGGCGATCCGGCCGGTCGCGGCGGGGTCGGTGTCGAGGCGCTGCAACTCGCCGGAGAACCGTCGGGCCTCCTCGGCGGCCCAGCGGAACGTGGACACCGCCCGGCCCACCTCGGCCCGCGCCCAGCTGATCGGTTTGCCGTTCTCGGCGGTGATCAGGTCGGCCGCCTCCGCCGCCCGCGCGGCGAGCTGCCGGGAGACGTGGTCCAGCGCCGCCGCCCGGACGTGCGCGGGCAGGGCCGCGGCCTCCGCCGCCACCCGCGCCGCCGCCGCGACCGCCGTCTCGACCTGGTCGGGCGTGGCCCAGCTGGTACGCCCCACCGCCCGCCCGTCGTACGGGTGGGTGACGGTCACCTCGTCGTCGCCGTGGACGGCACGACCGGCGACCCAGAACGCTCTCGGCTCCACGTCGGCAGCGTAGACGACCCGGGGTCGCACGGAAACAGTCGCCCAAGCCCTTGTCTGCCGCGAATTCAGTAGCCAAGATGGCAGTCAGATTGCGATTACCTCCGCTGACTCCGACTCCCAGCCACCCCTGGAGAGACCTCACCATGAGCGACCAGCAGCTGCGCAACTTCGTCGACGGCGCGTACGTCGACCCGGTGGACGGCGGGTACGCCGACCTGATCGACCCCTGCACCGGTGACGTCTTCGCCCAGGCGCCCGTCTCCGGGCCGGCGGACGTGGACGCGGCGATGCGGGCCGCGGCCACCGCCTTCGAGAGCTGGCGGGAGACCACCCCGGCCGAGCGGCAGCGGGCGATCCTGAAGCTCGCCGACGCGGTGGAGTCGCGGGCCGCCGAGCTGGTCGACGCGGAGGTGCGCAACACCGGCAAGCCCCGGCAGCTCACCGCCGAGGAGGAGTTGCCGCCGGCGGTGGACCAGTTCCGGTTCTTCGCCGGGGCGGCACGGCTGCTGGAGGGCCGTTCGGCCGGGGAGTACCTGGCGGGGCACACCTCGTACGTGCGGCGCGAGCCGATCGGGGTCTGCGCGCAGGTCACCCCGTGGAACTACCCGCTGATGATGGCGGTGTGGAAGATCGCCCCGGCGCTGGCGGCCGGCAACACGGTGGTGTTGAAGCCGTCGGACACCACGCCGGTGTCGACGCTGCTGCTGGCCGAGATCGCCGCCGAGTTCTTTCCGCCGGGGGTGTTCAACGTGGTCTGTGGCGACCGGGACACCGGTCGTACCCTGGTGGCGCATCCGACGCCGCAGCTGGTGTCGATCACCGGCTCGACCCGGGCGGGCATGGAGGTCGCCTCCGCCGCCGCGCCGGACCTCAAGCGGACCCACCTTGAGCTGGGCGGCAAGGCCCCGGTGGTGGTCTTCGACGACGCGGACGTGGCGGCGGCGGCCGAGGCGATCGCGATGGGCGGCTACTTCAACGCCGGTCAGGACTGCACCGCGGCGACCCGGGTGCTGGTCGGCCCCGGCGTGCACGACGACTTCGTGGCGGCCCTGACCGAGCAGGCCCGCAACACCAGGACCGGTGCCCCGGACGACGCCGACGTGCTCTACGGCCCGCTGAACAACGCCCACCAGCTCGCCCGGGTCAGCGGCTTCGTCGACCGGCTCCCCGACCACGCCGACCTGCACACCGGTGGCGCGCGGGTGGGCGGGCGCGGCTACTTCTACTCCCCCACCGTGGTCTCCGGGGTACGCCAGGCCGACGAGATCATCCAGCAGGAGGTGTTCGGCCCGGTCATCACCGTGCAGCGGTTCACCGACGAGGACGAGGCGGTGCGCTGGGCCAACGGCGTCGACTACGGCCTGTCCGCCTCGGTCTGGACGCGCGACCACGGCCGGGCGATGCGGATGACCCGCCGGCTCGACTTCGGCTGTGTCTGGGTGAACACCCACATCCCGTTCGTGTCGGAGATGCCGCACGGCGGTTTCAAGCATTCCGGGCACGGCAAGGACCTGTCGGTCTACAGCCTGGAGGACTACACCCGGATCAAGCACGTCATGCACCACATCGAGGGCTGACCCATGACTTCCAGCGCGGAGCTGCACCGACGGCGGGGCGCTGCCGTGGCCCGGGGTGTCGGCAGTGTGATCAGTTCCTACGTCGACACCGCGAGCGGCGGCACCATCGTCGACGTCGAGGGGCGGGAGTGGATCGACTTCGCTGCCGGCATCGCGGTCACCAGCGTCGGCAACTCCGCTCCGCGCGTCGTCGAGGCGGTGCGGGCCCAGGTCGAACGGTTCACCCACACCTGCTTCATGGTCGCGCCGTACGAGTCGTACGTGGCGGTCTGCGAGCGGCTCAACGCGCTGACCCCGGGCACCTTCGCGAAGCGCTCGGCGCTGTTCAACTCGGGTGCCGAGGCGGTGGAGAACGCGGTGAAGGTGGCCCGGCACGCCACCGGCCGGCAGGCGGTGGTGGTCTTCGAGCACGCGTACCACGGCCGGACCAACCTGACCATGGCGTTGACCGCGAAGAACATGCCGTACAAGCACCGGTTCGGGCCGTTCGCCGGGGAGATCCACCGGGTGCCGATGTCGTACCCGCTGCGCGACGGCGGGCTGACCGGGGCCGAGGCGGCGGCGCGGGCGCTCGACCTGGTGGACAAGCAGGTCGGGGCGGAGAACGTGGCCGCCGTGCTGATCGAGCCGATCCAGGGTGAGGGCGGTTTCGTCGTACCGGCGGCGGGTTTCCTGCCCGCGCTGCGCCAGTGGGCGACGGCGGCCGGGGCGGTCCTCGTCGCCGACGAGATCCAGACCGGCTTCTGCCGTACCGGCGACTGGTTCGCCTGCGACCACGAGGGGGTCGTGCCGGACCTGGTCACCCTGGCCAAGGGCATCGCCGGTGGGTTGCCGCTGGCGGCGGTGACCGGCCGGGCGGAGCTGATGGACGCGGTGCACGTCGGTGGCCTGGGCGGCACCTACGGCGGCAACCCGATCGCCTGCGCGGCGGCCCTGGCGAGCATCGAGACGATGCGCGAGCTGGACCTGAGCGCCGCCGCCCGGCGGATCGGGTCGGTGCTGACCGACCGGCTGCACGCGGTCGCCGCCCGCGACCCCCGGATCGCCGAGGTACGCGGCCGGGGCGCGATGTTGGCCGTGGAGCTGGTCCGACCGGGCACCCTGGTCCCGGACCCGGCCGCCGCCAGCGCCGTCTCGGCGGCCTGCCACGCCGCCGGCCTGCTCACCCTCACCTGCGGCACCTACGGCAACGTGCTGCGTTTCCTGCCCCCGCTGGTGATCTCCGACGACGAGCTGGCCCGTGGGCTGGACATCCTGGACGCCGCCTTCGGCTGACCGTCCACGGCCGTCAGCGCACCAGCTCCACCAGGTTGCGCCGGATCACGTTCTTGCCGGGCTCCCGGAGCAGCTCCATCGCGGCGGCGTTGAGCAGCACACAACTGCCCGACGGCCCACTCACCGACACCGTCGCCACCTTGCCGTTGTCCAGGTTCGTCACCCGCAACCGGGTCCCCACCGGAAACCGGTCGCTCGTCGCGGCGGCTACGCCGGCCTCGGCGGAGAAGGTGACCGAGCCACTGCACGCGCTGCGCCCGGCAGCCACGCCGGTCGCCGGTGGCGTCGGCCGCTGGGTGGCCGGCGGCTGGGCGGCACCGGGCCGGGTCTCGCCGGGGGCGGGAGCCGCCGGCGCGTCGACGCCGACCCGCTCGACCACGTTGCGCCGGATCACGTTCTTGCCGGGCTCCCGGACGAGGTCCATCGCGGCGGCGTTGAGCAGCACACAACTGCCCGACGGCCCACTCACCGACACCGTCGCCACCTTGCCGTTGTCCAGGTTCGTCACCCGCAACCGTGTGCCCACGGGAAACCGGTCACTTGTCGCGGCGGGGTCCCCGCCCTCGGCGGAGAAGGTCACCGACCCGGAGCAGAGGCTCGGACGGGCGGACGTGGTGTCGGCGAACCCGAATCCGGTCCCCACCGCCACCACCGCCGTGGCGACCACCGCCACCCCCGCCGCCAGTACGTGCTTGCGCTGCACCTTCACCACGTCTCCCGTCGTCGCCGTTGCCTGCATCGGCTGATACGGCCCAGGAGCGCTCCCCGTTCAGTTCCACTGTCAGGAAAGTTACGGACACCGGGTCAGCGGGCGTCGAGAAGGAGTCGGGGCAGGGGTCATCTTTCCTCCATCGCCCACGGTGAGCCGTAGTCGGTGAGCAGGTCGAGGAACGGGCGCGGGGGCAGCGCCTCCGGGCCGAGCACCCCGACACCGGACCAGCCGCCGGTGGCGAGCAGTTCCAGCGCGACCACCGGGTTGACCGCGGTCTGCCAGACCACCGCCTGGTGGCCGTACTCCCGCATGGACCACTCGTTGTCGACCACGTGGTAGAGGTAGACCCGGCGCGGCCGGCCGTCGGTCCCGGTGCCGGTGACGTACGTGCCGGCGCAGGTCTTGCCGCGCATCCGGTCGCCGAGGGTGGCCGGGTCGGGCAGGCTGGCGGCGACCACGTCGCGGGGCGAGACCTGCACGCCGCGCACCGACACCGGGACGGTCGAGTCGAGACCGACCTTGTGCAACGCCCTGAGCACCTCGATGAACTCGTTGCCGAGGCCGTACTTGAAGGTGACCCGCCTGGCCTTGACCCAGCGCGGGATCAGCAGCACCTCCTCGTGCTCGACGTTGACGCACTCGACCGGGCCGATGCCGGCCGGGAAGTCGAAGACCTCCGGTTCGCTGAACGGCTCGGTGGTGTACCAGCCCCGGTCCCGCTCCCAGATCACCGGCGGGTTGAGGCACTCCTCGATGGTGGTCCAGATGGAGAACGAGGGGGCGAAGTCGTAGCCGTCGACGGTCAGGTTCGCACCGTCGCGGATGCCGATCTCGTCGATCTCGGTGAACAGTTCGTCGGCGGCGTACCGGGCGAACACGTCCGACAGGCCCGGTTCGATGCCGATGCCGCACAGCGCCAGCCGGCCGGCGTCGGCCCAGGTGGTGGCGGCGGCGAACTGCGTGTCGCCGAGCTTCACCCCGGTCTCGGTGTAGGGCCGTGCCGGGTGCGGATGGGACAGCGACATCGCCATGTCCAGGTAGTCGGCCCCGGCGGCGAACGCCCCGTCGAAGATCGGCATGACGAAGCGCGGGTCGACCGCGTTGAGCACGTGGGTGATCCGGTGTTCCCGGCAGAGCGCGGCGACCGCGTCCGCCGAGGAGGCGTCGAGCTGCGCGGCGACGAACCGGTCGCCGTGTCCGGCGACGGCCCGTTCGGCCCGGGTCAGGTCGTAGTCGGCGACGACGACGGTGGCGAAGAAGGAGCGGCGGGCGGCGATGGCGACGGCGGCGGAGCCGACCCCGCCGGCGCCGACGAGCAGGATGCGCATCAGGAATCGAACCCCAAACCGAGACGATCGAGCGTACGGAGCCAGTGGTTGCGCCGGCCGTCGTGCGCGTCGGCGCGGGCCAGCGACCAGCGGGTGAGGTGGATGCCGGCGGCCCGGACGGGCTCCGGCGGAAACGGCAACGGCGCCCGGCGGACCAGGTCGAGCCGGGTCAGCGGGGTCGACCCGCCGGCCAGCAGGTCGAGCATGACCCGCGCCCCGAACCGGGTGGCCCCGACGCCGAGGCCGGTGTAGCCGCAGGCGTACGCCAGCCGCCCGCCGTAGGCGGTGCCGAAGTAGGCGCAGAACCGGGTGCAGGTGTCGATCACCCCGCCCCAGCGGTGGCTGAACCGCAGACCCGCCAGCTGGGGAAAGGTGGTGAAGAAGTGCTCGGCGAGGGCGGTGAAGGTGGCCTGGCGCTGTTCCAGTTCCGGGGCGACCCGGTTGCCGTAGTGGTAGACCGCGTCGTAGCCGCCGAAGAGGATCCGGCCGTCGTCGGTGATCCGGTAGTAGTGGAACTGGTTGCCGGTGTCGGCCAGCCCCTGCCGGTGGCGCCAGCCGATCGAGGCCCGCTGCGCCCCGGTCAGCGGCTCGGTCATCAGCGCGTAGTCGTAGACCGGCACGGTCCGGGCGCGCAGCCGGCGCAGCAGCGGCGGGAAGGCGTTCGTCGCCAGCACCACCTGCCGGGCCCGCACCACCCCGGGCATCCCGCCCTCCCCCGTCGCCTGCCCGGCGGGGCGCGACGGTGGGCTGCCGAGGGTGTCGGCGCGCAGCCCGGCCCCCTCGCGGCGCAGCCCGGTGACCCGGGTGTGCTCGTGGATCCGCACCCCGAGCGTCAGGCAGGCGCGGCGCAGCCCCCAGGCCAGCCGCGCCGGGTCGAGCAGGGCCACCCGGTCGGCGTCCCACGACCCACCGAGGTACGTCGGCGAGTCCACCTCGGCACGCACCTCGTCGGCGTCGAGCAGCCGCACCCGGTGGCCGTGCTGGCGGGCCAGGTCGGCGTCCTCGGCGAGCCCGGCGAGCTGGTACGGGGCCACCGCCACCGACAGTTCGCCGGTGCGGGCGAAGTCGCAGTCGATGTCGTACTCGGCGATGGTGGCGGCGATGGCGTCCAGGTTCTCCCGGCCGAGGCGCTCCAACTCGTCGATCTCGTCGGGGAACCGGGCCACCCCGTTGGCCAGCCCGTGGGTGAGCGAGGCGGCGCAGAACCCACCGTTGCGCCCGGATGCCGCCCACCCGCAGGTGCCCGCCTCGACCAGCAGCACGTCCCGCTGCGGATCGGCCCGCTTGGCGAGCAGGGCGGCCCAGAGTCCGCCGTACCCGCCGCCGACGACCAGCAGGTCGGCGGGGTGTGTGCCGTGCAGGGGCGGCAGCGGGTCGGGGCGTTCCGGGCGGTCCAGCCAGTAGGGCACGGGCGTCGCGTCGGCGAGCGCCCGGCCGGTATGCGGGAGGATCATGACGGGCCCGTCGCCCGTCGGCCGGGCCCGGCCGGTGCCGGTGCGCCCCGGCCGGCGGGCGCGGCGACCGGGAGCGCGGCGCGGCGGGACCGTCCTCCACGCAGCGAGCTGAGCCCGACGAGCAGCAGCGCGATGGCGAACATCGCCGTGCCGATCACGTTGACCTGCGGTGGGATGCCCCGCTGGGCGGCGCCCCAGACGTACATCGGGAAGGTGACGGTGGTGCCGGCGTTGAAGTTCGTCACGATGAAGTCGTCGAAGCTGAGCGAGAAGGCGAGCAGCGCGGCGGCCACGATGCCGGGCAGCACCAGCGGCAGGGTGATCCGCCGGAACGTCTGCCACTCGCTGGCGTAGAGGTCCATCGCGGCCTCCTCCAGCCGCCGGTCCATCCCGGCGAGCCGGGCCTTGACCGTCACCACCACGAACGAGACGCAGAACATCACGTGCGCGATGACGATGGTCCAGAAGCCCTGCGGCACCCCGGCGGAGACGAACAGGGCGAGCAGCGAGGTGCCCAGCACCAGCTCCGGCGTCGCCATCGGCAGGAAGATCAGCAGGTTGATCCCGCTGCGGCCCCGGAACCGGTGCCGGACCAGGGCGAACGCCATCAGGGTGCCGATCACGGTGGCGCCGACGGTGGCGAGGAAACCGATCTGCGCGCTGCGGACCACCGCGTCGCACATCTCGGAGGTGGCGCAGGGCTGCCGCCAGTTGTCCAGGGTGAACTCGTGGAAGTCGTACGACAGCCGGCTGGACGGGCGGTTGAAGGAGAGCCCGGCCACCACGGCGATGGGCAGGAACAGGTAGCCGAGCACCAACAGGGCGACGATCATCACCCACCGGTCGGCCCACCACCGGGACAACCTCACGGACCGGCCGTCATTCGCGACTGCGGGGCTCCGCTGCGCTGCACTCCTCGCGCTCATCAGCACCCACCTTCATTCGCGACTGCGGGGCTCCGCTGCGCTGCACTCCTCGCGCTCATCAGAGCACCTCCTCCGTGCCGGCGCGGCGCAGGTAGACGAAGACCACCGCGAGGATCGCCGCCATCAGCAGGAACGACAGGGCGGCACCCTGCGGGTAGTCCAGCCGGACCAGGAACGCCGAGTCGATGACGTTGCCGATCATGTACTCGTTGGGGGTGCCGAGCAGTTCGGCGTTGATGTAGTCGCCGGTGGCCGGGATGAAGAAGAGCAGGGTGCCGGCGATCAGGCCGGGCATCGACAGCGGCAGGGTGACCGTGCGGAAGGCGTGCAGCGGTCCGGCGTACAGGTCACTGGCCGCCTCCAGCAGCCGGTGGTCGAGCCGCTCCAGGCTCGCGTACAGCGGCAGCACCAGGAACGGCAGGAAGTTGTACGTCAACCCGAGCACCACCGCGACCGGGGTGGCGAGCAGCCGCCCGTCCGGGCCGAGCAGGTGCACGTCGCGCAGCAGCCCGACCAGGGCACCGTTGTCCGACAGGATGGTCTTCCAGGCCAGGGTGCGCACCAGGAAGCTGGTGAACATCGGGGCTACCACGCAGACCAGCAGCAGGTTCTTCCACCGGCCGGCCTTCTGCGCGATCGCGTACGCCAGCGGGTAACCCATCAGCAGGGCCAGCACCAGCGCCGCCCCGGCATAGCCGAACGACCGGGCGAACTGCGGCCAGTACGCCTGCAACGCCTCCGGATAGTTGCCGAATGCCCAGGTCAGCGCATACCCGGTGGAGAGGGAGCCGGTCGGGTCGTAGAGGCTGGCGGCGGCGAGTTGCAACAGCGGCACGGCGAAGAAGACCAGCAGCCAGGCCGCCCCCGGCAACAGCAGCAGGTACGGCAGCAGCCGGTGCCGGCCACGCCGGGCCGGTGGCGGTGTCCTCGCCGGACCGGAACCGCCGGACACCTGCGCCAGTGCGGTCACGACGGTTTCCCGACCGGTTCGCACTGCGGCACGGCGGGGCGGTCGTCCTGGTCCGGTGCCCGGGGCAGCAGGAAGGCGTGCCGGGGGTCCCAGTGGGCCACCACCGACGCGCCGACCGGGTGCTGCCCGCCGACGCCGCTGTTCGCCGTGAACGCGGACAGCTCACTGCCCCATCCGGTGCGCACCAGATACTGGGTGCTCACCCCCACGTACGACGCGTCGGTGATCACCCCCTCGACCTGCTGGTGGCCGGCGGGCACCTGGTCGACGGCCTCGACCAGGTGCAGCTTCTCGGGACGTACCCCCAGGTAGACCGCGCCCCGGTCGGCGCGGGCCCGGTCGACGGGCACCGAGAAGCGGACGCCGTACGCGGTGACCGGCACCTCGGACCCGGCCGGGCCGGCGGCCTCGGCGGCGAGCAGGTTGGACTGGCCGAGGAAGTTCGCCACGAACGCGGTCGCCGGGTACTCGTAGAGTTCGGCCGGGGCACCGAGCTGTTCGATCCGCCCCGCGTTCATCACCGCGACCGTGTCGGCCATCGTCATGGCCTCCTCCTGGTCGTGGGTGACGTGCACGAAGGTGATGCCGACCTCGGTCTGGATCCGTTTCAGCTCGATCTGCATCTGGCGGCGCAGCTTGAGGTCGAGCGCGCCGAGCGGCTCGTCGAGCAGCAGCACCTGCGGGTGGTTGATCAAGGCGCGGGCCAGCGCGACCCGCTGCTGCTGGCCGCCGGAGAGCTGGGCCGGGCGGCGCCGACCGTAGCCGTCGAGCTGGACCAGCGCCAGCATCCGGCGGACCTGGTCGTCGACCCGGCGGATGCCCCGCCGGCGCAGCCCGAAGGCCACGTTCTCGGCGATGTCCAGGTGTGGAAAGAGCGCGTAGCTCTGGAAGACCGTGTTGACCGGCCGTTTGTACGGCCGCAGCCGGGCGATGTCCCGGTCGCCGAGGAGCACCTGCCCACCGGTGGGCTCCTCCAACCCGGCGATCATCCGCAGGGTGGTCGTCTTGCCGCAGCCGGACGCCCCGAGCAGGGCGAAGAACGAGCCCTGCGGGACGGTCAGGCTGAGGTCGTCGACGGCGGTGAAGACGCCGAACCGTTTGGTCAGCCGGGCCAGTCTCAGGTCGCCGGCCGGTGCCGTGTTGGCCATCTGGATCACGCGCCGATGACCTGCTGGAACTTGGACTCGTATTCCCTTTCCTGCTTTTCGTCCAGGGCCATGAAGACCTTGGACTTCGCCAGCAGGGCGTCGTCCGGAAAGATCAACGGGTTGGCGGCCAACTCCGGGTCGATCTTCTCCATCTCGGCTTGGGCGCCCTTGACCGGGCAGATGTAGTTGACGAAGGCGGCCAGCTTCGCGGCCACCGCCGGCTGGTAGTAGTAGTCGATCAGCGCTTCGGCGTTGGCCTTGTGGGTGGCCTTGTTCGGCACCAGCATGTTGTCGCTGAACAGCATCACGCCCGAGTCCGGCGCGACGAACTTCACCTTGGGGTTGTCGCCGGCCAGTTGGATCACGTCGCCGGACCAGCCGACGCACGCGGCGATGTCACCCTTGGCCAGGTCGGGGGCGTAGTCGTTGCCGGTGAACTTGCGGATCTGCTGGGAGTCGACCGCCTTGCGCAGCTTGTTGAGCGCGTCGTCGAACTGGGCGGCGGTGAAGTTCGACGGGTCGTGCCCGTTCGACTGGAGCAGCAGGCCCATGGTGTCCCGCATCTCCGACAGGGCGGTCACCTTGCCCTTGAGGTCGGGGCGGGTGAGCAGTTCGTCAACGGTCCGGATCTCCTTGGTCACGCTGCCGTTGTAGGCCAGTCCGGCCAGGCCGGACTGCCACGGGATGGAGATCCGGTTCTCCGGGTCGAAGGAGCGGCCCCGCAGGGACGGCAGCAGGTTCGCCGCCACGTTCGGGATCTTCGCCGGGTCGAGCTTCTGGATCCAGCCGAGCCGGATCATCCGGGCGGCCATCCAGTCGGTGAGGACGATGATGTCCCGCCCGGTGCTCTGACAGCCGGCCAACTGGTTCTGCACCTTGCCGAAGAACTCGTTGTTGTCGTTGATGTCCTCGGTGTAGGTCACCTTGATGCCGCTGGCGGCGACGAACGCGTCGAGGCTGGGCCGCTTCGCGGCGTCCTTGTCGTCCACGTCCATGTACTGCGGCCAGTTGGAGAAGGCGAGGGTCTTCTCCGTGGCCGACAGGTCGTCGCTCTTGCAGCCCGCCTCGGTCTGGGTAGCGGCCTTGGTGCCGCAGCCGGCGAGGCTGCCGCCCGCAGCGAGCAGGGCGGCCGAGCCGAGGGTGCCGGTGAGCAGTCCACGCCGGGTGAGGGGCCGCAGGGGAATACGCATGTGACGACTCCTAGGGGTCGTCCGACGGCGGCGGGGACGGGGGTGCGGCGCCGGCGGGAGGGGTCGGGTGCCTGAGACGACTGATCCTGGCATGAGGTAAGCAGCCCCACAAGGGATTCCGTTGCCGCAATAGCCTCTGACGACGAATTACGCCAGACTGCGCGATGGCACTAGGCTCAGCTGGGGGAACGGACATGGGGAGCGGTCGATGACGATCCGACAGCAGGAGAGCGGCAGCGGGGGGCGGCGCGTCGCGGTGCGCGAAGGTGCCAGTCACGCGCTGTTGGACGACGTGGCGAAACAGATCATCGAGCAGTTGCAGCAGGACGGCCGCCGGCCGTACGCGACCATCGGCAAGGCGGTGGGGCTCTCCGAGGCGGCGGTCCGCCAGCGGGTGCAGCGGCTGCTCGACGCCGGGGTGATGCAGATCGTCGCGGTGACCGACCCGCTCCAGCTCGGCTTCCCCCGGCAGGCCATGATCGGTCTGCGCACCGACGGCGACCTGGAGGCCGTCGCCGACCGGCTGGCCGAGTTCGACGAACTCGACTACGTGGTGATCACCGCCGGCTCGTTCGACCTGCTCGCCGAGGTGGTCTGCCGCAACGACGCCCACCTGCTGGAGATCCTGCAACGGCTGCGCTCGGTGCCCGGGGTGCTCGCCACCGAGGCGTTCGTCTATCTCAAGCTGCGCAAACAGACCTACACCTGGGGTACGGCCTGACGCCGCCCACCTTGATCCACTCCCGTGGGCCGAAGTAGCGGCATCCCCGCGCCCGGACACCGCTATGTGGCCGACATTGAGTCGATCATGCGGCCCCGATCAAGCGACGACGAGGCGCGCGGCGGAAGACGGGCGCGCGGCCACTCGGGGTGAAGGGCGCTCAGCGGGAGGTGGCAGCGACGAAGGTGCGCCAGGCGTCGGGGGCGAAGCTCAGGGTGCCGCCGGCCCGGTCCTTGCTGTCCCGCACCAGCACCCGACCCGCCAGATTGTCCGCCACCTCGACACAGTCACCGCCATTGTTGCTGCTGCGGCTGGCGGTCCGCCAGCGGGGCTCGATCACGTCCATCTCTCCACCGCTTCCCGGATCAGCTCGTTCGACCGACGAGCGGGCAGCGCCTCGCCGGCCACGCTCTCCCACCTTCTGCCCAGGCTAGCAATGTCGGCGCTCTCGGTCACCAGCTCGCCACGGAGCTGATTGTCCAGATAGGCCAGCTCGCTGCCGTCGAGCAGCCGAGCCAGCATGAACGGTCCGGCCAGACCGGTGTGCCAGGGGCCACCGAGCGGAATTACCCGCACCTGCACGTGCTCCCGCCCGACGACGGCCGCCAAGTGGGCCACCTGTCCGGCCATGGTCACGCGATCGCCAACCACTCGGTGGAGCACCGCCTCGTCGATCACGAAAACCAACTGGGCTGGAGGGTCGCGGTCGAGCAGGACCTGTCGCTCCAACCGCCCGCCCACCAGTTGCGCAACCTCGTCGGGCGGGAGCAGGCCGCCGGTCCCCAGAACCGCTCGGGCGCACTCCTCGGTCTGGAGCAGGCCCGGCACGAGCAACGACTGGTATGAACGGATCGACGTGGCGTCCTGCTCCAGCTCTGCCCACGGACGGAACCAGGGCAGATCGCGGCGACGGTAGGGCTCGGGCCAGAGTTCGGCGGGTTCCCGACCGAGAATCCCGGCCACCGCGACCCGGGTCCGGGGATGCGGCACCCGCCCGGCACTGAGCCACCGGCCGGCCGTCTTCGGATCGACCCCGACCCGATGCGCGAGGGACTCCACCGTCTCCCCGCGCTCGGCCATCGCCACGCGAAGCACCTCGTTCACCGGCAGCTCCTCCCGCCCGATCGACACGCTCCGGCGCACCCTAGCGACAGTGCGTGTCGAGATCCGCCCGTCATCGGCGTGCCGGCGCGGGACCTCTCCGAAAGCCCCCGAGGTGCGCCGAGAACGCCCCGCAAGCGTCCCGAAACGCCCGCTCCAGCCCGCCATCCGGGTTGATCCACTCCAGGGGGCCGATATAGCGGTGTCCCGACATCCCGGATACCGCTATATCGACCCCCTGGAGTTGATCAAGCGACTCTCCACCGGCCGAGGCGGGCCAGCTTGCCGCCGACGGGGCGGAGGGGCGCGGGGGCAGGGGCGCGGGGCAGGGGCGCGGGGTGGGTGATGGGCGAGCCACTCGGGGGGTGTGCGGATTCCGTTGCCTTTCGCGTTGACTCACGCTGATTCCGTCGCGCCGGACGCGAAGATGGCTTGCATTTCGCGGTCAGGCTGTGGGATAACCGTGGGCAGAGCGGCCGGTGTCACCCCTGACCGGCCCGAGACCCGATGGGGCTGACATGGCCAACGCCACCGACCACCTCTGGATGCACTTCACCCGGATGGCCAGCTACTCGGCCGGCGAGGTGCCCACCATCGTGCGCGGCGAGGGCACGTACGTCTGGGACTCGCAGGGCCGTCGTTACCTGGACGGGCTCGCCGGGTTGTTCGTCGTCAACGCCGGTCACGGGCGTACCGAGCTGGCCGAGGCAGCCGCGAAGCAGGCCGCCGAACTGGCGTACTTCCCGCTCTGGTCGTACGCCCACCCCAAGGCGGTGGAGCTGGCCGAGAAGATCGCCTCGCTGACGCCCGGCGATCTGAACCGGGTCTTCTTCACCACCGGCGGCTCGGAGGCCGTCGAGTCGGCGTGGAAGCTGGCCCGCGCCTACTTCAAGCGCACCGGCAAGCCCAACAAGCACAAGGTGGTCAGCCGCTACCTCGCCTATCACGGCACCTCGATGGGCGCCCTGTCGATCACCGGCCTCCCCGGCATCAAGAGCGACTTCGAGCCGCTGGTGCCCGGCGGGATCAAGGTGCCGAACACCAACTTCTACCGGGCCCCCGAGCACGGCGACTCGCCCGAGGCGTTCGGCCGCTGGGCCGCCGACGAGATCCGTCGGGCCATCGAGCGGGAGGGGCCGGACACGGTCGCGGCGGTGTTCCTGGAGCCGGTGCAGAACTCCGGCGGCTGCTTCCCGCCGCCGCCCGGTTATCTCCAGCAGGTACGCGAGATCTGCGACGCGTACGACGTGTTGCTCGTCTCCGACGAGGTGATCTGCTCGTGGGGCCGGCTCGGCGAGTACTTCGGCGCCGTCCGGTACGGCTACCAGCCCGACATCATCACCACCGCCAAGGGCATCACCTCCGGTTACGCCCCGCTCGGCGCGATGATCGCCAGCGACCGGCTGATGGAGCCGTTCCTCACCGAGACCGGCATGTTCGCCCACGGGGTGACCTTCGGCGGCCACCCGGTCTCCTGCGCGGTGGCCCTAGCCAACCTGGAGGTCTTCGCCCGGGAGGACCTGACCGGCCACGTCCGGGCCAACGAGGACGCCTTCCGGTCCACCCTGGAGAAGCTCACCGAGCTGCCGATCGTCGGCGATGTCCGGGGGGACGGCTACTTCTACGGCATCGAACTGGTCAAGGACAAGGCGACCCGGGAGACTTTCGACGAGGCCGAGTCGGAGCGGCTGCTGCGCGGTTTCCTGTCGTCGGCGCTGTTCGCCGCCGGGCTCTACTGCCGGGCCGACGACCGGGGTGACCCGGTGATCCAGCTCGCCCCGCCGCTGATCGCCGGGCAGGAGCAGTTCGACGAGATGGAGCAGATCCTGCGCGCCGTCCTGACCGAGGCGTGGTCCCGCCTGTAGCTCTCCCGCCCGCTCACCCCCGCCGCCCGACGCTGTCGTCCGGACCCCTCATCCACCACCAGAGGGAGCGGCGGCCGGAGTGACCGGGGTGGCCGATACGCCCTCCCCCGACCATCCACCATGGACGCCCCACGGACCCCACACCCTGCACCGCCCACCCACACCGCCACCGCCACCGCCGCCGCCGCCACCGCCGCCACCGCCACCGCCACCGCCGCGATCGTCGGCACCGGCCCCCGACCTGCTCCCGAGTACCCGACCCCACCCCAGAACCACACCCCAAACCCAGCCCACTCCCTCCACACGCCACTGTCCCCGCTGATCAAGAGGTTTGCGTCAAAGTTGATCTCCCACTTGACGTAAACCTCTTGATCACCGGGGATAGCCGGCAGCCGGGACGGCCGGCAGCCGGGACGGCCGAGGGTGTACGGGGGGTTAGTGGTTGGGGGGGATTACTCGGAGGTGGCCTCGGCGGCCGGTGGGGGGGTTCTGGGGGTGGCGGGGATCTTGGTCGTCCTGGGGTGGGCGGGGGGCGACCGGGCGGGCTGCCTCGCGGACGGCTTCGGCCAGGGCGACCAGGTCGTCGGTGGTGGGCGGTGGCGGCTCGAACTCGCCCTCGTGCCGGACGACGTCCCAGCCCCGGGGGGCGGTCAGGCTCCGGGCGTGCTGCTCACACAGGTCGTACGTGTGCGGCTCGGCGAACGCCGCCAACGGGCCCACCACCGCGGTCGACTCGTTGTAGACATAGGTCAATGTGGCAACCGCTTGCCGGGGGCAGGCGTTACGGGAGCAGCGCCGTGGTGACCTCACGTGCGGCAGGGTATCCCCATTACCGGGTCCGGCGCACCGGTTCGCTTTCCGACACGCCCGTCACCGTGATCACAATTCGCACCTGACGCCCCGCCGCGCCCGTCGAGGCGCGCTGCCAGCGGGCGGGCCGGGCCGAGGGCTACCCTTTGGCTCATGACGAGCCCGGAACGCCGCCGCCCCGGCTCCGGCCGGCGCAACCACCGCGACCGGCACGGACGTGGCCTGCGCGGGCGGTTGGTGCCGGCGACCGTACCGCTGGCCCGGACCAAGGCCGAGATCTTCGACGACCTGGTGCTGGACACGGTGGAAACCCTGGAGCGCCGGTTCGCCACGGAGCTGGCCGGCGTCGAGTTCGCCGTCGAGGACGTGCCGCCGGATCTGAACGTCTACGACTCCGACGTGCTGGAGGACGGCGAGGTGCCGCTGGCCCGGTTGCTGCCCGGCCGGCCGGGCCGGCAGGAGGTGCCGCCCCGGATCGTGCTCTACCGGCGGCCGTTGGAGTTTCGCGCGATGGACCGTGAGGACCTGGCCGACCTGGTCCACGACGTGATCATCGAACAGGTGGCGAACCTGCTCGGGGTCGACCCGGACGAGCTGACCTGAACCTGCGCCACCGGTGACACCCCGGGCCACCCGCCGCACGGGCGGACACCAGCCCACCGCAGGGCCGAGCACCCGATGCCGGGGTCGACCCTCGCGCACTGCTTCCCGGAGCTGCCAGGACCGCGGCCCGGGAACTGATCCCGACCGTCACCGGGCCGACCCGGTGCACCGCCGTTGCGGCCCGCCACCACTGTGGCCGGACCACCTCCCCGACGCCGGTCACCCCCGCGACCGTCGTCGGGCGTGAGCTGGGCGGCCCCCACCGCCCCGGCTCAACCCTTCCACTCAGGCGGCCCGCCGCTTGAGCTTGCGCCGCTCCCGCTCGGAGAGCCCACCCCAGATCCCGAACCGCTCGTCGTGCCCGAGAGCGTATTCGAGGCATTCCGTCTTGACCTCGCACCGCGAACAGATCCGCTTCGCCTCGCGGGTCGAGCCGCCCTTCTCGGGGAAGAACGCTTCCGGGTCGGTCTGCGAGCACAGTGCCCGCTCCTGCCACTCCGGCGCGTTTCCGAGCAGGTCGGCCACCTCAAGCTGGCCGTCCATCAGATGCCTCCTTGTCGCGCACCGACGTCGCCGCCGCTGCAACCCCCCACGCGAAAGGCGTGCTTGTCCGTCCGGTCCCTATTTGTGCGTTCCGCGCGAACAACCCCATCGAAATTACACGCGTGTAATGCGTGCGCCGTCAAGCCGAACTTGATAATGGAGTCGCCCTCCCGACACGCCGCCGGACGGTCACCCGGACCACCCGGCCCTCGCAACCTGCCCTATCGATTCAGACCCCGGGCGAGTAACGCCCTCTCCGGCGAGTTGCCCCAGATTTCTGCCGTGGCGTCGCCGTCCGGGACGCCCCCGGGGAACGCCGTCCGACGCTCCGGTCGGCCGGTCTCGCCAAGATCATGAGCATGGTGGGGGACAGGTTAACGCGGTTGGCCCCGGATCGCTCGTCGAGTCGGAAATAACGACAGCGCCCCGTCCACAATGTGGACGGGGCGCTCGGGTCGGTACGGCTGATGCGGCGCTCAGGCCGACCGTGATGGGCTGGTCGGCCAGGTGAATTCGGCGATCGCCCCCCCGTTGACGGAGATCGTTCCGGCGGGCGTCTCCTCGTCCCACCAGACGGTATAGAGACCCGCCGTCAGGTCCGGATAGACGGCACTGTGGAACACCCCGTCCCGGACGATCCGCTCCCGCACGGCGGAGTGCGTCCGCACCGCGCCGCCCTGGTCGACCCGGCTGATCTCGATCTCCCGGCCGTGCTGGTCACGTCCGGTATAGATGATCAGTGCGCCGGTGTCACCACCGACGTCGAGCATCACCGTGCCGCTCTCCGTCGGCCCGTACTGGTGATGATGATGGTGGTGGTGCCCGCTCACGCCGCTCTCCGTCCGGTCAGGACTTCGCCGCGGCCGGGTTGTTGAACCCGTCGTACGGCGTGCCGAGGAAGGGGAAGTCCCGCAGGAAGGGTGCCGTCACGTCGGCGGCGCTCAGGCCGGGGGTGACCGCACCGGCCGCCGCGTCCGGCGTGAACTTCTTGTCCACCAGCGGCACGGTGACCCCGGCCACCGCCCGCAACGCGATGCTCACCACGTCGTCGACGACCCGGCGGCCGTTGGGGAAGCCGGCCAGGTCCCCGCCCAGCAGACCGAACTGGTTGGGCCGGCTGCTCGGCTTGATCGCGGTGTTCAACCGCAGCATGTCGGCCTGCACGTCACCGGTGAGGTTCGTGAAACCGTCGATCAGCCCGGACGGAATGCCGGTGAGCAGGATGGCGAGCAGGTCGGCCCGGGGCTTCTTGGCCTTGTTCAGCGCGTCCAGGTTGGGGAAGACACCCGGGTAGAGCACCGGCAGCAACGCCGCCAGCTCCGGCTGCTCGACGAACCGGGCGAACCGCTTGTCCTCGGTCGGCGGCAGCGTGTTCCACAGGTCCTTCTTGGACATCGGCACGATGACCTCGTTGAACAGCGGGTTGCCCAGCCGGGACACCTGGGTCCACGGGCCGATCGCGGCGTCCGCGGCGACCTTGTCGCCGAGCACCCGCACCTGCTGCCGGGACGCCGTCGTCCACACCCCGATCGTCGAGGCCCGGTCGCCCACGCCGTACCGGTTGGACTTGCGGCGGACCTTGCTCAGCGGCACCTGCACCGCGATGCTGTGCACGTTCATCCGGTCCACCGAGTTGACCGGCTCGCCCTCGGTCTTGAACAGCTTCTTGCCGGCCACGTGCAACTGCTGGAACGGCCGCAGCGTACCCAGGTCGAAGATCGCGCCCAGGTCGACGAAGAAGCCGTCCGCGCGCTGCCCGGCGAACACCTTCTCCCCCGTCGACAGCTTGTACGTCGCCTGCCGGACCAGGTCGTTGTACTTGGGGATGGACAGCGGCCCCACGTTGCACGGCGGGCAGGGCAGCTTGTTGGCGAGCACGTGCTCCTTGCCGTCGGTCACCCGGGTCAGCTTGTAGAACTGCCGCCGGTTCCAGTTCTTGCTGTCCAGCGACTCGATCGGCCCGGTGTTGTAGAGAAAACTGTTCTCGTTCGTGATCTCGGTACGGAATTCGAACCGGTAGGTCACGTCGGGATGGCCGTCACCGTCGTTGTCGATATGGATCTCGTACCGCACGTCGTCGCCGAACTCGAAGAAGTTCGGGCCGCCCGAGGGGAGCTGCAACGGCACGTAGTTGGCGATCAACGTCACCGAGTCGTGCCGGTCGGGGCTGACGAAGGCGTAGAGGTCGGAACTGTCGGCGACCGGGTCCTTGCTTATTTCCGGTGCTTCGCGGTGGGACGACATGGCGGACCAACCTTTGCGGGATCATGGGGAGTCAGGGCATGACGAACCGGGCGCCGAGAGCCTGCGCCTGGCGGTGAAGGGGAAGAGGGCCGGGCGGGTCAGCGCCGCCCGGGACAGCGGGCGGGTCGCCCCACCCGGTGACGACGGACAGGTCGGACCGCCCGGAGACGGCGGACGGGTCAGCCGCGCCCGGCAGCCCGACGGAGCCGGTCGGCCAGCCCCCGGTCACGTACCTCGATCCGGGACGTACCGACGAAGACGTCCAACGTCCCGGACCTGGCGTCGCGCAGGTGGACCACGATCGGGCCCTCCGCGCTGCTGGCCGACGGGGAGTTCTGCGCGGCCGACACGCCGGTCACCGTCAGCGCCGCCGCGCCCAGCGTGGCACTCGCCGCGGCGGTCAGTGTCTGCCGCCGGGTCAGTCGCGGCCAGGAACGCTTCCGCACTTCGCTCGTCATGGGGGAACCTTTCCTCCGGCGGCGCGTGAGCGCGCGCGGTGTGGAGCGCGAGGTCGCCGGCGGCGGCCCTCGCCTCAACCGCCGCCGGCGAACACTGGTACGGCCCGCACGCGCGAAAGGTTCGATGTCATCGCGACGGATGACCGTACGCGGTCGTCCGCTTGCGCGCCGGACGTCCGGCGGCGGCGGCGATCGCCCGCAACTGCTCCTCGGTACGCGCCGAACCGTTGCCCGAACCCGCCATCCGGGAGATGGTCTCCTCCATCAGGGTGCCGCCCAGGTCGTTGCAGCCGCCCTGCAACATCGCCACGGTGCCCTCGTCGCCGAGCTTCACCCAGGAGCACTGGATGTTGTCGATCCGCCCGTGCAGCAGCAGCCGGGACATCGCGTGCACGACCCGGTTCTCCCGCCAGGTCGGGCCGGGACGGGCGATGCCGGCCAGGTAGATCGGCGCGTTGGTGTGCACGAACGGCAACGCCACGAACTCGGTGAACCCGCCGGTGCGGTCCTGCACCCCGGCGAGGACCCGGAAGTGCGCCAGCCACTGCCCGGGATGGTCGACGTGGCCGTACATCATCGTGGAGCTGGAGCGGATGCCCAGCTCGTGGGCGGTCGAGACCACCTCGACCCAGGCGGCGGCCGGCAGTTTGCCCTTGGTGAGCACCCAGCGCACGTCGTCGTCGAGGATCTCGGCGGCGGTGCCCGGGATGGTGTCCAGGCCGGCCTCGCGCAGCATCGACAGCCAGTCCCGCACCGGCACGCCCGCCTTGGCGGCGGCGGTGACGATCTCCATCGGGGAGAACGCGTGCACGTGCATGCCGGGCACCCGGGCCTTGATCGCCCGGACGATGTCGGCGTAACCGGTCACCGGCAGTTTCGGGTCGATGCCGCCCTGGAGGCAGACCTCCCCGGCCCCGGCCGCCCACGCCTCCTCGGCCCGGTCGGCCACCTGCTCCACCGACAACCGGAACGCGTCGGCGTCCCGTTCCCGCTGGGCGAACGCGCAGAACCGGCAGCCCACATAGCAGACGTTGCTGAAGTTGATGTTCCGGTTGACCACGTAGGTGACGTCGTCGCCGACGGTGTCCCGACGCACGTCGTCGGCGAGCCGGCACAGCGCGTCCAGGGCCGGGCCGTCCGCGCCGAACAGCGCCAGGGCCGCGTCGGCGTGCCGGGGCTCCAGCAGCGCCGCCGGGTCGTCGGCCGCCAGCCGCAGCCCCGCCCGCAGGTCGCCGTCGGCACCCGGCACCGGTCCGCCCGACGCGGCGGGGCTCACCTTGCCGGCGACCTCCGCCCAGTCGCCGTAGACGCTGTCGAAGTCGCCCCGCCGGTCGTCGGTGCGGCCAGCGGTGTCGATGGTGGCGTGCAGATCGGTCCGGCCGCCGCCGAAGACCTCCTCCGGCTCCTGCCACGGGCGGCCCACCGGCCGGGCCGCCTCCACGGCCAACCCGGTCGCCGGGTCGGCGAGCGCGGTGACGTGCGGTGACAGCCGGGGATCGAGCCACGGGTCGCCGGCCCGGACGTACTCCGGGTAGATCGTCAGCCGCTCGCGCAGGGTGAAGCCGGACTTCTCGGTCTGCCGGGCCAGCTCGTCGAGCTGCGGCCACGGCCGTTCCGGGTTGACGTGGTCCGGGGTGAGCGGGGAGACCCCACCCCAGTCGTCGATGCCGGCCCGCAGCAGCAGGTCGTACTCGTCCTCGATCAGGTTGGGCGGGGCCTGGAGCCGGGCCTTCGGGCCGAGCAGCAGCCGGGCCACCGCCACGGTGGCCGCCAGGTCGTGCAGCTCGGCGTCGGGCAGGCCACCCATCGCGGTGTCCGGCTTGGCCCGGAAGTTCTGCACGATCACCTCCTGGAGGTGGCCGTACTCCCGGTGCGACCGGCGGATCGCGAAGATCGCGTCGACCCGCTCGGCGGGGGTCTCGCCGATCCCGATCAGGATGCCGGTGGTGAACGGCACCCCGACCCGGCCGGCGTCGTCGAGCACCCGCAGCCGCACCGCCGGTTCCTTGTCCGGGGAGCCGAAGTGCGGCCCGCCCGGCTCCGACCAGAGCCGGGTGGCGGTGGTCTCCAGCATCATCCCCATGCTCGGCGCGACCGGCTTGAGCCGTTGCAGCTCCGACCAGGAGAGCACCCCCGGGTTGAGGTGCGGCAGCAGCCCGGTCTCCTCCAGCACCGCCACCGCGCAGGCCCGCAGGTAGTCCACGGTGGAGTCGTAGCCCCGCTCGTCCAGCCAGGCACGGGCCGCCGGCCACCGCTCCTCCGGCCGGTCACCGAGGGTGAACAGGGCCTCCTTGCAGCCCAACGCCGCGCCCTGCCGGGCGATCTCCAGCACCTCGTCGGTCTCCAGGAAGGCCGCCGGCAGCCGGTGCGGCACGGTCGCGAAGGTGCAGTAGTGGCACCGGTCCCGGCAGAGCCGGGTCAGCGGAATGAAGACCTTCTTCGAGTACGTCACCACGCCCGGCCGGCCGGCGTCCCGCAGCCCGGCGTCCCGGACCTCCCCGGCGATCCGGAGCAACTCGTCCAGGTCGGCATCCCGGGCGCTCAGCAGCGCGGTGGCCTCGTCGACGTCGAGCGCGCGCCCGGTGGCGGCCCGGCGCAGCGCCCGTCGCACACTCGCCGAGGTCGGGCCGGGATCGGTGCGGTCAACCATCCGCCCAGCCTAGGCGCTGGCCGGGACGATCCGGCAGGCATGCGAGCCGGGTGTGACATCATCCCCGACCCGGCGCGACCCGAGCCGACCTGGACGGGCGGGGGCGGTACCGCACCGGCCGGGTCGGTGCGCACGCCGCAGCGCGGACCGGCCCGGCCGGGTGTGGCTCAGTGCGGGGTGTTCGGGTCGTCCCGACGGAAGGGCTGGGTGCGGTCGCCGTCCGCGTCGGCCGGGCCGGTGGTCGGCTCCGTGGACTGGCGCGGGATCGCCTGGGTCGGGTCGGCCGACGGAGGCTGCCCGAACGGCGGGGCCGACTGCGGCGCGGACTGCGGCGCCCCGAACGGCGGGGCCGACTGCGGCGGGATGCCGGTCGGTGGCCCCGACTGCGGCGGCGCGGACTGGGGCACCCCGAACGGCGGCGCGGACTGCGGAGCGGCCCCGAACGGCGGCGCGGACTGCGGCGGCGGGGCGAACCCGGGCTGGCCGTACTGCCCGGCGCCGGGGTGACCCGGGGGCGGGTAGCCCTGGCCCGGGTAGCCACCCTGCTGCTGCGGCCAGCCGGACTGCGGCTGACCGTAGACGCCGGGCTGGGGCTTCGGCTTCGCGACGTGGTAGAGGGTGCGCCAGATCCGGTAGACCACGAAGGCGGCCATCCCGAACAGCGCCAACCAGGCCGCCCGGGTCAGCATGCCGAGCAGGGCGTCCAGCACCTCCGCCTCGGCCAGTCGGCCCACCAGCCAGATCAGGAAGGTCAACACGCCGAACAGGGCGCCGAAGGCGTACTCGGCGAGGGCGACCTGGGTGAACTGCCGGGCCCGACCGGACACCGGTGCGAGGTGGGTGACCAGCAGCACGGCCAGCAGCGGCAGCACCGTCGCCTCAAGGCCGACGAAGGCGAAGAACTCGCTCCCCGCCCGCCCCGAGAAGGTGCTGTAGTCCGATGTCGGTACGAGCAGCCGGACGAACCCGACGAAGAGCAGCACGGCGTTCGCGCCGAGCAGGACGAGCGCGGCGAGTTCGCGCAGGGGTGCGGTGATCTGGCGGGCCTGCGACGCGTCGCGCGACGCGGGCTCGGCGGGGCTGGTCACGAACTCTCCCTCGGGGCGAAACGGACAGATGCCGACGTGAGCCTAGTCTCCCGGGCCGCCCGCCGGCTGCACGCGTCCCGTACGGGAGGATGGACGACATGCGCATCGTGGTTCTGACCGGCGGAATCGGGGGTGCCCGATTCCTGCTCGGCGTCCGGTCGTACGCCCGTGAGGTGGGTGCCGAGGTGACCGCCGTGGTCAACGTCGGCGACGACCTCTACCTGCACGGACTCAAGGTCTGCCCCGACCTGGACAGCGTCCTGTACACCTTGGGCGGGGGCGCCGACCCGGAGCGCGGGTGGGGGCGGGTCGGCGAGAGCTGGACCATCAAGCAGGAGTTGGCGGCGTACGGCGCCGAGCCGGGCTGGTTCTCCCTCGGTGACAAGGACGTCGCCACCCACCTGGTGCGCACCACCATGATCACCGCCGGGTATCCGCTGTCGCAGGTGACCGACGCGCTGGCCGCACGCTGGCAGCCCGGCGTACGGCTGCTGCCGGCCACGGACGACCGGCTGGAGACGCACGCGGTGGTCGACCTGGACGGCGAGCGGCGGGCCATCCACTTCCAGGAGTGGTGGGTCCGGTACCGGGCGGGCGTGCCCACCGACCGGTTCGTCTTCGTCGGCGCGGACACCGCCAAGCCGGCCCCCGGGGTGACCGAGGCGCTGGCCGCCGCCGACGTGGTGCTGGTCGCGCCCAGCAACCCGGTGGTGAGCATCGCCCCGGTGCTGGCGGTGCCCGGCCTGCGTGACGCGGTCGCCACCGGCCCCGCCCGGGTCGTCGGGGTGTCGCCGATCATCGGCGGCGCACCGGTGCGCGGGATGGCCGACCGGTGCCTGGAGGTGCTCGACGTCGAGTGCAGCGCCGCCGGGGTGGGCCGGCTCTACGGCGGTCGCAGCGAGGGTGGCCTGCTCGACGGTTGGCTGGTCGCGCCCGAGGACGACGGGGTGACGGTGCCGGGGGTGACGGTGCGCGCGGTCCCGTTGCGGATGACCGACGAGGCGGCGACCACGGCGATGGTCCGGGCCGCGATGGAGCTGGTGTGAGACTGGAGATCCTGCCGGTGCCGGGCATCGGTGACGTGACCGAGGGCGACGACCTGGCCGTGCTGATCGGCACGGCCGCACCCTGGCTGCGCGACGGCGACGTGCTGGTGGTCACCAGCAAGATCGTGTCGAAGGCGGAGGGCCGGCTGGTGGACGTGCCGGCCGACGGGCCGGAACGGCTGGCCGCCCGGGACGAGGTGTTGGCCGCCGAGACCGCCCGGGTGGTGGCCGTCCGGGGACAGACCCGGATCGTGCAGACCCACCACGGTTTCGTGATGGCCACCGCCGGGATCGACGCCTCGAACGTCGACAAGACCCGGCTGGTGCTGCTCCCGGTGGACCCGGACGCGTCGGCCCGGTCGCTGCGCGCCGCGCTGCGGGCCCGCTACCGGATCGACGTCGCGGTGATCATCAGCGACACGATGGGCCGGCCCTGGCGCAACGGGCTGACCGACGTGGCGCTCGGCGTCGCCGGGATGGCCGCCATCCGGGACCACCGGGGCGAGGTCGACCCCTACGGCAACGAGCTGCAACTGACCCAGATGGCGGTGGTCGACGAGCTGGCCGGCGCGGGCGAGCTGATCAAGGGCAAGTGCGACCAGGTCCCGGTGGCGGTGGTCCGGGGCTACCTGCCGGCGACCTCCCCACCGGCCGACGGCGACCTTGACCCCCGGCCGTCCGACGGCAACCGCCGGGACGGTCCGCCGGCGATCCGGCCGGTCGACGACGGGGTCGGGGCTGCCGCCCTGGTCCGGGAGAGCGCGTTGGACCTGTTCTCGCTCGGCACCGCCGAGGCGATGGCGGCCGGGCTACGCGCCGCCGCGACGCTGGCCGACGGACCCGGCGAGGTGCCGGCCGACCCGGCGGCGGTCGACCGGGCGATCGCCGCGGTGGCCGAGGTGGTCGCCCCCGGCACCACCTTCACCCGGATCACCGACGACGAGGTACGCGCCGATCTCGCCGCGACCGTCGACGGCTGGCCGACCGGGGCGACCGCTCTGCTGCTCGGCACGGCGCCCACCCCCGTCGACCAGCCCGATCTGGTGCGTTTCGGCGCCGATCTGCACCGGCTGCGGAGCGCGCTGGCCGCCGAGGGGGTCCCGTCCACCCTGCTGCCGCCGCCGACGGGCAGCATCGCCAGCGCCTGCCTGGCCCTCTGACCGACCCGCCCCCGGCGGGCCGACCGACCCTCCCCTGACCGAGCCGGTCGTCATCACCACAATGTCGCCGAAGTGGCGGTTTCCGCGAGGCTGGACACCGCTATCTCAGCGCAGTTGCGCCACGCGCCCGGCCGCGCGATGCGCGTCAGGCGTCAGGCGTCAGGCGTCAGGCGTCAGGCGTCAGGCGTCGAGCATGGCCCGGCCGAGCGGGGTCAGGGTGTGCAGCACCGTGTTGCGGTCCCGGCGGCTGACCAGCAGCCCCGCGTTGCGCAGCACGGTGGTGTGCTGGCTGGCCGCAGCGGCCGAGATGTGCAGCCGGCGGGCCACCTCGCCGGTGGTCGCGCCGTCGTCGCTGACCTGAAGGACCGCAGCCCGGGTACGGCCCAGCAACGCCGCCAGCGCCTCCCGGCCGCCGTCGCCGGCGGGTCGCCCACCCTCACCCGGGGGCGGATCCAACCCGCCGAGCCGGTCGGCCGGGTAGACCAGCACCGGCGGCAGCGCCGGGTCGAGCAGGGCGACCGGGGTACGCGCGCAGAAGAACGACGGCACCAGCAGCAGCCCCCGACCGTCCAGGTGCAACTCCCGACGGTTCGGATAGTCGAGGACCTGGAGGACGCCGGATTCCCAGCGCATCCCCGGTCGCAGGCTCGCCAGCAGCCCCTCCGCGCCACCGTCGAGCAGGGCCCGGGCGCGTACCGCGCGATCGGCCTCCACGGCGGCCCTGATCCGCCCCCAGTACGGGTCGATCGCCACCGACCGGTACTGCGTCATCGACTCCGTCAGGTGGCGGAGCACCTCCGGCTCGCCCCGGGCCAGCGCGGCGGCCGACGACGGCAGCAGGTTCGTCCCGGCCAGCACGTTCAGGTCCCGGCGCAGCAGCCCGGTCGGGGTGGACCGGACGGCGTCCAGCCCCGCCTCGAACCCGTCCAGGCTCTGGTACGGGGTGAGGAAGTCGGGAAAGTAGCCGCGGGGCGGGTTCAGCGCGAACAGCAGCCGGAACTGATCGGCGGCGGTCTCCCGGCGCAGCCCGGCGGCGACCCCACGTCGCCAGCCCGCCATCAGCGGGTCGCGGGTGCGCCCCTGGAGCAGGTGCAGGCTGAGGACCAGCTCCCAGACCGGGTCGGCGGCAGGGGCGACCCGGGTCCGGAGGATGTCCTCCTGGGAGAAGTGGATGGTCAGCATCGAGCGCTCCTGGGGCGGGGCAGGGGGAGGCCCGCCGACCCACTGAACTGTACCGGGCGGCACTTATCTCCACTTTTAAGCGTGGACTGAAAGACCTCGACGCCCGTACTGTCGGTTGGCATGCTCCTACTGCCCGGCACGACGCGTGGGGGTCACCCCACCGCCCCCGGGTGGCCTGGGGCCAGGGAAACGTGGCGCCCGGGAGGCACCACGAGGGTCTGCGGCCCTGGTTCCGCAGAGGTGTCACCCGGGCCCCGCCACCCGTGCGGTGGGGCGGTTCAGCCGATCCAGAGCGCCACCCGGTGGTCCTCGTCTGTGACGTAGAAGCTGCGTCCGTCCACCTCGGCCACCCCCTCGACGTTCCGGAACGGCGTCAACTCGGCCACCACCTCACCCGCGATCCGATCGTCGTCGGTCGGCTCAACCCGGAACCGGACGTGCCGCGAGGTCACCTCACCGCCGGTCGGATGGTCGTCCAGCAGCACCGAGCCCTTGCCGAGCGCGTCGATCGACCCGACCACCGCCGCGTACCCGCCGTCGTCCGTCGGGGTGACGGCCCGGAAGCCCACCAGCGCGCCCGGCGGCGTCACTCCGGTCAGCGCGTACGCCCGCCCGGCGCGTGGCCAGCCGCCGCCCGGGGTGAACATCTCCGGGACCCCGGCCAGCTCGACCAGGACCGGTTCCCCGTCCACGGTCACCGGGAAGCGGAGCCCGAGCAGCACCGTCCCGTGCGGGGTGAACGTCGCCGCCTCCACGTTCAGCGGCAGGTCGCCGTCGGCCAGCCGGCGTACCCACGACTTGGCCCGCGCCGTGCCCCGCGACACCGTCTCGCCGATGAACCGCTGCCGGACCCGCTCGCCCGGCGGCAACGGGACGAACGCGGCCTTGACCAGGGCGTCGTTGATCGCCCGGTGCACCCGGAACCGGTTGCGGACCACCTGCACCGGCAGCGTCCCGGTGGCCGCGTCGTCCTCCCGGAACCGGGCCACGAACGCCCGGCGGGGCCGCAGCGGGCCGGCCTTGGAACCGAAGTGCGAGCCGAAGACGTACACCCAGCCGTCGTGCGCGGCCAGCGCCTCACCGTCCTCGGTACGGCCGTTCTCGACCCCCGCGTCGGCCGACACGTGATGGGCGACCCACTCGCCGTCGGTGCGCTCCAGCAGCAGGGCCAGGCATTGCTCCACCGGCCCCTCGTCGAGCACGGTCCAGAAACCACGGACGGCGTCGTGCGCCCGCAGCAGCGACCGGGACCGGACCGGCAACAGGTCGCTGGCCTCGTTGCCGGCCACCACGAACTCCAGAAGTCTCAGGCTCACCGCGCCAGGGTACGGAGCGCACGCTCGTAGAGTGTCGGGATGCCCGACGCCTTCCCCGCCGCCCCGGCCCCCTCCCCGGCCGACCCGACCGGCACCACCGACCCGACCGGCACCACCGCGCCGGGCGGCACCACCCAGCTGGGCGGCACCACCCCACTGGCCAGGACCACCGAGCTGGCCAGGACCACCCAGCTGGCCAGGACCACCGAGCCGGCCAGCGGTACCACCGAACCGGGCGGGACTGCCGAGTCCACCGGCACCACCGGGGCGGACACCGCCACCTTGCCGGGCGGCACCATCGGGACCACGCCCGGAGTGCCCGGCGACGGAAACGTGGCGCTGCACGCGGACGCGGTGGCGGTGCTGGCCGGTTGGACGCCGACCGGGCCGGCCGCCGCCGAGGCGCGGGACCGTACCCTCGCCCTGCTCGCCGACGGCCCGGTCGCCCTGACCCGCCACCATCTGCCGGGCCACCTCACCGCGAGCGCCCTGATCCTCGACGCCGCCGGTGCCCGGGCGCTGCTCTGCCTGCACGGCAAGCTGCACCGCTGGGTGCAGCTCGGCGGGCACTGCGAACCGGGCGACGAGACGCTGGCCGGGGCGGCGCTGCGCGAGGCCACCGAGGAGTCCGGCATCGCCGGCCTGGCCATCGACCCCGTCCCGATCGACGTGGACATCCATCCGGTGGCCTGCCAGGGTGGTTCGCTGCACCACGACGTGCGGTTCGCGGTCTTCGCCCCGCAGGAGGCAGTCGCGCAGGTCAGCGACGAGTCCGAGGCGCTCGGCTGGTTCCCGACCGACCGGCTGCCGGAGCCGCTGGCCGGCGGCACCGTCCAACTTGTCGCCCCGGCTCTGGCCGCCCACGCCCGCCGTCCCCGCTGACCTCACGGCCGCCGACACCGACACCCTGAACCGGGCCGCCGGCCGCACGCCCCGTCGCTTCAGGATCATGCAGGCGCCGACCCACGCCCGCCCGGCGGTGGGAGCGCCACGCCACCGGGCGGGTCACGCCGCCCGGCGGTCAGACCAGTCCGTCCTCGCCCCGGGCCTTCAGCTCGTCGACCAGCGCCTTGACGTCCTGGGCCCGGTCGCGCGGGCAGACCAGCACCGCGTCGGGGGTGTCCACCACGATCAGGTCACGGACCCCGAGGGCGGCCACCAGCCGACCCGACTGCGGCACCACCACCAGGTTGTGGGCGTCGTGCAGCAGGACCCCCGGCTTGGCGTCGGTGCCCAGCACCACGTTGCCGGCCGGGTCGGCGGGCAACACCTCACCGAGGGTGTGGAAGTCGCCCACGTCGTTCCAGCCGAAGTCGCCCGGCACGGTGGCGACCCGGCCGGCGGTGGCCGCGCCCTCCATCACCGCGTAGTCGACGGAGATCTTCGGCAGCGTCGGCCAGACCGCGCCGAGGACCTCGTCCTGCTCGGGGGTGCCCCAGGCCGCCGCGATCGAGATCACCCCGGCGTGCAGGGTCGGCTGCTGACGGGCCAACTCGGCGAGGAAGACGTCCACCCGCCAGACGAACATGCTGGCGTTCCAGAGGTGCCGCCCCGAACGCAGGTACGCCTCGGCGACCGGCGCGGCCGGCTTCTCCTTGAACTCGGTCACCGGACGCAGTGGGCCGTCGCCGGTCGGGTCGCCGGTCTCCAGGTAGCCGTAGCCGGTCTCGGCCCGGGTCGGGGTGATCCCCACCGTCATCAGCAGCCCCTGCTCGGCACCACCGATCGCCGCCCGGACCGTCTCCACCCAGGTGGCGGGGTCGCGGATCAGGTGGTCGGCGGCGAAGGAGCCCATCACCGCCGCCTCGTCGCGCCGGGCGATCACCGCCGCCGCCAACGCGATCGCCGCGCAGGAGTCCCGGGGCGAGGGCTCGACCAGGATGTTCTCCTCCGGCACCCCGCCCAGTTGCCGGGCCACCGCCGCCGCGTGGGCGGCCCCGGTGACCACCAGGATGCGCTCCGGTGTGGTCAACGGCGCGAGCCGGCCCACGGTCGCCTGGAGCAGCGACGCGTCGGTGCCGGTGAGCGGATGGAGGAACTTGGGGTGCCCCGCGCGGGACAGCGGCCACAACCTCGTGCCGCTGCCACCCGCCGGGATGACGGCGTAGAGCATCAGCACATCATGCCCGAACCGCCACAGGTCGGATGCCGGGTCGGCCGTACGGCCAGCGACCACTCAGGAACGCGCCCGGCTCCACGCGGCGATGTGCACCTCGGCGCTGGACGCCCAGGTGAACTCCTTGGCCCGGTCGAAACCCGCCTTGGCCAGCGACAACCGCCGCTGCTCGTCGTCGAGCAGGGCAGCCAGGTCGGTGGCGATCTGGTCCGGGTCCTCACTGGTGTAGGCGACCGCGTCACCGCCCACCTCGGGCAGCGAGAGCCGGGGCGTGGTGAGCACCGGGGCGGCGCAGGCCATCGCCTCCAGGATCGGCAGGCCGAACCCCTCGCCGTACGACGGATAGGCGGCGACCAGCGCGCCGCCGAGGAAGCCGGGCAGGTCGGCGTAACGCAGGTAGCCGGGACGCAGCAACCGCAGGTGCGAGGGAACCTCGGCCACCGCGCGGTCGATGTCGTCGTCGTGCCCCTGACCACCGGCGACCACCAGGGCCGGCGGGTTCTCCCGGTCGCCCACCGCCCGCGCCCAGCCCCGGATCAGATTGGGTACGTTCTTGCGCGGCTCCTTGGCCCCGAGGAAGGCGATGTAGCTGCTGCCGCCGAGCCCGAGCCGGGCCCGTACCCGGGCCTTCTCCTCCTCGCCCGGGGCGTGGAAGGCGTCCTGGTCGACCCCGTGGTAGGCCACGTCGATGCGGGTCGGGTCGGCGTCGAGCAGCCGGATCAACTCGTCGCGGGTGGCCTTGCTGGGCACGATCACCCGGCTGGCCCGGCGCAGCGACGTCTTGATCGCGCTGCGGAAGAACGTCCGCCGGGACTTGTCGTAGTGCTCCGGCTCGGTGAAGAACGTCGCGTCGTGCACGGTCACCGTGACCGGGCAGCCGGCCCGCAGCGGGCAGGTGTAGAACGGCGAGTGCAACACCTCGGCACCGACCTGCTGGGCGAGCAGCGGCAGGCCGGTCTGCTCCCAGGCGAGCCGGGCCGGGCGGTGGGCGACGGCGGCCGGAGCGGGGATCACCTCGGCCCCGGGCAGCTTCCGGGCGTAGCGCTCCAGATCGGTGCGCAGGCTCACCACGACCAGGTCGACCGTCTCCCCGCAGACTGTGCCGAGGGCTCCGAGCAGGCCATCGACGTATCTACCGACGCCGCCACGGTCGGCGGGGACACTCGTGGCGTCGATGAGCACGCGGGGCGGGCGACCGGCGGTCACGGGGCGACTCCTTGCACTGGCGGGCCTGTGGGAAACAACACTCCGGGCAAGCCTACGCCGGAGCCCGGTACGGACGCTGACTCCGACCCGACCGTACGCCGACTTGTCATCGTCATCGAATACGGACGGCAGGGGCGTATCGTTCGCGCCGATGGCCGACAACATTGCCCGGGTATTCGCCGCCGCGATCGCGGCCGAGCCCGCCCGCCCCCTGCTGACCTGGTATGACGACGCCACCGGCGAACGCACCGAACTCTCCGGCGCGACCCTGGCGAACTGGGTGGCCAAGACCGCCAACCTGCTCGTCGACGAGTTGGGCCTGAGCCCCGGCGACCCGGCCGGGGTGCTGCTGCCGCCGCACTGGCAGACCGCTGCGGTGCTGCTCGGCTGCTGGTCGGCCGGGTTGACGGTGCGGGACGAACCGGGTGACGTGGACGTGCTCTTCGCCGCCGCCGACCGGGTGACCGAGGTGGACGCCTGGCCGGCCGGCGACCGGTACGCGCTGGCGCTCGCCCCGTTCGCCGCCCCGCTGCGCGAGGTGCCCGCCGGGTTCGTCGACTATGTCGTCGAGGTACGCACCCAGGGTGACCACTTCACCCCGTCCGCCCAGGGTGGCCCCACCGACGCGGCCCTGCTGGCCGAGGCGGACGCCCGCGCGACGGCCCTCGGCATCTCCCCCGGCGACCGCCTGCTCATCGACGCGGCGACCCACCCCGACCCGCGCGACTGGCTGCTCGCCCCTCTGGTCCGCCAGGCGACGATCGTGCTGACCGGCAACGCCGACCGGTCCCGCTTCCCCGCCCGCACCACCACCGAACGCACCACCCACACCCTCCCCTGACCCCGCCCCTCCCCTCCCAGCCCCGCTCCGCCCGGCCCCGCCCAGCTCCACTCCGCCCAGCCCCGCCCGTCCAGCCCCGGTGATCAAGAGGTTTACGTCAACATCCGGCCAACAGATGACGCATACCTCTTGATCACCCGCCCCCGGCGCGACGGCGTTCGGTGATCAAGAGGTTTGGGGCAGTAATGGGGACTTGGATGACGTAAAGCTCTTGATCACCGGGGCCGGGCGGAGCGGGGCAGGGCGGGTGGGGACAGGGCGGGGCAAGGGGGGCAAGCGGGGCAGGGTGGGGTGGGTTACGGGGTGGGGCGGGTTTGGGCGAAAGCGGCGAAGGCGGTCAGGGACTCGGGGTTGGCCAGGGCACCCTTGGCGGCGGCCGAGTCGACCGGGGTGCCGGTGAGGATCTTCTTGACCGGGACCTCCAGCTTCTTGGACGACAGGGTGCGCGGGACCGCCCTGACCTGGTGGATCTCGTCGGGGATGTGCCGGGGCGACAGCGCGGTACGCAGCTCGCGGGCGATCTTGCGGCGCAGCGCGTCGTCGAGTTCCAGACCCTCGGCGAGCACCACGAACAGCAGCAGTTCCCCCGCGCCGCCCTCGTCGTCCTCCAGGTGCACCACCACCGAGTCGACCACCTCGTCGAGGCTCTCCACCACCGAGTAGAACTCGGCCGTGCCGAGCCGTACGCCGCCCCGGTTGAGGGTGGCGTCGGAGCGGCCGGTGATCACACAGCCACCCCGCTCGTTGATCGTGATCCAGTCGCCGTGCCGCCACACCCCGGGATAGACGTCGAAGTACGCCTCCGCGTAGCGGCGACCGTCCGGGTCGTTCCAGAACCCCACCGGCATGCTCGGCATCGGTGCGGTGATCACCAGCTCGCCCAACTCCCCCAGCACCGGGGTGCCGTCGGCCGAGCGGGCCTCCACCCTCGCGCCGAGCGCCCGGCAGGTGATCTCCCCGGCGTACACCGGTAGCAGCGGCACCCCACCGACGAAGCCGGTGCAGACGTCCGTCCCGCCGGACAGCGACTGGAGCTGAAGGTCGGTGCCGACCGTCTCGTACACCCAGGTGAAGCCCTCGGCGGGCAGCGGCGCGCCGGTGGAGCCGACCCCGCGCAGCGCGGACAGGTCGGCGACGTCCTTGGGCACCAGGCCGGCCTTGCGGCAGGCCAGCAGGAACGGCGCGGACGTGCCGAAGTACGTGGCACCGGTCTCCTCGGCCAACCGCCACAGCGCGCCCAGGTCCGGGTGGCCGGGGTTGCCGTCGAACAGCACGATCGTCGCCCCGACGGCCGGCCCGGAGACCAGGAAGTTCCACATCATCCAGCCGGTGGTGGTGAACCAGAAGAACCGGTCGGCCGGGCCGAGATCGTGGTGCAGGGCCAGCATCTTGAGGTGTTCCAGCAGGATGCCGCCGTGCCCGTGCACGATCGGCTTGGGCAGGCCGGTGGTGCCGGAGGAATAGAGCACATAGAGCGGATGGTCGAACGGGACCGGGGTGAAGGTCAGCGGCTCGTCGGTCTCCGCCGCCAGCTCGGCCCAGCTCAGGACGCCCTGCGGTACGCCGTCCGACGCGGCCTCCGCGCGGTCGGCGGGGCCGCCGGGCAGCGCGGAGGCCGGGGCAGAGCCGTCGGAGCCGCCGGGGCCGGTCGGGGCAGAGCCGTCGGGGCCGGCCGGGTGCAGGTAGGGGATGTCGACGGTGTACGCCAGCGACGGCAGGGCGGCCCGGATGGCGGCCACCTCCGGCCGCCGGTCCACCGGCTTGTCGCCGTACCGGTAGCCGTCCACGGCCACCAGGACCTTCGGCGCGATCTGCTGCCAGCGGTCGACGACACTGCGGGTGCCGAACTCCGGGGCACAGGACGAGAAGATCGCCCCGAGACTGCTGGTCGCCAACAGCAGCACGTACGTCTCGGGGATGTTCGGCGCGTACGCGGCCACCCGGTCCCCGGCGACGACGCCGAGCCGGCGCAGCCCGGCCGCCACCCGACGGACCTGCTCGCGCAGCTCGGCTGCGGTCAGGGTGACCGGCGGGCGGGTCTGGGAGTGCGCGACCACCACCGGGTCGTCATCGGCGCGGCCGGGCATCCGCAGCACGTTCTCGGCGTAGTTGAGCGTCGCGCCGGGGAACCACCGGGCGCCGGGCATCGCCGCATCACCCAGGGTCGCCGTCGGCGGGGTGTGCGCCACCACCTCGAAGTGGTCCCAGATCGAGCGCCAGAAGGCGTCCAGGTCGGTGACCGACCACTGCCACAGCGCGTCGTAGTCGGCGAAGTCCAGCCCCCGGTGCTTCCGCAGCCACCGCAGGTAGCCCCCGATCCGGGACCGCTCGCGTACGTCCGCCGGCGGCGTCCACAGCACGTCACCCACCGCTCCACCCTCCCTGAGGCCCACACGGCACTGTGCCCGGCCATACCGCCATCTTGCCTACCTGGCAGCGTCATCATCCACACCGGGGCCCACCACGGAAACGTGCCCCGCGCACACAATCCGTCTCCCCCCACCTTCCCGCCCCGCCCCGCCCCGGTGATCAAGAGGATTGGGTCAGTTTTCAGCGCGGGATTGACGTAAACCTCTTGATCACCGGGGCGAGCTGGGGAGGTGGGGGTCAGGAGGCGCGGTGGGCTTGGATGGCGCGGCGTTTGGCGAGGCGGTGGGCGCGGCGGATTTCCGCCTCCTTGTAGCGACGGTGGTCGTCGGGGGTTTCCGGGAGGACGGGGCGGACCGGGCGGGGGGCGCCGGCCACGTCCACGCCGACGAAGACGAGGTACGCGGTGGCCACCCGGACCGGCTCGTCCTCGGCCGAGTCCCAGCGCTCGGCGACCACCTTCACCCCCACCTCCATCGAGGTGTTGCCCGTCCAGTTGACCTGGGCGTGGGCGTGCACCAGGTCACCCACCCGGACGGGTTCGGAGAAGACGATCTCGTCGATCGAGGCGGTCACCGCCGTGCCGCCGCTGTGCCGGGCCGCCGCCGCACCGGCCACGTCGTCGACGAACTTCATCAACACCCCACCGTGCACGGTTCCGTACAGATTGACATCGACAGCGGTCATGATGCGACTCAGCGTGACCCGGGAGTACGACGTCGGCTTGCCGGGAGGGGTGGTGGGGTGCTCGGTCATGGCAGAAACGGTACGGTGCGCCAATGCGACATCTCTGGAGCTTCCTCGCCGGGTTGGTGGTGGCACCCGTCACGTGGGTGCTGATCACCCTCGGGCAGGACGGGTCGGGCCGGACCGTGGACCGCTGGGTGGAGATCGGCACGTACAGCACGGCCAACCTGATCGAGCCGGCCGTCTACCTCGGCATCGCCGGCATTCTGCTCGGCCTGGTCGGCACGCTGCGCACCTCACCGGTCGGGCCGCTCGTCGCCGGGCTGCTGCTGATCACCCCGTACGTCGGGATGTTCATCGCCCCGTTCACCGTGCTCGACTGGATTCCGAGCGGCTGGAAGGTGCTCGGCGACCCGCTGCCGCTGCGCCAGCCGGTGCAGAACGGCACCCTGTTCCTGATCGGCCTGCTGCTGCTGGTGGCCGTGTTCAGCGCCCAGCGGTGGCGGCGCTGGCCGCAACCGGTGATGGGGACGGAATCGGCCCCGGCCGACTACGACAACCCGCCGCCGCCCAGCTATGCCACGAGCGACTGGCCGCCGGCCGGTCCGCCCGCCCGCAGCGAGCCGGACACCGTCCCACTCACCCTCGGCTATCCCGACCTGGACACCCCCACCGAGCCGCTGCCCCGACGGACCGGGACCGAGTCGCCGTGGTCCGCGCCGCCGCGCTACGGCGCGAAGCCGGAGAACAGCCCCGACAACCGTTGACCGCGTCGGGTGGGCCGGCAGGACCGGCCCACCCGAGCCGACCCATCTACTCGCCAAGGTTGAGGGCGGCCACTGCAACGAGGTGCAGCGACGGGCGGCAGGTCAACCGCCGTCCTGCCGTCGCCGGATGGCAGGCCAGAGCAGTCAGTGCGACGCCTTGAAGCCGCTGATGAACGCATCCCAGACGGCAGGCTCGAAGCTCAGCGTGCCGGCGTCGGGGGCCTTGGAGTCGCGGACGTCGACCTGCGCGCCCCGGTCCCGCACCTCGACGCACTGGCCGTTGCTGCCGGACCGGCTCGACGTGCGCCAGGCGTTACGCTCCATGCTCGCTCAACTCCCTGATGAACTTGATCGACTCGGCGGGCGACATCGCCAGCGTCTTCAGATTGTCGTACGCCGCCGACAGTCGCGCCAGGTCGCGGCTCGACTCCAGGAACAGTTCGCCGGCAAGGGTTTCGATGTAGCCCAACGGTGGGTCGTCCGGTTCGAAGGCGAGCAGGACGAAACCACTACCGTCCGCCAGATGAGCGCCGGCCTCGAAGCGCAACACCTGGATCGTGACGTTCGGCAGTCGACTCAACGTGACCAGGTGGTGGAGTTGCTCGCGGAGCACGTCCGGGCCGCCGACCTCGGTCCGCACCGAAGCCTCGGAGAGGATCGCGTGCATCCGCAGCGGCGTCGGCTTGCGATGCAGAACCTCTTGCCGGGTCATCCGGGCGGCGACCCGCTGTTTGATCCCCTCCGGATCGGTCTCCCGGCCGATGACGCTGACCTCGCGGGCGTACGCCTCGGTCTGTAGGAGACCGGGCACCAGCATCGGCTCGAAGTTCTTGAGTTCGATGGCCTCGGTCTCGTACGCGATGTAGGTGGCGTACTTGCCGCCGAGACGCTGCCACCAGCCCTCCTCACGCAGGCCACGGGCCTGCTCCAACAGGGAGGTGCCGGCTTCACCGTCAATCTTGACGCCATACGCGACCAGTAGCTCCATGACGTCGCCGGCACGGAGCTTGATCTCGCCGGACTCGATCCGGCTGATCCGGGACGACGAGCAGCAGACGATCTCCGCCGCGCGATCACCGGTCAGCCCCTTCGCCTCGCGGAGCTTACGAAGCTCCCGGCCGAGTCTGCGGGACCGTGGTGTTGCCGGAGTGAATCGAGGCATGCACACATCGTGCACCCCCATCATCACGTTGTCACGCCGAACCTGAGGCCAATCAATACGGATGCGCGAGCAGCCTTGCGCTGCATCACTTGATGCGGAACTCTAGCTACATGTCGGACACGTTCCGCAACGCCCTTTGCCACTTGCGTGACGGAAGTGCGGCAACGTACCGCCCTGGGCAGGCCAGAAAGTGAGGACGTCTGTGGTTTCGGGAGTCGTGGTGATGGTGTTCGGTGGCCTGGTGCCGGGCTTTCTGGTCGGGCTGCTCGCGTTCCGGGTCAAGTCGAGGTGGTGTCCGCGCTGCGGGGAGTCCACCACCGCCGTCCACCCGCCGACAGGGCGGGACCGGTGACCCGCCCGGTCCTGTCCGACGCCGACGAGTTGCCGATCGGCCGGCGGGTGGCCCGTTGGCGGGTACGCCGCCGGATGACCCAGCAGATGCTCGCCGACCGGCTCGGCAAGTCGAAGAGCTGGGTGGACAAGGTCGAACGCGGCGTACGCAGCCTGGACCGCTACTCGACCGTCCAGGAGATCGCCGAGGTGCTGCGCCTCGACCCGGCCGTCCTGCTCGACCCCCGCAGACCGCTACCGACGGCGACCGCCGGCCTCGACGGGGTCGACGCGGTCCGTGCCGCCCTGGCCCGCTACCACCAGCGGCCCGCCCGGACGGTGTCGCCCGACGAGGTGGGTCGGCACGTCGCGCACGCCTGGCTCAGCTACCAGCACGCCCACTACACGCAACTTCTCCGGGCCCTGCCCACCCTGCTCGACGCCGCCCACGCCACGCCGGGGCCGCTGGTGTCCGCGTACCGGATCACCGCCTCGGTGCTGGTCAAGCTCGGCGAGGCCGACCTCGGCTGGCTCGCTGCCGATCGGGCCGTCACCGCCGCCGTGGGCGACCCCGTCCGCACCGGCACCGCCACCATCGCGGTCGCCCAGGCGCTGCGCGCGCTCGGCCGAGACCGGCTCGCCCTGACGGCCGCCGTCGCCGCCATCGGCACCGCCGCCGACGATGCGGTACGGGGAACGCTGTTCCTCCAGGCCGCGCTGGCCGCGGCCGGCTGCGGTGACGGCCGCCGCGCCGACCACCTGATCGATCATGCCGCCGCCCTGGCCGATCGCTTTCCCGGCGACGACGACCCTCAGCACACCGCGTTCGGCCCCACCGCCGTGCTGCTGGCCCGCTTTCTCGCCGCCCTGCGCCTCGGCGACACCGCCCAGGCCGTCTACCGCCACGAAAAGGCCGTCCGCCGGGACGACTGGCGTCGGCTCCCCGTCGAGCATCGGGCCGCGCACCTCGTCGACGCGGCCCGCGCCTACCTCGACGCCGGCGACCTCACCGCCGCCGGGCTCACGCTGGTCGAGGCCGACACCATCGCGCCCGCCGAGGTCCGCTACCGCCCTGCCGCGCGTACCCTCGTCGCCGAGATCGCCCGCAACGGCCCGCCGGCCGCCGGCGTGGCCCGCCTCGCCACCCTCGTCGGCCTCACCCGCTGACCCGCCAGCACCCTCCTGCCGCCGAGGTGGACGACTGACACAGACTGTCAGGTGCGAAGCAGGCGTCCGGGACGGAAGAGCTACGAGACAGGCGGTCAGTCCTTGAGGAGTTGGCGGGCCATGACGATGCGTTGGACCTGGTTGGTGCCTTCGTAGATCTGGGTGATCTTGGCGTCGCGCATCATCCGCTCGACCGGGTAGTCGCGGGTGTAGCCGTACCCGCCGAGCAACTGCACCGCGTCGGTGGTGATCTCCATCGCCGCATCCGAGGCGAAGCACTTCGCCGCCGCACCGAAGTACGTCAGGTCCGCGTCACCCCGCTCCGACTTCCCGGCCGCCGCATACGTCAACTGCCGGGCGGCTTCCAGTTTCATGCCCATGTCGGCGAGCATGAACTGCACACCCTGGAACTCGGCGACCGCCTTGCCGAACTGCTTACGCTCCCGCACGTACCCCTTGGCGTAGTCCAGGGCCCCCTGGGCGATCCCGACGGCCTGCGCGGCGATGGTGACCCGGGTGTGGTCCAGGGTCCGCATCGCGGTGCCGAAACCGGTGCCCTCCGCGCCGATCATCCGGTCCGCCGGGATCCGCACGTTGTCGAGATAGACCTCCCGCGTCGGGGAACCCTTGATCCCGAGCTTCTTCTCCGGCGCGCCGAAGCTGACCCCCGGATCGGACTTCTCCACCACGAACGCCGAGATCCCCCGCGACCGGGCGGATGGGTCGGTCACCGCGAACACCGTGTAGAACTCCGACACCCCCGCGTTCGTGATCCACCGCTTCACCCCGTTGAGCACCCAGTGATCACCGTCACGCACCGCCCGGGTACTCATCGACGCCGCATCACTACCCGCCTCCGGCTCCGACAGACAGTACGAGAACATCCCCTCACCCGCGGCGACCCGGGTCAGGTAGCACTGCTTCAACTCCTCGGAGCCGGCCAGGATCAGCGGCATCGTGCCGAGCTTGTTCACCGCCGGGATCAGCGACGACGAGGCGCAGGCGCGGGCCACCTCCTCGATCACGATCGCGGTGGCCAGGGCGTCCGCCCCCGCACCGCCGTACTCGACGGGGATGTGCGGGGCGTGGAAGTCGGCGGCCCGCAACGCCTCGTACGACGTCTGGGGGAACTCGCCGGTCTCGTCGGCCTCGGCCGCGTGCGGGGCCACCTTGGCGGCACAGACATCGCGGACCGCCTCGCGGACCGCGTCGTGCTCCTCGGGCAACCGGTAGACGTCGAACGTCTGCTCTGCGGCCATGTCGACCCTCCCATTTCACGGCTATCATGCGCAGTCTGTGACGTCCCTCAGGCCGCCGACTGCTGCAGTTGAAGAATAGCCATCGCGACCCCCGTCATGTTACCGACAGGTAGGATCACGCCGCGCGGCCCCCGAGAGCGCACAACTACGCTGACATGACGACAGGTTTTCCATCGGTGCCCGGCCAGGCGCCGCAGCCGATTGCGACGCAGTGAAGCGCCGCCAGCGCGAGCGGAGAAGACAGGCGTGACGATCCCGTACCCGAACATCCAGCCGGCGCCGACCATCTCCCCGGTGACGCCCCCCTCGGGTGCGCCGCGTCCGCGGGTGACCTTCCTCGGCACCGGCTACCTCGGCGCGACGTACGCCATCTGCTACGCCGAGTTGGGCTACGAGGTCCTCGGCTTCGACGTCGACGTCGACAAGATCGCCAAGCTGAACGCGGGCGAGGTGCCGATCCACGAACCGGGCCTCGACGAGCTGCTGCGGCGTAACCTGGCCGCCGGCCGGCTGCGGTTCTCGACCGACATCGCCGAGACCGCCGACTTCGGCGACGTGCACTTCATCTGCGTCGGCACCCCGCAGCGCGCCGACGGCATGGGCGCCGACCTGTCGTACGTCGAGGCCTCGGTGACCGCCCTGGCCCAGCAGCTCACCCGCAAGGCGCTGATCGTCGGCAAGTCCACCGTGCCGGTCGGCACCGCCGAGTGGGTGGAGCAGCTCGTCGGCAAGCACACCCCCACCGACCTGGCCGTCGAGGTGGCCTGGAGCCCCGAGTTCCTCCAGGAGGGCTTCGCCGTCGACGACGTGCTGCGCCCCAACCGGATCGTGGTCGGCGTCAAGAGCGAGTGGGCCAACGCCATGCTCTACGCCGCCCACAAGGGCGTCTTCGACCTGGCCGCCACCGAGGACCGGGAGGTCCCGCTGGTGGTCACCGACTTCGCCACCGCCGAGCTGGTCAAGGTCGCCGCGAACGCCTTCCTGGCCACCAAGATCTCCTTCATCAACGCGATGGCCGAGGTCTGCGAGGCCAGCGGCGGCGACGTCACCCAGCTCGCCCGCGCCATCGGCTACGACCCTCGGATCGGCAACCGGTTCCTCCAGGCCGGCCTCGGCTTCGGCGGCGCCTGCCTGCCCAAGGACATCCGCGCCTTCCAGGCCCGCGCCCAGGAGCTGGGTGCCGGCGAGGCGCTGCGCTTCCTGCACGAGGTGGACCTGATCAACCTGCGTCGCCGGACCCGGGTCCTCCAGCTCGCCGCCGACCTGCTCGGCCGCCGCACCGGCCCGGCCGGCCCGGACTTCTCCGGCACCCGGATCGCGGTGCTCGGCGCGACCTTCAAACCCAACACCGACGACGTCCGCGACGCCCCGGCGCTCGCGGTCGCCGCACTGCTCGCCAAGGCCGGCGCCGACGTGCACGTGTACGACCCGCAGGGCGCCGCGAACGCCCGCCGGATCGCCCCGGAGCTGATCTTCGAGGACAGCATGAACGACGCGGTCTCCGGCGCCGACCTGGTCTGCGTACTCACCGAGTGGGCCGACTTCCGCAACGCCGACCCGGTCGCCCTCGGCGAACTGGCCGCCGGGCGCAAGGTCGTCGACGGCCGTAACTGCCTCGACGCGGCACTGTGGACCCAGGCCGGCTGGGAATACCGGGGCATGGGACGCCCCTGACAATGCCCGGAACGCGCCGGTGCGGGAGGTGACACTCCCCGCACCGGCGCGTTTTTTGTACCCCTAACGGAGCGGCAGGTGTCGAAATCCACGCCCGCTCAGGGCATGCTGCGTGGGGACGGCGTCCACAGTGCGGCCGGCCGGGTGGAGGGATGTCGTGGAGAGCTTCCAGTGCTCCTCGTGCGGGCGGCAGATCAAGCCGGCGGCCCGCTGCCCCAACTGTGGGGCCGAGCAACCGCAGTGGCGCGAGCACCTGGCCGAGATCGAACGCTCCATCGCGGAGATGAAGGCACGCGACGCCGAGATCGCCCGGGAGCAACGGCAGATCGCCGCCAAGATGCAGGCCGCCCTCTTCCAGCGCGACATCCTCGCCCACGCCGGTGAGGAACGCGTCAAGCAGGCCACCCGGCCGCGTCGGGTGCTGCGCCGCAAGGCGGGCCGCCGACCGCCGACCGCCACCACCGGAGCGCCGCCCCGGGTGCCCCGGCAGGGCACCCCGGCCGGCCCGGACGAACCGCCGCTCCCACCGCCGTACCGGACCGCCACCTGGCTGGGCGCGGACAACCCGGAGCATCCGGCGGAGGCGTCCTCCCGGGAGGTGCAGAACATCCCGCTCGGGCTGGGCGCCCTGGTGCTGGCGGTGGCCGCGGTGGTCTTCGCCGCCGTCGCCACCAGCTCGATGGACGCCCTGGCCCGGCTCGGCATCCTGCTGGTCGCCACCGTGCTGCTGCTGCTCGCCCCGCCGGTGCTGGCCAAGCGGGGGCTGACCTCCACCGCCGAGACGATCGCCACGGTCGGCCTGCTGCTGGTGCCGCTGGCCGGGTACGCCCTGTGGGCGGTGGACCGGATCGGCGCCTCCGGGGCGATCTTCTCCGGTGCGATCTTCGCGCTGACCACCGGGGTCGCCCTCGCCTACGCCGCCGGCACCGGCCTACGGGCCCCCCGGTTCGCGGCGGTGCTGGCCGCCCAACCCGTGGTGCCGTTGCTCGCCTACGGGTGGATCAGCGGCCCGACCGGCTGGGCCGTGGTGCTCACCGTGGTGGCCGTGCTCGACCTCGGGCTGGTCCGCTCCGGCATCATGCGGGAACGACCGGCCCGACCGGAGCCCACGACCGCCACCCCCACCGCGCCGCCCCGGCAGCGGGTCACCCCGGACGGTCGGCCGGAGGGCGCGCCCGAGGAGTCGGCCGAGGTGCTCGACGGCGCGGCGGCCACCCCGACCGGTGCGGCCCGACCGGTGCCGGGGCTGTCCGAACTGACCTGGCTGCTGCACGGGGTGGCGGTGGCGCTCGCCCTCGCGTACGCGGTCACCGCGCTGCTGCGGGTGCAGACCGTGCCGGCAGCCACCGGGGCGGGTGCGGCGCTGCTGCTGGCCGCGATGGTGGCCCTGGCCGGCACCCTGCTGCTGCGCCGCCCGCCGCTGCCGGACGTCGGGGCCGGCATCCTCACCCTGGCCGTGATCGGCGCGCTCGGGCGGATCGCCGCGGTGGCCTTCCCGGACCGGGCGTTGCTGTTGATAGCCGTGGTCATCATGCTGACCGGGCTGGCCGTGCGGGCCGTACCGGAGGCGGCCCGGCGTGGGCCGCAGCTCGCCTCCGCCGCGGCGCTGACCGTCAGCGGCCTGGTGGTGGCCGGCGGCGCGCTGCGGGCCGGGCTGGCACCGGTCCAGGCGGCGCTGCCGGCCTGGCGGGCCGACCTGACCGCGTTCCCTGGCGAGGTGGCGGCGACGGCCGGTCCGTCCGCCGGGCAGCTCGCCGCCAGCGCCCTGCTGCTCACCGTCGCGGCGGTGCTGGCCCTGCCGCCGGAGATCCGCCGCGAGTTCGCGGTGGTCGGCGCGGGGCTGACCGCGCTGGCCGTACCCGCCTCACTGGGTCTGGGGTGGGCGGCGGCGCCCTGGCCGATGGTGCTGGCGGCGGTCGCGATCGGCGTTGCCGGGATCTCCGCCGGCACGACCCGGGCGGCCGTGGTGCACGCCGGCACCGCCACCGTGGTCGGCTTCATCGGGGCCGGCGCCGCGCTGAGCCGGCCGTCGGTGACCGCCGCCGCCCTGGCCGTGCTGATGCTGGCGGGCGTGCTGGTGGCGCTCGCACCCCGGGTACGGATCGCCCCGGCCGCCGCCGACGTCCTCTCCGGGTGGGCAGCCGGCGGGGCGGCGTTGGCGCTGCCCGGCGCGGTCGCCGCGTTCGTCGCGGCCACCGAGCCGTCCGGGCCGGTGCTCACCCCGGCGGTGCTCCGGGAGTTGACGGTGCCGATCCTGGCGGCGAGCTTCCTGGCCGTCTGCGTCACCCTCGGCTATGCGGCGATGATGCAGGTGTCGCAGCGGCACCTGAGCCCGCCGCACGCCGTCGGCACCGGACTGGGCGCGTTGGCGGTGATCGGGGCGTCCTTCTTCGCCCCGGGCCGGACGGCCGCCGACGCCTGGCTCGGCGGGCTGATGCTGATCGCCACCCTGCTGCTGCTCTTCGCCGGCCGGATCGACGCGGGTCGGCGTTCCGACCTGGCGCTGGACGGCGCCGACCTGGCCGCCGCCGCCGTCACCGCGGCACTGATCGCCACCCTGGCCCGGATCACGGCGGTGATCTCTCCCGGCGGGCAGCTCGCGGTCGCCGCCGTGCTGGTGCTGGTGGTCGCCGTCGCCGCCCGGGCGATGCCCGAGGAGTGGCGTCGCGGGCCGGTGCTCGGCATCGCCGTCGGTGCCGCCCTGATCGGGGTGCTGGCCGGCTGGTCGGCGCTGCGCGGCGGGGTGGGTGTGCTGGCCACCCCGGGCCCGATCTGGGCCGGCGACCTCACCGGCTGGCCGGCCGCGCCGACCGGCGGCCAGACCTGGCAGGCCCCGGTCGCGCTGGCGCTGCTCGCGCTGGCCGCCGCGATCCTGCTCCCCACCCCCTGGAAGTACGACGTGGCGGGCGTCGGCGCGGTGCTGGCCACCGTCGGCGTCCCGGCCGCCTTCGACCTGCCCTGGTGGTCACCCGTCCTGGTGGGGCTGACCGTCGCCACCGTGTTCGCGATGGCTGCGGTGGCCTCCGCCGACCCGCGCGCCGGGCTGTCCCGGGCCACCGTCGCCGGGGTGGTCGCGCTGCACGCCGCCGGGGCCGGACTGGTGCGCCCGTGGACCACCGCGCTCGCCCTCGGCGGCATCGCGCTGATCGGGCTGGCCGTGGCGGCGGTGGCCCGGTCCGTCGCCCCCTCCCTGGTGGACGACGTCGAGACCGAGGGGATGCCGCCGCACCTGGTGCAGATCGGGGGCGCGGCGACGGCCGCCGCGCTGCTCGCGCTCCCCGGTGCGGTGGCCGCCCTCGCCGCCGAGTTCGGCCACGGGGCGCAGGTGGTGCTGACCGCCGCGTTGGCCGCGTCCAGCTTCGGACTCGCCGCCGTGGCCGCCGTCCGTCGCCAGGTCCCGCAGTATCTGCCGTACGCGAGCGCGGCGATCGCCGGTGGGGCGACCATCAGCGCGCTGGCCGCCATCTTCGTCGACCTGCCGTCCGGGGTGTTCGCCGCCGCGGCGGCGCTGCTCGGGGTGCTCGCCGAACTGGTCCGGGCCGCGACCGTGCCACCGCTCGGGTCCGCCCAGCCGACGCGCCGCTGGACGGTCCTGCTGGACGGGGCGCTGCGCCGGCTGCCGGACGACGGTACACAGCGACGGTGGCGGATCAGCCCCGCCGCCGGGGCGTTGGCCGCGGCGGCCGTACCCACCGTGCTGGCCCTGATCTCCCTCGCACCGCTGCTCTTCGTGGCGCTGGTCGAGCCGCACCGGATGCTCGCCCACATCTGGCAGGGGCCACCGCCTCAGCTGCGTACCCCGCCGCCGGAACTGGTCGACCCGACACACGTGCTCACCGCGCTGCTGCTCACCGGCACCGCCGCGCTGGCCGCCACCGGCCTGTCCGGTGGGCGTCGGTCCCGGGCGGTGCCGGTGGTGCTGCCCGGTCTGGCGGTGACGCTGCTGATCACGCCGATCGCCCTGGGCATGGCCTGGCCGCAGAACGCGTTGGCCGCCCTCGCCGTGTTCACCATCTCGATGCTGGGGCTCGCGTTGACCCCGCCGCCCCCGCTGGCCGAGCGGGCCCGGTCGCTGCGACTGGCCCGGGTGCTGGTCTTCCTCATCGGGCTGGCCGGCGGCGGCGCGGGGCTGGCCGGCAGCCTGGCCGATCAGGGCCTGACCCTGTTCACCCTGGGCGGCGCGGTCGGCGTCGGGGCGGTCGCCGCGTTCTTCGGCACCACCGGGCGGGCCCGCATCCTCGGCTGGCTGTTCGCCTCGCTGATGGCGCAGCTCTTCGTGCTCACCGCCGGTCTGGTGGCCGGGTTGGCCGCCGTCTGGTCGGCGTTCGGGGTGCTCGCCGTGGGCGCGGCGTTGCAGGTCTTCGCCGCGACGCTGCCCCGGCTGCGTCGACCCGAGGCGCAACGGGAGGCCGCCACGGTCGAGTGGAGCGGGTACGCCGCCGCGCTCATCGCCCTGGCCCTGGCGTTCGACTCCCCCCGGCACATCGCCGCCCTGCTCGCCGCCTGGGGAGCGGTGCTGGGATTGGCCGCCGTCCGGCCGGGGCGGCGACCGGTGGAGCGGCGGATCCTCTTCTGGGCGGTGGTCGCCTGCGAGATCGTCGCCTGGTGGATCCTGATGCGGGTCGCCGACGTGGCGCTGCCCGAGGCGTACACGCTGCCGTTCGCGGCGCTCGCCCTGCTGGTCGGCATGCTGGAGCTACGCCACCGCCCGGACCTGTCCAGCTGGGTGGCGTACGGCCCGGCGCTGGTCGCGGCGTTCGTGCCGACGCTGGCGATCGTGCTGGCCACCGACTCCAGCATGCTGCGTCAGGTGCTCCTGCTGCTCGGTGCGGTGGCGGTGCTCGTCTTCGGCTCGACCAGCCGGCAGCAGGCCCCGGTGATCGTCGGCGCGGCGGTGACCGCGATCGCGGCGGTACACGCGTTGTTCAGCCTCGGCCCCTGGCTGGTGCTCATCCCGGTCGGCCTGGTGCTGCTGGTGCTCGGGGCGAGCAACGAACGTCGCCGCCGCGCCCAGGACCGGCTGCAGACGGCCCTGCGCGCCATGAGATGAAGCGGAGGGTCACGGCGGGGTCGGACGGTGGCTGGGCTGAGTGGGCCCGGTGGTCGCGGGCGTCAAGGGTGGGCCGGGTGGCCGCGGATGTCAGGGGTGGGCCGGGTGGCCGCGATGTCAGGGGTGGGCCCGGTGGGCGCGGAGGTCAGGGGTGGGCCGGGTGGGCGCGGGCGTCAGGGGTGGGCCCGGCGTGCGCCGGTAGCGCTTGAGCACGCCCGCTCCCTGCGCGATCGGCCCCGCCACGCCCGTCCGGTCAACGGGGTGGCGTGCCCTGCATGATCGACTCAATGGGGGCGAGGTTGCGGTGTCGGCGACGCCTGGATGCCGCAGTATCGCCCCCACTGCGAAGGCAGCCCGCCCGGCAACATCGGCGAGGGCAGCCCCGGGTCGGTAGGGCGGGGGCGTCCGTCAGGCCAGGGAGGCGCGGAGGGCGGCGTCCTTCTCGGCGACCAGGTCCTCCAGGTCGGCCTGGAAGGCCGTCATCCGGGTGCGCAGCGCCGGGTCGGTGGCACCGAGGATGCGGACCGCCAGCAGGCCGGCGTTGCGAGCGTTGCCGATCGACACGGTGGCCACCGGAATCCCGGCCGGCATCTGCACGATGGACAGCAGCGAGTCCATCCCGTCCAGGTGCTTCAGCGGGACCGGTACGCCGATCACCGGCAGCGGGGTGACCGAGGCGACCATGCCGGGCAGCGCGGCGGCGCCCCCCGCCCCGGCGATGATCACCTTGAGTCCCCGGTCGACGGCGTCCCGGCCGTACTCGATCATCTTGACCGGGGTGCGGTGCGCGGAGATCACCGCCACCTCGTACGGCACCTCGAACTCGTCCAGCGTGTCGGCGGCGGCCCTCATCACCGGCCAGTCCGAGTCGCTGCCCATGATCAGCCCGACGGTGCTCACCCGTGTCCCTCCCGCAGCCAACGGGCAGCCCGCGCGGCCCGCGCCCGTACGTCGTCCAGGTCGTTCCCGAGCACCGTGACGTGCCCGATCTTGCGGCCGGGTCGGACCTGCTTGCCGTACAGGTGGACCCGGGCGCCCGGTTCGGCGGCGAAGAGGTGGTGCAGCCGCTCGTCGAGGGAGATCCCACCCGGCTCACCGCCGAGCACGTTCGCCATCACCACCACCGGGGCGGTCAGCGCGGTGTCCCCCATCGGGTAGTCGAGCACCGCCCGCAGGTGCTGCTCGAACTGCGAGGTCCGGGCCCCCTCGATGGTCCAGTGCCCGGAGTTGTGCGGACGCATCGCCAGCTCGTTGACGACCAGGCCGGCATCGGTCTGGAACAGCTCCACCGCCAGCAGGCCGACCACGCCGAGCGCGGTGGCCAGGTCGATGGCGAGCTGCTGGGCGGCGACGGCCAACTCCTCCGGCAGACCGGGCGCGGGGGCGAGCACCTCGACGCAGATCCCGTCCCGCTGCACCGTCTCCACCACCGGGTACGCGGCGACCTGCCCGAACGGCGAACGGGCCACCTGCACGGCCAGCTCCCGGCGCAGCGCGACCCGCTCCTCGACGATCAGCGAGGTGCCACCGGCGAGCAGGGTGGCGGCCAGCTCGGCGGCCTGCCCGGCGTCGTCGACCAGCCACACGCCGCGCCCGTCGTAGCCGCCCCGGGCCGCCTTGAGCACCACCGGCCAGCCCTGTTCCGCGCCGAACGCGAGCAGGTCCGCCGGGGCGTCCACCGGCCGCCACGCGGGGTTGGGGGCGCCGAGCGCGCCGAGCCGTTCCCGCATGACCCGCTTGTCCTGGGCGTGCAGCAACGCGTCGGCGGGCGGGAAGAGCTTCACCCCCTCGGCCGCGAGGGCCCGGATGTGCTCGGTCGGGACGTGCTCGTGGTCGAAGGTGACCACGTCACAGCCCTTGGCGAAGGTACGCAGCGCGGCGAGGTCGGTGTGGTCGCCGTACTGCACGTCGGCGGCGACGAGCGCGGCACCGTCGTCGGGGGTGAGCGCCAGCACGCGCAGTGACTGGCCGAGGGCGATGGCGGCCTGGTGGGTCATCCGGGCCAGTTGGCCGCCACCCACCATGCCGACGACGGGCAGACCGGTACGGGAATCCATAGCGCCGCCAGCCTAACCGGGACCGTTCGCCGCCCGGCCCGAGGGCCACCCGGCTGGGCGGACGGCCACCCGAAACCGGTCACCGCTCGCCGTGGGCGACCACCCGAGCCGGTCGCCGCCCCGGCGGACAGCCCGCGGACCCCGGGCGGGGCCGGCTCAGGTGAGCTGGGCGACCAGGTCCTCGACCGAGGTCACCGGGCGCTGGCAGACGAACCCCCGGCAGACGTACGCGGTGGGCCGTCCGTCGAGCCGCGGCCGGTCGGCGAGCAGCGGCACGCCGGGCTGGTCGGGCCGGCCGGCCACCACCACCGCGCCGGGTGGGGCGTGCCGGTGCGCGGCGGCGACCAGCGGGTCCCCGGCCGGGTCGTCGGTGACCACCGCGATCTCGTACGGCCCGGAGAGCAGCGCCTCGCCGGTGGTGGCCGCGTACCCGGCGAACCGGGCGTGCCGGCCGACGATCGGCGCGACCGTCGACAGGGCCGCCTCGGCCGCCTCCCGGTAGCGGGTCTCCCCGCTCAACGCCGCGTACGCGGTCAGCGCCGCCACGACCGCCGACCGGCCCGACGGGGTGGCGTTGTCGGTCGGGTCGGCCGGCCGGGCGACCAGCCGTTCGGCGTCGTCGGCGGTGTCGTAGAAGCCGCCGTCCGGGGCGGCGAACCGGGCCAGCGCGACGTCCAGCAGGCCGCCGGCCAGCTCCAGCCAGCGTCCCTCGCCGGTGAGCTGGTGCAGCGCGCAGAACGCCTCGGCCACGCAGCCGTAGTCCTCCAGCACGCCGGCCGGATCACCCACCGTCTTGTCGCGGGAGGCCCGGCGGAGCCGACCGTCGACCAGGTGCACGCCCGCCAGGTGTTCGGCGGCGTCCCGCAGCGCCCCGTCGACGACGATGGCGACCCCGTCCATCAGGTTGGCGTCCTCGTCGTCGGGGGCCACCCGGATCGCGGCGACCTGGAGGAACTCGACGAGCGCGGTGATCGCCAGGCCGTTCCAGGCGGCCACCACCTTGTCGTCGCGGGCCGGTTGGGGGCGGGTGTCCCGGGCGGCCAGCAGCCGGCCCACCACACCCCGCCAGCGGTCCCGGATCTCCGGGTCGGCGTCGTCGACGTCCCGGGCCAACCTGAGCACGCTCGTGCCGTGTTCGAACGTGCCCTCCTCGGTGACGTCGAACAGGTCGGCGGCCCACCGGCCGTCGTCCTCGCCGAGCACCTCGACGAGCTGGGCCGGGGTCCAGGCGTAGGTGAGGCCCTCCACCCCGTCGGTGTCGGCGTCGAGGGCGGAGGCGAAGCCGTCCCCGGGCCGGTGCAGCTCGTCGGCGAGGAACCGGGCGGTGTCCCGGGCCACCCGACGGGCCAGCAGGTCCCCGGTGAGCCGCCACAGCTGGGTGTAGACCCGCAGCAGCAGGGCGTTGTCGTAGAGCATCTTCTCGAAGTGCGGCACCGTCCAGTGGGCGTCCACCGAGTAGCGGGCGAACCCGCCGGCAAGCTGGTCGTGCAGGCCGCCCCGGGCCATCGCCTCGGCGGTGTGCCGGACGATCTCCAGGCTCTCCGCCGAACCGGTCCGTTGGTGGTGCCGGAGCAGGAAGAGCAGGTTCATGTGCGGCGGGAACTTCGGTGCGCCGCCGAAGCCGCCGTTGGTCTCGTCGTACTCGTTGGCGAGTTGGGCGGCGGCGGCGGCGAGCAGGTCGGCGGTGAGCGGGGCGGTGGGGCCGCCGACGGCCTGGGCACCACCGATCGCCTCGACCACCGCGGCACCCTGCCGCAGCACGGCCTCCCGCTGCTCCCGCCACGCGGTGCCGACCGACTCCAGCAGCCGGACGAAGTTGGGCTTCGGGAAGTAGGTGCCGCAGAAGAACGGGGTGCCGTCGGGGGTGGCGAAGACCGTCATCGGCCAGCCGCCCTGACCGGTCATCGCCTGGGTGGCGGTCATGTAGACGGCGTCCACGTCGGGCCGCTCCTCACGGTCCACCTTGATCGCCACGAAGCCGGCGTTGACCAGTGCGCCGACCGTCTCGTCCTCGAACGACTCGTGGGCCATCACGTGGCACCAGTGGCAGGCGGCATAGCCGACCGAGATGAGCACCGGGACGTCGCGCCGCCGGGCCTCGGCGAACGCCTCGGCGGACCAGGGCCACCAGTCCACCGGATTCGCGGCGTGCTGGAGCAGGTACGGGCTGGTCGCGCTGGCCAGTCGATTCACCCGACGACCATAACCCCCCGTACGCGGGTGAGCGGGTCTGCAGCCCCGCCCGCCCGGATCAGCCGCTGAGCTTCCGCTCGGCGTAGACCTTCATCGCGTCCCGGACGAATTCGGCGTAGACCTTCATCGCGTCCCGGGTGAATACCGCCGTGCCGTCGCCATGCACGTCGTAGTTCGCCGTGAAGCGCGGGTCCGCGACATACATCTCGCCGAGGTTGACGAAGTACTCCTTCGTCACCGTCCCGGTCGTCAGCGACAGCCAGTCGTAGAGGCGCTGGGTGATCGCCTGCACCTCGTCGCTCTCGACCGGGATGCCGACGTCGTGCGCCCGGCCGAAGTCGGCCGCGATGTCGAGCTGACGTTGCTGGAACGCCTTCTTGTCGGCATCGCTGAGCGAGCGCCACCACTGGTCCGCCCGCTGGTACGCCTCGCGGCCCCACCGCTGCGTCACCTCCTGCTCGTACTGGGTGTGGTCGAAGCCGTCGAACACTTCCTCCACCATGAGTTGTTCACCTCCTTCCGTCTTGCGCAGCGTGGTCCGTACCGACTCGATCTGCCGCCCGATCCGCTCGCGCTCCCGCAACAGGAGCCGCAGATGGGTGCGGAGCGCGGCCGTCGGCTCCCGTTCACCGTCCAGCACTTGGCCGATATCGGCCAGGGCGAGGCCCAGTTCGCGCAGCAGCAGAATTCGCTGCAGCCGTACCAGGGACTCCTGGTCGTAGTAGCGGTAACCGTTGCGACCGATCCGGCTCGGAGCCAGCAGTCCGACCTGCCCGTAGTGGCGCAGGGTCCGACTGGTCGTCCCGGCCGAACGGGCGAGGTCCTGGATTGACCATTCCATCGCCGTCCACCCCTGATCTCGCCGTCCAGCCCTGATCTCGTCGTGCCGGTCCAGGTTAGAAGTTGACGTAACGTCAAAGTCAACCCGCCGATCCAGCGGGGGTGGTCCTAGGCCCCCCGGGGGCTAGGAGGCGCCGTCGGGCGCGCAACGGGAAGATCCGCGCCTGGGCGGAGTCCGGCAGCGAGCGGAGCACGTCGCGATCCTGTCCGACGGCATCGGCTTGAAGAAGTGGTAGCCCTGCGCGGACGTACAGCCAGCTCGGCGAGCGCCGACGCCAGTCCCGCGCCAGCGCGGCCCTTCTTCTCAATGGCCTTAGGAACCTCGGGTGACCCCGCCCCGCTCGGGCTGTCACCCCCGGCCGGCGAGTTGGACACCCCCGCCGGCTGGTTCGTCACCCCGAGGACGAGGCGGTAGACCCGCGTGGTGCTGCCGGCGCGACCGACCGCCAGACGACGCGGCCGAGTTGGACGACCGGGTTGTCGGCGTGGTGGAGCAGATACGGCGAGGTGGCCTGGGCGAGTCGGTTCACCCGACGGCCCTGTCCACCCCCGGGCGCACCCGCCGGGGCAACCGTCCCGCCGAAACCGGGCCTTCCCTCGTTCACATTCATCGTCTTTGATCTGTGCGGGTGCGGTGACCGGCACCGGCCCTGCGAGGAGGTACCCCCATGCGCGGTTCCCGTCTCCTGTCGGCGCTCACCTCGGTCGCGGTGGCCGCGGCGGTGTTCAGCACCACCGCCCCCGCCTCGGCTGCGGTGGACCCCGGCACCCGGGTCTCGGCGACCACCGTGGTCGGCACGCACAACGCGTACGAACGCGGGACGTACACCTATCTGGCGCAGGCGCTCGACGCCCGCCCCGGCCTGATCGAGCTGGACGTCTGGCCGGACATCATCACCAAACAGTGGCGGGTCAGCCACTCCAACCCGCTGGGCAACGACAACAACTGCGTCGCCGCCACCACCCCCGCGCAGCTCTACACCGGCACCCGCAACAAGAACCTGGAGAACTGCCTGGACGACATCCGGCTCTGGTTCGACGCCCACCCCGACGCCGGGCCGCTCCAGCTCAAGCTGGAGCTGAAGACCGGCTTCAGCAGCCGTACCGGGCAGGGACCGGTCCAGCTCGACGCGGTGCTCGCCGCCCGGCTCGGCAGCCGGGTGTTCCGCCCGGCCGACCTGCGCGGCGGGTACGCCACCCTGGATGCCGCCGCCCGCGCGAACGGCTGGCCGACCCGGGGGCAGCTCGCCGGCAAGGTGATCGTGGAGCTGATCCCCGGCACCGTCGAGGAGGGCAACCCGACCGACACCCTGTGGACCGACATCGAGTACGCCCAGCACCTGGCCGGCCTGTCGGCCGCCGGCACCCTGGGTCAGGCGCAGGCGTTTCCCGCGGTGCACCGGGCCCAGTCCGGCGACCCGCGCAGCCGGTACGCCGACACCAGCCTTCGTCCGTGGTTCGTGCTGTTCGACGGCGACGCCAGCGCGTACGTCACCGGTGGGATCGACACCTCCTGGTACGACACCAACCACTACCTGCTGGTGATGACCGACGCGCAGAACGTCCCCCCGGCGGTCGGCAACACCGATCCGACGGCCGCCCGGGCCCGGCTCGCCCAGCTCGCCGCCGCCCACGCCAGCGTCGCCTCCGCCGACTGGGCCGCGATGCCGTCAGTCGTCGCCGAGGTCCTCCCCCGAGGCTGACCCCACCCCCACCCCGCTCCCACTCGCCCGCCCGGGCATGCCTTGCTCGCAATGTCGCCGATGTAGCGGTATCCGGCCAGCCGGATACCGCTACATCGACCCTCCTGAGTCGATCACGATGAACGGGCGAGCGGACCGGGCGGGCAAGCCGCCCCGGACCGAACGGACCGGGCAGGCGGACAGACCCCGGCAGGCGCGCAGACCCGGACCGGGCAAGCGGGCCGGGCGGACAGGGCGGACCAGGCGGACCGGGCGGGCGGGGCGGGGACGGGCCGGGCGGGGACGGGCGGGACCGGGCGGGGACGGGCGGGGTTGCGGCGGGGTTGCGGCCCGGTCAGGAGGCGCCGTCGGCGCGCAGCGGGAAGACGTTCGACTCGGCGGAGTCACGCAGCGAGCCGAGCACCGCGCCGATCTTGTCGGCCGGCATCGGCTTGAAGAAGTGGTAGCCCTGGGCGGCAGTGCAGCCCAACGCCACCAGCGCGGCCCGCTGCTCGGCAGTCTCCACCCCCTCGGCGACCACCCGCAGCCCCAACTCGTGGGCGAGACCGACAGTCGCCCGGACGATCGCCGCCGCCTCCGGCGAGTCGGCCATCCGGATCACGAAGGACCGGTCCACCTTCAACTCGTCCACCGCGATCCGGGTCACGAACGACAGCGACGAGAAGCCGGTGCCGAAGTCGTCGACGGCCAACTGGACGCCCATCGACCGCAGGGTCGCCAGCACCTCGTCGATCACCTCCAGCTCGCTCATCACCACCGTCTCGGTGATCTCCAGGACCAGCCGGTGCGCCGGCACCTGGTGGCGGCGCAGCGCGTCGGCGATCTCCGCCGGCAGCCGGGGGTCGAGCAGGCTGCGGGCCGAGAGGTTCACCGAGATCGGCACGTCCAGCCCGTCCCGGGCCCACTCGGCAGCCACCGAGAGCGCCTTGTCCAGCACATACCGGGTGAAGGTGCCGAGCTGCTCGCTGTTCTCCACCGGGCGGATGAAGTCGGCCGGGCCGAGCCAGCCCCGCCGGGGGTGCTGCCAACGGATCAGCGCCTCCACCCCGGTCGGTGCGCCGGTGCTCAGGTCGACCGCCGGTTGCAGCGCCAGCACCAGCTGGTCGTCGGCCTGCAACGCCTCCCGCAACTCGGCCAGCAGGGCCAACTGGTCGGTGCTGGCGGCGTCCCGGGTGCTGTCGTACGCGGCGACGCTGCCGCCGCCCTCCTTCGCCTGGTACATCGCGATGTCGGCCCGGCGCAGCAGCTCGGTCAGGTCGGCGGTGCCCGCCCCGGCCACCACCACCCCCACCGAGACCTCTACCGACATCCGCACTCCGGCCACCTCGGTGGGCGCGGCCAGCCGCTCGGCGATCTCCCGGGCCTGCCGCAGCGCGTACGCCATCGGGGCGGCCCGGTCACCGAGCACCGGGACCGACGTCAGCAGCAGGGCGAACTCGTCGCCACCGAGCCGGGCGAGCAGGTCACCGGAGCGGGCCAGGGTGCCCAACCGGTTGCCGGTGAGCCGCAGCAGCTGATCGCCGGCCGCGTGTCCGAGGGTGTCGTTGACCTCTTTGAACTGATCGATGTCGAGCAGCAGCAGCGCCACCGGATGGTCGTGGGCGAGCTGCCGCAACGCCTGGTCGCCCTTGGTCAGCATGGCCGTCCGGTTGACCAGCCCGGTCAGCGCGTCGTGCACCGCGTCGTACGACGAGCGGGCGCTGACCAGCCGCAGCTCCCGATGGGTCGCCGCGTCGTGCAGCGCAGCGGCCAATGCGTCGGAGTAGGCCGCCACCGCGTCCCGTTCCCGGTCGCTCGGCGGCCCGGTGGAGGGGAACCGGACCCGCAACTGTCCGACCTGGACGTCGCCGACGACGAGCGGCCGGACCAGTTCGTGGGTGTCCACGGTGGCCCCGCCGGGCGGCCCGGCCTCCCGGTCCCGCACCTGGCCCGAGGCGTCACCCCGATAGCGCCGCCACCGGCCGTCGCCCCGGACCACGTCGACGTCCACCAGTTCGGCGCCGAACAGGGTCAACGCGCCGGTCACCGCCGCCGTGGCCACCCCCCGCTCGTCGAGCTGGTTGAGCGCGGCGGTGGCCTCGGCGAACGCCCGCCAGGTGCGCTGTTCCTGATCGGCGCGCAGCCGGTGGCGGTAGGTCTGCTGGAGCAGCCAGAGCAGCGGTGGGAGCAGCAGCAGCCAGCGCGGGTCGACCTCCAGCAACGCCACCACGACCAGCCCGACCACCACGTTGCCGACGAACATCAGCACCTTGCCGCGTAGCGCGACGAGCAGTGCCGGACCGACCGCCACACCGTGCCGCAGGGCGAGGGTCGCCCCGCCCAGCCCGGCGGTGGTCAGCAGGTAGGTGACGGCACCGGCCACGAGGGCGGGCACGAGCGCCGGGGTGGGGCCGGCCAGCAACGGCTCGCCGATCGCGGTGGTGACGGCGACGGCGAGCGCGGTGGCCGCCGTCAGCGAGGCGGCGATCCGCAGCAACTCCACCGGGGGACGGCGGTCGGCGGCCAGCGACATGATCGTCCAGGCCGTGCCGGTGCCGAGCAGCGCGGCGGCCGGCAACCAGCCGGCCGGCGCAAGGTAGAGGCAGCCGATCAGCGCCGCCTCGCCCCAGGTGATGCTCACCATGCCGGTGGCGGTGCGGAACCTCAACCGGGCGAGTTGGGCGATCGCGAACACGGCGGCCACGATGCCGAACCGGGCCGCCGGCGGGAGCGGGTCGTCGGGCGGCAGCGCGGTCGGCAGGCGCAGGCCGATCGCCACCGCCACCAGCGCGGTCAGTGCCACGGCGAGGGTGAGGACACGCACCCGCAGCGGAGTGTCCGGCGGCTCCGGCCCGTCGTCGGACGCGCCGGGGATGCCGGAGGTCACCGCCCGGCTCCGTCCGCGGGGCCGTCGACGGCGCGACGGACGAACGCGGCTACGACGGTCATGGCACCCCCTCCCGCGCACGGCTCTAGGGACTTTCGTCCCCCGGCGGAAGGCTAAGCCAATCCGGGTGGCCGCAACAGGGGGCGACGACCCGGATCGGCGTGATTCACGCCCCGGTCACCCCACTCAGGGCTGCTGGTGGCCGCTGGGCAGGTTCGTACGTGATTCCTGCCCCGTTGTCCCGTCCGACGGACCGGTGGCCGACGAATCGGTCCGATCGGTCTCGACCGGGCCGCCCTGCTGGGGAAACCGCTCGGGCAGCCGCCGCAGCCGGGAGTTCATGTTGCGGATCAGCAGGACGGTGGCGGTGCCGAGCAGCACGATGAGGAAGAGGCCCATCGGCCCGGCCAGGCCGCCCGTGCGGGTGTCCCCGAAGTTGTTCTCCGCGAGCACCTGGACAACGTTCAGCATGGTGTTTTCTCCGATGTGCGGTGGAGTGTCAGCGTAGCCCCGACCGCCGGTCACCCGGCATGGGCGGCTTCCCGTACCCCGGCGAACAGGTCGGACTCCGGCAGCGGGGACTCGACCGTCGAGCGGGCGAGTTGGAAGTCCTCCGTCGGCCAGGCGTGCTGCTGGATCTCCATCGGCACGTGGAACCAGAAGCCGTCCGGGTCGACCTGGGTGGCGTGGGCGCGCAGCGCGTCGTCGCGGACCGGGAAGTATTCCGCGCACTCCACCCGGGTGGTGATCCGCGAACCCTTGTCCGGCCGCTCGTCCCAGCGCTTGAGCCAGTCCTCGTACGGCGAGGGGAGGCCCGCGGCCAGCGTGCCCTCGTGCAGGGCCAGGAGCTTGCCCCTGGAGAAGCCGATGTCGTAGTAGAGCTTCAACGGCTGCCAGGGGGCACCCAGCTCCGGGTGGCGGGTCGGGTCGCCGGCCGCCTCGAACGCGGCCACGCTGATCTTGTGGCACATGATGTGGTCGGGGTGCGGGTAGCCACCCTCCTCGTCGTAGGTGGTCACCACGTGCGGACGGAACTCCCGCATCAGCTTGACCAGCGGCCCGGCCGCCACCTCGACATCCTGGAGGGCGAAGCAGCCCTCGGGCAGCGGCGGCAGCGGGTCGCCCTCGGGCAGGCCCGAGTCGACGAACCCCAGCCAGGCCTGCTCGACGCCGAGCACCGCCCGGGCGGCGTCCATCTCGGCCCGCCGGATCTCGCCGATGTTGGCCCACACGTCGGGGCGGTCCAGCTTGGGGTTGAGCACGCTGCCCCGCTCACCCCCGGTGCACGTCACGACCAGCACGTCCACCCCTTCGGCGACGTACTTCGCCATGGTGGCGGCGCCCTTGCTGGACTCGTCGTCCGGGTGTGCGTGCACGGCCATGAGACGCAGCTTCTCTGCCAACGTGGGCGCTCCTCGTCTGTGCCCGCCGGCGGCCCGGTCCGGGTCGCTCGCCTGGCCTGCCGCGGTGACCTGTCGGCGCGGCTGCCGACCTGCCATTCCGGGCTCGGCCCCGGGCTGGGAAGATGGACTCTGTCATTCTTGCCGATGCGACCGACAACAACGCCAGGAGATACCCGCCGGTGACCGAGACGCACGCCACAATTCCCTCGGCCGCGCCGGTGTTCCCGCCCGGCCGGTACGGACGTCGGCGGGAGCCCGAGCGTCGCCGCCCGGTGCTGCGCTGGTCGCTGGTGGCCGTGCTGATCGCCGGGTTGGTCCTGGCCGCGACGCAGCTCTACCAGCGCTACGGCGACCCGGAGTACAAGCCCGAGGTGATCACCTACACCGACATCAGCGACACCGGCGTACAGGTCGACTTCCGGGTGACCGTGCCCGAGGGCGGCGCGGCGGTGTGTCTGGTGCGGGCCCGCTCGCACGCCGGCGCCGAGGTGGGGCACGAGGAGGTCACGGTGACCGCACCCCCCGGCCAGCGGCACGTCACCGCCCGGCACCGGGTCACCACCACCGGGCGGCCGTTCATCGGCGAGGTGGTCCGCTGCCGCCCGGCGGGCTGAACCGCCACCGACGGTCGCGGCGGCGCGGCGACGAGACCCCCGAGCGAGCCACCGGTGGCGTCGCTTCCCACCCGACCGGGTGATCGACGATGCCCGAAAGTGCGGGCCACTGGTAGGTTGGTAAGTCACCTGTCAGCCAGCACGCACATCCGAGGAGTACGCCTGTGTCCATCAATGACAACAAGGCGCCCGCCACCTGGCTGTCCCAGGACGCGCACGACCGCCTCCAGGCCGAGCTCGACGAACTGATCGCCAACCGGCCGGTCATCGCCGCCGAGATCAACGCCCGGCGGGAAGAGGGCGACCTGCGGGAGAACGGTGGCTACCACGCCGCCCGTGAGGAGCAGGGCAAGGCCGAGGGCCGGATCCTCTACCTCAAGGAGCTGCTGCGTACCGCCCAGGTCGGTGAGGCGCCGACGGCCGACGTGGTGTCGCCCGGCATGGTCGTGACGATCTACTTCGACGACGACAGCGACGACACCGAGACGTTCCTGCTCGGGTCGCGGGAGATCGCGGCCACCACCGATCTGACGGTCTACAGCCCGGAGTCGGCGCTCGGCAAGGCCATCCTGGGCGGTCGCCCCGGTCAGGCCTGCACCTACACCGCGCCCAGCGGCGCGGACATCAAGGTGACGATCGTCAGCTTCGAGCCGTTCTCCGGCTGAGCCGCACCGCCGCCGGGCCCGCGCGACCCGACGACACCCCATCGCGTACGCACCGGGGCGTGGCATCCGCCGGATGTCACGCCTCGGCCGTGAAGACCACCTGATAGCCGCTGGCCCGCAGGGCACTGATCAGGGTGTCGGAGTGCTCGACACCCCGGGTCTCCACCGACAGGGCCACCTCCACCTCACCGAGCCGCAGGTGCGGATTGGCCCGCTGGTGCTCCACGTCGACCACGTTCGCCCGGTGCCCGGCGATCTCGGTGAGCAGCGAGGCGAGCTGACCCGGCCGGTCCGAGCAGCGCACGGTGACCCGCAGATAGCGGCCGGCGGCGGCGAGACCGTGTTCGATCACCCGCATCATCAGCAACGGATCGATGTTGCCGCCGGACAGCACCGCCACCGTCGGGGTGCTCACCTGCACGACGCCGGCCAGCAGCGCGGCCACCCCGACCGCGCCGGCCGGCTCGACCACCTGCTTGCCCCGCTCCAACAGCATCAGCAGCGCCCGCGAGATGTCCTCCTCGGTGACGGTGACCATCTCGTCGACCAGCTTGCGGACGTGGTGGAAGGTGATCTCCCCCGGCCGGCCGACCGCGATGCCGTCGGCGATCGTCGCGAACGCCGGCAGCCGGACCGGTTCCCCGGCGGCCAGCGAGGGCGGGAAGGCGGCGGCGCTGGCCGCCTGCACGCCGATGATCCGCAGGTCGGGGCGCAGCGCCTTCGCGGCCACCGCCATGCCGGAGATCAGGCCGCCGCCACCGACCCCGGTGATGATCGTCCTCACCTCGGGGCACTGTTCGAGGATCTCCAGGGCGACCGTGCCCTGACCGGCGATCACGTCCGGGTGGTCGAACGGGTGGATGAACACCGCGCCGGTGCGCTCCGCGAAGGTCTGCGCGGCCACCAACGACTCGTCGACGGTGTTGCCGATCAGCTCGATCCGGGCACCGTACCCCTTGGTGGCGGCCACCTTCGGCAGCGGCGCGTTCACCGGCATGAAGACGGTGGCGTGGGTGCCGACCAGGCCGGCGGCGAGCGCCACCCCCTGGGCGTGGTTGCCGGCACTGGCCGCGACCACGCCCCGGTCCCGCTCCTGGGCCGACAGCCGGGAGATCCGCACGTACGCGCCGCGCACCTTGTAGGAGCCGGCGCGCTGCAGGTTCTCGCACTTGAGCCAGACCGGTCCGGCCAGCGCCGCGCTCAGCGGCCGGGAGGGCTCCAGCGGGGTGGTCCGGGTGACCCCGGCGAGCAGTTCCCGGGCGGCCCGTACGTCGGCGAGGTCGACCAGTTCCGTCATGCCCCGATCGTGCCACCCGATCCGGGTCGCACCGACGGCGACGCCACCGGCCACCAGCAGCGACGACCCGCTCACCGACCGGGGGCGGCCCACCCGCGCCGGCCGGCGGACGACCCGGGCCGGCGGACCCGGCCGGCCGGCGGCAGGCGGGTCAGGCGACGGCCGGGGAGCCCGTGTCGACCCGGGGGTAGCCGGGGGCGTGCCGGGTCCACGGGGCCTGCATCTCGAACTGCCCGGCGATGCCGAGCAGCAGCAGCTCCGAGCCGGGCGGGCCGACCAGCTGCGCGGCGACCGGCAGGCCGTCCGGCCGGCGACCCACCGGCACCACGATCGACGGCAGGCCCGCGACGTTCCACGGGGCGGCGAACGGGGCGTACCGGATGTTGGTCTTCATGTTCGCCAGCCAGGACCGGCCGGACCAGGCGGTGGCCTCCGGCGGCGGCCCGGCCAGCGCCGGGGTGAGCAGCAGGTCGACCGCGTGGTCGGTGAAGAAGCCGATGGAGCGTTCCCGCCAGGCGGCCCGGTCGGCCTCCCGCACGTACCCCCGGCGTTGGGCCCACTCCCCCAGCGCGACGTGGCGGCGGCTGCGCCGTTGCAGGCCGCGCCGGTCGATACCGGCGGCCCGCACGTCTGCCGCGGCGGCGGCGAACCAGGTGGCGATGCCCTGGAGGCCGAGCGCGGTCGGATAGACCGGGTCGGCGGGTACGGTGTCGTGCCCCGCGGCGGCGAGCAGCCGACCGGCGGCGGCCACCGCGTCCCGGTTGGGCGCGTCCGGGGAGACGCCGCGCACCGGCGAGCGCAGCGACACGCCGACCCGCAGCCGGGACGGTGGGACCAGCGTGTCCGGGCGACGCCCGGCGAGCACCTGGAAACCGACGGCGGCATCGGCGACCGTGGTGGTGAGCATGCCGTGCTCGGTCAGCCCGAACCAGTCCTCCGCACCGAGCTGGCACGGGACCACGCCCCGGCCCGGCTTGAGCCCGACCAGGCCGCAGCAGGCCGCCGGGATGCGGATCGACCCGAGCCCGTCGTTGCCGTGCGCGATCGGCACCAGGCCGGCCGCGACCGCGGCGGCGGCCCCGCCCGAGGACCCCCCGGGGGTACGCCGGACGTCCCACGGGTTGCGGGTGACGGCGGACGCGTCGTCGGTGATCGCCCAGAGCCCCAGTTCCGGCATCCGGGTCACCCCGAGGATCACCGCGCCCGCGCCACGCAACCGCCGCACCACCTCGTGGTCGGCCTCCGCCACCGGGGTGCGCGCCGCGGCCGAACCGTTCCAGGTGGGCAGCCCGGCGACCGGGGTGTTCTCCTTGACCGCGACCGGCACCCCGGCGAGCGGGAGGTTCGCCAGGTCCTCCTGCTCGTCGACCTTCTCCGCCTCGGTGATCGCCTCCCCGCCGCGTACCGCACGGAACGCGGCGAGGTCGGCGTCGGCCCGGCCGATGTGGTCGAGGTGGTCGGCGACGACCTGGGTGGCGGAGACGTCGCCCCGGCGTACGCCCCGGGCGATCTGCTTGGCGGTCGCCCCCACCCAGGTCGGCATGATGTCCTGCACGGCCACCTTCTCCCCAGCCCGCGGTCAGCCCAGCGCCTGCTCCAGATCGGCGAGCAGGTCGTCGACCGTCTCGATGCCGACAGACAGTCGCACGAGATCGCCGGGAACTTCAAGCGGCGAGCCGGCAGCACTTGCGTGTGTCATCCGGCCCGGGTGCTCGATCAGGGATTCCACCCCGCCGAGCGACTCGGCGAGGACGAACAGCCGGGCCCGGTTGCAGATCTGCACGGCGTGCTCCTCGCCACCGGCGGCCCGGAAGGAGATCATGCCGCCGAACCGGCGCATCTGCTTGGCGGCCACCTCGTGCCCGGGGTGCGACGGCAGGCCCGGATAGATCACCTGGGCCACCTTGGCGTGCCCGTCGAGGAAGGCGGCGATCCGCTCGGCGTTGTCGCAGTGCCGGTCCATCCGTACCCCGAGGGTCTTGATGCCGCGCAGGGTGAGCCAGGCGTCGAACGGCCCGTTGATCGCGCCCATCGCGTTCTGGTGGTAGCGCAGTTCGTCGCCGAGCGCCGTGTCCGCGACGACCAGCGCGCCACCGACCACGTCGGAGTGCCCGCCGACGTACTTGGTGGTGGAGTGCACCACCACGTCCGCGCCGTGTGCGAGCGGCTGCTGCAGGTAGGGCGAGGCGAAGGTGTTGTCGACCGCCAGCAGCGCGCCCGCGTCGTGCGCGACCGCGGCCAGGGTGGCGATGTCGGCGATGCCGAGCAGCGGGTTGGTCGGCGTCTCCACCCAGACGATCTTCGTGTCGGGGCGGATCGCCGCCCGGACCGCGTCGATGTCGGAGACCTTCGCCGGGGTGTACGTCAGCCCCCAGCGCTCGGCGACCCGGGCGAACAGCCGGTAGGTGCCGCCGTACGCGTCGTCGGGGATCACCACGTGGTCGCCGGGCCGGCAGACGGCCCGCAGCAGGGTGTCCTCGGCGGCCAGGCCGCTGGCGAAGGCGAGGCCGACCCGGCCACCCTCCAGCGCGGCCAGGCACTCCTGGAGCGCGTCCCGGGTGGGGTTGCCGGAGCGGCTGTACTCGTAGCCCTGCCGGGGCGCGCCGACGGCGTCCTGGGCGTACGTGCTGGTCTGGTAGATCGGTGGGATCACCGCGCCGGTCCGGGCCTCCGGGTCCTGGCCGGCGTGGATGGCGAGCGTCTCGAAGCCGTGACTCATCCCGCAGACGTTAGTCCGCCGCACCCACCGGCCGGACGGAACCCGCACCTGCCGTAGACGATCAGTCGAGGCGGGGCGCGGGGGCGACGTGCGGGGTGCCAGCGGGCGCGGGGGTCCGGCAGTAGGCTGCGCCGATGGGTGGGTGTGTGTTCTGCGGCATCGTGGGCGGGGAGGTGCCGGCGTTCCGGGTGGCCGACGAGCCGGACGGGGTGGCGTTCCTGGACACCCGGCCGGTCTTCAAGGGGCACGTCCTGGTGGTGCCCCGGGACCATCTGGTCACCCTGACCGACCTGCCGGCGGCGGCCCTGCCCGGCTACTTCGGGCTGGTGCAGCGCCTGGCGGTGGCCGTGGAGTCCGGCCTGGGGTCCGGTGGGACGTTCGTGGCGATGAACAACAAGGTGTCCCAGTCGGTGGCCCACCTGCACACCCACGTGGTGCCGAGGACGAAGGGCGACGGCCTGCGCGGCTTCTTCTGGCCGCGCACCCGCTACGCCGACGACGCCGAGGCCGACTCCTACGCCACCCGCATCACCACCGCCCTCCCCTCCTGACCCCGGCCCCGGCCCCGGCCCCGGCCCCGGCCATCGGATCTTGGCGGGTTCCGGGCCCCCAGAGAGGCCGTTTCTTTCCAAGATCGGCCGGCATCCGGGATGCCGGCCGGAGACGGGGCGACATTGGGGGGCCGCAGCGGGCGAGAGGCGGGGCTCAGTGGGTAAGGAAGCCGGGCCCGCCGGTGTTGCATGCGGGGAGAGGTACGAGAGGAGTTCCACCGTGTTCCTTCGCCGCATGAAGGCCGAGATGATCAGCCCCGACCAGGCCCTGCCCGGCCGCCCGATCGCGATGCCGATCGGGGACCGGCACGAGGTGCTGCCGTCGTCGCTGAAGGGCCCGTTCCCGGAGGGTGCCCAGGTCGCCGTCTTCGGCATGGGCTGCTTCTGGGGCGCCGAGCGGCTGTTCTGGACCCTGCCGGGGGTGCTGACCACGTCGGCCGGTTACGCGGGCGGCTACAGCGCCAACCCGACCTACGAGGAGGTGTGTTCGGGGATGACCGGGCACGCCGAGGTGGTCCAGGTGGTCTACGACCCCGCCGTGATCAGCTACGAGGACCTGCTCAAGGTGTTCTGGGAGAACCACGACCCGACCCAGGGCATGCGTCAGGGCAACGACGTCGGCAGCCAGTACCGCTCGACGATCTACACCACCGGCGACGCGCAGCTGGCCACCGCGCAGGCGTCCCGGGACGCGTTCGCGCCGATCGTGGCGCGGGCCGGCAAGGGTGAGATCACCACCGAGATCGCCCCGCTGGGCGACTACTTCTTCGCCGAGGACTACCACCAGCAGTATCTGGCCCCGACGAAAAATCCGGGCGGTTATTGCAACCACGGGCCCAACGGGCTGAGCTGCCCGGTCGGGGTGGCCCGTACCGCTGGCTGAGCGGCGGTCCCGAACCCGGCCGTCGGGCGACCCGCCGGGCGGCGTTGACCGGGCCTGCGGTGTTTGTCACATCGCGGGCCCGGGGCGAATCGGGCACCGGTCGGGCCCCGGGCAGGAACGTCGGCCCGCGCGGCAACGTCACGGTGAGTGGCGCACATACTAGCAATCCCGTAACACGGCCGACATCAGCTCAACAGGCGAAGTGCAACAACCTCTGGCAGCATTGGCTGGCATGTGCGGACTTGCGGGAGAGTTCCGCCGTGACGGTTCCCGGGCCGATGTGTCGGCGGTGGAACGCATGGCGGCCACGATGAGTGACCGGGGGCCCGACGACAGCGGAATGTGGTCACAGGGGGCCACCGCCCTCGGACACCGCCGCTTGAAGATCATCGACCTCTCCGCCGCCAGCGGGCAACCGATCGTCGACCCGGCCGCCGGGCTCACCGGCGTGTTCAACGGCTGCATCTACAACTACCGCGAGCTGCGCGAGGAGTTGCAGGCCAAGGGGCACCGCTTCTTCTCCTCCGGCGACAGCGAGGTGGTGGTCAAGGCGTACGCCGAGTGGGGGCTCGACTTCGTCGACCACCTGATCGGCATGTTCGCCGTCGCGATCACCGAGCGGGACACCGGCCGGCTGGTGCTGGCCCGGGACCGGCTCGGCATCAAGCCGCTCTACCTGGCCGAGACGCCGGGCGTGGTGCGGTTCGCCAGCACCCTGCCCGCCCTGCTGGCCGGTGGCGGGATCGACACCTCCATCGACCCGGTGGCGCTGTCGCACTACCTCAGCTTCCACAGCATCGTGCCGCCGCCGCGCACCATCCTGCGCGGCGTCGCCAAGCTCCCCCCGGCCACCGTCCGGGTCTACGAGCCGGACGGCCGCACCCACGAGCGGGTCTACTGGGACCCGTCCTTCACCCGGGACGCGTCACGCGCCGACTGGTCGGCCCGCGACTGGGAGGACGCCCTGCTGGAGTCGCTGACCACCGCGGTACGCCGCCGGATGGTCGCCGACGTCCCGGTGGGCGTGCTGCTCTCCGGCGGCCTGGACTCCAGCCTGGTGGTGGCGCTGCTGGCCGGCGAGGGGCAGACCCGCTCCGGGCTGTCCACCTTCTCCATCGGCTTCGACGCCGTCGGCGGCCGCGAGGGCGACGAGTTCGTCTACTCCGACCTGGTGGCGAAGACCTTCGGCACCGACCACCACCAGCTCAAGGTGGCCGCCGGTGACCTGGTGCCACCGCTGGAGGCGGCGGTGGCCGCGATGAGCGAGCCGATGGTCAGCCACGACTGCGTCGCCTTCTACCTGCTCAGCCAGGAGGTGTCCAAGCACGTCAAGGTGGTCCAGTCCGGCCAGGGCGCGGACGAGATCCTCGGTGGCTACCACTGGTACCCGCCGCTGGCCGGCATCGACCGGGAGCAGGCGCTCGACACGTACGCGAAGGCGTTCTTCGACCGGGACGCGGCCGGACTGGCCCGGGTGCTCCACCCGGCGTGGCTGGCCGACGGCGATCCGGCGCGCGAGTTCGTGGCCGCCCACCTGGGCCGGGCCGGGGCGCAGACCGCCGTCGACGCCGGCCTGCGGATCGACACCCAGATCATGCTCACCGACGACCCGGTGAAGCGGGTCGACAACATGACCATGGCGCACGGCCTGGAGGCCCGGGTGCCGTTCCTCGACCACGAGTTCGTGGAGCTGGCGGCGAGCTGCCCGCCCGAGCTGAAGCTGGCCCAGGGCGGCAAGGGCGTGCTCAAGGAGATCGGCCGCCGGGTCCTGCCGCACGAGGTGATCGACCGCCCCAAGGGCTACTTCCCGGTGCCCGGCCTGACCCATCTGGAGGGCAAGCTCCTCGGCCGGGTCCGTGACGCGCTCGGCGCGCCGCAGGCCCGCCGCCGCGACCTGTTCCGTGCCGACTACGTCAATGCGCTGCTCGCCGACCCGAACGCCGAACTGACCCCGTTGAACGGAAACAAACTGTGGCAACTGGGACTTCTGGAAATGTGGCTCCAGAGCCACGGAATCGACTGACCGTGAACGAGACCCTCGCGACCGGCACGGCCCGTACCGACCGGGAGCGGGTGCTCGGCCGTCGCCGGGAACGGACCGGACCCGGCGGCGACCCGATGGCCCCGGACGCCCCGGAACCGCGACAGCGCCCCACCGGGCCGGCCGACGTGGTGCTCGACTGCGGCTGGGGGCGGCTGGTGTTCGGCCAGACCTTCGCCGAGCAGGTCGCGGTGGCTTATGTGCTGCGGTCCGAGGCGGCCGGTGCCCGGGACATCTGCATCTACCTGCGCGACCCGCACCTGCTGGTGTCCCGGCTCCCCGACGAGTTGTTCATCGACCCGTCGCTGACCTACCGGTTGCCGCTGGGCGCGCACCGGCCCGCCGCCACCGAGCGCACCGAGATCCCCGGGCTGACCGTCCGGCCGCTGCGCGACGCCGACGACGCGGACGCGGTGAACCGGATCTACGCCCGCAACGGCATGGTCACCGCGCCGGTGGAGGTGCTGGTCGACAACGCCGGCACGGACCGGTTCCTGCACCTGGTGGCCGAGGCGAGCACCGGGGAGATCGTCGGCACCATCACCGGCGTCGACCACGTGGCGGTCTTCGGCGACCGGGAGAACGGCGCGAGCCTCTGGTGTCTGACCGTGGACTTCAACACCGCGCCGCCCGGCACCGGTCAGGCCCTGCTCACCGAGCTGGCCGACCGGCTGGACGAGCGGGGACGCGCCTTCGTCGACCTGTCGGTGCTCGCCGAGAACTCCGGCGCGATCCGGCTCTATGAGCGGCTGGGCTTCCACCGGACCGGCACACTGTGTGTCAAGCGGAAGAACCCGATCAACCAGCGGCTCTTCCTGCCGGCTGCCCCGGCGGGATACGCCCAGCTCAACCCGTACGCGAGGATCGTCGCCGACGAGGCGATGCGGCGCGGCATCCGGGTGGAGGTCACCGACCCGCACTGGGGTGAACTGCGGTTGACCAACGGCGGCCGGACGATCGTCACCCGCGAGTCGCTGTCCGAGCTGACCTCGGCGGTGGCGATGAGCCGCTGCGACGACAAGCGGGTCACCCGGCGCATCCTCACCGAGGCGGGCCTGTCGGTGCCGCGCGGCCGGACCGCCACCGGGGAGCCAGACGACCTGGCCTTCCTCACCGAGGTCGGCCCGGTGGTGGTCAAGCCGGCCCGGGGCGAGCAGGGCAACGGGATCACCGTCGGGGTGCGGACCGCCGAGGCGCTGGCGACCGCCGTCGAGCTGGCCCGCCGGTTCTGCCCCGACGTGCTGATCGAGGAGCTGCGCGCGGGCGAGGACCTGCGGGTGATCGTCATCGACCACGAGGTGGTGGCCGCCGCCGTACGTCGACCGGCGCAGATCACCGGCGACGGGGTGCACGGCATCACCGAGCTGATCGCGCGGCAGAGCCGGCGACGGGCCGCCGCCACCGGGGGTGAGTCCCGCATCCCGGTCGACGAGATGACCCGCGAGGTGGTGGCCGAGGCCGGGCACCGGATGGACGACGTGCTGCCCGAGGGACAGGTGCTGGCGGTGCGCCGGACGGCGAACCTCCACACCGGTGGCACAATCCACGACGTGACGGCCGAACTGCACCCGACGATCGCCACCGCCTGCGTGGCGGCGACCCGGGCCCTGGACATCCCGGTGACCGGGCTGGACCTGCTGGTCCCCGCCCCCGACCAGCCCGAGCACGTGTTCATCGAGGCGAACGAGCGGCCGGGGCTGGCCAACCACGAGCCCCAGCCGACCGCCGAGCGCTTCGTGGACCTGCTCTTCCCGGGCACCCGTGCCCCGCAGCGTCTCTGGAGCCCGGCCGGGCCCGGAGGGGTCGCGTGAGCCTCAAGCCCCTGGAGATCGACCTGGACTACCTGCGCCAGGTGCTGGTGGAACTGCTGGACATCCCGAGCCCGTCGGGGCGGACCGACCACGTGCAGCAGTACGTCGGGGAGCGCCTCTCCGCGCTCGGCATCCCGTCCACGTTGACCCGGCGGGGGGCGCTCAGCGCCTGCCTGCCCGGCCCCCGGCAGACCGGTGCGGACCGGGCCATCGTGGTGCACACCGACACCATCGGCGGCATGGTCAAGCGGCTCAAGGAGAACGGCCGGCTGGAGCTGAAGACCATCGGCACCCACTCGGCCCGGTTCGCCGAGGGTGCGCACGTCCGGATCTTCACCGACGACCTGGACCGGGTGATCACCGGCCAGGTGCTGCCGTTGAAGGCCAGCGGGCACCGCTACAACGACGACGTCGACCTCCAGGGCGTCGGCTGGGAGCACGTCGAGGTACGCGTCGACGAGCCGGTCGAGGACATCGCCGGGCTGCGGGCGCTCGGCATCGACGCGGGCGACTTCGTGGCGTTCCTGCCCAACCCGATGGTCACCCCGTCCGGTTACGTGAAGTCCCGGCACCTGGACGACAAGGCCGGGGTGGCGGCGGTGCTGACCGCGTTGAAGGCGGTGGTGGACGCCGGCATCACCCCCACGGTCACCGCCCACCTGCTGGTCACCGTCACCGAGGAGATCGGCCACGGGGCCAGCCACGGCCTGGACCCGGACGTCGCCGAGATCGTCTCGGTGGACGCGGCGGTGGTCGCCCCCGGCCAGCAGTCCCGGGAGGACGCGGCGACCCTGGCGATGGGTGACGGGGTCGGCCCGTTCGACTACCACCTGACCCGCAACCTGGCCGCCATCGCCCGGGAGCACGGGGTGGACCTGGTCCGCGACGTCTTCGACTACTACCGCTCGGATGTCGCGGCAGCGGTCGAGGCGGGCGCACACGCCCGGGTGGCGCTGCTCGGCTTCGGGGTGGACGCCACCCACGGCCACGAGCGCACCCACCTGGAAGGGCTGCGCCACCTGGCCCAGTTGCTCTGCCTCTATCTCCAGAGCGACCTGGTCTTTCCCGAGTGGGACGCCGAGCCGGAGGGCGACCTGGCCGACTTCCCGTCCCTGGCGGTGCAGCCGGCAGGCGGGGACGGCCCCCGCGAGGGCCCGATCGGCATCGACTGACCGGCTCCGCACCGCGTCACCGTCGGTCGGCTGGACGCCGTCGTGACGGTGTCACCGGTGAGCGGCGGGTACGACGTGTCCCGTCGTACCCGCCGCTCACCGAGCGCGTCGGTCACTCACCGCCGGCCGGCCGGGTCACCGGCTGCGGCGTTCCGCCGCGTCGAGCAGGGCGATCAGCGCCCCGGTGACCCGCAGCACCGCGTCCCGGGCGCCCGGGTCACCGGTGATCCGCAGCTGCGCCCGGTCGGCCAACTGGCCCAGCAGTTCACTCGCCCGGGCCACGTTCCCGGCGGTGCCGGCCTGCTCGGCCCGGTGCAGCCGGTCCTCCAGCCGGGCCGCCACGTACTCGGTGATCCGGCCGGCGGCGACGTACTCCGCGATCAGGTACCGCAGGTCGGAGTACCAGGCGGGGTCGCGGGTGAACGACGCGGGAAGGTGACCGGCGTCGGCGGCGGCGAGCGTCGCCGCGACGGCGGCGTCCACGTACGACCCGACGGTCGGGTAGCGGGTGGCGAGTTGCGCGTCGGTCAACGGCACCGAACTGCCGTCGAGGAAGCAGAAGCCGGGGCCGCTGTTGCTGCCGCTGTTGATCCGCAGCGGCACCTGGTGCTGGGCGAGCCGGATGCCACCGAGGGCGAGCCCGAGGTCGTCCCGGGCGATGGCCGGCGGGGTCGTCGTGGTCGTCTGGATCTGTGGGGCGGTCGGCGGGGTCACACCGTGGGCGACCCAGGTGACGGTGTGGTCGTACACCGCGTTCTGCACCATGTGCTGCGGGACGCGCGACAGCGAGGGCAGCGTGCAGGTCTGCGGCTCGCCCGGGTAGCCACCGGGGTAGCTGCCGATGTCCCGCTTGCGCAGCGGCCCGTAGTCGGTGATCAGCTTCCAGTCGCCGTGCGAGGCGCCGGCGACCTCCCAGGACCGCAGGACGGGCGAGTCGGCCTGGGCCCGGGCCGCTGCGGGCAGGATGCCGCTGGCCACGTCCCCCTCCGAGTTGATCCGGAACACCGGCGTCGCCAGGTCGGTGCGTAGCACCCCGCCGCCGCCGTGCAGGACGACCGCGTCGAGGACGTTGGCCGACGGCTGGACGCCGTTGTAGTAGTTCGCGAGCCGGCCGGCGGACTGCGAGTGGCCGGTGGCGATCACGTACTGCGGGGCGGGCAGCTTGCCCAGCGGGTCGACCCCGGTCGGGTTGCGGACCGCCTTCACCGCCTGGCTGAAGATGTCGTACGAGAGGCTGTCGTCGGTGACCGTGCCGCCCACGGTGACGTCCAGCGGGCCGTAGCGGGTCGGGCTCCACGCCTTGAGACCGGTGGCGGAGTGCAGCCCGGCCCGCTGGGCGGAGACCCCGACCCAGGCGTAGCCCGAGCGGATCAGGTGCTCGTGCGACTGGAACCAGTCGACCTCCTGGTCCCACTGGTTGCTGACGTTGTTCCACTCGGCGATCACGGTGCCGTTGAACTTCTTGGTGTTGGCCGGCCGCCGGACCACCAGCCGGGTGCCGTACGGCTGGTCGGTGCCGAGGACCGTCGCGTTCTGGGTGCCCGGCACCGCGTACCGGGTGGCGGTGCCGAAGAGGAAGAACTCCTCCTCGACGTAGCCGGCGGCGGCCAGGTCGACGTCGGTGGCGAGGAACGGATAGCCGTGGCCGGGGTCGCCGACCGGGGTGGTCCGGGCGATCGGCCCGGCGACCACCGGGTTCGCCACGTTCTGTCCGGTGGCGGTGGACGGGCGGGGTGCGGCCGAGTCGGCCGCGGTCGCCGGGACGGCCGGACCGGTGGCCACGGCCAACGCGCCGGCCAGGCCGAACGCGAACAGTGTTCGTCGGGTGTTCCTTCGGGCGGTGGACGAAACGGGCACGGTTCACCTCACGGGGGAGCGACCGAGGGGACGGCTCGGGCGGGCAGCGGCGGGAGGTGGCCGCTGTGGGGCAGAGAGTAATGCTCACTTCAAGCGAAAGATAGGCCGGATGAGCACGAACTTTCGCTTCGTTGAACAAAAGTCACCGGGCGGCGACCCTCCCCCGCCGGCATGACGCCGTCTGCGGTATCTCGCGAAAAATCACTACCGGCACCCCGGGGGCAGTAGGTAGCGTGGCGGTACACGGGAAAGGAGGTGGTCCAGACTTGTATAGCAATCGGACTCGTGAGGTGGCTGTCCGCTAGCCGCTGTCCTCGACAGTGAAACACCAAGCATGATCGTCGAGACCGTGTGGCAGCGGTGCGGCGAAACCACGACAGCCACCCGACCCCCGGGGTGCCGACCCAGTCCAGTCGGCCCGCGCGCAAGCGCGGAAGCCCCGGGGGTCGCTTCGTTCCCGGGGGAGGCCGGCGGTGTCCATGCGTGAGCTGACGGTGCTCGGCACGGCCAGCCAGACGCCCACCCGGCTGCGCAACCACAACGGTTACGTGCTGCGCTGGGACGACGAGGTCATCCTCTTCGACCCGGGCGAGGGCAGCCAGCGGCAGCTCCTGCACACCGGGGTCACCGCCACCGACCTGACCCGGATCTGCGTCACCCACTTCCACGGCGACCACTGCCTCGGCCTGCCCGGCACCATCCAGCGGCTCTCCCTGGACCGGGTGCCGCACCCGGTGGCGGTGCACTTCCCGGCCGGCGGGGCCGACTACTTCGCCCGGCTGCGGCACGCCAGCAGCTTCCACGAGACCGCCGAGCTGGCCGTCGCGCCGATCACCGCCGACGGGCAGCGGATCACCCTGGGCGTCGGCACGCTGGAGGCCCGCCGGCTGCGGCACCCGATCGAGACGTACGGGTACCGGCTGGTTGAGCCGGACGGCTGCCGGATGCTGCCGGAGCGGCTGTCCGCGTACGGCATCGGCGGGCCGGCGGTCGGGGAGCTGCTGCGCGTCGGGCACCTGGACGTCGGCGGACGCCGCGTCACCCGGGACGAGGTGAGCGTCGTCCGGCCGGGGCAGCGGTTCGCCTTCGTGATGGACACCGGCCTCTGCGACGGGGTGTACGCCCTCGCCGAACACGCCGACCTGCTGGTCATCGAGTCGACGTTCCTGGCGTCGGAGGCCGCGCTCGCCGCCGAGGTCGGCCACCTGACCGCCGGCCAGGCCGCCCGGGTGGCCACCGAGTCGGGGGTACGCACGCTGGTGCTCACCCACTTCTCCCAGCGGTACGCCGATCCGCGCCGCTTCCACGACGAGGCCCGGGAGCACTTCACCGGGGAGCTGGTGATCGCCGCGGACCTGACCACCGTGCCGGTCCCGCCCCGGCGGGTAGCCTCGGCCGGGTGACCGTCACGCTCCGTCCCGCCGTCGCCGACGACCTGATGTCGGTGGGCGCCCTGCACCAGCGCTCCCGGGTCGCGGCGTACTCGTCGTTCCTGCCGCCCGGGGCGCTGGCCGACCCGACGCCCGAGGCGATGGGGGCGTACTGGGTCGAGCGGTGGAGGTGGGAGCGCGACGAGCACCTGATGACCGTGGCCGAGCGGGACGGCCGGCTGGTCGGGTTCAGCTATCTCGGCCCGGACGACGAGGGCGACCCGGTGACCGGCCTGCTCAACGCCATCCACCTCGACCCGGCCGAGCGGGGCCGGGGCACCGGCCGGGCGCTGATGGTGGACGCGCTGGACACCATGCGGGCCCGGGGCTGGCGTCGGGGGGTGCTGTGGGTGCTGGAGAGCAACGCTCCGGCCCGGCACTTCTACGAGCGCGGCGGCTGGCAGGCCACCGGCGATCGTCGGGACGAGCGGATCGGCCCCACCCGCACCCCACAGCTGCGCTACGCCCGGCAGCTACCGGGCTGCTGACGCGGGCGGGTCAGGTGCCGTCCTGGTCCGCGTCGACCGAGAAGTTGATCACTGAGAGATGGCCGTCGCCGTCCTCGACGACCTTCATCAGCATGGTCTCGGCATAGATGTTGTCGTTGTCGTTGAAGGTGTCCCGCCCGGTGTGCGCGGAGTACGGCGCGGCGGCGTACACCGTGCTGTTGAGGGCCTCGTCGAACATCACTTGGGTGGTGAGCACCCGGTCGTTGGCCACGTGCACCATCGCGTGGATGTGCGTGGTGCGACCACCCCACTGCGGTCGCACCGGACGTGCTGCGGGGCCCCGCCGGACGGCAGGGCCCCGCAGCTGCGTCGAATCAGTGCGCGCCGAGGTGGGCGAGCAGGTCCTGACGGGTCAGTACGCCCTTGGGCTTGCCGTCGACCAGCACCAGCGCCGCGTCGGACTTCTCCAACAGGCCCACCGCCTCGCTCACCGGCTGACCGCCGCCGATCATCGGCAGCGGGTCGCCCATGTGCCGCTCGATGGTGTCGTGCAGGTGCGCCTGACCGGTGAAGAGGGCGTCCAACAGGTCCCGCTCGGCGATCGAGCCGGCCACCTCCCCGGTCACCACCGGCGGCTCGGCCTTGAGCACCGGGAGCTGCGAGACGCCGTACTCGCGCATGTAGTCGATGGCGTCGCGGACCGTCTCGGTCGGGTGGACGTGCACCAGCTCGGGCAGGCCGCCCGGCTTGCTCGCCAGCGCGTCGGCCACGGTCGGCTCGGTGCCGGCGTGGTCCAGGAAGCCGTACCGGGCCATCCACCGGTCGTTGAAGATCTTGGACAGGTAGCCCTTGCCGCTGTCGGGCAGCAGCACCACGATCACGTCGTCCGGGCCGGCCGCGCGGGCCACCTCCAGCGCCGCCACCACGGCCATCCCGCAGGAGCCACCGACCAGCAGACCCTCCTCGCGGGCCAGCCGCCGGGTCATCTCGAAGGACGCCTTGTCGGAGACCTCGATGATCTCGTCGGCGATCCCCCGGTCGTACGTCTCGGGCCAGAAGTCCTCACCGACGCCCTCGACCAGGTAGGGCCGGCCGGTGCCGCCGGAGTAGACCGAGCCCTCCGGGTCCGCCCCGATCACCCGGACCCGCCCCTCGGAGGCTTCCTTGAGGTAACGCCCGATGCCGGTGATGGTGCCGCCGGTGCCGACCCCCGTGACGAAGTGGGTGAGCCCACCCCCGGTCTGCTTCCACAGCTCCGGGCCGGTGGTCTCGTAGTGCGAACGCGGGTTGGCCGGGTTGCTGTACTGGTCGGGCTTCCACGCGCCGGGGATCTCCCGGGCCAGCCGGTCGGAGACGTTGTAGTAGGAGCGCGGGTCCTCCGGGGCGACGGCGGTCGGGCAGACCACCACCTCGGCGCCGTATGCCCGGAGCACGTCCTGCTTGTCCTGGCTGACCTTGTCGGGGCAGACGAAGACGCAGTGGTAGCCCTTGAGCTGGGCCACCAGGGCCAGCCCGACACCGGTGTTGCCGCTGGTCGGCTCGACGATGGTGCCACCGGGCTTGAGCAGCCCGGCGGCCTCGGCGTCCTCCACCATCCGCAGCGCGATCCGGTCCTTCACCGAACCGCCCGGGTTGAGGTACTCCACCTTCGCCAGCACGGTCGCCCCGATGCCCTCGGTGACGTTGCGCAGTCGTACCAGCGGGGTGTTGCCGATCAGGTCGACGACGTTGTCGTAGTACTGCACCTCGTTGTGCCCTTCGTTGCGGCGCCGACGACGGCGGCCTGGCAGACGGTCCTTCGTCGCTCAGGGTACGTGCTGTCAGAGCGCCACATGACCGGGGATGACGGAGCCGCGACGCGCCTCCCACTCCAGGAAACGCTCGGTCTCCGACAGCACGCTGCCGGCCAGCCAGGTGACCATCACGGCGTCGTCCACCAGACCGAGGACGGTCAGGAACAGCTCCGGCACCAGGTCGACCGGCGACACGACGTAGACCGTGGCCGCCGTCATCATCGCCAGCCGGAGCCCGCCGTCGTACTCGCCCCGGGCGGTGGCCCGGATCATCCGGGGCAGCGCCGCCAGCCGGGTGCCCAGCGACGGACCACCGCGCGCGCCCGCCGCCAGCGACCGGGCCAATGCCGTGAAGGCCGCGGTCCGCTTCAATGTCCTACCCATCTCATCCAGCCCCTCTCCACCGACCAGCGTGACTCCCCGGCGCAAGCCGTCGCCACCTGCGGCGGGGCGACCGCAGGGGACCCCGCCGCCGGATCAGGTACCCAGAATCGTCGCCGCCCAGCCCTGAAACCGACCGTCCCGACGGAAGCGGGGGGCCGTTGCGGCGCGATAATGTCGCTGTATGGGGGTGGCTGGTTCCGTCGTACCGGTGGTTCCGCGCTGGCACCGCGCCCGTCAGGTCGCCCGGCTGGCAGCCATCGGCACGGGCGCCACCGCGGCGGCCGTCGCCGCGACCGGCGGGGTGCTGCTCGGCCAGGCCCGGCAGGCCCGGCAGGCCATCCCGATGGCGGAGGCTCCGCCGCCGCGCTGCGACGGTGTCTACGGTGCCAAGATCCCGGGGGCACCGCTGACCCTGGTGATCCTCGGCGACTCCTCCGCCGCCAGCTACGGCGTGCGGCGACGGCGGGAGACCCTGGGTTCGCTGCTGGCCACCGGGCTGTCCCGACGACTGCACCGGGCCGTACGGGTGCATCGTTTCGCCGTGGTCGGCGCGCTCTCCGCCGGGCTCCGGCCGCAGGTCGAGGCCGCCCTGGAGTGCGCGCCGGACGTGGCGGTGATCATGGTGGGCGGCAACGACGTCACCAACCGGTCGCCGTACTCCGTGGCGGTCCGGCATCTGGTCGACGCGGTCCGCACGCTGCGCGCGGCCGGCTGCGAGGTGGTCGTCGGGACCTGCCCCGACCTGGGCGCGATCCAGCCGATCCAACCTCCGCTGCGCTGGTTGGCCCGCCGGTGGAGCCGGCAGCTCGCCACCGCCCAGACGGTCGCGGTGGTCGAGGCGGGCGGCTGGACGGTCTCCCTCGGTGACCTGCTCGGCCCACGGTTCTCCGCCGAGCCGACCCGGATGTTCGCCTGGGACCGGTTCCACCCCTCCGCCGAGGGTTACGCGATGGCCGCCGCCGCGCTCCTGCCGACCGTGCTGTCGGCGCTCGGCGGCGGGGAACGCCGGCCGACGCCGGCCCGGGGCGACGGTGTGCGGTCGCTGCCCGAGGCCGCCCAGGAAGCCGCCCGGCACGCCGGCACGGAGGTCAGCGGTGTGCAGGTCCGGGGCCGCGACCACGGCCCGGCCGGTCGCTGGGCGCAGCTACGGCGGCGGGCCTTCTTCGGCGTGGCCCCGGTGCCGCAGCCCGGCGTCGCCGCCGACTCACCCCAACTGGAGGAACTGGCATGAGCGAGCACAGCGAGCGAACCACCGGGTGCCACGGCTGCCACGCCACGCCGGTCAGCGCCGACGCGAACTTCCGGACGGTGACGCCGTGACCGGCCGGTCCCTCGGCGGCGAGCTGGCCGTACGCCTCGGCAAGGCCGCGGCGGTCTCCCTGGTCGCCGGGACGATCGGCGGTGCGGCGGTGCTCGCCGGCCAGGCGGTGGCGGCCCGCAACCGCGACTACGCCCAACCCGAACTGGGCCTGGCGCTACGGGCCACGGTCGGCCGGGCCGGTGCCCCACTGCTGCGGCTGGTGCTGCTCGGTGACTCCTCGGCGCTCGGCGTCGGGGTGGGCCGCTTCGACGAGACGGTCGGCGGGCAGCTGGCCCACCTGCTGGCCGAGGGGCCGGCCGGCCGGCGGGTGCACCTGTCCAGCGTGGGGGTCTCCGGTTCCCGCTCCACCGACCTGGCGACCCAGGTGGCGCGGGCGCTGCTCGGCGACCGGCCGGACGTCGCGGTGGTGCTGATCGGGGCGAACGACGCCACGGCGATGAGCCGGCCGTTGGAGGCGGCGGCGTACCTCGCCTCGGCGGTGCGCCGGCTGCGGGAGGCCGGGGTCGAGGTCGTCGTCGGCACCTGCCCGGACCTGGGTGCGGTACGTGCGGTCGCCCCGCCGCTGCGGCAGGTGATCGGGTGGTCGGGTCGGCGGGTCGCCCGGGCACAGACCGCCGCGGTGCTGGACGCCGGGGGCACGGTCGTCGACCTGGGCACGGAGACCGGGCCGGTGTTCCGGGCCGACGCCGGGACGCTGTGCCACGACGGTTTCCACCCGTCGGCCGACGGTTACCGGGTGTGGGCGCACGCCCTGCTGCCGGCGGTGGTCGCCGCCGCCAACGTCGCCTCCCGGCACTGACCGGCCCCGGTGTCGCCCGCACCGGCCGGGCGTGCCCCCGCCGTCGGCGGAGCGGACCACGCCGACCCGGGCCGCCGCCGGGCCGCCGCCGCCACCGGCCCGGGGCTGCAGCCGGGTGACATTTCCCGCTGGTCGGTCCGCTTCCGCGTCAAGTTACCGTCAAGTTAACGTTGGTTCATGCCGATTGAGTCGTCCCGCGACGCCGTCATCGTCGCCACCGCCCGGTCCCCCATCGGCCGCGCGTTCAAGGGTTCCCTGCGCGAGGTCCGCCCGGACGATCTCGCCGCCACCATCGTCCAGGCCGCGCTGGACAAGGTCCCCGGGCTCGATCCCACCACGATCGACGACCTCTATGTCGGATGCGGGCTGCCCGGCGGTGAGCAGGGCTTCAACCTGGCCCGGGTGGTCTCCACCCTGATGGGTCTGGACGGCCTGCCCGGTGCCACGGTGACCCGCTACTGCGCGTCGTCGTTGCAGACCACCCGGATGGCGATGCACGCGATCCGGGCCGGCGAGGGCGACGTCTTCGTCTCGGCCGGTGTCGAGATGGTCTCCCGGTACGCCCGGGGCAACTCCGACACCCTGCCGCCCGAGGCGCAGGCGCTGGTCGGCGGCGGTTGGGAGAACCCGCGCTTCGCCGAGGCCCGGCAGCGGTCGACGGCCCGCGCCCAGGGGGACGCCGAGGTGTGGACCGACCCCCGCGACGCCGGTCAGCTCCCCGACATCTACCTGACGATGGGGCAGACGGCGGAGAACCTGGCCCAGGTGCACGACATCACCCGGGAGGAGATGGACGCGTTCGGCGTCCGCAGCCAGAACCTGGCCGAGAAGGCCATCGCCGACGGCTTCTGGGCCCGCGAGATCACCCCGGTCACCACCCCGGACGGCACCGTGGTGGGCACCGACGACGGCCCACGCGCCGGGGTCACCCTGGAGGCGGTGGCCGGGCTGAAGCCGGTCTTCCGCCCGGACGGCCGGATCACCGCCGGCAACTGCTGCCCGCTCAACGACGGGGCTGCGGCCGTGGTGGTGATGAGCGCCCAGCGGGCCGACGAACTGGGGCTCACCCCGTTGGCCCGGATCGTCTCCACCGGGGTCACCGCCCTGTCGCCGGAGATCATGGGCCTCGGCCCGGTCGAGGCGTCCCGGCAGGCGCTGCGCCGGGCCGGGATGACCGTGGACGACGTCGACCTGGTCGAGATCAACGAGGCGTTCGCCGCCCAGGTGATCCCGTCGTACCGGCAGCTCGGCATCCCGGAGGACAAGGTCAACGTGATGGGCGGGGCGATCGCCGTCGGCCACCCGTTCGGCATGACCGGCGCCCGGATCACCGGCACCCTGCTCAACGCCCTGCAGTGGCACGACCGGACCATCGGTCTGGAGACCATGTGCGTCGGTGGCGGTCAGGGCATGGCGATGGTCCTCGAACGGCTGAGCTGAGCCCTACAGCGCGCTGCGGGTCGCCGTCACCGTGACGGCGGCCCCGGCCAGCACCGCCTCCGGCGGGCCGGCGGCCACCAGGTCCGCCGCGACCACCCGGAGCTGGTCGGGCAGCGCCATCGGCTGCGCCAACCGGGGTACGTCCCGCCGGGGCCCACCCTCCGCGTCGGCCGCCAGGTCGGCGACCTCCTGCACCAGCTTGTGCACCAGGTCGGCCCGGGACACGTTGCCGCCCCCGGCGACCGCCGCCCAGCGCGGCTGCTCCCAGTGGGCCACCTGACGGACCAGCAGGCCCACCGCCCGGTCCAACTCCGCTGCGCTCATCGTCGGCGAGTCTACGCACCGACGGGTCGGTACGGGCCGAGCGGCGGGCAGCCGGTCCGCCGGCGCACGCGGCCCGACGGCGTCCCCGCAGGCCCGCCCCGGCCGACAGTGGCGGACAGACGACGACGCCCGCCGCCGCGAGTTCGCGGTGGCGGGCGCCGGGGTGCGAAACCGTCAGTCGTCGCCCTGGAAGTAGCTGATCAGGCGCAGCATCTCCAGGTAGAGCCAGACCAGGCTGACCACGATGCCGAACGCGGCCGTCCAGGAGTAGCGGGCCGGCAGCCCCATCCGGACGCCGTCCTCGACCTCCTTGAAGCTGAGCACGAAGCTCAGCGAGGCGACCACGATGCAGACCAGGCTGAACCCGATGGCCAGCGGGCTGCCGTCGCGCAGGCCGGTGTTGACCCCGAACAGGGCCAGCACCAGGTTGATCAGCATGACGGCGAACAGGCCCGCCATCACGGCGATCATGCCCTTGACGAACTTGGGGGTGGCCCGGATGACGCGCGCCTTGTAGAGGATGGTCATCACGAAGAAGACGCCGAAGGTGGCGACCACGGCCTGGAGCACGATGCCCTGGTAGGCCGTCTCGTAGACCTTGCTGACCAGGCCGACGAACGCGCCCTCGACGATCGCGTACGCGACCACCAGCGCCGGGTTGGCGACCCGGGAGAACGAGATGATCAGGCCGAGGGCCAGACCGACCATCGCCGCGCCGATCCAGGCGACGCCGAGCACCGAGTCCGGCACCAGGATCCAGGCCGCGGCGGCGGAGACGCCGAGGATGGCCAGGAGCGTGACGGTCTTGACCACGACGTCGTCGAGGGTCATCGTGCCGGACACCGTCGGGGCGACCGGGGAACCGGGCTGGCCCGGGTACTGCTGGGGAACGCCGGGCTGTCCGTAACCGTACGGCCCGGGCTGGGCGTACCCGGCGGACCGCTCCCGCTCGGCCGCCTGGCCGAGCCGGGCGAGCACCGGGTTCGAGGTCTTCACTGTCTCAGGCCTCCCTCAGGGGGTCAGTCGCACGCAAACGTGCACTCCCAGGGTAAACGGCCAGGTGTCACAGGCGACGACCGGGACGCTGTGGGAAAGCTGAGAGTGTGGTGCCCGGGGCGGGTCTCGAACCCGCACGCCTTGCGGCAGCCGCTTTTAAGGCGGCCGTGTCTGCCGTTCCACCACCCGGGCGGGAGCGCGTCACGTCGATGCGCAGCGGTGCAGTCTCACGGTATCCGGTCGGCGTCGACCCGGCGTACCCCGCCGACGCCGGACGCCCCTCCCCGCGCGAGGCGGGAAGGGGCGTCCGGCGTCGGATCGGCGGTCAGGCCGCCCTACTGGTGATCGAAACCGGCTGCGACGCCTCCGCGAACTCCTCCCGCGGGTCGTGCAGCTGGCCGAGCGCGACCACCTCGCGCTTGAGGAAGAAGGCCAGCGACCAGTCGACCACGACCCGGACCTTGCGGTTGAACGACGGGATCCGGCTCATGTGGTACGTGCGGTGCATGAACCAGGCCGGCCAGCCCTTCATCTTGATGCCGTACACCTGGGCCACGCCCTTGTGCAGGCCGAGGCTGGCCACGCTGCCGGCGTGCTTGTGCTTGTAGTCGACCGGCTCCCGGCCCCGCACCACCAACACGATGTTGTCGGCCATCCGGGCGGCCTGCCGCACCGCGTGCTGGGCGCTCGGCGAGCAGTAGTTGCCCGGTTCCTTGGTCAGGTCCGGCACGGCGGCGCAGTCACCGGCGCTCCACGCCCCCTCGACCACCCGGTCGCCGTCGACGACCTGGAGGGTCGGCAGGCAGGTGACCCGCCGCCGCTCGTCGCGGGGGAAGTCCGTCCGGTCCAGCATCGGCGACGGCTTGACACCGGCCGTCCAGACGATGGTGTCGGAGCGGAAGCTGTCCCCGTCGGAGAGTTTCACCACACCGTCGACGCAGGACTCCAGCCGGGTGTCCAGCCGGATGTCCATGTTCCGCTTGAGCAGCTGCTGCACCGTGTAGGCGCCCATGTCCCGGTCGACCTCGGGCAGCACCCGCTGGGTCGCCTCGACCAGCACCCAGCGCATGTCGTCCGGCTCCAGCTCCGGGTAGTAGCGCAGCGCGTCCCGGGCCATGTCCTCCATCTCGGCCAACGCCTCGATGCCGGCGTAGCCACCGCCGACGAAGGTGAAGGTCAACGCGGACCGACGGACGTCGGCGTCGGGCGTGGCGGCGGCCACATCGAGCCGGTCCAGCACGTGGTTGCGCAGGTAGATGGCCTCACCGATGGTCTTGAAGCCGATCCCGTGCTCGTGCAGGCCCGGGATCGGCAGGGTGCGGGACACCGAGCCGGGGGCCACGATCACGTGGTCGTAGCCGATCTCCCGGGTCGGGCCGGAGATCGGCTGCACCACCGCGGTCTTACGGCTGTGGTCGATCCGGGTCACCGCGCCCGCGACGACCTTGCACTTGCGCAACTCGCGCCGCAACGGCACCACGGAGTGCCGGGGCGAGATGTTGCCGGCCGCCGCCTCCGGCAGGAACGGCTGGTACGTCATGTGCGGCTGCGGGTCGACGACGACGACCTCGGCCTCACGGGAGCTCAGCTTCTTGGACAGGCGCAGAGCGGCGTACAGGCCCACGTGCCCGGCACCCACGACAAGGATCCGCTTCGGATTCACGTATCCATCTTTCCCCGGGCGGCTGCGGTAATACCCCTCGAGACCCCCTTCTGTGACGGAGCACAACACCTGTGAGCTGCGCTACGTACCCGCCGAATCCCACTATCTGCGGCGCAGCAACCAGCCCAGCAGGCCGCTCAGACCCACCGCCACCAGCAGTCCCACCACCGTGACCGCCTGGAAACCGTCAGCCGGGCCGAGTTGCCCCGCGCCGGTCAGCAGCACGCCGATCACCGCGGAGGCCAGCACCACCGCGCCGGCCCGGGTGAGCCAGCGCAGCACGACATTCGGGTCGATCGCCCCGTCGTAGGGCAGCACGGCCGACAGCGCGCAGAGGGTGTGCCCGAGATAGAGCAGGGTCGCCACGGCGAGCAACCGCCACAACGCGATGGGCCGGTCGTAACCCGCCGAGGCGAACACCCAGCCGGCCACCGTGACCAGCGCGGCGAAGGTCGGCCAGACCCGGCGGGGGGCCGCCGCCGGCAGCACCGCCACCACCGTCAGCGCGAGCAGCGACCGGGCCTGGAACAACTCCGCCGGGTACGCCAACAGCAGGCCGGCCAGCACGACCAGGAAGACGGCCCCGCGCACCAGCATCGGCAGCGGCGCCACCCGACGCACCGCCGTACGGGCCGCCCGCACCCGCTCCCGGGTCGTGTCCACCGCGTTCACCGGCCACCCACCCGGGGGGCGGTGGCCAGCCGGGCGACGTCCCGCAGCACCTGGTCCAGGCTGCCCGCGCCGGCCCAGCCCACCACCGGCACGCCGTGCTCCCGGAGCTGACCGATCATCGTGTCCCGGTCCAGCCGCCACAGCCGGTACGCCACCGGCGCCCAACCCCGGTCGCCGGGCGGAGCGAGATCGGTCGGCAGGGTGTCCACCGCCACCACGAACCGTCCGCCCCGGGCCAGCCGGGCCAGCATCTGCGCGGACCGCTCGTCGAGCAGCGGGGTGAGCACCACCACCAGCGCGTCGGCGGAGAGCACCTGCGGCCCGAAGACCTGGTCGTACGGCTCGTGCGGGGAGGACTCGGCGTGCACGTCGAGCAGCCACTCCAGGACGGTCAGGTACTGCCGGCGGCCGGTGGCCGGGCGCAGTCGGCGGGCTGCCGGGCCGTATTCCAGCAACGCCACCCGGTCGCCCCGGTGCAGGTAGTGCTCGGCGATCGCGGCAGCGGCCCGGACGGTGGTGTCCAGCACGGACGCCGCGCCGGCCACCCCGCCGGAGCGGCCCGCCTCGGCCAGCACGTCGAGCAGGACGACCACCTCAGCGTCCCGGTCGGACAGGGTCGACGCCACGTGCAGTTGCCGGGTCCGCAGCGACACCCGCCAGTCGATGCGGCGCAGCCGGTCCCCCGGCCCGAAGACCCGGACCCCGGCCAGCTCACCGCCCTCCCCCGGCCGCCGCGAGTGGTGCGCGCCGACCAGCCCGGCGGCCCGGGGCATCGCCTCCACCGCCTCGAACGGCTCGGTCTTCGGGTACACCCGCATCCGCACCGGTTCGGTGAGCACCGCCCGGGAGACCAGCAGCCCGTCGGCGGCGGCGGCCCGGGCGCCGGCCGGCCCGATCGGGTGCCGGCCCCAGCGCAGCGCGGTGCCGGACAGCTCCAGGTCGACGGCGGTGCCGGTGGACAGCGTGGTCACGAAGGGCCGGTCCACCCCGCCGGAGCGGCTGACATCCCGCCCGATGCCGCCGAAGCCGGCCCGCCGCACCGACAGCCACGGCGAGACGCGGGTCCGGACCACCACCACGTCGTACGGCACGATGTCCGGATTGCCCACCGCCACCGCGCCGGCCAGCTCGCCGCCCTCGACCAGTTGGGCGTCCGAGGCGGTGATCTCCAACTCGGGGGCGGCGACGGGCCGGCGGCGCAACGCGTACGCGGTGCCGAGCGCGAACGGGGTGGCCAGCACGACCAGGTCGACCCGGCCGAGCAGGACGGCGGCGATCAGCAGCAGCCCGGTGAGCAGCACCGCCCGGCCGAGCGCCCAGGTGGGCGACCAGCCCGCCGTCGGCTCCTGACGGTCAGCCACGACGATCAGCGCCCGGACCGGCCGGCCGCGTAGCTGGGCAGCGCGCCGCTGGCCGGGGCCGGGGTCTGCTCCAGCACCTCGCCGACCACGAACGCCGGGTCGACCCGGCGCAGCCACATCTCCGGGCGCAGCGTGATCCGGTGCGCCAGCGCGGGGGCCGCCACCTCTTTGACGTCCTCCGGCACCACGTAGTCGCGGCCGGCGAAGACGGCCCGGACCCGGGCCAGCAGCAGCAGCGCTAGCGAGCCACGGGGAGACGCCCCGACCAGCACCGACGGGTGCTCCCGGGTGGCCGCGGTGAGGTCCACGATGTACTTGCCGACGGAGTCCTCCACCACCACGTCCTCCAACGCGGCCTGCATGGCCCGCAGGGTGCCGGCGTCCACCACCGGTTCGATCTGCGCCTCCTCGCGGCGGCGGTCCATCCGCCGACGCAGCACCTCCCACTCCTCGTCGCGCTGCGGGTAGCCGAACGACACCCGCAGCAGGAACCGGTCCAGCTGCGCCTCGGGCAGCGGGTAGGTCCCCTCGTACTCGATCGGGTTGGCGGTGGCCAGGACGTGGAACGGCTCGTCCAGCCGGTAGGTGACGCCCTCGACGGAGACCTGCTTCTCCTGCATCGCCTCCAGCAGCGCCGACTGGGTCTTCGGCGGCGTCCGGTTGATCTCGTCGGCCAGCAGCAGGTTGGTGAAGAGCGGGCCGGCCCGGAAGGAGAAGTCGCCGCTGCGCTGGTCGTAGAGGAACGAGCCGGTGACGTCGGCGGGCAGCAGGTCGGGGGTGAACTGGAGCCGGCGGAAGTCCAGCCCGAGGGCCTGGGCGAAGGAACGCGCGGTCAGTGTCTTGCCCAACCCGGGCAGATCCTCCAGCAGCACGTGCCCGCCGGCCAGGATGCCGGCGAGGACCAGTTCCAGGGACTCCCGCTTGCCGACCACGACCGTGCCGACCGCGTCCAGCACCGCCCGGGCCAGGTGGCCGACCTCCGTGGCGGGAATGCTGCGGTCCACGTCGTTCATCAGATCTTCTCCAGTTCGGCGACGATCGCCGCGAGGTCGCGCGGCGACGGGGGACGGCGGGAGGGGGTCTCGAGGAAACTCCACAGCGGGTCCCCGAGCAGTGCCCGGGCCCGGGTGGGGTCGGCTTCCCGGGTCAGGCCATGGCGTTGGCGCAGCCGCTCGTCGGCCAGCTCGCCGAGACGGGGCAGGATCCGCTCGGTGAACCGCTCCTGGTTGCCCGAGGACCACTCCAGTGGGCGTTCCCAGCCGTTGATGGCGGCCCGCAGCGCGTCCCGGGCCGCCCAGTTGTAGCCGCCCGGCTCCTCACCGGCGGGGGTCCGGGGGCCGCTGCGGGGCGGGGGCGGCGGGGCCAGCGCGGCGGTGACCCGGCGGACGGTGAGCACCGCCAGCACCCCGGCCACCACGATGCCGATCGACAGTTGCAGGCCGACCGCGCGCAGGCCGACCAGGACCACAGCGGTCACCCCGGCGGCGGTCAGGAGCAGCCGGAACAGCCAGCGGAGGCGGCCACCCCGGGCCCGGCCCGGCCGGGCCGGTGGCTCCTCCTCGAAGGAGAACAGGTCGTCCAGACCGGTCGGTTCGCTCACCCCGACACCCCGCCGGGTGCGGTGTGGCGGGCGGTCACGCCGGCACCTGCGGGTCGGCCAACGCGGTGAGTTCGCCCCGCAACCGGCGCAGCGCCCCCCGGGCCTGGTCCCGCATCCGGGCGTCGACGCTGCGGGTGGCGTAGCGGGCCTCGCGGTAGACGTGGGCGAAGCCGTCCAGCACGTCGGCGCTGGCGATGGCGGGCACCCCGGCGGCCGGGTCGCCGCGCAGCAGCCGGGTGACCAGGTCGGTCGGGGTGTCCCCGGTGCGCCTCGGCACACCGGCCTCGGTCGCGGCCTCCTCCAGCCGCACCCAGCAGGCGATGACGGCGGTACGCGGGTCGGTGTCGGCGTCGTCCAACTCCTCCAGCCCGGCGTCGAGCGCGGCCACCACCTCCCGGGCGGTGCCCTCGGCGGTACGCCGGGCCCGCGCGGCGGGTACCGCCCGGGTGGTACGGCGCAGCGCGCCGCGCAGCAACGTCCAGGCCAGGTAGCCCACGGCGACCAGGATCGCCAGCCCGAGCAGGCCGATCGCTGCCGTGGCGATCCACTGCGGAACACTCGCCCGGGTCTGCTCGGCGTCGGTTCGCGGTTCGACCGGGATCGACGCGGCCGGCTCGGCGGACGGGTATTCCGGCACGTACGGGATGTTGTCGGCGGCCGGCGGGATGCGGCTGGCGCCGATCGACGAGTGCCCGGCGGCGAGCGCGGCGGCGAGCAGCAGCAGCGCCACCAGGGCGACGGGCCACCATCTGCGCAGTACGCCGAGGTCCATCACCACCACCCCACGCTGCTCAGTCCACCCCCGCGAGCTGTTTCGCGCGGGCGAACACATCGTCCAGCATCTGTGTGGTCAACCGCCCGGTGAAGGTGTTCTGCTGGCTGACGTGGTAGCAACCGAGCAGATCGGGAGCGGCCGACCCGGACCAGTGTGCCCCATGGCCGAAGACCGGTCGCGGGCTGGGCGGCCTGACGCCGTACACCTGGCGCAGCACCGGCCACCACGCCGCCCAGGCGAACGCGCCCAGCGCGACGACCACCCGCAGGGTGGGTCGGATCAGCGCCACCTCCCGGTGCACCCAGGGGGCGCAGGTGTCCCGCTCGGCCGGGGTGGGCTTGTTGTCCGGCGGCGCGCAGCGTACGGCGGCGAAGATCCGGGTGTGGGCGAGGGCGAGGCCGTCGTCGGCGGCGACGCTGGTCGGCTGGTTGGCCAGCCCGGCGCGGTGCAGGGCGGCGAAGAGCACGTCACCGGAGCGGTCCCCGGTGAAGACCCGGCCGGTCCGGTTGCCCCCGTGCGCGGCCGGGGCCAGCCCGAGAATCCCGATCCGGACGTCCGTCACCGGCACCGGTTCCCGGACGACCACGCCCGTGGCCGCCGGACCACCGGCCGTTGCTGCCGCCGTCGGGTTACCGGCCGTTGCTGCCGGGGTCGGGCCCGACGCGAGGGTCGTGGCCGTGATCGGTGGGCCCGCGCCGCCGCGCCCGGTGCGGTTGTCCGGGGCGCCGAAGCCGGGCACCGGGCGGCCCCAGTACTCCTGGTCGCGGAAGGCGGCCCGTTTCGTCCGGGCGACCTCCTCCCGCCAGTCGACCAGGCGCGGGCAGGCGAAGCAGTCGCCGATCGCCGCGTCGAGGTCGGCCAGGTCGGTCGCCCGCGCGGCGCGGGCGACCACCTCGGCGGGGGTACGGGACTCAGCCAAGCTTCGCCCGGAAGAGTTCCAGGGTGCGGGCCCAGGCGGTGGCGGCGGCCCGCTGGTCGAAGTTCTCCGGCCGGTCCTCGTTGAAGAACGCGTGCGCGGTGCCCGGGTAGTCGTAGGTCTGGCAGGTGCCACCGGCGTTCTCGACGGCCCGACGCACGGTCTGTACGCCGTCGGCGGCGGCGAGCCCGTCCGCCTCGGAGCAGTGCACGACCGCCGCCTTGCCCGCATAGTCGGCCCACTCGGTGGGCATCCCGTCCCACGGCAGCCGGGGATAGAAGGCGGCGGTGGCCACGATCCGCTCGGCGCGGGTGGCCGCCCAGAGGGCCAGGCTGGCACCGGCGCAGAACCCGGCGCAACCCACCTTGCCGGTCACCTCGGCCCGGCCGGCCAGGTATTCCGCCGCGACGGCGATGTCGGCCGCCGCCTCGTCCATCTGGGTGCTGTTGAGCATCTGCCGGGGCTCGCTCGGCTTGCTGGCCGGCTGGCCGTGCCGGAAGTCGGGGGCCAGCGCGACGAAGCCGGCCTCGGCGAACCGGTCCACCACCGAACGGATGTGCGGGACGAGACCCCACCAGTCCTGGATGACGATGACCGCCGGGCTGGCCGCTCCGCTGGACGGTATCGCGAGATACCCCTCGCCGGTCCCTGCGCTACGACGGTAACTCACCATCTCGCCCATCGGCCCGTCCTCCTGTCGGTCAGTCATCATCGGCTGGTCGCAGGGCGCTCCTACGTGTCGGTAGCCTGCCACGCCGTACGCGTGCCGGGAAGATGCCGGAACAGTGGCATATACCTCGCGTTCACCGACGGTGGTGTGGGACACGCCGACGGCGGCGCGGAAGCTCCCGCGCCGCCGTCGGCGGTTGCCTGCCCCCGACCACCCGGTCGGGTCTACCGGTCGGCTACTCAGGCCTTCTTCGTCAGGCAGAGCAGGTAGCCCTTGCCGCCCGGGGCGATGTTGTAGAAGACGTAGCCGTCGTCACCCTCCTTGATGTACTGCTCGCACGCCTTGCCGGTCTTGGCCTGCGCCTCGGTCTGGTCCTCCACCCGGCCGACCACGTTGTAGACGGCCTCGGTCGAGGTGCACTTGACCACCTTGGCGTCGCTGACCGACTGCTCCTCGGTGCCGGTCACCTCGGGCAGCTCGGCGATGCAGTCGCCCGCCTTGGCCTCGGCGGTCTCGTCGGGGTTGAGGAAGTTGCCGATGGCGCTGGCGGCACCGAACTTCAGCGCGGCGATCACCAGAAAGGCGACGATCGCGCCGATGATGCCGAGCGCCTTCTTAGCGCCGCCGCCCTTCGGCTTCTCCGGCTGCTCCGGTGCGGCGGCGGGGGCGACCGGCTCAGGCTGGCCGGCCTGCTCTGCCTGCGGCGCGGGGGGCGGCGGTGCGACCTGCTCTGACACGGGTTTTCCTTCCGAGGGGTGAATGAGCAGACGACAACGTAGCGACGAAGATCAGCGCGTGCTGCCCCGTTCCCATCGTCCGTTCAGCCATTTCCCAGGAACGTCAGGTCAGCCGGTGGCGGTGGGCACGGCCCCCGGCCCGGACACCGGCGGCGGCGCGACCGGCGGCGGCGACGTCGTCCCGCTGGGGACAGCCGTGGCCGTCTTGGTGGGGACGGGCGCGCCCGGGGCGGTGGCCGTCGGAACGGCCCCGGGCGCGGTCGGTGCGGGCGAGCCGCTCGGATCACCGGTCGCGCCGTTCGACCCGGGCGGGAGTGGGTGGGCGGCCGGCGGGCGCGGCCGGAACGGGGCCTGCTGCGGGCAGTACGGGTAGCTGCGCTGCACCGCATTGACGTCGGGCAGGGCAGGATCGTCGCAGGCCGGCCAGCCCAACCGGATCGGGGTGCCGTTCTGGTCGAAGAGCCGGACGTTCTCCACCAACCGCCCTTCGCTGTCATAGACGTAGACGTCCTGCACCTGGTCGTACGGGTTCTGCACGGAGATCGACTCGTAGCCGTAGCCATAACCGGAGCGGGCATGGTCGTCCACGTTCGCCACCGCGCCGACCGCGAACAGGGCCAGCACCACGGCACCGGCGTGCACCGCCCAGCGCCGCCAGGTGCGCAGCTCGGGGGTGCGCCGGCCCAACCAGATGGAACCGACGACCAGGCCGGCGAACATCAGCAGCCCGACGAACTCGTTGCCGTCGAGCCGGGGCAACAGGCCGAGTGGACCATTGGTGCTGATCGCGGTGACCAGCATCGCGGCCAGGTAGGCGCGAACCAACCACCAGGCCGGACGGAGCAGCCGCAGGAACTCGCCCGCCGTGGCGTGGCCGACCAAGGGGCCGAGCCGGGCGTCGACCCGACCGACCCTGGCCCGGGTGCGCCCCAGCACGGCGGCGATCCGCCGTTCCAGGGCCCGCCGGCCGGCCGCCGGATCACCCGCCCCGGCAGCGGCGCGCAGCTCCGCCGCGTACGCCTCGGGGGTGCCCAGCCGGTCGACCAGGGAGCCGTCGGCCTCGGCGGCGACCTCGGTGAGGTGTTCCGGCAGATCCTCGGTCAGCTCGTCGCGGGCCTGCGGTGGCAGGTCGGCCAGGGCCGCCCGCACCCGCTCGACGTAGTCCGTGATCTCCTGCCCAGTGACGGTCATGCCGCCATCCCCCGATCGTCGAGCAGCTGGTCCATCGTCGTGGCGAACGCGCGCCAGGTCTTGCCGGAGCGGGTGAGCTGGTCACGACCGGCGGCGTTGAGCGCGTAGTACTTGCGGTGCGGGCCGGACTCGCTCGGCACCACGTAGGTGGTGAGCAGGCCGGCGGCGAAGAGCCGACGCAGGGTGCCGTAGACCGAGGCGTCCCCGACCTCCTCCAGCCCGGCCTCGCGCAGCCGGCGCAGGATGTCGTAGCCGTAACCGTCGGAATCCCGCAGCACGGCCAGCACGGCCAGATCAAGCACACCCTTGAGTAGTTGTGTGGTGTCCACGCATCACACACTACTGCGCAATGCGCACTACCGTCAACAACACACCACCCACCCACCCACAGGCCCCCACCCCGGTGGGTGGCCGGGAGCTGTTGACGCAGGTCTCTTGGTCAGCGGGGCGATGGGAGGGGGTCAGGTTGTGGTGGGGTGCAGGCTCCAGGCGATGCCGTCGAGGATGTCGTGTTCGGAGGCGACCACCGAGGACATCCCGGCCCGCTCCATGATCACCCGCAGCACCAGCGCGCCCGCCCCGATCACGTCCGCCCGGCCCGGGTGCATCACCGGGATCGCCAGCCGCTGCGCGGCGGTCTTCGCCAGTAGGTCGGCGGTCACCCCGGCGACCCGCTCGTACGGCACCCGGGCGTGGTGGATGCGCTCCGGGTCGTACTCCTGGAGATCCTGGGCGATGGCGACGACGGTGGTGACCGAGCCGGCGAGGCCGACCAGGGTGGCGGCCTCGCGGCCGGGGACGGCGGCGAGCGCCCGGTCCACGGCGGCCGCGATGTCGGCCTGCGCGGCGGCGACCTCGTCGCCGGTCGGCGGGTCGCCGTGCAGGTGCCGCTCGGTCATCCGGACACAGCCGATGTCCACCGAGATCGCCGCCTCGACCCCGCCGTCGCGGGTGCCCACCACGAACTCGGTCGAGCCGCCGCCGATGTCCACCACCAGGTACGGCGGCTCCGCGTCGGCGGGCAGTCCCCGGACCGCGCCGGTGAACGACAGCCGGGCCTCCTCGTCGCCGCTGACCACCTCGGGCGCGACGCCGAGGGTCTGCGTGACCATGGCCCGGAAGTCGGCCGCGTTGCTGGCGTCCCGGGACGCCGAGGTGGCGCACATCCGGACCCGGTCGACGCCCAGCTTCTCGATCTCGGCGGCGTAACCGACCAGCGCCACCCGGGTCCGCTCGATCGCCTCCGGGGCCAGCCGGCCGGTCCGGTCGACGCCCTGACCGAGCCGGACGATCTCCATCCGGCGGGCCAGGTCGACCAGTGGGGCCTGCGGCCCGGCCGACGGGTCGGGCAGGTCGGCCACCAGCAGGCGGATGGAGTTGGTCCCGCAGTCGATGGCGGCCACACGCGTCGTCACGCCAGCAACCCTACGGCAGCCGCCGACCGCACACGCGCAGCGCCGACCGCACGCGCAGCCCCGACCGCGCGCACGGCAGCGCCGACCGGCCCGGGGGTGGTCACCGACGCCGGGACCGACGCCGCAGCAGCAGCCACGGCACCCAGGCCAGCACCGCGACCAGCACCAGCAGCACCACCAGCGGCGTGCGCCACCACGGGTCCACCGTCGCCGGTGGCGGGTCGGCGGGTGCGGAGACCCACGGGCGGGCGGTCTTCGACCAGGCCAGGAAGGCGTCGCCGATCGGGAGCAGGCCGAAGGCGTACCGCCGGGTGTGCGGGGTGTCCAGCGGAAAGCCGACCAGCTCGCCGTAGTTGGCGAGCGCGCCGGCCAGCACCCGGTCGCCCTGCACCTGGGCCGCGCCGAGGGTCACCACGGTGGCGGAGAAGCTCACCCCGAGCGGCAGCGGCCCCGAGTCGACGTCCCCTGGGCCGTCCAGACCGCGCGGGTACTCCCGGACGGCCGGGCCGAGCCCCAGCGGCGACACCACGAACCCGGCGCGGAACCGCAGATACTGCTCACGGGCGAAGGTCGGGTCGATCTCCGGCAGGAACCGCTGGATGACGCTCTGCGAGGTGCCCCGGGCCACCTCGGCCGGCGCGCCGGTGCCCGGGTCGACCCGGTGCGGCAGCAGGCCGGTACGCGGATCGAGCCGCTGGCGTACCCCGTCCAGCCAGCGTCGGGTGGTCCGGTCGAACCGCGGCGGCAGCAGGGTGTCGTGCAGCCGCAGCGAGGCCACCGCGACCGTCGAGTCGACCGGCCACGCCTGCCCCGGGTACGCGGCGAGGTACGGCGTGGCCGAGGCGTCGAACGCGGTGGCCAGGGCGGCCGACGCCTCGGTGAACCGGCGCACCTCGGCCGGGTCCCGCCGCTGCGCCGGTTGCAGGGCGAGCACCCCGCCGCGCAGCCAGTTCGTCCAACCGGCGTGGAAGACGCCGTACGCCGGGGTCAGGTCGGGGCTGAACGGGGCGGTGCCGGCCGGCGACTCCAGCCGGGCCAGCGCCCACCGGGCCTCCCGCAGCGCCTCGTCGCGACCCTCGGCCGGTTGCCGCAGGCCGGTCTCCACCCGGGTCAGCCCGTACAGCGCGTGGGCGAAGAACCAGCCCTCCGGGAACATCTCCTGGGCGTCCTCGCCGGCACCGGCGTCCAACTCGGCACGCAGGTAGCTGAGCTGCCGGTCCACCCCGGGCGGCTGACCGGCGACGCCACCGGTCGCCGGGGCGATCAGCCGGGCCACGCCGACCAGGGCGAACAGGGTGACCAGAATGGCGAACACCGCAATCAACCGACGCACGATCGTCACCGGCCCAGGGTGGCGGGCCGGGTCAAGTCGCCCTGCGGTCCACCGTGCACCGCACCCGGTCCGCCGTACCGGACGGGGACCCGCCGCACCGGGCCCGGACCCCGGGCTAGAGCCGCAGCAGCATCCGGGTGTTGCCCAGGGTGTTCGGCTTGACCCGTTCCAGGTTGAGGAACTCGGCGACACCCTCGTCGTAGGAGCGCAGCAACTGCTCGTAGACGGGCTGCGGCACCGGGGCGCCGTCGATCTCGGTGAACCCGAACGCGCCGAAGAACGCCGTCTCGAAGGTGAGCACGAAGATCCGGGCGATGCCCAACTCCCGGGCGGCGTCGATCAACTCGGTGACGATCCGGTGGCCGAGTTTGCGCCCCCGGCAGGCCGGGTCGACCGCCACGGTACGGATCTCGGCGAGGTCCTCCCACATCACGTGCAGCGCGCCGCAGCCGACGACCGTGCCGTCGCCGGCCACCGCGACCCGGAACTCCTGCACGTCCTCATAGAGGGTGACGGTGGCCTTGCTGAGCAGCCGACGGTCGTCGGTGTAGGTGTCGACCAGCCGGCGGATGCCGCGTACGTCGCCGGTGCGGGCCCGGCGAACCACGATCGCGTCGGTCACTGCGCCGCCGGCAGGTCCACGCACGGCCCGGCGGTCCACCACTTCTCCACCAGGGCGAGCGTCTCGTCACCGAACGGGTTGACGCCGGGCCCGGCACCGAGCGCGTGGCCCAGGTGCACGTGCAGGCACTTCACCCGGCCGGGCATCCCACCGGCGGAGATGCCGGCGATCTCCGGCACCTCGCCGATCGCCGCCCGGCGGGCCAGGTAGTCCTCGTGCGCGGCCCGGTAGCGGTCGGCCAGCTCCGGGTCCTCGGCGAGCCGCCCGGCCATCTCCTTCATCAGCCCGGCCGACTCCAGCCGGCTGCACGCCGCCGTCGCCCGGGGACAGGTCAGATAGAACAGCGTCGGGAAAGGGGTGCCGTCGGCCAGCCGGGGCGTCGTCTGCACCACGTCGGGCAGACCGCACGGGCAGCGGTGGGCCACCGCCCGGGTGCCCCGGGGCGGGCGTCCGAGCTGTGCGGCCACCGCGGCCAGGTCGGCCTCGGTGGCCGGCTGGTGCTCCGGCGGGGGTACGGAGCCCGCCGCCGGCTCCTGCGGTGGTACGACAGTCACGGTGCCCATCTCTCGTTCGGTACGCGGGTGCTGCTCACTGGTCCGGGGCGTCGCCGTTCGCCGCCTGGACGCTCGACCACAGGGTGTCGTACCAGGGGTCGGGGGTCTTGGGTGAGGTCGGCGGCCGGCCGCCGTTGGCTTCCCGGGTCGCGCCGTCCACGTCGTTGAGCACGATCACCGGGGTCTCCCCCGGCACCACCATGTAGAACCGTTCCCGCGCCTGGATCTTGATGTACTCCTTGTCCTGCCACTTCGCCGCCTCGGCGGAGAGGTCGGAGATGCGCTGCCGCTGCGCGGCCTGCGACGCCTCCATCCGCTCGATGTCGACCTGCTGGTCCAGATAGACCCGGACCGGATAGGTGTACGCCAGGGCGAGCGCGAGCAGCACCGCGAACAGCACGGTGGCCCGCCCGGTGAACCGTCGGGGGTGGGGTGCGGTGAGTCGCCGGATGGTGCCGCCGGCCGCCGTCCGGCGGGCCGCCGCCGGACGGTTCGCCGACCGTACGCCGTCGGCCGACCGGGACCGGGCCGTGGTGGCCCGCGGCTCGGCACGTACCCCGCTGTCGCGCAGCGGTGTCCGGGCGCCCCGGGCCCCGCCCGGCCGACCGGTCGGCCGGCGGGCCGGGCGTTGACCACCCGGTGTGCGGCGCTGCTGCATCGTCACACCCCTCCCCCGAGGTTCGCCTGGGTCAGGCCGAACGGTAACGCGGGAACGCGCCGGCGCCGGCGTACCGCGCCGCGTCGGCCAGCTCCTCCTCGATCCGCAGGAGCTGGTTGTACTTGGCGACCCGGTCGGACCGGGCCGGGGCACCGGTCTTGATCTGGCCGCAGCCGGTGGCGACCGCCAGGTCGGCGATGGTGGTGTCCTCGGTCTCGCCGGAGCGGTGGCTCATCATGCACTTGAAGCCGGCCCGGTGGGCCAGGTCCACCGCGTCCAGGGTCTCGGTCAGCGAGCCGATCTGGTTGACCTTGACGAGCACCGCGTTGGCGGACTTCTCGACGATGCCCCGGGCGATGCGCTGCGGGTTGGTGACGAACAGGTCGTCGCCGACGATCTGGATCCGGTCGCCGACGGCGGCGGTGAGGGTCGCCCAGCCGCTCCAGTCGTCCTCGGCCAGCGGGTCCTCGATGGAGACGATCGGGTAGTCGCCGATGAGCTTGGTGTAGTAGTTGCTCATCTCCTCGGCGCTCTTGGCGGTGCTCTCGAAGGTGTAGGTGCCGTTGTCGAAGAACTCGGTGGCGGCCACGTCGAGGGCGAAGACGATGTCGGTGCCCAGCCGGTAGCCGGCCTTCTCGACCGCCTCGGCGATCAGGTCCAACGCGGCGGCGTTGCTGGGCAGGTTGGGGGCGAAGCCACCCTCGTCCCCCAGGCCGGTGGAGAGGTCCTTCTTCTTCAGCACCGACTTCAGCGCGTGGTAGACCTCGGCGCCGGAGCGCAGCGCCTCCCGGAAGCTGGGTGCCCCGATCGGGGCGATCATGAACTCCTGGACGTCGACGTTGGAGTCGGCGTGCGCCCCACCGTTGAGGATGTTCATCATCGGCACCGGCAGCAGGTGGGCGTTCGGGCCACCCAGGTAGCGGAACAGGCTCAGCTCGGCGCTGCCGGCCGCCGCCTTGGCCACCGCCAGGGAGACCCCGAGGATGGCGTTCGCGCCCAGCTCGCCCTTGTTGTCGGAGCCGTCGAGGTCGAGCATCTTCTGGTCGATCAGCCGCTGCTCGCTGGCCTCGTAGCCGATCAGCTGGTCGACGATCTTGTCCTCGATGTTGGCGACCGCGTTCTCGACGCCCTTGCCCAGGTAGCGGCCCTTGTCACCGTCGCGCAGCTCGACTGCTTCGAAGGCGCCGGTGGAGGCGCCGGAGGGTACGGCGGCGCGGGCGATCGTGCCGTCGTCCAGCCCTACCTCGACCTCGACCGTCGGGTTGCCCCGCGAGTCGAGAATCTCCCGGGCGACGATTCCCTCGATGGTTGCCACTGAGTCGCTCCTCGTTCGTTGTGCGAATTCGGGTTGGGCCGCGACGGTGCGGCTGAGGCAGTTGTTGAACGCAGCGTATCGGGCGACGCCCGGACGCACGGCGTCCGGGCACACGTAGCCCACCCCTATTCAGCACGCCGTAACGGACATTCCCGTATTCTCACCCCTCAACCGGCAACCGGTTTGCGCCGGGTGGACCCGATCGACCACGCTGGTCGCCATGCCCGCCGTCTCGACCACCCTCCGCGTGCTCGCCGTGTCGGTCATCGCGTCGCTCACCGTGACCGGCTGTCAGACCCTCGACGACACCGGACGCACCCTCGGCCGGTCCGATCTGATCAACGATCTCGCCACCCGGCTGGACGAGTCACTGGTCCAGACCTGGACGGCCGAATACCGGCTCCCCGGCGGCCGGACCACCACCATCGCCCAGGAGAAGGAGCCGGCCCGCTCCGCGTACACCTGGGCCGCCGGCAAGATCACCGTCTCCGAACAGGCCATCACCCGCTGTGAGACCACCGCCGGGCGGACCACCTGCACGGTGGAGCCGCCGGTGCTGATGTCCGGCAAGGCGGCGGTCCCGCTGTTCGCCGAGGCCCGCAAGGCCGGGCTGGTCACCCCACCCGCCGTCATCCGGCTGCTCACCGAGGCCGCCCTGGACCCGCAGGCCCAGGTCAAGCCGACCGACACCACGATCGTCGGACACCACGCCACCTGCGTCGCCGTCCGGCGCTCCACCGGGAACTTCGACGCCTGCGTCACCACCGACGGTGTGCTCGGCAGCTTCACCGGTGTCCTCGACGGCCAGCCGGTCGAGCTGGCTCTGGAGCGGTTCACCGACTCGGTGACGTCGACGGCATTCGACCTGCCGGCCGGTGCCGGCGTGACGGACCGCCGGCCGGCGACGTCGTGACCGTGCCACCGCCCGAACGCCCCACGTCCACGACCGGCCATGCAGCCGACCTGTCGCCCACGCCGGGCGATCTGGGCCTGGTGGTGTCGGGTACCCGGCTGCTGACCACCCCCGACGGGGGCCTGCCCCGGGTCGGCGAGCTGCCGGCCGAGACCGGGTGGGCGCCGCTGGGCACGCTCGACGGGGTGCCGGCCTGGGCGACGGAGACGGCCGACCCGAGCCGTGCCGTCACCCCGGGCCGGACGACCGCTGCCGGGGCGACGACCGGGAGTCGGCGGGCGGTCGGTCGGTGGCGGAGTTGGCGGGCGCTCGCCGCCGAGCTGCCCGAGCCGGTCGCCACGCTCGCCGGGCGGGCGGTGGCCGTGGTCACCTGGCGGCGTACCCACCGCTGGTGTGGGGCCTGCCGGGCGGCGCTGGCCGACGTGCCGGGCCAGACGGCCCGGCGCTGCCCCGACTGCGGCCTGTACGTGCCGCTGCGGCTCTCCCCGGCGGTGCTCGCCGCGATCACCCGCCCCGGCCGGTCCGGCGGCCCCACCGAGCTGCTACTGGTCCGGCACGCGTCCGGGCCGACCGAGCTGTGGGCGCTGGTCGCCGGCTTCGTCGAGGCCGGCGAGTCGCTGGAGACGGCGGTCCGTCGGGAGGTCACCGAAGAGGTTTCGGTGGCCCTCGACACGGTCGACTACTTCGGCAGCCAGCCCTGGGCGATCTCCGGGCCGGGGGTGCTGCTCGCCGGCTTCACCGCCACCGTCGCCGACCCCGACGCCGAGCCGGTGGTGGACGGGCGGGAGCTGGTGCGGGCCCGCTGGTTCCCGGTGGACGGGCTGCCGGCGGAGCTGCCGCCGGCGTACTCGATCTCCCGCTGGCTGATCGACGCCGTCGCCGCCCGCGGCTGAGCCGGGCCCGGCCGGGTCAGATGCCGAGCAGGGTGCGCAGGTGGCGCGGGGGTGGGCAGTCGTGGGCGAGCATCGCGTCGTGCCAGTCCCGCACCGGCACCCCGGTCGGGCGGGACGCGGCGACGTCGGCCATCTCGCTGTAGCCGACGAAGTACGTGGAGAGCTGCGTCGAGGTGAGCAGCGCCCGCCGCCACTTGCCGGCCGCCTCGCCCTCCTCCTGGAAGCCGCGCCCGGTCATCAGCGCCAGCGCATCCGTCTCGGCCATCCCGTCGCAGTGCACCAACTGGTCGAGCAGCGCGTTGATGGTCATCCGGAGCTGCATCTTGAGCTGCTGGAGGCGTACCGGCAGGCCACCGAAGCCGAGGCCGGCCATCAGCTCCTCGGTGTAGACCGCCCACCCCTCGATGAACACCCCCGACTCGGTCAACGCCCGGACCCGGGTGGGGCCGGCGTACCGGCGGGCGTGGGCGAGCTGGAGGAAGTGCCCCGGCATCGCCTCGTGCACGGTCAGGTTGCGGATCATGTGGTCGTTGTACTCCCGGTAGAACGACTCGACCCGGTGCGCCGACCAGTCCGCCGGGGTCGGCGCGATGCAGTAGAAGGTGGGCAGGTCGGCCGGCTCCAGCGGGCCGGGCGAGTCGCAGTACGCCACCGCGACCCCCCGGGCGAACTCCGGCATCTCCTGGATCACGCACGGGTCGTCGACCAGGCTGATCAGGTCGTGGGCGCGGACGAAGTCGCTGGCCTCGTCGAGGGTGACCGAGGCGAGGTCCACGATGGAGTGGTCGTCGGGGTGCTCGGCGGCGAGCAGGTCCAACGCCCGGCGTACCGTCTCGTCGTCGGCCGGGCCGCCGACCAGCTCGACGGCCGCCGCGCGGATCTCGGCGGTGACCCGGTCCAGGTTGGCCCAGGCGCGGCGCTGCACCTCGGCCGCGCCCAGCTCGGTGTCGAGGGTGTGCCAGAGCCGGGCCTCCCAGCGGCGGCGGCCCAGCCGGGGGTCGCGTCCCGGCCCGGCCTCGGTGGCCAGCCCGGCGCGCAGCCAGCCGACGAACTCGTCCAGCGCGGCGATCGCCGCCGTCGCCGCCGGCCCGACCGTGCCGTCCAGCGCGGGCGCCTGGGCGAGCAGCAGCGGCACCTCGTCGCGGATCAGCGCGGCGGTGCCGACGAACTGCCCGACCGCCGTCTCGGCGTGGATCCGGGGCATGTCGCGCAGCGTCGCCCGCGCGGTCGCCAGCGCATCGGGTACGGCCGTCAGCCGCCCGACCAGGTGGGCCAGCCGATCCTCCACCGGGGCGTACGGGCGGGCGAGCAGGGCGTGCAGCAGCGGCCCCGGATTGTGCACCAACGGGTCCCACTCGAAGGCCCGGATCTCGCTCCGCTCGAACAGTTCCCGGTCGACCAGGGCGCTGAGCAGCGCGTGGTCGACCTGCTCCTCGACGTCGAGGGAGTCGGCGTCGACCTCGGCGAGCGCGTCGGCGGCCTCCTTCAGCATCCCCTGGTCGGCCGCGACCGCCGGGGCGGAGAGATCCGGCAACCGATCGTCGAACCGATGGTCGCCACTCGACGTGGCCAACCCCGGCCGGCTCTCCAGCACGGCATCAACGATCCGCTCCGCCAACGGCACAAAACTCACCCCCCGACCCTACCCACCCGTCTCTCCCCCTCCTGCGCCCTCCACCCAGACCCCGGTGATCAAGAGGTTTGCGTCAGGAAACCGCGCCGGCCTGACCTGAACCTCTTGATCAACTCAAGCAGACGGGGGTGAGGGTGGGGGGAGGGTGAGGGTGGGGGTTAGGGAGAGGGTGGTTTTGCGGAGGGCGGCCTCGGGGTCGAGGTTGGTGTGGCGGGAGTGCGCGACCAGGGCCAGGAGGGTGGCGCCCAGGCGGGACTCCGGGTCGGGCTGGGCGTCGGGGGACGGCAGCGGGACGGTCAGACCGGCCCGACCGGCCCGGTCCAGGATCTTGGCGGCCAGGGCCAGGGCGGGCTGGCTCAGGGCGATGCCGTCGAGCACCGACGTGCGGGTCTTCTCGGTCTGCTTGATCCGCTCCCAGTTCGCCTCGATCTCCGCCAGGGAGCCCGCCTCGGCACCGGCGAAGACGTGTGGATTGCGACGGACCATCTTGTCGACCAGGATGCCGGCCACGTCGTCGACGTTCCACCGCTCACCCTCGGGCAGGTTCTCCGCGAGGCGGGCGTGCAGCAGCACCTGGAGCAGGACGTCGCCCAACTCCTCGCGCAGCGCGTCGGTGTCGTCGTCGTTGATCGCGTCGTACGCCTCGTAGCACTCCTCGATCAGGAACCCGGCCAGGCTGCGATGGGTCTGCGCCCGCTTCCACGGGTCACCACCCGGCGAGGCGAGCCGGTCCATCACCTCGACCGCGTCGAGGAGCCGGGCCCCCGGCGGGTCCCACGAGCCGTACATCAGCTCCATCTCGGCCAGCCCCGGTTGGCGGGCCAGCCGCAGGCCCAACTCCCGGGCCAGGGTCTCGTCGCCGGTCGGGCCGGCCAGCCAGACCGCCGTACCGTGTGCCGACGTGGCGGCCAGCAGCGCGTCGGTGGCCCCGCCGGAAACGACGGTGACCTCGACGCCCGCCGCGCGCACCGCCGTGACCTGGGCGCTCTCCGCACCGGTCAGCACCGGCGCGGAGCGCAGCACGTCCCAGGCGGCGGCGGTCAGCAGACCGGCCGGCAACCGGGGCGAGGTGACCAGCAGGACGATCCGGTGGGACGTGCTCAGGAGGCCACCGGCCCCTGCGCCGGGGTGGGGCTGGCAACCGGGTCAGGGGTCGACACGTCGGTCACCGGACCGGTCGCGTCGATGTACGGCAGCGCGTAGAAGACCAGCTCCTGGCCCTTGTTGACCCAGGCGGGGACGCCGAGCGGCCGGTAGCGGGGGTTGACCTCGACGTCGACCTTGTCGGCCTGCTCCCCCAGCGCGGCACTCAACGCGGAGGCGCTGCGGACGAAACCGCCGTCGCCGAAGAGCTGCCGCACCTGGGCCACCGGCAGCCCCTTGTCGATGCCACCGGTCTTCTCGATCGCGTGGTAGACCGCCATCACCGACTCGTCGCTCAGGTCGGCCGGCGGCAACTGCTGGCTGAGCACGGCGAACAGGTCCGCCCACTCGCCCCAGAGCTTCGCGAACTCCGCCTGCGGCGGCAACTGGAGCTGCGGGGCCAACTGGTCCGGGGTGATCTGGTCCGGGATCTGGAGCTTCTTCTCGGCCGCCACCCGCTTGCCCAGGTCGATGCTGACCAGCAGGTTCACCACGTCCTGCCGGGTCACCCCGGCACGCAGCTGCTCCGGGCCGGGAGTCTGGCCGGACTGGGCCGCGCCCTGCCGCACCGCCTCCGCGTACCTCGTCTGCGCGTCGGTGTAGATCGCGTCCACCCGGGCGACCGAGTAGCGACTGTCGCCGATGTATGCGGCCACATCCGGAGATGCCTTGCCGCAGGCGGTGAGGGAGAGGACACCCAGTGCCGCGACGCTGGCGGCGGCGATGAGACGGCGTGCACGCATGACGGTCACTCTCTCATGCCTGCCCGTGTACGGTGACGCCGCCCACCGCGGGCTGCGGCCCCACCCGGTGCCCGCGCCACCCGGCACCCCGCACGCGGTGCCGTCGGGCGCACGACGGACCGCTCATGCCCGCGCCCCCGCCAACGCGGCCGGCTCGCCGAGGACGTCGGAGAGCAGTTGGGCGCACCACTCCAACAGCGCCTGGTCGCGCAGCGGCTCGCCACCGACCCGCCGGGTGCTCGGCCGGGGCACGCTGACCTGGTCGGTGGCCTGCTTGTAGACCGAGTCCGGGTGGTAGCGCTTGAGCCGCAACTGCTTCGAGTCGGGCAACGGCAGCGGCCCGAACCGCAGGTGCTTGCCCTGCATGCTCACGTCGGTGAGGCCGTACCGGCGGGCCAGCAGCCGGAACCGGGCCACCGCGACCAGGTTCTGCACCGCGGCGGGCGGCTCGCCGTACCGGTCGGTCATCTCGGCCACCACCTCGCGCAGCCGTACGTCGTCGCGTGCCTCGGCGAGCTTGCGGTACATCTCCAGCCGCAGCCGCTCCACCCCGACGTAGTCGTGCGGCAGGTGCGCGTCGATCGGGAGGTCGATCTTGACGTCGGTCTCCTCCTCGGTGCTCTCGCCCTTGAACGCCGACACCGCCTCGCCGACCATCCGGACGTACAGGTCGAAGCCGACGCCCTCGATGTGACCGGACTGCTCACCGCCGAGCAGGTTGCCGGCGCCCCGGATCTCCAGGTCCTTCATCGCCACGTACATGCCCGCGCCCAGCTCGGTGTGCTGGGCGATGGTGGCCAGCCGCTCGTGCGCGTGCTCGGTGAGCGGCTTCTCCGGCGGATAGAGGAAGTACGCGTACGCCCGCTCGCGGCCCCGGCCGACCCGGCCCCGGATCTGGTGCAGCTGGGCCAGGCCGAGCAGGTCGGCCCGCTCCACGATCAGGGTGTTGGCGTTCGGGATGTCGATGCCGGACTCCACGATGGTGGTGCAGACCAGGACGTCGAACTCCTTCTCCCAGAAGCCGACCATCACCTTCTCCAGCGCCTCCTCGCCCATCTGCCCGTGCGCCACCGCCACCCGCGCCTCGGGCACCAGCTCGCGCAGCTTCCGCGCCGTCCGGTCGATCGACTCGACCCGGTTGTGCAGATAGAAGACCTGCCCGTCGCGGAGCAGCTCGCGATGGATGGACGCGGCCACCTGCCGGTCGTCGTACGACCCGACGAAGGTCAGCACCGGGTGCCGCTCCTCCGGCGGGGTGGCGATGGTCGACATCTCCCGGATGCCGGTGATCGCCATCTCCAGCGTCCTCGGGATCGGGGTGGCCGACATGCTCAGCACGTCGACCGAGGCGCGCAGCGTCTTCAGGTGCTCCTTGTGCTCGACGCCGAAGCGCTGCTCCTCGTCGATGACGACCATGCCGAGGGACCTGAACCGGGTGGCCGTCTGGAGCAGCCGGTGGGTGCCGATGACGATGTCGACGGTGCCGTCGGCGACCATCTCCAGCGTCCGCTCGCTCTCCTTGGCGGTCTGGAAACGGGAGAGCTGCCGGATGGTCACCGGGAACTGGTTCATCCGCTCGGCGAACGTGTTGTAGTGCTGCTGCACCAGCAACGTCGTCGGCACCAGCACCGCCACCTGCTTGCCGTCCTGCACCGCCTTGAACGCCGCGCGGACCGCGATCTCGGTCTTGCCGTACCCGACGTCGCCGCAGATCAGCCGGTCCATCGGGACGGTCTGTTCCATGTCCCGCTTGACCTCCTCGATGGCGGCCAACTGGTCGGGCGTCTCCTGCCACGGGAAGGCGTCCTCCAGCTCCCGCTGCCACGGGGAGTCCGGGGCGAACGCGTGCCCCTTGGACGCCTTGCGGGCCGCGTAGAGCTGGATCAGTTGGGCGGCGATCTCGCGGACCGCCTTGCGGGCACGGGCCTTGGACTTCTGCCAGTCCGAGCCGCCCATCTTGTGCAGGGTGGGCTGCTCACCGCCGACGTAGCGGGAGAGCTGGTCGAGCTGGTCGGTGGGGACGAACAACCGGTCGCCGGGCTGACCACGCTTGCTGGCCGCGTACTCGATGACCAGGTACTCCCGGGACGCGCCGTTGACGGTGCGTTGCACCAGCTCGACGTACCGGCCGATGCCGTGCTGCTCGTGCACGACGAAGTCGCCGGCCTTCAGCTCCAGCGGGTCGATGGTGTTGCGCCGCCGGCTCGGCATCTTGCGCATGTCCCGGGTGGAGGTGCCCCGGCCACCGCTGACGTCGTTGCCGGTGAGCAGCACGAACTTCGACGTCTCGTCGACGAAGCCGGCGGTCAGGCAGCCGCAGGCGACCAGCACCTCACCGGGGGCCGGCGCGACCGGCACCTGCTCGGTGAGCCGGGCCCCCAGGCCCGCGTCGCGGAGCACCTCGACGGCCCGCTGGGCGGGACCGTGCCCCTCGAAGACCAGCGCCACCGACCAGCCCTCGCCGGTCCAGCGCGTGATGTCGTCGACCACCCGGCCGGTCTCACCGTGGTAGAGCGGGGCGGGCTGGGCGGCCAGGCTCACCGCGATCGCGTCGTCGGGGGTCACGTCGACCTCGGCCGGCGCGTCCTCCCAGGGCTGCCGGGCAGGGGTGGCGGCGTCCGCCTCGCCGAGCCCGAACGGGGCGAGGGTCCACCAGGGTTGACGCAGGGCGCGGGCGGTGGCGCGTACCTCGGCCAGGGACTTGAAGGCGGCGGCGCCGAGGTCGACCGGGGCCTGACCGCCGACGGCGGCTGCGGCCCAGCTGGCCTGGAGAAACTCCTCCGAGGTACGGACCAGGTCGTGCGCCCGGGTACGGATCCGCTCCGGGTCGCAGAGCAGCACGTGGGTGCCGGCCGGCATGGTGTCGACCAGCAGCTCCAGGCTCTCGCTGCCGAGCAGCGCCGGCACCAGCGACTCCATCCCCTCGACCGGGATGCCCTCGGCCAGCTTGTCGAGGATCTCGGCCAGCTCCGGGTGCTCCCCGGCGAGCGCGGCGGCCCGCCGGCGCACGGCCGGGGTCAGCAGCAGTTCCCGGCACGGCGACGCCCACAGCTGCGGTACGCCTTCGATGGTGCGCTGGTCGGCGACGGCGAAGGTGCGGATCTCCTCCACCTCGTCGCCCCAGAACTCGACCCGGGACGGGTGCTCGTCGGTGGGCGGGAAGACGTCGAGGATGCCACCGCGTACCGCGAACTCGCCGCGCTTGGTGACCAGGTCGACCCGGGCGTACGCCAGGTCGGTGAGCCGACGGGCGACCTCCTCCAGGTCGGCCTCCTCGCCGGCGGCGAGCTGCACCGGCTCCAGGTCGCCGAGGCCCTTGAGCTGCGGTTGCAGCAGCGACCGGACCGGTGCCACCACCACCCGCAACGGCCCGGTCACCCCCTGCGCGTCGGCGTCGTCCGGGTGGGCGAGGCGACGCAGCACGGCCAGCCGCCGGCCGACGGTGTCGGAGCGGGGCGAGAGCCGCTCGTGCGGCAGCGTCTCCCAGGACGGGAAGACCGCCACCTGCCCGGCCGGGAGCAGGCTGCCCAGCGCGGCGGCCAGGTCGTCGGCCTCCCGGCTGGTGGCGGTCACCGCCAGCACCGGCCGGCCGGCCCCACCGATCGGCTCGTCGGCGGCGACGGCGGCCACGGCGAACGGGCGCAGCGCGGCCGGGGCGGTCAGGTCCAGCCCGTCGACCTGGGCGGCACCGGAGCGCGCCAGGTCACGAGCGCGGGCCAGCCCCGGGTCGGCCAGGGCGGCGGAGAAGAGTCCGGTGAGCATCAGTGATCACTTCCAGGGAGTCGACGCGCACGACTGCTGCCCCTCGTCCGGCCGGACGGGGGGTGCACGACGACCAGCCTATCCCCGCCGACCGCCCCATCCCCGCCCACCCGACGAGCCCCTCACCCCACCCAAGATCATCTCAATGTCACGGATGTAGCGGCATCCCCGCTCGCAGACACCCCTACATCCATGACATTGCGACGCCTCACCCGGGAGGTGTTCAGGCGGCGCGGATCAGGTGCGGGTCGAGCTGGCTGATCAGGTGGCGGGACAGGCGGGCCAGTCGGCGGGACTGGGCGAGGCCGATCGGCCAGCGGTCGACCTCCTCGCCGGCCGAGCGCTCCAACAGCAGCCCGGACGGGGGGTCGGGCCGACATCCATGCGCCCGGTGTCTTCGTGCTGAAACGAGATGCCCGGTAACGCGGATCGCGTCGACCGGGGCCGTCAGTAGCGCACCATGATCCGGCGTTCGATCGCGTCGACCACGATCTCCCCGCCGTACGGGACGATCAACTGCGGGTCGGTGTGGCCGAGGTCGACGTCGAAGACCACCACCGGGTCCGGGTGGTAGGCGGCCAGCGCCCGGGTGATGGCGCCCCGTTGGGCGGCGGCCCAGGCGAGTCGTTCCGGCACCGGCAGCGGCCGTTCGAAGTCCCACGCCTTCGGCCGACCGACCACGACCGCCGGGAAGGCGGCGAGCAGCCCCCGCTCCCCCATGTTCCGCATGATCCGGAACACCTCCTGCGCGCCGGGCATCTCGTTGGAGGTCTCGACGACCAGCACCGAGCCGGCCAACTCCGCGGCCGACGGGACCCGGTCGGCCGCCATCAGCCAGTGCAGGATCTCCAGGCAACCGCCCCAGGTCCGGCCCTCGACGACCGTCGACGGCCCGCGCCAGCGCCAGCCCTCACCGGGCCGCATCGGTGGGGCGACCGCGAGCGCGGCGGGGTCCCGCCAGTCGCCCGGTTCGTCGCCCCACTCCGGCGCGGGGGTCAGCTCGTACCAGCCGGAGGTGAACAGGGCGGCGCGCAGCGAGTCGAAGGTCACCGGGTGCGGCGCTCCGGGTCGGCCGAGGTGCACCAGCACCGAGCCGCCGTGGTAGGCCACCACCCCCAGCCGGTACAGGTGGTTGAGGACGTTGGTGTGGTCCGAGTAGCCGAAGTAGGGCTTCGGGTTGGCCCGCAGCACCGCGTCGTCCAGGTGCGGGGTGACGGTGATCAGGTCGTCCCCGCCGACGGTGGCGAGCACGGCGGTGATCGTCGGGTCGGCGAAGGCGGCGGTCAGGTCACGCGCCCGGTCGCGGGGGTCGGCCCGGGTCTGCCGGGTGGTCGGATACTCCACCGGCACCAGGCCGAACTCCTCGCGCAGCCGGCGCAGGCCCAGCTCGTGCACGTGCGGGAAGAGACCCGGCAGGCCGGCGGAGGGGGAGACCACCGCGACCCGGTCACCCGGCTTCGGCTTGGCGGGGTACGCGGGAAGGGCCACGATCGGAACCTACCGCCCACCACCAGCGGTTTTCGCCCGACAAAACCCCCAAGTCACGCATTACGGCCATAGGCTGAGGGCGTGGACGAGGAGCCGCGCACCCCGGACTGGCTGCCCCGCACGGCAGCCCTGCTGTTCGGCACGCTGGTGCTGGCCACCGCGTTCATCGCGGCCTACGTCGGCGCGCTGCACCAGCCGCACCCCCGGGACGTGCCGGTCGGGGTGGTGACCGGCGACCAACGCGCCGAGGCGCTGCTGACCGCCGTGCGGGCCCGCACCGACACCATCGAGCCCATCGGGTACGCCGACCCCGGCGCAGCCGACGACGCGCTCACCGCCCGCCAGGTGTACGCCGTGCTCACCTCCGCCCCCGACGGCACGCTCACCCTCGCCACCGCCAGCGCCTCCGCGCCGGCCGCCACCGAACTGGTCACCCAGGTCCTCACCCCGGCCGCCCGGCAGGCCCAACTGCCGCTCACCGTCACCGACCAGGTGCCCGTCTCCCCCGACGACCCGCGCGGCCTGGTGCCGTTCTATCTGGCCGTCGGGCTGGTGCTCGGCGGCTACCTGGCCTCGACCGCGCTCGGTGTCTCGCTCGGCACCGCCCCGCGCGGCCTGCGCCGGGCCGGACTGCGGATCGGCTCACTGGCCGTGCACGCGGTGCTGCTCGGGACCATCGGCGCGGTGCTGGTCGGCCCGGTGCTCGGTGTCTGGGACCACGACCTGGTCACCGTGGCGGCCGTCGGGGTGCTCACCGTCTTCACCGCCGCGATGGTGGCCGCCGCCGTGCAGGGCTGGCTGGGGCTGCTCGGCACCGGGCTGGTGATCCTGCTGCTGGTGGTGCTCGGCAACCCCGGCTCGGGCGGCATCTACGCCCCGGAGTTCCTTCCCGCCGCGCTGCGCGGCATGCACCGCTGGAACGTCCCCGGCCTCGCCACCGACCTACTCAAGTCGGTGGTCTACTTCGACTGGCGGTCCGCCCGGTGGCCGCTGGCGGGGCTGCTGATCTGGACCGCCCTGGGGCTGCTCGGCCTGCTCACCGCCGCCCTGTTCCGGGAGCGCCGGGCCGATCCGGCGCGGACGAGGAGTGGGACCCGTCGATCGTGGGGAAGGTGACACACCGAACCCCTTCCTCCCGGACCGGGCCGCGCGGATACCATCCAGGGAGTCGGACAGCGCTGTCCTTCGTACTCACGTAAGGAGCGCACGGTGACCGACCAGCATGATCACGACGGGCCCGACGCGGCACTGCGGGCCGACATCCGTCGGCTCGGCACCCTGCTCGGTCAGACCCTGGCCCGGCAGGAGGGTCGGCCGCTGCTCGACCTGGTCGAGGAGATCCGCGCCCAGGTCCGCTCCGACCCGCCGGCCGCCGCGCAGCGCCTCGGCGGGCTGGACGTGACCACCGGCACCAAGCTGGCCCGCGCCTTCTCCACCTACTTCCACCTGGCCAACATCACCGAGCAGGTGCACCGGGCCCGGGACCTGCGCCGCCGCCGGGCGATCCAGGGTGGTTGGCTGGACCAGGCCGCCAAGATGATCGCCGAGCGCGGGGTGCCGGCCGAGGAGATCGCCGCCGCCGCCCGCCGCCTCGCGGTACGCCCCGTCTTCACCGCCCACCCCACCGAGGCGGCCCGCCGGTCGATCCTGTCCAAGCTGCGCGCCATCGCCGACGAGCTGGACACCGAGACCACCAACGCCATCCTCTACGGCGCCAGCGACGAGGGCCCGGCCAACCGCCGCCTCGCCGAGCTGCTCGACCTGATGTGGCAGACCGACGAGCTGCGCCTCGACCGGCCCGACCCGACCGACGAGGCCCGCAACGCCATCTACTACCTGCGCGACCTCTACGCCGAGGCCGCCCCGCAGGTGCTCGACGACCTGGCCGACACGCTGCGCACCCTCGGCGTGGAGACGTCGCCGACGTCGCGCCCGCTGACCTTCGGCACCTGGATCGGCGGTGACCGCGACGGCAACCCGTTCGTCACCCCCGTCGTCACCCGGGAGGTGCTGCGCATCCAGCACGAACACGGCATCGCGGCCACCGAGGCGGCGATGGAGCACCTGGTCAACGAGGTCTCCGTCTCCCGCCGGCTGCGCGCCGTGTCGCTGGACCTGTCGGCCAGCCTCGCCGCCGACCTCGACGCACTGCCCGACGTGGCCCCCCGGTTCCGCCGGGTCAACGCCGAGGAGCCCTACCGGCTCAAGGCCCGCTGCGTGAAGGCGAAGCTGGCCAACACCCGGGAGCGGCTGCGCGCCGGCACCCCGCACGTGCCGGGCCGCGACTACCAGGGCTCCGGCGAGCTGGTCGCCGACCTGGAGCTGCTGCGCGCCTCGCTGGCCCGCAACTCCGGGCAGCTCACCGCCGTCGGCCGGTTGGCCTCGACCATCCGTACCGTCTCCGCGTTCGGGCTGCACCTGGCCACCATGGACGTCCGGGAGCACGCCGAGAAGCACCACGAGGTGCTCACCCAGCTCTACGCGGCAGTCGGCGAGGTGTCGGACTACCCGTCGCTGACCCGACTGGAGCGCACCAAGCTGCTCGCCGACGAGCTGACCGGTCGCCGGCCGCTGTCCGCCCTGGACACCCCGTTGACCGAGGGGGCGCGCAAGACGTTCGACGTGTTCGGGACCATCCGCGAGGCGCAGGACCGGTTCGGTGGCGAGGTCATCGAGTCGTACATCATCTCGATGACCCTCGGGGTGGACGACGTCCTCGCGGCGGTGGTGCTGGCCCGGGAGGCCGGGCTGGTCGACGTGCACACCGGGCGGGCCCGGATCGGCTTCGTGCCGCTGCTGGAGACCCCGGCCGAGCTGAACGCCGGCGGCGAGATGCTCCACGAACTGCTCTCCCTGCCAGCCTACCGGGCGCTGGTGGCGGCCCGGGGCGACGTGCAGGAGGTGATGCTGGGCTACTCCGACTCCAACAAGGAGGCCGGCATCACCACCAGCCAGTGGTCCATCCACCGGGCCCAGCGGGCGCTGCGGGACGTGGCCGCCCAGCACGGCGTGCACCTGCGGTTGTTCCACGGCCGGGGCGGCACGGTCGGGCGCGGCGGCGGCCCCACCCACGAGGCCATCCTGGCCCAGCCCTACGGCACCCTGGACGGCGCGATCAAGGTGACCGAGCAGGGTGAGGTCATCTCCGACAAGTACACCCTGCCGGCGCTGGCCCGGGAGAACCTGGAGCTGACCGTGGCCGCGGTGCTCCAGGCCACGCTGCTGCACACCGCGCCCCGGCAGCCCGCCGAGCAGTTGGAACGCTGGGACGCGGCGATGGACGTGGTCTCCGAGTCGGCCTTCCGGTCCTACCGTGGCCTGGTCGAGGACCCGGACCTGCCGGCGTACTTCTGGGCGTCCACGCCGACCGAGCTGCTGGGCGCGCTCAACATCGGCTCCCGGCCGGCGAAGCGGCCCAACACCGGGGCCGGCCTGGGCGGGCTGCGGGCCATCCCGTGGGTGTTCGGCTGGACGCAGACCCGGCAGATCGTGCCCGGCTGGTTCGGGGTCGGCTCCGGCCTCGCCGCCGCCCGCGCGGCCGGCCTGGAGGACGTGCTGGCCGAGATGAACCGCAACTGGCACTTCTTCCGCACGTTCCTGTCCAACGTGGAGATGATGCTGACCAAGACCGACCTCAGCATCGCGCGCCGGTACGTGGAGACGCTGGTCCCGGAGCAGCTGCACCCGATCTTTGACAAGATCGCGCAGGAGTACGAGCTGACCAAGCAGGAGGTGCTGGCGGTCACCTCGTCGCCGGCCCTGCTGGAGAACTCGCCGGTGCTCCAGCGCACCCTCGCGGTGCGCGACACCTACCTCGAGCCGCTGCACCACCTCCAGGTGGCGTTGCTGCAGCAGTACCGCGACTCCGGCGCCGCCGGCCGGGCGGTGGCCACCGCGCCGGGCGGCCGACGCGCCCCCAGCGACGGTACGGCCCTGGAGCGTGCCCTGCTCACCACGGTCAACGGCATCGCCGCCGGGATGCGCAACACCGGCTGACAACGCGGGAAAGGCCCCTCCCCGCCGCGTTCGCGGATGGGAGGGGCCTTTCCCGCGCCTGGCGCAGGAGCGTGCGGGAAGTGGGCGGGACTTCAGAAGTCGCCGCCGCCGCCGAAGTCACCGCCGCCGAAGTCACCACCGCCGAAGTCACCGGCGGTGCCGAAGTCGTTGTTGCCGACGTCACCCGCGATGCCGAAGTCACCGCCGGCGAAGTCGCCACCGTCCCCACCGAAGTCACCGCCGGCAAAGTCACCGCCGGCGGCGTCGTAACCGGGATCGGCGAAGGCCGGCGAGAAGAGCGCGTCGGCGATCAGCATGCCGCCGACCACGCCGACGCCGGCTCCCAGCGCGGTCTTCCACCAGGGCGTCGAATACCACCCGGACGGCACCGCCCGCCCCTGGTAGCGGCCGCCGGGGTAGTAGTACGGGGTGTCCCGGCCGGGCTGCGGGCCGGCCTTGAAGGTCTGCCCCTGCACGTCCACCTGGCGTTCCCGGGTGATCTCCCCGGCGCCCTGCGCGGCGGCCAGCGGGGGCAGCTCCGGGCCCGGGTCCAGCCCGAGCGCCACCCGGGCGGCCCGCGCGTAGGCGAGCCCCTCCAGGGCGGTCTCCCGGGCCAGCCGGAACTGGTGGACGGTCCGCGCCTGCTCCAGCTGGCTGCCCGCCGCGTTGTACCGCTCACCGGCGTCGACCAGGGCCTGACGCACCGCCGGCTCGTCGCCGTGCAGGTTCATCACCTGACCGCCGAGGCGTTCGTACCACCGTTGGGCGTCGGCCCGGACGTCGGCGAGGCTGCGCGCCTCCCGGGCCGCCTTCTCCCGCCGCCACCAGACGAAACCACCGGCCAGCAGGGCGATCAGGATCGCCACGAGCAGAAATTCCATTCTACGAACGTACCCGGGGGCGTCGAGTCGTACCCGTTTGGCAAGCTCTGGTGATGGACTTCTCGACGCTGGCCGTGGTGGTCGTCTGCCTCGCCGCCGGCGGGGCGGTCGGCTGGTACGCCGCCCGCTCCCGGTCGGCCACCGAGATCGCCCGGCTGGAGGCCACCCTGGCCGCCACCCGGGAGGGCGAGGGCCGGCTGGAGCAGTCGATGCGCGCGCTGAGCTACGAGGCGACCGCCCAGTCCCAGGAGGCGGTGGCCCGTGCGGTCGCCCCGCTGCACGACACCCTGCGCCGCTACGAGGTGCGGGTCGGCGAGCTGGAACGCGACCGGGTCGACGCCTACGCCGAGCTGCGCGAACAGGTCCGCTCGATGGGTGCCGTCTCCAGTGAGCTGCGGACCGAGACCAAACAGCTGGTCGCCGCGCTGCGCGCCCCGCAGGTACGCGGGCGCTGGGGCGAGCACCAGCTCCGCCGGATCGTCGAGGCGGCCGGCATGCTGGAGCACTGCGACTTCAGCGAGCAGGTCACCGCCGCCACCGACCACAAGGGGGTCCGCCCCGACCTGGTGGTCCGGTTGCACGGCGGGCGGACCGTGGTGGTGGACGCCAAGGCCCCCTTCGACGCCTACCTGACGGCGATGGAGGCGCGCGACGAACGCGGCCGGGACGCCCACCTCGACCGGCACGCCAAGCACCTGCGCGGGCACGTCGACGCGCTGGCCGCGAAGACCTACTGGGCGGCGTTCGACAGCAGCCCGGAGTTCGTGGTGCTGTTCGTGCCCGCCGACCCGTTCCTGGACGTGGCGTTGCAACGCGACCCGACGCTGCTGGAGCACGCGTTCGCCCGCGACGTGGTGCTGGCCACCCCGGCCACCCTGGTCGCGCTGCTGCGGACGGTGGCGTACTCGTGGCGGCAGGAGGCGCTGGCCCGCAACGCGGTGGCGGTGCACTCGCTGGCCCGTGAGCTGTACGGCCGACTGTCCACCCTGGGCGATCACGTGGGCAAGCTCGGCACCTCGCTCGGCGGCGCGGTGACGGCGTACAACCGGGCGGTCGGTTCGCTGGAGGCGCGGGTGCTGGTCAGCGCACGCAAGCTGGCCGAGCTGGGCGTCTCCGACCAGGAGCTGGCCGTCCCCGCCCAGGTCGAGCTGGCCCCCCGCCAACCCCAGGCCCCCGAGTTGCTCCCCACCGACGAGCGCTCCTAGCCCACCCCCACGCGCTCCACCTGCTCACCCGGCCCGCCCGGTCCGCCGGCCCCGATCGGGACCGACGGCTCCGCGTTCGTCGACCCCGGGCCCGCTCGCCATATCGTCCCAACAGCGGTTTCGGAGCAGCCGGACACCGCCATATCGGCGACATTGCGTCGATCTCACGGGGCCGGGCACGGGGTCGGGGCCGGGCACGGGGTCGGGGTCGGGGAGTCCGGGCGGATCAGGAGCGGCGGGCGGACTCCACCACGAACGGGACGCCCTGTTGGCAGGTGCTCATCAGGTCGGGCTGGGCCCGGCCGGTGACGCTGACCCGGGCCCCCACGACGAGCACGTCCCTGGGGCCACCGACCAGTTGGTGACCGTCGAGCAGCAGGCACCCCGGCTCGACCCCCGACTCGACCGTGCCGGTCAACTCGGTCGCGCCCGCACCGGGCGGCACCTTGGGCCCGCCGGACGGCAGCTTGGGCCCGCCGGGCGGCATCGAAGCACCGGGCGACACCGAGGCACCCATGGATGGCGCCGACGGGGTCACCGTGGCCGGCGGCACGGTGGCCGATGGGGTGGTCGTCGGCGAGCTGGTCGGCGTGGCCGGCGGGCCGGTGGTGTCGGCACCGTCCCCACTGCCACAGCCGGCGAGCGCCAGACCGGCGGCCAGCACGACGAACGCCATCCGAGGAGTTCTCATACCCACTGGGACGCACCCCGTCCGTGTTCCGTTCCGGGCGACCGGCATCGATCCGCGAGAGCGCGCCCCGATGCGCCGACCGCGGCGGCGGGTCAGCCGCGGGCGGCGGCCTTCATGTCCCGCTTGAGCTCCTGGGGCAGCGAGAAGGTCAGCCGCTCGTTGGCGGTCACCACCTCGTCGACGTCGGTGAAACCCCGCTCGGCCAGGTACGCCAGCACGTCCTGGACCAGCTCGTCCGGCACGCTCGCGCCGGAGGTCAGGCCGACGGTGGCGGCACCGGTCAGCCAGGCGTCGTCGATCTCGTGGGCGAAGTCGACCAGGTGCCCGGCGCGGGCCCCGGCGTCCAGGGCCACCTCGACCAGGCGTACCGAGTTGGACGAGTTGCGCGAGCCGACCACGATCACCACGTCACAGTCGGCGGCGATCTCCTTGACCACGTGCTGCCGGTTGGAGGTGGCGTAGCAGATGTCGTCGCTGGGCGGCGACTGGAGCAGCGGCAACCGGGTCTTGAGCCGGGCCACCGTCTCCAGCGTCTCGTCCACCGACAGGGTGGTCTGGGAGAGCCAGACGACCTTGCTCGGGTCCCGCACGGTGATCTTGTCGGCGTCGTCCGGGCCGTCGACCAGCTGGATGTGGGCGGGGGCCTCGCCGGCGGTGCCGATGACCTCCTCGTGCCCCTCGTGGCCGATCAGCAGGATGTCGTAGTCCTCGGCGGCGAACCGCTTGGCCTCCTGGTGCACCTTGGTCACCAGCGGGCAGGTCGCGTCGATCGCCTTGAGCGACCGGGCCTTCGCCTGCTCGTAGACCTCAGGGGCGACGCCGTGCGCGGAGAAGATGACGGTGGCGCCCTCCGGCACCTCCTCGTTCTCCTCCACGAAGATCGCACCCTGGGCCTCCAGGGTCTGCACCACGTGCCTGTTGTGCACGATCTGCTTGCGGACGTAGATCGGGGCACCGTAGAGCTTCAGCGCCTCCTCGACGGTCTGCACCGCCCGGTCCACCCCCGCGCAGTAGCCGCGGGGCTTGGCCAGGAGGACACGCTTGCCGGTCTTGGGGGTCGCCTCAGCCTCGGTCACCCACCCATCGTACGTGCCGACATCCGCACCGGCAGTGGCTGCGACCCGTACCACAGCGGGGGCACGACGACCCGGTCGGGCGGTGCCGTCGGGGCTGCCCGGGGTCGTCGGAGGTGGACCGTAGGGTGGGCGGGTGACCGACGCCCCACGCAGCACCCCCGAGGAGCCCTGGCCGGTCCGGGTGGTCAGCCAGAAGGTCGGTGCCTGGATCGCCAAGCTCGGCTGGGTCTGGGTGGACGGGCAGGTGGCACAGATCAGCCGCCGGCCGGGGGCGGGCACCGTCTTCCTCACCCTGCGCGACCCGTCGGCCGATCTCAGCCTCACCGTCACCACCAACCGGGACGTCCTCGACTCCGGGGCTCCGGAGCTGCGCGAGGGTGCCCGGGTGGTGCTGCACGCCAAGCCGGAGTTCTATGCGGCCCGGGGCACGCTGAGCCTGCGCGCCGACGAGATCCGCCAGGTCGGGCTGGGTGAGCTGCTGGCCCGGTTGGAGAAGCTCAAGAAGCTGCTCGCCGCCGAGGGGCTGTTCGACCGGGCCCGCAAGCGTCGACCGCCGTTCCTGCCGCAGCGGATCGGCCTGATCACCGGCCGGGCGTCGGCGGCCGAGCGGGACGTGTTGACCAACGCCCGGCGGCGCTGGCCGGCGGTGGAGTTCCGCACCGTCAACGTGGCGGTCCAGGGGCCGGGTGCGGTGTCGCAGATCGTCGACGCGCTGCGGGTCCTCGACGCCGACGAGACCATCGACGTGATCATCCTGGCCCGGGGTGGTGGCGGCATCGAGGATCTGCTGCCCTTTTCCGACGAGGCGCTGTGCCGGGCGGTCTTCGCCTGCCGTACCCCGGTGGTCAGCGCGATCGGCCACGAGACGGACGCCCCGCTGGTCGACTACGTCGCCGACGTCCGCGCCTCCACCCCGACGGACGCCGCCAAGCGGGTCGTCCCCGACCTGGCCGACGAGGTACGCCTGATCGGCCAGGCCCGGTCCCGGCTGGAGCGGGCGGTCCGCAACCTGGTCGACCGGGAGTCGCACCGGCTGACCCTGCTGCGGTCCCGGCCGGTGCTGGCCCGCCCGCAGGTGATGGTCGAGCAGCGGGCCGCCGAGGTGACCGCGTTGCGCGACCGGGCGGGGCGCAGCCTGACCCACCGGCTCGACGCGGCCACCGCCGACCTGCGGCACACCCTGGCCCGGCTGCGGGCGCTCTCCCCCGCCGCCACCCTGGACCGGGGTTACGCCATCGTGCAGCGGGCCGACGGGCACGTGGTCCGGGCGGCCGGCGAGGTGGCCCAGGGCGATCCGCTGCGGGTACGCCTCGCCGAGGGCGAGCTGACCGCGACCGTCGAGGAGATGAGGACGAGATGAGCGACCGGAAGCCCGACGAGCAGCTCAGCTATGAGCAGGCCCGCGCCGAGCTGGCCCAGGTGGTGGAGCGGTTGGAGGCCGGCGGCACGTCGTTGGAGGAGTCGCTGGCGCTGTGGGAACGGGGCGAGCAGCTCGCCGCCGCCTGTCAACGCTCCCTCGACGGCGCGCGGGCCCGGATCGACGCCGCCCGGCCGACCGCCGAAGCCTGACCCGCCCTGGGCGCTCGGCGGGTCGGTCCGGAGCAGCGGGTCGGTCCGGACCGGCGGGTCAGCCGACGAGGCGGATGCGGACCCGACGGTTCTGCTTGCCCTTGCTCTCCACCTTGACGACCTGGAGCCGCCCGACCTGCCCGATGGACGCGACGTGGGTGCCGCCGTCGGCCTGCACGTCGAGGCCCTCGATGTCGACGATCCGGACCTCCTGCTCGTCCGGGGGGATGAGGTTGGTCTGGGTACGCACGATGTCGGGGATGGCCAGCGCCTCGTCGCGCGGCAGCACCCGTACGGAGACCCGTCGGTCGGTGGCCAACTCCTTGTTGACCGCCTCCTCCAGCAGCCCCTTGAAGCCTTCGGGTGGCTGCGGCAGGTTGAAGTCCATCCGGGCCTCGCCCGGCTCCATGTTGCCGCCGGTCACCAACGCACCGAAGTCGCGGAACACCACCCCGCAGAGCACGTGCAGCCCGGAGTGGGTGCGCATCAGCGTGAACCGGCGTTCGTCCTCGATCGCGCCCTGGATCTCGGCACCGACCGGTGGCACCGGGTCACCCTCGGCGGGGATCAGGTAGAGGTCGTCGCCCTTGTGGGTGCCGACGATCCGGGTCTGCACCCCCTGCCACAGCAGGACGCCGTGGTCCGGTGGCTGACCGCCGCCGCCGGGATAGAAGGCGGACCGGTCCAGCACGATGCCACGCTCGGGGTCGACGTGCACCACCTGGCAGGTCCACTCGCGCAGGGACGGGTCGGCGAGGTCGAGACGCTGGGTGCGTCCGTGGTGGGAGATGCCCATGGAGGCGCAGCGTACTACCGATCGTCGCGGACCGTGAGCCTAGCCACGCCCGGCCTCGACCCAGTAGCCGGCCAGCCGCTTGACCACCTCGACCAGCTCACCCTCGTCGAGGGTGAAGGGGAGGCGGACATGGTCCAGGTAGGAGCGGGCCCCCACGGCGAAGTGCGCGCCGAGCATCAACTGCATGCCGTGCCGCTGGGCGACGTGGTTGAGCTGTTGCAGGGGGCGGGGGGTCGCGCACCAGACGCTGAGCCCGCCGTGCGGTGACTCGTGCCGCCACTGCGGCAGGTGCTCGGCGAGCGCGGCGAGCAGGGTGTCGCGGCGGCGGAGCAGTTCCCGCTGCCGTTCGAGGCGGATCTGCGGCAGGTCGTCGAGGAGTTCGACGGCGAGCAGTTGGGTGGGCAGCGGGCAGCCCAGGTCGTACATCGCCCGCAGGTGCACGATCCGTTGCAGCTCCCGGCGGGGCCCGACCAGCCAGCCGATCCGCAGGCCCGGCCAGCAGACCTTGCTGAGGCTGCCCACCGTGTAGATCTGCGCGCCGGGGGCGTACGCGGCGATCGGGGGCGGCGGTTGCGGACCGTCGATCCGGGTGTCGGCGAGGGTGAGGTCCTCCACCAGCGGGACCCCGTACCGGCGGGCGATGGAGGCGACCGCCGCGCGGCGGTGCTCGGTCATCGTCCACCCGGTCGGGTTGTGGTAGGTCGGAATGAGGTAGATGAACGAGGGTTCGTACCGTCGGACGGCCGCCTCGACCGCCTGCGGGTCGGCGCCCTCCCGCTCGATCGGCACGACGACCAGTCGCAGTCCGGCGGTACGCAGGGACGCCAGCACGGTCGGGCAGGTCAACTCCTCCACCAGCACGGTGTCGCCCCGGCGGGTCAACGCGCCGGCCAGCAGGGACAGCGCCTGGGTGGCGCCGTTGGTCACGATCACCTCCTCGGCGGCGGTGACCCGGCCGTCGGTGGTCAGCTTGCCGGCGATCCGGTCCCGCAGCGCGGGGTAGCCGGCCGGTTCGTACACCCGGCCGGGCAGCGCCGCGGCGGCCAGGGCGGGCAGCCGGGACATCGCCGTCATCAGCCACGGGCCGGGCGGTGGCGACGGGACCGTCAGGTCGACCGCCCGGACCCGGTCGCGGACCACGTCGGCGATGAAGCCGCTCGCCGCGGCGCCGTAGTCGGCAGGCGGCGCGACGGCGGGTTGGGCGTGCGCGACCCGGGTGCCGCTGCCCTGGAGGCTGACCAGCCAGCCCTCGTCCTTCAACAGGCTGTACGCCTGGGCGATGGTCGTCCGGCTGACGGCCAACTCCACGGCGAGCCGGCGTTCCGGGGGCAGCTCACTGCCCGGGGGCAGCGAACCGAGCCGGATCAGCAGCCGCAGCTGTTCGGCCAGCCCCCGGTAGAGCCGGGTCTGGTCCTGCTTCCACGCACCGAGCTGAGCGGCCAACTCTTCCGCGTTCATGCTCTCCCCCCAATGGACTGAGGATTGGCTATTTCCCTCAGCCACTGACTTGAGCAATATTCCATCGTCACGTTAGCGGGGGGCTGTGACTACCATCTGGCATCGCCTCGGCGGCCAGTGCCAGCTTCCCGATCGTGGCGCCGCAGCGAGTGTCACCTCACTCGAGCCGCCAAAGGAGACGGTTCCAAGCAGAACGGGGAGCAGGAGCCGCATGGAGTCGTCGTTGCACGAAACTGCGGGCTCGAACGGCACGGGGCAGCGCGTACCCGCCCCCCGCGCCGGCTCCACCCCGAACCCTCCGCCGGGCGGCAAGTCGTCGTCGCCGGCCGCCGACGCATCCCCCGGTGAGGCCGACAGGGCCCCCGAGTCGACCGACGCCCTGGGGCCGCTGCTGCGTCAGGAGGTCCTGCGGATCACCGAGGCCGAGGCTTCCTCGGCGGTCACCCAGGTGCTGCTGGCACCGCAGCGACTGCGCACCATCTGCGCACACGCCATGGAGGACCTGCTCGCGCTGGCCCGCCGGGACCCGGCCGCCGGCGGTTCGTGGCGGTACGTCTGGGACAGCTACATCGCCTACCGGGCGACCCTCGCCTACCGGGTGGCGCACGCCATCCACCGGGCCGAGGACACCCCGCTGAGCCACGACGTCCGGCTCGCCGTGGCCCGCCGGGTCTCCGAGGTCGCCAAGGTCCGCACCGGCGTGGAGATCCACCCCTGCGCCACGATCGGGAGACGGCTGATCATCGACCACGGGCTCGGCACCGTGATCGGCGAGACCACGGTGATCGGCGACGACGCGTACATCCTCCAGGGCGTCGTGCTCGGCGCCCGGGGCATCGCCGACAACCCCAGCGGCCGGCGGCACCCCCGGCTCGGCGACCGGGTCGAGGTCGGGGCGTTCGCCCGCATCCTCGGCGCGGTGACGGTCGGGGACGACGTGCTGATCGGGCCCGGGATCATCGTCACCACCGACGTGCCGAGCCACCGTCGGGTGCGGCTGCTCAACCAGTACCAGGGCACCTCCGGCGAGTGCAACGTCCGGGTCTTCGGCGTCGTCCCGGTCTGCGAGGGCGTGGTCGAGGTGCACGGCACCGGCCTGGCCGCGATCGAGGTCGACCTGGTGACCAGCACCGGCCAGCACCGCCCGGTGGTGGTCCTCGAACGAGACGACCGGCGGGTCCGGTGCGCGGTGAACCGCCCCGGCACCGACGAGCGGCTCCGGATCATCGACACCTGCGGAAACGAGACGGTCCTCTACAACCTCCAGCAACTGTGGCGGGCGCTCGACGAGTTCGGCTTCGCGTGACCAGGAGACATGACATGACGAACGACACCGGCCGGCGCGTCGGCCCGTGGCAGCTCGGGCTGCTCTACCTGCTCGTGTGCCTGATCTGGGGAACCACCTGGTACGGCATGAAGATGAGCGTGGAGACCCTGCCCCCGATCACCGCCGCCGGGTTGCGCTTCCTGGTGGCCTTCCCGTTCCTGCTGGCCGTCTGTCTCGCCGCACCGGGGGTGTCGTTGCTGCCGCCGCCGGGGCGACGCTGGGTGGTGCCGTTCATCGCGGTGGTCTACATCGCCGTCCCGTACGCCCTGATCAACTACGGCGAGCAGCACATCAGCTCCGGCCTGGCCGCGTTGATCTTCTCGTCGGTCGTGGTCTTCCTGTTGCTCTTCTCGGTGCTGATCTCGCGGATCTCGGTGAGCTGGATGCAGTGGGCCGGCGTGGTGATCGGCCTCGGCTGCCTGGTCGGCATCGTCCAACTGACCGCCGGGATCAGCGCCCGGGGCATCCTCGCGCCGGCCGCCGTGCTGCTCGCCGCGGTGATGCACGCCCTGACCTACGCGGTGATGGCGCGCTACGGCGGCACCGTGCACGTGCTCACCCAGGAGACCCTGCCGATCGGGCTCGGCGCGCTGGGCCTGGTCGTCCTCGGTGTGACGGTCGAGCGGCCCGATCTCGGCGCGATCTCCGGCCGGTCCCTCACCGGCGTGCTCTATCTCGGGCTGGTCGGCTCGGTGATCGGCTTCGCCGCCTACTTCTACCTGCTCCAGCACGTCGACGCGGTGCTGGTGTCGTACGTCTTCGTGCTCTTCCCGGTGGTGGCCCTGTTCGGGTCGGCGGTGCTGGAGAATTCGGCGCTGCCGGCCCTGGCGGTGGTCCTGGCCGTGGTCATGCTCGCCGCGTTCGGTCTGACCAAGAAGGCGAGCGGCGGCAGATCGGCACCGGCACCGGCGGTCCCGGATGCCGGCTCCCCCCTCGACGGGGCGACCCTCGACGCGATCTACGAGCACGCGCGGATCGCCTACCCCGGGGAGGCGTGCGGGTTCGTGCACGCCAGCGGGCGGGTGCACGAGGCCCGCAACATGGCCGACGAGATGCACCGGCAGGACCCGGTCCGGTTTCCGCGCGACGCCGCCACCGGCTACGTGCTGCCCCCGGCCGACCTGATCTATCTGGAGGACCACCTCGACGGGGACGATCCGGTGGTGGTGCTCTACCACTCGCATCCCAACGGTCGAGCCTACTTCAGCGACGAGGACCGGCGCAACGCGCTGATCGACGGGGTGCCGCTCTATCCGACGCTGGAGCAGTTGGTGGTCGGCATCGACGACACCGGCGTCCGGGAGGCGCGGTTGTTCCGCTGCGTCGATGGCGAGTACACCGAGCTGCGGTTCCTGCCCGGTCCGGACCGGCGCGCGGCGGAGGTGGGTTGAGGTGGGCATCCGTGACTCGATTCTGGACACCGTCGGCGGCACCCCGCTGGTGCGGCTCAGCCGGCTCACCGCCGATCTGCCCGGGGAGATCCTGCTCAAGCTGGAGCTGAACAACCCGGGCGGCAGCCACAAGATGCGCATCGCGTTGAACATGATCCGGGCGGCGGAGCAGGAGGGCCTGCTCAAGCCGGGCTCCGGGCAGACCATCCTGGAGCCGACCGGGGGCAACACCGGGATGGGGATCGCGATCGCCGCCGCAGTGCTCGGCTACCGGGTGGTGCTGGTCATTCCGGACAACTACAGCGAGTCGAAGCGTCGGCTGCTGGCCAGTTTCGGGGTGGATGTCCGGCTCTCCGACAGCACCCGGGGCAACAACTCACACGGCGAGCTGGCCACCGAGATCCAGTTCGAACACCCCGAGTACGTCATGCTCAACCAGGCCGCCAACCCGGCCAACCCGGAGATCCACCGGCTGACCACCGTCCGCGAGATCATCGCCGATCTGGACGGCACCCGGGTGGACTGCTATGTCGCCGGCATCGGCACCGGCGGGCACCTCACCGGCATCGGTGAGGTGCTCCGGCAGCACCAGGGCGGGCTGCGCATCCTCGGCGTGCAGCCGGAGGGTTGCGACATGTTCGCCGACGTCTTCGTCCCGCACCGGATCCAGGGGCTGTCCATCGGCATGATCCCGCCGGTGCTCAACACCGAGATCATCGACGAGATGGTCGCGGTGAGCGAGGCGGACGCGATCGATGGGATGCGCCGGCTGATGCAGTCGGAGGGCATCGGCGCGGGGCCGTCCACCGGCGCGAACATCGCCGCGTGCCGCCGGCTGCTGGCCGCCTCGGACGAGCCGCTGACCCTGCTGACGGTGGCCTACGACCGGGTCAACGACTACCTGGAACTGCTCTGACCCCGGGCTGATCCCACCACGCCGCCGGACATCTCCCGACCGGGTACCGTGCGCCGGCGACGACGGGCCGCCCCGGTCGATGCCGTGCTGTCGACTGCCACCCGAGGGATGCCGGGCCGCCGGTGACTCCGGGGCCGGCCGCCGCAGCCCGTGGCCGGGTGGAGACGACGATGGCGGGGGCCCACCCGGGCCACCCCGCCATCGGTCTCCAGGCTTCAGTTGAACAGGTTGTACAGCTCCTGCGGGGCCTCGACCACCTGGTCGGCGGAGGGCTTCTGGGCGGCGGCGGCGTTCCCGTAGTCGGAGTAGGTGATCTTGAGGTCCTGCGCGGCGCTCTGGCCGGCGGCCGGGATCTGGACCACCAGCTCGCTGAGCCGGCCCTGCGGGTCCAGCTTCGCGGTGAACGGCACCGACTGCGCCTGGGCACCCAGCGCGGTGATCACCGTCGGGTCGACGGAACCGGCCTCGGCGGCCTTCGACACGTCCAGGGTGCCGGCGTAGCTGCCCTCACCGGTCTGCCGGACCTCGGTGATGCCCTGGGTCAGCACGGCGCTGCCGGCCGGGTCGACCTTCTCGAAGTCGAAGCCGAGCGACTTGTTGCCCTTGATCCGGGTCTGGTCGAGGTGCTGGTACTTGCCCAGGCTGAGCTTCTGCGCACCGGGGATGCTGCTGGCGGACTTGCCGCCCAGGTCCAGCTTGACCCAGCTGTCCGGCTTGGCGTGGATCAGGTCCAGGTTCATCATCAGATCCGAGGACGCGTCACCGATGCTCACCTTCATCTGGGCGCTCTGGCTGGGCTGGTGCACCTGCCCCTCGGCGGTGGAGCCCACCCCGGTCATGGTGAACCGGAAGTTGCCGTTGCGGATCTCGTTGGTGGAGTCCAGCAGGGCCTGCTTGGCCTCGGAGGTGCCGGGCGAGGCGCTGCCCGGGGCGGCGCTGCCGGAGACCGTCGGGGATGCGGAGGCCCCCGCCTCGCCGCTCCCGGAGTTGTTGCAGGCGGCCAGGCCGGGGGTGAGCAGCGCTGCGGCGAAGACCGCCGTGCTGAAACGTCGAATGGTCACGTCAGGCTCTCCAGTCGGGTCGTCCGGCCCCCGGCGGATGCCGGGGGCGTGGCGTCGCGGGCGTGACGCTTCCCGCGCGGCGCGCGATCCCCGCCCGGTCGCGCCGGCCCCGGGGTCGCGTCCCTTCTGTTCCCGCGCGTCGCCTTCCGCAATCCACTCCGCGGCATACCGCCGCACACTTCCTGGCCGGCGGGGCACCGCACGCCGTGACCGACGCACCACCGGGCGCGCTCGACGCCGACATGCCGGCCCTGGTCAGCGCAGTGCGCCGGCCAGTTCGCGCAGCTCGTTGTCCCGGGCGTCGCCGACCACGATCACCGTACGGTTCGGTGCGAGCAAGACCAGGGCCTGCTCGTTGCCCCGCCCGGTGTACCGCTGCCAGTTCGCCCCGCCCAGGTCGGCCGGTCCCTGCGGCTGCCCCTCGGCGGTCAACTCGGCGGGCAGCAGCCGCTCCGGCGGCACGTTGCTCTGCACCAGTTGGGCGCCCCGCCCTTCCGGAGTGAGATAGCCCACCCGCAGGTTCGCCCCGTCGTCCACGGTACGGAAGCTGGCGCTGACCGTACGCCAGCCGGAGCCGAGCCCGGTCGGCTCGGCGACCGGGAAGACGTTCGCGGCGCGGGCCTGCTCGTAGGCGGGGGCGGCGTCGACGGTGGTCGGCTGCTCGCCACCGAGGAATCCCCGGTAGAAGGCGAGCAGCAGGGCGATCGGCACCAGCAGCACCAGCAGCGACAACGCCATGTCCTTCGGCGACCGCTCGGAGCGGGACTTCTCCGCCCGGCCGGACCGGACCACCGCCCGCTCGCCGGCCCGGTCGTCCGCCGCCGCGACCAGCGCCGGTTCGGCGGCCGGCGCGGGCCCGACCGGCGGTACGGCGGGTGCGACGCCGGCGACCGGCTCGGCGGTCGGGGGCAGCGGCGGCCGGCCGGCCGGCGGGGTCGGATCGGCGGGTACGCGGTCGGCAGGCTGTGCGGGCTCCACCGGCCCATTCTGGCAGCCGCCCGGAGGGGCGATCCCGCCCACCATCGCCCCGCCCCGCCGCCGGACCTGGCATCGTGTGAGGATCAGCGACAAAACTGGCAGTGGCGACCGCAGCCCCTGCCGGTCCACCCCGCACCGTCGCGAGGAGGAAGCCGCCATGACGAACACCAGGACGCGGGTCCCGCAGGATCTCGACCGCAACCTCGCTCTCGACCTGGTCCGGGTCACCGAGGCCGCGGCGATGGCCGCCGGCCGGTGGGTCGGCCGGGGCGACAAGGAGGGTGGCGACGGGGCAGCCGTCGACGCCATGCGCAAGCTGATCAACTCGATCCAGATGCGCGGCATCGTGGTGATCGGCGAGGGCGAGAAGGACAACGCGCCGATGCTGTTCAACGGTGAGGAGGTCGGCGACGGCAGCGGACCCGAGGTGGACGTGGCGGTGGACCCGGTCGACGGCACCACGCTGATGAGCAAGGGCATGCCCAACGCGCTCGCGGTGCTGGCCGTCTCCGAGCGCGGGGCGATGTTCGACCCGAGCGCCGTCTTCTACATGGAGAAGCTGGCCGTCGGCCCGGCGTACGCCGACGTGGTGGACATCGAGGCCGGGCCGACGGAGAACATCCGGCGGATCGCCAAGGTCAAGGGCACCGACGTCGCCGAGGTCACCGTCTGCGTGCTGGACCGGTCCCGGCACGAGGACCTGGTCGACGAGATCCGGCGGACCGGGGCGGGCATCCGGTTCATCTCCGACGGGGACATCGCCGGGTCGATCGCCGCCGCCCGGGGCGAGTCGGGCGTCGACGTGCTGATGGGCATCGGCGGCACCCCGGAGGGGATCATCTCCGCGTGTGCGCTCAAGTGCATGGGCGGGGGGATGCAGGCCAAGCTCTGGCCGCGCGACCCGCAGGAGCGGGAGAAGGCGCTCGCCGCCGGGCACGACCTGGACCGGGTGCTCGGCACCGACGACCTGGTCACCGGGGACAACTGCTTCTTCGTGGCGACCGGGGTCACCTCCGGCGACCTGCTGCGCGGGGTGCGTTACCAGGCCGGCGGGGCGTACACCCAGTCGATCGTGATGCGGTCCAAGAGCGGCACGATCCGGGTGATCGACTCGTACCACCGGTTGGAGAAGCTGGCCCTCTATTCGGCGGTGGACTTCGACGGCAGGCCCCTGGCAGAGCAGGAATGACCGCGACCGACACCGCGGTTCCCCCCGTCCTGCCCACCTCCCGCCGGATCGCCGGGATCGGGTTGGCGACCGTCGCCGGCGTCGGGGTGGCCGTCCAGTCCCGGATCAACGGCGAACTGGGCGTACGCCTGGCCGACGGGATCGCGGCGGCGGTGGTCTCGTTCGGTCTCGGGCTGCTGGTGTTGTTGGTACTGGTCCCCGCGCTGCCCGGTGGGCGGCGCGGGCTGGCCGAGCTGCGCGGGTCGCTGCGCTCCGGCGCGCTGCGCCCCTGGCAGTTGCTGGGCGGGGTGTGCGGGGCGTTCCTGGTCGCCACCCAGGGGCTCACCATCGGCGTGCTCGGCGTGGCGGTCTTCACGGTGGCGGTGGTCGCCGGGCAGTCGGCCAGCAGCCTGGCCGTGGACCGGGCGGGGATCGGGCCGGGCGGGCGGCAGCCGGTGACCGTCGCCCGGCTGGCCGGCGCGGTGCTGACCGTGCTGGCCGTGTTGTTGGCCGTCGGTGACCGGCTGGGCAACCCGGGTGCCCTGGTGCTGGCCCTGCTGCCGCTGCTGGCCGGGCTGGGCCTGGCCTGGCAGCAGGCGGTCAACGGTCTGGTCCGGGCGGCCTCGGGCAGCGCGCTCACCGCCACCCTGGTCAACTTCGCGGTCGGTACGGCGGCCCTGCTTGTCGCCTTCGGCGTGGAGGTGGCGGTCCGGGGCGGCCCCGGTGGCGCGCTGCCGACCGAGCCGTGGCTCTATCTGGGTGGCCCGATCGGCATCGTCTTCATCACTGTCGCGGCGGCGCTCGTGCGGTTCACCGGGGTGCTGCTGCTGGGGCTCGCCACCATCGCCGGTCAGGTCGTCGGGGCCGTCGCGCTGGACGTGGTGCTGCCGACGGCGGCGTCGCACCCGGGCCCGGCCACCCTGGCGGGCGCGGCGCTCACCCTGATCGCGGTGCTGGTCGCGGCGCTCGGGCCGGCACCCCGCCGCTGACCCGCCCCGCGGTCGGTGCGGGCCGTCAGCGGCCCGTGCCCGTCGCCGCCGGAGTGCGGCGCGACGCGGCAAGGGTGCGGACGGTCGTGGCCAGCGCCTCGTCCAGCGGGGTCGGGGTGACGCCCAGGGTCTCGGTGGCCCGGGTCGAGTCCATCACGAAGGGCCGGGCGAACTGGTGCGCGGTCTCCCGCAGCTCGCGGGCGAACGGGTCGGTCACGCCACCGAGCCAGAGCAGCGGGTAGGGCATCCGGATCAGCCTCGGCGTGGGGGCGTCGGCCAGGGCCGCCGCCCGGCCCGCCAGCTCGCGGGTGCTGACGGCCGGGTTGCTGGGCACGTGCCAGGCCCGCCCCCAGGCCCGCTCGTCGGTGGCGGCGGCGACCAGGGTGCGCACCACGTCCCCGATGTACGTCCAGGTGTGCGGGGCGTCCCAGTTCACCGGCAGGAGGACCCGTTGCCCGGCGAGCACCTTCGGCAGCATCAGCATCGGCAGGGAGGTGCCGTCGGCACCGAGGTAGTCCGAGCCGCGTACCTCGGTGATCCGGGCCCGGCCGGCGCGGTGGGCGGCGAGCGCGTCGGTCCACATCCGGTTGCGGACCCGCCCCTTGGTGCCGGTGGCGGCGAGTGGGGTGTCCTCGGTCATCGGCGCGTCGACGGGGCCGTACCCGTAGAGGCAGCCGACGGTGGCGAGCACCGCGCCGGTGCGCCCGGCGGTGGTGAGCAACGCGGCGGCCAGCGGCGGCCAGTCGGTGGCCCACCGGTGGTAGGCGGGGTTGGCGCAGTTGTAGAGGGCCACCGCGCCCCTGGTGAGGGCGGTCAGCCGGTCGGCGTCGGCGGCGTCGGCGGCGACCCGCTCGATCGCCGGGTCGACGGGGCCGCTGCCCCGCCGGGTGACGAGCCGGACCTGTTCGCCCTGCTCGGCGAGGTGGCGGGCGGTGGCGGTGCCGACCGGACCGGCACCGACGATCACGTGTAGCGACATGGGAACACCCTTCAGAGCGGAAGACTGAATAGAGAGCACTGCTCTCGCTGAGCTGCCTCCAGCATGACCGACGACCGACCAGCCGTCAAGAGCACTGCTCTCTCTTTTGATTGCCGCTCTGATCCATGGCAGAGTGGAGTCATGCCCGCTTCCTCGATCCGCGCCCGGGTCCGCGCCGAGATGATCGACGAGATCAAGGCGGTGGCCCGTCGCCACCTCGCCACCGACGGCGCCGACCTCTCGCTGCGGGCGGTCGCCCGGGACATGGGCATGGTCTCGTCCGCGATCTACCGTTACTTCCCCAGCCGCGACGACCTGCTCACCGCGCTGATCATCGAGGCGTACCACGCGCTCGGCGACGCCGTGGAGGCGGCCGACGCCGCCACCGACCAGGCCGACCTACGCGGCCGCTGGCACGCCGCATGCCGGGCCGCCCGTGCCTGGGCGCTCGCCCACCCCGCCGAGTACGCCCTGCTCTACGGCAGCCCGGTGCCCGGCTACGCCGCCCCCGCCGACACCGTGTCACCCGCCCAACGCCCCCCGCTGGCGCTGCTGGGCATCCTTCGCGACGGGCTGGTCGACGGTCGGCTCACCCGGCCCGGCGGCCGGCTCCCCGAGCCGCTCCGCGCCGACCTCGCCGCACTGGCCGCCACCTTCTCCCCCGGCCTGCCCGAGCCGCTGCTGGCCCGGGGCATGGCCGGCTGGACCCAGCTGTTCGGGTTGATCAGCTTCGAGCTCTTCGGCCGCCTCAACAACGCCGTGGCCCACCGGGACGCCTACTTCGACCACCAGATCGCCCTGATGGCCGACCTCGTCGGCCTGCCCTGACCCGGCCGGACGGTGCACGACGGGTCAGCCGACGTCGGAGGAGTGCCCCGGAAAGAGGTGGGCCGCCGGGTCGATGGCCACGGCGGCGTTGTTGACGGCGGTGGCGGCCTCGCCGAAGCCGGTGGCGATCAGCCGCACCTTGCCCGGGTACTCGGTGATGTCACCGGCGGCATAGACCCGGGGCAGGTTGGTCGCCATCGCGCTGTCCACCACGATGTGCCGCCGGTCCAGCCGCAGCCCCCACTCGGCCAGCGGACCCAGGTCGGCGGTGAAGCCGAGCGCCGCGACCACCGTGTCGACCGGCAGGGTCTCCGCCGCACCACCCCGTACGGTGATCTCGGCGGCGGTCACCGTGTCGTCGCCGTGCAACCGGGTCACCTCGGCGTTGACCACGACCCGCACCGGCAGGGACAGCACCCGGGCCACCGTGCCCGCGTGCGCCCGGAACCGTTCCCGGCGGTGCACCAGGGTCACCGAGCGGGCCAGCGGTTGCAGGGTCGCCGCCCAGTCGAACGCGGAGTCGCCGCCACCCACGATCAGCACGTCCCGACCGGCGAGCGCGGCCGGGTCCGGTACGAAGTAGACGATCCCGCCACCGAGGAAGCTGTCCGCGACCGGCAGCGGGCGCGGGGCGAAGCTGCCCAGCCCGCCGGTGACCACCACCGCGCCGCAGCGCAACTGCTCCCCGCCGGCCAGACCCAGCACCGGTCGGCCGTCGAGGTGGGCGAGCTTCTCGGCCCGGGTGCCGAGCAGGTATTCCGGGCGGTAGGGCGCGGCCTGGGCGACCAGGTTGGCCACCAGGTCCCGACCCTTGACGGCGGGGAAGCCGGCGACGTCGAGGATCAACTTCTCCGGGTACATGGCGGTGATCTGCCCGCCCGGTTCGGGCAGCGCGTCGACCACCGCCACCGACAGGCCCCGGAAGCCCGCGTAGTACGCGGCGAACAGCCCCACCGGGCCGGCTCCGATCACGGCGACATCGACCTCGCGCATGGGCGTACCGTCGCTTTCCGGTGGCGATCAACGCGTGCTGCTGCCGACGGTAGGCCCGACACCCCGCTCGGGCAAGCATGTCCCGGCTTCGCCGCGTGCCGGGCGGGTCGTCCCGCTCAGGACGTCAGCGTGGACTCCACCCGGTACTCCCCGTACGGGTCGTACGGGCGACGACGCCGGAACAGGACCGCCGCGACCACCCCGCCGAGCAGCCCGAACAGGTGCCCCTGCCAGGAGATCCGCTCGTCGGTGGGCAGGATGCCGAGCAGTTGCCAGCCGTAGAGCAGGCCGACCAGCAGCACCACCGCGAAGTTCCACCAACTGCGTTCGACGATGCCCCTGGTGAGCAGCAGGCCGAGGTAGCCGAAGATCACCCCGCTCGCCCCGACGACCACCGAGTCGGGCGAGCCGGTGAACCAGACGCCGAGCCCGCTCACCAGGATGATGCCCAGGGTGGACCAGAGGAACCGGCGGACACCGGCGGCCAGCACGAAGGTGCCGAGCAGGATCAGCGGAATGCTGTTGCTGTAGAGGTGGTCGAAGCCGTGGTGCAGGAACGGGGAGAAGAAGACCCCGTCGAGCCCCTGGATCCGGTGCGGGATGATGCCGGCGGCCACGTCGAGCCCGAAGCCGAGCCCCTGGTCGAGGGCCTCGACGAGAAAGAGGAACGGCACCACCGCGCACATGGCGACGAAGGCCCGGCCGAGGGAGGCGTAGAACGCCTCGGTGCCGAACCGGTCGGGGTCGCCGCCCGTGGGGTGCAGGGTCACCCCACCATGGCTATCAGCATTCCGCGGGAACCGCCACCCGCGTCCCGCACCGTCGGGGCTACGACGACGGCGGGGCGGGTGGTCGCCCACCCGCCCCGCCGTCCTGCTCGTCGATCAGTACCAGCCGGAACTCTGACTCTTGGCCCAGGCTCCGCACGGGTTGTCGTACCGACCCTCGATGTAACCGAGACCCCACTTGATCTGGGTGGCCGGGTTGGTCCTCCAGTCGCTGGCGACCGAACTCATCTTGGTGCCCGGCACCGCCTGCGGGATGCCGTACGCGCCGGACGAGGAATTGCTGGCCTTGGGGTTCCAGCCACTCTCCTTGGTCCAGAGCTTGTCCAGGCAGGGCATCTGGTCGATCTTGAAGCCCTCCCTCAGGAGCATCGCGCAGCCGGTCTTGCGGTGACCGCTGTAGGAACTGCACGAGGCGGGGATCGGGCCGGCGAACGCCTTGAGCTTGCCGTCCTCCTCCTTGGCCTTGGCCTCGGCCTCACGTTCCTTCTTGCGCGACGCCGCCGCAGCCTCGGCTGCCTTGGCCCGCTGGGCGGCCTCCTTGGCCGCCGTGGCGGCCCGCAGCCTCGCCTGGTACTCGGCGGACCGCTGCTTCGCGGAATCCCGCCGGTGGTCGGCCTGCCGATCGCGCTGGTAGTCGTACTCGGCCTGGTCGATCTGGAGGCCGACCTGCGCGGTCAGGCCCTGTTGCTGGGTTTCCCGGTCTTCGCCCAGATAGAAACCGCCGGCAACGCCCACGGAGAGCAGCGCGACAGCGGCCGTACGGGCACCGAACCGGCTCCACAGCCGACTCACGAAGTATCCCTTCGTCGGGGGCAAGGACGCGGCGCGGACCGACCCGGAACGGGCGCGGTCGTGCCACGAGCGCCCCGACCTCAGCCGGTCGCCACCGACGTTCCGGCGGGGGCGGCGGCTCGTCCGAGGATGGGACGAACGTTCACCAATGACCCCACCGGGACGTGGGCGCTCGTGGGACACCATCGCGCACAGTGAGGCTGATGGGAAACCCGGCACGCATATTGTGACCTGCGCCACAAAGTGAATGCGGACGATGAGGGGCGGACCCCCGCCCCGGACACCTCAGCCCGGGATGTCCTCCAACAGATCCGTCACCATCGCCGCGATCGGCGACCGCTCGGACCGGTTCAGCGTGACGTGCGCGAAGAGCGGATGCCCCTTCAACGCCTCGATCACCGCGGTCACCCCGTCGTGCCGACCCACCCGCAGGTTGTCCCGCTGGGCGACGTCGTGGGTGAGCACCACCCGCGAGCCCTGCCCGATCCGGGACAGCACGGTGAGCAGCACGCCCCGCTCCAACGACTGCGCCTCGTCGACGATGACGAAGGCGTCGTGCAGGCTCCGGCCCCGGATGTGGGTCAGCGGAAGGACCTCCAGGATGCCCCGCGAGGTGACCTCCTCCAGCACGTTCTCGTGCACCACCGCGCCGAGGGTGTCGAAGACGGCCTGCGCCCAGGGCGACATCTTCTCCGACTCCGAACCGGGCAGGTAACCCAACTCCTGGCCGCCCACGGCGTAGAGCGGGCGGAAGACCACCACCTTCTTGTGCCGGCGGCGCTCCATCACCGCCTCCAGCCCGGCGCAGAGCGCCAGCGCCGACTTGCCGGTGCCGGCCCGGCCGCCCAGCGACACGATCCCGATCGACTCGTCCAGCAGCAGGTCCAGCGCGATCCGCTGCTCGGCCGACCGGCCGTGCACCCCGAACGCCTCCCGGTCGCCGCGGACCAGCCGGACCGTCTTGTCGGGCAGCACCCGACCCAGGGCCGACCCACGGGTGGAGTGCAACACCAGGCCGGTGTGGCAGGACAGGCCGGCGGCGGCGTCCAGGTCGAGGCAGTCCCCGGCGTAGAGCCGGCCGATCTCGTCCTCCGCCAACTCCAGCTCGGCCATCCCCGTCCAGGTCGGATCGCTGGCCTGCCCGTGCCGGTACTCGTCGGCCCGCAGGCCCACCGAGGCGGCCTTGACCCGCAACGGCATGTCCTTGCTGACCAGGGTCACCTCCCGCCCCTCGGCGGCCAGGTTCAGGGCCACCGACAGGATGCGGGCGTCGTTGGACTCGTTGCGGAAGCCCGGGGGGAGAACCCCGTCGTCCGAGTGGTTCAGCTCCACCTTGAGCGTGCCACCGGACTCGTTCGCGGGCACCGGATGGTCCAGCCGACCGTGCCGGACCCGCAGCTCGTCGAGCATCCGCAGGGACTGGCGGGCGAACCAGCCCAGCTCCGGGTGGTGCCGCTTGCCTTCCAGCTCCGAGATCACCACGAGGGGCAGGACCACCTCGTGCTCGGCGAAGCGGTGGAAGGCCGCCGGGTCGGAGAGGAGCACCGACGTGTCCAGGACGAATACCTGGCCGGTTGGTCCGGGCTCCTCGGGGCCGGGCGGAGCGGCGGCCGTCGTACGGCGGCTCCGGGTGGCTCGGCGGGTCGTGGCAGTCGCGGCCGGGATCTGGTCGACACCGGCGGGCGTACGGCGAGTCGTCACAGGCCTGCTCCGACGGACGGGCATCCGCCATCCGCGTTCCGCCTCCTCCGGTGCCCGGTGACACGGGGTCGGATGCGGAACCCCGTGTGCGAGGTCGCAGATCCGGGCGGCCGGCTGACCCGGGAGAACCCCGGGTCATGCCTAGACGCTAGCGGCGCCGGGCCGCCTCGGCTAGAGGGCGGACAAGGATCTCCCCGGCGGCGGCCCACGGCGGACCGGCCGGGATGCCAGCCCCCTGCGCGCATCCCGGCCGGCGGGACCGCGTCACCGGTCCCACCGGTACGCGCCCGCCGTGGACGACGTACCGACGAAGGTGGGCTCCTGCGGTTCAGCCCGGCCGGCGGACCAGCGTGCCGGTCGGGTGCCGACCGGCGACCGGGCCCGGCGGGGTGGCGAACGAGGAGCCGGCGTAGGTGGTGCCCTGGCGGACCGGCGGGGCGGGAAGTCCCGCAGCCGGAGCCGGCCCGGCCGGGGTGGCGAACGCCGAGGCGAGCACGGCCTGGGCGTCACGCCGACGGCGGTTCCAGGCACCCCGGTCCCCGTCGAAGTAGCCCTGCCGGTAACCGAAGCGGTAGCCGATCCGGTAACTGAGCTGACCGTGCAACCGCCCGGCGGCATAGCTGGTCGCGCCCAGGACGAGGACGAGGAACAACGCGAGGAGGGGGCTCATCGGGCGGCTCCGGCGGGCCGCGTCGGCCGGATCACCGGTCCTCCGGCTCGGCCGGGCTCGGATCGACGACCAGCAACCGCTCCAGGTCCTCGGTGCTGACCTCCTCGACCAGCTCCACGCTGATCCGGCAGCCGTCCAGCACCACCTCGGCCATCGAGGACCGCCGGATCTCACCGCCGGCGTCGTAGACCCGGACGCTCATCTCCGGGCAGCCGAGATGCGTCCGCCAGGAGTTCCACTCGTCCCGGTCGCCGACGCTCAGTGACAGGTAACGGCAACCGCGGGCGAGGTAGAGCCGCCAGGGTGCGCTCAGCCCTGCGGCGACCCCCTCCGCGATCAGGCCGAAGGCCTGGGCACGGGTCGCGAGTTCGGTCACCGCGTCCCCCTCGCACCGGATGCGTGACGCAGGTGAGCATTGATCGTCTCAAGCACGTGACACACCGTAGAATGTCCCATGAGCGTGACAGTATCAGCTTTTCGTCCGGTTCCCTCCGACCTCCAAAGCGGCTATTATGCCCAGGTAAACACCCTTGAGGCAGCGACCCGCCCCTCGACGGGCAGCACAGTGAGCACGTCTCATATGCGTGACAAAGATCCGCCCCGGGCAGCCTGGACGGGCGCTGCGGTCGTACCGTCACGGGGTGACCGAGACCGCCCCCGCCCGGAAGATCGCATTCGCCACCTTCGTTCGCCGGGCGCTCGACGACGCCCGGGCCATGCGGGCCTGGACCGGCACCGAGGTCTCCCGCCGCACCGGCGTCTCCCGACAGACGATCAACCGATGGGTCCGCGGCGACTGGGCCAGCGACCCGGAGGCGGAACGGGTGGTGGCGTTCTGTGAGGGACTCGGCCTCAACCCCGCCGCCGCCTTCGCCGCCCTCGGCTGGGACCGGACCGCCGCCCCCCGGGGTGCCGCGAACACGCCCCCGATGGACCCGGACGTCGAGGCACTGCTGCGCCGCCTGGTCGACCCGGCCGTCTCGGATGCGGAGAAGTTCCACATCCGAGAAACCATTCGTTATCTCGCATACCGCCCTACTCTCCCGCTCGATGTCCGAAATGGAGGCGAGCAGGCCGGGTAGTTCCTCAGATGGCGAAAGAACGCCTGAGCAGACCGGATCGTTTCGCTCCGGGGCCGCAGCGGGCACGCTAGCGTCCGTATCCGTACTGCTTGGGCTCGTCGTCGGCGGGGGACGGGACAAGGCCGAACTCAGCCCTGCGGGACAGAAGGAGGGGTCTGTCCATGACCCTGAAATGGATGGCAGTCGTGGTCGCGGCAGTCTCCCTGACCGCGTGCGTGACCGCGAACCTGGTGGTCGGCGTGCGGCCGGGCGGGCAGATTCCGCTGGTCGTCAACCTCTTCGCCCTCACCGCGGCCGGCACCGCAGTCGTCCTGGCGGTGGTCGCCGAACTGCACGACCGACTCAACGACCGGGTCAGCGCACTCACCGACTTCCTGGTGGCGCGGCTCAACGAGATCGAGGCCCGCACCGGCGACCGGAACACCGGCTTCGTCGAGGGTTACCTGCTCAACCAGGGTAGGGAGGCCACAGTGGTGCCGCTGGGGCGGCGCGGTCGGGGAGCCGCCGAGCGCTGAGGACCATTCACCGACAGCACACTTCCGGCGGTGTCAAGAAGCCATTCCGAAGCCACGAATCAGCCACCGCCCCCGGGGTACGCTGTCGCGCGTGCCGCCGTTGAATCTGGGTAACCAGCAGCCACCGACCCCGCTGGATGCTGAGCACGCCTGGCGTACCACCGCCGAGCGGGCCGCCGACACCGTCCTCTTCTTCGACTTCGACGGCACCCTCGCGCCGGTCGACGACGATCCCACCGCGGTGCGACCCGCACCCAAGGTGCTCGCCGCGCTGAAGGCACTCGCCCCGGTGGTGCAGCGGGTGGCGATCGTCTCCGCCCGCCCCGTCGACTTCCTCCGCGACCACCTGGGCGGCCTCACCGGGATCGACCTCTACGGCCTCTACGGCCTGGAGCACAGCCACTCCGGCGGCGAGACCGTCACCGAGCCCGCCGCGCTGCCCTGGGTGCCCACCATGGCCGAACTGGCCGACCTGGCCCGCGCCGAACTGCCCGCCGGGGCGCTGGTGGAGTTCAAACGGCTGAGCGTGGCGCTGCACTGGCGTACCGCCCAGCAACTCGGCCCGGCGGTCGAACAGTGGGGCCGGGCGCAGGCCGAGCGGCTCGGGCTCAGGGTGCAGGCGGGTCGGATGGTGCTGGAACTCAAGCCGCCCGTCGACCGGGACAAGGGGCTGGTCATCGGCGAGGTGGTCCGGGACGCCGGTGGCGCCTGGTACTTCGGCGACGACGTCTCCGACATCAAGGCGTTCGCGGCGTTGCGCGCCCGGTCCGCCGCCGACCCCGGATTCCTCGGCGTCTGCGTGGCGGTGGCCAACCCGGAGACCGGTCGCGAGGTCGCCGAGGCCGCCGACCTCACCATCGACTCCCCTGCCGCCCTGGGCGACTTCCTGACCCGCGCCGTGCGCCATCTCACCTGACCGGCCCACCGTCCTGATCGGCCCACCCGTCCTCACCGCCGGATGATCCCGCCGGGTGCTGTGCCGCCCGGCGGTGCCGGGTGCGAGTGGCATCACGGGCGGTGAGCGCCCGGGGTGGATGACGTCACGGCACGTCGCCGGCCGTCGTCTCGGGGCTGTGGGCTCCGGACTGCGCGGGCTTCGGGCTTCGGGCGCAGACTGTGCGGGCTAGGGCTACGGGCTGTGCGGGCTAGGGCTATGGGCTGTGCGGGCTACTGCTGCGGCTTCGGGCTGTGCGGGCTGCGGGTCAGACGCCGTAGCGGCGTTGCCGGGTGCCGTAGGAGCGCAGGGCGCGCAGGAAGTCGACCCGCCGGAAGTCCGGCCAGTTGAGTTCGCAGAAATAGAACTCCGAGTGCGCCGACTGCCAGAGCATGAATCCGGACAGGCGCTGCTCGCCACTGGTCCGGATGATCAGATCCGGGTCGGGCAGGCCACGGGTGTAGAGGTGCTCGGAGATGTGGTCCACGTCCAGCGAACCGGCGAGTTCCTCAATGGTGCCGCCCTTGGCGGCGTGCTCCACCAGCAGCGAACGGACCGCGTCGGCGATCTCGCGCCGCCCGCCGTACCCGACGGCGATGTTGACCTGTGCGCCGCCGGTGCGTTCCCGGGTGCGTTCCTCGGCGGCCTTGAGCGCCTGGGCGTGCTGGTTCGGCAGCACGTCGAGCGCGCCGACCATCCGCAGCCGCCAGGGGTTGCCCTCCTCGGCCAGCTCGGTGGTCAGATCCTCGATGATCTGGAGCAGCGGGTCGAGTTCCTCCGCCGGCCGGGACAGGTTGTCGGTGGAGAGCAGCCAGAGCGTGACGTGGCCGACCCCGGCCGCGTCGCACCAGCGCAGCAGCTCCTTGATCCGCTCGGCACCCATCCGGTGCCCGTCGTTCGGATCGACGAGGCCCATCTCCCGCGCCCACCGGCGATTGCCGTCGCACATCACGCCCACGTGCCGGGGCACCGGCCGACCCGCGAGCCTGGCCGTCAGCCGGCGCTCGTAGACGGAGTAGAGGAGTTTCCGCAGAGTCATCACCCTGCAGCGTAGCGACCCCCGCCCAATACCAGTGCCTCGGTGGCCGCACTCCGGCCGTGATCAAGAGAAATACGTCATCCGCCGGCCTCCCCGTGACCGAAACCTCTTGATCACCGTGGCCCGGCCCCGGCCCCGGCCCCGGGGGTGGGGGTGGGGGTGGCTCGGTGGAGGGAGTAGAGGGTGAGGGTGGCGGCTGCCAGGAGGGGGGCGCCGTCGCGGATCAGGCCGTCCAGACCGAGGAGCCACCAGCAGAGGGGGAGGTTGACCGCGAGGACGCCCAGGGTGATCGCCACCAGCAGGCGGCGGGCCCACGGTCGGCCGCGCATCAGGAACGCCGTACAGAACAGCACCAGGTAGCTGACCACGATGCCGGCGCCGAACCAGAGCAGCACCACCGGCACGGCGGCGAGTCGGCCGTCCAGCACCGCACCGCCGGCCACCAGGGCCGGCACCAGCATCAGCGGGCTGTACGTGAAGGCGGCCACCCGGCCGGTCAGCAGCCAGCCGGTGACCTGGGGGCGCTTCGGGGCGACCTCCCGCCAGGTGATCGCCCCACCCTCGACCACCAGGCCCTTGCGGTGCCGCACCAGGTGCCCGGCGACCGCGTCGGAGCGGTAGAGCAGCACGACCACGGCGACGCAGAGCACGCTGAGGACGGCGAAGCCGAGCAGGCCGGGCAGCGGCGGCACACCCTGCCGGGGCACCACCAGCCGGCCGACGGCGAAGACGGTGGTCACGGCGAGGATCAGCCCGAACGGCTTCGCCCCGACCCGCCCCCGGTTCACGTGCCCGATCAGCACCAGGAAGCCCAGTGACCGCAGCATCGCCCAGCCGGTGCGTACCGCCAGGCCGAACTCCTGCTCCGGGGCGTACCACCAGTTGAGCAGCTCGACCACGATGGTGGCCGCGGCGGTCAGCGCGAGCAGGGTGGTGAGCGCCCGGACGGCGGACGGCCGCCGGACCTGCGGGGTCACGGCGGCCGTCCTCATGGCTTCCGGTGTTGCCCGGTACGGGCGACCGGCACACCTGTCCGCACCGGCTACTGCGGCTGCTTCGCGTCGAGCCGGGCGCGCAGCGCGTCCAGCTCCGACCAGAGGACGGCGGGCAGCTTGTCACCGAACTTCTCGAACCACTCGGTGATCAGCGGCAACTCGTTGCGCCACTCCTCGGGGTCGACCTTGAGGGCGATCCGGACGTCCTCCGGGGTCATGTCGAGGCCGTCGACGTCCAGCGCGTCGGCGGTCGGGACCATGCCGATCGGGGTCTCGACCGCGTCGGCGGTGCCCTCGAGCCGCTCGACGACCCACTTCAGCACCCGCGAGTTCTCGCCGAACCCGGGCCAGAGGAAGCTGCCCTCGGCGTCCTTGCGGAACCAGTTCACGTAGTAGATCCGGGGCAGCTTGGCGGCGTCCCCGTCGACGCCCTTGCCCATCTCGATCCAGTGGTTGAAGTAGTCACCGGCGTGGTAGCCGATGAACGGCAGCATGGCCATCGGGTCGCGGCGCACCACGCCGACCGCGCCGGACGCGGCGGCGGTGGTCTCCGAGGAGAGCGTCGCCCCCAGGTAGACGCCGTGCACCCAGTCCCGGGCCTCGGTGACCAGCGGGATGGTGTCCCGACGGCGACCGCCGAACAGGATCGCGTCGATCGGTACCCCGTTGGGGTCGAAGTAGTCGTCGGCCAGGATCGGGCACTGGGTGATCGGGGTGCAGAACCGGCTGTTCGCGTGGGAGGAGAGGTGCTCGCTCTCCGGCGTCCAGTCGTTGCCCTTCCAGTCGGTCAGGTGGGCCGGCGGCTCACCCATGCCCTCCCACCAGATGTCGCCGTCGTCGGTGAGGGCGACGTTGGTGAACACGGAGTTGCCCCGGTCCAGCGTGCGCATCGCGTTGGCGTTGGTCTTCCAGTCGGTGCCCGGGGCGACGCCGAAGAGGCCGTACTCCGGGTTGACCGCGTAGAGGCGTCCGTCGGAGCCGAACCGCATCCAGGCGATGTCGTCGCCGATGGTCTCGACCTTCCAGCCCGGGATGGTCGGCTCCAGCATGGCCAGGTTGGTCTTGCCACAGGCGGACGGGAACGCGCCCGCCACGTGGTAGACCTTCCCCTCCGGAGAGGTGATCTTGAGGATCAGCATGTGCTCGGCGAGCCAGCCCTCGTCCCGCCCCATCACGCTGGCGATCCGCAACGAGTAGCACTTCTTGCCCAGCAGCGAGTTGCCGCCGTAACCGGAGCCGTAGGACCAGATCTCCCGGCTCTCCGGGAAGTGCGAGATGTACTTCGTCTCGTTGCACGGCCAGGCCACGTCGGACTGGCCGGGGGCGAGCGGGGCGCCGATCGAGTGCAGCGCGTGCACGAAGTCGGCGTCGTCGCCCATCGCCTCGAGCACTGCGGTGCCCATCCGGGTCATGATCCGCATCGAGGCGACCACGTACGGGCTGTCGGTGACCTCGACGCCGAACATCGGGCTCTCGGCCTCGACCGGACCCATGCAGAAGGGGATGACGTACATCGTCCGGCCCCGCATCGCGCCCCGGTAGAGGTCGGTCATCGTCCGCTTCATCTCGGCCGGCGCCATCCAGTTGTTGGTGGGGCCGGCGTCCGCCTCGTCCACCGCGCAGATGAAGGTGCGCTCCTCGACCCGGGCGACGTCCGTGGGGTCGGTGCGGGCGTAGAAGGAGTTCGGCTTCTTTTCCGGGTTCAGCCGGATCAGGGTCCCGCTGTCGACGAGTTCGTCGGTGAGACGCCGCCACTCCTCGTCGGTGCCGTCCACCCAGACCACCCGGTCCGGGGTCGTCAGTTCCGCGATCTCCCGGACCCAGGCGAGCAGCTTGGGGTGGGTCGTGGGGGCCTGATCGATCCCCCGCACAGTAGCCGGAGCAACCATGACTCATCTCCTTGTGGTCGACGCTGACCGATTTATGGGATGCACGAGTCTCGGCGGACGCGGGCCGCGTCGCCTTCGTGGAAACCTGGGATTGGCCTCAGCGTAAACCGGGCGGACCCGCGAGTCAGTGGGACTGGTTGTGAACAACTGCACAAGGTGCCGCCCGGCTGCGGTAACACGAGCTGATACCCGCTTTCACGCGCAGTTTCACGCAAATCCTCCGGCGAACTGTCGGTGACTGCGAGAACGGACGACGGGAACGGCGGAACCGGGCGTACGGGCGGATCGGTGCGCGGCACGGCGACAGGTCACGGACGGTGCCCCGTCCGGACAGCCGGCAACCGGTACGCTCGCGAGGTGGCCGCGACGATGACCGGGGACCAACCGGGAACCCCGCAGACCCGTCCGGGTCTGGTCCGTTCGTTGCTGGACCGGTTCGGTCACCTCCTCCGCGAGTTGAGCAAGTTCGCCACCGTGGGCGGGGTGGCCTTCCTGGTCGACTTCGCGCTGTTCAACTTCCTGACGCTGGCCCGGGGGATGGAGCCGGTGACCGCCCGGGTCATCTCCACGGTGATCGCGGCGACGGTCGCGTTCGTCGGCAACCGGTTCTGGACCTGGCGGCACCGGGTCCGCTCCAACCCGGCCCGCGAGTACGCGCTGTTCTTCTTCTTCAACGCGGTCGGCCTGGGCATCGCGGTGGCCTGTCTGGCGGGCAGCCGCTACGGGCTGGGCAGCATCTGGCCCGACATCTTCCGCACCCCGTTGGCCGACAACATCGCCAGCTACGTGGTAGGCACCGCGCTCGGCACACTGTTCCGGTTCTGGTCGTACCGACGGTTCGTCTTCGTGGAGGCGGGAACTCCCCCGGTTCCGGAGGCGACCACCGACGACCCGTCGCCCGGGCCGTGAGCGGTCGCCCACCCCGTCCAGCCGGAGACTCCGGCATCGTCCTCTGCCCTAAGGTGTTGCGCATGCGTCTTGTCCGTCTGCTGCCCGAGCGCTGGCAGAAGTTCATCCGCGAGGCGCTCAAATTCGGCATCGTCGGCGGCGTCAACACCGTCATCAATTACGCGGTGTTCAATGCCCTGGCACTCACGGTCTTTGTCGACGGTCAACTGAAGGCGACGGTCATCGCCACCATCGTGGCGACCATCACGTCTTATCTGATGAATCGTCACTGGACGTACCGGGATCGCCCCAAATCGGCACTTAAGCGGGAATACGCCCTGTTCTTTCTGTTCAACGGCGCCGGGCTGATCATCGAACTGGGTGTCCTCGCCGCCGCCAAGTACGGCCTGGGGTTCAACAGCCTGCTCGCACTCAACGTGGCGAAGACCGGCGGCGTGCTGCTCGCCACCCTGTTCCGGTTCTGGTCCTACCGGACGTTCGTCTTCCAGCCGGTCCCCCGGCACGCCGAGGAGAGCTGGCACGCCATCAAGCGGGACGAGTGGGACACCATGGCCGAGCTGGACCCGGTGGCCGAGCTGGCCGAATCGGTCAGCGAGTTGGAAGAGGCCCAGGCCCAACCCGAACAACGGCCCACCCCGACCACCGCGCCGACAGCCCCGCCCGTCGAACCGGTGTTCAAGCAGGCCCAGGGGCGTGGCGCCGCCCTCGGCACCGGCCTCGGCCAGTCGGTCACCGGTGGCGGTCTGGAAGCGGAACTGGCGGCCGAACTGCACGCCGGCACCCGCCGCGCACCGCGCCCCTGACCGACCCGCCGCACCACCCAGACCGACCACGGCCCCGGGAATTCCCGGGGCCGTCGCGCATTTCCGCAGGGTTCAGCCGGTGGTGTCGCGCAGCGGCTTGCCGTCACGCATGTCGGCCAGGATGTCGCGCATCTCGCCGTCGCCCAGCGTGTGCTTGTCGTGCTGCGCCTCCACCAACTCGTAGAGGGTGGTCTGCACCCGGTCGACCCGGGGCACGTCGGCGAGCACCGACTGGCCGCGTTCGCCCGCCGACTCGATGGTGAGGGTGCCGCAGCCGAGCAGCCGCTCGATGAAACGCTGGTTCATCGAGTGGTCGTTGATCCGGGCCAGCGGCAGGTCCCGCCGGTGCCGGGAGAAGACCCCCTCCTGGAGCAGCACCCGCTCGTTGGTGAACAGGTAGTGCGTGGTGCGCCAGACCAGGAACGGCCACAACCCCAGCCAGAGCGCCGCGATCAGGAACAGCCCGGCGACGACGTAGAGCACGATCGTGCCGCCGTCGCCGTCGGGCAGCAGGAGCCAGCCCGCCACCACCGCCGCGACGCCGAGGACCAGCACCAGGATCGGCCGCAGCAGCGCCTTCCAGTGCGGGTGCAGGTGCAGGACGACGTGCTCGTCCTCGGTGAGCACGTCTTCGGGGAACGCCACGGGGAACCTCCTAGCCGACAATCGGACGCGCTGACCGTAACCGGTCGGCACGACCCGCCGGATCAGCCGGGCGGCCTGCCGTGCACCCCACGCACGAACCGACCGGGGGCGGCCCGGTCAGCGCAGGTGCAGCACGTCCCCGGCGGCCAGCCGACGCTCCCCGGCGGCGGTCTCGACCAGCAGGTGACCGTCGGGATCCACGCCGGTGGCGAGCCCGGTCAGCGCGGAGCCGTCGGGCAGCAGCACCCGCACCTGCCGCCCCACCGTGGCACAGGAGGCCAGGTACGCCTCCCGCAGACCGCACGCGTCGGCGTCACCGCCGGCCATCCGCCACCGGTCGTACCAGTCGGCGAGGGCGCGCAGCAGGGCCCGCAGCAGGGGATCACGATCGGTCGCGGTGGCCCCGGCGAGTTGCAACGAGGTGGCCGGCAGGCCGGTGGGGTTCTCCGGCAACTCCTCGGCGCGCAGCGTCACGTTCACCCCGATGCCGAGCACGATCGCGGGTGGCTCCGCTCCCCCGGCCGCCGGCACCGCCTCGGCCAGGATGCCGGCGCACTTGGCCTCGCCGACCAGCAGGTCGTTGGGCCACTTCAAGCCGGCGTCCAGCTCGGCCAGCCGGGAGACCGCCTCCACCAACGCGACCCCCGCGAGCAGCGGCAGCCAGCCGTACCCGGTCGGGGGCGCCGGTGGCCAGTCGCGTTCGGTGACGGCCTCGCCGGGCCGGAGCAGCACGCTGGCCGCGAGACCCGCCCGCGGCGGCGACTGCCAGACCCGGCCCCGTCGACCCCGGCCGGCGGTCTGCCGCTCGGCGACCACGACCAGGCCCTCCGGCTCACCGGCCCGCGCGGCGTCGGCCGCGTCGGCGTTGGTCGAGCCGGTCTCCGACCGCAGGTCCAGCCGACGCCAGGGGCCCAGCGGCGCGGTCAACGCCCGGGACAGCCGCGCCGCCGACAGCGGCGGTCGGTCCAGATCGGTGTACGGCGAGCCCGGCATCCCGCCAGCCTACGGGCCGGGTCGACGGCCGCGTCCGGCCAGCCTCCGGCGAGGCTACTGAGGCGTACTGCACAGCGGCGCGGGCCTGAACCATCGTTATATTCCCAGGGTGACTACCGAGACCGGGACCAACACCCACAGCACCGCGGGCAAGCTGGCGGACCTGGAGCGACGGGTCGACGAGGCGGTGCACGCGGGCGCGCGCGGGGTGGAGAAGCAGCACGCGCGGGGCAAGAAGACCGCCCGGGAGCGGATCGAGCTGCTGCTCGACGAGGGCTCCTTCGTCGAGCTGGACGAATTCGCCCGGCACCGGTCCACCAACTTCGGGTTGGATCGCACCCGCCCGTACGGCGACGGGGTGATCACCGGTTACGGCACCGTCGACGGGCGGCAGATCTGCGTCTTCGCGCAGGACTTCACGGTCTTCGGTGGCTCCCTCGGCGAGGTCTTCGGCTCCAAGATCGTCAAGGTGATGGACCTGGCCATGAAGATCGGCTGCCCGGTGGTCGGGATCAACGACTCCGGTGGCGCGCGCATCCAGGAGGGCGTCGCCTCGCTCGGCCTCTACGGGGAGATCTTCTTCCGCAACGTGCGGGCCAGCGGGGTCATCCCGCAGATCTCCCTGATCATGGGCCCGTGCGCGGGTGGCGCGGTCTACTCCCCGGCGGTCACCGACTTCACCGTGATGGTCGACCGGACCTCGCACATGTTCATCACCGGCCCGGATGTCATCAAGACGGTCACCGGCGAGGACGTGGCGATGGAGGAGCTGGGCGGGGCCCGCACCCACAACGCCCGCAGCGGCAACGCGCACTACCTGGCCGCCGACGAGGACGACGCGGTCGACTACGTCAAGGCGCTGCTGTCCTACCTGCCGTCCAACAACCTGGACGAGCCGGTGGTGTTCGACGCCCCGGCGGACCTCGACGTCACCGACGCCGACCGGGAGCTGGACACCCTGATCCCCGACTCGGCCAACCAGCCGTACGACATCCACCGGGTGATCGCGCACGTCCTCGACGACGGCGAGTTCCTGGAGGTGCAGCCGCTCTACGCGCAGAACCTGGTGATCGGCTACGGCCGGGTGGAGGGCCGCCCGGTGGGGGTGGTCGCCAACCAGCCGATGCACTTCGCCGGCACCCTGGACATCGCCGCCTCGGAGAAGGCGGCCCGCTTCGTGCGCACCTGCGACGCGTTCAACATCCCGGTGCTGACCTTCGTGGACGTTCCCGGGTTCCTGCCCGGCACCGGCCAGGAGTGGGACGGCATCATCCGCCGGGGGGCGAAGCTCATCTACGCGTACGCCGAGGCCACCGTGCCCAAGGTCACCGTGATCACCCGCAAGGCGTACGGCGGGGCGTACGACGTGATGGGCTCCAAGCATCTCGGGGCGGACCTCAACTTCGCCTGGCCGACGGCGCAGATCGCGGTGATGGGCGCGCAGGGCGCGGTGAACATCCTCTACCGGCAGGAGTTGGCCGCCGCCGAGGACCCGGCCGCCGTCCGGGCCGAGAAGATCGCCGAGTACGAGGACACCCTGGCCAACCCGTACATCGCCGCCGAGCGCGGGTACGTCGACGCGGTGATCCCGCCGCACGAGACCCGTACCCAGATCGTCCGGGCGCTGCGGGTGCTGCGGACCAAGCGGGAGACCCTGCCGCCGAAGAAGCACGGCAACATCCCGCTGTGACCGGCGGGCGGCTCTCAGCAGGGTGCGTCGGTGGCCGGGCAGAGCCGTTTCGCGGCGGTCCCGCCCAGCGCGATGAAATCGGCCTGGCTCAACTCCGGGCCGGTGGCGTCGACCCGGTCGGCGACCGTGTCCGGGGCGGGTGCCACCACCGTGACCAGATCACCGACCCGGACCACCAGGGTGGTCTCGACGGCTGACGCGCGGCCGGCCGGCTCCCCGCCGGCCTGCTCACGGGGTTGCCGCACCACATGTCGCAGCAGCACCGACTGGTCACCGGCGAAGTCGCGTGCCGTCGGCTCCCAGCTGTGCTCCTGCGCCGTGCGGACCGCCTGCTGATCGGCGGTCAGCAGGGACGCGCCGAGGGTCCAGTCCGCGCAGGCGTCGAGCAGCCGGTCGATCTCGCCGAACAGCCACCGACCCCGGGGCAGCTCGATCCGGTAGACGTCCTGGCTCAGCACCCGGGCGGCCGGGAGGTCGTCGCGGGCCCCCGGGCGGAGCAGGGTCTGCGAGCGGGAGGCGCGGGACACCGGCAGTCGGGCGGCGACCTCGCGTTCCCGCCCACACGATTCGAGCAGCGGGTCGACCTGGACGGTCTCGGCCAGCCCCGTCGTGCCGAGCCGCGCCCCGGTGCTGAACGGCAGGTCGGCGGGGGTCAGCAGCGCGGCGAGGGGGATCTCCGTCCGCACGGGGACCGCGACCGGAGCCGAGGAGTGACTCGCGAACGCGGCCGGGGCGGTGGAGGTCGGTGACCCGGTGAGGCCCGGACCCGCCACCGTGGCGGAGCCGGCCAGCACGACGAGCACCGTGACCGCCGACAGCACCGCCGTCCGGCAGCTGCGGCGGCGGGCGCGGGCCCGGATTTCGGCCGGCTCGGGCCAGTGGACCTCACGCAGGTCCCGGTGCAGCCGGTCGACGAAGGTCAGATCCTCATCCATCAGACCTCCTCCAGGTCAGAAACGGCGAGCAGGCCGGCGAGCGCGGCGCGCCCCCGGGAGAGCCGGGCCTTGACCGTGCCCACCGGGGCTTCGGTCTCCCGGGCCACCTCGGCTACGGGCATGCCGAGCAGGTAGTACAGGGCGAGCGCGATGCGCTGTTCCTCGGGCAGTTGACGCAGGGCGGCAACCACGTCGAGCGTGTCGGTGCCGGGGCCGGGCACGCTCTCGGTCGCCCCGTGCCGCAGGTAGGCGCGGGCCCGGCTGCGCAGGCTGCGCCAGCGGCTCACCGCGATCCGGGAGGCGACCACGCGTACCCAGGCCTCCGGGTCGTCGTACCCGCTCACCGTCGACCAGCGTTGCCAGGCCCGGACGTACGCCTCCTGCACGGCGTCCTGCGCCTCGGCCAGGTTGCCGGTGAGCGCGCAGACGAAGCCGAGCAGCCGTTGTCGGCTGCCCCGGTAGAACTCGTCGAACCCGTCGACGTCCGGCACGCTGATACCTCCCCCGTGGCGGTCGCAGGTGACACGCGCGCCGCGCCCCGGTGGGTTGCGTGCTCAGCCGATCATTCTGCGCGCTCGACGAGGTCGATCAGCTCGGCCAGCGGGAAGGTGCCGGCGGGGAGGCGTTCCTGCGCCAACCGGCGGACCGCGACCTGCACGGCGGTGTTGGCCGGTGTGGGCACCCCGTGTCGTCGGCCGAGCAGCACGATCTCCCCGTTGAGGTGGTCGGCCTCGGTGGAGCCGGCCGCCCGGGTCAGGCTCTGCCAGGTCGAGCTGCCGCTGCGCGGTTGCCCGTCGACCGGCCGGGTGCCGACCCGGTCACCCCGCTCGGCCCGCTCCTCGTCCTCGGCGGGGTGCGCGATGCCGGCCGCCGCGAGCACGGCGACGCCCTCGGCCCGGACCCGGTCGAGCAGCCAGCCGGGAAGGTCGCCACCGAGCAGGGCCTGCACCCCGTTGCCGAGGTTGTTCAGCAGCTTGCCGTACTTCCACCGCATCACGTCGTCGCGGACCGGGGCGAGGAAGCCGGCAGCGGTCAGGTCCGCCGCCACCGCCGTGTCGATCTCGTCGGCACCGGCCGGATAACGGCCCACGTGCAACATCCCCGGGTACGGGTGACCGCTGGCGATCACCACACCCGGGTCGAGATGGGTGGCCGGCAGCCATACGCAGACCGGGTGGACGTGGGCGAACAGGCGCAGCGCGGTCGGCTCGTTCGCCACCCCGTTCTGCGCGGTGAACAGGGGCAGCCGCTGCCCGGCCGTACCACCGCCGACGACCGGGGCGTCCGCCCAGGCGTCCAGGGCGGCCCAGGTGTGCTGCGACTTGACGGTCAGCACCAGGACGGTGTCGGCCGGCAGCGGCTCCGGGCCCGGCCCGCCGGTGGCCGGCCCACGCCAGGTCACCGCCCGGTCGGGGGTACGCAGGGTGAGCCCGCGGCGGCGGATCGCGTCCAGGTGCGCACCCCGCGCCACCAACGTGACGTCGCGACCGGCCTCCCCCAGCAGTACGCCGATGGTGCCGCCGACCGCGCCCGCTCCGATGATCACGTATCGCATCAGACCGATTCTGCCCCGCACCCGGCCGGCTCGACGACCCGGCACCGGTCCGGGCACCGTCCCCCGGTGCCGGTGGCCCGGCGCGGGATGCGGTCGGTGGTGCGGTCGTCGTGGGTGCGGTGGCCCCGGGCGGGCAGCCTCAGAGCGGGATGCCGGCCTCGGCGAGCAGCGGACCGGCGAGCAGGACCGCGCCGACGGCGAGGGCGAACAGGTTGACCAGCCCGAAGACGACCACCCAGAGCAGCGCCGGGAAGGGTGTCAGGTGTGCCAACTGGTCGGCGTCGGATTCGGGCATCCGGCCCCGGCTGCGCAGCCGTTGCAACTCGAAGACCGGCCGGACGCCGCCGAGCAGCAGGAACCAGACCGAGGTCCAGGCGAACGCGGCCTGCACCTGCGGGGTGGCGTACCAGGAGACGATGAGCACCACACCGCCGGTGATCAGCAGGGAGAGTGCCCCGAAGACGTTGCGGACCAGCAGCAACAGGGCGAGCAGCAGGGCCACCGCGACCCAGAGCAGCAGGGTGATCCGGTTGCCGCCGAGCAGCAAGGCACCACCCAGGCCGACCAGCGACGGCGCGACGTACCCGGCGAGCAGGGTGAGGACCATGCCGGGGCCGGTGGGGCGACCGGCGCTGAGGGTGAGCCCGGAGGTGTCCGAGTGCAGCCGGATGCCGTGCAGTCGCCGCCCGGTCAGCAGCGCCGCCAGGGCGTGGCCGCCCTCGTGCGCGATGGTCACCGCGTTGCGGGCGACCCGCCAGGTCGTCCGGACGGCGACGACCACCAGCGCGGCCAGGGCGGTGAGCAGCACCAGCAGGGGCGGCGGGTCGGGTTGGGCGCTGAACAGCCGGTCCCAGAGGTCGCCCAGCCCGTCGATCGACACCATGGCCGGGGAGCCTACCCGGCCGGACCGCGTCGCTCGACGGTCGTCGCCTCGTACCGGGTGAGCCTGACCGGGCGGCGAACTCGACGGGAGCCTGATCGTGAGCCCCTGCTCCGAGCAACCGGTCGCGTTGGTCTGCGAGATCGTCTCGCCGGGCAACGCCGCCGCCGACCGCATGGTCAAGATGCAGCTCTACGCGATCGCCCGCATCCCGTGGTACCTGGTGGTCGAGCAGGATGGCGACGCCCACTCGCTGCGGCTGCACCGGCTCGACGGCGCGCACTACGTGGAGGACCAGGTGGCGAAGGCGGGCGAGACGTTGACCCTGGCCGAGCCGTTCCGCTGGCAGCTCGACCCGGCCGCGCTGCGCTGAACCGGCCCCGTCGACCGGCGGACACCGCCGCCTACCTGGCCTGACCGATTCAGATCGGTGCCTGCAAGATTCGGCAATCGTCGATGAAACTTTCCTTGAGCCCTCTTGCGATCAAGGGTAGGAATCTCCAAAGATTGGCGTCAATCGATTGGCGTCCCTGGAGGAATCCATGACCCGTACCAGATTCTCGTTGCGCCGGCTGTTCGCCGCCGGTCTCACCGTGGCCGCCACCGCGGCTGCGGCCCTCGTCGTCACGGCCGCACCCGCGGCCGCCGCCACCACCGCCGGCGTCGACGTCTCGCACTACCAGGGCTCCATCAACTGGAGCAGCGCCCGCAACGCCGGCATCGAGTTCGCCTTCATCAAGGCCACCGAGGGTACGACCTACAAGGACCCGAACTTCAACGCCAACTACGTCAACGCCTACAACGCCGGGGTGATCCGGGGGGCCTACCACTTCGCCCGGCCCAACATCTCCTCCGGCGCCGCCCAGGCCGGCTACCTGGCCAGCAACGGCGGGGGTTGGTCGGCGGACAGCCGTACCCTGCCGGCCGCGCTCGACGTCGAGGCCAACCCGTACAGCGGCGGCACCTGCTACGGGCTGTCCACCACCGGGATGCGCAACTGGATCCAGGACTTCCTCAACACCTACCGCTCCCGCACCGGCCGGTACGCGGTCATCTACACCACCACCAGCTGGTGGAACCAGTGCACCGGCAGCTGGACCGGCCCGTGGGCCCACCACCCGCTCTGGCTGGCCCGCTGGGCGAGCACGCCGGGCACTCTGCCCGCCGGCGCCCCGGTCTGGAGCTTCTGGCAGTACACCAGCTCCGGCAGCGTCTCCGGGATCCCTGGCAACGTCGACCGCAACTACTGGAACGGCGACCGCTCCCGGCTGATCGCGCTGGCGAACAACACCTGACCACTGCCGGACACGGCTCGGCGGCAGCGGGGCCGGTCATCACCGAAGGGTCGATGACCGGTCCGACTGCCGCCGTCGTGGTGGGTGACCGGGGTGCCTGCCGACCGGTCCGTCGGCTGTCGGGTCAGGCGCTCTTGCGGCTGGTCAACGGTACGGTCACGGCGTCGGTGCCGCTGGTCATCGTGGTCCGTCGGCTCAGCCGCCAGGCGGCGACCCCGGCGGCGGCGACCGTCACGACGGCGACCAGGGTGACCAGCGCGGCCACCCCGGCGCTCAACAGCAGCAGGACGACATCGCCGAGGGCGACGAGCATCCACAGTGCCAGCCTGGGTCGGGCGTCCCTGCGTCGGTAACTCATCTCGCTACCTCCTTCCGTCGTCCCAGGACAGATACCCCGTACGACCGAAAGTCATGCGAAACGATTTCACCCCCGGCGGGAATCCTCCGGAATCAGTTCTTCCGGTCCGGGACGAACCGGCTGGTGATCAGGGCGAAGTTGTCGAGGTTAGCGTTCCAGTCCTTCGCCGCCACCTCCCAGCGCAGCCCGTAGCCCCGGTTGGTGGCGGTGACGAAACCCCGGTTACGGACGTGGATGCGGGTGTTGTCCCGGCTCTCCAACCAGTCCCAGTCGGCGCAGGTGCGGTAGCCGCCGCACGCCTTGATGTCGAGGTACTGGTAGTTGTTGACGTAGTTGCGCCGGTTGGGCTCCTGCGACCTCCAGTCGGCGACCGCGTCCTTCTTCGGGCTGGACGTCCACTGGATGAGCAGTTCCCGCACCCCGCCCGGCTCGGTGATGACCACCGAGTCGGAACGGACGCTGCGTCGCCAGCCCTTCGGCACCGGGACGCTGAAGGTCGGCCCCTTGTACATCTCCCAACCCTCCGGCAGCGCGTTCGGGTCGGCGGAGGGGGTGGCCGACGGCGTCGGGCTGGGCGGGGCGCTCGTCGGTGGCGGGGCCGCCGGAGCCGACGTCGGGGCGGCGGATGACGCGGCGGCGCTCGTCGGATCGGCCTGCGGGGTCCCGTTCCCCGGGTCGTCGGAGCTGGTCAGCAACGGGACCGCCAGCGCCAACCCCACCAGCAGCACCGCGACCAGCGCGCCGATCAGCAGGTTACGTCGCTTGTGGTCCGACGGCGTCCCGTCGTACACCGGGACGGACGCGACCCCGGCGGACCCGGCGGGCGGGCTGACCGGCGCGTCCAGCACGGCGGTCGGGTTGCCCGGTGGGGGCGGGTCGACCCGGCCGGCGCCGGCCGACGGGGAGATCTTGCTGGTCGGCGCGGCGTCGGCACCGGCCGGCGCGGCAGCCTTGCTGGCCGACGCGGCGGCCGCGGCGGCCTTGCCAGGCGGAGGACTGTCGGCCGGAACCCCCGGGCTGGTCGACACGGCGTCGGCCTCGATCGGCGGGGTGACCTTCGTGGTCGGGTCGGCATCCACCCCGGCCGGCACCGTCGCGGTGGCGTCCGCACCTGCGGCCGACGCCCCGGTGACGATGGTCGCCTCCGCTGCGCCACCCGTCGAGGCGGCACCGCCCGCCATGGCCCGCGTGGCGGCGCTGTCGTTCGCGGCGGCGCTGTCCGACGCCGCCTTCGCGGCCGCTGCCTTCGCGGCTGCGGTGCCGGTGGCGGCCCCCGCTGCGGAGGCCACCGACGGCGAGGTCCTCGCGCCGGTCCCGCCCTCCGCCGGGCGGGGCGCCGGCACCACCGGTACACGCGGCTCGCGCGGACCGTTCGGCCCCGGCCGGCGTACCCCGTCGAGCAGGGAGATGCCCCTGGCGCGCTTGCCGGCGGCCCGCCGCAGCATGCGCTCCGCCACCTCGGCGGTGATCCGTTCGGTCGGGTCCTTGCGGAGCAGGCCGATCAGGACCGGCTTCAACGGGCCGGCGTTCTTGGCCGGCGGCAACGGCTCGGTCGCCAGCGCAGCCAGGGTGCCGATCGCCGACGGCCGGGCGTACGGCGACTTGCCCTCCACCGCGGCGTAGAGCGTCGCCCCCAACGACCAGAGATCCGCCTCCGGGCCGGCGGTGCCGTCCCGGGCCCGCTCCGGCGCGATGTACGCGGGCGAACCGAGCACCATGCCCGTGCGGGTGACATTCGGGTCGCCGGGAATGGTGGCCAGTCCGAAATCGGTCAGCACCACCCGGCCGTCGGTGCCGAGCAGCACGTTGCCCGGCTTGACGTCCCGGTGCATCACACCGGCCTTGTGGGCGGACTTCAACGCGCCCAGCACGCCCAGGCCGATCTCCACCGCGCGGGCCGGGGTCACCGGCCCGTCCTCGGCGAGGGTGTCCTGCAACGACCTCGACGCCACGTACTCCATGACGATCCACGGGTCGCCGTCGGTGCGCAGCACGTCGAAGATGCGGACCACGTTGACGTGGTTGAGCCGGGCGATCGCCCGCGCCTCACGCAGCGACCGCTCCCGCATCTCGCGGCGCTCGTCGTCGGTCAGACTGGGCGGTGGGACGAGCTCCTTGATGGCGACGTCCCGGTGCAGGACCTCGTCGCGCGCCTTCCAGACCCGGCCCATGCCACCCTGACCGAGCGGCGAGAGCAGCCGGTACCGGTCAGCGACGAGTGAGGAAGGCACGTCAGACATCGGTGAGACCGTACCCGGCCGCGCCAATGCGCACACCGCCGGCACGCCACTGTGCGACGTGGGTCAACTTGTCGACGCGTACCCTGGCGTCATGTCTGCCGAAGAGCCGCTGTTCCGGGTCGTCCGGGGGGTTCCGACCGCCGAGGAGTTGGCCGCGCTGGTGGGCGCGCTCGCCCTCCGTTCCCGGTCGGCCGGCACACCCGCGCCGGTGGCGAGGTCTTCGTGGGCCCGCAGCGCCCGTCCGGTCGGCGCGGCTCCCGCGCCCGGTCGTGACGCCTGGCGTACCTCCGGCCTGCCCCGCTGACGGTCGGGACCGCCCGCCGGGGGCTGCCGGGATCGCCACCCAGCCACTAGCCTCACTCTGGGAAACGGTGTCGTGACAGTCGGGAGGACCAGTGATCCCTGAGGAGGGCCGCCCAGCTTCCTGGCTGGGCAACTACGGCGGCATCGAGGCCGACATCCGCCAGATGCGGGAGTTCGCCGACCAACTCCAGGCCGAGGTCGAGCGGAACTACACGCCGCACCTGCGCTACATCGCCGACGACATGACCACCGCCGTGCCCAACCCGTGCGATGCGTTCATCGAGCTGGTCCACTTCCTCCAGGCGCACTGGGAGACCCAGCAGGCCACCTCCGACCTGGTGCACGGCCTGGCCGGCGCCACCGGTCGGCTGGCGACCGCCGCCAACCGGATCGCCACCGACTACCAGGGTGCCGACGCCTTCGCCAACGCCCGGGTGACCGACGTCGAACGCGCCCTGCACGGCGCGCAGGCCACCGCGGCCACCCTCGCCGGCCGCTCCTCGTGGACGGCACCCGAGCCCAACAGCCCCGAGAACCCGGGTCCGGTGGTGCTGCCGTGATCGAACGGGGCAGCGGCCGTACGTCCGGCCTCACCGACTGGCAACTGATGGACGTGCTCAGCATGTGGGCCTGCCTCCAGGACCAGGAGACCCAGGGGCACTGGAAGCACGTCGCCGGGTGGCGCAAGGTCTGCGACCTGGCCCAGACCCACCTGCGGCGACTCCAGCAGTACCGCAGTGGGCTCGCCGAGGCGTGGCCGCCCGCCACGAACGCCGCCGCCAGGACGTACCTCGGTGAGCTGGACGAGCTGATCAGCAGGGTGCAGCACACCCACGACACGGCCGCCGCCAACCACGACGCCCTCGCCGCCGCCGCCCGCGCCATCGACAGCACCAGACCAGAGCTGAAGCGGCTGTACGACGACTACGCCGGAAAGCTCACCCGGAAGCGGGGGTACGAAGCGACTCTTGCTGATCCCAAGGCGGCCGCGGGCAGCCGGGTGGTGGACCCGCCGGTGACCGACGCCGACCTGGAGAAGCTGAACGTGCAGGCGCGCGGGATCATGTTCGGGCTCAGCGGCGAACTCCAACAAGCCCAAGCAATGCTCCAAAAACCTCCACCCAGGCCAAGGCCCAGCCCAGGGGTAGATCAGAACAACCCTGACGTATACGCATCACCTCACGAGGGGCCTGCCATTCCGCCGATTTTGCCACTCCCTATCGCACGGACAGACGCCATGGCGAGGCCAGGTTCGAGCGACCAAGCACGAGTACTGCCACATCAAACAACTAACATCGTGGGACCAGTCCTCGGCAGCACCGGCACTGGAATTGCGCCACCTCCTGCTATTCAGGGGCCGCTCGGCCCAGCACCGCAAGTCACGCCCAGTAATAACGCCACCTTTCCTCCCATCTCACCAATAAGCAGTACGGGCAGTCGAGACGGCCAACAGGGACCACCTCGAATCCCGCGAGATTCTTCATCCCGAACGGGATTCGGGAACATTCAAGGCCCTTCGCCAACCCTCCCCGCTCGCCAAGTACCACCTAGCGGCCTAATTGGAGGAATGCCGGGGATCGGGTTGGGGCAACCCAACGGCACCACCTCATCGCGCCGCATCAACCCTATCGGCGGAGTAATCGGCGGCGGCGGAGCTGGAACTACGCCGACAGGCGCGGCAGGTTCGAGGCCTCGCGGTGGCCGATTCAATCAGTCCACCAGCATCCCCGGCATCCCGCCATTTGGCGGTGGCGCCAGCCCGCAGGGCAGACCATTCGGTCGGATAGATAATGATGATTCATCCACCAGCAAGCCACCCCACTGGGATCCAGATAAACCCTGGGAGGTAGCGGAGGGTGTCCCTCCAGTAGTTCGCCCCCCTGACGAGCAAGGCCCATTTGATCCCGGGCCAGCCATCGGGTTCGATCGTTGATGAGAGAAGCCGCACAGGCGGCAGCCACTTCCCTTACGTTATTATCGGCACTCTTTCCAAGCATTCCTTCTAGCAGCCTGCCAGAAGCTTCCCCGCCATCCGTCAGAGAAGATCAGTGGCATCTTCGATACCTAAAAGTTGAAAAGGCGCACCAGATTAGCCGCGGCGCCGGCGTCGTAGTAGCAGTGCCGGACACAGGGGTGGAAAAACACCCCGACCTGCGCAGGAATCTTCTTGAGGGGATTGATCTTACGCCTGAAAGAGGTGGCGACGGCCTTCAAGACCAAGATAGTCACGGAACAGGGATGGCAGGTCTAATCGCCGCACATGGGGAAGCCCAAGGAGGCGCACTCGGAATTGCGCCCATGGCCAAGATACTGCCAGTGCGAATTAAAATCGCCAACGAACAGGGCGGCAGCGACAACCTCGCCGCTGGAATCGAATATGCGGTATCACGGAGAGCGAGCGTGATCAGCATCTCAATGACGGGCGAGCCCGATGTTCGACTACAGCAGGCCATCAAAGAAGCAACTCAAGCGAACATTGTTGTTGTGGCTGGGGCAGGCAACCAACCCGACCAACGAGGCGTCGGATACCCGGCCGCCTATCCGGGTGTCGTAGCAGTTGGTGGGACAAGTCAATACGGTAAGCACGCTTCTATTTCTGTGAGTGGTCCCGAAATTGACGTTGTGGCACCGGCGGTCGACATCTACAGCACCAGCATCAACGGCAAGTACCGCAAGGGAACCGGTACGTCCGATGCCACTGCCATTGTGGCTGGGGCGGCGGCGCTGGTCCGCTCGAAATACCCCTACCTCCCCGCCGCCGAGGTCGTACACCGACTCACGGCGACCGCCGTCGACAAAGGCCCTCCCGGCCGCGACGACGAGTACGGCTACGGCGTCATCGACCTGGTGGCCGCGCTCACTGCCGACGTCCCACCCCTGGGCTTCGAGAGCACGACGGCCACCCCGCCGAGAACCGGGGCGACGAGCGCAGCCGCACAGCCGGCCAGCGGCGGCGTTGGTGCTGCCGTGCGGGGGTGGGCGACGTTGGGGGTGATCGTGGCGGCCGGGTGCGGATTCCTGGTGTGGCGTCGACGTCGACGTGCCGACGACCCGCCACCACGGATCAGCCGGTAGCGTCGGCCCGTGTCCAACTCCTTGCCGCTCCGCCTCGTGCTCGCCTCGCAGAGTCCCGCCCGCCGCAAGTTGCTACAGGCGGCCGGGATCGAACCCGATGTGCTGGTGAGTGGGGTCGACGAGTCCCAGGTGATCGCGGAACGAGCCGAGGATCTCTGCCTGGAGTTGGCCCGGTTGAAGGCGCAGGCCGTGTCCGACCGGCTGCGCTCCACTGCGGACGAGCGGACGCTGGTGCTGGGGTGCGACTCGGTGCTCGCGTTCGACGGTGAGATCCTTGGCAAGCCGGACGACGCAGCCGACGCGACCCGACGATGGCAGCGGATGCGCGGGCGCAGCGGGGTGCTGCACACCGGGCACTGCCTGATCGACATGGTGCACGAGTCCCGTGCGGAGGCGGTGGCCTCGACGGTCGTGCACTTCGCCGACGTGACCGACGCGGAGATCGCCGCGTACGTGGCCACGGGTGAGCCGTTGGCGGTGGCCGGGGCGTTCACCATCGACGGGTTGGGTGGGGCGTTCCTGAACGGGATCGAGGGTGATCCGGGAACGGTGGTCGGGTTGTCGTTGCCGCTGCTCCGTGGCCTGCTGCGCGATCTGGAGCTGAGCATCACCGACCTTTGGACGAAGGTCGCGCCGGGCGCCCAGGAGATCGAGCCGCTGGGCTAACGTCCGGTCATGACCTCGAAGTCGTTGCCGCTGACGCCGGAACTGCACGCCTACCTCGTCGCCCACGGTTCTCCGCCGGACGAGATCATCCGCGACCTGGCGGAGGAGACCCGCGCGGTACTCCCGGCACACGCCGAGATGCAGGTGGCGCCGGAGCAGGCGGCGTTCCTCACCTTCCTGACCCGGCTGCTGGGTGCCCGGCAGGCCGTCGAGGTGGGTACGTTCACCGGGCTCTCGTCGCTGGCGATCGCCCGTGGATTGCCCGAGGACGGTCGGCTGACCTGCTTCGACATCTCGGAGGAGTTCACCGGCATCGCCCGGTCGTACTGGCAGCGCGCGGGGGTGGCCGACCGGATCGAGTTGCGCATCGGCCCGGCCGCCGAGACGCTGCGGGAGCTGCCGCACGAGCGTTACCTGGACTTCGCCTTCATCGACGCCGACAAGACCGGCTACCCGGTCTACTGGGCCGAGTTGGTGCCCCGGATGCGCCCCGGCGCGGTCATCGCGGTCGACAACACCCTGCGCGGCGGCCGGGTGCTCGCCCCACGTGACGCCGCCGACCGGGCGATCGCCGCCTTCAACGACGAGGTGCTCGCCGACGTCCGCGTCGACGCGGTGCTGCTCCCCCTCGCCGACGGCGTCACCCTCGCCCGGGTGCACTGACCGCTCCACCCGGGTCGCCTGCCTAGATCAACTCCCTTGGGCCGATATAGCGGTGTCCAGCACACGTCGACACCGCCATATCGGCGACATTGAGTCGATCAAGGGCGCACGGGCCACGTCGAGGTCGGGTGCGGCGGCGTCTCGTCAGCGGACGCTGCGGGCGAACTGCCGGGCCGCCCAGAAGACCCCGGCGGCGGCGAGCACCGCGATGATGGCCAGCCCCTGCCACACCTTGTCGTTGGCGAGGTCACCGGCGAACAGCGCCCGGGTGCCGTCGACGGCCCAGGAGAACGGGTTCCACTCGGCCACCCCCTGGAGCCAGCCCGGGGCGAAGGTCAGCGGCAGCAGGATGCCGGAGAGCAGCAGCACCGGCTGGGCCACGGTGTTCATCAGCGGGGCGAGGGCGTCCTCGCTCTTGACCTTGAGCGCGACGCCGTACGAGACGGCCGAGGTCATCAGCGCGATCAGGGCCAGCATCAGGTACGCCAGCAGCAGGTCGCCGATGAAGACACGCAGGTCGAACAGGAGCGCCAGCAGCGTGATGATCACCGCCTGCACGAGCAGCGAGACGACGTCGCGCAGGGAGCGGCCGAGCAGCAGGGCGAGCCGGCTGATCGGGGTGACCCGGGACCGCTCGATGACCCCGGCACGCAGCTCGGCGATCAGGCCGAAGCCCTGGAACAGTCCGCCGAAGATGGCGAGCAGCACCAGCAGGCCGGGTACGAAGATCTTGTAGGCGGCGGCCTGGGTGGGCGCGTTCAGCGCCGGCTTGAGCAGCGGGGCGAAGAGCAGCAGGTACATCACCGGCTGGAAGACGCCGACGAAGACCCACACCGGGTTGCGCAGCAGCAGTTGGAGTTGGCGTTGGAAGATCAGCCAGGTGTCGCGGGCGAGTTTCATGCGTGGTCTCCGGGGTCTCAGGACTCGCGCAGCGAGCGGCCGGTCTTGGTGAGAAAGACGTCGTCGAGGCTGGGTCGGTGCAGCTCGATCGAGGTCATGGACAGCCCGGCGTGGTCGAGCCGGCGCAGGATCTGCGGGATGGCGGTGGCCCCCTCGTCGACATAGAGGCGCAGCCCACCCTCGTCGGCGGTCTCCAGCTTGTTGAGGTATTCCTCGCCGTCGAGGAGCTGGGCGGCCTGCGGGGTGCTCGCGAGGTCGAGGCCGACGAGCACCACGTCGCCGGAGATCTCCCGCTTCAGCTCGGCCGGGGTGCCCTCGGCGACCACCTCACCGTGATCCATGATCGCGATCCGGTCGCAGAGCGCGTCGGCCTCGTCGAGGTAGTGGGTGGTGATGAAGACGGTCATCCCCTCGGTGCGCAACCGGCGGATCTCGTCCCACATGTGCGCGCGGCTCTGCGGGTCGAGGCCGGTGGTCGGCTCGTCCAGAAAGACGATCTTCGGCTCGTGGATGATGCCGAGCGCGATCTCCACCCGCCGCCGCTGGCCGCCCGAGTAGGTCTTGCACTTACGGTCGGCGTACTCGGTGAGCTGGAAGGCCTCCAGTGCGCGGACGGCGCGGCGGTGCGCGTCGGCCTTGCCGATGCCGTACATCCGGGCGTGCAGGACCAACTCCTCGCGGGCGGTGCACTCGTCCCAGGTGCTGCCGCCCTGGGCGACGTAACCGATCCGGCGGCGCACCTCGGCCGGCTCCTTGCGCAGGTCCGCGCCGGCGATGGTGGCGTCGCCGCCGTCCGGTTCGATCAGCGTGGCGAGCATCCGCAGGGTGGTGGTCTTGCCGGCACCGTTGGGGCCGAGGAAGCCGAAGATCTCCCCTGCGGGGACCTGAAGGTTCACCCCCCGTACGGCGTCGACCGTTTTCGTCTCCCGACCCTGCCGGGAGCGGAACGACTTCCGCAGCCCCCTGGTCTCGATCATTTCTACTCCTGGTCGTCCGGGCCGGGTCGCGCCGGCCACCGTCTGCCCCCGGGACGCCATGCGGCGCGCTCCCCACCATCGGGCCGGGAGCAGGCTAACGCGATATAGCTTCTATAGTCAACGTTGGTTATTACTTCTTGGTGCCGCCGGGGGGACCACCGTCGGTCCAGCCCGGCCAGCCCTCCGTCCCGGCCACCCCAGCAGGCAGGTACGACACTCCCGACTCGATCCGCTCGGCGATCCGCCCGCACCACGCCACCTCCGCCTCAGCCCGAGCCAGCCACAGCTCGAACATCCAGCTCACGTGCACCGGCTTGCTGTTGCGCACCCAGTCCGAGTCCAACGAGGCACGCATCGATTCGACACCGGCCCGCAGCAGGTTCGCCCGGTTACGCAGCGCCGCCGCCGCCTCCTCCCGGGGCATCGCCGGCAGGAACGAGAAAGCCACCGTGAACGGGTCGACCACCTCGTGCAACTGCCACCACTGCGCCCGCAGCAGGGTCTCGAACTCCTCGCTCCCCTTCTGCGTCACCTCGTACGTGGTGCGCGCCGGGCGGGCGCCGACCTGCTCGGTGGCGACCGCGCGCAACAGCCCCTCCTCGGTCAGCTTGCGTAGCGCGTGATAGATCGAGCCGGGCTGCACGTTCGCCCACTTGTCGGCGCTCCAGCTCAACAGCTCGCGGCGAACGTCGTAACCGTGCACGGGCTGCATCCACCGGACCAGCCCCAGGATCATCAACCGAGTCGCAGACACCGCACAAGCGTAATAACCAAGTTTGACTAGCTCACCGCGCCCACAGTGCGGCATCCCACACTGAGTGATCGTTAGGGGCGCTCCCGGCCTGCCGATACACTCCCCAGGCAACGACCCCGGGAGGAGCACCAAGGTGCGCAAGGTTCTCATCGCCAACCGTGGAGAGATCGCCGTCCGCGTCATCCGGGCCTGCCGCGACGCCGGTCTGGACAGCGTCGCCGTCTACGCGGACTCCGACCGGGACGCCCTGCACACCACCCTCGCCGACGAGGCGTACGCCCTGGGGGGCGACACCGCCGCCGACAGTTACCTGCGCATCGACAAGCTGATCGAGGTGGCCCGGCAGGCCGGCGCGGACGCCGTACACCCCGGTTACGGCTTCCTCTCCGAGAACGCCGACTTCGCCCAGGCGGTCATCGACGCACGCCTGACCTGGATCGGCCCCACCCCGCAGGCGATCCGCGACCTCGGCGACAAGGTGACCGCCCGGCACCTCGCCCAACGGGCCGGCGCACCCCTGGTCCCCGGCACCCCCGACCCGGTCGCCGACGCCGACGAGGTGACCGCCTTCGCCGTCGCACACGGCCTGCCGGTCGCCATCAAGGCCGCCTTCGGCGGCGGCGGGCGCGGCCTCAAGGTGGCCCGCACCCTGGAGGAGATCCCGCACCTGTTCGAGTCGGCCACCCGGGAGGCCGTCGCCGCGTTCGGCCGGGGCGAGTGCTTCGTCGAGCGTTACCTGGACCAGCCCCGGCACGTCGAGGCGCAGGTCCTAGCCGACCAGCACGGCAACGTGATCGTGGTCGGCACCCGGGACTGCTCCCTGCAACGCCGGCACCAGAAGCTGGTCGAGGAGGCCCCCGCACCATTCCTCACCGCCGCGCAGCGCGCCCAGATCCACGACAGCGCCAAGGCGATCTGCCGGGAGGCCGGCTACCACGGCGCCGGCACGGTCGAATACCTGGTGGGCGTGGACGGCACCATCTCCTTCCTGGAGGTCAACACCCGGCTCCAGGTGGAGCACCCGGTCACCGAGGAGACCGCCGGCGTCGACCTGGTCCGCGAGCAGTTCCGGATCGCCGACGGCGAGAAGCTGCGGTTCACCGGGGACCCGACCCCGCGCGGGCACGCCATCGAGTTCCGGATCAACGGCGAGGACCCGGGCCGCAACTTCCTCCCCGCCCCCGGCACCATCACCGCGCTGCGCCTACCCACCGGTCCCGGCGTACGGGTCGACACCGGTGTCCGCGCCGGTGACGTCATCGGCGGCAACTTCGACTCGCTGCTGGCCAAGGTGATCGTCACCGGCGAGACCCGCGCCGAAGCGATCGAGCGGGCCCGCCGGGTGCTCGACGAGATGGTGGTCGAGGGGATGGCCACGGCGCTGCCGTTCCACCGTCTCGTCGTACGCGACCCGGCGTTCACCGCCGAGCCGTTCACCGTGCACACCCGGTGGATCGAGACCGAGTTCGACAACACCGTCCCGGCGTTCACCGCCACCGCCGCCACCGCCGACCCGGTGGCCTCCCGCGAGACCGTCGTGGTCGAGGTGGGTGGCAAGCGGCTGGAGGTCACCCTCCCCGCCGGCCTCGCCGGGGGTACGACCACCGCCGCCCCCGCCACCCGCCGGCCGGCCCGCCGCGGCGGCGGGACCAACACGGGCGCGACGGTCAGCGGCGACGCGCTCACCTCGCCCATGCAGGGCACCATCGTCAAGATCGCCGTCGCGGACGGGGACACCGTCGCCGAGGGTGACCTGGTCGTCGTCCTGGAGGCGATGAAGATGGAGCAGCCGCTGCACGCCCACCGGGCCGGTACGGTCGCCGGGCTGGCCGCCGAGGTCGGCGCGGTACTCACCGCCGGCGCGGCGATCTGCACCATCTCCTGAACCGGGCCCCTCGCGCCCCATCGGCCAGCGGCAGGTTCGGGGCAACCCGGTCCCGGTGACCGTGGTGCCCCTGCGCGGCCCGGTGTGGTGCGTCGCCGACCGACCGACGGGCCGGACGCCTCCAGCGGAGGCAGGGTGGTGTGGGCCACCGACGGCGGCGGGACGGGCCGGGAGCGGGAATGATGGCGGGGTGAAGTTCCTTCATGGCGCGGTCCCCGCACACGACCTGACCTACAACGACGTCTTCATGGCGCCGGCCCGTTCCGAGGTGGGTTCGCGGCTCGACGTCGACCTGTCCACCGCCGACGGCACCGGCACCACCATTCCGCTGGTGGTGGCCAACATGACCGCGGTGGCCGGCCGGCGGATGGCCGAGACGGTGGCCCGGCGCGGTGCGATCGCGGTGATCCCGCAGGACATCCCGATCGAGGTGGTCGCCACCGTGGTCGACTGGGTCAAGCAGCGGCACCTGGTGCACGACACCCCGATCACGCTCGGCCCGACCGACACCGTCGGCGACGCCATCCACCTGCTGCCCAAGAAGTCGCACGGCGCGGTGGTGGTGATCGACGAGGCCGGCCGGCCGGTGGGCGTGGTCACCGAGGCGGACACCCACGAGGTGGACCGGTTCGCCCAGCTCCAGCATGTGATGTCCACCGAGCTGCACACCGTGCCGGCCGACGCCGACCCGCGTACCGGATTCGAGCGGCTCCACGCGGGGCGGCGTCGGCTGGCCCCCGTGGTGGGCGCCGACGGCCGCCTGGTCGGGGTGCTCACCCGGCAGGGCGCGCTGCGGGCCACCCTCTACCGCCCGGCCGTCGACGACCGGGGCCGGCTGCGGATCGCGGCGGCGGTCGGCATCAACGGCGACGTCACCGGCAAGGCCGAGGCGCTGCTCGCGGCGGGGGTCGACACCCTGGTGGTGGACACCGCGCACGGGCACCAACGGCGGATGATCTCCGCACTGCGGGCGGTCCGCAAGCTCGACCCGCCGGTGCCGGTGGCGGCCGGCAACGTGGTCACCGCCGACGGGGTACGCGACCTGATCGAGGCGGGCGCGGACATCGTCAAGGTCGGGGTCGGGCCGGGTGCGATGTGCACCACCCGGATGATGACCGGGGTCGGCCGGCCACAGTTCTCGGCGGTGCTGGACTGCGCGGCGGCGGCCCGCGCACTGGGCCGGCACGTCTGGGCCGACGGCGGGGTCCGGCACCCCCGGGACGTGGCGTTGGCGCTGGCCGCCGGGGCATCCAACGTGATGGTCGGTTCCTGGTTCGCCGGCACCTACGAGTCGCCGGGTGACCTCTACACCGAGCCGGACGGCCGACGCTACAAGGAGAGCTTCGGGATGGCCTCGTCGCGTGCGGTCAGCGCCCGGACCGCCGAGGACAGCGCCTTCGACCGGGCCCGGAAGGCGATCTTCGAGGAGGGCATCTCCACCGCCCGGATGTACCTGGACCCGGCCCGCCCCGGAGTCGAGGACCTGATCGACGAGATCATCTCCGGGGTACGCAGCGCCTGCACCTACGCGGGCGCCCGCTCCCTGGACGAGTTCCACGAGCGCGCCCTGGTCGGCGTCCAGAGCACCGCCGGCTACACCGAAGGCATGCCCCTCCCCACCAGCTGGTAACCCCCCTCCCCCCCTCCCCCCTCCCCTCCCGCCCCTCCCCGCCCCGCCCCGCCCCGCCCCGCACGAGTTGATCAAGAGGTTTACGTCACCCACCGCGAATTTCCTGACGTAAACCTCTTGATCAACGCCGCGACCCTCCACCCGCTCGGGTGATCAAGAGGTTTACGTCAGCTGAGGCGGGTGGGGTGACGTAAACCTCTTGATCAACGGGGCTGGGAGAGGCGGGGCGGGGCGGCGGGGGCAGGGCGGCGGGGCGGGGCGGCGGGGGACAGCCAGGCGGCGCAGGGTCGGGCGGGCGGGACAGCCAGGCGGGGGCGGGACAGCCAGGCGGGGGCGGGGCAGGGTGGGGTCGGTGGGGTGGGTCAGGGTGGGGGTGGGGGTGGGGGTGGGGTGAAGAGGCGGCGGATGACGGTGCGGGCGGCGGCGCGGGGGTCGGCTTCGACGTCGGGCGGCAGCGCGCCGGAGAGCCAGAGGGTGGCGAAGCCGTGCACGATCGACCAGGCGGCCAGCGCGTCCGTCCGCGCCTCGCCCGGGGCGGCCCGGCCCACCGGCAGCGCCGCCACGCCGAGGCGCAGTGCCGCGCCCGCGCGCTCCCGGGCGGCCCGTACCTCGGGGGCGTCGGCCCGGTAGAGGTCGGGGCGGAACATCACCTCGAAGTGCGCCCGGTGGCGGACGGCGAAGTCCACGTATGCCACCCCCACGTCGAGCAGGTCGTCACCGGCCGCGGTCAGGGCGGCGGCCAGCAGGTCGAACCCCTCGACGGCGAGGGCGGTGAGCAGCCCGGCCTTGTCGCCGAAGTGGTGGGTCGGGGCGGCGTGTGAGACGCCCGCGCGACGGGCGAGGTCGCGCAGGCTGAGCGCCGCCGGGCCGGACTCCCCGATCGCCGTCACCGCCGCTGCGAGCAGGGCGCGTGGCAGGTCGCCGTGGTGGTAGGCGCGGGTGTCGGTCATGACACCAGCATATCTTTACGTTGACAAGACGGTCGTTCGGGTGGCTATCTTGTCAGTATAAAGATTTGCACCCGAGGAGGCCCGCATGGTTCCGTTGATCGCCCTGCTCGTCGGCACCGCCGTCGCGCGCCTGGCCGGGCTGGCCGGCGTGGCCGCGCTCGACGGCTGGCACCCCGCGCTCCGCGTCGGGCTGGCACTGCTGTTCGTGCTGACCGGCTTCGCCCACTTCACCTCACCCCGCCGGGAGGGCCTGATCGCCATGGTCCCGCCGCGCCTACCCCACCCGGGCACCCTGGTCACCGCCACCGGGGTGCTGGAGTTGGCCGGAGCCGCGGCGTTGTTGATCCCGACCACCGCCCGTCCGGCCGCCGGCGCGCTGGCACTGCTGATGGTGGCGATGTTCCCCGCGAACGTCTCGGCGGCCCGGCGCGGCCTGACCCTCGCCGGTCGACCCGTCACCCCACTCGGCCCGCGCACGGCGCTCCAGATCCTGTACGTCGGAACGGCCCTGACCATTTCGTTTGGCCCCTGACGGTCCGGGAGCTAACATACTCACCGTGCAGATGGAACCACTGCCTGTCTATCCCGACGTGCTCCGCAGCGTGCCGCTCGGCCGGCTGCTGTCGGTCGCCGGGCACCTCGCCGACCAGCACTGGGGGCGCTACCTGGCCGAGCACCACGGCCTGACCCCGGCCGGGATGCGGGTGCTGTTCACCCTCACCCACCTCGACGACGCCACCCACCGGGACGTCGCCGACCGCTGTTTCGTCCGGCCCGCCACCCTCACCGGGATCATCGACACCCTCGAACGGGACGGCTTCGTCGAGCGCCGCCGCGACGACGCCGACCGGCGCAGCGTCCGGCTGGCGCTGACCGACAAGGGGCGCGAGCACACCCGGGCCCTGGTCGACCGGATGCACACCACCACCCCGCTCACCTCCGTCGACGCCGATCCGGCCCGGCACGCGGTGATCCGGGATTTCCTGATCGAGGTCATCACGACCATGTCCGACGGGGAGGACAAGAGGTTGACAACACAACACCAGGAAACGACCGACGACCCGAGGCCCGGGAGCCATCCGTGCTGATCAGTCTGCTGCGCCGCTACCTGCGGCCCTACCACCGGCCGCTGGGCGCGGTGGTGCTGCTCCAGTTCGTCGGCACGATGGCCTCGCTCTACCTGCCGAGCCTCAACGCCGACATCATCGACCTCGGGGTGGCCCGGGGCGACACCAACTACATCATCCGTACCGGCGGCTGGATGCTGCTGGTCAGCCTGGTGCAGATCGCCTGCTCGGTGGCGGCCGTCTACTTCGGCGCGCGCACCGCGATGGCCTTCGGCCGGGACGTCCGCGCGGCGATCTTCGGGCAGGTCAACCGCTTCTCCGCCCGCGAGGTCGCCCGCTTCGGCGCACCCTCGTTGATCACCCGCAACACCAACGACGTGCAACAGGTGCAGATGCTCGTCCTGATGAGCTGCACCATGCTGGTCGCCGCGCCGATCATGAGCGTCGGCGGGGTGGTGATGGCGCTGCGGGAGGACATCGGCCTGTCCTGGCTGATGCTGGTCAGCGTGCCGGTGCTCGCCGTCGCGCTGGGCCTGGTCATCCGCCGGATGGTCCCCGGTTTCCGGCTCATGCAGACCCGGATCGACACCGTCAACCGGGTGCTCCGGGAGCAGATCACCGGCATCCGGGTGGTCCGGGCGTTCGTCCGCGAGCCGTACGAGACGCAGCGGTTCGGCGTGGCGAACGCGGACCTGACCGCCACCGCCCTACGGGTCGGCCGGCTGATGGCGCTGATCTTCCCGGTGGTGATGCTGGTGCTCAACGTCTCCAGCGTCGCCGTGCTGTGGTTCGGGGCGCAGCGGGTCGACTCCGGGCAGATCCAGATCGGCGCGCTGACCGCCTTCCTGGCGTACCTGATGCAGATCCTGATGGCCGTCATGATGGCCACCTTCATGCTGATGATGGTGCCGCGCGCGGCGGTCTGCGCCGAACGCGTCACCGAGGTGCTGGACACCGAGTCCTCGGTGGTCCCGGCGGCCAACCCGGTCACCCGGGTCGACGGCCACGGTGAACTGGAGCTGCGCGGCGTGGCCTTCCAGTACCCGGGGGCCAGCGCACCGGTGCTGCACGACATCTCGTTCCGGGCCACCCCGGGCCGGACCACCGCCGTGATCGGGTCGACCGGCGCCGGCAAGACGACCCTGCTGACTTTGATCCCCCGGCTGGTCGACCCGACCGCCGGTGCGGTGCTGGTCGACGGGGTCGACGTACGGGAGCTGGCCCCGGAGGAGCTGTGGCGGCGGATCGGCCTGGTGCCGCAGAAGCCGTACCTGTTCACCGGCACGGTGGCGAGCAACCTGCGGTACGGCAACCCGGACGCCACCGACGACGAGCTGTGGACGGCGTTGGAGATCGCCCAGGCCCGGGACTTCGTGGCCCAGATGACCGGCGGCCTGGAAGCCCCGATCGCGCAGGGCGGGACGAACGTCTCCGGCGGGCAGCGGCAACGGCTCGCCATCGCACGGGCGCTGGTCCGCAAGCCGGAGATCTACCTGTTCGACGACTCGTTCTCGGCCCTCGACCTGGGCACCGACGCCCGGCTGCGGGCCGCGCTGCGCCCGGTCACCGCCGACGCCGCAGTGGTGATCGTGGCGCAACGGGTCTCCACGATCATCGACGCCGACCAGATCATCGTGTTGGAGGACGGGGGCGTGGTCGGGATGGGCCGACACGACGAACTGCTCGAGGACTGTCCGACGTACGCCGAGATCGTGGCGTCCCAGCAGACGACGGGGGTGCCCGCGTGACCGCCGTACCCGAGCAGAAAAAGGCCCCGGAGGCGACCACGCCGGAGCGGCTCCCGGCCGCCGGCCGGCGCACCGGCGGCCCGCCGTGGATGAACGCCGGCATGCCGGCGGAGAAGTCGATGAACTTCGGCCCGTCGGCCCGCCGGCTGCTCGGCCGGCTGCGACCGCACCGCGCGTCGCTGACCGGCATCATCGCCCTGGCGGTGACCAGCGTCGGGTTCAGCGTGATCGGGCCGAAGATCCTCGGCCACGCCACCGACATCATCTTCGCCGGGGTGATCGGCCGGCAGTTGCCTGCGGGCAGCACCGTCGACCAGGCGGTCGCCGGGATGCGGGCCGCCGGCAACGACAACTTCGCCGACATGGTCGCCCGGATGGACGTGGTCCCCGGGGCCGGCATCGACTTCGACGCCCTGGGCCGGACGCTGCTGTTCGCGCTCGGTCTCTATGTCGCCGCCAGCCTGCTGATGTGGTGGCAGGGCTGGCTGCTCAACGGGGTGGTGCAGGCCACCGTGCTGCGACTGCGCGCCGAGGTGGAGGAGAAGCTCAACCGGCTGCCGCTGCCCTACTTCGACCGGCAGCCCCGGGGTGAGCTGCTCAGCCGGGTCACCAACGACATCGACAACATCTCGCAGACCCTGTCGCAGACGATGAGCCAACTGCTCACCTCGCTGCTGACCGTGGTGGGCGTGCTGGCGATGATGTTCTGGATCTCGCCGCTGCTGGCGCTGGTCGCGCTGGTCGCGGTGCCGCTGTCGGTGATCGTGACGCAGCAGATCGCCAAGCGGTCGCAGCAGAAGTTCATCGCCCAGTGGACCCACACCGGGGAGCTGAACGGCCAGATCGAGGAGGCCTTCACCGGCCACGAGCTGGTCAAGGTCTTCGGTCGCTCCCCGGAGGTGGAGGCCACCTTCCACGCCAAGAACGAGGAGTTGTTCCGGGCCAGCTTCGGCGCCCAGTTCATCTCCGGGATCATCATGCCGGCGATGATGTTCGTCGGGAACCTCAGCTATGTGGCGATCGCCGTGGTCGGTGGGCTGCGGGTGGCCTCCGGATCGATGAGCCTCGGTGACGTGCAGGCCTTCATCCAGTACTCGCGGCAGTTCACCCAGCCGCTCACCCAGCTCGCCTCGATGGCGAACCTGCTCCAGTCCGGGGTGGCCTCGGCCGAACGGGTGTTCGCCGTGCTCGACGCCGACGAGCAGAGCCCCGACCCGGTGACCCCGGCCCGGGTCGCCGAACCGCACGGCCGGGTCGAGTTCGAGAGCATCTCCTTCCGGTACGACCCGGACAAGCCGCTGATCGACGACCTGTCCCTGGTCGCCGAGCCCGGCCACACCGTGGCCATCGTCGGCCCCACCGGCGCCGGGAAGACCACCCTGGTCAACCTGGTGATGCGCTTCTATGAACTGGACGCCGGGCGGATCACCCTGGACGGGGTGGACATCACCACGCTGCGCCGCGACGACCTGCGCGGCCGGATCGGCATGGTGCTCCAGGACACCTGGCTCTTCGGCGGCACCATCCGGGACAACATCGCCTACGGCCGCCCGGACGCCACCGAGGAGGAGATCCTCACCGCCGCACGGGCCACCTTCGTGGACCGGTTCGTGCGCAGCCTCCCCGACGGGTACGACACCGTCATCGACGAGGAGGGCAGCAACGTCAGCGCCGGGGAGAAGCAGCTCATCACCATCGCGCGGGCGTTCCTCGCGGAGCCGTCGCTGCTGATCCTGGACGAGGCGACCAGCTCGGTGGACACCCGTACCGAGGTGCTGCTGCAACGGGCGATGGCGGCGCTGCGCTCCGACCGGACCAGCTTCGTCATCGCGCACCGGCTCTCCACCATCCGCGACGCCCACCTGATCCTGATGATGGAGAACGGCCGGATCGTCGAGCAGGGCACCCACCAGCAACTGCTCGCCGCGCGGGGGGCGTACCACCGGCTCTATCAGGCGCAGTTCGCCGCCGCGACGGTCGACGACGGGGCCGCGCCGGCACCGGTCGGGGGCTGAGCGACGCACCGGTGCGGGGGCCGGGGGCGTCGTCCCCGGCCCCCGCACCGTCAGCCGGCAGGGAGCAGTTCCGCCGAGCGGGCCGCGACCACCGCGCCGACCAGTCCCACCGCGTCCGCCGCCGGCATCGGGTCCAGCGCCCGGCCGTCGCGCAGGCGCAGGGCGACCGCGTCGACGGCCGCCTCCCGGGCACCGACCACCCCGACGTACGGCACCCGGCGGCGCGACGCGTCCCGGACCCGGGCGCCCAGCGAGCCGGCGGCGTCCACCTCGACCCGTAGCCCCGCGTCGACCGCCCGACGGGCCAACCGGGCCACCGCGTCGGCCTGCCCGGCGTCGACCGGCAGGAGCAGCAGCTGGACCGGGGCGTACCAGGGTGGGAATGCGCCCTGGTGCACCTCGATCAGGTAGGCGAAGAGCCGTTCCATGCTCCCCACCAGGCTGCGGTGCACCAGCACCGGCCGCCGCCGGGCACCGGACGGGTCGGTGTAGGACAGGTCGAACTTCTCCGGCTTGTCGAAGTCGAGTTGCACGGTGGAGAGGGTCGACTCCCGACCGGCCGCATCGACGATCTGGATGTCGATCTTCGGACCGTAGAAGGCGGCCTCGCCAGGTGCCTCCTCGTGCTCCACCCCGTCGAGCGCGGCGCGCAGCAGCTCCTCGGCGCGGGCCCAGGACGCGTCGTCCCCGACGTACTTCGCCCCCGGCCCGCGCAGCGACAGCCGGAACCCGGCCGGGCGGACGCCGAGCGCCGCGTGCGCCTCCCGGATCAACCGCAGGATCTCCCGGACCTCGTCGCCGACCTGCTCCAGGGTGCAGAAGTTGTGCGCGTCGTTGAGCGAGATGGCCCGCACCCGGGACAGTCCGCCGAGCACCCCGGACCGCTCCGCCCGGTACATCCCGCCCAGCTCGCCGACGCGCAGCGGCAACTCCCGGTAGGAGCGCCCGCGGGCCCGGTAGACCAGCGCGTGGTGCGGGCAGAGCGCCGGCCGGAGCACGAACTCGTCGTCGGCGCTCAGCCGCATCGGCGGGAACATCTCGTCGGCGAAGTAGCCGAGATGCCCGGACAGCGCGAACAACTCCCGTTTGCCCAGCGGTGGGGAGTAGACGTGCTGATAGCCGGCCCGGCGCTCCAACTCGCGGACGTACTCCTCGACGGCGTGCCGGGCCGCCGCGCCGGCCGGCAGCCAGATCGGCAGCCCGGCCCCGGCCAGCGGATCGGAGACGAACAGGTCCAGCTCCCGGCCGAGCCTACGGTGGTCGATCATGTCGCGCTCCTTGATCGGGTACGACCCGGAGGCGACCTCCCCCGAAACGCCGCGAGGCCCCGGGCGGATCGCCCGGGGCCTCGTCGACGGTGAACGTCAGTGCGGCACGTCGGGATCTCCCGACGTCGTGGTCACCACCGCACTGCGCATACCGGCACCGTACGACCCCGGCGACGCCCGGGGCGAGCGCTTTTCCGGCCGGCGGCCGATCGGCACCCCTCCGACCTGCGCTCTTCCGGACGACGGCGACCGGTCAGCGCTTCTCGCAGGCGACCTTGTCCTTGTCCCGGTCCAGGTGGGTGTTCTTCGCATAGACCGAGTCCGACACGGTGAAGTTCGTGACCGGCTTGGTGCTGCCCCGGACCTTGTCCTTCGCGCCCTTCTTGCCCACCCCGTGCTTGTACTTCTTGTTCAGCGCGGTGCAGTTCTTGTACTTCGTCGCCGCCGCCTCGGCCGGGCCGGTCACGACGACGAGGGTGCTGCCGAGCGCCAGGGTCACGACGAGCGCGCCCCGCAGCAGGGTGGAAACCATCTACGAGCCTCCGAAAGGAATGTCGGTTGAGCCCGGGACGCTATCCGAGCGATGCTGGCGAGCGGGGCGTGCTGTCCCCGGGCCGACAGCCGATGTGCCCGAACGACGATCACCCCTCGGCCGGTGGCGGCACGACGCCGCTCCGACGGCGGCAGGCGTCGTACGACCCGTGCCGCCGACCACCGGGAAGGGGGAGACTGCCCGGCTCGTCCGTGGGGCGGGTGGCCGGTGGGGCTGGGGCGGACGGCCTCGGTTCGACTCGCCGAACCGGTCGTCGCCCGCGCGGCTGGGGTCAATGACCGGGTCTGCGCCGGTGGCGGCGATACGGTAGGCCACAGTTGCCATCGTCAGAATCGACAGAAGTCATGATCGACAATTGTCATCCGGGACCGGCGGAGAACCGATGCCCTCCCATGGAGCGTTTCCGCTGGTCGGGGCAGAAATCCGGGCGGAGATTAGGAGGGTCGCCGGCACGGGACCTGCCGGCGACCCACGGCGGCCCGCTCGTCAGGAACGGGGGACCCGACGGGGATGGGGCCGCGTACCCAACGGTACGCCGACGATCCCCGATCCGCCGACCCCCTCCGGGCGACGAGCGACGAGCGGCAGACGGCGAGCGGCAGACGGCAGGCGGCCCTGCACCCCGCTACCGGTGGCACACGGCACGCAGTCGCGCCGTCGTCCCCGGTGGTGTCCGTGGTCACCACCGGGTGGTCCGGTCGTCGGTGCCGGGGCAGCCACCGGCAGGCTCGGTGCCTGGAATCGGCCCTGACCGGCGAGGTGGCAGTCGTGCCCGAGCTTCTCACTGACGTCGCATCGCCCCTGCTGGCGTACCTGTTGCTGATGGGTCTGCTCATCGCGGACGCCTTCGTGCCGGTCATCCCGACCCAGGCCGTCATGATCACCGGGGGCGCGCTCACCGTGGTGGGCGGGCTGAGCCTGCCGCTGACCATCGGCGTCGGGGCGCTCGGCGTCTTCGTCGGCGACCTGGCCTGCTACCTGCTCGGCCGCAGCGCACCGGACCGGCGGCGGGCCCGGCACGTGGACCCGGGTCGGGCCCGCCGGGTCGCCGGGCTTGTCACCCGGGGACTGCGCCGCCCCGGGCCGCTGACCATCCTGCTCTGCCGATTCGTGCCCGGGGGCCGGATGGCGGCCTGCTTCTCCGCCGGCCGCAGCCGCTACCCGTACCGGCTGTTCCTCTGTTACGAGGCGCTGGCGGCCGTCGGCTGGGCCAGCTACGGGGCACTGGTCGGCCACCTCGGCGGCACCGCGCTCACCGGATCGGCCTGGCGGTTGGGGCTGGTCGCGGCAGCGGCGGCGGCCGGGTTCGGGGCAGCCGGCTGGACGATGACCCTGCTCAGCGCCCGCGCCGCCAGCAGGGAAACCCCCACCGACCTGAGCGCGTCCACACCAACCCACCAGGATTACCCGATATCGCCCACATAGCGGCCTCCAGCCTGCTCCGGCACCACCGGATCGGCGCACGTGCGCACGGCCCCGCCGGGGTCACCGGGTCATTCGAGTTCGTGGAGCATGAGCTGGCGGGCCGCCTCGGTGATCGAACCGGACAGGCTCGGATAGATGGTGATGGTCTGGGCCAGCTCGTTGACGGTGAGGTTGTTCTCGATCGCCATGGTGATCGGCAGGATCAGCTCGCTGGCCTTGGGGGCCACCACCACCCCGCCGACCACCTGGCCGGTGGACGGGCGGCAGAACAGCTTGACGAAGCCGTCCGCCAGGTCGTCCATCTTCGCCCGGGCGTTGCCGGTCAGCGGCAGCATCACCTGGCGGGCCAGGGTACGACCGGAGTCCGCCTCGTCCTGGGAGACGCCGACGGTGGCCAGCTCCGGGTCGGTGAAGACGTTCGCGGCGACGGTCCGCAGCCGCAGCGGCCGGACCGCCTCGCCGAGGGCGTGCCACATCGCGATCCGGCCCTGCATGGCGGCGACGCTGGCCAGCGGCAGGACGCCGGTGCAGTCGCCGGCGGCGTAGATGCCGGGGACGTTGGTACGCGACACCCGGTCGACCGTGACGTAGCCGCCCTTGGCCAGCTCGACGCCGTACTCGGCCAGGCCCAGTCCGGCGGTGTTCGGGATCGAGCCGACGGCGATCAGGGCGTGCGAACCGGCCACCACCCGCCCGTCGGAGAGCACCACCTCGACGCCGTCGCCGACCCGCCGGACCGCGTCCGCCCGGGAGTTGTTGAGGATGCTCATGCCCCGGCTGCGGAAGACCTGCTCGATGGCCATCGCCGCGTCGGCGTCCTCGTGCGGCATCACCCGGTCCCGGCTGGAGACCAGGGTCACCTCGACCCCCATCGCCTGGTAGGCGCTGGCGAACTCGGCGCCGGTGACGCCGGAACCCACCACGATCAGGTGCGCGGGCAGCTCGGGCAGGTCGTACACCTGCCGCCAGGTGAGGATGCGCTCCCCGTCGGGCAGCGCGGTGGGCAGCTGGCGCGGGGTGGCGCCGGTGGCGACCAGCACGGTGGACGCGGCGATCGAGTATTCCTCACCGCCGTCGGCCGGGGTGACGACAATCCGGTGGGTGTGACCGAGGGTGTCCTCGCCGAGTCGGGCGGTGCCCGCGACGAAGGTCACCCCGGCCTTGAGCAGCTTGGCGTGGATGTCGGCGGACTGGGCCAGGGCGAGCCGCTTCACCCGCCCGTGCACGGCCCGGGCGTCGACCGTGACCGCCTCCAGACCGTCGGAGTGGATGCCGAACTCCTCGGTGTCCCGGTAGCCGGTCACCACCTCCGAGCTGGCGATGAAGGTCTTCGACGGGACGCAGTCGGAGAGCACGCAGGCACCCCCGGCGCCGTCGGCCTCCACCACGGTGACGTCGGCGTCCAGCTGGGCGGCGACCAGTGCCGCCTCGTAGCCGGCCGGCCCCCCGCCGATGATCACGATGTGGCTCACAGCCCTCGCCCTTTCTCGGTGCTCACAGTGACTTTCTTCTCCCGAACCCGTGCGACACGCACCGTCGTATTCTCCCCCACCCGTCCGCCGGGCTATCGTCATCGCCGTGCGTCACTATGCGGCCTACGGCTCAAACCTGGACCCCGCCCGGATGCGGGCCTACTGCCCGCATTCGCCGATGGTGGGCATCGGCTGGCTGGAGGGGTGGCGGCTGACCTTCGCCGGCGAGGACGTGATCGGCTGGGAGGGTTCCGTCAGCACCGTGGTCGAGTCCCCGGGCGACCGGGTCTTCGTGGCGCTGTACGACATCGACCCCTACGACGCCGCCCAGCTCGACGAGTTGGAGGGCGTCACCGCCGGCACGTACCGCAGGCTCACCGTGCGGGTCTCGACGCTGGACGGTGACGTGACCGCCTGGGTGTACGTCTTCGACGGCTACGAGGGTGGTCTGCCGACCGCCTGGTACCTGTCGGAGATCGCGAACGCCGCCGAGAAGGCGGGCGCACCCGACGACTACGTCTCCGAGCTGCGGTCCCGCCCCACCGGCACCGCCTCGGCGTAACGCGTGTCGCACCCGTCCAGTTTGCTACCGGCGTCGGCGACGTCCGACAGCGACCCCGGCGGGCGTCACGCGGCGCACACCGGGGCGCCCGGTCAGGCGGCGGCGGGCACGCTCCGCTCGTACAGGTCGATCCAGCGGGTGTCGCGTAGGCCCACGGAGCGGTAGAGGGTGACCGGGGCGGTCGGGTTGGCCAGGTCGACGCCGAGCCCGGCGTGGCCCCGGCCCTTGGCCGCGTAGACCGCGAACGCCCGTCGCAGCAACGCCGCCCCCACCCCGCGCCGCCGGTACGCGGGCAGCACCGACAGGGTGCGTACCCAGCCCATGTCCTGCTCCAGCGCCTGGTCCGACGAGTTCAGCGCGCCGGCCGGCGCGCCGTCGACCTCGGCGAGGAACCACTCGTCCCAGACCCGCCCGCCGTCGGTGAGCCGGTCCCGCCAGCCCTCGAAGCCGACCGGCTCGTAGTCCGGGGTGTCCCGGAAGGCGGTGTCGTGGATCCGGTGGAACAGCCGCAGGTCGGCCTCGTCGTCGGGGCGCAGCGACCGGACGGTCACCCCGGGCGGGGGTGGCGGCTCGGCGGGCAGCTCGGCCAGCGACCGGCCCATCCGCACGTACCGTTTGACCCGGGTGAAGCCGGCGGCGGTCAGCTCGCCCGCCCAACGGGTCTCCGGCGCGCAGACGGACGCGCGGGCGGTCAACGCGGGCCGGCCCCGTTCGGCGGCCCGTTCGGCGACCCGGCGCAGCATCCGGTCGAGCAGCACGGCCCGTAGCGCCATCGCGTGCTCCGGATCGACGAAGACGTCCAGGTATTCCCGGCCCACCCCGGTCGGGTTGTCCACCAGCGTCCAGCCGACGACCCGCTGATCAGGATCGGTCAGCAGCCAGGAGTCGTGTTGCGGGTCGAAGAACGGCGCGGTCAACGCCGCCCGGACGTCGTCGGCGTCGAAGTCGGGGTGGCCGATGGCGAACGTGTCGGCGGCGTGCACCACGGCGAGCAGCGCGGGCACGTCGTCCAGGGTGGGGCGGCGGGCGGTCCAGCCGGCGGGGAGCGTCACGCCGCAGATCCTGGCAGCCCGCCGGCGGGACCGCCGCCGATTTTCGCCGCCACCCGCCCCGGACCGCCTGCCGCCACGCCCGCCCGGCGGCTGACCGGCCGTGCAACGAGCGGCCGGTGGGTCCCGGTGGTGCGGCCGCCGGCCAGGGAGCCGTCAGCGCAGAGCCGACGGCCGGGCCCCGCTAGCTGGCCGCGCCGGCCCGCAGCCGCGCGCGGACGTCGGTGAGCAGCTCGATCAACTCCCGGCCCTCGGCCGGGCGGAGCGCCCCGAAGCCGGCCGAGGTCAACCGGTCGGTCACCGCCTCGGCCCAGAGCCGCCGCCGCACCAACGGCCCGACCGGCGGGTAGGGCGGGGACCACCCGCACGCCGCCGCCCCGGCCTCCCCCTCCGGCCCGGCCAGCACCGCCTCCAGCGGTGTCATCCCGGCCGCCCGCACCGCCAGCAGGTACGCCCCGGCGAAGTGCTCCCGCAGCAGCATCAGCGCCACGGCCGCGCGGGCGCCCTCGGCATACTCGGACAGCGGCATGGCCCGCCAGGCCGCGAAGAGCGGCATGCCGGTCGCGTCGGCGGCGGCCACCACCCGTTCCAGCAGGGCGGTCAGCCGGGGCGTGCCGGGCAGGTCGTCGAGGTGCTGGGCGCCCCACCGGCAGCACTCGGTCAGGTTCGCGGTGGCCACCTCCAGGGGCCGGACCACCCGGACGGCGGTGTCCCACCCGTCGGCGACGGCTTCCGGGGCGAGGAAGCCGAGCGCCGCCGCCACCGTCTCGGCGCGGATGTCACCCAACGCGCCGGCCCGCCCGGTGACATAGAACGCCCAGCCGGGAATGCCCATCATCCTGGCCCGTCGCAGGGTCCCCGGGCAGCGGCTGAACAGCTCTCCCAGCTCCAGCACGGCGGGTTTGCTGCCGGCGGCGACCTGTTCCGGCGTCATTCCGACCGCCCGATGCACGCATTCATCGTGCTCAGTCTGCCTCGCCACCGCCAGCCGTGGCATCCCCCTCTTCGGCGTCCGCCGCCTCGATCACCCCCTCGACCTCCCCGGTGCGGCGGCGGGCGGCGGTGAGGGTCCGCTCGGCCGCCCGGCGGGCCAGTTTGGCCCGGCTCAGCTCCTGTTCGGCGCCGGCCCGACGACGTTCCAGTTCGGCCAGTTCCCGCTCGATGCGGTCGAGCGCGTCGATGCCCTCCCGCTCGGCCGTCGCCGCGCCGTCCAGCTCCCGTTCCGCCTGCCGCTGGGCGGCCCGCGCCGCCACCAGCTCCCGGTCCAGGGCCCGGCGGCGCTTCGCCCGTTCGGCCCGGGCGGCCCGCGCCGCCGCCCGCTCGTCGCGGGCCCGTCGCCCGCCGCCCCGGTCCACCTCCCGCTCCGGTACGGAGGCAGCCTCCGCCCCGCCGCCGGTGGCCTCCCCGGCGGCACCGCCGGTGACCAGCCGGAGCTGGGGGCGGGGCACCTCGCCGAACCCGGAGTGGTGCACCGCCCGCAGCAGCCGCCCGGAACGGACCTGCCCGGCCACTTCGGTGTCGGCGAGCGCGGCGTGCAGGGTGGCCTCGACCTCGGCCAGCGGCAGCCGGGCGACCGGCGGCCCGTCGGGAATGTCGGCGGCGATCCGGCGTACCTCGGCGACCAGCGCGGCGACCAGCCCCCGCCGCTGGGCGGACAACTCCCGCAGCCGGCCCCCCTTGAGGTCGCGCTGGGCGGTGCGCAGCGCCTCGGCCAGCGGCCCGAGGTCGGCGACCAACTCGGGCCGGTCCAGGGCGAGCAGGTTCACCAGCCAGGCCGCCACCGTGGGCCGCTTCCATCCGGCGATCCGCCGGGCGGCGGCGACGTCCCCGGCCCGGCGGGCCTCGGCGACGGCGGCGTCCCGGGCGACGACGAACCGGTCGGGCGGGGTGCGGTAGAGCTGCCGGATCAGCGTGGGCTCGTCGGCGGCCACGGCTCAGGCGTCGATCCGGCTGCCCGGCTCCAGCCGCTGGTAGTCGGTGCGGGACAACGCGGTGTACTGCCGGTCGAGCACGCCGTACCCGTTGTCGTTGAGCAGCGCGTCGTGCAGCGCGTACGCCCGGCGGGGGGCGACCGCCCGGATGAAGTCGACCACCTCGGAGAACTTCGACCAGGGGGCGTGGATCGGGGCGAAGAGCGTGTCCACCTCGACGCCCTCGGGGACGTGCAGCGCGTCGCCGGGGTGGTAGACCGTGCCGTCGACCAGGTAGCCGATGTTGTCCACCACCGGGATGTCGGGGTGGATGACGGCGTGCCGGCCGCCGACGGCGCGTACCGGGATGCCGGCGGCGGTGAACGTGTCGCCGGGGGTGACCGGGGTCAGTGCCGTCGCCGCGTCGCCGAGGACGGCACCGAGCGCGGCCGGCCCGTACACCGGGATCGGTTCCCGGTCCAGCCGGCGGGTGAGCGCGGCCACGTCGAGGTGGTCGGGGTGCTCGTGGGTGACCAGCACCGCGTCCGCCCCGTCCAGCGCCGCCGACTCGCTGAACACGCCCGGGTCGACGACCAGCACCGCCCCGTCGCGTTCGATCCGTAGACAGGAGTGCGAATACTTGGTGAGCCGCATCGTGACTCCTCGCTTATCGAATCGTGATGTCCTCAGCGCAGTCTGCCGGAACCGGGGCGGCTGCGCGCCGCGTCCGAGTTATCGCCGGCGAAACCGGCGTACGGACGACGACGGGAGCGGGGATGACATTGAGGACAGCGGCCGGTGGGGCGCGGACCCTGGCGGCGATCGGGTTGGCGGCACTGCTGCTGGCCGGGTGCGGGGCCGCCGACCGGAGCAGCGAGTCGGCCGACTCCGGTGGGGCGGCACCGGCCGAGAAGGCACCGGCGCGGGGAGTCCCGGGCGGGGCGGCGCCGGACCGCGACGCGGCGGCGGGGCAGGCCGGTACGGGTGCCCCGGACCTGCGGGTCGACCAGCGGGCGATCATCTACACCGGAACGATGCGGGTGCAGGTGGACGACGTGGAGGGTGCGGCCCGGCGGGCGGTGGACGCGGTCACCGCCACCGGCGGGTTCGTCGGCGGGGACCAGCGCCGCAGCGTCGACGCGTCCGCCCAGGCGGAGCTGGAACTGCGGGTGCCGGCGGCGAAGTTCTCCCCGCTCGTCGAGGAGCTGGCCACCTACGGGCGGCAGCAACGCCGCGAGATCCGTACCCAGGACGTCACCGAGGAGACCGTCGACCTGGACGCCCGGATCATCACCCAGCGGGCCCGGGTGGACAGCGCCCGCCGGTTGCTGGCCCGGGCCAACACCGTGCCGGAGCTGGTCTCGTTGGAGAACGAGGTGACCCGCCGGGAGGCGGACCTGGCCTCGCTGGAGGCGAAGAAGCGTCGGCTGGCCGACCTGACCGCCCTCTCCACGATCACGGTGACCTTCGTCGGCCGGGACGCCTCGACGGCCGACGAGGAAGAGGAGGACCGGACCGGGTTCATGGTGGGTCTGCGGGGTGGCTGGACGGTCTTCCTCGCCTCGATGGGCGTGCTGCTCACCGTGCTCGGGGCGCTGCTGCCCTGGTTGCTGCTCATCGGGGTGCCCGTGACGGCGGCCGTGGTGCTGCTGCGTCGGCGACGCCAACGGCGGCGGCCCGCGCCACCGGTGGGACCGGTGGGCGGGGGCCGTCCGCCGACTCCTACCGGGCCGCCGCCAGTGCCCGCAACGCGGTCTGCACCATGACGCGCACCCCGACCGGGATGGCCCGCTCGTCGACGTCGAAGGACGCCCGGTGCAGGTCCATGGTGGGGCCGCCGGCGCGGCCCACGCCGAGCCGGGCCAGCGCCCCGGGGACGTGTTCGAGATACCAGGAGAAGTCCTCACCGCCCATGCTCTGCGGCGTCTCCGCGATCCCCTCGGGGCCGAGCGCAGCGGCGGTGGCGGCGGTGAGCACGCCGATGGCGCGGGCGTCGTTGCTGACCGGCGGCCGACCCCGCAGGTATTCCAGGTCGACCGTCGCGCCGGTGGGCGCGATGACGTCCCGGACGACCTGAGCGACGATCTCGGGGGCCCGCTCCCAGGTGTCGCGGTCCATCACCCGCAGGGTGCCGGCCGCGCACGCCTCGGACGGGATGACGTTGTAACGGGTGCCGGCCGAGGCGTGGCCGAACACCAGCAGCAGCCCGCTGTTGGCCGGCACCCGGCGGTTGACCAGGGCCGGAACCTCGGTGACCAGCCGGCCGAGCGCATCGACCAGGTCGACGGTCAGGTGCGGGCGGGCGGTGTGGCCGCCCGGCCCGGTCAGCTTCACGGTGACGTTGTCGGCCGCCGCGGTGATCGGGCCGACCCGCAGCCCCACCCTGCCCACCGGCTGGTTGGGGTCGCAGTGCAGCGCGAAGATCTGCACCACGTCCTCCAGGCCACCGGCCTCGATGACCTCCAGCGAGCCGCAGGGCAGGATCTCCTCCGCGGGCTGGAAGATCAGCCGGACCCGGCCGTCGAGCTGGCCGGCGTCGGCGAGTTGGGCCAGCAGCATGCCGACGCCGAGCAGCACGGCCGTGTGCACGTCGTGGCCGCAGGCGTGGCAGACCCCGTCCACCGTGGACCGGTAGGGGACGTCCTTCACGTCGGTCAGCGGCAACGCGTCGATGTCGGCACGGAGCGCGACGACCGGGCCGTCGGGCCGCCCGTCGACGTCGCAGATCACCCCGTTGCCCTTGGGCAGCAGTCGGGGGTGCAGCCCGGCGAGGGTGAGTTCCCGGGCGATCAGCGCCGCCGTCTCGAACTCCTCGCCGGAGAGTTCCGGATGGGAGTGGAGGTGGCGGCGGGTGGCGATCAGGCCGGGTACCCGCAGGGCGAGCAGGTGATCCAGATCGTGGGGCAGGGGCTGGGACCCGGACGGTGCCTCCGCCCAGGACGACGCCAGCTGGCTGCCGTTGGGCAGCGTCAACGCACTCGTCACGTCGAATTCTCGATCACTAGGAATGGATGGATCATCGGGGAGGACAGCAGACAGCCTAGACCTCCGACGGTGACGCTGCGCAACCTCGTTACGGTAGCGATCAGAGCGCACAGCGTCACGTAAGCCCTGGTGGGAGGGCTCGAATATCTGTGGGACAGCAGGTAGATCGCGGTCGGACGCCGTCATCTGCCCCCCACCTCCTACAACGCGTAACCGATTGGGCGGTCGCGAAATCGGCGTCGATCCGGGGCCGTCGTACCCGAATTGTCGCATTGGTCGCCCGGATCGACTGCCGGTCGGACAATTAGCCGACGACCCCGGGTGGGCGGTCGATTCCAGACCGTGACACGACGCCCCCGGACGCGCCCGGACATGCTGTCCGTCCCGTTCACCACTCAGGTTTACCCAGGAAGCCCGCAGGCACACGCGTCGCCCCGGAGAGCCGCCACGCACCCGGGCGGCCCGAGCACCGGCACACCGCGAGCTGTCACCGACGGTAGCTCCGCACCCCTCGCCTGGCGACCCCTACCGGTCCCGGCACGACGACGACGGCGACCCCTGCCGGCGTCGGTACGCGCCGGCGGGAGTCGCCGTGAAGTCACCCACCGTGTCCCGCCCGGGCGGGGTGAGGGTCAGAAGCGGTCGCTCGGGCGGTACGTCCCCCAGACCTGGCGCAGCAGCCCGCAGACCTCGCCCACCGTGGCCCTGGCCCGCAGCGCCTCCTTCATCGGGTAGAGCACGTTGTCGTCACCCTCGGCGGCGGCCCGCAACTCGGCGAGGGCCCGGTCGACCGCGTCGGCGTCCCGCTCGGCCCGCAGCTTGGCCAGCCGCTCCGCCTGGGTCGCCTCGATCGTCGGGTCCACCCGCAGCGGCTCGTACGGCTCCTCGGTGTCGATCTGGAACCGGTTCAGCCCGACCACCACCCGCTCACCCGCGTCGATCTGCTGGGCGAACCGGTAGGCCGACTGCTCGATCTCCCGCTTCTGGAACCCGGCCTCGATCGCGTCCACCGCCGAACCGTGGTCGAAGACCCGGTCCATCAGGTCGTTCGCCGCCGCCTCGATCTCGGCGGTCATCGCCTCCACCACGTACGACCCGGCGAACGGGTCGACGGTGGCGGTCAGGTCCGTCTCGTACGCCAGCACCTGCTGGGTGCGCAGCGCCAGCCGGGCGGCCTTCTCGGTGGGCAGCGCGATCGCCTCGTCGAAGCTGTTGGTGTGCAGCGACTGGGTGCCGCCGAGCACCGCGCCGAGCCCCTGGATGGCGACCCGGACCAGGTTCACCTCGGGTTGCTGGGCGGTGAGCTGCACCCCGGCCGTCTGGGTGTGGAAGCGCAGCATCATCGACTTCGGGTCCTTCGCGCCGAAGTCGTCACGCAGCAGCCGGGCCCAGATCCGCCGGGCGGCGCGGAACTTCGCGACCTCCTCCAGCAGGGTCGTGCGGGCGACGAAGAAGAACGACAGCCGGGGGGCGAAGTCGTCCACCGCCAGCCCGGCGGCCAGCGCCGCCCGGACGTACTCCACCCCGTTGGCCAGGGTGAACGCGATCTCCTGCGCGGGCGTCGCGCCGGCCTCCGCCATGTGGTAGCCGGAAATGGAAATGGTGTTCCACTTCGGCACCTCCTTGCGGCAGTACGCGAAGGTGTCGGCGACCAGCCGCAGCGACGGCTTCGGCGGGAAGATGTACGTCCCCCGGGCGATGTACTCCTTGAGGATGTCGTTCTGGATGGTGCCGTTGAGCGCCGAGCCGGACAGGCCGTTCTCCTCGGCGACGAGCTGGTAGAGCAGCAGCAGCACCGAGCCGGGGGCGTTGATGGTCATGGAGGTGGAGACCTTGTCCAGCGGGATGCCGGCGAAGAGCAGCCGCATGTCCTCGATCGAGTCGATCGCCACCCCGACCTTGCCCACCTCGCCGCTCGCGATGGCGTCGTCCGAGTCGTAACCCATCTGGGTGGGCAGGTCGAAGGCGACCGAGAGGCCCATGGTGCCGGCCCGCAGCAGTTGGTGGTAGCGCGCGTTGGACTCGGTGGCGGTGCCGAAGCCGGCGTACTGCCGCATCGTCCACGGCCGGGAGGTGTACATCGTCGGGTAGACCCCCCGGGCGTACGGGAACTGGCCCGGCTCGCCGAGCCGGGAATCCAGCTCCGGGGGGAGGTCCGCAGCCGTGTAGACACCCTTGATGGGGAACCCCGACTCGCTGGCCCGCGCTTCGCTCATCCACGGATGGTAGGACGCGAGGGGGCACCGGTGGGGTGAGGGATGGCGCACATCTCGGTTCGGCATCGGTCGACGGCAGGTGAACGGCCAGGTACACACCGTTCGGCTTGGCGGTCGGTACCGTCGGGTAGGACAAAGGTCCGCCGCGTCGGGTTTCGCATCGGGCGTCGGAACCAGCAAGATAGAGGCGTTGTGTCCCAGCCCCCTCGACTTTCCCGGTGGCTTTTCTGTGACTCAGATCCCGACGTGGAGCGGCGGACCAGTGAGTCCCCCCAACGGACGCGCGGCGCCCGGCACCACCATCGGTGGCCGGTACTCGCTGCGCTCCTCGGTGGGCAACGGCGGCATGGGCACGGTCTGGCGCGCGACAGACACCCTGCTGCGGCGCGACGTGGCGGTCAAGGAGGTCGTCCTGCCGCCCGGGTTGGCCCCCAGCGACCGGGACGCGATGTATGAACGCACCCTGCGCGAGGCCCGCGCCGCCGCCGCGATCCAGCACCCGGCCGTGGTCCAGGTGTACGACGTGGTCACCGAGGGTGGCCGCCCGTGGATCGTGATGGAGCTGCTGGACGCCCGCAGCCTCGCCGACATGGTGATCGAGGACGGCCCGGTGGCCGGGCGCGCGGTCGCCAAGATCGGCATCGCGCTGCTCGGCGCGCTGGAGGTGGCGCACGCCAACGGGGTGCTGCACCGCGACGTCAAGCCGGCGAACGTGCTGATCTGCACCGACGGCCGCTGCGTGCTGACCGACTTCGGGGTGGCCCGGATGCCCACCGACGTCCAGCTCACCACCCCCGGGATGGTGCTCGGCTCGCCGCACTTCATCTCCCCCGAGCGCGCCATGGGGCAGGATTTCGGCCCACCCAGCGACCTGTTCTCGCTCGGCGTGACGCTCTACACGGCCGTCGAGGGGCGTCCCCCGTTCGACAAGGGCGACCCGATCGAGACCATGCACGCGGTGGTCGAGGACCCACCGGCCACCCCGCAGCGCAGCGGCCCACTGACCCGGGTGCTGATGGGTCTGCTGGAAAAGGACCCGGCCCGCCGGCTGGACGTGCACACCGCCCGGGCGATGCTGCGCGAACTGCTCGCCGGCCCGCTGACCAGCACGGCGACCGCGGTCAACTCGGTCACCGACCCGTACGCGGTGGTGCCGGCGCAGCGCCCGTCGGCACCACCGGCCATCGCCGCGCCGCCGGCCGAGCCGAAGCCGAGCGGGCAGATCGGCGGCCGGGCGATGCTGGCCGCCGGCGAGTCGCTGACCGATCGGCTGGCGAAGCTGCGCCGGGGTGAACGCCCCAAGCCGGTGGTGACCTCCGCCGCCGCCCTCGACGACACCAGCGCCGACGCGCTCGCCGGCCCGCTGCACACCCCGACCGGCGCGATGTCGGCGCCGGGCGGGCCCACCGCCGGTGCGTTGCCGACCGGCCCGACCGCCGGGACGTACGGCAGGACCGAGGCCACCCAGCGGATCACCCCGGGCGCCGCCCCGGAGGCCACCCAGCGCATCGGTGGCGGCACCGCCGACGCCACCCAGCGCATCGGTGGGCACCCGGACGCCACCCAGCGGATCGGCGGGGGCACCGAGACCGGCCGGGCCGGTTACGGGGCCGCGGAGCCCACCCAGGCCATCTACGGCGGCGGCGGGAGCCCCGAGCCGACCCAGGCGGTGTACGGCGGGCAGTGGTCCATCCCCGGCACCGGCCAGTCCTGGACGTCGCCGCCCCCGCCGCCGGGCGGGGCCGAGGGTGGCGCGCTCGGCCGGGCGAAGGGTGCCGGCGGTCGACTCGTCGGCACGGTCAAGGGCTGGCCCCGCAAGCTCCAGCTCGCGGCGGCCGGCGGCCTGGCGGTGGTGCTGCTGATCGGCGCGGTGGCGCTGTTCGGCGGCGACGACCCGGAGTCGACCCCTCCCCCACAGGCCGGCCCGAGCGCACCGGCTGCCGGTGGCGGCGAGCTGCCGCCGATGCAGGAGCACAGCGCCCGGGGCATCCGGGTGAACGTGCCGAAGGGCTGGCAGAAAGCGACTGGCGGGGTCTACATCGACTACGTCGACCCGCAGGACAAGGGGCGCAAGGTGCGCATCCTCACCGAGAAGTTCAGTGGCTCCTCGAGCCGTTGGGCCGAGGTGGCGGAGAACGGTCTGCAAAACCGGACGAGTTCCTGCGCCAAGCCCTACGAGCAGTTGGCGATGGGCGAGAAGAACCTGGCCGGCAAGTCGGCCGCCGAGTTCGAGTACACCTGCGGCGACGGCGGCGACAAGCGGCACGGGGTGTGGCGCGGGGTGGTGCACGAGGGAAAGGTCTACTCGTTCTATCTGACCGCCAACGATGCCAAGTTCACCGAGAGCAAGCCGATCTTCGACGAGATGGTCAAGTCGTTCCAGCTCACCGGGGCCAGCTGAGCCGGATCGTGCGGCGGGCCGGGCCGGGCCGCACCACGCGGTGATCCGGGTCGAGCGGACGCGGTGATCCGCCGTCGTGCTATCAAGAGGCAATGGCGGCGGAAAGCACTGACCTCGACCGGATTCGCGACCAGGCTCGACGCTGGCTCGACGACGACCCCGACCCGGCCAGCCGGGACGAGCTGCGGGCCGTGCTCGACCGGCTGCCGGCCAGCGCGCCGGAGCTGGCCGACCGGTTCGCCGGTCCGCTGACCTTCGGCACGGCCGGGCTGCGCGGCCCGCTGCGCGCCGGGCCGAACGGCATGAACCTCGCGGTGGTCACCCAGGCGGCGGCCGGGCTGGTCGGCTGGCTCGCCGCCGAGGGCGGCGAAGGTCCGCTGGTCATCGGGTACGACGCCCGGCACGGTTCCCGGGAGTTCGCCGAGCGCACCGCCCAGGTCGCCACCGGTGCGGGTCGGCCGGCGCTGCTGCTGCCCCGGCCGCTACCCACCCCCGTGCTGGCGTACGCGGTGCGCAAACTGGGCGGGGTGGCCGGGGTGATGGTGACAGCCAGCCACAACCCGCCGCAGGACAACGGCTACAAGGTCTACCTGGGTGCCCAGCTCGGTGGGGCGCTCGGCGCGGGCGCGCAGATCGTGCCGCCCGCCGACGCCGGCATCGAGGCGGCCATCCGGGCGGTCGGCCCGCTGGCGCAGGTGCCGTTGGGCCCACCCGGTCAGGTGCTCGGCGACGACCTGGTCGCCGCGTACGTGGAGCGGGCCGTCGCGGTGATCGCCCCGGGCGGACCGCGTGACCTGCGGGTGGCGTACACCCCGTTGCACGGGGTGGGTGCGGCGGTACTGACCGCGACCTTCGCCCGGGCGGGTTTCCCGACCCCCGGGGTGGTGCCCGACCAGGCGGAGCCGGACCCGGCCTTCCCCACCGTCAGCTTCCCCAACCCGGAGGAACCCGGCGCGGTGGACCGGTTGGTGGCCCTCGCCGACGCCACCGACGCCGACCTGGCGATCGCCAACGACCCGGACGCCGACCGCTGCGCGGTGGTGGTACGCGAGCCGTCGGTCCCGCAGGAGCCCGCGCCCTCGGCGGCTCCGGTGCCGGCCGGCGGCCCGGAGTCGGCGGGCAGCGCGGCGTCGGCGGGCAGCGCGGGATCGGCGGGCAGCGCGGGATCGGCGGGCGGGGCGGCGTCGGCGGACGGGGCGGGGTCGGCGGGCGGGGCGGGGTGGCGGATGTTGCGCGGGGACGAGGTGGGGGTACTGCTCGCCGACCACCTGATGCGGCGCGGCGTCGACGGCCTGTACGCGACCACGATCGTGTCGTCGTCCCTGCTCCGGGCGATGTGCGCGGCCCGGGGCCGGGCCTACGACGAGACGTTGACCGGGTTCAAGTGGATCGTCCGGGCCGGGGGTGGGACGCCTCCCCTGGCGTACGGCTATGAGGAGGCGCTGGGCTACTGCGTGGCCCCCGGGCACGTGCGGGACAAGGACGGCATCACCGCCGCGCTGACCGTCGCCGAGCTGGCCGCCGGGTTGAAGGCGCAGGGGCGCACCCTGACCGACCGGCTGGACGAGTTGGCCGCCGAGTTCGGCGTGCACCACACCGACCAGTTGTCGGTCCGGGTGGACGACCTGCGGATCATCGCCGACGCGATGGCCCGGGTCCGGGCGGCCACCCCGACCACGCTGCTCGGTGCGCCGGTCACCGAGGCGCAGGATCTGCTGCCCGCCGCCGACGTGGTGATCCTGCGTACCGCCGCCGCCCGGGTGGTGATCCGCCCCTCGGGCACCGAGCCGAAGCTCAAGGCGTACCTGGAGGTGGTGGAGCCGGTCGCGGACGGGGACGTGCCGGCGGCCCGGACGCGTGCGGCGGCCACGCTCACCGCGCTGCGCACCGAGATCGCCGCCGCCCTCGGCATCTGACACCGCCCCGCCGCGTCTCCAGCCGTACGCCCTGCCGCGTGTTCAGCCGCGTGTTCAGCCGCGCGCTTCGCCGCGTGTAGCGCATGATCAACTCAGAATGGCCGATTTAGCGGTATCCGAGCGGGGTGGATACCGCTAAATCGGCGATATTGTGCGGCCTCACCCACCGAATCGGCCGACCGCGATATGCGCTCTCGGCCGGGATGCGGCGCACCCTGCCGCACGATCAACTCAATGTCGCCCATATAGCGGTATCCGAGCCTTGGGATACCGCTATATGGGCGACATGGCGCAACTCTGCCCCCGATTTCCGCGCGCGACCCGAGGAGGGGTGATGGGGGCTCGATTCGGCCCGGCCCGCCGACCCGGGAACCAGAAGCGCGATCCACCTCGGGTTCGGTGGGCAGCCAGCGGGGGCCGGCGGGGCGATCATGCTCGGGAACGGCAACCGGCCGCCCGGGACCGGCACCAATCTCACCCCGTGTCATCTCTTGCCCACAGAGCGCTCGCGCGATTAGCATCAGCGCATCGCTCTCGCCATTTACCTGACGTCACCGGTATGCATTCCCACTGATGTCGCATCGGCGGCGGCCCGTTGTTTCATTCAGGACGGAAAGGTGTTGCACGGTGCGTGAAACACACAGTTCGACCGTGCCCCGACGGCAGCTCGGCAGACTGCTCACCCAACTCCGGGAGGACGCCCACCTCAGCATCGACGCGGCGGCCGGCGAGCTGGACTGCTCCCGGCAGAAGCTCTGGCGGATCGAGCGGGGCCTGACCTCGGCCAAGACACCGGACGTCCGGGTGCTCTGCGAGCTGTATCAGGCCACCCCCGACCAGGCGAGCGTGCTGCTCGGGCTCGCCGAGGTGAGCCGGGCCGAGGGGTGGTGGCACGCGCACGGCAGCGCCGTGCCCTCCTGGTTCTCGCCCTACGTCGGCCTGGAAAACGTCGCCAGCAGCATTCGTCACTACAACGCCGAGCTGGTGCCGGGGCTGTTGCAGACCCCCGGCTACGCCACCGCGCTCTTCCAGCACAACCGGCCCGAGCTGGGCGAGGAGGAGCGGAAAAGGGCAGTGAGCTTCCGGATCCAGCGGCAGGGGCTGCTGGCCCGGCGACTGCCGCCGGCCCCCGCGCTGACGGTGGTCCTCAGCGAGGCGGTGTTGCGCCGTCCGGTGCCGGGCCGGTCGGTGATGGCCGACCAACTCCGGCACCTGCTGGCCGTCGGCGAGCGGCACAACATCACCGTCCGGGTGCTACCGCTGGCCGCCGGGCCGCCGCTGGCCGCCGAGGCCGGCACCTTCGTGCTGCTCGACTTCCCGCCCTCGGTGCTCGGCAGCCCGAGCGAGCCGCCGACCGTCTACGTCGAAGGGCTCACCGGCGCGCTCTACCTCGACCAGCCGGCCGAGATCGCCGCCTACGAGCGCGTCTGGCAGGGGCTGGATTCCCTCGCCCTCGACGCGCAACAATCGACGGAGCTGATCGACGCGATCCGGGGAGAGTGCCATGAGTGACCTGACCGACGCCCGCTGGCGCACCAGCACCCGCAGCGGCACCAACGGCGGCGACTGCGTCGAGGTGGCCGACAACCTCGCCGGCATCGTCGGCATCCGGGACAGCAAGGACCCGACCGGGCCGGCCCTCACCGTCGCACCCACCGCCTGGTCCGCCTTCGTCACCGACATCAAGGCCCACCGACTCACCCGCTGACCGAGCGACAATCGACCGCCTGCCGGCCCGACCCCGTCAGACCGGCAGCACGAGCGGCACGAGCGGACCGAGCGGCACGAGCGGCACGAGCGGACCGAGCGGCACGAGCGGACCGAGCGGCACGAGCGGACCGGCAGCACGCCCGGTGACGCCTCAGACGCGCTTGCCGAGCGCGTGGTCGACGGCCTGGCCCAGAGCGGTGACGACCAGGGCCACCGAGGGCCGGACCACCGACTCCTCCAGGCTGATGGTGCCGGAGAAACCGGCCCCACCGGCGATCTCCTCCATCCGGCGGCGGGCATCCTGCGCGGCGGTGCCGTCCAGGCCGAGCGCCGGCTCCATCCGCAGCACCGCCACCAGGGTGGCCAGCGCCGCCGTCCGCTCATCGGGGAGCTGCTCGCCGGCCAGCGCCTCGGCCAGTCGCCGCCGACTGTCCTGCTCCACCGACGGGTCCGTGGTCGGGTAGCGGTGCACCACGATGAAGCCCAGCTCGGTCTCTTCCACATCGCGCACCACGCCCCGCTCGACCAGGTCGCCGAGGATGCGGTCGCGCAGGCCGTGCCGCAGCCGCTGCACCCAGGAGGACGGGCTGTGCGGGGTGTCGGCGGCCATCCGGCCCAGCACACCGTCCAGGATCGGCTCGCCGACCGGCGTCGGGTCGGTCACCGCCAGGTTCCCATCGACGTACGCGATCCGGCCGGCAAGGGCCAGCTCGACCAGGACGGCGGCGGCCATCCCCAGGTCGAGGCTGATCCGGGGCATGGTCGCCTTGCCGGACTCATCGTCATACGCGAGGAGCAACAACTCCTCGGCCACCGCAACACCAGTCATGGCCCGAGACGGTAGCGCCTGAACGCACCCCGCGCTCCCCGACTCGCTCTCCGTGGGAAGCCAACCCCGACGGCCGGTGCGACCGCTCCCCCGCGACGTGCCGACCACCCGCCCCCTCAGCCCGGTGACACCAGAGCTGGGCGGGTCAGAAGCGGAGCATGCCACCGCAAGCTAAGCGGGTCGAGAACGGGGCATACCACCGCAAGCTGAGCAGGTCAGAAGCGGGGCATGCCGGCCGGAAGCTGGGTGGGTCAGAAACGGGGCATGCCGCCGAACTGGCGGTCACCGGCGTCACCGAGGCCCGGCACGATGAACATGTTGTCGTTCAGCCCCTCGTCGATCGACGCGGTGACCAGTCGCAGCGGGAGCCCCGACCGCTCCAGCCGGGCGATGCCGACCGGCGCGGCGAGCACGCAGAGCACGGTGATGTCGGTGCAGCCCCGGTCGGCGAGCAGCCGGCAGCAGTGCTCCAGCGAACCGCCGGTGGCCAGCATCGGGTCCAGCACCAGCACCGGCAGCCCGGACAACTCCCGGGGCAGCGACTCCATGTAGGCGCGCGGCTCGTACGTCTCCTCGTCGCGGGCCAGGCCGACGAAGCCCATCGACGACTCCGGCAGCAGCCCGAGCGCCGCGTCGGCCATCCCGAGGCCGGCCCGCAGCACCGGCACCAGCAGCGGCGGGTTCGCCAACCGGGTGCCCTCGGCCCCGGTGACCGGGGTCTGCACCGGGTACTTCTCGACCGGGAAGGTGCGCGCGGCCTCGTACACCAGCATGGTGGTGAGTTCGTGCAGCGCGGCCCGGAACGACGACGAGTCGGTCCGGGCGTCCCGCATGGCGGTCAGCCGGGACTGGGCGAGCGGGTGGTCAATGACGTGTACGTCCACGATCGCTCAACCTACCGGTCCGGGCCCGCCGGCAGTACGGGTGCGCGGTCGGGCGGCGACGCGGCTCACCCGCGCCCCGTCGCGCCGGACCGCCCCGCCCGCAGCCGGCCGTGGCGTCCCCGCCCACCCACGCCCACCGAGCCGGCGGCGACGCCCGGACGGCCGGCCGACCCCCGACCCGGGGCGCTGTGACCAGGATCACCCGACGTGCGGCTGCGTAGTATTCGGGGCATGACGGCGACAACGACGTCGGCCCGGTCGGACCTGTCCGAGCTGGGGCGATCCGAGACCGCGTTGCGGACCTTCCTGCACGGCCTGCCCGGGGTGGACCAGGTCGGCGCGGAGCAGCGGGCGGCACAGCTCGGCACCCGCTCGATCAAGACCACCGCCAAGGCCGAGGCGATCGACCTGGCCATCCGGATGGTCGACCTGACCACCCTGGAGGGGGCCGACACCCCGGGCAAGGTGCGCGCCCTGGCCGCCAAGGCGCTGCGCCCGGACCCGGCCGACCCGACCTGCCCGCACGTCGGCGCGGTCTGCGTCTACCCGGCGATGGTGCCGCACGTGGCCGAGGTGCTGCGCGGCAGCGCCGTGCACCTGGCCAGCGTGGCGACCGCGTTCCCGTCCGGGCAGGCGCCGCTGGACGTCAAGCTCGCCGACACCCGGGCGGCCGTCGCCGCCGGGGCCGACGAGATCGACATGGTGATCAACCGGGGCGCGTTCCTGGCCGGGCGGTACACCGAGGTCTACGACGAGATCGTGGCGACCAAGGAGGCCTGCGGGGACGCCCACCTCAAGGTGATCCTGGAGACCGGCGAGCTGGCCACCTACGACAACGTCCGGCGGGCCTCCTGGCTGGGGATGCTGGCCGGCGGCGACTTCATCAAGACCTCCACCGGCAAGGTCCCGGTCGCCGCGACCCTGCCGGTGACCCTGGTGATGCTGGAGGCGGTCCGCGACTTCCGGGCCGCCACCGGGCGGCAGGTCGGCGTCAAGCCGGCCGGCGGGATCAAGAACACCAAGGACGCGATCAAGTACCTGGTGCTGGTCAACGAGACCGTCGGCGCCGACTGGCTGAGCCCGGACTGGTTCCGGTTCGGCGCGTCCAGCCTGCTCAACGACCTGCTCATGCAGCGCACCAAGCTGACGACCGGCATCTACTCCGGTCCCGACTACTTCACCCTGGACTGAGCATGATGTTCGAATACGCCCCTGCGCCCGAGTCGCGCGCGATCGTCGACATCAGGTCGTCCTACGGTCTGTTCATCGACGGCAAGTTCGTCGACGGCGAAAATCTCGACAAGACGGTCAACCCGGCCACCGAAGAGGTGCTCGCCGAGGTCACCTGGGCCGGCACACAGGACGTCGACCGGGCGGTCCGCGCCGCCCGCAAGGCGTACGACAAGGTCTGGGGTCCGATGCCGGGCCGGGACCGGGCCAAGTACCTGTACCGGATCGCCCGGCTCGTCCAGGAACGCTCCCGCGAGCTGGCGGTGCTGGAGTCGCTGGACAACGGCAAGCCGATCCGGGAGTCCCGGGACGTCGACCTGCCGCTGGTCGCCGCGCACTTCTTCTACTACGCCGGCTGGGCCGACAAGCTCCCGTACGCGGGCTTCGGCGCGGACCCGCAGCCGCTCGGGGTGGCCGCCCAGGTCATCCCGTGGAACTTCCCGCTGCTCATGCTCGCCTGGAAGGTCGCCCCGGCGCTCGCCGCCGGCAACACGGTGGTGCTCAAACCCGCCGAGACCACCCCGCTGACCGCGCTGCTGTTCGCCGAGATCTGCCAGCAGGCCGACCTGCCGGCCGGCGTGGTCAACATCGTCACCGGCGCGGGCGACACCGGCCGGGCGCTGGTGGAGCACCCGGGCGTGGACAAGGTCGCGTTCACCGGCTCCACCGGGGTCGGCAAGGCCATCGCCCGGTCGGTGGCCGGCACCCGTAAGAAGGTCACCCTGGAGCTGGGCGGCAAGGCCGCCAACATCGTCTATGACGACGCGCCGATCGACCAGGCCGTCGAGGGGATCGTCAACGGCATCTTCTTCAACCAGGGCCACGTCTGCTGCGCCGGCTCCCGGCTGCTGGTCCAGGAGAACGTCGCCGAGCAGGTGCTCGACGCGCTCAAGCGGCGGATGGCGCTGCTGCGGGTCGGTGACCCGCTGGACAAGAACACCGACGTCGGGGCGATCAACTCGGCCGCCCAGCTGGCCCGCATCCGGGAGCTGTCCGACGCCGGGGCGGCCGAGGGCGCGCAGCGCTGGTCGCCGCCGTGCGAGCTGCCCGAGCGGGGGTTCTGGTTCGCGCCGACGATCTTCACCGGGGTCACCCAGGCGCACCGGGTCGCCCGCGAGGAGATCTTCGGCCCGGTGCTGTCGGTGCTGACCTTCCGCACCCCGGCCGAGGCCGTGGAGAAGGCCAACAACACGCCGTACGGGCTGTCGGCGGGGATCTGGACCGACAAGGGCTCGCGCATCCTGTGGACCGCCGACCGGCTGCGCGCCGGGGTGGTCTGGGCCAACACGTTCAACAAGTTCGACCCGACCTCGCCGTTCGGCGGCTACAAGGAGTCGGGCTACGGCCGCGAGGGTGGCCGGCACGGGCTGGAGGGGTACCTCAATGTCTGAGCGGGTCGCGGTACGCAAGACGTACAAGCTCTTCATCGGCGGGAAGTTCCCGCGCAGCGAGTCGGGACGGTCGTATCTCGTGCAGGACTCCAACGTGTCGTTGGCATCGCGCAAGGACGCGCGGGACGCCGTGGTCGCCGCGCGGGCCGCCGTCGAGGGGTGGGCCGGGGCGACCGCGTACAACCGGGGTCAGATCCTCTACCGGGTCGCGGAGATGCTGGAGGGCCGCCGCGACCAGTTCGTCGGGCTCGGCATCCCGGCCGACGAGGTGGACGCGGCGATCGACCGCTGGGTCTGGTACGCCGGCTGGGCCGACAAACTCCCCCAGGTGTACGGCGGCGCGAACCCGGTCGCCGGGCCGTACTTCAACCTGTCCACGCCCGAGCCGACCGGGGTGGTGGCCGTGGTGGCCCCCGAGTCCCCGGCGCTGCTCGGCCTGGTCAGCGTGGTCGCCCCGGCCGTCGTCACCGGCAACACGGTGGTGGTGGCGGCCTCCCCGTCGGCCCCGCTGGCGGCGGTGACCCTGGCCGAGGTGCTGGCCACCTCGGATCTGCCCGGCGGGGTGGTCAACCTGCTCACCGGCCGGATCACCGAGACCGTGCCGACGCTGGCCGCGCACCTGGACGTCAACGCGATCGACCTGGCCGGAGTGGTCGACACCGACCTGGCGGCCGATCTGGAGGGCCGGGCGGCGGAGAACCTCAAGCGGGTGCTCCGACCGCTGCCGGCCGACCACGACTGGGCGGGTGACCCGGGCCTGGCCCGGATGACCGCGCTGCTGGAGACCAAGACGGTCTGGCACCCCAAGGGGGTGTGACCGGCTCCGGCCCACCGCTGACCGCCGGCATCCCCGCGCCGACGGTCAGCGGTCCGGTCCGATCGTCAGCGGCCCACCGCCACCGCGACGACGACGCGGTCGGACGTGATCGGGGTGGGCGTCGCGCCGTTGGCCGCATTGATCCGGTAGACGGTGCGGGAAGACCCACCCGACTGGCACCCGAGATAGAAGAACGATGTGCTGTCGCGGGCCCAGGCGACCGGGTATCCGGTGCAGTAGTTGGCCGGCGTCAGGCTCCACAGCCGGCCACCGGCCGGCGAGTAGCCGTACACCCTGCCGAAGTCCGTCCCGACGGCGATCGTCGCGCCGTCCGGTGACCACGCGGCCGGGGTGAGGCCCTCGTCGCGGCCTGCGGTATAGAGGGTCTTCTTCCCGCTGCCGTTGGTGGCGCTCGTGTAGAGCGTCGCGGGCTGGGTGCGCGTGGTCATCGCCCACCGGTCGGTCGAGGGGTTCCAGGACGGCGGCCCGTCCCACCGGTTCGTGCTGACCCGGGTCGGGGTGCCACCACCGGCGGCGACGACGTAGATGCCGTCCGACGGGCAGGTGTAGTTACCGAAGCTGCTGCTGCGCGAGAAGCTGATGGTGGCGCCGTTCGGGGACCACACCGGGAACGTGTCGAAGGTGTCGACGCTGCACTTCGTGTCCTGGGAAGTGAGCTGACGGTCCTGTCCGGTCGCCACGTTGCGGACGAAGAGCGGCTTGCCCCGCCCGGAGGTGGTCCGTTGGATGACGACCTCGGTGCCGGCCGGGTTGACCGCCAGTCCCGTCACCCCGCCGGAGAAGGTGCCGCCGATCTGACGTTTCGCCCCGCCCCGGTCGTCGGTCTGCACCAGTCGCAGCGTGGTGTAGCAGTCACTGCTCATGCACTCGACGGCATAGAGGTGCTGCGGCAGCGGAGCCTGCGCGAGCGTCCGGCGGTAGCGCAGGATCGACGGGTTGCTCTGGTCGAAGCCGAGCGAGGGCAGGGCGATGCCGGCACCGGCGTCCAGGCCCCCGGTCAGCGTCCACCACGGTTCGGCCGCCGGGTTGGCCGACAGGCCGACGTTGACGTCGGCGGTCAGGTAGGGGCCGGCCACGCCGTACAGGAACAGTTCGAGCCGGGGGCCCACCCGGGCCGACAGTGACGCGCCACCGGACAGGGTGGGAGGCGCGTAGGTGAAGCTGCTGCTGGTCCGGGCGATCGGACGCAGACCGGTGGCCCCGGACCACGACAGCCCCAGCGTGCCCTCGGCGTGCTGGGTGGCACCGGCGGTGACCTGGGCACTGACCGTGCCGTCGGCAGACAGGTAGAACTGCAACTGCGGGGTGACCACCACCGGTACCGGCCCGACGCTGAACGTGATCGGCGTGAAGCGGATCGGCGCGGGCAGCAGCGACACCGGGCCGAGGTGGCAGCCGCTCGCCGCCTGCGCGGTGGCGGTCAGCGAGGCGTCCTGGGAGAGGGTGCCGGTGAAGGTCACCGACTGCACCGAGAACCAGCCCCACTCGACCGAGAGGTCGACCGACGGGCTGACGCTGATGCTTCCCACCACCTTGACCGACCCGCCGCCGGAGCAGCTCACCGTCCGGTCGATGCCCTGTCCCACCGGGCTGGTCGCCTCCCGGCCGGCGAGGCGTCGACGCAGCCGGTCCGGGGTCAGGGCGGGCGGTTCCGCTGCGGGTGACCGGTCGGCGGTGACGACGTCGTCGGCGGACAGCGGCGCGGACACCGCGAAGTGCCCGGCCCCGAACGCCTCCTGCAACGTCGCCGGTTCGGTGCTCAGCACCCGGTTGCCCTGGGCGTCGGTGGCCGTGTCGACGACCCTGACCAGCAGCCCGTCGGGCGTCGTCGGCCCGGTGCCGGCGGAGAGCACCTCGCCGGGTTGCGGGGTCACCGCCGTCGGGGCCAGCACCACCTGGCGGTCACCGCCGGGCGGGCCGGTCACCGCCCGGACGTCACCGGCGCGGACCGGACGGGTGCTGCTGGGCACCGCCGTGTCGCCGAGGAAGTAGCCGACCACGTCGACGACGACGTGGGTGGCCCCGGCCGAGTTGTGCACCAGCATGCCGCCATCGACACCGAGCGGGGCGACGGAGAGATTGGGCACGACGCCGCCGGGGGTGAAGTTGAGATCCGACGCGGTGGGTCGGGTGGTGACGGACGGGTAGACGGTGAGGAACCCGGCGCTCGTCGGCTGGACCGCCGTGACATTGGCGACCAACCCGGTGGGCGGCAGCGCTGCGGTGGCCGCCGGCAGACCGGCACGTCCCGCCACGGCGACCGGCAGCGAACTGCCGCCGGCCACCGGCCCCTTCGCGGCACCCAGCCCGGTGCGGGTGTCCACGATCCGGGTCGGCGGGACGCTGGCCAGGTAGGCCCCACCGACGGCGGGGTCCGAGCCGTCGCTGAACCAGCCGGTGACGTCGATGACGAGCGGGGTCGACCCGGCCCGGTTGTAGAAACTCACCTTGCCGTCGGTGCCGACGGGCACGATCACCCGGTTGGCGAGGACCTGTTTCGCCACGAAGTTCAGCGTCGAGGCGGTCGGCCTGGGCTGCCCCGCCGGATAGGCGGTCACGTAACCGGCGGCGTCGGCACCGGCCACCGTGGTGTTGAGCACCACCGCGGACACCCCGGCGGCCGGCACCCCGCCGGCCCCGGTGACCTGGACGTCGAGCCGACCGTCCGGGCCGGGGGTGGTGCCACCGGAGCCGGTGCGGGTGTCCACCAGCCGGGTGGGGCTCAGACCGTGGAACAGACCGGCGGCGGGTGAGGCGGTGCGCGCCGTGGAGAACCAGCCTGCGGCGTCGGCCACCAGGTGGGCCGCGGCGGACGAGTAGAGCACGACGGTGCCGTCCGCGCCGACCGGCACCACGACCAGGTTGGCCACCGTCTGCCCCCGGGCGTAGTTCACGTTCGAGGCCGTCGGCCGGGCCGTCCCGCCCGGGTACACCGTGACGAAGCCACCCCCGGTCGGCGCGGTGACCGTGACGTTCACCGCCACCGCCGCCGCTCCCGTGGCGGGGATGCCACCTCGGCCGGCCACGGCCAGGGTCACCTGTCGGGTCGCCCCGGCCGGTGCGCCCAGTCCGGAGCGGGTGTCCAGCAGCCGGGCCGGTGGTACGGCGACCAGTGAACCGCCCGGGGCGGTCAGGGTGACGGCGTTGCCGGCCCGGGTGGGTGCCGACTGCTCCGCCCCGGCCAGGGCCGTCACCTGGGCGACGTAGCCGGTGTTCGGGCGCACCCCGGCGAGCACCGCGTGGTCCGCGTCGGCCGGGAGGTCGAGGGAGAGCCCGGCGGGGACCGTGCTCACCCGGTAACCGGTGATACCGGTGCGGTCCGTGGGGGGCGTCCAGTCCACCCGCAGGGCCAGCCCGTCGGCCTCGGCCATGACGGACACGGGGCCGGACGGCACCCCGGCGGCGGACGCCGGCACGGCCGGGAACGCCCCGAGAACCGTCGCGGCGACGATGACGGCCAGCCGACGGACGTGTGCCTTCATGGGTGCCTCCTTCACAGACTGAAGATCGTTTACCAGTCGGGTCGGGCCGCCGACAGGGGACGGTCCGGCAACGGACAGCGCGGTGCCCGATCAGGTCCGAACGGCCCGGTCGGCGTCGATCGACCAGCGCCGCCGCCGGCCGGACGGATCACCCGACCCCACCCGACGGCCGACGGCCCGGTCGGCCCGGTCGGTCGAGCCGGCAGCCCAGCGGGCGGTCCGACGGCCGGTCGTACTACCGGGGGTAGGATTACCGGGTGACTCGGTTGGGTGATCTTGAGCGGGCGGTGATGGACGTGCTGTGGGACGTGGTCCCGGGCACGTCGGACGGGGTGACCGTGCGCGAGGTCGCCGAGGCGCTGGACGGGCGCGAGTTGGCGTACACGACGGTGATGACCGTGCTGGACCGGCTCGCCGGCAAGGGCATGGTGCAGCGGGAACGCGAGGGGCGGGCCTGGCGCTACCGGGCCGCCGCCAGCCGGGAGGCGCACATCGCCCGGCTCATGCTCGACGCCCTCGACCTCGGCGGCAGCCGGGACGCCGCGCTGGTGCGCTTCGCCCGTTCGGTGACCGGCACCGAGGCCGAGGTGCTGCGGGCCGCGCTCGGCGCGGAGGCGGGGCTGACCGGCCCCGCACCGGCCGGGCCCGACGCCGGTGCGACCGGCTCCGGGCCGGCGGGGCAGGACGCCCGGCCGACCGGCCGGCACGAGGCCGGGCTGACCGACCGGGTCGGGGACCCCCGCGCCGGCCGGGCCAGGGCCGCCGACGAGGCGACGGACCGGTAGGGCGGCCACCGTGGCGTACGCCGTGCATTTCGCCGGGGCGATCCTGGCCTGCTGGCTGACCGCACAGGTGCTGGCCGGCTCCACCTGGACGTGGCGGGCCCCCCGGGTCGCGATCGTCTGCTGGCAGGCGGTCGGGCTGGCTCTCGGCCTGTCCGCGATGGGCCTGCCGATGGCGCTCGGGCTGACCGCCTACGATCGGCCGACCGGCGGGGCGCTGCTGGCCCTCGCCGGAGACCTGGCCCACGGCACCCTCCCGGCCGGGGTGACCGCCGTCCACCTGGGCCTGGTCGGGATCGGCTTCGGCATCGGCGCGGTGCTGCTCGGCACCACCGTACGCAGCGTGCACTCCGCCGTACGGGCCCAGCGTCGGCACCGGGACCTGCTCACCCTGGTCGCCCGCCGGGACCCGACGATTCCCGGCGCGCTGGTCCTCGACCACCCCGGCGCCGCCGCGTACTGCCTGCCCGGGGTGCGCCCCCGGGTGGTGGTCAGCGCCGGCACGCTCAGCCTGCTGGACCGGGCCGAGTTGGCGGCGGTGCTCGCCCACGAGCGGGCGCACGCCCAGGAGCGCCACGACCTGGTGCTGTTGCCGTTCACGGCACTGTGCCGGGCGCTGCCGTGGTTCCGGTGGGTCCGCGCCGCCCACGAGCGGGTGGCCCTGCTGGTCGAGATGCGGGCCGACGACAAGGCCCGCGAGTTGCACGCCGACGCCCCGCTGGCGGGCGCGCTGCGCCGGTTCGCCGCCGCCGGGCACCGGGTCACCCCGGCCGGCGCGCTCGGCATCGGCGACCGCGACCTCGACGTCCGGGTGCAGCGACTGCTGGTCGCCGACCGGCCGCCCCGGCTGCTCGGGGCCGCCGCGCTGGCGGTGACGACCACTCTGGCCGCCCTGCCGATCTCCCTGTTCCTGCGCTGACCGCCGCCGGTCGGACCGACCGCGCACTGCCGGACCGCCGCGCGCTGCCGGACCACGGCCACCCGGCTGGATCGACTGCGCCCTGCCCCGCCGATCGCGCCATGCCGGCCTGATCCGTCCCGTCCGCCGGAGCTGGCGGCGATGCCGTGCGGGTGGATAGGTAGCAATGCTACGTGTAGCCTGCCTACGACAAGCGGGACTACGTTTAGAGAGCGGTCATGGACACCCTGCTCCTCGCGCGCCTCCAGTTCGCCACCACCACCTCGATCCACTTCCTCTTCGTGGCGGTCACCCTCGGTCTGGTCACCCTGCTGGTCGGCATGCAGACCGCCTGGTTCGTCACCGGCAATCCGCAGTGGGAACGGCTGACCCGGTTCTGGGGCCAGCTCTACGTGATCAACTACGTGCTCGGCATCGCCACCGGCATCGTGCTGGAGTTCCAGTTCGGGCTGAACTGGAGCGGGTTGTCGCGCTACGTCGGCAACGTCTTCGGGGCCCCGCTGGCGATCGAGACGCTGGTGGCGTTCTTCCTGGAGTCGACGTTCCTCGGCATGTGGATCTTCGGCTGGCACCGGCTGCGGCGCGGCGTGCACCTGGCGCTGCTCTGGGGGGTCGCGCTCACCGCGTACGCCTCGGCGTTCTGGATCATGGTGGCGAACGCCTGGCTCCAGCACCCGGTCGGCTATGAGGTGCGCGACGGCGTCGCCCAGCTCACCGACTTCGGGGCGCTGCTCACCAATCCCACCCTCGGGATGGCCCTCGGTCACGTCATCGCCGCCAGCCTGCTCACCGGCGGCATGCTGATGGCCTCGGTCAGCGCCTGGCACCTGCTGCGGCGCACCACCGATTTCGCTCTGCACCGCACCTCGCTGCGGATCGGGCTGGTCACCGCCGCCCTGGCGGTCACTCTGGTGCAGGGCTTCGGCTTCGCCCAGTTCGGCCCGGTCGGCGAGTTCCAACCCACCAAGTTCGGCGGCGGCCCGACCGCCGACGCCGCGGTCGCCGAGTGGACCAGCCGTTTCGGCCCGGGTGACTACACCCCACCGGCGCTGTCCGCCGTCGGGCTCGGTTTCATGATCCTGATCGGTTTCCTGCTGGGCTGCGTCTGGCTGCTGCTGCCGCTGCTCTGGCGGGACTGGGTGATCCGGCTGCGTTTCCCGCTCTGGCTGACCCTGCTCGCCCTGCCGCTGCCCTTCGTGGCGGTGCTCCTCGGCTGGCTCGCCCGGGAGGTCGGTCGGCAGCCCTGGGCCGCGTACGGCTTGCTCCCCACCGACCGGGCCGTCTCCGACGTCGACCCGGGCCTGATGCTCGCCTCGCTGATCGGTTTCAGCCTGCTGCTCGGCACCCTCGCCGTCACCAACTGGACGCTGCTCGCCCGGCACGCCGCCCGGGGCGCCACCGACCCGGCGCTCGGCCGCCCGCCCGGCGTCCACGACGACGAGCCCCGGCCCACCCCCGCCTTCGCCTGAGAGGACCCCCGATGGCACTCGTCTGGTACGCCCTGCTCGGCCTCTTCGTCGCCGGCTACCTCGTCCTCGCCGGCTACGACTACGGCGTGGGGCTGCTGCTCGCCCGGCGGGGCACCCCGGCCACCCGCCGCGCCAGGCTCACCGCGCTCGGCCCGTTCTTCCTCGGCAACGAGGTCTGGTTGGTGGCCGCCGTCGGCATCCTCTTCGGCGTCTTCCCCACCCTGGAGGGCGAACTCCTCTCCGGCTACTACCCCGCCGTGGCCGGGGCGCTGGTGGGGGTGATCCTGGTCACCGCCGGGGTGCAGCAGCGCAGTCGCCCGACCGGGCCGGCCGCCCGCCGGGGCTGGGACCGGGTGATCGTGGTCGGCAGCGCGCTGGCCGCGTTCGGCTGGGGTGCCCTGCTCGCCGGGCTGCTCCAGGGCCTACCGATCGACGCCGACGGCCACGTCGCCGGGCAGGCCCACCTGGCGACCCCGTTCGTCGCCGCCACCGGGCTCGCCCTGCTCGCCCTGGTCGCGGCGCACGGTGCGACCTTCCTCACCCTGCGACTGCCGGCCGCCGACCTCCCGGCGACCGCCCGGCTGGCCCGCCGGCTGCTCGTCGGGGCGCTCGCCGCGGTCGCCACGGCCGCCGCGCTGGGCCTGCTCTCCGACCGGGTACGCGCGGCGACCCGCCAGCCGCTGCCCGCCGTACTGCTGCTGGTGGCGCTGGTCGGGGCGCTGGTGGCGGCCCGCGCGGCGCTGCGCCGGGGTCGGCCGGGGGTGGCCCTGGCCGCCACCAGCGCGGCCCTCGCGCTGCCGGTGGCCCTGGTCGGCGCGGCGCTCTGGCCGGCCGTGCTGGTCTCCACGGTCGACCCGGCGGCCACCGTGGGCGTCACCGACGCGGCGGCCAGTGGACCGACGTTGCGGCTGCTGGGCTGGCTGCTGCTGCCTCTCCTGCCGGCCCTACTAGGCTTCCAGGCAATGTGCTGGTGGGTGTTCCGGGGACGGACCGACGGCAGGGCACCGGTGTACTGGTGAACCGCCGTCCCTTCGACCCGCGTCTGCTGCGCCGGGTCCCTGCGGCCCGGCGCGATCTCGCCGTGCTCGCCGCCCTCGGCGGGCTCACCGCACTGCTGGTCGTCGCGCAGGCCACCGCCCTGGCCACGGTGCTCGCGACCGCCATCCACGGCCGGCTGGACACCGCCGCGCTGGCCGGCTTCGTCGCCGCCGTCGGCGGCCGGGCCCTGGTCTCCTGGGGACAGGGCACCGTCGCCGCGCGGGCCGCCGCCACCGTGAAGGCCACCCTCCGCGCCGACCTGCTGTCCGCCGTCGGCCGGCACGGGCCCGGATGGGTCGCCGGCCAGCGGGCCGGCCAGCTCGCCACCCTCACCGGGCGCGGACTCGACGCCCTGGACGCCTACTTCACCGGCTACCTCCCGCAACTCGTGCTCAGCGTCACCGTGCCGGCCGCCGTGCTGGCCCGGCTGGTCTTCGCCGACTGGAGTTCGGCCCTGATCATCGTGCTCACCATCCCCCTGATCCCGGTCTTCGGCGCGCTGCTCGGCTGGCAGGCCCAGGCCGCCACCGAACGGCAGTGGCGTCGGCTGTCGATGCTCGGCGGGCACTTCCTCGACATGGTCGCCGGGCTGCCCACGCTGCGCGCGTTCGGCCGGGCCCGGGCGCAGACCGAGGTGGTCCGCCGGATGGCCGACGGGCACCGGGTCGCCACCATGAAGACCCTGCGGATCGCCTTCCTCTCCGCGCTGGTGCTGGAACTGGTCGCCACCCTGTCGGTGGCGCTGGTCGCGGTGCCGGTCGGCATCCGGCTGCTGGACGGCGGGATCACCCTGGCCACCGCCCTGCTGGTGCTGCTGCTCACCCCGGAGGCGTACCTGCCGTTGCGGACCGCCGGCAGCCGGTTCCACGCCAGCATGGAGGGGCTCACCGCGCTGGACGAGGCGCTGACCGTCTCCGCCGTCACCGCCGCCCCGACCGGTGCGGCGGCCGGGGCCCCGGCCGGCCCGGCCACGGTCGGTACGCCGTCCGGGGCGGACGAGATCGTCTTCACCGACGTCACCGTCGCGTACGAGCGGACCACCGCGTTGCGGGACGTCACGCTCACCATCCGGCCCGGCGAGCGGATCGCCGTCGTCGGGCCGAGCGGTGCCGGCAAGAGCACCCTGCTCGGCCTGCTGCTCGGCTTCGTCACACCCACTGCCGGCCGGATCACCGTCGCCGGGGTCGACCTGGCCGACGTCGACCCCGACGACTGGCGGCGGCAGATCGCCTGGGTGCCGCAGCGGGCCCACCTGTTCGCCGCCACGCTGGCCGACAACATCCGGCTCAGCGCCCCCGACACGCCGGACGTCGCCCTGGCCGGCGCGGTCACCGACGCCGCCCTGGACGAGGTCGTCAACGCCCTGCCCGACGGGCTGGGCACCCTGCTCGGCGAGCGCGGCCACGGGCTGTCCAGCGGTCAGCGGCAGCGGGTCGCCCTGGCCCGCGCCTTCCTCCGGGACGCCCCGCTGGTGCTGCTCGACGAGCCGACCGCCCGGCTGGACACGGCGAGCGAGACGACCGTCCTGGCGGCCACCCGGCGGCTGGTGGCCGGCCGGACCGCCCTGCTGGTGGCACACCGGCCGGCACTGCTGGCAGACGCCGACCGGGTCCTGCACGTCGCCGCCGGCCGGGTGACCGAGCTCACCCCGACACCGGCCGGGGAGGCCCGCCGATGAGCACCGGACCGACCCCCGCCAGGCTGCCCGCACCGACCCGTTCCCCATCCGGGGAGGCCCGCCGGTGAGCACCGGTTCCGCCCCTGCCGGCCGGCCCGAGCGGGTGGTGCTGCGACTGGCCCGGCCGTACCTGGGTCGGCTGCTGGGGGCCGGGCTGCTCGCCTCGGCCACCGAACTCGCCGGACTGGCCCTGATGGCCACCGCCACCTGGCTGCTGATGAGCGCCGCCGGCCAGCCACCGCTGGACCGGCTCACCGTCGCCATCGTCGCCGTCCGGGCGCTGGCCGTCAGCCGGGGCGTGCTGCGCTACACCGAACGGCTCGCCGGGCACGATGCCGTGCTGCGCCTGATCACCGACGTCCGTGCCCGGGTCTTCGCCACCCTCGCCGCCCGGCCCACCCCGGCCGGCCAGCGCACCGGGGACGCCCTGAGCCGACTGGTCTCCGACGTCGAGGCGGTTCAGGACCTCCTGCTCCGGGTGCTCGTGCCCGGGGCGGCAGCCGCCCTGGTCGGGGTGCTGGCCGTCGGTGGGGCCGCGCTGATCTCGCTGCCCTCGGCCGGGGTGCTCGCGGTCGGCCTGCTGGTCGCCGGGGTGGCGCTGCCGGTGCTGGCGACCGCGCTGACCCGACGGGCCGCCGACGAGGTGGCGCCGCTGCGCGGGGCGCTCGCCACCGATGCCATCGACCTCACCCACGGTGCCGCCGACCTGGCCGCCTTCGGGGCCACCGGCCAGGCGCTGCGGGCCGCGACCCGCCGTGCCGACCGGTTGGCCCGACTGGAACGCCGGCTCGCCGCGACCGGCTTCGCGGTGGACGCGGCCGGGGTGCTGGTGGCCGGGCTGACCGCGGCCGGGGTGGTGCTCACCGCGCTCCGCGCCGACGTGGCCGGGGTGCTGGTGGGCGTGCTCGCCGTCGGCACCCTCGCCGCGGTGGAGATCGCGTTGGCGCTGGTCGGCGCGGCGCGGCAACGGACCCAGCTCCGCGCCGGCCTGTCCCGGGTCGCCGCCCTGCTCGACGAACCCACCCCCGAGACCAGCCCGGTGCAGGCCGCTGGCCCGGTGGTGAGCGGTGGCCCGGTGGACGGCGGTGGCCCGGTGGACGGTGGTCGCCCGGTGGACGGTGGTGGCCCGGGGAGCGCGGGGGCGGTGGCGCGCGACGTGCGGTTCGACGGGGTCGTCGTCCGGTACCGGGAGGGTGCCGCACCCGCACTGGCCGGATTCGACCTCGACCTGCCCGCCGGACGTCGGATCGCGGTCGTCGGACCGAGTGGCGCCGGCAAGAGCACCCTGGCCGCGGTGCTGACCGGAGCGGTACGTCCCGACGCCGGCCGGGTGACCCTCGCGGACCGGGACGTGTCGGCGTACCCGCCCGAGGAACTGCCCCGGGCGATCGGTGGCCTGCTCGCCGAGGCGTACGTCTTCCATGCCTCGGTGCGGGAGAACCTGCTGCTCGGCCGGCCGGACGCGGACGAGGCGGAGCTGTCCGCCGCGATGCGCGCCGCCGGCCTGCTGGACTGGGTACGGGAGCAGCCGGACGGCTGGGACACCCTGGTCGGCGAGGAGGGCGGTCAGCTCTCCGGTGGACAGCGGCAGCGGCTCGCGCTGGCCCGGGCACTGCTCGCCGCCCCCGGCGTACTGGTGCTGGACGAGCCGACCGAGGGCCTCGACCCGGTCGCCGCCGACACGGTGCTCGCCGGGGTGCTGGCAGCGACTCCCGCCGGGCGTTCGGTGCTGCTGATCAGCCACCGGCTCAGCGGCCTGGCCGGGATGGACGAGGTCGTGGTCCTGGACGCCGGCCGGATCGTCCAGCGGGGGCGGCACACCGATCTGGTCACCGCCCCCGGCTGGTACCGGGACCAGTGGGTGCTCCAGGAGGCGGCCGAGCGCGGATACCTGGCACTGACTCCCTGACACCGGGTCCCGCCCCGGCAGCCGGGGCCTGGATCGCGGTCCGGCCCCCGATCCACACCGGGGCCCGGGTCCGGGAATCTCCCCGACGCGCGGGCACGTCGGGCCGTGGCAGGGTGGTGCCATGCGCGCCTGCGACGAGGTAGGGATCGACGAGCGGCTGCGGGAGCTGGAGTCCCGGCTGCGCGGCCCGGCCCGGCTCAGGACCGAACTGATCCGCGAGGTACGGGACTCGCTGGACGACGCCACCGAGGCGTACCGGGAAGCCGGCCTGCCGGCGCGGGACGCCGAGCGGCGGGCCGTGGCCGACTTCGGTACGCCGGCGGAGCTGGCTCCGGCGTACCAGGCGGAGTTGGCCGCCGGGGCGCTGCGCGGGCTGTCCCGGCGGGCGCTGGTGATCGCCGTCCTGCTGACGGCCGGCGGTGACCTGACCTGGCGGGGGTCGAGCTGGAGCGGCGGGCCGCCACCACCGGCCGGTTACCAGCTGCTCGCCGGATCGATGAACGGCATCTGGCTGGTCGTGGCCGGGATGGCGCTGGCCGCCCTGTCGTTCGGGGCCTGGGCGGCCCGTCGGGGCCGGGCCGCCACGACGGTGGGCCGGCTGCTCGGCTGGGGACTGACCGGGGCACTGGCCGTCGGTGCGGTGGCCGGGGTGGCGCTCTTCGCCTGGTCGGTCGCGCTGTGGGACGCCGCCCTGACCTGGCCCCCGATGATCATCGGGGCGGTGCTGGCCGGCGCCGCCCACTTCGCGCTCTTCCGGGCCTCCCGCTCGTGGCTGGTCGCCGCCCGCTGACGCACACCGGTGACGCGGGGTCAGGCGGGCGCGGCGGGCGGGCCGGCGGGGTCGAGGAACCGGCCGACGGTGGCGCTGAACTCGCGCCAGCCGGCCCGCTCGCCGGCCAGCGAGGCCCGCCCGGATTCGGTGAGCCGGTACGTACGCCGCTCCCGACCGTTGACCGTGCTCCAGGAGCTGGCCACGTGACCGGCCCGCTCCAGCCGACGCAACGCCGGGTAGATGGTGCCGGTGGGCAGATCCAGCTGGCCCGAGCTGCGGGCGCGCAGCGCCTCGATGACCGCGTAGCCGTGCAGTTCCCCCTGCTCCAGCACGGCCAGCAGCAGGGCGTCGAGGTGGCCGTGCAGCGCCTGAGCCTTCATGCGTAGCTACGCTACTTGTCTGCCGCCCGGACCACCAGTGGGCACGCGTTCCGGCCGCCGTCGGGGTGCGGGGTCGGCCCATGCCCGGCCGCCCATTAGGGTATGTGCCCAGAGTCACTCGGCGACCGCAGTGCCGCCGAGTGGGTAACCCGACGCACACGGAGGTCAGCGTGGCCCGCCAGTCGCCCCAACGGCCCGACGCCGACGAACCCGCGCTCGGCGACACCGACGGGCCGGCCGGGCCCGACGTGGAGCCCGGCCCGGCCGACCGCTCGCTCTGGGACGAGCTGAGCATCGATCCGGTCGAGATCGCCCTGCCCGCCGGCACCGGCTTCACGCTTCGGGCGTACCGGGCGGCGCGTGAGCTGACCCCGACGGACGTCGCCGAGCGCGACGAGGACGACCCCTTCCTGGCCCGACGTCAGGTCGCCGAGACCGAGGACGACGAGGAGGTGGTGATCCTCGACGAGGAGTTCGCCGCGCTCTCGGCCGAGGACGAGACCGAGGACGACGCCGACCGGAAGGGCGGGACCGACGGCAAGCGCGCCGGCGGCAAGGGCAGCACCGACACCGACACGCCCGACGCCGACGCGGATGCCGATGCCGACGAGGACGCCGCGGACGCCGACGAGGACGCCGACGGCGACGAGGAGGTGCCGGTCTTCCTGACCCACAAGGGCCGGCTGCTGCTGTTCAAGACGCCCGAGTCGCTGGTCAGTTTCATCCGCTCCGGGGCACCCAACGACCTGTCTCAACTGGACGGTTGGAATGAACTGTCCGAACGGGTGGAGCCGACCGACATCGCCCCGCGCGACGAGGACACCTACGAGCTCGACCTGGTCGTGGAGAACCTGCGCGGTGGGCACGACACGTGGGACCCCACCCTGCTGATCGAGGCCGGCGAGGTCGCCCGTGACCTGTCGTACGCACTGCGGCTACCGGCCGTGCTGGACATGCTCTCGGCCGGATCCAGCCTGGACGATCTCGACGAGGCGCTGCGCGCTTCTGTCAACGGCGGAGTCGGTGGATTTCTCGGCCGTAGGCGGCTGAAGAAAATCGGTGCCCAGACCGCAAGCTTGGGATGGCGCACCATTGTCGGCAAGATCTCTGCCGTCGTGGACTGGCGCGACTGACCCCGAACGGGGAGCATCAGTGGCTGGCAGAGAATAGACCTGTGTCCCGGAGGGAGGACGACGCCGTGGCGCTCGTGCGCGTGTACTGCGGTCTGGCCTCGGCAGATCCGGCCGACCGACCGACCTCGGCCGGATCGACGTTGACGTCCGCCGTGGTCGACGACGCAGGCCGTCTGCTGCACGTCTACGAGATCAGTGACGACGCGGCGGGCTACGCCCAGCTCGTCACGCTGCTCGTGGAACGGTCGGGCGGGCCGAGCGGCGCGGCGATCGCGGCCGACAGCGACGACCACACGGTCACCTCGCTGCTGAGTGCGGCCGGCCGTCCACTGGCGATCGCCGACGACGACTCGGTCGACGACTTCGCCGAGCGGTTCGCCGACGACGACTCCCTGGAGGAGATGCAGTCCGCGCCGGCTGAACGGCGGGCGGTGGGCCTGGCCCGCGCCCTCCAGGCCGGCGCGCTCTCCGCGGTCACCCTGCCGGCTCCCCGGGACCTGGCCGGCTTCAAGCAGGTTCTCGCCGCACACGCTGCCCTGTCCAGTGGTCGGCACTCCGCCGCCGTGGCACTGCGCGAGGTGCTCCGCGAGCTCTACCCGGCCGCCCTGCGGGCGTACCCGGACCCGGCCGATCCGGTGGCGTTGGCCGTCCTCGACGCACTGCCCGAGCCGAACATGCTCGGCGGCACGTCGGCCCGGGGCCGCGACATGTCCGTCGCCGCCGAGGCGGTCGCCGCACACCTCACCGCCGACGGGGTGGCTGAGGCCGGGGAGATCGAGGCGGCGGTCACCGCCCTACGGGTCGCCATCTCCGAGACTCCGCGCCGGGCGACCGTCAACCGGGCGCTCACCTCCGCCGTCGCCGAGACCGTCCGGCAGTCGGTCGCCGCGGTACGCGCCTGTGACGCCGGCTGCGAGGCCCTGGTGGGCGCGCTCAGCAGCCGGGTCAGCGCCCCGAGCCCGCTGCCGGGCCGCCGGGCCGCCGCCCGCCGGGGCGAGCAGGTCGGCGAGCTGACCGGCATCAGTGGCACCGGCACGGGCCTGCGCCCGGTCCGGCCCCCGAGCCGGCACCACCGGTCCCGACCGGGCGACGTAGCCGTCCCGAGCCGGTCCCCGGTGGGGCGATGCCGACCGCGCCGCGACCGCTCGGCCCGCCGCCGGTGGCCCCCGCCCCGATCGCTCCACCGCCGGTGGCCCCCCGGCCGGTGACCCCGGCCGCCGCCGCCGGTCTGCCGACCTCGACGCCGCCCGCACGGGCAGACCAGGGCATGCCGCCGGGCCGACCCGGGTCGGACGCGCCGACCACCATGATCCCGCCGATCCGGCGCGGGATGGATGCTCCGGCGAACCGGCCGGTCTCGGCCCCACCACCGCCCCCTCCGGGGATCACCCCGATCGCCCCGGCGCAGCGCGGCAACGTGCCACCTGCCGAGGCCGGTGAGCCGTTCCGGCCGACGCTGACCACCGCCGCGATCAACAACGCCCGCGCCGAGCGGCAGCGCACCGTGATCCCACCCCGGCCGAAGACCAGTGGTGCGCTCTCGACGCCCACCGGTGGATTCAGCGCGACCGACCTGAACGTCCCGGTGCCGCTCTCCCGGCCCGAGCCGGAGCCGACCGCCCCGCCGGGTTCGCGGGCGAACTGGCCGCTGGTCAACAACCCCGAGAACCCGGCCGACAGCTCCGCCACCAACCCGGTCGTGCCGGCGTACGGTGAGCGGGCCGGTCGATCGGCTGACGCCCCCGCCGACCCGGGTGCCGGCCGTCGGATCACCCCGCCCTGGCTGGCCGACGACCTGCCCCAGGAACCGCCGATGTTGCGGCTGGTGGAGCCGCCGCCGCTGGCCGACCGGGCGTTGCGGGGCGGGCTGGACGCCGCGGCCGATCCGCACCTCGACACGCCCCCTCTGCGGTTGGTCGACCGGGATGAGGCCGGCCGCCCCGGACGGGCCACCCGGCCCGACCGTCCGGAGCGCCTCGACCGGCCCGAGCGCCCCGAGCGGGCGGAACATCTGGACCGCCCGACCCGGGTCGAGCGGCCGGCGCGCCTGGAGCGGCCGGAGCGCCTTGACCGACCCGAGCGTCTTGACCGACCCGAGCGGTCGGAGCTCCTCGACCGCTCCGAGCGGCCGACGCGCAGCGAGCGGCCGAGCCTGGAGCGGCGACCGGAGCCGGCCGAACGTCGTCCCGCGCCGATGGAGCACCGCCCGCCACCGGTCTCCGACGAGGGCGATGGCGACCTGCTGATCTTCGCCCAGGCCAAGTCGGCGTGGTTCGTCGGGCACGGCGACGAGAATGACCTGGAGTGGTCGTCCACCGCGGACACCGGGTGGCAGGCCGCGGAAAAGGTGGCCCAGCCGGCGGTCGGCGCGGAAACCTCGGCCGGGCTGCCCAAGCGGGTCCCCCAGGCCAACCTGGTTCCCGGCTCGCCGCTGCGCGAGGAGCGTCCGCTGCGGATCGTCCGGGACGCCGCGAGCCTCGCCGAGAACACCACCGGCTACTTCCGTGGCTGGCGTCGTGGGCAGGAGATCGGCGGTTTCGCCGTTGGCGGCCGGCCGGGACGTGAGGCCGCTGGCGGCTGGGACTTCAGCCGCGACCCGACCGAGCGGGAAGACGATCGGGAGTACGAGTTCCGCTCCGCCGGATACCGGTCCTGACAGTCTGACGGTTTCGCCTGGCCCGGTCCGGTTCTTCCGGCCGGGCCAGTGTCGTTGCACCGGGGACGGCACTCCCCCCGGTGATCACTACAGCGCATTGACCCCGCCCAGGTGGCCCTCAGCGGCCGCACGAGCACAGCGGCGGGACGCTTCCTCACCGGCTACCGGCCGGTGCGGCGGGCCGTGACCGAGGAACGCAAACGCGCCCGGTCACGGCCGGAGCCGCCACCGGGCGCGTCGGAGTCGATCAGGCCGGCGCGACCGCGCGCGACCGGCGCATGGTGAGCACGTACTCGACCAGCGAGATCAGCACGTGCTTGGTCGATTCCCGGTTACGGGCGTCGCAGGCCACCACCGGCACGTCGGTCGAGATCGCCAGCGCGTCCCGGACGTCCTGCGGGTCGTGGTACTGCATCCCGTCGAAGCAGTTGATGGCCACCAGGTACGGCAGCCGCCGGTGCTCGAAGAAGTCGATCGCCGCGAAACAGTCGGCCAACCGGCGGGTGTCGACCAGGACCACGGCACCGATGGCACCCCGGACCAGTTCGTCCCACATGAACCAGAACCGCGTCTGACCGGGTGTACCGAACAGGTACAGAATCAGATCCCGATCGATCGAGATACGGCCGAAGTCCATCGCCACCGTGGTCGTCGTCTTGCCCGGCACCTGCCGGGTGTCGTCGACGCCCACGCCGGCGGAAGTCATGATGGCCTCGGTGGTCAGCGGTGTGATCTCCGAGACCGAACCGACCAGCGTCGTCTTGCCGACGCCGAACCCACCGGCGATAACGATCTTCGCCGACGTCACGCGCCCGTTCGGGGCAGGCGGCCGCTGCGACATGTCAGAGCCTGCGAAGTCCACTCAGCACCCTCTCCAGCAGTTCAGTGCCCACCGCGTCGTCCGAGTCGTCCAAGATGGTCGGCTCGTGGACCGCGACCAGGCCGTCCGTCGCCATGTCGGCGATGAGCACCCGGGCCACGCCCAGCGGGAGCTGCATCCGCGCCGCGATTTCCGCGAGCGACTGCACCCGTCCGTCACACAGCGCGGCGATGTACTGGTGCTCCCGGCCCTGACCGCCGTTGCCGCCGGCAGTAGCGCGACCGCGCACCGTCGTCTCGACGAGCGCCTCCAGGGCGATGTCGAGCCGGGGACGGGTACGACCACGGGTCACGGCGTACGGCCGGACCAACGCACCTGTCGGTTCGTCACGATCGACCATCTCGCCGCTCACCTCCTTCGCACCCGTCACCGGTTCTCACCCGGTGGAACCCGTCGTTGTTGTCGTTGTCCCGCGCCGACCAGGTGGTCAGCCCGGTCAGCCCATCATCCCGACAGCCGTACGAGCCTGCGGGGTGAGCGCATCGCCCACCCGGTCGACCAGCAACGCCATCTCGTAACCGACCTGACCGACGTCACAGCTACGGGCGGCCAGCACGGCGAACGACGACCCGTCCGAGATGGACATCAGGAACAGGAAGCCGTTGTCCATCTCGACCACGGTCTGCAACACCGCCCCGCCCTCGAAGCAGCGGGCTGCACCCTGGGTCAGGCTGACCAGGCCGGACGCGATCGCGGCCAACTGGTCGGCCCGGTCCCGGGGCAGGTCGCGCGACGAAGCGAGGAGCAGGCCGTCGGCGGATACCGCGACCGCGTGCGCGACACCCGGCACCCGGTCGGCGAAGTTGGCCAGCAGCCAACCAAGATCCTGCGTAGTTGTCATCCTTCTTGCTCCTTCTGCCCGCTCCCGCGCGCCGGGCCGAAGCCAGACGGCGAGGATTGCTGCCCGCCCGGAGTCGCGTCCGGGTTGGTGGGGTTGTCCGGGGTGGTCCGGCCGCGTTGCACACCTCGATGGTAGGCCGAGAGCAGACCCCTGACCGCCTCCGGCGTACGTCGCTGCACCGATGTGGTCGGCTTCTCGATCGCCCCTGGCACGAGCTGCGCCATCGGCGTCCGCTTCGGCAGGCCCGTCTGGGTGGTTCCGGCCACCGGCGCCTCGGTGGCGGCCACCGCTGCCCGCCAGCCGTCGTCGGCGGCGGTCTGCCAGGCGGTGGGCTGCGGGGCAGGGCGGCGGGTCACCGGGCCGTCGCCGCGACCGGGGAGACCCCCGTTGCCTGTCGACCCGTTGTCACGCGGCACGCCCCCGACCGGCGCGGTGTCTGCCATCGGTGCGCCGCCTGTCGTCCCTGGTGCGGTGTACTGGGCCGGGTGGATGGCGGTGTCGACGGCGGACTGCGAGGTCCCCGCGCCGTTGGTCACCGACTGCTTGGCACCGGCTGCCTCGTCCGGGCCTGGCTTGCGGGTGCGGAACCAGGCCGACTCGAGTTCTCGGAAGATCGGCAGTTCCATCGTCTCGTCCGCGTACCGCTGCTGAGGAGCCTGCTGCGGCGTCAACGGCCGGTTGGTAGCCGGCTGCGCGGCCCGTACCGGTGGCGTCACCGGCTGCCGAGGGGCCGGCGGCGTCGGCTCGGAGCGCGGCACCCGGGGCAGCTCGGTGGTCATGTCCAGTGCGGCGGCAAGCCGCTCGGGGACCGGCGGGGTGGCCGTGTCGCGGTCGGGGTTGGCCACCGGCGGCCAGGCCGGCGGTGCGCCGGCACCCGGTGCGGCCCCGCCCGAGGTGGGCCGGCCCGGCAGCGGACCGCTGGGCGATCCGGAGACCGGCGCGCCCGGGTGACCGGCGTACGGGGACGCCGACACCGGGTACCCCGTGGAGGGCTGACCCGATACCGGGTAACCCGACGAGGGCTGACCCGACACCGGATAGCCGGAGACCGGCTGGCTGGACACCGGATAGCCGGAGACCGGCTGACCCGAGACGGGCTGACCGGAGACCGGCGCGGCCGGGTACGAGGGCGGCAGCGGTGGCGCCGACACCGGCGGGACCGGTGGGGAGCTGTAGGGCCGGGCCTCGGGGCTGCTCGGTAGCTGGCGCGGGATGATCGGCTGCTGGCCGGTGCTGTCCGGGTCGTCGGTGCTCCGCCGCTGGGGCAGCGGATCGATCGACTGCCCGTTGGTGGGACGCGGGTTGAAGCTGTCGCCACCGTTGATTCCGCTGGCACCGGTGAGGTCCGACCAGGCGGGCAGTCCGCGTCCGCCGTTGGCGGGGGAAACGGAGCCGTTGCGCGGGGCGGCCGGATCGAAGGGCCGGCCGCCGAAGGTGACCTGGTTGCCGGAGTCCCCCTGCCGGGGGGCCGGCGGTTGGCCGTTGCCGAGCGCGGGCAGCGCGCCGAAGGTCGGGGTGCCGCCGGACCCACCGAAGGCCGGGGCGGCGCCGCCGAAGCTCGGGGTGCCGCCGCCGAAGGCCGGCGCGGCGCCGCCGAACTGGGGGCCGGGGCCCGGCAGGCCAGGGGTGCCCGGGGCCCGGCCGGTGAGGGCGCGGGGCACCAGCACCGAGGTGGGCAGGACGACCTCGGCCACGGTCCCCCGGTCGGTGCCGGGTCGCAGCTCGACCTTGACGCCGTGCCGGGAGGCCAGCCGGGCGACCACGACCAGGCCCATCATGCGGGAGACGGCCACGTCCACCTGGGGTGGGGTGGCGAGCCGCTCGTTGAGGTCGGACAACTGCTCGGCGCTGATGCCGATGCCCCGGTCCTCGACGTAGAGCGACGCGCGGTCGCCGACCCGGCGGGCCTCGACCAACACCTGGGAGTCCGGCGGGGAGAACGCGGTCGCGTTGTCGAACAGCTCGGCGACCAGGTGGACCAGGTCGTTGACCGCGTGCGCGGAGACCTCGATGTCCCGGTCGATGACCCCGAACTCGATCCGGGTGTAGTGCTCGACCTCGGACTGGGCGGCGCGCAGCACGTCGATCAGGGCGGCCGGCTCGCGCTGCACCCGGGTGGAGTCGGCCCCGGCGAGGACCAGCAGGTTCTCGTCGTTGCGGCGCATCCGGGTGGCCAGGTGGTCGAGCTGGAACAGCTCGGCCAGGCGGTCCGGGTCCTCCTCGCCGCGCTCCAGCCGGTCGAGGTGGCCGATCAGCCGGTCGACCAGGATCTGCGAACGGCGGGCGAGGTTGACGAACATCGTCGCGACCGAGGAGCGGAGCGCCGCCTGCTCGGCGGCGGTCCGGACGGCCTCCAGGTGGACGGCGTTGAACGCCTCGGTCACCTGGCCGAACTCGTCCCGGCTGCGGACCGGCAGCGGCTCGGCGATCTGGTTGGCCAACTGCGCCGGGGACTGCTGGCCGGTGAACTGCGGGTCCCGCAGCCGGGCCACCGCCTGCGGAAGGCCGAACTGGGCGATGGACAGCGCACCCTGGCGCAGCTCGCGCAGCGAGCGGGCCATCGACCGGGCGACCAGGTAGGCGAAGAGGATCGCCAGCAGCAGCATGCTGAGCAGCAGGCCGGTCTCCAGGAAGACCTGACGCTGCACGTCGGAGCGCAGTTCGTCGGCCTTGGCCACGACGTCGCTGTCGAGTCGCACCTCCACGGCCCGGTTGAGCTGGGCGTACGCGACCATGGCCGCGTCCCACTGGTCGGTACTGAAGGTGAGGCCGTCCAGCTTGTCGCTGTTCAGCGCGCTGACCTGACCGGCGTAGATGTCCGCCTGGCGTCGGTCCGAACCGGAGATGGTCTGGTCCTGGAACTCGCGCTCGGCGCGGCTGGCCACCGCCTGGAAGCTCTGCAGGGCCTGCTGCTCACCGGTGTTGCTGGAGATGTACAGCTCCCGCAGGGCGGGCGTGTACGCCTTCTGCAGCAGCACCTGGTGGACCGCGATCCGGCGGACGGAGGCGTACTCCTTGGCGCGGGCCATCGCCGCGGCGGCCCGCATCTGGTCGCTCAGGTCGTTGTCGCCGGCGAGCTGGGTGGCCGAGTCACGGATGGTGATCAGATTGTTGATCAGACCGGTGTACCGGCTGACCGCCTCGCTGAGCCGGAGCTTGCCGTTGTAGACCTGACTCCGGATGCCGGGCATCTCCGACAGGTCGCCGTCGATCCGGTCGAGCTGCGTCTCCAGGGTCGCCGGCAGGCCCTCGATCTCGCCGCGCTGCTGCGAGTAGGGCGTCTTCGACTGGTCGACCCGCTGGTTGACCCGGTTGTACGCCTCCTGGTATTGCGCACGGGCCTGCCCCTTGGGCGAGCCGAGCAGCAGCACGGCGTTGGTGCGCTCGTCCTGGAGGGTGTTGACCAGGTCACCGGAGTAACCCACCAGATTGGCCAGGTCACCTGCCCGGTTGGCGTTGTTGAGCATCTGCAGGTGGTCCACCAGCCCGCTGGTACCCACGACGACCGTGGCGATGGTCGGCACGATCATGATCAGGCCGAGCTTGGACCAGATCGGCATGTCGCGGAGCCGGCCGGCTGGCCGACGCAGACGCGACAGGAAGGAGCCCGCCGTCGTTGGCCGTTTGCTCACGTCACCGCCCTCGCGATTCCAGCGTCTCCGCGTTGCCACGGGCAACGCCCAGCAACCGACCCGGCGGGTCGGACCTCCGAGATTCCATCACGCCTCCCCTGAAAGAGAAAGCCCAGGTTGTCGGTCACCGGAGGTGTGATGAGATGTTGATGCAATTTGATCGCAATCCGTCTTTCCGGAGTCACTCAAAGTAATGGAATATCGCCACCGCGTTGTCCTCCTCGCCGGGCCCTCCGGGTCCGGAAAGTCGTACATAGCCCAACGAACCGGCCTTCCCGTGCTCTGTCTGGACGACTTCTACAAGAACGGTGATGACCCTACGTTGCCGCGACAGAACGGACTGGTCGACTGGGACGCGCCCGAGTCGTGGGACGCGGGAACGGCCGTGGAGACAATTGACCAACTGGCCCAGCAGGGTCGGGCCGATGTGCCCGTCTATGCGATCGGTGCGGATCGTCGGGTGGCCACCCGGCCATTCGAAGTGACCGGATCGCCACTTTTCATCGCCGAAGGGATTTTCGCCGCCGAGATTGTCGAGGAGTGCCGCCGTCGGGGGCTGCTCGCCGGGGCGTACGCGCTGCGTCGGCCGCGCGGGGCGACCTTCGTCCGCCGGCTGGCCCGGGACCTGTCCGAGCAGCGCAAGGCACCGAAGGTGCTGATCCGGCGCGGGGTGGCGCTGCTGCGCGCCGAACCGGCGGTGCTGCGCCGGCAGACCGGCCTCGGCGCCGAGGCGGCCCACGCCCGGGAGATCCTGCGCCGGGTGGCCGACCTGGTAGCCGGCCACCCGCACCGGTGAATCAGCCGATCAGCTTCGCGTACGCCGGCTTGATCACCTCGTCGATGATCGCCAACCGCTCGTCGAACGGGATGAAGGCGCTCTTCATCGCGTTGACGGTGAACCACTGGAGCTCGTTCCAGCCGTAGCCGAAGTTCTCCACCAGCAGCGCCATCTCGCGCGACATCGAGGTGCCGCTCATCAACCGGTTGTCGGTGTTCACCGTCACCCGGAACCGCAGCTCCCGCAGCAGTCCGATCGGGTGGTCGGCGATGGATGCCACCGCCCCGGTCTGCACGTTCGACGACGGGCACAGCTCCAGCGGGATCCGCTTGTCCCGCACGTACGCGGCCAGCCGGCCGAGCGTCGGCACCGGGCCGGGGGTGATGTCATCCACGATCCGCACCCCGTGGCCGAGCCGGTCCGCCCCGCACCACTGGATCGCCTGCCAGATCGACGGCAGCCCGAACGCCTCGCCGGCGTGGATGGTGAAGTGGAAGTTCTCCCGCTGGAGGTATTCGAAGGCGTCCAGGTGCCGGGTGGGCGGGAAGCCCGCCTCCGCACCGGCGATGTCGAAACCCACCACCCCGGCGTCCCGGTGCCGGACGGCCAGCTCGGCGATCTCCTGCGACCGGGCGGCGTGCCGCATCGCGGTGAGCAGGGTGCCGACCCGGATCGGGGTGCCCGCCGCGGCAGCCTCCGCGCTGCCTTCGACGAAACCGGCGACGACCGCCTCGACCACCTCGTCCAGGGTGAGGTTCTGCTCCAGGTGCTGCTCGGGGGCGAACCGGACCTCGGCGTACACGACGCCGTCGGCGGCCAGGTCGAGCGCGCACTCGCGGGCCACCCGACGCAGCGCCGGGGCGGTCTGCATGACCGCGACGGTGTGCGCGAACGTCTCCAGGTAGCGCTCCAACGAACCGGAGTGCGCCGCCTCGGCGAACCACCGGCCGAGCGCCTCGGGGTCGGTGCTGGGCAGCTCGTGACCCACCTCAGCGGCCAACTCGACGACCGTCGCCGGCCGCAGGCCGCCGTCGAGGTGATCGTGCAGCAGCGCCTTCGGGACCTTGACGATGTCCTCGTATCGGATTGCGACCATCCCCCGACCCTAGTCACGCGCCCCGACGGCTGGCGATCAGGCTCGCACCGACCCGCCGACCCGCGTGCCCGACGACCCGCGTGCCCGACCTGCGTGCCGGGCTGGCTCGGCTCGCCACATCGCCGACATGGCGGTGTCGACGCGAACGGATACCGCTACAGCGACACACTTGAGTTGATCAGACACACCACCGACCCGACCGGCCCGCGCCGTAGGCTGCTGCGGGTGACCGCGCCGCACCCGTCCGAGCAACCCGTCGACGCGACGCACCCGCAGATCGTCGCCCGGCTGCGCTGCCCGGTCTGCGCCCAGCCGCTGGCCGCCGCCACCGACACCCGCGCGTTGCGCTGCCCCCGCCAGCACAGCTTCGACCTGGCCCGGCAGGGGTACGTCAACCTGCTCACCGGCCGCGCCCCGCACGTCGGGGACACCGCCGAGATGGTCGCCGCCCGAGCCGACTTCCTGGCCGCCGGGCACTACGACGTGATCTCGTCCGCCCTGGCCGAGGCGGCGTCATCCGCCCTGGCCGCGCCGAACGGACCGACGCAGGCGACCGTACCGACAGAGACAAGCGGACCGACAGAGACAAGCGGACCGACAGAGACAAGCCGACCGACAGCAACCACCGGATCGACAGAGACGACCGGACCAGCAGCAGCGACCGAGCCGGCGCAGGCGGGCCAACATGCGGAGACGACCGGTGCGGCGCAGGTGGGCGGACCGGTGGAGGCGAACGGGAGCGCGGACCGCCAGGCGGAGGCGCGCTTCGGGGCGTACCCGCTGGTGGTGGATGCCGGGGCGGGCACCGGGTGGCACCTCGCGGCGGTGCTGGCGGCGCTGCCCGACGCCGTCGGTCTGGCCCTGGACGTCGCCAAGCCGGCGCTGCGCCGCGCCGCCCGCGCCCATCCCCGGGCCGCCGCCGCGCTCGCCGACACCTGGCAGCAGCTGCCGCTGGCCGACCGGTCGGTCGCCGTGCTGCTCAACGTCTTCGCCCCGCGCAACGGCGTCGAGTTCCACCGGGTGCTCCACCCGGCCGGGGCGCTGCTGGTGGTCACGCCCACCGACGCCCACCTCGCCGAGTTGGTCGACGTGCTCGGGCTGCTGCGGGTCGACCCGGCCAAGGCCGACCGGGTCGCCGACAGCCTCGCCGGGCAGTTCACGCCGGAACGCACCGCCGTGCACACCGCCCGGCTCACCCTCGACCGGGCCGAGGTGGCCACCCTGGTCGGGATGGGGCCGAGCGCCTGGCACACCGACCCGCTGCGGCTCGCCGCCGCGATCGAGGCACTGCCCACCCCGGTCACCGTGACCGCCTCGGTACGCCTCACCGCCTGGCGACCCCGCTGACCACGGCGTCACCGGGCACGGGACGACCCGGTCGACCACGACGTGACGGGGGGACCGGCCGGTCGTCGGGCCACGAAGGCCCTCCGCCGGCTCAGGTGGAGAGGTCGACCTCTTCCCAGCCCGGCGGCTCGTCGTGGTACGGCCCGCGCAGCATCACCGCCCACTCCAACGCCCACCGGCGCTGGCCGATCGCGTTCGCGTCCACCAGGCCGGGCAGCCGCTGACCCGACTTCTCCACCTCCAGGTACGCCCAGTCCAGGCAGTAGTGCAGGTCGAGCAGGGCGGCGGCGTCCGCCGGGTGCTGCGGGGCGGCCAGGATGCGGGCCCGCCACTGGCCGAAGGTCTCCCCACCGGCGAGGTACGGCATCCGCTCCACCAGCCGTTCGTCCACCGGGATGGTCGGGTCGAGCTGCTTGCTCAGGCCCAGCACCCAGGACAGCGAGAAGAGCGCGTCGTGGTGCAGGACGAACGAGCGGTGGTCGCCCTTGCCGCCCACCACGAACTGCCACTCGGGCGGGGTCACCATGTCGACCAGGTGGGAGTCGAGCAGCCAGCTCATCGCGGTCTGCGCCGGCATCCCGAAGCAGCGGGCCAGGATCAGGTGCAGCACGGCGATGCGGGCCTCGATCTCCACGGTGGGCCGCAGTTCGATCTCGTCACCCGGCTCCCAGACCAGGGGAAACTGGGTCGGTGGCAGGGGCAGACGCAGCCGGGACAACTCGTCGAGGCTCGCCTCGCGGACCTCCCGGGGATCGGGCGCGGCTACCAGCACGATCGGATTCCCTGTCTGCTCACGCGGCGATACCGCCGTTCGGTCCCCCTGACCAGGGAGGATAGCGTTCCGTTGCGACCGGCACCATGCCGGCCGACCCCCGTCGGTCGACCGGTCGCCGGTGGTGCGAACTTTCAGCCGATCCGCTCGATGACCAGCGGCGACGTCGTCGGCGCGACGGTCGACACCCGCACCGCACGGGCGGCCTCCGCGGCCGCCGCCGGCAGCCGGGTCGCGTCGTCGGCGCGCAGCTCGTACAGCGGTTCGCCGACCCGCACCGGATCGCCGGGGCGCTTGTGCAGCACCACCCCGGCGGCGGCGCTGACCGGGTCCTCCTTGCGGGCCCGACCGGCGCCGAGTCGCCACGCGGCCACCCCGATGGCGTACGCGTCGACCGACTCGACGTAGCCGTCGGTGTCGGCGCGGACCACCTCGGTCTCGTGGGCGGTGGGCAGCGGGGCGTCCGGCTCACCGCCCTGGGCACGGACCATCGCCCGCCAGGCGTCCATCGCCCGCCCGTCACGCAGCGCGGCGGCCGGGTCGGCGTCGGGCAGGCCGGCCGCGTCGAGCATCTCCCGGGCCAGCGCCAGGGTCAGTTCCACCACGTCGGCCGGGCCACCGCCGGCCAGCACCTGCACCGACTCGGTCACCTCGATCGCGTTGCCGACGGTCAGGCCGAGCGGGGTGGACATGTCGGTGAGCAGGGCCACCGTCCGCACGCCGTGGGCGTCGCCGAGCGCCACCATGGTCCGGGCCAGTTCGCGGGCGTCGGCCACGTTCTTCATGAACGCCCCGGAGCCGACCTTGACGTCGAGGACCAGCGCACCGGTGCCCTCGGCGATCTTCTTGCTCATGATCGAGCTGGCGATCAACGGGATCGCCTCCACGGTGCCGGTGACGTCGCGCAGCGCGTACAGCTTGCGGTCGGCCGGGGCGAGGGCGGCACCGGCCGCGCAGATGACCGCGCCGACGTCACGCAGTTGGGCGATGAACTCGTCGTTGCTCAGCGCCGCCCGCCAGCCGGGGATCGACTCCAGCTTGTCGAGGGTGCCGCCGGTGTGCCCGAGCCCCCGGCCGGAGAGCTGCGGCACCGCACCGCCGCAGGCCGCCACCAGCGGGGTGAGCGGCAGCGTGATCTTGTCGCCGACCCCGCCGGTGGAGTGTTTGTCGACGGTCGGCCGGGCCACCGCCGAGAGGTCCAGCCGCTCCCCGCTGGCGATCATCGCGGCGGTCCACCGGGCGATCTCCGGCGTCGTCATGCCGCGCAGCAGGATCGCCATGGCCAGCGCGGACATCTGCTCGTCGGCCACCAACCCCCGGGTGTACGCGTCGACCACCCAGTCGATCTGGCCGTCGCTCAGCACACCCCCGTCACGCTTGGCCCGGATGACGTCGACCGCGGTAAAAGCACTCACCGTTGAGTTCCCTCTGAAGTCGTTGCAGAAATCGGCGCGACCCCCGGCGGGGTCAGGAGGCGGCCCAGCGGACCGGGATCTCCAGCGGTGGCTCCCCCTCGCCGGCCCAGAAGATGGTGCCCTCCGCGTCCACCACCACGACCCTGGGCGTACGCGCCAACCCCCAGGTGATCGCCTCCGCCGGGTGGCCCCAGCTCGGCCCCTCCTCCAGCACCCCGGGAGCGGTCTCGTCGGTGTCCCCCGCCGACCGCTCCCAGTACGCCGTCCAGACCTGCCGACCGGCGGAGAGATCCGGGTGCACGAAGACGGTCCCCCGCCCCCGCCAGGCGGCCAGCCGCTCCGGCACCACCGGCACCGGGGCCCCGCCCACGACCGCCTCGATGTCGGCCACGTCGAAGGCGTGCGGCAGCAGCTCCGCCATCCGCAGCGGGCCGGTCCTCGACTCGACCAGGCACTCCGGGCCACCGTTCTCCCAGAGCAGTTGCCGGCACCGGCCGCACGGCATCAGCGGCTCACCGGTCGCGTCGACGCAGGACATCGCGACCAGCCGCCCGCCGCCGGTGGCGTGCAGCGCGGAGACCACCCCGCACTCGGCGCAGAGGGTCACCCCGTAGCCGGCGTTCTCCACGTTGCAGCCGACCACCACCCGGCCGTCGTCGACCAGGGCCGCCGCGCCGACCGGGAACTTCGAGTACGGCACGTAGGCGTGCCGCATCACCTCGGTGGCGGCGGCCCGCAGGCGCTCCCAGTCGATCTCGCTCATCCCCTCATTCTGCCCAGGTCACCCCGCCCGGGTGCGGGAAGGGTGCCGGCCAGCCGCCCGCCGGTCACCACCCGCCGGCACCGGGCCGTACCCGGGTGGCGTCCGCCGGGAACGGTGCGGGCCCGGCAGGGAGGTCCCCGCCGGGCCCGCACCGGGCCGGTTTCTCAGCCCTTGATGTACGGCTTGCCGTCGGCGGCGGGCGCCCGGACCCGACCGACCAGCCCGGCCACCGCCAGGATGGTCGCCAGGTAGGGCAGCATCGCCAGGAACTGGCTGGGGATGCTGCTGCCGATCGCGCCGAGGTAGGTGGCGAGCTGGTCGGCGAAGCCGAAGAAGAGCGCGGCGAGCAGCGCGCCGGTCGGGCTCCACCGGCCGAAGATCAGCGCGGCCAGGGCGATGAAGCCCTTTCCACCGATCATGTTCTTGGTGAAGCTGTAGAGCGCCAGGGTGTACGACGCGCCGCCGATGCCGGCGACCACCCCGGCCAGCAGCACGTTGCGGTAGCGCAGGCCCAGCACCTTGACCCCGAGGGTGTCGGCGGCGGTCGGGTGCTCACCCACCGACCGGGTCCGCAGACCCCACCGGGTCCGGAACAGCGCGAGGTGGATGATCAGCACCAGCAGCAGGCCGAGGTAGAGGAAGATGTTGCCCCGGAACAGCGCCGGCCCGAGCAGCGGGATGTCCTTCAGCAGCGGGATCTCCCAGTTGCCGAAGCGCGGCGCACTGTTGTACCTGTCCGCGTTGGTCTGCATCAGCCGCTCGTAGAGGAAGCCGGTGACGCCGACCGCCAGCAGGTTGAGCACCACCCCCATGACGACCTGGTCGACCAGGTAGCGGATGGCGAAGACGGCCAGCAGCAGCGAGATGAACGCGCCGCCGATCGCCGCCGCCACCAGCCCCACCCAGACGCTGCCGCTGAGGCTGCCGAAGAGCGCGCCGCTGAACGCGCCCATCAGCAACTGTCCCTCGATGGCGACGTTGACCACGCCGGACCGCTCGCAGAGCACCCCGGCCAGCGCGCCGAAGACCAGCGGCAGGGCCAGGACGAAGGTGCCCCGGACGATGTTGACCATCGGCATGAAGTTGCGGCCCTCGGGGGCGGCGGAGACCTGCCAGCACAGGAAGCTCAGCACGAAGGCGACCAGCCCGACGCCGAGGACCACGGTGAACCAGCGCTTCGGCACCCCGGCCAGCAGCGCCCCGCCGGCCGCGGCGGCGACGATCCCGAACAGGATCGCGCCGACCGTGCCGTGGATCTCCAACGCCGCGCCACCCTCGGTCTCGCTGAGGGTGAAGCGGGCCTGCTGGCCGGTGGCCAGCGCCCCGAACAGCACGGCGGCGAGCACGCCCAGCGCCAGCAGGACCAAGCCGACCTTGCGGGGGCGGGTCCAGAAACCCTCGTCGACCGCCGCCACGGCGACGTCGGGAACAGCGGTGGTGGACATGCCTCACCAGCCCTTCGCGAGGCTCGTCTGCAACCGGGCGGCGCGGGCGGCCCGGAGCTGGAAGATCGCCTTCACCAGGGCCGGCGCGGCGATGAAGATGACGATCAGCGCCTGGAGCACGGTGACCAGCTCCAGCGAGATCCCGGAGTACGACTGCATCCGGTTGCCACCGGCCTGGAGCGCGCCGAACAGCAGCGCGGCCAGCAGCACCCCCCACGGCTTCACCCGGCCGAGCAGCGCCACCAGGATGCCGTCGAAGCCGATCTGCGCGATCACCAGCGGGGTGAGCGCGTTCGCGGTCGAGCCGAGCACCATCTGGCTGCCGCCGAGGCCGGCGAGCATCCCGGCGATCACCATCACCAGCACGTACGTCTTGGTGACGCTGATGCCGGCGGTCCGCGCCGCGTCCGGGTTGGCACCGACGGCCCGCAGCTCGAAGCCGAGCGTCGACCGGTTGAGCAGCCAGGCGATGGCCCAGGTGGCCAGCACCGCGAGCAGGATGCCGGCGTGCACCCGCAGGTTGTCGCCGAGCAGCCGGGGCAGGGCGGCGGAGGAGTCGACCGGCCGGCTGATCGCGTCCGCCCGGCCCGGGTTCTGCACGCCGTTCTGCACGATGACCCAGGACAGGAAGTAGATCGCGACGTAGTTGAGCATGATCGTGTTGATCACCTCGTGCGCGCCGGTCCGGGCCTTGAGGATGCCGGGAATGAACCCCCAGACCGCGCCGCCGACCGCACCGGCGATCAACGCGACGACCAGGTGCACCACCGGGGGCAGCGGCAACGCGAAGCCGGCCACGGCGGCCAGGATCACGCCCATCGTCGCCTGGCCCTGCGCGCCGATGTTGAACAGGCCACCCCGGAAGGCGAGCGCCACCGACAGGCCGGTGAAGGCCAGCGGCGCGGTGTAGGTGAGGGTCTCCGAGATCGGGCTCAACGCGGCGGTGAAGCCGGACGCCTCCGGGTCGAAGACCGCCCCCTTGAACAGGTTGGCGTACGCCTCGCTGACCACCGTCCAGCTGGCGTTGAGCGCGTCGGCCGGGCGGGCGGTGATGTAGCCGTAGGTGGCCAGCACCTCCGGGTCCGACACGATGATCAGGACCGCGCCGACCAGCATCGCCAGGACCAGCGCGAGCACGGTGACGGTCACCGTGTTGGCGGCCCAGAGGTTGTCCAGGAAGAGCCGGCCCAGCGCGGGCCGGGGTTCCGGCGTGGGCCGCTTCGGTGCGGTCATCGTGGCGCCCCGGTCGGCCTTGCCGGTCGTGGCCAGCTCCGCCTCGGTCGCCGGTTCCTTGTCCGGCGAGCCGGACACCGGGTAGGGGTCGCTCATGCCGTCACCTCGCTGCGCTCGGTGCCGGCCCGGGGCACCAGCGCGCCGGATCGATGATTCACTCGCTGGCGCTCGCTCATGCCTCGTCCTCGTTACCAGGGCTCTCGGGGGCCGGTGCCACGCCGCCGGTCGTACCGCCGGTCGCCTCACCCGGGGTGGCCGCGTCGCCCGCCGGGGCCGACCCACGGGCGTCGGGGGTGATGCCGGCCATCAGCAGGCCGATCTCCTCGCGCGGGGTGTCCGGGCCGACGATGCCGATGATCCGGCCCCGGTACATGACCGCGATCCGGTCGGCGAGGCCGATCACCTCGTCCAACTCGCTGGAGACGACCATGACGGCGGTGCCGACGTCGCGCTCGCGGATGACCCGGCTGTGGATGAACTCGATCGAGCCGACGTCCACGCCCCGGGTGGGCTGGGCGGCGATGAAGAGCTTCAGCGGCCGGGACAGCTCCCGGGCCACGATGACCTTCTGCTGGTTGCCGCCGGAGAGGGTGCCCACCGCCGCGTCCGCCGAGGGGGTACGCACGTCGAACTGGGCGATCCGCTCCCGTGCGGAGGAGGCGATCGCGTCCGGCCGCAGCGCCAGGCCCTTGCCGAACGGCGGCCGGTCGTAGATGTCGAGGACCAGGTTCTCCGCGACGCTGAACTCCTTGACCAGGCCGTCGACGCTGCGGTCCTCGGGGACGTAGCCGACCCCGGCGCGGAGCACCTTCTTGGTGGACCAGCCGTGGATCGGCTCGCCGTCGAGGGTCACCGTGCCGGCCAGCGTCGGGCGCAGCCCCATGATCGCCTCGATCAGCTCGGTCTGCCCGTTGCCCTGCACGCCGGCCACGCCGAGCACCTCACCGGCGCGTACGGTCAGGTCGATGCCGTCCACCGCGCGGATCTGCCGGTCGTCGTCGACGACCAGGCCGGCGACCTCCAGGATCGGCCGGCCCGGGGTGGCGGGCTGCTTGTCCACGGTGAGCCGGACATTGCGGCCGACCATCAGCGCGGCCAACTCGTCCCGGCTCGCCTCGGGGGAGGCGGTGCCGACGGTCCGGCCGCGCCGGATCACGGTGATCCGGTCGGCGATGGCCTTGACCTCGCCGAGCTTGTGGGTGATGAAGACGATCGACTTGCCGGCCGCCTTGAGCGACCGCATGACCGTGAGCAACTCCTCGGTCTCCTGCGGGGTGAGCACCGCGGTCGGCTCGTCCAGGATCAGCAGGTCGACGTCGCGGGTGAGCGCCTTGACGATCTCGACCCGCTGCTGGATGCCGACCGGCAGGTCCTCGATCACCGCGTCCGGGTCGACCCGCAGGTGGTAGCGCGCGGAGACCTCGGCCACCTCGCGGCGGGCCCGCCGCCGGTCCAGGAAGCCGACGATGCCGCCCCGGACCTGCTCGGCACCGAGCATGATGTTCTCGGTCACGGTGAAGACCGGCACCAGCATGAAGTGCTGGTGCACCATGCCGATCCCGGCGGCGATCGCGTCGGAGGGGCCCTTGAGCTTCAGCGGCTGGCCGTCGACCAGGATCTCGCCCTCGTCGGGCTGGTAGAGCCCGTAGAGCACGTTCATCAGGGTCGACTTGCCGGCGCCGTTCTCGCCGAGCAGGGCATGGATCTCTCCAGGCTCCACCGTCAGGTCGATGTGATCGTTGGCGACCAGATCACCGAACCGCTTGGTGATGCCGCGCAGTTCGAGTCTCAGCGCAACCTCCTGGAGTGCGAGCGATGGTGCAGCCTAGCTGCCGGTCGACCGGCCACCGGGGTGCCGGCCGACCGGTGCGCGGACCGGCCGCCCCGACGCCCGTGGATTCCCCCACGTACGCCGGGACGGCCGGTCGTCATGCCTGGTGCCCGCCGACCTCCGCTGCCGATGATCCCATCGCGGCGGCCGACGCGGCGGTCACTTGGTCGGCTGGGCCTTCGAGGTGACCGTGATGGTGCCGGCGGCGATGTCCGCCTTGAGCTTGTCGACCTCGGCCTTGAGGTCCGCCGGGACCTTGCTGTCGAAGTCGTGGTACGGGGCGATCGAGACACCGTTGTTGGCCAGGTTGCCGACGAAGCCCGGGGTGGCGGCGAGCTTCTCGCCACCGGCGGCCTTGAGCACGGCGTCCTTGACGGCGTCCGGGATGTTCTTGACCACGGTGGTCAGCAGCGCCGCGCAGTCCGGGGTGCTCTCGCAACCGTCGACGTCGACCCAGACGACCGAGTACTTGCCGCCCGAGGCCTTCGCCGCGGAGGTGGTGCCGAGGCCCGCGCCACCGGCGACCGGCATGACGATGTCGGCGCCCTGGGCGACCAGCGCGTCGGAGACCTTCTTGCCCTCGTCCTGCTTGGCGAAGTCGTTGGTGAAGGAACCCTTCTGGGTCGCCTTGTCCCAGCCCAGCACCTGGACGTTCTTGCTCTTGGTCTTGTTGTAGTGCGCCACGCCGTCGGCGAAACCGTCCATGAAGATGGTCACCGGCGGGATCGGCAGGCCACCGTAGGTGCCGACCTTGCCGCTCTTGGTCATCCCGGCGGCCAGGTAGCCGGCCTGGAAGGCGGCCTGGGCGGTGTCGAACTGCATCGGGTAGACGTTGGCCGTGGCCGGGTTCGCGTCCACGATGCCGAACTGCTGGTTCGGGTTCGCGGCGGCGATCTTCTTGGTGGCGTCCTGCATCAGGCCACCGACGGCCAGGATGAAGTCGCACTTCTGGTTGACGTAGCCGGTCAGGTTGACCTCGTAGTCCGCCTCGGCCTTGGATGCGACGTACTTGATGTCGATCTTGTCGTTGGCCTTCTTGGCCTCCTCCAGGCCCTTCCAGGCCGAGGTGTTGAACGACTTGTCGTCGATGCCGCCGACGTCGGTCACCATGCAGGCGCTGTACTTCTTGTCGCCGCTGCCACCGGCGTTGTTGTCGTCGTCCGGCGCCTCGCCACATGCGGCAGCACCCAGCACGAGCCCACCCGCCGCGATGGCAGAGGCGATCCGCATCCCACGCACAGAGCGCAAGACGTCTCCTTCCATTGCACACCGCCTCGTGCGGTGGCAGCCCTTGAACCGACAAGCGTTGTGCCGCCGGCATCCCACGTTACGGACGGGAGCGTAGCCCCACGCCCACCCACCGGCCGCCAATCGTGCACGACTGTTGAACGCTCGTTATCCCGGCGTGACCCGGGGGTGGGGCACCTCACTCAGCGTGCCAGTGCTGACCGGCCCGGTGTCGCGAACGCCGGTTTCCCGGCGGCCCCGCCGGTTACCGCCAGAACACCGCCACGGCGGCCGTGACCAGGGTCAACCCGACGATCGCCAGGAAGTGACCACGGGCCACCTGCTCCCGCTTCCGGGAGAAGAAGACCATGACGAAGATGAGCAGGGCCAGCACCAACTTGGTAACAAGCTTGGCGGGGGCCGGCTCGTCGCCGTCACGCAGCGGCGCGGACAGGCCCACACCGGTCAGCAACTGGATCATCGAACCCCAGAGCATGGCCGCGTTGATCCGCAGCCGCCCGCTGACGTACTGGGCGACCGCGCCACCGAGCAGCAGCGCGAACCCGATCAGATGGACATAGAGAAGAATCAGTCGGAGAGCTTCCACGCCCGCCATCCTCCCCCATCAACGACACTTTGTAGTAGTTGGCCCGCGGGCTGAGTTCAATCCGTGATCTCCCCGGTCAGAGCCGCCAGACCTGGAAGGTCGGGCCGTCGCCGGGGAGGGTGATCCCACCGTCGGCGGCGCGACGCAGGGCCGGAGCGCCCCCGTGGACGTTCTCCCCGTCCGGACCGGACGCGGCACCCCCGGCGGACGGCAGGCCGGTCAGCCGGACCGGTGGGCCGGCGGCCCGGCGGGCCAGCACCAGCACCGTGCCGGTCGTCGCCTCGCGCAGGAAGACCAGGGTGTCGGCGTCCACGTGCACCCAGCGCAACCCGCCGTGCCGCAACGCCGGGGTGTCCCGACGCAGCGCCAGCAGCGCCCGGTACGCGGCAAACATCCCGACATCCCAGGTCTGCGGCCGGTGCCACGGCATCGGGGTACGCGAGTCCTCGCCGTTGCCGCCGGTCAGGCCCAGTTCGTCCCCGGCGAAGACGACCGGGGTGCCGGGCATGGTGGCGAGCAGCCCGGCCGCCACCTCCTGCCGGGCGGCGTCCCCCACCACGGTGCGGATCCGGGCCGAGTCGTGCGAGCCGAGCAACTGCCACGAGTGGGTGTACGACCGCCAGGAGATCAGCGACCGGAAGCTGTTCATGGTGGCGAGCACCGCGTGGGCGTCCCGCCGCCGCACCCCGCCCGGCGTCCCGAGGAAGTTCGGCACCGACCCGTCCCCGCCCCACGCCGGCCGGGGTGCGGAGGCGTCCCGGGGTGCGGAGGCGTCCCCGGGTACAGCGGCGTCCCCGGGTGCGGAGTTCTCGTGCCGCAGCCAGGACCACACCGGGTCGGTGAAACCGACGTAGTTCATCGTGCCGTGCCAGCCGTCGGAGTCCAGGTCGCCCGTGTGGTCGTGGCCGTGCTCGGCGAGCAGCAGCCCGTCGGCCCGGGTCTGCGCGACCACCTCCCGCAGCAGCCGCGCCACCTCGTGGGTGTACGCGTCCGCGCCCCGCCGGCCGGTCATGTTGGCCACGTCGACCCGCCAGCCGTCCAACCCGTACGGCGGGCGCAGCCAGCGGCGCAGCAGCGAGTCCGGGGCAGTGGCGAAGCGGCGACGCAGCTCGGCGCTGCCCCAGTTGAGCTTCGGTAGCGACCGCACCCCGTTCCACGACTCGTACGCCGGCTCCCCGTCGCCGCCGGTGGTCACGTCGAAGTAGTACAACTCCCGCTCGGGGGCATCGACGTCGGCCAGGGCGCGGGTGAACCACTCGTGCGCGTCGCCGGTGTGGTTGCTGGTGATGTCACCGAGCAGCCGCCAGCCCCGGGCCCGGACGGCGTCGGCCAGCCGCACCAGCGCCGCGTCCCCGCCGAGCAGCGGGTCGACCGTGTCGAAGCCGGCCGCGTCGTAGCGGTGGTTGGAGCGGGCCGGAAAGATCGGCGTCAGGTAGACGGTGTTGACGCCGAGCCGTTCCAGGTGGTCCAGCCGTTCGGTGATGCCGTCCAGGTCGCCGCCGTAGAACTGGCGCGGGGTCTCCGGCCCCCGCCCGACGACCGGGGTGTCCCAGTCGCACGGGATCGCCCAGTCCGGCGGGGTGCGGCCGTCGGCGGCGGCGGAGCGGGCGAACCGGTCGGGGAAGATCTGGTAGATCAGCGCATCCCGGGCCCAGGCGGGCGGCGGGGCGTGGCTGACCAGCTTGAAGTCGCCGTGGTCGGGCACGTCGTGGTCGACCTGGCCGGCGGCGTTCAGCCAGCGGTAGCCGGACGTCCCGGTGAGCATGAACCGGTAGTTGCTGACCGGGTTGCGGACCTCGACGTCGGCCCGCCACCACACGTCGTGGCCGTCCCGGCGGTCGACGGTGGCCTCGACGAAGCGCGGTTCGCCGTCCCCCGTGGTCCGGACGTGCACCTGCCGGACGTCGGCGCCCTCGGGCACCCGGACGAAGACCGGCACCCGCTGCCCGAGGGCGGGTTCCTGCTCGGGCACGTACAACGCCGAGCCGTCGTGGTGCGGCAACAGGGACATCATGCGACCTTCCGCTTATCCCTTGACAGCCCCGGCGGTGAGGCCGGAGACGATGTAGCGCTGGAGGAGTTGGAAGACCAGCACGGTGGGGATCGCGGTGAGCAGGGTGCCCGCCGCGAAGATCCCGAAGTTGTTGTTCCGCTCCCCCGCCACCAGGCCGAACATGCCGACCGCGAGGGTCTTGGACCCGGTGTCGGTGAGGAACACGTTGGCGATCATGAACTCGTTGATCGTGCCGATGAACGACAGCAGCGCGGTCACCGCCAGGATCGGCGCCACCAGCGGCAACATGATCCGGAAGAAGACCTGGGCGTGGCTGGCGCCGTCCATGGTGGCCGACTCGTCCAGCTCGCGCGGCAGGGTGTCGAAGAACCCCTTCATCAGCCAGGTGTTCATGCCCAGCGCGCCGCCCATGTAGAGCAGGAGCAGTCCCCACGGGGTGTTGAAGCCGATCGACGGCCACAGGTCGGTGACCCGGGTGAAGATCAGGAAGATCGCCACGATCGCCAGGAACTGCGGGAACATCTGGATCAGCAGCAGGGTCAGCAGCCCGAACCGCCGGCCGGTGAAGCGCATCCGGGAGAACGCGTACGCCGCCAGTGAGGACAGGAAGATCGACACGAAGCTCGCCCCGCCCGCGATGAGCAGCGAGTTGAGGAACCAGTTGCCGAACTCGGTCCGCGCGAACAGGTTGCCGAAGTTCTCCAGGGAGGCCCCGGTCGGCAGGAGTTGGGTCGAGGAGAGGGTGCCGAGCGGGTTGAGCGCGGCGGAGAGCACGAACAGGATCGGGAAGAGGCTGAACGCCACCGCCAGCACGCCGACGACGTGCCGCCAACCGACCTGGGTGAACCACCGGCTCCCGCGCCGGCCGGCGGCGTTCGGGTGGGTCGTCACGAGTAGACCTCCTCCTGCTGGCGGGTGCGCCGGAAGCTGATCGCCGAGACCGTGGCCACGATCGCGAAGATGAAGACCGACACTGCGGCGGCCAGTCCGAACTCGGCGCCCTGCGCGCCGAAGGCCAGCCGGTAGGTGTACGTGATCAGCAGGTCGGTGGCCCCGTTGGTCGGGTTGTCCGGCGCGAACGGGCCGCCCTCGGTGGTGAACCAGATCGCGTTGATGTTGTTGAAGTTGAACGCGAACGACGCGATCAGCAGCGGCGAGAGCGCCACCAGCAGCAGCGGCAGGGTGACCGCCCGGAACGACTGCCACGGTGACGCGCCGTCGACCGAGGTGGCCTCGGTCAACTCCCTCGGGATGGCCTGGAGCGCACCGGTGGCCACCAGGAACATGTACGGGTAGCCCAGCCAGAGCTGCACCAGCAGCACCGCCACCCGGGCCGACCACGCCTCGCCGAACCAGTCGACGCCGAGGCCGAACAGGTTGTTGATCAGGCCGAAGTCGGTGTTGAACATGTCCCGCCAGACCAGCAGCATCGCGAACGACGGCATGGCGTACGGCAGGATCAGGAACACCCGGTAGAGGTTGGTGCCCCGCATCCGGGGCGAGTGCAGGGCCAACGCGATCGCCATGCCGAGTCCGAAGGTGAACCCGGTGGAGCCGATCGCGAAGGCGAAGTTCCACAGCAGGGTGCCGAAGAACGGGCCGGAGATGTTCGGGTCGGTGAGCACCCGGGCGAAGTTCTTCAGCCCGACGCCGACCTGCCAGCCCTGGGCGAGCCGCTCGCCGTCGGCCGCGACGAAGGCGCCGACCGTGCCGTCGGCCGTCCAGGTCCGCCCGGTCTCGCTGTCGGTGATGCAGTCACAGCTGCGGTCGTACGCCCGGATAGCCTTGCCCTCGTAGGCCCGGGACAGGCCGTTGGAGCGCAGCGCGCCCCCCGGGGTCGGCACGACCAGGTCGGTGATCTCCTGGCTGCGGACGCTGGCCTGGCCGAAGTTGAGCACGGTGTAGCCCTGGGCGGCGGTGACCTTGCCGGCGGGCGTGACGGTCACGTCGGCGGCGTCGAGCGGGCGCAGCCCGTCGGCGTCCCCGGCGGAGACCGTGCCGGTCGACGGGTCGGTGACCAGGAAGACCAGCGGCCCGGTGGCCGGGTCGCCGGTGGTGGCGATGGCGAGGGTGTACTCGGCGGAGCCGGGGACCTGCTTGACCGAGGAGCTGCCGATGGCGACGATCGCGTCGTCCTTGGAGCCCCGGTGGCCGTCGCCGAAGTTGGTGAACGCGGTGCTCGCGGTGTAGAGCACCGGGAAGACCTGGAAGGCGATCAGGAAGATCGTTCCGGGCACCAGGTACTTGGCCGGGATGTGCCGGCGGGTGAGGTAGAGGTAGCCCAGGCCGACGGTGGTGACCACCAGGACGGCCAGTCCGACCCAGAGCTTGGCGGCGATGAGCGGGAAGGCCGCCCAGATCGCGATCCCGGCCACCAGGCCGAGCAGGATCACCTTGACGATGAGGCCGGTCGCGGTGATCGGCGCGTGCTGGCGCGCGGTACGGGTCGTTTCCGGGGGCCCGGAGCGGACGGGCCCCCGGCCCGGGGCCTGCTGGGCAGACCCCGGGCCGGACGGCGTGCGCATTACTTGATCTGACCGGAGATCGTCTTGCCGGCGGCGGTGACGGTCTTCGCCGGGTCGGCGCCACCGATGACGGCGGCCTCCGCCTTGCCGAACGGGTCCCAGATCGCGGCCATCGCCGGGATCGCCGGGAGCACCTGGCCGTTCCTGCCCGCCTCGGAGAACTTGGCCAGGTCCGGGTCGGTGCCCTTCACCTGGTCGAACGCGGCGGTCAGCGCCGGCGGACGCGGCTCGGCCTGGTAGAGCGCCACGGCCAGCTCGGGCGTGGTGACGTAGTTGGTGACGAACTCCTGGGCCAGCGCCTTGTTCTTGCCCTTGGCGGCCACGTAGAACGCCTGGACACCGACGAACGGCTGGGCCTGCTTGCCACCGGCGAACCCGGGGACCGGGGAGATGTCGTAGGCGATGCCGGCCTTCTTGGCGTCGGCGACCGCCCACGGGCCGGAGACCAGGAAGGCGCACTTCTTGCCGGTGAAGGTGGCGATCGAGTTCTCGCCGGTGATGGAGCGCTTCAGTGCGCCGTCGCCCTTCTCCCCGAGCTTGCCGATCTTCTTGAACGCCTCGATCGACTCCGGCTTGCCCACGCCGAGGTCCTTCGGGTCGTAGTCGCCGTTGGCGGCGGTGCCGAACAGGTAGCCGCCGGCCGAGGTGTACAGCGGGTAGATGTGGTAGGCGTCGCCGTTCTGGCCGGACTGGAGGCAGAGGATCTCGCTGGCCTTCTTCTCGGCCTTGAGCTTCTTGCCGGTGGCGACCAGGTCCTCGATCGTCTTCGGTGCCTCGGGGGCCAGCGCGGTGTTGCGGATCAGCGCGATGTTCTCGGTGGCGTAGGGGACGCCGTAGAGCTGACCGTTGAAGGTCACCGCCTTGATCGCGGTCTCGTTGAAGCTGGACTTCTGCGCGGCGGCGAGCTGCACCGGGTCGATGGCGCCGTTCTGGACCAGGTTGCCGATCCAGTCGTGCGCGCCGACCACGACGTCCGGGCCGCTGCCCTGCTGGGAGGCGGTGACGAAGTTCGTCTGGAGGTCCTTGGAGACGGCCTGCACCTCGACGGTGACCCCGTTGGCCTGGCCGAACTTCTCGGCGAACGGCTTGAGCGCCGCGGTCCGCTTGTCGTCCGCCCAGATGACGAGCTTGCCGCCCGCCGCCTGGGAGGTCGCCTTGGCGGCCGGTTCATCGTTGCTGGTGCCGCCGCCGCAGCCCGACGCGGCGAGCGCCAGGCCGAGGACGGTGACCACACCCGCGGTACGGATGCGCATCGGTACTCCTGTCGTCATGGCGAAGCCGACCGCCGGGGGGAAGGGCGGCCTCGCCGTAGGAAACTCTGAAAGTTCTTGCCAACCGGCGCCGGGCAGGCCGCGCCGCTGCTGTCGCGTGTTGCCGGGACGTTAGCAAGAGGTTGCAGATTATGGAAGGGCTTGCAGAAGCACACGCAAGAACTTGCCTTTGGGTTAAAGTTCCGCCATGCGCGCTCGACTGTCCGACATCGCCCAACAGGCCGAAGTCAGCGAGGCCACGGTGTCGCGGGTGCTCAACGACCGCCCCGGCGTGGCCCCCGAGACCCGGCAGGCCGTCCTGACCGCCCTCGACGTGCTCGGCTACGAGCGCCCGGCCCGGCTGCGCAAACGCAGCGCCGGGCTGGTCGGGTTGGTGGTGCCGGAGCTGGAGAATCCGATCTTCCCGGCGTTCGCCCAGGTGATCGAGTCGACCCTGGCGCAGAGCGGCTTCACCCCGGTGCTGTGCACCCAGACCCCGGGTGGGGTCACCGAGGACGAGTACGTGGAGATGCTGCTCGACCGGCAGGTCTCCGGGATCGTCTTCGTCTCCGGCCTGCACGCCGACACGGCGGCCAACCACGACCGGTACCGCGCGCTGATCGCCCGGCCGCTCCCGGTCGTCATGATCAACGGGTACGCCCCGGGCATCGCCGCGCCCTTCGTCTCCTGCGACGACCGGGAGGCCACCGAGCTGGCCGTGGCGCACCTGGTCGCGCTCGGGCACCGGCAGATCGGCCTGATCACCGGGCCGGACCGGTTCGTGCCGGTGCAGCGTCGGGTGGCCGGCTTCCGGGCCGCGATGACCCGGCTGGGCTCCACCGGCAGCGAGCTGGACGCGCTCGCCGAGCTGTCCCTGTTCGGCGTCGAGGGCGGCGAGGCCGCCGCCGGTCGACTGATCGAGCGCGGGGTCACCGGCATCGTCTGCGGCTCCGACCTGATGGCGTTGGGCGCGGTCCGGGCCGGCCGGCAGCGCGGGCTGTCCGTCCCCGGTGAGCTGTCGGTGGTCGGCTACGACGACTCGCCGCTGATGGCCTTCACCGATCCGCCGCTGACCACCATGCGGCAGCCGGTGGCCGCGATGGCGGTGGCGGCGGTCCGGGCCCTGGTCGACGAGATCAACGGGCACGCCGCCCCGCACTCGGAATACCTGTTCCGCCCGGAGCTGGTGGTACGCGGGTCGACCGCGGTGGTACGCCAGGCCGGCCCCGGCCGGTCCCGCCCGGCACCCCCCGCCCTCGCCGTCCCCGCCTGACCCGCCCGCCTGACCGACCCGCTGTCGACCCGCCGTCGGGTCGGGCGGACGCGGCGCTCCGCCGGCGGGTCCACCTCCCGGCTGCCGGGACGAGTGTGCAGCAAGCCCCCCGGCCGCAGGGTGACGGACGTCATTTCTTGCGCAATCCCTGCTTGACTCTTGCAGCGTTCGGCCGGCATTCTCTCCACACCCGCGTCCGTCGCCCACCGCCGCGCGGGCACCGCCGTCCCGCCACAGAACGGGGATCTCCGCCGATGACCGCCGCCGACCCCACGCCGCTGACCTCCGACGACGACTGGTGGCGCTCCGCGGTCGTCTACCAGGTGTACGTCCGCAGCTTCGCCGACTCCGACGGCGACGGTGTCGGCGACCTCCAGGGCATCCGGCAGCGGCTGCCCTACCTGCGTGACCTCGGCGTGGACGCGCTCTGGCTGACCCCGTTCTACACCTCGCCGCAGATCGACGCCGGCTACGACGTGTCCGACTACCGGGACGTCGACCCGCTCTTCGGCGACCTCGCCGACTTCGACGCCATGATCACCGACGCGCACGCGCTGGGCCTGCGGATCATCGTGGACCTGGTGCCGAACCACACCTCCAGCGCGCACCCGTGGTTCACCGCCGCCCTCGCCGCCGGCCCCGGCTCCCCGGAGCGGGCGCGTTACCTCTTCGCCGACGGCCAGGGCGCGCACGGCGAGCTGCCGCCGAACGACTGGGAGAGCATCTTCGGCGGCCCCGCCTGGACCCGGCTACCGGACGGCCAGTGGTACCTGCACCTGTTCGACCCGGCCCAGCCGGACCTGAACTGGCGGCACCCGCAGGTGCGCGCCGAGTTCGAGGATGTCCTCCGCTTCTGGCTCGACCGGGGCGTCGACGGATTCCGGATCGACGTCGCCCACGGCATGATCAAGGCGGAGGGGCTGCCGGACGTCGGCTTCAGCTCGATGACCACCGGCCGGCGTCAGTCGGAGCTGCTCGGCAAGGGCCGGCTGCCCTACTTCGACCAGGACGAGGTGCACGAGATCTACCGGGCCTGGCGGCCGATCCTGGACAGCTACCCCGGTGGCCGGATGGCGGTCGCCGAGGCGTGGGCGGAGACCCCGCAACGGCTGGCCCGCTACATCGGCCCGGACGAGCTGCACCAGGCGTTCAGCTTCGACTTCCTCGACGCCACCTGGTCGGCCGACTCGTTCCGCAAGGTGATCGACACCGCGCTGGCCGAGTCGACGATCGTCGGCGCGCCGACCACCTGGGTGCTGTCCAACCACGACCGGCAGCGGCACGTCACCCGGTACGGCGACGGCGAGATCGGCCTGCGCCGGGCCCGCGCCGCCGCCCTGCTGATGCTGGCCCTGCCCGGCTCCGCCTACCTCTACCAGGGCGAGGAGCTGGGTCTTCCCGAGGTGCTGGACCTGCCCGACGCGCTCCGCCAGGACCCGGCGTTCCTGCGTACCGGGGAGAGCCGCGACGGCTGCCGGGTGCCCATCCCGTGGAGCGGCGAGCTGGCCCCGTACGGCTTCGGTCCGGAGGGCAGCGCGCTGAGCTGGCTGCCGGCCCCGACAACCTGGCGGGCCCTCTCGGTGGCCGCCCAGACCGGGACGCCCGGCTCGACGCTGGAGCTGTACCGGGCGGCGCTGCGGGCCCGGCACGAGCACCCGGCGCTGGCCGCCACCGCCGGCCCGGTGGTCTGGCTGGAGACCGGGCCCGGCGTGCTGGCGTTCCACCGCTGCGCCGACGACGCCGTGCTGACCTGCGTGGTCAACCTCAGCGGCGCCCCGGTCCGGATCGACGGGTACGGCCGGCCCGTGGTGGCCAGCGCGGACCTCACCGCGCAGGACACCGGACACGTCCTGCCGGTGGACGCCGCCGCGTGGTTCGAACGGCGTTGAGCCGGGTAACCCGCCATTGACCTGGTCGTCCGTTGTGCCCCGCGCCGACGGGCGACTGGGCTGCCGACCCCTTGTGGTGGGGGGTGAGGTGGCACCGGCGTCCCGGGGAGTCCGCTTCCCGGGACGCCGGCGCTCCATCGCGTACCGCGTCGGCACCGTCGGTGGCCGGCACCGGTCGACGACGACTATCCGGGCGGTTGCCGGCCGATGGAGCCGTCACCGCCCGCGCAGCAGCCCGGCGATCCGCCCGAAGCCCGCCCGCACCTCCGCCTCGGTCGGTACGGGCGGTGGCTCCGGCCGGTCCGCCACGGCGGCCGCCGGCTCCTCCTGCTCGTCGAGGACGTCGTCGAAGTCGCCGTAGAGGTCGGCCGCCTCGATCCGGGCCTCCTCGTCCTCGGCGGCGAGCTGCGATGCGGCGATCTCGCCCCGGATCTCCTCGGCCGACAGCGCCGGCAACAGCGGCTCGACCACCGCCAGCAACTGCTCGTCGGCCACCACCGCCTCGGCCAGGGCCAACGCGTGCGGGCGCTCGTACGGGCCGCAGACCACCGGCTCCCACTCCGCCGGATCGCCGAGCGGGCCGACCGTGATGATCCACGGCAGGCTGAGGATCGGCGAGTCGTCCGGCAGGTCCAGCGTCACGAGTGCGCCCACCGGCTCATCATGGCCGGTCCGACCGGCACTCGCGGCGGCATTTGCCGCATTCATCTTTTTCCACGACTGTCGGCCCCCGCTACCGGGAGCTGTCGTCAGAGGACGTCCAGGGCGGCGCGGACCAGGGCCAGCGCCCGGTCGGGTGGCACCCCCAGCCGGGCTGCCTCCTCGGCGTACCGGGTGGCCGCCCGCTGCAACCGGTCCGCCGCGTCGTCCCGCCCCGGGGCGACGAAGCTGCCGTGCCGGCCCCGGGTCTCCAACAGCCCGGCCGCCTCCAGCTCCCGGTAGGCGCGGGCCACCGTGTTCACCGCCAGCCCCAGCTCGGCGGCGAACTGCCGCACCGGAGCCAGCCGGGTGCCCACCGCCAGCCGGCCGTCCCCGATCATCGCGGCGAGCTGCGCACGCACCTGCGCGTACGGGGGCACCGCCGAACCCGGATCGATCTCGATCGGCATCAGCCCGCTCCTCCCGGCGTACCCGGATCGGTCTCCTCGTCGATGTCGGCCTCGACGTTGACCTGCCTCATCACCGCGCCCTCGGAGAGGTCGACGACCCGGCCGTGCCGGCTGGTGGCGGCGAGCGCGGCACCGAAGAGCACCAGCTGGTTGAGCAGGTAGAGGTAGAGCAGCACGGCCACCGCACCGGTCACCACGGCGTACGCCGGGTTCCGCTCGGTCCGCACGATGTAGAACCGGCCGACCGTGTTGAGCAGGGTGATCCCGACCGCGACCAGGAGCACCACCGGGCGCAGTCGTCGCCGGCTCATCCGCAGCCGGGGCACCGCCACCAGCAACGCCGTGGCCAGCACCGCGTTGACCAGCACGCTGAGCACGGCGCTGATGGTGGTCAGCCCCACCGACCCGGTGGCCCGCAGCAGGAAGCGCAGCACCGACTCCAGCGCGTCCACGGCCGCCACCGAGATGCCCAGCATGACGAAGACCAGCAGCAGCACCCCCAGATCCACCAACTGGCGCACCACCAGGTTGCCCGGCTGCTGGTTGAAGCCGTACATCAGCCGCTGCGACGACCGGATCGCCTCCACCCAGCCGATCCCGGTGAAGCCCAGGATGACCAGGCCCACCACCCCGACCGCGTTGCTGCTCTCGGCGATCTGCTGGGGGTCGAGGAAGGGCAGGTTGTCCCGCAGGAACTCCGCGGCCGCGTCGGAGACCTCGTCGTTGTCCTCCAGGATGGCCCCGAAGACCGAGTACGCGACCAGGGCGAGGGCGAAGACCGCAAAGAAGCCGTAGTAGGCGATGGCGGCGGCCAACCGACCGGCCAGCACCTCGTTGTAGAGGTCCACCGCCCGCCAAACATGGTCGAGCCGGGGCCACCGGCTCCGGGCCGCGGTGAACCGGCGGTCCATGCCGGCCGTCCACCGGCCCCACGCGTCCACCACGTCATCTTCGCCGATCTGTCGTCACCGGGCCGGTCAACCGGCTGCCGGCGGGAGGGGGTGCCGGCCACCGGCGGGTGGGGGTGCCGCCCGCACGGGCGCTCCGACCGGTCACCGGCGGCGCGGGTCAGCCGCCGAGCCGGAAGTCCCGGCGCGGCTGCCACCGGGTCTGACCGCTGTGCGAGAACAGGGTGAACGCCTCCACCTCGAACATCGCCGAGAAGTCGGCGAGATCCTCGTACGCCCGGTCCAGCGCCTCGGGGGCGACGTCCTGGGCCACGGTGACGTGCGGGTGGTACGGGAAGCGCAGCTCCCGGTGCAGGTGGGGCGCGGCGTTGATGGCGGCGGCGAGCAGCTCGCACTCGCTGATCCCGGCCGCCACCGCGACGAAGACCACCTGGGTCACCGGCCGGAACGTGCCGGTCCCCCGCAGGTGCAGGGTGAACGGCAGGTGGGTGGCGGCCACCTCGGCCAGGTGCGCCTCGACCGCCCCCAGCGCGGCCACCGGGATCTCGGTCGGGCCGAGCAGGGTCACGTGCGCCGGGACGACCTGCGGGTCACCCGTCTGCGCCCGCCGTCGGGTGAGCAGCTCACCCCACGGCTCGGGGATGTCCACCGCGATCCCGATCTGGATGGTGTCGCCGGCCACCGGAACCTCGTCCCTGCGATCCACGCTCCGCGCCACCCCTCCGGCCATCGTCTCGACCCGCACCGCCGCCCCGCCCACGACTACTCGAAGCGGACCGGCGCAAGGAACCCGACCCGCTCGTACGCTGTGCGCAGCGTCGGCACGGTGACCTCCCGGGCCTTCTCCGCGCCGGCGGCGAGCAGCTTGTCGAGCTGCGCGGGGTCGTCGAGGTAGCTGCGGGTGCGCTCCTGGATCGGGGCGACGAACTCGCGGACCACCTCGCCCAACTCCTTCTTGAGATCGCCGTACCCCCGGCCCGCGTACGCGGCCACCAGGTCGTCGATGCTCCGGCCGGAGAGCGCGGAGTGGATGGTGAGCAGGTTGGACACCCCGGGCTTGGTCTCGGTGTCGAAGACGATCTCCCGGCCGGTGTCGGTCACCGCCGAGCGGATCTTCTTGGCCGAGCGGGCGGGATCCTCCAACAGGTCGATGATGCCGGTCGGCGAGGACGACGACTTCGACATCTTCGCCGTCGGCTCCTGAAGATCCGTGATCTTGGCAGTGTCCTTGACGATGTGCGGGGCGGGCACCGTGAAGGTCGGCCCGAACAGCGAGTTGAACCGCTGGGCCAGGTCCCGGGAGAGCTCCAGGTGCTGCCGCTGGTCCTCGCCGACCGGCACCACGTCGGCCTGATAGAGCAGAATGTCAGCGGCCTGGAGGATCGGGTACGTGAACAGGCCGACGCTGGACCGGTCGCTGCCCTGCTTCTGCGACTTGTCCTTGAACTGGGTCATCCGGCTCGCCTCACCGAACCCGGTGATGCAGCCCAACACCCAGGCCAGCTGCGCGTGCTCGGGCACCTGCGACTGGACGAACAGGGCGCTGCGCTCCGGATCGATGCCGACCGCGAAGAGCTGCGCGGCGGCCACCCGGGTGCGCTGCCGCAGCACCGCCGGATCGTGCCCGGCGGTGATCGCATGCAGGTCGACCACGCAGTAGAACGCCTCGTGGGTGTCCTGCAACGCCACCCAGTGCCGCACCGCGCCCAGGTAGTTGCCGAGGTGGAACGAGTCGGCCGTCGGCTGGATGCCGGAGAAGACGCGGGGGCGGGCGGGAGCGTCGGACATGCCGGCAATTCTGTCAGTAACCACCGGCGTACGTCATGACGGGCCGGCGGGTCGACTCGCCGCAGATCCCGCCGGGGCGGTGACCTCGCGTCGCGGCTCCGGCAGGCGGGCGGCGGAGACCGCGACCCGGGACACCCGACGCCCGTCGAGGGCGAGCACCCGCAACAGCCAACCGTCGGTCGACTCCGCCGTCGGCGGATCATCCGGCGGGACGACCGGGACCTCGTCCCCGGCCACCGGGAGCCGGCCGAGCGCCGCCATCACGTACCCACCGACCGTCTCGTACGGGCCGGCGGGCAGTGGCACCCCGGTCCGCTCGGCGAAGTCGGCCAGGTTGAGCCGACCGTCCACCACGGCCGGCAGGCCGGCGGACGCCGGTTCGGGTGGGCCGGCGTGCTCGTCGTGGATCTCCCCGACCAGTTCCTCGATCAGGTCCTCGCAGGTGACGATGCCGGCGGTGCCGCCGTACTCGTCGACCACCACGGCGAGGTGGTGGCCCTCCCGGCGCATCTCGGTCAGCGCGGCGAGCACCCGCTTGCTGCCGGGCACCCGCTTCACCTCCCGGCTCAACCGGCCCACCGGGGTCGCCGGGTCCAGGTCGGGGCGGAGCAGCACGTCCCGCAGGTGGACGAAGCCGACCACGTCGTCGTGGGTGCCGTCGACCACCGGGTAGCGGGTGTGCGGGTCGACCCGGACCAGCCGTTCGGCCTCGGCCAGGGTCAGGTCGGCGGCGAGGAAGACCACCTCGGTCCGGGGCATCATCACCTCGCGGACCAGACTGGCCCCGGCGACCAGCACCTCGTCGATGATCCGCCGTTCGTCGGGGTCGAGGACGGTGTTCGCGGCGACCAGGTCGCGCAGTTCGTGCTCGCTGATCCTTTCCCGACCGGCGGCGGGGCTGGCGCCGAGCAGGCCGGTGACGAGCCGGGTGGCGCCGTCGGCGGCCCGGACGACGAGCCGGGCGACGCTGCGGGCCATCGGTCCGGGTGCGCGTCGGGTCCGCCCCGGGGCGCGTCTCCGGGGCCCGGGACCGCCCGCTTCCCGCATGGAAGTGATGGTAGGGCCGCCAGCCACGGACGGTGGGCGATGTTCGGATCTGTTCAATCTTGGAGGTTCGTGATGGAATAGCGCCGACCCCGCGACGCACAGCGCGACGACAGCACCCGCCCGTAGGGTGATCACGAACGGCCGCAGCGGGCGCGGCCAGGCAGGAGGACCGACGTGAAACTGCTCGTCACCGGCGGCGCCGGGTTCATCGGCAGCGTGGTGACCCGGATGCTGCTCGACGCCGGCCACCGGGTGACCGTCCTGGACGACCTGCGCACCGGCCACCGGGCGGCGTTGGCCCCCGACGCCACCCACGTCGACCTGCCGGTGCACGAGGCCGCCCAGGTGCTCACCCCCGACGCCGGCTACGACGCGGTGCTGCACTTCGCCGCGCTGATCGCCGCCGGTGAGTCGATGGTCCACCCCGAGCGCTACTGGCACGCCAACACGGTCAGCTCCATCGCGCTGATCGACGCCGTCCGGGCCGCCCGGGTGCCACGCATGGTCTTCTCCTCCACCGCCGCCGTCTACGGCAACCCGGTCGAACTGCCCATCCCGGAGACCGCCGTCAAGGCCCCCACCAACACGTACGGGGCCACCAAGCTCGCCGTCGACCTGGTGCTCACCTCCGAGGCGACCGCGCACGACCTGGCCGCCGTCTCGCTGCGCTACTTCAACGTCGCCGGGGCGTACCTGCGCGACGGCCTCGCCATCGGCGAACGGCACGACCCGGAGACGCACCTCATCCCCATCGCCCTGGACGTCGCCGCCGGCCGGCGGGAGAAACTCCAACTCTTCGGCGACGACTACCCCACCGTCGACGGCACCTGCGTGCGCGACTACATCCACGTCGAGGACCTGGCCCGCGCCCACCTGCTGGCGCTCACCGCCGCCGTGCCCGGACGGCACCGCATCTACAACCTCGGCAACGGCAGCGGCTTCACCAACCGGCAGGTCGTCGACGTGGTCCGCGAGGTCACCGGTCACCCGCTGCCCGTCGAGATCGCGCCCCGCCGCGACGGCGACCCGGCCGAACTCGTCGCCTCCTCGGCGCTGGCCCGACAGGAACTGGGCTGGGTGCCCGAGAAGCCCACCCTGGCCGACATGGTGGGCGACGCCTGGGCCTTCTACCGCACGCACGTCCTGGGCCAGTCGTGACGCCGGGACGGCCCGCCGCCGCACCCGACGTCGCCGACCGCGCCACCGCCGGCTTCTCCCGGGGGTACGACGCGCAGCCGGCGGGCCGCTGGGCGGCACCCGGACGGGTCAACCTGATCGGCGAGCACACCGACTACAACGACGGCTTCGTGCTCCCCTTCGCCCTGCCGCTGCGTACCGTGGTCGCCGCCGGCCCGCAGCCCGGCGAACGCTGGACGGTCCGGTCGGAGATCGCCGACCGACCGGTCGACTTCGGTGCCGCCGAGGCCGACTCCCCCGGCCGGGTCACCGGCTGGGGTGGGTACGTCGCCGGCGTGGTGTGGGCCCTGCGTGAGGCCGGGTACGCCGTCCCCGGCGCCCGGCTGGCGATCGCCTCCGACGTGCCGCTCGGCTCCGGGCTCTCCTCCTCGGCGGCACTGGAGGCGGCGGTGCTCACCGCCCTGGCCGACCTGGGCGGGCTGGACCTGCCCGCCGCGCACCGCCCCCGGCTGGCCCAACGCGCCGAGAACGGCTACGTCGGCGCACCGACCGGCATCATGGACCAGTCCGCGGTGCTCCGCTGCCGCGCCGGCCACGCCCTCTTCCTCGACTGCCGTGACGAGTCCGTCGAACACATCCCGTTCGACCTGGACGCCGCCGGCCTGGCCATCCTGGTGATCGACAGCCGCGCCCCGCACCGGCACGCCGACGGCGAGTACGCCTCCCGTCGCGCCGCCTGCGAGCGGGCCGCCGACCTGCTCGGGGTGCCGGCCCTGCGGGACGTGCCGGTCGCCGACCTCGATGCCGCCCTGGACCGCCTACCCGACGACGAGACCCGACGACGGGTCCGACACGTGGTCACCGAGAACCAACGGGTGCGCGACACCGTCCAGTTGCTGCGCGCCGGCCGGGTGCCCGAGATCGGGCCGCTGCTGACCGCCTCGCACGCCTCGATGCGGGACGACTTCGAGATCACCGTCCCCGAGGTCGACACCGCTGTCGAGGCGGCGCTCGCGGCCGGCGCGCTCGGTGCCCGGATGACCGGCGGTGGCTTCGGCGGCTGCATCCTCGCCCTGGTCGGGGCGGCCCACTCGGACGCGGTGGCGACCGCCGTCCGGGCCGCCTACGCCGCGCGCGGCTTCACCGCCCCCACCACCCTCACCGCCCTCCCCGCCCCCGGCACCACCCGCCTCCCCTAACCCCCGCTCCCGCCCCGCAGCCCCCTCCCCTGCCCCGTCCCGCCCCACCGCTCTCTCCCCGTTGATCAAGAGCTTTACGTCATCCCCACGCCAGATCCCGACCCAACCCTCTTGATCACCGAGCCGCACAGCCGGGCTGGGCGGCTGGGCGCGGGGGTGCGGTGATCAAGAGGTTTGCGTCATTCCGTGGGTGGAAGTTGACGTAAAGCTCTTGATCAACGGGGAGAGAGCGGTGGGTGGGGGCCGCCGAGGGGGAGGGGGAGGGTGGGGGTTAGGCGGTGTCGACGATCATGCCGGCGGCTACGGTGCGGTTGGTGGCCTCGTCGATGATGATGAAGCCGCCGGTGGTGCGGTTGCGGCGGTACTCGTCGGCCAGCAGCGGGATGGTGGTGCGCAGCCGGACCCGGCCGATCTCGTTGAGGCGCAACTCGCTGGCGGTCTCGTCGCGGTGCAGCGTGTTGATGTCGAGGCGGTAGTACAGGCCACGCACGATCGTCCGCGCCGTCCGGGTGGTGTGCTTGATCGTGTACTTGCCGCCGACCTGGAGTGGGCGGGTCTCGTCCATCCAGCAGACCATCGCCTCGATGTCCTGGGAGACGGTGGGCGCGTTGTTCGGGCGGCAGATCATGTCGCCGCGCGAGATGTCGATCTCGTCGTCGAGACGGACGGTCACCGACATCGGCGGGAACGCCTCGTCCACCGGGCCGTCGGCGGTCTCGACCGAGGCGATCCGGCTGGTGAAGCCGGACGGGAGCACCATCACCTCGTCGCCGGGTTTGAGCACGCCGGAGGCGACCTGACCGGCGTAGCCCCGGTAGTCGGTGACGGTGGTCGACTGCGGGCGGATCACGTACTGCACCGGGAACCGCACGTCGACCAGGTTCCGGTCCGAGGCGATGTGCACGTGCTCCAGGTGGTGCAGCAGCGACGGGCCCTCGTACCACGGCATGTGCTCCGAGCGGGTGACGATGTTGTCCCCGCGCAGCGCCGAGATCGGCACCACCGTCAGGTCCGGCGCGTCGAGTTTCGCCGCGAAGGCGGTGAACTCGTCGGCGATCTGCTCGAAGACCTCCTGGGAGTAGTCGACGAGGTCCATCTTGTTGACGCACAACACCAGGTGCGGCACCCGCAGCAGCGAGCACAGGAACGCGTGCCGCCGCGACTGCTCCACCAGCCCCTTTCGCGCATCCACCAGGATCAGCGCCAGGTCGGCGGTGGACGCGCCGGTGACCATGTTGCGGGTGTACTGGGTGTGCCCCGGGGTGTCGGCGATGATGAACTTCCGCCTCGGGGTGGCGAAGTAGCGGTACGCCACGTCGATGGTGATGCCCTGCTCCCGCTCGGCCCGCAGACCGTCGGTGAGCAACGCCAGGTTGGTGTACTCGTCACCCCGGGCCGCGCTGACCGCCTCCACCGCCGCCAACTGGTCGGTGAACAACGACTTCGTGTCATAGAGCAGCCGACCGATCAGGGTCGACTTGCCGTCGTCCACGCTCCCGGCGGTCGCGAACCGCAACAGGTCCATCGGCCGGGCCTCGATCTCGGGCGACACTGTCTCGGTGCTCATCAGAAGTAGCCCTCCCGCTTACGGTCCTCCATGGCGGCCTCGCTGACCCGGTCGTCGCCCCGGGTCGCGCCCCGCTCGGTGATCCGCGTCGCGGCCACCTCGTCGATCACCCGGTCCACGGTGTCCGCGTCCGAGCGCACCGCCGCCGTGCAGGAGGCGTCGCCGACCGTGCGGTATCGCACCCGGGCCTTGACCGGCTGCTCACCCGCCCGGGGGTGGAAGAACTCGTTCACGGCGTAGAACATGCCGTCGCGTTCGACCACCTCACGGTCGTGGGCGAAGTAGATCGACGGCAGCGGGATCGCCTCCCGGGCGATGTAGTGCCACACGTCCAGCTCGGTCCAGTTGGACAGCGGGAACACCCGGATCGACTCGCCCGCATGATGCCGGCCGTTGTACAACGACCACAGCTCCGGCCGCTGGTTCTTCGGATCCCACTGCCCGAACTCGTCCCGGAACGAGAACACCCGCTCCTTGGCCCGCGCCTTCTCCTCGTCCCGCCGCGCCCCACCGAACAACGCGTCGAACCGGTGCTTCTCCACCGCGTCCAACAACACCGGCGTCTGGATCCGGTTACGCATCCCGTCGCCGGACTCCCGCACCGTCCCGGCGGCCAGGGCGTCGGGCACGCTCGCCACGATCAGGTGCAGACCCAGCTCGGCGACCCGCTGGTCGCGGTAGTCGAGCACCTCGGGGAAGTTGTGCCCGGTGTCGACGTGCATCACCGGGAACGGGATGTTGGCCGGGGCGAACGCCTTCTGCGCCAACCGGAGCATCACGATGGAGTCCTTGCCACCGGAGAAGAGCAGCACCGGCCGCTCCATCTCGGCAACCACCTCACGCATCACGAAGATGCTCTCCGCCTCGAGCGCGTCGAGCTGGGAGACCTGGTAGAAGCGGCCGGGGGCGGTCATGCCACAGGCTCGATCGGCGCGGATCCGTTCATGGATTCCAGACCTTTCCGGTCGGACAAGTCAAAAACAGCGCTCAGGCTACCCGGAATGCCTCTGCAACGCTGCAAGCAACCGGCTGGCGAGATCCTTGCGGCAGACCAGCAGGTCCGGCAGGCGCGGATCCGCCTCGTTGTATCTCAGCGCAGAACCGTCGATTCGGGAAGCGTGCAGCCCGGTGGCCGTCGCCACAGCGATCGGGGCCGCCGAGTCCCACTCGTACTGGCCGCCCGCGTGGATGTAGGCGTCCACGTCACCGGTCACCACCGCCGCGATCTTCGCCCCCGCCGAACCCATCGGCACCAGTTGGGCGCCCACGTCCCCGGCCAGGTCGGTGAGGAAGGCCGGCGGCCGGCTCCGGCTCGCCGCCAACCGCAGCGTACGGTCGCCCGAGGTCGCCGCCTCCACCGTCATCGGCGGGTACGCCGGCGGATAGTCCGTGCCCAGCACCCGGTGCTGCGCCGGCAGACCCACCGCGCCCGCCACCAACCCGTGCGGCGACGGCGCGTTACGCGTCCAGAGCGCCACGTGCACCGCCCAGTCGGCGCGCCCCTCCTCGGAGAACTCCCGGGTGCCGTCCAGCGGATCGATGATCCACACCCGGTCGGCGGTCAGCCGGGAGACGCCGTCCGTGGAGTCCACCAGCCGGGACCCCTCGTCCTCCTCGGAGAGGACGGCGTCACCGGGCCGCCACTTCGCCAGCTCGCTGCGGATCAGATCGTGCGAGACCTTGTCCCCGGCCGCCTTCAACGCCGCCGCGTCCGCGAACCCCATCTCGGCGCGCAACTCCAGCAGGGCCTGCCCGGCCCGGTCCGCCAGCCAGCGGGCGAACGCGCCGTCGATCATCGGAGGACTGCCCACGAACTCGCTCCCGTCGCCAACCGCGGCCCGCGCGGGGCGTGCCACGTCAGAACGCGCAGACTACCGCCATCCCCGCCGCGCCACGAGAACGCCCCCCGCGACTTCAGGCCCCGTGGTAGGCGTTCTGGGTCGGCTCCACACCCTTGGTGACCACCGACTCCACCATGTCAGCAGCCCGGTCCACCAGGAACTCCAACTCCTTGCGCTCCGCCGTGCCGAAGTCCGACAGCACGTAGTCCGCCGGGTCCTGCCGCCCCGGCGGCCGGCCGATGCCGAACCGCACCCGGACGTACTCCTTCGTCCCCAACGACTTCGACATCGAACGCAGACCGTTGTGCCCGCCCTCGCCGCCGCCCAGCTTCACCCGCAGCTGCCCGTACGGGAGGTCCAGCTCGTCGTGTACGGCGATCACCCGATCGGCCGGGATCTTGTGGAACTGCGCCAGCGCGGCCACCGGCCCACCCGACAGGTTCATGTACGTCTGCGGCTTGAGCAGCACCAGCTTCGGCCCGCCGAAACCGATCCGCCCCTCGGCGACATCCGCCACCACCCGCTTGTACCGCCCGAACCGCCCACCCAGCCGTACGGCGAGCAACTCGGCGACCATGAAGCCGACGTTGTGCCGGTTCCCGGCGTACTCCCGACCCGGGTTGCCCAGGCCGGCCACCAGCCACGGCCCCGTCTCGTCCGTCACGTCCCGTACCTCCCGCTCGCCGTCTGCCCGCCGCCGGTGCCCCGATACGCCGGCAGGCGCCCCCGCGACGGGAGCGCCTGCCGTGAACGATGCGACCGGTCAGGCCTCGGTCTTCGCCTCGGTGCTCTCCGCGCCCTCGGCGGCGGGAGTCTCGCCGGCCTCGGCGGTCTCCGCACCCTCGGCGGCCTCGTCGGCTTCCGTCGTCGGGGTCTCGATCTCGGGCAGGGTCGCCTCGAGCTGCTCGGCGGTCGGCGCGGCGGTCACCGAGGCGACCGTCTGGTCCGCGTCGGCGGCCAGCTCGACACCCGAGGGCAGCTCGACGTCGGCGGCGGTGACCTGGCTGCCGGCCTCCAGGCCCTCGATCGAGGCCTCCAGGTGATCCGGCACCTTGGTGGCGTCGGCGGTCACCGAGAGGGTGTCGTGGTCGTGCACGATCAGGGTGTCCCGCGCGGCCTCACCGGTCAGCTGGACCGGGACCTCGACGGTGACCTTCTCGCCCCGGCGGACCAGCAGCAGGTCCACGTGCTCGAAGCTGTCCCGGATCGGGTCACGCTGGATCGCCTTCGGCAGGGCCAGCACCTGGGTGCCGTCGCTGACCTCGATCGCGAAGAGCTGGTTGGCACCGCCCTTACGGATCGCGGCGGCGAACTCCCGCGCCGGAAGCGCGATGTGCTTGGGCTTCTCGCCGTGGCCGTACAGCACGGCGGGCACCTTGCCGGCTCGGCGGGTACGACGGGCACCACCCTTGCCGAACTCCGTACGGGGCTCGGCGCTGATCTTTACCTCGGACACGGGAAAACTCCTGATGCTAACGCTACGGCGGCTTGTCGTCTGGCGGTGCTGGGCGAGGGGCTCGCTTGGGGCTCATGCGTCATGAACGACTGCCCGGAGCACCGCGTCGATGACGGTGCCTCCGTGCGGCGCTCGATCAGCGACCCGCCGGGCACCCTCGCCGTGGCAACCGGACCAGTCTACCCGAGGTCTTTCCGTGCTCTCCGGCAGTCCCCATCTCCCGGCGCGGCCCCACCCCGACACCACTTCCACGTCCCCGGCGCGGCCACGTTCCGGCACCACTTCCACGTCCCCGGCGCGGCCACGTTCCGGCACCACCGGCCCCGCCCCGATCCGCCCCGCCCGGCCGCGACGCGGGCACGCACCGCCCCGGCCGGGCGGCCGGGGCGGTGCGACCGTCAGCTCAGGCCACCGAAGAGGGTGGTCACCGACCCGTCGTCGAAGACCTCCCGGATCGCCCGCGCCAGCAGCGGTGCGATCGACAGCACGGTGAGCTTGTCCAGCTGTTTGTCCGAGGGCAGCGGCAGCGTGTTGGTCACCACCACCTCGGTGATCGGGCTGTTCTTCAACCGCTCGGTCGCCGGGTCGGACAGCAGGGCGTGGGTGGAGGCCACCACGATCTCCGCCGCACCGGACTCCTTGAGGATCTCCGCCGCCTTGGTGATCGTCCCCCCGGTGTCGATCATGTCGTCGACGATCAGGCAGACCCGGCCCTCCACCTCGCCGACCACCCGGTTCGCCACCACCTGGTTGGGCTTCAAGGGGTCCCGGGTCTTGTGGATGAACGCCAGCGGGCAGCCGCCGAGCCGGTCCGTCCACCGCTCCGCCACCCGTACCCGGCCCGAGTCCGGGGCGACCACGGTCATCGGCCGGCCGGCGAACTTGTGCTCCACGTACTCGGCGAGGATGTCCATCGCGAAGAGGTGGTCCACCGGGCCGTCGAAGAAGCCCTGGATCTGGGCGGTGTGCAGGTCGACGGTGAGGATCCGGTTCGCCCCGGCCGTCTTGAGCAGGTCGGCCACCAGCCGGGCCGAGATCGGCTCCCGGCCCCGGTGCTTCTTGTCCTGCCGGGAGTACGGGTAGAACGGCAGGACCACGGTGATCCGCTTCGCCGACCCCCGCTTCAGCGCGTCCACCATGATCAGGGTCTCCATGACCCAGGTGTTGACCCCATGCGTGACGGACTGCACCACGAAGGCGTCCGAACCACGCACCGAGTCCCGGAACCGTACGAAAATCTCACCGTTAGCGAACTCGTACGCGTCGGAAGGGGTCGGCGCCACGCCGAGCACCTCACCGATCTCCTTGGCCAACTCCGGAAAGCCACGTCCGGAAAAGAGCATCAGGCTCTTGCGGTTTTCGGCGACGATGCTGCCCATGGGCCCGTCTGCTCCCGTTGGTCGGTGGTGCCCGGCGGTGGTGGGCCGGGGTATTCGGTTGCAGTATGCCCCGGCCCCGCCGACCCTCACACCGTCTCGGCACCCCCGTGGATTGCCTCACCTTCACTTGCCGCCCTCGACCCGCCCGACGCATCCTCGGCGACCCGGCGGGCCTGCTCCGCGGCGCGCGCGGAGACCGTGCCCGGCCGGTTGCGCAGCACCCAGCCCTCGATGTTGCGCTGCGGCGCCCGGGTCACCCCCAACGCCCCCGGCGGCACGTCCTGACTGAGCGCGCTGCCCGCCGCCACATACGCCCCCGCGCCCACCTCGACCGGCGCGATCAGGTTGGTGTCGCAGCCGACGAACGCGCCGTCACCGACCACCGTGCGGTGCTTGTTCACCCCGTCGTAGTTCACGAAGATCGTCGCCGCGCCGATGTTCGCCTTCGCCCCGATCGTCGCGTCCCCCACGTACGACAGGTGCGGCACCTTCGCGCCCGGCCCGACGTCGGAGTTCTTCACCTCGACGAAGGTGCCCACCTTCGCCCGCTCGGCCAGCCGCGCCGCCGGCCGCAGGTACGCGTACGGGCCGACGCTCGCCCCCGCGCCCACCTCCGCGCCCGTCGCGTGGCTGCGCAGCACGGTCGCCGCCGGGCCCACCACCGTGTCGATCAGCGTCACGTCCGGCCCGACCACCGCCTCCGCGCCCACCGTCGTGGCCCCCCGCAGCTGGGTGTTCTGGTCGAGCACCGCGTCCCGCCCGACGGTGACGGTCACGTCGATCCAGGTGGTCGCCGGGTCCAGGATCGTCACCCCGGTCCGCATCCACGCCTCGTTCACCCGGTCGCGCAGCAGCCGGCGCAGCCCGGCCAGCTCCACCCGGTCGTTGCAGCCCAACGTCTCGACGTGGTCGGCGGCCACGTGCACGCCGACCGGCTCACCGGCCGAGAAGAGCAGCCCGAAGACGTCGGTGAGGTACTCCTCGCCCTGGTCGTTGTCGGTGGAGAGCTTGCCCAGCGCGGCCCGCAGCCGGGCCAGGTCGAAGGCGTAGATGCCGGCATTGATCTCCCGCAGCGCCCGCTGGGCCGGGGTCGCGTCGCGCTCCTCGACGATCTGCTCCAGCCGGCCGGCGGCGTCCCGGACGATCCGCCCCAGGCCGGTCGGGTCGGGCACCTCGGCGGCCAGGACGGTGGCCGCCGCCCCCTCGCCCTCGTGCGCCGTGACCAGCGCCTCCACCGTCTCGGTACGCAGCAGCGGCACGTCTCCGTTGATCACCACGACGGTGCCGGTGGACTCCGGCACCGCGTCCAGCGCGATCCGCACGGCGTGCCCGGTGCCCAACTGCTCGGCCTGCAGGACTCCGGTGGCGTCCGGGGCGACCTCGGCCAGGTGGGCGCGCACCTGCTCGGCGCCGTGCCCGACCACCACCACGGTGCGGTCCGCGCGCAGCGGACCGGCGGCGGCCAGCACGTGGCCGAGCAGCGTCCGGCCGAGCAGTGGATGCAACACCTTGGGCAGCGCCGACTTCATCCGCTTGCCCTCCCCGGCGGCGAGCACGACGACGGTACGGCGGTGGGGCTGGGACACGGGTGGGCTCCCGTCGGGGAAGGCGACAGTCTCGCCGCCATGCTAACCAGACGACGGGGACACTTCGCCCCTTACCCCGATCGGGGAGGAAGTGACGGACGGCTCGGCCGCCAGGGTTCGAACCTGAAACACGGGTACCAAAGACCCGGGTGTTGCCAATTACACCACGGCCGAATGTGACGCAAGACAGCTTAGCGCCTCCGCCGGGCGGCCCCCACCCCTACGTGATCTCCTCGGTGAGCCCCGCCATGACGCCCTCGGCCGAGACGATTGGCGGCGGAGCCGGCGCGGAAGCCGGCCGGGCGCCGAACCCGGCGGTGCCGAGGTGGATCACCTGGCAGGATGGCCGGGTGACCGAGACAGACGGGCACGACCGGAGCATTCCACGACAGGGCGTCACCGCGCGCCGACGAGGTGACGAGATGGCGCAGGCCCCGGGCGGGGAGAACACCGGTGCCCGACGGGCGGGGCCGGCGGCGGACGCGAAACCGACGTCCCGGGTACGGATGTCGGCGGCCCAGCGGCGCGAACAGCTGATCGCGATCGGTCGGCAGGTCTTCGCCGAGAAGGGCTTCGACGCGACCTCGATCGAGGAGGTGGCGGCGCGGGCGCGGGTCTCCAAACCGATGATCTACGAGCACTTCGGCGGCAAGGAGGGCCTGTACGCGGTCGTCGTCGACCGTGAGGTGCGGGCGCTGCTGGACCGGCTCAGCACGGCGTTGACCGCCGGTCATCCCCGGGAGTTGCTGGAGCAGGCGGCGCTGGCGCTGCTGGGCTACATCGAGGAGGAGACCAGCGGGTTCCGGGTGCTGGTGCGGGAGTCGCCGCTGATGTCGGCGACCGGCAACTTCAGCAGTGTGATGAACGATGTGGGACACCAGGTGGAGCACATCCTGGCTGCCGAGTTCTCCGGCCGGGGCTACGACCCGAAGCTGGCCGAACTGTACTCGCAGGCGCTGGTGGGGATGGTGGCGTTGACCGGCCGTTGGTGGTTGGAGGTCCGCAGGCCGCGCAAGGAGACGGTGGCGGCGCACCTGGTGAACCTGGCCTGGAACGGGCTGTCCCATCTGGAGGCCGGGCCGGGCCTGATCACCGTCCGCAAGCCCGGCTGAGCGACGGGTCAGCGGGCGGGGTGGAGCCGGTCGGCCCGCTCCTGTTCGGCGTGCTCGTCGGTGCCGACCTTGTCGTACAGGCCGGTGGCGAGGAGCAGCAGGCCGAACAGCAGCGAGACGATCACCGTCGACATGGAGAAGTTGAGGACGTTGGCGCGGGTCTGGAGCACGCTCATCATCGCGATGCCGGTGACCATGAAGACCACCCCGGCGGTGAGGTTCATGACGTGCCCGAGATTGCCGCGCCGGGACGCCCCGATGATCAGGACCAGCCCGAAGAGCACCGAGACCAGCGAGAACGCCAGGTTGGTACGCAGGCCCAACGCCCAGTGGCTGCCCCGGGAGAAGAGCGGTTCACCCCAGGTCTGCACGACGCCGAACACGCCGAAGACCAGGATGTAGACGCCGACGAGCCCGGCGAAGACCCGGTACAGCGGGCGGGCCGGGTGGTTGACCGGAAAGTGCGCCATGGCCCCTCCTGCACGGACGACGTGTCGGGACGATTGTCTCCCGTCCCGCCGTCCGGCGTGGGCGAAATGCCAGGCAACCCGGCCCACCCCGCAGGTCCGGGTCAGAGCACCAGGCGTGCCTTCTGCCAGGCTTCCTTCTCGTCGTCGGTGCCGACCTTGCCGTACATGCCGACCATCAGCAGGACGAGGCTGAGCGTCATCAGCACGATCACCGTGACGATGCTGAAGTTGACCACGTTGGCGTCGGTCTGCAGGAAGGCCAGGCCGGCCAGGCTGATCACCATCAGGGTGTAGGACAGCCACTGGTTGATCGCCACGTCGAGGTTGCGGCCGATCACCGTGCCGACCAGGATGACCACCCCGAGCAGCACGGACAGCAGCGAGAACCCGAGGTTCGTGCCCTGGCCGAGGACCTTGGTGTCGTCCTGGGCGAAGAGGTCGTTGCCGGCGCTGGCGATGACGCCGAGCGCGCCGAAGACCACCAGGTAGAGACCGATGAGCCCGCCGATCGCCCGGTAGACCGGCCGCGCGGGATGGTTGACGGGGGTGTGGGCCATGACTGTGTCTCCAACGCCGTTCGGGTGAGGGTCGCCGACGATTGTCCCGCACGCCGGGGTGTGACGCCGCACACGGGGGCGTGCCGGCGTCAGAGCGGCGGGATCTCGTCGGCCAGGGTCAGCCAGGTCTCCTCGGTCCGCTCCCGTTCGGCGCGTACCTCCTTGAGCTGCGCGTCGAGTTCGGCGACCCGGGCGTAGTCGGTGGCGTGCGTGGCGAACTGGTCGAGGAGGGTGGCCTCCTTCTGGTCGAGCTTGCCGATCTGCCGTTCCAGCCGGGTCAGCTCCTTGCGGGCCTGCCGGGCGTCGGCGGCGGACATCCCGCCCCCGGCCGGGGCGTCGGGGGTGGCGGCGGGACCGGCCGTCGTCCGGGCCGGGCCGGGTCCGGCGGCACGGGCCAGGTACTCGTCGACGCCGCCGGGCAGGTGCACCAACCGCCCGTCGCCGAACATCCCGTACGCGGTGTCGGTGACCCGTTCGATCAGGTACCGGTCGTGGCTGGCCACGATGATCGTGCCGGGCCAGGAGTCGAGCAGGTCCTCCAGCGCGGCGAGGGTGTCGGTGTCCAGGTCGTTGGTGGGCTCGTCGAACAGAAGCACGTTGGGTTCCCCGGCGAGCAGCCGGAGCATCTGGAGGCGGCGGCGCTCCCCACCGGAGAGGTCACCGACCGGGGTCCAGAGCCGCCGGTCGTCGAAGCCGAACACCTCGGCGAGCTGGGCGGCGGAGATCTCCCGGTCGCCGAGCTGCACCCGGCGGGCGACCTCCTCGACGGCTTCGAGGACGCGCAGGTGGCCGGGGAGTTCGGCGAGTTCCTGGGAGAGGAACGCCGGCTTGACGGTGGAGCCGGTGTGGAACCGGCCGCCGTCGGCGCGGGTGATGCCGGCCAGCAGCCGCAGCAGGGTGGTCTTGCCGGCGCCGTTACGCCCGAGGATGGCGATCCGGTCACCGGGGCCGACCTGCCAGGTGGTGTCGTGCAGGATCTCCTTCGGCCCGGCGTGCAGTCGGACGTGCTCCAGGTCGTACACCTGCTTGCCGAGCCGGGCGGTCGCCATCCGCTGCAACGACATGGTGTCGCGCGGCGGCGGCACGTCGTCGATGAGCGCGTTGGCCGCGTCGATGCGGAACTTCGGCTTGGAGGTGCGGGCGGGCGGGCCGCGTCGCAGCCAGGCGATCTCCTTGCGGAGCAGGTTCTGCCGGCGGGCCTCGGTGGCGGCGGCGACCCGTTCCCGCTCGACCCGGGCCAGGGTCCAGGCGGCGAAGCCGCCCTCGTAGGCCCGGACGGTCTGGTCGGCGACCTCCCAGGTGGTGGTGCAGACCGCGTCGAGGAACCACCGGTCGTGGGTGACCACGACGAGCGCGCCCCGGCGGCCGACCAGGTGCCTCGCCAGCCAGTCGACACCGCCGACGTCGAGATGGTTGGTGGGCTCGTCGAGGATGAGCAGGTCGGATTCGCGGACCAGCAGCGCGGCCAGCGCCACCCGACGGCGCTCGCCACCGGACATCGGGCCGACCGGCTGGTCGAGGCCGAGGTGGGGCATGCCGAGGCCGTCGAGGATGGCCCGGACCCCGGCGTCGCCGGCCCACTCGTGTTCGGCACCCATGCCCTCGGCGAGCCAGGCGGTGCCGAGCACCACGTCCCGCACGGTGGCCTCGGGGGTGAGGGTGAGGGCCTGCGGCAGCCAGAGCACCCGCAGGTCGCGGCGGTGGGTGACCCGGCCGTCGTCGGGGTCCTCCTGCTTGGTGAGCATCCGCAGCAGGGTGGACTTGCCGGCGCCGTTGAGGCCGACCGCACCGATCCGGTCGGCGTCGTCGAGGCCGAGTGAGACGTCGGTGAGCAGCGGCCCGGCGGCGCCGTACCCCTTGGACACCCGGTCCAGGTTGACGATGTTGGCCACGACCTCACCTCCCATGATCAAGGCGTCCCGGTGCCGGCGGGCACCTCGGGACGCCTGGGGCAAGGGTACGCGGACGCCCGTGCCGGCCCGCACCGTCCCGCCCACCCGCGGTGATACCGGGGCCGGGCCGCCCCCGAGACGCGTTGATCAACTCATCGGAGCCGACGTTGCGGTTTCCCGGTCGCGGGAGATCGCAACATCGGCCCACCGGCGTTGATCTCCACCCGGGGCGCGGGGTCAGCCGATGCGGGCGCCGACCACCGGGCCGTGGGCCACCCGGGCCTCCCGGCACACCCCGGCGGACTCCACCTCCGCAGCGATCCGCTGCGCGTCGGTGGCGTCCCGGGCCAGGAAGACGCAGGTCGGGCCGGAGCCGGAGACGATGCCGGCGAGCGCCCCGGCGGCCTCCCCCGCCTTCAGCGTGTCGGCCAGGGCCGGGCGCATCGACAGCGCGGCGTCCTGGAGGTCGTTGCCGAGCCAGCCGGCCAGCACCCGGGGGTCCCGTTGGCGCAGCGCGCCGAGCAGGCCGTCGGTGCTGCCCAGCGGCGCACCGCCGGTCCAGCTCCCGGTAGGCGGCGGGGGTGGACAGGCCGCCGTCGGCGACGGCCACCACCCAGTGCCAGGAGGTGGGGCGGGCCAGCACCGGGCTGACCGCCTCGCCCCGGCCGGTGCCCAGCGCGGTGCCGCCGTGGATCAGGAACGGCACGTCGGAGCCGAGGTCGGCGGCGATCCCGGCCAGCTCGTCGCGGGACAGCCCGGTGCCCCACAGGGCGTCGCAGGCGACCAGCGCGGCGGCGGCGTCGGCGCTGCCACCGGCCAGCCCACCGGCGAGCGGGATCTGCTTGCGCAGGTGCAGCCGGGCGTGCGGCAGCACCCCGGCGTAGCCGGCGAGGGCGTGGGCGGCGCGGATGGCCAGGTTGGAGTCGTCCAGGGCCAGCTCGCCGGTGCCCTCACCCTCCATGGTCAGGGTGAGCGTGTCGCCGCGGCGGGCGGTCAGCTCGTCGTAGATCGAGATTGCGTGGTAGACGGTGTTCAACTCGTGGTAGCCGTCCCGGCGCAGCGCGCCCACCCCGAGGTGCAGGTTGACCTTCGCGGGCACCCGGACCCGGACCGGTCCGCTGCTGCCGCGCCGATGGTGGTCGTCGTCGTCCGGTCGCCAGGCCTCGGTCACCGGGTGACGTCCCGCCGGCACAGGCGGATGTCGAACGGCATCTCCACGATCAGCTCCTCGGCGGAGTCGGCGGCCGGCGGCGAACCGGCCGGCAACCAGGTCGTACGCGCAGGTGCGGCGTGTCCCTCGGCGGGCACGGCGTCAGCCTACTGTGCGACCGGCGCGGCGGTCGGAGCCGACGCGGCGATCGCCGCGAACTGCTCCACGGTGAGTGACTCCCCGCGTGCGCCGGGGTCCACCCCGGCGGCGGTGAGCGCCGCGGCGGCCCGGTCCGGGCCCCCCGCCCAGCCCGCCAGCGCGGCCCGCAACGTCTTCCTCCGCTGGGCGAACGCGGCGTCGACCACGGCGAAGACGGCCTTGCGGGGCACGTCGTCGCGGGGCGGCTCGCGGCGGGTGAAGGCGACCAGGCCGGAGTCGACGTTCGGCACCGGCCAGAACACGTTCGGTGGCACCCGGCCAGCGGCCCGGGACCGGGCGTACCAGGCGAGCTTGACCGACGGGATGCCGTACACCTTGGAGCCGGGGCCGGCGACCAGCCGGTCGGCGACCTCCTTCTGCACCATCACCAGACCGTGCCGCAGGGTGGGCAGCCCGGCGAGCAGGTGCAGCACCACCGGCACGGCGACGTTGTAGGGCAGGTTCGCCACCAGCGCGGTGGGCGGCGGGTCGGCCAGCTCGGCGGCGGTGATCCGCAGCGCGTCGGCCCGGTGCACGGTGAGCCGGGCGGCGGCCGGGCCGGCGTGCCCGGCGGCGGTCTGCGGCAGTGCCCCGGCCAGCACCGGGTCGATCTCCACCGCGTGCACGTGGGCGGCGACCGGCAACAGGGCCAGGGTGAGCGAGCCGAGGCCGGGGCCGACCTCCAGCACCACGTCGTCGGGGGTGAGACCGGCGGTGGTGACGATCCGGCGGACGGTGTTCGGGTCGTGCACGAAGTTCTGGCCGAGCTTCTTGGTGGGGTTGACGCCGAGTCGCGCGGCGAGTTCCCGGATCTCCGCCGGGCCGAGCAGGCCGGTCACGCCCCGAAGCGTAGTCGTGGGTTCCGGGGCGTTCACCACGGGCCGAAGACCCGGTCCCCGGTGGCGGAGATGGCCGCGCACAGCTCGTCGAGGTCGACCCCGGTGGTCTCGGCCAGCGACCGCACCGTCAGCGGGATCAGGTACGACGCGTTGGGCCGGCCCCGGTGCGGCATCGGCGTCAGGTACGGCGCGTCGGTCTCCACCAGCAGCTGGTCGATCGGGGTGAGCGCGGCGGCCTCCCGCAGCCCGGTGGCGCTGCCGAAGGTGACCGTGCCGGCGAAGCTGAGCAGGTGACCCCGGCGGACGCACTCGCGGGCGAAGTCGGCGTCGCCGGAGAAGCAGTGCAGCACCACCGTGTCCGGGGCCCCCTCGTCGTCGAGGATCCGCAGCACGTCGGTGTGGGCCTCCCGGTCGTGGATGACCAGGGCCTTGCCGTACCGCTTGGCGATGGCGATGTGGGTCCGGAAGCTCTCCTCCTGGGCGGCGCGGCCGTCGTCGCCGGTGCGGAAGAAGTCCATGCCGGTCTCACCGATGCCCCGGACCCGGTCCCGGGCGGCCAGCGTCTCGATCTCCCGCAGCGCGGCGTCGAGGTCGGCCAGCCGGGGGGCCTCGTTGGGGTGCAGTGCCACGGTGGCGAGCACCGCCGGGTGCCGGTCGGCGACCTCGGCACCCCAGCGGGACGAGTCGACGTCCACACCGACCTGCACGAGGCGGTCCACGCCGACGGTGGCGGCCACCTCGATCGCGGCGGCCACCGGGTCGACCGCGTCGCTGCCGCCGGGCGCCCCGGCCTCGGCGACGGTGATGTCGAGGTGGGTGTGACTGTCCAGCACGGGACGGGGCAGCGGCGGCGGGGCGGGCGGGAACTCACCGGCCCGGCGGGCGGCGCGCTGCTTGCGGGATTCGGTCGGTCCGGTCATCGCGGTCAGCATCACACACCCGGCGTCCCGGTCGGCACCGACCCGGACCGGTCGGTGCCGCCCCGGACCGCCGCCGACGGCGTCGGTGGATCGGTGGGTGGCGGCGGGACGGCAGGCGGCGGGACGACGGGCGGGCGGCGGGGTCGGGGCGGCGGGGCCCGGGTCGGGAGCGTTCCCGGGACGCCACCGGACGTTCACCGGGCCGGCATCTGACCGGCTTAGCCTCGCCGGGATGAGCGTCACCGACCGGGCCAGCGGCCCCGCCTCCGCGCGGACCGGGTTACGCGTCACGTACGGCGGGGTGGTCCACCCGGCGGAGGAGCTGGCCCGGGGCGCGGCCTACGAGCTGTTCAGCGCCGAGGCGGCACCCGGGTTCGAGCGGGCCCCCCGGCCGGGCTCGACCTGGCCGTGGCGGCGGTTCGTGCACGTCACCGAGGTGACCGAGGTGCGGGGCGGCGGAACGCCGGTCGAGGAGCCGGAGGCGGCGCTGCTGATGCCGGTGCACCGCGACCGGGGCTGGTCGTACGTGCACCAGCTCAGTCAGCAGCCGACGGCGGCCGGTGACCCGACGGTGGCGGCGGTGCGCGGCTCGGCGGTGCTGCGGCGGGGCACCCGGATGGTCAAGGTGCTCTCCGCCCGGCAGCTCGCCGGGTACGTGCGGGGTTGGCTGCCGCACGGCTTCTGCTACCGCGAGCACGACGTGGCGCACCTGCGGACGCCGGCCGCGCTGGCGGTGCTGCGCGGCGACGGCACCAGCGGCGACGGCACCGACATCGGGTACGCGCTGCGGTGGCGGGCCGCCGATCCGGACGACTACGACGTGCCGGTCGGCGAGGCGCACCGGGGTCTGCTGGGCTTGCCGCCCCGGGAGCGGCTCGGCCCGCCGGTGCTGGGCACCGGGTTCGTGCCGAGTTCGGCGCAGCTGATCCCCGAGTTCGTCACCCGGGACTTCGCCGACCTGCCGATGCCCGCCAACGCCGCCCTGTTGGCGTACACCGCCGAGGGCGCCGAGGTGGTGCTCTACAGCTACCAGGCGGAGCAGCGGGGCTGGTTGCGGATGGTGGGGCCGCAGTGGCGGCACCTGCTGGCCGCGGTGCCGGGGTTGTCCCCCGACCAGGAGTACGTGCCGACCGGTGAGGTGCCCCGCTCCACCCAGCTCGTCGGCCGGTACGCGGGCGGCGAGTACGAGGCGGTGGCGGATCTGCCGGGCGGGTTCCGGGTGTTGGCGATGACCCGGGCGGCCCGTTATCCGGTGGACCAGGTGGCCCGGCGACTGCGGTATGTCCGATGGCGGGGGGTGCCGTGCCTGGTGCTCCGGGAGGAGGGGGGCTGGCTGCGGCTGCGGCTGCGGCGGCCCGATCCGGACGCGGTACGCGACACCGGGGCGCAGTGCCACGAACGGGGCGTGTACGAGACGTGGGCACCGGCCGCCGAGGTGACCGACGACCAGGTGGTGGACCTGCCGTACGCGCTCTGAGGGCATACCGGGGGGCGGTCGGGGAAAGCGCGGGGGGTCCGACACCGACGGATCAGGAGAAGACATGCCCTTCATCACCGTGGGTACGGAGAACTCCGCCCCCATCGACCTGTACTACGAGGATCACGGCCAGGGTCAGCCGATCGTGCTGATCCACGGCTTCCCGTTCAACGGCGCGACCTGGGAGAAGATGTCGGGTCCGCTGCTCGCGGCCGGGTACCGGGTGATCACCTATGACCGGCGGGGCTACGGCAGCTCGGCCCAGCCGACCATGGGTTACGACTACGACACCTTCGCCGCCGACCTCGACGTGCTGATGACCGAGCTGGACCTGCGCAACGCGATCCTGGTGGGCCACTCGATGGGCACCGGCGAGGTGACCCGCTACCTCGGCGCGTACGGGTCGGGCCGGGTGGACCGGGCGGTGCTGATGGCGCCGCTGGCGCCGTACCTGTTGCAGACGAAGGACAACCCGGAGGGTGTCGAGAAGAGCCTCTTCGACGGGTTCCAGCAGGCGATCATCGCGGACCGGTTCGCCTACCTGACGCAGTTCTGCGACGCGTTCTTCAACTACAGCGAGAACAAGGGCAGGTGGGTCAGCGAGGAGGCGTTCCGGGCGCACTGGCAGATCGGCGCGCAGGCGTCGGCCAAGGGCACCCACGACTCGGTGGACGCCTGGCAGACCGACTTCCGGGGCGACGTGCCGAACATCGACGTCCCGGTGCTGATCATCCAGGGCGACAAGGACAACGTGCTGCCGTACCCGAAGACGGGTCAGCGGTTGGCGCCGATGCTGCCCAACGGCAAGCTGGTCACCCTGAAGGGTGCGCCGCACGGCATTCCGTGGACGCACCCGACCGAGGTGAACAAGGCGCTCATGGAGTTCATCGGCGCACCGTCGATGGCCCGCGCCTGACGCCGCGCCGACGCGGCCCCGGGGGGTTCCCCCGGGGCCGGTTCGTCGTCCGACCGCGCGGCGACGGGCCGGTCAGCTCTCCAGCCGGGCCAACTCCTCGTCGACGATCGACGGGTCGAGCTTGCGGAAGACCGGCTTCGGCGCGGTGAGCGGCCGGCCGGCCGGCAGGGCCACGGACTCCCAGCGCGCACCGACCGTGTAGTCCCCGGTGAGCACCGGGTAGCCGGGCCCGCCGTCGAGGTCGTCGACCTCCTCGATGACCGGCATCGGGGCGTGCACGCCGGTGCCGCCGAGCAGTTCGTGGATCTGCTGCGCGGAGTGCGGCAGGAACGGGGTGAGCAGCGTGTTGGCGTCGCTGATCACCTGGAGGGCGACGTGCAGGATGGTGCCCATCCGGGGCTTGTCGGCCTCGGCCTTGAGCTTCCAGGGGGCCTGCTCGGACAGGTAGCGGTTGGCCTCGGCGACGACCTTCATCGCCTCGCCGATGGCCTGCTTCTGCCGGTGCCGGCCGATCAGGTCGCCGACCGTGGCGAAGCCGGCGCGGGCCACCGCGAGCAGCGCCTCGTCGGCCTCGGTGAGCCCGGCCGGGTCGACCGGCGGGACCACGCCGAAGTTCTTGGCCGCCATCGACACCGAACGGTTGACCAGGTTGCCCCAGCCGGCGACCAGTTCGTCGTTGTTACGGCGGAGGAACTCGGACCAGGTGAAGTCGGTGTCGTTGCTCTCCGGCCCGGCGACGGCGATGAAGTAGCGCAGCGCGTCGGCGTCGTAGCGGGCCAGGAAGTCGCGGACGTAGATGACCACCTTGCGGGACGAGGAGAACTTGCGCCCCTCCATGGTCAGGTACTCGCTGGAGACGACCTCGGTGGGGAGGTTGAGCCGGCCCAGCTCGCCGGGCTGGCCGTCGTGCGCCCCGGCACCGGAGTAGCCGCCGAGCAGGGCCGGCCAGATCACCGAGTGGAAGACGATGTTGTCCTTGCCCATGAAGTAGTAGCTCGGGGAGTCCTTGCCCTCCCCGTCGGCCGACCACCACCTGCGCCACGCGTCCGGGTCGCCGGTACGCCGGGCCCACTCGATGGACGCGGACAGGTAGCCGATGACCGCGTCGAACCAGACGTAGATCCGCTTGTCGCCCCGGTCCTGCCAGCCTTCCAGCGGGATCGGCACCCCCCATTCCAGGTCCCGGGTGATGGCCCGGGGCTGCAGGTCGTCGAGCAGGTTGCGGGAGAAGCGCAGCACGTTGGGCCGCCAGCCGTCGCGGGTGTCGAGCCACTGGCGCAGCGCGTCGGCGAGGGCGGGCAGGTCGAGGAAGAAGTGCTCGGTCTCCACGAACTCCGGCGTCTCGCCGTTGATCTTGGACTTCGGGTTGATCAGGTCGATCGGGTCGAGCTGGTTGCCGCAGTTGTCGCACTGGTCGCCGCGGGCGCTGTCGTAGCCGCAGATCGGGCAGGTGCCCTCGATGTAACGGTCGGGCAGGGTCCGCCCGGTGGACGGGGAGATCGCCCCGGTGGTGACCTTCGGGACGATGTAGCCGTTGCGGTGCAGCCCGGCGAACAGCTCCTGCACCACCGCGTAGTGGTTGCGGGTCGTGGTCCGGGTGAACAGGTCGTACGACAGCCCGAGCGCCTGGAGGTCCTCGGCGATCACCCGGTTGTAGCGGTCGGCCAGCTCGCGGGGGGTGACCCCCTCGGCGTCGGCCTGCACCTGGATCGGGGTGCCGTGCTCGTCGGTGCCGGAGACCATGAGCACGTCGTGGCCGGCCATCCGCATGTACCGGGCGAAGACGTCGGAGGGAACGCCGAAGCCGGACACGTGGCCGATGTGGCGCGGACCGTTGGCGTAGGGCCAGGCGACCGCGGCGAGAACGTGACTCATGACCAGCAAGCCTAGTGACCCGGGTCGGGGGCCCGCGAACCAATAGGGTGCACCGCGCCGCACCGACGGGAATTGCCGTCCACCGGAATTACCCACCGACACGCGGAGTCAGCTCACGGACACCGAGCGACACCCGGTGTCCAATGGCTGACGTGACGGGCAGACGATCGGGGCACGACGAGTCGACGGCCGGCACCCGGCGACCGCCACGTCCGGGCCCCGGGGACGGCCCGCCACCGCGCGGGTCGACCGTCGCGCCGCAGCCACGGCCCGTGCCCGGCCCGGACGACGCGACCGTCGAGGTCGAGCCGACCACCGGAGCGCCGGTCGACGCGGTGCCGCGCCGGGTCCCGGTCCGCCAGCCGCGCACCCACCGATCCGGCCGCTCCACCGACGGCGGTACGGACGACGACTCGTTCTTCTGGGCGCCGATCGAACAGGTGCACTGGGACGGCACCCCACTGCGCAAGGAACCGAAGCCGCGGCTGCGGTCACCGCGTCGACCCCGGCCCAGGCTCACCCATCCGCCGGACCCGGTGCGCGGGCTCGCCGTGCTGCTGGCACTGAGTCTGGTGGCGGCATTCTTCGCCTGGGTGAGCGCGGGACCGCTCTGGCTGGCCGTCGGGCACTCCACGGCGGGCACGGTGGTGATCACCCACTGTTCGGGCGGTGGCCTCACCCAGCGCTGCCGGGGCATCTTCGCCGCCGAGGACGACCGGTTCCTGACCCACGGGGTACGGGTCAGCGGGGTGCCGGCCGCCCGTACCGACGCCGGCACCGCGCTGCCGGCGCGGGTGACCGGGCCGGGCGCGGACACCGCCTACGCGGACACCGGGCTCGGTGAGCACCTGCGCTGGCTGCTCGGCCTGCTGGCGGTGGCCGGTTGCGGGGCGGGGATCGTCCGGTGGACCGGGGCGACCCTGCTGACCGACCCCCGACAGCGCCGCTGGGCGACCGGCGGCGGGTACGCCGGACCCGTGCTGATCACCCTCGGCTTCCTGGTCGCCGCCTGGTGAGGCCGGGCCGACCGAGCGCATCGCGGTCCACCGGCACGGCCCGCGCGGACCGGCCCGTACCACGGCTCAGCGGTGCACGACGGTGTAGACGTCCCGGCGGCGCAGCCCGTACCCGGTGGCCACGTCGCTGATCGCGTCCCGGCGGGACATGCCGGCGGCCTCCCGGTCGGCCACCTGGGCGCGCAGCGCGTCGTCGTCGGGGCGCTCGGCGGGTACCTCCGGCGCTCCCCCGACGACCAGCGTGATCTCGCCGCGCGGTTCACCCTGGGCCGCCCAGTCGGCCAGTTCGCCGAGCGGCCGACGGACGACCTCCTCGTAGGTCTTGGTCAACTCCCGGCAGAGCGCGGCGGGCCGGTCGACGCCGAACGCGGCGGCCAGGTCGGTCAGCGCGGCGACGATCCGGTGCGGGGCCTCGAAGAGGACCAGGGTGCGCGGTTCGGCGGCGAGGGTCCTGAGCCGGGCCCGCCGGCCGCTGGGCGAGCGGGGCAGGAAGCCCTCGAAGCAGAACCGGTCGCTGGGCAGCCCGGACAGGGCCAGGGCGGTGGTGACGGCGCTCGGGCCGGGCGCGGCGGTGACCGGCACCCCGGCGTCGAGCGCGGCGGTGACCAGCCGGTAGCCGGGGTCGGAGACGCTCGGCATGCCGCCGTCGGTGACCAGCGCGACCAGGTAGCCCTCGCGGAGCACGTCGACCAGTTCGGGGGTACGACGTTCCTCGTTGCCCTCGAAGTAGGAGACGATCCGGCCGCCGACGGTGACGTCGAGGTCGCGGGCGAGCCGGGTGAGCCGGCGGGTGTCCTCGGCGGCGACCACGTCGGCGGTGGCGAGGAACTCGCGGAGCCGAGTGGACGCGTCGCCCGGGTTGCCCAGCGGCGCACCGAGCAGAACCAGGCGGCCAATCTCGGACATTTCACCCACGAAACGCGCTCCTTCATCGAGGGTCGTAACAATCCCGGGAACGACGGGCGCCACCGGGCACCTTCGCAGCTTACGATCGGCGGGTGACGAGTGCGTCGACAGCACAGGGTGCGAGCGCGGACCGGTCCGACCAGGAGGCACCGCCTCCCGAGGGCGGAGGAGGCGGCGTGCCGGCGATCGTCCGCCGCCGACTCGCCACCGTCGAGGCCCGGCTGGACGTGAACTCGTGGATCGCCACCGCCGTGGTGGTGACGATCGCCGCCGTCCTCCGCCTGGTCGGGCTGAGCAGCCCCAAGGGCAAGATCTTCGACGAGATCTACTACGCCCGGGACGGCTACGGCCTGATCGACAAGGGCGTCGAGTGGAACTACAAGGACAACGGCCCGTCGTACGTGGTGCACCCGCCGCTGGGCAAGTGGCTGATCGGGCTCGGTGAGTGGGCCTTCGGCTACCAGGACGCGGAGACCAACATCTCCGTGCCGGGCCACCTGATGACCGCCGCCCCGGAGTTCGGGTGGCGGATCAGTTCGGCGGTGGCCGGCATCCTCACGGTGCTGATGCTGACCCGTATCGCCCGCCGGATGTTCCGCTCCACCACGCTCGGCTGCGCCGCCGGCCTGCTGCTCGCGCTGGACGGCTTCCACCTGGTGCTCTCCCGCACCGCGCTGCTCGACATCTTCCTGCCGCTGTTCATCCTGGCCGCCTTCGGCGCACTGGTGCTGGACCGGGATGCCCGGCGACGGCGCTGGGCGCGCGCGCTGGACGAGGGCCTCGACCCGACCCTCCCCGGCCGGGCCGGCCGCCCCGCCGGTGGTTGGCGGAACTGGCCCTGGTGGCGGCTGCTCGCCGGGGTGCTGCTCGGTGGCGCGTGCGCGGTGAAGTGGAGCGGCATCTACTTCGTGCCGGCCTTCGGGTTGCTCGTCCTGTTCTGGGAGGTCAACCTCCGCCGCTCGGTCGGGGCCCGTCGGCCGTGGCGCGACGCCCTCCTCGACGAGTTGCCCTGGCTGGTGCTCGCCGGGTTGCTGGCGGTCGGGACGTACGTGCTGAGCTGGTCGGGTTGGTTGCTCTCCGACCAGGGCTACTACCGGCTGGCGTCCCGGTACCCGAACCTGCCCGGGCTGAGCGACACGCCGATCATCGGCGCGCTGAACAACCTCTTCCAATACCACAAGGCCGCGTTCGAGTTCCATACCGGCCTGGAGACCGCGCACAAATACCAGTCGTGGCCGTGGCAGTGGTTGCTGCTGGGCCGACCGGTGGCGTTCCACTGGTCCGGTGACGGCGCGTGCGGCGCCCCGACCTGCGCCTCGGAGATCCTGCTGCTGGGCACGCCACTGCTCTGGTGGTCGTTCCTGCCGGCCCTGGCCGCCACGCTCTGGCTCGGCGTGGCGCGGCGCGACTGGCGGGCCGGGGCGTTCCTGGTGGCCGTCGCGGCCGGCCTGCTGCCCTGGTTCTGGTACGCCCTCGACGGCCGGACGATGTTCTCCTTCTACGCCGCCCCGGCGCTGCCGTTCCTGGTGCTGGCGGTGGTCTACGTGCTCGGCGCGATCGCCACTCCGCACGGCGCCCCGGATCGCACCACCCCGACCGGCCGCCCCCCGGACGGTCAGACCCGGGACGGGACGGCACCGGAGGACACCGCACGGGACGGCACCGCACCGGACGGCACGGCAGCGGACGGCAGCCCGAAAGCCACGGTCCTCGTCGCGGAGGCCGATGCCGCGACGGCTGAGCAGCTCGCCGACCGACGACTGATCGGCGGGGTCATCGTCGGTGCTTACGTGCTGCTGGTGGCGCTCTGCTTCGCCTACTTCTACCCCATCTTCGTGGGCACCCTCCTGCCGTACGACGACTGGTCCGCCCGGATGTGGCTGGACGGCCGCTGGATCTGATCCGCCCCTGTTCCACCGCCCCGAGTTGCCCTGACCCGCCCGACCCGACCCGGCCCGTCTTGTCCCGGCCGGTCCGGGCTGGCCCGCCTGTGCCGATCGGGCCGCCGAGAGCCCCGTGTCGCACCGGGCCCGCACCGGGCCCGCGTCCGGGGCCGGGGCGCCTACCGGGGTGCCGGCGGCGAATCCGGCCGCACCGCACGCCCTGACCACCACGACGACCACCTCATCGCCGTGGGCCACGGTGTGGGGAGGTTCCACGATCGCCAGTCGGGTTCCCCACAGTGGATGGCCGGGGCAGGGGACAGGACGCGGGCCGCACAGGGGATCAGGACACGGGCCGGAACAGCGCCACCACGGGGGTCGAGGGCAGCGGACCCGGGCCAACCTGCGGGACGGCGCAGCGGTTGGCAGGGACGCAGCGCGGACAGCCGGCCAAGCGACAGTGGGGTGGATCGGACCGGCTGGGGCGGGTTTCCCGCAGCGCCCGTCGTCCGGGTGGGACCGGCAGCACGGAAGGTGTCTCACGAGTGTGCCGTAACGAAAGGGCGCGCCCCGATCGCCTGCCACGGGGGAAGCGGGCGATTGGGGCGCGCAAGGAGAGCTTAACCACGTTATGCCACCGGCACAACGGGTCGACTTGGGTCAGATTTCCGACCGATGCATCGCGCGGCAAATGGTTTACATCTAGCATCTAACGGACTCGACCACTCGTCCCGCATGCTCACCTCCACCGCCCGGGTGCGGAATCCCGTCGCCGAGACTCCCGGCGAAGCTGGCGAACCCCGGTGAAGCTCCATAGTGGATCTCACTACACTCGCCCGGTGATCAACACGAGACGACGATCGACGGCCGTCCTGATCGGAGTGTTGGCGGCGACCACGCTGACCGGCCCCGCACCGGCCCTCGCCGACAACGAGGAGCCCGCGGAGCCGCCCAAGGTCGAGCTGGTGCTCGACGTGAGCGGCTCGATGCGGGCCAACGACATCGACGGACGCAGCCGGATCTCGGTCGCTCAGCAGGCGTTCAACGAGGTCGTCGACGCGCTGCCCGCGGAGACCCAGCTCGGCATCCGGGTGCTCGGCGCGACCTACCGGGGCAAGGACAAGAAGCAGGGCTGCCTGGACACCCAGCAGATCGTGCCGGTCGGCCCGGTGGACCGTACCGCCGCCAAGGCCGCGGTGGCGACGCTGCGTCCGACCGGCTTCACCCCGGTCGGGCTGGCCCTGCGCTCCGCCGCCCGCGACCTCGGCACCGGCACGACCGCCCGCCGGATCGTGCTGATCACCGACGGCGAGGACACCTGCGCCCCGCCCGACCCGTGCGAGGTGGCCCGGGAGCTGGCCGCCCAGGGCACCAAGCTGGTGGTCGACACGCTCGGCCTGGCCCCGGACGAGAAGGTCCGCAAGCAGCTGCTCTGCATCGCCACCGCGACCGGCGGCACCTACACGGCGGCGCAGAGCGCCGACGAGCTGACCGGCCGGATCAAGCAGCTCGTCGAGCGGGCGAAGGAGACCTACACCGCCGCACCGACGGTGGTGACCGGCCGGGCCGGGTGCGCCGACGCGCCGTTGCTCGCCCCCGGCGTCTACGCCGACCGGGAGGCGTTCTCCGAGCACCGCTGGTACCGGGTGCCCGTCCGGCCGGGACAGGAGCTGCGCGCGTCGGTCAGCGTGGCGTTGGACCGGCCGGTGAACCCCGACCACGCGGTGCTGCTGCGGGCGACCGCCGCCGACGGCCGGGAGCTGGTCCGGGGCGTCGACGCCGGCAGTGGTCGTACCGACGTGGTGTCGGCGGGCCTGCGCTGGTCGGGGACGGCGGACGGGGTGTCGCCGAGCCCGTCGGCCACCGACGCGCCGGTGCCGGCCACCACGGTCTGCCTGGTGGTCAGCAACGCCTTCGCGCCGCGTCCGGGGACCCGGGCCGAGCCGGGCATGCCGGTCGAGCTGACCATCGACGTGGTCGCCTCGTCGCCCGCCCCGGCCGCGCCGGACCTGGGGCGCGGCTGGGTGCTGCTGCTCCTGCTCACCCTGGCCGGCCTGCTCACCGGCCTGGTCGTCGGACTGCTCACCCGCTGGTGGGTGGCGACGTGGAGGACGAACTGACCATGCGTACCCCGATCATCCGGACCGGTGCGGCGCTGGCCGCCGCCGGTCTGACCCTGCTCGTCGCCCCGACCCCGGCCACGGCCGCGCCCACCCCCTCCCCCGGCGCCACCCCGGTCACCCGGGCCGGGACGTCCTTCCTGACCGCCACCGCCATCGCGGCCGGCCAACCGGTCCGGGTCGACGCCTCCACCGGCGACTTCCTGTACTGGTCGTTCCCGGCCTCGGCGGGGCAACGGCACGAGATCAGCGCGACGGTGTCCCTGCCCAAGGCCCGCACCGGCGCGTCCACCTGGACGGTGGAGGTGTTCGACGGGCTGCGCCGCCGGCAGGCGTGCACGGCCGGGGCGCAGACCCCGACGGTGGCCGCCTCGGCGGGCAGCGTGGCGCTCGGCTGCACGCTGCGCCAGGTGCGTTCCTGGGCGGAGCCCTGGTCGGCCGACCCGCTGCCCGGCACCTACTACGTCCGGCTGTCGGTGACCGACCTGCCCGAACCCGACCTGGGCCAGCCGGTCGACGTGGAGCTGCTGCTCTCCGCCGAAGGCGAGGGCTCGCGCGACGACGGCGAGTTGAAGGCGCCGCTGGTGCCGAACACCAAGGCCGGCGCGGTGCTGACCGGCGAGCCGGCGGCGGCTCCCGCCGAGTCCGACGACGGCTGGTTCGACGGCGACTGGCTGCCCACGCTCGGCTCCCGCTGGGCGTGGAGCGCGGTCGGCGGCGCGCTCGCCGCCGTGGCCGGGGTGGTCGGATTCGCGCTGACCCGCCGCCCCCGCCGCCCCTGACCGGTCGGTCGCCGGGCCCAGGCCGCCGCCCCTGACCGGTCGGTCGCCGGGCCCAGGCCGGGGCCCGGCGACCGCGACGGGACCCTCCGGTGTCGCCCGGTTGCGGTACGTTCACCAGCCATGGCCGATGGTGCGCCCACCGGGCGGACCCGGCGGTGGTCGTACCGGAAAGGGGTGGGTTGATGCGTGACCTGCTGCCGGCGGCGGTCTCGGTGGCGGTGGCCGAGGGAGCCGACTGGGTGGGTGAGTTGCTCCCGGCGGAGCGGGCTGGGCTGGGCGAACGGGCCGTGGAGAGCCGGCGGCGGGACTTCACCGCCGGACGGGTCTGCGCCCGACGCGCGATGACCGCCCTCGGCCTGCCGGCCACGCCGGTCCCGGCCGCGCCGAACCGCGCGCCGGTCTGGCCGACCGGGCTGATCGGCACCATCACCCACACCCGGGGCTACTGCGCCGCCGCGGTCGCCCGCCGCACCGACCTGCGTGCGGTCGGCATGGACGCCGAGCGGCACCGGGAACTCGAACCGGGGGTACGCCGAATGATCCTGCGCCCCGAGGAGGCCGACCGGCTGGACCGGCTGCCGGCCGGGGTGAGCTGGCCGGTAGTGGTGTTCAGCGCCAAGGAGACCGTCTACAAGGTCTGGCACCCGGTGGTGGGCTCCTGGCTGGACTTCCTGGACGCCACCGTCGAGCTGGACCCGGACACGGGCGTGTTTACCGCCCGGATCGACCCGGCGCGGGTCGCGGCGGCCACCGTGGCCGACCCGCCCTCGGTGGTCACCGGCCGGTTCGTGATCGAGGACGACCTGGTCCGCACGGCGGCTGTGCTGCCACTACGCTGATCCCCTTGCCGCCACCTATCAGCTTCCCAGAATGACGACCGTCGACCGCGTGCGAGGAGTACGGTGAGCCAGCCCCAACCCCCTTACGGGCCGCAGGACCCCAGCCAGCCGCCCCCCGGGGCGTCGCAGCCGTTCCCGCCGCCCGGTCCGCAGTACCCGGTCGATCCGACCGCCCCGCCGCCCCCGGTCCCCGAACCGCCGCAGCCGACCTACCCCGCCGACCCGTACGCGCCGCAGTCGCCGTACGCGCCGCAGCCGGCGTACCCACCACAGCCGACGTCGGGCCAGCCGTACCCGGCGTACGAGCCGGGGGTGGCGCCGCCGCCGGTGTCCGGCGCGGGCTACCAACCGGTGTCAGGCGCGGGCTACCCGCCGGTCTCCGGTGCCGGCTACCCACCCATGTCCGGCGCGGGTTACCCGCCGCCGCCCGGCGGTGGTTACCCGCCGCCGCCCGGTGCCCCGGGTGCGCCCGGCTATCCGCTGGGACCGCCGCCGGGCGGCTCGTCGGGCAAGAAGGTCTGGATCGTCATCGGCATCGTGGTCGCCGTGCTGGTGCTGCTCTGCTGCGGTGGCATCGTGGCCGCCGCGGTCGTCGGGGGCACCAAGGCCAACGAGGCGGCCGATGACTGGGAACGCTCGCTGCCCACCCCGGGCGCCACCGCCGCGCCGACGCTGCCGGGTGAGAAGCCGTCGGCGGCACCGTCGTCCACCGACGAGACGTTCAACCTCAAGGCCGGCGAGACGCTGGTGATCAACGACGACGACGGCACCATCGAGATCACCGTCCGGAGCTTCAGCACCTCGTCCAAGGGCTGCCGCTCGTTCGCCCCGCCGCCCAACAAGGGCATGTACCTGATCGCCGACGTCACCGCCACGGTGACCAAGGGCACCTCGTCGATCAACCCGTTCTACTTCCAGTGGGTGGCCGACGACGGCACCACGGTCAACGGGCTGGCCGGCGCGCTCTCCGGCTGCGGTGGCGACATGCTCGACTCGGGCAGCAACATCCGGGCCGGCAGCAAGCGCTCCGGCGCGGTGGTGTTCGACGTGGCCGACAAGTCGGGCGCGGTCGAATACCAGCACAGGTTCGAGGCGGCCGGTTCCTGGAAGCCCTGACCTCCCGAACTTCGTGCCGGGCCGGCTCCCCTGACGGGGGCCGGCCCGGTCCCGTTCTGCTCATCACGGCCCTCTTCCGTTGGTGGGCCGGAATCGCTGCCGTGCCTTGAATCGGATCCGGCACCGGCGGATGCTGAATGCATCGAGCTACGCCAATCGATTTGGAGGTGGGGGATGCGCCGTCTCTCGCTCGTCGCCCTGACCCTGGCCGTCGTCCTGCTGCCGGCGACCCCGGCCGCCGCACACGCCAGCGCCACCGGCCCGGCCACCACCCGGGCCACGGCCACCGGCCCGGCCGCCGCGCACGCCGGAGCCGCCGGTCCCGCCGCCGTGACGGCACTGCGGGACGTGCGGACCGTCGGCACCGCCTGGGGCCCCGACCCGGTCACCGGCCGGCTGACGCTCACCGTCGACGACACCGTCCCACCGGAGCAGGTACGCGCGCTGCGGGACACCGCCGCGCGGGCCGGCGCGGACCTGCGCCGGGAACCCGGCCGGCTGCGCATCCTCATCGCCGGCGGGCAGGCCGTATACGGCGGGGGCGCCCGCTGCTCGCTCGGCACGAACGTGCGCAGCGGCAGCACCTACTACTTCCTCACCGCCGGGCACTGCACCTCCGTCACCTCGCTCTGGTACGCCGACAGCGGTCAGAAGACCGTACTGGGCAGCCGCACCGGCAGCAGCTTCCCCACCAACGACTACGGTCTGGTGCGCTACACCGGGACGATCAGCCACCCGAGCGCCATCTACACCCATCCGGGTCTGCTCCCCGTCAGCGGCGTCGGCACCCCGTACATCGGTCAGGCGGTCTGCCGCAGCGGCTCCACCACCGGCGTCCGGTGCGGCACGGTGACCGGGCTCAACCAGACGGTCAACTACGCCGAGGGCAGCGTGTCCGGGCTGATCCGGACCAACATCTGCGCCGAGCCCGGTGACAGCGGCGGGCCGCTCTACGTCGCCGGGAGCGGGCTGATCCTCGGCATCCTCTCCGGCGGCAGCGGCAACTGCACCAGCGGGGGCACCACCTACTACCAGCCGATCGCCGAGGCCCTCGCCGCCTACGGCGTCACCCTCTTCCCCTGAGCGGCACCTCGGCCCGATGCCGCCCCCGGTGCGCCGGTGCAGGTGTCGGTCAACCGTAGCGTCAACACCAGCTGGCAGTTCACCGTCACCCAGAACGGCACGGTCAACCAGATCGTCGCGTACGACATGTGGTTCCAACCGATGGTCAACCCCGGCTCGACTGACCAGCCCACCGACGAGCTGATGATCTGGCCGTACCGCTCCAAGGCGTCCCCGGCCGGCAGCCGGCAGGGCACCGTCACCATCGCGGGCACCAGTGGGGAGGTGTGGCGCGGCACCGTGGGCACCTGGAGCGTCTACTCCTACGTGCGGACGACCAACAGCACCAATGCCAACCTCAACATCCGCAGCTTCACCAACGACGTGGTCCGGCGCGGCTGGATGAGCAACTCCAAGTACCTGACCAGCGTCCAGGCCGGGCCGGAGATCTTCACCGGCAACGGGCAGGTCGTCACCAGCTCCTACTCGGTCAACATCAACTGACCGGACGCGACGTCGCGCAGGCCCGGTACGTCGTGCCGGCGAATGCGCAGGGGCGGGGTCCCCGGAAACCGGGGACCCCGCCCCTGCGCAGATTCTCATGGTCGAAGCCGGACGGTCCACCGGCTGCCAAGGCCGGCGAGGTCGGGCCCGGCCGGCAGGTCACCGGCCGGGCCACCACTCAGGATTCCTGGCTTCGACGCCGGGCGAGGAAGAACACGAGCCCGCCCAGGGCGATCAGGACACTCCCCACGCCTGTCAGGGCAGGAACCACGCCACTACCGGTGACCGGCAGGATCTTCCCCCCCGGACTACCAGGCGCACCGGGGCTACCCGGCGCACCCGGCGCACCCGGACTACCCGGACTACCCGGAGCACCGGGGCTACCCGGCGCACCCGGCGCACCCGGACTACCCGGAGCACCGGGGCTACCCGGCGCACCCGGCGCACCCGGACTACCCGGACTACCCGGAGCACCGGGGCTACCCGGACTGCCCGGAGCACCGGGGCTACCCGGACTGCCCGGAGCACCCGGACTACCAGGCGCACCCGGACTACCAGGGCTACCCGGAGCACCCGGACTACCAGGCGCACCCGGAGCACCCGGACTACCCGGAGCACCCGGAACACCGGGGCTACCCGGACTGCCCGGAGCACCCGGACTACCAGGGCTACCCGGAGCGCCGGGACTGCCCGGAGCGCCGGGACTGCCCGGTGCCCCCGGGCTGCCGGGTGAGCCAGACGGTCCGGGCGGACCGCTGGGTCCGGGCGGACCGGAAGGACCAGCGCACACCGGCGCGCTGATGACGTTGGTGTCGAGGGTGACGGCGGCGGTTCGCGCCAGCGCACGGCCCTGGAGGGTCGCCCCCGTGGCCATCGTGATCGCCGCCTGCGCCATGATCGTGCCCACGAAGGTGGTGCCTGTGCCGATCGTCGCCGAGCTGCCGATCTGCCAGAACACGTTGCAGGCCGACGCTCCGTTGACCAGGACGACACTGCTGTTGGACGCCGTCGTCAGCGACGAGTCGACCTGGAAGATGAACACGGCCGCCGGGTCGCCCTGGCCGTTGAGCGTCAGCGTCCCGGTCAGCTGTGCGGCCCCGATCCGGTAGACGCCCGCGTTGAGCGTGTTGCCGCCGAGTTCCGCAGGAAGGTTGGTGAACGGCGTCCGACCAGCGGCATCGTTGTAGGCGATGGTCAGGTCGCTCTGGGCCTGCAACGCGACGGCGTCACCGAGGTGGATCTCGCCGCCGATGGTCGCGGTTCCGAAACCCGACGCGGTGTTCCCCGGGAACCTCCCAAGGCTCTGAGCGAGGAAGCTCGGGCCGGTATTGGTCGGTTCGGCCCCGGCCAGGACGGAGAAGTTACCGGCCGTTCCCAGGTTCACCGGAGCATCCGCAGCGCTTGCCGGCGTGGAGTTGACGAGCACCAATCCGGCGACCAGCGCAACGGCTGCGCAGGCCCCGAGAGGCGGCAGGACCGCCCACCGAAGTCGATGAATAGGTATTTTCTTCACAGAAACATCCTCCGTGGCTACTACTCGCAGGAGGCGTCTCGCGTCCTGCCCGAAATAGCCCGATTTGGGCTAAGTGCGCAAATCACCACATCACACTGCGGGCCGCCGTACTGCCCAAACGTGTGAACAACGGGATATCTCCGGCGAAAGAAAATTGGCTCTCACCTCCGCGACCCACCGGACCGTGCTCAGTCCACCCGGGACGGTCCGGGCGGTCCGAGCGGGATGTCGCCCGACAAGCACCGCCGCCATGCCCGCAGGTCGGCCACCCCGGCCATCCTCCGTGCCGGCACGACCCGGCCCGGTGGCACGGTCGAGCAGGTGAACGAAGAGCCGGGAAACCGACGCGCCACCGACGGGCACCCGGGCAACCAAGGAGTAGGCACAGCCGGGGCCGGCCGGGGCAGCGTGCCAGGCTCGGGTCTCATCGACGCCCACCACAAACGGTCAGGGGCGATTCCCGACTGACCGAGAACCGCCCCTGCTGGAATACTCCTGGTGGAGCTGTGGGGATTCGAACCCCAGACCCCCTCGATGCGAACGAGGTGCGCTACCAGACTGCGCCACAGCCCCTCCGCCGGACGAAACCGGCTTCGGTCCCACCCGGCTTTCACCGGGCGGGCCGGCAGCAAGACTAACAGCCGACCCACCCCCCGGGCGAATCACCCCTCCCGTCACGCGAACCGGATGGTCCGCCGCACCGGTGAGCCGGAGTTGCGGCATCCGCGCGCCCCGATAGTGCCACTTCGGCCCAAGTGAGTCGATCAAGAAACACGACCAGCCCGAGCAGGGCGAGCAGGTAGGGCGAGCGGGTAGGGCAGGCAAGCAGGGCGGCCCAGGGCCGGCGGGCGGGGGCGGGGGCGGGGGCGGGGATCAGCGGGGGCGGGGATCAGCGGGGGTCGCGGCCGGACTGGTAGGGGCGTCCGCGCAGGCCACCGGAGCGGCGGTAGGACACCGAGCCGCCCCCGCTGGCCGCCGCAGGCAGGTCGGTCGGCCGGTCGAGGCCCATCGCCGTGCGGCGTACCGCCTCGCGTTGGGCGGCCAGACGGCGCTGTGCCTCCCGACGGGCCGCCGCCCGACGGGCCTGTTCGCGGCGCACCTCGGCCTGCCGGGCGGCCAGCCAGGCCGCCTCCCGGGCCCGCAGCCGCCGCTTACGGCGCTCGGCCAGCGCCCGTCGCCGCAGGTGTACGACGTAAACGACGAGCAGACCGGCGGTGACCGAGAAGCTGATCCAGAAGCCGGGGCTGACCACGATCACGCCGACCAGCTCGACGAAGTTGAGCAGCAGCAGCGCGGCGAGCACCCGACGCCGCCGGTAGACGGCCGGGGTGTGGTGCCGGGGCGGCCGGCGGCGGGCCTGCCGGAGGGCGGGCGGCACGGCGCGCAGCCGGCCGGAACGGCGGGCGGACGCCGACGGGGCGGCGCGGCGGCCGGCGGCCGGCGGTGCGGAGACCGGGGCGGCGAGATTTCCGGTGGCGGCATCCTCGGCGAGGGTGACCACCAGCGCCCGGGGCTGGTTGACCGGTCGCCGGCCGGGGACAGTACGCCGCCGCCGACGGCGCTGGAGCACCCGCGCCGTCGACTGCGCCCGCTCCGCCACCAGCCGCTCGGTGGCGTCGTACCGACGAACCAGCGCCGGCGCGAGGGCGAGCAGACCGGCAGCGGCGAGGACGGCGAGGAGCACCGAGGTCGGCACCCTCACCCCTCCCGTCACCGAATTCGGGACAACCGCCGATCAACAGCAAGATCTTTCCCGTAAACCCGTCCTGGGCGCAGATCCTGCGGCCGGGCAGCGCTTGCCGCAGCTTGCAGTTACCTGAGGTTACGGGCCACCGACCGGGATGCCGACACGCCGCGCCGGATCCCATCCGTGGGACGACTCACCCGGCCTCGTGACGCATCCGGTGCCAACGGGCCAGCAGGCCACCCTCGGCGGCCACCTCCTCACTGGTCAGCGCGTATCCGATGTGGTCCCGCCAGGCCCCGTCGATGTGCATGTAGCGCACGTGGTACGCCTCCTCACGGAATCCCAGCTTCTCCACCACCCGCCGGGACGGCTTGTTCTCCGGCCGGATGTTCACCTCCACCCGGTGCAGTCCACCCGGGCCGAACGCGTGGTCGACCGCGAGCGCCATCGCGGTCGGGATCACCCCGCGACCGGCCACCCGGGAGTCCACCCAGTAGCCGACGTACCCGGAACAGAACGCCCGCCGGACGATGCTGCCCACGTTCAGGTGCCCGACTAGCCGCTCCTGCCCGTCCTCGCGCAGGCAGACCGCGAACGGCATCCCCTCACCGGTACGCGCCGAACGCCGCTGGTCGGCGTGCACGTACCGGAAGGCGGCCGGCGAGTTCGTCTCGTCCCAACTGCCGGGCAGGTGCGACTCCCAGGGCGCCAGCCAGGCCCGGTTCGCCCGGCGCACCGCAGACCAGGCGGTGGCGTCGTTGCGCCGGTACGGTCGCAGCACCACCGGACCGTCCATCAGCATCACCGGCCACCCCGGCACCCGCCCGAACCAGCTCACCGCGCCGACCTCCCGTCCGCGCCCGGGGCGACGGCCGACCCGCGCCGGCTCACCGCCGTCGGTCCAGCAGCAACACGTCCACGGTGGAGCCGGCCGCCGCGGTGGTGACCCGCTCACCGAGCACCATCAGCCCGTTCGCCTCGGCCAACCCGGAGAGGGTGTACGGCCCACCGCTGAGCGGCTGCACCGTGTAACCCCCGCCGCGCCGCTCGGCCACGTGCGCGGGCCGGAACTCGCGCAGCCCACCGGGCGACGAGATGGTCTCCAACAGGTGCGCCCGTACGCTCGGCCGGAACACCGGCTCCGCGCCGGCCAGCAGCTGGATCGCCGGGCGGGCCAGCACCTCGAAACCGATCAGCGCCGCACCGGGCTCACCGGGAAGACACACCACCGGCACCTCCTCGGCCCCGACGGTACCGAACCCCAACGCCGTGCCCGGGTACAGCGCCACATCGGTGAACGTCACCGGCCCGGCCCGGCCGCCCTCCCGGCGGGACAGGATCCGCCGGACCATGTCGCCGGGGCCGGTACCGGTGCCGCCGGTGGTGATGATCAGATCGGCCCGCAGGGTCTGGTCCTCCAACAGGCCGCGCAACCCCTCCGGGTCGTCGTCGCAGATCCCCACCCGGTACGCCAACGCGCCCACCTCGGCGGCGGCGGCGGTCAGCGCGTGCGAGTTGGCGTCCACCACCTGACCGGGCTGGCTGCCCCGGCCCACGTCGACGAGTTCGTCGCCGGTGGCCACGATGACCACCCGGGGGCTGGGCCGGACCACCACGTGTCCGATGCCGGTGGCGGCGAAGACAGCCACCAGTGCCGGGGCGACGTACGTGCCGGCGCGGGCGAGGACGGTGCCGGCGGGCAACTCCTCACCGGCGCGGCGGACGCCGTACCCACGCTTGGGGGTGCGGAAGATCTCCACCGCGGCCATGCCCTGGTCGGTCCACTCCACCGGCACCACCACGTCGGCGGCGATCGGCATCGGCGCACCGGCGGCCACCGAGAAGCACGAGCCGGGGGTGAGCCGGACCGGCCGCCAGCTCGCCGCGCCCAGGTCACCGACCACGTTGAGCCGTACCGCACGGCCCGGCCCGCCCGAGGGCACCGGGCCGTACCCGACGAGGTCCTCCCAGCGCGCGGCGTACCCGTCCACCGCCGCCTGGTCGAAGGCGGGGAACGAGTGCGGGGCGACGACGTCCGAGGCGAGGACGTTGCCGTATGCCTGGGTGAGGTCGAGGTCGAGCGGAGGCAGCGCGCGCAACCTGCGCAGCACGCTGCCCAGGTAGTCGGCGAGCGGCGTCAACTCGTTCGCGGCCGCCTCGGCGTCGGCCGTCGAGGTCATGTACCGGAGCCGCCCGCCGTGTCGCGTACCCCGTTGAGGATCGCCGCGGTGACGGTCTCGTCGCCGTTGTTGACGAACTCGGTCAGCCAGGCGCGGAACTCACCGCCGAGGTCCTCCCGCTCGACGGCGATCTGCACGACTGTCTGGAGGTAGCCCAGCGGCATGCCGGTGTCGTAGCGGGTGCCCCGGTAGACGATCGCGTGCACCGGCACGCCCTCGCTGCGCAGCAGCTCCATCGCGTCGGTCAGCTGGATCTCCCCGCCGCTGCCCGGCTCGGTGCGCCGGATCGCGTCGAAGATCCGCCCCGGCAGGACGTACCGGCCGAGGACCGCCAGGTTGCTCGGGGCGTCCTCCGGCTGGGGCTTCTCCACCATGCCGGTGACCCGCACGACCTCGCCGATGTCGGTCAGCTCGGCCTCGGCCGGCGCGACCGAGGCGATCCCGTACCGCTTGGTCTCGGCCGGGTCGACCTCGAAGAACGCCAGCACCACCCCGCCGGTGCGGGCCTGTAGCTCCAACATGGCCGGCAGCAGCGGCTCGGACGGCTTGACGAACTCGTCGCCGAGGAGCACCGCGAAGGGCTGGTCGCCGACGTGCGACTCGGCGTACCCGACGGCGTGGCCGAGACCGAGCTGCTCGGGCTGCCGGCAGGTGTAGATCTCGGCCAGCTCGCTGGGGCGCTTCACCGCGGCCAGCCGTTCGGCATCACCCTTGGCCTCCAGCCGGGCCTCCAGATCGGGGCGACGGTCGAAGTGGTCCACCATCGACGTCTTGCCCCGACCGGTGATCAGGAGCACGTCACCGATGCCGGCCTGGGCCGCCTCCTCGACGATGTACTGGAGCACCGGCCGGTCGATCACCGGCAGCAGTTCCTTGGGCACCGCCTTGGTGGCCGGCAGGAACCGGGTGGCCAGGCCGGCGGCCGGAATGACGGCCTTGACCGCACGGGCACGACCGGTCGCGGTGGTCGATGAGGGGTTCGCTGAGTGCTCCGACATGCCGCGAGACTATCGGCCACGGCTCTGCCGCGGCGGGTGAGGACCGCAAGACGCGCCGCCCGGCTGCGTCACACCGGGAGCACCGACGGCGTGCCGACCCGTCGGCCCGTCGATCGACAGGTCGGCCGACAGGTCGTCGGCGGGAGCCCGATCGGTGGGCGGACGGTGGGCGGACGGCTCGTCGCTGGAGGGCGGGTCGGTGGGCGGCGGGTCGGTGGGCGGGCCGGCGCGGGGCAGGCCGTCGGCCGGGCTGGTCGCCCCCGCCGGTACGGCGATCTCCTCGACCGCGCCGTCCGCGACCGGCGTCGGTCGGTGCCGCGCGGTCGCCAGCCGGTAGCCGTCGCGGCCGGCGCCCTTGGCGGCGTACAACGCCTCGTCGGCGGCGTCCAGCACCTCCGCACCGGTGCTGGCGTGGTCCGGATAGACGGCGATGCCGATGGAGACCGACACCGCGATCGTGGTCAGGATGCCCGCGTGCCCGGCGACCACGACCGGGGTGTCCCGCACGGCCGCGCCCAGCCGCTCGGCGACGGTCGCCGCGCCCGGGGCGTCGGTCTCCGGCAGCAGCACCACGAACTCCTCGCCGCCCTGCCGGAAGGCCAGGTCCACCTCGCGGATCTCGTCCCGGACCCGGCGGGCGAACTCGACGAGCACGGCATCCCCGGCGGCATGCCCGTAACTGTCGTTGACGATCTTGAAGCGGTCCAGGTCGAGGACGAGAATGCTGAGCATCCGACCGAACCGGCTGGCCCGCTCCACCTCCCGGCGCAACGACTCGCGCAGGTACCGGTAGTTCCACAGCCCGGTCAACGGGTCGGTCAGCGACAACCGCTGCGCCTCCTCGTGCACCCGGACGTTCTCCACCGCCACCGCCGCGTGCCCGGCGAAGGTCCGCAGGGTCGCCAGGTCGTCGTCGTCGAACTCACCGACGCCGAGCCGGTCGTAGAGGACCAGCACGCCGACCGCCGGGTCCCGGCCGGGAGGGTCCGCACCGGCCCCACCGGGTGCGGTGAACGGCACCGCCACGTACGTCTCGCACCACGGCTCACCGGTCGGCGTCGGGCCCGGCGGGACCCGGCCCCGCTGCGGTTCACCGGTGGCGGCGACCAGACCGACCACCCCCGTACCGACCGGCACCCGCAGCTCCTCCGGCTCGGTGCCCGGCGGGCAGCGCCCGGCCAGCCCCTCGGCGCACTGCCCGACGAGCACTCCGGTGTCGTCGCGCAGCAGCACCGCCCCGGCCCGCGCCCCGGTCGCCGCGATGGCGCTGTGCAGGATCACCCGCAGGATGCGCTGCAGGTCGTGGGTGCTGGCCAGGGTGTCACCGAGCACCCCGAGATGGCCCCGCAACTGATCCCGGCTGCTGGTCAACGCGGTCACGTACCCGGCGGTCTCCCGGGTCATCCGGTTGAAGGCGGCGGCGAGCCGGCCGATCTCGTCCCGGCTGCGCACCGGCACCCGGGCGGTCAGGTCGCCCCGGGCCACCCGGTCCACCGCACCGGCCAGCTCCACCAACGGCCGGGTGGTGGCCCGGGCCAGTCGCCACGCGGTCAGCACGGCCAGCGCGGCGGCGAGCAGCACCGCGCCGACCAAGGCGGCCGGCAGGCCCGACGGTCGCTCACCGGCCACGGAGAGGACCAGGGGCAACGGTTGCCCGGGGGCCGGCCCGAGCCGCCGGACGTAGCGACCGTCCGGGGTCGCGGTGACCCGGTCGCCGTCGACCGCGCCGGCGGCGGCGAGCACCGCATCGCGTACCCGACCGCCCTCGGTGGTGTGGGTGATCCGGTCGGTGCCGGCGGTGTCGTCGAGGAGGGTGACCGCGACGCCGGTCGCGGCGGCCAACCGGGCCATGAACGCCGGGTCGACCACCTCGGCGGCGGCCACCGCGCCGAGCGGCGTGCCCGCCGGGTCGCGCAGGTCCACCCGGGCGCTGAGCGCCCGGACCGGTCCGCCGGTCCGGGGGCCCGCGCAGTCCTGCCACGGGGTCACCGGCCCACCCGGGGTGGCGTACGTGGTGCCGCCGGCCACGTCGGTGACCAGCACGGCGGTGGCCAGCCCCCGGCTGACCACCTGGCCGGCCGCACCCGCCCGGGTCACCGGGTCGGGACGCAGGGCCACCGCGTCGGCGGCGGCCCGCAACTGCTGGCAGAGCGCATCGATCGAGGTACGGACGGCGGACGCGGCCAGGCCGAGCCGTTCGGTGGACCGGCTGCGGTCCACCGCCGACAGGGTGGTGCCGACGAACACCGCGCCGAGCAGCACCGGACCGAGCACCACCGTGAGGAAGGCCGCCGTCAACCGCCCGCGTAGCGTCAACGCTGTCCCCCCGGAAGTTCCAGGCCCGTTCCTGCGATGCTGACACAGAGCGACCAGTTCGACAGCGTTGCGTCAGGAGTGTTGCGTGCCCGATTTTTCTGATCAGGCGGAAGTCACCCATGCGACCAAACGCGAGACGCGCGCCGCGCTGCTCGCCCGCCGCCGGGCGCTCACCGCACCCCAGCGGGCCGCCGCCGCGACGCGCGTCCAGGCCGGGCTGACCGAGCTGGTACGCCGCCTGCGGCCGGCCACGATGACCGGGTACGTCCCGGTCGGCTCCGAGCCGGGCGGTCCCGACCTGCCCGAGGTGCTCCGGGCCGCGCTGCCGGCCGGGGCGGAGCTGCTGCTGCCCGTGCTCCGCGACGACCTCGACCTGGACTGGGCGTCGTACGCCGGTCCGGGCACCCTGGTCGCCGCCGGCCGGGGCATGCGCGAGCCGGACGGCCCCCGGCGCGGCCGGACGGCGATCGTCGGGGCCACCCTGGTGGTGGTGCCCGCGCTGGCGGTGGACCGGCGTGGCCTACGACTGGGCCGGGGTGGCGGTTCCTACGACCGGGCGCTGGCCCGGGTGCCGGCCGCCACCCTGACCGTGGCGCTGTTGCACGACGGCGAACTGCTCACCGCCCTGCCCACCCAGCCCCATGACCGTCCGGTTGCTGCGGTGCTCACCCCGTCGGACGGCCTGCGGCCGCTCCCCGTCGACCCGGATGACGATCGCCCCACCCCCGCTGGACGAACCCGGGTCCGATGACGCACCATTGGCACTCGAATACGTCGAGTGCCAATCGACTGGACCAGATCCGGAGGAGAACGTGCCCACGTACCAGTACGCCTGCACCGCGTGCGGCCACCAACTCGAGGCGGTGCAGTCGTTCTCGGACGAGCCGCTGACCGAGTGCCCCGCATGCGAGGGGCGGCTGCGCAAGGTCTTCAACTCGGTCGGTGTCGTGTTCAAGGGCTCCGGCTTCTATCGCACCGACTCCCGGGCCTCGGGCACCGAGGGCAAGGGTGGCGCGGCGAAGCCGACGAAGTCGGAGGGCACCTCCGCCGGTGGGGACTCCTCGGGCTCCGGCTCGTCGTCGGGCTCAGGCGGGTCCTCGACCCCCAGTTCGTCCTCCCCCGGCTCCCCCTCCACCTCCAAGTCCGGCTCGTCAGGCTCACCCAGCGGCGGTTCGTCCAGCCCCACCAAGTCCTCCACCACCACCTCCCCCTGATCCCGCCCGCCCTCCCCCCTCTCCCACCCACCTGCATTTGTTGATCAAGAGGTTTGCGTCATCCGCCGTCGGCCGGATGACGCAAACCTCTTGATCACTCCGCTGAGGGTGGGGGTGGGTGGGTGGGTGGGGTTTTCCACAGGGGGGGTGTTGTCCACAGGGGGTGGGCGTGGGGGTCGTGGGGTGGGGGGTTACTGCCTAGCCTGCTGAGCGGGGGGTGCCGCCGGGGCATCCGGCGAGCGGCGGAGGGTGTCGTCATGGCGGCCGGTGGCATGAAGGGCGAAGGTTCACTGCGACCGTTCCATTGGCCGCGCCGCCCCGGTGGGGGGACCCTGCTCCGGGCGGCGTTGGTGACCGTCCTGCTGGGGCTGGCGGTGATCGTCATGGACAATCCGTCGGGCTGCCCCACCGGCGCTCCGCCGCCCGCCGTGGCCCTCGGCACCGCCGGACCTCCCACCGCCGCGTCCCACCCGGCGGGCTGTCCCACCCGCCCGACCGGGACCATGGCCGGGTCTGCCGCAGGTGGCCAGCCGGGCCACGCTCCCGGCACACCGAACGGTCGGACGGCACCGCGAGATGCCGGCGGGACCGCTGTCCCGGGTGCAGCAGACGGCAGCCGGGCCGGTGCGGAGGAGACCGACCGGCCCGCCGGTGGGGGTGCCCCGGTCGCGCTGCCACTGCCGAGTGGCTTCGTGGGAGTGCCGGTACGCCTGGCCGAACCGGCCGCCCTCGCGGTCCTGCGCCCCGGCGCCCGGGTCGACCTTCTCGTGTCGCCTGCCGGACGCAGCGCCGGTGCGCCCGTTCTGCTGGCCGCCGACGCCCTGGTGCTCGACGTGGTGGGTGCCGGGGTCGTCGACGGCTCGTCCGCGCTCTACCTGGCGGTCCGGCCCGATCAGGCGCAGCGGTCCGTCGGGCAGCCGGAGGGCAGCCGATTCAGCGTCGTCATCCGAGGATGATCCACTCTTGTGGGCCGGGACAGCGGTATCGCGCCCACCCGGACACCGCCACGTCGCCACCCAAGAGCGGATCTTGTCGACCTACCGCCCGCCGACGGTGGTCAACTCCAGTGCGGAGGGCGTTCGGCGAGCAACCAGTCATCGTTGCCGACCCGGCGCTCACCCCACCCGGAGTCGGTGTCGTCGGCGGTCTGCTCGGGCAGCACCACGAAATCGTCGCTGAGGTCGACCGTGCGGTCGTCATCGCCGGGCACGCCGCTGCCGACCAGGTCCTCGGTGCTCACGAGCGGCAAGACTACCCGCGGACCGCCCGCTTGCCGCGCACCACCACGTCAGCCGACTGCCGGGCCTCCCCCGGCGAGGGCCTCCCCCGGCGAGGGCCGGCCGCGTCGGGCCGCTGACAGGTCGCCGCGTTGGTAGCGTCGGACGGCGTGACGACGCCCCGCGGTGCCAGCCCCGACGATGAATACTGGCGACGCCCACCCGCACCGCCACCCGCCCCCTCACCCACCGGACCGCCACCCCCGATGCGCCCCGCCGTCCCCACGGACGCCACCAACCCGTCGGCCCCGGCGCACCCGCACACCACCACCGACGGGTCGCGCGCCTCGGACCGCCCGAACGAAACTCCCGCCGCCACCGACGCCGCACCCGCAGCCGGAACCGAGACCAGTGCCGGAACCCAGGCCGAGACCAGTGCCGAAGCCGGGACCGGGACCAGTGCCGAAGCCGGGGCCGGGGTCGAGGCCGGCGCGGGAGTCGAGGGCAGGACACCGCCACAGCCCTCGCCCTGGGCCAGCCCGGTCAACGCGCCGGCACCCGGCCTGCCGTCCGGTCGGCCCTCCAGCCCTCCTGGCGGCCTGCCGTCCGCTGAGCTGTCCGGTGGGTCCGCCCCGCCGAGGGCGGGTACGTCGACCTCGGGGACGACCTCGGCCACCCCGGCAGCGGGCACCGCCGCACCGGGGACGAGATCGGGATGGTCGGTGCCGGGCGGTTACGCCGGACCGCCGCCCACCACGCCACCACCGCCGGGCTGGCGTCCCCCGGTTCACCTGGAAGCGACTCCGGCCCGCACCCTGCCGGCACAGGACATGGAGGCGATGGACGCGGCGGAGCAGCGGGCCCAGCGGGTCACCTGGAGCGTCGGCGCGGTCATCGGCATCGTGTTGCTGTTGCTGCTCTGCCTGCTCTGCTCCCGGGCACTGTTCTGACCAGCCGCCGGACGTCCGGCGGCGCACCCGCCCGCCGGACGCGCCGATGCACGATCCGGCCCGTGTGCTGACCAGCCGACCGCGGCCGGCCAGCACACGGGCCGGCCGGTCAGCACAGCTAGCGGCCGGTCAGCACCGTAGGCGACCGGTCAGAACGTGTTGCTCCACACCGAGGCGGCCCCGCTGTCCCCAGTGAGATAGACGTAGACGATCGCCAACACCGACAGCACCACGATGATCGCGGTCAGCACCCAGGATGCCCACGCGGGCAGGTTCGGGGTACGCACTCGGTTGCTGGTCACCGCCAGCAGCAACAGCGCCGCCACGGCCAGCCCGAGGCTGAACCAGAGCAGCCTGTCGCCGTACTCGGAGTGTTCATGGATCTTGGCGAGCAGCTCGGGCGAGTAGCCCTTCGCCTTCAGCGCCTCCTCGAACGCCTCCCCCGACTCCGTCGCCACCCAGGCGAGGACCGGGGTGATCACGGCCAGGATAGCCACCGCCCAGTCGAGGCGCGGCCGCCAACGCGGCATCAGCCCGTACGCGCTGGCCAGCAGCGCGAGCAGGGGAACGAAGACCACCACGGCGTGGACCACCAGGACGTGACCTGGCAGACCGTTGATCTCCTTGAACACCGACACCTCCGAGCGTGGAATGCGGGTTGCGGCAGACAGCGTACGTCCAGCTTGCTGTCGCAGCGTCTACCCGTACGCGTACACGCGGTGGCGGACGGTCCGGTTCACCGCGATTCATCCCGGCCGCCACCTGGGCCCCGGCGGTCCCGATGCTGCCACGCCACCGGCCGACCCCGATGATCCCGGCCGGGCGACCGACGGCGGCACGACGTCGGGCGTGGCACTGTTGACGGGTGGACAACGACGATCTCGGCCTCTTCGGTCCCGGTTCGGTCACCTGGAAGGTGCACGACGAACCGATCCTGATCGTCGCCGGCCTGCGTTCCCTCTACCTTCAGGCCCTGCACCCCCGGGCGATGGCCGGCGTGGCCCAGAACAGCAACTACCGGTCGGACGCCTGGGGGCGGCTGGTCCGCACCGGCACGTACCTCGACACGGTCTTCTTCGGCACCACCGCCGAGGCCGAGACGGCCGGTCGGCGGCTGCGGGCCATGCACGCCCGGCTGCGCGCCACCGACCCGTTCACCGGGGAGCGGTTCCGGATCGACGAGCCGGATCTGCTGCGCTGGGTGCACGTCACCGGGGCCGAGTCGTTCGTCGGCACCGCCCGCCGGGCCGGCCTGTCGCTGACCGACGCCGAGGTGGACGGGTACTACGCCGAGCAGCGGCGGGCCGCCGCACTTGTCGGGCTGGATCCGGCCGAGGTGCCCGGCAGCGCCGCCGAGGTGGCCGACTACTACCGGGCGGTCCGGCCGGAGCTGCGGATGACGAAAGCGGCGGCCGAGACCGCCCTGTTCCTGACCGCCCCGCCGATTCCGTGGAAGCTCAGCCGACCGGCCCGGCTCGGGCTGAGCCTGGGCCCACCGCGCTGGGCGTACTTCGGGGTGGCCGGCACGGCGCTCGGGCTGCTGCCCCCGTGGGCGCTGCGGTTGTACGGCGGCCTGGGGCTGCCCACCACCGCGCTCTCCGCCGACCTGAGCGTACGGGCGCTGCGGCTCACCCTGGCGGCGCTGCCCCGCAACTGGCGGGAGAGCCCGATCCGGCAGGCGGGCAAGGACCGCGCCGCCGCCTGAACCGAGGTCTCGCCCCACCCCGCCGAGGCAGGTTCGTCACCCCCGACCCTGGGCGGTCACCCCGGGTGGCACCTGCCCCTGACGGCCCGGGACCCGGTCAGTCGACCACCGGAGTGGCGGGGCGGTCGATCGCCGACCACGGCTCACGGCCGGGCGTCTGTGCGCCCACGGGGCAGGTACGCCGGTAGTCGCACCAGCCGCAGCGGGGCCCGGCCACGGTGGGGAACGCCTCGTCCGGGTCGACGCCGTCGGTGACCGACCGCTCGGCGGCCATGATGTCCCGGGCGGTGTCCTCGGCCCGGCTGAGCTGGCGGTTCAGCGACTCGACGCTGTGGTCGTGCCCGGCGACGGTGCCGGTCGGCAGGTGGTGCAGCTCGACCCGGCGGCACGGCCGGCGGAACGTCCGCTCGGCGGCGTACGCGTAGAGGGCGAGCGCCTGGGAGCCGCGCGCGTCGTCGGCGTCCAGCCCGGTGCGGCCGGTCTTGTAGTCGACGATGACCAGCTCGGGGCCGTCCGGGCCGGGGCGGGAGTCGATCCGGTCGGCCCGCCCGTTGAAGGCCAGCACGGCGGTCTTGACGGCGACCACCCGTTCCACGCCCAGCGGGTCGTCGCCGGGGTCGAGGGTCGCGACGTACCCCTCCAGCCAGCCGAGCGCCCGCTGGTAGGCCGCCCGCTCCTGCTCGTCGTCGCGGTAGCCCTCCCGGACCCAGGTGCCCTTGAGCAGGGCCGGCAGCGCCTCGGGACGCCGACGGTCGACGGGCAGCGCATACCAGTTCTTCAGGGCGGTGTGCACGCTCGCGCCGAGCGAGTTGTGCGCCCATGGCGGCCCCTTCGGCGGGGCGGGCCGGTCCAGGTAGGCGTAGCGGTAGCGCCGGGGGCAGTCGGCGTACGCGCCGAGTTTGCTGGGTGTGCAGGTGAAGAGCCGTTCGGGCATCCCGGCGAAGCCGAGCTGTTCGGGTTGGCCGGAGCGGGGCCGGGGGGTACCGGCGGAGGAGGCTCGTCGCACCCCCCAGATCCTGCCAGCCCGGTGTGACAGCCCGGCGGCGGCACGACGGGCGGCTCAGGTCATGTTCACGTACTGGGTGACGAAGGCGGCCACCGCGTCGGCGATGAGCTGCACGGCGATGGCGGCCAGCAGCAGGCCGGCGATCCGGGTCAGCACCTCGATGCCGCCCGGTCGGAGGATCTTGACGATTCCGCCGGAGAAGCGCAGCACCACCCAGACCGCCAGCATCACCGCGACGATCGCGGCGGCGATCGCCGAGACCTGTCCGATCCCGTCGGCCTGCTGCACGAACAGCATGGTCGCCACGATCGCGCCGGGGCCGGCCAGCAGCGGGGTGCCCAGTGGCACCAGGGCGATGTTGGAGGTGGCCTGCTGGCTGGGGTCGTCGGCCTTGCCGGTGAGCAGTTCCAGCGCGACCAGGATCAGCAGCAGGCCGCCGGCCGCCTGCAACGCCGGCAGGTCGACGTGCAGGTAGGCGAGGAGGGTCTGGCCGGCGACGGCGAAGACCACGATGACGCCGAGCGCCAACGCGACCGCCTGCCAGGCGGCCCGGTTGCGGTCACGGGCCGGCAGCGGGCCGGTCAGGGCGAGGAAGATCGGCATCATGCCCGGCGGGTCGACGATGACCAGCAGGGTCACGAAGACCTCACCGAAGAGCTTGAGATCCACCGGACGAGGGTAGCGGTGCCGCTGGCAGGCGGAACGCGGATCACCCGGAAGCGACGCCGGTCACTCCGGAGGACGCCGCGACGATCCGCTCGTACGCCTCCGGCGCGGTGGTGTGCGCCCCCAGCCGGACGCTCTTGTGGCTGCCGTGGAAGTCCGACGAGCCGGTGACCAGCAGGCCCAGGTCGGTGGCGAGCCGCCGGACGTGCGCCGCCTCGGCGGGCGTGTGGTCCTCGTGGTCGGCCTCCAGCCCGGCCAGCCCCACCCCGGCCAGCTCGGCGATCAGCGCGTCCGGGACGATCCGTCCCCGCCGGCTGGCCCGGGGGTGGGCGAACACCGGCACACCCCCGGCCGCGCGGACCAGGGCGACGGCCCGGAACACGTCGATGTCGTCCTTGGGCAGCCGGTACCGCTCCCCCAACCAGTCCCGGCCGAACGCCTCGGTGGTGGTGGCGACCAGGCCGGCCCGGATCAGCGCGGCGGCGATGTGCGGCCGACCGACCGTCCCACCGTCGGCGGCGGCCAGGATCTCCGGCCAGCTCACGTCGACCCCGTCGGCCCGCAGCAGCGCCACGATCCGTTCCCCGCGTACCTCCCGGGCCTGTCGCACCCGGGCCAGCTCGGCGACCAGCTCGGGGTGGTCCGGGTCGAACAGGTACGCCAGCAGGTGCAGCGGCAGCGCCGGTGCGGCGCCGTGCCAGCGGCAGGACAGTTCCGCGCCCCGGATCAGGCTGAGCCCGGGGGGCAACGCGTCGACCGCCGGCGCCCACCCGGCAGTGGTGTCGTGGTCGGTGATCGCCACGACGGCCAGCCCGGCGTCGGCGGCGGCCCGGACCAGTTCGGCCGGGCCGAGCGTGCCGTCGCTGGCGGTGGAGTGGGCGTGCAGGTCGATCAGCGGGCGCGCGGGCATGGCCCGACGCTACCGGGCCGTGCGGTGCGTGCGGATCACCCGGTGCCGGCCACCACCACCGGTCGGACGCCGTCGCCGACCCCGGCCACCGGGGTCGGGGTGGCCGGTTTCCCCGCCAGCACCTCGTCGGGGCGCAACCGGGCCAGGGCACCGTCGCGGTCCACGTACGCCGCGTGCCGGGTGTCCGTCCAGACCACCTCGCCGCCGATCACCGGGCCGGCGTTGCGCGGTGGCGGGGCGGCACCGGTCAGCTCGGCCAGGTCGACCAGGATGGCGCCGTCCGATCCGGCGAGTCGACCGTTGACCAGCAACCAGCGCCCGTCGGGGGAGACCGCGCCCCGGCCGTCGGCGGGGGTCGTGTCGCACCGGGTGACGGCCGGGGTCAGGTCGGTGTCGAGCAGGGCCAGGCAGTTCCGGCCGCCGACCCGCACCCCGGCGACCAACCGGCCGTCCGGCCGGGCCCCGTAGACCTCCAGAACGTTCGGCGCGACGACGCCGGGCGGTGCCGCCGGGGTCCACCGCCACCACAGGTGACCGCCCTCGGCGGCGGTCCGCAGCAGGACCCGGTCGCCGACGACCCGGACCGGGACCGCGTCGACGGCTGGTCCGGCCACGGAAGCGATGAGCTGACCGGCCACGATCCCGGCGGCGAAGAGCCGGCCGTCGTCGCGCCAGACCACCTGCCGGCCGTCCGGTGACAGCACGATCTCCTCGGCCCCGGCGAGCAACGCCCGCGGTTCGCCGCCCGAGGGCACCACCCAGAGGGTACGGCCGGCAGCGGTGACCGCCCCGGTCAGCAGCCAGCCACCGTGGTCGGGCAGTCGTTGCGCGCGTTCGACCGGCCCGACACCCAGCTCGTACCGCTGCCCGGTGGCGGTGACCAGGACACCGGCCACGACCAGGTCGACCTCGCCCGGGGTCGGTCGGTCGGCCGGGTCGGGCGCGACCGGGCCGGCGGACAGGGTGACCACCCCACGCGGGTCACCGAGCACCACGGTGGGGGTGGTGGGACGGTCCGCCTGCCCACCCAGCTGGGTCATCCCACCGGCCGCCAGGGCGGTCACGACGCTGGCCAGCGTGAGCCCGGCGACCGTGCGCCGGCGTCGCGCCCGCCGGGCCCGGCCGAGCGCCAGCCCGGCCGGGTCGACGGGCAGCCGGTGGGGCACGGCGACCCGCTGGGAGAGGGTCTCCCGCAGTGCCCGCTCCAGCTCTTCGTCGTGCGTCACCAGGAATGGACGCTCGGGCCCGTCGGTCTGGTTGCCGGGCCGGGACGGTGAGGGGCTCATCGGGTCTCCGCAGCGAGCGGTGTGGTCGGAATCGGCCGGACGCCCGCGCCCACCGGCCGGATCGCCGCCGGGCCACCCGCCCGTTCCCCGGGTACGACGCGCGCCGCACCGGCCCGCGCCGCACCCGGCCGCAGCGGGACTGCCCCGGCCGGGGCCGGCAACGCCCCGCTGTGCTCCGGCGTGGGATCGCCCGACGTGCCCGGTGCGGGTGCCCGGGTGCTGCCGGAGGCGCGGCCGGACGATGGCGGGCGACCGGCGGGAGCCGGACGGGTGGTCGTGGCCGGCTCGGGGGCGAGGTCGAGCAGCGCCTCCGCCCCGAGCCGGCGGCGCAGGGTGGCCAGGGCGCGGGACGTCTGGCTCTTCACCGTGCCGGGGGAGATCTCCAGCAGGGCCGCCGTCTGGGCCTCCGACAGGTCCTCGTAGTAGCGCAGCACCAGTACGGCGCGCTGCCGGGCGGGTAACGCCCGTAGGTGCCGCCAGAGCGCGTCCCGGTCGAGCTGTTGGGCGATCTCGTCCACGCCGGCCCGCTCGGGCAGCACCTCGGTGGGACGCTCACCGTGCCACCGTCGCCGCCACCAGCTGGTGGACGTGTTGACCAGCACCCGCCGGGCGTACGGCTCGACCGCCTCGATCCCGCCCAGCCGCCGCCAGGCCAGATACGTCTTGGTCAGCGCGGTCTGGAGCAGGTCCTCTGCGGTGGCCCAGTCCCCGGCGAGCAGGTAGGCGGTACGCAGCAGGGCGCTGGAGCGCGCCGCGACGAAGTCGCGGAACTCGTCCTCCAGGGGGTCCCGGTCGGCCACCGCTCACCTCCGCACGCCGTCCCGCCTGGCAGGCTGTCACACCGGGCACCACCCGGTCGACGGCGAAAGGTGTGCAGTTCGCCCGACGGACGGACGACAGATCTCAGGCGCCGTCGTCGGCCTTGGCCTCGTCGGCCTCCTTGCCCAACCGGGCCTCGACCGCCTGCGGCTCGTACATCTCCTCGACCACCCGCAGGTAGAGCTCGTTCGGGTTGGGCAGATTCTTGACCTCGCGCAGCGCCTGCTCCTGGCCGGCGGACTCCAGCACGAAGGTGCCGTAGTTGAGTGCCCGCCCGGTCGGCGTCTGCTCGTACTTCATGTCGGTGACCCGGACGAGCGGCATCATCGCGACCCGGCGGGTGATGATGCCGTTGACCACCATGACCCGCTTGTTGGTCAGGATGAACCGGTCATACCACCAGTCGGCGACCTTCCAGGCGACCCAGCCCATCACCGCGAACCAGAGGAGCACCGCGATGGTGGTGAGGGCGCCGACGTCCTGCCCGGCGAGGAAGCCGGAGAGGTAGCCGAGCACGAAGGTGGCCGCCACGCCGACGATGATCGGGGTGGTGAGGTGGATCCAGTGCCGCTTCCACTCGCCCCGGTAGCGTTCGGTGGGGAAGAGGTAGCGGGCGACCAGCGAACTGGGCTCGTCCTCCAGCGGGAGCACCCGGCGGGGGGCCATGCCCTGGGCGTCGGACCGCAGGCCGGACAGCTCCTCCTCGGAGATGACCGGCTGCTGGTGGCCCGCCTCCGGATCACGGTTCCAGGAACGCCCCTCGCCGGCGTAGGCCGGGCCGTCGCCGTAACCGGCGTCGTCCGAGAAGGACGGTCCGTTGGAGAGTCCCGCACCGGACCCGTAGCCCGGCCCGTCATCGGGCCGGTACCTCGGGATGGGCTCGGTGTCCCGCTCCCGACGGTCCCGGCCGGGATCGTCCGGGTCGAACGGGGGTCCGGAGGGGCTGCCCATCGGTGGCTAGGCGACGAGGCTCGTGAAGAAGTCGCCGAAGCCCTGGGCGATGTCCACGATGCCACCGCCGAGAGACTTGAAGACGTCCGCTGCCGAGTTTGGCCGGTAGGCAACGAAGAAGATCAAGAATGCGATACCGGCCCAGGTGAGGACCTTCTTGACCATAGCGGGCCATCCTCTCGCGCGGCGCCGGGTCCGTTTACCGCAGCGGCACCCAGAGTATCAGCATGACGTCGTAGCGTGAATATCTGCGTCCCATCTCCGACTCACCCGGAGGGCCGTCAAGCCCCTCCGTGCAGGTACGGGGATGGTGCGCCGTACACGAGCTCGGGCGGAGTCCACTCGGTGAGGTCGTGCAGGACGACATCTTCCGCGAGGAGGTGACCCGCGCTCGCCGGCCAGGCTATCGCATGAAGCCACATTCCCCGAGCCTCACCGGCGTACGCGCTTCGATCCGTGGCCGAATTGATGAGCCACAGTGGAGTCGGATGGCCACCGGCCCTGATCCGCGCCGGCTCCACGTGCTCGGGATGACCAGGGCCGGGACCCGGCCCGGCCAGCACCTCCGTCAACTCTGGACCGGGGTCCGGGCCGGCCACCCCGGCGAACCGGGTGCCCAGTCCGACCCCGGGCTCCTCGGCCACCAGGACCAGCTCGGCCGGTCCACCTCCGAGCGGTGCCGGGCCGGCACACGCGACGGCGGTGGCGCGGACGCCACCGGCCTCGTCACCGGCCCAGGCCACCCCGGTCACCGTCCAGCCGGCCGGCAGCGGCCACGGGCACCACAGCGGCAGCGCGGGCCGCTCCGGGCCGCCCTCGGCGGCCACCCGGTCCACCACGCTCGCCACGATCCCGGCGTCGATGTGCTCGGGCACGTGCAGCGGGGCGACCGGCCCGCACCGGACGCAGCGCGACTCACCGTGCATCAGGTCCGGTGGGCGCACCTGACCCGCACACCTCGGACAACTCACCACGACACTCACATCCCCACCGTGGCCCCCCGGTGCCGGTCCGTCAAGCCGACCCCACCGGTGCGCCGCCACCTTCTCCGCCCCACCAGCCTGCCCCGGCCTGCGGAGACACTGGCAGGTCTCCGCGCCTGAGGGCCGAGTTTTTCAGGGGTCCAGGAGGCGGGGGTGGGTCACACCGGCGGGTCGGTGGCGTGGGCGCGGACCCAGGCGTGCATGGCGATGCCGCTGGCCACCCCGGCGTTGATCGACCGGGTCGAGCCGTACTGGGCGATCGAGAAGAGCTGGTCACAGGCGGCCCGGGCGGCGTCGGAGAGGCCGGGACCCTCCTGGCCGAAGAGCAGCACGCAGCGCCGGGGCAGGGTGGTGGTCTCCAGCGGCCGGGAGCCGGGCAGGTTGTCGATGCCGACCACCGGCAGGTCGTGCCCGGCGGCCCACCCGACGAACTCCCCGATCGTCGGGTGGTGCCGGACGTGCTGGTACCGGTCGGTCACCATCGCGCCCCGCCGGTTCCACCGCCGCAACCCGACGATGTGCACCTCGGCGGCGAGGAAGGCGTTGGCGTTGCGGACCACCGTGCCGATGTTGAAGTCGTGCTGCCAGTTCTCGATGGCCACGTGGAAGTCGTGCCGCCGCTCGTCCAGGTCGGCCACGACGGCCTCCCGCCGCCAGTAGCGGTAGCGGTCCACCACGTTGCGCCGGTCACCCGCGGCGAGCAGTTCCGGGTCGTAGCGCGGGTCGTCCGGCAGGTCGCCGACCCACGGCCCGACACCCACGTCAAGCTGGTCCTCGGTCACGATTCCCAGAGGGTACGGCCCACCGCCGGCGCCGCCGCACGCCACCCCGGCCCACGCCGCACTCCGGTCAGCGCAGGTCCAGGGCCCCACCGAGACGGTCCAGGAACCGGCGGCCGGCCGGGTCCGGGGCAGCGCTCCGGCAGACCCGCACCGCGACCGACTCCACCCACTGCCGGTACGCGGCGGAGTCGGCCGGGTCGGCCCGTCGGCGCAGCACCCGCACGGCGGCCCGGCAGGCCGGTGGCAGGTCCGCCAGATTGCCGAGCCCACCGGTCGGGGCGGCTTCATTGTCGTGCCGGGCGTAGATCGCCGCGACCACGGCGCGGACCAGGTCACTGTCGGAGGCCCGGCCGGCGGCTACCGCGTCCAGTCCGACGAGTCCGGCGGCGACGTCCCGCGCCGGGCGACCGGGACCGGCGGCGGCGGCGGCCACCAGCACCCGACCGGGCAGGGTGGTGAGCAGGCCCCACTCGGCGGCGGAGTAAGCGGCGGTGGTCAACGGTGCGGCACGCCGCCCGGCAGAGGGCGGCTCTCCGGCGAGGGAGTGGCTCATCAGGACCTCCGCCGCCAGCATAGGCCGACCGGACGGGCGACAGGGCCGGGTCGCTCAGGTCGGGCCCGGACGCGCCGCGCAGCAGGCGGTGGCAGTAACGGCCCCACCACATCTTGTCGCCTTCGGCGGGTGGCGACGGAGTGCGACCCCGCATGCCTTACCGCTGGTTAAGGAGATGCCGGGGCATGGACGACGGGAAAATGTCGCATCCGGCTCCACCCGGAGGGAGACGCAATGAGCGGCGGGGCCCTCCCCGGCACCCGCCGCCCACGCTCTGATGTCGAAGATTCTGCCCCACGGAAGCGATGAACGGACAGAGACGGAGGTCACATTTATCTTTTCGTAACAATACTCAGAGTCACTAAGGATCATCGAGAGAGCGATCTCTGCGGGTGAAGTAGCACCTCGTCAGGACATAAATCGACGCGTGTCTGCTGGTCCGGGCGGCGATCTCCCTGGAAACGCTCCCATCACGGGCGGTCACGCAAATGCGTCATGCAAGTGCAGTCCGCACGCGCGCATCGACCGATCCGGTTCGATGAGCATGATCGCGCCCTCCCGCCCACGCCGGTTTCGGCGTCCGCCACCCGGGAATTTGCCGGGGTACCACCTGGTTCTACCGGACGAAAAAGCAATCCGCGCTGATCGGAGAGTCCAATGGCAACCGTTGAGCTGACCACGGCCAACTTCGACGAGGTGACCGAGAGCAGCGGCATCGTGCTGGTCGACTTCTGGGCCGAGTGGTGTGGTCCGTGTAAGCGGTTCGCTCCGGTCTACGAACGTTCGTCGGAGAAGCACCCGGAGATCACCTTTGGCAAGGTCGACACCGAGGCACAGCAGGAGTTGGGCGCCAAGTTCGACATCCGCTCCATCCCGACGATCATGGCGATCCGGGACGGCGTGATCGTCTTCGCCCAGCCGGGCGCGCTGCCCGAGTCGGCCCTGGAGAACCTGATCGAGCAGGTCCAGGCCCTCGACATGGACGACGTACGCAAGCAGCTGGCCAACCACCAGCACTGAGCACCGCGACGGTGGCCGGGCCCCGTGGGCCCGGCCACCGTCGCGTCACTTGCGTTCCAGTCGCACACATGTTCGAATGAACGGCATGCGCTGGGATCACCTCTCCGCTCCCCCGGACGAGGAGCATCCCGACCGGGCAGCGCCAGCGACGCCACCCCTGCCGCTGGCGCTGCCCGGAGCGATCGTCCGCACCTTCGACACCCCCGACTTCGCCGGCATGACCTTCTACGAGGTGCAGGCCAAGTCGATCATCAACCGGGTGCCGGGTGAGTCCCGGGTGCCGTTCAGCTGGACGATCAACCCCTACCGGGGCTGCACCCACGCCTGTGTCTACTGCTTCGCGCGCAACTCCCACACCTATCTCGACCTCGACGCCGGGGCGGACTTCGATCGCAAGGTGATCGTCAAGGTCAACGCCGGGGAGTTGGTCCGCCGCGAGCTGGCCGCCCCACGCTGGCGTGGCGCGGCCATCGCCATGGGCACCAACGTCGACTGCTACCAACGGGCCGAGGGCCGTTACCGGCTGCTGCCGCCGGTCATCGAGGCGCTGCGCGACTTCGCCAACCCGTTCTCCATCCTCACCAAGGGCACCCTGATCCTGCGCGACCTGCCGCTGCTCCGACAGGCCGCCGAGGCCACCCGGGTCAGCCTGTCGTTCTCGGTGGGCTTCGTCGACGAGGCGCTGTGGCGGGCGGTGGAGTCCGGCACCCCGAGCCCGCGCCGCCGGCTCGACGCGGTACGCCGGCTCACCGACGCCGGTTTCGAGGTGGGGGTGCTGATGGCGCCGATCCTGCCCGGCCTCAGCGACGACGACGGGTCGATCGACGCCACCGTCGCGGCGATCGCCGCCGCCGGCGCCACCGGCGTCACCCCGCTGGCCCTGCACCTGCGCCCCGGCGCCCGCCAGTGGTATGCGCACTGGCTCGGCCGGGAGTTCCCCCACCTGGTCCCCCGCTATCGCGAGCTGTACCGGTCCGGGGCCTACCCGCCGCAGGCGTACCAGCGGGAGCTGACCGCCCGGGTGCGGATCGCAGCCCGCCGGCACGGCCTGCACCGGGGCGAGCCCGGCGACACCCGAAGGCTGCCGGACCCGTCGCCCACGCCCGCCCCTGAACAGCTGGCTCTGCTCTGATCACGACCGGTGGGGCTGCCGCTGGCGAGCCGGCCTTACCCGGCGGGCATGCAGCAGATCATCGGCACGCCCGCCGGGTACGCCCGACTCCACGCCGCGCTCGGCGGAGGGTCCTGACTCCGGAGCACCCGGGCGACCGGGCTGCGCCCCGCACCGCTCGGCGGCGGGTGCTGACCGGCAGGGCTTAGCCTCGGCGGATGCGGACCGCACAGCGGGTGCTGACCGGCAGGGCTAGGCTCGGCGGATGCGGACCGCACAGCAGCTCCTCGCCGACTCCGCCGTGATCGCCGTCGTGGGCGCGTCCCGCGACCCGGGCAAGGCCGCGCACCGGGTGCCGGCGCAGATGCAGCGGTACGGCTGGCGGATCATCCCGGTCAACCCGACGGTGGACGAGTTGTTCGGTGAGCGGGCGTACGCCTCGCTGGCCGACATCCCGCACCCGGTGGACCTGGTGGACGTCTTCCGGCCAGCCCGGGACGCGGTGGAGGTGGTACGCCAGGCGGCGGCGATCGGTGCTCCGGCGGTCTGGCTCCAGCTCGGCATCGTCTCGGCCGAGGCGCGGCGGATCGCCGAGGAGGCCGGCATGGACTACGTCGAGGACCGTTGCCTGATCGTCGAACGGGCCGCCGCCGGCCTCTCCCGACTCGCCTGAGGCCGGTGCCGATCCGGCACGGCCGGTCCACCCAACCTCGCTGAAAAGGTGCACCGCTACCGGTAGCGTCCGCAGGAGAAGGGGCCACTGACCTGCGGCGGAAGGCGGGCACCGTGAGTACGCCAGCGGAGGAACCGGAGCAGCCACCATCACCGTACGAGCCGCCCCGGCCCGACCCGTCGCTCTGGGCGCAGCCCGCCGAACCACCACCGTCGGGACACCCGGCCGAACCGCCACCATCCGGTGAGCCGGCCGAGCCGCCGCAGTGGGGACAGCCGCCACCGGGCGAGCCGCCGCACTGGACACCGCCGGCCCCCGCCGCACAGCCCTGGGGGCAGCCGGCTCCGGGCAAACAGCAGTGGGAGCAGCAGCAGTGGGGGCAGCCGACGTACCCACCCTCCGAGCAGTACGGGCCGCCGGCCGGCGACGGGACCAACGTGCTGGCGATCCTGTCCCTGGTCCTCGCCTTCGTCTTCGCCCCGGCCGGCATCGTCCTCGGCCATCTGGCGAAGCGGCAGATCCGACGCACCGGCGAGGCGGGCGACCAACTCGCCACCTGGGGACTGGTCCTCAGCTATGCGTTCACCGTGATCGGGGTGCTCGTCTGCTGCGGTTGGCTGGCCCTCGTCGTGTGGGCCGGCGCCAGCGGCAGCAGCGGCACCGACTACTGATCAGCGGAACTGCGCCTCGCGGACGCTGTTGCCGCCGTCCACCACCAGCATCTGCCCGGTGATGTACGACGCCGCCGGTGAGCAGAGGAAGCTGATCGCGGCGGCCACCTCGTCGGGGGTGCCGGGCCGGCCGACCGGGGTGCCCAGCCCCTGCTTGATCTCCGCCATCGTGGACGCCGCCGTGTAGATCGTCCCCGGGGCCACCGCGTTCACCGTCACCCCGTCGGCGATCATCTCCATCGCCAAGGCCCGGGTCAGCCCGACCACCCCGGCCTTGGCCGCCGCGTACGCCGCCTCGGTGGGCAGCGCCTTGACCGGCCCGGCGGTCGCCGACAGGTTGACGATCCGCCCCCAGCCCCGCTCGGCCATTCCGCCGATGAAGGCCCGGCTGCACAGGAACGCGGTGGTCAGGTTCCGGTCGATCTCGCCGCGCCACTCGTCGTAGCTGAGCTGGGCCACCGGACGCAGCACCTCGGGGCTGGCCCGGCTGGCCAGGCCGGCGTTGTTGACCAGCACCTCGACGTCGCCGAGCTGCTCGGCGACCGCGTCGGCCAGCGCGCCGACCTCGGACTCGTCGGTCAGGTCGGCGACGAAGCCGGTCACGCCCAGCTCACCGGCCCGCTCGTGGATCCGCCGGGTGGTGGACACGATCGCCACCCGGGCGCCCAGGTCGGCCAGTCGGCGGGCGGTCGCGTACCCGATGCCGTCCGCGCTGCCCGCGCCGGTGACCAGCGCGACCCGGCCGTCCAACCGCATGGTGACCGGGTCGGCCACCGGCAGCGGCTCGTCCTGGCCGGCGTCGCTGCCACCGCTGACGGCGCGGGTACGCCGGGCCAGGCCGGGACGGCTCACGTCCCGCCTCGGTCGGCTGCCGGATCGGTCGGCCCCACGCGCGTCGATAGCCATGCCGCGATCCTGCCCGCTCGGCGCGACGTGGGCAACGAGCCACCACGGGCGGACCTCACCACTGTTGCGTCCTGGCTACCCTGACGGCGCACCTACATGCGACGGAGAAGATCAAATGACCTACCCCCCGCCCTCGGACGGCTGGCAGGACCCGGCATGGTCGGGCCACCAGCCCGATCCGACACTGCCGGCCAGCGGCCCACCGATTTCCGCCCAACCGATCGGCAAAGACCCGTACGCCCCGGCTGACCCGTACGCGGGTGCGCCGCTCATCCCCGGTCAGGCCGGCCCGGTCGACCCGTACGCCGCCGCAGCCGCCTACCCGCAACAGTCCGGTTACCCGCAGGTCGCAGGGTTTCCCGGCTACGGCGGTTACCAGCCCCCGCCACCACAGAACGGTCTCGCCATCGCCTCGATGATCGTCTCGATCATCGGCGCGATCGGCCTGTGCGGTTACGGGCTCGGCGGTTATGTCGGCGTCATCGGCGCGATCCTCGGCCACGTGGCCCGCAAGCAGATCAGGGAGCGGGGAGAGGGCGGTGCCGGCTTCGCCACCGCCGGCATCGTCGTCGGCTGGATCTCCACCGTCATCGCGGTGCTGGCCACCATCGCCCTGGTGGTCTTCTTCGTCTGGCTGGCCAACCAGGAGTCGTCGACCGGCTACGGCACCACGTACTGAGCGGTGGGGGCCGTCCCGGGTTCCCGGGGCGGCCCACCGGGCGGTCACTGCTGCGGTGGGGTGACGTGCGGGGCGCGGGCCATCCCGGCGGCCCGCCCCCGGCCGGGACCGCCAGGACGCGTCGGTGTCGCGGATCTGGAGGAACGGCCCGTCGATGGCCCGCACGGCGCTGGACATGACGGGAACTCGACGGCCCCCGGGGTTTGGTGACGCCACGGTAACCTCGTGCCGTGACCGGGGAGAGCGGACCTGTGGAAGATCTCACTGGGCGGCGGACCGTCGTGGTGACCGGAGCCAGCTCCGGCATCGGGCTGGCCGCCGCCGTGGCGCTGGCCCGGCGGGGCGACCGGGTGGCGCTGGTCGGCCGGGACCCGGCCCGGCTCCAGGCCGCCGGTGACCGGGTACGCGAGGCGTCCGGCGAGCGCCCCGAACTGTTCCGTGCCGACTTCGCCGTGTTGGACGACGTACGCGGGCTCGCCGAGCGGCTGCGGGCGGCGTACGACCGGATCGACGTGCTGGCGAACAACGCCGGCGCGATCGTGTTGGAGCCGCTCACCACGGTCGACGGGTTCGAGCTGTCGATCCAGGCCAACCACCTGGCCCCGTTCCTGCTGAGCAACCTGCTGAGCGACCGGGTCGGCCGGCTGGTGGTGACCGCCTCCGGCGCGCACCGCAGCGGGGTCCTCGACCCGGACGACCTCAACGCCGCGCTGCGCCGTTACCGGCCGATGCGCGCGTACGGCACCAGCAAGCAGGCCAACATCCTGTTCGCCGCCGAGGCGGCCCGGCGCTGGCCCGACGTGCCGGCGTACTCGTTCCACCCGGGGGTGGTGCGGACCCGGTTCGGCGCGGACAGCCGACTGGTCGCCCTCGGCATGCGGGTGCTGCCGTTCCGCAGCCCGGAGAGGGGTGCGGAGACCCTGGTCTGGCTCGCCAACCAGCCCGCCTCCCGGCTGGTCGACGGCGGCTACTACGCCGACCGGCGACTGCGCCGGCCCTGGCCGAGAGCGGCCGACCCGGCCCTGGCCGCCCGCCTCTGGACCGCCAGCGCCACCGCCGTCGGCCTGGCCGACTGACCCGGGCCCCACACCAACGGCTGCGCCCCGGGGATCGACGTGGCCGTCGGGCGATGCTCGGGGCACCCCTCCGCCAGCACTCGGTCGAGTCACCGGGTCAGGCCGACGATGGTGGCCAGCCGGGTCACGCCGGCCGCCGCCGGACCACTGCGGGCGATCTCGGCAATCACGGTACGGGCGTACGGCCGGTAACGGACCTCGGCAGGGGCGATGATGTCGGCATCGAGGAGGGTCTGTCCGGCGGCAGCGAGGTTGCCGGTCTGGAGGTAGGCGCGGGCGGCATCGATGAGGTGGGCAGCCCGGTGCTCAGCCGGTAGCCGAGGCCAGTCGACACGACGGATGGCCCGCTCGTGCCGATGGATCGCTTCGTCTGTGTCGCCGAGGGTGAAGGCGGCGAGGGCAAGTGCCAGCAGCACGGCGGTGGGGCCGAAGCAGGAGCGATGCGGATCGTCGTCGGCCAGCCGGCGGTCGGCCAGGCCGGCGGCATGTTCGAGCAGGTCGTCAGCGTTGCGGCGGTCGCCGCTTCCGGCAGCGGCGAGACCCGCCTGCACCAGCAGCATTCCGCGTACCGCGTCGTCTGTGGTGGTGTCCGCCGCCGCGACGCAGGCGGTCAGAGCCAGCCGGTCACGGCCGAGGGCGCGCAGTGCCTGGGCCACCGCGATGGTGGCGGTTCCGATGCGGGTGGGATCCGCTTCAGCAGCGGTGACCGCGATCGGCGGCGAGCCAGGCGAGGCCGGCTTCACCGAGCTTGACCAGCACCGATGCGGTGATCCGATATGCCGGCACCAGCAGCGCGGGGGCACCGTGGGCGGCGTCGAGCAGGGCGGGCAGGGATCGCAGTAGTTGTGCGTAATGGGCGTGCTGGTAGGTCAGCCAGGCGTGCGTGAGGTGTCGTTCCACCTGGTCACCCGGGACAGCCCGGAGCTGTGGCCGGTGGTAACGGGCCAGCGCGGCACGGACCGCGTCAACCCCGTCCAGACGGGGCGCCGTCGACGGCGGGGGCTGGCGGGGGCCCAGCAGGATCGCCGGGTCAAGGTGGAGCACCTCGGCGATCTCCTGGATCACCGAGTATCGGTCCAGCGCACGGACGCCGCGTTCGACCTTGTCCACCCAACTCTTCGACTTGCCGAGCCGATCGGCGAACACCTGCTGGGTCATCCGGCGGCGTACCCGCCAACGGGCCACCTGCCGCCCGATCGGCAATTCGGCGCGGTCCCGCTGCCCCCGGCAGGTCATCTGTCCCGCTCCGTGGGCCGACGGAGGACCTCCGTGGACTCGCCGCAGCGCGGACACCAGCGGGACTTGACCCGGAACGCGAGCAGCCCGACCAGGAAGCCCGGAACCAGTCCCCCGAACACCATCGACACCACTGCGGGAGCCGCAATCGCTCTCACCTTGACCTCCTCGGAAAGACATGCACGTGACCTGAGCCAGCCCGGCCGGTGGGTTGATCAGGTCCGGTGCCTGCTGCAATCCGGCCCGAGGGGACAACTGAGCAGGCACCGGACATGTGCCCTTCCTGGCGCGACCCGAGGATGAACACGACGGCAGCTTAATCAACTATGTCTACCTGGTCTAGGTTGCTCGACATAGTTGATGCAGCTTTCTGAAAGTGATCTACTCGGGGTGCGACCCGAGGAGTACAGATGCCCGCCAAGTACGAGCGGGTGGCCGAGGCCATCCGCGAGCAGATCCGGACCGGCCAACTCGCCGTGGGGGACAAACTTCCGTCCACCACCGAACTGAAGGCCGAGTACGACGTTTCCTACGGATCGATCCGTGGAGCAATGCTGGTCCTCAAGACCGAGGGCCTGGTCGAGGGACGCCAGGGCGAAGGCGTCTACGTGAAGGCAGTGCCGGCGGACTGACCCCACCCGTCAGAACGAGCAGGCCCTGCGGAGACACCCTGTTCTGTGGAGATCCGTGCTGCTGGAGCGACAACAGATCTCCACAATCATGACGCGCTGCCGAGGAGCAGCGGCGGTGACGTGAAACCACCGGCATCCCTCTACGCCACCCAGTCGCCCTCACTCGGGGACGTGGATCGGGATGCTGGTCACCACCACGCCGGGGAGCGCCCGCAGGGCCCGACGCAGCCGCTGCTCGGTGCGGCTGTGCAGCAGGCGGTGCCACGGCCGGCGCAGCACCACCGCCGGCACCACCACGGTCAGCACCAGCTCCGGCGCGGCCGCGTGCAACGCCGCAAGGTAGTGCGCCAACGGCCCGATCACCGCCCGGTACGGCGAGACGATCGTCTCCAGCCGGACGTGGTCCCCCCAGGCCCGCCACTGCTCCCGGAACCGGTCCGCCTCGGCGTCCTCCGGGGCGAGGTGCACCGCCAACGTCGGCCGGCCCAGCGACACCGCGTACGCCAGGGCACGCATCGAGGCCCGGTTGAGGCGTACCACCGGGACCACCACCAGGTGCCGCAGCTCCTGCGGTAGTTCCTCGCCCTCGACCGACCCGGGGCCGTACTCCGGCACGGCGGCTGGCGGGCCCGGTCCGCCCGCCACCGACGGCGGCCGCGCCCCGGGCCCCCCACCGGTGGGCGGGGGTTGCAGGGCCAGGGCGGCGTGCAGGTTGTGGTAATGCCGGTGTATCCGGTGGAAGAGCAGCACCAGCAGCGGTACGGCGACCACCACCACCCACGCGCCCTCGGTGAACTTCGCCACCGCCGCGGTCAGCAGCACCAGGCCGGACAGGACCGCGCCCACGCCGTTGACCAGCGCCCGACGCCGCCAGCCGGCCTCCCGGTGCCGCCGCCAGTGCACCACCATGCCGCTCTGGGACAGGGTGAAGGCGAGGAACACCCCTACCGCGTACAACGGGATCAGCCCCTCGGTGTGCCCGCCGAACGCGACGAACACCACGATCGCCGTCCCGGACAGCGCCACCAGGCCGTTGCCGAACGCCAGCCGGTCGCCCAGGTGCAGGAAGCGGCGCGGCGCGTGACCGGCGCGGGCCATGAAGAACAGCAGCCGGGGAAAGTCGTTGAACGCGGTGTTCGCCGCCAGCAGCAGGATCAGCGCGGTGGTCGCCTGGACCACGGCGTACCAGGGGCCGGTCGGGAAGGTGACCCGGGCGAGCTGGGACAGCAGCGTCTCACCGGGGCGGGGCACCAGGCCGGCCAGATGGATCAGCAGGGTCAGCCCGGCGAAGAGGACCACGAGCATCGCCACCATCCAGGCCAGCGTGGTCCGCGCGTTGCGCCACTCCGTCGGGCGGAACGCCGGGACCGCGTTGGAGACCGCCTCGATGCCGGTCATCGACACCGCCCCGGAGGCGAACGCCCGCAGCACCAGCAGCAGACCCAGGCCCTCCGCCGCCGGCACGACCGGCGGGGCCACCGGTGTGAACCCCCGGCCCGCCGCCCGCAGGTAGCCCACCACCAGCAGCCCCAGCACGGCGACCACGAAGGCGTACGTCGGGAGGACGAAGATGTTGCCGGCGGTGCGTACCCCGCGCAGGTTGCCGGCGAGCAGCAGCAGGATCACCAGCACCCCGAGCGGTACCGCGAACGGCGTCAGCCCCGGCAGCGCCGAGGTGATCGCGTGCAGGCCGGCGGCGATCGACACCGACACGGTCAGCACATAGTCCAGCATCAGCCCGGCGGCGGCGGTCAGCCCCGCGCCCACACCCAGGTTGTCCCCCGCCACCAGGTAGGACCCGGCCCCGTGCGGGTACGCCGGAATGGTCTGCCGGTACGAGATCCCGACGGCGACCATCAGCAGCACCAGCCCGGCCGACAGCGGCAGGGCCAGGCCCAGCGCCCCGCTGCCGGCGAGCACCAGCACGGTGAGCAACGCCTCCGGCCCGTACGCCACCGAGCTGAGCAGGTCGGAGGAGAGCACCGGCAGGGCCACCAGTTTGCGCATCCGCTCGTGCAGCACCGCCGCGCTGGTCAGCGGCGGACCGAGGACCGCCCGGCGGACCCGGCCCAGCCGCCGGCCGAGGCGGGAGTCGGGGCGGTTCGCCGGTTCGGCGGCGACCAACCCGTCCCGCCTGCCCCGGTCCCCCGGCTCCGGCCGGAACAGGGCGATCGGGGCCAGCCGACTGAACCGGCCCGGGGCGGGGCGGCTGCGGTAGCGGTCCAGGGTCGGGTCGACCGGCAGGGCGGGCGGGACCCCGGTCCGCCACTGCGCGCCGACCCGCCGCAGGGCGTCCACCTCGGCCGGGTCGAGCGGCGGGAACTCGGCCGACGGGGTGACCACGGTGCCGCTGCGGTCGTCGTCGTCCGCGCTCCGCCCCGACATCGGCCCCACCTCCCCCCGCACTCTCACGCGCGGACGGGACCCGTGCCCGCTGTTCCGGCGGAATCGCGACGAACGGGCCGCCCGCAGGCAGTCGGGTGAGGCCGCCCGGCCGGCGACCGGTCAGGATGCCGGTGGGGCGACGTCGGCGGGGAGCGCGGCCGGGGTGGCGCGACGGCCGGGGCGGGCCCCGCCGAGCACCACCACGGCCACCCCGGCGAGCAGCAGCGCCAACCCAGGCAGGGCGAGCGGGCGCGGCAGCTGCCCCAGCCAGGCCCAGGCGATCAGCGCCGCACCGGGCGCCTCCAGCAGGATCAGCACACTGATCGTGGTCGCCGACACCCGGCGCAGCGCGTGGTTGAACATCGAGTGGCCGAGCAGTTGGGCACCCACCACCAGCCCGATGATCGCCAGCCAGGTGCTGGTCCCGTAGCCGTGCAGCCGTACCCCGCCGACCAGGCAGACGACCAGCAGGATCACCGCGCACACCCCGTAGCAGATGGTGGTGTAGGTGGCGGTGCTGATGGTGGCGCGGGCCCGTTCGCCGAACGCGGTGTAGACGGCGGCGAACATCCCGCCGACCACCGCGAGCAGGTCACCGGCGAAGGCCCGGCCGGAGACCCCGACGTCCGCGCCGGTGGCGAGCACCGCGCCGAGCACCGCCAGCCCGATGCCGCCCCAGACGGCGTACGGCAGCCGCCGGCCCTGCCAGCGGGCGATCAGCCCCTGCCAGACCGGCTGGGTGGCACCCAGCGCGGTGGCCGCCGCGACCGAGGTGAGCTGGGCGCTGGGCATCCAGGTGGCGAAGTGCGCGGCCAACGCCACCCCGGACAGCACGCAGTACCAGCCCTCCCGGCGGCCCGCCCCCACGGTCAGGGCGCGGAGTTCAGCCCGGCGGCGGACCAGCGTGAACGGGGCGAGCACGGCGGCCGAGAGCAGGTTCCGCCACAACGCGACGGCCAGCGCCGGGGCCGCCGCGAAGGCGATCAGCGGGGCCGACGACGAGACCGAGGCGACGGCGAGCGCGAGGACACCGACGGTCAGCGGATCGACGGGCGGGCGCGGCTGCGGCGCGACGGAGGACACGGGGCGTAATCCTCACACGGGCGACCTCGCCGCAGCCGACGGCGGGCGGTGCCACCGCGAGATCGGTGCAACGGACGCCGGGCGGCAGGTCAGCAGCGGCGCGCGGTGGGCCAGCGGAGCCGGCCGATGGGTCAGCAGACGCCGGGCGGTGGATCAGCAGACGCCGCGCGGTGGATCAGCAGACGCCGGGCGGTGGATCAGCAGACGCCGGGCGGTGGGTCAGCAGACGCCGGGCGGTGGAGTAGCGGACGCGGGGCGGTGGGTCAGCGGCGACGGACCCGGTGCAGGCGGAAGGGTTTGCGGGTGGCCCGGACCACGGCCGCGCCGCGTGGCTCGGCAGCGAGGGAGGCGTCCGGCAGGGCCTCCCCGGCATCCGGCGGGCCGTCCGGGGCGAGACGGGTCAGCGCGCAGTCGTCGGCGGCCCAGCGGGCCACCAGGTCGGCGGTCGGGCCGGAGGCGTTCAGCCGCTTCGCCGCCACCAGCGGGGCCGACGTCTCCCACTCCGGGGTGCCCGGGATCAGCCGGGTCACCCGGGCCGGCCAGGTCACGATGCGTCCGCCGTGGTCGCCGCGCAGGGTCACCCGGGCGGCGTCGGCGTCGGCTAGGCCCGGCGCGGTCTGCTCCCCCGGCCCGCTGACCACGAACAACGCCCCCTCCAGGGGTACGCACCACAGCGCGGTCGCCGGCCCGCCGCCGACGCTCACCCAGGCCACGGCGGCCTTCTTCATCGCCTCGTCGACAAGTGGCGTCGACCGGGAAGCGTCCACCTCGTCCGTCACACCCGCATCCTCTCGCAGCAGCCGGGCGTCCGCGTTCAGCCCACGAACGGTGGGACCAGGATCTCGCCCCGGGCCACCGACATCACCTGGCCGGCCACGGTCGTGCCGACCACCACCCCGTCCTCGGCGGTCACCGTGCAGGTCAACGCGGACGGACGGCGGATCTCCACGCCCTGCCGGACGGCGTACTCGGAGCGGCCGTCGCCGGGGAGGAGACCGCTGGCGACCAGCCACACCCCCAGCCCCAGGGCGGCCGAGCCAGTGGCCGGGTCCTCCGGCACGCCGAGTCCGGGCACGAAGACCCGGGCGTGCGCGGTTTGCGCGTCGGCGTCCCAGGAGAAGACACTGACGTGTTCCACTCCGTACCGCTGGGCCGCCGCCGCATTGACCCGGGCACGGGCCACCGCGTCCGGGTGCACCGGCAGGTAGGGGAACTCCAGCCCACAGCCGGCCACCCGGGGCGGCGGGCCGGCGTGGTCGGCGGCGGTGAGCCCGGCCATCTCCAGCAGCGGCTCCGGGTCGAGTTCCGGCCCGAGGGTGGGGGTGCCGCCGGTCAGGGTGGCACCGGTCGCGGTCACCTCGATCGGAAGCACCCCGGCGTGGCACTCCTGACTGACCGACCCGGTGCCGAACAGCCCGCGTCGGCTGGCGGTCACCGCCGCGCCCACGCTGGGATGACCGGCGAAGGGCAACTCCCCGGTCGGGGTGAAGATCCGGGCCCGGTAGGTGGCGCCCACCTGGGTCGGCGGCAGCACGAACACCGTCTCCGACAGGTTGAACTCCATCGCCAGCACCTGCATCTGCTCGGTGGCCAGCGCTTCGGCGCCGAAAACCACGGCCAGGGGGTTGCCCGCGAACGGGCGGTCGGTGAAGACGTCCACGATCTCGTAGGCCAGGGTCGACATGGTGATAAACACTAGGCGCTTAGGCTGGGGGCCGTGAGCACGCCGAACCGGGTCTACATCGCTCGACTCGCCGGAGTCGCCGTCTTCGACCCGAACGGCGACCAGGTGGGGCGGGTCCGCGACGCCGTGGCCCGGATCCGGCCGACCCAGCGTCCGCCCGAGGTGGTGGGGCTGGTGGCCGAGATGCCGATGCGCCGTCGGATCTTCCTGTCCATCAACCGGATCACCTCCATCGACGCCGACGCGGTCGTCCTCGGCAGCGGCACCCTCAACCTGCGCCGCTTCTCCAAGCGCCCGAACGAGCTGCTCGTCCTCCAGGAGCTGCTGGACCGGCGGGTGCAGCTCGACCCGGGCGGTCAGCCCGGCGCGGTGGTGGACGTGGCGATGGAGCGCAGCCGGGGCGGCGAGTGGGCGTTGTCCCGGGTCGCCGTCCGCGAACAGACCAGCCGGTTGACCCGCCGTGGTCACCTGCACCAGGTCGACTGGGACCGGGTACGTGGCCTGAGCGGCATCGCCGACAACCGGGGCACCGCCAACCTGCTCGCCGTGCTGGAGGACATGCGCCCCGCCGATCTGGCCAACGCGCTCCAGGACCTGCCCGATGCCCGACGCAATGAGGTCGCGGCGGCCCTGGACGACGAACGCCTCGCCGACGTGCTCGGCGAGCTGCCCGAACGCGACCAGGTGGAGATCCTCGCCGCGCTGGACCGGGAACGGGCCGCCGACGTGCTGGAGGAGATGGACCCGGACGACGCCGCCGACCTGCTCAACGAGCTGCCGCCGCCCGAGCAGGACGTACTGCTGGACCTGATGGAACCGGACGAGGCCGACCCGGTCCGCCAACTGCTGAAGTACACCTCCGGCACGGCCGGCAGCGTGATGACCTCCGAACCGGTGATCCTGCCGCCGGACGCCACCGTCGCCGAGGCGCTGGCCCGGATCAGGGAGGAGCAGCTCTCCCCGGCGATCGCCGCGCAGGTCTTCGTGACCCGCGCCCCGATGACCACCCCGACCGGCCGTTACCTGGGCATCGTGCACTTCCAGCGGCTGTTGCGCGAGCCCCCGGCCGACCTGCTCGGCGGGGTGGTGGTCAACGACATCGACCCGCTGCGGCCGACCACCCCGCTACCGGAGATAACCCGCCGGATGGCCACCTACGACCTGGTGGCGATGCCGGTGGTCGACCGGAACAACCGACTGGTCGGCGCGGTCACCGTCGACGACGTGCTGGACCACTCGCTGCCCCGGGACTGGCGGGACCGGGACGCCGCGGCCACCCCGTCCGCCGACGACGGGTCGGAGCCCTCCACCGCTGCGGCCGGGCCGGCGGGCGGTGGCACCGATGGCTGACCAGCGACGGGCCGAACGGCTGGACCAGCCGCGCGAACCCCGGGGCGTCAAGCTGCCCCGGTTCGACGCGGAGGCGTTCGGGCGCTGGTCCGAGGGGATCGCCCGGGGGATGGGTACGGCGAACTTCATCGTCTACATGACGGTGGTGATCGCGCTGTGGTTCGGCTGGAACACCCTGGCACCGGCGGATCTGCGCTTCGACCCGTACACCTTCACGTTCCTGACCCTGGTGTTGTCGTTGCAGGCGTCCTACGCTGCCCCGCTGATCCTGCTCGCGCAGAACCGGCAGACGGACCGGGACCGGGTGGCCCTGGAGGAGGACCGCCGCCGGGCGACCATGCAGAAGGCGGACACCGAGTACCTGGCCCGGGAGGTCGCCGCGCTGCGGATCGCCCTGGGTGAGGTGGCCACCCGGGACTTCCTCCGCTCGGAACTGGTCCGGCTGGCCGAGGAGCTGGACGCGGCGGCACAGCGCCGGCAGAAACGGGAACTCCGGCAGTCGGAGCGCGCGGTCGGGCGGTCCGGGGGCGGCGAGGGGCGGTCCGGGGGTGGCGAGCCGCCGCTCGACGAGCCCCGGGACGACCTGGACGGCGACTACGTGCGGGACGGCCGCCGCCCGGAGAGCTGACCCGGCAGGGTCTCGTACCTGATCGTCCGGCTTTGTCCGGCGGACCGGGACGGGCCCGACCGGCCGATCGATTCGCTCACACCCGCCCCCGCTGCTGGCGGGGGCGCCGCGCCGCCGACGTAGCATTGCCCACATGTCAGCTCCCGTCAGCACCATCTCCGACGCGATCCAGGCCGCCCTGGCCACCGTCAACGACCCGGAGATCCGCCGACCCATCACCGATCTCGGCATGGTCCGCTCCGCCGAGATCGGCGAGGACGGCGTGGTTCGGGTCGGGCTGCTGCTCACCGTCGCCGGGTGCCCGCTGAAGGACAAGCTGCGCGGCGACATCACCGCCGCCGTCGGCGCGGTGCCCGGGGTGACCGGCGTCGAGATCGACTTCGGGGTGATGAGCCCGGAGCAGCGGCAGGAGCTGCAGGGCAAACTGCGCGGGGGCGCGGCCACCGACGAGCCGGTGATCCCGTTCGCCCAGCCCGGCTCCCGTACCCGGGTCTACGCGGTGGCCAGCGGCAAGGGCGGTGTCGGCAAGTCCAGCGTCACGGTCAACCTGGCCGCCGCGCTGGCCGCCCGGGGCCTGTCCGTCGGCGTGGTCGACGCCGACATCTACGGCCACTCGGTGCCCCGGATGCTCGGCACGGACGGCAAGCCCACCCGGGTGGAAGACATGATCATGCCGCCGCAGGCGCACGGCGTGAAGGTCATCTCGATCGGCATGTTCACCCCGGGCAACGCGGCGGTGGTGTGGCGCGGCCCGATGCTGCACCGGGCGTTGCAGCAGTTCCTCGGCGACGTCTACTGGGGTGAGCTGGACGTCCTGCTGCTCGACCTGCCCCCGGGCACCGGCGACATCGCCATCTCGGTCGCCCAGTTGCTGCCCAACGCCGAGATCCTGGTCGTGACCACCCCGCAGGCCGCGGCGGCCGAGGTCGCCGAGCGGGCCGGCGCGATCTCCCTGCAGACCCACCAGCGGATCGTCGGCGTCATCGAGAACATGTCCTGGCTGGAGCTGCCGGACGGCACCCGGATGGAGGTCTTCGGATCCGGCGGCGGCGCGGCGGTCGCCGAGTCGCTGACCCAGACGATCGGCGCACAGGTGCCGCTGCTGGGGCAGATCCCGATGGACACCCGGGTCCGCGAGGGCGGCGACGCCGGCACCCCGATCGTGCTGTCCGCGCCGGATTCGCCCGCCGCGAAGGCGCTGCACCAGGTGGCCGACCGGCTGGCGGTACGCCGCGAGTCGCTGCTCGGCAAGCCGCTGGGCCTCAAGCCCGCCGGCCGCTGACCGCGCCCCCCGACCACGCGCCGCACCCGACCACGCGCCGCACCCGACCACGCGCCGGGCCCCCACCACCACGGTCCGGCGTGACCCCTCACGCCACCGCCTGACGTGATCAACTCATGTGAGCCGATGATGCGGTATTCCCTGCTGGGGATAGCGCATCATCGGCTCAATTGAGTGGATCAAGGCCGTCACACCCACGGGACGGCGCGGTTCAGGCGGGCAGAGCGACGCCCCTTCGGCCGGCAGGGCCGGGCGGACGGACGGGGGCCAGGCGGACGGGGCCAGGCGGACGACGGGGGCCAGGCGGACGGGGGCCGGGCGATGGCGGTGGTGGACAGGGGTGGGGCGGGCTGACCCGGGTCAGGTGGCGTCGTCGTAGCTCGGGCGGGGGGCCGGCGCGGGGGCGGGGGCGGGGGCGGGGGCGGGGGCGGTGCTCGTCGCGGTGCTCTTCCGGGCGGCGGCCCGCGGGTCGACCCGGTCGGCGACCTCCTTGAGCTCCTCGTGCACCCCGGTGACGTCGGCCCGCAGGTTGTCGTAGACGCCCTGGAGGGGCTTGCGGATCGCCTGCTCGTCCTCCTCGCTGAGGAGGTGCTTGCGGATGAACGCCTTCGGGTGCAGATCCTCCAACTGGATGTCGGTGCCCAGCTCACGGCTCAGGTCGCCGGTCGCGTTGCGGGCCATGTTGCGCAGGTTGCGCACCAGCCGCAGGCCGTCGCTGATGACGTTGGGCAACCGGTCCCCGAAGATCAGCAGTGCCAGGAGCAGCAGTACGCCGATCTCCCACCAGTTCAGGTTGTCGAGCACCGCGGGGCCTCCTCGTCGCGTCGGGCCAAGCCTACGCACGTCAGGCCCCGCTCCGGGAGGGGGTGACCGGCCCTCACTTGGCGTCCGCGGCGAGCGTCACCGAGGCGTTCTGCCGGGCCGTGCCGCGCCGGTACTCCACCGTCACCACCGACCCCGGGGCGAACTTGCGGACCAGGGCGATCAGGTCGGTCGGCTCGTTCATCGGCCGCCCGTTGAGCCGGAGGACGACGTCCCCGGTCTTCAGGCCCGCCGCCGCCGCCGGACCCGCCGGCTCCACGGCCGCCAGGCGCACCCCGGCACCGGCCCGGGTGGCGGTGCCGGTGCCGGCGACCTGGGCCCCGATCACGGTACGCCGGGCCTTGCCGGTGCCGATGATGTCCTGGGTGATCCGTTTCGCCTGGTTGATCGGGATGGCGAAGGCGAGCCCGATGTTCCCCGCCTCCTGCCCCTCGGCGACCAGCGACCTGATCGTCGAGTTCACCCCGATCACCCGGCCGGCCGAGTCGACCAACGGGCCGCCCGAGTTGCCGTGGTTGACGGCCGCGTCGGTCTGGATGGCGGCGTAGTAGCGGACCGGCCCACCGGGCTCCCCCGCCTGCATGGTGCGGTCCAGGGCGCTGATGATGCCGGCGGTGACCGTGTTCGCCAGGGACAGTGGCGAGCCGATGGCCAGCACCGGGTCACCCACCGCGAGCGACTCGGAGTCGCCGAACTCGATCGGCCGCAGGCCCTTGCGGTTCACCTTGATCACCGCGATGTCCGACTCCGGGTCCTGACCGACCACCGTCGCCGGGGAGCTGCTGCCGTCGTCGAAGGTCACCGACGCCCGGCCGGTGCCGTCGGCGACCACGTGATCGTTGGTGACCACGTAGCCGTCGGCGCTGACGATGAACCCGGACCCCTCGCTGGTGCCGCCCAGCCCGGCCACCCGGATGGTCACCACGCTGGGCAGGACCCGGCCGGCGACCCCGGCCAGCGAATCCGGACGACGCTGGGCCAGCGCCGGACCCTCAGCCGGAGCGGACCCCAGGGTGATCCCGCCGCCGACACCGCCGCGCACCGCGAAGGCGTAGCCGAGGGCACCACCCAGGGTGCCGGCGAGCAGTGCGACGATCAACGGGACGAGCAGCAGTTGGCGCAGCTTCGGCCGGCCCGGCGCATCCGGGTCGGTGACCGGCTCCGGCGCCGCCCCGGTGGTCGGCACGCTCGGCAGCACGACCGCCGCCGGGGCGTACGGGTCCCGCCAGGGGTCGGCGAGCGCGTCGGACCACCACGGCGACGCCGACCCGCCGTGGCCGCCGTACGGCGACGGTCCGCCGTACGGCGTCGTCGGGCCCGTCTGCGGTGGACCGGGCGGCGGCCCCGCCGACCCCGGAGTCCCGCCGGGCGCTCGCCAGTCCCAGCCGTCGGTCACGTCGGTGCCTCCCAGTCCGTCCCCCGGTGCCCCGGGCCACGACCGGGGGTGACGGTCACGGCGCAGGGGGCACCCCATCCAGGATTGCACGGATGCGCCGGACGCAGTCAGCTCTTGCCCTGCCGCGATCGCCCCACCGCCGCCGACCTTCCCGGGCCGCCCGCCGTGACCCGCCCCGGGCAACCCCCGGCAGCCCCGCCCGCCACGGCAGCACGCGCCGGGCCTGGACCCCGCCACGGGCGGTCCGGACCACCACGGGTGGACTCGCGGCTGCGCCGAATGAGCCTCGCCTCTAGGCTCATACCGCCCACCCGCCCTCGCACCATCGCCACCGCCCCGGAGGTGTCCCATCGCCACGGTCGCCAGTTCCGGCAGCCCGACGGCGCAGACGTTGCAGTTCGCCGAGTCGTACGTCGGCGAGGACATCGTGCTGCGGACCGCCCGCAGCCTCGCCCGGGAGGTCGGCCTCGACGCGGTCACTCCGGGGGCCGGGGCGGCGTTGCGCCTGCTCGCCGCCGCCGGCAACGCCCGCGCGGTGGTGGAGATCGGCACCGGCACCGGGGTCAGCGGGGTGTGGCTGCTGCGCGGAATGCGCGCCGACGGGGTGCTCACCACCATCGACGTGGAGGTCGAGCACCAGCGGATCGCCCGGCGGATCTTCGTGGAGGCGGGTTTCCCGTCCGGCCGTACCAGGATCATCACCGGTCGGGCGTTGGACGTGCTGCCCCGGCTCGCCGACGGCGCGTACGACCTGATCTTCGTGGACGGTGAGGCGACCGGCTCCGCCGCGTACGTCGACGCCGCCCTGCGGCTGCTGCGCCCCGGCGGGGTGCTCGCCCTCAACGGCGGCTTCGCCGGCGGCCGGATCGGCGACCCGGCCGCCCGGGACGCCGAGACGGTGACCATGCGGGAGACGGTCAAGGCGATCCGGGAGGCCGAGCAGTGGATTCCGGCCCTGCTCCCGGTCGGCCACGGCCTGCTGGCCGCGGTCAAGTGCTGACCGGCTGACCTCCCCGGCCACGACCGCCGGCCGACACCGCACCGACCTGCCGGGCGACACCGCCGCCCGACCCGCCACAGGCGGGCCACAGACCGGACCGGGCGGCCGTGGGCTGGACGGCCGCAGCGTCGGGCCAGGGCAGTCGGGCAGCGTCGGGCCAGGGCAGTCGGGCAGCGTCGGGCCGGGGCGGTGGCCTCAGCCCAGGGTCTCCAGCCAGCGCAGCAGGCCACGGACGCCCCAGCCGGTAGCGCCCCGGGTCAGCTCCGCGTCGTCGCCGTCGGCCCAGGACGGCGCGGACATGTCGATGTGCAGCCAGCGGTCCCGCAACTCCCCGGTGAACTCGCGCAGGTAGAGCGCGGCCATCACCGAACCGGCCCCCCGGTCCGGGGAGCTGTGCCGGTCGGCCAGGTCGCTGCCGAGGTGTTCGAGGTAGTCGGCGGGCAACGGCATCCGCCAGGCCGCCTCGCCGGCATCGTCCACGGCGGCCAGCACGGCGGCGGCCAGCTCGTCGTTCTCGCTGTAGAGCGCGCCGGTCCGCTTGCCCAGCGCGACCGCGTTGGCACCGGTCAGGGTGGCCAGGTCGATCAGCAGGTCGGGGCGGAGTTCCCGGGCCGCGTAGCCGAGCGCGTCGGCGAGCACCAGCCGGCCCTCCGCGTCGGAGTTGGTGCTCTCGCTGGTCGTGCCGTCGTAGTGCCGGATGATGTCGCCGGGGCGGAACGCCGCGCCGCTGACCATGTTCTCGGCCAGCGGGGTCAGGGCGGTGACCCGGACCGGCAGCCGCAGCGCCGCCGCGCCGAGGGTGGCCGCGACCACCGCCGCCGCGCCGGCCATGTCCTTGCGCATCAGCTTCATCGCCGGCACCGGCTTGATCGAGATGCCGCCGGTGTCGAAGGTGATCCCCTTGCCGACCAGGACGACGTGCAGCCGGGCGTCGGCGGGCCGCCAGTCCAGCTCCACCAGGCGGGGGCCGCTGGCCGAGCCGGCACCGACGGCGACGATGCCGCCGAAGCCCTCGGCCGCCAACTCCTGCGGCTCACGTACCCGTAGGTGGAGATCGGGTTGGTCGGCCGCGGCGGAGGCGACCTGGGCGGCGAACCACTCCGGGTTCTTCACCGCCGAGGGGGTGTTCGTGAGGTCCCGGGCGAGCCGGGTCATCCGGGCGGTGGTCCGGGCCGTCTCGACCGCGCCGGCGTACGCGTCCGGCGCGGCGGTCAGCAGGGTCACCCCGGTCAGTGCGGGCGTCGACCCCGCCTCGGTCAGCCGGAACCGGTACGAGGCGAGCAGCAGCCCCTCGACGAGGGCCCGGACGACCCCGACCGGCACGTCCACCGGCAGCGCCAACGTGACATGTGTCTCATCTACGGCGGCGCGGGCCAGGGCGGCACCAGCCGTTCGCCAGGCCCGTTCCCCGCCGTCGCCCACGCCGAGCAGCAGCAGCCGCGCCGGGGTGCGACCGGGGCGCAACTGGGTCAGGGTCTCGCCGGCCCGGCCGGTCAACCGGGTGACCGGCAACAGCGCTTCCGCCTCGGTCCGCACCTCGTCGGCGGGCGGTGGCGCGGTGGCGACCAGCGCCGGCGCGGCGTCGTCCGGGTCGGTGGCGACGCGGACGGGCAGGACGAGGACGTCCGCCCCGTCGGTGGCGACGGCGAGACTGATGGCGAGCACGCTGGACCGTACCTCCGGGAAAGTTCGTGGTGCGGGACCTCGACGACCCGCGGGGGACAGACGAAGTCCCTGAGTCACCGGCAGCGCCGGTGACTCAGGGACAGGAACCTTCCGCGCGGCACCGCGCGGAGTGCCGGCCGATCAGCCGGCAGCCGCCTTCAGCGCGTCACCGAGCGCGTTGGCCTCGTCGGGAGTCATCTCGACGACGAGCCGGCCACCGCCCTCCAGCGGGACCCGCATGACGATGCCCCGACCCTCCTTGGTGACTTCCAGCGGACCGTCGCCCGTCCGCGGCTTCATCGCCGCCATGTTGTCTCCCCTCAGACCTAAACATCAGGGTCGGTGTACTGCCCCACAGCCACTTCGTGTCGACCACCCGCAAGGTACGCGGGGGCGTCGACCACGATTTTCCCTGATGAACACCGCCGGACCCAAACCGGAGCAGCATTGATGTAACAGCACCTAGCTTATCTTGAGAAGGCCTGTCACAATGTGCGGTCATGCAGGCACGGTCGGCACTCTTCGACCTCTACGGCGACCATCTCCGCACGAGAGGTGGGCGCGCACCGGTCGCCGCCCTGGTGAAGTTGCTGGCCCCGCTCGGAGTCGCTCCCCCGGCCGTCCGGACCGCCGTGTCCCGGATGGTCCGCCAGGGCTGGCTCGAACCGCTGCGGCTCGCCTCCGGCCCGGGATATTCGATCACACCCAAGGCGGTCCGTCGCCTCGACGAGGCCGCCGCCCGGATCTACCGGACCGGCCGGATCACCTGGGACGGGCGGTTCGACCTGCTCGTCCTGGCGACCCCGACCGCCCGCCGGGACCGGCAGCGGCTCGCCGCCAACCTCAGCTTCCTCGGCTACGGCACCCTCGACGAGCACACCTGGGTGGCGACCCGGGCCAGCGAGGACGTCGACGTGCTGCTGGAGGAGGCCGGGGTGCGCTACGAGCGGTTCACCGCCGCGCACGCCGCCGGCACCCCCGGCGCGATGGGCGTGGTCCGCCGCGCCTGGGACCTCGGCGAGATCGGGCACGCGTACGAGCGGTTCGTCGCCGAGCAGCGCGCACAGCTGGCCGGGGTGACCGTGCGCAGCGGCGACGAGGAGGCGTACGCGGCCCGGTTCCGGCTGGTGCACGCGTGGCGTACCTTCCTCTTCCAGGACCCGCAGCTCCCTCCGGCGCTGCTTCCCGAACGTTGGCCCGGCACCGCCGCCGCCAGCTTCTTCGACCGGCACGCCGCCCGGCTCCGGCCGGCCGCCGACCGGTACGTCGAGCAGTGCCTCGACGCCGGTAACCGGGTCCCCCGACAGAAGGGCCGTTAGAGACGTGACCGAGCCGCTGCTCGTCGACCGCACCGATGGCGTGGTCACCCTGACCCTGCACCGCCCCACCGCGATGAACGCGCTCGACGTGGCACTCAAGGAGGCCCTGCGGGACGCCCTGGCCGCCCTGGAGACCGACCGGTCCTGCCGGGCCGTGGTGCTGGCCGGGGCGGGCGGTTCGTTCAGCGCCGGGCAGGATCTGCGCGAGCACGTGCAGATCCTGGAGTCGCCCGGCCGGGACCCGCTGGACACCGTCCGGGCGCACTACAACCCGATCGCCGCCCGGCTGGCCAACCTGCCCAAACCGGTGGTCGCCGCGGTCCGTGGCATGGCCGCCGGGGCGGGCGCCTCGCTGGCCTTCCTGGCCGACTTCCGGATCGGCGGGCCGCGCACGAAGTTCCTGATGGCGTTCGCCGGGGTGGGCCTCGCCGCCGACACCGGCGCGTCCTGGACGCTGCCCCGGCTGGTCGGCCACGCCAAGGCCGTCGAGCTGCTGATGCTCGCCGAGCCGGTCGACGCCGCCGAGGCGCACCGGCTGGGCCTGCTCACCCGGTTGGTCGACGACGACGAGCAGGTGCTGCCCACCGCGCACGAGCTGGCCGCCCGGCTCGCCGCCGGCCCGACCGTCGCGTACGGGGCGATCAAGCGGCAGCTCTCCATCGCCGACGCGGGCACCCTCGCCGACGCCCTCTCCGCCGAGGCGCAGGCCCAGTCGATCTGCGGGGCCACCGCCGACCACCGGGCCGCCACCCACGCGTTCGTCAACAAGCAGAAGCCGACCTTCCAGGGCAACTGAGCGCTGGACCGGGCCGGGGAAGCCGGCCACGCCGTACGGTCACCCGTCACCTCGACGACCCGGCCGGGCCGTCAGCGGGCGACATAGCCGCCGTCGACGGGGACGGTGTGGCCGGTGATCCAGGTGGCGTCGTCGGAGCAGAGGAAGAGCACCACCCCGGCCACGTCGTCCGGGGTGGGAATGCCGGGCTTCGGGTTGAACGACTCCATCCGGGCCCGCATCTCCCCCGGGTCGGGCGCGCTGTCGATGAAATGCTGCACCAGCGGGGTCATCACCACCGTGGGGGCGACCGCGTTGACCCGGATGTTGCGGGCCGCGTACTCCACCGCCGCCGACCGGGTCAGCCCGACGATGCCGGCCTTGGTGAAGGTGTACGGGGAGATGTTCTCCTGCGCCGCCAGGCCGGTGGTGGACGAGGTGTTGACGATCGCACCCCCGCCTCCGCGCAGCATCGCCTCGATGCCGTACTTGAGCACGTGGAACACGCCGTCGCCGTTGATCCGCCGGACCTTCTGCCAGTTCTCCACGTCCATCTCGTGCAGCGGCTGCTGCCGGCCGTCGATGCCGGCGTTGTTGAAGATGACGTCGAGCCGTCCGTAGCGCTGCACCGCGTCCGCGATGCCCTGCTCCACGGCGGCGGCGTCGCCGGTGTCGACGGTCACCGCGAGGGCCTCGGGCAGCTCACCGGCCACCCGCTGCGCGCCTTCGGCGTTGATGTCGGCGATCACCAGTCGGGCCCCCTCGGCGGCGAACCGGCGGGCGGTGGCCTCCCCGAGCCCCGAGGCGCCGCCGGTGACGAACGCGACCTTGTCCTGGAACCGCATCGACTCTCCCCCGCCCGGCCGACCGGCTGTCGGCACCCGAGCGCCCATACCCGGTCGACGGGTCGCTAGTCGTCCTCCTCCGGGTCCTGGTTGGCCTCGACGCCCAGCACGAACGCCTGCATGGCCAGCTCGTCGCCGCTGGGCGAGACGAACGCGGGCAGCTCGGCCGGACCCAGCTCCCGCACGTACGACCAGAAGAGCCGGACCGCCTCGGCCTGCGACTCGGCCTCGATCGGCAGGTCGAGGCTGACCAGCCAGGTGCGGCGCAGCGGCGGCGGGCCGAGCCGGTCGACCAGCTCGCGGTAGGTGCCCGGGTCGAGCGCGCTGACCGGCCGGTCGACCGCCACCGATCCGACCGGCACCGGTGTGTCGAACGACCGCCGGGTGTACGTCACCAGGAGCGTCTCCCCGTCGAGGCGGGCCACCCGGCCCAGCGCCACCAGTCGGGGCGGCTCGTCGGCCAGCACCGCCACCGGGTCGCCGGGGGGTGGCACGGGCGCACCGGCCGGGAGGGCCAGCTCCAGGGTGTCGTGGTGGACGAGGCGTTCGTCGTCGTACCGCCCGGCCGGGAGCAGCACCGCCCAGGCGCCGTCGCCCCGCCCGCCGTCGACATCGGTCGGGCCGGTGCTGCGGTGGTCGGTCACGGTCATGACCCCATCCCATCACGGGCCCCGGCGGTGCCGGCGTGGCAGCCCGCGAGATGGTCGTCGACCATGCCGGTGGCCTGCATCAGCGCGTACGCCGTGGTGGGGCCGACGAAGCGGAAACCCTGCTTCTTGAGCGCCTTGGCCAGCGCGGTGGACTCCGGGGTCGTGGCCGGCACCTCGGCGAACGATCCGAGCCGGGCCGGCCGGGGCGGCGGCGCGTGCGACCAGAGCAGCGCGGAGAGGCCGTCGGGCAGCGCCAACGCGGCGCGGGCGTTGGCGATCGCCGCCTCGATCTTGGCGCGGTTGCGGACGATCCCCGCGTCGGCGAGCAGTCGGGTGACGTCCGCCTCGCCGTAGGTGGCGACCCGCTCGATCCGGAAGTCGGCGAAGGCGAGCCGGAACGCGGGACGCTTGCGCAGGATCGTCAGCCAGGACAGCCCGGACTGGAACGCCTCCAGGGTGAGCCGTTCGTAGAGGGCGTCGTCGCCGCGCAGCGGACGACCCCACTCGGTGTCGTGGTAGAGCGCGTAGTCCGGGGTGCTCGCCCCCCAGGCGCAGCGGGGCAGGCCGTCGGGGCCGGTCACCAGGTCAGTCACCCGGTACACGCTAGGTCAGGGGGCTGACACCCGACGCCGGGCCGGCGGGTGTCCGACGGCCCGGCCGGGTTCGTGGGACGGCCCGACCCGGTTCGGCCGCCGTCGGGCCGATTCAGCGCGGGCAGGTCAGCCGGGAGGCGCAGCGCGTCCCCGGGCCGGTCAGCGGGCGCGGGGCAGGCGGCCGGCCTCGACCAGGCGGGCGAAACGCTTCAGCGCCAGCGTCAGGCTGGCCTTGGAACCCGGCCAGAGCAGCGGCCAGGCGACCCGGCCGGCCGAGCCGCCGGGCAGGTGGAACCACTCGTGCCAGACCACCTGTGTGCGGCCGTCGGCCAGGGGGGTGCAGCGCAGCACACCGGGGCCGCGCAGCAGCTTGCCGCAGTGCACCACACCCACCTCGTACGGGGCGTCGACCCGGACCACCCGCATCTCGTCGCGCAGCGCCGCCGGACCGAGCGCGGTGACCGCCTCGATCAGGCTGCCCTCTCCGCCGTCGCCCTCGACCACCCGCACCCGGGTCAGCGGAATCCAGTCGGACTGCCCCTCCCAGTCGGTCAGCGCGGCGAAGACCCGCTCGGCGGGAGCGTTGACGATCACCGTGGCGGTGAACTCGCCGGCGCCCGGCTGGGCGGCCTCGTCGGCCAGGCCGCCGCCGGCCGGATCCGGTCCGGTCACACCGGCTCCGACCGGGCCACGGCACCGCCGGGACGGTCCGCGTCGGCCCGATCCGTCTCGGTGCGGTCCCCGGCCCGATCCGTCTCGGTGCGGTCCGTCTCGGTGCGGTCCGTGGTCGGGGTGGGGGTGATGTCGATGGGCTCGACCTCGACGGTCGGGCCTTCCGGACCGGGCGCGTCCGGGGCGGGCGTCGCCGGGGAAGCGTCGGGCGGGGTGGCGACGGCCTCCTCCCGGGTGCGGCGCAGCACGTCGGCGTCGGCGGTGCGGCCCTCCCGCAGCGCGACGACCTCGGCCTCCAGCACCCCGATCAGCTCGCTCTTGTAGCCGATGTCGTAACCGGCCCGGCGCATCGCCTGGTCGACCTGGTCCATCCGGTAGCCGCGCAGGGCGGTGTCGAAGCGGAGCGCGCCGACGTCCGACTCCCGCAGGGGTCGGCCACCGGGCAACGGGACGGCTCTGCCGTCGGGCTCGGTGGGGGCGAGCCCGTCCCGACCCGAGATCAGCACCGTCACGCCGAACACGACCGCCGCCACGGTCAACGCGACGACCACAATGAGCAGAGTCTGACCCATAGGGAGATCGTGGCACGGGGACACCCTCCGGAGCGACCCCAACCACCATCATCGTCACCGATCTTCTGGCCGTACCGGCTCCGGAGCGGGGCGGGGGCCTGGGGTCGTACCGGCCCGAGGGCCGGGGCGGACGACCCGCTAGCGTCGGCATCGGCCGGGTCGTCCGGCCGGTGACCTGCGGGAGGCGGAATTGTCCGGGGCGCTGCGGCTCGGGGGGCGGACGTTCGCCCCTGGAGAGCCGGTGGTGATGGCGATCGTCAATCGAACGCCGGATTCTTTCTTCGACCGGGGTGCCACCTTCGCGCAGGACAGCGCGTTGCGCGCGGTGGAGCGGGCGGTCACCGAGGGCGCGGAGATCATCGACATCGGTGGGGTGAAGGCCGGGCCGGGCGACGAGGTCGACGTGGCCGAGGAGATCCGCCGGACGGTGGACACCATCGTCGCCGTCCGGGCCGCGTTTCCCGAGGTGGTCATCTCGATCGACACCTGGCGGGCCGAGGTGGCGGTCGAGGCGGTGGCAGCCGGCGCGGACCTGCTCAACGACACCTGGTCCGGGGCCGACCCAGCGCTGGCCCGGGTGGCCGCCGAGACCGGTGTCGGGCTGGTCTGCTCACACGCCGGCGGGCTGACGCCCCGGACCCGGCCGCACCGGGCGGCCTTCACCGACGTGGTCGCCGACGTGGTCACGACGGTGACCGGCCTCGCCGAGCGCGCGGTGGCCCTGGGGGTACGCCCCGACGGCATCCTGATCGACCCGGCGCACGACTTCGGCAAGAACACCCGGCACTCGTTGGAGATCACCCGCCGGTTGGGCGAGTTGTCCGACACCGGCTGGCCACTGCTGGTGGCGTTGTCGAACAAGGACTTCATCGGCGAGACGCTCGACCTGCCGGTGTCGCAACGGCTGGAGGGCACCCTGGCGGCGACGGCGGTGTCGGCCTGGCTCGGCGCCCGGGTGTTCCGCGCCCACCAGGTGCTACCCACCCGTCGGGTGCTCGACATGGTGGCCTCGATCCGGGGCGACCGGCCGCCCACCGCCACCCGCCGCGGCCTGGCCTGACCACCACGCGGCCTGGCCGACCATCACCGCGGCCTGGCCCGACCACCTCGGGGCCTGACCTGACCACCACGTGACGGGGCCAGGACCATCGCCTGGCGCGGCTCGGGCCGCCGTACCGTCCCCGCCCACCGGGGCCGGTGGGGTGGTCAGGTCCAGTGCAGGATGCGCTTGCGCCAGGCGTAGAGGATGCCGAGCGCGACCACGGCCACGAAGACACCCATCTCGGCGACCGTCACCGCGCCGAAGCCGGGCCGGTCGAAGACCATCGCCCAGGGGAAGAGGAAGACCGCCTCGACGGCGAAGAGCACGTAGAGGTACGCGTACACGTAGTAGCGGATCTGCATCTGCGCCCAGTCGCCACCGACCGGGTCGAGGCCGCACTCGTAGCCGGCCCGCTTGCCGGCCGGGTCGGCCGGGCGGGCGGGACGTAACACCCGGTTGGCGGAGAACGCCGTAACGAAGAAGAGGACGGCAGCGAGCAGCAGCAGCCCGAGCGTCGCGTACGAGCCCAGGTAACCGGTCACGGTGGCTCAGCCTACCGGGTGGCGGGCCGGGCCGGACGACGCGAGCGGCTCCCGGACCCGGCACCGATTGTCTTCCGCCGGTACTAGTGCCTCGCCGCAACTGTTACCGAATAATGAACTCACACCCAGAGTCACGGAGGTCAGATGCCCCGCGTGGACGCGCGTACCGTTCGGCGGCCCCTCGCCCGGCGTACCCCCGCTCTGGTCGGGGCGGTGCTGGCCGCCGGGCTGGCGGTCGTCCTCGGGGTGACGCCGGGCCTGGCGGCGGCACCCGCCGTGACGCGGACGGTCACCGACCCGACCGACGTCCGGACCCCGGGCGGTGACCCGACCGACGAGACGACGCCCCCGGTCGAGCCGACGGCGACCGGGCCGGCCCCGACCGGCGCACCGCCGACGCTGCCGCCGGACCCGGAGCCGACCACCCCCGCACCGGAACCGACCGGCACGACGCCGGAGACCACCGCACCGGCACCGACGGCCACCAGCGCGCCGACCGCCGCGCCCACCCCGAAGCCGCCGCTGCCCAGCAGGTCCGCGCGACCGCGCGGACCGAACCCGGACCAGCCGGGTGGCGACCGGGTCGGGGTTCAGGTCACCACCGGGGACATCACGCTCGACGACCGGTACTGGCGGGCCCCGAGCACGGTCGCCACCCTGCGGGTCACCGTCACCAACACCGGTCTCGTGCCGGAGCGGCTACGGCTGGAATACCGCCTGCCGGCCGGGCTCACCGACGCCGGGACGCCGGGGTGCGCGGCGGCCGGCGACGGCGGCTGGCAGTGCGGCGAGTGGACCACCGCGCCCGGCGACCGGTTCACCAGCCTGATCCGGGTACGGGTCGGCGGCACCGCCTGGCGGCAGATGCCCCTGAGCGGCGCGGTACGGGTCACCGCCACCGGGCCGGACGCCGGTGACACCGCGCAGGACAACGAGGGCTTCGCGGTGCTCTTTCCGCCCGGCCCACCGGTGCCCGGGATACTGCTGGATGCCGAGGAGGTGGTCTTCGACATCAGCGGTGGCCCCACCGCGCTCGCGGCCCACCTGGGCAACACCGGCAGGGTGGACGCCGCCGGACGGGTCGAGGTGCTGTTGCCCGCCGGGGTCAGCGTGTTGAGCCCACCGGCCGGCTGCACGTCGATGTCGCCGACGCGGACCCGTTGCGACCTGGACGTGGTGCCGGCGGGGCACACGGAGACGCTCCGGTTCACGGTGGCCGCCACCCCGGACGCCCAGCGTGAGGCCCCACTGGCCGGCGCGTTGATCGGCTGGCTGGACCCGGAGAGCGGGCCGACCCGCCAGGTCCAGATGAGCTTCCGGATCACCGCGGCCGCTGCGCTGGCCAGCCCGCCGGTGGGCGTTCCCGCGCCGACCGGCTCGCAGGGGTTGATCGCGGCGGCGGGCGGGGCGGTCGACGTCGGCGGGATGTCCCCCGCCCAGCGGACCGCGCTCGGGCTGATCGTGCTCTCCGTCCTGCTGGTGGCGCTGGCGCTCGGGCTGGCCACCGGCTCGCTGCGGCGACGGACGGCCGGGCCGGCGACGGACCCGCCGATGACGGAGCACTCGGGCTGACCGACGGGCCGCCGGGACGGGGGCAACCGGGAGGGAGTGCCGGGACGGGGGCGGTCGGGACGGGGTGGCCGGGCGAACCGGTGATCTCAATTACGGCGGGCCCCCCAAATCACCGCATACTCTCCCGTATGCCGCTGACCCGGTTCCCAGGTGTCGGACCTCCACCAAGGAGACCCTAAGACCGGGACGTAGGCTCGGAGCGAGAGACGACAGCGGGCCGGGGCCCGCCCACGGGCGGACCGGGCGCAGCGGCGCATCAGGGAGGTCGCGTGGCCGGGCAAGGCGGGGTCACCATCATGTGCAGCCGCGCGCGCGGCGGGGCCGAGCGAAGCGAGGTGCAGGCGTGACCAAGCAGATTCGTCAGTTGGACCGGGTGGTGATCCGGTTTGCGGGTGACTCGGGTGATGGGATGCAGTTGACGGGGGACAGGTTCACCTCGGAGACGGCGCAGTTGGGTAATGACATTTCGACGTTGCCGAATTTCCCGGCGGAGATTCGGGCGCCGGCGGGGACCCTGCCGGGGGTGTCGAGTTTCCAGGTGCATTTCGCCGATTACGACATTCTGACGCCGGGTGACGCGCCGAACGTCCTGGTCGCGATGAACCCGGCGGCGTTGAAAGCGAATGTGGGCGATCTGCGTCGGGGTGCGGACATCATCGTGAACACCGACGAGTTCACGAAGCGGAACCTGGTCAAGGTCGGTTACGCGGTCAGCCCTCTAGAGGATGACTCCCTGGCCGGGTTCGTGGTGCATCCGGTGGCGTTGACGTCGATGACGGTAGGCGCCCTGGCCGAGTTGGCGGTGTCGAAGAAAGACGCCGAACGAGCGAAGAACATGTTCGCGTTGGGGTTGTTGTCGTGGATGTACTCCCGCCCCTACGACTCGACGCTACGGTTCCTGGAACGGAAGTTCGCGAAACGTCCGGACCTCGTCGCGGCGAACATCGCCGCGTTCAAGGCGGGTTGGAACTACGGCGAGACCACCGACAGTTTCTCGGTCCGCTACGAAGTGAAACCCGCGAAGATGCTCCCGGGCACCTACCGCAACATCACCGGTAACGCCGCCCTGTCGTTGGGGTTGGTCGCCGCCGGGGTCCGCTCCGGACTACCCGTGTTCCTCGGCGCGTACCCGATCACCCCCGCCTCCGACATCCTCCACGAACTGAGCAAACACAAGAAACTCGGTGTGGTCACCATGCAGGCCGAAGACGAGATCGCCGCCGCCGGCGCCGCGTTGGGCGCCTCCTACGGCGGGGCCCTCGGCGTGACCACCACCAGCGGCCCCGGCGTCGCCCTGAAATCCGAGACGATCTCCCTCGCCGTCGCCCTGGAACTCCCCCTGGTCATCGTCGACGTGCAACGCGCCGGCCCCTCGACCGGCCTCCCCACCAAAACCGAACAGGCCGACCTGAACATCGCCCTACACGGCCGCCACGGCGAAGCACCCCTCGCGGTCATCGCCGCCCGCTCCCCGTCGGACTGCTTCCACGCCGCCCTCGAAGCCGCCCGCATCGCGATCACCTACCGCACCCCGGTGATCCTCCTGTCGGACAACTACGTCGCCAACGGCTCCGAACCCTGGCTCCTACCCGACGTCGACTCCCTACCCGACCTCCGCGTCGACTTCGCCACCACCCCCAACCACGACGACGGCACCACCTTCCTGCCCTACCTACGCGACCCCGACACCCTCGCCCGCCCCTGGGCGATCCCCGGCACCCCCGGACTCGAACACCGCATCGGCGGCCTCGAGAAAGCCGACAAGACCGGCGACATCTCCTACGACCCCACCAACCACGACTACATGGTCCGCACCCGCGCCGCCCGCATCGAAGCGATCCCCGTACCCGACCTCGACGTCGACGACCCCGACGGCAACGCCCGCGTCCTCGTCCTCGGCTGGGGCTCCACCTACGGACCCATCGGCGCCGCCTGCCGCGCCCTCCGCCACCGCGGCTACCCCATCGCCCAAGCCCACCTCCGCCACCTCAACCCCCTCCCCGCCAACCTCGGCGACGTCCTGCACGCCTACGACCGGGTCGTCATCCCCGAGATGAACCTCGGCCAACTCGCCCAGGTCATCCGCGCCCGACACCTGATCGACGCGATCGCCTACAACCAGGTCCGCGGCCTACCCTTCACCGCCGCCGAACTAGAGACGACGCTGGAAGAGGTCTGCAAAAATGCCTGAACCCACCACCCTGAAACTCACCACCAAAGACTTCAAATCCGACCAAGAAGTCCGCTGGTGCCCCGGCTGCGGCGACTACGCCATCCTCGCCGCCATCCAACAATTCATGCCCGAACTGCACATCCCCCGCGAAAACACCGTGTTCATCTCCGGAATCGGCTGCTCATCCCGCTTCCCCTACTACATGAACACCTACGGCATGCACTCCATCCACGGCCGCGCCCCCGCCATCGCCACCGGCCTGTCCGTCACCCGACCCGACCTGTCCGTCTGGGTCGTCACCGGCGACGGCGACGCCCTCTCCATCGGCGGCAACCACCTCATCCACGCCCTCCGCCGCAACGTCAACCTCAAAATCCTCCTCTTCAACAACCGCATCTACGGCCTCACCAAAGGCCAATACTCCCCCACCAGCGAAACCGGCAAAATCACCAAATCCACCCCCGCCGGCTCCGCCGACGCCCCCTTCAACCCCCTCTCCCTCGCCCTCGGCGCAGAAGCCACCTTCGTCGCCCGCACCATCGACTCCGACCGCAAACACCTCCAATCAGTCCTCCGCGCCGCCGCCCAACACCAAGGCTCCGCCTTCGTCGAGATCTACCAAAACTGCAACATCTTCAACGACGGCGCCTTCGAACAACTCAAACAACCCGACACCCGCGACAACTACCTCATCCGACTCGAACACAACCAACCCATCACCTTCGGCCACAACGGACAACACTGCGTCGTCCACCCACCACGCGGCTTCGGCCTCGAAGTCCGCGACACCGCCACCACCCCCGCCGACGACATCATCGTCCACGACACCACCATCACCGACCCCGCCTACGCCTTCGCACTATCCCGACTCCCCGGACCAGACCTCCGCAACACCCCCATCGGCGTATTCCGGCAAACCCACCGCCCCTCCTACGACAACCTCGTCCAACAACAACTCACCACCGCCAAAGCCACCACCACCCACACCCCCGAACAACAACTCACCGCCCTCCTCGCCACCGGCGACACCTGGACCATCAGCTAGTCGCCCGTCGACACGTCGAAGTGGCCGCTCCCCCATGCCGGGGGCCGGCCACTCGCCGTTTCGGCGGCTACCCGGTGTCAGGAGGCGGTGGTGTTGGCGGTGGGTCGGTCGTCGCGGACGTGCACGAGCATGTCGCCGGTCTCGATCACCGCGCCGGCCTTGTCCGCCAGGGTGACCACCTTGCCCCGGCGTACCAGCGCGATGACCAGGGACTCCAGCTCACGTGGGGACTTGCCCACCTCGTGCCGCTCGGCGGACCGCATCGCCAGCGCCATCCCCTGCCCGGGGGTGAGCAGATCCTCCACCACGTCGATCAGCGGCGGCGCGGAGGTGGAGAGGCCGAGCAGCCGACCGGCGGTGGCCGAGGAGACGATCACGTGGTGCGCGCCGCTCTGGCGCAGCAGCGGGGCGTTCTCGGCCTCCCGTACGGCCGCGATGATCCGTACCTGACCGGCGGTGAGCTGCCGGGTGGTCAGCGCCACCAGCACCGAGGCGTCGTCGCTGTCGGTGGCGATGATGACGGCCTTGGCGTTGCGGACGTGCGCCTCCTCCAGCACCGACGACCGGGTGGCGGAACCCTCGATGGCGACCAGTCCGGCCGAGGTGGCCTGCCGCAGCGCGGTGCCGTTGCGCTCCACCACCACGATCCGGGACTTGTCCAGTCCGTTCTCCAGCAGGGCGGAGACCGCGCTGCGACCCTTGGTGCCGTAGCCGCAGATGATGACGTGGTCCTTCACGGTTCTCCTCCACCGCCCCAGCCGACGGCCGGTCCGGTACTGCTCGGTCAGGACTTCCAGGGTGGTGCCGACCAGGATGATCAGGAAGATCACCCGGGCCGGGGTGATGAACAGGACGTTCACCAGCCGGGCCGACTGCTCGAACGGGGTGATGTCGCCGTACCCGGTGGTGGAGAGGGTGACCACGGCGTAGTAGAAGCAGTCGAGCAGGGTCAGCCCGTTCTCGTCCACGTCCCGGTAGCCGCTGCGGTCCAGATAGACCACCGCGACGGTCAGCAGGACCAGGCCCAGGGCGGCGGCCAGGCGGAGACTCAACGCGCTGAGCGGACCCCGCCGCTGCGCCGGGAAATGGATCACCGTCGGTCCTGCTCCCCCTGGGTCGCCTGCACGAGCACAACATAGCGGTTACCAGGCAGGTCGACCCGCCGGGCCGCCGACCGCACCGCCGGTGAGCGCCCCGTCACCCCGGGCCCCGTCGTCCCGGTCGGCCCCTGGTGACCCCGCCGGGCCGGTGGTGGACCCGCGTGCCCACCGTTCCGGTCGACGCGCAGTGGCCGGCCGGGCCGGTGCCGGGGCCCTCGACGGGGCATGATGGGAGGGTCCCGGGACACCGGCCACGAGGAGGCCCGCATGTCGCTGCTGCGTCGGGTGATCGGCGGGGTGCTGCGTCGGGTACGGCTGCGCCAGGGCCGCACGCTGCGCGAGGTGGCCGCCGCCGCCGGGGTGTCCCTGCCCTACCTCTCCGAGGTCGAACGCGGGCGCAAGGAAGCCTCCTCGGAGGTGCTGGCGGCGATCTGCCGGGCACTCGGAATCCACCTGTCCGACCTGCTCGAAGAGGCCCGCGACGAGTTGCGCCGGGTCGAACGTCGGGTTCCCGTGCCACCGGGCGGGAGCCTCGCCCGGCTGGACCGGGTGCCGACCGCCCGCCAGGGCGGGGACCGGTTCGGGGCGACGACCACCGCCAGGTTCGGGCCCGGGACGACGACCGTCGGCGGATTCGGGGTCGGGACGACGACCGTCGGCGGATTCGGGGTCGGGACGACGACCGTCGGCGGGTTCGGGTTCGGGTTCGGGACGACGACCGTCGCCACGCCCACCCGGGTCTTCGCCGTCGCGTCGACCGTCCGGGTGATCGCCGTCGTGTCGACCGCCCGCCCCGCTGCGCGTACCCCCAGGGTGCCGGCACGGCGACGGGCCCGGACGGGCCGACGGCGGCTGCTGGTCGGGTAGGCCGGCCGGGTTCTGCCGAGGGCGGATCTGCCGGGGGCAGAAACGCTGGGTTGGTGGCCACCCGGCGGCGCAGGCTGGACCCGCCGGTCCCCGGGCGGCGCGAAATCGCCCGCCGGCAACGCGGAGGTGGTCACCATGATCGGGTACGACGTGCGCATGCTGGACGGCGGGCAGCCGGCCTTCGGCGACCAGGTCTTCGAGCGGCTGCTGCGGGAACGGATCATCTTTCTGGGCACCGAGGTCACCGACGCCTCGGCCAACCAGATCTGCGCGCAGATCCTGCTGCTCGCCGCCGAGGACAGCAAGCGGGACATCTACCTCTACATCAACTCGCCGGGTGGTTCGGTGAGCGCCGGCATGGCCGTCTACGACACCATGCGGTACGTCCGCAACGACGTGGCGACCCTGGCGTTGGGGTTGGCCGGGTCGATGGGGCAGTTCCTGCTCTGCGCGGGGGCGGCGGGCAAGCGGTTCGCCCTGCCGCACGCGCGGGTGATGATGCACCAGCCGTCCGGGGGGATTGGTGGCACCGCCGCCGACATCACCATCCAGGCGGAGAACATGCTGCACGTGAAGCGGACCATGCAGGAGTTGATCGCCGAGCACAGCGGGCGCACCCTCGACGAGATCCAGGCCGACTGGGACCGGGACCGGTGGTTCACCGCCGAGCAGGCCCGCGAGTACGGCCTGATCGACCAGGTGCTCACCCGGGTCGATCAACTCCCCGGCTGACCGTCACCGCCCGGGACGGCAGTCGACGGCGGGCGGGCGGAACCCACGGCGTCCCCGGTCGTCGGACCCGCCCCCTCGCTCGGGTCCGACGACCGCCGGCCGCCACCGCGGCGGACGCTCGTCGATGCGGGAGAGCGTAAGCAGTACGGGGGTTCCCGCGCGGGCGAATACGCGGAACGCATTTCCCACGAACATGGTGACATCGACGGCGCACATCGGCCACCGGTGGCGCAGACCGCGCCCCGGATCACCCGCCGACGGTCAGCACCACCTTGCCCAACGCCCGCCGCCCCTCCAGGTCGGCGTGCGCGGCGGCCGCCTCCGCCAGCGGATACGTCGACACCAGCGGCCGCCACCAGCCACGACCACCCAGCTCCACCGACCGGGCCGCGAGCCCCGCGATCCCGCCCGGCCGGTTGCGCAGCCGTTGCCCGAGCCAGCCGGCGGTCAGGCTGCGCTCCACCAGGTCCGCCGTGCCGATCCGGGTCGGTTCCCCCGCCGACCACCCGAACATCACGAACCGGCCGCCCGACGCCGTCGACTCCAGCGCGGCCCGGCCCAGTGTCCCGCCCACCCCGTCGTACACCAGGGTCGGCCCACCGACCCGCGCCCGGACCAGGTCCGTCCAGTCCGGCCGGTCGTAGTCGACCACCACGACGTCCGCGCCCAGCTCACCGACCCGGGCCGTGCGTCGGGCACCCCGGGCCGCGGCGACCACCGTCGCGCCGACCGTCCGGGCCGCCTGCACCAGCAGCCAGCCCATCCCACCGGCCGCCGACAGCACCAGCACCACGTCGTCCGCCGTCGGCGGCGCCAACTCGAAGACACCGAGGGCGGTCCGGCCCGTCCCGACCAGGGCCACCGCGTCGGCGAACCCCGTCCCCTCCGGTACGACGTGCAGCGACTCGACCGCGGTGACCGCCTGCTCGGCGTACCCGCCGGGGACCATGCCCAGGTGGGCGACGACCCGCCGCCCCCGCCACGCCTCGTCCACCCCGGCCCCGACCAGGTCGACCGTGCCGGCGACCTCGCGACCCGGCACGGTCGGCAACGCCGGCAGTGGTAGCGGGCCGCCCGCCTCGCCCCGGCGCAGCGCGGTGTCGAGCAGGTGGACCCCGCTCGCCGCTACCGCGATGCGCACCTGCCCGGGGGCGGGTGCGAGGTCGGGCAGGTCGTCGAGGACGAGATTGGTGGCGGGACCGAACCGGTGGAGGCGAATCGCACGCATGCCCCCATCCGACAACCTGCACCGGACGTGAGGTCAAGGGCCGGGCCTTCGCTGGGCGGAGCGCGCCGGGGTGCGGTCCGGCGACCGGGAGGCACCGCCCCGGCCACGGGGACAGCGCGGGCACCTTGACCGGCCCGCACTGTCGTGACAGCCTCATGGATAGATCCCTGTCCATGGCCAGATGAGTCGACGAGGGGGTCGCCGTTGCGCGACAGGGACTTCGTCCCGGTGAGCGACCGGGTGTCCACACTCGCCCGCCGGTTCCCGCACCGGGTGGCCCTGGCCGACCGGACCGGGGCGGTCACGTACGCCGATCTGGACCAGCGGGCGGACGTGCTCGCCGACACGCTGTCCGGGGCCGGCGTCGGGCCCGCGACCGTGGTGGCGGTCGCCCTGGAACGCGGCGTTCCCCTCGTCACGGCGGCCCTCGCCATCTGGCGCAGCGGGGGCGTCCTGCTGCCACTCGATCCGGCCAGCCCGCCGGCCTGGAACCAGTCGGTCGCGACGGCGGCGGACGCCACGGTGCTCGTATCGACGTCCGTGCTGCACCGGCCCCCCGGCATGCGCCAGGTGGACCCGACGCGGCCGGCTGCCGGGTCACCGCGACCGGGAGGCCGGCCCGCTGCCGGCGACCCGACCCGGCTGGCCTACGTCATCCCCACCGCCGGCACGACCGGCACGCCGAAGCTGGTCATGATCGGCCACGACGCGGTCGTCAACCTCATGGTCGCGCAGCGGCGCTGGTTCGGTGACCTCGGCGACGACGCCCGCGTCCTGCTCTATGCCAGCCCGGTGGCGGACGGCTGGATCTTCGAACTCCTCCTCGGGCTCGGTGCCGCCTGTCGGCTGGAGGTCGTCGACCGGGAGTCACTGGTCGGTGCGCCGCTGGCGCGGCTGCTCGCGGAGCGGGCCGTCACCCACGCGGCCCTGCCCGCCGCCGTGCTCGACTCCCTGCCGGAGGACGACCTCCCCCGGCTACGGACCATGCTCAGTGTCGGCAGCCCGTTGGCACCGGCCACGGCGCGGCGCTGGATCGACCGGTGCGAACTGGTCAACGGCTACGGCCCTACCGAGGCCACCGTGGCCAGCACCCTGCACCGGGTCAGCCGGGCGGACACCGATGGCGAGCGCATCCCGGTCGGCCGGCCGATAGCCGGATACGACATCTTCGTCGTCGACCCCGACGGCCAGGTCGTCGCCGACGGGCAGCCGGGCGAGATCGTCATCGTCGGCCGTGGCGTCGCCCGCGGCTACCTCAACGCCCCCGAACTCACCGCCGCACGGTTCGGGCAGGTCGACGGCGGCCGGTCCTACCGCACCGGGGACCGGGGCCGCCGGGACGCCGACGGCCTCGTCCACCTGCTCGGTCGGATGGACGCGCAGGTGAAGGTCCGTGGCTTCCGGGTCGAGCCGGCCGGCGTCGAGGCCGCGCTGCTGCGGCTGCCCGGGGTCCGGTCGGCGGCCGTCTCCGCCGTCGCGGCGGACGCCGGCCCGGTCTCGCTCGTGGCACACGTCGTATCGACGCCGGGCTACCGACCCTCCGGTACGGCGCTGCGGGCGGCCCTGGCCCGCGCCGTCCCCGCCCACCTGGTGCCGGACCTGGTCGTGGTGGTGGACGCCCTGCCGCTCACCGCCGCCGGGAAGGTCGACCGGCGGCGGTTGGCGGTGCCGGCGGGGTCCCGACCGCCGCACACCCCGACCGAGCGCGCGATCGCCGCCATCGTCGAGGAACTGGTCGGCGTCGACGGGGTCGGCCTGGACGACGACCTGACCGACGTGGGCTGGCACTCGCTGCTGACCACCCAGGTCGCGTTCCGGATCGAGCGACGGCTGGGCATCCGGCTCGCCCTGGAGGAGATCGTGCGGGCCGGCACGATCGGGCGGATCGCGGCGGTCGCCGCCGGCCGGGCACCGGACCCCCGATGAGCGGCGGACCAACCGTGCCCGGCCTGCTGCGGCAGCGTGCGGCGGACACACCGGACGCCGTCGCCCTGTGCCACCCCGACGGCGCGACGCTGACGTTCGCGCAGTGGGACCGGGCGGCGGACGCGCTCGCCGCCGCGCTCGCCGCCGACGGACTGCGGGTCGGCCAGCGGGTGGCGCTGCTCTTCGACGAGCGGGAGTGGTTCGGGTACGCGACCGCGTTCTGTGGCGTGCTCCGGGCCGGTGGGGTGGCGGTACCGCTGTCGGCCCGGCTCCCGCCGGGACAGCTCGTCGAGCGGGTCACCGTCGCCGGGGCGGTCGGGATCATCCGGGAAGGCTGCGCCGTCCCCCCGGAGCTGGGCGGCTGGCAGCGCGGGCCGGCCGGGACCGCAACCGACGCCGTGCCCGACCGGGCGACCCCGGACGGCGCGGCCCAGATCATCTTCACCTCGGGGACCGAAGGGTCGGCCAGGGCGGTCGTCGCCACCCACGGCAACCTCACCCACGGGCACGACACCGCGCCCGGCCGGCGGCAACTCGCGCACTCCCGCTATTTCCTGCACGCCTTCCCCATCGGGACGAACGCCGCCCAGACCATGCTCCTCACCGGCCTCGCCGCCGAACCCGCCGCGCTCGTCGTGCCCCGGTTCGACGCCGCCGAGGTCTGCGCCGCCGTCGAGGAGTTCCGGGTCGGCACCCTCTTCCTCGTCCCGTCGATGGCCCGGGAGCTGCTGGCCTCCGGCGAACCCGACCGTCGTGACCTGTCGTCGCTGGTGCTCGTGGGAACGACCGGCGACGTGCTGCCCGCCGCCGTCGCGCGTGCCCTCGGTGACGTCCTGCCGTACGCCACCATCGTCAACACCTACAGCTCGACCGAGGCCGCACCGGCCCGTACGACGATGGTGTTCGACAGCCGACGCCCGGACGCGGTCGGTCGGGGCGCCGTGCGGATCACCGACGACGCCGGCCGGGAGGTCGCTGCGGGCGAGGTGGGTCAGGTCTGGATCGGCTCCGACGCCCCACCGCGCCGTTACCTCGACGGTGGTGACGCCGCGACGTTCCGCGACGGTTGGACCCGCACCGGTGACCGGGGCCGGCTCGACGACGAGGGCTACCTCCACCTCACCGGCCGAGACGCGTCGACCATCCACTCCGGCGGCACGAAGGTCTCGTCGTTCGCGGTCGAACAGGCGCTGCACGGGCACCCCGACGTCCGGGACTGCGCGGTGGTCGCCCTCGCCGATCCGGTGTGGGGCGAACGGCCCGCCGCCGTGCTGGTGACCCGTACCGGTGCCGTACCGGCGGACCTGCGGGCCTTCCTCGCCGGCCGGCTGTCCGGTCCGGAGATCCCGCAGCGGGTCGTCTGTGTGGACGCGTTGCCGCGCAACGACGGCGGCAAGGTGGTCGCACGGTCGCTGCGGGGCCTCTTCCCGCCGGTCGGATCGACGCCCGTCGCCGCCCCGGTGACCGTGGTCGAACGACGACTGGCCGACATCTGGGCAAGCGTGCTGGGCGTGGCCGCCGTGGGCCGCGACGACGACTTCCTCGCCCTGGGCGGCAACTCGATGTCGGCACTGCGGCTGGCCCGTCTCGTCTCCGACCAGTTCGCGGTCGCCACGCCGGTGTCGGCGCTGTACGCCCGGCCGGGCCTGGCCGCGCAGGCCGCCTGGATCGCCGACCGGATGTCCGGGTCACCATGACGCAGTTCGTGCCGACCTCGCCGCTGCAACGGGGCATCTGGTTCAACGAGCAGCTGGCCGCGCTCGGGTCGGCGTACACGGTCGCGGTCACCGCCCACCTGCGCGGCCCGGTCGACGTGGGCCGGCTGGCGCGGGCCTGTACGGCGCTGGCCGCGCGGCACCCGCTGCTGACCGCCGGCTGCCACAACCTCGACGGCCTGCCCTGGCTGGCGGTCGGCGAGCACCCGCTGACGCTCACGGTCGAACCCACCGCCGACGGGACCGTCCGCGAGCGGGTCGAGCGGGCCGGTCGCACCCGGTTCGACCTGTCAGCCGGGCCGCTGGCCCGGGTCTGGTGGTTCCCCCTCCGGAATGGAGGCGGGGTGCTCGTCCTGGCCGCCCACCACCTGATCGTCGACGGCCAGTCCAAGGACATCCTGCTGCGGGACCTGGCCGACCGGTACGGCTCCGACGCACCGGCGGTGGTGACGCCGCCGGCCGGACCCGGGCACCGGACGCCGCCGGAGCACCTGGTCGTCGCGGCCACCGAATACTGGTGGCGGAACCCCCCACGGCCGGTCGAGCTGCCCCGCGACGGCGGGGTACGACCCGGCGACACGGTCGTCCGCGCGCTGACCCCCCGGACCCGTACGAGGCTGGCCGAGGCGGCCGTCGCACTGGACGCGACCCGGTTCGAGCTGCTGCTCACCGTGCTCGCCAACTGCCTCGCCCGGGACGAGGGGCCCGTCCCGATCGCGATCGAGCTGTCGGTGCGTACGCCGGCCGAGGCGGACCGGATCGGCATGTACGTCAACGAGCTTCCGCTCACCCTCCCCACGCCACCGACCGGCTCGTACGCGGCGGCGCTGACGACCGTCCGGGCCGGCCTGCGGGAGCTGTACGCCCACCGGACGGTCCCGTTGGCGATGTGCCGGCCCGGGACGCGGCCGTTCCTGGCCACCGCCGCCGTCTCGGTCAGCTACCGGCGGATCGCCCCCGGCCCGGTCTTCGCCGGCCTCGCCACCACGGTGGACTGGTCGGCGTTCAACGGGGTCGCCCGCAACGCCCTGCACGTCATGATCGCTGACGGCGAGCAGACCCACGTCACGTTCCAGTTCCCGGCGGCGGCCGACGTACGGGGGCGGGCCGACGCCCTGATCGACCGGGCCCTGGCGGTGCTCGACCGCAGCCTCGCCGCGCCGCACGCGACTCTCGTCCGGTCGCCGGAGGAGCCGCCCCCGTGGACCTGAGCCTGTTCTTCTTCTCCGCCAGCGCCGACGACGCCCACGACCTGCTGCTCGACAGCGCACGGTTCGCCGACGACCACGGCTTCACGGCGGTCTGGACGCCGGAGCGGCACTTCCACGAATTCGGCGGCCCCTACCCGAACCCGGCGGTGACCGGTGCCGCCGTAGCGGCGGTCACCCGGCGGGTCGGTGTCCGCGCCGGCAGCGTCGTGCTCCCCCTGCACGACCCGTTGCGGGTGGCCGAGGAGTGGGCGGTCGTGGACCGGATCTCCCACGGCCGGGCCGGGGTCGCGTTCGCCTCCGGTTGGCACGCCGTCGACTTCGTCCTCGCTCCCGACCGGTACCCGCACCGCAGGTCGGCGTTGCCGGAGCTGATCGACGAGGTGCGTGCCCTGTGGCGGGGCGGCACGACGCCACGTCCCGACGGCACCGGCAGTCACGTCGACGTCGAGGTCTTCCCCAAGCCGGTGCAGGCCGACCTGCCGGTCTGGATCACCAGCGCCGGTGACCTGGCCACCTTCGAACTCGCCGGGCGGCTCGGCGTCGGCGTCCTCACCCACCTGCTCACCCAGAGCCTCGACGAACTGCGCACCAAGATCGAGCGGTACCGGCGGCTGCACCCCGGGCAGGGCCGGGTCACCCTCATGCTGCACACCCTGGTCGGGCCGGACGACCAGGGCGTGTCCGCCCTGGCCCGGGAGCCGATGACCCGGTACCTGCGGTCCTCGCTCGACCTCGTGGCGGGGATGCTGCCGGACTCCCCTTTTCACGACCCCACGATCACCGACGACGAAGCGGACTTCCTCATCGGCCGGGTGCTCGACCGGTTCCTGGCCGAACGGGGGCTCTTCGGCTCGGTGCCGACCTGCGCCCGTACCCTGCGCCGGCTCACCGAGGCGGGCGTGGACGAGGTCGCCTGCCTGATCGACTTCGGCCTGCCGGCGGCGGCGACCAGGTCCGGCCTCACCCACCTGGCCCGGCTGGTCGGGCAGTGACCCCGGCGGCGGGCCCGGCCCGGGCGTACCGGCAGCGCCCGCGCCACCGGCCGCCCGGCGGTGCAGGCGTCCACGTCGGGCGGTGCCCACACCCCCGTCTGCCGATCGAAGGAGCGCTGATGGACGACGACCTTCCCGCATTCCCACTGCCGCCCGCGTCGGGGCTCGCTCCCGCCGCCGACTTCGCCCGACGGCGTGCGGAATGCCCGTTCGGCCGTGTCCGGCTGCCCAGCGGCGACAGCGCGATCCTGCTCGTCCGGCACGCCGACGTCGCCGCCGCCGTCAGCAGCCCGGCACTGTCCCGCAACCACCTGCTCGCGCAGGCCCCCCGGCGCAGCGGCGAACCCAACTTCCTCTACGACCCCGACCTGCTGATCAACCAGTCCGCGCCGGCGCACGCGACGGTCCACCGGATCGCCACCCAGGCGATGAACCACGAACGGGTCGCGGCCCACCGGCCGGTGATCCACCGCATCGCCGACGCGCTCGTCGACACCATGACCGACGACGGCCGCCCCGGCGGCGACCTCGTCGCCGAGTACACCGACCGGCTTCCCCTGCTGACGATCACCCGGCTGCTCGGGATACCGGCCGAGGACTGCGACGACATCCGCCGCTGGTCGGGGGCGTACACCCACTCGCACCCCGGCACGCCGCAGGAACGGGCGCGGCTCGTCGCCGACTTCGGCGCGTACGTCCGCGACGTCGTCACCGCCGCGCCGCGCGCCGCGCTGCTGGCCGATCTCGTGCACCCGCCCGACACCGGGGTCAGGCTCTCGACGGACGAGCTGGTCAGCCTGACCAGACTGATGCTGTCGGCGGGGGTGGAGGCCCCGGCGACCGTGCTCGGCCGGGCGATGTTGCGGCTCCTGGCCGACGACGCGGCCGACTGGCGGACGTTCGTCCGGCGCGGCACCGATCCCCTCGCGATGGCCGACGAGCTGCTCCGCCTCGTCTACGCCGGCAACGTGGCCGCCCTGCGGACCGCGACCACCGACCTCGTGCTGCCGTCGGGGACCGTCTCCCGGGGCGCGGCCGTGCTCCTCGCGTGGATCTCGGCGCTGCACGACCCGGCCGTCTATCCCCGCCCGGAGGCGCTGCTGCCCGGTCGCCGGGCACCGAAGTTCGTGGGCTTCGGCGGTGGCCGCCACTACTGCCCGGGACGGCGGCTCGGCCGGGCGATCCTGGCGGTGGGGCTGGACCGGCTGCGCGCCAGGCTGCCCGGTCTCCGGCTCGCCACCGACGGACCGATCCCCATCGCGGAACGGGAGGTCGGCGCCGTCGTCACCACGTTGCCGGTGCGCTGGTAGGCCGGTTTCCCCGGGGAACGGGCTCAGCTCCCCGGTGGCGGCCGGTGGTGTCCCGGTGCCGCCTCGGGCAGGTGATCGGCGAGTGCGGTGAACTGCGCCCGGGTCAGGTACGACGGGTTGGCGGCCTGTGGCTGGCGGAACACCTCCAGTCCGGCCAGCCGGGGGTCGGCGCGCAACCGGTCCCGGTGCAGCCGTCGTGGCTCGGGCAGGACGGTCAGGTCCAGCGGCACCGTCCAGGGCGCGCGGGCCTCCCCGCCGGGCACCGGCTCGCCGGTGAGCCGGCCGATCCCCCAGACGCCGTACGGCAACCGCCCCCGGCTGCCACTGGCCCAGAAGAGCACGGGCTGACCAGCCCGCATCAGCCGGGCCCGGTAGCCGGGGCGTACGCACCAGCTCGTCACCCGGGGGTCCCGGGCGAACCGGCCGGCGAGATCGACCAGGTCCGCATTGCCCTTGATCAGCCAGGCGCCCAGGTCGTCCCGGGTCACCTGGCGTCCGTCGGCGCGTCCGTGCGACACGTCGGGTCCTCCTCGGCGGTCAGATCAGCTCCTCACGGACCGCGTAGGCTACCGCGTGGGTGCGGTTGCCCAGCTGGAACCGGCTGGTGATGTCGTGCGGCACGTTCTTGACGGTCCGCTCCGAGCAGCTCGACCGGGTCGCCACCTCCCGGGTGTCCATCCCGTCCGCCACCAGCCGCAGGATCTCGCTCTCCCGGACCGGGAGCCCGTTCACGTCGATGCCGCGGGGCGAGCACCGTCTGCGGCAACCGGGTCACCTGCTTGACCAGCAACCCGAGCACCTCCGGGGGCATCGCCGCGCCGCCGGAGGCGGCGAAGCGGCCACATCCGGAGACGTGCAGCCTGCGCCGCAGCTGGCGGTCCATCCACGGCTGCTGCTCCGGCTCGTCGACCAGCTCGACGGTGGCCAGCGCGGAAACCCGCTCGTCGTCCGGGTCGAGCGCGACGATCGGGCCACCGGCGGTGAGCACCAGCCAGCGGGAGCCGTCGGCGTCGTCGGCCAGGCCGAGATTGATCACCTGCCCCAACAACGCCAGCAGCGGCCAGTCCGACACCATCGCGTCGAGCGGTTCCGGCCGTTCCAGGATCTCCGGCTCACCGCGCCAGCAGTTCCCCATCCTCGATGAGCCGGTCGACGCACCCCTCGCACACCACGACCAGCGCGGCCGACCCACCAGCCTCGCCGCACTCCCGGCAGACCAGGTCGAGCGCCAGCCCGCGCCCGGTCAGCAACCGGAAGCATGCCATCTCCCGGTCCTCCGGTACGGCGACCAAGCGGGAGCAGACCCGGGCCGGTGGCCGCATCCGTCGGGTGCCCGCGCGGCGGTGTCAGCACGGCAGCGCCCTATCCGGCACCGCCAGTTCCCGGGGACGTCCGACCCCGTTGCCCTCAACTGTTGGGCCTGACAGCAGTAGCCGCACCTGCGCGTTCATCCCGGAAGACGGAGAGGCACTTCGTGCGCTGACGGCCAGGCGCTGGGAACGCACTCGTCCGGCATGACGGTCACCGGCTCGGCGCGTCCGGGTAGTCAGTCGGTGCCGCCGAGGCGGCGCATGGCGCGGTAGAGCTGTGTGGGGGTCAGGGGCGGTTCGGGGAGCGGGTGGGCGCGCTCGGCGCGGAAGCCGTCGAGCATCAGGTACAGGTGGCGGCGCCAGGCGTGCGGGGCGATCCCGTCGGTCGCCTCGATGATCCGGCTGTGGGACCAGATGACGAAGGCGAGGTCCTCGGGTACCAGGTCGGGCCGGAGGCGGCCCTGTTCTCGCGCCCGTTCGACGATGCGCACGCCGAGGTCATGGATCCGGGTCTGCTGGCCGGCCAGGCAGGCGTTCTCTGGCAGCCGGATCGAGGCGAAGTCGTTGAAGCCTCGGTCGCGGGCCTGGAGTTCGCACATGGTTTCCAGGAACAGGCACAGCCCGACCATCTTCGGTGCCAGCGGTCGCACCGGCATGCACCTGGCCGAGCAGGCACTCGCCGCCGGGCACGACGTGATGGCGCTGATGCGCAATCCGGCGAAGCTGACCCTGCGCCACGAACGGCTGCGGGTCGCGCAGGGCGAGCTGACCGACGAGGCGGCCGTCGCCGACGCCGTCCGGGGCGCCGACGCCGTCCTCGCCGCCCTGAGCCCCAAGATCTTCGGCGGGCCCCGGGACCTGCCCCTCGCGTCGGGAACGGGCACCATCCTGGCCGCGATGCGCACCTACGGCGTCAGCAGGCTCATCTACAGCTGGGGACCAAGCATCACAATTCCCCGCAACCCACTGCTGGGCGCGGTGCGTAGCGCGAGCTTCGCCCTGCTCGGGCGGCTACCCGCCACCCGCTCCATGGTCAACGAGACGGTCGAGGTGGGCCAGGCCATCCGCGGCTCGGATCGAGACTGGACCATCGTGGTCGTCACCGCGCCCCACGACGAGCCCGGCCCGGGAAGGGTCAAGGTGCGCACCGGGACCGGGACCGGGACCGGGACCGGAACCGGAACCGGAGACCGGGTCGGCTCACGCATCTCTCGGACCGACCTCGCGCAGTTCATGCTCACTCAGGTCGACGACCTGCGATACGCCCAGCAGGAACTGCGGATCAGCAACTGACACCCACACGGCACGCCACCGCCGCGCAGTTATCCGCAGCGCCCCGCCTGCACCTCTTGCGCCTCCCCACTCGAGCGGCACGCGGTCCCAACCGAATCCCGCTGTTGTCATTGAAGGAGAAGGTCAGGCGCTGACCTACAAGGTAGGTGAACGGGTGTGGCTGACCGGCCGCTCGTCCTTCAGCGGCGACCGGCGGGCATTCCACCGTCGATCTCTGGAAGTCGGCTCGCTGGGATTGGACCAGCTAAGGAGAGCGCTGACCGCATGACCGAGCGTCACGTCCGGATCTGCCGCGAGGTGCGGGTTGGGCCGCTCGCTGATGTCCGCCAATCCTCGAAGTCGAATGCGAAGGTGCCCGCTTCGATGCGGTCGATGAGTTCGCCGACATCATCGGCTTGCCGGCTGGCGTTGTCCCACCCGCTGCTGGTGATGTCGACCAGCAGCACCGGTGCGGGGTCGCTACGCAGGTCGAGCACGAGTTGTTCGCGGGATCCGTCACCGCCGATGATCGCGATGCCGGGGTGCGCGTCGGTGCTCTCGCCCCATGCGTGGTGCCACTCGAGCATCTCGCGTGGCGTGTTGAGCCGGACGTAGGCCCCGCCTGTCATCCACCCCCGCCGGAACCACGACGAACCTTGCAGATAGCCCCGCCACGCGGCCGGTAGCGCTCTGCCCAGCGCGTGATGGACGTCGGTGAACTCCTGGTCGCCCACGGGTCCGCGGTAGTCGGCTTCCTCGATGATCGCGCCGACGATGTGGGCGTTGAGGTCGGCAAGCTCCGCTGCGGGGATCCAGTACTCCAGCACCTCGCGGCCACCGACCTGATGAACCTCGTAACGGTCCAGATACGCACGTTGGACCTCGAACCGGGTCACGTACCCGACGCCACCGGCAGGGACATTCCACTCGCGGGCGATCTTTGTAGCGTACCAACGGTTGAGTACCGGGTAGAAGACCGGCTGGTCCGGAAGGCGTGGTGGCCAAGCCCGCCATCCGGACGCCGCGACAAGGTCAAGCTCAGCCTGTCCGGTGGGCCGCCACAAGGTGATCGTGTCGGAGGCGTCGATGGGCTTACTCCCTTTCCACCATGGCTATCGCGTGATCGTGGCGAGCCACGCCCGCAACCCTGCTGCTGCCGGCCCCGGACGTTACCGCAGCCAGCTTCGGTCAGATCGATGACACATGGAACCCAGACGCACACTCATGCCGCGATCCGCATGCTTACCGGGATCATCGTGCGTCGAGCCTGCCCGGGCGTACGGAGCCGGACGGGAGGACGAAGTTCAGCCGATGATCGCGGCGAGAGTTCGGTTCGCAGCTCGCGTCGTGGTCGACGGCTGCGGCGAGCAGTCTGGCGGTTGCTGAAGAAGCTGGGACTGCAGTGTCACCTGCCAGTTCGTCGGGAGCCGGGTCGCCGACCTCCACCCGCAGACCCAGAACTACGGCGTCGGGTCGGCTGATCAGCCGGTCCATCGACGACACCAGGGCTGGAGAACGACACCGAAGGCGCCGCAGGACGGGAAGACCTCGCTGGCGGCCATTGCGACGCCGCGATCTGGGCCCCGGTAACCGGCAGGGTGGGCGAGACCTGGTCGAGCAAGCGCTGCGCCAGGGCGGCGTCGATCTCGACGTCTGCGCTGATGCGAACATCGGCCGCAGTCGCCAGGTCCACGACGTCGTCGCTGGTGAACGCATCAGCTCCGAGAGTACTCAGCCGTCGCGCGAACTCCTGGACATTGATCATTTGCAGCCTCATCGTCGGATTGTCAATTCTCCACCGTAACCCCCGCTTCAGTCGGCGGATCCCGCGCCCGCCGTGCGGGCTACTGGGGCCGACAGCCGGCGCCGACAACTGCGACCGCTGCGCGGAAGTCCGCAACTCTTCGGTGAGCTGATCGCACGCCTGCAGGGCCGTCACGCTCTGTGTTACCCATGTTGTCCCGCGACGCCCGGAAAGTAGCCGCGATCCGGGCGCGTTCGGCACCCTACATCGGGGTCAACGCGAGGATGGCCCGGCCGAGTGGCCGGGGCATCCTCGATCATCTACTTAAGCGCGAAATCAGCTTCCACGATCAGTGATCGGTCGGTAGCGGTGTGCTTTTGCGGTTCTGCTACGTGCCCCCGGCAGGATTCGAACCTGCGACACACGGTTTAGGAAACCGATGCTCTATCCCCTGAGCTACGAGGGCGCGAGCGCCTAGTCTAGCGACCTGGGGGTTCACCTGGGGTGGCAGGGAGTGGCCCACGTTCGCCCACGTTCCGAGGACCGCCGTTCTCCCAGCCCAGGACCACAGCCCGAGCACACGAACGCCGGTTTGCGACCGGCGGTCGGCCGCGGTGACCCGTGTTGGCACCGGTTCACCCGGGTTGGCATCCGCTGGAGAGCACACACCGCGCACATGATCGAAGATCAACTGGGGTTGTCGGGTCAGGGGGCGTGGACCCGCCGCGGTTCAGTAGCCACAACTTCGGAAAGGGCGATCGGTCGCAAGTCTCCATCCAGTGCTGATACAGCGGTCATCAGCGAGGGCCGGGGCGTCCTACTCCAAGCTGGCCATGACATCGGCAGCACACACCCAGGCAGTCACCCGACCCTCCGGGTCCACCCCAGCAAACGACACAGCTCGATGTCCGGTTGCGGGTCCCGACGGACATTCGGAGTCCAAGCCGCCGCGGTCAGGGGCGTCGCGGCGGAACGCCGAGCTGTCCACGATCTTGCGCGCCTCGGTGGCGGTCACCGGGCGGCGAACCAAGCGTCAGGTGTCGAGGGCTGCGAGGTTGAGGCGTTCGAGCAGGCTGGGCTTGCGGGCGTGCACCGCCCGTAGCTCGGCCAGCCGCTTCCGGAACGATGAGCTGCCCCCGTCGCGCTCGGCGAGGTCGCGCAGGTCGACGAGGAGTCGAACGGCGGTGTCGTACTCGCGGGGTTTCTTCGTGGCGATGAGTTCGTCGACCCGCTGCCAGGCGGCGGTTTGGTCGACCGCGAGGGTGTCGAGGTGCCGTTGCCGGGCGGCTGCGGCGGACCGTTCCCGGCGGACCCGGTCGCGTTCGCGCTGCTCGGCGTCCCGCCGTTCCCGCACGGCGCGCAGGTCCGCGGCGGTGGCGAGTAGTTCCCCGGCGGTGCGGGCGGCTGCCGGGGTGGGCGTCTCGGAGCGGTGTGCGTCGCGGTAGCGGCGCAGCAGTCGGCCGCGTAGGTGGCTGTCGCCGCCGGTGATCAGGTCGGTCAGAATGGCGTCCTTGTCCCGGGCGGGCAGCCCGACGACCCAGGTGCGTAGTTGCGCAGCGGTCGGTTCACCGGAGGCGTCCGGCGTCGACCCGGCGGCCGCTGCCGCGATCAGGTCGGGGTCGATGCGCAGGAACTCGGTGACGGCGGTGAGGGCCGCGTCGAGGGTGCCCAGGCCTGCCGGGACGGGCGGTTCGGGTTCGTCGTCGGCAATCTCCTGCGACTGTACGCAGCGCAGCCAGGCCAGGTAGAGCAGTCGCAGGTCACCGGCGGCGAGGCCGGCCCGAACCGGGATGATCGAGGTGAGCAGGCCATGGCCGTCGAGGTCCCACTCGTCGGTGCCGTCCTCGTCCTCGTCGTGCAGGTCGATGATGACGTGCTTGCCGGCGGTCCAAGCGGTTGCGCTGTCACTCTGGCAGTACCGGGCCACCACGGCGGGGTCGAGTACGTGTTTCGGTAGCCGCAGCATGAGCTGGCGGGTGCCCCAGTTCGCCAGGTACAGGTGCGCGTCGAAGTACCGTTCCATCAGCGTGCGCGGGTCGCCCTTGAAGTCGCCCCACTCGTAGGTGTTGACGAAGCTGACGGCAGTGATGTCGGCCCGGGTCGACAGCGACCGCAGCTCGGCCCGCTCCCGGCCGGTGAGGGGCCGGTCGACGGCGGTGAACTCGTAGTACTGGTACTCGCTCATCGTGGCCTACCTTCCGGCCCAGTGCCGGTAGGCGTCGATCCACACGGCGCCGTCCGGCGCGGGGGTGGGTAGCGGCAGGTCGAGAAGATCGATCCTCTGCCGGTGCCGGCCTCGGGCGCAGAGCGCGACGACGCTGTCCGCGGTCAGCTCGACCTTCCGTACGGTGACCTCGACGCCGAGGACGGTGGTGGTGAACGGCACCGCCAGATGCTCCTCGAGCATGGTGAACAGGCCGGTGAGCTGCTCGTCGTCGCCGTACGCGTCGACCGTGGCCTCCTCGATCATCGCCTCCAGCGCGGCGTTTCCCTTCGCTGCCATCGGCGGAGGATATCGGACCGGTGTCGGGGTGTTCGGAGCCCGATACGTGAGGATGGTCGGCATGGGTTCGGTGGCCGAGTTCGTCGATCTCCGGCGGGAGGTGGAGCGGCTACGGGCGGAGAACGCCCGGCTGGGACGTCTGCTGGAGCTGCGCGGCCAGGACACGACAGCGGCGCCGGAGCAGTTGTCCGCGCCGGTCGAGCCGCCAGGGCTGGTCACCATGACCTCGCCGACTCAGGACAAGCTGGCGTTGTTCGCCGACCGGTTCCGGGCCCGGGCCGACGTGTACGCCGTGCGGTGGAACAACGCCCGTACCGGCGGGGCCGGTTGGATGCCCGCGGTCGCCGGCGGTTGGCGTAAGGGTATGGACCGGCGCGGTGCCGCCTACCTGCCCCGAACGACGGAGGTCGTCGCGGCGCATTTGGTCGGCGACGTGTTCATGGGCCTGTACCCACTGATGCCCGGCAACACCTGCCACTTCGTCGTGGCCGACTTCGACGGGCCAACGGCGATGCTCGACGCCCTCGCCTACGTGAAAGCGGCACGAGCCGGCGCGGTGCCCGCCGCGATGGAGATCTCCCAGTCCGGCCGCGGCGCCCACGTGTGGATCTTCTTCACCGGTGCTGTTCCCGCGGCCACCGCGCGGGCCGTCGGCACGGTCCTGCTGCGTGAGGCGATGGTGCTGCGCGGGTCGATGGACCTGCGGTCGTACGACCGGCTGTTCCCCAACCAGGACGTCCTGCCCGAGGGTGGCTTCGGCAACCTCATCGCCGCACCGCTACAGGGCCTCCGCCGCAAGGACGGACTGGCCACCTTCCTCGACCTCGGCACGCTCGAGCCGTACGCCGACCAGTGGGCGTTCCTGTCAACGCTAGACCGGCTCAGCCCCGGCGACGCCGAACACGTCTCCCGGCAGGCCAAGCAAGCCACCACCGGTGCCGACGTCGTCACGATGAACCGGTCCGCCGCGACCCAGATCCACCCACCGCTCCCTTCGGTGGTCCACGCGGAAGTCGGTGCCGGGCTGAGCATCGACGCCGGACAGCTCACCCCGCCGCACTGGCCACGCTCAAACACGCCGCCGCCATGGCCAACCCGAAGTTCTACGAGCTGCAGCGACTCCGTAAGTCCACCTGGGACACCCCACGCTTCATCCAGGGCTACGACCTGACCCTCGATGACCGCCTAGTCCTCCCGCGGGGCCTGCGGAACACCATCGCCACCATCGTCGAACATGCCGGGTCACGGCTGGCCGTCACGGACGCACGAAACCCCGGGAGCGAGATCGACACCGCGTTCACCGCCGAACTCACCAGCAGGCAGGCCGACGCGGTCGGCGCGCTTCTCGCCCACGACGACGGGATCCTGGTTGCCCCACCCGGCTCCGGCAAGACCGTCATGGCCTGCGCCGTGATCGCCGAACGCAACACCTCCACCCTCGTCCTCGTCGACCGCAAAGCCCTCGCCGACCAGTGGCGCACCCGCGTCGAGCAGTTCCTCGGCATCAAGCCCGGTCAACTCGGCGGCGGCCGACGCAAACTCACCGGCACGGTGGACATCGCGCTGCTGCCCTCCCTGGCCCGGCGCGACGACGTCGCCACCCTGACCCAGGGGTACGGGCACGTCATCGTCGACGAATGCCACCACCTCGGCGCCGCCGCGTACGAGCACTCGGTCAAACGGATCGCCGCACAGTTCTGGCTCGGCCTCACCGCCACCCCCACCCGACGCGACGGCCTCGGCCAACTCGTCACCTGGCAACTCGGACCCGTCCGCCACACCCTGACCGACGAGGAACAAGGCACCCTCGCCGCAGCGATGCACGCCGACGCCGGACCCCGTCGAGCGCTGTTCATCCACGAGACCACCTTCCAGCCCGGCGACGTCGACCTTGACGCCCCCGGCGCGCTCGCCGAGGTGCACCGAAGACTCGCCGTCGACGAGCCCCGCAACACCCAGATCGCCGATGACGTCGCCGCGGCCCTGGCCCGTGGCCGAAACTGTCTCGTCCTGACCCGGCGGGTCGCCCAGGTTGAGACACTCGCCGCCCTGCTCGCCGCACGCGGACACCAGGCGCTCGTCCTCCAAGGCGCGATGAGCACCAGTGATCGGCGAAGCGTCGTTGACCGGCTCGACGGCGCGAAAGCCGGCGACGGGCTGCTGGTCATCGGCACCACACCGTTCATCGGTGAAGGCTTCGGCCCCCGCCCTCGACACCCTTTTCCTCGCCGGCCCGATCTCCTACGACGGCCTACTCGTCCAGTGCGCCGGCCGTGTCATCCGCGCCGCGCCCGGCAAGGACCTCGCCGAGGTTCACGACTACCACGACCCGGCCACCCCCATCCTCGCCGCCTCACTCCCACGCCGCATGCCCGGATACCGGGCACTCGGTTTCACCCGCACATGAGTGCATCCGATCATGATCACCTTGGCTGGTCCCGCCGGTCACCGAGATACGGAGAAGGCCAAGCGCGCTGGGCCTAGCGTAGTAGGCTGACTGCATGGGTCGGTTCTCCGAGGATGAGTTGCAAGCGGCTGTCTCCCGCTACGAGGCGACGCGGGCGCAGGCATTGACCGAACGGGACGAGCAGCTACGGGCGTTCCACGCGGCCGGCTGGCGGCCGGTCGACCTGCAGCGGGTCACCGGGTACAGCCGGGAGACGATCCGTCAGGCACTCCGACCGGAAGTCCGGCGGGCGACCAACATCAGCCGGCGCCGGACACCACCTCAGCCGCCAGCGGACTACCGACCCTACGGTGACCGGAAGCCCTACGTGGTGGCCGAAAGCCTCGCCGAATTGCGCGGCCCGACCGAAGGCACGGTGACGCTTCCGCGTCACCTCGACTGGTCCGGGCATGCCGAGTACGACCTTGACGGGCCCGCACGCCTGGCCAGTATGTACAAGGTGGTACTCACCGAAGCCAGCACCGTCGAGGACCTGAACACCTGGCTCGACGCCGACCTCCTCCGACGGCTCTGGCCCACCCTCTGGCTGCCACCCCAACTCCGCCAGCGCTGGGAGGGCACCTTCCCCGAGCTCGTCGCAACCGGCAGTAATGCGACGTAGTCGCGGATCTCTTCCACGGCCGCCCCGCTGACGGGGCCCGCAGATCGAACACCAGATGACCGCATAACGAACGCACACTATCCCGCAAATCGAAATCCAGGGTCCCGCAGATCGAAAGTTTGGCCGTTAAGATGACGCCGTGCCCACACCGCAGCTGATCCCCCGCCGCGCCGCCGCGCAGGTCAATGCCGCCTTGGCAGACACCCGCGTCGTCTTGATCAACGGAGCACGGCAAGCAGGCAAAAGCACCCTGGTCCGCCTTGTTGCCGGCGATCGTCTAGCCGAGCGCCGCGATCTTGATCGGGCCCAGGACCGGGCGGCGGCGATCGCCGACCCGGTCGGATTCGTGGACTCCGCCGAACTCCTGGTCATCGACGAGATTCAGCGCGCTCCGGAACTCCTGTTGGCCATCAAGGCAGCAGTCGACGAGGACCCCCGTCCGGGCCGGTATCTGCTTACCGGCTCGTCACGGTTGTTCGGCATGGTTGCCGCCCCGGACGCGTTGCCCGGCCGGATGGAGACCGTGGAACTCTGGCCGTTCTCTCAAGGAGAACTCGACGCTGAGCCGGACGGATTCATCGACGCCGTCTTCACGCTCGGTCCAGACCTGCGACACGAGTCGGACGTCACCCGTGCCGACTACGCGGCCAGGATAGTGCGCGGCGGCCTACCCGAGGCCACCACCCGTACCGACCCGCGCCGCCGCCAACGGTTCCTCGACGCCTACGTCCAGGCGCTCATCGACCGCGATGTCCGGCAACTGTCCGACATCCAGCACAAGGGCGAGCTACGCAAACTGGTACGCCTGCTTGCGGCCCGATCCGCGACCGTCATCGCCGCCAACTCCCTCGAGTCCGCCCTCGGACTCAGCCGGCCGACGATCGCCCGCTACCTCCAGGCCTTGGAAGAGATCTTCCTGATCAAACGGATCCCGGGCTGGTCCCGCAACCTGGGCACCCGGGCCACCGCCGCGTCGAAACTGATCTTCATCGACTCGGGTATAGCCGCAAACGAGATCGCGACCGACGCCCGAGCACTGCTCCGGCCTGGTGCACCGTTCGGCCCGCTGCTCGAATCATTCGTCCTGTCCGAGCTGTCCCGGCAGCTCACCTGGTCCGAGCAGTTCGTCGATCTGTCCCACTACCGCGACCAGAGCAGGTATGAAGTCGACGCGGTGCTCGAGAACAGAGCTGGGCAGGTGGTCGGGATCGAGGTCAAAGCAGCCACCACCGTCGGACCAGACGACTTCCGCGGGCTACGCCGACTCGCCGACCGTCTCGGCAATGACTTCGTCGCCGGCATCGTCCTCCACACCGGAACCTCCACGCTGCCGTTCGGCGACAAACTCCGCGCCATGCCGGTCAGCACCCTGTGGCAGGCTCCCGCCCCGACAGCAGGCTGACCTCGCCCGCAGGTCACTCCTCAACCGGTCAGGCCATCGAGGACCGAAAGGGTTTCGAGGACCGAAAGGGCATGGCCTGCTGATCTTCACCAAGCGATCCCAGCAGGGCCCCGCAGCGACCAGCACACGAGGCCAAGAAGTAAGAAGCCGCAGGTCATCGGCCTGCGGACACCGGTGGAGAGCAGTCTTAGGAAACCGATGCTCTATCCCCTGAGCTACGAGGGCGCGAGCGCCTAGTCTAGCGACCTGGGGGTCCACCTGGGGTGGCAGGGAGTGGCCCACGTTCACCCGCAGCACCCGGACCCCGTTCGCCCAGCCCAGGACCACAGCTCGCGCACACGAACCCCCGTTTGCGAGCACGAGCGGCTGCGGTGACCGCGTCGGCGCCGGTTGACCCGGGCTGGCATCTGCTGACGAGCACACGTCGAGCGCACCATCGAAGATCAACGACATTCCGTCCATGTACCCGCCATTGGCGTCGTCACCAGAGGAGCACGTAGCGCTCACCTCGGGGTCGCTCGCGCCCCGTGTCCGGTCCCAGTGCATCTGATACTCGGGCGAGGTCGTGATGGGCATCGGGATACATGCGGGCGGATCCTGGGGCCCGGGATAGCCAACAGCGTTGATCGAGGCATCTCCGGTCACGGCCAGCTGGGGGCGTGGGTGCCGGCCCGGTCGGGCTAACCCGCCCGGAGAGTGAGCAGGGTGATCTCGCTCGGCGCGAAGATCCGGAACGGCGGACCCCAGAAACCGGTCCCCCGGCTCGTGTAGAGCTGGGTCCGACCGTGCCGGCTGAGGCCCTGCACGACCGGCTGGTCGAGCCGCACAAGGTAGTGGAACGGCCACATCTGGCCGCCGTGGGTGTGCCCGGACAGTTGCAGATCCACACCGGCCGCGACCGCGTCGCTGATCTGCTTCGGCTGGTGCGCCAGCAGCAGCACCGGCAGCCCCGGGTCGGTGCCGGCCAGCGCCGCGGCGTGATCGGCGCGGTGACCGGCCACCCCGGACGAAGCGGCGGTCATGTCGTCGACCCCGGCCACCACGAGCTGGGCGCCGCCCCGCTCCACCACGAGGTGCCGGTTGTGCAGGGGCTCCCAGCCCAGGGCCCGCATGTGGTCGACCCAGCCCTGCGCCTGGCCGTAGTACTCGTGGTTGCCCGTCACGTACACCCGGGCCAGCCGCGCTTGCACGGTGCCCAGCGGCGCCGCCTGCGCCCGGCGCTGGTCGACCGTGCCGTCGGCGATGTCGCCGGTGTGGCAGACGATGTCGGGGGCCAGGCCGTTGACCACCTCGATCGTGCGGGCGGACCAGCGGGCCCGGTCGATCGGGCCGTAGTGGGTGTCCGTCAGCAGCACCACCCGGACCCCGTCGAGACCCGCGCCCAGCCGGTCGACGGTGACGTCCACCCGCCGGACCCGGGGCACCCGCATCGCCTCGGCGTACCCCCAGACGGCCAGGACGACCGAGACGGCCGCCGCACCGACCGCCACAGCCCGGGACCGGACCGGATCGGCGACTCCCGCCGCGGCGAGCGGGAGCCGGACCACGTTGCCGAGCAGCGCCCAGACGAAGAGGATCCAGACCAGGCCGAGGAGCGTGTCCCCCGCGCGGGCCGCCGGGTCCAGCCGCCGGCGGCCGTGCCCGAGATACATCAGAACGGGGAACGCGACCACCGCGACCACGAACACGGCCGTGCCGGCGGCCACCACCGACGTCGGCCAGCGCGCCGCCACCGTCAACGTCCACCAGGGCAGCCCGAACAGCAACGCCAGGACCGCGATCAGCGTCGCCCCGGACACCAGCGGTCGCAGCAGCCCTCGCGCCGGCCGCACCTGTACGGCATCGCCAGCAGCCATCGTCGTCCTCCCGTCGGGGTCCGTGCAGCATGACACGGTCCGGGCCGGATCGACCACGCCGGAAAACCGGGACGGACCCGGCCCGTGGGCGGGTGCCGGCGTCGATGGCGACCTGTAGGTTCGTGGAGTACCGGTGGTTCTTGCTCCGGGCGGTCAGGCGGTGATCGCGGGTCGCAACCAGGGCGCTCGGCCGGCACGTCATGTTCGGCGGCGTCGCCCTGTTCCTGGCCGCCCACGCCGCGCTCCAGTGGCGGCTGAGCCGCGCCGACCGGGCGGTGGTGTGGCCCACCGACCGGTGAGTACGCTCGCGCCCTGGTCCGTTCCGACCGACGGGAGACGAGTCATGAGCGACGCCGACGCGCCGTTGTCCGCAACCCCCCGCACCCGGCTGCGCCGCATGAGCCAGAAGGGACGCGGCGACCGCGGTGCCCTTTTCGAGGTGCTGCGGGCCGGTCTCGTCTGCCACCTCGGCGCGCTGGTGGACGGCTGTCCGATGGTGGTGCCGACCGTCTACGGCTTCGACACCACGCACCTCTTCCTGCACGGCTCGGTGGCCAGCCGGAGCCTCACCACCGACGCCGAGGTCTGTGTCACGGTCACGGTCGTCGACGGGCTGGTCCTGGCGCGTTCGGTCTTCGAGCACGGGGTCAACTACCGCAGCGCGATGGTCTACGGGACACCGCGCAGGGTCGTCGACGCCGAGGAGAAGCTCTACGGCCTGCGGTTGCTGACCGAGCACGTCGCGCCGGGCCAGTGGGACTACACCCGCGCGCCGAACGGCAGGGAGCTCGCGGCCACGACCCTGCTGGCGCTGCCGCTGGCCGAGGCGTCGGTCAAGACCCGCAGCGGCCCGCCCGACGACGGCGTCGGCCCGGACGCCGCGCTCGGCCTCTGGGCCGGCGAGCTTCCCCTGGTCGCGACGTGGCAACAGCCACTGACCGATCCCGCGCTGCCCGCGACCGTGGCGGTGCCGGCGCACGTCGCCGCCCGCGCCGGGACCCGCGCCGACCGGTCCTGAGCGCACCGGCGCGGGCCGGGCGGCCGACCGGCGCCGCTAGCGCAGTTGCCGCGCCAGCTCGGTGAGTGACACTCCAGGCTGGACGGCCGCGCGGGCCGCCACCATCGCCAGCGCCCGGGGTACGCCCTGGCAGTGGGCCACGATTCCGCCCACCGCCTCGGGTTCGGCCGCGAGGCGGTGCGCGCCGAGGCGGGCCCGCAGCAGTTCGTACGCCTCCTCCGGGGCGAGGCGGTCGAGCACGACGGGGTGCGCGACCTCCCCGGCGACCAGCCCGGTGAGCCAGTCCCGGCTGGTCACCAGCACCATGCACCCCGCCACGCCGGGCAGGAGCGGCCGGACCTGGTCGGCGTCCCACGCGTCGTCGAGCACGATGAGCATCCGCCGCCCGGCGAGCAGGCTGCGGTAGAGCCCGACCCGGGCGTCGAGGCCACGCGGGATGCCGCCGGCCGGCACGGCGAGCGCCTCGATGAGGCAGCCCAGCACGTCGGAGGGCGACGTCGGTGACCTCTGTGCCCGGTTGCCGCCCAGGTCGACGTGCAGCACTCCGTCGGCGAAGCGGGCCGCGAACCGGTGCGCCCAGTGCAGCGCCAGCGCGGTCTTGCCGATCCCGGGGCGACCGACGAGGGCGCAGACCACCACCGTGGACATCCGCCGGGGGCCACCGTCGAAGAGCCGGTCGAGCTGGGCGAGCTGGGCGACGCGGCCGGTGAAGCCGGGCACGTCCAGCGGCAGTTGCATCGGCCGCGGCCGATGCGGTGGCGATGACGGGCCGGGCAGGCCGAGCGCGTCGCGGATCAGTCGGACGGTGGCGGGCCGGGGCCGCAGCACCCGCGCCGACTCCAGGTTGCGGATGCTGCGCACGCTCAGCCCCGTCCGGGCCGCCAACTCCTCCTGGGTGAGGTGGGCCCGTTGCCGGGCTGCGACAATCTCATCACCAAAGGTAACCTGGTAGTCGAGCACCGCGCCATCCCCACTCGCCTGCTCTGTGCGGGTCTGGCCGATTCGCGCCGACGGTACGCCGTAGCCGAGGCCACTGATCCGGGACTCAGCAGCGATGTTGCCGTTGAACTGCCGGTTGCCTGCCTGTTCGCAGGACGACCCTACGCCGACAGTGGCAGTGCCGCCATTCGTCGCGGCGAATCAGCCGGAGCCGGGGGAGACGGTGTCTCGAGCAGCGGTCCGCCGTGACTCATGTGGACTGGTCGCGCGCCGCGCGGCCCGGCGCGCGCCGCACCCAAGGCCGTTCCTCGCCCCCGGCGACGCCCGTGCCGCCCCCATCGCCGGACCGTCGGCGCGGGCCGCGCCCTCACGATCCCCACCGGCGGTGGCCCCGCCCCGGCCGGCGACGGGCCGCCGACCGGCCCGCGCCACGACGCCGGCGGGACGCGAGCCCGCCGTCACGCCGACGACCGCCGCCCCCGGGCGGCCCGCCGGCGCCGACCCACGGCCCCTGCCGCTCAGGTCACCGCGATCAGGAGGACAACCATGCGGAAGTACGTCAGTGACACCGCGCAGCTCACCGACGAGTACGGCATCCAGATCGGCCGCTGGCAGCAGTACCGCGACCTGGGGCCGCTGCCGTTCGACGCGATGTGGTGCGTGATCCCGCCCGGTGCCAGCAGCGCCGAGGACGTGCACCCGGAGGTCGAGTTCGCGGTGGTGACCCGCGGCACCGCGATCTACGAGGCGGCCGGGGAGAAGGTCGAGGTGCCGACCGGCGGGGTGATCCTGCTCGACCCCGAGCGGCCCCACGTGATCCACAACCCCTCCCCGGAGGTGCCGCTGACCATCCTGAGCATCTACTGGATGCCCCGGACCGCCGACGCCGACGCCGAGGGCGGCCGGGACGCCGGGGCGGGCCGTGGCTGACGGCGTCGCCCCCGCCGGGGTGGTCCTCGTGGTGACACCGCCGCCGACGCCGAACGGGCCGCTGCACGTCGGGCACCTCTCCGGCCCGTACGTCGCCGGGGACATCGCGGCCCGCGCGCTGCGCGCCGACGGCCGCCGGGTCCTGACCCAGTGCGGCCTGGACGCCCACCAGAACTACGTGCCGGCCCGGGCCGAGGCGCGGGGCGAGGCACCCGCGGACACCGCCGCGCACTACGGCTCGCTGGTGGGCGAGGCGCTGCGCGCGGCGCGCATCGGGTACGACGTGATGGTCGACCCGCTGGCCGACGCGGGCTACCGCGACGCCGTGGCCCGGTTGCTCACCGAGCTGGTCGAGGCGAAGGTCGTCGAGCTGGCGCCGATGTCGCTGCGCGCCTGCGCCGGCTGTCACCGGATCCTGCACCACGCCCGGGTCGTCGGGGCCTGCCCGGGCTGCGGGGCCGGGGCGGCCGGCGGCACCTGCGAGGGGTGCGGCGGCTTCCTCGCCGCGGCGGACCTGGTCGACGCCCGCTCGACCTGCTGCTCGGCCGCCCCGGAGCCGGTGACCCACCCGGTGCCGGTCCTTCGGCTGGAGGAGCACCGGGAGCGGCTGTGCGAGTTCTGGTCCCGGGCGGTCCTGCCGCCCCGGCTGCGCCGGCTGGTCGCGGCGTACCTCGACACGGGGCTGCCGGACGTCGCGCTGGCCTACCCGAGCGACTGGGGCATCGAGTGGGGCGACGGCCTACGGGTGGACGTCTGGGCCGAGATGGCCCTGGCCAACCTGGTGCTGCCGGCCCGCCACCTGCGCCCGGGGGCGGACACGCTGACCGGTTACCTCGACGCCTGGGGCGACGTCGACGAACAGTGGCTCTTCCTCGGCATCGACAACGCCTTCTACTATGCGGTGCTCATCCCCGCCCTGCACCTGGCCGCCGGGCTGCCCGAGCGGCCGACCCGGCTGGTGGTCAACGAGTTCTACCGGCTCACCGGCGCGAAGTTCTCCACCAGTCGCGGGCACGCCATCTGGGCGCACGAGTTCCTGTCCACCGAGGACCCGGCGGTGGTCCGGGCGTTCGTGAGCTGGGACCGGCCGGACAGCTACGAGTCCGACTTCCTGCCGGCGGCGTACGAGGCGTTCAAGGCGCGCTACGCCGCGGCGCTCGACGGCACCGGCCCCCACCTCGACGCGGCGCTGGCGGACATCGAGCTGACCCGGGGCGAGCGGGCGTTGCGCCCGGACGCCTTCGACCCGGCCGCCGCAGTCCGCGCGGCGCTGGCCGCCGCCGGCAGCCGCCCCGAACGGGCGGCCCGGCTGCTGGGTCTCGTCGGCGGCACCCTCCCGGCGGACGCCGGTGACTGAGCTGCGGGTACTCGTCGTCGGCGCCGGACTGGCCGGGGTCCTGCTGGCCCGGCGGTTGCAGGACGCGGGTGCCGAGGCGGTGCTCATCGGCACGGCGACCGACGGCCCGACCGGCGGGTACCGGGACGCCACCGCCGCCTCGGGCGGGCTGGTTCGGGCCTTCGAGCCGGAGCCGGCCGCCCGCGCCCTGGCCGCCGCCAGCCTCGCCGAGCTGCGGGGCGACCCCGGCCTGGCGGCGGAGGCCGGCTGGCGGCGCACCGGCTCGCTCTACCTGCTCGACCCGGACACCGTCGCCGGAGGCGGGTCGGGGCCGGGGCCGGGGCCGCCGCGGTCGATGCCGAGGTGCTCACCGCTGCGGAGGCCGCCCGCCGCTTCGGCGTCGACGGGCTGCCCGAGCACGCCGTGGGGGTCTGGGAGCGGCGGGCCGGCCACGTGGTGCCGGACCGGCTGCGGCGGGCCATGCTGGCCGGGCTGACCCGGACCGAAGCCGTGCCGATGGCCCGGCTCGACGGCGACACGGTGGAGCTGCGCGACGGCCGCCGACTCGCCGGCGACCTCGTGGTCGTGGCCGCCGGGGCGTGGACCCCGGGACTGCTGCGCGCCGCCGGGCTGGCCACCTGCCTGCGTACCAAGCACATCCAGTACGCCCACCACGCCGTGCGCCGCGCCGACCTGCCGTCGTTCGTGGACGAGACCAGTGGCCTCTACGGCCGGCCCGCCGGCCCCGGGCGCTTCCTGCTCGGCCTGCCCAGCTCCCGTTGGGACGTCGACCCGGCCGCCCCCGCGCCCGACGCCGAACTCGCGGCGCGGGTCCGGGCGGTAGCCGCGCTGCGGCTGCCCGGCCTGGACCCGCGACCGGTGGGCCCGCCGGTCAGCGCGGCCGACTGCTACAGCGAGCCCCCCGGTCTCGCGCTGCGGGCCGTCTCCGGGACCGTGCACACCTTCACCGGCGGGAGCGGGGGCGCCGCCAAGACCGCCCTGGCCGCCAGCCGACGCGCAGCCCGCGCTCTGCTGGACCACCCATCGTCCGTCGGGGTTCCGACGGGTTAGCCGAAGGCAGAGAGATGACGCAGACATACCACACCGTGGGGATCGGCGCGGGACCCGCGAACCTGAGCCTCGCGGCGATGTACGGCGTGCTCGCGCCGCACGAGATCGCGCTGTTCGAGTCCCGGGACCAGCCGGGCTGGCACGACGGGATGCTGCACAGCGGCGTGCGGATGCAGACCGGCTGGGTCAAGGACCTGGTGTCGCTCTACGACCCGACCCACCCGCTGTCGTTCCTCAACTACCTGGTCACCACCGGGCGGGTCTACGCCCTGCTGGGCGCCGGTTTCGACACGATCCCCCGGATCGAGTACCAGCAGTACCTGGGCTGGGCGGCGGCCCAGTTGCCGAACATCGTCTACGGCACCCGGATCGACCGGGTCGACTTCGACGGCGAGTTGGTCAGCCGCAGCGGTGACGTGGCCGTCGCCCGCTCCCGGCACCTGGTGCTCGGCACCGGCACCGTGCCGTTCCTGCCGGACTTCCTCGCCGCCCTGGATCCCCGGCACGTCTTCGTCGCCGACGAGCTGCACCACCGCCTGTCGACCGTGGCCGACGAGCCGGACGCGCCGTGGATCGTGATGGGCAGCGGGCAGACCAGCGCGGAGTGCGTGGCGGCGCTGCTGGCCCGCGGGGTCCGGGACATCCGGTGGATCGGCCGGCGGTCGTGGTTCGCGCCGCTGGAGGACTCCCCCTCGGCCAACGACCTGTACCGGCCGGCCTACCAGGAGGCGTTCCTCACGCTCTCCCGTGACGTGCGGGAACGCCTGGTCTCCGGGCAGATCCTCACCAGTGACGGCATCTCCCCCGGCACGTTGCGCGGCATCTACCAGCACAACTACGAGGAGCGGCTGCGCACGGGCCGGTTCCCGGTGACCATCATGCCGAGCCGCACCGTCACCGCTGCCCGGCAGCTCGACGGAGAGATCGAGCTGGAGTGCCTCACCGCCGGCAGCGGCGAGGAGCGGCACCGGGCGGTGCACCTGGTGGTCGCGGCGGGGCGGCAGCAGGCCCCGCTGCCCTTCGACGAGGAACTGACCGCGCTGGTCGACATCGACGAGCGGGGTCAGCCCGTCATCGAGTCGGACTACTCGATCCGGTGGAAGCACGCCGACCAGCACAAGATCTTCGTGCTGAACCGGGGGCGTTACGTGCAGGGGCTGGTCGACTCCAACCTGAGCATCCTGCCGGTGCGCAGCGCCATGGTGCTCAACTCGATCGCCGGCCGGGTGGTCTGCCCGTTCCGCGACGAGTTCGTCAGCACCCGGTGGGCGTGACCCCGATGGCCTCCTTCGACTACGACGGCCGGATCTTCGTCGCCGCCGACCCGGCCGGCACCGACCACGGCACGACCGGCGACGCCGGGCCGCTGACCGGGCACTACCACCAGCGTGGCGACCTGGTCTGGGCCGAGATCACCGGCGGCGCGGTACGGCACGGCTCGCTGGCCGGGACCTGCGACGCCGAGGGGGTGGTGCGCTTCGCCTACCTGGAGGTGCTCACCGACGGCACCATCGTCGTCGGCGAGTGCGTCTCCCGTCCCGAGCGGCTGCCGGACGGGCGGATCCGCCTGCGCGAGCAGTGGCGCCGGCACGGGCCACGCCGGGACAGCGGCGTGTCGGTCATCGAGGAGGCCGTCCCGGCCCCCGTCGCACAGGAAGAAGTCCACCAGCATGTCTGACATCCAGCTCGTCAGCTTCGTCGCCGCGAGCATCCTGATCATCGTCGTGCCCGGAGTGGACTTCGCCCTGGTCACCCGGCAGACCGTGCGGTACGGGCGGCGGGCCGGGTTCGTGGTGCTGGCCGGGCTCTTCGTGGCCGCCCTGGTGCACGCCACGCTCGCCACGGCCGGGCTCTCGGCCCTGCTGGTGTCCTCGCCCCGGCTGTATACCGTGCTGCGCATCGCCGGCGCCCTCTACCTGGTCTACCTGGGGGGCAGCATCCTCTGGGCCACCCGGCCCCGACGCCCCGCGCCGGCCGCGCAGCCGGTCCCGGTGGGCGCCGGCGGGGGCGGCGGCACCCCGGGCGCGCCGCCCGAGCCGGCCCCGGCGGCCGACGAGCCGCACGTGGCCCGCCGCTCGTTCGTCATGGGCATCACCAGCCAACTGCTGAACGTCAAGGTGGTCATCTTCTACGTCTCGTTCGTCCCGCAGTTCGTCAAGCCCGGCGACGGCGCGGCGGCCCGTACGGCGGTGCTCGCCGCGACGTTCATCGGCCTCGCGGTGCTCTGGTGGGCGTGCTACATCCTGCTCATCGACCGGTTGCACGCCTGGTTGACCCGCCCGGCGGTGCTCCTGGTCATCGAGCGGCTGACCGGGGTGATCCTGATCGTCCTCGCCGTGCGGATCGCGCTGAGCCGGTGAGCACGGCGCGATCGTCGCGACGCGGATCCGCACCGACGGCGTGTGGCACGTCGACGTCACCGGCCAGCGTGCCGCGCTGACCGAATACCGCATCCGGACGCCTCGACGCCGTAGGAGACGCTCCCGGAGCCTTGGGCGGCGAGACCGCGAACGCGGAGTCCAGGAGCAACTCCGTCACGCAGCGGAGGGTGAGCCGTATCTCCTTCGCAGCGCACGAACGCCGGCCGCAGCGGACGCAGCGGGTCGCATGGTTGTAGCATCGTGTCCCCGACTGGGAAGGTGGCGCAGGTGGATTTGTCGTCGGCGCCGACAACGTACGCCGATGCGTTGCTGTTCGCCGCCGAGGTGGTCGATGCGGCCACCCGTGCTCCCCACGGTGACCGCGGCGAGGAGATGCTGCGCGATCCCTACGCGCAGGAGATGCTGAGGCAGCAGAACAACTGGTCGTGGTGCGACAACCGGCAGGATGTCGACCTTGCCGCCGGCGGGGCGCTGCACGCCACCGTCGAGTACCTCGCTCGTCGTCACGCCACAGCGCTGCCCGACCACACCGGCCGCGCCGGTGAACACTGGCCCGACGTCGATGACCGCCTGGCCCGGCTGGCCTCGGCGCTGCGCTTCGCCGCGAAGGCCGCCGAGCAGGCCTGGCCGCACCGGCTGGGGGAGATCCTGGCCCCCTGGGTACGCCAGCGGTTCGCCGCCTTGCTGACCGCCACCGGACGGGCGGAAGGGCTGGGCAGTCTGGACGCCCGCGTGCGGCGCGCGGTCGTGCTGGCCTGGCACTACCGCTCGATGCGGCATGAACTGTTCGGCGACCATCACTGGCGGGGGCGACCGCCGGCACCATGGTGGTGTCTCGACGGCACGCTCGCCGTCCGCTCGCCGTTCGACGGCTACGCCACCGGTCAGGTGCCGTCCTACGCCCTGCGCCTGACCCACCTCGACCACGCCACGGGGCACGGCGAGGGTGAGCTGACCGTCGCCGGCTCCGGCACCGCCCCCCTGACGTCATACCCGGTCACCATCACCCACAGTGCGCCGACGCTGGCCGGTGACGTGGAAGCCGTGCACCGGACGGCGGTGGTCGACGCGCTCGCAGCCCTCGGCCTCACCCACGCCGAAGACGGGGGACCATCCTCGTCAGACCGCTAGACCGTTGCTGATCTGAGCGCCGAGGCCCGCCGCGCACCCCGTCGGGACGGTTGGTCCACGAGGTTGCTGCGTCCGGCCTGTGGAGACGGTGACCCATGCTGATGCCTACGGCGACGGCCCCCACCAGGTGTCCGTTCGTAGCCGAGTCGAGGGCACGCGGTCATGGTGGAGGCCGCCGACCGCCCTGCAAACCGGCCCGTTCTGCACGCCAGCCATCACCGCAGCGGCTTGAATAGCGGTGTGCAGGTCAACAAGGACGGCCGGAACTGGCGCATCGGCACCGCCGCCGACGTGCAATGGATCGCCGGGCACACCACCGCCGGCGTCTCGATCACCACCGCCGTCCCACCCGGATTCGACGCCTACGCCACCACGTACCAGGCCGACGACGTCATCGCCGCCGCCTACGAGCGCGCCCTGGTCGAAGACCTCGGCACGTACTCCCCCGGCCAGCCGTGGTGGCTGGCCTACCTCGACACCGGCGCCCACGACGTCGTCTTCCCCCACGCCCCGAGGGTGTCGCTCTACTGGGACTGGCCGTACGTGCTGGTCGAGGCCGGCCCCGAGCAGGCCCTCACCTGGCGCACCGGTGGTCACCTGCGCCATGCCCACGGGGCGCTACCCGACCTCTTCTTTCCCGCCGACCGGTCGTGGCTGGTCTCCGCGCTCTGGGACGACACCTGGACCTGCGTCGGCGGCCCGGCACCACTGATCCACACCCTCGAACGCGACCCCCTGGCCGCCGCCCGCCAGGTCCGGCCCGACGAAGACGCGCTACCACCGGGGCTGACCCGCGAGTGAGACCCGACACCCACCCCGGTGGTGCGACCCGCTTCGCGCAAGGTGGTGACGATCAAGGGGCGAGCCGACCGGGTACGCGCATCGCGTCCGTGGGTGGCGGCGGCCCGAGTGCCGCCCTGGGAAGCGAGGGTACGGGCTCACCCCATGCTGCCGACGGAAGATCGGGCGGAAGCCTGACGCAGTGACCGCAGGGTCGGCAGCGCGCTCGCCAGCACCGCCAGGAGCAGGCAGAGCGCCACCACCCCGCCGACCACCGACCACGGCACCACCAGGTCGACCGGTACGCCGGTCTGTTCCGTGAGGCCGGCCCGGACGCTCAGCAGACCGACGAACGCGACAGCCCCTCCGAGCAGCGCGCCGATCAGCACCACCAGGGCGGACTCGGCGGTGACCAGCCAGATGACCTGCCGGCGGGTCGCACCGGCCAGCCGGATCAGCCGCAGGTCGGCCACCCGGCCGGCGGCGGCCATCAGCAGCGTGTTCGCCACCGCGACCGCTCCGTAGCCGGCTGAGACGCCGATCAGGAGCAGCGTGAACAGCCAGACGAGGCGATCCTCGGCGCGGTCCGCCTCGGCCGCCCATCCGGCCACGTCGACGATCCGCCCTCCGGCCGGAGGATCGATCCGGTCCTGGACGTATACCGCGGAGGTGAGCGCCGAGGGGTCGTGCGCTCGCACCACTGACCTGGGCAGTAGCAGGTCGCCGGGGATCGAGTCGTCGGTGACGACCGCGACGACGCGCAGCGACACCAGCTCCCCATCGGCGAAGACCAGCGCGTACGGCTCGGACGGCCGCCGGTTCGCCGAAGTGGGAAGGACCACCGTATCGCCGCCGCTCAGGTCGTCCAGTGAGCCGGCGACGACGGTGAGCGCCCGGTTCGCGGCGGCGAAGCCCGCCGGGTCCACGCCCAGCGCGGTCAGTGGCCGGTTCTTCGGCGACGAGCCCGGGTCGGTCCCGAAGACCGTCGTCGGTAGCAGGGCGGTACCTCCGGTCGCCGCGACGGCCTGGTCCGACAGGCCCGGCGCACGGTCGGGCAGGACGACCCAGCCGGCGTTGACGTTGTCGGCCCGGCTCGCCGTGTAGGCGGCCGTGGTGGTGCGCACCATCCCGGAGACCAGTACCGCGAACGCGACCGTGAGCAGCACCGGGGCGGCGATCGAAGCCGTTCGTCGGGTCGCGGTCAACGCCCCGGCCCGGACCAGCATCCCGATCGCGCCACCCGCTCGACGCACCGGCGACCGCAGCACCCGCACCACCGGGCCGACGGCCGCCGGTGCCAGCACGGTGGCACCGGCCACCAGGGCCATCACCGCGTAGAGGGCGAACGTGGCGGCGTCGCGGGCTTCGTCGGCGGTCGCGGTGCCGAGGCTAAGGGCGAGCCCCACCGCGACGAGAAGCACACCGGTGGCGATCCGGAGCCGCCCGATCGGCCGCTGCTCCACCGCCGCCTCGCGCAGCGCCTCCAGCGGGCGGACGCGTGCCGCTCGTCGCGACGCCGACCAGACGGCCAGCAGCGCGATCACCGGGCCGGCGGCGATCGACACCGCGACCGGCCAGGGTTCGTACCGGACCTGGAAGGTCGCCGGCTCGAAGCCGACGTCGACCAGAAGTCGACCCGACACCGGGGCGAGCGCCGCGCCGGCCAGGAGGCCGGTGAGTCCGGCCGTGGCGCCGACGACGAGCGCCTCGCCGTGGACCATGCGGCGGACCTGACGGCCAGTGGCACCGACGGCGCGCAGCAAGCCCAGCTCACGCCGACGCTGCGCCACGGTGAACGCGAAGGTGGAGGCGACCACGAAGACCGTGACGAAGCCGGCGAGAGCCGCCGTGGCGGTGAGCACCTGCATGCCGATCCAACGGGTACGGGCGTCCCCCCGAGGCTCCAGAGCACCGCGTCCGTCGCCGGTCAGCGCCTGTCCGTCGCCACCGACGACACCGCGGGCCGCCTCGGCGATCTTCCCGGGATCGGCACCCGACGCGACCAGTAGACCGATGGCCCGGACGCCGGGCGCGAGCGTGGCGGCAACCTCGTCCGCGACGTAGACGCCGGGCGCATCGACCAGACCGGTGACGGTGTACGGCTCCGGGCCCGCCGCCGTGAGCAGGGTGACCGGCCCGCCGGGACGCAGCCCGAGCGTGCGGTCGACGACCACCTCGCCGACCTGCCGGGGCGGCTCGCCGGCCGTGAGACGGAGTCCACCCAGCCGGATGCTGGACCAGCCGTGCCCCTGGTAGGCGTCCTCCCCCTGCGCATCGGTGGCCGGGGGCCGGCCGTCGACGAGCGCCTGGACGTAGAAGGTCCGGTCCGGCACTGCCGCCGTGACGCCCGGCACCTCGGCCAGCCTGCTGGTGAGTTCCGCCGCCCTGGCGGCGGACCAGGGCCGGGTGGGCGCGAACGAGTCGGCCGGTGCACCGGCCTCGGGGCTCTGCACCACGACTGCCGCGTACGCCAGCCGGTCGGGCACCTGTGGGCGGCCGGAGGCGAGCAGCAGGGTGGCCGCCGCGACCAGGGTGACGCCGATGGCGACGGCCACGAACGCGCCGGCCGACCGCCGGATGCTCAGCACGACGGCTCCCCGGCGTTCTCCGCCGGGACCGTCTCCCGCGCGGCGATCCGCGCGGCGACGGCCGCGGCGGTGATCCCGCCGGTCAGCTCGTCCACGACGCGACCGTCGGCGAGCAGGAGGACCCGATCGGCGTACGCGGCAGCGGTGGGATCGTGGGTCACCATCACGACGGTCTGCCGGTGGTCGTCGACGAGGGCACGAAGTAGCCGGAGGATCTGCCGGGACGCCGCGCTGTCCAGTGCACCGGTCGGTTCGTCGGCGAAGACGACCGTGGGACGGGTGATCAACGCTCGGGCCACGGCGACGCGTTGCTGTTCGCCGCCGGACAGTTCGCTCGGCCGGTGCCGGGCCCGGTCGGCCAGGCCCACGGCGTCGAGCGCGGCAGTGACGTCCCGGGCCGGGGGGCGACGCCCGGCCAGGCGCAGAGGCAGCTCGACGTTCTGTGCCGCGGTCAGCGTGGACACCAGGTTGAACGCCTGGAACACGAAGCCGATCCGATCGCGGCGCAGCCGGGTCAGGTCGTCCTCGCCCAGGTCGTCGAGGTGCCTGCCGTCGATCATGACGGTTCCCTCGACTGGCCTGTCCAGTCCGGCCGCGCAGTGCAGCAGGGTGGACTTCCCCGAGCCCGACGGGCCCATCACCGCCGTGAACGTGCCGTTCGCGAAGCTGGTCGTCACGCCGTCGAGCGCCGTCACCCGGCGGGCTCCGGTGCCGTACACCGCGCGCAGCCCTGTCAGCGTCACCGCCTGTGTGGTCATGACCGCCAGGGTGCCGGCTGCCGCAGGTGCCGCGCGTCGTGCCGGTGTGGACACTTTCCGGTCCGCCGCTGGGCGGAGCCGGGGTCCGCGACGCGGCAGCCGTCATGCCTGAGGATGACCACCCGCAGGTGGACGCGGCTGGCCCAGCCGGCCGATACGCTTCGGCAGGTGACCGCCCTCCTGCTGACCCGGCGGCTACGGCCGGCGGAACTGGCCACCGTGGACGTCGTGCTCGCCGTGGCGGTCGGCGGGCTGCTCGGCCCGTACGCGGCGCTGGAGTCGCCGCTGCACGGTGGCGTGGACGAGCCGCTCTGGGTGTCGGTGCTCGTCGGGTTCGCCCTCGGGCTGCCGTTGGCCGTCCGGCGACGGTGGCCGATCACCGTCGCCGCCGTGATCAGCTCCGTCGCCACCGTCGCCCTGGTCACCGGCGTGGTTCCCCACTACGCCGCCGCCGCGCCAGGGCTCGCCATCGGCCTGTCCTTCTACACGGTGGCCGTGTCCACGGGCACGCGCCGGTCGCTGCGGTGCGCCGCCGGTTGTCTCGCTCTGGTGAGCGTCGCCCTGGTGCTGACCGCGAGTGACCTCTGGTCGCGCACCGGCGGGGTCCTCTACGCCACCGTCATGATCGCGCCCGCCTGGGTGATCGGCTGGCTGGTCCGCGGACGACGCGCTCTCGCCGCCCGTCAGGGCGAGCACCTGCTCCGCCAGGCCGCCGCCGAGGAGCGGTTACGGGTGGCGCGGGAACTGCACGACGTTCTCGCGCACACGCTGAGCCTCATCGTGGTGAAGGCGGCCGTCGCCAACCACGTCGCCGGGACCGACCCCCGCGAGGCGGGGGTCGCCCTGCGGGTGATCGAGGAGACCGGCCGCAACGCGCTGACCGACGTACGCCGGGTGCTCGGGGCACTGCGCGAGGACACCCCGTACGCCCCGACACCCGGGCTGGGCGAGCTGCCCGCGCTCGCCCGGCAGGCGGCGATCGGCGATGTCGACGTACGGCTCGACGTGCGGCGGGAGGAATCGCCCGGGGCGGTGCCGGAGTCGGTGGGCCTGGCGGTCTACCGGATCGTGCAGGAGGCGGTGACCAACGTGGTGAAGCACGCGGCACCGGCCGTCTGCAGGGCAACGGTGACCGTCACGCCTCGCGAGGTCAGGATCGAGGTGACCGACGACGGCCGCCGCCCGGTCCGGACCGGCGGGGAGGGACACGGGCTGATCGGCATCCGGGAACGGGTGACGTTGCACGGGGGCGAGTTCCGCGCCGGGCCACGCTCGGGCGGCGGCTTCGCGGTGACTGCCAGCCTGCCCTACCGGGGGGCCGCGTGATCCGGGTGCTGATCGCGGACGACCAGGCGCTGCTGCGCGGCAGCTTTCGGCTGCTGGTCGACTCGACCCCGGGGCTCACCGCGGTGGGCGAGGCGGGCACCGGCGTGGAGGCCGTGGCGCTGACCGCCGAGCACCGCCCGGACGTGGTGCTGATGGACGTGCGGATGCCGGAAATGGACGGCATCGAGGCGACCCGACGGATCTGTGGCGACCCCGCCACGGCCGGCACCAGGGTCGTCATCCTGACCACGTTCGACCTGGACGAGTACGTCTTCGGGGCACTACGCGCCGGCGCCAGCGGGTTCCTGCTCAAGGACACCCCACCGGCGGACCTGCTGGCCGGCATCCGGGTGGTGGCCGCCGGCGAAGGGCTGCTCGCGCCGACGGTGACCCGCCGGCTGATCGACGAGTTCGCGCGTCGGCCGGAGCCGGCTCGGCCGCTGCCACGACGGCTGGCGGGGGTCACCGAACGGGAACGGGAAGTACTCACACTGATCGGCCGGGGCCTGTCCAACGCGGAGTTGGCCGAGCATCTCAATCTCAGCCTGGCCACCGTGAAGACGCACGTCGGGCGGTTGCTGACCAAGCTGACGGTACGTGACCGGGCACAACTGGTCATCGTCGCCTACGAAACGGGCTTGGTCGGGCCGGGCGGCCTGCGCTGAAAGTACCGCCGATGCGCTTGGTGTGGCACTGAATGCCGAGGCCACCCGCTACCTGCTGCGGGCTGCCGGGGCACACTGGGGCGCGTGGAGCGTCACGAGTTCGGCGTCGCAGTGCGCCAGTTGCGGGAGAGCACGGCCCCGGCGACGGTCGGGCTACCGGTCGGCCGGCGGCGGGTGCAGGGGTTGCGGCGGGAGGAACTCGGCGACCTGGCGGGGATGTCGGCGGACTACGTACGCCGGCTGGAGCAGGGGCGCAGCCACCCGTCGGCCGGGGTGGTGCACGCCATCGCCCGTGCGTTACGGATCGGGCGGGCGGAGTACGAGCGGCTCTGCGCGCTGGCCGGGTACGCCGCCGCGGACGGGCAGGTGCCGAACGAGATCGGTCCGGGCGCGCTGCGGCTGCTGGAGCGGTTCACGGACACGCCGATGTTCGTCTCCGACGCGGCGATGAACCTGGTCGCCGTGAACAGCGCGTTCCTGGCCTTGGGGCACTGGAATCTCACCGGGAACCCCTGGGAGTGGAACATCGCCTGGCGTACGTTCTGCGATCCGTTCAGCGGTTTCCAGCAGTCTGCGGCCGACGCGACCGATCATGAGGCGGTCCTCGCCGCCCGTCTGAGGAGTGCGCTGTTGCGCTACCCCGCCGACGCCTCGCTCGCCGCGCTGGTGGACGAGATGCGGAGCCGAAGCGGCCTGTTCGACACCCTGTGGCGCACCCCGCGACCGGTGGCGGCCTACGAGAGCAGTGCCGCGTTCCTTCATCCGGACGGTGCCGCCGTCACGCTTGTCGGCAGCCTTCTCACCATCCCGGGCGACGACCTGTCGGCGCTGATGCTCACGGCGGCACCACGCTCGGCCGATGCGGCGCGTCTCGCGGAGATCGTCGATGCCGCCGGCGAACCGACCATCATCAGGGTGGGCCAACCCGGCCCAGGCTAACCGCGCCGGACCCTGCCAGATTGGGTGACGTATCCAGCGACCGCAGATCCGGCGGCTGCCTCCGGGCGACCCTGGTGACACCGGGCTGGATGCCTTCGCGACGCGAAGCGATGCCGCACCTGCACGCCGGCACCGCTGCACGTACGAAGCACATCGACGGCGCCCACGGAAGCAGGTTCCGCAATGAAGGCAGTGCGTTTTCACGAGTTCGGTGGTCCCGAGGTGCTGCGCTACGAGGACGTCGCGCAGCCCACCCCCGGCGTGGGTCAGGTGCGGATCCGCGTCGCCGCGACATCGTTCAACGGTGTCGACGGCAACATCCGCGCGGGCTACATGCAGGGCCCGATCCCGGTGGAGTTGCCACACACTCCCGGCCTCGACGTCGCCGGCACGGTCGACGCGGTCGGTGACGGCGTGGTCGACGTCGCGGTCGGCGACCAGGTCATCGGCTTCCTGCCGATGACGGGCACCGGGGCCGCCGCGGAGTACGTGATCGCGCCGGCGGAGATCCTGACGGGGGCACCGAGGAACATCCCGTTGGCCGACGCGGCGGCGCTCCCGCTGGTGGGACTGACCGCGTGGCAGGCGCTGTTCGACCACGGCAACCTGACCGCCGGTCAGCGGGTGCTGGTCAACGGGGCCGGCGGAGCGGTCGGCGGATACGCCGTGCAGTTGGCGAAGGAGGCCGGTGCCCGGGTGATCGCCACGGCCAGCCCGCACAGCGTCGACCGGGTCCGGGCCGCAGGCGCCGACGAGGTCATCGACCACACCACCACCGACGTGACGGCGGCGGTGACCGCGCCGGTCGACCTGGTGCTCAACCTCGCGCCGGTCGCCCCGGAACAGCTCGCCGCGCTGGTCCCGCTGATCCGTGACGGCGGGGCCCTGGTCAACACCACCGTCTGGATGCCCGCCCCCTCCGACGAGGAGCGCCGCGTACGCGGCATCGACCTGTTCGTGCGCAGCGACGCCGACCAGCTCGCCGATCTGGTCGCGCGGGTCGGCACCGGTGAGTTGCGGGTCGAGGTCGCCCGGCGGGTGGCGCTGGCCGAGCTGCCCGTACTGCACGCTCAGGCCGGCGCGGGTGAGTTGTCCGGCAAGACCGTCGTCCTCGTGACCACCGCCTGACTGGTGGTACGCGCTGGTCCCGGCCCGGATCGCGGCCCGGCCGACCAGGCGGCCGGGTAACGGATGACCGTCGGGAGCCAGCGGTGCGTCGTACACGCCGTCCTCGGTGAACAGGGCGGCGATCGCATCCGGGTCCCGGGTGACCGCACCGGCGTAGACGTACCGTTCGAAGATTTCCTGGTGTGTGAGCGCCACTCTCCAGTTCAGCCCGCTTGTAGTCGCGGACGGGTGCCGCACGGCGACGGTCGCTCGTCGGCGACCGGTCCGGCGCGTACCGCAGAACGGGGACGGGCCCGGCGCGGAGGGTGTCCTCCGCACCGGGCCTGTCGGCGTCGGGTGGGGTCAGCTGGCCGCGCAGGTGGCGGTGGAACCCTGGCCGGTCCCGTTGCCCTGGAAGCCGAAGCTGGTCGACTGCCGGGCACCGACCTGCCCGTTGTAGCTCACGTTGGTGAACCGGACGGTCCCGCTGGTGCCACTGGCCTGTGCGCTCCAGGTGCTGGTGACGGCGGCACCGCCGGGCAGGGCGATGCTGACGTTCCAGCCGTTGAGGGCCGTGTCCCCGGCGGTGACCGTCACGCTCGCCGTGAAGCCACCGTTCCACTGGTTGACCGCCACCGACGCGGTGCAGCCGTTACCCGTCGGCGGCGGCGTGGTGGGGGGAGCGGTGGTCGGCGGCGGGGTCGTCGGGGGCGCGGTGGTCGGCGGGGTCGTGGTGGGCGGGTTGGGCGCGCCGTTGGCCAGGCTGAAGGCCAGGTCCGGCTGGAACGAGCCGGCGGTGTAGCGGCAGCCGTCCGCCTCGCCCGGCGGCTTCACCCAGAGGTACGCGTCGATGTTGTTGTCGCCGGTGTTGGTCGTCGGGTATTGCCCGATGCGCCGGTCGGTGTTGTCGTCACCGCACCAGTCCCCGCTGGCGCCGCCGTTGCGGCTGGTGTCGATGACCTGGCGCTTGCCCGACAGGCCCATGCCGTTGAGGGCGGAGATGACGTTCCGGCCGAAGTTCGCCTCGCCGGAGGTGGGGTTGTAGTTCGACACGTTGGTGAAGAAGCCGTCGGCGTACTGCACGCCGGCCGCCCGGAGGCGGTTGGCGGTCTCGTTCGCGCTGTTCCAGGTGGAGTGGCCGGCGTCGAGGTACACCTTGGCGTTGGGGTTGGCCGACTTCATGGTCCGGGTGGCCGTCGAGATCGCCTGGTTGCGGGCGTTGATCTCGTTACTGTTCAGGCAGGTCAGCAGGGCGAGGGAGTCGGTCTCCAGGATGATGATGACCGTCCGGTTGCCCAGCCCCCGGGAGAAGTTGGACACCCAGGTCTGGTACTGGTTGAGGTCCGGCGCCCCACCGGCGCTGGCCCCGCCGCAGTCCCGGTTGGTGATCTGGTAGACGGCCATCACCGGGATCTGCTGCGCCGCGTTGGCCGCACCGATGAACGCGGCGGCCTCGGCCTGCGCGGTCGACGGGTTGAAGTTGGCGAACCAGCGGGCCTGCGGCTGGCTCGCGATCTTGTCGCGGATGGCGGCGGCCCGCGAGTCGCCGGGGTTGGCGGCGACCCAGCGCACGACGGCCGAACTCGGGTCGCGGTAGAGCGGGCCGGAGATGGTGCCGGCGGAGGCGCCGCCGACGGCGAAGCAGACGGCAGCAGCGGTGGCGCTCGCGACGGCGGCCACACTGACGGCCACCGATCTGCGACGCCGGGAGAGGATAGCCACGACGTGTTTCCTCCTGATCACATAGACGTATCTAAGTTCATGGGAGCGTTTCCATGGACGGTAGCCGAGGCATACGCTGCTGCCAAGATGTGCGGACTCGTCGATAGGTGGGCGATGTGTGCCGGTCGGACTTCCGGAACCGGCCGACACCCACGGGCGGAGACAGCGGCGGCCACGGCGACGGCGGCACTGCCGAAACGCACAGTGCCGCCGTCGCCGTGGCCGCCAGGCGGTCCCGGCCCCCGTCCGGGGCTCCGGTGTTACGGCCGCAGGGCCTGCGCGGCCGGGGTCCAGGTCGACTCGTTCCGGACGTCGGCGACCCGGATCCCCCTGGCGATCTTCTCCAGCTCGACCAGCGGCAGCGCGTTGCCCAGGCCCATGCCGCTGACCTGGAGGGAGACGGTGCCGTCGGCGCTCCAGATGTTGCAGAAGCCGCCGCCCGCGCCGCCGCCCGCAAGACGCCGGTCGGCACCGGGGTAGCACTTCGTCACGCCGGGCTCCGGCGACTGGTTGGCGCTGCTGCTCGGCGTGACGAAGATGTGGAACCCGTCCTTGATGGCACCGTCGACGGCGTCGTACGGTGCCATCAGGCCCGAGGTGGGCGCGGCGGGCCGGGTGTACGTCGCGCCGCCGTAGTCACCGGCGCGGGCCGTGGCGATGCCGCTGAGGCCGGGCATCGCGTGCGTGCCGGTCTGCAACGGCAGGTAGCCGCTCGGCACGTACCCCACCGTGAACGGCACCAGGGCCGGCTTCGGCCTGCTCGGCTTCAGCCCTTCGACCAGACCGCCCAGGTCCCGGAAGCTCGGCGTGGCCATGTCGCCGGAGAACGACGTGACAGCCGCCCAGGCATTGTGGGCGTACTCCCAGGCGAACACCTTGTTGCCCGGGTAGACCGGGTTGCGCGGGTCGAGGCCGACCGGCAGCGTCGCCTGCACGGCCCTGCGCCCGGCCACGGTGACCTCCTCGCCGCCCTTGATCCCGGCGGGTTCGAAGACACCCGGTCGGTAGACGGTCAGGTAGGCCCACAGACTCGGCTTCCCCCCGGCGGCCCTCCTCTTCTGCGTGATGACGTCGCCCCGCGCCTCGGTCTCCTCACCGGTGACGGGCTTGTCGTTCGAGGTGTGGTTGTCCGAGTAGACGGAGGCGATCTGGTAGCCGGTGGACGTGACGATCGGGTTCTGCACGTGCAGCGTGCCGGCGTCGTACCCGGTGAAGGTGAAGGTGAACGGCGCGGCGTCGGGCCACCGGGCCCCGGTGGACCCGGACGTCGTCGCGCCGGCCGGGGCCGACGCGGCCGTGGTGTTCCGCTCGGCGCCCAGGGTCGGCAGCGTGAACGCGCCCGCCACCGCGACCACGACGAGACCGGCCACGCCGACCGACGCGAACCCGGCCCGACGACGCCGCTCGGCCCGCCGCCCGGCCGCGATGATGTCATCGGCGGTACGCGTCATCGGCGGCTCTTCGCCCGTCACGGCGTCCACGAGCTCATGCAGCTGCATTGGTCCACTCCTCTGTCGGCTTCCCGGTGAGATTGATGCGTTCGGCGGCGAGCGACTCGCGCAGCTTGGCCAAGCCACGGGAGACCTGGCTCTTGGCCGTGCCCACCGTGCAGTTGAGGACGCCGGCCGTGTCCTCCAGGCTCAGCCCCAGGTAGTGCCGCAGCACGACGGCGGCCCGTTGCCGGGCCGGCACGGCGTCGAGCGCCGCCCGCAGGCGCAGCCGCTCGTCGGCCGCCTCGGCCGGGTCGCGCAACGCGAGGTCCGGCATCGCGTCACCGGCCGACCGCTCGCGACGCCAGGGTCGCCGGGTCTCGTCGATCGCGGCCCGGTAGACCATGGTCTTGACGTAGAGATCGGGCCGGTCCAGCTTCCGCCAGCGGGGGTAGAGCTTGACCAGGGCGTTGGCCACCGCGTCCTCTGCGGCGTACCAGTCGCCGCAGGTCATGTACGCCAGCTTGCGCAGCGACGCCATCTGCGACGTCACGAACTCGCGGAACGCTTGTTCGTCTTCGGCTCTCAAGTCGACTGCCTCCTTGTGACGGAGGTAGAACGGAGCCACCGGCCCGGGGAGTTGCACGGCCGGGGGAAGTAGTTGCGCGATCACCCTGCGCAGTGGCACGGTCGACGGACCGCAGGCGCGAGGAGGGCTGCCCCACCCGCAGGGCCGCAGGCCGAACCCTGCCTGCGGCAGGCGGAGCCCGGTGCAGGTATGGCCAGGTATACCTGAACGCTACGGCCAGTGGGCTGGGTCGGGCGGCGCTGCCCTGACAGGGTTCCGGCATGACCTCGGACGTACCTCTGCACCTGGCGACGGCGCTGCGCCGACGCGACTATCTGGTCTCCCGGTGGCCGTGGCGGTCGCTGGCCTACCTCGCCACCACCCTGCCGATCGCGGGCGTGCTGTCCATCGGGCTCCTCGTGGTCGGTGCGCCCCTGATGGCGGTCGTCAACGCCACGCGGCAGGGCCGCCCGGTGGAACTGCCCATCCTCGTGTTCCTCACCGTCGTCGCCCTGACGGTGCTGGCGCTGGCCCCGGTCGTCAGTATCGCGGTGGCCGCGATCGAGCGGTGGCGGCTGCGCCTGGTGGACCCGCGTCCGCTGCACCGGCAACGCTTCACCGGCCTGGTGGCGCGCTACCGCGATGCCGGGGCCTGGCGGGAGGTCGGCCACACCTTCCTGCTCGGCGGCCTCGTGCCGCTGGCGTACTGGCTGCTGTTCCTGATCGGCCTGCTCGACCTGACGCTGATCGCCAGTCCCTGGCTGGTCGGCGACGCCGACCCGGTGATCGTGGTCTGGACCACCGTCGACACCGCCCGCCAGGCGATCCCGTACGCGGCCGTGGGCATCCTGGGCGTCCCGGCGCTGGTGTACCTGGCCGGCCTGCTCGCCGCCGGTCAGGCGGCGGTGGCCCGCCGACTGCTCGACGGGGCGGCCGACTCGACGGCGCTACGGGAGGTCGCCCGTTCCCGGGCCCGCCTGGTCGACGCCTACGAGGCCGAACGCCGTCGCATCGAGCGGGACGTGCACGACGGCGCGCAGCCCCGGCTGACCAGCCTCACCCTCCAGCTCGGCCTGGCCCGGCTGGACGTGCCCGACGACTCGCCCGCGGCCCGGCCGTTGGCCGTCGCGCACGAGCAGGCCAAGGGGCTCATGATCACGCTGCGGCAGATCGTGCAGGGCATCCGCCCGCAGCACCTCACCGAACTCGGTCTGGCCGGCGCGGTCCGGGAGTTGGCCGGGGCGGCCACCATCCCGGTCGACGTCCACGCCGACCTCGGGCAGCCGCTGCCCGAGGTGGTCGAGACCACCGCCTACTTCGTGGTGTCCGAGGCCCTGGGCAACGTCGCCCGGCATGCCCGCGCGGGCCGGGCCGAAGTCCGGCTGACCCGGTCCGCCGGCAGTCTCGTGGTGGAGATCGAGGACGACGGGTGCGGCGACGCCGACCCGGCCCGGGGCAGCGGACTGACCGGGCTCGCCGACCGGGTCGCCGCCGTCGACGGGCGGTTGCTGCTGTCCAGCCCGCCCGGTGGTCCTACCCTGGTGCGGGTGGAGCTGCCGTGCCCCCGGTGACCCGGGTCGTGCTCGCCGAGGACGAGGTGCTCCTGCGGGAGGGCCTGATCGGCCTGCTGACCAGATTCGACTTCGAGGTGGTCGCCGCCGTCGGCTCCGCCCCGGCGCTGCTGGAGGCGGTCGACGCGTACGAGCCGGACCTGGTGGTGACGGATATCCGGATGCCGCCACAGCACCGCGACGACGGGCTACGGGCCGCCGTCACCGCCCGCACCCGGCACCCGCACCTCGCGGTGGTGGTGCTGAGCCAGCACGTGCAGGCCGAGTACGCCGCGGCGCTGCTCGACAGCGGTGACCGCCGCCGGGTCGGCTACCTGCTCAAGGACCGGGTCGCCGACGTCGCCGAGTTCGCCGCGACCCTGCGGCGGGTCACCGGTGGCGGCACGGCCATCGACCCCGACGTGGTACGGCACCTGCTGCACCGCCCGCGCGATCCGCTCGCCACCCTGTCGGCCCGCGAGCGGGAGGTGTTGGTGCTGCTGGCCGAGGGCCATTCCAACGCGGCGATCGCGGCCCGGCTGCACGTCACCGAGGCGGCGATCGGCAAGCACGTCGGCAACATCCTGGCCAAGCTCGACCTGCCACCCAGCGACGACACCAACCGCCGGGTGCTCGCGGTCCTCACCTACCTGCGCACCGGCCCGGCCCGGTGACCACCGCCGCCGTACCCCGCCGTCAGCGGGTCGGCGGGCGCGCGGGCGGGTCGACCGCCGCCCCGGGCAGGTCCACCACCCGGGTCGCCCAGCGGGCCAGCAGGGCCGGGTCGTGGGTGATCAGCAGCACGCCGGCGGAGTGCCGGCGCTGGTAGTCGGTGACGACGGCGGCGACGTGGGCCTGGGTGGAGGCGTCGAGCATCGCGGTGGCCTCGTCGCAGAGCAGGTGGTCGGGCCGGTGCGCGAGGGCGCGGGCCAGACAGGCCCGTTGCAGCTGCCCGTCGCTGACCGCGTGCGGACGCCGGGTGAGCAGGTCGGGGGTGAGCCCGACCAGGTCGGCCAGTTCGGCGGTACGGGCGGTCGTCTCCGCGGTCGGGGTGCCGGTCGCCCGCAGCGGTGCGGCGATGAGGTCGGCCAGGCTCAGCCGGGGGTCGCTGGCGGCGCGGGGGCTCTGGAACAGGATCGCGACGCGGGTCCGCACGGCGGCGGGCACCCGGTACCGGACACCCCCGACGGGTCGCCCGTCCAGGGTGACCCGGCCGCTGTCCGGGGCGTGCAGGAGGGCCAGGACGCGGGCCAGGGTGGACTTGCCGCTGCCGGAGGGCCCACGCAACCCGACCGTCTCACCGGGGGTGATGTGCAGGTCGACGCGGTCGAGGACGCGCTGCCGGCCGAAGTGGGCGGTGATCTGGTGCGCGGCGAGTCCGGTGGGCGTCACGGCTGCGGAGTCGGGTGGGCCCGTCGGGTCGTCGACAGTGGTCGTCATGCCGGTGCTCCCGGGGTGAGCGGGTGGTGGCAGGCGAGCCGCCCCCCGCCGTCGGCGGCGAGGCGGGGTGTGGTGTGGCAGGCGTCGGTGGTCCGGGGGCAGCGCGGGGTGAAGGCGCACCCGGCGGGCAGGTCGGTGAGCATCGGCGGATGGCCGGGCACGGGGGTGAACGCCCGCTCGGGCAGGGCGTCGAGCAGTCCGGCGGTGTAGGGGTGGCCGGGGTGGTCGAACAGATCCGGGGTGGGGCGGTGTTCGACGATGCGGCTGGCGTACATCACGGCGACGGTGTCGGCGACGCGGCGGGCGGCGGCGAGGTCGTGGGTGATGAGCAGGACGGCGGCCCCGGTGTCGCAGCGGCGGCGCAGCAGGTCCAGGGTGTGGTCGACCAGCGGGCGGTCGAGGCCGGTGGTGGGTTCGTCGGCGAGCAGCAGCGGCGGGTCGGGGGCCAGAGCCAGGGCGGTGGCCAGCCGTTGGGCCATCCCGCCGGACAGCTCGTGGGGGTAGCGGTCGAGGTCGACCGGGTGCAGGCCGACGTCGGCGGCGACCCGTTCGGCGACGTCGGCGGCGACCCGTTCGGCGACGTCGGCGGCGGCCCGGCGGGGGTGGCCGTGGGCGCGCAGGGTCTCCTCCAGCAGCCGCCGGCCGGTGCGCACGGGGGTGAGGGCGGTGGCCGGGCTCTGCGGGACGAGACCGATGGCCCGACCCCGTACCTGCCGGGCGAGGTGGCGCTCCCCCACCGCGATCAGGTCGACAGGTGTGCCGTCCGGCGGGTGCAGGCGGGCCCGCCCGGTGACGGTGGCGTTGCGGGGCAGCAGGCCGAGCAGGGCGTGCGCGAGGACGGACTTGCCGCAGCCCGACTCGCCGACCACGGCCAGCAGCTCGCCGGGGTGCAGGTCGAGGCTCAAGTCGCTGACCGCGTGCACGACGGCGTCGCGGAGCCGGAAGCGGACGGTCAGCCCGTCGACCGCCAGCAGGGCGGGGCCCCGACCGGTGCCGGCGGGGACCGTGGTGGGGACGCTGGTGGTCACAGTTGCAGCTCCGCGCGTACCCGGGGGTCGAGTCGGTCACGCCAGCGGCCGGTGAGCGCGGCGAGGGCGAGGGTGACGGTGACCAGGGCGAGGCCGGGGACGATGCTGGCCCACCAGGCGCCGGTGAGCAGGGAACGCTGACCGTCGTTGATCATGTTGCCGATGGAGGCGAGGTGCGGGGGCAGGCCCAGGCCGAGGAAGGACAGCGCGGTCTCGTGCCAGACGGCGTGCGGGACCATCAGCGTGGTGGCCAGCGCGAGACGCGGGAGCACGTGCGGCAGCAGGTGCCGGGTGAGCACCCGGGCGCGGCCCGCGCCGCCGGAGATCGCGGCGTCGATGAACGGGCGGCTGCGCAGGCTGAGCAGTTCGGAGCGGACGATGCGGGCGGTGGACAGCCAGTGCGTCAGCGCGATGGAGGCGATGACCGCGCCGAGGCTGGGACGCAGCATCGCCACGATGAAGATGCCCAGCAGCAGGTGCGGTAGCGCGGCGATGGTGTCGACGACGCGCATCAGGGCCCGGTCGACCCGCCCGCCGACGGTGCCGGCGACGGCGCCCACGAGGCCGCCGATGACGGTGGCGACCAGGGCGGCGACCGCGCCGACGAGCAGTGAGACGCGCAGCCCGTAGAGGCTGCGCAGCGCCACGTCGCGGCCGAGGTCGTCGGTGCCGGCCAGGTGGTCGCGGGAGGGCGCGAGCCGGGTCCGGGCGAGGTCGACCGCGCTCTGGTCGAGCGGCCAGAGCAGGGACGCGAGCAGGCAGACGACGACCGCGACGGCGACCACACCGGCGGCCAGCACCACGCCGGGACGGCCGCCCCGCAACAGGGCCGACGGCCGGCGCGACGGCCGGGTCCGAGCCGGCGCGGGGGCGAGGTCAGTCATCGAGGCGTACCCGGGGGTCGGCGGCGGCGTAGCCGAGGTCGGTGGCCAGGTTCGCGGTCAGCACCACGACGGTGGTGGCCAGGGTGGTGGCGGCCAGCAGCGGGAAGTCCGCGCCCAGTGCGGCCTGCACGGTGACCGCGCCGAGGCCGGGCAGCGAGAACACGGTCTCCACCAGCACCGCGCCGCCGACCAGTTCGGGCAGGTGCGTGCCGACCAGGGTGAGGAAGGGCAGCAGCGCGGTCCGCAACGCGTGGCCGAACAGGACGGTACGGCCGGGCAGTCCCCGGGCGCGGGCGGCCAGCACGTGGTCGTCGCGCAGGCTCTCGGCGACGGCGTCCCGGACGAACAGCACGAACCACGGGGCCTGGGAGATCGCCAGCACCGTCACCGGGAGCACCAGGTGCCGGGCCACGTCGGCGGGGTCGGTGCCGGTGGCGGTGAGGTCGGTGAGCCCACCGGCGGGCAGCCAGCCGAGGGTGAGGGCGAACAGGGCGATCGCGGCGAGCCCGATCCAGAACACCGGCATCGACTGCACGGCGTACGCGGTGGCCCGCAGGGCGCGGTCGAACCAGCCACCCCGCCGGTACGCGGCGAGGGTGCCCAGCAGCACGCTGGCCACGAGGGCCAGGGCGAGGGCGACACCGACGAGCAGCAGGGTCCAGCCGGCGCGGGCGGCCAGCACCGAGGTGACCGGTTCGTGCCGGCTGGTGGACCAGCCGAGGTCGCCGCGCAGCAGGTTGCCCACCCAGCGGGCGTACTGCACCGGCAGGGGGTCGTCGACACCCCAGTTGGCGCGCAACTGCGCGAGGTTCTCCTCGGTGGTGGTGAAGGCCGCCGCGCCCGCGTACTGCTGGGCGGGGTCGATCGGGGAGGCCGCGCCGAGCGCGAACATGCCCATGCTGGTCGCGGCGAGCACGGGTACGGCGACCAGCAGCCGGCGGCGGATCACCACCCCGGCCCCGGCCAGCCGCCGACGTCGGACCGGCGGCGGTGCCGCTGTCGTCACGACTTCCTCGTCCAGGTGTGCACGTTCCACCAGAGGCTGTTGGCGACGTCGTGCTCGTGTGGCTCGACCCGGGGCGTCACCCCCACCACGGTGTCCCGCACCACGTAGGTGTGTTGCAGGTAGGTGAGGAACACCCACGGCACGTCGGCGGCGAGCTGCCGCTGGAAGGTGGCGTACGCGGCCCGACGGGCGGCCGGGTCGGTGTTGTCCCGGCCGGCCTGCAACGCGGCGTCGACGGTGGCGGACCGGTAGGAGCCGGGGTTGAAGAAACCCTGCCCGGCGAAGGCCGAGCCGAACAGCTTGAACGACACGAAATCCGGGTCGTACGGGGTGCCGTACCCCATGATCAGCGCGTCGGTCTTCATCCGGGGGGTGATCGCGTCCCAGGTGAGGCCCTGCGGGTTGACGGCGATGCCGATCTTCCTGGCGTCGGCGGTGACCGCGAGGGCCAACTCCTTGCGCAGGCTGTCGGTGGCCGGGTACATCAGCGTGAACGCGGCCTTGCGCCCGGCTCTGGCCCGGATGCCGTCCGGGCCCGGCGTCCAGCCGGCGGCGTCCAGGATCGCGGTGGCGGCGGCCGGGTCGGCGGCGGGCCGGCCGGTGATCGACGCCTCGGCGAACTCCGAGGAGGGTGGCACCGGCCCGAACGCCGGCTCCCCCGCCCCGCCGAGCACCCCGGTCACCATGGCCTGCCGGTCCACGGCCGCGTGCAGCGCCCGCCGGACCGCCAGGTCACCCAGGACCGGGTTGCCCATCGGGAGCATCACCCCCCGGTAGTCGGCGGTGGGGACCCGCTGCACCCGGTGACCGCCCGGCCCGTCGAACCCGACGGCCAGCTTCGGCGGCAGCTCGGCCGCGTCGAACTCCCCGGCCCGCATCCGTTGCGCGCGCACGTTGTCGTCGGCGACGAACGCCACCACCACGCCCGGGTTCGCCGGCCTGCCACCCCAGTACCGGTCGTTCGCCGCCAGCACCAGCCGGTCCCCCGGCGTCCACGACGTCATCCGGTACGGGCCGGTGCCGATCGGCCTGCGGTTGAACTCCGCCTTGTTGACGTCCTGCCCGGCGAACGCCTTCCCCGGGACGACGCCCAGCGCCAGCCGCTGCAGGAACGGCGCGTACGGGTGCTTCAGCGTGAAGACCACGGTGGCCGGGTCGGGGGCGGCGACGGAGGCGAGCATGTCGAGGTCCGAGCGCAGCGTCGAGTCGACCTTGGGGTCCAGCACCGCCTGGTAGGTGAAGACCACGTCCTGTGCGGTGAGCGGGCTGCCGTCGTGGAACAGCACCCCCTCGCGCAGCTTCGCCGTCACGGTCCGGCCGTCCGCCGACACCTGCGGCAGTTCGCGCGCCAGGGCCGGCGTCAGCGCGTTGCGGGCGTCCCGGGCGACCAGCCCGTCGAAGATCAGCGACGCGCCGTCGGGGCCGAAGTTCAGCACCGGGTTGAGGGTGTCCGGCTCGCCCGCGGTGGCCACCACCACGGTGCCGCCACCGCTCGTGCCGCCGGACGACGGGGCCGGGGACGAACAGCCGACGGCGGCGAGCAGCGCGACGCCGACCACCGCCGACACGCGTACGGACCGGGGCTTGACCATGACGTACTCCTGGTTGTGCGGTGTGGACCCGGCACCGCCCGAACGGTGTCACGGTGCCCCTGGGCGACGAGGATGCGCCGGGGGGCTCGAATCAGGGTGCTGGGGGCGTGTCGGCCACGAGCAGGGTGAGTTGCCGCACCAGGTCGTCCAGCGACTCACCGGTGTGGGCGCGGACCAGCCCGAGGGCGAGGTCGGCCAGCAGGTAGAAGCCGAGGGTACGGGCCGGTTCGGAGTCGAAGGAGGCCAGCAGCGTCTCCGCGCCGGCGAGGTCACCGCGACGGCGGGCGGCGATGACCCCGGCGGCGCGTTGGACGAGGTCGGCGGCGACCGGAACCGGACCGGTCACGCCGGTCAGCGCTTCGGCGGCTGAGCGCGGACCGCGGCGAAGCGGGCGGTGACGTCGGCCCAGTCGACCAACCCCCACAGCCGGTCGACGTAGTCCGGACGGACGTTGCGGTACTGGAGGTAGTAGGCGTGTTCCCAGGCGTCGAAGACCAGCAGCGGCGTCGAGCCCTGCCCGACGTTGCCGTGGTGGTCGTAGACCTGCTCGACGATCAGCCGTTGCCCCAGCGGCTCCCAGGCCAGCACACCCCAGCCGGAGCCCTGCACGCTCTTGGTCGCCGCCGACAGCTGCCCGGCGAAGCCGTCGAACGAGCCGAAGTGCTCGTCGATCGCCGCGGCCAGCTCCCCGCCGGGGCGGTCGCCGCCGTCCGGGGAGAGGTTGTTCCAGAAGATCGAGTGCAGCACGTGCCCGGAGAGGTTGAACGCGAACGTCTTCTCCAGCCCGACCAGGGCCGCGAAGTCACCCTTGTCGCGGGCCTCGGCGAGCTGCTCCAGAGCGTCGTTGCTGCCTTTGACGTACGCCGCGTGGTGCTTGCTGTGGTGCAGTTCCAGGATCTCGCCGGACATGGCCGGCTCCAGCGCACCGTAGTCGTACGGCATGTCGGGCAACGAGTAGAGGCCCACCAGCAGCTCCCCGGGATCGTCGGTCGGTGGCGGGGCGGGCACCCCGGCGAGGTGCGGATCATCGCGCCGGGGCGCCCACCACTGCTGCCACTATTCCGCAGTTGCCATATCTTGGCAATAAGACCCGCGCATGTCCGGTCGACGCCCCCAGCGGGGCGTCTTCCGTTCCGCCGACACCGGCCGCAGTCTGGGTGTGGATCAATGACGACCCGCGCCGGTACGGCGGTCTGGCGCTCACCGGCGACCCTGACATCTGCGGCCGGGTCGACCGGAGCGGCTACGGGCGGGGCATCGGCTACGGCGACCCCGCACGTCGGTGGGACCTGCCGGCCCCGGCAGGTTCCGGCGGGCTTGACGGCACGAGGGCCCGGAGCCGACCGGCTCCGGGCCCTACCTGGTGCCGCCTGCGGTCAGGAGATGGCGCAGGTGATGTTGCCGGGCGGCGGAGTGCCGTTGCCGGTGGCGGTGAACCCGAAGGTGGTCGAGCCGTTGGCCGCCAGGGCGCCGTTGTACGCGGCGTTACGGATGGTGACGTTGCCGGTGGTGCCGGTGTTGACGCCGTTCCAGACGCTGCTGATCGCCTGGCCGCTGCCCAGGCTCAGGCCGACGGTCCAGCCGGCGCTGGTCCGGCTGCTGGTGTTGGCCACGGTGACCTCACCCTGGAAGCCGCCGGGCCAGTTGTTGACCGCCTTGTAGGTGGCGGTGCAGTCGCCGGGCCCGCTGGTGGGCGGCGGCGTGGTCGGCGGGGCGGTGGTGGGCGGCGGCGTGGTCGGCGGGGCGGTGGTCGGCGGGGGCGTGGTGGGCGGCGTGGTGGACTGGAACTGGCTGAAGAAGCGCCAGATCTCCCCCGAGGTCCAGGTCCGCGAGTCGTTGGGGCTGCCCGACCCGTCGACCGGGCTGGGGGTGTGGTCCCCGTCGAACGCGGCCCACTGCACCGGGTAACCGGAACGGCAACCCGAGTAGGTGGTGGTGATGTGGGTGAAGGTGTTCAGGCCGGGTTCCCGCGGGCTCTGCGCCGTGCAGCCGTTGTTCCGGACGAACGTGTCACGCAGCGACCGACCCAACGAGATGTTCAGCACGCTGTCGTGGGTGCCGTGGATGCCGAAGTAGGGCACCGGCTGGGTGCCGCCGTTGCAGCCGCTCAGCTGGGCGCCGGAGAGCACGGCGACCGCGCGGACGACGGTGGGCCGGGCGCAGGCCACCGCGTAGCTCATCGCGCCGCCGTAGCTCCAGCCCAGCACGAACCGCTGGCTCGTGTCGACACACAGGTCGTTCTCGACCTGCCGGGTGATGTCGTCGAAGAGGGTCAGGTCCCGGCCGTTGGTGTTGGCCCAACCGGCGTCGATGCCCTGCGGGGCGACGAAGATCGTGCTGTTGTTCGACAGCGGCAGCAGGCCGTAGTAACCGGCCGAGGAGACGTTCTGCGCCGAGCCGTTCAACCAGTGGAAGCCGACGACCAGCCGGTACTGGCGGTTGCGGTCGTACCCGTCCGGGATCCGCAGGATGTAGCTGCGGTTCTGTCCGCTGCTGGTGATGGTGCGCGTCCCGTTGGTCAGCGTGGGCACCTTGCCGCAGCCTGCGGTCGCCGCGAGGGTGCCGTTCGTCGCGGCCTCCGCCGTGGCGGGAAGCCCGCCGTTGAGCGCGCCGCCGACGGTCGCCGCGAGGAGAACGGCCGCAGCGGCGATGGTCGGGAGTAGGTGTCTGTGTTTCACCATTGCTTGGCTCCTTGCCATGGGTCTTCTGTCCCGGTGGTGATACGCGAAGTCGAACGGGCGAGCGCCGGCCGGCCCGACGGGGCCAGCACGATGCGGAGGACGACTCGTACCCGCCGGCTCGCCGTGGGCGAGTCGACTCGGGTGGGCGGACGCGCCCGTTCGGCGCGGGCGGCACGACGGCTCGGTGGAGCGGCCCGGATTGTTCACCGACTGGCAGGGGGTGCGGGAGGGATACCCTCGCGCACCGCCGCCGAGTGACGGGGATGACTGGGAACGTGCCCTTCGCTCCCGGCCGAAAGATAGCAGGTTATCGATAGCATGCTCAACCGGTCACGCTCAAGAGCGGCCGGAGCGGCCCCACTGGCGCACCGTCGCCGGGCCCACGCCGGGCGGAGGTCCGACCCGGCACGCCCAGGCTCCGGCGCGCGGGGGCAGGCCGGCCTCCGCGCGTGCCGCCACGCCGTTCCCCCTGCTCAGACGGCTCTTCCGCAGGTCGGGTGAGGCTCCGGCGTCGCCGGGCGAGGCGTCGGCCAAGCCGGCCACGAGCGGGGTCCGCCGCCGCCCAGCCAGGACCCGACGGCACCCGGGGCCGACAGATCTCCTCGAAACTATCGGTCGAGCTAATCGCAACTTTCCGGAAAGCTGGCCCCATCGATGAATCTGACCGCTAACACACGAGGCGCCCAGGGCGATCGACCGGGGGACACCGCTGGTAGCCACCACCAGGCCCTGCCGCGGCGGCTGGACCACCCCGCAAGCTCCACACCGGACGCCTCCCCGGACCGGACGCCCGCCGGCCGCGACCCGGGGCGGCGGGCTCAGCGATCAACTCGGCCGCTGGTCCTGCTGGTTGCGCCGGAGGGCTTCTTCGAGCTGGTCTTCGAGGATGATGATCCGGCAGGCGGCTTCCAGGGGGGTGCCCTGGTCGACCAGTTCCCGGGCGCGCACGGCGAGGCGCAGCTGATAACGGGAGTAGCGGCGGTGGCCGCCGGCGGACCGGACCGGGGTGATCAGCTTCGCCTCGTCGAGGCGACGCAGGAAGTCCTGTGAGACGCCGGTCATCTCCGCGGCGCGGCCCATCGTGTAGGCGGGGTAGTCCTCGTCATCGAACATGTCGTCGGGTTGGGCCATCCACACACCTCTCCGTGACGAGGGCCCCGGCGCGGAAGCGCCGGGGCCCGGGGTTTACGGGTCAAAAACACCATCTACCGACAGGTTCGTCGGATTGTCGTATCCACACCTGCCGCCATCGGCGGACCGGGGTGCGAGGATCGCATAAGCGTGACCGGAGACCACCTCTCGTTCGATGGAAACTGCGGTGTCCGGCTCCAGAACCACACTGCTTCCTGGAGGCGGGCGATCCAACGGTGTTCGGGCCCTCCCTTTCCTCTGCTTCATCTTTCGGGTACTGGTCGTGCTGCCCGCCGGTGCCGGAGCCCCACGCGACTTCATGGCCCCGCCCACGTACGACGGACTGTCCTACCGGGTAAGCCCCGAACCAGCCTCGGCCTACCCGTCTGCCCCGACCTGGAATGACGTCAGGGTCTTCACATGCCAATTCACTCTTGTCGTGCTTCGCGCGGTGACAACGCTGCCACCGCTGTGCCGAGCGGGCCGCGACACGGGTCCTGGCCCTGGGTAAAGCTCGGTCACTTCGTCGGCGTCTTCGACGATCTCTGCTGTCAACGGAAGGAACGTTAGCCGACGCCAGCAAGAATGTCTAGCGCTTCGCGCGTAGATTTCCTCGGTCACCGGATGCACATCTTCGGTCACCCCACGCACCGGCACCCGGGTGGCACCGGACCCGACACCGGTGCTCCGCCGCGGTCAGACGCTGGCGAGCGCTTCGGTCGGCGACAGTGCAGCGGCGCGCAGCGATGGATAGACACCGGCCACCACGCCCACCACCACGGCACCGCCCAGCCCGGCCAGCGTCGACGACAGCGGGATCACCACCGGCCAGTGGTGGTACGTGGCGTAACCGACGGTGACGGCCACTCCGAGCAGCGTCCCGGCGATCCCACCCAGCATCGCCAGGGCCACCGACTCGGTGAGGAACTGGCCCCGGATCTGGCCCCGGTTGGCCCCGAGCGCCCGACGCAGGCCGATCTCGGCCCGCCGCTCCAGCACCGAGATGACCATGGTGTTGGCCACCCCGACCCCGCCGACCAGCAACGCCACCGCGGCGAGGGCGAGAAACAGCGACGAGAAGGCGTTCTCCGTGGCGCGCTTCGCGGCCAGCGCGTCCGACGGCCGGCTTACCAGCACGTCGGCGGGGCTCTCCGGGCTGACCGTCTCGGGCAGCACCGCCCGGACCTGCTCCACTGCCGGCTCCAGCGACCGGACGTAGAGCACCGTGGGGTGCCCGTCGAAGCCGAGTTCGGACTGCGCTGCCGGCCAGCCGACCAGCACGGACCGGTCGATCTCCGGCAGCAGCGGGACACCGGCCAGGATGCCGACGACGGTGAACCACCAGTCGCCGATCATCACCTGCTGGCCGGGGCCACCTCCGGTGGACACGTCGACGACTCCCAGCCGGGTCGCGGCCACCGCGCCGAGCACCACGGTGGGAAACCGGGCGGTCGCCGGGGTGAGCCAGCTTCCGTACTGGACCCGGGCGTTGATGATCGGGAGCAGGTCGAGCTGGCTGGCCAGCACCGTCAGGCCGGAGCCGTCCCCCGGGTCGGCACGGTCGGAACGGCGTACCAGGGCGTGGGTGTTGGCCACCGCGCTGACGCCCGTCACCGGGCCGACCCGCCGCACCATGCCGGTCGACTCCTTCGGCAGCAGCGCCGGCGGGTCCTGGTCGGGCAGCGCTCTGACCTCCAGCATGTTCGTGCCCAGCGCGGACAGCTCCCACATCAGCTGGGCCCGGCTGGAGGCGGGGATCCCGGTGACCACGATCATCGTGGCGATCCCGATGGCGATGCCGAGCGCGGACAGCGCGGCCCGGGTCCGCCGGGTACGGATGCCGAGCAGCCCCAGACCGAGCAGGTCGGCCACGGCCAGCCGGACCGGCCGGGCGGCTTCGCGGGCGGTACGCGGGTGCGGCGTCTGCCGCGTACCCGTGCTGGTGGGTGTGGTCATCGGGCTGTCACCACCCGGCCGGAGTCGGCGACCAGCTGGCCGTCGCGCAGCTCGACCCGGCGGGGCAGGCGGGCGGCGATGTCCCGGTCGTGGGTGATGACGGCGATGGTGGTGCCCTCTGCGTGCAGCCGGTACAGCAGGTCCAGGACGGCCTGGCCGGTGCGGGTGTCCAGGGCACCGGTGGGTTCGTCGGCGAGCAGCAGCGCGGGCTGGTGGACCAGCGCACGGGCGATCGCCACCCGCTGCCGTTCCCCGCCGGAGAGCTGGTGCGGCAGGTGGGTGACGCGGTGCGCCAGACCGACCCGGTCGAGCGCCGCGAGGGCCAACGACCGGCGGTGCCGGCGGGCCACCCCGGCATAGAGCAGCCCGGTGGCGACGTTCTCGGCCGCGCTCAGCCCTCCGGTGAGATGGAACTGCTGGAAGACGAAGCCCAGCCAGCGCCCGCGCAACGCGGACAACTGCCGGTCGGAGAGCCCGGCGACGTCGAGCCCGCCCAGGTGCACCGTGCCGGAGGTCGGCCGGTCCAGGGTGCCCATGATGTGCAGCAGGGTCGACTTGCCGGAACCCGACGGGCCGACGATGGCCAGCATCTCCCCCTCGGCGATGTCGAGCGAGACGCCCCCGAGGGCGGTGACCCCACCGGGATAGCGCATGGCGGCGTCCCGTACGGCCAGCACGGTCACGAGGTGGTCACCACCTTCAGGTCCTCGGTGACACCGTCGCCGGTGACCTCGACCATCCCCTTGGCGAACATGCCGGTGGTGACGGCGACGAACCGGCCGCCATCGGCCAGTTGCAGGGCGTACCCGCCCTCGCTGAGCGCCACCAGCGCGCCCACCGGGACGGCGAGGACGTCCGGTCGGGTCTCGCCGACCAGGTCGACCTGGACGTCGGCCGCGTCGATCCCGGCCAGGTCGTCGTCCACGGTCACCGTGACCGCGCGCGTGGGCTCGCCGGTCGGGCCCGCGTCGTCGTCCTGCGTGACGGTGGTGCCGATCGCCGAGATCGTGCCGTCGACCGTCTTGTCGCCCGGCAGGGTCACCGTCACCTGGTCGCCCCGGCGGATCGTGCCTGCCTCGGCCGCCTTGGCCAGGACGGTTATCACCTTCGTGGTCGGCGTGACGGTCACCAGCGGCGTCTCGGCGGCGTCGCCCCGCAGTGCGGTGACGGCGTCGACCCGGACCGCGCCGGGCAGCACGGCGACGTCGCCGACGCCGATCCGGCCGGTCACCGGCAACTCGGCGTCCTGCTGCCAACGCTTGATGGCCCGCATCAGCGACCCGGTCAGCACCCCGTCACCCTTGCGGACGACGACCCGGGTCGAGGTGGCGGCCGTGCCGCCCGCGGCCGGTGTGGGCGCCGCCGCGCCCTGCCCGGACGCTGCCCTCCCCGCCCCTGCCCGTTCCTGCCCCGAGGCGGCCTCCCCCTGCCCGGAGGCCGCCTGCTGCTGCCCGGAGGCCGGTGCGGTGGGACCCGCCTTCGCCGGCCGGGTGACCTTCTCCCCCGGCGCGGGCTGGCGGCCGATCCCGTAACCCAACGCCTTGAGGTTGGTGGCGACGATCCGCACGTCGCGGCCCACCGTGCCGGGCTCCGCCAGATCGCGGTACAGCGGCATGCCGCCGTAGAACAGGGGCACCGGCTGGTCGTCGACCCGGTAGAGCTGCTTGCCCCGGGTGATCGTCGCCCCCGCCGACGGCAGCCAGGTGACGGTCCCGCTCCGACCGCCCTTCACCGGTTCGGCCCGGCCGTAACCGAGGGTGCCGGTCAACGAGACGGTGGTGGCGAGGTCGGTCCGGACGACGGCCACCGTCTCCACCGTGACCGGCGGGGCGGCGGCGGAGGTGGACGGGCCACGGTGGACCGACCAGGCGATGCCGGCCCCGATGGCCGACATCGCCAGGATCAGCACCGCCGGGACGATCGCGCGTCGACTGAAGCGGCGCGGTGGACTCTGCGCTGGTGGCTGTTCTGCTGGCACACCGGGAGCATGGCGACGGTTCTTCAGAAACCTGTCAGGACCGCGGAACCACCGGCAGTTCCCGGGTCGCCTCGTTGCAGAGTCCGGAGCCGGGGTCGTGCGGCCCGGCGGGCTCCCCCGACGACCAGCGTCCGCTGATCCCCTCGACGCGACCAACGACGAGATCGAGGCCCTGCGGAAGGTCTGGGGTAAGTGCGTGGCCAAGGAGGGCGGCCCCGGATACCAGGACGGCCGAGTTCGGCATCACCGAGGTCGGTCCGAACGGTGACTTCCAGTCGCCCAGGATGACCGCGTGCCGGCGAGAGGCGTTCAGCCGGTGACCGGCATCGGCCGTTCGGCTGGTAATTCATCGATCATTCGGGTAGCATTCGGTCCACTACATGGACGACATGACGCGGTGCCAGGCCCGTGATCGTGACCCTGCGACAGCGCGCAGCCCGTCCGCGTGCTTCCGGCGTCAGCCGATGCGGAGAAGTCTCCGGTCGCTCCGATCAGCGGGCACGTGCGGAAGGCCCAGCATGCTCACCACGTCCGAACCGACCACCGCCGCCCACCTCGACCAGCACCTCGCCGCCAGCGCCGACGATCTCGTGGCCACCATGGCCGCGATGCCGGCCGACGACCCGCGCCGCCCGGCCCTGCGGGCCCGCGCCATCGAGGCGTGGTTGCCGCTCGCCCGCCACCTGGCCCGTCGCTATGCGGGGCGCGGCGTGCAGGACGACGACCTGACCCAGACCGCGGCGGTCGGGCTGATCAAGGCGGTCGACCACTTCGACCCGGAGCGGGGCGTCGCCTTCACCGGGTACGCCATCCCCACCGTCGTCGGCGAGATCAAGCGGTACTTCCGGGACCGCACCTGGTCGGTGCGGGTCCCCCGCCGGCTCCAGGAGCTACGCCTGTCGATCAGCGAGGCGAACAGCACGCTCACCCACACCCTGGGGCGCTCGCCGACCGTCGCCGACATCGCGGCCGACCTCGACGTGTCGGAGGAGACCGTCCTGGAAGGGCTGGAGGGGGCCCGCGCCTACCAGGCCACCTCGCTGTCCACCCCCATCGGCACCGACAGCGGCATGGAACTCGCCGACACCCTCGGCGTCGAGGACCACGAACTCGAACTGGTCGAGATCCACGTCGCCCTCGGCCCCGCCCTCGCCACCCTGCCGGAACGCGAACGCCGGATCCTGACCCTGCGCTTCTACGGCAACCTGACCCAGGTGGAGATCGCCGACCGGGTCGGCATCTCCCAGATGCACGTCTCCCGGCTCCTCACCCGGACGCTGGCCGCCCTACGTGGCCAGCTCGTCGCCGACCGGGGGTGAGTACGGCGGTCGACCACGGGTACTCCGCACCCATGGCGCGGTACACGAAGCCCGAGCTGCGGGAGCAACTCAAGGACGAGATCAGGGCCGGTGACCGGGGTGGTCGGCCGGGGCAGTGGTCGGCGCGCAAGTCGCAGCTGTTGACCCGGGAGTACCAGAAGCGCGGCGGCGGCTACCAGGGCCCACGGGACGACCGGCAGCAGTCCCTGCGGCGCTGGGGCGACCAGAAGTGGCGGACCAGGCAGGGCACCACCAGGGCCCGGCACGACGGCGAGACCGACCGTTACCTGCCCGACCGGGCCTGGAAGCAGCTCTCCCCGCAGCAGCAGCGCGCCACCGACGCCAGAAAGCGCAAGGCGTCGACGTCCGGCCGGCAGTACGTCGCCAACACCGGGCCGGCCCGACGCGCCCGGCGTGGCGTCACGTCGGCCGGGTCCCTCACCGAGCTGACCGTCGCCGAGGCGACCCGGCACGTTCGCGACCTCGACACCGCACAGCTCAGAGCCGCGCTCCGCGCCGAACACCGGGGCAAGAACCGTAAGACGCTGATCCAGCGGCTCGAATCCGCCCTGGCCCGCCGCTGACCGCGCCGGCCCCGGCACCCGGACACCCCTGCCGACCGGCGAACGGGGGTGGCCGACCCGGTAAGGGGTGGGACAGTGGACCCACCAGGGCCGGGGACGCCGGCGACAACCGTCGCGGTGTCCGGCGCCGGCTGCCCGTGAGGCGGACGGCACCGGAAGTGCCTATGCTCGACGGGTGGAGGACAGCGAGCAGATCGTGCTGGCCGAGATGCTGCAGTCTGCCGAGGACGCCGCGCCGGTCGAGGCCGTCGAGGCGGTCACCGGGGCCATCGCCTCCGCGTTGAACGCGCTCGGCGTCTCGCTGCTGATCGCCGATCTCAGCGGTCGGGCCCTGGTCCGGCTGACCCACCAACCGGGCGCCGACGGGCCGGGCCGCTTCCAGGACGAGGAGACGGCCGAGGTGCTGCCCTTCGACGGGGGGCCCTACGAGCAGGCGGTACGCCACCAGGTCCCCCAGGTGCTGCCCGGGAACGGCCGGTGGCGGCTGCTCGCACCCGTCACCGAACGCGGCGAGGTCGTCGGCCTGCTGGAGATCGACCTGCCCGACGAGCCGGACGCCGAGGTGATCACCCGGGTCGCCCGGACCGCGCACGCGTTGGCGTTCGTAATAATCGCCAACCGGCGGCACACCGACCTGTTCGAGTGGGGGCAGCGCAGCACCCCGTTCACCCTCTCGGCCGAGATCCAACGCCGTCTGCTGCCCGCCTCGTTCACCTGCGAGTCCGGCGCGTTCACCCTCTCCGGCTGGCTGGAGCCGGCCGCGAGCGTCGGCGGGGACACCTTCGACTACAGCGTGGCCCGGGACGTGCTGCACGTCAGTGTCACCGACGCGATGGGCCACGGGGTCGCCAGCGCGCTGACCGCCACCCTGGGGGTGGGCAGCCTGCGCAACACCCGCCGTCGGGGGATGCGTCTGACCGCACAGGCCGACGAGGCCAATCGCGCCATCGCCCAGCACGCCAACGTCCGTGGCGCCTACGTGACGGCGGTGCTGGGTCGGATCGACCTGCCCACCGGGCACTGCGAACTGCTCAACGCCGGGCACGTCCCGCCGATCCTGGTCCGCGACGGCCGGACCACGGCACTGGAACTTCCCGGCAACTTTCCGCTGGGCATGTTCCCCGAGGCGGGCTTCCGCAGCGGGGAGATCGCCCTGCGGCCCGGTGACCGGCTGGTCGTGGTCACCGACGGGATGCGCGAACGCAACGCCGCCGACCTCGACCTGCCGGCCGCCCTGCTCGACATCACGCACCTGCACCCCCGCGAGGCGGTCCGGGCGCTGTCGGACGCGGTGCTGGCCACCGCCGGTCCGGCCCTGGCCGACGACGCGACCATGCTGATCATCGACTGGTACGGCGGTCACGGGCCGCGCCGCAGCACCGCCGGCGCGGACACCAGCCGGGCCAGCGTCCCGCCCGGCTGAGGACGGTCACGACACCCGGGCTGCCGCCTCGGCGTCCCGCGCCGTGTCGAAGATGCCGATGACCTGGTCGACCGAGGTGATCGACAACACCGTGCGGACCGACCGGCGGACCCCGGCCAGGCCGAGCCAGCCGTTGCGGTCCCGCAGGTCGCGATAGGCGACCACGAGCGCGCCGAGGCCGCTGGAGTCCATGAACCCGACGCCGCTCAGGTCGACCACCACGACCCGGGCACCGCCCTCCGCCACCTCGCGTAACCGCTCCCGCAACCGGGGGGTGGTGCTCATGTCCAGGTCGCCGGCGACTTCGACCACCGTACCGGCACCCTCCTGGCGGGTCGCCATCGTGAATTCCACGCGAACCCCCTTCGTCAAGGCGTACCGGACATCCGATGACGCAGTACGTCGTACCCACGGTGCCAGAAACCGAACGCGAGCGCTCGGGGACGTCCGCCGGGCGGACGGTCCGGGCGTGGCGGGCGGGCGGCGACTCGACGACTGGCGCAAGGACCGGGCCGGCGGCTGCTACGACTGTCGTGACCTGCGCGGTCGGCCCGAAGGCGATTGCGCACGCCTTGCCGCGCAAACATGTGCATAACTCACATGAGCGTCTTGACCACCGACTGATCATCGGTACGGTCCTTACTCACGCGGCGCGTTTCTCCCTATAGGACGTCGCGGCTGGTCCTTCGATCGGAAGGCGATACATGACCACTCCCTCAACCCCCAGGGCACGCCGGGGTCGACGATTGCTCGGCCTGACAGCCGCAGGGCTGCTCCTGGTCGGCGTGATCCCCGGCACGGCGTCGGCGGCCGAGCCCGACCCGCGCGTCGGCCTCGGCGCGGGCTGGCTCGACGCACAGTCCGCGATCAGCAACCTCGAACAGGTTGCCCACCGCGACAAGCCGGCCGGATTCGTCGACCCGACCAACCCGGGCAACGGCGGGTACTACAACTCGGACCTCGCCTTCGGCGGCCGGTACGCCTTCCAGGGCAACTACAACGGGTTCACCATCACCGACGTCGCCAACCCGGCCGAGCCCACCCTGGTCACCAGCGTGGTGTGCCCCGGTGGGCAGGGTGACCTCTCGGTCCAGGGCAACCTGCTCTTCATGTCGGTCGAGGAGACCCGGGGACGGGTCGACTGCGGCACGAACCCCAACGTCGGCACCCGGTTCCAGGGCGTGCGGATCTTCGACATCAGCGACGTGCGCAACCCGGTGCAGGTCGCGGGGGTGCAACTCTGCCGTGGCTCGCACACCCACACGGTGGTGACCGATCCCCGGGACGCCGACAACATCTACATCTACGTCTCCGGTACGGCATCCGTGCGCCCGGCGACCACGATGGAGGGTTGCAACAACAACGCCGCCGACGGGGAGAACCCGTCGCGGTGGCGGATCGACGTCATCAAGGTGCCGGTGGCGGCCCCCCAGAACGCCGCCGTGGTCAACCAGCCGAGGCTGTTCCAGGACCCGAACACGGGCCGGGTCGACGGCCTCCAGAACGGCCCGGTGACGCCCCGGCACCCGTCCGGGTCGACCTGGTCGCCCACGCCGAACACCAACGCCTGCCACGACATCACCGCCTATCCGGAGATCGGCTTGGCGGCCGGCGCGTGCCAGGGCAACGGCATCCTGATCGACATCTCGGACCCGGCGAACCCGAAGCGGATCGACGAGGTGGCCGACCCGAACTTCGCGTACTGGCACTCGGCGACGTTCAACAACGACGGCACCAAGGTGATCTTCACCGACGAGTGGGGTGGCGGCGGCGGGGCCCGTTGCCGCGACACCGACCAGCCGCAGTGGGGCGCCAACGCCATCTTCGACATCGTCGACCGGAAGATGACCTTCGCCAGCTACTACAAGCTGCCGGTGCCCCAGTCGCTCCAGGAGAACTGCGTCGCGCACAACGGCTCGCTGATCCCGGTGCCGGGTCGCGACATCATGATGCAGGCCTGGTACCAGGGCGGCATCTCGGTGTTCGACTTCACCGACTCGGCGCACCCGCGGGAGATCGCGTTCTTCGACCGGGGACCGGTCAACGCGAACTCGCTCGTGCTGGGTGGCTACTGGTCGGCGTACTGGTACAACGGCAACCTCTACGGCAACGAGATCGCCCGCGGTTTCGACGTGTTCAAGCTGACCCCCAGCGGGCACCTGTCGGCAGCCGAGATCGAGGCCGCCGGCCAGGTGAAGCTGGCCGGGTTCAACGCCCAGGGCCAGCCCAAGATCAGCTGGACGCCGAGCTTCGCGCTCGTCCGCGCCTACCACGACCAACTGGTCCGGGCCGACGCGATCGACCAGTCGTTGAGCGCGGAGGTCGACACGGTCCTGAGCCGGGCCGGGGAGCTCGCCGCCGACGGCAAGCGGTTCGCCGCCGAGGCGCAGCTGCGGACGCTGGCCGACAAGCTCGACGCCGCACCGCACGGGACGCTCCGACAGGCCGTGGTGGACCTGGCGGACACCTTCAACCCCCGGGTCGCCGCCACGGTGGGCCCGGCCGAGCCGACCGGCAGCAACGGCTGGTACACCGGTGACGTCACGCTCACCCTCACCGGCCTGATCGCCGGCATGTGGACCGGCCAGTACTCCGTCGACGACGGTGTCACCTGGGTGGACGTGCCGGCCAGCGGCGTCGCGACGATCAGCGCCGACGTCAGGGGCCCGGTGCGCTACCGGGCCGTCGATGGTGCCGGCAACACCTCCCGGCAGGGCAGCCAGTGGCTCAAGATCGACCGGACCGCGCCCGCCGTGCAGGTGTCCGGGCTCACCGACGGCACGTCGTACGGTGACTCCGGCGCGGTGACGGTGGACTGGACGATCACCGACACCGGCTCCGGGCCCGGCATCAACCCCGACAGCGCGCTGCTGGACGGCAAGCGGGTGGCCCGGGGGGCGACGGTCGCCCTGTCCAGCCTCCCGCTGGGCAGCCACACCCTCGTGGTGACCGCGAAGGACAAGGCGGGTAACACCACCACCCGGTCCGTCACCTTCACCACCACGGCGTCCTTCGCCGACCTCCAGGCTCTCGTCGACGGCTACCGGTCCGCCGGCACCGTCAGCGCGGGCAACGCCGACAAGCTGACCACCAGTCTCGGCAAGGCCGGCGCGGCGGCCAGCGGCGGCCAGTCGGCGGAGGCGGTCACCCACCTGACCGCCTTCCTCGACCAGGCCCGCGCCCTCAACGCCGTCGGCGCGCGCAACCTGCTGGTCCGCGACGCCCAGGTGCTGATCGACCAGCTCGACAGGTAGCCCGCCCGGTCCGGCCGGACCGACGGGCTACGCATAACCGGGGCCTGCCCAGCATTGCTGGGCAGGCCCCGGCCTTCTCATGCACGAGCGGACGTCGTCGCCCCTGGAGGCGGGGCGGGCCAGGCCGTTCTACGCGGGCCAGGCCGGGGCCGCAGCCGGGCCTGCGCGGGACTGGGCGGTGGCTCAGCCGAGCTTGGCCAGCATCTGCTGCATACGCTGGATCTCGATGCCCTGGTCGGCGTTGACCTCGCGGGCGAACTGGTCGCTCGCCGGCTCCAGCCCGCCGCCGCCCGCGTACAACTGCTCCACCATGGTCAGTGCGCCCTGGTGATGGCGGATCATCACGGTGAGGAAGAGCCGGTCGAACTGCGTACCGCGCGCCTGCTTGAGCTGGTCGAGTTGCGCGGCGGTGAGCATCCCCGGCATGAGCGCGTCGTGCCCCGCGCCGCCGTGCGGGCCGGCGGTCGGCACGTTCCGCTCCGCGAGCCAGCTCCGCATCCGGGCGATCTCGTCGCCCTGCGACACCTCGATCCGCTTGGCGAGCAGCGTCACGTCGGGGCTGGTGGTGCGCCCGGCCAGCAGCGCGGTCATCGCCAGGGCCTGGGTGTGGTGCGGGATCATCCCCTGGATGAACAGGCTGTCGGCGGCGGTGAACCCGGGCGGCGAGACCTGCGCCAGGTCGGTGCTGGACAGTTGCCGGCCCGGCTGGCCGGGCGCCCCCGGCTGCACCACGTGCGACGTCGGCGGTTGGTAGCCCGGGTCGTCCCGACCCGCCCAGAGGACCGCGCCCGCCGCCGTGCCGAGGACGACAGTGGCGACCACACCGGAAACGACCATGCGACGGGGCAGCGGCACGATTCACCTACCAGTCCGGGCTTGAGCTGCGCAGAGTCCATGGGCATAGTGCCTCAACTCCGGCACCCCCACCAGCCCACGAGCCGGTGGAATCAGGCCACCCGAAGCCACTTTTGCTCCTTCATCGAAAAGTTTCCCCGAATCGATCCAAAGTGCTAGCGTCTGCGATCAATCTTTGGTGTGACGAGTTCCATACCGACCCGCCATCGGGAGAAAGTGGCGCGGTCCCTCCCCGGCCGGGCCCACCACCACTGGAGGAACCATGACCACCCCGCACCGGCGGCGCTGGCGTCGCAGACCCGCGCTCGTGGCCGCCGGCACCGCCCTGGCGACCGTCCTCGCCACCGTCCCCGTCACCCCCGCCACCGCCGCGCCCGCCGCCGACCTCCCGCCGCAGGAACCCGGCGTCACCCTGCGCTCGTACGACATGGGCACCCCGCTGTCCGCGCTGTGCACCCTCAAGGCCGCGCAGACACCGAACGTCGACAAGCTGATGCCGCAGGTCAACTGGACCAGCACGGACGACTTCGGGCTCGCCGACCGGTTCATCAGCCACGTCACCGCCAACCTCGCCGCACCGGTCGACGGCACCTACGCCTTCCGCCTGACCAGTGACGACGGCTCCCGACTGGCCATCGGCGACACGGTCGTCGTCGACCACGACGGGTTGCACGGCGAAACCGCCAAGGAGGGATCGGCCACCCTCACCGCCGGCCTGCACCCGTTACGGATCGCGCACTTCGACGACGGCGGCGGCCAGGTGCTGCGGCTCGAATGGCGGCCACCGGGCGCCGCCGACTTCATTCTCGTCCCGAACTCCGCGTTGAGCACCGACGCCGGGGTGGTCCGGGTCACCGCGCCGGGCTGGAAGTACTGCGAGGGGGCCACCGACTCGGCCGGCGACGGCCTGCCACTCGACCGGGTGCACCCCGGCTACACCCTCACCGACCTGCGCCCCGACGGATTCCGGCCCCAGGTCACCGGGATGGCGTTCCGCCCCGACGGGGACCTGGTCATGAGCACCTGGGGTGGCACCGACAACGCGACCGGCGAGATCTACCTGGTCGAGGGCGCGACCGGTGCGACCGGCCCCGACCGGGTGACCTACCGCAGGTTCGCCGACGGGCTGCGCGAGCCGCAGGGCGTCGCGGTGGTCGACGACACCGTCTACGTCAGCCAGAAGCACGAGCTGACCGCGCTGCGGGACACCGACGGCGACGGCGTCGCCGACGACCGTCGTACGGTCGCCACCTGGCCCTGGGGCGGCAACTTCCACGAGTTCGCCTTCGGCCTGCTCTACCGGGACGGGTTCTTCCACCTCAACCTGTCGGTCGCGATCAACCAGGGCGGTGCCACCACCGTGCCGCAGCCCGCCCCCCACCGGGGCACCTCGATCAAGGTGAACGCCCGGACCGGCAAGATCACGTACGTCGCCGGTGGCCTGCGCACCCCGAACGGGATCGGCTGGGGGCCGCGCGGCGAGGTCCTCGTCACCGACAACCAGGGTGGCTGGCTGCCCGCGTCCAAACTGGTCCAGATCCAGCAGGGGGCGTTCTTCAACCACTACACCAGCCCCGACGGGCCGTTCGACGACAAGCCGGTGACCCGGCCGATCGTCTGGCTGCCGCAGAACGAGATCGGCAACTCACCGTCCACTCCGGTGCTGCTCGCGCAGGGCCCGTACGCCGGGCAACTCGTCGTCGGTGACGTGACCTACGGCGGCCTGCAACGGGTGTACCTCGACGAGGTCGAGGGGCAGTACCAGGGGGCGGTGTTCCGGCACACGCAGGGCCTGGAGGCCGGCGTCAACGAGGTCGCCCTCGGCCCCGACGGCGCGGTCTACGTCGGCGGCGTGGGTGCCGGCGGCAACTGGGGCCAGGAGGGCAAGCTCAGCTACGGCCTGCAGAAGCTCACCCCCAACGGCACCTCGACGTTCGAGGTCAAGCAGATGCGGGCCACCGCCAACGGGTTCGACCTGGAGTACACCGAGCCGGTCTCGGCCGAGACCGCCGGGCGGCTCGCCGAGGCGTACCAGGTGACGCAGTGGCGCTACGGGGCGACCAGCCAGTACGGCGGTCCCAAGCTCGACCTGGAGAAGCTCACCGTGACCCGGGCGGTGCTGGCGGCCAACGGTCGCACCGTCCGGCTGCGCATCCCGGGCCTGAAGGAGAACCGGGTGGTGCACGTCCGCTCCCCGCGCCCGTTCTCCGCCGCCGACGGCGAGCAACTGTGGAACACCGAGGCCTGGTACACGCTCAACGAGATCCCCGGCCGGGTGACCCAGCCGCAGACCTTCTTCGAGGCCGAGGAGGGTCGTACCGTCGGCGTCGGGATGGCCGCCGACCACGCCGCCTACTCCGGTGCCGGCTTCGCCGCCGGATTCGCCGACGACGGCTCGTCGACCCGGATCTCCGTCGACGTGCCCGAGGCCGGCAACCATGACCTGGCGATGCGCTACAGCAACGGTCCCAACCCGTTCTCCGGCCCGAAACAGCTCAGCCTCTATGTCAACGGCAAGCGGATCGAACAGACGGTCTTCCCCTCCACCGTCACCTGGGAGGAGTGGAGCACCGTCACCACCAGGGCGCACCTGCGGCGGGGCCGCAACATCGTCGAATACCGCAAGGAGAGCGCGGACTCCGGGCACGTCAACCTCGACGTGCTCGCCGTCCGGCCGCGCGGTGAACGGATCACCCTGTTCGACGGCGGCGACCTCACCGAGTGGCAGCACACCGACGGGCGCGAGCCGGAGTGGACGCTCGCCGGCAACACCATGACCGTACGCGGCGGCGACCTGCGCACCGTGCAGGCGTTCGGCGACTTCCGGCTGCACGTGGAGTTCAACCTGCCGCTCTATCCGCCGGAGGTGACCGGGCAGCAGCGCGCCAACAGCGGGGTCTACCTCCAGGACCGTTACGAGATCCAGGTGCTGGACTCGTTCGGCGTCGACCCGCCGCAGAACAACGACTCCGCCGCCATCTACACCCAGAAGGCGCCCGACGTGAACGCGGCCCGACCGCCCCAGACCTGGCAGACGTACGACATCGAATACCGGCAGGCCCGCTACGACGCGGCCGGCGTCAAGGTGGCGAACCCCCGGGTCACCGTGGTGTGGAACGGCGTCACCGTGCACGACGACGTGGAGATCCTGGGCCCGACCGGCGGCAGCCGGCCGGAGGGTCCGGCGGCCGGCGCGATCCGGCTCCAGGACCATGGCAACCCGGTCCAGTACCGCAAGATCTGGATCAAGCCGCTCGACGGGTGACTCCGGCAGGAGACGCGGCCGGGACCGTTTCGGCGGCCCCGGCCGCGCCGCGAGCGCTGCCCCGCGCACGGCTCGTCCTACCGCCCCCGGTGATCGTGGTACGCGGAGAGTCGGTCCCGGATGGCCTGCCGCTGCGGGTCGTTGGTGTCGTCGAGGATGTCGAGGGCCTCCCGACCCCGGCTGGCGGCACCCTCGTGATCGCCTGTCGCACTGAGGGTGTCCGCCAGGACGGCAAGGGCCCGCGCCGTGCGTACCGGATCAGCGAGTTCGTCCCCGACGGCCCGGGCGAGGGTCGCTTCGGCCAACGCGTCGTGGTGCCGCCCCCGACGGAGCTGGGCCTCGGCCGAGATGGTGAGGGCGTCACAGCGGATCGTGTCGTCGGTGACCCGGTCGTGCAGGTCCAGCGCCACCCGGCTCTGCGCGAGCGCGGTCTCGGGCTCGCCGGTGTCCAGGCCGAGTTCGGCGAGCCGGACATGATTGAGGCTCTGCCCCCGCAGCGAGCCGATCCGGTCACAGATGGCAAGAGCCTGCTGGTAGAGGCGGCGGGCCTGTCCGTAGTGCCCGAGCTGACGGTAGGCATCGCCGAGGTGGTAGAGGGTGAGTGCCTCACCGGTCGCGTGGCCGACTGTGCGGCAGTCGGTCAGGACCTGCCGGAAGGTCTCGATGGCGGTGCTGGTCGCGCCGGACCGTAGCTGAACCGAGGCGAGGTTGTGCCGGCAGACCATCTGCAACTCGGTGAATCCCTTCTCGCGGGCGAGTTGCAGCGCCTGCGCGAACAGGGCCCCGGCACGCTGGTGGTCGTGGCGGGTGAAGTAGGTGGTACCGAGGTTGGCGAGCGTCCCCAACCGGCCCAGGTCGTGCCCCTCGACGGTCGCGGCTTCGAGGGCGATCTCCAGCATCTCCCGCATGTCCTCCTGGCTGCCGGACCGGTCGAAGACCTCGTGGACCGTGTCGACGATCTGCCAGGCGTGCCGGTGGAAGCCCTCCGCGGCGGCGCTCCGGACCAGGGCGAGCAGGTTGGTCCGCTCCGCTTCACACCACCGCAGGGCGGCACCGTCGGAGGTGAAGGTCATCGGGGTCACCCCGCCGGGCTCGGGCAGGTCGGGGACGGGTGACCGGTCCGGTTCCAGTTGGCTGACGGCGTGGAAGGCCGTGAGCAGGTACCAGTCCCACAGCCGATGCAGCGCTGCCCGCCGCTGCTCGGCCGGCTCGTCCATCCGGGCCCGGTCGGCGGCATACCTGCGCAGCAGGTCGTGCATCCGGTACCGGCGGACGGTGTCGTGGTTGACCAGGTGTGCCCGGCCCAGCCGGTCGAGGGCCCGCTCGGCATCGGCGGCATCCACCGACAGCATCGCCGCCGCCGCCTCGACGCCGATGGTGCTGCCCGGGCAGAGGCCGAGGAGGAGGAAGAGTCTCGCGGGCAGCGGGGCGAGCGCGTTGACCGACCAGGCGAAGACCGTCCGTAGAGTCATCTCGTCGGTCTCGTCACCCTCGATGTCGAGCAGCCGGTTCGCCAGTTCGTCGGCCAGGTCGCCCAGTCGGACCTCGGGCCGGGAGCCGACGTGCTCACCGATGACCCGCAACGCCAGCGGCAGCCCGCCCGACAGCCGGGCCAGCGTCTCCAACGCCGCAGGCTCCGCGTCGGCGCGCTCGGGCCCGATGATCCGGCTGAGCATCCGGTGGCGTTCCGGACTCGACAACGGTATGACGGTGAGGCTCCGGATGCCGTGTCGGACGCCGAGGCCGCGAAGCCGGTCACGGCTGGTCACGATCGTGAGGCTGGTATCGGAGCGGGGAAGGAGTTGCTGCGCCTGGTCGGAGTCGACGACGTTGTCCAGCACCACGAGCATCCGCCGCCCCGCCATCAGCCGGTGGTAGAGAGCGACGCGTCGGTCCGGGTCGTCGGGTACCCGTTCGGCCGGAACACCGAGGGCGACCAGAAACCGGTGCAGCGCCTCCTGCGGACGTACCGGCGACACCGGGCCGTGCGCCTCCGCGTTGAAGCACAGCTGCCCCTCGGGAAACCAGCTCTGCCGGCGGTGTCCCCAGTGTCCGGCAAGGGTCGTCTTACCCACCCCGGGCATCCCGGTCAGCACGACCACCTTTGCCTTACCACCGTCGGCAGCGAGGGCGTCCAACTCGTCCAGCAGCCCGGTGTTCCCGGTGTAGTCGGGCACGTCGTTCGGCAACTGCCGGGGCACCGGCACCGCCGCCCCGTCCACAGCGGCAAGGTGGTTTCTGGCTGGCGCACCGGGCAGGAGATCCGCGACGTCCAGCACAGGGTCGGTGCGCATCGTCCGGCGATAGCGGCGACGGTAGGCCGTCAGAAAGTCGTGCGCATCGTAGGTGCGACCGGCCGCGTTCAGAGCGGTGGCCCACAATCGGGCCAGGCCCTCGTCGAGCGGGTTCTCGATCAGCAACGGCTCCAGTCGGGTCAACACGCGGTTGTGTTGCCCGGTGGACAACTCGCTCTCCGCCAAGAGCTTCGCTGCCCTGAATTGCTTCTCCCGCATATCCCGCCGCAGGTGTTCGCACCGCGCGCCACGCAGGTCGGCAAGCGGGTCGTCCCGCCACAACTCGATCGCTCTGCTGAGCAGGGCGACACACCGATCATGTTGATCCCGACCAATTGCCTGCTGCGCCTCGGCGGTCAATCGCAGGAAGCGGTGGTAGTCAACCAACTCCGGATCAACGGTCAGCCGATAGGCGCCGGTTCCGGGCACCCGCACCAGGGCATCCTGTAGGCCGACGGTTCGCAGGACCGCCCGCAACCGACTGGCCAGCGTGTAGAGCAGCGGGCGGCGGGCGTCGACACCGGAGCCCTGCCATAGAAATTCCACAATCGTCTCGATCCGTACCGGATCTCCGGCGTGATAGAGAAGGATGGCGAGCAGGCCGCGTTGCTTCGCCGCACCCAGCGGGATCGACCGCCCCTCGACTGTGAGTTCGGTAGGACCCAGAATCGAGAACTCCATCAGCACCGCCCCCGCATATTCTTGATCGACACCTGACTATTTAATTCTTGTTCCAGCCGAGCAAGGTCATCAGATATTTCTACGTAGAGTCCAAAATCAGACATTCCACTTCCCAGCTCACTGCAAGGCCACTGCAAGGCGATCGGCAAGGTGATCCGCAACCGGCTCCTCGACGCTGAATCCCGTCCACATTCAGTGCAGGAGGGATACCAATGACGTCGCTGGAATGGTCATCCGCCCCCGTCGGCATCGACGCCAGCCGCTGGGTGAGCCGGGCGGGCTGCCGGACGGTGCTCGTGGTGACCCACACGATCGCGAGCTGCCAGCGGTTGCTCGACGTGGTCGAGTACGTCGAGAGCGACCCCCGGGTGCAGTTGGTCTTCACCGTGGCGCCGGACGTCTTCAACCATCAGGTGAAGGGGTTCCTCGACCGGCTGGGTGCGTTCGTCCTGCCCTGGCACCAGGCTGTCCGGGAGCGCTTCGACCTCGGCCTCGCCGCCGCCTACGGCGGGCTGCACCAACTGCACGCGCCCCTACTGGTGATGGCCCACGGCGCCGGACACGGCAAACGGGTGAGACCCGGGCCGTACGGCGGACCGGTGCTCGCGGACCCGCCGGTGTACGGCCTCGACGCGCAGCGGCTGACCCATGGCGGGCGGGTGCTCCCGACCGCCCTCGCCCTCTCCCACGACCACGAGCTGGACGTGCTGCGCCGACAGTGCCCGGAAGCGGTCGAGGCGGCGGTGGTCGTCGGCGACCCCTGCATCGACCGGCTCGTCGCCAGCCTTCCCCGACGCCCGGACTACCGGCGCAGCCTGGGCGTGGACGAGCAGCACGAACTCGTGGTGGTCTCCTCCACCTGGGGCCGGGACGGCGTCTTCGGGCACTGGCCCGATCTGCTGCCACAGTTGATGACACAGCTCCCACCGGACCGGTACCGGGTCGCCGCGCTGCTGCACCCGGCGGTCTGGGACGCACACGGACACCGCCAGATCCGGGCCTGGCTCCGCGACTGCCTCGACGTCGGGTTGCTGCTGCCCGATCCGACCGAGGACTGGCGCGGACCGGTGGTCGCCGCCGACCACGTCATCGGCGACCACGGTTCCGTCAGCGCCTATGCCGCCGCGATCGGACGACGGGTCCTGCTGCTACCCGGGCTGCGCTCACTGCCCGCCGCCGGCACGCCCCAGCACCTGCTGGACGCCACCGCCAGCCGACTGGACCCGCGCCGACCGCTGTCGCCCCAACTCGCCCCGGCCGGCAAGATCGACCAGCAGGCGGTGATGGCCGCGCTGACCGGCCGGCCGGGGGAGGCCGGCATGCTGTTACGGCGCACCATGTACCGGCTGCTCCAACTGGCCGAGCCCGGTCGGCATCGGCAGGCCGGCCCGGTGCCGTTTCCTCAACCGAATTGTGGGAGGCTCGGCCATGACCTCGCCAGCTGAGCCCGTCGTCGTGGCGCTCCTGACCGGTCGGCCGGCACCCCGCTCGGCGCGGCTGGCCGACGTCGTGGTGACCGTCATCGACTCCGAGAACCCGGCCGAGGTCGGCGCGAGCCTCCTCACGGTGTACCCCGGGCTGGCCCTCGCCGTCGTCGGCACCTCGTCGGGCGACGTCGCCGTCGGCGTACGCAACGGCCCACCGCTGCGCCTCGGCCGGTTGGCCGCCACCGGCCCACCGACCGTCGGACTGCTCACCGCCACGGCTCAACTGCTCCACGCCCGCTGGGTCGCCGGAACCCTGTACCACCAGCGCACCATCCTGGACGCGCTACTGCTCGCCCACGTCGCCGGCCAGTTCGTCGAGCCGACGGAGCACGTCGGGCAGCCGGGGCGAGTCGAGCGCGGTGAAGACGTCGGCGGCCTCCCGGAAGTGCCGGCGTGCGGCCTCGACGTCGCCGCGTCGCCCGGCGACGCGGCCGAGCAGGTACACCGCCTCTGCCCGCTCGCTGTCCGTGCCGAGTTCGGCCATCCGCACTGCAGCCTCGGTGGCGGACTTCTCGGCGGCGTCCAGGTCACCGGTGCCGAGGTGGGCATCAGCCAGCGCAACCAGCACCCGGGCGGTGTTGTAGGGGTCGACCTCGGCCAGCTCGGCGAAGATCCCCCCGGCCTCCACCAGCAGCGGTAGCGCGTCGGCCGGCCGGCCGGTCTGGGTCCGGAGCATGCCCAGGTTGAGACAGGACAGCCCCACGCTCCGCACGTCCGGCAGCGCCCGCCGTTCGGTCAGGACCCGGGCGTACGCCTCCGCCGCGAGTTCCTCCCGGCCGGTCTCGGCGTAGAGGGTGGCCAACCCCTCCTCCGCGTCGATCACACCCTGAACGTCGCCCGCCTGCCGATACCGGTCGACCGCCACCCGCCCGTGCCGCTCGGCCGCCTCCTGGTCACCGACGTGGCCACACGCCCGGCTCAGCCGCTTGAGCATGTCCGCCTCGGCCCACACGTTCCCCCAGGCCCGGGCGGCCTGCACCCCGCGCTCGTCGATCTCCAGCCGGTCCCGGTAGTTCTTCACATAGAGCAGCAGGGGCCACATCACGTCGCTGAGCTGCCAGGCCAGCTCGTGGTGACCCAGGCCGAGGGCTACCCGGCCGGCCTCCATCAGGTTGCTCCGCTCCCGCTCCAACCAGCCGAGCGCAGCGGCCCGGTCGGAGAACTCGGGTGGCCCCGCAAAGGTCCGTTGATAGCTGTACGGCAGCCGCCGTCGGTAGGGGGTCACCACCAGGTCCGCGCGGTGGGCGGCGGCAAGGTAGAACTCCAGCATCGTGCGTACCGTCGCCTGCCGACTGTCCTGCGGGTCATGCTGCTCCGCCAGCTCACGGGCATGCAGTTGGATCAGGTCGTGGTACCTGAATCGATCCTCGGCGACCTCCTCCAGCAAACTCGCGTCCAGCAGCTCGCCCACCACCGCACCGACCCGGGGCACCTGGTCCCGATCCGGCCCGACCACTGCCGTGATCAGATCCATGCCGAACTCCGTCCCCGGGTGCAGGGCCAGCCTCCGGTACAACGCCGACGCCTCCGACGTCAGCGCCTGGTACGAGAAATTGAACATCGTTCTGATCGACATACCGTCCTCCAACGACAGGCCGACCAGTCGCTGTGCCTCGTCGGCCAACTCGGCGACCATCCGGCGAACTGTCAACTTGGGACGGGAGGCCAGTCGCCCCGCCGCCACCAGGAGCGCGACGGGCAAGCCGCCGCACATTCCCGCCAACTCCTCGGCCGGCTCGGACTCCCTGAGAATCCGCTCCCGGCCCACCGCCCGGCCCAACAACTCGACCGCCTGCCGGGCCGACAACGGACCCACGTCGAGCAGCCGCGCACCCTCGGGCAGCAACCCGGTCAACCGGCGGCGGCTGGTCACCAGGACCACCGTCGACGTCGAAGCGGGCAACAACGGCCTGACCTGACCCGCCGAGAAGGCGTCGTCCAGCAGCACCAACAGGGACTTGTTCGCGGTCACCGTGCGGTACAGCGCGACCTGCTCGGCCAGGTCCAGCGGAATCCGGTCCGGTGCCACCCCCAGGGCCCGCAGGAGGGCCGCCAGCGCCACCCCCGGGTCCAACGGCTGATCATCACTGAACCCGCGCAGCCCGACGTACAGCTGCCCGTCAGGGAAACTGGCCTGCCTGCCGTAGGCCCACTGCCTCGCCAGGGCCGATTTACCCACGCCACTCGGCCCACACAGCACGGCGACGACATTTCCCCCCTGATCGAGAAGGTCGTCCAACTCCGACAGCTCACGCCCCCGGTCGGTGAAATTCGGCGACGGGGCAGGTAGCTGTCGGGGGATCGGCAGACGCTCCACGGCACCACCGATGAAATGCACTCCGCCGTGAATGGCACCGGCCTGGACACTCAGGCCGGTCACGCTTCCCGACTGCTCGTTCGAGGTGCCGAACGGCAGCATGCTTTCGGCTCCGTAGGAATTCTGTGCCAATCGTCCGCGCCCCCACCCGCCCCGCCGCAAATCCCATCGGTGGGAGCTAGAAAACGATGTCCCCCCGCACGTCGCGGGCTTGGACGACCTTCCCAGCCGTTCCAGTGAAGTGGTTGATCACCTGACCCTGACCAGCGATGACACCCGATCCGGCGAGCCTGCGCCATTCGTCCGTGAGCGCCGTGGCGAATTGCGGGTCCCGATCCATCACCTCAGCCAGGGCTGAGGCGAGCGCAGTGTGCCGCCACTGCTCCTCCGGGTGCTCCACCGCACCGTCAAGCACCACCGACTCCCGAGTGCCCGCACCGAACCGGTCGCGGACCAGACGGAACAGGGAACCGATCGCCTCTCGGGCCCCCGCTCCGAACGCCTCAGCACCCTTGGTCGCCAGCGCTGTCGCAACCGCAAGGACCAGCTGATCCTCCACGCCCGGCCTCCCACGTATTCAGACATAGACGATGCGCATTGCCTCTGACGCCGAGCCTAGCGCGAGCATGCAACACTATGAAGGCTACTCATAAAAACCGCAGACCACGCTTATTGACACAACTTTCTGCAGCCAATCAGTGAACATTCAATCATATTGTATCGCCACAAAAGTAATCAAATGCCAATAACGATCATATCGGACAGTGAGGCCCCTGACCTTCCTGAGTGAAGGCACAGCCGAGCCCTCGATCACCCTGTGTCGGCACTCAACTAGCATTCCGACTGATCGACGGTACGCGGGTCAGCCGTGACGCCGGCATATTGATGCTCATCGAGCACCAACGTTCATCCACCTGACAGAGGCGATGCGGCAAAATGTCCACTTGTTGGTTGAAATGGGTTGCTGACATCCTTGAGGCAATCTTCTCGTGACGTCACCAGCGCGTCGTCGGTCCACGACCGGCGGCGCGCTTCCGTCTATTGATCACTCTCCGTTGTCAGCAGGTGCAGCAACGTGGATCTCCCGGGTTGACGGCCGACTTAGGGACCGACTGCCGTGCGGTCGCGCAGGTGGGACAGCGGTGCGTGCGGTGGACGCCACTCCAGCAACAGCGCCGTCGCGTCGTCGTCGAGCTGCCCCGACTGGTAGGCGACCACCGCGCGCACCAGCCGACGCATCGTCTCCGGGGTGGCCAGCTGGTCGTTGAGGGCCCGGTTGACGAAGTCGACGAGACGCGTCAACCCGAACCGTTCCCCGTCGACGCCACGCGCGTCGGTGATGCCGTCGGTGTAGGCGAGGATGCGGTCCCCGGGGTGCAGTTCTTCCTCGTGCACCTCGGGGCGGTGGGTCGTCAGGTGGCCCAGGCCGAGCGGGAGCGCGGTCGGGCCCGGCAGCTCCCGGATCGCCTTGCCGTCGCGCAGCAGCAACGCGCCCGGGTGGCCGGCGTTGATCACCCGGAGCCGGCCGGTGCTCGGCTCCAGCTCGATGAGGAGCGCCGTGGCGAACATGTGCGGGTGTTCGGAGCGCACCCACCTGTCGATGCTGGTCGCCGTGTCGACCAGGTCGAGGCCGCAGCGGCGGGCGTTGCGGTAGGCGCTGACCACGAGGGAGGCCAGGGTGCTCGCCTTGATGCCGTGCCCGCAGGTGTCGAACAGCCCGACGCTGAGCACGTCACCGTTGAGCGCGTAGTCGAAGATGTCCCCGCCGACGTCGTAGCACGGTTCGAGGATGGTGGTGAGCAGCATGTCATCGGTGGCGAAGGTCAGCGGGGGCAGCAGACCCCAGACGATCTCGGCGGCGACCTGCATCGGCAGCCGACGCCGCAGCCGCTCGACCACGTCGCCGTACGGTCGGCGGTTCACCACGAGTTGTGCGACGCAGGTCGCCAACTCCCAGGCGGCCTCGTTCATCGCCGGGTCCCCGGCGGCCGACGAGACGATCTCCAGCACGCCCATCCGCTCGCACCCGACCAGCAGTGGAACCCAGATCCGGTCCGGGCTGTCGGCCGCGCTTTGCACGTCGAGACCGGTGAACGCCCGACCGGCGAGGGTCGTCTCGATCGGCAGCGCCTCGCGGTCCAGACCGGCACCGAGCAGCGGCACGAGGCTGGCCTGCTGGTAGTCCGCCAGGTAGATCACGATCTCGGTGGCCTCGACGGCCGGCGCGGCCCGGTTCACCAGCAGGGGCAGGTCGTCCGGCCCACCGCGGGGCGCGGCGAGCTGGAGCCAACGCACCGCGTCACCCGCGTCGACCAATCTGAACCTCCCCCACGTCTCCCCCACCGTAGGAGGCGCACGGGAAACCCGCCACCACCTGATTCGAGAACACGGCGGACAGGAAGAATGACGGTGGCGGACATCTCCGTCCGCGCGTACCAAGGAGGCAGCGTCATGGTCGTCGCAGGGCTCATCCTGGCCGGCATCGCCGGCCTCATCCACGTCTACATCTTCTACCTGGAGTCCGTCGTCTGGACGACCGCCCGCGCCCGCGCGGTCTTCGGCACCAGCCGCGAGGAGGCGGAGACGACCCGGCAGCTCGCCTTCAACCAGGGCTTCTACAACCTCTTCCTGGCCGTCGCGATCGTCGTCGGCATCGTCGCCTACGCCGTCGGCGCGCACACCGTCGGCGCGACCCTGGTCTTCGTCGGCGCCGGTTCGATGGTCGCCGCCGGCCTGGTGCTGCTGATCTCGGCACCGTCGAAGGCCAGCGCCGCGCTCAAGCAGCTCGTCCCCCCGCTCCTCGCGGTCGTCGCCCTGACGATCGGACTCGTCATCGGATAGGGCAGGCGGGACAGCGACGCCCGATGACGGAGGCGGGGCGTCAGCCGAAGAAAGCCGCCGGCCCGGTCACCGCCGGGGCACGGCCTGAGTGCGGGCGACGCCGGTCAGGGGCGGTAGCGGTAGCCCATGCCCGGCTCGGTGATCAGGTGCCGGGGCCGGGCCGGGTCGTCCTCCAGCTTGCGCCGCAACTGCGCCAGGTACTGCCGCAGGTAGTTGGTCTCGTGCTGGTATTCCGGCCCCCACACCTCGTGCAGGAGCTGGCGCTGGCTGATCAGCTTCCCGGGGTGGCGCAGCAGCCGCTCCAGCACCGCCCACTGGGTGGGGGTGAGCCGGACCTCGGCGCCGTCGTCACGGGTGACGACGCGGGCGGCGAGATCGACGGTGTGCCGGCCCACCCGGGCCTCGGCGGCGGCGTCGACCGGCGCGCTGGTGAGCCGACGGGTGACGGCGCGGATCCGGGCGAGGAGTTCGTCGACCCCGAACGGCTTGGTGACGTAGTCGTCGGCACCGGCGTCGAGGGCGGCGACCTTGTCCGCGCTGCCGGCCCGGCCGGAGAGCACGATGATCGGGATCGTGGTCCAGCCGCGCAGCCCCCGGATGACCTCGACGCCGTCGAGGTCGGGCAGGCCCAGGTCGAGCACCACCAGGTCCGGCGGGTGGCCGGCGGCGGCCTTCAGGGCGGCCGTGCCCGTCCCGGCGACCTCGACGTCGTACCCCCGGGCGCGCAGGTTGATCCGCAGCGCGCGGAGGATCTGGGGTTCGTCGTCGACGACCAGGATGCGGGTCACCGGTCCGGCCTCTCGTCGGCGGCGGGCAGCCGCAGCACCATGGTCAGCCCTCCGCCGGGGGTGGTCTCCGGGGTGATGCTGCCACCCATCGCCTCGGCCAGCCCCCGGGACAGCGCCAGCCCGAGCCCCACCCCGGTCTGGTTGTCCCGGTCGCCGAGCCGCTGGAACGGCAGGAAGACGTGCTCCCAGCGGTCCTCGGGGATGCCGGGGCCGGTGTCGATGACCCGCAGCTCCACCTGCCCGGCGTGGGTGCTGGCGGTGAGCGTGGGCGGCTGCCCGGGTGGGCTGTGCCGCAGGGCGTTCGCGACGACGTTGACCAGCACCCGTTCCAGCAGGCCCGGGTCGGCGTCGACCGCCGGCAGGTCGGCGGGGATGTCGGTCCGCACGTCGGCGGCGGCGGGCCCCAGTTCGTCCAGGGCCAGCGGTACGGCGTCCTCCAGGCCGATCGCGGTGCGGGTGACGCCCAACGCGCCGGCCTGCAACCGGCTCATGTCGAGCAGGTTCGCCACCAGCCGGCCGAGCCGGTCCAGCGACTCGTCGGCGGTGGCGAGCAACTCGGCCCGGTCCTCGGGGTCGAAGTCGACGTCCGGGCTGCGCAGGCTGCTCACCGCGGCCTTCGCCGACGCCAGCGGCGTACGCAGGTCGTGGCTGACCGCGGCGAGCAGCGCGGTGCGCAACCGGTCGGCCTCGGCGAGCGGCCGGGCGGTGGCGGCCTCCTCGGCGAGCCGCTCCTGGCGCAGCGCGACGGCGGCCTGGGCGGCGAACGCCTCGACGATGCGCCGGTCGGCGGCCTCCAGTCGTCGGCCGCTGAGCACCACGGTCAGCCGGTCGTCGACCGGCACCGTGGTCTCCCCCGCGCCGGGGCTGCCCGCCGGGTCCACACCGACGCTGGCGACCCGCCGCCAGACGCCCTCCTCACGGGCCCGGTCGGGCCGTCCCTGTGCGTCGGGGGCGAGTTCCAGGACGCTGACCGCGCGCAGCGCGAAGGTCTCCCGCAGCCGGTCGAGCAGCGCCGGCAGTGGCCGTTCACCGCGCAGTACGCTGCCGGCGACGGTGGCCAGGGTCTGCGCGTCGGCGGCGGCGCGGGCCGCTTCCCGGGTACGTCGGGCCGCCACGTCCACCACCCCGCTCACCGCGACCGCCACCCCGACGAAGACGCCCAGCGCCAGGAGGTTGTCCGCCTCGGCGATGGTCAGCGTGCGGTACGGCGGGGTGAAGAACCAGTTCAGCAGGAGCGATCCGCCGAGCGCGGCGACCAGCGCCGGCCAGAGCCCGCCGACCAGCGCCACCCCGACCACCCCGGCCAGGAAGATCAGGATGTCGTTGGTCAGGGTGAGGTCCGGCAGCGTCGACAGCAGCAGGGTGAGCAGCGGCAGGCCCAGCCCGGCGAGGGCGAACCCGAGCAGCCGCCGCCGTCGGGACAGCGCCGCCGGCATCCCGGTCCCCCGCCGGCCCCGCCCGGCCTGCGGGTGGGTGACCAGGTGCACGTCGATCGCCCCGGAACGGGCCGTGGTGGTGACGCCGACGCCCCGGGCGACCAGGTGGGCGAACCGGCCGCGCCGGCTCGCCCCGAGCACCAGTTGGGTGGCGTTGACCCCCCGGGCGAAGTCGAGCAGGGCGGCCGGGACGTCCCCGCCGAGCACCTGGTGGTAGCTGCCGCCGAGGCTCTCCACCAGGACCCGCTGCCGGGCGAGCTGGGCCGGGTCCGCCCCGGCCAACCCGTCGTTGCGGGCCACGTGCACGGCGAGCAGGTCGGCCCCCTTGGTGCGGGCGGCGATCCGGGCCGCCCGGCGGATCAGCGTCGCCCCCTCGGGGCCGCCGGTGAGGGCGACGACGACCCGCTCCCGGGCCTCCCAGGTGGCGGAGATGCCCTGCTGGGCCCGGTACCGGTCGAGCTGGTCGTCGACCTTGTCGGCCAGCCAGAGCAGGGCCAGCTCGCGCAGTGCGGTGAGGTTGCCGAGCCGGAAGTAGTTGCCCAGCGCCGCGTCGATCCGGTCGGGCCGGTAGATGTTGCCGTGTGCCATCCGCCGGCGCAGCGCCTCCGGGGTCATGTCGACCAGTTCGACCTGCCCGGCGGCGCGGACGACGGCGTCCGGGACGGTCTCCCGCTGGGTGGTGCCGGTGATCCGGGCGACCACGTCGTTGATCGACTCCAGGTGCTGGATGTTGACCGTCGAGAGCACCGAGATGCCCGCGTCGAGCAGCTCCTGGACGTCCTGCCAGCGCTTCTCGTGCCGGGAGCCGGGCACGTTGGTGTGCGCCAGTTCGTCGACCACGACCAGCTCCGGGCGGCGGGCCAGCACGGCGTCGAGGTCCAGCTCGGTGAACTCGGCGTCCCGGTGACGCAGTGTGCGGCGGGGCAGCACCGTCAGGTCGCCGATCATCGCCGCAGTGTGCGGCCGGCCGTGCGTCTCCACCAGGCCGACCAGCACGTCGGTGCCCCGCCCGGCCCGCCGCCGGGCCTCCTCCAACATGGCGTACGTCTTGCCGACGCCGGGGGCGGCGCCCAGGTAGATGCGCAGTTCACCTCGTGGCACGGGACCATCCTCTCGCTGTGCGCACCGCCCCGGGCCCCGACCGCCGGCCCGCTCCGACCCGGCGACCGGCTCCCGGCCCGCCACCGGCTGCCACCCCGCTCCGGCTGCCCGAGCGGGCGGAGTGGCGTCCCGCCCGCGTCGGGCCGCTCAGCGGACGGGCAGGCTCCGGTCGAGGGCCAGGTTGAGTTCCAGCACGTTCACCCCGGGGGCGCCCATGAAGCCCAGGGTGCGACCGGTGGTGTGCTCGGCGACCAGCCGCCGCACCACCGCCGGGTCCGCGCCGCGCTCCCGCACCACCCGGGCCACCTGGATCTCGGCGTACGCCGGGCTGATGTGCGGGTCGAGGCCGCTGCCGCTGGCGGTGACCGCGTCGGCGGGGACGGCGGGGTGCTCCGGTGCGTCCCCCCGGACCGGGGTGACCAGCCCACCGACGGCCCGGTAGTCCTCCCCGGGCTTCGCCAGCTCCACCGCAACCCCGTCCCAGGTGGAGACGAAGGGGGTGGCCGGGGCGGTCTGGTTGACGCTGACCACCCGGGTCACCCGGCCGGTCAGCCCGTCGGCGCGGAACACCGCCAGCACCGCCCCCACCCCGTCCGGCGTGCAGTACGGCCGCCGCCCGTCGACGCCGTCCAGGGCGCCGACCGCCCGGCTGCGCGCGCAGACCTGGCTGAGCAGGCTCCGGGTCGAGTCCTGCGGGTCGACGGCGAGGGTGTCCACCACGCTCTCCGGGCCGAGGTTCGAGGCGGCGGAGGCGGTCGGGTCGTAGCCGTCGCCGGCCGCCGACGGGCGGGACTGGAAGTAGCGCGGGACGGGATTGCCGTCGGCGTCGGTGAAGGACTGCCCGATCAGGGCGCTGCCGACGGTGCGGCCGTCCACGGTCAGCAGCGACCCGGCGGCCCGGCCGTCGAGGCCGGGTAGCCGACCGACGGCGACCAGGGTGAGCGGGTAGGCCACCCCGAGCAGCACGGTGAACACGAGCAGGGCGCGCAGCGCGGCGAGATGGGCGGCGAGCCAGGCGGGTGGGCGCATCACGAGACTCCCGGAACGAACTGGATGAGCAGGTCGATGAGCTTGATGCCGACGAACGGCGCGACGATGCCGCCGAGGCCGTAGACCAGCAGGTTGCGGCCGAGCAGCCGGGACGCGGCGGCCGGGCGGTAACGCACCCCGCGCAGGGCCAGCGGCACCAGGGCGACGATCACCAGGGCGTTGAAGATCACCGCCGCGAGGATCGCCGACTCGGGGCTGCCCAGCCGCATCACGTTGAACCGGTCCAGGCCGGGATAGATGCCGGCGAACATGGCCGGGATGATCGCGAAGTACTTCGCCACGTCGTTGGCGATGCTGAACGTGGTCAGCGCGCCCCTGGTGATCAGCAACTGCTTGCCGATCTGCACGATCTCGATCAACTTGGTCGGGTCGGAGTCCAGGTCGACCATGTTGCCGGCCTCCTTCGCCGCCGACGTGCCGGTGTTCATCGCGACCCCGACGTCGGCCTGGGCCAGCGCCGGGGCGTCGTTGGTGCCGTCCCCGGTCATCGCGACCAGCCGACCGCCCTCCTGCTCCCGGCGGATCAGGGCGAGCTTGTCCTCCGGGGTCGCCTCGGCGAGGAAGTCGTCCACCCCGGCCTCGTCGGCGATCGCCTTCGCCGTACGCGGGTTGTCACCGGTGATCATCACGGTCCGGATGCCCATCCGGCGCAGCTCGGCGAACCGCTCCCGCATCCCGGCCTTCACCACGTCCTTGAGGTGGATGACGCCGAGCGCGCGGGCCTGCTCCCCGTCGACGTGTTCGGCCACCACCAACGGGGTGCCACCGAGCCCGCTGATCTCGTCGACCACCTGGCCGACCTGCCCGTCCGGGTGGCCGCCGTGCTCCCGTACCCAGGTCAGCACCGCCGTCGCCGCGCCCTTGCGGACCCGGCGGGCCGGTGCGACCCCGGCCGACAGGTCGACACCGCTCATCCGGGTCTGCGCGGTGAACGGCACGAAGGTGGCGTACGGCAGCAGCGCCGGTTCCTGCTCCCGCAGGTCGTACCCGTCGCGGGCCAGCACGACCACCGACCGACCCTCGGGGGTCTCGTCGGCGAGGCTGGACAGCTGCGCGGCGGCGGCCAGGTCGGCGGCGGTGACCCCCTCGGCCGGCAGGAACGCGGCGGCCTGCCGGTTGCCCAGGGTGATCGTGCCGGTCTTGTCCAGCAGCAGCGTGTCGACGTCCCCCGCCGCCTCCACCGCCCGACCGCTCATGGCCAGCACGTTGCGCTGCACGAGACGGTCCATGCCGGCGATGCCGATCGCCGACAGCAGCGCCCCGATGGTGGTCGGGATCAGGCAGACCAGCAGGGACACCAGCACCACCCCGGTCACCCCGGAGTCGGTGATCGCCCCGGTGTCGGGCGCGGCGGCCTGCCAGCCCTTGGCGGAGATCGCCAACGGTTGGAGGGTGACCACGGCCAGCAGGAAGATCAGGGTGAGCGCGGCGAGCAGGACGTTCAGCGCGATCTCGTTCGGGGTCTTCTGCCGGTTGGCCCCCTCGACCAGGGCGATCATCCGGTCGATGAAGCTCTCCCCCGGCCGCTGGGTGATCCGGACGACGATCCGGTCCGAGAGCACCCGGGTGCCGCCGGTGACGGCGCTGCGGTCACCGCCGGACTCCCGGATCACCGGCGCGGACTCACCGGTGATCGCGGACTCGTCGACGCTGGCGATGCCCTCGACGACGTCACCGTCGCCGGGAATGGTCCCGCCGGCCGCGACCAGGACGACATCCCCCTGCCTGAGCTCCGGCGCGGGCACCGCCTCGTCGGTGTAGGCGTTGGCGGGAGCGCCCGGGGCCCAGCCGACCAGGCGGGTGGCGATGGTGTCCCGCTTGGCCTGCCGCAGCGAGGCGGCCTGCGCCCGGCCCCGGCCCTCGGCGACCGCCTCGGCGAGGTTGGCGAAGAGCACGGTGAGCCAGAGCCAACCGGTGATCGCCCCGCCGAAGACCGACGGGTCGGCCACCGCCAGGACGGTGGTGAAGACCGCGCCGATCTCCACGATCAGCAGCACTGGGTTGCGCCACAGGGTGCGCGGGTCGAGCTTGCGCAGCGCGTCGGGCAGGGACCGGACCAGCTGCCGGGGGTCCAGCAGGCCACCGTCGGCCCGGCCGCCGGTCGGTGCCCGGCCAGCGGGTGGGTCGACCGGTCCCGGGGCGTCGGGTGGGCCGGCGACCGGCGACCGGTCGCCGCCGGGTGCCACGGACGGGACGGTCATGTCGTTCTTCCCCATGGTGGTCACCGCCCTTCGGCCAGCGGGCCGAGGGCGAGCGCGGGCAGGAAGGTCAGCGCCACCAGGATCACCGTGACGCCGACGACCAGCCCGACGAAGAGCGGGCGGTGGGTCGGCAGGGTGCCCTCGGAGGCGGGGGTGGGCGCCTGGCGGGCGAGCGATCCGGCCAGCGCGAGCACCAGGATGATCGGCAGGAACCGGCCGAGCAGCATGCACAGCCCGAGCGCGGTGTTCCACCACGGGGTGCCCACGGTGATCCCGGCGAACGCCGAACCGTTGTTGTTGCTCGCCGAGGTGAACGCGTAGAGCACCTCGGACAGGCCGTGCGGGCCGACGTTCAACGCGGTCGAGGCGTTGCCGCTGGCGAAGGCGGCGGCGGTGCCGATCAGCACCAGGGCCGGGGTGACCAGGAAGTACAGCGAGGCGAAGGTGATCTCGCGGGAACCGATCTTCTTGCCCAGGTACTCCGGGGTCCGGCCGACCATCAGACCGGCGACGAACACCGTGATCACCGCGAGGACCAGCAGCCCGTACAGGCCCGCGCCGACCCCGCCGGGGGCCACCTCACCGAGCATCATGTTGCCCAGCGTCATCATCCCGCCCAGCGCGGTGTACGAGTCGTGGGCCGAGTTCACCGCGCCGGTGGAGGTCAGCGTGGTGACCGCCCCGAAGGTCGCCGAGTTCGACACGTCGAAGCGGACCTCCTTGCCCTCCAGCGCCGCGCCGACGGCCTGCGGCACGGTGCCCTGCCCCGCCAGCTCGAACACGTTGGTGAGGGTGACGCTGCCGAGCGCCAGGACGGCCATCACCGCGACGATCGCGTAGCCCTGCCGGTGCTGGCCGACCATCCGGCCGAACACCCGGGGCAGGCTGAACGGGATCAGCAGGATCAGGAACAGCTCGACCCAGTTCGTCCAGGCCGTCGGGTTCTCGAACGGGTGGGCGCCGTTGGCGTTGTAGAAGCCACCGCCGTTGGTGCCCAACTCCTTGATCACCTCCTGGCTGGCCACCGGCCCACCGGTGACGGTCTGACCGCCGCCGGTCAGGGTGGTCACGTCGGTGCCGGCGGAGAGGTTCTGCACCACGCCGCCGAGCATCAGCACGAGCGCGCCGAGCACCGCCACCGGTAGCAGCACCCGCAGCGTGATCCGGACCAGGTCCACCCAGAAGTTGCCCAGTTCGCCGGTACGGCTGCGGGCGAACCCCCGGACCAGGGCCACCGCCACCGCGATGCCCACCGCGGCGGAGAGGAAGTTCTGCACCGCCAGCCCGGCCATCTGCACCAGGTGGCCCATGGTCGACTCACCCGGATACCACTGCCAGTTCGTGTTGGTCACGAACGACACAGCGGTGTTCCAGGCGCCGTGCGGGACGACCGGGCCGAAGCCCAACGACAGCCACAGGTGGTCCTGCCACCGCTGGAAGGCGTAGAGGAACAGGACCGAGACGGCGGAGAAGGCCAGCACGCTGCGGGCGTAGACGCCCCACGACTGCTCGGCGGCCGGGTTCACCCCGACCAGCCGGAACACCCCGCGCTCGACCCGGGACTGCCGGGTACCGGCGACCACCCGGTACAGGTGGTCACCGACCGGGCGGTACGCGGCGACCAGCGCCACCACGAGGGACAACACGAAGACGACACCGGCTGTCGTCGTACCCGGGGTGGCCATGGGTGTCATGGCAGTGGCCGTGGTCATCAGAAACGCTCCGGGAACAGCAGCGCGACGACCATGAACACACCCAGACCGATCGCCAGCACCAGGCCGACGGCGTTGACGGCGTTCACCGCTTCTCCACGCCCCTCACCACGAGGGCGAGCGCCGCGAACAGCACCACCGTCACCAGCACGAACACCACGTCAGACACGCGGACTCCCTCAACCGGACCCGAACGCCGTGACCGCCTTCCGGCCACGCCGGGCAATCACAACGCGCTGTCGTCCGATGGGGCAGGGTCCATAACGCGACCGTGACGGGCAGCCACGGTTTCTTGACGTGTTCTTCACGCCGACCGGCGGACCGGTGACGGCGGTCACGGTGTGCCGCCCGATCCGCCGGTCCGGCACGACGGCCACCGGCCGGACCGGTTGCCGGGCGCAACTCGGCAGCGCGAGGGCGGGTGGGATGCGGTGATCAGGCCGGCCGACGAGGTCGGTCGGCCGCGAGGAGGCGGCCCGGTACACGCGGTCGGGCGGGCGGCCCGCCCGGTCGTACCCGCCGGGTCAGCGGCGGATCGCCCGCCGGATCGACTCGGGTACCCGCCGGGCCACCGCCCGGCGCAGCCGGAAGCGCAGGCTGTCCTGGTGCGCCACGGTGACCGGGCGGGCACCGTCGGCGGTGCAGCGGAAGGCCACCGGCAGGGTGGCGTCCTCGGTCCAGCCACAGCAGGTGAGCCGGGCCTTCAGGTCCCAGGTGCCCCTGCTCCGGCCGCCGTTGAGCGCGCCGACGTCGAGCCGGGCGGTGCCGTGCTGGACCAGCCGCAGCGTGCCGTCGTCCGCCGGGACCAGCTCGATGGTGCCGGTGACCGGCACGAAGAACTCCTCCCGGGTGTCCCGCCGCCGGGCGATGACGTCGAGCTTGGACTGCTTGATCCGGGCCGTCGCGTCCCGCAGGTCGGCCGGCACGTCGTCGACCGGCACCACCAGCAGCCGCTGCTCACCGTCGGCGGTGAGGACGAGCGGCCGGTCGCCGAAGAACAACTCGGCGGTGAGGGTGACGGTCAGGGTGCTGCCGTCCTGCACGACCCGTTGCACGGTGGGGGCCGCCCGGACGGCCGCCTCCCACTGGGCGAGCCGACGCAGGTCGGGGGTGCGCCCCTCCTCGATGAGCCGGGAGATGATCCGTTGCAGCGGCGGCAGCCCGGCGGCGACGCCCGGGGCGAACCGGTCCCGGATCACCCGCTGCGCCTCGCCGACCAACTGGTCCACCCAGGCGGCGGGCGCGTCGAGCAACCGCCGGCCACGCAGCCGGGAGACCATCTCGTTGCGCAGCCAACGCCGGTGCAGCCGGTCCCGCAGCGGGCCGGGCTCGGTGTGCGCGTCGACGATGTCGAGCGCCTCACGCAGGTTGACGAAGTATCCGGCCGGCTCCAGCGCGGTGGCCGTGACGTTGCCGGCGTCGACCCGCCGCTGGTGGTGATAGCAGACGTAGTCGGCCAGCACGCAGGTGCGCCGGGACAGGAAGAAGGCCCGGGTGACCAGGACGTGGTCCTCCAGCCGCCGCTTGCCCTCCGGGAACCGCAGGTCGTGCGCGACGAGGAAGGAGCGCCGGAACAGCTTGTGCGCGGTGAGGCTGTCGATCAGGGGGGTGTTCTCCAGGGTGGCGTCGAACCGGTTACGCCGGAACAGTTCGCGCGGCACCGATCGGCGGTGCCCGGCCATCTTGCCGACCACCAGGTCCGCGTCGTGGGCGGTCGCGCAGGCGTGCAGGCGTTCCAGCGCCTCCTCGCCGAACCAGTCGTCGTCGTCGGCGAAGAAGACGTACTCGCCCCGGGCGTGTTGGACGCCGAGGTTGCGGGGGCGTGACGGCCAGCCGGAGTTGTCGATGTGCAGCACCCGGAAGTGCGGGTGGGCGGCAGCCAGTTCGTCGAGCCGGGCGCCGGTCGAGTCGGTGGAGCCGTCGTCGACGAACATGACCTCGAACTCGCCGGCCGGCAGCGACTGGCTCAGCAACGAGGTGACGAGCTTCTCGATGTGCGGTCCGGAGTTGTACGCCGGGACCACGACGGTCACCTTGGGGGCATTCGTACTGGCGGTCATGGCTCTTCCTGAGGCGGTCCGCGAGCCGGCGCGGGGATGCGCCCAACCGTGCGGACGGGCACCCGTTAGCGGGGCGTTCCGTCGCCGACATGGCCCGTTCAGTTTGCGGACTTTACGCGACCGCAAGGGCTGACGCAGGCCCCGAATCGGATGATTTCTCGATCCTCGGCGCGGTGGCGCAGGGCGACCCGTTCCCGCCTGGCACACCACCTTCGACAGTGGCCCGAACCACACTCCACCCGGCACCGGACCGGGGCCCCGGGTCACCGCGCAGCGGGCTCCGCCGTGGGCTTGTGCGGTGGCGCGTTCCGGTGCGCCCGAAAGGACGAATCCCCGACAGCGGGCCGGGCATAGGCGACCGCTACGCAGGGTAAACCGAGATCATGGCACCGCTTCTCACCTCGCCGCCCCCGCCTGAGGCCACCGAGTTGCGCCGGTGGAAACTGGCCGATCCCGCCGGCCTGCGGGCCCTGCGGGCCTCCCTGCACGAGGCCGTCACCGGTGAGGAACTCCTCGACGGGCAGAGCCTCGACGAGGTCCCTGAGTTGATCGCCCTGGTCGCCACCGAACTGGCCACGAATGCCCTCAAACACGGTATTCCGCCCACGATCATCCGGCTGCTCACCATCGACGAGTCGCTCATCCTCGACGTCGCCGACCACGACCTCAGCACCATCCCCGAATTGTCCGACACCCGGCCGATGGGGGCCGGCGGCCGGGGACTCCAGATCGCCATGGCGGTCTCCCTGGAGGTCGGCTGGTACGCCACCGACCGCACCAAGAACATCTGGGCGTCCTTCCCCCGCCGCTGACCCGGCCGCACGGGACGTCCGCCCTGGCCCGCCGGCCGGCGCTGATCGCCTGCAGGGGGCCGATGTTGCGGTGTCCGATCGCTCAGAACACCGCAACATCGGCCCACCTGAGTTGATCAGCGCCCGGCTCAGACACGCTCAGCCCTGTCCGGTCGACGTCGGCCGTGCCCCGCTCGGGCTCGGCGCTGGCGCGCTCGGGCTCGGCGCTCGCGCGCTCGGGCTCGGCGGGAGGGGTCAGTCGCCGGCCGGGATCGGGTCGTCGTATTCCCCGGCGGGGCCGGTGAACAGGGTGCCACCCGCCATCGGCCAGGCGTTCGGCCGGCAGCCGTGCAGGCCGAGGGTCTGCTGCTGCATCACCGGCGCCGGCCCGCCCGCTGCCGGGCACCGCTCGTGACCCCGGCCCAGCCGGTGCCCCACCTCGTGGTTCAGCACGTACGACCGGTAGGTGGCGAGGTCGCCGCGGAAGTCCGGTACGCCCCGTGCCCACCGCGCCACGTTGATCACGACCCGGTCGCCGCTGCGGCAGGAGGTGTACCGGTCCGAGGGGTCCCCGCACAGCTCACCCCGGGTGACCGGGGTGGTCAGCAGCACGGTGAAGTCGGCCGGGCTGTCGGCACCGACCCGTTGCAGCCGCCACCGGCCGTCGGCGGTCCAGCCCCGGCGATCGGCGAGCACCACCGCCACCTCCCGGCCGAACCGCTCCGGGTCGACGGTGTCGATGCCGCCCTCCACCGCCACCCGGTAGCGCAGCAGTTGGCCGTCCCGCCCGGCGACCGCACCCTGGGTGGTCGCCGTCCGCCAGGTGCCGGTCCCCCGTTGCGGATAGCGCAGCGCCGCTGGGGCGGGCGCGGCCGCGGACCCGAGCGGGACGGGCGCCTCCGCCCGGGTCGGCACGGGCGGCACCGCGGCGGCGGGCGGCCGGACCGGCTCCCGCCGGACGTCACCGATGAGAGCGCCCAGGTCGACGCCCTGCCGCTGGGCCACCACCGCCCCGCCGGCAGCCAGCCCGGCCACCACCAGCACCACCGTCAGGACACCGGCCGGGGTCACGCCCCGGCGTCGCCCCCGGTGCCGGCCCCGGTCGGTGGCCTCGCTCACCGTCAGGGTGCTCACCGTTCGCCTCCCCCGTCCACCTCGGTCCACTCCAGGCAGGAGTACGGGCGCGAGGCGCGTACGGATGAGTGCCCGGGAGGAGCAATCCGGGCCCGGGTACCGTTGCCGGGCAGACACTCCCGACGATCCGGACACCTTCCGGCCGTCACCCCCCGAGGAAGGACCACCCGTGCCGGACGCCGATGCCCTCATCACCGCCGCGGTCGCGGCGGTGCGCGGCACCGACGTACGCGATGCGGAGCGGAAGCTGGACCGGCTCGTGGTCGGCGGTGACGGTGGCCGGCCGACGCCCGACGGCCCGGCGACGGTGGACGCCGCGCTGCTCGGCCGGCTGGTGGCCGCCCTGGGCCGGCTCTGGCCACGGGGCTGGCAGCCGGCCGACGTGGCCCGGATCGTGACCCGTCGGCTGGGCGCACGCCCGGGGCGGCTGGTCGCCGAGGCCCTCGCCGCCGACCGGGCGGCCCAGCCCGGCCCGGTGCCGCCGTGGTGGGACGACCAGTTGGCCGGCCTGGACGCCCGGGTCCACGGCGATGACGACGCCGGGTGGCTGAGCGGTTGGACGACCCGGGAGGGTACGGACCGGATCACCGCCCTGCGCGACGCGATCGAGGTGCTGGCGCTGCTGGCCGGCCTGCCGCCGGTCGCGGTGCTCCGGCCCCCGCCCGGCGGCGTCGGTGGCCCGGCCACGACCGCGCCGGGCGGGCCGAGCGGGTCCCGGGTGCTCGACCGGGTACGGGCGTTGCTGGCCAAGGCGGAGTCCACCACCTTCCCGGCCGAGGCGGAGGCGTTCACCGGCAAGGCGCAGGAGCTGATCGCCCGGCACAGCCTGGAACGGGCCCTGGTCGAGGCGACCGCCGCCCACCCGGACCGGCCCGGCGGTGTCCGGATCAGCACCGACGCCCCGTACGCGGGCGCGAAGGCGTTGCTGGTGCAGGAGGTGGCGGCGGCGAACCGGTGCGAATCGGTCTGGTCGGACGATCTCGGTTTCGCCACCGTGCTCGGCTTCCCCGCCGATCTGGAGGCCGTCGAACTGCTGCACACCTCACTGCTGGTGCAGGCCACCGCCGCCATGCTGCGCGGACGCCGGGAGCGTCAGGGCGGCGGCCGACGCACCAAGGCGTACGACGAGGCTTTCCTGCACGCCTTCGCCCGGCGCATCGGGGAACGGCTGCGGACCGCGACCGACGAGGCGAACCGGCAGGCGGCGGAGGCCGCCGGGCCGGAGCGGCTCCTGCCGGTGCTCGCCGCCCTCTCGGGCGCGGTGCGGGAGCGGATGGACACCCTCTTCCCCGGCGTCACCCGGGCCCGGTTGACCGTGCGGGACGCCGAGGGATGGCAGTCCGGCACCTCCGCCGCCGACCGTGCCCTGCTCGCCGGCACCGCCCCACCGACCCGGTCGCTGCCCGGCCGACGCTGACCCCGGCGGTCTTCCCACCCCGCCCGGGTGTCCGCGCCCGGCCTGCTGTGCCCCGGGTGTCCGCGCCCGGCCTGCCGCGCCCGACCGGGCGGAGCGGCCGGGGCCGGGGCCGGGGCTGGCTCAGACGTGGCAGTCGCGGGTGAGCCGGGGCGGGATCTCGACGAATTCGCTGCCCATCCAGCTCGCCGGGCTCTTGGCCGCCGCACCGTTCTCGATCTTGGTGGCGGTCTCGTTCACCAGCTTCTTGATCCGGGCGTCCTTGGCCTTGCGTGCCTGCTCACGGACGTCGTCGGCGAGTCGGCTCAGCCGCCCCTTGAGCTTGCCGTTGAGCTGTTCCGGGGTGAGTTCCTCCCGGGTCGCGTCGGCCGAGTCGGCGGCGATCTGCCGACTGCCGTCGATGATCAGCTGGTCGACGGCGCGGCAGACCTGCGCGGTGTTCGCGGCGGTGCCGGCGGTCGGGGTGGTGGTGGCGGTCGCGGTGCTCGTCACCGGGTCGGGCGTGGCCTCCCCGGTGGGAGCGCCGGCGGCGCTGGTCGGCGTGCCGGGCGCGGCGTCGGTGTCGCTCCCGTCGTCCGAGCAGCCGGTCGCGAGGACGGCGAGGACTGCGAGGGTGAGCGCGGTGGCGGAGCTACGGTGCATCGACTTCCCCGTTTCGATGGGTCGGGCGGTACCGCGGAGTGGTGTCGTGCGGTACCACGGACACGATGCCGCACGGCCCGCCCGGCCGACTTTTCACCCCCGACACGCCTCACGCCGGGCCGACGAGGTCGGTCCGGCGTGACGGGTGGCACGGTCAGCTCTTGAAAGCGTCCTTGACCTTCTCGGCGGCCTGCTTGAGGCTGGACTTGGCCTGGTCGTTGCGACCCTCGGCCTCCAGGCGCTCGTTGTCGGTCACCCGACCCACGCCCTCCTTGACCTTGCCGGCGGTGTTCTCGGTCGTGTTTTCGATCTTGTCGTCGAACCCCATGAGAGCCTCCCGTATAAGCATTTCTTCCAACGCCCCTCAACTACCCCCACCCCCCAAACCCAAAACACCGCACCCCCGCTTCAGCGCGTTGATCAAGAGGTTTGCGTCACCCTTTCCCGCAGAACTGACGTGAACCTCTTGATCAACGCGGCTGGTCGGTGGGGAGGGTGGCGGAGCGGAAACGGCGGAGGCGGAGGCTGTTGGCCACCACGAAGATCGAGGAGAAGGCCATCGCCGCGCCGGCGATCATCGGGTTGAGCAGGCCGGCGGCGGCCAGTGGGAGGGCCGCCACGTTGTAGGCGAACGCCCAGAACAGGTTGCCCTTGATCACCGCGAGGGTGCGCCGGGAGAGCCGGATGGCGTCCACCGCGGCGGTCAGGTCACCCCGGACCAGGGTCAGGTCGGACGCCTCGATCGCCACGTCGGTGCCGGTGCCCATGGCCAACCCCAGGTCGGCCTGGGCCAGGGCCGGGGCGTCGTTGATCCCGTCGCCGACCATGGCGACCGTCCGGCCCTGCGCCTGGAGCCGGCGGACGACGTCGACCTTGTCGGCCGGCAGCACCTCGGCGGTCACCTGGTCGATGCCCACCTCGGCGGCCACCGCCCGGGCGACGGTGACGTTGTCCCCGGTGAGCAGCACCGGAGTGAGGCCCAACTCCCGCAGGCCGGCGATCGCCGCCCGGCTGGTGGGCCGGACCACGTCGGCGACCGCGAGGACGCCCCGGGCCCGCCCGGACCAGCCCGCCACCACCGCCGTACGACCGGCGGCCTCCGCCTCGGCCACCGCCCGCACGACCTCCCCGGGTACGTCCAGACCCCGCTCGCGGAGCAGCCCCGGTCGCCCGACGACGATCTCGTGGCCGTCGACGGTGCCGGTGACGCCCAACCCCTCGGCGGCGGCGAACCCGGTGACCGGCGGCAGCACGCCCACCTCGGCGGCGCCCGCCGCGACGGCCCGGGCGATCGGGTGCTCCGAGCCGGTCTCCACCGCCCCGGCGAGCCGGAGCAACTCGGCCCGGTCCTGCCCTTCGGCGGGACGGACGTCGACCAGGGTCATCCGGCCGGTGGTGACCGTGCCGGTCTTGTCCAGCACCACGGTGTCGACCTGCCGGGTGGACTCCAGCATCTCCGGCCCCTTAATCAGGATGCCGAGCTGGGCGCCCCGCCCGGTGCCGACCAGCAGCGCGGTCGGGGTGGCCAGACCGAGGGCGCACGGGCAGGCGATGATCAGCACGGCCACCGCGGCGGTGAAGGCGGCGGTCGGGCCGGCCCCGCTGCCCAGCCACCAGCCCAGCGTGCCGACGGCCAGCACGATCACGGCCGGCACGAAGATCCCGGAGATCCGGTCGGCCAACCGCTGCACGGCGGCCTTGCCGGTCTGCGCCGCCTCCACCAGCCTGGCCATCTGGGCGAGCTGGGTGTCCGCACCGACCCGGGTGGCGGTGACGACCAGCCGGCCGGCCGCGTTCACGGTGGCACCCGCCACCGGGTCACCGGGTCCCACCTCGACCGGCACCGACTCGCCGGTGAGCATGCTGGCGTCGACCGCCGAGGTGCCCTCCTCGACCCGCCCGTCGGTGGCGATCTTCTCGCCCGGTCGGACCACGAACCGGTCGCCCACCACGAGCCGGTCGACCGGGATCCGGGTTTCCGTGCCGCCGCGCAGCACGGCCACGTCACGCGCGCCGAGTTCGAGCAGGGCCCGCAGGGCCGCACCGGCGGTCCGCTTGGACCGGGCCTCGAAGTAGCGGCCGGCCAGCAGGAACACGGTCACCCCGGCGGCGGCTTCCAGATAGATGTTGCCGGCCCCGTCGGTGCGGGTGATGTCCAGCCGGAACGGGTGGGTCATCCCGGGCATCCCCGCGTCGCCGAGAAAGAGCGCCCAGAGCGACCAGCCGAACGCGGCGAGGGTGCCGAGCGAGACGAGGGTGTCCATGGTCGCCGCGCCGTGCCGCAGGTTGGTCCAGGCGGCCCGGTGGAACGGCAGCCCGCCGTACGCCACCACCGGGGCGGCCAGGGTCAGCGACAGCCACTGCCAGTAGGTGAACTGCCAGGCCGGCACCATCGCCAGCACGATCACCGGCACGGTCAGCACGGCCGACACCCGCAGCCGGGTACGCAGCGCGGTCAACTCGTCCACCGGCCCACCGGTCGGTGCCGCCCCGGTGGGGGCGGGCGGTGGCGGCACGACGGCGGTGTAGCCGGTCTTCTCGACGGTCGCGATCAGCTCGTCCGGGGTGATCGCGTCGGCGTACCGGACGGTGGCCTTCTCGGTGGCGTAGTTGACGGTCGCCTCGACGCCGTCCAGCCGGTTGAGCTTCTTCTCGATCCGGGCGGCACAGGACGCGCAGGTCATCCCACCGATGGCGAGTTCGATCAGGTGGGGTGCGGTGGGCGGGTTCGTGGTGGGTGGGGTCATCGGGGCGCCTCCGGTCAACCGTGGGTGTGACCGGCCCCGCCGGTGCCGGTCACGGTCGGCGTCGGGTCGGTGGTGGGGTCAGGGACGGCGGGGCTCCGGGTGGGCTCCGAAGTGTGCGCGGGGTCGTGGCGGGTCTCGGCGGGCGGGCGTACGGGGCCGGTCAGCTGGCCGGCCCCGTACGTCGCGCCGAACACCACCGCGAGACCGAGGGCGAAGCCGCCCAGTCTGGTCGCCGTGTTCATCGGTCACCTCGGTTTCCGGTGGGCCGAGGGCCCGTCACGCCTCGACGAGGTCGTAGCCGGCCTCGTCGACGGCGGCGCGCACCGACCCGGTGTCGAGCGGACGGTCACTGGTGACGGCGACCCGGCCGGAGGCCAGGTCCACCTGGACGTCGGTGACGCCGTCGAGGGCACCCACCTCGCCGCTCACCGCGTTGACGCAGTGTCCGCAGGTCATGCCCTTCACCTGGTAATTCGTGATCATGCCGCGCTCCCTCCCACGCTCCACCATACCCCCCAGGGGTACGCTTCCCGGCGACAGTAGCATACCCCCCAGGGGTACGCTATCGTGGTCGCCATGACCACACCGAGCACCCCGGTCCGGGGCTACACCGCCAGCAAGGATCAACTGCTCGCGCGGCTGCGCCGGGTGGAGGGGCAGGTCCGGGGCATCGAGAAGATGGTCGACGACGACCGGTACTGCATCGACGTGCTCACCCAGATCTCCGCCGTACAGGCCGCCCTGGACAAGGTCGCCCTCGGCCTGCTCGACGGCCACGCCCGGCACTGCATGCACGAGGGGGCCGCCGAGGGCCGGGCCGACGAGATGGCCGCCGAGATGATGGCCGCCGTCGGCCGCCTGATGAAGCGCGGCTGATCCACCCCCGACGGGTGGACGGGAGCGCCACGGCGGGAGGACCGGTCGGGACCGGCCCACCCGCCGCGCGCCGGGACGGGGGTCAGCGCCGGGCGAGGATCTTCCGCATGGTGTCGATCTCGCCCTGCTGGCTGGCGACGATCTGCTGGGCCAGGGCCCTGGCCCCGGCGTGCCGGCCGTCCGCCAACTCCTGCCGGGCCATGGTGACGGCACCCTCGTGGTGGGCGACCATCATGGTGAGGAACCGGCGGTCGAAGTCCCGACCGGTCGCGCCCTCCAGCCGGGCCAGGTCGGCGTCGGACATCATGCCCGGCATGCCGTGGTCCGTCCCGGGCAGGTGACCACCCGCCGGGCCGTCGGACGGGACGGGCCGGCCCCACCCGGTGAGCCAGCCGGTCATGGTGGCGATCTCCGGGGCCTGGGCGGCCCGGATCTGCGCGGCCAGCCGGGAGACCTCCGGATCGGCGGCCCGGCTCCCGGCCAGCTCCGACATCCGTACCGCCTGCTGGTGGTGCGGGATCATCATCTGGGCGAACACCACGTCGGCCGGGTCGACGGCGGAAGCGCCGGCCGATGCGGCCCCGGCGGCCGGACGGCCGTGACCGCCGTCGGTGGGGTGGCCACCGCCGCAGGCGGCCAGGGCGACGACGGCGGTGAGAGCGACGCCGGCCAGGGCGGCACGACGCGCGAGGGTACGAGTGGACACGAGCGACCTTTCGGTGGGCGGATACGTACGCGACGGACGGTGGACGCGGCCAAGCCGCACCCGGGGGTCCTATCTGCGCAGTACCGACACCGTGGCGAGCCGGAGCCGGAGCGGGCGGGGTGGCGGGGCACGCGGCTCCCGGGGTCGCGACGGCGGGCGGGCCACCCCGGCCGGCCGGGACCGGACGACGAAGAGCAGCACCAGCACCGTCACGGTGAGCGCGCCGAGCACCGCCAGGCAGACGCTCCACGCGGTGGGTGGTGGGCCGGACGGCCCGGCGGGCAGCGCCACCGCGCACCCGTCCCCGCACCCGAGGTGGAGAGCCGTCACCGCCGCGAGCCGTACCGGACCGGTCAGGTCCGGCCGGTCCGTCACCGGCACGGCGGACGTCTGCCCGGGGCGGTCGGTGGACGTCCGGTCCGGGCCGCCGACCGGGGTGTCGTGCCCGACGGAGGTCCGCTGGGCGCGGTCCGCCGAGGTGCCGTGGCCGGCCGGACGACCGTCGGCACGGTGGCCGCCGGTCAACTCCGCGTGGTGGCCGCCGGCCAGCTCCGCGTGGTGGCCGCCGGTCAACTCCGCGTGGTGGCCGCCGGCCAGCTCCGCGTGGTGGCCGAGAGTGTGCATCGCGGACAGCCCCAGCAGGGTGCCGACGAGCAGCAGCAGCCGCAGCCACCGCCCGGTCGTCGTCGCCGTCCTCGCCCGCCGCACGGCTCCACGCTAGCCGTCCCGGCGGGCCGGGACAGCGGGGTCACCGACATCGGGACGGACCAGGCGCGGCGGTGGGGGTGCCCCCGCAGCGGTGGGCGGGAGACCGCGCGGCGGTGGGCGTGCCCGCGCGGCGGTGGGGCATCGAGCGCCGCCCCCACCAGCACCTGGGCGGCGCGGCGCGACCCGGGTGCTGGCTACCATCGTCCGACGACCCGCCGCCCGCAGATGAACCGGTTGGCCGGCTGACACGTATCCCGTCCCGGATCGTTGGGAGAACTCGCACACATGGGCGCCGACCACACCCGTCCCGCTCCGTCCACCCCACCCCGGGTGCGGCGGATCCTCGTCATGACGGTGGTGCCGCTCATCGTCGTCACGGTGGTCGCCACGCTGCTGCTCTGGCCGGGCGAGACCCCGCGGATCGACCAGGGCGACCAGGTGCCCCGCTACCACGGCACGGTGACCCGGGTGGTGACCGAGCCGTGCCCGCCCGCCCCGCAGACCCCCGACGGCCCGTCGGGGGTGGCCGACGGGCCGTGCGGGACGGTGACGGTCGCCGTCACGCAGGGGCCGGACAACGGTGGGCAGGTCGAGACACCGGTCCCGTCCGGGCCGGGGGCGCCGACGGTCGCGGTCGGCGACGAGGTGGTGCTGGTCGCGTTGGCCGACCCGAGCGACCCGTCGGTGAGCAGCTACCACATCGCCGAGCACCAGCGGGGCATGCCGTTGCTCTGGCTGGTCGCCCTGTTCGCGGCGGCGATCGTGGCGTTCGGCCGGCTGCGCGGGCTGGCCGCCCTGGCGGGTCTCGGCGCCAGCTTCGCCATCCTGCTGACCTTCGTGGTGCCGGGCATCTCCGCCGGGGGCGCGCCGCTGCCGATCGCGATCACCGGCGCCGCGCTGATCATGTTCGTGGTGCTGTACCTGACCCACGGGGTCACCGCGCAGACCTCGGTGGCGGTGCTCGGCACGCTGGGCAGCCTGGTGCTGACCGGCGTCCTGGGCACGCTGGCCACCGCCGCCACCCACCTGACCGGGTACGGCAGCGAGGAGGCCACCACGCTGTCGATGTACCAGCGTGACGTGGACCTGCACGGCCTGCTGCTGGCCGGGATCATCATCGGTTCGCTCGGCGTCCTGGACGATGTCACGGTCACCCAGTCGGCCACCGTCACCGAGCTGGCGCACGCCAATCCGGGGTTGTCCCGGTTGCAGCTCTACCGGGCGGCGACCCGGGTCGGTCGGGCGCACATCGCCTCCACGGTCAACACGATCGTGCTGGCGTACGCGGGGGCCTCGCTGCCGTTGCTGCTCCTGCTGACCGCCGACAGTCGACCGGTGGGCCAGATCCTCACCAGCGAGTTCCTGGCCCAGGAGATCGTCCGCAGCGCGGTGGCGACCCTGGGCCTGGTGGCGGCGGTGCCGCTGACCACCGGGTTGGCCGCACTGGTCACCACCGCCGGGCGCGGTCCCGCCGACGCCGACGCCACCGGGCCGACGCCCACCCCACGGCCCGCCCCCGACCGCGCCGAGGCGCTGGAGGCGCTGAGCGCGCCCCGGCACGGCGAACCGTCCACCCCGGCCCCCGCACGGTGGCCAGACCCGGAAAGGAGCACGGACCCCGCATGGTGACACTGCGCTGCGTGACCGGAGGCGAGGTCGCGATTGTCGGCCGCATCACTGGTCACCCGTTGTTATCGGAAAAATACGCATTTTGCCGGGTTGTGACCGTAGATCCCCGGTACGACTCTCGGGTAACCTCGCTGCCGGTCACCGCCGAAGGCGCCCACCGGAGCCAGCGGTACCACCGCCCAATCGCCGTACGGCGAGCCGGGGAACCGAGCACCTGGGGTGAATCCGCGCCAGCGGTAGGGGCCACTTCCGTCCCGAACCCGTCAGCTAACCCGGTCGGCGGTCGACGGAAGGGACAACTGTGACGGCACCCCTACGCCACTGGTGGACTCCGGTGGTGGCCGTACTCGCCGCCCTGGCGATCGTCGCCGGGCCGGCCGCCGCCCCCGCGGCGGCCGCACCCACCCCGCCCACCCCCTCGGGGCACGAGGAGGACGACGAGCCGAAGCTGCTCACCGACGTCATCGAGGCGACCAACCGGGAGTACTCGGCGGCGAAGAGCCGGCTGGAGAAGTCCAAGAAGCGCCAACTCGAGTACGCCATCGAGGTGGAGAAGGCGGAGCAGGAGTTGGCGGCGCTGGCCCCGCAGGTCACCGAGATCGCCGCCCAGTCGTACCGGACGGGTCGGGTCGGCGCGGTCGCCGCACTGCTGGAGAGCGACGCCCCGGACACCTTCGTCCGGCGGGCCGCCGCCCTGGACGAGCTGAACATGGTCAACGCCGGCAAGCTGGCCGAGGTCAACAAGGTCAAGGCGCGGGCCGAACAGGCCAAGCTCGCCGTCGACACCGAGGTCCGTGAGCAGCAGAAGCAGACCAACCTGATGGCCAAGAAGAAGACCGAGGCCGACAAGGCGCTGGCCCTGGTCGGCGGGCGGGGCTTCACCGGTGGCCTGGTCGACGCGACGTCCCCGGTGGCCCGCATCGCCCCGGGCCAGACCGCCGACGGCGAATGGCGCGGCGAGTCGTGCAGCGAGAACGACCCCACCACGTCCGGCTGCGTCACACCGCGCACGCTGCACATGTACAAGGAGGTCAAGCGGGCCGGCTTCAGCCGGTTCGTCGGCTGCTACCGCCCCGGCGGGCCGTGGGAGCACCCCAAGGGCAAGGCGTGCGACTGGTCGTTGCAGAAGAGCGGCTTCAGCCCGTGGCACAACAACGACACCCGGATGTACGGCAACAACCTGGCCGCGTTCCTGATCCGCAACGCGGACCGGTTGGGCATCTACTACGTGATCTGGAACCGGCAGATCTGGTTCCCGGCCAACGGCTGGAGTTCGTACTCCGGACCGTCCAACCACACCGACCACGTCCACGTGTCGTTGCTGTAGCCGGACATGATCGACACGGTGGCGTCGCTGATGCGGTATCCGAGACCCCTGAACACCGCATCATCGCCACCGGCGAGTTGATCGCGCACCACGCGAAGGCCGCCCGGTCCAGCCGGGCGGCCTTCGTCGTGACCAGGTCTCAGCCGGCGACGGTCGCCGGCTCGCCGGTCGCCGGGACAGCGGACCCGACCGGCCCGGCGTCGACGCCCGCCAGCGCCCCAACGGCACCGGCCGTCGGCCCGGCAGGCCCGGACACCGCGGCGGTGAGCGTGGGCGCCTCGGCTGCCGGAGCGTGGGCCGGGGCCACCTGGCGGACCTCACCGGCGGCGAGCCGGTAGGACATCCCGACCACCGCACACCGCCCGGCGGCCACCTCGGCGGCGATCACCGGGGAGTTGCCGAGCAGCACCTCGACGGTCTGCGCGATGTGGATGTCGACGATCCCGTCGATGTCGTGCACCCCCTCCTGGGCCGCCCGGCGCAGGCTGGGCCCGACGGCGGCGACCACCGAGTAGAGGTGCCCCGGGGGCTGGGTGCCGGTGCGGGCGGCGTCCCGGGCGGCCTGTACCGCCCCGCAGGAGTCGTGCCCGAGGACCACCACCAGCGGGGTGCCGAGGATCGTCACCGCGTACTCGACGCTGCCGAGCACCTCCGGCCCGGCGGTGTGCCCGGCCGTCCGGACCACGAAGAGATCACCCAGACCCCGGTCAAAGATGATCTCGGCGGCGAGCCGGGAGTCGGAGCAGCCGACGATCACGGCGAAGGGATGCTGGCCGTCGGCGACGGCGGCCCGGTGGCCGGCGCCCTGATTGGGGTGGCGGGGCTCCCCGGCGACGAAACGCCGGTTGCCGGCAGACAGCTCGGCCAGCGCCTGGGTCGGAGTGATCGGGGCCATTGCCTCACCTCGGTCCGGAATCGCACCTGGTCACGCCGGCCGGCGGCGACGACGGCCGTGTTCCCACGGTCACACGCAGCGAAAGGTACGTCAAGATTTCGTGATACACGTTTCAGGCTTCGGTCGGAACGATGTCGACGGCGGGTCGAGACCGACGGCCAGACCCGACGGCCGACGACGGGCCTCCCGGGGACGCGCCATACGATGACCGTCATGGCGACGACAGGCGGCACCGGGAGCACCCGGAACTGGACGTTCCTCACCAACCACGGTCACGTGCTGCTCGCCATCGCCCGCAACCCCACCGCCCGGCTGCGGGACGTCGCCGAGGAGGTCGGGGTGACCGAACGGGCCGCCCAGGCGATCGTCGCGGACCTGGAGACCGGCGGCTACCTGCGGCGTACCCGGGTCGGTCGGCGCAACGAGTACACCATCAACCCGAGCGGCCACTTCCGGCATCCCGCCGAGGCCGACCGCCACGTCGGTGACCTGCTCGCCCTCTTCACCCCGGACCACGCCGACCACGACGCCTGAGCCGACGGCCCGCCCCGCCCCGGACGGGTCTGGACGGGCCGTCGGGTGTAGACGGGGACGGGCCGTCGGTTGCCCGACCGCTCACCGGCCACCGCGCGAGACAGCACCGCCGCGCGAGACAGCGGCCCGGCCGCAGCGACCTGACGACGCACTCCCATGGCGTCTCCTCCGGTCGGTCGGTTCCGGCGCGGCAGGGCGTCGCGCCGTCGGCGAAGTGCCCCGACCGGTCGGCGGGAAACTGACGGCATTCTCATCCCCGTCGATGCATCCAGGAGCAGGTCAGCGGGCGCATCCCGGAGGGGAACGGTCCGTCCACAGGGCACACCGTGGCCCGGGTCACTGGTCCGGTCGGGTCACCGACGCTGCGCGGACGGTCGACGGGGGATAGGTTGGACGGGTGATCCGCGTAGCTTCCACCCCGCCCGTCTGGGTGTCGAGGCTGCGCGACCTGACCCGGCTGGCGGTCACCGCGCTGGTGCTCACCGTCGGCCTCGGCGGGCTGTTCGCCGCCGCCGGTGGCCCGGCCGCCGCCGCCCGACCGCCCGTGGTGACCTCCCGGGTGGCGACGCTACCGGCCGACACCCGGCCCGGGGACGACGGGCTCGTCGACACCCGCGCCGGGCACGAGCGGCTCACCGAGGAGCACGCCCGGCCGCTGCCCGCCGGCTCCGCCCACGAGCCCACGGTACGGCCCGCCGCGCGGGTCGACGTGGCGACGCCAGACCCGGCCCGGGACGCCACCGGCCGGCGCGGCCCGCCCCGGGGCTGAGCGGCGCGGCACCACTCGGTGCCCGGCCGGCCGTCGCCGTCCGTCCACTCCCGACCGCGACCCGGCCCGAAGCGAGCCGGTCCGATCCGGACCGGTCCTCTCCGGACCCGCCGCCCACAGCTCCCGCCCCCTGCCGGGCTCCCGTCCGTCCACATCGTTGTTCCACCGTGAGGTGCTGGTGATGCAGACCGTCTTCTCCGCCGTCCTGCCCGACGTCCCCGCCGCCGCCGTCATCTGGCTGATCCTGCTCGCCGTCGCGGCCGTCGCCGTCGCGGCCCTGGTGGTCCGTCCCGGCCGGCTGCGGCTGGCGGTGGCCGGCCGGTTCCGGGAGGCCGCCCTGCCGACCGACCCGGACCGCGCCGAGCAGGACCGGGAGCACACCCGGTACGCCGGGGAGGTCGCCGTGGCGGCCGACCGGGCGGGCGCCACCGCCGGCCGGCTGCGCGCCGAGTGGCTGGCCGCCCAGGACGAGGTCGAGTCGGCCTGGACGACCCTGGAGTCGGCCGAGGCGCACCTGCGCCGGCTCGTCGCCGCCGCGGCCATGCCGCTGCCGCACACCGGCCAGACCCCGGCCGAGTACGCCGACCGGGAGCGTTGGCTGCACCGGGCCGCCGTGGACGCGCACCGCCGGGGCGACCTGTCGGACGCGCAGCTCGACGACGTCTTCGCGCACCGCGCCGGTTGGGACCCGCGCCGGCACCCGGTGGAGCAGGAACTGGTGCTGCGCCGCGCGACGCGGGACCACCTGGCGGCCCGGCACCGGGCGGCGGTAGCGCGGGAGCAGGCGGCCTGGCGGGCCGCCGACATGGCCGGTGCGGCGGCGCGCAGCCTGCGGGACGAGGCGTTCGCCGCGCGGGACCGCCGACCGGAGCGGGCCGAGTCGGTGCTGCCGATGCCGGAGAGCCCGCGCCCGTCGACGGAAGCCACCCGGGAGAACACCGTCGTGGCACGCGGCCGGGCCGCCGTCGCCGCCTACTGACCCGACCACCACCGCTCGACCCGCCGGGTCGGCGACGCAGACCGGCGCGGCGGGCGGGGCTGGGTTAGCGTTGCGGACATGTCCCGGGAGATGTGGGCGCTCGTGGTCGTCGGCGGCATCCTGGCGCTGGCGACGTTGGTCGGCGCGGTCCTGCTGGCGGTACGGGTGATCCGTACCCGACGGCTGCTCGGCTCGCTCGGCGTCGGCGGCAAGGTGGCCTTCTACGGCGCGCTGATCTACACGGTCCTTCCGGTCGACGTGCTGCCCGACCCGATCTACCTGGACGACATGGGTGTGCTGGCCGGGGCACTGATCTACCTGGGTCGCCTGGCCCACCGCCGCCGGGCCGCCGATCGGCCGCCGCCCGGCCCCGCGGGGACGCTGCCCGACGGCTCGGGCACCGCGCCCGGCCAGGGCCAGTCCCGCCAGATCGTGTCATGATCAGGGCTGAGCCGGGGCGATGCCGGCCACGGGACGGGGAACGGACATGGCCGGCAGGCATCGGTTGGGCCCGTACGACGAGCGTGTCCTCGCCTTCTGCCGGGAGCGGCACCTGGCGACGCTGACCACTCCGCGTCCCGACGGCACACCGCACGTCGTACCGGTCGGGTTGACCTACGACGCGGCGGCCGGGCTGGCCCGGGTGATCACCTCCGGTGGTTCGGCCAAGGCCCGGTACGTCGCCGCCGCCGGCCCGGCGGGCGTCCCGGTCGCGGCCTGTCACCTCGACGGCCGCTGGTGGCTGACCGTCGAGGGGCGGGCGGTACTGCGCACCGGCCCGGCGGCGGTGGCCGAGGCGGAACGCCGGTACGCCGAGCGCTACCGCCAGCCGCGTCCGAACCCCGAGCGGGTGGTCATCGAGATCACCGTGACCCGTCTGCTGGGCTCCCTCCCGCCCGCCGAGTCCGCTTAGGACCCCGCACCGCCGGGGTCCGGCACCCTCCCATCGACGGCGGTGGGTTCGGGTGGCGCCGGGCGGGTACAGGCCCCGCCAGGAGCCGATCCGTCCGCAACCGGTAAGGGGCACCGAGATGAGCAACGCACAGGCCGCCACGGGTCAGGACGTCGTGGACATCCTGACCGCCGACCACCACGAGATCGAGGCGATCTTCGTGGAGCTGGAGACCGGACAGGGCACCGCCGAGCATCGTCGCCGACTGGCCGACGTGCTGATCGCCGAGTTGGTCCGGCACGCGGTCGCCGAGGAGATGTACGTCTACCCGACCGCCCGCCGGGCGTTGCCCGACGGCGATCAGCTCGCCGAACACGAGATCGCCGAGCATGCCGCCGCCGAGCGGACGCTGAAGGAGCTGGAACCACTGGAGCCGTCCGACGTCCGCTTCGCGCCGCTGATCTCCCACCTGACGAAGAGCATCCGGCACCACGTGAAGGAGGAGGAGGCGGAGCTCTTTCCCCGGTTGCGGGCTGCGGTGGCCCACGAGGAACTGGTCGAGCTGGCCGACCGGGTGCAGGCGGCGAAGCGGCATCTGCCGACCCGCCCGCATCCCGGCGCTCCGGACCACCCGCCGGCGAACCGGCTCTTCAACCCCGGCACGGGTCTGGTGGACCGGATCAGGGACACGCTGAGCGGGCGGCCCACCACCATGGCGGAGCTGCACGACGACCAGGGTTGAGCGGGGGCGGTGGCCGGCTCCGGGTACCCCGCCGGAGCCGGCCACCGCCCGGTCACGGTTCCGGGGCGATCCGGCTGTCGTCCGCGGCGTCGGACACCACGATCGCCTCCATCGGACAGGACTCGGCGGCGTCCAGCACCGCGTCCGCCGGGTCGATCCGCTCGGCCAACGGCCGGGACAACCCGTCCACCAGTACGAAGTGGGCCGGGGCGTAGCTCGCGCAGATCCCCGCCCCGATGCACCGGGTCGGGTCCACGTGCACCCGCCAGCCGTGCTCCCCCATCTGCCCTCCGCCTTTCCGTCTACCAGCTGACGGGCAACGCCGTCAGACCCCGGACCAACAGGCCGCTCTTCCAGGTGAGCGCCGACTCGGGCACCGCCAGCCGCAGGCCCGGGGTACGGGCCAGCAGCGTCTCCAGGACCACCTGAAGCTCCACCCGGACCAGTTGGGCGCCGATGCAGTGGTGCGGGCCGTGCCCGAAGGCGAGGTGCGGGTTCGCCTCCCGGTCGAGGTCCAACCGGTCGGCGTCGGGGAAGACGCTCTCGTCCCGGTTGGCCGAGGGGATGGAGACCAGCACCGGTTCACCGGCGCGGACCAGCACCCCACCGAGTTCGATGTCCTCCAGGGCGTACCGGGGGAACGCGGAGCTGGCACCGAGCGGGATGAAACGCAGCAGTTCCTCCACGGCGGACGGCACCAGGGCCGGCTCGGTGAGCAGCCGCTGCCAGACCTCCGGCTCGGTGAGCAGGACGTAGACCAGGTTGGGAATCTGGGTCACGGTGGTCTCGTGGCCGGCGGCCAGCAGCCCCGCCGCCAGGTGTACCACCTCGTTCTCGGTGAGCCGGTCGGCGTTCTCGTCGCGGGCCCGGACCATCGCCCCGAGCAGGTCGTCGGTGGGGGTCACCCGCCGCTGGGCGATCAGGCCCGCCATGTACGACAGCAGCTGGTCGAGGTAGCTCTCCGCCACCTCCGGCCGCAGCGAGGTGGTCGACACGATCGCCTCGGACCAGGTGTGGAACCGGTCCTGGTCGGCGACCGGCACGCCGAGCAGGTCGCAGATGACCTGGATCGGCAGCGGGGTGGCGATGTGGGCGACCAGGTCGGCCGGCGACCCGGCGGCAATCATGCCGGTCACCAGTTCGTCGGCCAACTCCCGGGTGCGCGGGCGCAGTTCCTCGACCCTCCGGGCGGTGAACGCCTTGGCTGCCAACCGGCGCAACCGGCTGTGCTCGGGCGGGTCCATCCCGATGATGCCGACATCCCGCTGATAGGGGACGCTGCGCGGCTCGTCCCGGCCGACGGCGGCGGCCCGACTGAACCGGGGATCACCCAACACGGTGCGCACATCGGCGTGCCGGGTGGCGAGCCAGGCCGGCTCCCCGAACGGGAGTTGCACCCGGACCAGCGGCTCGTCGCGGCGCAGCCCGGCGAAGCAGGGGTCGACCTCGAGCCGGTTCGGCTCGCTGAACGGAAATGGCCGGGCCTTCGTGGTGTGCGTCGTCGTCTCGGTCACCGGGGATGCTCCCTCTCGTCGACGGCCTGCGGAGTCGCGGGCCGGTCCACCCGCATGACCCAACAGTGAGTCATGCCATGACTGCGGATGGTAGCGAGAGTCCTCGATGGTTACCAGAGGTGATCAGTCCTTGACACAGTACTGCCGGGCCACCCCGTTCGGGGGACCCGGCAGTGGGAACCGCTCAGCGACCCTGGTCGCCCTCACCGGTGCGCGCCTGGGCCGCGTCGACACCCTTGTCGATCTGCTCGTCGTACTTGCCGCCGGTCCGCTTGTCGGCGTAGTCGCCGGCCTTGTCCAGGCCCTGATCGACCTGCTTGTCGTGCTTGTCGGCGAAGTCCCTGGCCTTGTTCATGAAATCGCTCATGATGTCCTCCTCGTCGTCGGCCTGTTGCGTTCCCCGACCACCCGGGCGCAAACACCGCGGCGCGCGCCGCAGCACGACGGCAGCAGGCGGGCCGGAGCGGGGGGCCGACCGGACCACGAAGGACCCGGCGCGACACCCCGCTGAACGGCGCGACAGGACAGTTCAGGCGACACCGCGCGGGCAGCACCGCGCGGGCGGCACCGTGCCGGCGTCGTCCGGCGGGGCGTTGCCGTCCGGGTGCGACCGTCCTGAGCGGAACCGACCAGCCGGCACGGCGTTGAGCCACCGGGTGTCGATGTCGACCGGGTCGGGTATCGACCCCGCCGAGACCGAGGAGGATCCGACGTGGTCGAGGACGGTACCGGGCGTACGCCCGAGGTGACGGCCGCAGGCGCCCGCCCCACCCCACGGCAGGCCTGGGTGACGCTGCCCTGGCTGGTCCGCACGGCGGTGGTGTGGAGCGCCTGCCTGGTGGTCGTGGTGTCCGGGTGCTACCTGCTGGGCAAGGTGGCGGTGCTGCTGGCGCCGCTGGCGATCGCCGTGGCGGTGACCCTGTTCCTCACCGCGCTGCTGGACCCGGTGCTGCTGGGTCTGCGCCGGTTGCGGGTGCCGGCCGCGCTGGCCGCGCTGCTGACCGTCCTGCTGCTGCTCGGCGTGCTGGTCGGGGTGGGGGTGCTGGTGTGGAACCTGACCGCCGCCCAGTTCGGGGAGCTGAGCCAGCAGCTCGACGAGGGGCTGCAACGCTCCCGCGACTTCGTCACCGAGACCCTGCCGGTCAGCGACGCCCAGCTCGACAAGCTGGTCCAGCAGGTCCGCGACGGCCTGGGCGGCAGCGCCCCGGACCCGGTCGGCGGGGCCCGGACGGCGGCCGAGGCGGCCGGCTCCGCCCTGCTCGCCCTGGTGCTGCTGTTCTTCCTGCTCAAGGACGGCCGGTCGATGTGGCACTGGGTGCTGCGCCGGATGACCGGCCCGAACCGTACGGTGACCGCCGAGGCGGGCCGGGCCGGTTGGCGCACCCTCGGCTCGTACAGTCGGGGCACGATGCTCATCGCGGCCATCGACGCGCTCGGCATCGGGCTGGCGCTGGTGCTGCTCGGGGTGCCGTTGGCGCTGCCACTGGCGCTGATCACCTTCCTGGGCGGCTTCGTCCCGATCATCGGGGCGACGGTGGCCGGCGCGGTCGCCGTCCTGGTGGCGCTGGCCGCCAACGGCCCGACCACGGCGCTGCTGGTGCTGGCGGCGGTGATCGCCGTCCAGCAGATCGAGGGCAACCTGCTGGAGCCGTTGGTCATGAAGCGGCAGGTGCAGCTGCACCCGGCGGTGATCCTGGTGGTGGTCACGGCGGGCACGCTGATCGCCGGCATCGCGGGGGCGTTCGTCTCGGTGCCGATCGCGGCGGTCGCCTACCGGGTGGTCGACACCGTCCAGCGGCACCGGGAGCAGGCCGCGTCGACCCCGCCGGCCTACCGCCCGCACCACCGCCACGACGACGACCCACCCGCCACCCCGACCTGACGCGCCCAGCGCCTTTGCGCACCCGCCAAGATCGTCGCAAGGGGGGCGATGTAGCGGTGTCCGAGCCCTCGGGACACCGCTACATCGCCCCCCTTGCCTGTCGGCCTCCGCCCGAGGACGGCCGGGCCGAGGACGGCCGGGACGGAGTCGGGGCGTGACCGGGCGGAAGGGGTCGCCGTCAGGCCGGGACGGGGAGGTGGTGGGTGAACCACCCGGCAGCGGCGTCGGCCACCTGGTCGAGCGTGCCCGGCTCCTCGAACAGGTGGCCGGCGCCGGGCACCACGCGCAGCTCGTACGGGGCGACCAGCACCTCGGCGGCCTGCTCGTTCAGCGTGATCACCTGATCGTCGAGCCCACCCACCAGCAGCAGCGTCGGCGCGCGGACCTCGGACAGGGCGGGGCCGGCCAGGTCGGGCCGGCCGCCCCGGGACACCACCGCGGCGATCCGTTGCGGACGTACGGCGGCGGCCACCAGGGCGGCGGCGGCACCGGTGCTCGCCCCGAACAGGCCGATCGGCAGGCGACCCAGCGCGGGTTCGGCAGCGAGCCAGTCGACGACGCCGGTGAGCCGACCGGCGAGCAGGTCGATGTCGAAGCGCAACTCGGCGGTACGGGCGTCGACCGCGTCCTCCTCGGCGGTGAGCAGGTCCACCAGCACGGTCGCCAGCCTCCGGCGCTGGAGCACCCGGGCCACCGCCACGTTGCGCGGGCTGTGCCGGGAACTGCCGCTGCCGTGGGCGAAGAGCACCACACCCACGGCGTCGTCCGGGCCGTCGACGTCCGCCGGCAGCCTGGCGTCCCGCAGCGACACCGTCGCCTCGGCGCGTACCCCCATGTGGTGCTCCTTCCGCTCGTGCGGTCGCTGGCGGATACCCGCCCGGTGGCCGCTCTCACCCGTTGCCTTGACACCGGCGACAAGGTCTAGCGTGACGCCAGGAACTCCGCCGGGGAGGTCGGATGCTGATCGGTGAGCTGGCGCAACGGGCCGGCACGAGCACCCGCACGCTGCGGTACTACGAGACGCACGGGCTGGTCCGGCCACGCCGCTCGGCCAACGGCTACCGGGTGTACGACGAGGCCGAGCTGCGGGTGGTGCACGAGATCCGGGCGCTGCTGGCGGTCGGCTTCGGCCTCGACGACATCCGGCCGTTCGTGGCCTGCCTGCGGGCCGGCCACGCCTCCGGGGACGTCTGCCCGGACTCGGTCGCCGTGCTGCGTCGCAAGCTGGCCGAGGTGGACGCCTACCTCGACCGGCTGGGCACGGTACGGCGGCAGCTGCACGACCAGCTCGCCCAGGCCATCATCCAACGGGAGGAAACATGCCTCAGGACACGGCAGCGGGACGGCTGACCGCCGTCACCGACGCCACCTTCGCCGACACGGTGCTCGCCGCCGACCGGCCGGTGGTGGTCGACTTCTGGGCGGACTGGTGCCCGCCCTGCGTCGGGACCTCCCGGCACCTCGCCGAGTTGGCCGGGGAGTTCGGTGACCGGCTGCGGGTGGTCACCGTGGACACCGACGCCAACCCCGCCACCGCCCGCACGTACGGGGTGATGTCGCTGCCCACCCTGCTGGTGTTCGTCGGCGGCGAGGTGGTCGGCTCGATCGTCGGCGCCCGACCGAAGAACCACCTGCGGCTCGCCTTCATCCGGCACCTCGACTCCTGACGACCGGACCGGACGGCCGGCGTCGGCTCGCGGCGGCGGAACGGAGCCGCCATCGGCCCCGACGGGCACCGCCTCGGTCACGGAGGCGTCGATCGCGGCGGACGTCGGGGTGCAGGGCATCGTGGTGCGGGATGTCGGGGTGCGGGGGTCGGGGGGGTGGGAGGCCGTTTGCGGGGGCGTCGGGCGGGAAGACGCGCGGGACACCGGCGCAGCCGCGCCCCGCACGGATCACGAGGTGTAGCCATGGCCAAGCGGAAGGCACGTCAGCAGACCCGGACCATCGAGCAGGACCGCCCCGAACAGGACGCCGAGCGCGGTCCCGACTGGGCGGACGAGGCGGCGCAGGCCCGTACCCCGGACGATCCGCGGGCGGTCGCGCCGCGCGACGCCGGTGGCCGCCCCTCCAACGGCCCCCAGTTCTAACGCCGGCCGACCGGCCCGACGCTGCGGCCGGCAGGTGTTGTGAAGATTTGTTGTCGCTCTAGCGACAACAAATCTCCACAACCGGGCTGGGCCACCGGTCAGCGGGGCCCCGCCTCGGGACGGGCGGGATCAGGCGCGGGACTCCGGGAGGCGGAGCAGCGGGGCCCGGCCGGGCGGCTGTTCCGGCGCGGGGGCCTGCTCGTGGGTCTGCGGCACGGGCACGGTCACCGGCGCGGCGGCGGTGACCCGGACGGTCTCCCCGTGGTGTCGCAGCTCCACCGCCGTGCCCGGGCCGCCGTTGCGCAGCGAGTAGGTCGTCTGGTGCGGCCGGACGTCCACCCGCAGCCGCATCGACCGCCACTGCAACGAGAACTCCAACCGGCTCAACCCGCTGGACAGCCGGGGCGCGAACGACAGCTCGCCGTCGTGGTCGCGCAGCCCGCCGAAGCCGGCCACCAACGCGATCCAGGCCCCCGCCAACGACGCCATGTGTACGCCGTCGCGGGTGTTCTCGTTGAGGTCGTGCAGGTCCATCAGCGCGGCTTCCCGCAGGTAGCTGTGGGCCAGTTCGGGGTGACCCACCTCGGCCGCGAGCACCGCCTGGGTGCAGGCCGACAGGGACGAGTCCCGCACGGTGCGCCGCTCGTAGTAGAGGAAGTTGCGCAGCTTCTGCGCCTCGGTGAAGGCATCCCCCCGCCAGTGCATCGCCAGCACCAGGTCGGCCTGCTTGACCACCTGCTTGCGGTACAGGTCGAAGTACGGGTAGTGCAGCAGCAGCGGGTACTTCTCGGCCGGGGTGCGGGCGAAGTCCCACTCCTGGAGCCGGGTGAAGCCTTCCACCTGCTCGTGCACGTCGAGGTCCCCGTCGTACGGGACGTGCATGGCCTGGGCGGCGTCCCGCCACTCGGCCGCCTCCTCCTCGGTCACCCCGAGGTCGAGCGCCTCGTCGCGCAGGCGCATCGCGCAGTCGGCGGCGGTGAGCAGGTTCCGCTGCGCCATCAGGTTGGTGTAGATGTTGTCGTTCTTGACCGCGGTGTACTCGTCGGGGCCGGTCACCCCGTCGATGTGGAACCGGCCGTCGCGGTCGTGGTGGCCCAGCGAGCGCCACAGCCGGGCGGTCTCCACCAGCAGTTCCAGGCCGATGTCCCGCTCCAGTTGCTGGTCGCCGGTGACCAGGACGTAGCGGCGCAGCGCGTCGGCGATGTCGGCGGCGATGTGGAAGGCGGCGGTGCCGGCCGGCCAGTACGCCGAGGACTCCGGCCCCTCGATGGTCCGCCACGGGAACGCCGCCCCGGCCAGGTTCAACGTACGGGCCCGCTCCCGGGCCTTCTCCAGCGTGGCGTGCCGCCAGTACAGGGCGTCGCGTACCGCGCCGGGCTGGGTGTACGTCAGCACCGGCAGGACGAACATCTCGGTGTCCCAGAAGGCGTGCCCGTCGTAGCCGGGGCCGGTGAGCCCCTTGGCGGAGATCGGCCGACGCTCGGCCCGCGCCCCGGCCTGGAGCACGTGGAACAGTCCGAACCGGACCGCCTGCTGCACCTCCGGGTCCCCCTCGACCCGGACGTCGGCGGCGTCCCAGAACTCGTCGAGGTACGTGCGCTGTTCCCGGTGCAGCCCGTCCCAGCCGGTCAGCCGGGCGGCAGCGAGCGCCGCGCCGACCTGGTCGCGCAGCGCGGGCAGCGAGCGCCGGCTGGACCAGCCGTACGCGAAGTACTTGACCACCCGCATCGTCTCGCCGGGCTGGAGCACGCCACCGATGGTGGTCCGGACCCAGTCCTCGTACCCCTCGGACTCGATGGTGGTCTTGCCCGGGGCGTCCACGTCGTGCCCCATCCCGGCGGCCACCCGCAGCCCGCTGACCTTGGTGCGGTGGATGAGCAGCCCGCCGTCGTCGGTGGTCAGCTCCTCCTCGGCTTGCAACGGCGACTCCAGCACGGCGGCGACCCGGGGGTCGCGGCTCTGCGCCGGCAGGCTCTCGTTGGCGACCAGCTCGGACTGGAGGATGAGCCGCAGCGGGCCGCTGACCGCCTCCACCTCGTAGTGGATCGCGGCGACCGACCGCTGGGTGAAGGAGACCAGCCGGGTGCTGCGGACCTTCACCTCCCGACCGGCGGGCGACCGCCAGTGCATCTCCCGGTAGAGGGTGCCGCCCCGCAGGTCGAGGACCCGTTCGTGGCTGATCAGCTCGCCGTAGCGCAGGTCGAGGGGTTCGTCGTCGACGAGCAGCCGGATCAGCTTGCCGTTGGTGACGTTGACGATGGTCTGCCCCGACTCGGGGAAGCCGAACCCGGCCTCCGCATACGGCAGCGGACGCAGCTCGTAGAAGGAGTTCAGGTAGGTGCCGGGCAGCCCGTGCGGCTCACCCTCGTCGAGGTTGCCGCGCAGCCCGATGTGACCGTTGGAGAGCGCGAAGACCGACTCGGACTGGGCCAGCACGTCCATGTCGAGGCGGGTCTCCCGGATGTGCCAGGGCTCGACCGGATAGGCACGTTCCCGGATCATGCGGCCGGCCCGGTCAGCAGGTCGGCGAGGTCGGTGACGACCACGTCCGCGCCGTGGGCGCGCAGCTCGTCGGCCTGGCCGGCCCGGTCGACACCGATCACGTGCCCGAAGCCACCGGCCCGGCCGGCGGCCACCCCGGCCAGCGCGTCCTCGAAGACGGCGGCGTCGGCGGGGGCCACGCCGAGCAGCTCGGCGGCGGCGAGGAAGGTGTCCGGGTGCGGTTTGCCGCGCAGCCCCTCGGCGCGGGCGACCAGCCCGTCGACGCGTACCTCGAGCATCGGTTCCAGGCCGGCGGCGGCGACCACGTCGCGGCAGTTGGCGCTGGCCGAGACCACCGCGCGGCGCAACCCGGCCCGCTCGGCCGCCTTCAGGTAGGCCACCGAGCCCGGGTACGCCTCGACGCCGTCGTGGTGGATCCGGTCGAGCAGCACGACGTTCTTGCGGTTGCCGACCCCGTTGACGGTGTCCGCGCCCGGCGGGTCGTCGGGGCTCCCCTCGGGCAGCACGATCCCGCGCGAGGCGAGGAAGCTGCGCACCCCGTCGGCGCGGGGTCGGCCGTCGACGTAGCGGTGGTAGTCGGGGCCGGGGTCGAAGGGGCGGAACGGCTCCCCGGTGGCGCCGGCGCGCTGGCGCAGGAAGTCATCGAAGGTCTGCCGCCATGCAGCGTTGTGAACCTTGGCGGTCTGCGTCAGCACACCGTCGAGGTCGAAGAGGCAGGCGGTCACATGAGCAGGTAGCCCCAGCACGGTACGAATCTATCCACCCGGCCGAGCGGGCAAACCTCTTTCTGGCCCGCCACGCGGGCAGCGGTGCGGGCGCCCGGGCGGCAGGGGCCCACCCGACGACGCCGGACGCCCCCCCGCCGCGCTCGACGAGCGGTGCCGTCAGTTCAGGTTGTAGCAGTAGAGCTGCACGTTGGCGGTGTAGTAGTAGTCGCTGATCTTCGTGCTGTAGCTGGAGGTCGTGCGACAGTCGAGGAACGTGTTGAAGCCGCCCAACTGGGCCTTCCACTTGGCGTCGTTCTCCGCCGACCAGATGGCGAACGAGGCCGAGGAGCCCGAACCGTAACCCGTGTACCAGCCGAACGCGTTGGCTCCGGCGGCGTCGGCGGACGCGGGGGCCGCACCGGCCAGCAGGGACACCGCGGTCGCACCGGTGACGGCGGTGGCCGCGAGGATCTTGCGGATCGCGCGCATGACAGCTCCGTTCTGCGTGAGGGGATACCTGAAGCCTCACAAGAATCTATACGGGTGTCAATATCTTGACGGGTAGCTGCCAACCCGTTGACGGTGCGAACGAGACCCGTCCGCAGGGCGGGCGGGCCCACTCCTGATCATCGGTCGGGTCAGCGCCAGCCGACGTCGATGCGGTCGCCGCGTTCGTCGAAGAAGTGCAGGGCGTCCATCCGGACCGCGACCGCCATCGGGTGTCCCGCCGAGATCGCCGGGTACGGGGCCAGCCGGACCGCCAGCTCGGCCGGGCGGCGGTGGTGCCGGCCGGGGTCGTTCAGCACGCTGGTCCGGTTGCCGCCGGGCGGCTGGGGGGCCTCCTCCGGGTCGCCGGCCCGCCCGGTGAGCCGGGACATGACCTGGCCGAACCGGCGCAGCCCACGCTGACCCGGGACCGCGTCCTCGGCGGGGGCGCTCATCTCGTCGACCATGATGGCGGTGGCGCCGATGTCGAGGAAGGCCAGCGACTCGTGCCCGTGGTGCTCCAGGTAGCGGACCCGGCCCTGGAGCACGTCGCCGGGGGTGTCCGGGGCGACCGGGGTGAGCGCCTCGGCCCGCATCCCGACCACGATCCGCTCGCCGTGGTAGTGCGCCACCGCCCGGCTGCGGATGTCGTCCCAGGGCAGGTAGAGCGCCTGGTCACCGAGGGTGAGCGTGACATACCGGTCGAGGTGGACGTAGACCGACGCCTCCAGCAGGTTCATCCGGGGGCTGCCGAGGAAGGCGGCGACGTAGAGGGTCGCCGGCCGGCCGTACACCTGGGTGGGGGTCCCGACGTCCTGGAGCACGCCCTTGCGCATGATGGCCACCCGGTCGGCCATGGTCAGCGCCTCGGCCTGGTCGTGGGTGACGTAGATGGTGGTGACGCCCAGCTCGCGGGTGAGCGCGGAGATCTCGGCGCGCAGCTCGGCGCGCAGGCCGCTGTCCAGGTTGGACAGCGGCTCGTCCATCAGGAAGAGCCCCGGCCGGCGGACGATCGCCCGGCCCATCGCGACCCGCTGCCGCTGGCCGCCGGAGAGCTGGCTCGGCTTGCGGGCGAGCACGTCGCCGATGCCGAGCGCGCTCGCCACGTCCTGCACCCGCTCACCCCGGGGGACCGGCTCGACCCCGGAGAGCTTGAGCGGGAAGCCGATGTTGTCGCCGACGGACATGTGCGGATAGAGCGCGAAGTCCTGGAAGACCATGGCGATCTTCCGGTCGCGCGGTGGCAGGTCGTTGGCGACCTCACCGTCGAGCATCACCGCGCCGGTGGTCGGCTCCGCCAGGCCCGCGATCATCCGCAACACGGTTGACTTCCCGCAACCGGACGGGCCGAGCAGCACCATGAACTCCCCGTCGACCACGTCCAGGCTGACGTTGTCGACGGCGACTGTGCCGTCCGGGAAAACCTTTGTGACGTCCTTCAGCGCGACGGTGGTCACCGTCTCCTCCCCCAGCTTGACCGAACCCCGGGTTGACTGTGACGAGGATCATCGGGTTAGCACATCGGGTAAACGTGCCATGTTCGACTGATGACAGCCCTATTACGGCCCAGTACGGCGATCCGCCCGGAACATCACCCTGGTTCGCCGAGGAAGACCCGGCGGACCAGCCGTTCCGCCGCGTGCCCGTCGTCCCAGCGGCAGAACCGCTCCCGGAACGCCTGCCGCGCCCGCTCGGCCGGCTCCCCGGTCTCCGCGCCGCCACGGAAGACCTCCCGCAACTCCTCGAAGGTCAGCGCGACCGCGCCCGGCGGCTCGGCGGTGACGTCGAAGTAGACCCCCCGGGCCAGCCGGTAGGCGTCCCGGTCCGGCGCGTAGATCACGATCGGCCGGTCCAGCACCGCGTAGTCGAACATCGCCGACGAGTAGTCGGTGACCAGCACGTCGGCGGCCAGATAGAGGTCCTCGACGCTGGCGACGGCGCTGACGTCGACCACCCGCCCCTCGGCCCGTCGCCGGGCCCGGCCGTCCCGGTCGTGGAAGTAGTGGCTGCGCACCAGCAGCCGGCCGGCCGGCCCGAGCACGTCCAGCAGCCGGTACGGGTCGAACGGCGGCCGGTAGCCGGGCAGGTGCTCCCGGTGGGTCGGCGCATAGAGCACCACCCGCTCGGCCGGGGTGATGCCGAGCCCGGCCCGTACCGCGCGTACCTCCTCGGCGGTGGCGGTGACCAGCCGGTCGTTGCGCGGGTAGCCCACCTCCAACCGGACGTAGTCCGCCGGATAGGCGCGGTCCCACATCTGGGTGGAGAAGGCGTTCGAGGTGACGCTGTAGTCCCACCGCTCCACCCGGCGCAGCAGCCCGGCGAAGTCCATCCCGACCGCGCCGAGCGGATACCGCTGCTGGTCCAGCCCCATCACCTTGACCGGGGTGCCGTGGTGGGTCTGCACGTGCACCTGACCGGGGCGCTTGCGGACGAAATCCGGGAAGTTGACGTTGTTGACCAGCCAACGGGCCCGCGCCAGCACCCGTTGACAGTCCCGGGTGCCGGCGACGACGTACTCGATGCCGGGTGGGAGGGTGTCGACCCGGTCCCGACGGACGATCCACACCCCGCGCACCTGCGGGGCGAGCCGGCGGGCGGCGGCGTGGACCGCCGCCGGGTTGCAGGCGTAACCGCGGTACCAGTAGGCGGCGTAGACGGCCAACGTCGGATCGATCGGCCGGCGCAGTTCGGCCCGGTAGTACTCGTGCAGCAGCGCGTCCCGGGCCCCCCGGGCGGTCCGTCGGGCCACCGGTCGGGCCCGCCGGCCGGCGCTGCGGGCGGTCTCCCGCGCCTGGTTGGCGGTGCGCAGCGCGCTGAAGGTGTGCCACCGGCCGGCGGCGACCAGCCGGTGCTTGAGCCCGTCCCACCCGTCCGGCACCGGATAGCCCCCGGCGGGTCGGAAGTGCCGGTGGTCGGCGGTGATCCGCTGAAAGAACGCCGGCCGCAGCGCGGGGGCGATCCGGTCGCCGTTGCCGAGCACGGTCAGGTAGTGCCAGATCATCCGCTCGAAGACCGCCGGGCGCAGGCCGACCAGGTCGGGCCGCTCGTCGAGGAACCGGAACACCCGGTGCCACTGGTCGAAGACCTCGAAGTGCCGGTCGTCGAGGGTCCGGGTGATCGCGCCGGCCCGACGCTGCCGGTAGTTGACGCAGACCCGGTCGAGGACCCCGATCCGCCCGGCGGCCAGCAGCACCGGGTAGCTGAACGCGACGTCCTCGTACCAGCCGGGGGCGAAGCGCAGCCCGAGGCCGGTCAGGAACTCCCGGCGGATCAGCCGGTTCCAGGCGGTGTGCAGCAGGCGCAGTGCCTCCGGCCGCTCCGCCAGCCGGAACGTCGCCGCGCCGGGCGGCTCGGGGAAGACCTCCGGCAGGGCGCTGCGGGTGGCGCGTTCGTCCCAGTGCACCCGGACGTGGTCCACCAGCAGCACGTCCGGGCGGGTGGCGGTGAGCCGGTCGGCGACCTCGGGCAGGCAGTCGGGGGCGAGCCAGTCGTCGCCGTCGAGGAACCAGACGTACTCGCCGGTGGCCCGGTCCAGCCCGGCGTTGCGGGCCGGACCGAGGCCGGCGTTGGTCGGCAGCAGAAGCGCCCGTACCCGGGGGTCGCGGGCGGCGTACTCGGTGAGGATGTCGCCGCAGGCGTCCGGGGAGCCGTCGTCGACCCCGATCACCTCGATGTCCCGCACCGGCTGGTCGAGCAGCGAGTCCAGGCACTCGCGCAGGTAACCCTGCACCCGGAAGGCCGGTACGACGAAGCTGATCAGCGTCATCCGGCCGCCCCTGTCGTCAGCCCGGCGAACCACCCCGCGCCGGTACGGCCGCCGCCCGGGTGGCCCGGGCCGGCAGGACGACCCAGGCCAGGACGACACTCGCCACGAAAACCACAAGAAGGTACGCACCGAGTGTAGCCATCACAGGGCTGGCAAATCCGGCGATCGCTGCCACTGCCAACAGCACCGAGCGTCCCTCCCAGCCCAGCGTCCACGGGTGCAGCGGCGGGGCCGCCTGCCGCTTCTCCAACCGGGCGGTCAGGTCGTAGTGGTGCACGGTCAGCACGAAGACGTACCCGAAGACCAGCCAGGCCGGCACCCCGCCGACCACCCCGACCACGGCGGCGAAGAGATACTCGCCGGCCCGTAGCGCCGCCGGCACCAGCCAGTCCAACGGGCCGTTGTGCGCCGCGCCCGCGCCCAGCCCGGCCACCAGCAGCACCAGCAGCGCCACCGGCAGCCACCAGCGCAGGCCACCCGGGTCACCGTCACCGGCCAACCGGAACAGCCCCACCACCAGCAGCACCGCCGGCCCGAGCGCCCCGAGCACCGCCAGGGTCAGCGGGCCCATCGGGCGGACCACCGGCAGCCGGGCCGCCAGCGGACCGTCGTCACGGTGCAGCGTCGCATCGACCGTGTCCAGCACCGGCACCCACATCCAGCGGGCCCGCAGGGTCCGCAACGCGCCCGTGTAGCCGAACGCCAGCACCCCCCACACCAGCACCGAGACCAGGCTGACCAGCGGCCCGAACAGCGCGGCGGTGACCGCGATCAGCGCCCACCGCTCGCCGATCGGGAAGACCACCGTCCGCTTCAACCAGTACGACACCGAGCCGGTGTCCGCCTGCACCCGGGTCGAGGCGGCGTTCAGCTTCCCGCCGATCCCCCCGGCGGCCGGGGTGGCCGGGCGGGGTCGCCTTGCCGCCTCGTCGTGCAGCACCCCGTACCAGGCGTCGGTCATGTGCCGGACGGTCTGCAACGTCATCGCGGCGATGGCCAGCGCCCAGCCGTAGCGGAACCCGGCGTGCGTCGCGCCGTAACCCAGCCCCGCATAGACCAGGTACTCCTTCGCCCGGTCGGCCATCGTGTCCAGCCAGCCGCCCCAGGCGCTGAAGTGCCGGGTGTAGCGGGCCAACTGCCCGTCCACGCAGTCCAGCACGAAACCCAGATAGAGCAGCACCCCGCCGGCCACCAGGGCGACTCGGCCACCGGCCCCGAAGAGCACCGCCGCGACCACCGCGAACAGCACCGAGATCATGGTGACCCCGGTCGGCGTCAGACCCAGCCGGGCACACACCTTCGTCACGTACGGCGACCAGGTGCTGACGAAGTAGGTGGTGAAGAAGTCGTCCCGCTCCTTCACCGACAGCCGCAGCTCCGCCCGGTCCTCGTCCACCCCGGCCAGCGCCGCCTCGGCGGCGGCCAGTCCGGCCGGATCGGCGACCCGGTGCGCCACGAGCAGGCGTACCCGGTGGGCGAAGGTCAGGGTGCCGAGGTCGGTGAGCGCCGCGAACAGCCGGTCCACGGTGGCCGGGCTGCCGCCCACCCCCGCCACGTCCCGGGCGGCCGACGTCCCCCCTGGGCCGCCGGCGGCGCGGGCCGCGGCGGCCAGGGCCGGCAGGTCGTCCCGGCCGACCCGCAGCGCGCCACCGAAGACGCCGGTGGCGTCGGGCAGCTCCGGGCCGGCGTCGACCACCTGCCCGCGCTCCTCGCGCACCACCGTCTGGCCGGCGGCCGGCGGGTCGGTGAGCACCAGGGCCACCGTCGGGCCGACCGGGCTGGTCACCAGATGCTTCAGTACGGCCGTGTGCGCGACCAGATCGGCCCCGGTGACCAGCACCGGGCCGGTGGCGGTGTCGACCAGGGCGGCCAGCTCGGCCAGGCCGGCGACGGTGTGCACCCGGTCCGCCCCGGCCCGGCGCAACTGGTCGGCGAGCCGGTCGATGCGGGGTTCGCCCGGGCCGGTGGGCAGGCCCGCAGCCGGCGCACCGACCGCGAGCACGATCGCCAGGGTCACCTCGGCACCGCGGCGTGGTACGCGTCGAGCGCCTCCGCGACCGTCCCGTCCACGGTCAGCCGCCCACCGTCGAGGTAGAGCCCCCGACGGCAGAACCGGGTCAGGTCCTTCTCGTTGTGTGACACCAGCACCAAGGTGCGCCCCTCCGCGAGCAGTCGGTCGATCGTCGAATAACACTTCTGGCGGAACTCCGCGTCGCCCACCGCGGTCACCTCGTCCATCAGCAGGATCGGGTGCGGCAGGTGCGAGATGATCGCGAACCCCAGCCGGACCTTCATCCCGGACGAGTAGTGCCGGACCGCGGTGTCGATGGCCCGTTCCACCTGCTCACCGGCGAACGCGACGATGTCGTCGAAGTGCCGCCGCAGGTAGCCCGGGGACAGCCCGTGCAGCCCGCCGACCAGGTAGAGGTTCTCCCGCCCGGTCAGGTCGTTGGAGAAGCCGGCGGAGAGTTCCAGCAGTGGCGCGACGTCACCGTGGACCCGGATCCGTCCCTCGTCGGGGATGAGCACCCCGGCGATCAGCCGCAGCAGGGTGCTCTTGCCGGTGCCGTTGCGCCCGATCACGCCGAGCGTGTCGCCCGGCGCGACGGTGAACGAGACGTCCCGCAGCGGCCAGAACTGGCCGGTGGTGGCCCGGCCGCCCCGATGGATGAACAGCTCGCGCAGGCGCAACTGCCGACGCCGGTTGCGGACGAAGCGGATGCCGAGACCCTGCGCCTCGATGATCGGCGGCACCTACAGTTCCTTCAGCACGGCCGGTTCGAGCCGGCGGAACGCCCACCAGCCGGCCACCAGCACCAGCAGGCTGCCGGCGACCGTGGTGGTCAGCAGCCGGGCGTCCGGGAACTCGTCCGGATACCAGATGGCGTGCTGGAGCTGGAAGATGCCGACCAGCGGGTTCAGCTCGTACGCCACCTTGACCCAGCCCGGCATGCCGGACTCCCGGACCAGGCTCAACGGGTAGATGATCGGGGTGGCATAGAACAGCACCCGGATGACCAGCCGCATGAACCGCTCCACGTCGCGCATCAGCACGTTGACCGCCGAGAGCAGCAGGGCCAGCCCGATCAGCAGGGTGCCCTGCACGGCGACGGCCAGCGGCAGGCTCAGCAGCGACCAGCCCAGCTCGATCCGGCCGCGTGCGGCGTAGCCGGCGGCGACGGCCAGCAGGATCGGCAGGCCGGCGACGTACTCGGCGAACCGGCCGGTGACCCGGCCGATCGGGAAGACCTGCCGGGGCAGGTTCATCGTGGTGATCAGGCGGGACTGCCCGGTCAGCGCGTTGGTCGCCTCGCTCAGCGCCGAACTGGTCCACATCCAGGCGAAGATGCCGGTGACCAGGAAGAGCGGGTAGGAGCCGGCGGCCTCGCCGAGGTGCCGGTTGGTCGGCCCGGAATAGAGCACCCCGAAGACGAAGAAGTAGATCGCGCCCATCCCCAGCGGCTCGATCAGCGACCAGAAGTAACCGAGCACGGACTGCTGGTACTTCACCGCGAGATCGCGCCTGACCAGGATGCGCAGCGAGTTGCGGTGCGACCACAACGCCGTGACGCCTGCGGTCACCGTCGCCTCCCGCCTGACAACAACGGACGACAGGTTAGCAGTCGGTGAACGAACGCCCCTCAGCACTCGATCACGTTGACGGCCAGGCCGCCGCGTGCCGTCTCCTTGTACTTGACCTTCATGTCCGCCCCGGTCTCGCGCATGGTCTTGATGACCTTGTCGAGCGAGACGTGGTGCACCCCGTCGCCGCGCAACGCCAACCGGGCCGCCGTGATCGCCTTGATGCTAGCCACCGCGTTGCGCTCGATGCAGGGGATCTGCACCAGCCCCCCGACCGGGTCGCAGGTCAACCCGAGGTTGTGCTCCATGCCGATCTCGGCGGCGTTCTCCACCTGCTCGGGGGTGCCGCCGAGCGCCTCGGCCAGGCCGGCGGCGGCCATCGAGCAGGCCGAGCCGACCTCCCCCTGGCAGCCCACCTCGGCGCCGGAGATCGAGGCGTTCTCCTTGAACAGCACCCCGATCGCCCCGGCGGCCAGCAGGAACCGGACCACCCCCTCGTCGGAGGCGCCCGGCACGAACCGGGTGTAGTAGTGCAGCACCGCCGGGATGATCCCGGCCGCGCCGTTCGTCGGGGCGGTGACCACCCGGCCACCGGCGGCGTTCTCCTCGTTGACCGCGAGCGCGAACAGGGTCACCCAGTCCATCGCGCGCAGCGGGTCGGTCGAGCCGGCGTCGGCCTCCAGGCTGCGACGCAGCTCGGCGGCGCGGCGACGGACCCGCAACCCGCCCGGCAGCACGCCGTCGCGCCCGCCGCCGTGGGCCACGCACTCCCGCATCACCCGCCAGATGTCCAGCAACCCGGCCCGGACGTCCGCCTCGCTGCGCCAGGACAGCTCGTTGGCGAGCATCACCGCGCTGATCGACAGGCCGGTGCCGGTGGTGACGCCGAGCAGTTCGGCACCGGTCGAGAAGGGGTGCCGCACGGCGGTGGTGTCCGGCGTGATCCGGTCCGCCCCGGCCGCCGCCTCGTCGACCACGAACCCACCACCGACCGAGTAGTACGTCCGGGTGCGCACCGCCGATCCCGCCGCGTCCCAGGCCGAGAAGACCATCCCGTTCGGGTGGTACGGCAGCGACCGGCGGCGGTGCAGCACCAGGTCCAGGTCCGGCTCGAAGTCGATCTCCTGGGTGCCGAGCAGGGCGAGCCGACGCCGGTCGCGGATCTCGGCGACCCGGGGGCCGACGCTGTCGGTGTCCACCGTCTCCGGGCTCTCGCCGGCCAGCCCGAGCAGCACCGCCCGGTCGCTGCCGTGGCCGTGGCCGGTGGCGCCCAGCGACCCGAACAACTCGGCCCGGACCCGGGTGACGGTGTGCAGCAGCCCGTCGGCCTTCAGCCCGGTGACGAAGGTGCGCGCGGCCCGCATCGGGCCCACCGTGTGGGAGCTGGACGGGCCGATGCCGACACTGAAGAGGTCGAAGACACTGATCATCGCTGCGCTTCCTCGCCGTCGCCCGGGTGGTGCCGGGTCCGGGCCGGGTCCGTGGCCGCCCGGGGTCCCCGGTGACCTGCTGATCCCGCCCGGGGTGGGGGCGGTGTCGACCGGCGAGCCTACCCGCCCAGCTCACCCCCGTCGCGTCCTCCCGCGTCGGACCCTCCCGCCGGGAGGCGTCGGCCGGGGCCGACTCGGGTAACCACCTACGGGTACGGGGTCACCGGATCACCCTCGGGACTGAGGGCACGGTGGCCGCCCCTTCCTACCGTGGAATGCAGCGCGGCGGATCGCCGCAGAGTGGAGTTAGACGATGAGTCGCAAACTGGTCCGACCCCGCGAGGGGCGCATGCTCGCCGGTGTCTGTGCCGGCCTGGCCCGCCGGTTCAACACCTCGGCCACCCTGGTCCGGCTGCTGTTCCTGCTGTCCCTGCTGCTGCCCGGCACCCAGGTGATCGTCTACCTGGTGATGTGGATCCTGATGCCCAACGAGGACCGGTACGCCACCACCAGCCACTGACCACGCCGGCCGTCACCCAGCGACACCACGCCCGGCGGCACCACGCCCGGCGGGACTGCGCCCGGTGATCAAGAGGTTTGCGTCAACTTGAAGATCAAGACTGACGCAAACCTCTTGATCACCAAGACCGCTGTCGCACCCCCTACAGCGCCACCACCTCGCGGCCCCGGTGGCGGCTGGTGGTCCACCCGGAAGCCGAGCGGTGGTGGCGCTCCGGGTCAGGGGGCCGTGTAGGTGATGGTGACCTTCTCGTAGCCGAGCGAGCGGAGCAGGCCCTCCAGCATCTTGCGGGTGTTCTCCTCGGCGCGCTGGGCCAGCCCGCTGTCCCGGGCCGCCGCGGTGATCCGCTCCTCGGCCATCCGGTAGACCTGCTGCTGCCGGTTGGGGTCGCCCTTGACCAGGTCACCGATCCGGTTGAACAGGCCGCGCTCCTCGGCGAAGACGTAGCTCTTGTCCAGGTCGAGGTTGGTCTGACCGAACTGCGGCGCGGGCAGCTTGACCTCGACGGACTTGCCGTCCGCGGACGGCACCACCGCCCCCTCGGCGATCTTGCCGAAGTCGACGTACGCCTCGACGCTGCCCGCCCCGACAAAGAGGGTCCGCTGGTTGAGCAGGAACTCCGGCACGTTCTTGCGGTCGTTCTGGAGGTCGACCACGACCTGGAAGTTGCCCTCCGCCGCGACGTAGCGGCTGAGGTCCTGGATCGACTTGAGCAGCGGCGGCTGACTGCGGTCGGTCTGCTCCTTGGCGAACGGGTTGCGGAAGTCCGGGAAGATCCCGGTTACCTGCGTGCCGAGCAGCACCACCACCACGAGCGCCGCCGCGCCGAGCACCCAGAGCAGGCCCCGGGCCGGGCCGCCGCCGGTGCGGGGCGGGTCGGCCGGTGGGGTGTCGGGGTCGGCCGGGTCGCCCGACCGGGTGCGCAGTGTGTCGGCGGTCGGGTAGCCGGGGAACTCACTCTGGGGGGTCTCACCGTCGCGGGCCATCGCCCTCACCGTCCTCGTCAGACACGTGCTTCTGTCGATGACGGTACGGCTACCGTGCGACGCGCGCGCGGCGAGCGCCCCGAACGGGTGACGGGCGGCCTCAGCCGAAGGCGGACAACCCGGTGAGCCGCTGCCCGATGACGAGCTGGTGGATCTCGGAGGTGCCCTCGTAGGTGAGCACGCTCTCCAGGTTGTTGGCGTGCCGCATCACCGGGTACTCGCCGGAGACCCCGTTCGCGCCGAGGATCGTCCGGCACTGCCGGGCGATCGCCAGCGCCTCCCGGACGTTGTTCAGCTTGCCCACGCTGACCTGCTCCGGCCGCAGCGTCCCGGCGTCGGCCAGCCGGCCCAGGTGCAGGGCGAGCAGCAGGCCCTTGTTCCACTCCACGGCCATGTCGGCGAGCTTGGCCTGGGTGAGCTGGAACCCGGCCAGCGGTCGGCCGAACTGGGTCCGGGTGGCGGCGTACGACAGGGCGGTCTCCAGGCAGTCGCGGGCCGCGCCGAGCGCGCCCCAGACGATGCCCTGCCGGGCCTCGGTCAGGCAGCTCAGCGGCGCCCGCAGCCCGACCGCCTCCGGCAGGAGGGCGTCCGCCGGCAGCCGGACCCCGTCGAGGACGATCTCGCCGGTCACCGAGGCGCGCAGCGACATCTTGCGCCGGATCTCCCGCGCGCCCACCCCGGGGGCGTCCATCGGTACGAGGAAACCCCGCACCCCCTCGTCGGTACGCGCCCAGACCACCCCGACGTCGGCGACCGGCGCATTGGTGATCCACATCTTCGCGCCGTCGAGGACCCAGTCGTCGCCGTCGCGGCGGGCCCGGGTCGTCATCGAGGCCGGGTCGGAGCCGTGGTCGGGCTCGGTCAGACCGAAGCAGCCGATCGCCTCGCCGGCCGCCATCGCGGGCAGCCAGCGCCGCTTCTGCTCCTCGCCGCCGAAGCGCCAGATGGCGTACATGGCCAGCGAACCCTGCACCGAGACCAGGGACCGGACGCCGGAGTCGCCGGCCTCCAACTCCAGACAGGCCAGCCCGTACGCGACCGCCGAGGCGCCGGCGCAGCCGTACCCGGTCAGGTGCATGCCGAGCAGGCCGAGCCGGCCGAACTCCCGGGCCAGCTCGCGCGCCGGGACCTGGCCGTCCTCGTACCAGCCGGCGACGTGCGGGCGGACCCGGTCGTCGACGAGCCGGCGGACGACGGCCCGGATCTGCCGCTCCTCCTCGCTCAGCGAGGCGTCGACGTCCAGCAGGTCCAGTGCGGTGCCCATGACCGCCACCTTAACGAGTGCTCAGGCGGGCGTCACTCGGGCTGACCGGTGAAGACCAGCACCCGGGCGTGGATCTGGTTGCGCTGCTGCAACGCCGCGCGTAGCGCCCGGTGCAGGCCGTCCTCCAGGTAGAGGCCGCCACTCCACTCCACCACGTGCGGGAACAGGTCGCCATAGAAGGTGGAGTCCTCGGCGAGGAGCTTGTCCAGCGCCAGCTCGCGCTTGGTGGTGATGAGCTGGTCCAGTCGCAGCGGACGCGGCGGGATCTCCGCCCACTGCTTGAGAGTCAGGTTATGTTCCGGGTAGGGACGCCCGTCCCGGACCGCTCTGAAAATCACGGCACGCTCCCCTCCCCGTGGTCAGGCCGACCCTCGGCGTGGTGCCGGGCCACGCCGAAGTGCCGCACCGTGCGGCACCGATGACGGTGCCAGCCTATCCGCCCCTGCCACACCGCGTTTTGCTCCCTGTTGTCGGTTTCCCTCGCCCCGCTACCCACTGCGCAGGGTACGAACCGACATCAACTCCACCGACCGCGCCGGACCACCTCGTCCACCGGACGACGCCCCCGTCGCAACGACGGTGACCGATGGTCCACCGCCCGGTAACCCACCGTGATCGCGCCGATCGGGTGGTACTCCGGCGGCACCCCGAACGCCTCCCGGTACGGCGACAACCGGTCGGGCGGGATGCCGAAGAAACACGCCCCCAACCCCTCGTCCACGGCGGTCAGCAGCATCAGCAGCGCGGCGAAGCCCGTGTCGACGTACCAGTAGGGCACCGGCCAGCGGTCCTCCGAGCGATCCGCCCAGCCCTTGTCCGGCTCCGCGTACCGCTCCAGGTAGACCGACCGGTTGGCGTGCGGCACCACGATCAGCGGGGCCCGCCGCATCCCCGCCAGCCACCGGTCCCGACCACCGCCCGAGGGGGTGGCCGCCGCCCAGAACCGCTCCCGGTCCGCCGGCTCCTCCAGCACCAGAAAGCCCCAGCCCTGGGCGAAGCCGGCCGACGGCGCCCGGACCGCGTGGTCGAGCAGCCGGTCCACCACGTCCGGCGGGACCGGACGGTCCGGGTCGTAGTTGCGCACCATCCGGCGACGCCGGACCACCTCGCCGAACTCCACGCTCAGACCCCGGGCCGGATGCCCCAGGTGCCCCGCCAGGTCTCCCCCGGGCCCAGCGTGAGCACGTCCCGGCCGGACCGGAACGCGTCCGGCGGGCAGGTCATCGGCTCCACCGCCACCGACCGGCGGTGCCGCTCGCCGGTGAGCGCGTCGCCGGTGAAGACCTGCCACCAGCCGAACTCGCGGTCCGCCCAGAGGTGCACCCCGTCCGCGTCGTCGGGGGCGGTCAGGGTGACCGACGAGCCGCCGTCGGAGTCCCGGATCACGTCACCGAAGCAGAGGTCGAGCTGCGCGTCACCGATCGGTCGGGGGCTGGTCCAGTCGTACTCGGTGCCGGCCACCGGGGTCGCCCCGATCGGCAGCAGCCGGGCGTCGACCTGCAACCGGCTGCGGGCCGGCAACCGCATCGTGAGGTCGTCCACCGCCACCCCGGCCAGCCGCAGGTAGGGGTGCACGGAGAAGCCGAACGGCGCGGCCTCGGCCCCGGTGTTGGTCACCTCGTGCGCGCCGCGCAACCCGTCCGCCCCCACACTCCACCGGGTACGCAGCCGCAACGGCCACGGGTAACCGGGGGTCGGCGGCAGGTCGTAACCGAGGGTGACCGCCTCGGCGGACTCCTCGATCAGCTGCCAGCGCACCCAGTTGACCAGGCCGTGCAGGGCCACGCCCCGGGCCGGCTCGGTCAGGTCGAGCTGCAACGAGCGGCCGCCGAAGGTGTACTTCCCGTCCCTGATCCGGTTCGGCCAGGGGGCCAGCACGTGCCCGGCGCTACCGGGGCTGATCTCGTCCTCGGCGTACCCGTCGAGGTAGTCCACCCCGTCCCGCCGGTACGTGCGTACCCCACCGCCGACCTCGACGATGACGGCCTCGTGGCCGTCGGCGGCGATGGTCCACTGTGTACCCGAGGGCGGGCGGTGCGTGCCGTTGTCCATATCGTGACCTTAGTCGGTGCCCCGGCCCGCCCGCCGGGCCCGGCGCAGCCGTCCCACATGGCGCGGGGTCAGCGGCGGTCCCCCGCCACCACGGCGCCGGCCCGGTAGCGCAGCAGGGCCGGGAAGCACGCCACCAGCAGCAGTGCCAGCCCGGCCGAGAGCAGCCCGCCACCGACCCAGGCGACGCCACCACCGAACCCGGCGGCCATCGCCCCGGCCCGCAGGTCGCCCAGCCGTGGCCCGCCGGCCACCACCACCGTGTTCACCCCCTGGAGCCGGCCGCGCATCCGGTCCGGTGCGTAGACCAGCAGCATCGACTGCCGCAGCACCGCGCTGACCAGGTCGGCCGCCCCGGCCACCGCGAGCAGCAGCACCACCAGCCAGAGCTGCCGGGCCAGCCCGGCCGCCGCGATGGCCAGCCCCCAGCCCACCACCGCCACCACCAGGGCCAGCCCCTGCCGACGCAGCCGGCCGATCCAGCCGGAGGTCAGGCCACCCAGCATCGCCCCGATCGCGATGGCGCTGTAGAGCCAGCCCACCGCCGCCCCACCGCCGAACCGCTCCTGCGCCACCTCGGGAAAGAGCGCCCGGGGCATGGCCATGATCATCGCGATCAGGTCGATGGCGAACGAGGAGAGCAGCACCGGTGTGGTGGCCAGGTAGCGGAAGCCGTCGAGGATGCCGGCCAGGCCGCCCCGACGCGCCTCGCCCTCGGCGGGCGGGGCCGGCGGCATCGCGGGCAACCGCAGCGTCGCCACCACCAGCGCGGTGAACAGCAGCGCGTCCGCGGCGTACGCGACGGGTAACCCGGTGTCGGTGCCGAAGGTGGCGAAGATCAGGCCGGCGGCCAGCGGGCCGACCACCGACGCGGCGGTGAAGGTGGTGTAGTTCAACGTGGTGCCCGCCGGGACCAGCTCCGGGGGAAGCAGCCGGGGCAGGATCGCCGAGCGGGCCGGCGAGCTGATCGCGAACGCGATCGAGTGCACGGTCACCAGCGCCAGCAGCAGCACCGGGCTGCCGATCCCGGACAGCGCGTGCCCGAGCAGGCCGAGCATCGACACCCAGAGCAGCGCCGAGCCGACCAGCAGCACCCGCCGCCGGTCCCGGGCGTCGGCGACCGCCCCGCCCCACAGTCCGAAGACCAGCAGCGGCAGGAAACCCGCCACCCCGAGCAGGCCGACCCAGAAGGAGTCCCGGGTCAGCGCGTACATCTCCACCGGCACGGCGACCGCGGTGAACTGGAACCCGAACATCGCCACCGTGTTGCCGAGCCACAGCCGGCGGTACGCGGGAACCCGCAGCGGGCGCAGGTCGATGGCCAGCCGACGGGCCCGCCCCGACCGGGCCGGTGTGACGGCGGTCACGGGGCCAGCCGCTCGACGACCCAGTCGCCCCCCTCGACCCGGCGGAACCGCAGCCGGTCGTGCAGCCGGCCGGCCCTGCCCTGCCAGAACTCCACCGCCTCCGGCCGGACCCGGAACCCACCCCAGTGCGGGGGCGCCGGGACCGGCGTGGCGGCCGGGAAGCGCTCGGCTGCCGCCCGGTACGCCTCCTCCAGCGCGGCCCGGTCCGCCACCACCTCGGACTGGGTGCTGGCCCAGGCCCCGAGCTGGGAGCCGCGCGGCCGGGTGGCGAAGTACGCCTCGGTCTCGGCCCGGTCGACCGGGCGGACCCGGCCGGTCACCACCACCTGCCGCTGCATCGCGAACCAGGGGAAGACGAGGCTGGCCCACGGGTTGACGGCCAGCTCCCCGCCCTTGCGCGACCCGTGGTTGGTGTAGAAGACGAAACCCTCCCGGTCGTACTCCTTGAGCAGCACCGTCCGACCGCTGGGCCGGCCGGCGGCGTCGGCGGTGCCGAGGACCATCGCGTTCGGCTCGGGCAGCCCGGCCGCCACCGCGTCGGCGAGCCAGCAGCCGAACTGGGTGGCCCAGTCGGCGGCCAGCTCCGCCTCGGAAAGGCCCCGGTCGGCGGCGTACTCGTTACGCATGGCCGCCAGGGCGGGTGTGTCGCCCGTCACGTCGTTCTCCTTCCGGGGCGTCCGGCGCCCTGGAGACGCTGGCCAGCCCACTGATCAGTCTCACGGAGAGCACCCCGGCGTCCAGCGGCGGGGATGTCGCGTGCAGCACAGTCGCGGTGGGTCGCGCGCTTGGTTACTCACCAGGCAAGATGGCACGAACACATCCCTGAGGGTCGCCTAAGGTACCGGGCCGGACCGAGCCCGTGGCGGGCGCACCGAGCCGGAAGCCAGGAGACGACATGGCCGACTTCAAACCGGGCCTCGAAGGCGTCGTGGCCTTTGAGACCGAGATCGCCGAACCGGACCGCGAGGGTGGGGCGCTGCGCTACCGGGGCGTGGACATCGAGGATCTGATCGGTCAGGTCTCCTTCGGCAACGTCTGGGCGCTGCTGGTCGACGGACGCTTCGGCCCCGGCCTGCCGCCCGCCGAGCCGTTCCCGGTGCCGGTGCACTCCGGCGACATCCGCGTCGACGTGCAGTCCGCGGTCGCCATGCTCGCCCCGTACTGGGGACTCAGTCAGCTGCTGGACATCTCCGACACCCAGGCCCGTGCCGACCTGGCCCGGGTCTCGGTCACCGCGCTCTCCTTCGTCGCCCAGTCCGCCCGCGGCCTGGGCCTGCCGGCGGTGCCGCAGAAGGAGATCGACAAGGCCGAGACGATCGTCGAGCGCTTCATGAAGCGCTGGCGGGGCGAGCCGGACCCCCGGCACGTCAAGGCCGTCGACGCGTACTTCATCTCGGCCGCCGAGCACGGGCTGAACGCCTCCACCTTCACTGCCCGGATCGTCGCCTCCACCGGCGCCGACGCCGCGGCCTGCATCTCCTCCGGCATCGGCGCGCTCTCCGGCCCGCTGCACGGTGGCGCGCCGTCGCGGGTGCTCACCATGCTGGAGGCCGTCGAGCGCAGCGGCGACGCCGAGGGGTACGTCAAGGGCGTCCTCGACCGGGGCGAGCGGCTGATGGGCTTCGGCCACCGCGTCTACCGGGCCGAGGACCCGCGCGCCCGGGTGCTCCGGCGCACCGCCCGGGAGTTGGGCGCACCGCGTTTCGAGGTCGCGGAGGCGCTGGAGAAGGCCGCCCTGGCGGAGCTCCAGGCCCGCCGCCCGGACCGCGTCCTCGCCACCAACGTCGAGTTCTGGTCGGCCGTGGTGCTGGACTTCGCCGAGGTCCCGGCGCACATGTTCACCTCGATGTTCACCTGTGCCCGGATGGGCGGCTGGTCCGCGCACATCCTGGAGCAGAAGAAGCTCCAGCGACTGGTCCGGCCGTCCGCCCGTTACATCGGGCCGAACACCCGCAAGCCGCAGCAGGTCGAAGGCTGGGACGCCATCCCGCACGGCGTCTGATCCCGTTCCGCACCGAGGGGCGTCGACCGGTCGGTCGACGCCCCTCATGCGTGCCACCGGGTCCGGCCCGACGGACGATTCAGCGACGCGCAACCCGGCCGGCCGCGACCACCGGCCGGCCGCCCAGCGATGGGTGGGTGATCAGGAGCGGCCCCGGCCGGCGGCCGACGGTTGATCATGTGGCGGTGTGGCCGACGCCTCAGGTCCGGGCCTGGGACCAGCCGGCATCCGGGCCGCCACGGGTGCGAGGATGAAGGCCGGCAGTGTCGCCGGACCGGGCCCGGACCCGGCCACGTCGTGCGCCCGCGCACACGTCCGCCGCGGTTCCGCGCCCGTTGAAGGGCCCGCCCTCGCCCCATGCGGAAGGATCGAGAAAACCGTGGCTGACGCACCGACCATCCGGATTCCCGACGACATCAAGCCTGCCGACGGGCGGTTCGGCTGCGGGCCGTCCAAGGTCCGTCCGGCGGCGGTGTCCGCACTCGCCGACGTGGCGACCAGCTACCTGGGCACCTCGCACCGGCAGCAGACCGTCCGCGCCGAGGTCGCCCGGCTGCGCCGGGGCATCGCCGAGTTCTTCTCCCTCCCCGAGGGCTACGAGGTGGTCATCGGCAACGGTGGCGCCACTGCCTTCTGGGAGGTCGCCACCTTCGGTCTGGTCCGCGACCGGGCCCAGTTCGCCAGCTTCGGCGAGTTCGGCGCGAAGTTCGCCAAGTCGGTCAAGGATGCGCCGTTCCTCGGTGAGCCGAGCGTCCGCAAGGCCGAGCCGGGCAGCGCCCCGGGCCTGCTGGCCGAGGCCGGGGTGGACGTCTACGCCACCCCGCACAACGAGACCTCCACCGGTGTCGCGGTGCCGATCAACCGGGTGGCCGACGCCGACCCGGGCTCGCTGCTGCTGGTGGATGCCACCTCCGGCGCGGGCGGCCTGGACGTCAACGTCGGCGAGACCGACGTCTACTACTTCGCCCCGCAGAAGTGCTTCGGCTCCGACGGCGGTCTCTGGCTGGCCCTGATGTCGCCGGCCGCGCTGGAGCGGGCCACCGAGATCAAGGGCTCCGGCCGCTACATCCCGGCCTTCCTCGACCTGGTCACCGCGATCGACAACTCGCGGCTGGAGCAGACGTACAACACCCCGGCGCTGGCGACCGTCTTCCTGGCCGCCGAGCAGACCGACTGGATGAACTCGCAGGGCGGCCTGAGCTGGGCGGCCAAGCGCACCGCCGAGAGCGCCGGGATCGTCTACGGCTGGGCCGAGCGGGCCGGGTTCGCCACCCCGTTCGTCACCGACCCGGCGCTGCGCTCCAACGTGGTCGCCACCATCGACTTCGCCGACGGGGTGGACGCCGCCGCGATCGCGAAGGTGCTGCGGGCCAACGGGATCGTCGACACCGAGCCCTACCGCAAGCTCGGTCGCAACCAGCTGCGGGTCGCGCTCTTCCCGGCGGTGGAGCCGGCCGACGTGGAGGCGCTCACCGCCGCCATCGACTACGTGGTCGAGCGGCTCTAGCCACACCCGTCACGGTGGGTGGTCGCAGCGGCTGCTGCGACCACCCACCGTGATCATTGCCGCAGCTCAGTCGCGACATGCGCACGTCGCATCCCCCACCTGTGGGCAGATGCGCGTACGGTGGTGCGAGGACGCCCGGGTGGCCGGCTCGTGGCGTGACGGCCAGCGAAGCGGGACGGAGGCTACGCCATGCGCCCAGTACGCTTCGTCGCCCTCTCCGAGGACGGCCAGGCACTGGTGCTCGCCGACGAGGTCGGGCGCCTACTCGCCCTCCCCATAGACGAACGCATCGCGACCGTGCTGCACGCGGAGCCCGGTGCGCCGCCGCTCACCGTGGTCCCCACCGGGGTCGACCCGACCCCGTCACTGTCCCCTCGGGACATCCAGGCCCGCATCCGTTCGGGCGAGTCCGCCGAGGACGTCGCCCGGATCGCCGGCGTGCCCGTCGACCGGGTGCTGCGCTACGCCGGACCGGTGCTCCAGGAGCGGGCCATGCTCGCCCAGCACGCCCGGCGCACCCGGCTCAAGGGCGCCGAGAAGGCCACCCCGCTGGCCGAGGTGGTCAACGGTCGGCTGGCCCAGCACGGCATCGACACCGAGAAGATCTCCTGGGACGCGTTCCGGCGCGACGACGGCACCTGGCGGATCATCGCCACCTGGCCGTCCGGCAAGGCCACCGCGCAGGCCGTCTGGGATCTCGACAAGCTCCGGCAGAACGTCACCCCGCACGACGACATGGCGCAGTACCTGTGCGCCGAGCGTCCGACGCCGATCCTCGGCCAGGAGCCGGCACCGGAACGCGGCGGCCACGCGCTGCCCGGCCCGTCGCGTGGTGAGCCGAGTCGGGGCGGGCACGGCCTGCCGGCCGCCAGCGAGCAGGCCCGTCCGGGCCGGGACCCGATCCGGGCCGGGCGGGACGCCCTGCTCGCGTCGCTGGACCGTCCGCTCGGCGGCACCTCGGGGCGGGGTCTCGACCCGCGCTCCCCGGCCGCGCTGGCCGGCTCCGACGCACCCCGTCAGCGGGCCGTCGGCGGTGGCGCCGCCGCGCTGCTCGGCGGTGGGCAGGGTTCCGCCTTCGACGACGACTCGGACGCGCCCAAGGAGGTCCCGGCCGTGCCGTCCCTGGCCGTGCTCCGGCCGCGCCGCACGGGTGCGGCCGCTGCTGCGGGTGGCGAGTCGACGGACGCCTCGGGCAAGCCGCGCAAGCGCCTGCCCAGCTGGGACGACGTCCTCTTCGGCACCGGCCCGGCGGCCCGCGAGTCCTCCTGATCTTCGGCGGCCACCCTGGCAGCGCGAGGCACTCCAGGTCCGCGCGTGTCAGGGTGGTCGGATGGAGTACACGAATCTGGGACGCACCGGACTGTCGGTGAGCCGGCTCTGCCTCGGCACGATGAACTTCGGGCCGCAGACCTCCGAGCCGGACAGCTTCGCCATCATGGACCGGGCGCTCGAACACGGCATCAACTTCTTCGACACCGCCAACGTGTACGGCTGGCAGACCGGTGAGGGGCTCACCGAGCAGATCATCGGTCGCTGGTTCGCCCAGGGGGCGGGCCGGCGGGACAAGGTCGTCCTGGCCACCAAGGTCTACGGCAAGATGGGCGAGTGGCCCAACGACCAGGGCCTGAGCGCCCGGCACATCGTCCGGGCCTGCGAGGACTCGCTGCGTCGGCTGCAGACCGACGTGATCGACCTCTACCAGATGCACCATGTCTCCCGGAGCACCCCGTGGGAGGAGATCTGGCAGGCGATGGAGACCCTGGTCGCCCAGGGCAAGGTGATCTACGTCGGGTCGTCCAACTTCGCCGGTTGGCACATCGCCCAGGCGCAGGCCGCCGCCGGGAAGCGCAACTTCCTCGGCCTGGTCGCCGAGCAGTCCATCTACAACCTGCTCACCCGGCACGTCGAGATGGAGGTGATCCCGGCCGCGCAGCACTACGGCCTGGGGGTCATCCCGTGGTCGCCGCTGCACGGCGGGCTGCTCTCCGGTGTGCTGCGCAAGATGGCCGAGGGCGGGGCCGCGCGGGGCACCAGTGGTCGCGCCGCCGACGGGCTCGCCGCGCACCGGCCGGCCATCGAGGCGTACGAGAAGTGCTGTGCGGAGTGGGGCCACGACCCGGCCGACGTGGCGTTGGCCTGGTTGCTCTCCCGGCCCGGGGTGACCGCCCCGATCATCGGCCCGCGCACCGTCGCCCAACTCGACAACACCCTGGGCGCGCTCACCGTGGACATCGACGAGGCGACGGAGCAGCGGCTCGACGAGTTGTTCCCGCCGGTCGGCAACGGCGGCCCCGGCCCGGAGGCCTGGGCCTGGTGACCCGAACACCCGCCTGACCGGGCAGCGACCCGCCCACCGTCCGGTCGCCCCGCCCATTCCCACCGGGCCACCTGCCCCGCCGGGTGGCCCGGTCGGCGGTGATCCACTCAATGGGGGCGACGTTGCAATGTCCGAACGCCTCGGACACCGCAACGTCGCCCCCGTGGCACCGGCTCTCGGGGCGGGTCAGAGGGGCCAGGTGGTCAGGGGGGTGTGGTGCGGGCCGGGGCGGCTGTGGACCAGCACCAGTTCGGTGGCCGGCCACTGCGGGCCGCGGTGGGCGGCGAGGGCGAGCCGGTCGGCGTCCACCTCGGACGGGTCGAGCCGGTCACCGGGGCGGGCCACTGTCAGATGTGGACGCCACGGTTTCCCGTCGTACGGCAGGCCGGCCCGATCCAGCTCGGCACGGATCAGCCCGGCCAGCGTCCGCAGCGCGGGCACCTCGCCCCGCACGTCCGCCCACAGCACGGTGGACCGACCCTGCCCGAACACACCCCCGCCGCCCAGCCACAGCCGGGGTGGGTGCGTCCAGCCGGCGCGGGCGGCCCCGGCGGCCGACCCGAGGGCGTCCGTCACCTCGGGCAGCCGGCCGGACTCGACCTCACCGAGGAAGGCCAGCGTGACGTGCAGGTGTGCCGGCTGCGCCAGGCGTACGTCGAGGCCGGCGGCGCTGGCCGCACCGACCCGCAGCCGGGACACCCGGTCGGTGAGGTCGGCGACGGCGGGCGGCGGCGGGTAGACCGCGACGAAGAGTCTCACGCCCGCCGGTCACGGGGGCGGCGATCGGCGCGGGTGGTCGGCAGCGTGAGCCCCGCCCCGGCCAGCACCCCCTCGACCCGGACCCGTTCGATCTCCCGGTCGACCCCGGTCAGCTCGGCCAGGTGCTCGGGGATGCCCAACGCCCGGCAGGCGGCGCGGAGCCGGTCGTCGTACGCCTCGATCACCGAGCTGTGCCAGACCACCGAGCGACCGCCTGCGGCGAGCCGGTGTCGGCCCAGTCGACGCAGGTCGGCGGCGAGGAGTTCGAGGGGTCGGCGGTCGGGGTGGTCCAAGGCGGAGAGGTCGATGTCCCGGCCGGGCAGGTCGGCGGCGAGGGCGCGGTCGAGCCGGGCGATGGTGCGGCGTTCCCGGCGGCGTTCCCGCCACTCCGCCCAGCCACAGGCCACCCGGTCGGCGATCTCGTCGAGGCAGAAGAGCAGGGCGAACGCCAACGGCAGGCAGGTCAGGGTGAGGATAGCCAGTATCAGCGTCAGTGCGCTCCCGCCTGCCACACCTCGACGCTAAGGCCCGGCGGGGCCGCGCGCCACCGCTTTGTTGCTATCCGCCCACCGTCCGTGCCGGCCCACCGGCAGCGGGGCCCCGGCCCACCGGCTACGGGACCCGCCTATCGGGCAGCGGGACCCCGGCCCACCGGCTGCGGTGCCCGGCTCATCTACCGCTGGGGGTGAGCAGGCGGGGGCGGGAGACCACGTAGAAGCGGGGCATCGGCAGGACCCGGAAGCGCAGTCGGGCACCCGAGCGCCGCAGTTGCCAGGTGAGCGCGAGCAGGGCGGTGGCCAGCGAGATGAGTCCACCCATCCAGATGCTCGCCCCGGCGCCCCAGGTCTCGGCGACCCAGCCGATGATCGGTGCGCCGACCGGGTTGGTGCCGAGGAAGACCAGCACCCACAGCGCCATCACCCGGCCCCGGAACGCGGCGTCGGTGCCGAGCTGCACCCGCTGGTTGGCCGCCTGGGCGAAGAAGACCATGAAGAAACCGGTCGGCAGGAGCAGGGTCACCACCAGCCAGTACGCCGGAGCGAGGCCGACCAGGGTGCCGAAGGCCGCGCAGCCGACCGCCGCGCCGAGCACCAGCCAGACCGAGGGGCGGCTGCGCCGTCCGGTGCCGGCGAGCGCCCCGACCAGCGCGCCGACCGCCAGCGCGGTGCTGAACAGGCCGAACGAGGCGGCCCCGGTGTGGAAGACCGTCTTGGCCAGCGCGGCGAGGGTGAGCTGGAAGTTGAACAGCGACATCCCGATCACCGACATGACCACCATCGGCAGCAGCAGGTCGGGACGCTGCCGGACGTAGCGCAGCCCGTCGATGATCTTTGCCGAGTCCCGTTCGCCGATCGGGAGCAGGTCCTTGCGGTACAGCTCGGCCGGGCGCATCCGGACCACGTTGGCCAGTGGCGCGATGGAGCTGACGGCGGTGAACAGGAAGACCGGGCCGACGTCGAAGGCGGCGATGGCCAGACCGGCGACGGCCGGGCCGATGATCCGGGCCGAGTTGAACACCGCCGCGTTGAGGGAGAGCGCGTTGGGCAGCAGGGTGGTGCCGACCAGTTCGCTGACGAACGCCTGCCGGACCGGGGTCTCCACCGCGTTGGCGGTGCCGAGCAGCGCGGCGAACGCGAAGACGTGCCACAGCTCGACCAGGCCGGTGAGCACCAGCAGGCTCATCCCCAGGGCCAGCACCGTCCAGAAGGTGTTGGCGACGAAGAGCAGCATCCGCTTGTCGTACCGGTCGGCGAGCCGGCCGGAGAGCAGGGTGAGCAGCAGCACCGGGGTGAACTGGAGTGCGGTGACGATGCCCAGCGCGGTGGCGGAGTTGTCCGAGAGCTCAAGGACGAGCCAGTCCTGGGCGATGAACATCATCCAGACGCCGATCAGTTTGACCAGCTGTCCGGTGGCGAAGAGTCGGTAGTTGCGGACTCGTAGGGACTGGAACATCGTGCTCAGCTTCGCCTGCACTCTTGGTGCGCCTCCTCGGGCCGGGTACGCGTCATCGACGGCGGACGGCGCGGACCCGGTGGGGCGTCAGGCGCGGGCGAGCTGCTGGAGGATCTCGGCGGCCCGCCGTAGCGTGTCGCGTTCGTCCTCCGCGAGCGCGGCCAGCCGGCTGGCCAGCCACTCGTCGCGGACCCGCTCGAACTGGTCGAGCACGGCCCGGCCTCCCTCGGTGGCCGCCAGGATGACCTGACGGCCGTCGGTCGGGTGGGGGGTGCGCTGCACCAGGCCGCGCTCCTCCAGCTTCGCGACGATCTTGGTCATCGTCGGTGGCTGGACCCGTTCGACGTCGGCCAACTCCCGGGGCGTCAGCGCGCCCGCCAGCCGGAGGCTGGTGAGCGCGGAGAGCTGGGTGACCGTCAGGTCGCCCACCGGGCGGGCCTGCCGGACCCGCCGGTTGAGTCGGGTGATCGCATCACGCAGCTGGGGTGCCAGCTGCGCCGGTGGCACGCGGTTCGCCGTCACCGTCCGCTCCGTCACAGTCGTTAGCTTAACTAATGAGCCTGGCTAACGACATGCGATATGACCATGCTCACGAGGGGAATTCCGCCGCTCCGGGCCGGGCATCCCCGAGGGTCGCCCGGCCCGGAGACCGACGGGTGGCGCTACGCCAGCGCGGACTCGATCGGCCCACGCAGGAAGTACAGCACGAACAGCACCGCCACCGCGTAGAGCAGCGGATGGATCTCCCGCGCCTTCCCCTTGGCCAGCTTGAGCAGCACGTAGCTGATGATGCCCGCGCCGATGCCGTTCGAGATCGAATAGGTGAAGGGCATCAGGGTGATGGTGAGGAACGCCGGGATGGCGATCTCGTAGTCGGTCCAGTCGATGGTCCGCACCGCGGTCATCATCAGGAACCCGACCACCACCAGCGCCGTCGAGGCCGCCTCGAACGGGATCACCGTGGACAGCGGCGACAGGAACATCGCCAGCAGGAACAGACCGCCGGCGACCAGGTTGGCCACCCCGGTCCGGGCACCCTCCGCGACCCCCGAGGCGCTCTCGATGTACGACGTGTTGCTGGAGACGCTCGCCGCGCCACCCGCCGCCGCGGCGATCGAGTCGACCAGCAGGATCTCCTTCGCCCGGGGCGGGGTGCCCTGCTCGTCGAGCATGTCCCCCTCCTGGCCGATCGCGACCATCGTGCCCATCGTGTCGAAGAAATCCGTGATCAACAGGGTGAAGACGAACATCAGCGGGATCAGCCAGCCGGCCCGGCTCCACGAGCCCAGCACGTTGAAGTTGCCCAGCAGCGACAGGTCGGGGATGTCGACGATCCGCTCGGGCAACTTCGGCACGTTCAACGACCAGCCGTGGGGGTTGGGCTTGCCGTCGACGAAGGACGGGCCCACCTTGGCGACCGCCTCCACGATGATCGCCAGTACGGTCGAGGCGAGGATGCCGATCAGGATCGCGCCGCGCACCCGGCGCACCACCAGCACCAGCGTCACCAGCAGGCCGACCACGAAGACCAGCATCGGCCAGCTGACGATCTTGCCGTTGATGCCGAGCCCCACCGGCACGGTGCTGTTCGCCGCGTCCGGCACCCGCCGGACGAAACCGGCGTCGACCAGCCCGATGATGGTCAGGAACAGCCCGATGCCCACCCCGATCGCGGTCTTGAGCTGCGTCGGGACCGAGCGGAACACCGCCGTACGCAGACCGGTGAGCACGAGGATCGCGATGAGCACACCCTCGATCACCACCAGCCCCATCGCGTCCGCCCAGGTCATCTGCGGGGCGATCTCGAACGCGACAAGCGCGTTCACCCCCAGGCCGGCGGCCAGCGCCATCGGGAACCGCCCGACGACCCCCATCAGGATCGTCATCAGGCCGGCCACCAGCGCGGTCGCCGCGGCCAACGCGGGAATCGAGAGCTTCTGGTCGTCGCCATCGACGGCACCGCCCAGGATCAGCGGGTTCAGCACCACGATGTACGCCATCGTGAAGAAGGTCGCCAGGCCACCCCGTACCTCGCGGCTCATCGTCGAGCCACGGGCGGAGATCTCGAAGAACCGGTCGAAACCGTTCCGGGGGTGGGTGGGATCAGAGGGAATGCCGTTGTCCGGCGGCGCAATGGCCATCAGGTCCTCGCAGGTGATCTACCGTTGTCGCGCGCATCGTCCCAGATCAACGGCAGGCCGGGAAAGTGCTTCGCGGTACGCTTCTGCCCGTGCCGCAGGAGCAACCACCCCGACCCGAGCCACTCGACCCGTCGATGGTCCCGCTCGCGGTGGCCGGACTGATCGCCTGGGCGGTGGTCGGCCTGCTGATGCTGGTCTTCTTCCGTGACTGGCTCACCGAACACGGCCACCAGGACTGGCTCTGGACCTGTCTGGCCGGGTTCCTGTGGGGCTTTCCCGGTCTGGCCGTGATGATGCGGCACGACGCACACCGCCGTCGCCGTCGGGCGTCCGCCCGGCAGGACTGACCGGTCCGCGCACCGGCGACCGGAACGCCGAAACCACGCCGACCCACCAGCCCGCGGGCCGGCCCTGTGGTCAGGAGTGGCGCGAAGGCTCCACCGGCTCGGACGGCTCCATCAGCTCGTACGGCTCCACCGAGTCCGACAGCTCCACCGGGTCGGCCGGCCCGCTGACCGTCATCGACTCGACCGCGCTGTCGTCGTACACCGTCGGGAGCTCGTCGATCGCCGGCTCGGCGGTCTCCACCAGGGTCTCCGAGTGCGCGCCGCAGCCGTGCTCGGCGCTGACCACCCGACCGTCGTCCGGGGCGTAGAAGTTGCCACAGGCCCCGAACGCCTGCCGCAGCGCACCGGCCAGCGGCAGATAGAAGCCGCAGGTGCCGCAGCGCGCCGAGGCGGGGGCAGCGGTGGAGATCGGCGCGGACGGGCCGTGGTCCCCGTCGTACCAGCGCTGGGCCGCCTCGGCCCGCCCCTCCCGGGACAGCACCCGGGGCCGACCGAGGCCCAACTCCCAGGAGGTCTCCTCGACCGCCGGGTCGTCGGAGAGCAGGTAGCCGGGGGCGAGCCGGTCGTCGTCCGACGGGGTGAGGAGCAGGTCGCCGGGGCCGAGGTCGCCCGGCTGGAGGCGTTCCTGCCACGGCAGCCAGCCGGGCGCGAGCAGCGCGTCCGAGCCGGGCAGCAGCACGGTCTCACAGACGGTGACCTGCCGGCTGCGCGCGACCCGGGTGACGGTCACCGCCCAGCGCCAACCCCGGTAACCACCGAGCAGACATTCGAAATAGTGGGTGACGACCCGGTCACCTTCGGCGACGACCCGCAGGTGGTCACCGATGTCGGCGGGCTCCACCTCGGTGATGGCGTCGCGGGCCACCTCGACGGCGGCGGCGCAGACCTGGTCGAGGCGGGCGGCACGGGCGGGAGCGGGCCTGGTCACCAGACCATTGTTCCCCATGCACGACACGCACCGACAGGCACTCCCCGAGTGAGTCTTCCCCCGTGGTGCGGCACACCTGGATCAGATGGGCAAGGATGGTGCACATGCCGCTGTTCTCCCGCTCCGGGCGGTCCGTGATGGGACGGACCGTCGGCACCGGCATCCGCGCCACCCGCCTGCTGCTGCGCGGCTCGGTCAACGGCGGACGCTGGATGACCCGACGGGCCGGTTCGGCCCGCGCGAAGGGCGCCGGCGGCGAGACCGGCATGGTCCGCCTCTTCGACCTGCACGCCGTCTCCTGCGCCGGGGACACGTTGATCGCCATCGGCCTGGCCGGGACCATCTTCTTCGACGTCCCGCTCGGTGAGGCACGCAGCAAGGTGGCGCTGTACCTGCTGGTCACGATGGTGCCGTTCGCGATGCTGGCACCCGTGGTCGGCCCACTGCTCGACCATTTCCGGCACGGCCGCCGGTACGCGCTGGCCACCACCATGCTCGGTCGGGCGTTCCTGGCCTGGCTGATCTCGGACTACATCGGCAGCCTGGGGCTCTACCCCGCCGCATTCGGGGTGCTGGCGCTGTCCCGGGCGTACGGGGTGGCCCGTTCCGCCGCCGTACCCCGGTTGCTGCCGGAGGGCCTCGGACTCTCCCAGGTGGGGGCGCGGGCCAGCGTCTACGGCACGGTGGCCGGGGCGTTGGTGGTCCCGCTGGGGCTGGCGGCGTTCTGGTTCGGGCCGCAGTGGCCGCTCCGGGTCGCCTCGGTCATCTTCCTGGTCGGCATGGTGATCGCGCTGCGGCTGCCGCCCCGCGCGGACTCCGAACCGCCGGAGCGGGTGCCCCGACCGCTGCGGGCGCTGCGCCGCAAGGGGGACCGCCCGTTGGGCCGGGGGCGGCCGGCGGGCCGGCTGGTCATCGCCACCCTGATCGGTGCCGCGGGGGTCCGCGCGCTCTACGGTTTCCTCCTGCTCTTCCTGGCGTTCGCGCTCAAGAAGGGCGACCTGACCAATGACCTCTTCGGTCGCCAGCTCAGCGACCAGGCGGCCCTGGGCATCATCGGCGGGGCGCTGGCGATCGGCGGCTTCCTGGCCACCGCGGTCGGCACCCGGCTGCGTATCCACCGGCCGGCGGCGATCCAGTCCAGCACGATGATCATCGTGGCCGGGGTGGGCATCCTGACCGTGCTGAAGTTCTCACTGCCGATGGTGGCGCTGTTCTGCCTGGTCGCAGCCCTGTCCAGCGGAATCGCCAAGCTCGCCGTCGACGCCTCGATCCAGGAACGTATTCCCGAACGGCTGCGGGCCAGCTCCTTCGCCCACTCCGAGACCGCCCTGATGCTCGCCTTCGTCGCCGGTGGTGGGCTCGGCCTCGTCCCGTTCGAGGGCCGGATCGGCATCGCCGTCGCCGCCGGGGTGGGCGTCCTCGCCGCGGCGCGCGGGATCGTCGTCGCCCGCCGGCTGCGCGCCGAACGACTGCTGGGCCGACCGTTGACCGACGAGGAGTTGGCCGTCCAGGACCGGGCCGACGCCGCTGCCGCGCGGACGGCCGACCCGGCCCCCGGGGTGACCGAACCGGCCGACACCGCCGCCGGCTCCACCGACACCACTGCCGGTCGTTCGGCCGGCGCTCGGGCCGACCTGACCACCGGTCACCTGGCCGACAGCGCCGCCGACGAGGCGACCGAGGCGGCGGCCCGGGCCGCACCGACCTCACCGGCACCGAACGGGGCGGCCGGCGTCGAGCGTCACGACGACGGGCTGGCCCCGCCGGGATACCACATCTACCGCCCGTCCTCGGCGGTCCCGGGCAACGGCAGCAACGCCGATGACCAGCCGCAGCAGTCGCCGGGGTCGGTGTCGTGACGGGTCTGCTGGTGCTGACCGCCGTACCGGCCGAGGCGGAGGCCGTCCGGGCCGGGCTGACCGATCCGACGGTGACGGTCCGGGCGATCGGCGTGGGCCCGGCCGTGGCCGGCGCCACCACGGCCCGGCTGCTGGCCCTGGCCGAGGCCGCCGGCCGTCCGTACCGGGCGGTGGTCAGCGCGGGGATCGCCGGTGGCTTCGCCGGTCGGGCCCCGGTCGGCGGAACGGTGCTCGCCTCCCGCAGCGTCGCTGCGGACCTCGGGGCCGAGTCGCCGACCGGCTTCATCCCCGTCGACGAGCTGGGCATGCCTGCGGAACTGCTCGGTGGCGGCCCCACCATCGACACCGACCCGGCGCTGCTGGGCGCGCTGCGCGCCGCCCTCCCGGCGGCCGTCGTCGGGGCGGTGCTGACGGTCAGCACGGTCACCGGCACCGCCGCGAGCACCACCGCCCTGGCGGACCGGCATCCCGACGCGGTGGCCGAGGCCATGGAGGGGTACGCGGTGGCGGTCGCCGCCGCGCAGGCCGGCATCCCCTTCGCCGAGCTGCGTACCGTCTCGAACCCGATCGGGCCCCGGGACCGCGACGGCTGGCGGATGCGCGAGGCGTTCACCGCCCTGACCCGGGCGGCCCACGCGCTGTCCTGACGGATACGCCCGAGCACTGTACCGGCGGACGCGAACTCGGCCGGCGGCCCAGCGGACGCGGTGCAGGCGGGCGCAGCTCGGGCGGGCCCGGGCCCAGGCGGGCGGTGCCCGGCGGATGTGGCCGGGGGCTACGCCGGTCGAGATGCCGGGGGTTACGCCGGCCGAGGGGGTCGGGGCGTGGGACCGGTCGGGCGTTCCAGGGACATGGCGAGGGGACGACCGGCGGCCACCCGGAAGCCGCAGGACGCCAGGAAACAGCTGCTGAGGTGGTCCTCGACCACCGTGTGGACCAAGCCGATGCCCATGTCCTCCATCCGCTGCACCATGGCCGCCACCAGCCGGCCACCGCTGCCGATCCGACGATGCCCGACCGCGACCAGCACTCCGTCGAGTACCAGCTGGCGTGGCCAGTCCAGGTCCTCGTCGTAGACCAGGTGCAGGTCACGCTCGTGGGCGCGCAGCTCCCCGAGCAGGGTGCCGTCGGGCAGCTCGGCGACGAAACGCCAGCCCGTCGAGGGCCGCCCGTCACCGATCACCCAGCGGACCGCTGCGTCCCGACGGACCCGCTCCGCCATCCGCCGCCGGTCCCGGTAACCCCGGTTCCGCTCGTACGCCGCTGGCGGCAACCGCAGCGGCCACAGCGGCGGCGGCAGGTTGTACCAGTCCGCCCACCAGGCACCCGGCCAGTCCTTCGGCTCCCGCACCGGCCAGACGTCGAGGTGGGCCGGATAGCGCCGACCGGCGGTGTCCCGCAGGTCGTCGTGCGGCACCGGCGGCAGTGCGCGGGTCGCCTCGGCAGTCAATGCCTCAGCGGCGGCGGTGGGCAGTGAGATCGTCAGGGTCCCGCCGACCGCCCGCACCAGACGCTCGACCGTGTGGAACCGTGGGTCGTTCGCCCTGCCGGACTCGATCCGGGCGATGGTCGCCTGGGGCACCCCGGAGCGCGTGGCCAGCTCCCGCTGACTCAGGTCGGCCTCGCGGCGCAGCGCCCGGACCGTCCGGCCCAGGTCGGCGAGCAGGGCATCCTCCGTGGTCACCACACCATGCTCCCGCCGTGTCGGCACAGTTTCCACAGCCCCACCCCGGGCTGTGGATAACCCTGTGGAAACCCACTGGAGCTGGGGACAAGGTACTGAGGTCGCGCCCTTTCGAGCTGATGACGTTAGCGATTCAGGAATCGACTCTCAGGCATCACTCGTCCGCGTCAGCGGATCTGCCACCCTGTGTCACGGCCTCCTTCGGCACCGGGTTGGCTGCCGGCAGTCCCCCTCGGAGCCACCCGGGAGGAGTGGGGAGACGCCCCGCGGAGCAGCGGCCCGCCCGGTACGACCTGCAGCGGATCACTGTCCCGGCAACCCACGGCTGCTCGCTCACCACCACTCGCCCACGGCCACCCACCCACCCACCGCCATGTACTCACCAACCACCCACCACCAGATACTCACCGCCACCCACCACCAGGTGCTGACGACCGCCCGTCATGGCCGCCAGCCGCAGGGTCTGCGGGGTGCTACTCGTGGGCCAACTGTTGCGTCAGCCGACTCAGGCCGCCCCTGATCAGCTTCCCGTAATCGTCGTCGCCGAGCGCGCCGATCCCCGCCTGCGCGCGTTGGAGACACTCGTGTGCCCGGTCGAGATCCCCGAGCCTGCGGTAGCACTCGCCCAGGTTGAGGTGCAGCGAGGGATACAGGGCTGCGACCGACATGGGTACTCCGGCTCGCGCGACCCGGTCGTCGGTGAGCAGGTCCGCCGCTGCAAGGGCGCGCTGGTCCCAGACCAACTCCTGTTGGACGTCCTCCTGCACATCGGCCATCGAGTGCGCGAGTACGCAGACGTGCAGGGGGTCGCCACGCTCCCCGCCGATCTCGTCCCAGATCTGGGCGAACAGGTCGCGAGCAGCCTCGGGCCGACCCTGACCATGGTGCAGCTGCACACCCTCGTTGATGCGGGCCAGCGTGTCATCGACGGTCATCGACTACTCCTGCATCCACCTCACCACCCGCCGTCCCTCCGCCGGCGCGGATGACGATCAGGTCGCGGCCCCGGCGTCCGGCCTAGCCACCCGCTAGGACCGCATCGTCGTCCCGGTTCGATCCGATCACCTCACACCGTAGTACCCGCAGGACCACCGGCAGGACTGAGCATCTGCTCCCGCGCCGACTCGTTAACGTCATCAGCTCGAAAGGGAGCTTGGGCGTACTCCTCGCTCCGCCCGCGCCTGACGAAATCCCGAGCGACCAGCCCGGCCGGACCGTCACAGCGACACGGAACGGAGGCACCATCACACACCACCTGCACAGGTGCCGCGCCGGCACACACCGCACACAGCACGCCAGGAGCGCCGCGCACCGCATACCGGCACCGCAAACAGCGGCCAGCAGCCAAGCGGGGGCCGGGAGCCGGGGAGCGGGGAGCGGGGAGCGGGGAGCGGGGTCACACCCGGGGTGGGGACGGCGGAGGGGATGTCGCAGCGGGGTTACCGTGGGGGCGTGGCGCTCTCCCTGGCGATCTCGCCCTGCCCCAACGACACCTTCGTCTTCGACGCGCTGGTGCACGGCCGGGTGCCGGGTGCGCCGCCGGTCGAGGTGACCTTCGCCGACGTCGACGTCACCAACACCGCCGCCGAACGGGGCGCCTTCGATCTGGTGAAGGTCAGCTACGCCGCGCTTCCGTGGCTGCTCGACGACTATCATCTGCTGCCCTGCGGCGGCGCGCTCGGCCGTGGCTGCGGCCCTCTCGTGCTCACCCGCACCGCCGAGACCCACAAGGCAGGCAGCACCACCCGCGAACGCGCCCACACCGCCCCCGAAACCCGCGATGCCTGGATCACCGCGACCGCCGGGACAGGGCAGGCGGACCGGGTCGACCTGAGCGGGGCCACGGTGGCGGTGCCGGGCGACCGGACCACCGCGTACCTGCTGTTCCGGCTCTGGTCGGCGGGTCGGCCGCCGGCCCGGATCGAGGTGGTGCCGTTCCACGAGATCATGCCCGGCGTCGCGGCCGGCCGCTACGACGCCGGGCTGGTGATCCACGAGGCGCGGTTCACCTATCACCGGCACGGGTTGACCGCGCTGGTGGACCTGGGCGAATGGTGGGAGGCCGACACCGGCCTACCCATCCCGCTCGGGGCGATCCTGGCCCGCAAGGGTGCGGTCGACCCGGTGGCCGCCGCCGGCTGGATCCGCGAGTCGGTACGCCAGGCGTGGGCCGACCCGTCGGCCAGCCGTGGGTACGTGCTCGCGCACGCGCAGGAGATGGAACCCGACGTGGTGGACCGGCACATCGGCCTCTACGTCAACGAGTTCACCGCCGACCTGGGGGACGCGGGGTTCGCCGCCGTGCAGGCGCTGTTGGGCCGGGCCGCCGACGCCGGGCTGGTGCCTCAGACCTCCAACTCGCTGGCCACCGCGTGGACCAACTGAGCGACCTTCTGCGCCGTCTTGCGGTCGGGGAAGCGACCCCGGCGCAGGTCCGGCTGGACCTTCGCCTCCAGCACCTTGATCATGTCTTCGACCAGACCGTGCAGCTCCTCGGCCGGCCGGCGGCGCAACTCCGCCATGGACGGCGGGGCGTCCAGCAGCTTGACCCCCATCGCCTGGGCGCCCCGTCGGCTGTCCACCACGCTGAAGTCGACCCGTTGACCACCCTTGAGGTCGGTGACACCCGCCGGCAGCGCGCCCTTCGGCAGGAACACGTCGCCACCCTCGTCGCTCGTGACGAACCCGTATCCCTTGGCCGCGTCATACCACTTCACTCGACCCGTCGGCACCTTGGAACCCCTGCTTCACTCGATACGACTACTGCTCCAAGGCTAGCCCGATGATCCGGTCCAGCGCCGCCGGGAATCCGGTGAGGTCGTCGAGCACGACCTGCGCCCCGGCGGCGCGCAGGTCGTCCGCCGGGCAGGGGCCGGTGGCCACCGCCACCCCCGGGATGCCGGCCGCCCCGGCCGCCACCATGTCCGCCACGTGGTCACCGACGTAGAGGGCGGCACCGTGCTCCCGCAACGACGTCGCCTTCTCCTCGGCGAACAGGTCCCCGGCCAACTCGTCGACCGCCAGCCCGAGGTGGTCCAGGTGCAGCCGGGCCAACCGGCCGATCTTGGAGGTGACGACCATCACCCGGCCGCCGTGCGCGTGCACCGCGTCGACCGCCTCCCGGGCACCGGGCATCGGCACCGACGGGGTGATCGCGTACGCCGGGTACAGCTCCCGGTAGAGGGTCACCGCCTCCTCGACCCGCTCGGCCGGAAACCAGTGGGCGAGCTCGGTGCGCAGCGGCGGGCCGAGCCGGGAGACGGCCAGTTCGGCGTCGACCGGCACGCCCGTGCGGGCGGTGAGCGCCCGGTAGGCGGCGGCGATGCCGGGGCGGGAGTCGATCAGGGTCATGTCGAGGTCGAAACCGACCATCAGCGCGGACATCATGCGAAGGTACCCGGACAGGTCAGCCCGAGCCGGACGTCCGGGGGGCGCAATCGCCCGACTGCGGGCTAGCGTGGAACGACGATGACCACCTCACTCGCCGACCAGCTGCGCGCGCTGCCCGACGAGGCGCTCGCCGCACTGCTCCAGCTGCGGCCCGACCTCGTCGTACCGGTGCCGGCCGACGTCTCCGCGCTCGCCCTGCGGGCCGAGTCGCGGGTGTCGGTCGCCCGCGCGCTCGACGGGCTGGACCAGTTCACCCTCCAGATCCTCGACGCCGCCCGACTCACCCGGGATCCCTCGGACGGCACCACCTCCACCGACGCGGTGCTCGCCATGGCCACCGCCGGACCGCACCCGCCCGCCCCGACCACCGTCCGGAGCGCGGTCGACCGGCTCCGCGCCCGGTTCCTGCTGTACGGCCCGGAGCAGGCGCTCCGGGTCGCCGGCAGCGTGGACGAACTCGCCCCGTACCCGGCAGGTCTGGGTCGGTCGGCGCAGGAGCTGGACCTACGGACGGCGGCGCTCTGCGCGGACGCCGCGAAGCTGCGCCGGACGCTGCTCGCCGCGCCCCCGTCGGCGCGGGCGATCCTGGACCGGCTCGCCGCCGGCCCGCCGGTCGGCAGCGTGCCGCCGGGCTCGCTCCAGGCACCGGCGCTCGGCGCGGAGGGCGACCTGCCGCCGGACCCCACCAACGGTGGCGCCCCGACCGGGTCGCCGGTGCGCTGGCTGGTCGAGGCCCGGCTGCTGGTGGCGGTCTCCCCCGGGACGGTCGAGCTGCCCCGCGAGGTGGGGTTGCTGCTGCGCCGGGACACCGGCCCGCTCGGGTCGCTGCGGGCCAGCCCGCCGCCGGTCGACGCACCTCCCCGGGAAGCGAAGGCCGCCGACTCCGCCGGGGTCGGGCAGACCATGGAGGTGGTACGGCACACCGAGGCGCTGCTGGAGGCGCTGGCCACCGAGCCGGCACCGGTGCTGCGGTCCGGCGGGGTCGGGGTCCGCGACCTGCGCCGCCTGGCCCGCTCGGTGGCCCTGGACGAGCCGACGACCGCGCTCCTGGTCGAGGTGGCGTACGCGGCCGGCCTCCTGGGTGAGCTGGACCTGCCCGCCGCCGCCAGCCGGTACGGCGGCGAGCAGCAGGTGCTGCCCACCGGGGCGTACGAGGTGTGGCGGGCGATGTCGCTGGCCCACCGCTGGGAGCAGTTGGCCCGGGCGTGGTTGACGATGAGCCGGCAGGCCGGCCTGGTGGGGCAGCGCGACGACCGGGACCGGCCGATCAGTGTGCTCTCCGCCGAGGCGGAACGGGCCGGTGCGCCGGCCGCCCGCCGGGCGGTGCTCGGGGTGCTGGCCGATCTGGAACCGGCCACCGCCCCCACCGCCGAGGAGGTGCTGGCGCTGCTCGACTGGCGGGCGCCCCGGCGCAGCAGGGGGCGGGAGGCCGCGCACCGGGAGGTGCTGACCGAGGCGGCCCGGCTCGGGGTGACCGGCCTCGGCGCGCTCACCTCGTACGGGCGGCTGCTGCTCGCCGGGGTCACGGAGCCCGATGAGCGGGGCGGGGACGACCCGCTGGGGTTGCGCGCCGACACCGAGAGCGGCGACCCGTCGGGCACGGTGCGGGCGCTCGACGCCCTGCTTCCCGCCCCGGTCGACCATTTCCTGGTGCAGGCCGACCTGAGCGTGGTGGTGCCCGGCCCACCGGACCCGACGCTGGCCGGCGAGCTGGAGGCGGTGACCGAGCCGGAGTCCGCGGGTGGGGCCAGCGTGCACCGGGTCACCACGGCCAGCATCCGGCGGGCCCTGGACGCCGGTTACACCGCCGACGACCTGCACGAACTGTTCCGCCGCCGGTCGCGTACCCCGATCCCGCAGGGGTTGACCTATCTGGTGGACGATGTGGCCCGTCAGCACGGCGGGTTGCGGGTCGGCTCCGCCGGTGGGTACGTGCGCAGTGACGACGAGGCGCTCCTCGCGGAGGTGCTGGCCGACCGGCGGTTGACGCCGTTGGCGTTCCGCCGGCTGGCCCCGACGGTGCTCTGCACCTCGTACCAGGTGGGGCGGATGCTGACCGCGCTGCGCGACGCCGGTTACGCCCCGGTGCCGGAGGACGCCAGCGGCACGATGGTGCTGTCCCGGCCCCGGGTCCGGCGGGCCCCGGCCCGGGTGCCGCTGACCGGCCGGGCAGTGGACCCGCTGGCCACGCCCCGGTTGGCGCTGCCCCGGCTGCTCGGTGTGGTGGAGCAGATCCGGCGGGGTGAGGCGGCGGCGCGGGCGGCCCGGCGGGCCCCGGCGGTGGTACGCGGCGGCGCGGCCCGTGCGGCGGCCGGCCCGGTGCCCGCGCACGGTCACGCCGAGGCCCTGGCGGTGCTCCAGCAGGCGGTCCGGGACAAGGCGCTGGTCTGGGTCGGTTACGTCGACGCGCACGGGGCGACGCTGTCCCGGCTGCTGCGGCCGGTGTCGATCGGTGCCGGCTACCTGCGCGCCGAGGACGAGCGGACCGAGATGCTGCACACCTTCGCCCTGCACCGGATCACCGCGGCCGTGCGGGAGGACTGACCGCCCGGCGGCACCGGGCCCGCCCGCCGGACGGCGCTTGCCGGTCGCCTGCCGCCGGTCGCCCGGCCACCGGGCGCACCCGGGTCAGCGGCGGCTGCGGCGTATGGTGCCGATGACGGAGACGATGAGCAGCAGGGCGAAGGTGGTGCCGGCGGCCTCACCGACCGAGTCGATGAAGCCCTGCCGTTGCACCAGCCAGCCGAAGAGGAACCAACCGACGACGGCGATCCCGGCGACGGCGTACCCGACCATGGTGGCCGTGGAGACCTCGTCGGTCGGTGTCACCCGGTCGCCGTGCGACGCGTCCTCGGCGATCATCTCGTGATCGACGGTCATCCCAGCCCTCCCACCCCGTCCGGCCCCCGGCTTCCAGGGTGGCACCCGGTTGCCAGGACGGACAGGGGGAAACACCCCCATCCGGCCCCTATGGACAACTACCGACGGGCCGGACCGAGACGGGCGGGGTGGGACGGGCGGATCAGGTGCCGGGACGGCGGCCGACCAGGACGACCCGGGAGCCGACCTTGCCCAACTCCCACCAGCGCACCGCGTCGGCGTGCAGCAGGTTGACGCAGCCGTGCGAGCCGATCCCCGCGTTGTGCAGGTAGGTGGTGGTCTCGTGGAAGCCGATCCCGCCGTTGAAGCGCTGCCAGTAGGGCAGCCACACCTCGTACGGGTTGGACCACTCCTTGAGGTTGCGCAGGTTCACCTTGTAGGTGCCGGCGGGGGTGGCGTAGCCGGCCATTCCGGTCCGGGTGACGGTGGGCTTGGCGACCACCTTGCCGTCGCGCATCACCCAGGTGGTCTGCCGGGTCAGGTCGACGCAGAAGGTGGTGCCGGAGCCGGCGGAGCAGCGCTTGACGTCGGTGGTGGCCAGGCGCTTCGCCACGTCGAGCGTCAACGGGCCGGCGCGACCCTCGGCCGGACGGATGTCGTACCGCTGCTGGAACTTCTTGATCGCGGCGCAGTCGGCGTCGGTCTGCCGACCGTCCACGGTGAGCGTGCCGAACCCGCCCAGCCGGGCCAGGTACGTCTCCACCTCACGCTGGTGTTCGCCGAGTTGGCAGCGGGTCAGGTTGGCCTTCGTCGGGGTGGGCGCGCGGCGTCCCTTCGACGGTTTCGGGGTCTTGGTGGCGCGGGCCTTCGGCTGTGACTTCGCCTTGGGCCGGGGCTTCTTGTCGGACCCGGTCAGCTGGTCGGGCAGGGAGGCGGCACCCGCCCCCGTTACCTGTTCCGCACTGCCGACCGGGGCGAGCCCTCCTCCAGTGCCACCCGGGTCGGCCTGCGGATCGGACGCGCACCCACCGGCGCCGACCAGCATGACCATGGCCAGGGCGACGACCCGGGCTCTGTGGCGGACCTGCATCATGTGCCTCCCCGGATCGGTCGTCCCACTGGTAGACGTGTGTCCTCTGGGAAACGTTGCACCCATTGCGAAGATTTTCTGGCAGTCTCCCACCCCCGTGCAACACTGGATGGTCGACCTGCGGCGGGATTCGCCGCTGATCGGGGAATCCGGCCGAGGAGAGGACCTGGCGTGAGCGGTGGACCACTGATCGTGCAGTCCGACAAGACGCTGCTGCTGGAGATCGACCACCCGGACGCGCAGTCCTGCCGGATGGCGATCGCGCCCTTCGCCGAGCTGGAGCGTTCCCCGGAGCACGTGCACACCTACCGGCTCACCCCGCTGGGCCTGTGGAACGCCCGCGCCGCCGGCCACGACGCCGAGGCGGTGGTCGACGCGCTGCTGAAGTTCAGCCGCTATCCGGTGCCGCACGCGCTGCTGGTCGACGTGGCCGACACGATGGACCGGTACGGCCGCCTCCAGCTCGCCAACGACCCGGCGTACGGCCTGGTGCTGCGCGGGTTGGACCGGATGGTGCTGATCGAGGTCGCCAAGAGCAAGAAGCTCGCCGGGATGCTCGGCGACAAGATCGACGACGACACGATCCGGGTGCACCCGTCCGAGCGGGGTCGACTCAAGCAGGCGCTGCTCAAGCTGGGCTGGCCGGCGGAGGACCTGGCCGGGTACGTCGACGGCGAGGCGCACCCGATCGAGCTGGCCGAGGCCGGCAAGGACGGCGGCAAGCCGTGGACGTTGCGGTCCTACCAGCGGGAGGCGGTGGAGGCGTTCTGGGCCGGCGGGTCCGGGGTGGTGGTGCTGCCCTGCGGCGCGGGCAAGACCATGGTCGGCGCGGCGGCGATGGCCGAGGCGAAGGCGACCACGCTGATCCTGGTCACCAACACGGTCGCCGGCCGGCAGTGGAAGCGGGAGCTGATCGCCCGCACCTCGCTCACCGAGGAGGAGATCGGGGAATACTCCGGCGAGCGCAAGGAGATCCGTCCGGTCACCATCGCCACGTACCAGGTGCTCACCTCGCGGCGCGGCGGCGCGTTCACCCACCTGGACCTGTTCGGGGCCCGCGACTGGGGCCTGGTCGTCTATGACGAGGTGCACCTGCTGCCCGCGCCGATCTTCCGGTTCACCGCCGACCTCCAGGCCCGCCGCCGGCTGGGCCTGACCGCGACACTGGTCCGCGAGGACGGCCGGGAGGGCGACGTGTTCAGCCTGATCGGCCCCAAGCGGTACGACGCGCCGTGGAAGGACATCGAGTCGCAGGGCTGGATCGCGCCGGCCGAGTGCACCGAGGTCAGGGTCACCCTGACCGACGCGGAGCGGATGTCGTACGCGACGGCGGAGGCCGAGGAGCGCTACCGGATGGCGGCGACCGCCCGCACGAAACTGCCGGTGGTGCGCGCGCTGGTGCAGCGGCACCCCAACGACCAGGTGCTGGTGATCGGCGCCTACATCGACCAGCTCCACCAGCTCGGCGAATACCTCGACGCGCCGATCATCCAGGGTTCCACCACCAACAAGGAGCGGGAGCGGCTGTTCGACGCGTTCCGGTCCGGCGAGCTGCGCACCCTGGTCATCTCGAAGGTCGGCAACTTCTCCATCGACCTGCCCGAGGCGGCGGTGGCGATCCAGGTGTCCGGGACGTTCGGCTCCCGGCAGGAGGAGGCGCAGCGGCTGGGTCGGGTGCTCCGCCCGAAGGCCGACGGGCGGCAGGCGCACTTCTACACGGTGGTCTCCCGGGACACCATCGACACCGAGTACGCCGCGCACCGCCAGCGCTTCCTCGCCGAGCAGGGGTACGCGTACACGATCGTGGACGCCGACGACGTCCTCGGCCCGCCCCTGCCCACTGTCGACTGACCCCGCCCTCGATCCGCGCCTCCTTCGACAGGTTCTGTCTCCCCCGGTGGGTACTGTCCACAGTCGACGCTGGACATCGACCTGTCGAAGGGAATCCGTGTGAAACGCCGACTTCTGCACGCACTGGCGATCGCGATCGTCGTCATCCCGGGCACGGCCGTGGCCGCCTCGCCGGCCTCGGCGAGCGACGCGCCCGGCTACCTGTGCAACCTCACCCAGAACACCTGGCTGCGCGCGGCGCCGCACTCCCACGTGCTCCGTACCCTGACCGCCGGGCGTGGGTTCCGCTGGCACGGCCAGGGCTGGTCCGAGGACAACGACACCTGGATCTACGGCCACGGCGCCGAGGACCCGTCGATGGACGGCTGGGTGCCGGCGAGCAACACCACCTGCTGAGGCCGCCCACCCCTTGATCGCCACCTCGGGGGCGATATGGCGGTGTCGCACGACGTCGGACACCGCCATATCGCCTCCATTGAGTCGATCAAGGGTGCCGACGCGTCGGTGACGCAAACCTCTTGGTCAACTCATCGGTCCGCGTCGTCGAGTCATCAGTCCGCGGTGCCGGCGGGGGTGGTGTCGGGCGGCGGCGCAGCACCAGCCAGGTTGCCAGGATCGCCAGCGAGACCAGCGGCGTCGGATGGCCGAGGACCGTGGCGACGGTGAGATCCACCACGACGCCGACGACGGTGGCGCCGAACACCCAGCGGGGTGCCGTCCCGGCGGAGACCTGCCGGCGGTCCGCTGGCATCCACCGGGTCGTCGACCAGGGCTTGGCGATCGACACCCACGCCTGGAAGGCGATCGCGCCGGCCATCAGGCCCGAGCCCACGGCCATCGGCAGGGTCGGGCCGGTGGCGCCGGTGGCCGCCGCCGACGCGCTGTCGGCCAGCGCCCCGCTCAGCACGAAGATGCCCAGGTAGAGCTGGACCAGGGTGATCACGAACTTCACCAGCACCCACCAATGCCGGAAGAACCCCCACGGGGTTGCGGCGGCGAGCATGAAGCCGGTGAACGCCGAGGCGTTGGCGAGCGGAGCGAGCAGTCGGCCGTCGAGCAGTTGGGCCATCGAGGTGGCGCTCACGGCCACCGTCGGGCTCCGGGTGGTCAGACTGGTGACCAGCAGCACGAACAGCACCAGGGCCAGGGTCATCCACCCCACCGAGGTGACGACGTGCAGCCAGACGACGAGCTGACGCCACCGGCGTACGGGTCGGGAAGCCATGGGGAAACGCTGCCACCGTCGTACCGCGCCGGCCATCGGTGAAAACCCGCGTCGTCACCACCGACCGTCCTCAGGGGACCCCCTAGGGCGTCGGCCGGCACGCCCCACGGTCAGAGAACCCGGGTGATCCCCTCGGCGTCGAGACGGGCGTCGAGACGGGACCGGTCCAGGTGGCCGCAGACCACCACCGACGCACCCACCGACAGCGGCGCGAGCAGCCACTTCACCGGTTGCTCGTGCTCGGCCGCGTCGACCAGCAGCCGGTCACCGGCGCGCAGGTCGAGTTGCCCGGCGAGTTCTCGGGCGAGCCGCCCCCAGACGGCGTAACTCGTGCCGTCCGGAGTGGCCGGGGCGGCCGGGTGGACGGCGGCGTAGTCGGGCGGGGTGTCGGTGTGCCGGAGCACCTCGACGGACCAGTCGAGCCATCCCGCCGGCACGTCGGCCAACGACCCCGGCCCGGTGCCGACGAGGTAGCGGTGCACCCCGTCGGGTACGTCCTCCAGCCAGTCGTCCAGGCGCTCCGGGGTGACGAACACCGCGTCGTACGGCCGGTCGCCGCCCGGTTCGAGCACCGGCAGCCCGGCGGTGGCGCGCGGTCGGAACGACACCGCCATCCCCACCGACCACGCCCCGAGCAACACCGCAGCGGTACGCCAGTGCGCCGGCAGCAGCACCGCGACCCGGCTGCCCGGCCCCAGCCCGCACCCGTCGCGCAGCAGGCCCGCGGTGCGCGCCGCCCAACCACCGAGCTGACTCGCGGTCAGCGCGGTCCGTTCCCCGGTCGCGTCGTCGTAGTAGGTCAACAGCGGCCGATCGACCTGCTCAGGCACATCGGTCGACGGGGTGACGGCAAGCGGGGCAGCCATCGGGCCTCCTGTCCGGACGGATCGCCTCACCCTACCGGGCCCACCCGCCACCGAAAGGCCCAGCGACGGCCGCCACCAGAGCCGGGTTGCCGGGTTGGTGAACGGTTCCGCGACCGGCGGACAGCAACGGGGAGATTCCCCGACACCGACCGTTCCGGGCTGCCCGAATGGCGGATCACCGATCGCTGGACGTCAATCTACGATCGTCGGGCAGGCTCCTCACCACTCCGGAAGGACTCGCCATGCCACAGCCGTTCCGCCGCAGGCTCACCCGCCTCGCGGTGGTCGCCACCGCAGCCGCAGCCGTCAGTTTCACGGTCCAGCCGGCCCCGGCCGTCGCCGTGCCATTCGATTGGAACGGCGCTTTCGCCACCTACGACGAGTGCGAACTCTTCCGCCAGGATGTCGTCAGCGCGGGTGGTGAGGTCATGGGCGGCTGCGTGTACCGCACCCTGCCCGACAGCCAGTACAACGGCTGGTACTTCCGGGCCTGGCAGCCCGGCTAGGACCACCGGGCGACCGGATCAGGGCGCGGCACCGGCGAATCCGAGGAATCGTCCCCGCGTGCGAGGGAGCAGGACCGGACCGACAGGGACACCCCTCGCACGCGGGGGATCTCCGGCCCACCGGGTCGAGTACGCGTACGCATGACAGTGGTCGTCACCGCGACCAGGATGGACCACATGCGAATGCGGATCATGATGGCTCTTGCCGGGGTCGGACTGAGCGGGCTGATGGTGACCAGCGGCTGCGGCTATCGGGAGAACATCTGTGGCGATGGCCAGTACCCGGCGATCGCGGTGGGCGGGCAGGGCGGCAGCGCCTGCTTCCCGGACGGGCAGGAACCGACCTCCCCCTACGTCCGCTATCCGGAGGGCAAGGTGCCGCAGCACGTCGACGACGAGTGGGACGTCTACTGGCGGGACCACGGCATCGACGCGAACGGCGCCGTCATCGACAGGTGACCCGGTCGGCCCCGCCCGGCCACCGCTTCGACCAGGGAAGACGGGCCGAAACGACGAGGCCGGCGAGCCAGCTCACCGCCGGCGTGTCGCCGGTCGTTCACGGCGACGGCAAGACCCAGCAGGCCGTGCCGCTGCCGGCCGAGATCGCCGCCGGGCTGGGCAAGCAGGCTTCGAGTACCGGCCGCGACACGTGCGGCCTGTTCAGATGTGTTGCGTCCACCAGACAACCTGGGGCGCACCATCTTGGGTGCAAGGTACGTTTGCTCACTGGGTCCACTCCTCGTTAGTGGATCAAGGCTCGGGGCCGGAGTTGCGCGCTCCTGCCCGAACCGCCATCGCTTCTCTTCTGGTCCTCGTGCGGGTCCAGGTCGTGACCACTGGTTCGCCGTTGTCACCCGGTCCAGTGGCGGCCTTCACTCCACTGGACGTGGTTCACCACCGCGTCCATCGCGTGGACACCCGATAGACCTCGAAGTCAACCTCCATCCAGGCGACGACCCCACCAGCCTCACTTGCCACTTCGCCACCGTCAAGTAGCCAAGTGTCGAAGTGGCAACCCAGTTTGTGCCTACGTTCGCGACGTGAGACTTGCCGCGTTGGCCGACGTCGCCGAGATGCTCGGTGGCGTGTCACGCACGCGGGCGACCGAACTCGTCCGGAGGCCCGGATTCCCCGAACCGGTCGATGTGGTCGGCAACGGACGCATGCGGATCTGGGACCGCGACGCCGTCGAGGCGTGGATCAGGGAGAACCGGCCGCACCAGCAGGCCGAGGACCAGTAGCAACCACCAGCCGTCAAGCGCTGACCCGGCTCACTTCGCCCGCACCCCCGGTAGCTCGGGGCCGCCGTCGAGCAGCGGCGCGAGCAGGTCCCCCCACTTCTCCACCCGTCGCAGCACCTCCCCCGCCGCGTACGGCTTCGCCGAAGGTCGCTTCCCCGCCGCCCCCGCCTCCACCTCGTCCCAGGTCAACGGCGTGGACACCGCCGGGCTCGACTGCGCCCGCAGCGAGTACGGCGTGACCGTCGTCTTCGCCGCGTTGTTCTGACTCCAGTCGATGAAGACCTTCCCCGGGCGCAGGTTCTTCGCCATCCGGGAGACGACCAGCGTCGGGTGTGCCTGTTCCAGCTCCTGCGCGATCCGTTTGGCGTAGTCGGAGACGACCTCGGCGTCCTGGGTGGCGCTGATCGGGCAGCAGAGCTGCATGCCCTTCTTGCCGGAGGTCTTCGGATACGCGGACACCCCGTCGAGGGCGAGCCGGTCGCGCAGCAGGATCGCCACCTGGCAGCACTGCCGCAGGGTCGCCGGCGGACCGGGATCGAGGTCGACGACCATCAGGTCCGGGTGGGTGCCGATCCGCCACTGCGGGGTGTGCAGTTCGAGGGCGGCCAGGTTGGCCAGCCAGACCAGGGTGGGCAGGTCGTCGGCGACCACGTAGTCGATGGTCTCCCGGCCCTTGCTCGACCCGGGCACGGGCAGCGTCTCGGTGCGTACCCAGTCGGGGGTGGCGGCGGGGGCGTTCTTCTCGAAGAACGAGCCGCCGGTGACGCCGTTGGGGAAGCGGATCCGGGTCAGCGCCCGGTCGGCCAGGTGCGGCAGCAGCACCGGCGCGATCCGGGTGTAGTAGTCGATCACCTCGCCCTTGGTGAAGCCGGCCTCCGGATAGAGCACCTTGTCCAGGTTGGACAGGTCCAGCGCCCGGCCGTCCACCTCGACCCGCACCCGCTCAGGCATCCTCGACCTCCCCGGGCGGCTTGTCGGGGCGCAGCCGCAGCACCCGGGGGAACCGCAGCCGCCCGTCCGGGGTGCGCTGGCCGTACTTGACCTCCACCACGATGAGGGGGGTTACCCAGATCGCCCCCCGGGCGTCCTCGCGCGGCACGTCCCCGGCGAACGGCGCTCCGTCGACGCGCAGCGGTTCGAGCGCGCCCAGCAGGTCCCGTTCCAGGGCCGCGCCGATCCCGCCGCCGACCCGCCCCCGGTAGGTGAGTCGCCCGTCCGGGCCGGGCACCCCGACCAGCAGCCCGCCGATCTTCCGTGCCCCGGGCCGCCAACCGCCGACCACGAAGTCGCCGGTCACCTCCAGTTTGACCTTGACCCAGTCCGGCGAGCGCACCCCGGGCCGGTAGACCGAGTCGGCCCGCTTGGCCAGCACCCCTTCCAGGCCGTGCTCCCCGGCCGCCTGGTAGGTCGCCGCACCGTCGGGGAAGGAGGGTGGCACCGCCCACCGTGCCGCCCCCAGCCCCAGGCCGTCGAGCGCCGCCCGCCGTTCGTGGTACGGCCACCCGGTGAGGTCCTCGCCCCGCAACCGCAGCAGGTCGAAGATCATGTAGGTGACGGGGATCGTCGCCGCCAGCCGGGCCGCCTTCGCCCGGTCCCGCACGTGCATCCGCTCCGCCAGGGCGGTGAAGGAAGGCTGCCCGGCCGGGTCGAAGAGGACCACCTCACCGTCGAGCAGCGCGTCGTCGACCTGCTCGGCCAGGGTCACCAGCTCGGGGTACGCGGCGGTGATCGTCACGCCGGAGCGGGCGTACAGGTGCGGGTGGCCGCCGACCAGGTCGGCGAGCGCGCGTACCCCGTCCCACTTGAACTCGTAGGCCCAGCCGGCACCCACCGGGAGCGGCCCGGTCATCGCGAGCATCGGCTTCAACGGCGCGCCGGGCACCTGTCCGACTGTAGTTGCGCACGGAAGCGCGTGCGGGGGCTTCGATCGTTTGCGATCCTGGTCAGATCGGGGAGAGGAGCAGGGGATGCGGGCGATCTGGAAGGGAGCGGTGTCGTTCGGGCTGGTCTCGATCGGAGTGAAGCTCTACTCGGCCACCGAGGAGAAGGACATCCGGTTCCACCAGGTGCACCGGGACGACGGCGGCCGGATCCGCTACAAGCGCACCTGCTCGGTCTGCGGCGAGGAGGTCAGCTACGACGACATCGCCAAGGGGTACGACCTCGGCGGTGGCGAGCTGGTGATCCTGACCGACGCCGACTTCGCCGACCTGCCGCTGACCAGTTCCCGGGCGATCGACGTGCTGGAGTTCGTCCCCGCCGAGCAGGTCGACCCGATCCTCTACAACAAGGCGTACTTCCTGGAGCCCGAGGGCACCGCCACCAAGCCGTACGTGCTGCTGCGGGACGCGCTGGCCGACTCGGAGCGGGTGGCGATCGTCAAGGTGGCGCTGCGCCAACGGGAGCAGTTGGCCACCCTGCGGGTCCGCGACGGGGTGCTGCTGCTCAACACGATGCTCTGGCCCGACGAGGTGCGTACCCCCGACTTCGGTTTCCTGGACGAGGACCTCAAGGTCCGCCCGCCGGAGCTGGCGATGGCCGCCTCGCTGATCGACTCGATGGCCGGGGAGTTCCAGCCGGACGCCTTCACCGACGACTACCGGGCGGCGTTGCAGGAGGTCATCGACGCCAAGGTGGAGGGCCGTGAGGTGGTCCAGCCGGCGGAGGAGGAGGCCGCACCGGCCGCCGCGGTGGACCTGATGGCGGCGTTGAAGGCGTCCGTCGAGCGGGCCCGGGTCGCCCGGGGCGAGGCACCGGCGGGCGGGGCCGGTGAGCCGACGCCGATCTCGTCGGCCCGGTCGGCCAAGCAGGCGGCGAAGGCCCCGGGGTCGAAGGCCGCACCGGCCAAGAAGACCCCCGCCCGCAAGGCCGCCGCCGGCAGGACCCCGGCGAAGAAGACGGAACCGGCGAAGAAGACCGCTGCAAAGAAGACCACGGAGAAGAAGGCCACCAAGGCCCCGGCCAAGAAGACCGCCGAGAAGAAGACGGCCCCGCGCAAGAGCGCCTGACCGGGCGGGTTGCGCCGTTGCCCCGGCACGACGGGGAGCCGTCCCGCCGGGGTCCACCCCGTCGGTCAGCCCATGCCGAGCTTCTGGGTGCGGGTGACCCGGACGATCACCCGCTCCTCGCCCGGTCGCCGGAACGGGTAGCTGTCCTGCCCGAGGTATTTCCTGGCCAGCCGGTCGATGTGCGCGTCCGCGCCCGCGGTGACGAAATCGGCGGGGCCCTGGTCGGAAACCCACCGCCGGACGACGCCCGCCACCCGGAAAGAAGGGAGGGAACGGGAGGCCCCGGCCCATTCGAGGGCACGACGGGCGGGCGACGGCCCACTCACGGCATCGATCCGGGTACCGTGTGCGCTGGCCACGGAACCGGGTCGCCGGGCCGGCCACCCACATCAGCAGGGAGTCGAGGACGTGAGCGAGCGTACGGAGAACCGTTCGGCGGGCGAGGGCCAGGGCTCGGAGACGAAGGCACAGCGGCGGCTCGCCGCCCAGTTGGCGGCGCAGAAGGCCGCCGAGGCGCGCAAGCGCCGGCAGGCGTGGCTGGGCGCGGTGGCCGGCGTGGCCGTCATCGCGGTGATCGTCGGGGTGTTCGTGGTGGTGCGCAACGGTGAGAAGGAGGACCCGAAGCCGGCTGCTGCTCCGGTCGGCTGCGCGGGTGACTTCCCCAAGCTGCCCGAGGGGGCCGACCAGGCGCTCTGCACCAAGCCGCAGGCCACCAAGGGCGAGGGCGAGCTGAGCGGGCTGAAGGCCACCCCGCTGATCCGGGGCACCGGCCCGGCCGCCCAGGCCGGCCAGCAGATCACCGTGAACTACGTGGGCGTGTCGTACAAGACCGGTGAGGAGTTCGACGCCTCCTGGAAGCGGTCCGAGCCGTTCTCCTTCGGCCTCGGCCAGGGCAACGTCATCCCGGGCTGGGACCAGGGCATGCAGGGCCAGACCGTGGGCAGCCGGGTCCAGCTCGACATCCCCGCCGACCTGGCGTACGGCGACAAGCCGCAGCGTCCGGGAGCGCCGTCCGGCCCGCTGCGGTTCATCGTCGACGTGCTGGCGGTGCAGTAGACCACAGGGGTCTTCCGGCCCGACACCTACCGGCAGTAGGTTCGGGGTCACCGTGGGCGGCCGGTCCGTGCCACGGTGACCCCCCACCGACCCGGAGGTGTGCGTGCCGGCGCTGGACGTTCCCGGGCGGACCGCCCGGGTGATGTGGACGCACGTCGAACCCCTGCACGCGATCACCTACTTCCACCCCCGGGCCCGCGCCGCCCACGAGGCGATCGGGCTGCGCGGCTACTGGCGGGGCTACTTCGCCGGTCGGGCCGCCCCGCTGGGCCCGGTGGACGCCGCACCGGTGATCGCGGCCTTCTTCACCTTCGCCCCGCCGATGGTGAGCCGCGCGCTGCCGGCGGTGTGGCAGTTGGCCGCCCCCGAGGAGGCGTTGCGTGCCCGGCTCACCGGGGCCGTGCAGGCGCTGGCGGAACTCACCTACGAGCTGCCCGAGGCGCACCTGGCCGAGGCGGCCGAGCTGCTGGAGGCGGCGACCGTCGGGGCGGACACCGCCGGCCGGGTGCTCGGCGCGGCCAATGCCGCCCTGCCCCGGGGCGACTACCCGTTGGCCCGGCTCTGGCAGGCGGCCACCACGCTGCGTGAGCATCGGGGCGACGGGCACGTGGCCGCCCTGGTCGCCGCCGGTCTCGACCCGGTCGAGACGTTGGCCTTCCGGGTGGCCGGGGACATGCCGGCGGAGCACCTGCTCGGCCGGGGCTGGACGCCGGAGCAGTGGGCGCAGGCCCGGGCCCGGCTGGCCGACCGGGGTTGGCTGACCGGCGATGGCGAGCCCACCGAGGCCGGGCGTAGCGGCTTCCAGGCGGTGGAGGACGCCACCGACCGGGCCGCCACCCGCCCCTGGCGGGCCCTCGGCCCGGACGGCACCGAGCGGCTCCGGGAGTTGCTCGTCCCGGTCGCCCGCGCCTGCCACACGATCATCCCTGCGGACAGCCCGATCGGGCTGCCCGCCCTGCGCCCCTGACCACGCCGATCCCGGCCGCTCGGACGGGTCGCGGTTGATCGTGCCGGTCCGGGCCGGTCGCGACCCCTGCCCGCCCGGTCGGCACGATATTGACACACCTATTAACCTCAGGATTACCGCGACGTCGGGAGCGCTCCCACGCCGTGGTGGAGAGCCGTCCCCCAATCCCCGTGGCACCGCCACGCACCCACCACTCTCCAGGTCGGCTGCCGGTCGCCGCCGCCCCATCGACCACCGCAACGACGACCGCCGTGCGGGCCGGCTCCTGTGCGCCGCAGCCTGCCCGGTCGCGAAAGGTAGGAACGTGCGACGTACGAAGACCGACCAGTGGAGCCAGGAACTGCGCGACGTACGAGACCCCGCCGAACTGTTCGGTGGGAGCGCACAGACGGCGGTTCTCCGCCTGCTCACCATGGCGGGCAAGGTGCCCTTCCGGTCCGCCTTCGACGGGCTGACCCTGCGCGAGCAGGCGTTCGTCCGGCACCTGCTCGGCCGGCAGCAACTGCGGCTGACCCCGCCCGGCGTCGACGCGCCGGCCGCCCGGTTCGTGCTGGCCCACTCGATGCTCGGCAAGCTGACCGTGCACGAACCCGCGCGGGGCGACCTCCCGACCGAGGAGGTCGTGGCCGAGATCGCGCTGCCCGGGTGGATGACCGAGATGCTCGACGAGGAGTGCCTGACGGCCGAGGCCGAGGAGGAGCACCAGCGTTACGAGCTGGACCAACTGCTGCACGCCTGGCACACCGACGGCAGCCTGTCGGAGCGGCTGGAGGAGGTCATCGACTGGGTCGAGCGGGTCGAGACCGTGCTGGTCTACGTCCAGCGCCGGGTGTTCTCCCGCTCCGACTCCGGTTCCAGCACCCTGATCCGCGACGGCGTGCTGCCCGCGCTGCGGGATCGCGCGCCGGCCGACTGGAGCCCGGAGGAGCGGCTGTTCGTGGCCGCGATCCAACTGCTGTTCCGCACCGGCCGGGCGGTCCGGTTCGAGGAGTTCAACGGCCGCCAGCTCAGCGCCGTCGGCCTGCGGCGGGTGCTGACCACCCGGTGCGCGGCGTACCTGCGGGCACTCGGCGAGCCGGTCACCGGGCAGGTGAGCACCGCGACCCTGGCCGAGCTGGCCGCGTTCGCGGGTGACCTGGTGGAACTCGTCGACGGCGGCGACCACATGCGGTACCGGCGCGTCAACGGGCTGACCTACGCCAAGGACGAGTACCTGCTGCCGTGGGCGCAGGACCAGCGCAGTCAGGCCGAGTTGCCCCGTACGCTGCGCACTCTCACCGACACCCTGACCGGGCCGGTCGACGACGGGAACCCCTCCACCTGGGTGCGGCACGCCACCGCCGCCGCACTGCGTACCGCGCACCACGATGGTGACGAGCACGGGCTGACCCGGATCCTGGAGGGCATCGTGCTGGGCGCGGTCGTCGATGCCCACGCCGACTACGGCATGTCCAGTGGCATCCGGGACCTGTCCCGGCTGAGCGGGCCGGCCGGGCAGTACGGCGAGGAGGTGGCGGGCCTGAAGAAGCCGGACTTCTTCTGCTGTGTGCTGCCCAGCCCCGAGATGGCCGCCGAGCTGCCCGGCGACGCCGTCACCGACATCCTGTGGCAGGTCGCCCAACGGATGATGTACAACCGCTGGCACTTCGTGCCCGGCAACTTCGACCGGATCGAGGTGCCCCGGCAACGGCACTACTTCTTCCCGCCGCTGGTGCCCGACATCGGCGAGTGGGGCGATCTTCGCCACGGCGGTCACAGCACCGCCCGGGTCCGCTACACCCTGCGTGCCCCCGGCGCGGCGATGTGGAAGCAGCCGCTCACCGTCGCCGGCCGGCAGTACCGGGGCGCGTTCGACATCCGGCTGGTACGCATGGACGGCCCACCGTTCACCCTGGACGACCTGCGCATCGCCTGCCGGTACTCCGCCCTGGTGGACGTGTTCTGGCGGGAGATCGCCGGTTACGCCGACGCCCACGACGGCTGGACCCCGACGATCACCTCGTTCGGGGCCGACTGGTACACGAAGCACACCTGGCACGAACCCGTCGGGCGACTGGTCGCGAGCACGCAGACGGTCGGCGGGCGCGCATGAGCGCCGGCCCGCACCAGGTCGTCGTCAACGAGGAGGACCAGTACTCCCTGTGGCCGACGGACCGGCCCGTGCCGGGCGGCTGGGCGACGGTGTTCACCGGACCGGCCGAGGCGTGCCTGGCGCACATCGCCGCACACTGGACCGACCTGCGGCCCGCCTCGCTGCGTACCACCGGGGCGACCCCCTCGCCCGACGGACGGCGGGGACCCGCCACCGTGGACGCCGCGCGGTCGGTCGCCACCGGGCCGCGCGGTCCGATCGACCAGGTGCCGCTGCACGTGCTCATCGACGACGCGCTGGCGGCCGATCCGGGGCGGATCGCGGTGCGCTGGGCAGGGGTCGAGGTCACCGCGGGCGACCTGCTGGCCCGGGTCCGGCACACCGCACGGGTGCTGCGGGCCCACGGCGCGGGGCCGGAGACACCGGTCGCGGTGCTGCTGCCCCGGTCGGTGGACGCGGTGGTGGCGATCCTCGCGGTGCTGGCGGCCGGGTCGGCGTACCTGCCGCTGTCCGTCCACGATCCGGCGGACCGGCGGGCCCGGATCCTGGCCGACGCGGGTGACCCGGTGCTGCTGACCGGACCGGAACACCGGGGGTTCGCGCCCGCCGGTTACCCGGCGGCCGTGCTCGACGTGTCGACCCTGCCCGACGCGCCCGACGGTGACGGCGGTGACGGCGGCTGCCGGGTGGAGAACCTGGCGTTCATCATGTACACCTCCGGCACCAGCGGAGCCCCCAAGGGCGTCCTCGGCACCCATCGCCAGCTGGTCAACTACGTGCGCTGGTGCGCCGGGGAGTTCGCGTTCCAGCCGCAGGAGCGGGCGGTGCTGCACGCCCCGCTGTACTTCGTCGGCTCGGTGATGACCCTGTTCACCGCCCTGGTCGCGGGCTGGGAGCTGGAGGTCGCCCCGGAGCCGGTCGCCTTCGACGACCTGATCGCGCTGACCGCCGCCGCGCCGTGCGGATTCCTGAAACTCACCCCGTCGCACGTGCGGGCGATGACCGCCCTGGGCGGCGTGGACGACGTCGCCCGTCAGGTCATGATCGGCAGTGAGCCGCTGTACCTGACCCCCGAGTTCGACAGGTGGATCAGCAACAGCCCGAAGTCCGGCTTCGGCAACCACTACGGCATGAGCGAGACCGTCGGCGCCACCTGGTACTGGATCGGCGCGGACCGTACGGTCGGGCGACGGCTGCCGGTCGGCGCGCCCATCCCCAACGCCGAGGTGCACATCCTCGACGAGCAGGGGCTGCCCGCGCCGCTCGGCGAGACCGGCGAGATCTGCCTGGGCGGGGCCGTCATCGGCCGTGGCTACCACGGCCAGCCGGTGCTGACCGCCCAACGGTGGATCCCCCACCCGGCGGGCGGCGGTGCGCGGTTGCTGCGCACCGGGGACCTCGGCCGGTTGGGGCCCGACGGGGTGCTGGACGTGCTCGGCCGCGCCGACCGGCAGGTGAAGATCCGTGGTCAGCGCGTCGAACCACCCGCGGTCGAGGACGCGCTGCGCCGCTGCGCCGGTGTCGCCGAGGCGGTGGTGATCGCCGAACCAGCCGGCCACGACCTGCACCTGGTCGCCTACCTGCGGTCCGAGGAGGAGTCACGGCCGACCGAGGCGCAGCTGCGGGCCCACGCCGCCGGTCTGCTGCCGGAGGCGTCCGTCCCGAGCCGGTTCCACTACGTCGCGCAGTACCCCCTCACCCCGAACGGCAAGGTCGACACCCGTCGGCTGCCCGCCACCCCGACGGTGCGGCCCGCGCTGAGCACCACGTACGCCGCGCCCTCCGGCGAGCTGGAGACGGCGGTGGCGGCCGTGATCGCCGGGGTGCTGCGGGTGGAGCGGCTCGGCGTCGACGACGACTTCTTCGAGCTGGGCGGCGACTCCATGCAGGTCGTCGAGGTCGTCACCCGGCTCGACGAGGAGCTGGGCCTGCCGGTGGGCATCGCCGACCTGTTCGACCGCCGCACGGTGCGCGCCCTGGCCGCCGTGCTGGACGGCCACGACACGCCGACCGCCGGGCCCCCGACGGTCCACCCGGTCGACCCGGCGGATCAGTCGACCCCGTCCGGGGTCGGTCAGCCGGCGGCCCCGGACACGGCGATCCAGGCGCGGTTCTCCGGAGCGCCCGCCGCCTCCGCGCCGCTGACCTGGGGTCAGGCGGCCATGTACCGGCCCATGCAGTGGTTCGGGGAAGCCAGCAGGGACTTCAACATCAGGCGGGTGCTGCGGCTGACCGCCCCCGTCCCGGCCGAGCGGGTCACCGCGGCCTGGTCGGAGCTGGTGCTGCGGCACCAGGTGCTGCGGACCCTGATGACCGACGACGGTGACGGTCCCCGCCAGTACCTGCGGACCGACGGGACGTACCCGCCGCTGGTGCGTGACACCACCGCCGACGCGCTGACGGAGGCCGCCGACGCCGCCGCCGCCGAGCTGGCCGGCACCGCGTTCCAGCTGGACCGGGAGTGGCCGGTCCGGTGGGCGCTGCTGCGCGTCGACGGTCTGGTCGAGGCCGTCGCCGTGGCCGCGTCGCACGTGTCGCTGGACGGCTGGTCGCTGGAGCTGCTGCTGGCCGAGCTGCGCACCCTGGTCGACGGCGAACGTGCCCTGCCCGCACCGGGCTGGCAGCCGTTGGACCAGGCCACCTACGAGGCCTCACCCGCCGGGCAGCGCCGGGCCCGCCAGTCGCTGGCCTACTGGCAGGCCCGGCTGCCCGCGGTGCCGCACCGGATCTTCGACGGACCGGAGCAGGACGGGGGCACGCTGCCGGTCGTGACCTGGCGGATGGAGTCCACCGCCGTGGCCGCTGCCGCCGCCACGCTGGCCCAGCGCACCGGCGCGTCGTCGTCCACGGTGGTGCTGACCGCCGCCCTGCTGGTCCAGGCGGCGCTTACCGGCCGGGACCGGGCCGTGGTGAAGCTGATCGCGGGCAACCGGAACACCCCCCGCCAGCGGCAGCTCGCCACCGGCATCGCCCAGAACGCGCTGCTGGTCTTCGACGTCGGCGACGGCGATGTCGAGGACGCCGTCCAGCGCTGCTACCGCGACTCGACCGAGTCCTACTTCCACGCCACCTATCCGCCCGACGCGTTGGACGACCTGATCGCGGCCGAGGGCGCCCAGGCCGACCTGTCGGTGTACTTCAACGACTCCCGGATGGGCCGGGACTTCGACGTGCCGGCGGGCCCTCCCGACCGTGCCACGCTGAAGGAACTGGCCGCGCACACCACCGTGCGGCAGGTCGCCGCCGTCGCCCGCCACGACATGACCTTCTTCCTGGCCATGCCCCACCTCGCCGGCGGCTGCGCGCTGCACCTGCTGGCCGACACCCGACGCGTACCCGCGGCCACCTGCGTGCGGGCGCTGCGGGGCATCGAGACGCTGCTGTGCGAGGCGGTGCTGCGGCCGGTGCCGGTCCGGGACCTCGCCGCGCTGCTGGACCTCGGTTGACCCGCCCACCCCACCGCAAGGAGCCTCGATGACCGACCCGTACCCGCTGCTGCACCGGTTGGCCGCCGCCGACGACGACGCGCTCACCAGCACCCCGCTGCCGCCCGACGGTCGCTACCAGGTCGTCACCACCACTGTCGACGAGGTCACCGCCCAGATCGTGCGCACCCTCCGGGACGGGTTCGCCGGTCGGAGCCCGGCCGACTATCCGCTGCTGGTGCTCGGCTGGGGACGCTGCCGGGTCGGTTCGACCGCCGTGACCAACCTGTTCGGGATGGCCCAGGCGGCCGCCTACTACCAGCCAGTCAAGACCATCGGCCGGTTCGCGCTCACCGGCGGCGAGGGCTCGCCCTGGAAGCTGCCCGACGGCGAGCCGGTGCTGTTCGCCAAGGAGATGGCCGGGCCGTACGTGCCGTTCGAGGCGCTGTTCAACCCGGCCCGCTGCCTCATCGAAGCAGGGTGGCCGGTCGACCGGCTGCGCCTGCTGGTGCTCGACCGGCAGCCGCGTGCCTCGCTGGACTCGTGGATGGCCAAGTGGGTCGGCAAGATCGGCCGTGCGCGGGTGGTGGAGAACTTCGTGCTCAGCACCCTCAACTACGCGCGGATGCGCCGCTACGCCGCCGCCGAGGGGCTGGCGGTGACGCACTTCCCCTACGAGTGCAGCCGGCTCCCCGAGGAGACGGTGTCGCGGTTGTTCGCCCGCCTCGACATCGGTCACCTGTACCGGCCGGAGATGCTCACCGGCTGGGGTGCCGCCGGTGATCTCAACTCCGACCAGTCGAAGATCCACAACCCGGTCGAACCGGAGCCGTACGTCGTGCCCGGCCTGCACGGCAACGCCGACGAGTACCGCTTCCGGGACCGCCAGGTCACGGCCCTCACCGAGGCGGAGCTGGCCGTGGCGGACAGCCCCGAGGTGGTCGATTCGTACCAGGTCTCGGTGACCAGCTGCGTCCAGGAGCTGGACCTGCCCGTGCCGCTGCGGGACAAGGTCTTCGGCTGACCTCGATGGCCACCTCCACCACCACCGGCACCCCCACCACCGGCACCGGGCAGCTGCGCGAGGCCGCCGCCGCCCGACTGCGCATCGCCCGGCAGTTCCCCGCCGCCGGACCAGGCTGGAGTGCCGTCGCGCTCGCGCTCAGCGTGTCCCGGGGGGTGCTGCCGGTGGTGTTCGCGATCGCCGTCAGCACCACCGTCGGGCGGATCGGGCCGGTGCTGCACGGCACCGCCGGGCAGGCCCAGGTGTGGTGGCCGCTGGCCGTCGCCGGAGCGGCGCTGGTCGCGCTGCAACTGGCCGAGGCGGCGCAGAAGGCCGTCGCCGAGCAGCTCGCCCGACGCGTCGACGGGCACATGTACCGGCGACTCATCGCCGCGTCGCTGTCGACCCGGGAGATCACCCCGCTGGAGGACCCGGCGGTCCTGGACGAGCTGGGCGAGGCCGGGCACGAGCTGCGGTTCGCGTTCCGCACCCCCGGCGCGGCGTACGCCGGGCTGATCGCGCTGGTCGGGCCGTACACCCAGGTCGTCGGGTTCGCGGTGGTGGTCGCGGTGGTGCTGGGCCCGTGGGCGGCGCTGGCGATGCTCGTGGTGGTGCTGCTGTTCCGCCACGGCCAGCGGGGTGGACTGCGCCGCTACGCCCGGGTCATCCGCGACGTCGCGGCACTGCGTCGGGAGAGCCGCTACCTGCGCGGGCTGGCGATGGGTCCGGCCGCGGCCAAGGAGCTGCGCATCTTCGGCCTGACCGGCTGGCTGACCGAGCGCTACCGGCAGGTCTACCGCCGGGCGCTGGCCCCGGTCTGGGCCGAGCGGCGGCGCATCTACCTGCGGCCGTACCTGGTGTACACGGCCGTCGGGCTGGTCGGCGTCGCCGCCGTGCTGGCGCTGTCCGGGGTCCGCGCCGCCGACGGGGCGATCGACCTGGCCGGGCTGGCGCTGGTGTTGCAGGCGGTCATGGCGTTGATCCGGCTGGGGGAGTTCTATCCGGACTCCGACACCCAGACCCAGTACGGCATGAACGCCGAGACCGCCGTCACGGCGTTCGAGCGGGCCATGGCCCGCTACGCCGAACCCGCCGACACCGGCCGGGCCGGGCCACCCGCCACGGCCGCCCCGGCGATCGACTTCGCCGGGGTGCGCTTCGGCTACCCCGGTGCGGCCCGGCCGGTGCTCGACGACCTGGACCTGCACATCCCCGCCGGGCGGTGCACCGCCCTGGTGGGGGTGAACGGCGCGGGCAAGACCACCCTGGTGAAGCTCCTGGCCCGGCTGTACTCACCCGGCGTCGGCACGGTACGCGCCGACGGCGTCGACCTCGCCGACCTGCCCGCCCGGGACTGGCAGCGCCGGATCGCCGTGGTGTTCCAGGACTTCGTGCGCTACGAACTCTCCGCCGCCGCCAACATCGGCTTCGGCGCGGTCGAGCACCTCGACGACCGGGCCGGCGTACGCCGCGCAGCGCAGGCGGCGGGGCTGCTCGACACCCTCGACGCGTTGCCGAACGGCCTGGACACGGTGTTGTCGCGGGCCTACGAGGGCGGCCTGGACCTGTCCGGCGGTCAGTGGCAGCGCATCGCCATCGCGCGCGCCCTGTTCGCGCTCTACCACGGCAGCACCGTGCTCGTGCTCGACGAGCCCACCGCGGCGCTGGACGTACGCGCCGAAGCCGAGTTCTTCGCCCGGTTCGCCGAGCTGACCCGGGGCCGGACGACCATCCTCATCTCGCACCGGCTGTCCAGCGTCCGGCTGGCCGACCGGATCGTCCTGCTCGACCAGGGGCAGGTCGTCGAGCAGGGCAGCCACGACGAGCTGATGGCCGCGGACGGCCGGTACGCCGCCATGTTCACCCTGCAGGCGGAGCGCTTCGCCGACGACGCCGACAGCGGTCCGCAGACAGCGGTGGTGAGGTGAGGCGATGTTGAGGGCGATCAGCGGGTTGATGCGGCTGTCGTGGCGGCAGGACCGGCGCAAGATGACCGTGGCGTTGGCGCTGATGGCGGGCAACGCGGTCGCGGTGCCGCTGGCCGCCGTGGCACTCAGACACCTCACCAACGCGGCGGCGGCGGGTCGCGCCGAGCCGGCCGCCTGGTCCGGCCTGGCCGTCGCGGTGGCCGCGATCGCGGCGCTGACCTGCGCGCACTTCGCGCACATCGGGTACTTCGAGGTGTCCGAACTCAACGTGCTCACCACCGACGAGCAGCTCATCGAGATCAGCAACGGCACGCCCTACCTCGACCACCACGAGCGGCCCGACAGCGCCGACCGGATGGCCCTGGCCCAGGACGAGTTGCAGCGGATCGGCGAGGGTCTGCAGGCGTTGCTGACCGGCGGCTCGCTGGCGGTCAGCCTGTTGCTGACCACCGTGCTGCTCACCCTGGTCCACCCGGCGCTGGTGGCACTGCCGTTGCTGGCCGCCCTGCCGGTGCTGGCGGCGCGGCGGGCCCAGGCCGCCGCCGACCGGGCCCGCGAGGACAGCATCGTCGACACCCGGCAGGCCCGGCACCTGTTCGAACTGACCACCGACGCGGCCTCGGCCAAGGAGCTGCGGCTGCTGGGCCTGGTCGAGCACCTGCAACAGCGCTACGCCGAGCACTGGCAGCGGGCCACCGCCCGGATCTGGCGGGGTGAGCTGGCCGCCGGGTGGTGGCGGGCGGCCGGGCAGGGTGTGTTCGGCCTCGGCTACGTCGCCGCGCTGGTCCTGGTCGTCCGTGACGCGACCCGCGGCCACGCGGACGTCGGCGACGTGGTGCTGGCCATCCTGCTCGCCTCGCAGCTCAACCAGCAGGTGGCCGCCGCGGTGACGATCACGCAGCAGCTCGTGCGCAGCGGCCGGTCGCTGCGCCGGCTCGACGAGGTGCGTGACCTGGTGCCGCAGCCGGTCGGGCCACCCGACGCGCCCGGCACCCCGCTGCGCCCGCCCGAGCGCCTGCTGGAGGGCATCCGCCTGCGCGGGGTCACCTTCGGCTATCCCGGCGCGGACGGGCCGGTGCTGCGCGACGTCGACCTGCTGCTGCCCGCCGGCAGCACCGTGGCGGTCGTCGGCGAGAACGGCGCGGGCAAGACCACGCTGGTCAAGCTCCTCAACCGGTTCTACGAGCCCGACCGGGGCGCGATCCTGATCGACGGCGTCGACCTGCGCCACTTCGACCTTCCCGCCTGGCGGGAGCGGACCACGGCCGCGTTCCAGGACTACGCCCGCCCGGAGCTGACCGCCCGGCTGGCGGTGGGCATCGGCGACCTGCCCCGCGCGACCGACGACGACGCGGTGCGCACCGGCCTGGCCCGCGCGCACAGCAGCGTCGTCGACCGGCTGCCCCACGGGCTGGACACCCGGCTGGGCCGCAGCCACGCCGACGGCGGGGTGGACGCCTCCGGCGGGCAGTGGCAGCAGCTCGCGCTCGGCCGGGCGATGATGCGCGACGCGCCGCTGCTGATGGTGCTGGACGAGCCGGCGTCGGCGCTGGATGCCGCGGCCGAGCACCGGCTGTTCGCGCGGTTCACCGACGGCGCGGCCCGGGTCGCCGCCGACAGCGGCGGGGTGACGGTGTTCGTGTCGCACCGGCTGTCCACCGTCCGCAGCGCGGACCTGATCATCGTGATCGGTGACGGCGGGGTACGCGAGATGGGCACCCACGACGAACTGATCCGGCTCGACGGGATCTACGCCACTCTCTACGCCACCCAGGCCACCGCCTACCGCTGAGTTCATGGCCGCACCTTCGAGCTGGACCGCCGCTGCTGCCCGACCGGCACGGGGGCGGTCCGTCGGTGGACGACCAACCCCGCCGGCTGCACGAAGATGGACCGTCGGGCCACCGCGTCTCCCTTGTCGTCCAGTTGGTAGACGTCGAGCCAGCACCACCCGTCGTAGGTGATCCAGTCCAGCACCCGGATGACCCGGCACCGGATGGGCTTGACGAACTGCACGCTGGCAGCGCGGGTCACCTGCACCAGGTCGCCTGCCGCAGGCAGCGGCTCCCTCATCGCCAACCGAACACGGTGCGGTACCTGCGCCACGCCCTGATCCGGGTGCGGGCCGCCTCCAGCACCGAGCAGAAGCCGCTGTCGGTGCACTTCCCGCACCGTTCGTAGTGGTGGCACTCCAGGCAGTCCCACGCCAGCTCCACCAGCAACGGCACCTCGCGCGTCACAGCCACCTCCCAGGGCTCAGGTCACTGCGGCACCCCGCCCCGCCGAGCCCAGCTCCACCAGGGCGGGGGCACCGCGTCACCGATTCCACACCCTGAGTTATTCACCTGTCAATCCTGGTAGGCGGAATTTTGCGGGGCATAATTTGGCAGGACATAGTTTGACGGGGTGTAATTATCCGCTGCCAAATGGGGCAGGCATGGCGATGCCTACCTTGTTTTGCATGGGTGAGCCAGAGGTGCCAGGGCCGCTCGTCGGCCCGGCGGAGATGTTGACCATGCTCGGCGTGGGACGCTCCCGGCTGCGCCAGATCACCGCTCACCCGAAGTTCCCACGCCCGTTCCAGAAGCTGCAAGGCGGCTCTGTGTGGCTGCGGTCGGACGTCGAGGCGTACATCCGGGACTACCGCCGCCCCAAGCCGCCAGCCGACGAGGACGAGCAGGGCTGACTCGACCGGGGGCCACCACGGGACCGGCGGGCGCTGCCGGCACCGGGCGACCGGGGTGGGGCGGGGTCGGGGAGGATGGCGGGGTGACTGTGGATGCGGTGGTGTTCGACCTGGACGGCGTGATCGTGGATTCGGAGCCGGTCTGGGAGGAGGTGCGGCGGGCCTACGTGGCGGCGCGGGGCGGCACCTGGCAGCCCGACACCCAACGGCGGCTGATGGGGATGAGCACCGGCGAGTGGGCCGAATACCTCAGCGGTGAGCTGGGCGTCGACCGGAGCGCCGCGCAGGTCGCCGCCGAGGTGGTCGAGGAGATGGCCCGGCGGTACGCGGTGCGCGTACCGCTGATCGACGACGCCGACCTGGTGGTGCGCCGGTTGGCCGCGCGGTGGCCGCTGGGGTTGGCCAGCTCCTCGCCGACCCGGCTGATCGCCGCGGCGCTGACCGCCGCGGACCTCACCGCCGACTTCCGGGTGACCCTGTCGACCGAGCAGACCGCCCGGGGCAAGCCCGCACCCGACGTCTATCTCGCCGTCGCCGAACGGCTCGGGGTCGACCCGGCCCGGTGCGCCGCCGTGGAGGACTCCTCCAACGGGGTTCGCTCGGCCGCCGCCGCCGGGATGCGGGTGGTCGCGGTGCCGCACGGGTCGTACCCGCTGGACCCGGACGCGGCGGAGTTGGCCGCCGTGGTGCTCTCCTCGGTGCACGAACTCACCCCCGAGGTGGTGGACCGGCTCGGCTGAACCGCCCCCACGACCCGGCCGGCCCGCCTAGCGTCGGGACCATGAGAGCTGTGGTGTACCAGGGGCCGCATGAGGTGGCCGTCAACGACGTCGAGGACCCGCGCATCGAGCACCCCGACGATGTGGTCGTGCAGATCACCACGACCGCGATCTGCGGTTCGGACCTGCACATGTACGAGGGGCGCACGCTCGCCGAACCGGGCATCGTCTTCGGCCACGAGAACATGGGCACGGTGGTCGAGGCCGGCACCGGGGTACGCGGGATCAAGGTCGGCGACCGGGTGTCGATGCCGTTCAACGTGGGGTGCGGGTTCTGCCGCAACTGCCGGGAGCAGAAGACCGGCTTCTGTCTCACCGTGAACCCCGGCTTCGCCGGTGGCGCGTACGGCTACGTGGCGATGGGACCCTACCGGGGTGGTCAGGCGGAGTACCTGCGGGTGCCGTTCGCCGACTTCAACTGCCTGAAGCTGCCGCCCGGCACCGAGCACGAGAACGACTATGCGATGCTCGCCGACATCTTCCCCACCGGCTACCACGGGGTGGCGATGACCGGGTTGCGGCCCGGCGAGCGGATCACCGTGATGGGTGGCGGGCCGGTCGGGCTGATGGCCGCGTACTCGGCGGTCCTGATGGGCGCCGCCGAGGTGTTCCTGGTGGACCGGGTGCCGGACCGGTTGCGGCTGGCCGAGTCGATCGGCGCGACCCCGATCGACTTCTCGGCCGGCGACCCGGTGGCGCAGATCCTCGACCGGACCGACGGGGTGGGCACCGATCACGGGGTGGACGCGGTCGGCTACCAGGCCACCGGGGCGGGCGGTGCGGAGCAGCCGGCGTCGGTGCTGAACAGCCTGGTCGAGGTGGTGCGGGCGACCGGCGCGATCGGGGTGGTCGGCCTCTATCTGGCGCACGACCCGGGTGCCCCGGACGAGCACTCCGGCAAGGGTGAGCTGCTGTTCAAGATGGGCAAGCTCTTCGAGAAGGGCCTGCGGATGGGGACCGGGCAGGCCAACGTGAAGACCTACAACGAGTACCTGCGGAACCTGATCATGGCGGGGCGGGCCACCCCGGGCTTCGTGGTGAGCAAGGAGTTGCCGCTGGACGCGGCGCCGGACGCGTACCAGCGTTTCGACCGCCGCGAGGCGGGCTACTCGAAGGTGGTGCTCAAACCGGCGGCCTGAGGAGACGGCGATGAAGACGATCGTGTACGAGCGCACCGGCGACCCGTCGGTGCTCCGGTTGGTCGACCGGCCGGTGCCGGAGCCGGGCCCGGGAGAGGTGCTGGTCCGGGTGGCGGTGGCCGGGGTGAACCCGACCGACTGGAAGAGCCGACGACAGCAGCCGTTGCCGGTCGGCTGGCAGACCCCGGGGCAGGACGGCGCGGGGGTGGTGGAGGCGGTCGGCGCGGGGGTCGACCGGAACCGTATCGGCGAACGGGTGTGGATCTGGGAGGCCGCCTGGCAACGGCCCTGGGGCACCGCCGCCGAATACACCGTGGTGCCGGTCCGGCAGGTGGTGCCGCTCGGGGACGCCTCGTTCGACCTCGGTGCCTGCCTGGGCATCCCGTTCCTCACCGCGCACCGTTGCCTGACCGCCGGCGAGTACATGCCGGACACGCTGCACGCCGGGGCGCTCAGCGACCATGTGGTGCTGGTGCAGGGTGGGGCGGGCGCGGTCGGCAACGCGGCGATCCAACTGGCCCGCTGGGGGGACGCCTGTGTGATCGCGACGGTGAGCAGCCCGGAGAAGGCGCAGCTCGCGGCGGCGGCCGGCGCGTCCTTCGTGATCAACTATCGGGACCAGGACGTGGTCGAGGAGGTCCGCAAGATCACACCCGACGGGGTGCACACCATCGTCGAGGTCTCGGCCGCCCGCAACGCGGCCGTCGACGTGCAGGTGCTGCGTACCGGTGGGGCGGTCTGCGTCTACGCCGACGACGGCGGCGACGAGCTGACTCTGCCGATCCGGCCGCTGATGGCGCCCAACGCCCGCTGGCAGTTCGTGCTGGTCTACACGGAACCCAAGGCGGCCAAGGCGCAGGCGGTGACCGACGTGGCGGCGGCGGCCGCCCAGGGGGCGTTCCGGGTGGGCGAGGCGGCCGGCCTGCCGCTGCACCGCTATCCGTTGGCCCAGGCCGCCGCCGCCCACCAGGCGGTGGAGGACGCGGTGGTGGGGAAGGTCCTGATCGACACCAGCGGACAGTAATTCCGAGGACATTTCGCAATCACCCGGACAGAGGCGAGCAAGCTTCGCAACAATGACATGGCGGGTCGCCCGCGAGGAAGGGCGGCCCCGGCGCGGTGCGAACGCCGGGGCCGCCCCTGGGGAGGGATGTTGCAGGAGTGACGTCCCTACCCCATCGGCGACGAGTCGCCGAATAGTGTTACGGCCCCGCCAGCTCCCATACCTCCAGGTCGCCGTCGGCGTACCGCGCACGCACCACCTTCTTGTCGAACTTGCCGACGCTGGTCTTGGGCACCGCGTCGATGACCGCCCAGCGCTCCGGCACCTGCCAGTGCGCCACCGAGCCGGCGAGGAACGCACGGAGCTGCTCCACACTGGTCGATGCGCCCTCGCGAACCACCACCGTGGCCAGCGGACGCTCACCCCAACGCTGGTCCGGCACCCCGACCACGCAGGCCTCCTGCACGTCCGGGTGGGCCATCAACGCATTCTCCAGCTCCACCGAGGAGATCCACTCCCCACCCGACTTGATCACGTCCTTGGCCCGGTCGGTGAGGGTGAGGAACCCGTCCGGCGAGAGCATGCCGACATCGCCCGTACGCAGCCAGCCGTCGTGGAACTTCTCCGGGTCGGGGGCGTCCTCGCCGACGTACCGCGCGGTCACCCACGGCCCGCGTACCTCCAGCTCACCCACGGACGTCCCGTCGGCGGGCAGCGGCTCACCCAGCGGGTCGACGATCCGGGCCGCCACCCCGGCCGGAATCCGGCCCTGCGTGTAGCGGTACCGCCAGGCATCGTCCCCGGTCGCCCCGGCCGGGGCCCGGGACACCGAACCCAGCGGGGACATCTCGGTCATCCCCCAGGCGTGGATCACCTCGATGCCGTGCCGCTCGGCGAACGCGTGCATCAGCGCGGGCGGGCAGGCCGAGCCGCCGACGATCACCTCCTTGAGCGACGAGGTGTCCACGTCGTGGGCGTCCAGGTGGGCCAGCAGGTCGTTCCAGATGGTCGGCACCGCGCCGGCCAGGGTGGGCCGCTCGGTGGCGATCATCTCGGCGATCGGCGCGGCCTGGAGGAACCGGTCCGGCATGATCAGTGACGCGCCGGAGAGGAACGCCGCGTACGGCAAGCCCCACGACATCGCGTGGAACATCGGCACGATGGCCAGCTCCCGGTCGCCCGGCCCGAGCCCGAACCCCTCCGGCAGGCACACCTGCAACGAGTGCAGATAGATCGACCGGTGCGAGTAGGCGACGCCCTTGGGGTTGCCGGTGGTGCCGGAGGTGTAGCAGAGCGCGGCGGCGTCCCGCTCGTCCAGCTCCGGCCAGTCGTAGTGCTCGGGACGGCCGGCCAGCAGCTCGTCCCACTGATGGAAGGTGACCCGGTCACCGGCGACCGCCCGCAGCGGCCCGGGGTCCGCACCGCCCACCACCACCACGTGCCGCACGGTGGTCAGCTCGCCGAGCACCCGGGCCAGCAGCGGGATCAGCGTCGAGTCGACCAGCACCACCCGGTCCTGCGCGTGGTTGGCGATGTAGGCGACCTGGTCGGGAAAGAGCCGCAGGTTGAGCGTGTGCAGCACCGCCCCCATGCTCGGCACCGCGAAGTACGCCACCAGGTGCTCGTTGTTGTTCCACATGAAGGTGGCGACCCGTTCGTCGCCGGTCACCCCGCACTCGTCGCGCAGCGCGTGGGCGAGCCGGGCCGCCGCGCGACCCACCTCGGCGTACGACATCCGGCGCGGCTCGGCCCCGGTCCAGGTGACGACCTCGGCCGTGCCGTGCACCGTGGCGCCGTGTCCGAGGATCCGGGCGACCTGGAGCGGGGCGTCCATCATCGTGCTACGCATGGGTGACAAGCTAGTGTCGCCGGTCACACGTTGGGAACCCCCGGAACGTCGAACCGTCCCGGGGATGCTGCGTAGATTGTCCGGGTGAGTATCTCCTGGGCCGACTCGTACGTGGGACAGCTACGCGCCCTGGCCGGCGATCGGACGCTGATGTTCGTCGGGGCGCGGGCCGTGGTGCGCGACAACGCCAGCCGGGTGCTGCTGATCCGGCGCTCGGACAACGGCCAGTGGGCGCTGCCGGCGGGCGCGATGGAACTCGGCGAGTCGATCGCCGACTGCGCGGTCCGCGAGGTCCGCGAGGAGACCGGGCTGCGCGCCCTGCGGGTCAGCGCCTTCGCCCTCTACACCGGCCCGGACCGCACCCACACCAACATGTACGGCCACACCTACCAGATCTTCACCACCGCGTTCCGGGTCGACGACTGGGACGGCGAACTGGTCCGGGTCACCGACGAGACGACCGACGCCGCCTTCCTGCACCCGCACGAGTTCCCCGCCCCGCTCTCCCTCTCGGTCCCCGAAACCCTCGCCGACCTCTCCGTCTTCGACCAGACCAACCGCCTGATCCTCAAATAGTCCCTCCCCTCCTCCCCCACCCCACCGGCTCGCCGCCCGCCCCGCCCCGCCCCGCCTCGCCTCGGTGATCAAGAAGTTTGCGTCACCCGGCGCGCGATTCTTGACCTAAACCTCTTGATCACCGAGGCGGGGCGGGGCGGGGCGAGGACAGCCGGGGCAAGGCCGGGCGGGCGGGGTGGGGTGGGCAAGGCGGGGTGGGTGGGGTTAGAGCATGGTTTGGGATTTGGCGTTGAGGTCGGCGGCGGCTTCGTCCTTGGACTCCTTGGTGAGGGGTTTGCCGCCGGGGGCGGGGGCCTTGCCGCCGAGCGGGTCGGCACCGCCGGTCGCGCCCTGCGGGCCGGCACCCCGGAGCTGGTCGTTCGGCAGGGCCAGGGTGACCAGCACGGCGACCAGGGCGATCAGGCCGGTGGTCAGGAACACCAGGTGCAGCGACTCGACGAAGGACGCCTGGATGGCCGCCCGGACCGGACCGGGCAGGGCCAGGATGGTCGCCGGGTCGTTGATCGAGATGTTGGTGCCGCCGCTGGCCGTGACCGCCGCCTGCTGCTCGGCCGGGAGCTGGGCGATCGCGCCGGGCAGCCGGTCGGCGAGGCCGCTGGCGAGCCGGATGGAGAGCACCGCGCCCAGGATGGCCACCCCGAACGAACCGCCCAGCGACCGGAAGAACGTCGCCGAGGAGGTCGCCGCGCCGAGGTTCCGGACGTCGACCGCGTTCTGCACGCCGAGGATCAGCGACTGCATGCACAGGCCCAGCCCGACGCCGATCACCACCATGTAGCCGAACGCCGCCCAGAGTGAGCTGTCCACCTGGAGCCGGGTGAACAGCAGCATGCCGACGACCAGCACCACCGAGCCGGCCACCGGGAACCACTTGTAGCGGCCGATCCGGCTCATCGCCCGGCCGGTGACGATCGAGGTGACGATGATGCCGGCCATCATCGGCAGCATCAGCAGGCCGCTGCGGGTGGGCGAGGCGCCCTTGACGATCTGCAGGTAGAGCGGGATGAAGATGATCGACCCGAACATCACCAGACCGAGTACGAAGCCCGCCGAGTTGGCCAGCGCGAACGTCGCGGAGCGGAACAGCCCCAACGGCAGGATCGGCTCGGTGACCCGGGCCTCCTGGAGCACGAACGCCACCCCGAGCACCGCGCCCGCCACGAACAGCCCGATGATCGTCGGCGAGCCCCAGGCGTACGAGTTGCCGCCCCAGCTCAGCGCCAGCAGCAGCGCGCTCACCCCGGCGACCAGCAGCCCCGCGCCCAGCCAGTCGACGGTGTGTTCCCGCCGCTCGAACGGGATCAACCGCAGCACGTGGTAGCAGACCACGATCGCCAGCAGCGCCAGCGGCACGTTCAGATAGAAGATCCACCGCCAGTTGGTCTCGGCGAAATAGCCGCCGACCAGCGGGCCGGCCACCGAGGAGACTCCGAAGACCGCGCCGAACAGCCCCTGGTAGCGGCCACGCTCCCGGGGGGAGACCACGTCCGAGATGATGGTGAACGCCAGCGTCATCAGGCCGCCCGCGCCGATGCCCTGCACCCCCCGGGTGACGATCAGCTGGGTCATGTCCTGCGACAGCCCGGCCAGCAGCGAGCCGAGCAGGAACGTACCGATCGAGAAGAGGAAGACCGGTCGGCGGCCGTACAGGTCGGCCATCTTGCCGTAGAGCGGGGTGGAGGCGGTCGAGGCGAGCAGGTAGGCGGTCACCACCCACGAGTAGTGGTCGATCCCGCCCAACTCACCGACGATGGTGGGCAGTGCCGTACCGACGATGGTCTGGTCCAGCGCGGCCAGCAGCATGCCGGTCATCAGGCCGAACATCAACAGGCGGAGCTGGCGGGCCTGGAGCACCGGGCTGCCGTGGGTCTGGGCGGTCATCCCGCCTTCTTTCCCGGCTCACCCCGAACATGCCTCCGCGCCCGGGAAAACCGCCCCGCACGCGATGATCGGACCGGCCGCGGTCGCGTCGGCACCCACCCGGTGGACGTACGGGGGGGTGCCGACACCCGCCGGGGATCAGTCGACGGCGGCGAACCGGTCGACGAGCGCGGCGCAGAAGGCCGGGAGGTCGTCGGGGTTGCGGCTGCTGATCAGGCCGCCGTCGGTCACCACCTGCTCGTCCACCCAGGTCGCACCGGCGTTGGTCAGGTCGGTACGCAGGCTCGGCCAGCTGGTGATCCGGCGACCCGACACCACGCCCGCCTCGATCAGCGTCCACGGGCCGTGGCAGATCACCCCGACCGGCTTGCCGGCCGCGAAGAACGCCTGGACGAACCGGACCGCGTCCGGGTCGGTGCGCAGGAAGTCCGGGTTCGCCACCCCGCCGGGCAGCACCAGCGCGTCGTAGCCGGCGGCGTCCGCGTCGGCCGCCGTCACGTCCACGTCGTACGTCTTGCCCTGGTCCAGATGATTGAACGCCTGGGTGGTGCCGGGCTTGAGCGACACCAGCTCGGCGGTCGCCCCGGCGTTCTCCACGGCCTCGCGCGGCTGGACGTATTCGACCTCCTCCACTCCGTCGGTGGCGAGGAACGCGATCCGCTTGCCCTGCAATGTGGTCGTTGCCATGTCGAATTTCTCCTCTCCGGGTCTCTCTGGTCGGTTCCCGGGGCCGGTGGCCCGAAACGTGACGCCCCTCGCCCGGCCGCCGGGGGCGGGCCACCCGCGGCACCACATCAGCCGTGCCATCCCGCTGCTCCGCCGGCCCTCGCGCCGGCCCCCCGCGACCAGGTTTGGCCTGGTCGGGGCGGGGGACCCCGGTGGGCATGGCAGGAGCAGCAGCGGAACAGCGCCGGCTCGCCACCGTGGTGGAGAGCTGGCGGGAACGGGCCGTTCTCGTCGTCGGCGACGCCATGCTCGACGAGTGGCGCTTCGCCGAGTCGGAGCGGCTGTGCCGGGAGGCGCCCGCGCCGATCCTCACCCTGCGTCGACGGATCACCGCCGCCGGTGGGGCCGCGAACACCGCGGTCAACGTCGCCACCCTGGGCGGACGGGCGTTGCTGGTCGCCCCGGTCGGGGCGGACGTGGCCGGCGACGAACTACACGACTGCCTGGACCGGGCCGGCGTGTGGGACCGTACGGTCAGCGAGCCGCACCGGCCGACCCCGGTGAAGCGCCGGATGCTGGCCGGCAACCAGATCCTGCTGCGGGAGGACTCCGGCGACCCGGACGAACCGCTCGACGACGACGGCGTCGCCCGGCTGCTCACCGCCCTGAGCTGCGCCACCGAGGAACTGCGGGCGGTGGCCGGCGGGGCCGCGCCCACCCTGGTGGTCTGCGACTACGGCCTCGGCGCACTGCCCGCACCGGTACGCGCCTGGCTGGTCGCCCACCGGCACCGGTACGCCACGGTCGCCCTGGACGCCCACGACCTGGCCGACTGGCGGGGGTTGAACCCGACGGTGGTCACCCCCAGCTTCGCCGAGGCGGCCCGGCTGCTGGCGCGGGCCGCGGCCGGCTTCGGCGCACCGCCCGCTCCGCCCCGGGCCGGCAGCCCCGGTCTGCACCTGGACCACCCGCCGAGCGACCTGGCGGACGGGCCGTCGGAGCTGGTCGTCGGCACCGCACCGGGCGGGGTCGGCCGGGCCCCTACCGGGCCGACCGGCGAACCGACCCCCGGTGAGGGGCGGGTCGCGATGACCGGTGACGGGCTGAGCGTGACCGGGGCCGGGGTGACCGTCAACGCCACCGTCGGCGGGGGCGTCGACCGGGCCGAACTGGCGCAGGCGCGACTGGCCGAGTTGCGCGCGCACACCGGCGCGGACGTGGTCGCGGTGACCCTGGACACCGAGGGCGCCATCGTCGGGGGCGCGGACGGGACGCCCCGACGCAGCCACAGCACCCCCGTCCCGGCCAGTCACGCCGTCGGCGCGGGGGACGCGTACCTGGCGGCGATGACCCTCGCCCTGGCCGCCGAGGCGTCGCTGCCGACCGCCGCCCAACTGGCCCAGCTCGCCGCCACCATCACCGTCTCCGACACCGGCACCTGCGTCTGCCGCCGGGAGGACCTGCTCGACGCGATCGGCGGCGCACCCGACGGCACCGCCCATCCGACGCTGGTCGGCACCGGCGAGCTGGACGCGATCGTCGCCGACCACCGGCGGGCCGGCCGGTCGGTGGTCTTCACCAACGGCTGCTTCGACGTGCTGCACCCCGGTCACGTGCGCTACCTGGAACAGGCCCGGGCCCTCGGGGACCTGCTGGTGGTCGCGGTCAACTCCGACTCCAGCGTCCGCCGGCTCAAGGGCGCCGACCGGCCGGTCAACCCGGTCGAGGACCGGATCACCCTGCTCGCCGCGTTGTCCTGCGTGGACCATGTGGTGGTCTTCGAGGAGGATTCGCCGGTCGGCCTGATCGAGGCGGTCCGACCCGACGTGTACGTCAAGGGCGGCGACTACCCGCCGGAGATGGTCCCGGAAGCGCCCCTGGTCCGCCGGCTCGGCGGCCAGGTGCGCACCCTCGGCTACGTGCCGGACCGGTCCACCTCGGCGATCATCGACCGGATCCGCGCCCAGTCCGTCGGGACCGCCGCGGGCCAGGCCACCCGGACCACCGCCGGCCAGGCCACCCAGACCGTCGACCGGGCCGCCGCCGACGGTCGTGCCGAGGCGGTACGACCCGCCGCCGACCCGTCGGCGGCACCCGGGCGGGACACGACGACGGCCCACCCGACCCCGACCGCAGAGAGTACGGGCGGGACCCCGTGAACCGACCGCTCGACCTCGGCACGACCGGGGAGTTCCGCCGACCCCGTCGGCTCGACGTGCTGATCCCCACCCGCAACCGGCCGGCGGAACTGTCGGTCACCCTCGCCGGGCTGGCCGCCCAGGTCGAGGTGCCCGACTTCGGGGTGGTGGTCAGCGACCAGTCCGACGACGACCCGGCGTACGCGCACCCGGCGGCGGCCACCATGGTCCGGGCGTTGCGCCAGCGGGGGCACCCCGTGCTGCTCACCCGCCGGCTGCCCCGGCGCGGGCTGGCCGAACACCGGGCGTACCTGCTGGGCAGGTCGGTGGCCCGTTACGTGCTCTGCCTCGACGACGACGTCTGGCTGGAACCGGGCACCCTGGGCCGGCTGGTCACCGCGATCGGGGAGCTGGGCTGCGGGTTCGTCGGCAACGCGGTGCACGGCCTGTCGTACGTCGACGACGTGCGCCCCGAGACGCACGGGCACTACGAGGAGTGGGACGGGCCGGTCGTGCCGGAAGTGGTCCGCCCCGACACCCCGCAGTGGCACCGCTCGGCCATCCATCCGGCCGCGAACCTGCTGCACATCCAACAGAAGCTGGCCCTGCCGTCGGGGTCCTGGCGGGCCTACAAGGTCTCCTGGATCGGTGGTTGCGTGCTCTACGACCGCGCGTCACTGGTCGACTCGGGCGGTTTCGACTTCTGGCGGCGGGTGCCGGCGAACCACCAGGGCGAGGACGTCGCCGCCCAACTCGCGGTGCTGGCCCGGTACGGCGGCGCGGGTGTGCTGCCCAGCGGGGCGTACCACCTGGAGTCGCCGACCACGGTCACCGACCGCGCCGTCGAGGCGTGGGAGGTCGCCGCCGCCGACACCCCCCAGCCGGCCTGAGCCCTCGCCGGTTCCGGCCGCCGACCCGCCAGGGTCGTCCCGGCCCGGCCCGTCGACCGGCGGCACTGCCCGGCCCGGGCCGTCAGCCGGCGGCACTGCCCGGCCCGGTGCCCGTTGATCGGCGGCACTGCCCGGCCCGGGGGCGTCAGCCGGCGGCGCTGCCCGGTTCCGGGCGGAGCAGGTCGGCGGCGGCTTCCAGCACCTCGGCCACCGGCACGTCGGCGACGAACGAGTCCCGGTGCGGGCAGTTGCCGTCGCCGGGTCGGTGCGGATAGATCCCCGGCGTGCAGTCGACCCCGCAGACCGGGCAGCGCGTCGTCCAGGCGGCGATCGGGCGGTGCCGGGCGCGCAGCGGCGTCGCCCCGTTGATCATGTTGCCGACCCAGTAGACACCCACCGTCGGGGTGCCCACCGCACCGGCCAGGTGCAACGGGCCGGTGTCGTTGGAGACCACCAGCCCGCAGCCGGCGTACGCGGCGGCCAGCCCGCCGAGGCTGAGCGTGCCGACCTGCGGACGGACCGGCACCCCGGCCGCCGCGACCACCTCGTCCACCACCGTTCGCTCGGCGGGGGTGCCGGTGACCAGCACCTCGTACCCGTCGTCGTACAGGGCCCGGGCGACCTCGGCGAACCGCCGCGCCGGCCAACGCCGCCGGGTGTCGCTCGCCCCGGGGTGCAGCGCCACCCGGGGCCGGTCCGGCTCGCCCAGCACCGCCCGCGCCTGCGCCCGGTCCGCGTCGGTCACCGCCAGCGTCGGTACGACGGTGACGGCGTCCGCCCCGACCAGACCCACCACCTCCAGGTAGCGGATCACCTCGGGCTGGTAGTAGACGTAGCGGAGCCAGCGGTCCAGCGGTGGGGCGTCCTCGGCGCGCAGCCCGGCGGTGAGCCGGGCACCCAACCGGCTCATGATCGGGTTCGAGTTGGCCCCGCCGCCGTGCACCTGCAACGCCAGGTCGTAACCCTCCCGGGCCGCGTCGGCCAGGAAGTCGTCCAGCGATCCCGGCGGCTCGTCGGGGCCGGGCCCACGGATACCGGGGGCTGGCGGGACGACCAGCACCCGGTCGACCGGGCCGGGCCGGTCGCGCCAGAACGCCGCGTGCCAGGGCGCACCGAACAGCACGATCTCCGCCGCCGGATATGCCGCCCGCAGCGACTCCAGGGCGGGCAGCAGAAAGATGAGGTCGCCGAGCGCGTTGGCCCGCAGCACGGCGATCCGGGCCACGTCGGGCACCCGCTCACCTCGCGGGCCACCCAGGGCCGGGCTGGCCACCGGGGCCCTACGGCCGGTCGTGCGGGTCGACGGCGGTGTGCGGGTGGTGCAGTTCCCGGTCCGCCGCCGGGTCCACGCCGGTGGGCGTACCGCTGCGGGTGGGACCGGGTGGGTAGCCGGTGCGGCCGACGGTGATGGTGCGCGGCGTGGACCGGGACGCCCGGGGCAGGTGCACCCGGAGCAGGCCGTGGTCCATCACCGCGTCGATGCTCCCGGGGTCCACCCGGGACGGCAGGTCCACCCGGTAGTCGAAGCCCCGGGTCTCGACACCGCCGGGAACGCCCTGGTCGGCGTTGACCTCGGCCTCCGACCGGGCCCGGACGCGCAGTTCCCGGTCGTCCAGCTCGACGGCGACCTCCTCCGGCGCCACCCCGGGCAGCCGGACGATCACCTCCCAGCCGTCGGCGACCTCGGTCAGTGCGACGTCCGGCGAGGCGCCCCGGCCGCCGACCAGCCGGCTCAGCTCGGCGCGCAGCGACTGGAGTTCACCCATCGGGTCCCAGCCCTGCTGGCGGCTGCGTCGGCCCGGCTGCTCGGTCATCGCACCTCTCCCATCGGTCGGCTGGCCGCGGCGGGCCGCAGTGAGCTGGGGGCGTCCAGGCCGGCGTCCCGGTCGACCCCGACCCCCAGCCGGTCGACCAGTTCCCCACCGAGCCAGGCGCTGATGCCGAGGATGGCCACGCCGACCACCTCGATGGCGATCAGCGCGCCGCCGGCCGCCCGGGATTCGGCGTTCAACCGGACCGCCCAGACGGCGGCGAAGAGCAGGATCACCGCGACGTTCGCCGCCGCGTGGGTGAGCGCCACCCGCTTGGCCCGGGTGCCGGCCGGGATGGCCAGCAGGTCGAACGCGCCGGCCGCCGCGGCCAGCAGGCCACCGACCAGACCGACGGTGATGTTCCAGTACGCCACCTCGGCGAGGAAGTCGGGGCCGCCGACCGTGTCGACGACGTCGAAGAGGGTGCCGGTGACCAGCAGCGCGACCGGGAACATCACCAGCATCGGGTGCACCGGGTGCCCGAGCACCTTCAGTCGGCTCTCCATCGCGGGCCCTCCACTGCTCGGTCCGGGGGCAGGGTGCGCCGGTGCCCGCCGTCGGGGACAGACCAGCTCGCCACGCCCGCCTAGGCTGACGTTCGGCGGCCGGTGAGTCACCGCCCGCCACCGAGATCAACGGACGGGGGAGGCGGACGTGACGGCGGAGATCACCTCGCATGAGGAGCTACGCGCGCTGCTGGGGGCACCGATGCCCCGGGCGGCGGCCAAGGAACGCACCGTGCTGCACGAACGGGACCGCGAGTGGTTGGCCGCCTCGCCGTTCTGCCTGGTCGCCACGGCCGGTGCGGACGGGAGTTGCGACGTCTCCCCCAAGGGCGACCCGGCCGGCTTCGCGCTGGTGCTCGACGAGCGGACGATCGCCGTCCCGGAGCGGCCGGGCAACCGGCGGGCTGACGGCTACCGCAACATCCTCGACAACCCGCACGTCGGGCTGATCTTCCTGATCCCGGGCCGGACCGACACCCTGCGGATCAACGGACGGGCCAGGCTGGTCCGCGACGCGCCCTACTTCGACGACATGCTGGTCCAGGGGCACCGACCGGTGCTCGCTGTCGAGGTGGCCGTCGCGCAGATCTTCTACCACTGCGCGAAGGCGTTCCTCCGTTCCGAGCTGTGGCAGCCCGAAACCTGGCAGCCGGACGCGCTGCCGTCCCGCGCCCGGCTGATCAAGGAGGTGGAGACGCCGGCCGAGAGCCTGGCCGACCTGGAGCGCTACTACGGCCCGGCATACGCGGAAAAGCTCTACCGGGGCTGACCCGCCGGCACCCCCGGCCGGCGCGGCCGGCCCGGGTTCAGCGCTGCCACGGCGGCGGGACGCGGACCGAGGCCATGCCCGCCGCCGTCGCCGCCGCGACGCCCAGGTCGGTGTCCTCGAACACCAGACAGTGCTCCGGCGGTACGTCGAGCAGCCGGGCCGCCAGCAGGTAGCACTCCGGGTCCGGCTTGGCCCGTGCGTAGTCCTCCGCGCAGACCAGCACGTCGAACCGGTCGAGCAGGTCGAGCGCGGACAGCGAGGCGGTCACCGACTCCCGGGTGCTGCCGGAGACCACGGCGAACGGCACCCGCCGGTGTGCCCGCTCGATGTGCGCCAGCACCCCCGGCACGGCGGTGAGCTGCGGCAGGAAGGTCTGGTAGGCGTCCTCCCGGCGACGGGCCACCACGTCGACCGGCATCGCCAGCCCGTGCCGCGCATTGAGATCGACGACGATGTCGGCCACCGGCCGGCCGCCCCAGGCATAGAAGAGGTCCTCGGGCAGGTCGCAGCCCCACTCGTCGAGCGCGGCCCGCCAGGCCAGGTGGTGCACCGGCATGGAGTCGACGATGGTGCCGTCGCAGTCGAACAGGTAGGCCCGGAAGTCACCGGGCGGCAGGGGCAGCACCGGCCCAGGATAGCCACGGCGGATCTTTCCCACCGACGCCGGACGGCATGGCTGCCGGGTGGCCGACGGCGGGCAAGCCGGCGGTGAGGGTCGGCCGGTCAGCGGTCCGGGTCGGTGCGGGTCATGTCGCGCAGCGCGTCCTGCGGGGCGGCGCGGCGCAGGTAGTCGCGGCGCATCCGGCGACGGTCACGCCGGCACCGGCCACACGCCCAGGGCAGCGGCCACCACCGGCCACAGAAGGCACATCTCATCGAGGGGTCCCATCCTCGCAAGCGTACGGTGGCCGACTGCTGACCTTAGCCGTGCCGGGCCACGGATACCGCCCCGTGCCGTCGCGGGCGGCGGGAGCGGACCACCGTACCGGCGTCGGCGTCACGGCCCGCATCGTCTTCGCGGCCCGCACGGCGTCACGGCGATCAGCGGCCGAGTAGGTCGTCGATCTCGTCGTCGAACAGCAGCGCGGGATCGAACCCCATGCCGGCGAAGTGGCCGGCGAGTTCGAGCGACAGGACGCCGTGCACCCGGGTCCAGAAGGCCAGCGCCTGACGCAGCGTGGCGGCCGGCACGGCCGGGTCCACGGCCCAGCCGCGATGGCTGTCGAGGTGGGCCTCGATCCGTCGCCCGGTGGGCGGGACGTCGCGCCTGTGGTAGGCGTCGACGATCGTCGCCATGATCTCGGTCGAGATCGCGGTGGTGTCGTCGGGGGCGTGGTAGCCGGGCACGGGCGTACCCCAGATCAGCAGGTAGCGCTGCGGGTCGTCCAGGGCCCAGGCCCGCACGGTGTCCGCCAGTCCGGCGACGTCGGCACCGGCGTCGGCGGCGGTCCGGAGCGCGTCGGCGAGGCTGCGGTACGCGTCGCGGATCAGGGCGGTGATCAGCTCGTCCCGACTGGCGAAGTACCGGTAGAGGGCCGGACCGCTCATCCCCAACTGCTCGGCGATCGCTTTGAGGGACAGCGCCGACACCCCGGTCGTGGCGAGTTGCTCCCAGGCCCGTTGCTTGATCTCCGCCCGCACCTGGGCGCGGTAGCGCTCGCGCGGACCGGTCACGTCGGCACCCATGGACCACCCTCCTCACACCCGCCATCACGATAGTTACAGGCTATCACCATCACTATTGACTGGAGTTCATCTTGGTTATAGGCTCTAACCAAAGCGACAGATAGTCGCAGAAGTGAGAGGTGGAGAGATGGCATCGACCGCGAACCAACCGGTGATCACCTGCGACGGGCAGGGCGTCGACCCGACCGCCCAGATCCGGTATCGCGCCGAGACGCTGATCAACGCGTCGCTGCACACCGTCTGGAACCTCCAGACCGACGTCGAGAACTGGCCCTCCTGGCAGGCCCCGGTCACCACCGCCACGCGCCTCGACGACGGCGCACTGCGCGCGGGGTCGGCGTTCCGCTGGACCACGCCCGTCCCGGAAACCCCGATGACCCCGGCCACGACGCTGACCATCACCTCGACCGTCGCCCACCTGACGCCCTACCGGTGCATCCGCTGGGCCGGCCCGGGGACCGGCGACGGACTGCACATCGACAACGGCGTCCACGTCTGGACCTTCACCGAGGTTCCCGGCGGCGTGCTGGTCCGCACCGAGGAGACCTGGACCGGCGCCCAGGTGGAGGCCGACGCGGCGACCTCCACCACCTACCTCGGCTACGGGCTGGAGGCGTGGCTCGCCGACCTCAGGACCGCCGCCGAGGAGGCGGACGCCGAACGGAACACCCAGACCCGCCGCTGAGCCGACCGGGTGCCATGAATGCCGGCGACGGCGACCACCCCGTCGCCCGGCCCGTTTCCGCCCGCCCCGACCCCGCTGCCCACCCTTCGCCACCCGACCCCTCGTGCCGGAAGGAATACCAGATGTCCCACGCACCGTCGACGCTCGCGCCCCGGGGTCCACTGCCCCGCTCACGACCCCTCGTCATCAGCGCCTGGGCGGTCACCGTCCTCGTCGCCGTCCAGTTCGCCATGGTGGCTGTCGTCCCGGTGGCGATCACGCTGGTCACCGTGCTGCGCAACGACGCCCTCCGCCCGCTACGGTGGTGGGCCGTCACGCTCGGTACGGCCTACGGCGCGGGCCTGGCGCTCTGGGCGATCGGCCCGGACCGCGCCCCCAGCCTGTCGAAGAACCTCCACCCGGGGCACGAGGTCGCCATCGTCGTCCTCGGCATCGCCCTCGCCATCGCCTACCACGCCCTGCGCAGACGACCTTACGCCCGGTGACCGGGGCCGACCGCGTGCGACGGGGCCGATCGGCCTTCCCGGGCAGGTGGCAGGGGGTCAGGAGGTGCAGAACGGTGCCGGCCGGGTCAGGCCAAGCTCCGCGCAGTCCCACTCGGTGCCCTGGTCCTGGTATCGCCAGCCCGTATCGGGGGTGTAGTGGAACAGGTAGCGGACGTTGCCGCCGGCCGGGCGCTTCACGTCGGCTGCCGCCCACGTCTGCGCGCACTGCACCCCGGTCGGCGCGAAGGACCAGTCCGACGGCAGTTCGACCAGGTCCCCGAGGGTTTCGATCGACGGACAGTCGGGTTGCCCGGGTCCGGCACCGCTGGGGGCGGCTGCGGGTGTCGACGAGGTGCCGGGCCGCTGGCTGACGGCGAAGGCGACCGTACCGCCGATGGCGAACACCATCGCGGCGGCGGCGACGCCGGTGGCGACCGTCGCCCGTCGTTGCGACTGCCGCGACTTACGCAGGGCCCGCTCGTACAGGTCGGCGCTGCCGCCGTGCTCGCTCAGATCGGTCAGGGCCTGACGCAGCGGCCCGAGGTTGTCGGTCATCAGGCCTCCTCCATCACAGCCGAGAGCAGCTCGGGCGCTATCTCCCGCATGCGGGCCAGTGCCTTGCTGGTCTGACTCTTGATCGTGCCGACCGAGCACTGCAACAGGTTGGCGGCCTCGGCCTCGCTGCGGTCCTCGAAGAAGCGGACCACCAGCACCGCACGCTGCCGCGGGGTGAGCTTGGCGAGAGCCTGGTGCAGCGCGAGCTTGAGATCGGTACGGCCGGCGTGATCACTGCCGGGCTGCGCCACGTCGGCCAGTTCCCCGGGCAGGGACTCGGCCACCCTGCGGCGTCGCCACCAGCTCACCTGCTGGTGGTACATCGCGGTGCGGGTGTACGCCTCGAAATGCCCCGGGTCGTTCAGCCGCCGCCGGCCCCGATGGGTGCGGGCCAGAGCGTCCTGCACCAGATCCTCGGCGAGGTGCCGGTCGCCGGTCAGCAGGAACGCCGTCCGGAGCAACGCCGGCGAGCGGGTGCGGACGAACTCCCGGAACTGATCGTCGATCGAATCCGTCATGCCCCGCTCGTGCCCCCCACCTACCCCGAAGGTTGTCAGGGCACGGCGGCATCGATGCGGCCGGCTGACTGTGGCGCACACCGTAGCTGGTGTGCGCCACAGCGCGCGACCGCGGTCACCCTGATCAGTCGGAGATGCAGAACGGCGCCGGCACGGTGAGGCCGAGGTCCTTGCAGTCGTAACCGCTGCCCTCGCCGTAGTACTTCCAGCCCGTACCGGCCGTGTAGTGGAACAGATAGACGCCGTCACCGGCCTTCGGGCCCTGCGGGTCGGCACCCGCCCAGTCCTTCACGCACTCGACCTTGCCGAAGGTCACGCCCTTCGGCAGCTCGACCAGGGATCCCAGCGTCTTCGCCGAAGGACACGTGGGACTCGTGGTCACCGGCTTCGTCGTCGCCGGCTTCGTCGTCGCCGGCTTGGCCGTCGCCGGCTTCGTCGTCGTGGTCGCCGGGTCCGAGATGCAGAAGGGCGCCGGCACGGTGAGGCCGAGGTCCTTGCAGTCGTAACCGCTGCCCTCGCCGTAGTACTTCCAGCCCGTACCGGCCGTGTAGTGGAACAGATAGACGCCGTCACCGGCCTTCGGGCCCTGCGGGTCGGCACCCGCCCAGTCCTTCACGCACTCGACCTTGCCGAAGGTCATGTCCTTCGGCAGCTCGACCAGCTTCTGCAGGGTCGCCCCGGAGGGACAGTCGGCGCTCTTGACATCCCCGGCCGTCATGGTGGTCACCGTGGACGTCGGACTCGGAGTGCCGTTCGCCGGAGCGGACGCGGTCGAGCCAGAGCCGGATTCCTCTGTGCCGCAGGCGGTCAGTGCGAGCAGAACGGTGACGGCGGGCAGCAGCAGAAGACGACGTGCGGACATATTCGGACCCCTATGGATCGTGGCGATCGTTGCTTACATCCGGGTACATGCGATCCACCGCCCGCAGGTTGCCGCCAACCAGAACTTTTTCTCAGATCTTTCGGCGAGGGCTGCGTCCGGTGGTCACGGCGCTCAGGTCTGAGCGGACCGGAGTACGTTCGCGACCGGGCGGTGGGCGGCGGCCATGGCGGGAAGAGCGGTGAGGGCGGCCACCACGAGCAGGACACCGACAGCCGCGCCGACCATCCAACCGGCGGGGGCGTACCGGTCACCGTCGAAGAGCAGATACAGCCCGGTGCCGAAGGGGATTCCGGCAGCGACGCCGGGTATCGCGGGAAGGAGCTGCGCCACCGCCAGGCCGATGCCGGCCTGCCCCGGCGTCGCACCCAGCGCGCGGGCGACCGCCAGGGGGTGCCGGGTGTCGAGGACCGCCGTCCAGGTGCTCACGATGGTGTTGCAGAGCGCGAGGACGCACGCGACCCCGGCGACGAGGAACATGGCGTGGAGCTGCCGCTCGTTACGGGCGTCGGGGAAAGTCGAGTAGCCGAGGTTGAGCGGGTCCTCGTCCTGCGCCAGGTTCGTGAGCGCGGCAGCGAGCGCGGCCGTCGTGATGAGGGTGTTGACGGTGACGAGCCGGGCGCGGCGCGGCCGGCGGGCGTTGATGCGTACGCCGATCAGCAGGGCGACGGGCAGGCGGCGCGACAGCCAGATGGCCCACCGTCGCCGGCGCGGCGGTGTCGCGGCGTCGGCGAGGGCGTCGGTCGTGCTGGTCACGGCGGCCCGCACCACCGGCACCAGGGTCGCCGCAACGGCGATTCCGAGGGCAAGCGCGGTGGCGGCGACCAGCACCCGCAGCGGCGGGTGGGCGCCGCCGGAATCGACGAATCCGGCGCTCGGGCGGAACAACCTGGGCGCGGCGGACCAGCCGGCGGCCAGTCCGAGCCCGGCGGCGACCACCCCGATCAGCAGGTATTCGGTGAGGTGCACGACGGCGACCATGCCCGGTCCGGCACCGACCGCCTTGAGCAGCCCCACCCGGCGGCGTTGGGCGATGACTCGACCCGCGACGATGCCCGCGACGCCGGCCACGGCGAGGACCGCGAGGAGCCAACTGCCGATGGTCAGGGTCTCCTGTGCCGCGCCGGTCAACTTGCCGTTCCGGTAGGCCAGTTCCTGCCAGGTGCGGACCGACCCCCCACGGAAGTCGTCGGTGTTGGTCGACGCGGCTCTGAACGCCGCACCGGCCTGCGGATCGGCCAACTTCAGGTTCAGGGTGTACGCCAGCGACTGGCTGCCGGCAAGTGCGGCGACGTCGCCACGGTCGACCCAGACCAGGCCGCCCTTCTCGACCAGCATGACGCCCGGGGGGTGCCAGCCGACCGAGGGGAACACCGGCCTGGCAGCGGTGACCGCGAGCCCGAGCACGCGCAGCGGACGCCCGGCGACGCTCACCGTGTCGCCGGGTTGCGTCCCGAGGGCCTCGGCGAAGGTGCGCTCGACGACCACGCCGCCGGGGCGTACCCAGGTTCCGTCGGTCACCGCTGGCCGGTTGACCGCGGCCGGTGTGCCGTCACGGCCCTCGACGACGACCCGGACGGTCGTGCCGTGGGCGGTCAGCGCCAGATAAGCGACCGGGAACGGTCCACCGTGGGCGGTCACGCCGGGCGCGGTCGTCAGGGGAGCGAGCGCGGCGAGCGCGGCGGGGCCGGTGGCTCCCGGTTCCACGACCACGTCCGGTCCTGCGGTGACGGCGCGGGTCTGCTGATAGGGGTCGGCGATCAGCACGTTGAGCGTCAGGCCGAGGGAGAGTGTCGCGGTCGCGCCGGTGACGGCGATCAACAGGAGGGCGGTCTCGGTCGGATGCCGGCGCAGATCGCGGATCAGCAGCCGGTACACGAGCAGCAGGCGGCCGATCATGTCAGCGCCGCCCGTCGTAGACGGTGCCGGTGCCGGCACCGACCGCGCCGAGGTGGGTGTCGTCGGCGAAGGTTCCGTCGCGCATGGTGACGATCCGGTCGACGACCGCGGCGATGCGCGCGTCGTGCGTGACCATGACGAGGGTCTGTCCCCTGGTGCGGAGGTCGTCGAACAGTCGTAGGACGTCGAGGGTGGCGGCGCTGTCGAGATTGCCGGTGGGCTCGTCGGCCAGTACGACCAGCGGCTCGTTGCTCAACGCCCGGGCGATCGCGACGCGTTGCCGCTGCCCGCCGGAGAGTTGCGACGGCAGGTGCGTGGCGCGGTCCGCGAGGCCGACCCGGTCCAGCAGATGCAGGGCGCGGCGGCGGGCCCGGCCCGGCGACCGGCCGGCCAGCAACGCCGCCAGTTCGACGTTCTCCACTGCGGTCAGCTCGTCCATGAGGTGGAACGCCTGGAACACGAACCCGACGCTGTCCCGCCGCATCCGGGCCAGGGCCCGTTCGCTCATCGTGTCGATCCGCTGCCCGGCCACCCACACCTGTCCACCCGTGGGGCGCTGCAGCCCACCGAGCAGGTGCAACAGGGTCGACTTGCCGCAGCCGCTGGGTCCCATGATCGCCAGTGCCTGTCCGCCCGGCACGTCCAGGTCGACGTCGTCGACGGCGCGCACCAGCGCGTGCTCGTCGCCGTACCGCATGCTCAGCCCAGACGCCCGCAACACCGTCGATCCGGTCACGCCCCCGCCCTCCGCCCGGTCCACATCCGTTCGCACGCCTCCAGCCACTCCAGATCCGCCCGCAACCGCAGCACGACCCCTTCCAACAGCAACCCGGCGACCGCATCCAGTGACCGGTCCAACGCTGCCCGTTGGGTGTCCCGGAGCCGGCGCAGCACCTCGCGGCGCTGCGCGTCGACCAGCGCCACCGGATCGGCCAACCGGGCGGCAGCGGCGACCACCAGCTTGAGATGGAACTCGGTGAGATCCGGCCTCGGCCAGCTCACCTCGGCCAACCAGCCCGCGACCCGCTGCTGCCCGGCCGGGGTCAGCGCGTACACCCGCCGGTCGGGCCGGTCCGGCAGCCCGTCGGTCCGCTCCGAGGTCACCAGCCCGGCCTTTGCCAGCCGGGTCAACGTCACGTAGATCTGTCCGGCGTTCATCGCCGCACCGAGCGGGCCGAGAGCGGAACGCATCCGGCTGCGCAGCTCGTATCCATGCGCCGGCTCCTTGGCCAGCATGGCCAGCACCACGTCCTGCACCCCGGCACGCCCCTCAGATCGAGTGCCAATAGATAACCGCTATCTATTGGCACTGTCAAATCACCGCAAGGTGACGGCCCTGGAGTGCAGCCACTGGACGAGGTTCACAAGGCGTTCCGGAGGTGGCGGCAGCCCATGCCCGGCGAGTCGGGACCTCGACCGATCGGTGGCCACGCCGACCTCACGCCCGCCACCGGCGCCTGCATTGCCGAAATCCTGGCGCTGCACCGGGAGGACGTCGACGTCGGTGCCGAAGCACGACGCTCACCAGTTGCGGCCCGATCGCCCCGCCTCGGTTCGCGGTCGGGATGCCGCCAGGTCGCCAATCCACGCCGCCGACAATCCCCGCGACGCGATCTTCGCCTCCCGGCGCGGCACCTGCCGGTGCCGCAGAATGTGCGCCGTCAGCAGCGTCAAGCCTGTCCCACCCTGGACAGTTCCGACATTCTCGAACAGCTTGGTGCAGGTCCAGACATTAATGGACCCAAACCTCACGATCGCGGGAGGCGCCGGACCAGGTAGGCCTGCCCCCGCTGACAGGTGCGCGGAACCTGATCGTCGGCAGGCGTTTGTGGGGGCGGGGCGACTCAAAACCCCATCGATGAAAATGAGGCCCCGACCAGCTAACTTGCTGATCAGGGCCTCTCACTGAGCCGCCTGACGGAATCGAACCGTCGACCTACGCTCCTCGAACCCTGTGATCTTGGCGTCGTCATCGACTGTCGGTACTTGGCGCTGACCTGCGCGGACGACCGGGCAAGGTGATCATCAATTGTCGCCTCTGGTCAACCGTTGGCAGGAGTTTTCGGGGGGTAAACGGGGGCGGCAACCAGGCACGGCGCATCGCTGCTGCCGGGGCTGGCGCAGGTCGACGCCCTGCCTTCGACGGAGACCTATGCGCCCGCCTCGCGTCTCGGGGGCTGACCAGTGGCTATACCATCCGTCTGACTGCCGCCCGACGCACGAAGCCGGCCGTCTCAGGGATTCGGACCTGCGCGCTCGTGTACAGCACCGGTGCTGCCCCCATCGACGTCGCGGCCTACTCCCAGTCACCGACCGGCCGCGCGGCCGACCTGCCCCGCTCGTACCGGCGCTCGCAACCCAGCCCCGGCACAAGTACGCGGTGATTCGTTCCCTCATCAGACGTGTGGCAGCCTACGCCCGATCACCCGAGAGGTTGACCCTTACACTGCTTGACCGCTGCCCTCCCAAGCTTGTCATTGATCATCGGGAGCGGTCGCTGACCTGCGCAGACGCGGTCACAAGTTGCTCAACGCTTGTCGCCGTTGGCCGGTTGATGGTACGGGTTCTCGAGGGGTAAACGAGGGCAGTGGCGCACGGCACGTCACGCCCGTCCAGAGTCGCCGCGCGCCGGATCGCCCGGCACGACCGACCAACATCGTTGCCAAATCAAACCGGAACGATTTCACCTTCGAACAATCGGGGTTCATACGCGCTTGGGCGTGACGTGGCTTGGAACGAGCACGACCGGTGGGTGTACCTGCTGCAGCACCTGTTTCCATACGCCCTTGAGCGTGACGTGATTCAGGACAAGTGGGCCGTCGTCGTGCTGGACGGGGACGGAACGATGCGGTTTTTATACACCCTTGGGTGTGACAGATCTTGGAACTTGCGGGTCTACGCGTCGGCCCAGATCCTGAACGCGTCTCCATACGCCTTCGGGCGTAACGTGATTCGATTCCGTGACGCGTACTTCACGGTACGCGCACCCAATAGCCTGTTTCCATACGCCCTTGGGCGTGACGTGGTTGAGGACCACGAGTGGGCGATCATGCACCCCGTGGAGGGGTTTCTATACGCCCTTGGGCGTGACGTGGTTGGGGACCGCGATGTTGACGGGGTATCAGGGCAGCTTCTCGTTTCCATACGCCCTTGGGCGTGACGTGGTTGGGGACGGCGACCTCATCGTTTCAGCTCGCAGACGGACCGTCCTGTTTCCATACGCCCTTGGGCGTGACGTGGTTGGGGACTGGGCCCGTGCTCAGTGGGGCTCCGCGACGACATGTGTGTTTCCATACGCCCTTGGGCGTGACGTGGTTGGGGACCCTATCGCTCTCATGCCGGGCTTGACCAGGGTGTTTTCGGCAGGTTGCATACCCCCTCGGTCCGGACGGCCCAAAAGTAGCCGATAGTCGATGAAAATGCCGCGTTTACGCTGGTGAAGACCACTGCATAGGGGGCAAGGCGGAGGCATGATCAGCTACCCAGGCCCGCTTCGTCGGTTTCTGCACCGTTTCGACGGTGCTCGGAGGGAAGCTTGGCGAGTGGTCGGGTGGCTTGCGCGGGATGGGCCCGGATGGGGGTGTAGGTCGCGCTTTGCTGGTCGTAGTACAGCAAGTGGGTGCGGTCGAAGAATCGGGTCTTCGCTTGGGCGAGGTGCCATCCGATGGCCATGGCGAGCACCTTGGGCATGGCAGCAGCGATGACGACTCCACGTGTTCCGGCTTCATCTTGAACGGCGATTATCGCATTGGCAAGTGGCCTGGCGAACGCGGCAACCTCGGGGCCGGTGAAGGTGATGCGGTTGAGTTCTGCGGTGTCGCTGACTGCGCCTGTCCGGATGCGTCGGCATTGGCTGACAGAGTATTCCGCGAATACCGCCAGCGGCGTCATTTTCGCGGCTGCGGGCGCGAAGGCGAGGATCAGGCCGATGGGACCGTCCGGTGCCGTGGTGTCGAGAGGGAGTTCTTCCGTGATGAGGGTGGCGGGGGTGACCGCCTTGGTCAGGGTGAAAGTGATGGGTTTGGGAGTGCGGGGGTCTGGCAGTTCGAGGAGTTGCAGGTTGTCGACGATGGGGAGTTCGGCGCCGATGGCGAGGGCGGCGGGCCAGAGTATGTTGGGTGCGATGGTATAGGCCGTGTCGTCGCGGTCGGTGTTGACCACTGTTTCCAGGGCGGCGGCGATGTCGGCGCAGGTGGCACTGAGGTCGATGACGCCCTCATGGGTGTGGGTGGGCAGGTCGGCCCAGCGGGTGACGGATTTGAGTGACATCCGGCCCCGGGCGGCGACCTGGATGGCGGTGTCGTGCAGGTCGGGCATGTCGTCGGCGAGGAGCCGGACGTAGAAGAGGGTGCCGGTGCGGCGGTGGATCAGGCCGCGCCACAGGACGGCGACGAAGAGCAACACGAGCGCGACGGCGAGCAGCGCGACCCGTTCCGGGGACACCTGGCGAGGTGGTTTCAGGGGTACGAGGTCTTCGACGATGAGGCCGAGGGCGGCGGTGGTGAGGGCGGCCAACGTGACGATGGCGAAGTTCGCCACGGCGATAAGGAGCGGGCCGGGGGCCGGTCGCCACCGCGTCATGGCGGTACGGATCCTGGCCGCCGCCCTTGGGCCGGGGCGGTTCATTGGATCCTGACGAAGGTGATCGGGTGGGTGCCGGCGGTCTGGTAGAGGTCGGTCCGCCGGTCGGTGACGGTGTGGTCGAGAGGGCCGACGCGCTTTTCCTGCGCGGGCCAGGTGCGGGCGTGGTGGATGGTGTAGGTGATGGGTTCGGCGGCGATCGGTGGTGGGTCCAGTCGGGGCGTGGCGCTGCCGAGGTGTAGGACGCCGACGATGGCGGTGTCGTCGTCGAGGCGGGCGCGGAGGAGCCAGTCGGTGGTCCAGGCCCACAGATGGGTGTACGGGGGCGGGCTTGCGGGGGGCGCGCCGATGTGGAAGCCGTCGTAGTCGGCCCAGGCGGTGCCGTCAGCCTCGGCCAGGGCCGCGGCGAGGTGCTGCCAGGGAATGCGGCCGTGGGAGTGCAGGACACCGCTGGCCGTCGCGCTGGTGGTGTCCGTGGTGTCGGTCATCGCGTCGGGCTTTCGGGTTGGGGGTGGGGTTCCAGGTCGGGGATGGTGACCGGGTCGGGTGTGGGCGGAGTGTCGAGGCGCAGGGTGCCCATGCCCCGGGTGGTGCGGGAGCCGAGCCCGATGAGCCCGTCGTGCAGGTCGCGCAGGACGTGCTGGATGACGGTGTGCGCCCAGTCGGGTACGTCGGTGAGGGCGTCGATGCGCAGGCGTAGCCGGCCGGCGGTGACCGGAGCGGTCTCATAGAGCAGGCCGTCGCGGGCGCCCCCGGTGACCCGGTCGATGGCCACGTGGGTACGGGCCGGTGGGCGTTGGGCGTCGAGGATCGGGCTGTCGTGGAAAACGAGCCGCCCCCGCTGGCCCTGGTGGCCGAAAAGATCACAGGTGGGGCAGGTACCGCAGCCGGTCTGCTGCCCGCAGGCGGCGTCCGGGCCGTAGCGGGAACGCAGGATGTACTCGGTCCGTGCCCGGAACAGGCCCTTCCACGCGGAGCCGGGCACGAAGGGCTGGTTGTCGCGGGCGCGGTGTGCGGCGGGGCCGGTGGGGCGCGAGTCGCCGACGAGGAGCGCGTCGACGATGTGCAGGTCGGCTTCCAACCAGGGTCCCACCGGAGGTGGTGTCGGGGTGATCGGGTGGGTGGCGACGGCTTCGACGAGCGCGGGGCCGGGGTGGGCGAGCCAGGTGCGCATGCCGTCCGGGGTGGTGGGGTCGATGCGGCCGTGGCGCAGGACGCGCAGCCGGGCCTGCCCGCCGCCTTTGGTGCGGTCGCGGCCGATGGCGGGTTGCCAGGCGGCGAGGGCGTGAAGCTGGTCATCGGTGAGCGGTCCGTCGTGGCGCAGGTAGGCGGTGAGGGTTCCACCGGCCGCGACCGTGCGGCTGTAGCGCAGGGAGTTGGCCCGGGCGGCGCCCCGGTGCCGGTCAATCGCGGTCTGCCCGACGACCTCGGTGGTGTCGCTGCCGGCTTCGGGGGTGAAGTGGGTGCCGAGAATCCACAGCGGCGACGGGTCGGTGAGGTCGCCGCGGTGTGCCGGGGGGCGGCTGCCCATCAGGGTGGTGTCGAGGTGAGTGCCGTGCCGGGTGTCGTGCTGGCGCAGGTGGGCGCGGAGCGAGCCGGCGAGCGCGGACCCGGGCACCCACGGCCGGCCGTTGGCGTCGTGTAGCAGGTCGCGGTCGAGGGTGGGATCGTCGATGGGTACGGCGCCGACGGCCCACCCCGGTTCCACGGCGATCTCGGCGATCAGAAAGGTGATTGTCATCGCGTCGCCTGTCGGGCTGCCGGTTGGCGGTCGGCGGCGGGTGTGGTGAGCACGAGGGTGGTGAGGTCCCGCAGGGTGGCAGCCGGGGCGAGCCCGTTCAATATCTTGCGAAGTTGGTCGCGCTGCCGGCCGGAAAGGTCAGCCGCGGTGGGTTGGGTGAGCAGGTCCGTAAGCAGCTCGGTGGGGACCGTGCCGGTGCGGTGCTGTTCGACCTGGAGGGCGCGCAGGGCGCCGATGAGCCACCGCCAGGCGGCGTCGTCGAGGCCGAGGCTGAGTAGCCGCTCGTGCAGGTCGGACAGCAGGTCGCTGGCGTCGTCTTCCTTCTTGCCGGCGGCGGTGGGTCGCCAGGGCTGGGTGGCGATGGCGACGTAACCGAATCCCTCGGACCGGCGCAGGCCGATACCGTCGCGCCGGAGCCGGGCGGCGAGCGCGGCCAGGACGTCGGAGGCACCGGTGATCCGGTAGGTCGATCCGGCCGCGGCGCACAGTTCGGCGGGTTTGGGCAGCCGGGAGGCGGCGTGCCAGCCGGACCAGGTGATCGCCCGGGTCCACGTCTCGGGCCGCAGGGTGGCCCCGGGGACGAGGTCGAGGGTGGGTTCGGGTTCCAGCCGGGGGCGCCCGGCGAGGTCGACGAAGACCGCGGGGCTGGTCAGCCGTACCACCAGCGGCTGTCCCGGCGCGGGCGGTGCCGCCGCGGCGGGTTGGTGCGGGGTGGTGGTGAGCTCGGCCTGCCCGCCGACGGTACGCCGCCCGCCGAGCCACAGCGTGTGGGGCTGCGCCAGCCACGGGTGGTGGCCGTGGATCAGGCCGGTCAGGATGGTGCCGGCGGGCAGGGCGGCGTTGGCGTACAGTTCGCCGTCCTTGGCCCGACCGGTGGCCGGGTCGATCGAGGTACGGGTGATCCGGGTCAGCCCGCCCGGCACGTCGAGGTCGCCCCGGCTCTGTTCGAGTCGCCGGCCGCAGCCGGGACAGTGGTCGCCGGTCTCGAACGCCTGGTCGATCACCGTTTCCGGACACGCCCGCTCGGTGCGGTACTTGCACCGGAACACCGACAGTGGGGTGCGGTGGCTGCCGGCGGGCAGCAGGTTCCCGTACCGGATCTTCCCGTCGAAGAGGGTCCGGAACTCGTCGGTCTTCGGGTTGCCGCGTCCGGGTGGGCCGTGTTCGGTGATCCAGACGGCGGCGAGCGCGCCGCGTAGCGCGCTGCCGGGCACGTACGGGTGGCCGGCGGTGTAGTAGCCGATCTCGGAGCCGACGCCGAGGGCGAGTCGCTGCCGGGCCACCACGGTCACCGCCAGCGCGGCCGGGCCGGTGGTGCTCACGACGACTCCTTCCGGCCGTGGAGCAGGTCGACCAGGTGTTCGACGCTGGCCGCGGTCCACCGCGGGTGCAGCGGGGTGATGCTCACCCAGCCCAGTCCTCGCCGCCGGTCGCCGCCGAGCGCGGTCACCGCCCGGGCGGAGGCGGTCAGCACCGCCTCGTGCCGGGGCAGGTCGTCGGCGGGCACCGGGCCGCTGCGGCGTACCGTGAAAATGGCCCGGTGCGCGAGGATCTCCTCGCCGACGGTGAGTGCGCCGTCGACCACGGTGTGCGTTGCCTCGGAGATCTGGATCCGGGCGCGGGCGCGGACCCGCAGCGGCTCGGCCCCGGCACCCCCGTCGCCGTCGCTGAGGGTGGCGCCGCCGGTGAAAGCGGCGTCGGACCAGCTCCACGGCGAGGGCTGCCAGGCGGCCCCGAACACCGCCTCCACCAGGTGTGCGGGCAGGTTGAGCAGGTCCCGGGCGGCGGACCGCATGACGCCCTTGATGCTGGAGGCGGGCAGCGGCGCCTCCCGGTCGATGACGCTGTCGGCGCCGTCGCCGGCCCGGCCGGTCGCCACCCGGAACGGGCCGTGGAAGCTGATCTCGAAGGTGAGGGTCACCGCCACCACCGGACCAGGGAGAGCGCGTCGGCGACCGCGGCCGGTCCGCCGTGGGTCAGGAACGGGTCGAGCACATCGCCCCGGTCGAGGCGGCGGGCCTGCTCACGCAACCGGGCGGCGGACAGGCCGGGCCGGTCGGGGTCGATGAGCCGCGCGCAGACGGCCCGTCCGGACGGCGGGACGGCGGCCAGCGCCGCCAGCGCCGGTCCCAGATCGGCCAGTGCCCGCGTGGTCCACGTCGCCCGATGCCGGGGTTGCTGTTCCCCGTCGCGGGTGACGTCCAGCCAGCCCACCGCCGCGTCCCGCCCCTGGTGCTCCTGCTTCGCCGTCTTGAGCGCGCCTTCGGCCAGTTCCGCGCTCCGGCGGAACGGGAACGTGGCGTGGGCGAAGACCATGCCGGCCGACCCGGTCACCCGCTGCCCGTCGGGTAGGTGCTCGGCCAGGCCGTCGACGCCGCGCATCCGGTCGGCGAACGCCTCCAGGTAGGTGGTGACGAACCGCCACGCCCGGTCGGCGACCACCGAGACGAGCACGTCATCCCCGCCGACCAGATGCGGGATGACCGGCACCGTACGGGAGGAGTCGAGCACGGTCCGGGTCGCCTCGACCAGCGCGACGCGGGTGGCCGCCGACACCCGCGCCGACACCCGCGCCTTCAGGTCCCGGTCGCCGTAACGGGCGATGTGGTCGAAGAGCGCGCCGAGGCCGTTACCGTCGATGTGCACCGTCGCCAGGTGGTTGCGGCAACCGTCCTCCGCACCCAGCGCGGCCAGCTCGGTGAAGTGCTGCACGACCTGACGCGGGGTCAAAGACAGCGCCTCCAGCAGGTCGGTCTCGGCACCGACGGGCACGTGCTCGTGCCACAGCCCGGGCCGCCGGTACCGGTCGGCGTACCGGGCCTCGCAGTCCGCGCAGACCGGCACGTTCCCTTCCTCGTGAATGTCAATGGCGGCGACCGCCGGGTCGACCCGGCAACGGGCGCAGGTGGCCAGCACGGGCAGGTCCGGCAGCGGCGGGAACGCCTCCAGACCGGCACCCGCCCCAGGCTCGCGCATGGCCCGGTACGCCTCCAGGTAGGAGTCTGCGGTGGCCCAGTTCGCCCGTAGCCACACCCCGGGCAGCCGTCGCCGCAGCGCGTCGACGACAGTCCGGGCCACATCCTCGGCGCCCCCGTCGCTGCGGGAATCGCCGGCCGGGCCGGCGGGGATCCGCAGGGGGATCAGCCCGTCCGCCTCGCCCGCCTCCTGGTTCACCTCGGGTCTGTGGTGCAGCGGCGCGGTGGCGGTGGCCAGCCAGTCGGGCAGCCCGGCCCGGTGCGAGGCGTGGCTGAGCCACGCCGACGCGCCACGCCGGCCCTTCAGGTCCGGGGTGCGGCTCAGGTAGTCCCCGATCCGGACGGCGGCGATGTCGATGAACATCCCGCCGGTCACGTCCACCGCTCCTCGGGCCGATGTTTCTCGTGCCCCTTGTAATTGATCGGCAGGGTCTGGTCGGCTTCGGTCGGGTCGGGCAGCGGCAGCAACGGCCGTTCCTCGCCCTTCTTGAGAAACATGCCACTGGTGACGGTGAAGAAGGTGTACGGCTTGTCGAATTGCTCCAGATCCTGCTGCCGGTCGGTCCAGTCAGCGCCGGGCGGGTACGACACCCGGGCGCCGTTGACCGTGCCGGCCGCCAGCACGGCGGCCAACGCCGGCCAGGTTGCGGTCACCTCGCCCGGGCAGGCGGCGACGAACGCACCGACGAGCACCTCCGGCGCGTACGCGGGCTGCGGCCCATCCCCGTAACGGCTCGCCGCGTCCCACACCTGCGCCTGTACGACGGTGGCGGTGCAGGAGCCGAGACCCAGCGGCTTGCCACCCCCCAGATGCAGCCGCGACAACCCGGCTCCCCCGGCGTCGCCGCCGGCACGCAGCACCCGGTCCGGTTGCAGGGCCGCCAGCAGGCCGCCCAGCTCGGCGGGGTCCAGGTTGTCGAAGGTGACCGTCTGCGTCAGCGTCGTGCCGGGCGGGGCGAGCAACCTGTCCTCGACCATTTTCGGCGAGTGATGCGCCTGTGCCTCGTGTCGGGGCGGATGCGTGCCGGGCGCGGAGTGCCAGTAGAACTTGCGGCCCCGCACCGGGCGAAGCTGTGAAGCGTCCGGGTCGGCGCCCCACTCCCGGGTCGGCAGTCGTCCCTCTCGCGCCGGGCGGCGATCGGCGTAGGACAGGTAGAACTGCCCGGCCCCGGCCCGCGGCGCGCTCATCGGCGCCCGCCGGATGGCGGTCAACGCGACCGGTCCGGTCGACACGGCGTCCCCGAACCGGACGTGCCCGGCGTACGCGCGCTGGTCGGCCCTGCCGTCCTCGTCCCGCGCCCGGGTGTCCGCCGACCCGAACAACCGGCACGACGGGCACAACGACGCCGGATCGGTGCAGGGCAGCAGATGGGGCGGGACCCGCTCACCCAACGGTCCCGTGCCGAGGTGCCGCCAGATCGCCGACAGTCGCAACTCGACGACCCGGCCGGTCTGGTCACGGCGTACCCACAGCACGTCGCCCGGCTCGAACCGGCCGGTCACCGACTTCCGCCGGCCGATGGTCTGCCCCCCGAACGTCACCGGCACCCACTCCGGCGGCGCGTCCGGCGTACGGTTCTGGACCGCCTCGCGGGCGCCCTCCACCGCCTGCCGGAACCGGCGCCACGCCGCCTCGTCCACCTCCGCCTCCGCCGCCGAGTCGGGGATGTGGCCGCAGGCGGCGAAGTACAGGGCCGGACTGCCGTCCCGGCGTCGCGGCGGACGGGCTCCGGCATCGGTCAGCAGCACCACCCAGTCACCACCGGTCGACACCCGGGCCTGCTCGGCCAGCTCGTACCGCCCCAGGCTGGTCTTACTCGTCGGCGGATCGAGGTCGACCCGGCTGCCGGTGCGCAGGCCGGCGCCGCAGGCCGCCACGAGCTGCCCGGAACGGACCCACACCACCTGGGTCGCCGGCCGTACCGTCAACGGCTGCCCGTCGAACTCCGTGGAGACGACGGCCAGGGTCCAGTCGTCCGACAACGCCGAGGCGGTGTCCCGATAGGACGGAACGAACGCCTCGTCGACGATCCGCAGGCAGCCGCCGGCCAAAGTCTCGTGCACCGACCGCACCACGCCCTTGACCGACGAGCCGGGAAACCGCAGCACCGCACCGTCGGCCGAGCCGTCGGGCGCCTGGGCCGGTCCGGTTAACTCCCACCGCACCACCAGCCGGCCCGACAGCCGGCCCGGCGCCAACCACTCGTGCCCCGCCGGCTCCCGCCGCACCACCCGACCGGGGAACGGCACGAACGTGTACGGGTTGACGAACCGGTCCGTACTCCGCATCCGAGCTTTGGCCGCCTTGGCCGCCTTCCGCTCCCGGCGGAGCGCCGCCTCAGCCGCCTTCTGGTCCCGGCGCCGCGTCTCCTCGGCCAGCCACCCGGACAGCCCACCCGGACGCACCCAGCAGCCCGGCACCGGCCCCGACGGATCGAACAGGAGGAAATCCCCGATCTGCCGGACCCGCTCCAGCGTGGCCTCGTCGCCCGGCAGACCGAGCGACGACGGAGGAAAGGTGACGCCCCGGTCGCTGGCACCCCGCTCGGTCAGCCGCACCGCCACGCCGTCCCGCTTCGCCGTACACCGGCGGGCCGGCGGACCGCTCAGGTCGAGCAGGCAACCGCCGTCCTCGACAATCAGCTCACCCACCCGGGGCAACGGAATCCGCCCGCACTCGGCGGACACCTCCCCGGCATCTCCGACCGGCACCTCGACCACGCTCTCGTCGCCGCCCCCGCCGCCGTTCACCGGCACGTACCGCAGCAGCCGCGCATTCTCATCCCAGCCGGTGACCACCACCAAGGCCATCAGGCGTCACCGCAACCCGGAAACACTCCCCGCCGGCCACCGCCGAAAGTCATGACTCCCATACGTACCGTCCCGCCAGAACGACCGCAAGGCCGCATCCGAGCCAGAATGCGACCGTCTAGACACCCACCGCAGTCAAAAGTGGGTGTTGGACCTGGTCACCGCACCGCCATCATCGATGAACGGAACGGCCCATAATTTGTCCAGATCACGACAACTACTGACACTTGCCACTCCCCCTACGGCCACGTACGGTGAGCCCCGTTCAGCGCCGCGACACCCAGTCCGATCCGGATGGAGACCGCCGCCGACATGCCCAGCCGCTGGCGGATCGCCACCCCCGGCATCGACCCCACGCGGGTACGGTTGGAACACCTGCACGCCGTCGTCTCCGGCTGGTTCGACACCGACGGCACGCACCGCGCCCCGGCAAAGCCGTACACGATCAGCCCGCCCACCTCGGACGCCGCAGGCTGCGGCTTTGAAATCACGCTGCTCGACGACACCCTCACCAACCGGCTCCTCACCCGAGCCGCCCCCGGCGTCCGGCTGCGGCTCGGCGCTCAGCACACCCGCCTCACCACCGGCGCCGAACAGCTCGCCACCACCACGTGGACCCACCTGGCCGGCAGCGACAGCGGCGCCAACGCCTGGTGCCTACGGTTCGTCACCCCCACCACGTTCCGCCGCGGCAACGCGTTCACTCCCTGGCCGGCACCCAACCCGGTCCTCGGCAGCCTGCGCGCCGCCTGGCGCCGCTTCGCCCCACCCGACCTCCCCGAGATCGTCCTCGACCTCTCCACCGACCCGGTCTGGGTGACCGACATCGACGGCGCCAACGAGATCCTGCGGATCAACAACCTCACCATCTCCGGGTTCGTCGGCCGCATCCGCTACACCTGCGACAACCCCGAAATCCGCGCCACCGTGGACCGGCTCATCCGGCTGGCCCCCTACGCCGGGATCGGCGCCCACACCACCCGAGGACTCGGCCAGGTCCACCCCGAACCAACCTGGCGACAACCGAGCCGCCCGTGACCAGCCCCAGCCCGCTGTACACGACCGCGACCAGCCTGGCCGCGCTCACCGCCGCATGGGAAGACCTGCTCGCCGACGACCACGACGACGGCACGCTCTCCGCCGGCACCCGCCGGTTCGCCACCAACCCGCACACCCGACTCACCGACCTCGCCGAGCAACTCGCCACCGGCACCTACCGGCCACAACCACTGGCCCCGGTGACCATCCCGAAGGACGACGGCGGCACCCGGCACCTGGCGATCCCGCCGGTCACCGATCGGATCGTGGAGAAAGCCCTCACCGCAGCCCTCTCCCCGATCATCGACCCGCTACTCGGCCCCGCCACCTACGCCTACCGGCCCGGCCTCGGCGTCACCGACGCCGTCCAGCAGGTCGCCCGGCTCCGCGCCGAAGGTCTCGGCTGGGTCGCACACGCCGACATCGACGACTGCTTCCCCTCGATCGACGTGCCCCGCCTACGACGCCTGCTGTCCGCCACGGTCACCGACCCGGACATCCTCGCCCTGGTCGATCTCCTACTCAGCCGTCCCGTCGGCGACGACACCGGACCACGCCCCACCCAGGGCCTGCCTCAAGGCGCACCGCTGTCCCCCCTGCTGGCCAACCTCGCCCTGCGACACATCGACGACCAGGTCACCGCCGCCGGATTCCCCATGGTCCGCTACAGCGACGACTTCTGCGTCCTGGCCGCCACCCGCACCGACGCACAGGAAGGACTCCACCTTGTGGAACACGCCGCCGCCGAAATCGGCATGCGCCTGGGCACCGACAGCAGCGTGATGTCCTTCACCGACGGGTTCTGCTTCCTCGGCGAGGACTTCGGCCCCCGCTACCCACCCGTCCTCGACGACCACCGCATCGCCGAACCCGCCACCCGCACTGTCTACGTCGCCAAACCCGGCGCCTCCCTACGCACCGAAGCCGGCCGACTCATCGTCGAATCCGCCGACGACGTCGAACTACTCGACGTACCCACCGGACACGTCGAAAGACTCGTCCTGTTCGGTCCGGTCGGGCTCAGCGCCGGCGCTCGCTCCTGGGCCCTCGCCAGCGACATCGAAGTGATACTGGCTTCCCGCCGTGGCCACTACCTCGGGCAGCTCAGCTCAGGCTCCACCCGACGGGTGACCCGGCTCCGCGCCCAACTCTCCTGCGCCGACAACCCGGACCGAGCCATCCCGTTCGGCCGCGCCGTCGTCGAGGCGAAACTCCGCAAGCAGATCGTCCTCATCCAGCGGATCACCCGCCGCGACAACCACGAAGACCTCGCCGCCAGCGTCGACGCGATGCGCCGCATGCTCGCCCTGCTACCCGAGGCCGCCACCCGAGACGAGATCATGGGTGTAGAGGGCGCCGCTGCCCGCGCCTACTTCACCGCGCTGAGTCTCGCCGTCCCCGAGCCCCTCCGGTTCACCGGCCGGAGCCGGCGCCCGCCCCTGGACCTCGTCAACGCCGCCCTCTCCTACGGCTATACCCTGCTGACCGGCGAAGCCGTCGCCGCCCTAGCCGCTGCCGGCCTCGACCCCGCCATCGGGCTCCTCCACACCGACACCGACCGCCGACCCAGCCTCGCCCTCGACCTCATCGAGGAGTTCCGCCCTCTGGTCGTCGACCAGGCCGTCACCACCCTCGCCCGCGCCAACCAACTCCGCCCCGAACACGCCCGCGCCGAGAACGGCCGCGCCGGCATCCTGCTCACCGAAGCCGGCCGCGCCGCCCTCATCGACGCCTACGAACGCCGCATGCTCCACACCACCCGAGGAGCCCTCCCCGGCTTCACCGGCAGCCTCCGCCGCCACCTACACCGCCAAGCCCAACGCCTCGCCGCCCACATCGACCACGGCACCCCGTGGACCGGCCTCTCCTGGCGCTGATCCACCATGCCCACCGTCCTCATCACCTACGACATCTCCACCGACACCACCCGCGCCCACGCCGCCGCCATGCTCCAGACCTGGGGCGACCGCATCCAACGCAGCGTCTTCGTCTGCACCCTCGACACCGACGACCTCCACCACCTGACCGAACGACTGCGCCAACTCGTCAATCCCCGCAGCGACGCCATCCACATCGTCCCCCTCTGCGGAACCTGCTGGGACGGCATCACCACGATCGGCCAAGCCACCGTCCAACCCGATACCCTCTACTGGGCAGTCCCATAGAAGCCACCGAAAGCATCAAAACCCGGCAATCCGGGCCTGGGTAGCCGATCAAGCCTTCACACCACCCCCTATGCAACCATCCCCACCAGCACAAACACACGAAATTTATCGAGCCACGCCGATCAGCATACCGCCCGACATAAGGGGGTATGCAACACCTTGACAAACACCCTGGTCACACCCCTCGCAGAGGGATAGGGTCCTGAACTGCGTCACGCCAGAGGGCGTATGGAGACAAGTTGGACTTGGGGTCGGCCGCTGCCGTCTGGTTCTGAACTGCGTCACGCCAGAGGGCGTATGGAGACATGTTGCCGATGAGGAGACCGGCGGTGAGGACCAGTCCTGAACTGCGTCACGCCAGAGGGCGCATGGGAACTGGACCTTCTGGACCTACTGGCCCTTCTTGTCCTTGTTGTCCTGAACTACGTCACGCCAGAGGGCGTAATGGAAACGTCACTCAAACCATCAGCGATGGCAGTTGTCATGCCCTGAACCGCGTCGCATCAAAGGCCGCATGGAAACCGCTGTCGTCAGCGACCAGAAACCGATCTCCATGTCCGCGGTCCTGAACCACGTCACACGAAAGGGCGTATGCATCCAGAATCACCTACGACCAGCCCTCGACGGCGGCCCGATGCGCCCATCCGGCGGCGTCCGCCACGGTCAAGCCGGCGGTGCCGACTCCGGTACCAAGATCCGCCAGCGCCGGACTGGTGCCGCATAGAGCAACGAAGGGACGCTCGCGAGTCCGTCAGCCAGGATTGCCGGCAACGACAGGATGCCGGCGCCGGTCCCGGTGCGTGAGGCGGAATCAAGCCGAACCCGGACGAGATGACCGTCGAGATCACGCCTGCGCGAACTCCACATCGAGCCCAGCGGTTCCGCCCGACCCTGGCCCCCGAGGAGGTTTTCGGGGGGCGATTCAAAACCGCATCGATGAACATGAGGCCCTGACCAGCGAACCTGCTGGTCAGGGCCTCTCTCTGAGCCGCCTGACGGAATCGAACCGTCGACCTACGCATTACGAGTGCGTCGCTCTAGCCGACTGAGCTAAGGCGGCAACGATCGTTGAGTGTACGGTACGACCCCGGCCGGAACCGAGGGGGTTCCCGGCCGACCGACCCGGACATCAAGGCACATCAGTGCCGAGCGTGACGGCTAGGCTGCCCAGGTGAGCGACGACCACGCCACCCCCCACCACCCCGCCACCCCGGGCCGCCCTGCCACCCCCGACCACGCCACGGCGGGCCCGGACGCCGAGCACGCCCCCGGCGAACGGGCCGTACGCAGACCACGCAGCACCGATCCGGTGGAGTTGGGCTTCACACCCCGCAAACCGGTCCCCTGGCTCGCGCCGTTCCTGTTGATCAGTACCGGCATCCGTACCCTGCTGGCGATGTTGTTCGGGGCATACCTCGACAAGCGGGAGTTGCAGAACGCGCTCGACGCGCGGATCGGCGAGCAGGTCGGCCCGGACGGTGGGCTCTGGCTCGACTACGTGGCCGACCTGGGCGACGGTTTCGACGCGACGTACTCGGTGGCGTACCTGCTGGCCCAGCCGGAGCTGACGGTCGACGGGCACCGGCTGCCCCGGGCGCAGACCCTGGTGATGGGAGGCGACCAGGTGTACCCGTCGGCGGCCTACGAGGCGTACGAGGACCGGTGCAAGGGGCCGTACCAGGCGGCACTGCCGGTGGCCCCGCCGCAGCAGCCGACGCTGTTCGCCGTACCCGGCAATCATGACTGGTACGACGGGCTGACCGCGTTCCTGCGGCTCTTCGTCCGCTCCCGGGACCGGAACTTCGGCGGTTGGGGGACCGGTCAGTCCCGGTCGTACTTCGCGGTGCAACTGCCGGCGGGGTGGTGGCTGCTCGGCCTGGACGACCAGTCGGGGTCCTACCTGGACGATCCACAGCTCGCCTACTTCGACGAGGTGGCCCGCCGGCTCGGCCCCGACTCCCGGGTGATCCTGGCGGTGCCGGCGCCGACCTGGGTGAAGTCCGTCGACCATCCCACCGCGTACGACTCGGTCGACTATTTCGTCCGGACGATCATCGCGCCCACCGGCGCGCACGTCCGGCTGCTGGTCTCCGGCGACCTGCACCACTACGCCCGGTACGCCGGCCCGGAACGGCAGCTGATCACCTGCGGCGGGGGCGGCGCGTACCTCTATCCGACGCACACCCTGCCCGAGCGGATCGACGTGCCGCCGAAGGACACCCTCTCCCGCCGGGCCAGCCGCACCCGCGCGTACGACCTGGTGGCCCGGTTCCCGGACGCGGCCCGCTCCCGCCGCTACGGCTGGGGGATCTTCCACCGGCTGCCCCGGCGCAACCCGGGCTTCGGCACCCTGCTCGGCACCCTGCACACGCTGCTGATGCTCGCCATGGCGGGCGTCGCGGCCAACCGGACCAGCACCGAGCAGCGGCTGTTCAGCGTCCCGCTGGTGCTCATGTTGGCGGTGACGCTGCTCGGCGCGGCCTTCTTCGCCAAGCCGCCCAGCGCCGGTGGGAAACGGCACGTCCGGCACTGGCTGCTCGGCGTCGGTCACGGGCTCGCGCACGTGGCGCTCGCCGTCGCCGGCACCTGGGCCTGGCTGCACCTGCCGTTCTACCACTGGCCGTGGCCACTGCCGGCGGTCGCCGCCGCCGTGCTCTACGGCCCGGTGATCGGGCTGGTCGCCACCCAGTTGGTGGCCGGGTACCTGCTGGTGGCGGGGGCCTTCGGGGTCAACGTCAACGAACTCTTCGCCGGCCAGGGCATCGAGGACTCGAAGTCGTTCCTGCGGATGCGCATCGACCCGGACGGCACGCTCACCATCTATCCGATCGCCGTCGACCGGGTCTGCCACGACTGGCAGCTCAACCCCGACCAGTCCCCCACCGCCTCCTGGCTGACCCCCCGCACCCCCCTCACCCCCCACCTGGCCGAACCCCCGGTAACCCTCACCTGACTCCCCCGCCCCGCCCACCCACGCCGCCCGCCCCGTCCCACCCGCGTTGATCAAGAGGTTTACGTCACCAGGCGCAATCGAACTGACGCAAACCTCTTGATCAACCCCGACCCAAGGGGGGTGGGGGTGGGGAGGTCAGGGAGTGGATCATGGATTTCAGGGCGTGGAAGGCGGTTGAGCGCTCGGCCTCGGTCATGCCGGAGAGCATCCTGACCTCGACCGAGCGGACCGCTGCGGTTGCCTGGTCCAGGCTGCGTCGACCCCTCGGCGTGAGCCGCGTGGGCAGCGCCTTGCCTACGGGGGCCTCGGCGGGCCTGGTCACGTAGCCCTCCCGTTCCAGGTTCTGGAGCAGGACGTTCATCGTCTGTCGGGTCACGAATGCGCCCCGCGCGAGTTCGGAGTTCGACAGGCCCGGTCGCTGCGCCAGCAGTTCGAGGCAGGCGTAGTGCGTCACGCCCATCCCGAGCGGCCGCAGCACCTCCTCCATGGCCGCCCGCAGGGCGCTCGACGCCTCTTTCAGCAGGTAGCCCAGGGACGTGTTCAGGTCGATGCCGGCATCACCTTGACTCATGTCAGGATTCTGACATAGGTTGAGCTGTGTCAGGAACCTGACATAGAAGAAGGAGTATCACCACCATGCCCGTCACCGGCCCGGACTTCATCTCGCTCCAGGCGCGCGACCTCGCCGCCTCGCAGGCGTTCTACGAGCGCTATCTCGGTCTCGTCCGCTCGCCGGCCGGCCCCCCGCACGCCGTCGTCTTCGCGACCAAACCGATCGCGTTCGCCCTGCGTGACGTCGTCCCCGGCACCGATCTCGACTCCGTCGCCCAGCCCGGCATCGGTGCCGCGATCTGGCTCCACGCCACGGACGTGCAGGCCATCCACGACGCCCTCGTCACCGATGGACACCCCATCGTCGCCGCACCGGTCGACGGCCCCTTCGGCCGGACGTTCACCTTCGCCGACCCCGACGGCTACCAGGTCACCCTGCACGACCGCGCCTGAAGCGCCGGCCCCTGGCGACAGGCGAGCGACACCTGCGAACCGGCAGGCGGGGGCACGTCGATCAGCGCGCCGCCCCGTCGGGGCCGGACAGGTCACGGCTCTCGTAGGCGCTGCGGGAGCCGCAAACGTCGGCGCGGGAGCACAGGGAGCGCGAGCCGTCGGCGTCCAGGCGGACGGTCACCGCGTCTCTCGGGACGCTGTGGCCGACCACCCGACCCTCCCCTTCCGGCGTGGTGACGCGGCTGCCGACCGCCGGGGCGGACTCGGTGAATTTGGCATACAACGGGTGCTCGTACTTGAGGCAGCACATCAGCCGGCCACAGGCGCCGGAGATCCGCAGCGGGTTCAACGGGAGATCCTGATCCTTGGCCATCCGGATGGTCACCGGCTCGAAGTCGTTGAGGAAGGTGGCACAGCACAGGTCCCGACCGCAGGAGCCGATGCCACCCTGTACCCGGGCCGAGTCCCGGGCGGAGAGCTGCCGCAGCTCCACCCGACAGTGCAGGGTCGCGCCCAGGTCCCGGACCAGGGACCGGAAGTCCACCCGGTGCGGGGCGGTGAAATAGACAGTGGTCCGGTCCCCGGTGCCCTCCGCGGCGGCGAGGACGTGATCCACCGCGACCACCTTCATCGGCAGGCCATGCTCCCGGATCAGCCGCTTCGCGGCCACCTTCGCCTCGGCCTTGCGCCGCCGCAGCAGTTCGTCGCGGCGTAGGTCGTCGTCGCCGGCCAGACCGGCCAGCTTCGGGAAGCCGTCGGTCTCCTCGGTGACCCACTGCGCCGCCCAGACGCACTCCGCCACCTCGGGGCCGTCGTCGGTGGGGACGAGCACCCGGTCGCCGACCTGCGGGCGGAACTCCCCCGGGTCGAGGTAGTAGAGCCGCCCGTACCGGTTGAAGCTGACCGCGCAGAGCATGCCCATGCCATCAGCCTACGACGGATCGACGGGGCCCGGCCGGGCACGGAGGGCGGGCATCCCGCCGGGGAGCAGACCCGGTCACGGTCAGCCGATCCGCAGGGGTCCGCCGTGGTACGACGCCCCGCTGGTCGACCGCCAGGTCGACTCGGCCAGGCTCGGCGTCCACTGGCGCAGCAGCGTCTCGGCCCCGTCGTAGGCCACCCCCAGCACCGAGAGCACCCGGGTGGCGATCTCGGCCGCCGCACCGGACCCGACAGCAGGCCCGGCACCGGGGGCGGTCGCCGCCCGGACCCGGACCGCCTCGGTGGAGCCGAGCACCTCGGCCAGCACCCGGGCCACCGCCCACCGGCTGCCCTCCACCCAGTCGGCCAGCGCGTCGGCATAACCGGCGGTCGACTCCAACCGGCCCACCAGGCTCTCCGGACCCTCGTCCAGGTGGCGCAGCAGGGCGGTGCGGGCCTCGTCGTAGGACGAGCCGGCCGGCCCGGACCAGACACCCGGGTCGGTGAGGGCGGCGCAGGCGTCGTCGTACCCCCGGATGAGCCGGCGCACGGCGTGCCCGGCGGTCGCCAGCGGTGCGGGGTGCAGGTCGAGGAAGGCGCGCAGGGCCTCCCCCGGCAGCAGTTGCATCCGGCGCAGCAACGGCCAGACCGGATGCCCCTCGGGGGCACCGGCGGCGAGCAGGGTGTCGACCCGGGCGAGCAGGTCCAGGCCGGGCTCGGCGAGCCGGTCCAGCGGGTCCATCACGCCTCCCCGGCCAGCCGGCGGCGGGCGTCGTCGTCGGCCGTGGCGTAGCGGTCGGCGGCGCTGCGGACGGCCGACGCCGCAGCGGCCAACCGGGCGGCGGCGGCACCCGCCTCGCGGGCCCGGCCGTCGGTGGCGGCGGTCCACTGCCGGTGCAGGGCCCGACCGACCTCGCCGGGACGGCCGGCGGCGTGCGCGCCGAACGCCGGGTGCGGCGGATCACTCACCGTGACCGTACGGGCCAGGGCGGCGAGCGTGGCGCTGGCCTCGTCGAGACGGGCGGCGAGGGCGCGCAGGGCGTCCATCTCAGGCCCCCGCGAGCGGACGGTAGGCGGTGAAGGTCTCGTTGTGCAGCTTTTCCCGGGCCCACTGGGCGGCGTCGGCGGCGGCGGTGACGGCGGCCTGCACCGAGCCGGCCACGTCCCGGGGGTGACGGGTGTGCAGCGGCCCGAGGAAACGCACGTCGGTGATCCGGCCCCCCGCCGTCACCACCACCTCGACCAGCCCGTCGGGCGATCGGACGGTCACCTCGACGGTCTCGACCGCCCGGTCGAACTCGGCCTGGAGGGACTCGATCCGGCGGTACCGCCGCACCGCCTCCTCGATCCACGCCTCGTCGATCTCGCCGCGCGGCATCCGATCTCCCCCCAGGTCGACCTCACCCTGCGTGCCACCACGATCACCGCGGCCCACCGGGACCGTACCGCACGCCGTCAACACGTGTCGATGGGCGGAAACGGGGGTCAGCCGCGCCAGAGGGAGAGCATCATCGCCTCCACGGCGATGCGGGGTTTCACGTTCGCCTCGATCGCCGCCCGGCACTCCAGCACCGCCTCCAACCGGCGCAGCGAGCCCTCGGGGGCCCACTTCTGCCCACCGGCCTCGGCCAGCGGGGCGGTGTCGGTGTGCACCGGGGCGACCGGCGCGCGCCACGCCGAGGTGAGCGCGTCCCGGTAGAACCCGGCCAGGTCCACCAGGGCCCGGTCCAGGGCGTCCCGCTGGGCCCGGGTGGCCCGGGACTTCTGCCGCTTCTCCAGGTCCTTGAGCTGGCCGGCGGAGCCACGCGTCGCGCCCGCCGCGCCCCGGCCGGTGCCGCCGGCGCCCAGCGCGGTCTGCAAGGCGGCCCGCTCGGCCGCGTCGGACTCCGCCACCGAGGCCGCCGCCTCCGCCTCGGCCGCCTCGATCAGCGCCGACGCCGCGTCGAGCGCGGTGCCCACCCCGGTCAGCCGACGCGGCACCGCCAGCACCGCGTCCCGGCGCTGGCGCGCCTCGGGGTCGCGGGCCAACCGCCGGGCCCGCCCCACGTGCCCCTGCGCGGCGGCTGCCGCCCACTGCGCCACGTCGGGCGCGATGCCGTCCCGCCGGACCAGCACCTCGGCGACCGCCACCGCCGAGGGCTGCCGCAGCGGTACGACCCGACAGCGCGACCGGATCGTCACCGAGACGTCCTCCGGGTGGGTGGACGGGGCGCAGAGCAGGAAGACCGTGCGGGGCGGTGGCTCCTCGACCGCCTTGAGCAACGCGTTGCCAGCCGCCTCGGTGAGCCGGTCGGCATCCTCGATGATCACCACCTGCCAGCGCCCGCCGGACGGGGTGCTCGCCGCCCGCAGCACCAGGGCGCGCATCTCGCCGACGCCGATGGAGAGCCCCTCGGGGGCCACCAGCCGTACGTCGGCATGGGTGCCGGTGAGTGTGGTGTGGCAGCCGGGGCAGACGCCGCAGCCGGTGCCGTGCACGCACTGGAGGGCGGCGGCGAAGGCGCGGGCGGCCACCGAACGGCCGGAGCCGGGCGGACCGGTGAAGATCCAGGCGTGGGTCATCCCGGCCGCCGGGTCGACGACCGTCGCGTCCGGGGCGGCAGTGCCCCCGACCACGTCGGCGTCGGCGTCGGCGTCGGCGTCGGCGTCGGCGTCGGCGTCGGCGTGATCGTCCAGGGCGTCGTGCTCCGGGCCACCGGTGGCGGCGGGTGGGGGGAGGTGGGCGGCGTGGAACACGGCGGCGGCGGACGCGGCGGCCCGGCGCAGCGTGTCGACCGCGTCGTCCTGACCGACCAGGTCGGCGAAGACGTCCGACATCAGGTGCGGTGCTCCATGCCCACCAGCTCCGTGTCGGATAACTCGGGCTGGACCGAGGTGTCCGGTCCCTGCGCCGGGCGGGGGTGCACGATGCCGGCCGGGTCCACCAGGAGTTCCTGGACCCGGCGACCGACCAGACCCGCGATCTCCTCGACCGGGCGGGCGGCGTCGAGCACCAGGTAACGCTTCGGATCGTTGGCCGCGAGGTCGAGGAAGGCGTAGCGGACCCGCTCGTGGAAGGCGACGGACTCGGCCTCCAGCCGGTCGGCCCCCTGATTGCGGGCGGCCACCCGGGACAGGCCGGTACGCGGGTCGACGTCGAGCAGCACCACCAGGTCGGGCTTGAGCCCACCGGTGGCCCAGGAGGAGAGCCAGGAGACCTCCTCGACCGGCAGCGTACGGCCGGCGCCCTGGTAGGCCAGGGACGAGTCGACGTACCGGTCGCTGATCACCACCGCACCCCGGATCAGGGCGGGCCGGACCACGGTGGCGACGTGGTGGGCGCGGTCGGCGGCGTACAGCAGCGCCTCGGCGCGCGGGGACGGCGCGTCCGCGCCGGAATCCTCCAGCACCATGGCCCGGATCCGCTCCCCCACCACGGTGGCACCCGGCTCGCGGGTCATCACCACGTCGCGGCCCTGCTCGCGCAGGCGGGCGGCGAGCGCTTCCAGTTGGGTGGACTTGCCGCCCCCCTCACCACCCTCGAAGACCACGAAGAGCCCGTTGGAGACGAACGGCTCGGCCGGCATCAGGGGCCGGCCGCGCATCGAACCCCAGAGGTCGGCCAGGACCGGCACGCCCTTCTTGTCGTCCATCTGCCCGAACGCGCTGATCCCGGCGAAGATGCCGGCCAGGCCGGCGGCGAGCAGCAACAGCCGGGTGGAGGAGACGGAGATGCCGAGGTCGGCGATAGCGAGCTGGCGCGAGCCACCGACCCCGACCAGCAGGCTGCTCAGCGCGATGGCCAGGATCAGCACCAGCCGGGTGCCGATCTGCACCACGGCGAACACCCGGCCGCGTACCTCGTCGGCGACCTCGCCGCCGAGCAGCGTGGTGCCGGCGAGGAAGGCCATGCCGGCACCCGCGCCGACCATGATCGCGCCGAGGATGGCCATCGACAGGTGGATGGCGAAGGCCAGCACCAGCACGGAGGCGCTGGCCAGCACGATGCTCATGCCGAACCAGCGTCGGCGGGACATGTCCCGCACGATCATCGGGCCGAGCCCGATGCCGATCGCCAGGCCGATGAAGATCGCGCCGAACAGCATGTAGAAGGCGGCGTCACCGGCGCCCAGCGAGGCGGCGAAGAACTTGGCCGTGCCGATCACGATGCCGCCGCCGGCGAACGCGCCGAAGATGCCCAGCACCAGGCCCCGGACCAGCGGGGTCTGGCCGATGAACTTCCAGCCCTCGGCGAACTGGCTGAACATGCCCTGCTCGGCGCGTTCACCCCGCTCCCGCGCCTGGGCCTGGCTGATCTCCTTGATGCCGAAGGTCACCACCAGCGCGGTGGCCAGCCGGGAGAAGGCGTTGAACCAGAGGGCGAGCTGAGCCGGCTCGGCCCAGCCGGGCATCTCCCCGCCGGTGATCCCCCGCACGGTGCGGTCCAGCACCGCCAGGCCGATCGCGGCGGCGACCGGGGTCAGGCCGTACGTGGTGATCAGGGTGAGCTGGTTGGCCGTCTCCAGCCGGGCGCGCGGAATGAGGTTGGGGACCGCGGCCTCCTTGGCCGGAATCCAGAGCAGGGTGATCGACTCGATGAGGAAGGTGGCGATCGCCGCCCAGGTGACCACCACGCCGCCCTGGACACCGAGCAGCGCGACCAGCGGGATCGAGGCGAACAGCACGAACCGCAGCAGGTCGCAGATGACCATCGTCCAGCGCCGGTCGAACCGGTCGGCGAGCAAGCCGGCAACCGGCCCCAGCACCAGCGCCGGAAACAGCCGGATCGCGATCACGCCACCGAACACGGCGCCCTGGGCGGTGCTGCCGGACACCTGCGCGGCGGCGAAGACGGAGGTGGCGAGCAGGCCGAGCCAGTCGCCGAAGGAGGCCGCGCCGAGCACGATCCAGAGCCGCCGGAACGGCCTGATGCGCAACACGGACCGGATCGCCGCCGCGCCGGACCGATCGGTCTGGGCGGAGCCGCCGGGCGGTGGGCCGGATGACGACGCGCCGGACGACTCGCCGTTCTGCTGGCTTTCGATGGCCGTACCTCCACGTGCCGGCCCAACACTGGGCAGTCCCGGTGGAACACTCTAGACCCGGTGGGAGCCTCCCCACCGGCGACATTCTCCTGCTCGCCGAGCCTAGGCCGCGAACACCACCGACCGCAGCCCGGTAGGACGTGAGGAGCTTTCGCATTTCCGTCCGGACAGTTAGCGTGCATTCGTGGCCATCGACAGCGACACCCTGCGCGAACGCCTCGACAAGGCGACCGCCCACCTCGACCCGCCCTACGCCGTGGTGGACCTCACCGCCTACGACGCCAACGCCGCCGCGCTGGCCGCCCGCGCCACCGGCAAACCGGTCCGCGCCGCCAGCAAGTCGATCCGGGCCCGCGACCTGCTCACCCGGGCGCTCCGGCAACCCGGGTGGGCCGGCGTGATGGCCTTCACCCTGCCCGAGGCGAACTGGCTGGTCCGCTCCGGCGTCACCCACGACGCGCTGGTGGCCTACCCGACCGCCGACCGGGGGGCGCTCGCCGAGCTGGCCGCCGACCCGCAGCTCGCCGCAGCGGTCACCCTCATGATCGACAGCACCGAACAACTGGACCTGATCGACGGGGTGTGCCCGCCGGGCCGCCGCCCCGTGCTGCGGGTCTGCCTCGACCTGGACGCCTCCTGGCGACCGCTGCGCGGGCGGGTGCACGTCGGCGTTCGCCGCTCGCCGGTGCACAGCGCCCGCGCGGCCGGCGCGCTGGCCGCCGCCGCCGCCCGCCGACCCGGCTTCCGGTTGGTCGGCCTGATGTCGTACGAGGCACAGATCGCCGGTCTCGGGGACGCCCCGCCCGGACAGGCCGCGCTCAGCGCCGCGATCCGGATCGCCCAACGCGGGTCGTACCGGGAACTGCTGGCCCGCCGGGGCGCGGCGGTGGCCGCCGTCCGGGAACATGCCGACCTGGAGTTCGTCAACGGCGGCGGCACCGGCAGCGTGGCCGCTACCAGCGCCGACCCCGCGGTCACCGAGGTCACCGCCGGATCGGGGCTGTACGGGCCGACGCTGTTCGACGCCTACCGGGCCTGGCGGCCGGCCCCCGCGGCGTTCTTCGCCTGCGCGGTGGTCCGTCGGCCGACGCCGGAGATCGCCACCGTGCTGGGCGGCGGTTGGATCGCCTCCGGTCCCGCCGCCACGAGCCGGCTGCCCCGGCCGTGGCTGCCGGCCGGGCTGAAGCTGGTCGGCAGCGAGGGCGCGGGCGAGGTGCAGACCCCGCTCACCGGCGCCGCCGCAGCCGGGCTGCGGATCGGCGACCGGGTCTGGTTCCGCCACGCCAAGGCGGGCGAACTCTGCGAACGGGTCAACGAACTGCACCTGGTCGACGGGGACACGGTCGTCGACACGGTGCCCACCTACCGGGGCGAGGGGCACGCCTTCCTCTGACCGCGTTCCACGCCCTGGGCTGGACGTGGGTCAGGGCTGGCGCGGCTCAGGGCTGGCGCGGCTCAGGGCTGGCGCGGGTCAGGGCTGGGCGACGGGCGCGGTGGGGGCCTCGACATGCCGGTGCAGGTATTCGCGGATGAGTGCCTTGGCCTCGGCCAGGACCCGCTCGTCGCCCTCCTGCTTGCGGCGGAACGCCAGCTTGATCAGGGCGTCCGCGGCCTCGACGGCGATCTCCAGGCAGAACCGCAGGCGCGGCTCGTCGGCCATGCCGAACCGCTCGGTGAGCACCCGGGCCAGCTGGTCGGCGATCACCCCGTTGTTGTCGCGCTGCTCGTCGAGCAGGTGCAGGTCGACCACGTCGCCGAAGTGCAGGGTCCGGAACCCGGGGACGGTGCGGTGCATCGAGATGTACTCGTCGATGCCCGCGCCGACGCCGTCCCACCAGTGGGCCAGGTCGTCCGAGGCGAACCGCTCGTCGAGGCGCTGGAGGTAGGACTCCATGGTGCGCAGGGTCAACGCCTGCACGATCGCCCGTTTGTCCGGGAAGAACTGGTAGACCGACCCGATCGCCACCTCGGCCCGCTCGGCGAGCAACGTGGTGGTCAACCCCTCGTAACCCACCTCGTCGACGAGTTCGGCACAGGCGTCCAACATCCGTTGGACGCGCGCGACACTTCGACCCTGCACCGGAACGCGGCGCAGCGGCCCGGTCGTGGCGGCTGGTGTGGACACTCGACGCCACCCCCCTTCGACGGAAGAACATATCCACATGTCACGAGACCGTGACTACCGGTACAACGAGCGGAGCTCGATTGCGGTATTTACCAGGCACAACGTTCCTGATATGAAGGCAGTTCACATTCATGTCGAGGAGCGCCGATGGCCGGTACCGCCACCGCTTGGTCCAACTGGGCGGGCAACCAACACAGCGTCGCCACCGCCATCCTGCGCCCTACCACCGTCGAGGACATAGCCGAGGCGGTCCTGGACGTGGCAGGCGCGGGTGAGCGGATCAGGGTGGTCGGCAGCGGCCACTCGTTCACCCCCATCGCCCTGTCCGACGGGCGGCGGATGGAGCTGTCCGCCCTGCGGACCGAGGTCCGGGTCGACCGGGACGCCCGACTGGTCACCGTGCCCGCCGGAACCACCCTGCGGGCGCTCAACGCGCTGCTGGCCGGGCACGGCCTGGCCATGCCCAACCTGGGCGACATCGACGCGCAGACCATCGCCGGGGCGATCTCCACCGGCACCCACGGCACCGGCGCGGCGTACGGCTGCCTCTCCACCTTCGTCGAGGCGCTCACCCTGGTCACCGGCACCGGCGAGGTGCTGCGCTGCTCGGCCGGGGAGCACCCGGAGATCTTCGCCGCCGCCCGGGTCGGGCTGGGGGCGCTCGGGGTGCTCGTGGACGTCACGTTACGCTGCGTGGACGCCTTCACCCTGCGCGCGCACGAGCGCCCCGCCCCGCTGGACGAGGTGCTGGGGGATCTGACCGGACTCGTCGGCCGGCACGACCACGTCGAGTTCTACTGGTTCCCGTACACCGACCGGGTGCAGCTCAAGACCAACGACCGGGTGCCGGCCGACGACCGGCCGCTGCCGCGCTGGCGGGGCTGGCTGGACGACGAACTCCTCGCCAACACGGTCTTCGCCGGGGCCTGCCGGCTGGGCCGGGCCGTGCCGCCGCTGGTCCCCACCATCAGCGCGGTGTCCGCGCGGGCGCTGACCGAACGCACCTACACCGGCCGCTCCGACACCGTCTTCTGCACCCCGCGCCGGGTCCGCTTCGTGGAGATGGAGTACGGCATCCCGCGCGCCGCCCTGCCGCAGGCGCTGGCGGAGCTGCGCCGCATCGTCGACCGCCTGCCGTTCAAGGTGCTCTTCCCGGTCGAGGTGCGGTTCACCGCCGCCGACGACATCTGGCTGTCCCACGGCTACGGGCGTGACTCGGCCTACCTCGCCGTCCACCAGTACGTCGGGATGCCGTACGAGCCGTACTTCCGGGCCTTCGAGGAGGTCGCTGCGGGGCTGGGGGGCCGACCCCACTGGGGCAAGCTGCACTACCGGGACGCGGCGTCCCTGGCGACCGCGTACCCGAGGTTCGCCGACTTCCAGGACCTCCGCGCCCGCCTCGACCCCGGCCGGGTCCTCACCAACGCGCACCTGGACCACATCCTCGGCCCCTAACCAACCCCACCCCACCGCCCACTCACCCGCTGCCCGCTGCCCGCTGCCCGCTGCCCGCTGCGATCTTGGAAGGACGTGGCCCCCAGGAGGGTTGCTTCTTTCCAAGATCTCTGCGCGAAGACCGGGCAGGACAGGACGATGGCCGCCGGGAAGATCACCGCCGCCATCGGTTTGCACTTCATCGTGGCAGCACGCGGGCCAGGGGTGAGCGGGCGTGGGCCCTATGGAGGTGGGGGTGGATCAGCCGGGCCAGCCTGCGGCGCGGAGAGCGGCACGGAGTTGAGCGACGACCTCGTCGGGTCGGCTACGCAGTGCCCAGGAGGGGAAACGGAGGACACGTTCGCCCTCGATCCAGAGGGCGTTCTGCCGACGCATGTCGGCCCAGGCGTGGGCCGGGTCGAGATGCTGTCCACCGTCGATCTCGACATGCACCCGCCACTGTGCGAAGTACGCGTCGAGGTAGCGGCGCCGCCCGGCAGAGTCGTACCGGATCTGTTGCCGGGTTGGCAGCGGCAGGGCGGCGCGGCGCACCAGATCGAGGAAGTCCAGTTCGCTCAACGAATGGGAGCCGCCGATCGCGTCGGCGGCGGTCGCCACGATCAGGGCCCGTCGACGCACCCGGGGCAGCCGGGCAATCACCTCGTCGATCTCCTCGTCCGCCACCAGGCGCTGCTGGAAGGCGGCGGCCACGATGGCGCGCGCCTCGTCATCGCTGGCCGCCCACTGGGCCGCGTCGACGATCGACCGGGCCGGCACCGTACGCGGAGGCTGTCCGACGGCGTGTACGTCCCGACGGGTCAGCAGCGTGGTCCGGTGCGCCCGTACCCCCTGCGGCAACGTGTCACGGCGTGCCGACGCGGGCAGCAACAGGTCGATCGGTCGGGTACGAAACCCGCGCAGACCACCCACCTGGGCCGCGCTGAGACCACCGAGCACAGCGTGCGGCCCGGCTGCCAGTACCGCGATCCAACGGAACTGCTCCAGGTCGACGGGGCCGCTGTGCGTCACGAACACCGCCCGGTGGACCTGCCGCCACCGTCCCGACTCGACCCGGTGTCGGATCGCCTTGCGGGACAGGTGTCGGGATGCCTGGGCCAGGCTGATCACGTCTTCCTGCCGGAAGCGCAGCCAGGTCAACTCGTCCGCGTCGTCGGCCGGAAGCGCCCGCCGCAGCCCCGCCCCCGCCCTGACCCGAGCGCCCGAACCCGACCGCACGCCCGACCAACCCCCGGAACCCGACCGACCCCCGGATGCTGACGGTTCACCCGATCCTGACCGCGCACCAGAACCCGCGCTGGACCCCGCTCTCGAACCCCCGCCCCGAACTCTCACCCCTCAACCCTGCCCACCCACGGCTTCCGCGCGCTACCCCTGTGGACAACGGCTAGATCTTGGAAGAATCTGGCCCTCAGGGGGGCCGTTTCCTTCCAAGATCCGCAGAACCTGCCGGACCCCGCCGGGCGGACCGGGCGGGGGTGAGGTGAGTGGGGGTGGGGGCGGGGTGAGTGGAGGCGGGGGTGGGGTGAGTGGAGGCGGGGGCGGGGTGAGTGGAGGCGGGGGTGGGGTGGGTGGGTTACTCGGCGGCGGTGGTGGCCTTGCGGGGGGTGGCCTTCTTGGCCGGGGCCTTCTTCGCCGTGGTGGTCTTGGCGGTGGTGGTCTTCTTGGCGGCCGTGGACTTCGCGGCGGCGGCGGTCTTCTTCGCCGCCGTCGCCTTGGTCGCCGTGGCCTTCTTGGCCGCCGTCTTCTTGGCGGGGGCCTTCTTCGCCGCCGCCTTCTTCGGCGCCGGACCCTTCGCCCGCTTCTCGGCGAGCATCTCCGACGCCTGCGCGACGGTCAGCTCCTCGGGGGTCTGCCCGCGCCGCAGCGACGCGTTGAACTCCCCGTCGGTGACGTACGGCCCGAACCGGCCGTCCTTGATCACCAGTGGCTTCTCGGTCAGCGGGTCGACGCCCATCTCGCGCAGCGGGGGCGCGGCGGCCCGACGCTGGCGGGTCTTCGGGGCGGCCAGCAGGGCCAGCGCCTCGTCCAGGGTGACGGTGAACATCTTGTCTTCGGAGTCCAGCGAGCGGAACTCGTCACCCTGCTTGACGTACGGGCCGTAGCGGCCGTTGTTGGCCACCACCTCGCCGCCGTCCGGGGCGACACCGATCAGCCGGGGCAGGCTGAGCAGCTTCAACGCCTCGTCGAGGGTGAGCGAGTCCGGGGTCTGCGTCCGCAGCAGCGACGACTTCCGCTCGCCGCTGGCGACGTACGGGCCGAACCGGCCGGACTTGAGCACGATCGGTTCCCCGGTGGCCGGGTCGTCGCCGAGCTTGCGCTCGCCGCCACCGCCGAGGAACAGCTCGTGCACCTTCTCCGGGGTCAGCTCGTCGGGGGCCAGCCCCTCCGGGATCGGCGCCCGGTCACCCGGGCTGCCGCCCTCCTCGCCGTCGACCTTCGGCGTCGGCTGCTCGCCGGGCAGGGTCCGCTGCAGGTACGGCCCGAACCGGCCGACCCGGACGACGACCTCGCGCCCCTCGTCGTCGGTGTGCAGCAGGATCGAGTTGACGCTGCGCGCGTCGATGTCGCTGAGGTTCTCGGTGACCAGCTTCTTCAGCCCGCCCGCGTGGGCGATGGCCTGGTCACCGGTGCCGTTGCTGCTGCCGAAGTAGAACGCGGTGAGGAAGTCGACGGCGGCGTGGTCGCCCCCGGCGATCTCGTCCAGCTCGTTCTCCATGCTGGCGGTGAAGTCGTAGTCGACCAGGCGGGGGTAGTGCTGTTCCAGCAGCCCGATCACCGCGAACGCCAGGAACGTCGGGATCATCGCCTGGCCGCGCTTGGTGACGTAGCCGCGGTCCTGGATCGTCTGCATGATCGACGCGTACGTCGACGGGCGGCCGATGCCCAGCTCCTCCAGCGACTTGACCAGCGACGCCTCGGTGTAGCGCGACGGCGGCTGGGTGTGGTGGCCCTGTGCGGTCAGCTCGTCGGCGGTCAGCGGCTGGTCCTTGACCAGGGTGGGCAGCCGCCGCTCGGCGTCCTCCGCCTCGGCGTTCTCGTCGTCGCTGGACTCGACGTACGCGCGCAGGAAGCCCGGGTCGGTGATGGTCTTGCCGGTCGCGCCGAAGTCCGCCTCCTCCTGCGCGGCGGAGACCGCCCGGATGCGCACCGAGACGCTGGAGCCGACCGCGTCGGTCATCTGCGAGGCGATGGTGCGCCGCCAGATCAACTCGTAGAGCTTGAACTCCTCGCCGGACAGCTCCTTGGCCACGTCGCCCGGGGTGCGGAAGTTGTCCCCCGCCGGGCGGATCGCCTCGTGTGCCTCCTGGGCGTTCTTCACCTTGCCGGTGTAGCGGCGCGGCTCCGGCGGCACGCTGCGCTCGCCGTACAGCTCGACGATCTGCCGGCGGGCCGCCGTGATGGCGGTCTCCGACAGGTTCACCGAGTCGGTACGCATGTAGGTGATGTAGCCGTTCTCGTAGAGCCGCTGCGCGGTGCGCATCGTCTGCTGCGACGAGAACCGCATCTTGCGGGCCGCCTCCTGCTGGAGGGTGGAGGTGATGAACGGCGCGTACGGGCGACGACGGTAGGGCTTCTCCTCGACCCGGGTGACGGTGAACGGCCGCCCGTCCAGGCGGGCCGCCAAGCCCCGCGCCCCGCTCTCGTCGAGGTGCACCACGCCCGCACCGGGGCGGACCTTACCGGTGGTCGGCTCGAAGTCCTTGCCGGTCGCGATCCGGTCACCGTTCAGGGCGACCAGGGTGGCGTTGAACGTGCGCGGGCCCTCGCCCGGCTTCGCCACCGCCAGGGTGGCGAGGATGTCCCAGTACTCCGCGGTGCGGAAGGCCATCCGCTGGCGCTCCCGCTCGACCACGATCCGGGTCGCCACGGACTGCACCCGGCCCGCCGAGAGCCTCGGCATGACCTTCTTCCACAGCACCGGGGAGACCTCGTAGCCGTACAGCCGGTCGAGGATGCGGCGGGCCTCCTGGGCGTCGACCAGGTCCCGGTCGATCTCCCGGGGGTTGGCCACCGCGGCCTGGATGGCCGGCTTGGTGATCTCGTGGAAGACCATCCGCTTGACCGGCACCTTGGGCTTGAGGGTCTCCACCAGGTGCCAGGCGATCGCCTCGCCCTCCCGGTCCTCATCCGTGGCCAGGAAGATCTCGTCGACCTCCTTGGCGAGCTTCACCAGCTTGCTGATCTGCTGCTTACGGTCGGCGGAGACGACATAGAGGGCGTGGAAACCGTTGTCGACGTCCACCCCGAGCCGGGCCCACGGCTCACCCTTGTACTTGGCCGGCACGTCGGCGGCGTTACGGGGGAGGTCCCGGACGTGGCCGAAGCTGGCCTCCACGACGTACCCCGGGCCGAGATAGCCCGAGATCGTCTTGGCCTTCGCCGGTGACTCGACGATGACCAGACGGGTGGTTCCAGCTTTGCTCGGCACGTCTCTCCCCGACCCCACTCCTGCTCCAGGCCCGATTCGGGCCCGTGGTGCGCCCGCCGGACCACTGTTGGTCCGGATGTCCAACGTAACGCGCCGTCCAGGTTCCGGGTCCCGGGGGCGGCAATCAGCGTCCGCGCGGCGGCAGCGCCGACGCCGCGCCGGCCGCAGCGGCCGGACGGCGCCACCGTACACCGTGGGTAGGCCCCCAAGTGGGCCACGGTGACGATGACGGCCCCCCGACCTGGGCAAATCCCGCTGTTCACGGAGTGAGACGGCCGGCGCACTGTCCGCAACACTGTCCGCGATCGGACACTTGGCGGCCTCGGCTGCTCGCCTCCCGGGGGCCGGTCACGGCCAGAGCTGGGTGGGGGCGGTGGACGGGCGGTCGCCGACCAGCTCGGCGAGCCGGGCCAGCCGCCGCCCGCCGATCCGGAACGCCGGACCACCCGCCTCCGCCTCCAGCAGCGCCGCCGGCAGGCCCACCACGGCGAGCGCCGCCCGCACCACCGGCCACCACGGCTCGTCCCGGGGGTGCAGGCGCAGCAGCAGACCGGCGTCGTCGGCCGCCCCCGCGGCGGCCAGCCACAGGCGCAGCCGCCGGCCGTGCAGATGGAAGTGCGTCGGTGGGCGCTTCACCCCGCCGGCCAGCCAGGCCGTCGCCAGCGGAGCAAGAGTCGTCAGATACGAGGTACGCACGACGTAGCGCTGGTCCCCCGTCGGCTCCCAGCCCGCCGCGAGCCCCCGCCTGGCCAACTCGGCGACGAGCACGTGCACCCGCCAGGCCGCATCGACCTCGACGGACAACCGGGCGGTACGGCCCATCCGGTGCACCTCCCCCGGGCCGGCCAACAGCCCGGACAGATCGGCGACGGACGGATCGGCCGCCTCGGTGCCGAACAGCGACAACTGACGCACCGGCTCTCCGGGCGGGTCGGCACGACTCAGCGACACTCCGGGACCTCGTCGAAGGCCTGCTTGAGTTCCTCCGAGTTGAGCCGCCCGGTGTCCAGCGCGCTCGCGTCGTACTCCTTGTTGAGCTTGTCCACCGCCGCCTGGACACCGTCGTAGAACGCGGTGGCCTGCCCGGTGTCCAGGGCGTCGATGGTGTCCCCGGCGCGCCCGTAGGCGTCCCTGATCTTCTCCAGCGAGGTCCGGAAGCCCTTCGACACCTCGTCGCCGTGGTCGGTCTCCGGGATGCCCGCGTCGGCGATCCGGCGGCGGGCCGTCTCGCTCGCCTGCTCGGCACCGGCGAAGAGCCGCACCAGGTTCTCCTTCGCCTGTGCCGGGGTGGTCTGGGCGGTCATCTGCTGGTGGGTGCTGCTGGTGAGCTTGCTGATCTCGGCCCGCCACGGGGTGAGCGCCTCACAGACCGAGGCCGCCCAGGCCCGCGGGCTGGGACCCCCACCACAGCCGGCGACGACGAGTACGAGCGTGGTGACCACCACCGTGAGCTTCCCGGCGGCACTCGCCCGACGCGTACGCATGCGATGCAGCGTACGGCCTCGGGGCGATTGCGCCAGCGGTCAGGATTCCCGCTCGCCGCCCGGCACGGCGGGCCCCCGGGACGACCGGGGACCCGCGGTGCCGTCACTCAGACGTTGGCCGGTTCGACCTGTTTCGGATCGTTGCCCGCGCCGGTGCCCCCACCGTCCGGGGTGGAGTCCATCACGACGCCCTTGCGCTTGCTGAACACCACCGCCGCGACCACGATCAGGGTGGCGGCCGCCGCGATCGTCAGGCGCAGCGGGGTGTTCCGGTCGTCACCGACGCTCCAGGCCACCACGGCCGGCGCGATCAGCAGCGAGACCAGGTTCATCACCTTGATCAGCGGGTTGATCGCCGGGCCGGCGGTGTCCTTGAACGGGTCACCGACGGTGTCCCCGATGACCGTCGCCTCGTGCGACTCGGAGCCCTTGCCGCCGTACGCGCCGTCCTCGACGAGCTTCTTGGCGTTGTCCCAGGCTCCACCGGAGTTGGACAGGAAGACCGCCATCAGGGTGCCCGCCCCGATCGCCCCGGCGAGGTAGGAGGCCAGCGCGCCCGGCCCGAGGCCGAAGCCGACCGCGATCGGGGCGAGGATGGCCAGCAGGCCGGGGGTCATCAGCTCGCGCTGCGCGTCCCGGGTGCAGATGTCGACGACCTTGCCGTACTCGGGACGCTGGGTGCCGTCCATGATCCCGGGCAGTTCGCGGAACTGCCGGCGGACCTCCATCACGACCGCGCCGGCCGAGCGGGACACCGCGTTGATGGCCAGCCCGGAGAAGAGGAAGACCACCGCCGCGCCGATGATCAGGCCGACCAGGTTGCGCGGGTTGGCGACGTTGAGCGCGTTGAGGATCTCGGTGCCGACGTCACCCACGCCCGCGTCGGAGTAGGCGGTGCGCAGCGTGTCGGTGTACGAGCCGAACAGCGCGGTGGCCGCGAGCACGGCGGTGGCGATCGCGATGCCCTTGGTGATCGCCTTGGTGGTGTTACCGACCGCGTCCAGCTCGGTGAGGATCTTCGCGCCGTCGGCGTCGATGTCGCCGGACATCTCGGCCACGCCCTGCGCGTTGTCGGAGATCGGGCCGAAGGTGTCCATCGCGACGATCACGCCGACGGTGGTAAGCAAACCGGTGCCGGCCAGCGCCACCGCGAACAGCGACAGGGTGATGGAGCCGCCGCCGAGCAGGAACGCGCCGAAGACCCCGGCAGCGATCAGCAGCGCCGAGTAGACCGCGGACTCCAGGCCGACGCTGATGCCGGCGAGGATGACGGTGGCGGCACCGGTCTGCGAGCTCTTGCCGATGTCCTGGACCGGGCGGCGGGTGGTCTCGGTGAAGTAGCCGGTCAGCGCCTGGATCGCGGCGGCCAGCCCGATGCCGATGACGACCGCGGCGATGGTCACCCCGCGCGGGCCGAGCGGCGGGTCGCCGCCGTCCACGCCGAGGCTGGTCCGCCACTCGGGGCCGAGCAGGTCGGCCCAGGTCGGCTGGAGGTAGAAGTAGGAGGCGATCGCGACCAGCACCGCGGAGAACAGGGCGGAGAGATAGAAGGCCCGGTTGATGGCGGTGAGGCCGTTGCGGTCGGAGGCGCGCAGCCGGGTGATGAAGACCCCGACGATCGCCACCAGGACGCCGATCGTCGAGATGATCAGCGGGAGGACCAGGCCGTCCTCGCCGAACGCGGCGCGGCCGAGGATCAGCGCGGCGACCAGCGTCACCGCGTACGACTCGAAGAGGTCGGCGGCCATGCCGGCGCAGTCGCCGACGTTGTCGCCCACGTTGTCGGCGATGGTGGCGGCGTTGCGCGGGTCGTCCTCGGGGATGCCCTGCTCCACCTTGCCGACCAGGTCGGCACCGACGTCGGCGGCCTTGGTGAAGATGCCGCCGCCGACCCGCATGAACATGGCGAGCAGGGCGGCGCCGAAGCCGAAGCCCTCCAGCACGGTCGGTGCGTCGCCCTTGAAGAAGACGACCACCATGGCCGCGCCGAACAGGCCGAGCCCGACGGTGAGGAAGCCGACCACACCACCGGTGCGGAAGGCGATCTTCATGGCGGCTTCCCGGCCGCCGACCGCCTCCCGGGCCGCCGCGGCGACCCGTAGGTTGGCGCGGGTGGCCAGCCACATGCCGGCACCGCCGATGAACGCGCTGAACAGGGCGCCGACCACGAAGAACGCCGATCGGCCGATCTTCACCGCCAGTTCGCTGCCGTCGGTGTCGTGCACCGGCAGCAGGAAGAGCAGCACGACGGCGACGACCACGAAGATCGCCAACGTCCTGAACTGCCGGAGCAGATAGGCGGAGGCGCCCTCCTGCACCGCGCCGGAGATCTCCTGCATGTTGGTGGTGCCCTTACCGGCTGCCAGCACGGCCTTGGTCAAGGCGGCGGCGAAGACGAGTGCCACCAGCGCGATGACCGCGGCGATGACGACGTACGTCAGGTTCTCTCCGGTGAGGGACAGCGCGCCGCTATCGGCGGCCAAGATCCCGGACATCTATGTCCTCCTGTACCGAACACTGTCGCGCCGGCCAGTGGACGTATGGCCGACGCCTGGATGCGGTGGCGCACCTGCTCCGACCCGCCCCGACGGCAGATGATCAACATCTATGTTCGCTGGCTGCGGGAAGAATCACGTGCTGACAACCCACAGACTGTAGCCCTGGCCAGTGTTGGAGGTCACACCTGGGGGACGCCGTGTCCGGATGATCTCCGTAACTGTGTTATGAGGAAAAATCTGATATAGGAGGCCATCAACACCACGAGGCGGCGACCCACCAAGGGTCACCGCCTCATGTACGGAAAGTAGCGATCAGCGGCCGACCGGCCACACCATCCGGACCTCGGTCCCGACGCCCTCGGCCACCGGGCGGACCTGGAGGTCCTCCACGAAACCGGCGAGCAGCGCGAAGCCCACCCCCGTGGTCAGCGCCTCGTCGGTCAACGCCTCGTTGGCCAACTCGTCGGCGTTCAACGCGGCCAGACCCAGCCCCGCCTCGATCGGCGCCCGGTCCACCACCCGCACCGAATACGCTCCGGAGTCGGACATCTCCACCAGGACCGGATCGGCCAGCCCGTACTGGTGGTGCAGGGCGACCGCCCGGGTGCACGCCTCACCGATGGCCAACCGCACCTCGTCGAGCAGATCCTCCCGGACCCCGGCCCGACGGGCCACCGCGACACCGACCAGGCGGGCGGTGCGCACGTGCACCGGCGCCGGCGAGAAGGAGAGCCGGACCGTCGCCATCACGCGCCGGGGGCGGTGGGGTCGGCGGAGATCGCCGCGTCCACCGTCGGGTGCAGGGGGAAGACCTGGTCCAGAGCGGTGATCCGGAAGATCTTCAGCAGCGGCTCCTTGTCGCAGACCAGGGCGAACGACCCTCCGGCCGAGCGCAGCCGCTTCAGGGCACCGACCAGCACGCCCAGACCCGTGGAGTCGAGGAAGTCCACCCGTCCCAGGTCGACGACCACCCGTCGGGCGCCACCGTCGATCAACTCCAGGAGCCGTTCGCGCAGTCGGGGTGCGGTGTAGACGTCCACCTCACCACCGACCTCGAGCACCGTGTGCTCCCCCACGGTGCGGGTCGCCAGCGCCAGCTCCATCAGTCCTCCTCCGAGAGCCGTAAACTCTCCTGGGCATCTAACCATCCCCGCCGGACGGCCCGGCGAGGTCACCGGTGAGGGCTCCCCCATACCCACCGGCCCGGTTGTTCAGCACCGAACACCAGTGCGAGAGTGCAGGACGTGAACCCCGCAGCCACCGCGACCGCAGGCCCCGGCACCGGGCGAGGCCCGGCCGAGCTGCTGCGCAGGCTGCGCGCCCGGCACCGGGCCGACCCGGTCACCCACGTCGAGCGGGTGCCGGCCCGCGCCGGGCAGCAGGCGCCCTGGCCGCAGTGGGCCCCCGAGGAGCTCCGGGCGGCGTTCGCCCGACGCGGCGTACTCGCCCCGTGGCGGCACCAGGCCGAGGCCGCCGAGCTGGCGTACGCCGGGCAGCACGTCGTGGTGGCCACCGGCACCGCGTCCGGCAAGTCCCTGGCGTACCAACTTCCGGCGCTGGCCACGCTGCTCGCCGACCCCCGGGCCACGGTGCTCTACCTGGCCCCCACCAAGGCGCTGGCCGCCGACCAGCTCCGCGCCGTCGCCGGCCTGGACCTGGAAGGGGTACGCCCCGCCTGCTACGACGGGGACACCCCGCGCACCGAACGGGAGTGGATCCGCCGGCACTCCCGGTTCGTGCTCACCAACCCGGACATGCTGCACCACGGCATCCTCCCCGGGCACCCGCACTGGTCGGGGTTCCTGCGCCGGCTGACCTACGTGATCGTCGACGAGTGCCACACCTACCGGGGCGTCTTCGGCTCGCACGTGGCGCACGTGCTGCGTCGGCTGCGCCGCCGGTGCGACCAGTTCGGGCGTACCCCCGGCTTCCTGCTGGCCTCGGCGACGTCGGGCGATCCGGCGGTGACCGCCGGGCGGCTCACCGGCCTGCCGGTCACCGCCGTCACCGAGGACACCTCGCCGCGCGGCGGGGTCACCTTCGCGCTCTGGGAGCCGCCGCTGCTGCCGCCCCCGGCCGACGCCGTCGCCGTCGCCGACGACCTGACCCAGGTCCGCCGGTCGGCCCTGCGGGAGACCGCCGACCTGCTCGCCGACACCGTCGCCGAGGGGGTACGCACGCTCGCCTTCGTCCGGTCCCGACGCGGCGCGGAGGTGGTCGCCGCGAACGCCCGACGGGCCCTGGACGAGGCGGTGCCCGGCCTCGGCGACCGGGTGGCCGCCTACCGGGCCGGCTACCTGCGCGAGGAACGCCGGGAACTGGAACGGGCCCTGCTGCACGGCGACCTGCTGGGGCTGGCCTCCACCAACGCGCTGGAGCTCGGCGTCGACCTGGTCGGGCTGGACGCGGTGCTGATCTGCGGCTGGCCCGGCACCCGGGCGTCGCTCTGGCAGCAGGCCGGCCGGGCCGGACGCTCCGGCGACGAGGCGCTCGCCGTGCTGGTGGCCCGGGACGACCCGCTCGACACCTACCTGGTGCACCACCCGGAGGCGTTGTTCGGCCGGCCCGTCGAGGCGACGGTGCTCGACCCGGCCAACCCGTACGTGCTCACCCCGCAGCTCGCCTGCGCCGCCGCCGAGTCCCCGCTCACCCCGGCCGACCTGGAACTCTTCGGCGACGGGGCGAAGGAGGCAGTCGACCACCTGGTCCAGGCCGGCGACCTGCGGCAGCGGCCCACCGGCTGGTACTGGCGGCACCGGGAACGACCCGAGGTGGACCTGCGCGGTCAGGGTGGGGCACCGGTCTGCGTGGTGGAGGCGTCCACCGGGCGGCTGCTCGGCACCGTCGACGGCGGCTCGGCGCATTTCCTCGTCCACCCCGGGGCGGTCTATCTCCACCAGGGCGTCTCGTACGTGGTCGACGCGCTGGACCTCGACGACGGGTGCGCGCTGGTGCACGCCGAGGAACCCGACTGGTCCACCCACGCCCGGGACGTCACCTCGCTCTCCGTGGTGTCGGTCCGCTCCTACCGGGACGCCGGGCCGGTCGGGCTCTTCCTCGGCGAGGTGGACGTGACCAGCCAGGTGGTCTCCTACCAGCGCCGCCGGATCGCCTCCGGCGAGGTGATCGACACCCGACCGTTGGACCTGCCGGCCCGGGAGCTGCGGACCGTCGCGGTCTGGTTCACGCTCTCCCCGCAGTCGCTGGCGGCGGCCGGCGTCGAGGCGGCGGACGTGCCGGGTGCCCTGCACGCCGCCGAGCACGCCGGGATCGGGCTGCTGCCCCTGATGGCCACCTGCGACCGGTGGGACATCGGCGGGCTGTCCACCGCCCTGCACCCGGACACCGAGGCGCCCACGGTGTTCGTCTACGACGGCCACCCCGGCGGGGCCGGCTTCGCCGAGCGGGCCTACCGGACGGCGGCGGCCTGGCTGGGCGCCACCCGGGACGCCATCGTCGAGTGCGGCTGCGAGTCGGGGTGCCCCTCCTGCGTGCAGTCCCCCAAGTGCGGCAACGGCAACAACCCGCTGTCCAAGCCGGGCGCGGTCCGGGTCCTCGACGTGGTCCTGACCAACCTCCCCAGCGGGATGCCCGTCCCCACCCCACCAGCTCCCACCCAATCGGTTCTTGCCCAGCCGACTCCTGCCCAGCCGACTCTTGCCCAACCTGCTCCCACCCAGCCGGCTCCCACCCAGCCGGCTCCCGCCCAGCAGGCTCCTGCCCAGCCCACCTCTGCCCAGCCGGCTTCTGTCGACCGGTAGCGGGGTCCGGTCGACGGTCGCTCGGGTGTCGTCCGATCCGAGTTCGAGGATCGCGCTTGAGTCGGGGGACAACTGGGCATTGATGCATGGGAGCGCTTCCATTGATAATGGGGAGTGCCGCCTCACCGCCGACCCTGCCGTTCTTCCCGCCCTGGAGGAGAAGCCGTGGCCGACACCATCGCCGAGACCGTCGACCTGCTCTACACCATCGACCAGGACAATCTCACCCCTGACCAGCTGATCGCGCTGGGTGCCGCCCTGGCCAGCCTGGCCCAGGCGGAACGCCTGGACCAGATCAACGAGCGGCTGCGGGGCATCCACCAGGTGCTCAACACCTGGGCACTCAAGGCGGCCGCCGACGGCGGGCGTTGACTGTCGGGTTGTGCGAGACTCCGGCGCACCCTTCGGAGGAGTTCTCATGCAGCTAGACAGTTTGCAGACGCAGCACCAGTTCCACGTCCGGCAGCGGATCCGGATGATGGTCAACCAGTACGAGGTCCGGGCGGTGGCTGCCGACGGCACCGAGGGCGAGTTGTTGGCGTTCGCGCAGCAGAAGCGACTCGCCTTCAAGGAGCAGGTCACCATCTACACAGACGACTCGAAGCAGCACCCGCTGCTCGGCTTCAAGGCCCGTCAACGGCTCGACCTCGGTGCCACGTACGACGTGACCGACCACGCCGGCACACCGATCGGGTTGTTCCGCAAGGACTTCGCCCAGTCCCTGCTCCGCTCGACCTGGCACGTCGAGCAGGCCGGCCTGCCGCAGATCACCGGCCAGGAGCGCAGCATGCCGGTGGCGCTGCTGCGCCGGTTCGTCGACTCGCTGTCGTGGCTGCCGTACCACTTCGACTTCACCGCCGGCGGTCAGCCGGTGTTTTCCGTGATCAAGAAGTGGGGGCTGCGGGACCGCTACGTCGTCGAGGTGCCGCACCCGCAGATCGACCGGCGGCTGGTGATCGCCATGGCGATCGGCCTGGACGCGCTCCAGGGTCGCTGAGCCACCGGCTGTCCCGGGGGCGTGTCTTCTGCCGCAGCCCCGGGACGGCCGTCGTTCGGCTCCACCGGGATTCGTGGCGGGCCGTTCTTCTGGCGTTCAGCCACGGACCGGTCCGGCGCGGGCGGTGGCGGTGGCGAACCGCCGGAGTCCCGGCAGCGGGCTGACCGCCACCTCGACCGTCACCACCACATCGAGCCCGTCCACCTGGCAGGTGATCATTCGGGCGGCGTTGGCGCGGACGAACTCGTCGGCGGTCGCGCAGGCCGGCGCGGCACCCTGCCACACCTGACCGGCCCCCGCCAGCGCCCCGAAGTCGGCGCCGACCCGGGCCTGGTGCCGGGCCAGGCGGGCCGCGCCGATCGCCGCCCCGAACCCCCCGACCAGCACGAAGACCATGCCGATGGCGAGCAACAGCACCGTGGCCCCACCCCGATCCGAGGTGTGCTCCCCGGCGCGGTCCGAGACACCGTTCCCGGCGCGGTCCGAGGCACGGTCCCCGGCCCAGCCTGAGACACGGTTCCCGGCGCGCTCCGAGACACGGTCCCCGGCGCGGTCCGAGGCGCGGTCGGGCCGGCAGGCGTGGCTCACGAGCCGGTTCCCGGTGCTCCCGATGCCGGTGAGCCGGCCCCCGGTACGTCCGGTGCAGGTGAACCGGGTTCGAGCGCGGCGACCGTGCTGGCCTCTACGGTCAGCCGGGGCAGCTGGGCCCCGAGCGCCCGGACGGGAGCACGGACCGTCGCGGTGACCCGGTCCCCCTGCACCGAGATCGAGACGACCGCCGCCTCGGGTGCTATCCGGGTGCCCGCGCTGGTGCCGTCCCCGCCCCGGGCGGCGGCGAGCGCCGCCTCCCGGGCCGCGTCCAGGCAGGTCGCCTTCGTGGTGACCGCGTCCACGGCGGTGAGCCCGGCGAACAGGAGCACGAGCAGCGCCGGCAGGCCGGCCGCCAGTTCGGCGGTGAACGAACCCCGGTCCCGACCGGCCGGCCGGCGCGGTCTCACTTCAACGCCCGATCGATGACGGCCGTCAGGGCCGACTGCACGTTGCCCGAGGTGAGCACCTTGAGCAGGATGCCGGCGAAGGCCACGGCCGCGAGGGTGCCCACGGCGTACTCGGCGGTGTTCATCCCCGCGTCGCCGCGCAGCCGGGTGTGGAGCCGGCGGAGGAGTTTGCGCATCTGTCGTTTCCCTTTCTCGATGAGGGTTCACAGCACGTTCTCGATGAGGGTTCACAGCACGTCGCCGAGGACGGCGACGATCACCGGCACGAGGCCGGCGAGAATGAAGGCCGGCAGGAAGCACAGGCCCAGCGGCAGCACGATCAGCACGCCGGCCCGTCGGGCGGATGCCTCCGCCGCCGTGGAGCGATCGGCCCGAAGGTCGTCGGCGACGCGGGTGAGGGCACCGGCCAGCGCCGCACCGCTGCGGGAGGAGCGCAGCGCGGCACCCACCACCCGGTCCGCCCCGGGCACCGGAGCGAGGTGTACCCACGCTTCGGGCGGCTCCCCGCCGAGCAGCAGCGTCCGCCCGATCCGGCCGAACCGGACCGCCAGTGGGCCGTCCAGCGCGTCGGCCACCGCGAGCACCGACCGGTCCACCGGTGCACCCGCCCGCATGGCCGCTGCCAGCAGGTCGGCAGCCAGCGGCAGGTCGGCGGCCTCCCGCAACCGGCTCTCCCGGACAGCGCGCGGTTCGATCCGACGGAGCAGCCGATCCGCCACCAAGGTGGTCAGTGCCCCGCCCAGTGCTCCGGACCAGCCGCCGGTCAGCAGCAGGACCGCCAGACCCGCCAGCGCGGCGCCGAGCCGTACCCGGTCCGGCCACCAGCCCGGCCGGCGGCTGCCCGTCCGCCGGCCGGTCAGGACCTCCCACCTCCGGCCGGCCCGGTTGCCGCGCACCACGATCAGCAGGGCGGCCACGACCAGGCAACCGGCTGACACACTCGCCGGTGACATCAGCCGCCCTCACCCGGTGTGGCGCCCAGCCGCTCGGCCCAGAGCAGGCCGCCGGCCTGGAGGCCCATCGCGACGAGGGCGCACGCGGCGCCTACCGGGGTGTGCAGCAACACCGCCAGCGGGTCGACACCGATGCCGTAGCCGAGGGCGACACCACCGAGCGGAAGCGCAGCCAGCAGCAGCGCGGTGGCGTTGGCGCCCGCCGACTGGGCGGCGGCAGCGGCCATTCCCCGGTCGAACGCCCGCGCGTCGGCCTCGACCCGTTCGAGAAGCTCGGCCAGTGGTGCTCCGGTCCGGTCCGCGAGCCGGACCGCCGCGCGAGCCAACCGTTCGAGCCGGTCCGTCCCGGCCGGATCGCCGTTCGGTCCGCCGGAGCCGCGCCTCGGGCTCGGGCTCGGGCTCGGGCTCGGGCTCGGTAGACCTTCGCCTGACCGGGATGCCGTGGGAAGACGCACCTGAGTGCCGATACCGACGCCATGGTCGGTGGCGAGCGCGCAGTCGGCGTCCAGAGAGCCGCCGGCAGTCACCGGGGCCGGCACGGTCGCGGTCCGGCCGGTGCCGGTCAGGCCATCCGCGCCCGCCGGGGCATCGACCCGGTCGAGCGTCGGGACGGGCAGACCGGCACGCAGATCGGCGGCGAACGCCCCGAGCCGGTCCAATTGGCGGCGGCGCTCCTGGCCGACCTGCCCCGCTGCCCGCCTGCGGTGCACGGCGCGGGCCCCGAGCATCCCGTAGCCGGCCAGGAGCGCGGCGGCGACCGGCCCGGCGGCGACGCCACCCGCACCCGCTCCCACCAGCCCGACCAGCAGCACGGCCCGTCGTGGACGACCGGACGCCCGCCACCGCAACGAACCTCCACCGGTTGCCGACCGGTCGACGGCTGCGGGCGCCTGCCGGACCGGATCACCGCCGGCCGCACCGGCCGGCTGCCCGGCCTCCGCCGGACTCACGGGGCCGCGCCACCCGAGGAGGCCCGGGCCGTGCCACCCGAGGAGGCCCCTCCACCGACTGAGGCCGGTGGAGGCCGGCGAGCCCGCACTTCCCATTGAGCCAGGGGAACTCATCGGGCCCGGGATGCCCGGCGGTGCGGCGAGCAGGCTGCGGCGGCGACGTCGGCTGGAGCGTGCCGGCCAGGCGACCACCAGAGCCGCACCGGTCAGCAGGACCGTGACCAGCCACAATGGGGGTGTCACGCCGTCCCCGTCGAGCGGGACCGGGGTTCCCGGAGCAGTGGCGGCACCGGCACTCCCCGATCCCGCAGCAGGGTGGCCAGCGAGTGCCCGGCCGGCCCGACGCCATGCCCCCGCATCCAGGCCGGCACCACTGTCACCAGGCGATCGGGCCCCTCCGCCAGCAGCAGACAGATCGACTCCAACAGCCGGCCGTGGGGGCCTCGACGGACCTGCACCAGCACCTGGAGCGCGGCGGTGACCTGGGCGTGCAGCGCCGCCCGGGGTAGCCCACCGAGCAACCCGAGGGCCTCCAACCGGGCCGGTACGTCGGCCGGGGTGTTGGCGTGCAGGGTGCCCGCCCCGCCGTCGTGCCCGGTGTTGAGTGCGGCCAACAGGTCCACCACCTCCGCGCCCCGGCACTCGCCGACGACCAGCCGGTCGGGACGCATCCGCAACGCCTGCCGGACCAGCTCGCTCAGCCCGACCACGCCCGCCCCCTCCACGTTGGCCGTCCGGGCCTGGAGACCGATCACGTGTGGGTGCACCGGATGCAGTTCGGCGGCGTCCTCGACCAGCACGATGCGTTCCGTCGTCGGCACCAGGCCCAGCATCGTGTTGAGCAGGGTGGTCTTGCCCGAGCCGGTGCCGCCGGTGACCAGGTACGCCAGCCGGGCGGCGACCACCGCGGCGAGCACCGGCGCCACCGGGTGCGGCACGGTGCCCTGCTGGACCAGCTCGTCGAGGGTGAACGGGCGGTGCCGGAAGGTCCGCAGGGACAGGTACGGCCCGTCGGTCGCCACCGGAGGCAGTACGGCGTGCAGCCGGGTGCCGTCGGGCAGCCGCGCGTCCGCGTACGGCGAACCGTCGTCGAGCCGACGTCCGGCGGCAGCGGTGAGCCGTTGCGCCAACCGGCGTACGTCGTCGACCGTGCCGAGCGGCACCGCCACCTGGTGCAGCCCGGCACCCCGGTCGACCCAGACCCGGACACCGTTGACGAGTACGTCGGTGACCTGCGGATCTTCGAGCAGTGGAGCGAGCGGCCCGGCACCCACCAGGTCGTCGTGGACGCGGTTGGCGATCCGCAGCACGGCGGTGTCACCGAGCACCGCGGCGGACGGTTCGGCGCGGACGGCGGAGACGATCGCCGCCGGGGTGACCGGGGTCGCCGCCTCGGCCATCCGTTGTCGGACCCGGGCAGCGAACCCGTCGGGCCGGTCGGTCATGCCGCACCCGGCACGGGCAGCCCGGTCAGCTCGGTGACCAGTCGACGGCAGAGCGCGGCGAGGGGGCCACGGCCGGCGGCGGCCGGTGCCTCACCGCGTTCCAACCCTCGGCACAGCGCCGGTTCGGGGCGCAGCGTCCCGGCGAGCGGCAGCCCCAGTGCCCGAGCCACCTCGGTCGCTCGCAACCGGCCGGGGGCGGGTCCCCGGACGATCACCCCCAGGGTGGCGCAGTGCGGGGCCGCCGCAGCGACCACCCGGGCCGCCGCCGCGGTGGCCCGCAGCTCCGCCGGCACCACCACGTACGCCTGGTCGGCTGCCTGTAACGCGATCACGGCGGCGTCGTCGAGCTGGCGCGGCAGGTCGACCACCACGAAGTCCCGACCCCGCCGGGCCGCGTCCACCGTGGCGGCCATCGCCTGCGCGGGCAGGGCCAGCGGCTCGCCCCGGTCCCAGGAGAGGACGACCAGGTCGCCGCGGTGCGGCAGGGCGCGGACCAGGGCGGGCGCGTCGACCCGACCGTCGGCGTCGGTGAGTGACGGCCAGCGCAACCCGTCCAGTTCCTCCCAGCCGAGCACCAGGTCGAGCCCGCCGCCGAGCGGGTCCGCGTCGACCAGCAGGGTCCGCAGGTGGGCGCGGGCGGCGGTGACCGCCAGACCACCGGCGAGGACGCTCGCCCCGGCTCCGCCCCGACCGCCGAGCACCGCGACCGTGCGGGCCGGGCCGGCCTGGTCGCCATCCGGAGCGCACTCGGTGAACCGGTCGACCAGCCACGGCTCGGCGGCGGGCAGGACGGCGACGTGCTCGGCGCCGATCAGCTCGGCGATCTCCCAGCCCGGGTCGAGTTCACCCGACCGCCCGACCAGCACCGTCCGGGGCCGGTGGGGCAGCCGGGCCCGCAGGCAGGCCTGCGCCTGGTCGCTGCCGATGAGCACCAGAGGTGCGGGGAGCCAGCGGGATCGGGCGGCCGCCGGGTCGGCGGCCACCTGTGCCTCGGTGCCGCCCGCTGCGGCGAGCCGCAGCAGCTCGTCGAGCAGGTCACCGTCGGAGGTGACCAGCAACGGCAGTCGTCGGTACGGCGGAAGGGAGGTACGGGGTGGCATCACGGCCTCCAGCGCTCGGGGGTGCTGGTCAGACCCTGCGCCGACTCCCCCGGTGCGTGCCGCCCGTGACGCCTCGCCTGTGGACAACGGGACGGCCTGTGGACAACCACCACCGCCGCCGGTGATCTGCTAAGACGACCGGGCGGTGGGACCACGGGTCACGCCGGCCGTGGGATGGTCCCCGACCGTCCGTTCGACACCCGTCCGGGCCCGGTCGGAGGGCGGTGACCAGCGCGGGAGCTACCTCCGGCACGCCGTCCGGAGGGCCGGAGCGGCCGAACGACGCCAGCATCCGGGCGACGTCCCGGCGAGGAACGCGAAAGAATGTCCTGTTCACCCCGCCCGAGTGATTGACGGCATACGGCGTCGTACGTCGATAATCGTGACCGCACGCCACCGCGACGGTGGCATCCGCCGCTCTCGGAACCGGGGCTATGGCCGACTCACCCGACGAAACACCCCCCACCCTGCGCATCGGTGGCTGGCTGCCGGCACCCCGGCACCACCAGACACTGCCGCCATACCTCGTCCCCCCGGCCGGCCGGCATCTGATCGACGCATCCCCTGCCGGGTCACCAACCGGCCCGCTGCCGCCACCCGGCCACGCCGTCGAATCCGCCGGCATCGGACGGACCCTGCTGTTGGCCGGAGTGGCGTTCAGCCTGGTCACCAGCCTCGTCCTCGCGCTGTCACCGTTGTGGTCGGGACCGAGGCGGGACGACGCGGCGCTCCCGATGACGCCGTCGTGGATCGCGGACCGCCCGGACCTCGCGGCCGTGGAGAGCCCCACGCCGGTCGCCGCACACTCACCCGCGCCGGCCTCGCTCGCCACCCGCGCCGCAGCCCCGGTCGCAGCGCCCCCGGCACCGCCCCGCCAACCCGCCACGGGTACGACGTCCCGCCCCGCCGCCACGACCACCCCGCCCCGGCCCGCCCCGACGACCACCCCGCCCCGCCCCACGACGAAGCCGCCGACGAACCAGCCCGGACCGGGCGAGTTGACGCCGCTGCCGGCATCCCAGGAACGCTCGCTGAGGTCCAGTTCGAACGGACCCTCGACGTACGTCGAGTTCGTCAACGCCCGCAGTTCGCAGGTCGTCGTCTACTGGCTCGACCACCAGGGGCAACGCCGGCAGTACAAGGTGCTCGACGCCGGCAGGTCCTACCGCCAGCAGACGTACCTGGGGCACCCGTGGGTGGTCACCGACCGGCACGGCCGGGCCCTGGCCTGCTTCCTGCCCGCCCGTACGACGATGAAGGCCGTGGCGCGGTAAACCGTCGGCGGGTCAGCGGCGCGCAGGTCCACCAGTTCGCAGGGCGGAGCGCTCCCACCCGGAAAGGGACGACCCCCGTCGGGGGGAAAGTGACCTGACGTAGCAGCGAGTGTGATCAGGTGCCGTACCGCGTGGTCAGGCGCATCGGTCGTGCCGTCGAGCATGATCGAGTGTGGCCGCGTGGTACGGCGTTCGCTGACGATCCGCTGACCGGGAATGATGCGCTGCGGGCCGCCCGAGGACGGCCGGAGGCCGCCCGCAGGGCAGTCCGCGAGCGCAGATACGGACTGCGTGCCGACTCGTTGGTCAGCTCCGGATCGTCACCCGGACGACAATCGCCACGAGGATCAGCACCGGAGCGGCATAACCTGCGGCAATCAGAACCCTCTCCTTCACGGGGCGCGGCTCAAGGTACTCGTCCGGTCCGAGGACGTTGGGCCACCCGTCGCGGTACTCCACTCGGTGCCCGTCGGGGACCTCTACCTGCACGGTGGGCCGGGTGGTAGCGGAGATGAGGGCGTGGATGCCGTAGATGGGCAGCCACCAGCCGAGCGTGAGCATCGACAGGAGGATGTGCGCGATGTGCCAGGAGCGGCCAAGACTGCCCGCTTTGAGGGTGAGGATCTGCAAGGGTCAGCGCCAGTAGGTCTTGCAGGGCAGCAGCGAGCGTAGTCGGCTTGGTGCGGTCACCCGGGCAACCTAGCGCCACTACTCCGGAAGGCTGGGCAAGCGTCGGGTACCCGACGGAACACGGTGCGCCCTACTTTGCCCTCAGCGGGCTCAACCGAACCCACCTCTGCTTTGCAAAGATCAAGACTGCTGTCGGTCGGCGTCGCTAGGTGCCGCCGGCCTGCTCGTCAGGTCGCCTACCGTCGCCCCCTGACCGTCCCGGTCCGTCGGCTTGGCTGTACGGATGGCTGTACGGCCAAGCTGACCTCCTCGGTGTGAAAAATGATCGCTGGCTGGCAATCTGGCCGAAGCCACCGCCGGAGCTTGTTCAGCCGTCCGCCGCTGTACCTGAGATGTCCGCTGCTGTTCGGTCGGTCGTCACCCAGTTAGTCAACTCGTCCAACCGCGACTCCGAGTTCGGCAAGCAGTTCTGCGGACGTGATCACTTGCACCCCACGGCCAATTGCCCGATTGCGGAGCTTCTTGTCGTTGGTCACGAGCGGGCATCGTTCGAAGACGGCAGTCGCCGCGAGCAGCGCGTCTCGTGTGTGATCGATGTTGCCGGACTGCACCGCTTCGAACACGTCCGGATCGTCCACCGCCCGGCACCAACTCACGCGCGAGTAGTCAACGGCGGCAGCGCCGGTAGGGACGAGTCGGCCGAGGCCCACCATCACCAGGAGGAGGTGCTGTCTGCGGTCGACGTCTGGGATCTCTGCCAACTCGTCAATGTTTACGTGCGTAAATATCAGCTCGTACGCACCGTCGGTTACTGCCTTTTCGGCGGCCTCGTATGCGTTTGGGACGTCGGCGAACGGGTCGATGGCATTTGAGTCCAAGAGCAAGCGGCGCACGTTGCGAGAGTAGCGGTTTGCTGCTCAACCCCACATAGCGCGTCTCGGCCGTGCCCCTTAGCCATCCCGTCGACCTTCGTCCGCACATGGCGGAACTCGGCACAGGCCGTAGGGACAGGGAGGGCCCTGCGGGACGTACGGGAGAACATCACTGCCACGCATGCCGGGCAACGCCGACGCGCACACCGCGAGCAACCCTTGATGCCTACGGCATCGCCAACTCGCTCCTCTCCATATAGGATCGTACGAGTGGGCGAGCCGAACAAGCCGGGACGGACCGAGAGGGACCTAACCCGACTATTAATCGAGATCCTAGAACGACAGCATCCCGATACAATTATCCAACAAGAGAGCCGAGTAGCGGAAGGACTCGTGCCAGACCTAATTTTACAAGGGCCAGCGGGCGTGCATGTCGTAGAGGTAAAGAAGAACTACCCGCAGACTTTCGGTAGACTCCTTGACCTTCGAGATAAGCTCATACAATATCGTCAGGCGACGTCGGACCTGTTTCGCCGGGGAGACGTCAGCATAACACTGGCGATACCCGGTTTACTGACGCCCGAGAAACTTGATGCCCTGCAGCTTGATGGCATTAACGTCTGGGATAAGAACTGGATCATGCGAGCAGGCGCTTCGGTTGGCCTGACAAGCGAGGTGCACGATTTCTTTGATGGCGTCGAGAGCTCAGAGCCTACACCTCCCAGGCGAAGTCAAGCAGAGCAGCTACGGCATCGCCTTCAAGAACTGACTCCAGGAAGAAAGGACTGGTCAGCCTACCAAAAGCTCTGTCGCGAGATATTCGAATACCTCTTCTGCCCCGAACTCTCCAGCCCTATCGAAGAGAACGCAACCGAATCCGGCATAAATCGGCGCGATTTCATTATGCCAAACTATTCAAGTTCTGGTTTTTGGCAATTTCTCCGTAGCCACTATCAAGCCGACTACCTCGTCGCGGACGCTAAGAACCTTCAAGGGCTGGTGAGCAAATCCAACGTTCTACAAGTGTGCAACTATCTCAAGCGACACGGAACAGGGCTGTTTGGAATAGTGATCACGCGAAAAGGCGCGGACAGGGCGGCCGAATTCACCCGGCGAGAGCAGTGGATCTTACACAACAAGATGCTAATTGTTCTCAATGACGAAGACGTGACGCAGATGCTACAGAACAAGGAGAGCGGTGACGATCCGTCAGTGGTTATCAGACAGCGGATCGAGGACTTCCGCCTGGCCCTTTAGCTGCATCTTACGCTTGACCAAGGCCGATGCTAGCCGTCCATCGCCGGCCTCTGGACAGCTCACGCCTCTGCCGACACGTCACTGCTTGGTCCTACGCCCGTCGGCCGACGATCGTCCTATAGACTGCCAGAGGCACTATAGCGACACCAGGATAAGTAGGCGACTCATTCGCACCATGTGATTCCATCAGCTTAGAGAAGTACTGCACGAGCGCGTCGAGCTGCTCTCGCTGGAAGCCCTTGCCACCGCCAGCGTCCATCTCTGGCATAGCTGGCGAAACTTCGCGCTCGCCTCGTCTTGCCACAATGCCGACCGTCACCCACTCTCTAGGCTCGTTTCCGTATCTCCCATACAAAGCACTACGCTCGGTATCGATATACTCTGAGCGCTCCAATAGCGTGCCCACGAAGCCGTGATTTGGGCGAGAGGCGCCGCAAGGCATTACCCGAAGCACCACACCCTTTGGATACATAATCTTCATCATGCTGTATACGCTCTTGGCAGTCTTTTGCCGACCGCCAAGGATATTCGCTTCAAGCATGTGGCCCACCATCTCCGAGAAATAGTGGCCGTCAACGATATTCGAAGCCGCGGTCAACCTTACGATCGAACCTTCTGGTGCCACTTCCTGAATAGTTCCGTTGGTCCAATTTGGGGGAACTAATGCCACGTCGGATATGTCATGAAGAAAGCCTGCCGCCTCGGCAGCTTGCTCGAACATGGTGAAATGAAGCTCACCATAGCTCCGGGTTTCTTGATTACGTTCTATGGATTGCTTTCCGGCCTCGCCCTTGGCAATTCCCAGAGTGGCACCTAGCCCCCAACGCCTAAGCTTCTCACTAACTTCCTCGACCTTCTCAGGAGTTCCCTGATACAACTGTCCGAGGAGAGATCGAACCCGAGGTACGTCGACGTACATGAAGTCCTGAATAATTGGGTTTCCCTCTTCGGGAATTCCTACAGTCATGGCGGATCTCCAAGCGACGTTGCGTTTCGTGCTGCTCAATAGCGCAGAAGGAAGGGTATCGACCCACTTATCGGTAGACAAGCCATCCGTTGGGCTTCCCGCTAGCTTGCGCTGACCACAATCCGACATCGACAGATGGCGCCGCTCATCACCTAATGTCATCCCGTCTGCCGCCGACCCACACACCGTGGAGCGGGCCAGGGCCAGGGTGACAAGGTGGAGCGCCCTACCGGACGTACGACCTTGTCACCCTGGCCCTGGTCTGCTCGGCTTGCCTGGGTCGGTGGCTGGCGGGATGGCATCCCACCCCAACCACCCACGGACCGACACGTTCGGCAACTCCATCCTGGAGTCGTTGCGCCCCCGCCGGAGGCAGCCCTAACCCCAACCCCACACCCACCCGCCGCCCCTCCTTCTACCTCCACCCCTTTCCCACCTCGGATCCGTGAGCGGCCTGACGGATTCCGTTCGGCAACTCGACTGGCCGACCGTCGACCGGTCCGCGGTGAGACGTCACCAGGGCTGGAAGCCACGGAAGGTAGAGGCTGTCGCATGGTCCCGGTCAGTCCCAGGACTCGTCACCGGGTCTCTTCACCGACCCAGGGGTGACGCGCGGGGCGGGGCGTGGTTTGCGGGCCGGCTGACTTTCCGCCCCGGCGCCATAGGCGGCCGGGGCGGCGGCTCCGTAGGAGCCGGTTGCCGCGCCCCGGCCCGCGCCGCGCGGAGCGCCTTGATCCCTACTGAGATTGTTTCGGCAACGTGGTGCCCAGTGGTGCAGTGCCGTGCTCCGCATAGGTGGTGTTGCTGCCGTTGCGCGCTGCGATCGCTGTACGGAGCCTGCGGGCCAGGCGAGACGGCCCGTGCCGGTCCAGGTCCTCCGGTGTCACGTAACGCCACTCGGTGAGTTCTCCGTCGACGAAGCGGATGGCCTGTTCCTGCTTCGTGGTGAGAGATCCGGCGTCGAAGATGAAGAGGAGCTTGTCCCCTTCTCCCTCGGCGGGGGCCCAGTCGACGACGAGCATGGGGCCGACGGCGATGGTGAGGCCGAGTTCTTCCTCGATCTCCCGTACGCATGCGGCGCGCGGGGATTCGCCGGGTTCGACGTAGCCGCCGGGGATGTCCCAGTGGTTCTTGTAGCTGGGGCGTACGAGGAGCACGCGGCCTTTAGCGTCGAGGAAGAGGGCGCCTGCGGCGACGCGTGGGGTTGCCACGGGTGGCATCTCGTTGGTCGTCACCTGGGCAGCGTAGAGGGGTGGGGTTCAGTCGAGCACTTTGAGTCGCTGGGCCAGTCCGACGAGTTCGGCGGTGGGCTTGCCGCGTTGTCGGCGTATCCAGGTGAGGGTGAGTTGGCGGCTGAGGAAGTGGTGGTGGACCTGTTCGGGTGCCATCTGTTCGGCGTCGAGTAGGGCGGCTTGGGCGTCGTCGAGGCGGTTCCAGGAGCTGTATGCGCGGGCGACTTCGAGTGCGTGCCGTACCCGGCGTTCCATGGGTAGGCCGGTGGTGTCGACGCGGGGGCCGAGGTCGATGGCGACTTGGAGGTCGCCGAGTTCGGCGGCGGTGGCGACGCGGTGGATGGCGACGTTGGTCGGTCCGAACGCGGTCCAGAGGTGGTTGGCGTCGGCTCCGAGTTGGCTCGCGGCGTGGTCGGCGGCGGCGAGGAAGGTTCGGGTGGTGGCGGCGTCGTTGGCGCGGGCGGCGGCCATGGAGCCGGACAGGAACAGGGTGCCGTAGACGGAGAGCAGTTCCGGCGTGGCCTGAGTGAGGTGGGGCTCCAGGTAGCCGGCGGCGTCCACGGTGAGGCGGACGGCTTCGGCGTACCGGCCGGTGGCGTGTAGGGCGTGGCCGACGGAGCGGAACAGACTGCCGGTGACGAGCGGGTCGCCGGTGGGTCGGACAGCGGCCAAGCCCCGGTCGGCGGCGATCCACGCGAGGTCGCTCTCGCCGAGCTTGGTGAGCTGGGTCGCGGCGAGTTGGTACGTCAGACCGAGGAGTCGGCGGGCCTGGTCCTGGTCGTCGCCGTGGTGGTGGTCGGTGGCGGCTTGGGCGCGGTGGAGCAGGTCGGGTAGGCGGCCGGTGACGTATCCGAAGCGGGAGTTCTGGTAGGCGTCCCAGAGTGCGCCTACGTCCTTCTTGAGCGCGGCGATGCTCGGGGGTTCCTGGTCCGGGCCGTTGGTGAAGGGGCCGAGGGCGCGGTAGTTCATCAGGGCGGCCCGGAGTGCGGGGACGGTGGCGGTGCCGCTGTCGCTGGTCCAGTCGAGTAGGGCGGGTTCGCCGAGTAGGTCACCGAGGGGCACGTCCAGGACTTCGGCGAGTGACTTGATGACGGAGAGCCGGTCCAGCTCGATCCGGTTGTTCTCGACCTTGCCTAACCAGTCGGCGGTACGGCCGATGAGTCCGGCCAGGACTTCCTGGGACAGGCCGCGTCGGTAGCGGTACCAGGCGACGCGTTCGCCGATGGTCAGGTTGTTCGTTCTCCCGCGCATCGGTCCACTGTCTCCCCTCAGCCTGTCGTGACCCCGGAAGGATTTTCCGGGTCGGTGGGCGGTTCGTGCCACAACCTGTCTGCATGACGGGGCTGAGCGCATCGACCAACTGCCAACCCTGTTCGGGCGTGGGCTGGAAGTACACCCTTGCCCGCACCGCCATCCGAGGCATGGCGCGGGGGACTGAGCGGACGCGGTCCCTGGCCCGGCGGTCCTACCTGGACTGCGCGGGCTCCGGTCGCACGGCGAGTTGCTGAGGCTGGCCCGGGGTGGGTGCTGGTGTGGGACCGCGACCCGAACGCCGTCCCGTGAACGGCCCGCCCACCCCGGTGCCTCGCACCTCGCTGCCGCATCGGCCGGGGGTGCCCGCACCGGGTGACCTGGTGTTGATCGACCACCGGGCGTCGGTGCAGTTCGCCGGCGACCGGGCGTTGTGCTTGCGGGTGACGTCGGTGGACGACAAACCGACCTACGACGGGTGGGTCTGGCTCACCGGCTACGCCATCAACCAGGCCACCGGCGAGGCGTTGACGCGACGTGAGGTCTTCGTACAGATCGCCGGCCTACACGTGCAGCCAAGGACGACAACGAGCACGCCCCCACGCAGGAACGCGGGGCCGACCAGGAGGGGACACGGTGTTTGACATTCGGGTACGACTCGGCGCGGTGTTGGAGATCAGCGCGGCGGAGCGACTGATGCCCTCGGACGGGCCAGTCACGCTGTGGGTCACCGGGGTCCGACTGATCGCCCACCGCCCACCCCACGACGAATGGATCTGGGTCGAAGGGCTCAGACTCGGCCGGACCGGTCGGCGGGGCCAACAGGCACAGATCCTCGTCCGCGCGAACAAGCTCCTGCCGGAGAGCGCGCCTACCGGTGCAGAAGAGGATGGCCAAGCTGGGCCGGCCTTCTCGGAAGACGTACCTTAACCTCCGCAGGAGCGCTCCCACCCGGAAAGGGACGACCCCCGTCGGGGGGAGACGGGGGTCGTCGAATGGTTCGGCTCCGGGGGGGTTGAGCCGAACCGGCCCGGCGGTCGCGGGGGGTGCGACCGCCGAGGGTCTGTCAGTTTCCGGGACATGAATCGTTGTCGTGCGGACAAGTCTGCCCGAGCGGAGTGTTCACGTCGAGTGTTGTCGACCCCACTCCCTGCGAAATTATGACCGCAGCGTGTGACTGCGATCACGTTGAGCATTCGTGGTGGAGGTGCTCCCGCAGGTCGGGTGGGGTATTGGCCCCGGGGCACCCGCCGACCCTAGACCATCGGACTAGACTTGCCGGCCGTGGGCCGAAGTGCCGCTTTCTTCGATCTGGACAAGACCGTCATCGCCAAGTCGAGCGCCTTGGCATTCGGTCGGCCGTTCTACCGGGACGGGCTGATCACGCGACGGGATGTCGTGAAGTCGGCGTACGCGCAGCTGATGTTCCGGCTGGGCGGCACCGACGAGCAGACCATGGCCAGGACCAGGGACTATCTCGCCGCGCTCTGCAAGGGCTGGCGGGTGGAACAGGTCCGCCAGATCGTCGCGGAGACGCTCCACGAGCTGATCAACCCCTACGTGTACGCCGAAGCCGCCGTGCTGATCGAGGAGCACCAGGCGGCCGGCCGGGACGTCGTGCTGGTCTCCGCCTCCGGCGAGGAGATGGTCCGCCCGATCGGCGCGCTGCTCGGGGTGACCGACGTGATCGCCACCCGGATGAGCGTGCAGGACGGGCGTTACAGCGGCGAGGTGGAGTTCTACGCGGCCGGCCCGAGCAAGGTCGAGGCGGTCAACGAGTTGGCGGCCGCCCGGGGGTACGACCTGGCCGACTCGTACGCCTACTCCGACTCGTACAGTGACCGGCCGCTGTTGGAGTGCGTGGGTCACCCGAGCGTGGTCAATCCGGACCGGGCGCTGCGCCGGCTCGCGGTGGAGAACGCCTGGCCGGTGCTGGAGTTCCGGCATCCGATCCCCCTGGGCCGGCGGCTGCGGGAGCGCCCGGCGGTTCCGGTGGCCGCAGCGGCGCTCGGCGTCGGCGTCGGGGTGGCGATCGGCATCGCCTGGTACGGCCGACACCGTCGGACCCGCGCCGTCCAGGCCGCCTGACCGACCCCGCCGCTTAGCCGGCCCCGCCGCCTGACCGACCCCGCCGCCTGACGGACCCTGCCGCGCGGGACACGCGGCCCGCGCAGGCAGCGTGACCGATCCAGCCGGCCTGGCCGCCCGACCAACCGCTGCCGCCCAGGCCGCCTGACCCACTGCTGCCGCCCCTGACAGCCGGGCCTGACCGGCCCATCGGACGTGACCGGCCCATCGGACGTGACCGGCCCATCGGACGTGACCGGCCCATCGGACGTGACCGGCCCGTCGCACCCAGGTCCCGTACCGCCCCCGCCGGAATGACGCCGGGGCGGCAGCCGGCGGCCGAGCGGATGACCTCATGATCCAGGTCACGGCTCCTGCGAAGCCATGTTTGAGCGTTCGCTCAAATGCGCCTATGCTCAGTTTTGAGCACACGCTCAAAACTGGGAGGTATGGATGATCGAGCAGGATGGACCGCCCCGGCGGACCGCCGCGAACTGGGTGCTCGCCGGACTGATCTCGGCCTTCGGACTGGTGGTCTTCGTCGCCACGGTGCGCGGTGGACGCGCCGACAGCGCCCTGCTCTTCGTGGTGCTCCCGACGACCCTCGCCGCCGCACTCGCCCTGCTGCCCGGTCGCACCGCGCACGGCCGGGTCTTCGTGATCACCACGATCGCCCTGCTGCTGGCGGCGGTCGCGCTGCACGAGGGGGCGATCTGCGTCATCCTCGCCGCCCCCCTGGTCTACGCGGTGTCCCACGGCACCACCGCCCTGATCCGCGCGCTGCGCGACGCCTCCCGCTCGTACGCCGTCCTCGCGGTGCCGTTGCTGCTCCTACCGGGGCTGGAGGGCAGCGGACTGGCCCCACGGCTGGTGCCTGACCAGTCCGTCGAGGTGGTACGGGTGGTGACCCTCCCGGCCGACGAGGTGGCCGCCCGGCTCGCCGCCGGTCCCCGTCCCGTGCCGGTCCGGTCGGTGCCGCTGCGGCTGCTCGGCGTGCCCACGCCCGGCCAGGTCAGCGGGGACGGGCTCGACCCGGGTGACCGGTGGATGTTCGGCTACCACGGCAGCGCCCACGGCCCCGGCGGGCACCTGCTCGCCGAGGTGGAGACGGTGGCCGCGCAGCGGGTGGGATTCCGGTTCGTCGAGGACAGCGCGATCACCGCGCGCTGGTTGCGTTGGCGGCACGCCGAGCTGACCTGGCGGGCCGTCGACGAGCGGCACACCGAGGTACGCATCCGGGTGGACTACACCCGGGGGCTCGACCCCTCCTGGTATTTCGGGCCGATCCAGCAGGTCCTGCTCGGCGCGGGGGTGGGGCACCTGCTGGACATGATGACGCTGCGATGATCGCCGCCCGCTACCTCAGCCTGGCGGTGCCGTTGCTGGCCGTGCTCGCCGCCATCCGGGTCGACCGGAGCCGCGCCGGTCGGGCGGCGGCGCTGCTGGCCTTCCTCGCCGCCGGCATCGGCATCGCCGCCCTCGACGAGGTGGCCCGGTGCACCGGTTGGTACGCGTTCGCCCCGGTGCGGGGAAGCTACCGGGGCATGCCGGTCGACCTGTGGATCGGTTGGGCCGCGCTCTGGGGCCCCCTGCCCGTGCTGCTGCGCCGGACGCTGCCGCTGCCGGTGACGCTGGGCCTGCTGCTCTGGATCGACGCGGTGGCCATGCCGGCGCTGCACCCGCTGGTCAGGCTCGGCCCGAACTGGCTGGTCGGGGAGCTGGTCGGGCTGCTCGTGGTGGCCCTGCCGGCGCAACTGCTCGGTCGCTGGTGCGCCGACCGGCGGCACCTGGCGGCGCGCACGCTGCTCCAGGTCGGGGTCTTCACCACCCTGCTGCTGTGGCTCGTCCCCAGCCTGGCCTTCGAGGTCGGTGACGGGTCGTGGGCGACGGCCACCGGGCTGCCCCGGCCCGCCCTGCTCCTCCTCGCCCAGGTGGCGCTGGTGCTGGCCGCCCCGGCACTCGCCGCGGTCCGCGAGTTCGTCACCCACGGCGGCGGTACGCCGTACCCGTGGGATCCGCCCGAGCGGCTGGTCACCACCGGGCCGTACGCCTATCTGGCCAACCCGATGCAGGCCTGCGCCGTGGCCCTGGTGCTGCTCACCGCCGCGCTCACCCGGAGTTCCGCGCTGGTGCTGGCCGCGGTGGTGGCGGTCGCCTTCAGCGTGGCGGTGGCCCGACCGCACGAGGAGCACGACCTGGCCGGCAGGTACGGCGGGGCGTGGCACGCGTACCGGCGGCAGGTGCGCGACTGGTGGCCGCGTCGGCGGCCGTACCACGCGGGGCCGGCGGCGGTGCTCCTGCTCGACGACGGCTGCGGCCCGTGCGCCGCCACCTGGCGTTTCCTTGCCCGCCGCCACCCGGTGGGCCTGCGGATTCGTCCCGCCACCGCCGCCGAGGAGGTGCTGTGGCGGGCGGAGTACGTGGACGGCGACGGTCGCTCGGCACGGGGGGTGGCCGCCGTCGCCCGCGCACTCGTACACCTGCATCTCGGCTGGGCCGTGGTCGGCTGGACCCTGCGACTGCCCGGGGTCACCTGGCTGGCGCAGCTGGTGACCGATGCGATGATCACACCGCCGCACCCGGCGGGCCCACGAGGAGGACGATGTCCGGCACCAAGCAGCGCCTCCTGGACGGCGCCATCACCGCCATCCGTACGCACGGCATCGCCGGTGTGTCCGCCCGCACCATCGCCGCCGCCGCCGGGGTGAACCAGGCGCTGGTCTTCTACCACTTCGGCACGGTCGACGACCTGCTCACCGCCGCCTGCCGGGCCAGCACCGCCGACCGGCTCGCGCACTGGTCGACCCGGCTGACCGAGGTGGGCTCGCTGCGGGAACTGCTCGCCGTCGGGCAGGAGCTGCACGAGCAGGAACGCGAGCTGGGCAACGTCTCCTTCCTGGCCCAACTGCTGGCCGGGGCGCAGACCGACGAACGGCTCGCCGCGCCCACCGCCGCCGCGCTCCAGCTCTGGGTGGACGAGATCGAGTCGGTGCTGCGCCGGCTGCTCGCCGGTTCACCGTTCGCCGAGATCGCCGACGTGCCCGGCCTGGCCCGCGCCGTCTGCGCCGCGTTCGTCGGGCTGGAACTCTATGACGGGGTGGACCGGGCGGCCACCCGGCAGGCGATGTCGGCCCTCGACCAGCTCGCCGTGCTCATCGAGATCGTCGACGACCTCGGACCGATCGCCCGCCGTGCGCTACGGTCCCGGGTGAACCGGGCCACCCGCCGGGACTGACCACGCACCGGGACCGGACGGGACCGGTACGCGGATGGCACCGGTCAGGCCGCGGCGATGATCTCGTCGCCGACGAGGGTGAGCTGGTCCGCGCCGACCTCGACCGCGCTCAGGTAGTGCCGCAGCCAGGAGCGCAGGCCGTCCGGGGTGCCGGTGGCGAACGCCCCGGCCGCGCCGACGTACTCCGGTTCCCGCTCCCGGTGGCCGACGTCGACGGCGACCAGGCCGCGCGGGTCGAACCCCCGGGACATCAGCACCAGCCGGGCGGCCGCGCGGGCGACCACCCCGGAGGGGCCGGCGAAGGGCCGCAGGTTGAGCAGCTCACCGTGCACCACGGCGGCGAGAATCAGCGGGGGGACCGTCGTCCCGCCGGCGACCAGGCCGGCCAGCCCGTCGAGCCGGGCGGCCACCACCGGATCGGCGACCGGACGCCCCAGCTCGGCCTCGGCGACCACGTCCCGGGCAGCGAGCACGTGCAGCCGGGCCAGCGCCTGCCGGGGGGCCTTCGCCCACCGGTCGGTCAACCCGGGCAGCGCCCCGGCCACCCGCAGCGCCCCCTGGAGCACCGGCTCGGTGACAGTGCCGGCACGGACCGCCTCGCGTTCGTGGTCGTACCCCTCCAGGGCGGCGCTGGCCACCGCGCAGCGCAGGCCGACCTCGGCCGCGACCTGGCCACCGTGGCGGCGCAGCGCGCGGTGCCGCATCGCCTGGTCGACCCGCTCGCGGGCCTGCTCGACGGCGGGGGCGATGTCGGCGAGCGCGAGCAGCGGCGCGAGCGGGTCGGTGGTCACCTCGCCACGCTAGCGACCCGGCGGCCCGCGCCGGACGGCACCCGCCGGGAGGGCGACCGGGTCCACCGGGGGCTCCCACCTGCCCGGCGGGCGGGTCGGCGCACCGAACCGGCCGGGATCGACCGGTGACTGCCAAGATCAGCGCATCGGGCCGTCGAGTCCGATCCTGATCAGGTCGGCGCAGGTCGGGGCGGGTGGGCCGTCGAGCGCGCCGGGACGGCCGCTGAGCGCGCCGGCCGGCACCGGGGGTGTCGCGGTCCACAACCGCCCGGACTAACCTCGGCCAGGTAGGAGACGCAGGTCACCCGACGAAGGAGTCACCGCATGAGCGAGGCCTTGGCCAACCTGCTGAACGAGACGCGCCAGTTCCCACCGCCGGCCGCACTCGCCGCGGAGGCCAACGTCACCGCCGGCGCGTACGACGAGGCCGGCGCGGACCGGCTCGCCTTCTGGGAGCGGCAGGCCGGCCGGTTGGCCTGGGCCAAGCCGTGGGACGAGGTGCTCGACTGGTCGAACCCACCGTTCGCGAAGTGGTTCGTCGGCGGCCGGCTCAACGTGGCGTACAACTGCCTGGACCGGCACGTGGAGGCGGGCAACGGCGACCGGGTGGCGATCCACTGGGAGGGTGAGCCGGGCGACACCCGCACCCTGACCTACGCCGACCTGCACCGGCTGACCTGCCAGGCGGCGAACGCGCTGACCGACCTGGGGGTGGTCGCCGGTGACCGGGTGGCGATCTATCTGCCGATGATCCCCGAGGCGGCGGTGGCGATGCTGGCCTGCGCCCGGATCGGCGCCACCCACAGCGTGGTCTTCGGCGGCTTCTCCGCCGACGCGTTGAGCAACCGGATCTCCGACGCCAGCGCCAAGGTGGTGATCACCGCCGACGGCGGCTACCGCCGGGGAAAGCCGTCGGCGTTGAAGCCGACCGTGGACGAGGCGGTGGCGAACTGCCCGTCGATCGAGCACGTGCTGGTGGTCCGGCGTACCGGCGAGGAGGTCGCCTGGTCGGCGAAGGACCACTGGTGGCACGAGGCGGTGGAGACGGCGTCGGCGGAGCACGTCGCGGAGGCGTTCGACGCCGAGCACCCGCTGTTCATCCTCTACACCAGCGGCACCACGGCCCGACCGAAGGGCATCCTGCACACCACCGGCGGCTACCTGACCCAGGCGGCGTGGACCGCGCACGCGGTGTTCGACCTGAAGCCCGAGACCGACGTCTACTGGTGCACCGCCGACATCGGCTGGGTCACCGGGCACTCCTACATCGTGTACGGCCCGCTCGCCAACGGCGCGACCCAGGTGATGTACGAGGGCACCCCGGACACCCCGCACAAGGGTCGGTTCTGGGAGATCGTCGACAAGTACCGGGTGAGCATCCTCTACACCGCGCCGACGCTGATCCGCACCATGATGAAGTGGGGCGAGGACATCCCGGCGGGCTTCGACCTGTCGTCGCTGCGCCTGCTGGGCAGCGTCGGTGAGCCGATCAACCCGGAGGCGTGGATGTGGTACCGCCAGCACGTCGGCCGGGACGAGCTGCCGATCGTGGACACCTGGTGGCAGACCGAGACCGGCGCGATCATGATCTCCCCGCTGCCCGGGGTGACCGCGACCAAGCCCGGCTCGGCGATGACCGCGCTGCCCGGTGTCGTCGCCGACGTGGTGGACGACCAGGGTCAGTCGGTGCCGAACGGCGGTGGTGGCTACCTGGTGCTGCGCGAGCCGTGGCCGTCGATGCTGCGCACCATCTGGGGCGACGACAACCGGTTCATCGAGACGTACTGGTCCCGGTTCGAGGGGATGTACTTCGCCGGTGACGGGGCCAAGAAGGACGACGACGGGCACATCTGGCTGCTCGGCCGGGTCGACGACGTGATGCTGGTGTCCGGGCACAACATCTCCACCACCGAGGTCGAGTCGGCGCTGGTGTCGCACCCGGCGGTGGCCGAGGCGGCGGTGGTCGGCGCGACCGACCCGACCACCGGGCAGGCGATCGTCGCGTTCGCCATCCCGCGCGGCACCGCCGACGTCTCGGGCGAGGCGGGCGAGCGGCTGATCACCGAGCTGCGCAACCACGTGGCCAAGACGCTCGGCCCGATCGCCAAGCCCCGGCAGATCATGCTGGTGCCGGAGCTGCCCAAGACCCGGTCCGGCAAGATCATGCGCCGGTTGCTGCGGGACGTGGCCGAGAACCGGTCGCTCGGTGACGTGACCACGCTCCAGGACTCCTCGGTGATGGAGCTGATCTCCTCCGGACTCAGCGGCGGGAAGTCCGACGAGGACTGACCAGCGCCGTACCCGACGGTGGGTGCCGGTCCACGTGGACCGGCACCCACCGTCTTTTCAGGGGTACGGATGGGTCGGTAGGCGGAGCCGACGCGGGCTGAACGGGCAGAGGCGTCGGTGCCCCCTTCCGGTGGTGAACCTTCCTCATCTAGGTTCAGCAATATCGACTCGGTTCGACGTAGGTCACCGGCGATCCCTCTCCCATGCCCGAGAAACGGAGTGGCATGAACATTTTCCCGCCCACCGGCGCACGCCGACGCCTACTCGTCGCGTTGCCCACCCTCGCCCTCGTCGCCACGTCGCTGACCGTGACCGGCAGCGCGGCGGCCCAGCCCGCCGGGCCGGCCACCCCGACCAGGATCGGGGCCGACGAGCACTACCTCAACTACGCCGAACCGGAGGTGCAGCCGGACACCGCCGGTAAGGAGGTGCGCGGTGCCGACGGGATCCGCACCCCGGCGGCGGACGAGGCCCGCGCGTACGACCGCAAGTTCGCCGGCGGCAACCCGCTGGCCGCCCGGGAACTGGCCCGCAACGAGGCGCGGGCGATCCGCACCGGGCAGAGCCCGCGCACGTTCAAGAAGGCCAAGAGCACCCAGACGGCCAAGCTGCTCACCCTGCTGGTCGAGTTCAACGACCAGGCCAACGACGACTTCACCGGGGTGATGGTCCCCAAGACGGTCTTCGAGGACCGCACCTGCGTCCCCGGCACCGTGCAGAACGGGCCGAAGCACAACACCATCCCCAACCCGGCGACCCTGCCGCACGAGGACAACAACTCGATGTGGGTGCCGGACTTCTCCCCCGCCCACTTCGACAAGATGCTCTACACCAAGAAGGGCATCACCGAGCGGGTCCGCAAGGACCTCAAGGGCCCGGACGGCAAGAAGGGCATCGACCTGTCCGGCCGCACCATGCACAACATGTACCTGGAGATGTCCAAGGGCGCGTACACGGTGGACGGGCAGGCCAGCCCGTGGATCACCGTGCCGCACTCGGAGGGCTGGTACGCGGCCTCGCGCTGCTTCCAGGACGAGACCGGCGCCTGGGTCGCCGGCCGGGAGCAGGCGATGAACGGCCACCCGGACAACCCGCAGGGCGCGGGGCGGCTCGCCACCGACGCGATCGACTCGCTGGCCGCGACCGACCCGAACTTCCCCTGGGCCGACTACGACATCGAGGACCAGGGCGACCGCGACGGCGACGGCAACGTCAACGAGCCGGACGGGGTGATCGACCACCTGGTGCTGGTGCACGCCGGTCAGGGCAAGTCCCGCGGCGGCGGCGACCAGGGCGTGTACGCCGTCTGGGCGCACTCCTCCACGGTCGCCGGCGGCTACACCATCCCCGGCACGAACCTGAAGGCGTCCAACTACATCGTGCAGCCGGAGGACGCCGGGGTCGGCGTCTTCGCCCACGAGTTCGGTCACGACCTGGGCCTGCCGGACCTCTACGACACCTCCGGCAACGCCGACTCGGACGTCGACTTCTGGGACCTGATGGCGTCCGGCTCGCACAGCGGGGAGATCTTCCAGGCGCTGCCCACGCACATGGGCATCTGGGACAAGTGGGTGCTGGGCTGGGCCGATCCGTTGACGATCACCCCCGGCACGCGGAACCGGACGGCGACGCTCGGGCAGACCTCGCGGACCCCGGTGGGCACCCAGGACGGCATCAAGATCGACCTGCCGGACAAGGTGGTCACCCTCGCCCAGCCGCACAGCGGCACCGGGATGTGGTACAGCGGTTCCGACCAGGCCTGGGCGGACGTGAAGCTCGGTCGGCAGGTGGCCGTTCCGGCCGCCACCGACGCGAAGTTCTGGATGTGGAACAACTACGTCATCGAGGAGGACTGGGACTACGGCTTCGTCGAGGTCTCCACCGACGGCGGCGCCACCTGGGCCGAGCAGAAGGTGTACGACGCGGCCGGCGCGCTGGTCTCCACGAACGACGGTTACGCCGACCCGAACGGCCGCATGGTCGACTTCGGCAACAAGAAGTACGGCCTGACCGGCAGCACCGCCGGTTGGCGGCACGACTGGATCGACCTGTCGGCGTACGCCGGGACGACCGTGCAGGTGCGGCTGCGGTACGCCACCGACGAGGCGTTCCAGGAGCGGGGCTGGTTCGCCGACGACCTCTCGGTCACCGGCGGCGGGGCCACCACGTTCAGCGACGACGTGGAGAGCGGCACGAACGGCTGGACGCTGACCGGTGGCACGTTCACCGACACCACCGGCGCGGGCTGGCACATCGACCCGGGCACCCAGGTCAAGGCGCAGTACTACCTGGCCGAGTGGCGCAACTTCGACGGCTTCGACATGGGCCTGAAGTACACCTACGACACCGTCTACTCGCACGAGGCGTGGAAGGTGGACCGGGTCTCGTACAACGCGCCGGGGATGCTGGTCTGGTACCGGGACACGATGCTGGGCGACGTCAACCACGTCACCGGCCAGATGACCGCGCTGCCCAGCTACGGGGCCAAGGGCGGACTGCTGATCGTGGACTCGCACTACGATCCGCTCCGGCGGACCGGTGAGGCGGCGACGAAGGACCCGTCGGTGCTGGACAACCTGCCGAGCCGGCCGCAGTCGGCGAACGCGGCGTTCTCGCTGACCCCGACGTACCCGTTCACCGAGTGCCTGGAGGCGGCGGACGAGCCGTACAGCGCGTACTGCACGAAGTTCGGGCGGCAGCACCCGGTGTCGGGCTTCAACGACGCCAAGGGCTGGTACCCGGGCATCGAGATGCGCGACGGTGCGCCGTACGCCCGCGACAACGACGCCTCGGTGGTGGTCCCGTCGCGGGGCAACAAGCCGTACACCACCCGGGTGGTGAACCCGGACGGCACGCCGGCCACCGAGTTCTACGGGGTGACGCTGGGCGGTGGGGCGATCGTGCTCGGCACGGGCAACCCCTCCGACGCCAAGGTCCGGTACGGCGTTTCCATCAAGATCGAGTCGGCCGCGCCGGACAACTCGTACGCGGTTGTCCGGATCACTCCGGCGAAGTTCTGAACCCCGTGTCGGGTACGCCCGGCGATGCGGTGGTAAAGGTCAGCAACTGACCGTTTGGTGAACAGTGGGCCGGTGGCGGAGATGCCGCCGGCCCACTGTTTCACGCATCGCGGCAATCCAATCGAAATACATCACTACGATTCCCTGCCGGGGCGTCCGCGCTGCTCATGACCGTTGATGAACATGCGGTGTGTGACGGTGAAAAGCGATCTCATCAAAATCTTGCAACAAATCGACGCGGACATCTTCCCACCCGTCCCGGCAGTGTCTATGTTCACCATGGGTCCCACTAGTGGGACGTCTTACGCCGGCCCGTACCCCCGTTGGGCCGGTTCCCTCACACCGGAGGTACCACGTGCGCAAAGTCGCAGTGGGTCTGCTCGGGCTCTCGCTGACGGCGACAGGTCTGGTGACGGGTACGTCCGCCAGCGCCGCGCCGACGCCGAAGCTCCCGACGGCCGCCCCGTCGATCGCGGAGCCCGCTAACGCGGACCACGATCTGCCCAACCCGCTCGAAACCAAGCGGCGGGCACTGCGCCAGGAGGGCCTCAGCGAGGTCATCTCGGGCAAGACCAAGGCGCAGAAGATCAACGGCAGCACGGTCGTCAAGGTTGGCAAGACCCAGGCTGCGGGGCGGAACAACGCCCGGACGACGACCTCGGGCGTCGCCCAGACGCAGGACCAGTACGTCGAACTCGGCCGCGAGAAGACCGACAAGATCTTCGTCATCCTCGCGGAGTTCGGCAACGAGCGGCACCCGAGCTACCCGGACCAGGACACGGCCCCGGCCGTTCCCGGCCCGACCCGGTTCGACGGACCGCTGCACAACGAGATCCCGGCGCCCAACCGGGCGGTGGACAACTCCACCGTCTGGCAGGCCGACTACAACGCCGACTACTTCCGCAAGATGTACTTCGGCACCGGGCAGGGTGACGAGTCGCTGAAGCAGTACTACGAGGCCCAGTCCTCGGGTCGCTACAGCGTCGACGGTGAGGTCACCGACTGGGTCAAGGTGAAGTACAACGAGGCCCGGTACGGCCGCTCCAACGGCTACCCCTGCGCCACGAACACCTGCAACAACACCTGGAACCTGGTCCGGGACGCCGCCAACCAGTGGGTTGCCGACCAGAAGACCGCCGGCCGCACCGACGCCCAGATCGCCGCCGACGTCAAGTCGATGGACGAGTGGGACCGGTACGACTTCGACGGCGACGGCAACTTCAACGAGTCGGACGGCTACATCGACCACTTCCAGATCGTCCACTCCGGCGGCGACCAGGCCGACGGTGACCCGATCCAGGGTGAGGACGCCATCTGGAGCCACCGGTGGTACGCCTTCGCCTCGGACCAGGGCAGCACGGGCCCGTCGACCTTCCCGGGCGGCGGCACCCAGATCGGCAACACCGGCGTCTGGATCGGTGACTACACGATCCAGCCGGAGAACGGTGGCCGGAGCGTCTTCTACCACGAGTACGGTCACGACCTCGGTCTGCCGGACGACTACAACGTCACCAGTGGTGGGGACAACAACAACGAGCACTGGACCCTGATGGCCCAGAGCCGGCTCGGTGCCAAGAACGACCAGGGCATCGGTGACCGGGGCGGCGACCTCGGCGCGTGGAACAAGCTCCAGCTCGGCTGGCTCGACTACGAGACCGTGGTGGCCGGCCAGCAGAAGACCCTCAACCTGGGCCCGCAGGAGTACAACTCCGACAAGGCGCAGGGTGCCGTGGTGGTGCTCCCGCAGCGGGAGTACTCCTTCCAGAACGGCAAGCCGTTCGAGGGGACGAAGCAGTTCTTCTCCGGCAACGACGACGACCTGAACACCACGATGACGCGGACGATCGACCTCACCGGGAAGACCACCGCCGCGCTCACCATGAAGGGTCGTTACTCGATCGAAGAGGACTACGACTACCTCTTCTTCGAGGCCAGCACCGACGGTGGCCAGACCTGGTCCACCCTGCCGGGTACCGCCAACGGCAAGGCCCTCAAGGAGATCTCCCCCGGGCGCTTCGCCCTGGACGGCTCCAGCGGTGGCCAGTGGGTCGACGTCAACATCCCGATGAACGCGGCGGCCGGCAAGGTGGTGCAGTTCCGGCTGCGCTACCAGACCGACGGCGGCGTCTCCGACGGCGGCTTCTTCGGTGACGCGATCACCATCACCGCCGACGGGCAGACCGTGCTCAGCGATGGTGCCGAGGCCGGTGCCGCCGGTTGGACCCTGAACGGGTTCACCGTGGCGGCCGAGACCTACATCCGCAAGTTCGACAACTACTACATCGCCGGCAACCGGACGTACGTGTCGTACGACCAGTACCTCAAGACCGGCCCGTACTACTTCGGTTACGCGAACACCCGCCCGGACTACGTGGACCACTACGCGTACCAGGAGGGTCTGCTGATCTCCTACTGGAACCTCCGGTGGGCCGACAACGACACCTTCGTCCACCCGGGCGAGGGTCGGAACATGGTCATCGACGCGCACCCGGAGCCGCTGTACAACCTGACCGGTGCCCCCTGGCGGGCCCGCGTCCAGGTGTACGACGCGCCGTTCGGCCTGAAGAAGGCGGACTCGTTCACGCTGCACATCAACAGCGTGCCGCAGTACGTCCGTGGCCAGGCCGCGCAGCCGCTGTTCGACGACACCAAGCAGTACTGGTACCCGGAGCTGCCGAACCACGGCGTCAAGCTGCCGGCGACCGGCGCCAAGATCAAGGTTGTGGAGCAGAACGGCACCTCGGTGAAGGTCCGCTTCTCCTGATCCACTGATCAACGCACCACCCGCTACACCCGATGCCCGGGCAGGTCTCCTGCCCGGGCATCGGCCCTTTTTGAGCGCTCTGGTGTCCGCCGCCCCGGCCCCACACGAGTGGTGGGCCGGCCCACCGACGACGTGGCACGCTGGCCCTGCGCGTACCCACGCCGGGTGCGCCGGGAACGGAGGCACCGTGACCGACGACCGGACCCCGACCGCCCCGCCGACCGCCTCGCCGACCGGCACGCGGCCACCGACCACCGGCCCGGCCGCATCCGCCGGCCGACCAGCACCCCTCTCCGCCACCCCGCCGCCGGCCCGGTGGCGACCCACCGCGCCCCCACGGCACCCCACCGACCAGCGCCGACCGGACCTGCTCGCCGGCCGGATCACCCGGGGTGGCGACGGCCCGTGCTACGGCCTGGTCACCGACGACGGCCGGGAGTACGCGCTGCACGGCACCGGCATGGGCACCTTCGCCACCGGCACCACCGTCCTGGTCACCGTCGGGCCGGCCGACCCGGCCGCCACCTGCGGTCCCGGCACCCCGGTGGGCATCGTCAGGATCAGCGTGGTGCACTGAGCCCGCTCAGGGTGCGCTGAGCCGGCTCAACCGTCGCGGCGCTGCGACGGGTCCGATTCCACCCGATCCGGCCGGCCCCGGTCCACCACGCCCCGCCGGTCGGGCCGTGCCGTCCGGGTCGGCAGGGCGATCGACCGGTGCCGAGGTCCTAGGCTGTGCCCCATGACCGAGCAGCGTGGCGGACCCGTCGACGAGTCCTGCGTCCTCACCGAAGGACCGTGGACGCACCGGTTCGTCGGCGCGAACGGCAGCCGGTTCCACGTCGTCGAGGCGGGCACCGGCCCGATGGTGCTCTTCCTGCACGGCTTCCCCGAGCACTGGTGGGCCTGGCACACCATGCTGCCGGCCGTCGCCGACGCCGGCTTCCGGGCCGTCGCGGTGGACCTGCGCGGCTACGGCGCCAGCGACAAACCACCCCGGGGGTACGACGGCTACACCCTCGCCGCCGACGTCGCCGGTCTGATCCGCGCCCTCGGGGAACGTTCCGCCACCGTGGTCGGCGCCGGCTCGGGCGGGCTGATCGGCTGGACGGCCGCCTCGTTCCACCCCACCCTGGTACGCCGGCTGGTGGTGCTCGGTGCACCCCACCCGCTGCGGCTGCGCGCGGCCATCTTCGCCGACCCACGCGGCCAGTTCGCCGCCGCCACCCCGGCGCTGAAGTTCCAGCTTCCCCGGTACGAGCACGTGCTCACCCGGGACGACGCCGCCGAGGTGACGCAGATGCTGCGCCGCTGGGGTGGACCCCGGTGGGTGGCCGGCCCGGAGTTCGCCGACTACGCGCAACGCTGCCGGGAGGCGATGCTGATTCCGCAGGCCGCCTTCTGCGCCCTGGAGGGCTACCGGTGGGCCTTCCGCTCGGTGCTCCGGCTGCACGGCTACCGCTTCGTCCGGCTGATGCAGAAGCCCCTGGTCACCCCCACCCTGCAACTGCACGGGGCGGTCGACGTCGCCTCCCTGCCGCGCACCGCGCAGGGCTCCGGCCGGTACGTCAGCGCCCCCTACGAGTGGCGGCTGCTCGACGGCGTGGGCCACTTCCCCCACGTGGAAGCCGGCGACATGGTGCTCGGCGAGATCCTGCGCTGGACGAAGTCCTGACGTCACCGGTCCCGGCGGTGGTCACGCCCCGGGGTCAGACCCGCTGTTCGCGGAGGTCAGCGACCCCGGCGGCCGGCGCCCAACCCTGGTAGACGCCGAAGTCGAAGACCTCCAGCCCCATCGCCTGCGCCACCGGCCAACGGCCGCCGGTGTACTCGACCCGCAGCCAGCCGTCATGCTCGCCGAGCACGATGAACGGTTGCCCCTGCCAGGTGCAGGTGGTCCGCACGTACGCCAACTCCTCGACCTCGCCGGCCGGGACGACCCGCACGTACCGGCCGGGGCGTACCTCCTCGAAGCCGTCGGCGGGCTCCGGCTGGTAGATCCGCACGTGGTCGCCGTCCGGGCTGACCTGGTATTCCCGCCCCTGCCAGCGGGCCACGTAGCCGTCGCGCATCACGACTCGCCCACCCGTCGCCAGACCAGCGCGTCGGTGTCCAGGACGGCGATCACCCGCTCGGTGCCCTCCGCGCCGATCCGCCAGAGCTGCGCCCCGTGCGGCAGCCGGGCGCTGTCCACCTTGAACTCGGCCACCACGTCGCTGCTCTCCCCCGGCGCGAACCCGTTGCCCCGGAACGGCGCGCGTTCGATGACCCAGCCCTCCATGGCCCGCATCGCCGCCTCGTTCTGCCCGCCGTACGGGATGCGGTAGAGACTCGGCCGGTACGCCGGCCAGCGCAACACGTAGGCCGCCTCGGCGTCCCGCGCGAAGGGGGAGTCCGGGTAGCCCAGTCCCAGGGCGTCGTGCAGCTCGGCCGGGGTGGTCAGGTGGGCCAACTCGCCGGCCCGGTGCACGAAACCGGAGACCCGGTCGTAGCCGCGCTCCAGGTAGTAGGCGAGCTGGCTCGGGGCGATCGCCTTCTGCATCACCACCGGACGGGACGGATCGGTGACCGGCGGGGCGTACCGGGTGCGTTCGGCCGGTGCCTCGGCGGCGGCCACCGGTTCGAGGTCCGCCTCGTCACCGAGCCCGACGTCGGCCGCCCAACTGGCCAGGGCGACGATCTGCTCGCCGGGGAGCTTGGCCCCGACCGGGGTGCCCGGATTGACGGCGAACGCCCAGCTCGGGTCCGGCCAACGCCGGATCAGTTGGACGAAGCGGACCTCGATCGTCTCGACCGGTGGCACGTCGTGCTCGGCCAGCCGTTCCGGTGAGGTGTAGACCACCACGAACGTCTCACCGTCCGTCGTGCCGGTGCGCCACTCGAAACCGGGCTCGCCGGGCCGGCTGCCGGTCACCGAGTCGGGATTGACCGGCAGCAGCACCCGGGCCAGCAGCAGGGTGGAGAGGAAGCCGTCGGTGCTGCCGGTACCGACGGCCTCCAGCAGGTTTTCCTCGACCTCGTTGGCCGGCAGGAACAGCGCGTCGACGGGGTCGGTGGCCGGGTCGTCCACGGGCGGGGCGGCCACCGGCATGGGCGTCGTGGGCGTCATGCCGACCTCGGCTGGCGGAACGGTGACCGGACCCGCCGCCGGGGAGGTCGACGCGGCCCGTTCGGCAGCGGGCGTCCACAGGTCGCCCGGGTCGGCACCGCGTGCCACCGGCGCGGCCGTCGACGCCGGTGTCCCGGCGGCAGCCGTCGGGGTGGGCTGGCCGGTGGCCGCCGGGTCGGGTGCAACCCCTGCGGTCGGGGCCGGGCCGGCCAGCGGCGGACCGTCCGCAGCCGGGCTGTCGGCCGGCGGCACGGCGCTGCCGGTCGGGGCGGCCGGCGCGGGCCGGGTGCCCGGCCCGGGCGGACCTGCCGGGGCGGGTGCCGCAACCGGCATCGCACCCCACGCCTGCGGCGCATCCGGTCCGCCGGCCGGCGGGCCCGGGGCGGTGGGTGCCGTGCCGGGCACAGCAACCGAGGGAGCTACCGGCGCAGCGGGGGGCGTCGCCGGTGGGGCTGTCGACGCGGTCCGCTCGGCGGCCGGAGTCCACAGGTCGTCGGGAGCAGGCCGGGGGCGGGCGGCCGTCTCCGTGTCGGGCGTCGGGAAGACCGGTCCCGCTGCGGCCGGCCGAACGGGCGGGGCGAACAGTCCGGCGTTCCCGTTCAGGTTGACCGTGTCCTCGGCAGCCGGACCGCCCGAAGGCGGCACCGGGCCGACCGGCGGCGCGGGAACGGGCGGTGAGGCCGGGACGCCGGGTGGTGCCGGGACCGGCGCGGGAACGACGGGTAGGTCGCGGGACTCCAGGATCACCCCCTCTATCACGATGGGCGTGAACCCCCGGCGCGATGCCGGCGGCCCGGAGACCGGCTCGGCGGCGGTGGGCGGCAACTCCTCCGCCTCGTCCGGCACCGGACCGGCCGCGCCGGCCGTACCACCGGAAGTGCCGTTCGGACCGGCGAACGCGTCGGCCGGGCCGCTGAAGGAGCCGGCCGGCGGCTGCCGCGTGCCCGACGACACGTCCGGAGCCGGCTGCCGACGGGGCAGCGCCTGGGTGGCCTCCGCAGCCGGCGGGCCCACCCGGAACGCCCGGGTCGGCTCATCGGCCAGCGGGTCCGGGGTCCAGCCGGCGGTCGCCGCGCCGTTGCCCGGCACGGGCCGGGTCGGCTGGCCGGGCGGACCGACCCGGAACGCCCGGGTGGCCTCGTCCGCGACCGGCTGGGCGGGTGCCGGGCGTCGCCGGGGGAAGGGCTGACCGCCCAGGCCCGGTCGGGCCGGTGGAGTCGCCCGCTCGCCGGCTCGCAGTGGGTTGTCCCGTGGCGACCGGGGGGCACCCCGGACGGCGGAGGGTTCGAAGAACGAGGTGCGCCCGTTGGCCGGGCCGACGGATTCCTCGCCCAGGACCCGACGGCGGGGGACCGCCGGCCAGCCGCCGTTGTGCTGGCCGGGCGCTGCGGCGACGTCGGGGGATGGCGGGCCGACGGGCCGACCGTGATCGGGCGGCCCGGCAGCGACGTCCCGCAGGCCACCGGGTGCAGCGACCGGACGACCCCGTTCGTCGGTCAGCGGCGCTCCCCCCGCCGGTCGGGTGCCACCACCGGCGGGTGGGACCGGGGTGGCTGGCGGGGCCGGTCGGGGCGGGGCCCACTCGGCGGGGCCGGCGGAGAGGTCGGCGGTCGCTTCGACGTCGGACGTCGCCTCGGCCGGGGTCCGGCCCGACAGCTGGTCGGCCTCCGGACGGGACCGCACACCCGGGGCTCGGCCGGGCAGCCGGACGTCGCCCCGGGAGAGCTGGGAGACGAACCAGGCGGGCAGGTAGCCCTCGATCGGCAACCCGGGATTCACCGCCAGCCACCACTCGTGGTTGGGCCACTCGGTGGCCAGGTCGGCGTAGCGGCTGCGTCGGCACGGACCGGCGGAGGCACCGAGGCAGGAGTGCATCGCGGCGGCCGAGGTGAAGGCCAGCACATGGGTCCGGCCACCGGTGGTCCAGGTGCCCCAGCCCAGCGGCGCCGCCCCGGCCAGCGCCTGCCCGGAAACCGGGAGGAACAGGTCCGTACCAGCAAGAATCCGGAAGTAGCGCTCCTGATCGCTGGCCCGCAGCGCGTCGCGCATCGCCGTCTCGGCCTCGGTAGCCGGCTCCCAGTCGGTCACGGCCACCTCTCCTCCCCGGATCAGGCCACAGGCGTCGCGTACAACCTACAAGGTGAAAACAAGATCACAATAAGTCGGTCACCGGCGGCCCACCCGGCCGCCGGCCAGGCGCTAACATCCCGTTCCGGAGTCGACACGATACGGAGGCGGTCGATGTCCCGACCCGGCAGCCGACAAGCGCCCATCATCCTGGCGGCAGCCCTGCTCGCCGCGCTGCCGGCGGTCACCGTGTCGTCGGTCACCCCGGCCCGCGCCGCCCCGGCCTGCGCCAGCCCGCCCGCGCCGGCCCGGCCGGTCGCCGCCCTCCCCTGGCCCCAGCGACGGTACGCCCCGGAGCGGATCGCCCCCCTGACCACCGGCACCGGCGTCACCGTGGCGGTGATCGACTCGGGCGTCGACCGGCGGCATCCCCAACTGCGCGGCCGGGTGCTCGACGGCGCGGACTTCCTCGACCCGGGCGGCGACGGCACCCGCGACTGCGCCGGTCACGGCACCGGAGTGGCCAGCATCATCGCCGCCGGGGAGGGTGCCGGGGTCGCCTTCCGGGGGCTCGCGCCCGGGGCCCGCATCCTGCCGGTACGGGTGAGCGAGCAGCAGGTCGTCGAGGGGCGCGAGTCGGGGCGTACGGTCAGCGCCGCCGATTTCGCCCGGGCCGTCCGGTGGGCCGTGGACCACGACGCCGACGTGCTCAACCTCTCCGTCGTCCTGTACGCCGACAACCCGGCCGTGCGGGACGCGATCGACTATGCGGTCCGGCGGGACGTGCTCGTGGTGGCCGCCGCCGGCAACCTGCACGACGGTGGCGACCCGCTGCCCTACCCTGCGGCCTACGACGGGGTGCTCGGCGTCGGGGCGGTCACCCCGGCGGGTGCCCGCGCCCAGTTCTCGCAGGTCGGCACGTACGTCGACCTGGTCGCTCCGGGCAGCGACGTGCTGATGGCCGCGCCGGGGCAGGGCCACCAGCGTGCCGAGGGGACCAGTTACGCCGCCCCGTTCGTGGCGGGCACCGCAGCGCTCCTGCGGCAGTACCGGCCGGAACTCAGCGCCGCCGAGGTGGCCCGCCGGATCGTGGGCACCGCCGATCCGGCACCGGGCGGGCGACGCAGCGGGTACGGGGCCGGCGTGCTCAATCCGTACCGGGCGGTGGTGGAGACCGGCACCGGCCCCGGGCCGGCCGTCCGGTCGACGCTGGCCCTGCCGGCGGAGCGGGCCGACCCGGTGCTGCTGGCCCGGCAGCACCGCCGGGCGGCGACCCGGGACCGGGCGCTGCTGGTCGCCACGGTCACCGGCGGGGTGCTGACGGTGGTGGTGCTGCTGGCCGTGGTGCTCCCCCGGGGCGTCCGCCGCCGCTGGCACCCGGCCGGGTCCGCCTGACGGCAGCGCTCGACCGGTGGATCGTCGAACGCTGCCGCCGGGGCGGACGGCTCACTGGAACAGGCCGACGTTCCGCTTCTCGGTGTTGAGGTAGTCGGAAGCGGAGTCGTCCACCGCGAGCTTGATGTCGCGCAGCATCGCCTGGAGGTCCTGTGAGGCGGAGCGCCATCGCGCCTGCCGCTGCTCGTACGCCTGCCGGGCCTCGCCGTCCCAGCCGGCGATCAGTGGGGCGGCGTCCCGTTCCAGCTGACCGAGCTGTGAGTCGAGGGTGTTCAACGCCTTCTGGATGTCCGCGCCGGCCTGGTGCAACGCGGCGAAGTTGACGACCAGCACACCGTGGTCCATCGGATGGTCCCTCCCCGGATCTGGTTCAGAGCGGCAGTTGGATGCCGCGACTGGTGCCGGCGACCCGGCTGGCGGCCTCGGTGTCCGAGGCGTCGTACTGCCGGCCGGCGGTGCGGATGGCCGTGGCGGTCTCCCGCAGGGCCCGCTGCAGCGCGGCCTGGTCCTTTCCCCACTGCTGCTTGACCTGCGCGAACGACCGCCCACCGGCGCCCCGCCAGGCCTGCTGCAACACCTCCAACTCGGTCATCAGGCCGGTCAGCATGGCCTGCAACGACTGGTCGACCTGCTCGAACTTCGCGGCGGTGCGCTGCATCACCGCAGCCTCTGCCTGGGTCTGGGCCATCCGGACGTCACCTCGTCTCGTCGGTCGGTGCCGACCCCACGCCGTCCATCGAGGACGGTGTCCACCGGCACCGGGCCTGGCGGGACATGGTCGGCGAAACTCGTCGCTGACGGTAGTCGCACGATCGCGGTTGTGCTACCCCGCACATCTCCCCTGTGGACAACCGCGCCACGGGCGGCCAACCAGGGTCCCCATCGGACCGACCGGGCCACTACCATGGGTCACGCCTCCGTCGCGTTCAGATCCGATCTGATCGAACCGGCGGCGAGAACGCGACGGAGGAGTGCGGTGACGGCGAGCACGACCGATCGTCCGGTCCGGCGTCAACCGCCGGGAGCCCACGGGGTCCCGACCCGGGCCCGCACCGGCTCCGCCGTACGCGCCGGCCAGGTGGTCGCCGCGCAGGTCGCGCTCGCGTTGCCGCTCGCCGCGTACGGGCACGGGCCGGGGCCGGCCGCGCTCGCCGCGGTCGGGGCGGTCGTCCTGGCCGGCCTCGCCTGGGGGCGCTGGCGCGGGCGGTGGCTCTTCGACTGGTGGGGCGCCCTCGCCGGCTACGTCACCCGACGACGCGGGCTGCCCGCCGAGGCCGCCCCGACGGCCCTGCTGGGCCTGGTGCTCCCCGGTGCGGTGCTGGGCCCGGTGGAGCTGGCCGACGGGACGGCGGGGGTGATCGACGACGCCACCGGGCTGACCGTCCTGCTCGACCTGGGTGACCCGGGTGACCTGCTCGGCGACCGGTCCCACCCGCTGCCGGCACCCGGCACGCTGCTGCCGCCGGCCGGGACGGCGCAACCACCCGTGCGGGTGCAGGTGCTGCTGCACGCCGTGCCCGCTCCGCCGGTGGAGGTGGCCGGTGGCGCGGCGGGCACGTCCTACCGGCAGTTGACCGAGGGGCGGCTCCCGGGACAGGAGCGGGCCCTGCTCGCGGTCCGGGTGCTGCGGGTGCCCGGCTGGTCCGACAGCGACCTGCGCCGGGCGCTGGCCGGCACGGTACGTCGGATCGTCCGCCGGATCGGGCCGGTGCCGGCCCGACCGCTCGGCGAGCACGCGGCGCTGCGGGTGCTGGGGGAACTCGCCCACCACGACGCGGGCCAGCCCGTGCGGGAGACCTGGTCGACGGTGCGCACCGGCAGCCTGCACCAGGCCGCCTTCCGGGTGGTCCGGTGGCCGGACGCCCGGGTCGATCCGGGCCGCCGGCTGGTGGCCCGGGTGCTGGCGCTGCCGGCGACCGCCACCAGCGTGTCACTCTGCGCCGGCCCGCAGGCCGGCGGCGACACCGCACCCCCACCGGCCGAGCTGACGGTACGGCTGGCCGCCTCGTCGCCGGCCGGGTTGGCACTCGCCGCCGAGGGGTTGTGCCGGCTCGCCGCCGATGCCGGCGGTGAGCTGCGCCGGCTCGACGGCGCACAACTGCCCGGCCTGACCGCCACGCTGCCGGTGGCGGTGCCCGTGCTGGCGAAGGCGACCGCGCCGGAGACGGAGCCACCGGAGCTGACCCTGGGCGGGGCCGGGCTGATGGTGGGGGCCAACCGGCACGGTGGCGCGGTGACCATCCGGCTGTTCCGCGCCGAGGGCACCCGGCTGGTGCTGGTCGGCGGACTGGCGGCGGCCCAACTGCTGGTGCTGCGGGCATTGGCGTTGGGCGCGGGGGTGCTGGTGCAGACCGGTCGACCGCGCGCCTGGGCGCCGTTCGTGCGGGGGATCGGCGGGCAGCAGGGCGGCGTCGTGGTGGTCCCGACCGGGCGGGCGGTGGGTGCGATCGGCTCGCCGCTGCGCCCACTGCTGGTGGTGGTCGACGCGGGTACGGTGGCCGGCGAGCCGCCGCCGGGGGCTGGTTGGGTGTCCACCCTGGTGGTTCGGGACGAGCTGACCCCGGCGGACGTCGACACCCTGGGCCGGGCCGACCTGGCGGTGCTGCAGCCCCTCGACCCGGCGGAGGCCGCCCTGGCGGGCACGGCGTTGGGGCTGGGTGGTTCGGCGCAGTGGTTGACCCGGATCCGGGACGACATGGTCGCGGTGGTCAACCGGCGGGCGCTGCGGTGGGCGCTGCTGTCGCCCACCCCGATCGAGTCACAGCTGGTCGGCCGGCCCGGCCGCCGCTGACCGGAGGCCACGGCCGCCGACCGACGGATCGGGCGGTCGAATCCGCCACCGGCACCGGCCGGCGGGCCCGGATCGGGAGGCCATGGTGGTTTCCCCAGGTGGACCATGCGTGGCACGATCCCGGCCATGGATTTTCTGAAGGGTCTTCTGATCCGGTTGGGCTCCACGGCGGTGGCCTTCTGGCTGGCGACACTGCTCATCCCGGGCATCACGCTCGACACCGGCTCAGCCGGCGAGGCGATCGTCACCCTGGTGCTGGTCTCGGTGATCTTCGGCGTGGTCAACGCGGTGCTCCAGCCGATCATCAAGACCGTCGGCTGCGGTTTCTACCTACTCACCCTCGGCCTGATCGCGCTGGTCGTCAACGGCCTGTTGTTCCTGCTCACCAGCTGGATCGCCGACCAGGCGGACCTGCCGTTCCATGTGGACGGGTTCTGGCCCGAGGCGGTGCTGGGCGCGCTCCTCGTCGGCATCGTGACCTGGATCCTGGGCGCCATCCTCGATCGCGACTGACCCGGCTCCCGGCCCCCGGCTCCCGGCTCCCGCCTGCGCGCCTGACGGCGGGGCGGGGCGGGGCTGGGGCTGGGGCTGGGGCCATCGTCCGGCCGACGGAATGCGGCCACCGGGCGGGAATTAGCTGGCGGGGCCGACCCCGGATGGGGCTAGCGTGGCCGGGTGTTCTCACTGACCCACCCCGACGGCTACCAGCTCAGCACCGACCCGGAACGGATCGACCGGGACCGGGTGCACCACTGGCTCTGCACCGACGCCTACTGGGCGCTCGGCCGCAGCCGGGCGACGACGGACCGGGCCTTCGCCGGGTCGATCCCGTACGGCGTCTACCGGCCGGAGGACGGCGCGCAGGTGGCGGTCGCCCGGGTGGTCACCGACCGGGCCACCTTCGGTTGGCTCTGCGACGTCTATGTCGCCCCCGAGGCGCGGGGGCGCGGGCTGGGCACCTGGCTGGTCGGCGCGGTCCGCGACCACCTCGCCGCGTTCGGCGTACGCCGGATCGCCCTGGCCACCCTCGACGCCCACGGGGTGTACGCGAAGCTGGGCTTCACACCGGCCCCACCGCAGCGGTGGATGGAGTGGGTGAGCGGCCGGTGACCCCGCTCACCGGCAAGGAGCCCGAGCGGGCCACACCCCTTACGGTGGGGACGTGACTCCGCTGCGGCTCGGCTATCTCTACGGCGTCGGCGCGTACCTGATCTGGGGCTTCTTCCCGATCTATCTGAAGCTGCTGCGCCCGGCGGGGCCGGTGGAGATCCTGGCCCACCGGATCATCTGGTCGGTGCTGTTCGTCGCGCTGCTGCTCGCCGCACTGCGCAACATCGGCTTCCTGCGCTCGCTGGCCCGCCGCCCCCGGACGCTGGCCGGGATCGGTGTCGCGGCGGCGCTGATCGCGGTGAACTGGGGCACCTACATCTACGGGGTGAACTCCGACCGGGTGGTGGAGACCGCGCTCGGCTACTTCATCAACCCGCTGGTGTCGGTGCTGCTCGGGGTGTTCGTGCTGCGGGAGCGGCTGCGCCCGGCGCAGTGGGTGGCGCTCGGGGTGGGCGCGGCGGCGGTCGCGGTGCTCACCGTCGACTACGGCCGGCTGCCCTACCTGGCGTTGGCCCTGGCGGTCAGCTTCGCCGGCTACGGATTGGCCAAGAAACGGCTCGGACTGCCGGCGGTGGAGGGGCTGTTCGTCGAGTCGGCGGTGCTGGCGCTGCCGGCCCTGGCCTACCTGGGCTGGCTGGCGAGTCGGGGCGGTTCGACGTTCGGGCAGGTCTCGGTGGGGCACACCGCGTTGCTGGTGTCGGCCGGGGCGGCGACCGCCATCCCGCTGCTGCTCTTCGCGGGCGCGGCCAACCGGTTGCCGCTGACCGCGCTCGGCATGCTCCAGTACGTGGCCCCGATCCTCCAGCTCGGCTGCGGCGTGCTGATCTTCCACGAGCCGATGCCCCCGGCCCGGCTGGCCGGCTTCACCCTGGTCTGGCTGGCCCTGCTGATCTTCACCCTGGACGCGTTGCGGCACGGCCGACGGAACCGGGTCGCCGCCCGCACCGACACCCCGCTCCCGGCCACCGCCCACTGAGCACGTCGCGGCGCAGCATCCGCCGACCGCCGCACCACCCCCAGCGACCGGGCACGGACCGCAGCACCCGCAGCGACCGGGTGCGGACCGCAGCACCCGCAGCGACCGGGTGCGGACCGCAGCACCAGCACACCCGGCCGGCCCACCACCGAAGCGCCGGTGACCGTCGACGGCGACCCGGTCCAGCGACCGGGCGCGGGCCGCACCTCCGGCGGCCCGGCCGGACCGGCCCACACAGGGGTGCCGGCCGGCGGGCCCGGGATCAGCGGACGTCGTAGCTGAGGACGAGGGTCCCGTCGGCGCGCAGGAGTTCGAGGCGGACCAGGTCGGCGTCGGTGAACCGGGTCGCGCCGCGCAGGTTCACGTCGTCACCGGGGGCGGCCAGCCAGGAGGCGATCTGCTCCGTCACGTCGTCCGGGCCGCGCGCCACCAGCCGGAACGTGTTCGCCTTGCCGTAGCCCGCCGTCGCGTCGTACCCGCAGTGCATGGTGACCTCGGTGCCCCACTTGGTGCCGTTCAGGCCGATCTCCGCGTGCAACGCCGGGGTCTTCGCCGACACCGGTGCCATGGACACCATCCGCACCGCCTGGGTGCTCGGCGCGGGCGGGCCGGCCGGGCGCAGGGCGAAGGCCCCGCCGATGCCCAGCACCAGGGCGAACGCGGCGGCGACGAGCGCGGTCACGGCGTACCGTCGGCGGTTGCGGGTCCGCTCGCGACGGCGGCGGTCCCGGGCGGTGGCGATCAGGTCGGGCATCCGGCTGATCTCCGGCGGCGGCGGGAGGAACTCCTCCAGCGTGGTCGGGTCGAGCCGGCCCAGCAGGCCCGGCAGCACGGCGACCTCGGCCACCGCCTCCCGGCACGGCGCGCAGCCGGACAGGTGCCGTTCGTAGGCGGCCCGGTCGGCGGGAGCGAGCGCACCCAGCACGTACGCGCCGTCGTCGTGTGCGAACTCGCAGCGGGTCATCCGGTCACCCCCATCTCGGCCAGGGCCAGCCGCAGTGAACGCAGCGCGTAGTGGGTACGGGACTTGACCGTCCCCGCCGGCACCCCCAGCCGGGCCGCCGCCTCGGCCACCGATCGGCCCTGGTAGAAGCACTCCACCAGCACCTCCCGGTGGGTGGGGCTGAGTCGGCTCAGCGCCTCGGCGATGGTCCATGCCTCCACCGCGCGCTCCGCCTCGTCGATCGTCTCCGGCGGCTCGGGCAGGTCGTCGGTGAACACCTCGCCGACCCGGGTCGACCGCCGCCGCCAGGCGTCGATCGCCAGGTTCCGGGCGGTCGTGAAGAGCCATGCGCGGACCGAGCCGCGTCGTGGATCCAGCGACTCCGGGTGACGCCAGGCCCGCAGCAGGGTCTCCTGCACCAGGTCCTCGGCCCGGGTGCGGTCCCCGTTGACCAACCGCAACGCGTGCGTGTAGAGCGCCTCGGCATGCTCGTCGTGCAGCGCGCGCAGCAGTTGGGCGTCGTGGTCGCTGATGGTGATCCCTCGCTTCCCGCGCGACGAGTCCGGCGGATGTGTCCGCCCGTTACTACGCGCCGTGACGCTGATCGGTTCACCGGCCACTGCTGTTCACATCCGGTTCACACCGCGTCCGGTGGCCGCTCACCCCGTCCTGGCAGCGTCCGCCCGGTACGCACGTCGAGCAGGTGAAAACGGCGTGCCACCGACCTGTTTCCAGGAGGCTCCTTCCATGAGCGACCGTCCTCGGCTGCTCCCGCTGCTCGGTGCCACCCGGCACGGCAGCCGCGATGCGATGACCTGTCTGTACCGCTGCGGCAACGCCTGCGACCACCCGGTGCCCAACACCTCCGACAACACCTACTTCGGTGACCTGGTCGAGGGCGAGGTGTCCCGCCGGGGCGTGGTCCGGGCGGGTGCCGTGGGCGCCCTGGTGCTCGGCTTCGGCAGCACCGCCGTCGGCGCGCTGGCCGGGGCCGCCCCCGCCGCCGCCGCGCCGGCCGCCCCCGTGGTGCCGGAGGTCGGCAACCCGACCGCACCGCAGCGCGGTGTCGGCAGCGGAGCGCTGACCTTCAAGCCGATCCCGCCGAACCAGCTCGACACGCTGGTCGTCCCCAACGGGTACGACCACCACGTGGTCATCCGCTGGGGCGACCCGGTGCTGCCCGGTGCGCCCCGCTTCGACCTGCGCGGGCAGACCGCCGCCGCCCAGGCCAAGCAGTTCGGTTACAACAACGACTTCGTCGGGGTGCTGCCGCTGGACCGGCGGGGCAAGCGGGCGCTGCTCGTGGTCAACCACGAGTACACCAACGAGGACCTGATGTTCCCCGGCTTCACCGGCCTGGACAACCTCACCGTCGAGCAGGTGCGCACCGCGATGGCCGCGCACGGCATGTCCGTGGTGGAGCTGGAGCGGGTGGACGGCACCGGGCAGTGGCGGCCGGTGGGCCAGGGCCGGCGGCCGTACAACCGGCGGGTCACCGCGCTGGGCACGAAGTTCGAGCTGACCGGCCCGGCGGCCGGCTCGGCCTGGCTGCGCACCGCCGCCGACCCGAAGGGCCGCACGGTGGTCGGCACGCTGAACAACTGCGCGGGTGGGGTCACCCCGTGGGGGACGGTGCTCTCCGGCGAGGAGAACTTCAACCAGTACTTCGTCGGCGCCGACGCCGCGCCCGCCGAGCTGAAGCCGAGGTTCGACCGGTACGGCATCACCACCGCCGCCCGTTACCCGAGCGGCAGCCGCAAGTGGGAGCGGGCCGACGAGCGGTTCGACCTGGCGAAGCACCCGAACGAGGCGCACCGGTTCGGGTGGATCGTGGAAATCGACCCGTTCGACCCGGAGAGTCGACCGCGCAAGCACACCGCGCTGGGCCGGTTCAAGCACGAGGGCGCCAACGTGATCGTGGCCCGGGACAAGCGGGTCGTCGCGTACATGGGTGACGACGAGCGCTTCGACTACCTCTACAAGTTCGTCTCGGACAAGAAGTTCATGCCGGGCGACTCCTGGGTGGCCCGCAAGAACAACCTGACCCTGCTGGAGTCGGGCACCCTCTACGTGGCGCAGTTCGCCCAGACCAGCGCCGCCGAGATCGACGGCTCGGGCAAGCTGCCCGCCGACGGCGCGTTCAACGGCACCGGCCGGTGGATCAAGCTGGTCAGCGGCAACCGCTCGTACGTCGACGGGATGACCGCCGCGGACGTGCTCACCTTCACCCGGCTCGCCGGGGACAAGGTCGGCGCGACCAAGATGGACCGCCCGGAGGACGTCGAGCCGAGCCTGCTCACCGGCAAGGTGTACGTGGCGCTGACCAACAACTCCGACCGGGGCAAGGCCGGCAAGCCGGCGGCCGACGAGATCAACCCGCGCAACCTCAACAAGCACGGGCAGATCCTGGAGCTGGTCGAGGACCGGGGTGACAACACGGCGGAGTCGTTCTCCTGGTCGCTGCCGATCGTCGCCGGTGACCCGGCCGACCCGTCGACCTACTTCGCCGGGTACGACAAGACCAAGGTGTCGCCGATCTCCTGCCCGGACAACGTCGCCTTCGACGCCACCGGCAACCTCTGGATCTCGACCGACGGCAACGCGCTGGGCAGCAACGACGGCCTCTTCGCCACCGCCGTCGAGGGGCCGGAGCGGGGGCACCTCAAGCAGTTCCTCACCGTGCCGCTGGGCGCGGAGACCTGCGGGCCGTTCATCACCGGCGACAACCGGTCGGTGTTCGTGGCCGTGCAGCACCCCGGCGAGATCACCGGCGCGTCGGTGGAGAAGCCGGCGTCGACCTGGCCGGACGGCGACTACGCCAAGCCGGGCGTGGTGGTCACCTGGCGGCTCGACGGCGGCCCGATCGGCAGCTGACGCGTCTCCCCGGGTCGGTCCGCCGCCGGACCGACCACGAGGGCCCTCTCCCGCTTCGGTCCGGGAGGGGGCCTTCGCCCGTGGCGGGTCAGACGTCGGCGGCGATGCCGTCGGCGACGGCACGGGCGGCGGTGAGCAGCTTGGCCCGTACCACCCGGGCCGAGGTCATCATCTCGCTGGCCGGCAGCGCGCAGGCCAGCACCACCCGCCGTTCCATGTCCTTGTCCGGGGTGACCAGGACGGCGGCGCAGGCCACCCCCTGCCGGAACTGCCCCAGCTCCAACTGCATGCCCCGCCGGTCACCGGCGGCCAGGTCCGCCTCGAACGCCTCGGGGCTGGTGAGGGTGGCGGTGGTGAACGGGCGCATGCCGTACTCGCGCAGGTAGCGGAAGCGCTGCTCGGAGGTGAGGGTGGCCAGCAGCGCCTTGCCCAGGGCCGTCGCGTGCGCACCCTCGTCGAAGCCGGGGACCATGTCCTCCAGGTACGGCGAGCGGGCCCCCTCGGCGACGGCGGTGACCGCCACCTGGCCGCCGACGAACCGGCCCAGGTAGTGGCTCCATCCGGTGTCGACGGCGGCCCGCCGCAGCGACTCCCCCACGGCGGCCGGCCCCCGGAACGCGGTGACCAGTTCGCGGTACCGGGCGGCGATCTCCAGGCCGACGATGTAGGTGCCGTCCTCTCGACGGATCACGTAACCCTCGTAGGCCAGGGTGCGGACCAGGTGGTAAGTGGTGGCGACGGTCAGCTCGCACCGCCGGGCGATCTGCTTGACGGTCAGCCCCTTGGGGGCACGACCGACCGACTCGAGCACGCGTAGCGCGCGGGAAACGCTCCGGATCAGGTCCGAAGGTTCCGCCAGGGGGTCACGCACAACCACCTCCGCAGCCGGGGACTTACACCATATGAAAAATCGGGCCAGGACGGAACGCCCGTTCGGGTGGAGGACGCCAGACCAGGCGGTATGCGGCGGGTCCCCGGGCGACACGCCGGGGCTTGTCAGGAAGTCGACTCGCGTAGGTTGAGCCCACGATGACCGACACCGTGCTCAGCCCCTCGCCGAGCCGGCCGACCGTACGCCCCCTGCGGGCCGGCGCCGGAGCGGTCGCGACCACCATCGCCAGCGTCCTGCCGGTCTTCCTGGTCGGCGGGCTCGCCGTGCAGATGGGGGACGACCTGGGCTTTTCCCCCGCCGGGCTGGGACTGGCCGTGTCGGTCTACTTCGGCGTCAGCGCGCTCGCCTCGATGCCGTCCGGCCGGCTGGTGGAACGGGTCGGCCCGGCCGTGGTGGCCCGGGTCGCCATCGCACTCGCCGCCGGCTGCCTGCTCGCCATCGCCGGGCTGGCCCGCTCGTACCCCGTGCTGGTCGGTCTGCTCGCGCTGAGCGCCACCGCCAACGCGTTGGGCCAACTGGCCAGCAACGCGGCGCTGGCCCGGCACGTGCCCGCCCGACGGCAGGGCCTGTCGTTCGGGGTGAAACAGGCCGCCATCCCCGCCTCCACGCTGCTGGCCGGGGCGGCGGTGCCGGCGATCGCCCTCACCGCCGGGTGGCGCTGGGCGTTCGTGGCCGCGGCCGGTGCCGCGCTGGCCGCGCTACCGGCCGTACCACCGCAGGCGGCCGGACCGGCGCGGGAGCGCGCGGCGCAGCGCGGTGGCGGGGCCACCACGGCGCTGGTGGTGGTCGGGGCGGCGGCCACCCTCGCGGCGGGGGCCGCCAATGCGCTGGGCACCTTCGTGGTGGACTCGTCGGTGCACCGGGGGCTCACCCCCGGCCCGGCCGGGCTGGTGCTCACCCTGGGCGGCGCGGTCTGCGTGGCCGCCCGGATCGGCGTCGGCTGGCTGGCCGACCGGCGGGACACCGGCCACGTCGCGCTGATCGCCGCGATGCTGGTGGTCGGGGCCGTCGGGCTGGGACTGCTGGCCGTGGCCGGCCCGGTGCCGCTGACCGTGGGGGTGGTGCTCGGCTTCGGGCTGGGCTGGGCCTGGCCCGGCCTGATGAACTTCGCGGTGGTCCGGCTGCACCCGCAGGCCCCGGCCGCCGCCACCTCGATCACCCAGACCGGCGTGTACGCCGGCGGCTGTCTCGGCCCGCTCACGCTCGGCGCGCTCGCCGGTGCCCGTGGCTACCCGGCGATGTGGCTGGCCGCCGCAGTCGCCATGGTCCTCGCCGCCGTCCTCATGCTCACCGGCAGCAGACTGCTCCGGCGGGCGGCGCGGGATCAGCTGGTGCGGTCGGCGATGTAGTCGCAGAGGGATTCGAGCGCCCGGCGGGCCGGGATCTGCGGGAGCGGGGCCAACTGCGCACGGGCGTCCTCGGCATAGCTGCGGACGGTCTCCCGGGCCCGCTTGAGCGCGGGGGACTCCCGCAGCAGGCCGAGCGCCTCGGCGTGCAGCGCGTCGTCGACGAGCGGGCCGGTGGCCAGGATCTCCCGCAGCCGCACCGAGGCCACGTCGGAGTCGTCGCCGGCCAGCGCGTAGAGCACCGGCAGGGTCGGTACCCCCTCCCGCAGGTCGGTGCCGGGTGTCTTGCCCGACTGGGTCGACTCGGAGGCGATGTCGAGCAGGTCGTCGGAGAGCTGGAAGGCCACCCCGATGGTCTCCCCGTAGCCGGCGAGGGCGTCGGTGTGCGCCTCGGACGCCCCACCGAACATCCCGCCGAAGCGGGCCGAGGTGGCGATCAGCGACCCCGTCTTGTCGGCGATCACCCGCAGGTAGTGGTCGACCGGGTCCTCCGCGCGGGGACCGACGGTCTCGGCGATCTGGCCGTGCACCAGCCGGGCGAACGTGCGGGCCTGGAGACGGACCGCCGCCGGGCCCAGGTCGGCGGCGATGTCGGCGGCCCGCGCGAAGAGATAGTCGCCGACCAGGATGGCCACCGAGTTGGTCCAGCGGGAGTTGGCGCTCGGCGCGCCCCGCCGCACGGCCGCCTCGTCCATCACGTCGTCGTGGTAGAGGGTGGCCAGGTGGGTGAGCTCCATCACCACGGCGGCCGGCACCACCTGGGTGCCCGCCGGGTCACCGAACTGCGCGCCCAGGGCCACCAGCAGCGGACGGAACCGCTTGCCGCCCGCCTCGACCAGGTGCCGGGCGGCCTCGGTGACGAGCGGGTCGGCGCTGGCCACGCTGGCCCGCAGCTCGACCTCGACGTCGTCCAGCAGGCCCAGCACGGACGCCTCGACCCGCGGATCGGCCAGGTGCACGCCGAGCGCGCCGATCTGACCCGTGCCCGCCCGGCCCCGACGACCGCCGGAGCCGACGCCGCCTGAACGCTCCCCCGCCGGAATCACCACACCATCAACCATGCCACACCCGTTCGACCTGCTCGGGACGGGGGATACGGCCGTGGGGCCGGCGCGCCCCAGCGCGCCGGCCCCACGATCCGGGAAAACGAAAATCACCTGACGAATGCTGCGGCATCCGTCGCCAGGTCGAGCAGGGGTGCCGGCACCACACCGAGGATCAGCGTGGCGGCCACCCCGATCATCAGCGCGGTGGCGGTCAGCCCACCCGGCACCGCGACGGTCGGGGTGGACTCACCCGGCTCGGAGAGCCACATCATCACCACGACCCGCAGGTACGGGAAGGCCAGCACCATGCTGGTCAGCACACCGGCCACCACCAGCCAGGCGTGCCCGCTCTCCAGCGCCGGGCCGAAGACCGCGAACTTGCTCATGAAGCCGCTGGTCAACGGGATGCCGGCGAAGGCCAGCAGGATGAAGGTGAAGACCCCGGCGTAGAACGGCGAGCGGCGGCCCAGCCCGGCCCAGCGGGACAGGTGGGTGGCCTCCCCGTCGGCGTCCCGGACCAGGGTCACCACGGCGAACGCGGCGAGCACCGAGAAGCCGTACGCGGCCAGGTAGAACATCGTGCCGGAGACGCCCGCCCCGGTCGGGGCGAGCACCCCGACCAGGAGGTAACCGGCGTTGGCGATCGACGAGTACGCCAGCAGCCGCTTGATGTCGGTCTGGGTGACCGCCAGCACCGCGCCGACCAGCATGGTGAGCACCGCCACCACCCCGAGGACCGGGGTGAAGTCCCAGGCGGCCCGGTCGAACGCCACGTGGAAGACCCGCAGCAGCGCACCGAACGCGGCCACCTTCGTGCAGGCCGCCATGAAGCCGGTGACCGGGGTCGGCGCGCCCTGGTAGACGTCCGGGGTCCAGACGTGGAACGGGGCGGCGGCGGCCTTGAACAGCAGGCCGATGGCGATCAGCGCCATCCCGGCGTAGAGCAGGACGTCGCTGGCCGGGGACTCGCTCACCGCGGCGTGCACGGTGGCGAAGTCGACCCCGGCGGACCGGCCCGGGATGCCGGCGGTGAAGCCGTACACCAGGGCCACGCCGAACAGGAAGAACGCCGAGGCGTACGCGCCGAGCAGGAAGTACTTCATCGCCGCTTCCTGGCTGAGCAACCGCCGGCGACGGGCCAGCGCGCAGAGCAGGTAGAGCGGCAGGGAGAAGACCTCCAGCGCGATGAACATGGTCAGCAGGTCGTTCGCCGCCACGAAGATCAGCATGCCGCCGATCGCGAAGCTGGTCAGCGGGTAGACCTCGGTGGCCCCGTTGCGCCCCTCGGCCTGCTGCCGGTCGTCGGCCGACTCGGCGGTCACCGCCGCCTGGGCGACGAACGCGCCGCCGCGCTCCACCGACCGCTCGCCGATCAGCAACAACGACATGGCGGCGAGCACCAGGATGGTGCCCTGCAGGAACAGGGTGGGACCGTCCACGGCCAGCGCCCCGCCCGCCGTGACCAGCCGGGCGTCGGCGTTGAGCACCACCATCACCAGGGCGGCGAGCACCGCCAGCAGAGACAGCGTCAGCTGCACCAGGTGCCGGCGGCGGCGCGGCACGAACGCCTCCACCAGGACGCCCAGCAGGGCCACCCCCAGCATGATCAGGATCGGGGCGATCGCCGGGTAGTCGATCGACGGCAACTTGAGTTCGGTCACTTTGCAGCCTCCTGGACGCTGCCGACCTCAGGGGCGGGATCGGTCTTGCCGACGTCCTGCATGGTCGCCTGGACGGCGGGGTTGATCACATCGGTGACCGGCTTGGGATAGAAGCCGAGCAGCAAGATCAGGGCGATCAGCGGGGCGACCACGGCCTTCTCGCGCAGGGTGAGGTCGCGGTGCATCGCCTTGACCTCGGTCAACTCCGGGTTGAGCGTGCCCTGGGTGGTGCGTTGCACCATCCACAGCACGTACGCGGCGGCCAGGATGATGCCCAGGGTGGCGATCACCGCGACCGGCTTGTTCACCGTGAAGGTGCCGATCAGCACCAGGAACTCGGAGACGAACGGCGCGGTGCCGGGCAGCGCCAGCGAGGCCAGACCGGCGAAGAAGAGCACCCCGGCCAGCAGCGGCACCAGCTTGCCCGCCCCGCCGAAGTCGGAGATCAGCGACGAGCCCCGACGGGCGATGAGCATCCCGACGACCAGGAAGAGCAGGCCGGTGGCGAGCCCGTGGTTGAGCATGTAGAGGACCGCGCCGGTGCCCGCCTGGGTGGTGAAGGCGAAGATGCCGACCCCGATGAACCCGAAGTGCGCGATCGAGGTGTAGGACACCAGCCGCTTCAGGTCGGACTGGCCGACGGCGAGCAATGCGGCGTAGAGGATGCCGATCAGCCCCAGCGCCAGCGCCCACGGCGCGAACCACTTCGACGCCTCGGGGAACAGCGGCAGGCAGTAGCGCAGGATGCCGAAGGTGCCGACCTTGTCCAGCACCCCGACCAGCAGCGCGGCGGCACCCGCCGGGGCGGCCCGACCGGCGTCCGGCAGCCAGGTGTGGAACGGGAAGAACGGCGCCTTGATCGCGAAGGCGAGGAAGAAGCCGAGGAACAGCCACCGCTCGGTGCCGGTGGAGATGTCCACCTGGGTCAGCGTCTGCCAGTCGAAGGTCTTTCCGCCGACCACCCACAGGCCGATCACCGCGGCCAGCATGAACAGGCCGCCGACCAGCGAGTAGAGGAAGAACTTCACCGCCGCGTACTGCCGCTGGTGGCCGCCGTAGCTGCCGATCAGGAAGTACATCGGCACCAGCATGACCTCGAAGAACACATAGAACAGGAAGACGTCGGCGGCGGCGAAGACGCCGATCATCGTGGATTCGAGGACGAGCAGCAGGGCGAAGTAGGCCGGCACCGACCGCTTCGACGCGTCGGCGTCGTGCCAGGAGGCCAGGATCACCAACGGCACCAGCACCGCGATCAGCATCAGCATGACCAGCGCGATGCCGTCGACGGCGAAGGTGAAGTTGACGTCCCAGGTGGGGATCCACGGGTACGACTCGCGGAACTGGAGCCGGTCGCCGTCGGCCTGGAACGCGACCCACATCACCACCGACAGCGCCAGCACCAGCAGCGACCAGCCGAACGCCACCTGCTTGGCCAGGTCGGGCCGGCGACGCGGCAGGAAGGCCACGACCAGGGCACCGACCAGCGGTGCCACGGTCAGCACCGAGAGGAACGGGAAGTTGGACATTATGCGGCCTTACCTCCGTCGTGGATGCGGGGTCCGCCGGCGGGGGCGGTCGCCTTGAGGTCGATCACGCCAGCCACCCCGCCTGCACCGCCAGGAACGCCGCCACCACGAGCAGCGCGCCGGTCAGGATCGAGGTCGCGTACGACCGGACGAAGCCGGTCTGCCAGCGCCGGAGCCGACCCGAACCGCCCCCGACCCCGGCGGCCAGGCCGTTGACCAGCCCGTCGATGCCCCGGTTGTCCAGGTAGACCAGCGCCCGGGTGAGGAAGATGCCCGGCTTCTCGAAGACCACCTCGTTGAAGGCGTCCGTGTAGAGGTTGCGCCGGGCGGCGGTGACCAGCACCCCGGCCGGCTGCGGCGCGGTAGCCGTGCCGTTGCGGAACAGCGCCCAAGCCAGCCCGGCACCGAGCACCGTCACCACCAGCGACAGTGCGGTGAGCAGCCAGTGCGGCAGCACGGCGGCGTGCTCGGCGTGCTCGCCGCCCAGCCCGGCGGTGGCGGTGAGCCAGTCCGGTACGGAGGTGGCGAGCAGGAAGCCGGCACCGACCGAGCCGACCGCCAGCAGGATCAGCGGGATGGTCATCAGCTTCGGCGACTCGTGCGGGTGCTCGATGTCCTCGGTCCACCGCTTCGGGCCGTGGAAGGTGAGGACGAACAGCCGGGTCATGTAGAAGGCGGTCAGCCCGGCACCGAGCAGCGCCGCCCCGCCGAACAGCCAGGCCGTCCAGCCCTCCCGCTCGAACGCGGCCACGATGATCGGCTCCTTGGAGAAGAAGCCGGAGAACGGGAACATGCCGATGATGGCGAGCCAACCCATCATGAAGGTGATCCAGGTGACCTTCATGTACTTCGACAGCCCGCCGAAGCGGCGGATGTCCACCTGGTCGTTCATGCCGTGCATGACCGAGCCGGCACCGAGGAACATGTTGGCCTTGAAGAAGCCGTGCGCCAGCAGGTGCACGATGGCCAGCGCGTATGCCGCGCCGCCGAGGCCGACACCGAGGAACATGTAGCCGATCTGGCTGACGGTCGACCAGGCCAGCACCCGCTTGATGTCGTCCTTGGCCGCGCCGATGATGCAGCCCATCAGCAGGGTCAGCGCGCCGACGCTGACCACCACGAGTTGCAGGGTCTCGTTGGCCGAGAAGATCGGGTTGGACCGGGCGATCAGGTAGACGCCCGCGGTGACCATGGTGGCGGCGTGGATGAGCGCCGACACCGGGGTCGGGCCCTCCATCGCGTCCGGCAGCCACGCCTGGAGCGGGAACTGACCGGACTTGCCGGCCGCCCCGAGCAGCAGCAGCAGGCCCAGCACCAGCACCGTGCCGCTGGCCAGCCCGCCGATGCCGGTGAAGACCTCGTCGTACTGGGTGGTGCCGAGGGTGGCGAACAGGATGAAGATGCCGATCGCCAGGCCGGCGTCGCCGACCCGGTTCATCAGGAACGCCTTCTTGCCGGCGGTGGCCGCGCTCGGCCGCCCGTACCAGAAGGAGATCAGCAGGTACGACGCCAGGCCGACGCCCTCCCAGCCGAAGTAGAGCATCACGTAGTTGTTGCCGAGCACCAGCAGCAGCATCGCGGCGACGAAGAGGTTGAAGTACGCGAAGAACCGTCGCCGGCCCTCGTCGTGCGCCATGTACTCGACCGCGTAGAGGTGGATCAGGAAGCCCACCCCGGTGATCAGCAGGACGAAGACCGCGGCCAACGGGTCGAAGAGCAGACCGAAGTCCACCCTCAGGTTGCCGACGGTGATGAAGTCCCAGAGGCTCAGCTCGACGGACTTGTTCTCCAGCCCGCGCAGCTGGAAGAACGAGGTGAGCCCCAGCACGAACGCGGCACCGATCGCGGCCACGCCCAGCCAGTGCCCCCAGCGGTCGGCCCGCCGGCCGAGCAGCAGCAGGATCGCCGCGCTGACCAGCGGGATCGCCACCAGCAGCCAGACGCTGCTCAGCAGGCCGTCCGCCGCCGCGTAGGTGACGGCACCCGCCGGCTCTGCCTGGGCGTACGTCAGAATCTCATCCACCGCAGGGCCCCTTTAGTACTTCAGCAGGTTGGCGTCGTCGACGCTCGCGGAGCGTCGGGTCCGGAAGATCGACATGATGATCGCGAGCCCGACCACGACCTCGGCCGCCGCCACCACCATCACGAAGAACGCCATGATCTGTCCGTTGAGGTCACCGTTGATCCGGCTGAAGGTGACCAGCGTCAGGTTGGCCGCGTTGAGCATCAGCTCGACGCACATGAACAGCACGATCGCGTTGCGCCGCACCAGCACGCCGACCGCGCCGATGGTGAACAGCACCGCCGCCAGGATCAGGTAGTAGTCAGGGCTCACCGGACCGGCCTTTCGTTCGCGACTGCGGGGCTCCGCTTCGCTGCACTCCTCGCGCTCACCGTTCCGTCCCCTTCAGGGTGGTTTCCTCGGCGGTCAGCTCCCGCTGCGGCAGGATCGCCGGGGTGCTGCGGTCGGTCAGCCGGCCGTCGGGCAGCCGGGCCGGGGTGGCCACCGAGGAGGAGGTGGCGAAGACGCCCGGGCCGGGCTTCGGGCCCGGGTAGTTGCCGGGGCGGAACCGGGCCTTCATGGTGGCGACCTGGTCCATCTTGTCTTCCTTGCGCCGCTCGATGTGCGCCAGCACCATCGCGCCGATCGCCGCCGTGATCAGCAGCGCGGACGTCAACTCGAAGGCGAGGACGTACTTGGTGAAGAGCAGCCGGGCGATGCCCTGCACGTTGCCCTCCGCGTTGGCCTGCTCCAGACCGACCGCGGCGACCCCGTTCAGCGCCCGGTAGAGGCCGGTGCCGACCAGCCCGGCGAAGCCGAGCCCGAGCACCACCGCGGCGACCCGCTGGCCGCGCAGCGTCTCGATCAGCGAGTCGGAGGCGTCCCGACCGACCAGCATCAGCACGAACAGGAACAGCATCATGATCGCGCCGGTGTAGACGATGATCTGCACCATGCCGATGAACGGCCCGGCCTGCAGGACGTAGAACACCCCCAGGCAGAGCATGGTGAGCACCAGGAAGAGCGCCGAGTGCACGGCGTTGCGTGCCCAGACCATGCCGATCGCGCCGATCAGCGCCAACGGGGCGAGGATCCAGAAGGTGACCTCCTCACCCCCGGACACCTGGCCCGCCGCGGCGAGCACCGTGGACGTGTTCATGCTCCGGCTCCCTTGCCCGCTGCCGTGCCATCGGCCGCCCCGGCCCGTTGGGCCGCCTGCTCGGCACCCGGGAAGGTCACCCCGGGGTGCTCCTCGACCCGGTAGCCGCCGGGCCCCATCGGCGACTGCTCGGCCCCGGCCGAGGTGCCCGGGTTGGTCAGCGCGCCGACGTAGTAGTCCTTCTCGCTGTCACCGAGCCGCATCGGGTGCGGCGGCTGCTCCATGCCTTCGAGCAGCGGAGCGAGCAACTGCTCCTTGGTGAAGATCAGGTCCTGCCGGTTGTCCCGGGCCAGCTCGTACTCGTTGCTCATGGTCAGCGAACGGGTCGGGCAGGCCTCGATGCAGAGCCCGCAGAAGATGCACCGGGCGTAGTTGATCTGGTAGACGCTGGCGTACCGCTCGCCCGGCGAGAAGCGCTGCTCGTCGGTGTTGTCGCCACCCTCGACGAAGATCGCGTCCGCCGGGCAGGCCCAGGCGCACAGCTCGCAGCCGATGCACTTCTCCAGGCCGTCCGGGTGCCGGTTGAGGATGTGCCGCCCGTGGTAGCGCGGCGCCGAGACCGGCGGCTTGAACGGGTAGTCGGTGGTGACGACCTTCCTGAACATGTGCGAGAAGGTGACACCGAAGCCCTTGAACGTTCCGGTGATCGCGCCCACGTCACACCTCCTGAGAGTCGGAGCCGGTGGCGATGTTGGCCGGCTCCCGCTCGGCGACCACGCGCTTGGTGCGCGGGCTCGGCGGTACCTGTAGATCCAGCGGGGGCAGCGGGAAGCTGCCGTACGGCCGGCTGTCGGCCTGTTCCTGCGGGGTCGGCTTCGGGGCCGGCTTGCGGCTCGGCCACAGCAGCGTCGCCAGCAGCAGCACACCCGCGCCGACGGCGGTGGCGAGCAGCCGGTCGCGCGACTGCCAGTCCTCGATGGAGCGCAGCCCGGCCAGGACCAGGATCCAGACCAGGTTGATCGGGAGCAGCACCTTCCAGCCGAAGCGCATGAACTGGTCGTAGCGCAGCCGGGGCAGGGTGCCCCGGAGCCAGACGAAGACGAAGACCAGCAGCAGCACCTTGCCGAAGAACCAGAGCATCGGCCACCAGCCGGTGTTGGCGTCCCCCCACAGCGTGATCGGCCAGGGGGCCCGCCAGCCACCGAGGAAGAGCGTCGTGGTGACCGCGGACATGGTCACCATGGCGACGTACTCGGAGAGCATGAAGAGCGCGAACTTCAGCGAGCTGTACTCGGTCATGAAGCCGGCGACCAGCTCCGACTCGGCCTCGGGCAGGTCGAACGGCGCCCGGTTGGTCTCCCCGACGGTGGCGATGAAGAAGATGATGAAGCTGGGCAGCAGCAGGATCGCGTACCAGCCCGGGGCCGGGATCTCGACGCCGGCGATGGTGAGCCGGGTGGCGTCCCCCTGGGCGGCGACGATCCCGCTGGTGGACATGGTGCCGGCGGTCATGAACACCGCGACGATGCTCAGCCCCATGGCGACCTCGTAGGAGATCATCTGGGCGCTGGAGCGCAGCCCGCCGAGCAGCGGGTACGTCGAGCCGGAGGCCCAGCCGCCGAGCACGATGCCGTAGACGGCCAGCGACGAGCAGGCCAGCAGCACCAGCACCGCCACCGGCACGTCGGTGACCTGCAACGGCGTCCGGTGGCCGAAGATGCTCACCATCGGGCCGAACGGGACCACCGACAGCGCGGTGACCGCACAGACCACCGAGATGACCGGCGCGAAGAAGTAGACCACCTTGTCGGCGGACTTCGGGAGGATGTCCTCCTTGAAGGCCATCTTGAGGCCGTCGGCGAGGGTCTGCAGCAGGCCGAACGGGCCGACCTGGTTGGGGCCGGGCCGGACCTGCATGTAGCCGACGACCCGCCGCTCGAACCAGACGCCGAGCAGGGTGGCGAGCAGACCGAAGACGAAGGCGAAGACGATCTTGATGAGGACCAGCCACCACGGGTCCCGACCGAAGTCGGCAAGCGTCGGGTCCTGCGCCAGGAGGAGGGTGTTCACTGTGCACCTCCGGAGATCCGGACCACCGTGCCGGACGCGGTGCCGAGGCTGCGCCGGACGGTCGAACCGGGCGAGTTGGTCGGCAGCCAGACGACGCCGTCGGGCATCTCGGTGATCGCCGCCGGCAGGGTGACCGCACCCCGGTCGGTGCCCACCGTGACCGGGTCACCGTCGGCCACGCCGAGCGTCTCGGCGGTGCCCTTGCCCAGCCGGACCACCGGCGGACGGGCGGTGCCGGCGAGGTGCTCGTCGCCGTCGGTGAGGCTGCCCAGGTCGATCAGCTGGTGCCAGGTGGCCAGCACCGCCTCGCCCGCGCCCGGCTGGGGCACGGCCCCCGGGGCCACCGAGGGGGTGACCGGCCGGTCGGCCCGGGTCGGCGGCAGCGCGCCCAGCTCCCGGCGCACGCTCGACACGTCGCCGGTGCCGAGCCGCACGTCGAGCTGCGCGGCGATCGCGTCCAGCACCCGGCCGTCGGTCATCGCGGCGGTGTGCAGCACCGCCTCGAAGGTGCGCAGCCGGCCCTCCCAGTCCAGGAAACTGCCGGCCTTCTCGACCACCGGCGCGACCGGGAGCACCACGTCCGCCCGGCGGGCCACCGCCGAGTTGCGCAGCTCCAGGCTGACCAGGAAGGGCACCGCGTCGAGGGCCTGTTCGGCCAGCCGCGGGTCGGCCAGGTCGGCCGGGTCCACCCCGGCCACCACCAGGGCGCCGAGCTGGCCGTTCGCGGCGGCGGCGAGGATCTGGTCGGTGTCCCGACCGGCCTGGCTGGGGATCACCCCGGCCGGGATGTCCCACGCCTCACCCAACTCGGCACGGGCCGAGGGCTCGGTCACCGGACGCCCGCCGGGCAGCAGGTTGGGCAGGCAGCCCGCGTCGACCGCACCCCGGTCACCCGCGCGGCGCGGCACCCAGGCCAGCTTCGCACCGGTACGCCGGGCGACGTCCGCGGCGGCGGAGAGGCCACCCGGCACGCCGGCCAGCCGCTCACCGACGAACAGGATCGCGCCCTCGGCGCTCAGCGCCTCGGCCACCGTGTCGTGCTCGGCGAGCACGCTCGCCTCCTCGCCCGGCACCACCCGGGCCAGCTTGGCCCCGAGCTTCTCCAGGCCACGGGTGGCGAACGGGGCGATCGCGTACACCGTCAGCTTCTTCTTCAGGTACGCCTTGCGCAGCCGCAGGAAGAGGATCGGGCACTCCTCCTCCGGCTCCAGGCCGACCAGCACCACCGTGGACGCCTTCTCCACGTCGGCGTAGGTCACGTCGGTGACCCCGGCGACGGTGCTGGCCAGGAAGTCGGCCTCCTCGCGGGAGACCGGCCGGGCCCGGAAGTCGATGTCGTTGGTGTTCAGGGCGACCCGGGCGAACTTCGCGTACGCGTAGGCGTCCTCGACGGTCAGCCGGCCACCGGTCAGCACCGCCGTCCCGCGACCCTCGTCGCGGGCGGCCCGCAGCCCGTCGGCGGCCCGGGTCAGCGCCTCGCTCCAGGACGCCTCGCGCAGCTCACCGGACTTCTCGTCGCGGACCAGCGGGGTGCTCAACCGGTCGAAGGCGCGGGTGTACTGGAAGCCCCACCGCCCCTTGTCGCAGTTCCACTCCTCGTTGACCTGCGGGTCGTCCCCGGCGAGCCGGCGCAGCACCTTGCCCCGCCGCCAGTCGGTGCGCTGGGCGCAGCCGGCCGAGCAGTGCTCGCAGACGCTCGGGCTGGAGACCAGGTCGAACGGGCGGGCCCGGAACCGGTACTGCGCCCCGGTGAGCGCGCCGACCGGGCAGATCTGCACGGTGTTGCCGGAGAAGTACGAGTTGAACGGGACGTCACCCTCGTCGCCCTCCGCGCCGTACGCGTCGTCCCGGTAGATGTTGATCTCTTCGGCGGACGACCGGCCCATCAGGTCGATGAACTTGTCGCCGGCGATCTCCTCGGAGAACCGGGTGCAGCGCTGGCAGAGCACGCAGCGCTCCCGGTCCAGCAGCACCTGGGTGCTGATCTCCATCGGCTTGACGTACTCCCGCTTGTGCTCGTGGAAGCGGGAGTCGGTGCGGCCGGTGGACATCGCCTGGTTCTGCAGCGGGCACTCACCACCCTTGTCGCACATCGGGCAGTCCAGCGGGTGGTTGAGCAGCAGCAACTCCATCACCCCCTCCTGCGCCTTCTTGGCGACCGGGGAGCTGAGCTGGGTGCGGACCACCATGCCCTGGGCGACGGTCTGGGTGCAGGAGGCGACCGGCTTGCGCTGCCCCTCCACCTCGACCAGGCACTGCCGGCAGGCACCGGCCGGGGCCAGCAGCGGGTGGTCGCAGAAGCGGGGGATCTCGGTGCCCAACTGCTCGGCGACCCGGATCAGCAGCGCCCCCTTGGGGGCGGTGACCTCGACGCCGTCGATGGTGAGCGTGACCGTCTCGGTCTGCTTGGCTACGTCGGTCATCAGAGTCGCCTTCCATTCGCGACTGCGGGACTCGCGTTCATCAGTGCGCCCCCACCAGCTGCTTGTCCGACAGCTTCGGCGCGGTACGCCCCTCGATGTAGTCGAGGTAGTCCTGCTTGAAGTACTGCAACGACGAGGTCACCGAGCTGGTCGCACCGTCACCCAGACCGCAGAACGAGCGGCCGAGGATGTTGTCGCAGGTGTCGAGCAGGGTGTCCAGGTCCTCGTGGGTGCCCTGGCCGGCGAGGATGCGCCGGTAGACCCGGACCATCCAGTAGTTGCCCTCGCGGCACGGGGTGCACTTGCCGCACGACTCGTGGTGGTAGAACTCCAGCCACCGGTAGGTCGCGTAGACCGGGCAGTCCTGGTCGGAGAAGATCTGGGTGGCCGTGGTGCCCAGGATCGAGCCGGCCGCCGCCACCCCCTCGAAGTCCAGCGGCACGTCCAGGTGCTCGGCGGTGAGCAACGGGGTGGACGATCCCCCCGGCGTCCAGAACCTCAGCTGGTGACCGGGCTGCATCCCACCGGCCAGCTCGATCAGCTCGCGCAGGGTGACGCCCAGGCCGCACTCGAACTGGCCCGGGTTGACGATCCGACCGGAGAGCGAGTAGATCATCGGCCCGGACGACTTCTCCGTGCCCATGGTCTTCCACCAGTCCGCGCCGCCCAGCACGATGTAGGGCACGCTGGCGATGGTGCCGACGTTGTTCACCACCGTCGGGCTGGCGTACAGGCCGTGGGTGGCCGGGAACGGCGGGCGGAGCCGGGGCTGACCCCGGAACCCCTCCAGCGAGTCGAGCAGCGCCGTCTCCTCGCCGCAGATGTACGCCCCGGCGCCCGAGTGGACCACCAACTCCAGGTCGAACCCGGTGCCGAGGATGTTGCGTCCGAGGTAACCCTTGGCCTGCGCCTCGGCCACCGCGTTGCGCAGCCGGCGGGCGGCGTGCACCGCCTCGCCCCGGATGTAGATGTAGGCCCGGTTGGCCCGGATCGCGTACGAGGCGATGATGACGCCTTCGACCAGCGCGTGCGGGTCGTGGGTCATCAGCGGCAGGTCCTTGCAGGTGCCCGGCTCGCCCTCGTCGGCGTTGACCACCAGGTAGTGCGGCTTGCCGTCGCCCTGGGGGATGAAGCCCCACTTCAGGCCGGTGGGGAAGCCCGCACCACCCCGGCCGCGCAGCCCGGAGTCCTTGATCAGCTGGATCAGGTCGTCCGGGTGGGCCTTGAGGGCCTTGCGCAGCGCGGCGTAGCCGTCGAGCTTCTCGTAGGTGCCGATCCGCCAGGCGTCCGGCGAGATCCAGCGCCGGGTCAGCACGGGAGTCAGCTTGGCCAGGGTCTCCGGCCGGGGAGTGGTCACTTCTGGGCCCCCGTCTCGCTCGCGACGGCGGAGCCCGCGCCGGCAGCGCCCGTTTCCGCCTCGGCTTCCTTGAGGTTGCGCTGCTGCGCCCCGGCCTCGTCGCCGGCGGGCTTGCCGTCACCGGCGGGTGGGTTCGCGGCCACCCCGGCCGCCTGCGCCGCCTGGGCGTCGCGGGAGGCCGGCGGCGTGCCGTCCGTCGGGACCCGGGTGCCGGGTGCGTCCGGTACGGCGGTCGCCGCGTCGGGCTGCCGGGTCTCGGCGGTACGCACCTGCGGCGACTTGGCGTCCGGCGCCTTGACGTCCGGCGCGGTGCTGCCACCGACCGGTGCCGGCTTCGTCGCCGGGGCGGGCTCGACCGGCGCGGGGGCCTTGGCGGCCTCGGCCTTCGCCTTCGCCTCGGCGGCGGCCCGGTCGGCATCGGCCTTGCTGCGGATCGGGGTCTTCGGGTCGTAGCCCGGCGCCGCGATGCCGTGCTGCTCGGCCAGGCGCAGGCCGCGCAGGGTGGCCTCGCCCGGCCCGCCGTCCGCGACCGCGCCCTCACGCTCGTCGGCGAAGCCGGCGAGCTGCACCGCCATCTCCTTGAGCGTGCAGAGCCGGGCGCCCCGGGTCGGCATCGGCCGGCCCCCGGCGCGCAGTTCGTCCACCACGCCGAGCGCGCCCTGCGGGTCGACGCCGTCGAAGAAGTCGTAGTTGACGGTCATCACCGGGCCGTAGTCGCAGGCCGCCAGGCACTCGGCGTGCTCCAGGGTGATCTTCCCGTCGGCGGTGGTCTCGTCGTGCCCGACGCCCAGGTGCTCGACCAGGGTGTCGTAGACCTCCTGGCCACCGAGCACGTTGCACATCGTGTTGGTGCAGACGCTGACCAGGTAGTCACCGGTGGGCCGGCGCTTGTACATGGTGTAGAAGGTGGCCACCGCGCCGACCTGGGCCTTGTTCAGCCCCAGCACCTCGGCACAGAACGTCACCCCGGCCGGGGAGACGTAACCCTCCTCGGCCTGCACCAGGTGCAGCAGCGGCAGCAGCGCCGAGCGGGACCGGTCGGCCGGGTAGCGGGCGATGATCTCCCGCGCCCGGGCCCGGGTCTCTTCAGTAAACGTCGTCATCGGTCACAACCACCCATCACGGGGTCCAGCGAGGCGCCGCCGGCGATCACATCGGCGATCAGGCCGCCCTCGGCCATCGCCGGGAGGGCCTGGAGGTTGACGAAGCTCGGCTCCCGGTAGTGCACCCGGTACGGCCGGGTGCCGCCGTCGGAGACCGCGTGTACGCCCAACTCGCCCCGGGGCGACTCGATGCCGACGTACACCTGGCCCGGTGGGACCCGGAAGCCCTCGGTGACCAGCTTGAAGTGGTGGATCAGCGACTCCATCGACTGACCCATGATCTTGGCGACGTGCTCCAGCGAGTTGCCCATGCCGTCCACGCCGATGGCCAGCTGCGCCGGCCAGGCGATCTTGCGGTCGGCCACCATCACCGGGCCCGGCTGCAACCGGTCCAGCGCCTGCTCGACCAGCTTGAGCGACTCCCGGATCTCGGCGAGCCGGACCAGGTAGCGGCCCCAGACGTCGCCGTCCGGGTGGGTCGGCACGTCGAACTCGTAGCTCTCGTAGCCGCAGTACGGCATGGTCTTGCGCAGGTCCCAGCCGAGGCCGGCGGAGCGCAGCACCGGGCCGGTCACGCCGAGCGCGAGGCAGGCGGTCGCGTCGAGCACCGCGACGCCCTGGGTCCGCTCGGTCCAGATCGGCTGACCGGAGAGCAGGTCCTCGTACTCCTTGAGCTTCTTCGGCATCATCGTGAGGAAGTCGCGGATCTTGACGATCGCCGCGTCCGGCACGTCCTGCGCCACCCCGCCCGGCCGGACGTACGCGTGGTTCATCCGCAGGCCGGTGATGGTCTCGAAGATGTCGAGGATGTACTCCCGCTCGCGGAAGCCGTACAGCATGATGGAGATCGCGCCCAGCTCCATGCCGGTGGTGGCCAGCCAGACCAGGTGCGAGGAGATCCGGTTCAGCTCCATCATCAGGACCCGGATCGTGGTGGCCCGCTCGGTGATGTCGTCGGTGATGCCGAGCAGCTTCTCCACCGCGAGGCTGTACGCCGTCTCGTTGAAGATCGGGGCGAGGTAGTCCATCCGGGTCACGAACGTCGAGCCCTGCACCCAGTTGCGGTATTCGAGGTTCTTCTCGATGCCGGTGTGCAGGTAGCCGACGACCGAGCGGGCCTCGCGGACCGTCTCGCCCTCCAGCTCCAGGATCAGCCGGAGCACGCCGTGCGTCGACGGGTGCTGCGGGCCCATGTTCACGACGATCCGCTCGTCGTTGATCGGGTCGGTGCCGGAGACGACCTGGTCCCAGTCCCCACCGGTGACGGTGAAGACCCGCCCCTCGGTGGTCTCCCGTTCGGCCGCGTAGTTGGACGTGGTCACTGGTACGACCTCCTACGGTCCGGCGGCGGGATCTCCGCGCCCTTGTACTCGACGGGGACCCCGCCGAGCGGGTAGTCCTTGCGCTGCGGGTGGCCCTCCCAGTCGTCCGGCATCAGGATCCGGGTCAGGTTGGGGTGGCCGTCGAAGACGACACCGAACATGTCGTACGCCTCGCGCTCCTGCCAGTCGGCCGTCGGGTAGACGGCGGTGACGCTGGGCAGGTGCGGGTCCTCGACGGAGACGGCCGCCTCCAGCCGGACCCGACGCCGGTAGGTCATCGAGGTGAGCAGGTAGACCACGTGCAGCCGGCGCTCGTCTGCGCCGAGGTAGTCCACTCCGGACACCGAGGAGCACAGCTCGAAGCGCAGCGCCAGATCGTCCCGCATCACCTGGCAGACCTCGGCGATCCGCTCCGGGCGCACGTGCAGGGTCAGCTCGCCCCGGTCGACGACGACCTTCTCGATCGCGTCGGCGAAGTGCGGGTACGCCTCCTCCAGCGCGTCGCGCACCTCGTCGAAGTAGCCCCCGTAGGGTCGGGGGGCCTCCTCGATCGGGGTACGTCTCCGGACCAGGCCGCCGTAGCCGGAGACGTCGCCGCTGCCCTGCATGCCGAACATGCCCTGCCCGGCAGGGCTGGACGGCGGCAGTTCGGCGGGAGCGCCGCTGGTCGCACCGGCCGGGGTGACCGGCACCGGCACCCCGCCGTCGTTCTTCCTGTCGTTCGGCGCGGTCACCGTGCCTGCCCTCCGTTCACCACTGCGGGGCTGCGCTGCGCCGCGTTCACTTGGGACCAGCCTGGGTCTGGAGGTGGTTCTGGGCGTTCATCCAGTTCTCGATCCGCAGCTGCTCCTCGCGCCCCTCGCGGACCGCCTTCGTCCACTCGGCACGGCGGGCCTTGTCGTTGCGGTACGACGAGGGCATCGAGCCGTACGGCACCACGGGCACGTCACCGCGCTCCAGGCGGGCCGCCTGCATCTTGCGGCCGTTCGGGCCGAGCGGCTCGTACATGATCTTCTCGCGGAGCTTGAGGATCGCGTCGATGAGCATCTCGGGGCGGGGCGGGCAGCCCGGCAGGTACATGTCGACCGGGACGATGTGGTCGACGCCCTGGACGATCGCGTAGTTGTTGAACATGCCGCCGCTGCTGGCGCAGACGCCCATGGAGAGCACCCAGCGGGGCTCGGCCATCTGGTCGTAGATCTGGCGCAGCACGGGGGCCATCTTCTGGCTGACCCGGCCGGCCACGATCATCAGGTCGGCCTGGCGCGGCGAGGCCCGGAAGACCTCCATGCCCCAGCGGCCCATGTCGTAGTGCGGACCACCGGCCGCCATCATCTCGATGGCGCAGCAGGCCAGGCCGAAGGTGGCGCCCCAGACGGACGACTTCCGCGACCAGTTGACCAGCTTCTCCACGGAGGTGAGCAGGACGCCGGCGGGGAGTTTCTCCTCGATGCCCATCTGACGTTCCTCCCTCAGTCCCAGTCCAGCCCGCCGCGCCGCCACACATAGGCGTACGCGACGAAGACCGCGACGATGAACAGGACCATCTCCACGAAGCCGAAGATCGGCAGGGCGTCGAAGGAGACCGCCCAGGGGTAGAGGAAGATGATCTCGATGTCGAAGACGATGAAGAGCATCGCCGTCAGGTAGAACTTGATCGGGAACCGTCCGCCGCCCACGGGCTGCGGGCTGGGCTCGATCCCACACTCGTATGCCTCGAGCTTGGCCTTGTTGTAGCGCCGGGGACCGGCGAAGCGGGCGGCGGCCACGGAGAACAGCGAGAACGCCGCGGCGAGGGCGAACAGCCCGATGATCGGTGCGTAAGGCGAGAGCGACATCTTTTCTCCTGCTCGTCCTTCCCCTGCCCCAGGTGCTTGACAAAATTCACACTATTCACGTCCACCGTGACTGCCGTCAGCGGGGGTCGATCTCTTGTCCCGTCCGGGACCGTCGTTGGCCTCGGACGGGTCGGTCTAGACGGCCGGGGCCGCCTTCGTCATCGCGTTGATGACCCGGTCCATCGCGTCCCCGCCGCGCGGGTCGGTCAGGTTGGCCAGCAGCTTGAGGACGAAGCGCATCAGCAGCGGGTGCGGCATGCCGTGCTTGGTCGCCATCCGCATCACCTCGGGCCGGCCGATCAGCTTGACGAAGATCCCGCCGAGCCGGTAATAGCCGCCGAACCGGGCCTTCAGCTCCTGCGGGTACGCGGTCAGCGCCCGCTCCCGCTCCGGTCCGGCCGGCCGGGCCAGCGCCTGCACGATGACCTCGGCGGCCAGTTCGCCGGACTCCATCGCGTACGCGATGCCCTCGCCGTTGAACGGGTTGACCATGCCGCCGGAGTCGCCGACCAGCAGGACCCCCCGGGTGTAGTGCGGCACCCGGTTGAAGCCCATCGGCAGCGCCGCGCCGAGGATCGGGCCGTCGGCGTTCGCCTCGTCGGTCATCCCCCAGTCCGCCGGGGTGTTGGCCAGCCAGTCGGTGAGCAGCCGCCGGTAGTTCGTCTTGCCGAACGCGGAGGAGGAGTTGAGCACGCCGAGGCCGACGTTGACCCGGCCGTCGCCCAGGCCGAAGATCCAGCCGTAGCCGGGCAGCAGCGCGTCGCTGTCCTTGCTGCGCAGCTCCAGCCAGGATTCCAGGTAGTCGTCGTCGTGCTTGGCCGGCGAGTGGTAGTAGCGGCGGACGGCCACCCCGATCGGCCGGTCCTCCCGCTTGGCCAGGCCGAGAGCGAGCGGGAACCGGCCGGAGACGCCGTCGGCGGCGACCACCAGCGGGGCGTGGAAGGTGGCGGGTGCCCGGTCCGGGCCGACCTCGGCGGTCACCCCGACCACCCGGTCGTCGCCGTCGAGCACCGGGCCGATGACGTTGACGTTGGTACGCAGTTCCGCGCCGGCCGCGACCGCGCGCTGAGCGAGCAGGTCGTCGAAGTCCAGCCGGGTCCGGACCAGGCCGTAGTTGGGGAAGCTGGCCAGGTCGGGCCAGTCCAGTTCGAGGCGTACCCCGCCGCCGATCACCCGTAGGCCCTTGTTGTGCAGCCAGCCGGCCTCGGGCGAGGTGTCCACGCCCATCCGGATGAGCTGCCGGGTCGCCCGGGGGGTGAGGCCGTCCCCGCACACCTTCTCGCGGGGGAACTCGGTCTTCTCCAGCAGCAGCACGCGTACGCCGTGCCGCGCCAGGTGGTAGGCCGTCGCCGATCCACCGGGACCAGCGCCCACCACGATCACGTCGGCGTCGTTCTCCACCGAAGTCATCTGCGCCTCCCTCCCGCACGCTCGTGAAATGCTTCACAAGCCGATCGGGTTGGAGTCTATGACCGTGGTTACCCCGCCGCCGGGTGAGGGGTACCTAACTTCCTGGAAACATGCGGGTCGGGGTCGGTTCGCCGCTCAGTTCCGGGCGGTGTCGAGCCCGGCGTCGGCCCGGATCGTCGCCGGCAGTTGGTCACGCAGCGCTCCGCCGGCCGCCCGGTCGAGTGCGCCGAGCACCTCGGCCACCACCTTTCGGACCTCGGCCGGATCCGCGCCGGCCAGCTCCCTGAGCTGGGCGACGAGCTCGATGGCGTCGTGGTCGGTGGTGCCCGGTGGGTCGCTCGGAGCTACTCCCGTCATGCAGGGGAGCATACGGGGCAAAGTAGACTTTAAGCGGACATTACCGAAAGTTGCCGTTCACCCACTGTCACCCGCGCACGGCCCGGTGCAGGGCCACCACCCCGCCGGTCAGGTTGCGCCACGCCACCCGGCCCCACCCGGCCGCGCCGATCCGCGCCGCCAGCGCCGCCTGGTCCGGCCAGGCCCGGATCGATTCGGCCAGATAGACGTACGCGTCGGGGTTGCTGGACACCGTCCGGGCCACCGCCGGCAACGACCGCATCAGATACGACAGGTAGACGGTACGGAAGGCCGGGTGCACCGGGCTGCTGAACTCGCAGACCACCAGCCGGCCGCCGGGCCGGGTCACCCGGGCCAGCTCCCGCAGCGCCGCGTCGGAGTCGTTGACGTTGCGCAGGGCGAAGGAGATCGTCACCGCGTCGAAGGAGTCGTCGGCGAAGGGGAGCCGCAGCGCGTCCCCGGCCAGCAGCGGCACCTCCGGCCGGACCCGCTTGCCGGCGTGCAGCATGCCCTGCGACAGATCCGCCCCCACCACGTACGCCCCGGAGCGGGCCAGTTCCTGCGTCGACACCCCCGTGCCGGCACCCACGTCCAGCACCCGCTCCCCCGGAAGCAGCCCGAGCGCCGCCCGGGCGGCCCGCCGCCAGGACCGGTCCTGCCCGAAGGAGAGGACCGTGTTCGTCAGGTCGTAACGGGCGGCCACCCCGTCGAACATCGCGGCGACCTCGTGCGGAGACTTGTCCAGGCCGGCGCGCTGGCCCTGCGGGGTACGACTCACCCCTCCACTCTGCCAGCCACCGCCCACCCGCCCGGCGCTGGGTCGCCACCCACCCCGGCCGACCCCGTCACCTCGGACACCCCGGCCGGCACCGGCCCGCGTCACGTCACCCCGGGGCCGATCCGCCCGTCACGTCACCCCCCGGGCCGGCCGTTCGGCGCATCCCCTCGGCGGCGGGTCTCCGGCGCGTCACCCCGGGTCGGGCCGGGCGGGTGACCCGGACGTGCGGCGGGCGGGGTGGATGACCACCCCGCCCGCTACGTCCTACCGCTCAGTCGTGCGACGACCTGCCGTCGTTCAGCTCCGCGGCTTCTCGTCGCCCGGGGTCACCAGCACGAGCCGACGCCGGCGGGCGAGCATCAGCAGCGCCCCGCCCGCGAGCAGCACGGCGACACCGATGCCACCGATCAGGGTGGCCTGCGCGCCGGTCACCGGCAGACCGCCGTCGCCGCCACCCGTGCCGCCACTGGTGGTCGGGCTGGCGCTGGCGCTCGGGCTCGGCTGCCCGGTCGGGCTGGTGCTCGGGCTCGGCGACGGGCTCGGACCGGTGGTCAGGTCGACGAACACGTCGAACAGCGACTGGTTGTCGAGATCGTCGGACTCGGTGAAGGTCTTCCGCTGCGCCTTGCTGGCGACCTGCGGCTGCTCCTCCGGCGTGCCCTCGGCCTCGGTCAGGCCGGCGGCGAACAGGACGCCCGGGGTGAGCACCTTCTCGGTGACGTCCGCGCCGACCTTCACCCGCACGTCGGCGGTGTAGAACTCGCCCGGCCGCAGCACCGCGCCGGTGTCCTCACAGTACGCCTGCGCGAAGCCGCCCAACTCCTGCTGCACGCAGCCCTCGGGCACCTCGACGAAGCTCACCCCGGCCGGCAGGAAGATGCCGTACGCGATGCCGGTGGCCCGGCGGCTGCCGCCGTTGTAGACCGCCCAGTCCAGCGGGGCGGTCCCGCCCGGCTTGACGCCGGTCAGTCCGCTCTCGCCGGCCTCGTCGCCGTCGACCACCACGTCGGCGTAGACGTCCTGCACCCAGGTGGTCAGGTCGTAGCCGGGCTTGACGACCATGATGTCGTGGTCGACCGAGTCCGAGGTGGCGTTGGGCGCACTGACGGTCACCTTCAGCACGCCTCCCTTGCCGCGCGTGTCGGTGCCGAACAGCGGGATGCCGAACTCCTCGGTGGTCCCGCCGGCGATGTCGTCGGTGGTGCCACCCAGGTCGGACAGGGAACAGGTGAAGGCGGTGCCGGTGACGGCACAGCCGTCCGGCACGAGCACCCCGACCTTGTTCGGCTTGAGGCCCGCGGTCTCGACGGTGACCTTCACGTCCTTGGCGTCGACCGTGCCGCGCAGGTTCTGGACAGAGAACTTGAACGGCTTGGCCTTGGCCTCCTTGACCCCCAGCGCCAGCTGGGAGCTGAGCGGGACGAGGTCGAGCTTCGCCTGGTCGGCGGCGCTGGCCGGGGCGGCGACGGTGGCCAGGCCACCGACGGCGAGCAGGGCCACGGCGCCGACGCGGGCCAGGGCCGAGCGGTGGAACAGAGTCATCGATCCCCCGGGGGGCTAGGGACTGCTGGGAAAGGTGGGGCTGATGTGGCGAACCGAGCGGACGTTATCCGAGATCGACGCAGGTGCGCCAGCCGTGACGTGCGATTTTGTCCCAGACGGGCCCGAACGGATGAGGAGCGGGGGCGGGATGGTCACCCATCCCGCCCCCGTTTTATATGAACGGCCCTCCCGGGCCGATGGAGGACGTACGAAGTGTGTCCGGGCCTCCCACGCGGGAGACGAAGGTACGTCGGGCGCACGTTAGCGGGCACTGTCGCGCCGCGCCAACCCCCGCGCCGGACCATCGCGACCTGGGCATCCGCCCAGCGGGCCGTGCCCCGCCGGAATTGCCGCGTCTTGTGGTGGCTGATCCCCCGCCGCCTCCGCCGAACGGCGACCACGAATAGCCCCCGGGCCGACCACCGAACCCGATCAGCCAGTCACCCCGGCGACCGAATCAGTAACTCTGAGCGACAATCAGCGTGCTCCGGCCATCGCCGCCGCACCCGGGGGCGACCCGGCGGGCCTGGACGAGTGGCCGAGAGCGCCGTCGGCCGGTGACCGGGCGGGGCCTGGACGAGCGGCAGGGACCGCCGCCGGGCCCGGCCGGTGACTCAGCGGGCCTCGACGAGCGGCAGGGAACGGCCGGCACCGCCGCCGGGCATGGCGATCGAGGAGAAGTGCGACACCACCCGGTCGTCGGTCGGGTCGTCGGCCGGGGTGTGGTGCACCGCCAGCCGGCGGTAGAGGGTGTCGCGCTGGGCCGGAATCCGGTCGGCCGAGCGGATCATGCCGATCAGCTCGTGCAGGTTGGACCGGTGCCGCGCGCCGGCCGAGGAGATGACGTTCTCCTCCAGCATGATCGAACCGAGGTCGTCCACCCCCATGTGCAGGGCGAGCTGACCGACGTCCTTGCCGGTGGTCAGCCAGGACGCCTGCAGGTGCGGCACGGTCTCGAAGAAGAGCCGGGCCACCGCCACCAGCCGCAGGTATTCCAGCGTGGTGGCCTGGGTGCGACCCTTCAGGTGGTTGTTCTCCGGCTGGTACGTCCACGGGATGAACGCCCGGAACCCCCGGGTGCGGTCCTGCACGTCGCGGATCATCCGCAGGTGCTCGATCCGCTCGGCGTTGGTCTCGCCGGTGCCCATCATCATCGTCGCGGTGGACTCCAGGCCCTGCCGGTGGGCCAGTTCCATGACCTCCAGCCAGCGCGCGCCGGACTCCTTCAGCGGGGCGATCGCCTTCCGCGGCCGGTCCGGGAGCATCTCGGCCCCGGCCCCGGCGATCGAGTCCAGCCCGGCCGTCTTGATCCGGGCGATGGCCTCATCCAGGCTCACCTGGGAGACCTTCGCCATGTGCAGGATCTCGCTCGGCCCGATGGAGTGGATGACCAGCTGCGGGTACGCCTTCTTGACCGAGGAGAACAGCTCCTCGTAGTACTCCACCCCGTAGTCCGGGTGGTGGCCGCCCTGGAGCATGACCTGGGTGGCGCCCAGCTCGACCGCCTCGCCGCAGCGACGCAGGATCTCCTCGGTCGGGTGGGTCCACCCCTCGGCGTGCTTGGGCGCGCGGTAGAACGCGCAGAACTTGCACGCCGTCACGCAGACGTTGGTGTAGTTGATGTTGCGGTCGATCAGGTAGGTGACGATGTTGTCCGGGTAGCGCCGCCGGCGTACCGCGTCCGCCGCCTCGCCCAACGCGTGGAAGGGCGCCTCGGTGTAGAGCAGCAGCGCCTCCTCGGGCGTGATCCGCCCGCCGTCCGCGCCACGCTGCAGGATGTCGTCGATCTCCCGGTTCGCCGTCACGCCACCGAGCGTACGCCGACCTTCCGCCCTGGCCCCCAGTGGTGCGCCGACCCGTGACGCGCCCCGCACCACCAGCGTCGAGGGCTCGCCAAGCCCGATCGGGTCACCGACAACGAAGGCGGCCGCCGCGACATCCCACGCATGATGCCTGAATAATTCAAGCATCATGCCGGAATGATTATATGATTAACCCATGTTGTATTCGACGCCCACGTTGACGGGCGCGGACGAGCGCGTCCTCGCCGAGGTGGAGGCGATGCGGGAGGCCCTTCGCTACCAGGTCGCCGAGCCACGCCGGTGGAGCGGACACCTGCGGAGGTCCCTGATCGCCCGCGCGATCCAGGGGTCGAACTCGATCGAGGGTTACCAGGTCGGGCTGGACGATGCCGTCGCCGCCGTGACCGGCGAAGACCCGATGGAAACCAGTCCGGGCACCTGGGATGTCATCACCGGCTACCGCGACGCACTCACCTACGTGCGACAACTGGGCCAGTCCCGGGAGTTCACCTGGCAACACATGCTCCTCAACGCCCTGCACTTCATGATGATGCGACACGAACTGACCAAATGGCCCGGACGGTATCGACCCGGGGACAGCTATGTCGATGAGGCCAACACCGGCCGGCGCGTCTACACCGGGCCGGACGCCGACGAGGTGCCGTCCCTGGTCTCCGAGCTGATCGACTGGCTCGGCGGTGCAGAACCCGACATCCCTCTCCTCGTCCGCGCGTCGATGGCACACCTGAACCTGGTCAAGATCCATCCTTGGCGCGACGGGAACGGCCGGATGTCGCGGTGCCTGCACACTCTGGTGCTTGCCCGCGACGGCGTGCTCGCGCCCGAGTTCTCCTCGATCGAGGAGTGGCTCGGTGCCGGCCGGAACACCTACGCCTACTACGACGTGCTGGCCGAAGTGGGCGGCTCAACCTGGCAACCCGCGAACGACACCGGCCCGTGGATCCGATTCTGCCTGAGCGCGCACCACCAACAGGCACAGTTGGTCCGGCAACGTATCGACCAGGCCGCCCGGCTCTGGGAACTGCTCGACAACCGGGTACGCCAGGACGGGCTGCCCGAACGCGTGGTCAGCGCCCTGCAACTCGCGGCAACCGGCGGCAGGGTGCGCCGGACCGTCTATCAGCAGGACGAGTCCCTCACCGACGACCAAGCCGTCCGTGACCTCCGAGCACTGCTGCGATCGGGCCTGTTGGAACAACGCGGTCAGACCCGGGGTAGGTACTACGTCGCCTCGACCGCGCTGCGTGAGCACGCCACCCCGGCCCTACGCCCCACGGAGATCATCGACCCGTACGACCGTCTCCGGTAGGGCCGGTGCTTCCACGTACCCCTGACCGGCTGCTCACAGGCCGCCATCCGCCACGACCGGCTGCCGAAGGCCAGCACCGGTCCGGGCGACGCCTTGGCGTAGAGCAACAGCCCTTCCTCGGGCGTGATCCGCCCTCCGCACCGCGTTGCCGAATGTCGTCGATCTCCAGGAGAACTCGGCAACGGCGCAGGACGGAAGGAACGCGCATGATCGTGCTGCCAGGACTGTGCCTGCTCGGCCGTGTCGCGCTGCTGACCCAACGATCAGGACGCCGGAAGACCGGCCTTCAGACCCCGGAGCGCGCCGGCGGGTCGGCGACGAAGGCGGCCCAGGACCGCCGGTCGAAGGCCAGCACCGGACCGGACCGATCCTTGGAGTCCCGCACCCCCACCACATGCGCCACCGCAGCCACCTCGACACAGTCGGTGTCGGAGCCGCTGCGGGTCGACTTGCGCCACGTGGCCTCCGACAATTCTGCGATCACCATCTGCGGCTCACTCCCGCTCGTGCTCCACCGCGACCTGGGCTATCAAGTTCATCGATTCGGCCGGGCTCAATGCCGACCTCGCCAGCGTATCCGCCTCCCGACGGAACACGTCCACCTGATCGGGCTTCTCCAGGAAGATGCTGGAGATCCTGTGCTCCAGGTGCACCACCGGCGGGAGCCGGTCGAAGTCGAACAGGACGAACGCTCCGTCCAACCCGGAGTGTCCGCCGCACGCAAGCGGGACCACCTGAAGGGTCAGATTCGGCCGATCGGCCACCTCGATCAGGTGGTGGAGCTGCCGGGCCATCAGACGGCGACCGCCGAGTGGCCGACGGAGCACCATCTCGTCGATGACCAGACTCAGCTCCGGCGGCTCGTCCCGGGCCAGGATCGCCTGCCGGCCCAGCCGGGCCGCAACCCGCGCCTGGGCGTCCGCCGGGGCCACCCCACACGCCTTCATCAGGGCGCTGGTGTACTCCGGCAACTGGAGCAGGCCCGGCACCAGCAACGGCTGCCAGCCCACGATCCGGGTCGCCTCAGCCTCGAACCGGATGAAGGTACGCGACCACGGGGTCAGGCCGACCGAGTGCGTCTCCCACCAGCCCGGCTCCCGGCCGCGTCTGGCCATGTCGAGCAACCGCTTGCGCTCCTCGCCGACGACACCGTAGATGGCCAGCAGCGCGGCGATCTCCTCCAGCCGGATGCCCTGCTGGCCGGTCTCGATCCGGGAGAGCTTCGACGGCTGCCAGCCGAGTTGGGTCGCCACCCCCGAGCCGGTCAGGCGTCTGGCCCGCCGCATCTGCCGCAGCTCGCCACCCAGCCCACGGCCCACCACGGTCGGCGCGCTCTGCTTCGCCACCAGGACTCCCCACCGATCGCTATTGACAGCTCACCCTATGCAACCCCACCATAATCGCAAATTGCTATTCGATCCAAGTCTTGCTCAGAAGATGAAGGAGCGTCGAAGTGACTGCCTCGAACACCGTCCGCCCCTCACCCGCCTGGTTACGGCCGTACGACCCGGACGACTCGCCCGGTCCCATCCCGTCCGTGGTCGAGCGGTTCCGGCGGCGCAGACGCGACGAGCCGGAGCCGCCGAGCGAGGCCGAGCGGGAGGCCGCCCGCTACACGGTGGTGCTGGTGTCACCCGACGCGGCGCAGGCGCTCGGTGACGACCGGGGCGAGGTCGGGCTGCACCTGTTCCGCGACGAGGACTGGGACGGCAGTCCGGGGCACCTGGACGATGCGGTCAAGCTGATCGAGGAGGCTTGCGGCGAGCCGGTCGCCCTGACGGAGCACTACTCCGACCTCACCTACTGGACCGCACACCTACGCGAGGGCGACTGACCACCCCACACGCCACCATGCCTACCGGCCGCCTGTGGGAACTGCTCGACGGCCGGACACGCCGGGCAGGGCTTCCCGAGCGCGTGGTCAGCGCCCTGCACCTCGCGACGACCTCACCGACCCCTACCGGCACTGACAGGGTGCCGGTGGTCGGGGCGGGTCAGCGCAGGGTGAGGCCGCTGGCGGGGAAGTCGTACCAGGACAGCTCGAAGGGCGAGCCGGCCTGCGGCGCCACCGGGAACACGGCCCAACTGGTCAGCTCGCGGCCGGGTGCGAGGTCGAACGACTCACCGGGCCGGGTGGTGGAGCAGTAGGTGCTCTCCGGGCGCACAGTCTTGCCGCCGGCCAGGGTGAGCTGCACCAACTCGCGGTCCTCGGCGACGGTCGGGCAGTTCAGCGTCCACGGGCTCACCGAGCTGTTGCGGTACCGCAGGTTCAGCCGCAGCTTGCTTCCGGTGACCTCGGCACTGACCACGGTGACCGTCATCGACGACTGGTCGTAGAGACCCCGGTCGAGCCGGTACGTCTGCGCTGGCCCGTCCCCCGACGAGCCGGACGGGCCCGTGGGAACGCCGGATGACGGCTGCGCCGGCGGCTCAGCCGGGGCGGCTCCCCCGCTGGCCTCGGGGCCGCCCGTCTGCCGGCTGGCGTCCACGGTGCTGCCGGCATCCACGGTGCGGTCCGTCGCCGCGCTGTTGTTCCGGGTCGCCAGGTAGTTGCCGCCGACCGCGCCGACGACCGCCATGGCCGCCAGTACGACGACCAACGTGACGACGTGTCTCTTTTCCATGGTGCTCCTACCCCGGCCGGCGCTGCTGGCGTGACCGTAACACCGCCGGGCCAGTCGCCGTCGCGGGCAAACACGCAATGCCGCCGGACTCTCGGGCCTCGACCTCCACCAGGGCGGAGGCGACCAGGGACATGCCTGCGCGGTCGTTCCGCCAGTCGACGGTTCCTCGGTCTCCGCCACGCGACGAAGCGAAGTCCTGCACCCGCGGGACCGAAAGCCCGCCTACCCGTCGTAGTCGACGGTGAGGGTGTCGGTGACAGGGCTGGACTGGCAGGTCAGCACGTAGCCGGCGGCCACCTCGTCCGGCTCCAGGGCATAGTTGCGGGCCATCGTCACCGCACCCTGGACCACCTTCGCCCGGCAGGTCGAGCAGACCCCGCCCTTGCAGGCGTACGGCAGCTCGCCGCGCACCCGCAGTGCCGCGTCCAGCACCCGCTCGTCCCGGCCCATGGTGAACCGCGACGACCGGCCGTCCAGCATGATCGTCACTTCCGCGCCACCGGCCGCCGCGTCGGCCCGGCGGACCGGCTCCGGTGGGGCGTCGACGTGGAACAGCTCGGTGTGCACCGCCGACTCCGGCCGCCCCCGGTCGGTCAGCACCGCCTTCGCGTCCAGCACCAGCTGGTAGGGGCCGCAGAGGAACCACTCGGAGATCGCGTCGCCGGGCACGATGGTGTCCAGCAGCCGACCCAGCCGGTCGGCGTCGATCCGACCGGACAGCAGCGGTGACTCGCCCGGCTCGCGGGACAGCACGTGCACCAGGTGCAGCCGGGTCGGGTAGCGGTCCTTCAGGTCGGCCAACTCCTCGGCGAACATCACCGTGTTGGCCGTACGGTTGCCGTACACCAGGGTGAAGGTGCTGGCCGGCTCGACGGCCAGGGCGGTCGCGACCAGCGCGAGCACCGGGGTGATGCCGGAACCGGCGACCACCGCGCCGTAGTGCCGCGCCCGCTGCGGCGCGAACGCGGTGGTGAAGTGCCCCAGCGGGGGCAGCACGTCGACGGTGTCGCCGTACCGCAGCGCGCCGCAGGCGTAGCTGGAGAACGCGCCGCCGGGGATCTCCCGCACCCCGATCCGCAACCGGCCGTGCCGGGCCAACTCCTCGGGCGTCGAGCAGATCGAGTACGACCGCCGCACGTCCGCACCGGCGGCGACGTCCGCAGCCGGGCCGCCGGTCGGGTCGGCCACGGCACCGGCCGGCACGGCGGTGGTCGCACCGGCTGTCCCGGCTGCACCCGGTGCGGCGGGGGGCGCGGCTGCGGCGGGCAGGCGGACGGTCAGGTGCTGGCCGGCGGCGAAGGCGAACGTCGCCCGCAACTCATCGGGCACCGCGAAGGTGATCGCCACGGCGTCGTCGGTGAGCCGGTCGACGGCGCTGACCGCCAGCGGGTGGAAGGCCGGTCGGCGACGGACCGGGCGGGTGATGGTGACAGTCACAGCGCCTTCAGGTGGTCGAAGGGTTCGGAGCAGGAACGGCAGCGCCAGAGCGCCTTGCACGCGGTGGAACCGAACCGGCTGACCTGCTCGGTCTCCGGTGACCCGCAGCGCGGGCAGCGGACCGCCAGGGTCAGCGGCACGACGCCCGCCGAGCGACCCGGTGCCGGCCCACCGCCCACCGGCCCGACGCGGGCCGCCGACACGGCCGACGCCGGCACACCGCCGACCGAGCCGACCGGGGCCGGCGGGGCGATGCCGGCGGCGGCGAGTTTCGCCCGCCCCTCGGCGGAGATCCAGTCGGTGCTCCAGGCCGGGCTGAAGACGGTACGGACCTCGGCCCCGGGATGGCCGGCGGCGGCGAGCGCCCGGCGGATGTCGGCCCGGATCACGTCCATCGCCGGGCAGCCGGTGTAGGTGGGGGTGATCGTGACGAGCACCCGGCCGGTGGTCGGGTCCTCGTCGACCGCCCGCAGGATGCCCAACTCGTCGATGGTGATCACCCGGATCTCCGGGTCCACCACCGCCGCCACGGCCGCCCTGGGGTCGGTCACCCGGTGCCACCCCCGGCCCGGCCGGCTCACCACTGCGCCCCCGGATGCGCCCTGTGCAGCACCTGCATCTCGGCCAGCAGGAACGACAGGTGCTCGGTGTGCACGCCGTCCCGGCCACCGCCCGGCGTCCAGCCGGTCGCCGGCCGGGTCAGGGTGGCCTCGGCCAGCACCGGGGAGACCACCGCGTCGAAGTCGGCCCGCAGGGTGGCCGGGTCCACCGGCGCCGCCGGGTCCGCCGTGAACAGCTCGTGGTGGTACGGCCAGAGCTGGTCCACCGCAGCCTGGGCGCGACGGTGCGACTCGTCGGTGCCGTCGCCGAGCCGCTTCACCCACAGCGCGGAGTGGTCCAGGTGGTAGGCCGACTCCTTGCGGGCCTTCGCGCCGATCGCGGCGAGCCGCTCGTCGGCGCAGCCGGCCAGCGCGGTGTAGAGCGGCACCTGGTAGGCCGAGAGCAGCAGCAGCTTGACCATGCTCATCGCGAAGTCGCCGTTGGGCAGCTCGACCAGGAGACAGTTGCGGAACTCCCGGTCGTCGCGCAGGAACGCCAACGCGTCCTCGTCCCGGCCGGCGCCCTCCAGCTCACCCGCGTACGACAGCAGCAGGCGGGCCGCGCCGAGTTGGTCGAGGGCGATGTTGGCCAGCGCGATGTCCTCCTCCATCTCGGGCGCGCGGGTGGCCCACTCGCCGAGCCGCTGGGCGGCCACCAGCGCGTCGTCGCCGAGGGCGAGGGCGAACTCGAACGGGCCGTTCACAGGTGGTCCACCCCGTCCGGCACCTCGTAGAAGGTGGGATGGCGGTAGACCTTGTCGGCGGCCGGGTCGAAGAAGGCGTCCTTCTCGTCGGGGCTGGACGCGATGATCGCGCCGGCCGGCACCACCCAGATGGAGACCCCCTCCTGCCGGCGGGTGTAGAGGTCGCGGGCGTTGTGCAGGGCCAGCTCGGCGTCGGGGGCGTGCAGGCTGCCGACGTGGGTGTGTGACAGCCCACGTCGGGCCCGGACGAAGACCTCCCACAGCGGCGAGGTCGCCGGGACCCGGGGTGGTTCGCTGGGCGCGCTCACGCGGCCACCTTCTCCCGCTGCGACTCGGCCCGCTGCTTCGCGGCGTACGCCGTGGCAGCCTCGCGTACCCACGCGCCGTCGGCGTGCGCGCGGCGGCGGTGTTCCATCCGCTGCCGGTTGCACGGGCCCTCCCCCTTGATCACCCGCATCAGCTCGTCGTAGTCCGGCTGGGTGAAGTCGTACGCCTGCCGCTCGTCGTTCCAGCGCAGGTCGGGGTCAGGGATGGTGAGGCCGAGGATCTCCGCCTGCTGCACGCACATGTCGACGAAGCGCTGCCGCAGCTCGTCGTTGGAGAACCGCTTGATCTTCCAGGCCATCGACTGCGCCGAGTGGGTGGAGTCACCGTCCGGCGGGCCGAACATCGCCAGCGACGGGTACCACCAGCGGTCGAGCGCGTCCTGTGCCATCGCCCGCTGCGCCGGGGTGCCGTACGACAGGGTGTGCAGGATCTCGAAGCCCTGCCGCTGGTGGAACGACTCCTCCTTGCAGACCCGGATCATCGCCCGCGCGTACGGCCCGTAGGAGCAGCGGCAGAGCGGGACCTGGTTGACGATCGCCGCGCCGTCCACCAGCCAGCCGATCGCCCCCACGTCGGCCCAGGTGAGGGTGGGGTAGTTGAAGATCGAGCTGTACTTCTGCCGGCCGTCGAGCAGCAACTCCACCAGCTCGTCCCGGCTGACGCCCAGGGTCTCGGCGGCGGCGTACAGGTAGAGGCCGTGACCGGCCTCGTCCTGCACCTTGGCCAGCAGGATGGCCTTGCGCTTGAGCGAGGGGGCCCGGCTGATCCAGTTCCCCTCCGGCTGCATGCCGATGATCTCCGAGTGGGCGTGCTGGGCGATCTGCCGGACCAGGGTCCGGCGGTAGGCGTCGGGCATCCAGTCGCGCGGTTCGATCTTCTGGTCGGCGTCGATCACGTCGGCGAAGTACGCCGCCGGATCCTCGCCGGGCGCGGGGGCAGCCTCCCGGGTGCGGGCCGCCGCCTCGCGCAGCGCCGCCTCGGCGGCCTCGACCTGACCGAGCAGGCCACCACCGGGCGCGTCCTCCTCCGGGGCGAAGTCGTTGCCATACATTCGTCAAGTGTTACAGCTCGCTGCCCGTGACACCAGAGGGTGTAACAGGATTTGCGAAGCCCCTTCCGTTACCAGGCGAACACTCTCGGTCAACACTAGGGCACGCTTCCCGCTATGACTTGGGTCACTGATCAAAGATGAATGCTACAAAGCGCCGCATATCATGCCTTTATCTCGACTTACCGGCAGTTTGCCGTGCGTCGGATTCTGGCGCGTCGGCTGTCCGGACGTAGACTTCCCCGGTCACCACCGATCGGCTGCCGACGATCGCCACCCGAGACAGAGGCCATACCCCCCGGCCTCGGCGATCGAGCCGACACCCTCGGAAACAGCCGGTCCCCCCGGCCCTGACATCTGGAGTTCACCCACTCATGCGATCTCGCGTGATCATGGTGCTCGCCGTTCTGGCGGTACTGCTCGGCACCGGCCTGCTGGTGCCGGCCGCGTACGCCAAGCTCTCCGGCGACGACGCGACCGGCGGCATCGGCGGCGGCACGGCGGAGAAGGTGCCCGCCCCCGCGCCCACCGCGCCGCCGGCCCCCACCCTGGCCGCCGCTCCGGTCACGGTGGACTTCAAGGGGGCGTTCTTCAGCTGGGCCCTGATGGACCGCAAGACCGGCGAGCTCTCGGGCTCGAGGAACATGACCTCGACCAGCTCCACCGAGTCGATGTTCAAGGTCTGGATCGTCGCCGACTACCTGCGCCAACTCGGCGACAAGGAGCCACCGGCGGCGATGAAGAAGAACGCCAGCCTGGCCATCCGGGACAGCAACGACGACGCGGCCAACCGGGTCTACTCGGCGGCCGGCGGGTCGTACAAGGCCCTGCCGGGTGGCCAGCCCAGCCAGGTGCTCATTCGGGCGATCAGGATCTGCGGCCTCACCGACACCAAGCGCGGCAACGTCCCCGGTTACGAGGGCTGGTGGAGCTTCACCCGGATGTCCCCCCGCGACGCCACCCGGCTCGGTGACTGCATCGCCGACGGCAAGGCCGCCGGCCCCAAGTGGACCAAGTGGGTGCTGAACGAGATGGCCCAGGTCCGGGGCAGCGTGACCAAGCAGCAGGCCCGCTCCGGCGGCGGCAGGTGGGGCATCATCGACGGCCTGCCCGCCGAGATCAAGGCGCAGGGTCCGGTCGCCATGAAGAACGGCTGGACCATCCTCAGCTACGACGGCAACTGGCACGTCAGCTGCCTCGCCGTCACCGACAAGTGGAGCCTCGCCGTGATGTTGCGATACCCCCGCTCGCGCGGACTGGCGTACGGTGCGAAGGTGTGCGCCAGCGTCGCCACCCAGTTGGTCACCCCGCAGCCCGGTGCCGCGCTCAAGGTGCCGCAGCAGCCCGTCGGGAAGCTCTGATGGCGGGCAGCCGGCGGGGCAGGCGGCGCGGCCGGCACGACAACCAGCCGGTGAAGCTGGTCGCCGTGGCCGCGATCCTGATCGGTCTGGTGCTGGTCTCGCTGCGGTTGCTGCCCGGCTCGCCGCTGGAGTCCACCGCCGCCTCGCGCTGGGGTGACTCGTCCAGCGCGGCCCGCTCCGACTCGGCGGCCGACCGGCACGACCGCCCCACCCCCGCACCGTCCCCGACTCCCTCGCTGACGCCGCTGCCCTTCGCCGACCGGGACCTCGACCTCGACATCCGGGGCTGGTACGCCTGGAGCGTCCTGGACCGCCGGACCGGCAAGATCATCGGCTCGGACAACATGGGCGAGACCAGCACCACCGCCTCGCTGATCAAGTCGTGGATCGTCGCCGACTACCTGCGCCGGGCGGCCGAGGCGGGGCAGACCCCGAGCGACGCCAAGCTCGCCGACGCCACCAAGATCATCCGGGACAGCGACAACACCCGGGCCGAGCAGTTCTACAACGGCGTCGGCCGGTCCGCGTCGATCAAGCGGCTGATCTCGACCTGCAAGCTGACCGACAGCAGCGTGGCCGCCGACGGCGGCTGGAGCCGGACCAACCTCTCCCCCCGCGACGCCGCCCGGCTCGGCAACTGCATCGCCGACGGCCGCGCCGCCGGCCCCACCTGGACCAAGTGGCTGATCAACGAGATGAAGCTGGTCCGGGGCTCCGGTGACTTCGGCATCCGTAAGGCGTTCCCGGCGGCCGAGCAGAAGAAGATCGCCATCAAGAACGGCTGGATCGACCGGACCCGCGAGCAGGAGATGCACATCAACTGCCTGGCCATCGGCGGCACCTGGACGATGGGCGTGATGGTCCGCTACCCGATCAACCTGGGCTACGACTACGGCATGAAGAACTGCCAGAAGATCACCGAGGCCCTGCTCCAGCCCGCCACCTGAACCGGGTCGACCGACCCACGGTCGCTGCCGCTGATCGACTCCGGTTCGCTGAAGTAGCGGTATCCCCGATCGGGGATACCGCTGTGGCGCCCCACAAGACCGTCAGGGCACGCCGGGTCGACGAGGGGCCGGGGCGGACCGTCGGCCTGGCCGGGAAGTCAGCCGGCGAAGAACTCCGGGCCGTCCTCGGGCAGGGCGGGGGCCTCGCCGGTCGCCGCCGCGCGGCGGGCGAACTCGCGCAGGCCGGCGACCTGCCGTGCACCCAGCGAGAAGTCGAGGGTACGGAAGTACGTCGCCAGGGTCGCCGCGTCGAACGGCTCCCACCGGGCCGCCGCCTCGGCCACCTGGTCCAACTCGGCCAGGCACAGGTCACGGGAGCGCAGGAACGCCTCGTGCACCTCCTTGACCAGGCCCGGATGGGCGGCGGCGAAGTCGCGGCGGACCGCCCAGACGGCGAAGACCATCGGCAGGCCGGTCCACTCCCGCCACGCCTGACCGAGGTCGGTCACCTCCAACCCCCGACGGGGCGCCTCGTAGAGGGCGCGCAGCGCGACATCGCCGATGAGCACCCCGGCGTCGGCCTCCAGGAGCATCTGGGTCAGGTCCGGCGGGCAGCGGAAGTACTCGGGGTGGACGCCGTACCGGTCGGCGAGCAGGAGCTGGGCCAGGAGCACCCCCGTACGCGAGGTCGAGCCCAGGGCGACCCGCCCACCTTCCAGCTCCGCCAGCGGCCTGGTGGAGACCACGTTGACCGAGAGCACCGGCCCGTCGCTGCCCACCGCCAGGTCCGGCAGGAGCAGCAGTTCGTCGGCGTGCCGCAGGTATTCCACCTGGGAGATCGGGCCGATGTCCAGGTCACCGGCGATCAACGCGGCGCTGAGCCGGTCCGGCGAGTCCTTGTGCAGGTCGACGTCGAGCAGCGCGCCGGAGCGCATCAGCCCCCAGTAGATCGGCAGGCAGTTGAGGAACTGGATGTGCCCGACCCGGGGGCGTGCCACGCGCTCAGCCATGACCCGACCGTATCCTCGCCGGTCCCTACCGGCTCACCGGGAGCCCCGGGGAGTGGCCAAGCCCGCACCGTCTCCCCTCGTCGGAGGGCCTGCCTCGACCGACGGGCCCGCCCCCACCGCACCGACGTCCCCCGGCGTCGGCCCACCGTTCCCGGCCCGCGCCGGCCCCACGCCCCCGGCCGACACCGCCCCCGGGCCCCCGACCCGCGTCGGTTCGGCGGTCCCCGACAGCGGTGGCCCGTCCCCGATCCACGTCGAGGTGAGCGGGTCGGGGCGGGAGCGACGCACCGCCCGGGTGACCACCGGCACGAACGCCAGCACCACCAGCAGGCCGGCGATCCCGGCGGCGGCGATCAGCGGGCGCGGTGGGAGCACCGCCAGCAACGCGCCGCCGATCAGATAGCCGGCCATCGAGCCGCCCTGGACCGCCGCGCCGATGACGGCGTACGCGCGGGCCCGCAGCGCCTCGGGTACCCGCCGGGCGGTCAGCACGTTGGTGAAGACGTTGTCACCGCCGTTGGCCGCGCCGCCGATCAGCCAGAGCGGCACCAGCAGCGCCGCCGTCGGCACGGTCGCGGCGAGCACCACCACCAGGCTGCACCCGGCGAGCGTGGCGAGCACCCCCTGGACGAGTGCACCGTCGTCGGTGAGCCGGCGGGCCACCCGCGCGGCCAGCCAACTGCCGGGCAGCATGCCGGCCATCCAGGCCGCCCCGACCAGGCCGTAGACGGTGGCCGAGGAGTCCAGCGTCTCCCGGATGAAGAACACCTCGACCACGTTGATGCCGCCGATCGCGGTGATCACCGCCGCCGTGCTGACCACCAGGGCGAGCATCAGCGGGTCCGCGCGCAGCCGCCAGGCCGGGGCGGGACCGGTGCCGACGGTCGCGGTCACCGTCCGTCGGCCACCCCGCCGGGTGCGCAGCAGCAGGCCCGCGCCGACCAGCGCCAGGTAACTGACGGCGTCCAACAGCAGCGGTACGCGGGTGCCGAACTCCCCGACCAGCAGCCCGGCGAGCACCGGCCCGGCGAGCGCACCGAGCGAGCCGGCGGTCTGGCTGACGGCGCTGGCCCGGGGCAGGTCGCCGGGGCGGACCATCGCCGGCAGCAGCGCCGCCAGGCAGGGCTGGGTGACGGCGAGCCCGCAGGCGAGCAGGGCGACCAGCCCGATGACGACCACCGGTTGCGTGGCGAAGGCGAGCAGGACGCAGATCACCGTCTGGATCGACCCGACGGTGACCAGCAGGGTACGGCTGTCGACCCGGTCCGCGAGCCGACCGGCCAGCGGCGCGCACAGCACCAGCGGCAGGGTGGCCGCCAGCAGCAGCCCGGAGACGGCCAGGCCGCTCGCCCCGGCGGACTGGAGAGCCAGCGCCAGGGCGGTGGCGGCGAGGAAGTCCCCGCAGATGGTGGTGCCGCGGGCGGTCACGGCGATCCAGACGTCGGACCAGCGCGACCCGTCAGTTGTGAAGGACATGCTTCGAAAATAATCCTTCACAACTGATCGAAGCAACCCCCATCCATGGTTGATCAACTCTTGGTCATCGATGTAGCGGTATTCGACCGCCCCGATACCGCTACATCAGCGACATGGCGAACCGGACCAGGCCGGGACGGGACCAGGGGCGGATGGACCGGAGGCGGAGGCGGAGGCGGGTCTCTAGAGGGGGATCGTGCGGTACTGGGCCGCGACGGCACGGGCGTCGGACGGCGGGTCGGCCAACCGGTTCCGCTGCCGGTACGGCTCGAACAACGCCATCACCGCGTCGTTCAGCCCGGCCAGTTCCTCGGCGGTGAGCAGCAGCAACGAGTCACTGAACAGGGCACCGCGATACCACTCGGCGGGCTCGTCGGCAGCGTGCCGCAGCCACGTCCGCATCCGCTCGGCGTCCCGGGCCGAGTGCGCCTCGACCAGCGCCTGCTCGGCCGCCCGCGCCTCCGGGCCGGCCCCCTGCCCGGCCTCGACCAGCCAACTCTGGCTGAACGCGCGCCACACCCGTTCCCGCGCGTCGCCCCGGCTGGGTGCCTGCTCGACCAGGCCGAACTTCGCCAAGGCCCGCAGGTGGTAGCTGGTCGCGCTCGGCGACAGCCCGGTGATCTCGGCCAGCTCGGTGGCCGTCCCGCCCTCCGCGCGCGTGCTCAGGTACTCCATGATCGCAATTCGGGCCGGATGGGCCAGCGCCCGCATCACCTGTGGGTCGCTGATCGTCATCCGGCGCGGCTCGGGGTGCGGCTCGGTCATGACCCCATGATCCCGCCTGCCCGGGACCCCGGCCAGCACCCGGTCGCCCCACCAGGGCGGGCGTCCCCCTACCGGCGACGCAGCAGGGCGCGGGTGTCGATCTCGAACGGAAACGGGCGGTCACCGGTCAGCGCCTCGCCGCCTTTTGCCACCGCATGCTCGACGTGACCGGCCCCGGACGGAGGAAATTGGGTGGAGCGGGAGGCTGGGCGGGGCGTACGCTGGTTGACCGCTCGACGGCCGTGGTGAGGTAGCACCGCAGCGGACGTCCCCACGCGCCAAGGACCTGTCCTGGATACGCGGGCGAGCCGATCGCGACCGCCGAAGAGGATCACCGTGCCCGCAACCGACGAACGCGGCAGGACACACCCCGAACCGGCACAGCCGGCACCCACCCGCCTCGAAACAGAACTCAGCACCGAGCAGGCCCACCTGGAGACCTCCCGGCTCGCCCTGCGGCGGATGCGGGAACGCGCCCAGTCGCTCTTCGCCACCGGCGACAAGGTCGCCGGGGACGCGTACACCGCCGAGCAGCTCGGTCGGCACCTGGCCCGGCGGGTCGCCGAACTGGCCGACGACCCGGCCACCGCGCTCTTCTTCGGCCGGCTGGACTTCGGCCCCACCGACCCCGAGCACGCCGGCCGGGGTTACCACGTCGGCCGGCGGCACGTCACCGACGAGCGGGGCGAGCCGCTGGTGCTGGACTGGCGGGCCCCGGTGTCCCGCGCGTTCTACCGGGCCAGCGCGCGCGACCCGCAGGGGATCGCCGTACGACGGCGGTTCGGGTTCAGCGCCGGGGCGCTGACCAGCTTCGAGGACGAGCACCTGGACCGGGGCGAGGAGCTGGGCACCACCAGCCGGATTCTCACCGCCGAGATCGAACGTCCCCGGGTCGGGCCGATGCGGGACATCGTCGCCACCATCCAGCCCGAGCAGGACGAGCTGGTCCGGGCCGACCTGGCCGACTCGATCTGCGTCCAGGGTGCGCCGGGCACCGGCAAGACGGCGGTCGGGCTGCACCGCGCCGCGTACCTGCTCTATCTGCACCGGGAGCGGCTGCGCCGGGCCGGGGTGCTGATCGTCGGCCCGAACCGGGCGTTCCTGTCGTACATCGCGGCGGTGCTGCCCGCCCTCGGCGAGGTCGAGGTGGCCCAGGCCACCGTGGAGGACCTGGTCGCCCGGGTGCCCGTCCGGGCGGTCGACGACCCGGCGGTGGCCGCCCTCAAGCACGACCCCCGGATGGCCGGGGTGCTCCGGCGCGCGGCGGACGCCCTGATCACCGCGCCCACCGAGCCGATCATGGTGTCGGACGGCTCGTTCCGCTGGCGGATCGGCCTGGACCCGCTGCACCGGATGATCGAGGAGACCCGCCGGGAGGGCCTGCCGTACGACACCGGGCGGGAGCGGGTCCGGGCCCGGGTGGTCGGGTTGCTGCAACGCCAGGCCGAGGCCCGCCGGGCCGAGTCGCCGGGCGACGCCTGGCTGCGCCGGATGGGGAAGGCCCGCCCGGTGACCGCCTTCCTCGACGCGGCCTGGCCGGCGCTCACCCCCGAGGGGCTGGTGCACTCCGTGCTCGGCGATCCGGACGTTCTGGCCACCGCCGCCGACGGACTGCTCACCGACGGGGAACAGGCCCTGTTGCGCGGCACGAAGCTGGGCCGGACGCCGAAGGCGACCCGGTGGACGGCCGCCGACACGGTGCTGATCGACGAGGCGGCCGGGCTGATCGAACGGACCACCGGCTTCGGGCACGTGGTCGTCGACGAGGCGCAGGATCTCTCCCCGATGCAGTGCCGGGCCATCGCCCGCCGCAGCGAGCACGGCTCGATCACCCTGCTCGGCGACCTGGCCCAGGGCACCGCCCCGTGGGCGGCCACCGACTGGCGGGAATCCCTGGCCCACCTGGGCAAGCCGGACGCGGTGGTGGTGCCGCTGAGCGTCGGCTTCCGGGTGCCCGCCGTGGTGGTCGCGTTCGCCAACCGGTTGCTGCCGGCGCTGGCTGTCGACGTACCCCCGGCGGTGTCGTTGCGCCACGACGGCGCGCTCGACGTGCGTGCCGTGGCCGATCTGGCGGCGGCGACGGTGGCCGAGGTGCGCGCGGCGCTCGGGCACGACGGCTCGGTCGGGGTGATCGCCGCCGACGACGCGGTGGACGGGCTGCGCGCGGCGCTCGCCGCCGCCGGGGTGCCGACCGCGACCGCCGACGACGTGGCGGCCTCGGCGCGGGTCACCGTGGTCCCCGCGACCCTGGTCAAGGGCCTGGAGTACGACCACGTGGTGGTCGTGGAGCCGGCCGCGATCGTGGCCGCCGAGCAGCGTGGCCTGCACCGCCTCTATGTGGCGCTGACCCGGGCCGTGTCCGGGTTGTCGGTGCTGCACACCGCGCCGCTGCCCGGCCCGCTGGCCGAGCCACCGGCGGCCTGACCCCGACCGGCGTCCCCTGACAGTGCCGGCGTCGGCGACGGCCGGCCCACCCGGACATCCTCCGCCGTGCCGGTCGGCCCGCCGTGCCGATCGGCCCGCAGCACTGCCACCGCACCGGTCGGCCCATAACACTGCCACCGCACCGGTCGGCCCACCGCGCTGCCGCCGCGTCGGGGTGGGCAGCCGCTGTCCGGTGGCGGACCCGGCGTGCCAGCGGCTGGACTTTGTGTTTTAAAGTAGTTTGCATGACCACGGATGGCGACACCGCCCCGCTCGACGCCGCCGACGCGATGCGACTGATCCGCGAGCAACGGGCCAGCACCGCCCGACGGCTGGAACCCGACCCCCGGGTGCACTACTGGCCGTGGGGGTTCGCCTGGCTGATCGGCTTCGGGGTCTACTTCCTGCGCTTCTCCCCCGACGGCCGGACGCTTGTCGCCATGCCCGCCTGGCTGCCGCTGACCCTGCTCTTCGTGCTGCTCGCCGCCGCGGCGGCGGTCTTCGGGGTGGGCAGCGCCCGCGCCTACCGGCACGTCGCCGGTGAGTCGGCCCGACGCGGCAGCTGGTACGGCGCATCCTGGGGGCTCGGGTTCCTGAGCCTGTCGCTGATCCTCGGCCGGGTCACCGACAGCCTGCCGCACGACCTCGCCGGGCTGCTCTGGTCGGCGCTGTCGGTGGCGCTGACCGGCGCGCTGCACATGGCCGGCGGCGCGATCTGGCTCGACCGCACGCTGTTCCGCCTCGGCGTCTGGCTCACCGCGGTCAACATCGTCGGGGTGCTCGCCGGCCCCGGCTGGCACGCCCTGGTGGTCTCGGTGGCCGGCGGCGGCGGGATGCTGGTGGCAGGTGCGCTCGCCCGGCAGCGCCACGGATGAGCGAACTGGACCCGGTCATCCACGCCCAGGCCCGGCTGCGGGTGGTGGTCACCCTGGCCACCCTCGCCGACGGCGACCGGATCACCTTCCCCCGCCTCCAGGAACTGCTCGCGATGACCCCCGGCAACCTCTCCGTCCACCTGCGCAAGCTGGAGGACGCCGGCTACGTCGAGATCGACAAGACCCACCGCGGACGCACCCCGACCACCCTGGTCCGGCTCAGCCGGCGCGGGCGGCGGGCGTTCGAGGAGTACACCGAGAACATCCGCGCCCTGCTCGACCCGCCCGACCCCAGGGAGACCCGATGATCCTCGCCCACGCCGACCAGGCCACCCGCCGGTACGGCGACGTCCTTGCCCTCGACCGGGTCGACCTGACCGTCCACGCCGGCGAACTCGTCGGCCTACTCGGGCCCAACGGCGCCGGCAAGAGCACCCTGATCAACATGCTGGTCGGGCTGCGCCGGCCCACCGCCGGCCGGGTCGAACTCTTCGGCGGCGACCCCCGCCAGCCGGCCGCCCGGCGGCAGCTCGGGGTCACCCCGCAGGAGACCGGCCTGCCCGGCACCCTCCGGGTCGGCGAGGTGATCGACTTCGTCGCCGCGCACTTCCCCGACCCGGTGCCCCGGGCCGAACTGCTCGACCGGTTCGGCCTCACCGACCAGGTGCGACGACAGACCGGCGGGCTCTCCGGCGGGCAACGGCGGCGGCTCGCCGTCGCGCTGGCGTTCGTCGGCCGGCCCCGGCTGGTCGTCCTGGACGAGCCCACCACCGGGCTGGACGTCGAGGCCCGGCACACCCTGTGGGAGGCGATCCGGTCGTTCCACGCCGACGGCGGGACGGTGCTGCTGAGCAGCCACTACCTCGAAGAGGTGGAGGCGCTGGCGCAGCGGGTGGTGGTGCTCGGGCAGGGCCGGGTGCTCGCCGACGACACCGTCGACGCGATCCGGGGCATCGTCGGCGTCCGCCGGGTCAGCCTGACCGCCGACGACCTGCCCACGCTGCCCGGTGTGGTCGCCACCGAGCGCACCGACGGCCGGACCCACCTACTCACCACCGACGCCGACCAACTGGTCCGTGACCTGGTCACCGCCGGGGTCGCGTTCCGCGAACTGGAGGTCCGCCCCACCTCGCTGGAGGAGGCGTTCCTCGCCATCACCACCACCGGCACCGGCCCGGCCGGCACCACCACCAGCACCGCCACCGGGGCCACCGCCGGCCCGGCCGGCGCCGCCCGGACCACCGCCACCAGCGCCGCCGCCGGCGGCCGACCCACCGCCTGAGGAGTCGACGCCGTGCCGCTCACCCTGGTCCACGCCCGCTACCAGCTACTGGAGATCATCCGCATCCCGGTCGCCGTGGTCGGCAGCGCCTTCTTCCCCGCCGCCGCGATGCTCTTCTTCGTCGTCCCGTTCGCCGGGGACGACCCGACCGGCGCCACCTACGCCACCGCCGCGATGGTCACCTTCGCGGTGATGAGCGCCAACATCTTCCAGTACGGCATCGGCGTCGCCGAGGACCGCGACCAACCCTGGAACCCGTACACCCGGACCCTGCCCGCCGGGCCGGGACCCCGACTGGCCGGGCGGATCCTGGCCGGGCTGGTGCTGACCTACCTGTCGATGCTGCCCGTCGTGATCATCGCGACGGTCGCCACGGCCGCCCGGGTCACCCCGGTCGGGCTGCTGCTCGGCGCGCTCACCGTGGCGGTCGTATCGGTGCCGTTCACCCTGCTGGGTCTCGCCATCGGCTACTCGCTGCCGAGCAAGGCGGCGATCGTGGTCGCGCAGGTCATCTTCTTCCCGCTGGCCTTCGGTGGCGGCCTGCTCTCCGCCCCCGGCGACGCCCCCGGCTTCATCCAGGTGATCGCGCCGTTCCTGCCCACCCGGGGGGCGGTCGAGCTGATGTGGGCGGCGGTCGGCGACTGGCGACCCGACCCGCTCGCCCTGACCATGCTCGGCGTCTGGATCGTGCTGCTCGCCGCGGTCTCCGGCTGGGCGTACCGGCGCGACGAGGGTCGCCGGTTCAGTTGACCTTTCGCCGGTTCGGCCCGGTGGCCGGCGAGCGGTGCCACGATGCCGGCAGGGCGTCCCACCGGCACGCCCCCGCAGCCGAGAGGGGCCGACGTGAGCACCGTCGCCGCGGGCACGCCCTGCTGGACCGACCTGGCGACCCCCGACCTGGACGCCGCCCGGCGGTTCTACCCCGAGCTGTTCGGCTGGACCGGCCGGATCGCGCCGGAACCCGAGGCCGCCGGCTACACCACCTTCCGCCGGGACGGCCGGGCGGTGGCGGGTGCCGGCCCACCGGCCGACCCGGACCAGGTGCCGGTCTGGTCGACGTACGTGGCGACCGACGACGCCGATCTGGTCACCACCCGGGTCGAGGCAGCCGGCGGGCAGGTGCTGGTCGCCCCGTTCGACGTGCTCGACGCCGGCCGGATGGCGGTCTTCGCCGACCCGGCCGGCGCAGTGTTCAGCGTCTGGCAGCCCATGCGGATGCCCGGGGCGGAGTTGCGCGACGATCCCGGGGCGATGTGCTGGAACGAGTTGGTCAGCCCGGACCCGGAGGGTGCGGTGCTTTTCTACGAGCTGGTCTTCGGCTGGCATCCCGAGGAGCAGTCCAGTGCCGGGCCCGGCTACACCGGCTGGCGGTGCGGGGCACGGATCGTGGCCGGAATGCTGCCGACGCCGGGCGGCGACCCGCCTGCCGACCGGCCCGCGTACTGGTCGGTGTTCTTCGCGGTGGCCGACGTGGACGCGACCGCCGCCCGCGCCACCACCCTCGGCGGCACCATCCTCACCCCACCCCGGGACACCCTCCTGGGCCGCCGCACCACCCTCCGCGACCCCCAGGGTGCCCGCTTCTCCCTGCTCCAGACGGATGCCGCCGGACAGCGGTGAGCTTCACGGCCGTGACGACTCAGGGCGGGTGGGGACCACCAGGGGGCCGCGGTCGCCGGGGATGACCCGGACCCGGGCCCGGTAGTGGCGGGACAGCAACTCCTCGGTGAGCACCTCGTCGGGCGGGCCCGCCGCGACGACCCGGCCGTCGGCGAGCAGCACCATCCGGTCGGCGTACTCACCGGCCACGGAGAGGTCGTGCATGGTGGCCAGCACGGTCAGGCCGTGCGCCCGGCGGAGCTGGTCCACCAACTCCAGCACCTCCTGCTGGTGGCCGATGTCCAACGCGCTGGTCGGCTCGTCCAGCAGCAGCAGGGTGGCACCCTGGGCGAGCGCCCGGGCTAGGAAGACCCGCTGGCGCTCCCCGCCGGAGAGGGTGGCCAGCTCCCGCCGGTGGAACCCGGTCAGATCCAACCGGTCGAGTACGTCGTGCACGGCGGCCAGGTCGGCCGCCGACTCCCGACCCAACGGCGCGATGTACGGGGTCCGCCCCAGCAGGACGTAGTCGAACACCGACATGCCCGCCGGCACCACCGGGGACTGCGCCACCGTCGCCACCACCCGGGCCCGGTCGCGGCGACGCAGCGCGCCGGACGGCGTACCGAACAGCGAGACCGCGCCGGGGGCGGGTAGCAGGCCGCCGACGGCACGCAGCAGCGTCGACTTGCCGGCGCCGTTCGGCCCGATCACCGTGACCCACTCGCCCGGGGTGACCGTCAGGTCGACGCCGGCCAGGATCATCGCCCCGCCCAACCGCACGTGCAGCCCCCGCACCTCGACCGCCGGCACCCCCGCCTGCGGGGTCCGCACACCCGGCTCACTCCTCGCGCTCACGGGGCCACCTCTGTTCGCGACTGCGGGGCTCGCAAACCCGGCTCACTCCTCGCGCTCACGGGGCCACCTCTGTTCGCGACTGCGGGGCTCGCAAACCCGGCTCACTCTCGCGCTCACGGGAAGACCCGGCGGGCGGTGCGCAGGACCAGGACGAAGAACGGGCCGCCGAGCAGGGCGGTCACCACGCCGATCGGGATCTCGGCGGGGGCGGCGGCGGTCCGGGCGACCACGTCGGTCAGCGCCAGGAACGCCCCGCCGAAGAGCATCGACAGCGGCAGGATCACCCGGTAGCTCGACCCGGCCAGCAGCCGTACGGTGTGCGGCACGATGATCCCGACGAAGCCGATCAGCCCGGAGGCGGAGACGGCGGCGGCGGTGCCGAGTGAGGCGGCGGCGATCAGCAGGTAGCGGGAGCGTTGCGGGTGCAGGCCGAGGCTGGCCGCCTCGTCGTCGCCGACGGAGAGCACGTCGAGTTCCCGCCGGTGCAGCAGCACCACGACGGCGGTCAGCACGAAGTAGGGCAGGATCAGCCGGACGTCGCCCCAGCCGGCGGTGCCCAGCCGCCCGAGCAACCAGGAGTAGACCTGCTGGATGCTGTCGGAGTGCCGTTGCAGCAGGTACGTCTGCCCGGCGGCGAGGAACGCCGACACCGCCACCCCGGCCAGGATCAGGGTGGCCGGTGACCGGTCCCGTCCGCCGGCCGCCCCGAGCAGGTACGTCAGGGCGACCGCCCCGAGCGAGCCGACGAAGGCGGCGAGCGGGATGGTGACCGGCATCCCGGTCAGCGCCCCGCCCGCCCCGACGCCGCCCAGCGTGATTACGGCGGTCACCGCGAGCCCCGCGCCGGCCGCCACCCCCAGCAGGTACGGGTCGGCCAACGGGTTGCGGAACACACCCTGGTAGCAGCCGCCGGCCAGGGCCAGCAGACCACCGACGAGCAGGCCGAGCACCACCCGAGGCAGCCGCAGCTCGGTGACGATGGCGATCTCGCGTTCGGTCAGCCCGCTGTCCAGGCGTACCCCGGGCAGCAGGTTGAGCAGTTCGGCGGCGACGCTGCCGGGCGGCAGGCCGACCGGGCCGAGGGACACCCCGGCGACCAGGGCGACCAGCACGGCGAGCACCCCGGCGGCGAGCCAGCGCTTACGCAGCCCGGCCGGTCGGGGCGTACCGGCGGCGACCTTCGGGGTGCGGACCCACCCGGCGGCGGTCCGTCGACCCGGGGCGGACGCGGACCCGGCCGGGCGGGACCCGGCCGGGGAGGTTGCGGCGGCGGCCGGGCCGGGGTCGGGCACGCCGGGCGGCCGGGACGCGTCGGGCGTCCCGGCCGGGCCGGGGTCGGTGGAGCGCACGGTCACCGGTGGTGGACCGTCACGCCGGCACCTTGGCGGTGGCGTCGACGATCGACCGGAGCAGGTCGACCACGCGCGGCCCCCAGCGCGAGGCGACATCGTCGTCGAGGGCGACGACCTGGTTGTTCTTGACGGCGGTGACGCCGGCCCAGCCGCTGCGGGCCTTGACCGTGTCGGCGCTCTGCTGGCAGCACTTCACGTCGGCCAGGAAGACGAAGTCCGGGTTCGCCTTGACGATGACCTCCTGGGAGAGCTGCGGGTAGCCGCCGTTCTTGCCGTCGGCGTCGGAGGCGTCGGCGATGTTCTCCAGACCGGCCAGCGCGTAGATCGAACCGATGAAGGTCTTGCTGGTCGCGCTGTACAGCTCCGGCCCCAGCTCGTGGTAGTAGGTCAGCTTGGTGGACCGCTGCGGCAGGTCCTTGGTGAGCTTGCCGATCTCGTCCTTCATCCGGGCGGTGACGTCGGCCGCCTCGGTCGGGTGGCCGGTGAGCGTGCCCAGGTCGGTGAGCTGCCGGTACGAGTCGTCGAGGGTGGCCGCCGCCGGGGTGAGCAGCACCGGGACCTTCAGCGCGGTGAGCTGGGCGACGATCTTGTTGGTGTCGTTGGCGAGCAGCACCAGGTCGGGGTTCTTGCCGGCGATCGCCTCGGCGTTGGGCTGGAAGCCGGACAGCTCGCTCTTGGGCGCGTCGGCCGGGTAGTTCGACTGGTCGTCGACGGCGGTGACCTGCTTGCCGGCCCCGATGGCGAAGAGCATCTCGGTCGCGGTGGGCGACAACGAGATGATCTTCTCGGGCCGCCTGTCCAGGGTGAGGTTGCCCACCGTGGCCGGGAAGGCTGCCGCGCCGGAGCTGCTGCCGGCGGCGGGGGCGTCGTCGGAGGTCTTCTCGGCGCACGCGCCGAGGGCGAGGGCGGCCACCGCGAGGGTCGCGGCGAACAGCCGGGGGGTACGTCGGGACATCGGTCCTCCTGTCGGTCGAGGAGCGTGGTGCTTCGCCGACAGGGCCGCTGGCGTACCCGTCCACGAGGCGCCCTTCCTCGAGAGCGCGTGTCGCGACCGACCGCAGGCGACCTGGCTCGTCCCCACACACGACGACGCCGGCCACTCGGGCCGGGCGCCGGGTGGGTCCCCGGCGGGCCGGGAACCACGGTGGGGCATCTCAGTTGCGGGACAGCGCCGGTTTCGCACCGGCTTCGCTGCGGGTCGATCGGGTGCCACGGTAGCGCACGACCAGCGAAGATCGTCTGGTCGGGCGGGGCGGGTGGGGTCCCGTCGGGGGCTTACGGGACCCCACCCGGAGTCACGTCCGACGGGTCAGCAGTAGGTGCTCTGCTTGTTGATGACCCGGTAGGGACAGTCGGCGTACTCCGACAGGAGCAGCACCGCCTCCTTGTTGCGGGAGGTCTGGGCGGGGATCACCTCGTCGGGCGGGTAGAAGCCGCCACCGGCCCCGGACGACCCGGGGTACATCTCGAAGGTGTACGCCCAGATCTTGTGCGTCGCCCACATCCAGTCGAGGCTGTCGCCGTCGGTGATGTAGAGGTCGCTGGACTGCTCGGGGGTGTACCCGTTGGTGGCCGCCATCCGCTGCCCGAGGGTGGCGAAGGTGTTGTACTGGTCGGCGGTCATCCCGCTGGGGGTGTTCGCGGTGGTGTAGCCGAACGGCCAGAGCACCAGCTGCGAGTAGGTGTGCCAGTCGATGTTGGCCTTGATCTGCTGCACCCCGCCGACGACCCGGCTGTTGACGAAGTCCCGCAGCGCCTTGGTCTCCGGCGCGGAGAAGGCGGACGGCCCCCGGTAGGTGGTCGAGGACGGCGAGCCGGACGAGCCACCGCAGCAGCCCCAGTTGTAGCCCCAGTTGCGGTTCAGGTCGGTGCCGACCGCCACGGCGCCGCTGTTGGGCTGCCGGTTCTTGCGCCAGGACCGGTAGGAGCCGGTAGCGATGTCGTACTCGCTGCCGTCCGGGTTGACGGTGGGGACGATCCAGATCTCCCGGGAGTTGACGATGCTGGTGATCCGCGAGTCGCTGCCGTAGCTGTCGGTGAACAGGTTGAGCAGGTAGATCGCCATCTCGACGGTCAGGTGCTCGCGGGCGTGCTGCTGGGAGTTGAACAGGATCTCCGGTTCGGCCTCGTCGGTGCCGACGTTGTCCGAGATCTTCACCGCCATCAGGTCGCGGCCCTCGTACGACCGACCGATGCTGATCTTGCGGGCGATGGCCGGGTGGTCGGCGACCACCTGGTTGACCACGGTCGTCAGCTCGGCGTAGTCGTGGTAGTTCGAGTCGGCCGGCGGGAAGGCGTAGGTGCCGGCCCCCTCGGCGGGAGCCGGTGTGGTCTCCCGCTCCAGCCGGAAACCGAGCCGGGTGATCGCGGCAGCCTCGGACCGGGTCGCCGAGACGTACAGCACGCCGTGTTCGGCGGAGTCGATGGCCGCGCCGGTGCGGGCGACGGCGTTACGGTCGGCGAGGGTACGCGGGCCGAGCACCCGGTATTCGGCGGCGGCGGGCTCGGGGTCCGGGGCCGGGCGCGCGGAGACCGGCCCGGTGGCGACGGCGGTGAGGCCGAGGCCGGCGACGACGGCGAGCGCCAGGCGACGCCGGAAGGGGGAGGTGCGGAAGGCCATGGACATCCTCCTCGGGGTACGGGAGATCCCGTTGTGCGCCCACTTCACCAGGAGTCACATGGTCATATCAATATCCGTGACTATCTCCAACCATCCCGACCGGATCGTCACATCGGCAATGATTTTCTCATCCGCAAGCTCTGGCGAAACTTCCTGCCGAGCGGGACAGTGAACGGCAACGATTCCCCACCCTGCGGAGTTGCCATGTCCAGCAGAGCACTGCGCGCGGTCGCCCTGGTCGGCGTCGCCACCCTCACCCTGCTCGCCAGCACCGCCCCCGTCCACGCCGGCGGCCCGTCACCCGCCGGGACGCCCCCGCCCGCCGGGGACCGCCCACCCCCGGGCGGACACGACGAGCAGATCACCTTCCAGGAGTGGTCCCGGCACCCCGACTGGCGGGCCGGCACCCACCGGGGCACGTACGCCGTACCCGGGCACCGCGCCGGCCTCGCCATCGGCCGTCCGGCCGGCACCACCGAGTTCACCGACCCGCACACCGGCACCACCCGCACCTGGGAGTACGCCACCTGGACCTCGCCGCGCACCCCGATCGGCTTCGACGCCACCGAACTCGTCGCCTCCTGGAACGCCGACACCCCCGCCGGCACCTGGCTCCAGGTCGAACTCCAGGGCACCTACACCACCGACGACCACACCCCGTGGTACGTGCTGGCCCGGTGGGCCGCCGGTGACCAGGACATCACCCGGGCCACCCTGGACGGTCAGGGCGACCCCTGGTCGAACGTCTGGACCGACACCCTCGTCATCGACGACGCCGACGCCGGGGTGCTGCTGCGGTCGTACCAGCTGCGGCTCACCCTCTACCGCGCGCCCGGCCAGGCCGCCTCGCCCCGGGTCCGGATGCTCGGCGCGATGAGTTCGCACGTGCCCGACCGGTTCACCGTCGCACCGAGCCGGGGCGGCATCGCCTGGGGCACCGAGTTGCCGGTGCCGGCCCGCTCCCAGATGGTCCACCGGGGCAGCTACCCGGAGTGGGGCGGCGGCGGCCAGGTCTGGTGCAGCCCGACGTCCACCACGATGGTGCTGGAGTACTACGGCAAGCTGCCGTCGGCGGCCGACCTGTCCTGGATCGACCCCGACCACCCCGACCCGCAGGTCGTCCACGCCGCCCGGATGACCTGGGACAACGAGTACGAGGGCGCGGGCAACTGGCCGTTCAACACCGCGTACGCGGCCAGCTTCGGCGGCATCGAGGCGCGGGTGACCCGGCTGCACTCGCTCGACGAGGCGGAACGGTTCATCCGGGCCGGCATCCCCGTGGTCACCTCGCAGTCCTTCCTCGACACCGAGCTGGACGGGTCGAACTACGGCACCTCCGGGCACCTCTTCGTGATCGTCGGCTTCACCGCCGACGGGGACGTGATCGTCAACGACCCGGCGTCGGCGTCCAACGCCGAGGTGCGCAACGTCTACCGGCGGGACCAGTTCGAGCAGATCTGGCTGCGGACCAAGCGCTACCGGGCCAACGGCACGGTAGCCGGCGGGTCGGGCGGCATCGCCTACCTGATCAAGCCGACCGACCGCCCGTGGCCGGTGGTCCCCGGCTCGACCAACTGGTGATCTCCTCCCCGACCGGCGTGATCCACTCCAGAGGGCCGGCGTGATCCACTCCAGGGGGGCCGGCATGATCCACTCCAGGGGGCCGAAGTAGCGGTATCACCGCGCCGCGATACCGCTACGGGGCCGATCTGGAGTGGATCATGGCCGATCGGGTCGCGGGGCGGGCGCACGGCGCAGGGCGGGCGGGGTCAGGCGCGGGCGGACGGGGGTGCGCGGGGGTCAGTGGGGCCGGTCGCCCTCAGCGGGTTGGTCGTCGCCGGCCAGGGCGGAACGAAGCCGCTCCTTTTCCGCGCGTCGCCGCTCGGCGGCGGCGGCCACCTCCTCGGCCATCTGGTCCCGCCAACCCCGGAGCAGGAAGAACGACGCGGCAGCGGAGAAGATCAACGCCACCATCAGCTTCAGGAAAAGGTTCATCCCGACCGGCCACAGCGCCGCCACGACCACCAGGAACAGCCCGATCCGGGCCAGCGTGTACTTGACCGCCGCGCTCACAGGACCATCCTCATCCGCGACCGTGGGGCCCGCACACCCCGCTCGCTGCTCGCGCTCACGTTGCCCACTCCTTGCTTCTGCGTCGGGACGCCCGCCGTCGGGTGGTTCAGCCCGTCCGCCGGGCCAGCCAGTGCACGCCCTGGAACCAGAGCACCGCGTACCCGAGGGCGAACGCGAGCGCGGCCAGGCCGCCGGTGAACAGCGGCGCGAGCCCGCCGGCGAGGCCCGCCACCAGCAGCCCGGCGAGCACCGCGAGCAGCGCGGCGGACAGCGCCGCGACCACCCGGGCCGCACCGAAGTCCCAGGCCCGGAAGTCGTCCCAGAACAGCCAGGCCGGCAGGATCACCGCGAGCCAGCCGTTGGTACGACCGAAGTCACCCGCGCCGGCCACCGCGAACGCCCAGTCGAAGAGCACCAGCGCCAGCAGGCCGATCAGCCAACCGGCCAGGCTCACCCCGAGCAGGTCACCCAGGGTCAGGATGCGCCCCTCGGCGTCCCGACGGGGAAACCCGCTGCGCTGCTGCGCGGTCGGCTGCTGTCCGGTCATGGTGTGACGAGCATACGGCCGGGTCAGGCCCAGACCTGCTGCGGCTCGGCACGCCGAGACGCCAGCGAGGGCGCCCGGTCGTACTCGCGGACCACGTTGTAGCGGGTGTCCCGCTCGACCGGCTGGAAACCGGCGTCCCAGATCAGGTGCAGCAGATCGTCCCGGTGCATGGTGTTCGGGGTGCCGTACGAGTCGGCGTCATGGGTGATCTTGTATTCGACGACCGAGCCGTCCAGGTCGTCCACGCCGAAGTTGAGCGACAGCTGGGCCACCGACAGCCCGTGCATCACCCAGAAGTTCTTCACGTGCGGGACGTTGTCGAACAGCAGCCGGGAAACCGCGAACGTCTTCAACGACTCGGCCGGCGAGGCCATCGTGGTGCGCGCCTGGATCCGGTTGCGGATCTTGCCGTCCGCCGAGTCGACGAAGTCGTGCTGGTAGCGCAGCGGGATGAAGACCGCGAACCCGCCGGTCTGATCCTGCAACTCGCGCAGCCGCAGCACGTGGTCGACCCGGTGCCGGGGCTCCTCGATGTGCCCGTACAGCATCGTCGCCGGGGTCTTCATGCCCTTGGCGTGGGCCAGCGCGTGGATCCGCGACCAGTCCTCCCAGTGGCAGGCGTGGTCGACGATGTGCTGGCGGACCTCCCAGTCGAAGATCTCCGCGCCGCCGCCGGTCAACGACTCCAGGCCGGCGTCCATCAGCTCGTCGAGAATCTCGTCGGCCGACAGGCCGCTGATCTTCTCGAACCACTGCACCTCGGTCGCGGTGAAGCACTTGAGCTTGACGTTCGGCAGCGCCGCCTTCAGCTCCCGCAGCACCTTCGGGTAGTAGCGCCAGGGCAGCGTGGGGTGCAGGCCGTTGACGATGTGCAGCTCGGTGAGCTGCTCGTCCTCCATCTCCTTGGCCTTGCGGACCGCCTCGTCGATACGCATCGTGTACGCGTCCTTCTCGCCCGGCTTGCGCTGGAAAGAGCAGTACGCACACGAGGCGGAACAGACGTTCGTCAGGTTGAGGTGCCGGTTGACGTTGAACATCACCCGCTCGCCGTTCAACTCGGTACGCCGGTGGTGGGCCAGTCGACCCAACCAGGTCAGGTCGTCGCTCTCGTAGAGGGCGATCCCGTCCGAGCGGGTCAGTCGCTCCCCCGCGTACACCTTCGCTTCGAGCTCACGCTTGAGTCCGGCGTCCATCGAAAAGCCACGTCCCTTCCACCTGCGGTCCGATCGAGCCTACGTCGGGCCACCGACGAGTCGGCAGGACGGGCACCGGCAGCGGCGTACTTCACCCGTACTCCCAGGCTTCTCCAAGCCGGCTGCGCATCGACATCGTTGTCCCGGTGCGGTAAGACAGGAAGGGACGCGGCGCAAGCCGGCGGCGTCCCGGTCGCCGCGCCCACCCCGCGCGGCGCCATCACGCGGCACAGGGAGCGGAATGGTCGACAGCGGGCACGGGCGACGGCAGCGACGACGCAGGAGCCCGTTGGTCTCCCCGGTGCTGCGTCCGGCGCTCTGGTCGGCGCTGCTCGGCGCGGTCGCCGCGATGGTCCTGGCCACCCCGGCCTATGCCGAGCCGCCGCTGCCCAACACCGTCCCGGACACCGGCTCCCGGCCGGTGGCGACGGGCGGGGTGCAGCTGCCCGGCGCGGCGACGCCCGGCTACCCGGCCCTCGGTCAGCCCGGTTATCCGACCCTGCCGGTCGGCGGGCTCCCGACCAGCCCGCTGCTGTCCCAGATCGACGCCCTGACCGCGCAGAACGGTCAGCTCGCCGACCAGCTCCTCCAGTTACAGAAGCAGCGCGACGACGCGCGGGTCCAACTCACCGGCGTGCAGGGTGAGCTGACCCGGGCCCGGGGCGCGCTGACCGTGGCGGAGCAGCAGGCCAACGCCGTCGCCGCGAACGCCTTCAAGGCCGCCGCCGCCCTGCCGCCCGGCGAGCTGGCCCGTGACCTGCGCGGGCTGAGCGTCCTGCAGCGGGCCTCCCGGGGTGAGCAGGCCGACGACGAGACCACCGCGGCGGCCGGCGAGCTGTCCCGGGCCCGGACGGCCGAGCAGGTCGCCGCCCAGGCGGTCACCGCCGCCACGGACCGGGTCCGGCGGGCGGAGGAACAGTTCGCCGCGGTGCAGAAGGCGCTGCGGGACAACGACGCCAAGATCGCCAAGCTGCGGGCGGAAAACCAGGCCCAGCTCATCGCGCTGGAGAAGCAGCAGGAGGCTGCCGAGCAGAGGCTGGGCGCGGCGTACGTCGAGGGGCAGAGCAGCACCGGGCTGAACGCCAGTCCGCAGGCGCTCACCGCCGTCCGGTACGCGCTGGCGCAGCTCGGCGACCCCTACCTCTGGGCGGCCGAGGGCCCGGACCGGTTCGACTGCTCGGGGCTGATGTGGGCCGCCTACCGGTCCGCCGGCTACTACGACCTGCCCCGGGTCGCCCGTGACCAGTACTACGCCACCCGCGGCCGGACGGTTTCCCAGGGTGCCCTGCTCCCCGGCGACCTGCTCTTCTTCGCCTCGGGCAGCAGCTGGACGACCATCCACCACGTCGCCATGTACATCGGTGGTGGGCGGATGGTGCAGGCGCCGCGCAGCGGGGACGTGGTCAAGATCTCCCAGGTCCGGTGGTCCGGTCTCTACGCCTCCACCCGGGTCGTCGGCGCGGTCACCACTCCAGGCTCCCCGGTCACCCAGGTCCCCACGCCGACCCCGGGCGCCACCAGCGCGTCGCCGAAGCCCACCACCCCGTCGCCGAAGCCCACCAGCGCCTCACCGAAGCCGCCCACACCCCGGCCGACGTCGACCACGGTCCCGACGAAGCCGCCGACGCCGAAGCCGTCCGTGACGCCCACCCCCACCCCGAGCAAGAGCGCCGAACCGACGCCGAGCATCTCCGGCTCCGGCTCCCCGGACGACAGCGCCACCCCGACCACGGCCGTCAACACCGGCGCCCCCCAGAGCAGCAGGTCGGCGTCCACCTCGACCTCGGCGACCGCCTCGGCGAGCACCGGGAGCTGACCGACCGCCACCACCGCGACCCTCCCCTCGGCACTCCGACTGTGCCGACGGGGCGAGATGTGGCACGGTGACACGAGGCACATCCGGTCGCCGTTCACGGGGCGCGGGTGCGACGGTGCGCGGAGGGCGATCATGGGCGAGCAAGAGGTTCCGGTGCGGCAGGTCGACCAGGGACCCGTGCCCGACCCGGCCACCGACAACCCGGCCCGACCCACCGCACCCGCCGACGCACCCGGTCGGACCGGCGACGGGGCCACCGACAACCCGGGCCGACCCACCGGGGCCGCCGACAGCTCCGGCCGGTTCACCGGAACCAGCGATGCCCCGGCCCGGCCCGGTCCGTCCACCGACGGACCGGCCCGCGCCACGGCCAGTGTGCGGACCGTGACCGCACCGCCCGAGGGCAACGAACTTCCCGCCGGACCGGCCACCGCGACCACCTACCGAGCGGGCACCCCGGCCACCATCCCTGCCTCCCGAACACCCGACCCGCCCTCCAACGGCTCGGCTCCGGACGACCCGCACCCCCATGGCCCGGCTCCGGACGACCCGGGTTCCCCGACCGGCGTTCCCGGGCAGCGCGGCGGATCGGACGGCGGCACGGCACGGGCCAGCGTCTCCGTCCCCGGGCTCAGTCGGATCTCCGCCGCCGAGGCCGAAGGCGCGGCGGCGGGCGCGGGAACCCGGTCCGGTGACGCGTCCCCCGGGGTGTACCGGTCGGCACCGGTCAGCCCGGAACCGCCCGAGCCTGCGCAGCCCCCGGAGCCGGTCCAGCCGCCGACCCCACCGACCCCGGCACCGGAGCCCACCCCGGTGCCGACCCCCACGCCCGAGCCCGCCCCGAGTCCCACGCCGTTCACCCCTGAGCCGCCCGCTCCCGGACCGTTCCCCGCGCCGGTCCCGCCGCTGCCCGGCCCACCGCCGGGTCCCGTCCCGGTCCCGCCCGGCCCCGTCCCGCCCGTACCCGGGCCACCGGTGCCACCCCCGGGTCCGGCGGTACCGCCGCCGCCTGCGCCACCCGGCCCGATGCCGGCACCTCCGTTCCCGCCGCCGCCGGCCATGACCGGCCGCGCGACCCCGGCCTTCCGGGCCAGCGCCTCCGCCGCAGTACCCCCGACCGCCGGCACCGCCACCCCGACCGTCCCGGCACCTCCGGCCCCGGCGTCCGCCACCTTCATCCCGCCCGCCTCCGCACCCCTGCCCGCCTCCGCACGCCCGTCCGCCTCCGCACCTGCCGTCCCGGCACTCCCCGCCTTCACCCCGCCGTCGTCCGCACCCCCCGCCCCGGCACTCCCCGCCTTCACCCCGCCGTCGTCCGCGTCCCCGGCGAAGAGCGGCGGTACGGGTGCTGCCGGCTCGGCCGTGCCGACGTTCCAGGCCCCGGTCGTGCCCGACCTGTCGGGCGGCGACGCCACGTCGGCACTGCCGGTGGTGCCGGCGCCCGCGCTGCCCGGCTCGCCCCGCTCCGTACCCGCCCCGGACGGGACGGCCGGCGCCGTCACCCGCCGTGCCACCGGCACCTCCTACCGGGGCGGTCCGGACCTGGCGAGCGTCGGCTACGGCGGCGGCACCGACGGGCCCGGCCACTCCACGGTCGCATTCCCGGCCGCCAATTCCGTGGAGAACTCCGGCTCGCTGACCGGACACATCCTGGCTCAGGGCTGGTCCGACACGCCGACGCCGCGATCCCGCACCACCCGGGTGGTGATCGTGCTCGCCGCCTCGCTGGGACTGCTGGTGGCGATCAGCGTGCTGGTCGTCCTGCTCGCCAACAACGTGATGGACGGGCTGGTCGGCAACATGCTGTCCCCGTGAGACCCCGGCGGCCGGACGCCACGGAGGTGCTGGTGGGCGGGCCCGGCAGGCGGGTGGGGAGGACCGGATCGGGGGTGAGTCCGCCCACTACCGGCGCGGAGTGCACTGGCGGCACCGCAGGATCGCCGTACACTTGTCGGGATCACTGACCCGGCGCGCGTGGCGTGCCCCTGGGCGATCTTGCGGGCGATTCGGCGGCGAACCTCATGCTGCGGCGGGCCATCGCGAAGATGCGCCCCGCTCGAAAGGCATTTCTTGACCACCTCCGTTGACCCCGGCACCATTCCGTCCGCCCACGACCTCCCGGCCGGTGACGACACCGGCAACGCCCCGGCTCCGGCCACCCCCGTCGTCGGCTTCGCCGACCTGGGGCTGCCCCGGCAGCTGGTCGACACCCTCGCCCGGCAGGGCATCACCACCCCGTTCGAGATCCAGCGGGCCACCCTGCCCGACGCCATCGCCGGCCGGGACGTCCTCGGCCGGGGCCAGACCGGCTCCGGCAAGACCCTGGCCTTCGGGCTGGCGGTCATCGCGCGGCTGGCCGAGCGCAACCGGGCCCGGCCGCTGCACCCCCGCGCCCTGGTCCTGGTCCCGACCCGCGAGCTGGCGATGCAGGTCAACGACGCGCTGCTGCCGCTCGGCAAGGCCGTCGGGATCTTCCTCAAGACCGCCGTCGGTGGCGTCCCGTACGACCGGCAGATCGACGCGCTGCGGCGGGGCGTCGAGATCGTCGTGGCCACCCCGGGCCGGCTCGGCGACCTGATCAACCGGGGCGTCTGCGTCCTGGACGACGTCGAGGTGACCGTCCTGGACGAGGCCGACCAGATGGCCGACATGGGCTTCCTCCCCGAGGTCACCGAGTTGCTCGCCAAGACCCCGGCGAACGCCCAGCGGCTGCTCTTCTCGGCCACCCTGGACGGTGACGTCGACACGCTGGTCAGGCGGTTCATGACCGACCCGGTGACGCACTCCACCGCCCCGTCGACCGCGTCGGTGTCCACCATGGACCACCACCTGCTGCTGATCCCGCCGCACGACAAGTTCGCCGTGGCGGCGTCGATCGCGGCCCGCCCCGGCCGGACCATGCTCTTCGCCCGTACCCAGCTCGGCGTCGACCGGCTGGTGGAGCAGCTCGGCGCGGTGGGCGTACGGGCCGGTGGGCTGCACGGCGGCAAGACCCAGCGGATGCGCACCAAGACCCTCGCCGAGTTCAAGGAGGGACGGATGGACGTGCTGGTCGCCACCGACGTGGCGGCCCGGGGCATCCACGTCGACGGGGTCTCCCTGGTGCTGCACATCGACCCGCCGAAGGACCCAAAGGACTACCTGCACCGGGCGGGTCGTACCGCCCGGGCCGGTGAGTCGGGCGCGGTGGCCACGCTGGTGCTGCCCAAGCAGCGGCGAACCACGCTGGCGATGCTGGAGAAGGCCGGCGTGGAGCCGGCCGAGACCCGGGTCCGGGTCGGCGACGCGGTGCTGACCGAACTGACCGGGGCCCGCGAGCCCAGTGGCATCCCGGTCCCGGTACGCGACGAGCCCGAGCCGCGTCGGCACGGCGACCGTCCGCGCCGCTTCGGCGACCGGGACTCCCGCAGCTACGGCGGCAACCGCGACAGCCGGGGCTACGCCGGCAACCGGGACAGCCGCGGTTACAGCGGTGACCGGGACAGCCGGGGTCACAGCGGTGACCGCGACAGCCGGAGTCACGCTGGCGACCGTGGCTACAGCGCCCGCCCCAGCAGTGAGCGTGGGTACGGCGACCGGCCCAGCGGCGACCGGAGCTACAGCCCCCGCCCCAGCGGCGACCGGGGCTACGGCGATCGACCGGGTGGCGACCGGGGCTACAGCGCCCGCCCCGCCGGTGACCGTGGGTACGGCGACCGGCCCAGCGGCGACCGGGGCTACGGGGATCGCGTGCAGACCGACCGGGGTTACGGCGACCGGCGCTTCGGCGACCGGGGTGAGCAGCGTTTCGGTGACCGGGACGCCCGGGGCGAGCAGCACTCCGGGGAGCGCCGGTTCGGCAACGGTGAGCCGCGTGCCACCGACCGGCGGGGCGGGTTCCGCACCGAGGGTCGGGTCCGCGACGACCGGCCGCGTGACGACCGGCAGGGCTTCGGCGGCAGGCCGCCGGCGCGTACCCACTGATCGGTGGAATTCCCGACGCCGCCCCGGAGCCCACGCTCCGGGGCGGCGTTCGTGCATGCGCTGCCGACGACGCCCGGCTGGCGTAACGTCCGCACCATGCCGAGGTCACTATTCTGGAGCCGGACGGACACCGCCGGGGCCGAGCACGCCGTCCTCGACGACGGGTCAGGGTTCGCCGCGCACGGCACCCAACTGGCCATCGACCCGATCCCCTACACCTGCCGCTACCGGGTGGTGGCCGGCGCGGACGGGGTCACCGTCTCGCTCGCCGTGGAGGCCGAGGGGGCCGGCTGGTCGCGGACCGTACGACTGGAACGCGGGGCGGACGGCTGGCGGGTGACGACCGGCGAGCAGGGCGACCTGGACGCGGCGCTGCGGGCGGCCGGGCAGCCACCGGCCGGGCTACCCGGCATCGAGGAGCCCGACCGGTTGCACGACGCCCTCGACGTCGACCTGGGCGGCTCGGCCCTGTTCAACAGCCTGCCGATCCGCCGGTTGGGGTTGGCGGGGGCCACGTCCAGCACCGAGCACCGGATCACCGTGGCCTGGGTGCTGGTGCCGAGCCTGGAGGTGGTGGCCGGCGAGCAGGTCTACACGGCGCTCGGGCCGGGGCGGGTGGGATTCACCAGCGACACCTTCCGCGCCGAGTTGGAGGTGGACGGCGCGGGCCTGGTCCGGCACTACCCCGGTGTGGCCGACCGGGCGGACCTGGGCTAACCCGCGCCCGAGTCGGTAACGTCATCAGTTCTACCGCGGCCGGAGCCGGCAGGGGTACGGCGCCACCCAGCGGTACGGCACGTCCACGGTGTCGACGCCGTCAGGTCGGCCAACCGCCGGTGGTGAGGAAGCGGTCGATGGTGGCCAGGTGCGGAGCCAGATCGAGACCCTGGGCGGCCACCCAGCCGTCGTCGTAGTAGGTGTCGGTGTACCGCTCTCCGGCGTCGCAGATCAGCGTCACCACCGAGCCGGTCCGGCCCTGCGCGCGCAGCTCGGCGATCAGCCCGAACGCCCCCCACAGGTTGGTGCCGGTCGAGCCTCCGACCCGCCGGCCGAGCACCGCCGAGCCGGCCCGCATGGCGGCCAGCGAGGCGGCGTCCGGCACCTGGGTCATCCGGTCCACCACCGAGGGGAGGAAGGACGCCTCGACGGTGGGCCGGCCGATCCCCTCGATCCGGGAACCCCGGCCGGTGCGCACCGACCAGTCGGCGGCCTGCCACGCCGGATAGAACGCCGAGTTCTCCGGATCGACCACGCAGAGCTTGGTGGGCAGCCGCTGGAAGCGGGCGTACCGGCCGATGGTGGCGCTGGTGCCGCCGGTGCCCGCGCCGACCACGATCCAGGCCGGCACGGGGTGCCGCTCCAGGGAGAGCTGGGCATAGATCGACTCGGCGATGTTGTTGTTGCCCCGCCAGTCGGTGGCCCGCTCGGCGTAGGTGAACTGGTCCATGAAGTGCCCGCCGCTGTCCTCGGCGAGCCAGCGCGCCTCGACCACCACCTTGGCCGGGTCCTCGACCAGGTGGCAACGCCCGCCGTGGAACTCGATCTGGGCGATCTTCTCCGGTGAGGTGGAGGCGGGCATCACCGCGACGAACGGCAGCCCGAGCATCCGGGCGAAGTACGCCTCGGAGACCGCCGTCGAGCCGGAGGACGCCTCGATCACCGTGGTCGACGGTCCGATCCAGCCGTTGCAGAGCCCGTAGAGGAAGAGTGAACGGGCCAACCGGTGCTTGAGTGAGCCGGTGGGGTGCACCGACTCGTCCTTGAGATAGAGGTCGATCCCCCACTGTCGGGGCAGCGGGAACGGCAGCAGGTGGGTGTCGGCCGACCGGTTGGCGTCGGCCTCCACCGCGGCGATGGCCTCGGTCACCCAGACCCGTCCGGCCTCGTCGCACCGCTCCAGATGAGTCACGTCGGCAACGTTACAAGCGAGGTCAGCTCGGGTTCGGGCCGCCCCGGCATCGCCGCCGACGGGCGCCGACGGCGGGCAGCAGCGACGGGCGACGGCAGGCAGCAGCGGCAGGCGACGGCAGGCGGACCGCGCTGCGCGTACGGCGGCGGGAGGGGGACCGGCGGGCGGCGGGCCGGCCGGTCAGGAAGCCGGTGGCTCGATCGGCTGGGGCCGGTTCTCCCACTTGGTCGACAGCGCGATGCCGGTGCGGGTGGAGGCCACCCCGGGGGTACGGCTCAGTCGGACGATCAACTGTTCCAGCTCGGCGATGGTGCCCACCCGCGCCTTGAGCAGGAAGGACTCGACGCCGGCCATGAAGTAGCAGGATTCGATCTCGGGCATCTGCCGGAACGTCTCCAGCACGTCGTCGGTGTCCCCGCCGGAGTCCTCGACGATGCCGATCAGGGCGGTCACCCCGAGCCCGATCGCCTCCGGCTCCACCTCGGCCCGGTAGGCCCGGATGACGCCGCCGGACTCCAGCTTGCCGACCCGTTCGTGCACCGCAGGCGCGGAGAGGCCGACCTGCCGGGCCAGTTCCGCGTACGACAGGCGGGCGTTACCGCGCAGTAGTTCGACGAGGCTCCGGTCGATCGCGTCCACGGAGGGTGAGCCTATCCGTTGGGGCGTAACGTCCGGCCACCGGCATCCGTTGGATCTGACAGCAGGTGACAGTTCGCAGACCGACGGTCAAGGGAGTCCCGCGCCGGTACCATTTACTAACTTCTCACTCCGTGCGTTTTTCGCGTTTGGCGGACAGGCCAGTTCGCTGGTGCTGTAATTGCCATACGTCCCTCATGACGGCTCTGGGCTCGCACCGGCCGGGGGCAGTGTGTTCAGCCGAGGGCTTCGTCGACGCGAGGAGGGGGCTGTGGACACTGGAGATCGCCTGCTGACACCGGGTGAGGTCGCTGCGTTGTTTCGGGTGGACCCGAAGACTGTGACGCGCTGGGCAGCGGCCGGCCGGATAGGCAGCATCCGGACTCCAGGCGGGCATCGCCGGTTTCGGGAATCCGAGGTGCGGGCCCTGCTGGAAGGGGAGGGCATGTTGGACGAGGCGGACGACATGGGCAAACCACGCAATGTGGGGCCTGCCGCCTCGACCGGGCCGGGTCCGGCCAATGCCGGGATGTACTGAATGGTGCGAGACGGACGCGCGGGCCGGCCGAACAGGCCGGCCCGTCGCCGACTGAGCAGGTGGCGGGCCCGTCCGGGCTGATCATCCGGCCCGCACCCGGCCGGGCGTGCGTCCCGGTCAGCGGCGCGGTGGCGGTCGCGGACCTGGTCAGCGGTCGGCGGCCAACCGGCCCGACCAGCGTCGGAACAGGGTGTGCGGCACGCCCAGGGCGTCCAGCACCTTGCCGGCCACGAAATCGACCAGTTGCTGGGCGGTGGCGGACGCACCGGCACCGTAGAAGCCGGGGCTGGCCGGCAGCACCACCGCGCCGGCGTCGTGCAGCGCGATCAGGTGTTCCAGGTGGCTGCGGGTGACCGGGGTCTCCCGGGGCACCAGCACCACCGGCCGCCGTTCCTTGAGGTTGACCTCGGCGGCGCGTTGTAGCAGGTCCTTCGACAGGCCGATGGCGATGCCGGCGCAGGCCGCCGTGCTGGCCGGCACCACCGCCATCCCGCGTACCCGGTAGGAGCCGCTGCTCGGGCCGGCCGCGATGTCGCCGGCCGGCCAGTGCTGCACGTCGTCGCCCGTGAGATCCCGGCCCAGCCAGCCGGCGAGGTCCTCGACCCAGTGCCCGTCCCGGAACGGCCGGCCGGTCTCGTCGAGGACGGTCAGCCGGGCGGCCCGGGACACGATCAGGTCCACCGGTTGCCCGGCATCGAGCAACCCCCGGACGACGGCCGCCGCGTACGGCGTGCCGGACGCCCCGGAGACCCCCACCACCCATGGTTCGCGCATACGCCCAGCCTGCCTGGTGTACGCCGACCGTCGGACGCCCACCCCCGGATCCGTCTCCGGTCCCCTGCCCTCCCGCCACTCCCGCCCGCCCGGGGGCCGCGCCCGTCCGGGACCCACGTCCCGCTCGGAGCCCGCGTCCGCCCGGGGGCCGCGTCCGCCCGGGGGCCGCGTCCGCCCGGGGGCCGCGTCCGCCCGGGGCCCACGTCCGCCGGGGCCCACGTCCCGCCCGGAGCCCGCGTCCGCCCGGCCGGGGCAGGGTCTGCGCGGTCCTCCACCGTCGCTGAGCACACGATTCAGGCATCCGTCGGCGGGCCCTGGGCGGGGCGTCAGAAGCGGACCTGCGATGCTGCGCTCGGTTGGTCCACGCCGCACGGGGGAGGAATCGGTAATGGTCGAAGAACTCCTCTGGTCATTACGGTCGGCGTGCCCGATCCCACCCCGGCTCTCCCCGTACGCCGAGGGGGTGCAGGACTGGCTGTTGGAGCGGCTGCCCCGACTGGGTCTGCCGTTGGGCGCCGAGGCGTTGCACCGGCTCGACCGGGCCGGCTTCGCCCGGTACGCCGGCCGCCTCTATCCGGACGCGAGTGAGCCGGACCTGCGTACCGTGGCGGCGCTTTTCACCTGGTTCTTCCTGGTCGACGACGCCTGCGACGGGCCGGACCGGTTGCCCTCGGAGCAGATCCGGGCGCTACGCCGGGGGACGCTGACCCTGCTGCACGACGGTCCCCGACGACGGCACCCGGGATTCGGTGGGCCGCTGCGTCGGCTGCTGGTGGAGGCGTGGCGGGCACCCCGTCGGCGGATGCCGGCGCGCTGGCGGCTGCGGTTCGCCGACGCGGTCGGCGACCACCTGGACGGCAACTGGCGGGAGGCGGTGGCGAAGGAGAGCGGGCGGCCACCCGGGGTGGACGAGTACGTCGCGCTACGCCGGGCCACCTCGGCGGCGTACGTGTCGTATCCGCTGATCGAGTTCGTCGGGGGCCGGGTGCTGCCCGACGCGGTGTACCACCATCCGCTGCTGCGCCGGATCGGTGCCCTCGGCAACGACCTGCTCTCCTGGTACAACGACCTCGCCTCGATGGAGCGGGACCGGGTCACCTCGGGCGGGCACAACCTGGTGCTGGCGCTGGCCGCCGAACGGAACGTGCCGGTGGCGGAGGCGGTGGAGCTGGTCGCCGAGCGGTGGCGGGACACGATGGGCCACTTCCAGGCCCAGTGCAGGGCGGTCCCGTCGTTCGGTCCGGCGCTGGACGCGTCAGTCGCCACCCACCTCGACGGGGTCGCGAACGCCGTCCGGGGCACCATCGACTGGACCCTGGAAAGCGCCCGCTACCCCCTCCACCCCCACCCCTGACACCACCCCAGTCCCCCGCCGCCCCGCCCCGCCGCCGCCCCGGTGATCAAGAGGTTTAGGTCAACCTGAAGATCAAAGTTGACCTGAACCTCTTGATCACTTGACGCAAACCTCTTGATCACCGGGGTGAGGCAGGGGGTGGGTGGGGGGTGGGGTGGGGTGGGGTGGGAGCAGGATGACGTGGTGGTGGGGTTGTCAGGGGTGGAGGTTGAGGCGGAGGAGCAGGTCCAGCAGGGCGAAGGCGAACAGGGCGATGCCGACGAAGCCGTTGGCGGTGAAGAAGGCCCGGTTGACCTTGCTGAGGTCGGTCGGGGTGACCACCAGGTGCTGGTAGCCGAAGGCGACCGCAGTGAGCACCAGCCCGATCCACCAGGGCCAGCCGTAGCCGACCAACGCGCCGAACCAGACGAACAGGGCGAACGTCACCACGTGCGCCACGGTGGAGGCGTGCAGCGCGAAGCGGCGGCCGTAGCGGGCGGGGACGCTGCGTACCCCGATCACCCGGTCGACCTCGTCGTCCTGGCAGGCGTAGATCAGGTCGAAGCCGCCGATCCACAGGCCGACGGCCGCGCCGAGCAGCCAGGCCGGCCACGAGCCGGCGAAGGTGCCGGTGACGGCGAGCCAGGCGCCGACCGGGCCGACCGCCTGGGCGATCGCCAGGATGGCGTGCGGCCAGTCGGTGAACCGCTTGCCGTAGGGGTAGACCACCAGCGGGATCACGGCGAGCGGGGCGAGCAGCAGGCAGAGCGGGTTGAGCAGGGCGGCGGCGGCGAGGAAGACCACCAGCGCGACGGCCGCACCGGTCCAGGCCGTCCGCACGCTCACCGCCCCGGTGACCAGTTCCCGCCCGGCGGTACGCGGGTTCCGGGCGTCGATCCGCCGGTCGAGGATGCGGTTGGCGGCCATCGCGAACGTCCGCGCCCCGACCATCGCCACGGTGATCAGCAGCAGGTCCCACCAGCGGACCCGACCGCCGTTGACCTGCATCGCGGTCAGCGCCGACAGGTAGGCGAACGGCAGCGCGAAGACGGAGTGCTCGATCGCGACGAGCTTGAGGAAGGACTTGACCCGACCGGGGCGGGCGGCCGGCGTAACGGCGGTGGCCATCAGATGCCGTACTCCTTCCAGCGCTTGTCGACCAGGGAGGCGACCTCCGGCGACATGGTCATCTCCTCCGGCCAGCCCCGGGTGTACCCCTCGGTGGGGAGCTTGCGGGTCGCGTCGACGCCCACCTTGCCACCCCAGAACTGCTGGTAGGACGAGTGGTCGAGGTGATCGACCGGGCCTTCGGTGAGCAGCAGGTCGCGGGCGTAGTCGACGTTGCCGAAGGCCCGGAAGGCGACCTCGTGGTAGTCGTGCACGTCGCAGTCCTCGTCGACGATCACGATCAGCTTGGTCAGCGACATCAGGTGCGCGCCCCAGATCGCGTTCATCACCTTCTGCGCGTGCTTCGGGTAGCGCTTGCGGATCGACACGATCGCGCAGTTGTGGAACACCCCGGCGGCCGGCAGGTCGTAGTCGACGATGTCCGGGATCATCAGCTTGAGCAGCGGTTGGAAGATCCGCTCGGTGGCCTTGCCGAGGCCGTGGTCCTCCTGCGGTGGCTTGGAGGTGACGATCGAGTGGTAGACCGGGTTGCGCTGCATGGTCATCGTCTCGATGTGCAGCACCGGGAACGGCTCGACCGGGGTGTAGAAGCCGGTGTGGTCGCCGAACGGGCCCTCGGGCAGCCGCTCGCCGGGCTCCAGGTAGCCCTCCAGCACGATCTGCGCGTGCGCCGGCACCTGCAACGGGACGGTCAGGCAGTCGACCATCTCGACCCGTTCGCCGCGCAGGAATCCGGCGAACAGGTATTCGTCGATGTCACCGGGGAGCGGCGCGGAGGCGGCGTAGCTGACCACCGGGTCACAGCCGATGGCGATGGCGACCGGGAGGCGCTGGCCGAGCCGTTCGGCGACCGCGTGGTGGGCGGTGGAGTCCTTGTGGATCTGCCAGTGCATGCCGAGGGTGTTGCGGGAGTGCTGCTGGAGCCGGTAGAGCCCGAGGTTGCGCTTGCCCGTCTCCGGGTGCTTGGTGTGGGTCAGTCCGTAGTTGTGGAAGATCCCGCCGTCGTCGGGCCAGACCTGGAGGCCGGGCAGCCTCCCCAGGTCGACGTCGTCGCCGGAGTAGACCACCTCCTGGCAGGGGGCGGTCTTCACCTTGCGGGGCGGCACCGACTTGAGCTGCATGACCTTGCCGAGGCCCTCGCGGATGCCGGACCAGCCGACCGGCAGCTCCGGCTTGATCAGCGCGCCGATCCGGTCACCGATCTCGTCCAGCGACCCGACGCCGAGCGCCATCGCCATCCGCTTCTCGGTGCCGAACAGGTTGATCGCCACCGGCATCTCGCCCCGGGTGGGCCGCTCGAAGAGCAGCGCCGGCCCGCCGGCCCGGACCGTCCGGGTGACCACCTCGCTGATCTCCAGCGTGGGGTCCACCGGGACGGTCACCCGCCGCAGCTCGCCCGCGCGCTCCAGCGCCGCGAGGAAGTCCTTGAGATCGGTGTACGGGAAGCCACGTGCCGCCATACGGCCAGTCTCCCGCACCCCGGGGCGCACCGCCGACGGCGGGTCGCCCCGCGCGGTGTGCGTCTCCCCACCCCGACGGGTGCACCTCCCCGCCCGGGTGGATGGCGGCCTTGGTCAGAGATCACGGGTGCGCCTCCCCGCCCGGGTGGATGGCGGCCTTGGTCAGAGATCTTGGAGAGAGTCGGCCCCCATAGGGGCCATTTCCTGCCAAGATCTCGGCGAACGTCTCCGCCCGGGCGGGTGCGTCTCTCCGACCGACGGCTGCTCGTTGGACGGGTGACGGTGGGGCAGGTGGCCGGGCCGTCGACGTCGGGACGGGGGCGGGGATGGGCGACGGACGGGTTCCGGCGGGGTTCACCGAGCAGCGGGCCCAGGTCGGTGCCGTGGCGATCAACTATGTCCGGGGCGGCCGGGGGCCGACCCTGGTGCTGCTGCACGGCTATCCGCAGTGCTGGCGGATGTGGCGGGCGCTGCTGCCGGAGTTGGCCGCGACGTACCACGTGATTGCCCCCGACCTGCGCGGTTTCGGCGACAGCGACGCCCCACCCGACGGGTACGACAAGTTGACCGTCGCCGCCGACCTGCACGGGCTGCTGACCAGCCTGGGCCTGGCCGGCGACATCAGACTGGTCGGCCACGACGTGGGCACCATGGTCGCGTACGCCTACGCCGCCGCCCACCCCGACACGGTGTCCCGGCTCGTGCTGACCGAGGCACCGATTCCGGACGAGAGCATCTACGCGTTCCCCGCCCTGAGCACGGCCGGGCCGGCGGTGTGGAACTTCGGCTTCTTCAATCTCACCAACGGCCTGCCGGAGGAGCTGGTCGCCGGCCGGGAGGCACGCTGGGTGGACCGCTTCACCGATTCGATCATGGTGAACAAGGGCAGCATCGGCCCGGCCGACATCGAGGAGTACGCCCGGCACCTGACCGACCCGGCCCACCTGCGGGCCAGCTTCGACTACTTCCGGGCCTTCGCGCAGGACGTCGCGGACAACACGGCGTACCGGAAGAACCCGCTGCCGATGCCGGTGCTGGCCGTCGGCGCGGCGGCCAGCCTCGGCGGGCAGGTCGCCGACCAGGTACGCCGCTACGCCCGCACGGTCGACGGCCGGGTGGTCGCCGACTGCGGCCACTGGCTGTTCGAGGAGCGCCCCACCGAGTTGGCCAGCCTGCTGCTGCCTTTCCTGCACGACTGACTCGCCCTGCGCCCGGCAGGCGAGTCAGCGAACGCGGGCCAGCAGGCGCGGCAGGGTCGGCAAGCGAGTCAGCGAGCGCGCGGGCCAGCCGGCGCCGGCCGGCACGGGGTCAGCGGGCGGGTCAGCGGGGAGGGGCGAGCGCGACGAACGACCGCCAGGCTGCCGGGGTGAAGGTCAGCACACCGCCGTCGCGATCCTTGCTGTCGCGGACGGCGACCAGCCCGGGAAGGTTGTCGGCCACCTCGACGCAGTTGCCGCCGTTGGTGCTGCTCCGGGTGCTGGTGCGCCACCGCGCGCCGGTCAGCTCCATGACTTCGCTACCTCCGTCAACAGATCGATCGACTGCTGGAGCGGCAGCGCCTCGCCCTGGATCGACTCCCAGGCCGACCGGACCGCCAGCACGTCCCCGGCGTGGTCGATCACCTGACCCTTGAGCTGATCGTCCAGATAGACGACATCCTCTCCGGTGGGCAGCGTAGCCAGCACGAAGGCCCCGGCGACACCGGGATACGCGCCGACCGAGGCGGGCACGACGTGCAGCCGGATCCGGGTGTGCTCGGTGGCGACATTCACCAGCCGCAATGACCAGCCCTGCGCAGCGCTCCCGGCTCCATGTCCCACTCCGGCCGCTGTGGCTCTGCCGGGCCTGCGGCGGTCCGTGGCCGTGCGCCACCGCCCGGCTGACCCTCGCGGCCGACTACCGGAACAGCCGGGTCGCCCTGTCGATCTACCTGGCCGGGATGCTGTACACCGCCGTCGAGGACCTGTACCGGCTCCACCCCCAGGACGCCCCGAAACCAGGAGCGCTGTACGACCGCTTCCTCGGCTGGGCCGCCCGCACCTGTCGGTGACCTTTAGTTTCCGGTCAGCCAATGGCACGAAACTACAGATTTCTTTAGTTATGCGCGCCCAGCGGCAGGTGCTCGCTCTGGGCGCCCCCGACCCCGGACCGCATTTCCGGTCAGGCCGCCGGCTCCCAGGCGTACCCGGCGAGAGGCGGGTCGAGCGGGGCACGGGTGAGCCGGTTGGCGAAGGTCGAGATGGTGTACGTCCCGACCCCGAGCACCACGTCCAGGGCGTGCCGGGCCCGGTAGCCGGCGTCGAGGAAGGCGGCCAGCTCGTCGTCCGGCACGTCACCGGCGTGGTCGAGGACGGCGAGGGTGAACCGGCGCAGCGCCGCCAGCCGGGGTTCGGGCAGTTCGGTGCCGTCGCGTAGCGCGGCGATCAGTTCAGCGGCGGCACCCAGCCGGCGCAGCGTCGCGGTGTGCATCGCCACGCAGAGGTGGCACCGGTTGCGGGTGGCGACCGTCAGCACCACCACCTCCCGCTCGACCGGCGCGAGGTCGGTGGCCTCGAAGGTGGCCGACGCCGTCAGGAACCCCTTGAGCAGTTCCGGGGACTCGGCCATCAGGCCGACCCCGGTGGGCAGGTGGCCGAGCTTCCGGTGTACGCCGGCCATGGTCGCGCGGGCCGGGTCGGGCGCGGTGTCGAGGGTGTGGACGGGGAAGGTCGGTCGGGACATGGCGGTACCCCTCACGTACGATAGTCAACGTGGTTGTCCAAACAGTAAACCAGGTTGTCGAACATGTCGACGGCTGACCCCGAGCGCCCCGGCTTCGTGCTGCCCCTGCTGCTGCTCGCCGGCTTCCGCAGCCTCATCGACGACCTGCACACCGAGCTGGCCCGGCAGGGCCACCCCGACCTGCGGCCGGCGCACGGCTTCGTGCTCCAGGCCGTCGGGGTCGACGGCACCACCGCGTCCGAACTGGGGCACCGCCTGGGCGTCTCGAAGCAGGCCGCCGGAAAGACCGTCGACCGGCTGGTCGCCCTCGGCTACCTGGAACGCGCCGACGACCCGGCCGACGCCCGCCGCAAACTGGTCCGGATGACGGAAAAGGGTGTCGACGGGCTACGCCGGTCGGCGGTGCTCTTCGACGCGCTGCGGGAGCGCTGGGTGACGCGGCTCGGCGCGGACCGGGTCGCCGCCCTGGAAGACGACCTGCGCGCGGTCACCCCGCCGGATTCCTTCCGCCTCGACGTCCCCGGCTGGTTCGGCACCTGACCACTCCAGAGCCAAGCACCGACGATGCGGGCGGAAGCACCGGCAGGAGCGGCCCGGTTCGGGTCAGGCGGTTCGCGGTGTTGCCGTGCTGGCCCGTGTCACCAGCCGGTTCGGCACCAGGCTGGTACCGGGCTCGACGGGCTGGTTGCGGATCTGTCGCAGCGCGGTCTCGACGCATCTGCGGCCTACTTCGGCGAAGTCCTGATGGATCGTGGTCAGCGGTGGGATGAACGAGGCGCTGTCCGGGATGTCGTCGAAGCCGATCACGCTGATGTCGCGGGGAACGATCCGTTGCTTCTCGTGCAACGCCCGCAGCACGCCGAGGGCCATCTGGTCGTTGCCGGCGAAGACCGCGGTGCACGACGCCTCGTCTGCCAGCAGGAGGCCGGCGCGGTAACCGGATTCGGCCGACCAGTCGCCGCGATACATCGACGGTACGGGCCGACCCGCCCCTTCAAGCACGCAGCGCCACGCCGTCGCCCGACGCTCGGCGGCGAAGGACTCCGGCGGCCCGGCGACGTGCCAGACGGTGTGGTGGCCGAGGTCGAGCAGGTGTTGGACGGCCTGCCGCGCACCGTCGGCCTGATCGGTGTCCACCACGTGGTAACGGTCGCCGGCATCGGAGTCGACGACCACGACGTGTACCCCCGGCGGGAGGACGAACATCGCGGCGTCGAGCAGATGCACCTCCATCACCACGATGACGGCGTCCACCGCCAACTCGCCCAGTCGGGTGAACGCGCCCAGCACGCCGTGCTGGGTGGGTGTCGCCACGGGCATGAGCGTGATCACGTAACCAGCACGGCTGGCGTGGGTGGCGATCGCCTCGATCAGCCGGCTGTTTCCCGTGGTGGACAGCGTGAAGATGATGACGCCGATGGTGCGGAACTCGCCGTTCTTCAGCGCCCGGGCCGCACTGTTGGGCCGGTAGCCCAACTGCTGCATCGCCGCGAGAACCTGTTGGCGGGTGGACGCGACAACACCGGGATGGCCGGTGGAGACGCGGGATACCGTCTGCGCGGAGACGCCGGCCGCTCGGGCCACGTCCGCCATCGACACGCGCCGGTGGCGCCGGGTGATACCTGACGATCCTGCGAGGGCCCGCGGCACACCGTCCGGCGATGCTGGGATCATCGCCACGGTGCTCCTTTCGCAGCCCGGCGGGCTGTTGAACGACACGATAAAGCAGCTGTCTGGTTCTTGACGCCATCCGAGGCGACTTCCCCGGCAAGCGCGCCGTGTTCGCCGTGGTGATCGACGCGATCGCCGTGCCCGGGTACCGCCCTCGCCGTACGCGGCGGCGAGGACGCGGACTTCTGGTTTCTCATCAACCGCACGGATGAACCCGTGGACATCACCAGCATCGACGGCGACCCGATCGTGAACACCGGCGAGGATGCCAGGACCCGTGGCCCGAACGGTCTGACGCCCAGGGGCGTCGCCGTCGTGAAGACGACCCGTGTAGAGACGTTGGAGGGATCCGGAACAGGCGTTCCGGATCCCTCCCACGTCAGGCTGGTGTCAGCCGCGGGTCCACCGCTGGTTGGCGCCTCCGTTGCAGGTCCACATGTTCACCGCTGATCCGTTCGCGGTCGCGTTGTTGGCGACGTCCAGGCACAGCCCGGACTGGACTCCCACCACGGTGTTGTTGGTGAGCGTCCACTGCTGGTGGGCACCGCTGCCGCAGTCCCCGAGGACCGCCGTGGCGCCCGGCGTCGTGCTCTGACCGGAGACGCCCAGGCACTTGCCGAGCGACTGCAACTGGCGGGTGGAGGCGTTGTACGTCCACTGCTGGTTGGCCCCGGTGTGGCAGTCCCACAGCGCCGGCCTGGTCCCGTTTGCGGGGTTGCTGTTCGGCACGTCGAGGCAACGACCCGACTGAGCGCCGATCAGCCTCGCCGTCGTCGTCCCCGTGGACGGGACCGGTGTCGTCGGCACGACGCCGCCCAGGTCGATGGTGCTGTACGTGACGGAGTTGACGGTGCTGCCGTTGTAGCCGCCGCTGAGCACCACCAGGCTGTGGCCGTCGGCCAGCGGAACCATGCCGCGGCTGTACCCGCCGGCGACCTTGGAATCGACCCGGGTCCAGGCGTTCGCGGCACCGCCCTGGGTGTTGACGAACACGTCGGTGGTGCTTTGCGCACTGACGACGAGGGTGCCGTTGGAGCCACCGGTGGGAAGCCAGGTGATGTACGGGTTCCAGAGGGCGGTGTGGCCGTCGGTCGACCTCAGGACCTGGCCGGTGACCGAGCCGAACGCCTCGGGGTTGGCGGAGATCTTGTAATAGACCGCGAGGTTTCCCGCCGGCGAGCCCCCGTACTCGTACGTCATCACGTAGTTGCCGTTCGGCAGCTTCGCCACTGTCGACATGCCGGGCCGGTCGCTCTGGGTGGAGGTCGCCACGTCGTCGACGACGGGGCCCCAGTTGACGCCGTCCGTGCTGACCTGGTGCACCAGCTTCTGGCTGTGGCTGCTGTCTCGCTCGTCGGAGTAGTAGACGATGAGTTTGTTGCCGTTGACCAGGAAGAAAGGTTCCCAGACCGGTCTGCCTCCGCCGTTGGCGATGGTCTTGACGAAGGTCCAGGTCTGCCCTTGGTTGGTGCTGGCGTACATGTCGATCTTGAACCCGGAGCGGTTACTGGGGACGGAGTCGCCGGCGGCCAGGATGGTCCCGGCGGGGAAGTTGCCGATCGCGGTGGGCAGTTCGAACAGCTGTGGCTGCCAGCGCATGCCCCAGCCGTTCTGCGTGTCGGCGACTTCCGAGATCTTGGTCCAGGAGTTGCCGGTGTCGGTGCTGCGGTAGATCGGGAAGACGGGCTTGCCGGTGGTGTACTGCTCGAAGGTGGCGAGCATGGTGCCGTTGGACGACCCGCTGTGCTCCAGCCGTATCCCCCTGGGGTAGAGCGTGCCGGGGGCGGGGGTGCCGGACGGCGGGGTGTACATGGTCTGCGAGGAGCGGGTGATGGCCTCGCTCACTGTGGGGAGGAGGACCGTGCCGACCGCCGCGACCAGGGCGAGCAGCAGGAGCAGGACAAGGAGGGGGAAGGGACGGGACAGCGGGGCGGCGCCGGATCTGACGCCTGTCTGCTTCGGGAACATGTGCGGCTCCAATAGCGGGGGAACGAGGTCTCGTCCGGGTCCGCCGCGTCGGGAGTGACCTGGTGGCGGTACGGCGGAGTTCAGGGAACTGTCAGCCGGGCGAGTTGGTGTCCAGCGGCTGGTCGTCGTCCTCGTAGGGTGGCTACGATCTTGCCGCTCGGCAGTGGGGTCGACCTCGCATACGAGATGCGGTACGGACGACTGCAGTGTCCGGTCGGCGTGACTATCACCGACGGGCCGAACCCTCGTGTGCCGTCGAAGACATCGACGGCACCTCCAGCTTGTCATCGCCATCAAGGGGGTACGAGCACCCAGGCGATGCGCTTGTCCCACTTTCTCATGGAGAGTCTCTCCTCGCGGACGGGTTGGCCAGGGGTCAAGGCGTCTCCCCCGCCGGCCGTCAACGCCGACCACGCCACCCTTGTCGATGTTTACGTAAACATCGACAAGGAGCGCGACCCCCTCCGGACGCCGCAGTCGAAGCTGATGTCCGATTCAAGCCCTAAATGTTTACGCAAACATCGTTCGGCGATGATGTCATCAGCCCTATGGGGCGTCAAGGTGCCGGCCCATGGGAAGGCAGCACGACCACCAACTACCGCTGGCGGTCGGTGCCGCTGACCGGCTTCGGGAGGGGGAGACGTTCTGCAGGGCAAGGGGCATCGACACACCTGGTCCTCCGGCGGAGGATGGGACGCATGGACGACGCGTACACGGTGGGCGATCCTGACGGCCTCTCCCCGCTGCTGCGGGAGATCCGCGACGCGGTGGCCCGGGAGCTGCACGCCCAGCTCGCCCTGCGGGCCGAGCGCCTCGACCTGGCCGACGTGCCGGAGGTCGCCTACCAGGTGACCCTCGGTGTCGACCGGGTGCTCACCGGCCGGCTCACTCCACCCCGGCGTACGAGTGCAGGCCGGTGAAGAAGAAGTTCACCCCGAACAGGTTCATCAGCACGGTCAGGAAGCCGAGCACCGCGATCCAGGTCGCCACGTTGCGCTTGACGCTGGGCGTGGCCCGGGCGTGCAGGTAACCGGCGTAGACCACCCAGGAGATGAACGCCCAGGTCTCCTTCGGGTCCCAGCCCCAGGCCCGACCCCAGGCCGCCTCGGCCCAGATCGCGCCCGCGATCACCGCGAACGTGAAGATCGGGAACGCGAAGGCGTGCAGGGCGAAGGTCAGCCGCTCCAGGTCGGCCGCCCCGGGCAGCCGCCGGGCCAGCGTGTAGGGGAAGCTGCGCCGCCCCTGCTCGTAGCCGTTGCGCAGCAGGAACGACACCGCCGGCACCACGCCCAGCAGGAAGATGCCGGAGGAGAAGACGATCGTCGACACGTGGATGATGAACCAGTACGACTGGAGCGCCGGCATCAGCGGCACCACCGGGACATAGAGCTTCAGCTCGGCGAAGGCCAGCAGCAGCACCATGACCAGGGTGAGGAACAGCCCGAGCCGACGCAGCGCCGGCCGCTTCCAGAGCACCACGAGCCAGGCGGCGGTCCCGATCCAGGTGACCGTCAGCACGAACTCGTACATGTTGCCCCAGGGCATCCGGTCGGCGGCGATCCCCCGGGTGACCAGCGCGCCGAGGTGCAGCGCGGCGGCGAGCACGGTGAGCCCGGCGGCGATCCGCCCGGCCAGCCTGGCCCGCCCGGCCGAACGGCTCCGGCGGGTCGGCGGCGGCGTGCTCGCGGGGACGTCGGCCACCGGGCCGTCGACCTTGTCGACGCCTGCGCCACCGACACCCGCGCCGACCAGTTCCCGGGCCGGTGCGACCCGGGCCGACACCGCGCGGACGTTGCCCAGGGCGTACTCGACGGCGTGGCTGATCATCGCGATCAGGTACACCAGGATCGCGAACGTCACCAACTGGTCGGAGACTGCGGACATCACTCGACTCCCTCTCGCGCCCGCCGGTCGGGCCGCCCGTCGTCGCGTACCGCAGCGACGAGCCGCGCGAACTCGTCGGCGAACCCCGGATGGTCGGTGCGCGGCAGCCCACCGGCCGACACCAAACTACTACCGCCCGTCGGAGATCCACTGTCGGGGGGCGTCACCCGGAACCAGACCCGACGCCGCCGGCCGAACAGCGAGCCCATCAGCCCGACCAGCAGCACCACGCAGGCCCCGAGCATCAGCTTCTCGCCCGGGTCGTGCCGGACGGAGAGGGTGATGTAGCGCTTGGTGCCGAGGAATTCCAGCTTGCTGCCGTCGTCCAGGGTCCACGTCTCGCCCGGGGCGAGCTTCTTGTCGCCCACCTGCGTGAGCTTGCCGCTGATCACCTGACGCTGGTCGAGTTGGTAGACCGAGCCGGGGATGCCGGCGTCCAGCCCCAGGTTGCCCCGGTAGGCGGCCAGCACCACCGCCGGGTTGCGCTCCTCGGGGAACCGCGACGACACGAACGGCGCGGTGTCCGGGGCGGTCGGCAGATAGAGCCCTTCGAAGGCGACCTGCTGGTTCGCGTCCCGGCGGCCGGTGGCCGGGTCGACGTTGGCGTCCGGGAAGGCGGCCACCCCCTCGCTGGTGAGGTTGGCGTCGCCGCTGGTCAGGAACGGCACCGTGCTGGTCTGGCTGCGGCCGTACCGGTCGGTGTACTTCAGGATCGGGGCGTAGCCGTGGCCCAGCAGGTAGACGTTGGCGGAGCCGAGCCGCAGCGGCGAGTTGACCGCGAAGTCGGCGGTGCGCCGGTCCGAGCCGTCCGGCCGGTCCACGGTCACCGTGGCGCGGTAGCTCGCCGGCTGCCCGGACGGCAGGAACCGGGCGTCGAACCCGTCCAGGGTCAGGCAGAACGGCGGCAGGTCGGCGCTGTCCACGCGCGGGCCGAGCTTCGCCTCGGCGTACTGCTGGCGGGTGTTGCAGAACGCATTCTCCGCGCCGGCCACCAGCAGCTTGTTGCCATGCCAGCCGTACCACGAGCCGAGCGCGACGCCGATCAGCACGGCGACCAGCGAGGTGTGGAACAGCAGGTTGCCGGTCTCCTTGAGGTAGCCCTTCTCGGCGGAGACCTCGTTACCGCGCACCTGCACCCGCCACCGGCGGCGGCGCAGCACCGCGGCGATGGCCGCCGGGTCGGCGGCGGCCGGGGCCTCCAGCACGGTGTGCTGCGGCAGCCGGTCCAACCGTTTCGGGGCGGCCGGCGGCCGGGCCCGCAGCGCCCGCAGGTGGTCGCGCATCCGGGGCAGGATGCACCCCACCAGCGAGGTGAACAGCAGCAGGTAGATGGCGGAGAACCAGACCGAGCCGAACACCTCGAACGCGCCGATCCGGTCGAGTTGCGGGGCCAACTCGGGGTGCTCGACGAAGTACCTGTCGACGTTCTCCGGGTTGACCCCCCGCTGCGGCAGCACCGAGCCGGGAATCGCCGCGACCGCGAGCAGGAACAACAGGATCAACGCGGTACGCATGCTGGTGAGCTGCCGCCAGGAGTTGCGCAGCAGGGCGAGCAGCGGGTTCGGCCGGCGGGGGGCCTCGGCGGGTGGGCTGGCCGGCCGGTCCTCGACGGTCGTCATCAGATGCTCACCTCGCCGGGTCCCACGGTCGTCTGCAACCAGATCACGAAGTTCTGCCAGCCGCCGGTGACCAGCGCCAGGCCGATCAGGATCAGCAGCACCCCGCCGATCCGGGTGACCCACCGGCTGTTGCGCCGGACCGCGCGGAACACCCCGAGCAGCCGGTGGAAGCCCAACCCGAAGACCACGAACGGCAACCCCAACCCGAGGCAGTACGCCACCGCCAGCACCACCGCCCGGTCGGTCTGCCCACCGGTGGCGGCCATCCCGAGCACCGCGCCCAGCGTCGGGCCGGTGCACGGCATCCAGCTCAGCGCGAACACCGCGCCGAGCACCGGCGCACCGAGCAGCCCGGCGGCGGGCAGCCGTTGGATGCGCAGTTCCCGCTGCATGCCGGGGAGCACGCCCAGGTAGCTCAGGCCGAGCAGGACGATCAGCGCGCCGATGACGACCTGGAAGGTGCGCTCGTAGTCGAAGAAGATCCGGCCGAACCCGGCGAAGAGGATCGCGGTGGCGGTGAAGACGACGGTGAAGCCGGCGATGAACAGCAACGTCCCGGCCAGCACCCGCCCCTTGACCGCCGCCGCCGGCCGGGTCGCCGCCCGGGTCGCGACCGCCACCCCGCCGTCCGGGCCGCCACCGGACGCCGGGTCGCCGTCGGCCGGGTCCGGCTCGCCGGCCGGGACGGGGCCGCCGCCGGTCGGGGTCGGCCGGGCGCGGCCCTCCAGGTCGGTGCCGGCCAGCCCGGTCACGTACGACAGGTAGCCGGGCATCAGCGGCAGCACGCACGGGGACAGGAAGCTGACCAGCCCGGCGAGCGCCGCCGCGCCGATGGCCAGCAGCAACGGGCCGGACTGGGCGAGTTCGCGGAACGTCTCGCCCATCAGCGGGAACCGGTGGACGCCGGCTCTTCGGCGGCGATCCGCTCGACGATCGGCCGCAGGCCGTCGGTGGTGACGGCGGCCCGGATCACGGTGGCGATCCGGCCCTGCCGGTCGAGCACGACGGTGGCCGGGATGGTGTTCGGCGGGATGTCCAGCGCCAGCGCCAGCCGGCTGGCCGGGTCGAACAGGCTCGGGTAGGTGACCCGGCCCTCCTCGAAGGCGATCGCCTTGTCCCGGCTGTCCTGCACGTTGATGCCGAGGAAGGTCACCCCGGAGCCCTTGGTGGCCTGGTAGGTGGCCTCCAGGTCGTCGGCCTCGGCGCGGCAGGGCGCGCACCAGGAACCCCAGAAGTTGAGCACCACCACCTGGCCCCGGGCCTGCGCGGTGTCGTACCCGCCGCCGGTGAGCAGGTCACCGGCGATCTTCGGGGCGGTGGAGCGTTGGTCGGGGGCGCACTCGACGATGCCGCCGTTGTTGGCGCACCGGCTCTCGTCGGTGCCGGAGGTGCAGCCGACCAGCGCCGCCCCGGCGGTGACGGCGGCGAGCAGGACGGCCAACGGCCTCCGGAGACGCATCTCAGGCCCCCTTGGCCGTCCGGGCTGTCGCGGACATCGCGATCAGGTGGGCGGCCGGCTCGGAGTAGCCGATCCCGACCACCTTGGCCCCGTCGAAGTGGAAGGAGGTGAGGCTGGCCAGCCCGCACTGCCGGCGGCGCGGGTCGTGCCAGAGCCGCTTGCGCTCGACGTAGCGGCGCAGCGTCCAGATGGGGAGCTGGTGGGAGACGATGACCGCCTCGCGCCCCTCGGCCGCCACCCGGGCGGCGTGCAGGCCGGCGAACATCCGCTCGGCGATGGCCCGGTAGGCCTCACCCCAGCTCGGGGTCACCGGGTCGCGCAGCACCCACCAGTTACGCGGGTCGCGGAACGAGCCGTCGCCGGGCGAGACCTTCTTGCCCTCGAACCAGTTGGCGCTCTCGATCAGCCGCTCGTCCACCCCGACCGGGAGCCCGAACTGGCCGGCGATCGGTTCGGCGGTCTGCTGGGCGCGTTCCAGCGGGCTGGCCACCACGTGCACGACCTCGCGCTCGGCGACCGCCTGGGCGGCGGCCTTGGCCATCTGCACGCCCAGCTCGGACAGCCGGAAGCCGGGCAGCCGGCCGTAGAGGATCTGGTCCGGGTTGTACACCTCACCGTGCCGCAGCACGTGGACGACGGTCTTGCTCATTGGTTTACCCCCCGTGGCCTGCCGCTGCCGCTGCTGTCGCCGCGCCGGGCAGGGCGGCGGCGATGTGCTCCAGGGCGGCGTCGTCGAGCGCCGCCGACACGAACCACGACTCGAACGCGCTCGGCGGCAGGTAGACGCCGGCGGCGAGCATCGCGTGGAAGAACGCCTTGAAAGCGGGCACCTGCTGGGTGCGGGCGCTGTCGTAGTCGACCACGTCGGCGTCGGTGAAGAAGATCGAGAACATGCTGCCCGCGTACGACAGGCGGTGCGGGACCCCGGCGGCGGCCAGCGCGTCGGCGGCCAGCCTGCCCACGACGGCGGCCGTGTCGTCGAGCTTGCGGTAGAGCGCGTCGTCGGCCAGCCGCAGGGTGGCCAGGCCGGCGGCGCAGGCCAGCGGGTTACCGGAGAGGGTGCCGGCCTGGTAGACCGGGCCGGCCGGGGCGAGTCGGGACATGATCTCCGTGCGCCCGCCGAAGGCCGCGGCGGGCAGCCCGCCCCCCATCACCTTGCCGTACGTCCACAGGTCGGCATCCGACGGGTCGAGGCCGTGCCAGCCGGCCCGGGAGACCCGGAACCCGGTCATCACCTCGTCGACGATGAGCAGCGCGCCGTGCGCGTGGGCGATGGCCGCGAGCTGGGAGTTGAAGCCGTCGCGGGGGGCGACCACGCCCATGTTGCCGGCGGCGGCCTCGGTGATCACCGCCGCGATGTCCGGCCCCTGCGCGGCGAAGGCCGCCTCGACGGCGCGCACGTCGTTGTAGGGCAGCACGATGGTGTCGCCGGCCGCCGCGCCGGTGACCCCGGGCGAGTCGGGCAGGCCGAGGGTGGCCACGCCGGAGCCGGCGGCGGCGAGCAGCCCGTCGGAGTGCCCGTGGTAGCAACCGGCGAACTTGATGATTTTGGACCGGCCGGTGAAGCCCCGGGCCAACCGGATCGCCGACATGGTCGCCTCGGTGCCCGAGTTGACCAACCGGACCTGCTCGACCGGGGTGCGGTCGACGATCTCGGCGGCCAACTCGACCTCACCCGGGGTGGGGGTGCCGAAGCTGGTGCCCAGGGTGGCGGCCTCCCGGACCGCCTCGACCACCGCGGGGTGGGCGTGACCCAGGATCAGCGGCCCCCAGGAACAGACCAGGTCGACGTAGCGTCGCCCGTCGGCGTCGTACATCCAGGGACCCTCCCCCCGGACCATGAAGCGCGGGGTGCCACCGACGGCACGGAACGCGCGCACAGGGGAGTTCACCCCGCCGGGCACGATGGCCCGGGCGCGGTCGAACAGGGCCTCGGAGGCCGGTGCGTCGGCCGGGTAGCGGCCGGCGCCGGCGGAAAAGGTATCGGTCACGATGCGGCCCATTGTGTCAGCGCCCGGTGGTGAATCCGCAGGCACCCCGGGGCCGGGTTACCCGGCTCACCCCGCTCGGCGGAGCCGGACGACCACTCGTCGGCACCCCGGGCGGCACGGCGGATCGCCTCATCGGGCCGGGTCGCCGGGATCGCGATAGGCTGACCCGGTGGATCGTGCCGAACTGTCCATCACGGTACACCGGACGGGCGACGAAGTGGTGTTGCGCCTGGCCGGTGAGATCGACATGCTCACCGCCGCCCAACTGTCGACCGTCGTCAACGAGGTGCTCGCCGATCCTCCGCCGCGCATCGTGCTCGACCTGGCCGGGGTGACCTTCTGCGACTCGCAGGGGCTGGGCACCCTGGTGGTGCTCAGTCGCAAGGCCAGCCACTCCCAGTGCCTGTTGATCCTGAGCAACGTGGGCGACTTCCTGCTCCGCGTCCTCGACATCACCGGCCTGCGCTCCGCCCTGATGATCCGCAACGAGACGACCCCCTCCGGCTGACCGGTCGGGCCCGCCCCGACGTGGGCCACCGGCCGATGCGTCGTGGCGCGGCCGGGGATGTCCTGCGGTCAGCCGACCGGGGTGTCGCGGCGGCGGAAGGACGCGAAGCCGGCCGCGCAGAGCACCCCGGCCAGCGCGGTCAGGGTCAGCAGCGGGGTGGCGCTCCAGCCTGCGCGCAACACCTGCGGGGTGTGGGTGAACGGCGACAGGTCCAGCAGCCACTGGCTCAGCTCCAGCACCGCGCCGAGCTGACCGAGCAGCACCACCACCGCGAGCACCGCCCAGGCCGTCGCGGTGAACCGGGGCAGCAGCCCGTACAGCAGCACCGCCAGGCCGGCCAGCACCCAGGCCGCCGGCACCTGCGCCAGGCCGGCACCGAGCATCCGGGGTAGCTGACCCGGCACGTCACCCACGCTCAGCCCGTAGGTCAGGCCGGTCGTCAGGCCGGTCAACGCCAGCACCACCACCGGCCCCAGCAGGGCGAACACCAGGTGCGAGGCGAGCCAGGCCGACCGGTGCACCCCGGTGGCCAGCAGCGGCTCGACCCGCCCGGCGGCCTCCTCCGACCGCATCCGCAACGCCGCCTGGATGCCGTATCCGGCGGCGGCCAGCCCGGCCACCCCCAACGACGCCCCCAGGTACGCCTCGGCCAGCCCGGACGCGCCGCCCAACCGGGCCATCACCTGCGCCAACGCGGCGTTGCCGGCGACCGACCGGCCGGCCGCCTCGGCGGCGCCACCGAGAACCAACCCGAGCAGACCGAAGCCCACCGACCAGCCCAGCAACTGCCCCCGGTGCAGCCGCCAGGCCAACCCGAACGGACCGGACAACATCCGCCCGGCCCGCGTCGGGCCCGGCCGCGACGGCAGCACGCCGGCACCGAGATCCCGCCGCACCGACACCGGGTACGTCACCACGGCCAGCAGCACGGTCAGCGCGACCGGCAGGGCCAGCACCCACCAGCGCTCCCCCGCGTAGGCGCGGATGCGCGGGGCCCAGCCCAGCGGGGAGAGCCAACTCGGCCACCCGTGGTCGGAGGTGTCGCCGACCAGTCGGAGCGCGAACGCCACCCCGAGCGCCCCGACGGCGATCCCGCGCGCCCCACCGGCGGTCGCGGTGAGCTGGGCGGCCAACCCGCCCACCGTGGCGAAGACCACCCCCACCAGCGCCGCCGACAGCCCGTACGCCAGTGAGCCGGCCGCCGGCAGCCCGGTGGCGGCCAGCCCGGCGGCGGTGAGCAGGCCGAGCAGCAGACTGGCCGCGTACGTCACCAGCAGCGCGGCGGTGAGCCCGGCGTACCGGCCGAGGACCGTCGCGCCGAGCAGCTCCCGCCGACCGGCCTCCTCCTCGGCGCGGGTGTGCCGGACGACGGTGAGCAGGGCGGCCAGCCCGACGATCACCTGGAGGAAGCCACCCCGCTGGGCGGTCAGCGCGCCGACGCTGTCGCCGTAGACCGGGCCGAGCAGGGCCACCACCGACGGGTTGCGGGCGGTGCCGGTGGCGTACGCGGTCCGCTCCGCGGCGGTCGGGAACAGCGCGAGGAAGCTGCCCGCGTACGACACCGGCAGGACGGTCAGCAGCAGCACCCAGAGCGGGAGGACGATCCGGTCCCGGCGCAGGATCAGCCGGGCCAGGTGACCGGTGCCGGTGAGGGTGCTCATCGCCGTACCCCGGTGGGCCGGTCGTTGCCCGGCGCTGCGCTACCCGGCCGCTCGCCGGTCGACCCGTCGGCGTGCGGGCCGTCGGCGTGCGGGCCGTCGGCGTGCGGGCCTTCACCGGTCGACGCGGGGGGCGCGGCGGGGGGCGTTTCGTAGTGGCGCAGGAAGAGTTCCTCCAGGGTCGGTGGCTGGCTGACCAGGCTGCGGACGCCGATCTCGGTGAGCCGGCGCAGCGCGGCGTCGAGCGCGGCGGTGTCGACGTCGAAGCGGACCCGGTCGCCGTCCACCCGCAGGTCGTGCACGCCGGGCAGGGTGTCCAGGCCGTCCACCGGGCCGGCCAGCTCGGCGTCGATCGCGGTGCGGTGCAGGTGGCGCAGCTCGGTCAGGGTGCCGGTCTCGACGTGGCGACCGTTGCGGATGATCGTCACCCGGTCGCAGAGCGCCTCCACCTCGGCGAGGATGTGGCTGGACAGCAGCACGGTGCGGCCGTCGCGCCGGGCCCGGTCGATCCAGTGCTGGAACACCTCCTCCATCAGCGGGTCCAGCCCGGAGGTGGGCTCGTCGAGGATGAGCAGTTCGACGTCGGAGGCGAGCGCGGCGACCAGGCCGACCTTCTGCCGGTTGCCCTTGGAGTAGGTGCGCCCCTTCTTGCGGGGGTCCAGCTCGAACGACTCCAGCAGCTCGGCCCGGCGTCGCGGGTCGAGCCCGCCGCGCATCCGCCCGAGCAGGTCGATCACCTCCCCGCCGGAGAGCTGGGGCCACAGGGTGACGTCACCCGGCACGTACGCCAGGCGGCGGTGCAGCGTGACGGCGTCGCGCCACGGGTCGCCGTCGAGCAGTCGGACGGCCCCCGCGTCCGCCCGCAGCAGCCCGAGCAGCACCCGGATGGTGGTCGACTTGCCGGCGCCGTTCGGCCCGAGGAAGCCGTGCACCTCGCCGGCCCGGACGGTCAGGTCGAGCCCGTCCAGGGCCCGGGTGTGGCCGAAGGTCTTGACCAGTCCGGTCACCGCTATCGGGGTTTCCATAATTCAGAAGCTACGCTCGTTTCACAAAGTTGTGAAGCATGTGTCCGGTGCGGCACCATCGCCTGCGTAACCGACACCCCGAGGAGCACCGAGCCGATGCCTGACGACCGCCAGTCCGGCCATGACGACGAGGTCCACCTCTTCGTCGAACGGATGGCGATGGCCTTCGCGGACGTCGGCTTCCCCCGGATGGCCGCCCGGGTGCTGTTCGCCGTGATGAGCGCCGACGGGCCGATGACCGCCGCCCAGATCGGCGAGTTGCTGGGCGTCAGCGCGGCGGCCGTCTCGGGCGCGGTGCGCTACCTGACCCAGTTCGGGATGCTGGTGCGGGAGCCGGTCCCCCGCTCCCGCCGGGACCACTACCGGCTGCCGGACAACCCCTGGTACGAGGGGACCATCACCAAGACCGGCCTCTACAAGAACTTCATCGACATCGCCGACGCGGGCATCGACGCGCTGGGCGGTACGGGCACCCCGGGCGGCGAGCGGGTGGCCGAGATGCGGGACTTCTTCCTCTTCGTCCAGGAGGAGATCGACTCGCTCGGCGAACGCTGGCGGGTCCGCCGCGCCGCCACCGGCCACGCCGGCCCGCCCCCGGATGAGGCCGACCGCCGCTGACGCCGACCACGGCCGACCGTCGTTGTAGGCGAGCGACCCTCGTGGAGCGGGTCGACCACGACTGAGCTGGCCGACCACGACTGAGCGGGGCGACCAATCGCGCCCGTGGCGGCCCGTCGGTCAGGCGGTGTTGCCCCAGCGGGCCTGTTCCAGGATGTCCAGGGCGCGCTGTCGGGCCTCCGGGTCGTCCTCGACCCGCAGCAGGGTCGTCGCCTCGTCCACCGCGTCGGTGAGCACCCGCCACTGGGCGTCGCGCTCGCGCACCACGTCGGACTGTGCCGCCAACTGCCGGGTCTTCACCCACAGCTCCACGAACACCGACACCTTCGCCCGCAGCACCCACGGGTCGAACGGCTTGGTCAGGTAGTCCACCGCCCCGACCGCATAGCCGCGCAGCGCCAACTGGGCGTCCTTGTCGGCGGCGGTGAGGAAGATGATCGGCACGTGCCGGGTCCGCTCCCGGCGCTTGATGTGACTGGCCGTCTCGAAGCCGTCCATGTCCGGCATCTGGGCGTCCAGCAGGATGACCGCGAAGTCGTCCACCAGCAGTTGCTTCAGCGCCGCCTCACCGCTCTCCACGGCAACCGACTGCACCGGGAGTCCCTGGAGGATCGCCTCCAGGGCCATCAGGTTCTCCCGACGGTCGTCGACCAGCAGCGCCTTGGCAGTCTGGGTCACGAATTCTCCTTGTCTCGACTGCCGCTGATCCAGGACGCCATCCGCTCGATCAGCCCGTCCAGGTCCACCGGCTTGGTGATGTAGTCGCTGCCCCCGGCCGCCAGCGCCGACTCCCGGTCGCCGGGCATCGCCTTCGCGGTGAGGAAGACGATCGGCAGGTCCGCGAAGCGGTGGTTACGGCGGATCTGCCGGGTCGTCTCGTAACCGTCCTGGTCGGGCATCATGGCGTCCATCAGCACGATGTCCACCTCCGGATGCTCGGCCAGCACGCGGACACCGTCCGCGCCGTTGTCCGAGTAGAGCACGGTCATCCCGTGCAGTTCCAACGCGCTGGTCAACGCGAACACGTTGCGTACGTCGTCGTCGACGATCAGCACGGTGGCGCCGTCCAACTGCCGGGTGGCCGGGGCCTCCGGCGCGGCCAGCAACTCCATCGGCGGCATCAGCAACGACGCCGGCAGGCCCGCGCGCTGCGGCGACGGCGACTGCGGCGCCACCACCGCGTCCGGCGCCAGCACATCGGGTACGAAGAGGGTGAACGTCGAACCCTGCCCCGGTGCGGAGGTCACGGTGATCGTGCCGCCGATCAACCGCGCCAGGTCCCGACTGATCGACAGGCCCAGCCCGGTGCCGCCGTAACGCCGGCTGGTGGTGCCGTCGGCCTGCTGGAACGCCTCGAAGATGATGCTCAGCTTGTCGTCGGAGATGCCGATGCCGGTGTCGATCACGGTGAAGGCGATCACCTGGCGGGCGTTGGTCAACGCCGGCACGTCGAACACCACGTTCTCCGCCGCCGGGGCGATCCGCAGGGTGACCGCGCCGTTGTCGGTGAACTTCACCGCGTTGGAGAGCATGTTGCGCAGGATCTGCTGCAACCGCTGGGCGTCGGTCACCAGCGCCGGGGGCAGTTCCTTGGCCACCCGTACCTGGAAGTCCAGGTTCTTCTCCTCGGCCTGCGGGGCGAACGCCTGCTCCACGTAGCTGCGGATCTCGGCGAACCGGATCTCCGTCGGCTCGACGTCCATCCGGCCGGCCTCGATCTTGGACAGGTCCAGGATGTCGTCGATCAGGCGCAGCAGGTCCGAGCCGGAGCCGTGGATCGTCCGGGCGAACTCGATCTGCTTCGGGGTGAGGTTGCGCTCCGAGTTCTCCACCAGCAACCGGGCCAGCAACAACAACGAGTTCAGCGGGGTACGCAGCTCGTGGCTCATGTTGGCCAGGAACTCCGACTTGTACGCCGACGCCCGGGTGAGCTGCTGCGCCTTCTCCTCCAGGCCGAGGCGGGCCAGCTCGATCTCCCGGTTCTTGGTCTCGATGTTGCCCTTCTGCTCGCTCAGCAGCTTCGCCTTGTCCTCCAGCTCGGCGTTGGTGCGTTGCAACTCCGCCGACTGGTCCTGCAACTCCAGCGCCAGCCGCTGCGACTGGGCCAGCAACTCCTCCGTACGCCGGTTGGCCTGGATGGTGTTGACCGCGACGCCGATGGTGAGCACCAGCCGCTCCAGGAACGCCAGGTGCAGCTCCGAGAAGCGGGCCACACTGGCGAACTCGATCACCCCGAGCAGTTCGCCCTCGAACAGGATCGGCAGCACCACCAGGTCGGACGGGAGCGTCTCGGCCAGCCCCGACCGCAGGGTGATCCGCCCGTCGGGCAGCGCGTTGAGCCGGATCGTCCGGCGGGACAGCGCCGCCTGCCCGACCAGCCCCTCACCGGGCCCGAACGTGACGTCGTGCCCCCGGGCCACATAGCCGTACGAGGCGGTCAGCCGCAGCCGCATCACCCCCTCGGAGGTGTCCGCCAGGAAGAACGCGCCGAGCTGCGCGTCGACCAGCGGGGTCACCTCCATCATGATCATGCGGCAGACCTCGCCCAGGTCCCGCTGGCCCTGGAGCAGGCCACCGATGCGGGCCAGGTTGGAGTCCAACCAACCCTGCTCGGCGTTCTTCTTGGTCGTCTCCCGGAGGGTGACGATCATCTGGTTGATGTTGTCCTTCAGCTCGGCGACCTCGCCCTGCGCCTTGACCGCGATCCGCTGGGTGAGGTCACCCCGGGTCACCGAGGTGGAGACCTGGGAGATCGCCCGCAACTGGGTGGTCAGGGTGGAGGCGAGCTGATTGACGTTCTCGGTGAGATCCCGCCAGGTGCCGGAGACCCCCTTCACCTGCGCCTGACCGCCGAGCTTGCCCTCGATGCCGACCTCACGGCCCACCCGGGTCACCTCGTCGGCGAACGACGAGAGCTGATCCACCATCGTGTTCACGGTGTTCTTCAGCTCCAGGATCTCGCCCTGCGCGTCCACCGTGATCTTCTGACCGAGGTCGCCCTTGGCCACCGCCGTGGTCACCGAGGCGATGTTGCGGACCTGGCTGGTGAGGTTGGACGCCATCGAGTTCACGTTGTCGGTCAGGTCCCGCCAGGTGCCACTCACGCCCTTGACCTGGGCCTGGCCGCCCAGCTTGCCCTCGGTACCGACCTCACGGGCCACCCGGGTCACCTCGTCGGCGAACGACGAGAGCTGGTCGACCATCGTGTTGACCGTGTTCTTCAGCTCCAGGATCTCGCCCTGCGCGTCGACCGTGATCTTCTGGGACAGGTCACCCTTGGCGACCGCCGTCGAGACCTGCGCGATGTTGCGCACCTGGGAGGTCAGGTTGGACGCCATCGAGTTGACGTTGTCGGTCAGGTCCCGCCAGGTGCCGGCGACCCCGCGTACCTGGGCCTGGCCGCCGAGCTTGCCCTCGGTGCCGACCTCACGGGCCACCCGGGTCACCTCGTCGGCGAACGAACTCAACTGGTCGACCATCGTGTTGACCGTGGACTTCAGCTCCAGGATCTCGCCCCGGGCGTCGACGGTGATCTTCTGACTCAGGTCGCCCTTCGCGACCGCCGTGGTCACCGAGGCGATGTTGCGGACCTGGCTGGTGAGGTTGGACGCCATCGAGTTCACGTTGTCGGTCAGATCCCGCCAGGTGCCGGAGACCCCCTTCACCTGCGCCTGGCCGCCCAGCTTGCCCTCGGTGCCCACCTCACGGGCCACCCGGGTCACCTCGTCGGCGAACGACGACAGCTGATCCACCATCGTGTTCACGGTGTTCTTCAGCTCCAGGATCTCGCCCTGCGCGTCGACCGTGATCTTCTGCGACAGGTCGCCCCTCGCCACCGCCGTGGAGACCTGGGAGATGTTGCGGACCTGACTGGTCAGGTTGCCGGCGAGCTGGTTGACGTTCTCCGTCAGGTCCCGCCAGGTGCCGGAGACCCCGCGTACCTGGGCCTGACCGCCGAGCTTGCCCTCGATGCCCACCTCACGGGCCACCCGGGTCACCTCGTCGGCGAACGACGACAGCTGATCCACCATCGTGTTCACGGTGTCCTTCAGCTCCAGGATCTCACCCTGGGCCGCCACGGTGATCTTCTGGCTCAGGTCGCCCCGGGCCACCGCCGTGGAGACCTGCGCGATGTTGCGCACCTGCGAGGTCAGGTTGGACGCCATCGAGTTGACGCTGTCGGTGAGGTCCTTCCAGGTGCCCGCGACGTTCGGCACCTCGGCCTGCCCACCGAGCTTGCCCTCGGTGCCCACCTCACGGGCCACCCGGGTCACCTGCTCGGCGAAGAGCCGCAGCGTGTCGGTGAGCGAGTTCATCGTGTCCGCCAACTCGGCGACCTCGCCGCGCGCGCCGACGGTGATCTTCTGCGACAGGTCGCCCCGGGCCACCGCCGTCGCCACCTGCGAGATCGACCGCACCTGGCCGGTCAGGTTCGACGCCATGGTGTTCACCGAGTCGGTGAGGTCCTTCCAGGTGCCGGCGACACCCCGCACGTCCGCCTGACCACCCAGCTTGCCCTCGGTGCCCACCTCACGGGCCACCCGGGTCACCTCGTTGGAGAACGACGACAGCTGCCCCACCATCGTGTTGACCGTCCGGCCGATCCGCAGGTACTCACCGCGCAGCGGACGGTCGTCGATCTCCAGCGCCATGTGCTGGGAGAGGTCACCGTCGGCCACCGCCATGATCACCCGGGCGATCTCGGTGGTCGGCCGGCCCAGGTCGTCGATCAGCGAGTTGACCGCCCGCTGGCCCTCCGCCCAGGAGCCGTCCAGGCCCTCCTCGTCGAGACGCTCGGTCAGCCGGCCGTCCCGGCCCACCACCCGGCTGATCCGACGCAGGTCCAGGTGCTGCCGCTCCTGGAGCGACACCACCTCGTTGAAGGCGTCCGCCACCTCACCGGCGGCACCCGCGCGCCGGGGCAGCCGTACCTTGAAGTCACCCCGGCCGACCCGCCGCAGCGCCTCCGACAGCTCACCGAGGAGCGCGTCATGCTCGGAAGCGGACACGTCCGCCGTCACCGACTGTTTCGCGGTCATCTTTCCTCGCTCAGCTTGGAGGGCCCCCGGCTACCGACACGCCGACTTCCCCTCATTGTGCCCGCGTCCCCACCCGGGCCGGGGACGCGACGTGCCCGGCGTATCCCGAGCCCATGCCGCGACCGCCACGACGGCGGCACCGCAGGCGAACGTCGCCCGGCCCGGCCCGGCCCGGCACCGACGCCGGAGGCGGACATGGCGCCACCCCGACGGTGCCACCCCGACGGCGGCACCGCAGGCGAGCAGGACACCCGCCCGGCACCGGCAGACCGGACCCGGTGAAGGGTGTGACATCGACGTGCCGATCGGTGCGGCGGGTATGACGGTGCGTGGTCCGGCTTGGCACCTGGCCGGCGGCGGTAGAGGATACGGGGGTGTCAACGGAGCCGGGGGCCGGGACAGACGCGGGACGGGACGAGCACGTCCGGCGGGTCCGGCTGCCCGCCGACCGACGCACCCCCGCCGCCGCCCGCGCGGTGGTCCGCTCCGTGCTCGCCGAGGCGGACCTCGACGAACTGCTCAACGAGGCGCTGCTGCTCACCACCGAGCTGTCCACCAACGCCGTCGAACACGCCCGCACCGAACTGGACATCGAGGTCGTCGCCGACCGGATCGGCCTGACCGTCACCGTCTCCGACTTCGCCGCCGGGCCGGTCGACGAGCTGGTCGTCGGCATCCGCAACGACACCGACCAGATCGGCGAGGTCTCCGCCCGGGGGCGGGGGCTACTGCTGGTCGACCACTTCGCCAGCCGCTGGGGCACCACCTACCTGCCCACCGGCAAGGGCGTGTGGTTCCGGCTGGACCGCGACGGCGACCACGGCGTCGGGCCACGCTCCCCGTACCCGACACCCGGGCAGGCCGAGAGCGACCCGGCGACCACCGCGCCGAGCGCCGCCGCGATGAGCGAACTGACCCAGACCAGCCCCGACCCGTACGCCGACGAACCCCTGCCCGAGTTCGCCACCGACCTGCTCACCCGGGTCGCCGAGATGGTGGGCGCGGCCGGCGGGGTGATCCGGCTCGACCGGGGCGAGGGAGAGGGCCCGCAGGTGCTGGCCCGGTACGGCCGCCAGCCGCGCCCCGGCAACGAGCTGTTACGGGTGCCGCTGGCGGTGCATCGACCGTACGGCGGGGAGCTGGAGCTGGACGCGGCACCGTCGGCGTACGCCCGGCCGCTGGCCGTCCTCGCCGCCGAACGGCTCTCGCTGCACCTGGAGAACGACCGGCTGCGCCGCGCCGCCGTCCGCCGCTCGGCCTGGCTGACGTTCCTCGCCGAGGCGAGCGAGCTGCTCGCCCAGTCGCTCGACGTCGACCTGACCATGGCGCTGATCCCGCAGCTGGTGGTGCCCCGGCTGGGTCAGTGGTGCGCGGTGCACACCACCGACGAGTGGGGCCGGCTCAACCTGGCCGCGTCCAGTCACGCCGACGAGTCGGTCCTGCCCCAACTGCACAAGGTGCTCCAGGAGACCGGCCCGGACTCTGTCCAGGCCCGGCTGCGTGAGGCGTCACGCACCGGGTCCCAGGTGCCGCTCGGCGGGCCGATGGAGGGGTTCGCCGTTCCGCTGGTCGTCCGCAGTCAGAAGCTCGGCACCCTGGCCGTGGGGCGACACCAGCGGCACCGGCACGACCCGGACGAGGTGGCGGTGCTGGAGGACGTGGCGCGGCGGGCCGGTCTCGCCATCGAGAACGCCCGCATCCACGCCGAACGACGTCGGGTGGCCCAGACCCTCCAGCAGTCGCTGCTGCCGCCCGTGCTCCCCGTCGTCGAGGGCGTCGGCTTCGCCGCCGAGTACGTCCCGACCGGCGACGAGGCCGAGGTCGGCGGCGACTTCTACGACGTGGTGCCGCTGCCCGACGGGCGCTGGCTGGTGGTGGTCGGCGACGTGTCCGGCAAGGGGGTGCAGGCGGCGGCGGTGACCGGGCTGGTCCGGGACGTGATCCGGGTGCTGGTCGGGGACGGCAAGCCGCTGCCGGAGGCGCTGTCCCGGCTCAACGAGACGCTTGTCGAGCGGGGCGGTGGGCGGTACTGCACGCTCGCCCTGGCGGCGGTCGGGCCGGGCGACGGCGGCCGGCTCGACGTCTCGTTGCACCTGGCCGGGCACGACCGACCGGTGCTGCTGCACGGTGCCGGTGGGGCGAACTTCGTCGGGGTCGGCGGAACCGCGCTCGGTCTGCTCGACTCGATCACCTCACCGGCGGCGGAGGTCCTACTCGCGCCGGGCGATGCGCTGATCTTCTATACCGACGGGGTGACCGAGCGACGGCGCGGCCGGGAACTCTTCGGCACCGAGCGGCTCCGGGAGGCCGCCGCGCCACTGGCCGGCTACTCCGCCGACGTGGTGGCGGCGCGGCTGCGGGCCACCGCGATCAACTTCTCGGTCGAATCCCCCCGCGACGACATCGCCATCCTGGTCCTGCGCAACGACGCCCTCTGAGCGGCCGGCCTCTTGATCCACTCCAGTTCGTCTCAATAGCGGTGTCGCGCGCATCGGATACCGCAATTGCGCTAACAATGAGTCGATCATCGGGCTGGCAGCCGGGGCAGGGGCAGGGGCCGGGGCGTCAGGTGGTGCGCGGGCTGTCAGAGGCCGCCGGGGAGGCGGCCGGGGGCAAGTCGGCGGTGCGGGTCGAGGTGCTCCTTCGCCTCCCGCAGCCGGGGGATCACCGCCGCCTCCCCCCACACGTCGACCTCGCGACGGACCGCCGACGGGGCGGCCACCACCACGCACCGGCCCCGGCGGGCGAGCAGCACCCCCCGGACGGCGGCCAGGATGCCGGCCACCCGGTCGACCGGGAATGCCCCGGGCAGCGCGGCGTGCACCACGCCCACGCCGGCGGAGCCGCGCACCGACAGGGGCGTGCCGGCGGCGTCGCGCAGCGCATAGACGGCGGCGTGCAGGTCCTTGGCCGGGGCCTCGACCCGCAGCGCGGTGTCGCCCGGGGCGAACGGGTAGCGCCGCCACCAGGCCGGGGCGTACGGGGCGACGATCGCCGCACCGCCGAGCACGGCCAGCAGGCGGTCCGCCCGCTCGGCCACCTCGGACCGACCGCCCTCCAGCAGGACCGCCAACTCACCGGCGCTGCCCCGGACAGGCAGCGGATCGGGCCGTCGGCCGGCCATCGCGGGATGGTTGGCGCGGGCCGACGCCTCGGCGGCGGACATCGGTCGACCGGGCGGCCCCGACGTCGCGCCCGCCGCCGGGGCGGCGACCGGACGCGGCGGGGACCCGGTGGCCGGCAGGTCCAGCTCGACGGCCGCCGGGTCGAGGTCGGCGGCGAACACCGCCCGGACCAGGTCGTGCACCTCCAACGGGCTCCACACCGGCCGGGACACCCAGACCTGGCTCGCCGGGAGCGCCTGCGCCCGCAGCGTCGCCGAGACGAGCACGCCCAGCCCGCCCTGCGAGCCGCAGAGCAACCGGCCCAGGTCGAGACCGACGGGTGGGGTCGCCCCGGACAGTTCCGCGGCGCTGCGGCCGGCACTGACCAACTCGCCGTCGGCGTTCAGCCAACGCAGGCCGACGAGCTGCTCACATGCGGTGCCGTACCGGTGCCGCAGCGGGCCGGACTCGGCGGCGGCGAGCACCCCACCGAGGGTGGCCCCGGGTGACGGCGGGTCGAGGGCCAGCCGACGGCCGGCGCGTTCCAGGGTGGCCTGCACGGCCCGCAGCGGGGTGCCGGCACCCACCTCGACCACCGGGGAGGCCGCCGAGGAAGCCGCCGACGAGGCTGCCGGCTGGTGGCCGACCCCGGCGAGCCGGCCGGTGTCGAGCATGATGTCGACCCGGGCCGGCACGGCACCCCAGTCGATCTTCGTGCCGGCGCCCCGGGGCACCACCGACAGGTCGTGCCGGGCGGCGAGCCGCAGCACCTCGGCCGCCGCCCGGGGCCCGCCCGGGACGGCCACCCACCGGGCGAGCCGGCCGGCGACCTCGTCGGCCGCGCCCGCGAACCGGGCGAAGGAGGGACCGCAGATCTCGGCCAACCGCCGGGTGATCTCCGCTGCACCGATCGAACCCGCTCCCGTCGACATGGCAGTCATCGTACACATGTTCTAAACGGGTGGGTGGCGATTCGGCCGCGCCGCGCAGCGCGACGGGCCGGTAACGTGGCGGCGTGACCACCGAGACCACCCCGCCCGTCGCCCGACAGGTCCCCGCGGAGCGCACCCACCACGGCGACACCGTCGTCGACGAGTACGCCTGGCTGGCCGCCAAGGACGACCCGGCGACCATCGCCCACCTGACCGCCGAGAACGCCTACACCGAGCAGCGCACCGCACACCTGGAAGCGTTACGCGGCACGTTGTTCGCCGAGACCCGGCAGCGCACCCAGGAGACCGACCTGTCGGTCCCCACCCGCAAGGGCGGCCACTGGTACTACACCCGCACGATCGAGGGCCAGCAGTACGGCGTGCACTGCCGCCGCCCGGTCCGCGACGGCGAGACCGCTCCCCCGGTCAGCGCGGACGGCGCCCCGCTCGACGGCGAGGAGGTGCTGCTCGACGGCAACCAGCTCGCCGAGGGACACGACTTCTTCTCCCTCGGCGCGTTCGACGTCAGCCCCGACGGGCGCTGGCTGGCCTACTCGACGGACTTCTCCGGCGACGAACGCTTCACCCTGCGGATCAAGGACCTGAGCACCGGCGAGCTGCTCGGCGACGAGGTGCCCGACACCTTCTACGGCACGGCCTGGTCGGCCGACGCGACCGTGCTGTTCTACATCACCGTCGACGAGGCGTGGCGGCCGAACCGGGTGTGGCGGCACACCGTCGGCACCCCGTCGGGCGAGGACGTGGTGGTGCACCTGGAGGACGACGAGCGGTTCTGGGTGGGCGTCGAGCTGACCCGCTCCGAGCGGTTCGTGCTCATCGACAGCACCAGCAAGGTCACCAGCGAGGTACGGGTGATCCCGGCCGACAACCCGACCGGCGAGCCGGCGGTGATCGCCCCCCGCCGGCAGGGCGTGGAATACAGCGTCGAACACCACGGCCACCGGTTCCTGATCCTGCACAACGACGACGCGGAGGACTTCGCGCTGGCGTACACCTCGGCGGACGCCCCCGGCGACTGGGTGCCGCTGATCCCGCACAGCCCCGGCACCCGGCTGGAGTCGGTCGACGCGTTCGCCGACCACCTGGTGGTCTCGCTGCGCAGCAACGGGCTGACCGGGCTGCGGGTGCTCCCCGTCGGCGGCGGCGACGGCCACGACATCGAGTTCCCCGAGCCGATCCACAGTGTCGGGTTGGACGCCAACCCGGAATACCGCACCCGGCAGCTCCGGTTCCGCTACACCTCGCTGGTCACCCCCGACTCGGTCTACGACTACGACCTGGTCACCCGGGAGCTGACGCTGCGTCGCCGCAAGCCGGTGCTCCCCGGGCCGGACGGTCGCGCGTACGACCCGGGCGACTACGAGCAGCACCGCGAGTGGGCCCTCGCCGACGACGGCACCCGGGTACCGATCTCGCTGGTCTGCCGCCGGGACACCCCGCGTGACGGCTCCGCCCCCGCCGTCATCTACGGGTACGGCTCGTACGAGGCCAGCATGGACCCGTGGTTCTCCATCGCCCGGCTCAGCCTGCTCGACCGGGGTGTCGTCTTCGCCGTCGCGCACATCCGGGGCGGCGGCGAACTGGGCCGCCGCTGGTACGACGAGGGCAAGCTGCTGGCCAAGAAGAACACCTTCACCGACTTCGTCGCCTGCGCCCGGCACCTGGTCAAGGCCGGCTGGACGGCGGGCGACCGGCTGGTCGCCCGGGGCGCCTCGGCGGGTGGCCTGCTGATGGGCGCGGTCGCCAACATCGCCCCGGACGCGTTCACCGGGATCGTCGCGCAGGTGCCCTTCGTGGACGCGCTCACCTCGATCCTCGACCCGTCGCTGCCGTTGACCGTCACCGAGTGGGAGGAGTGGGGCAACCCGCTCGCCGACCCGGAGGTGTACGCGTACATGAAGTCGTACACCCCGTACGAGAACGTCACCGCCGCCGACTATCCGGCGATCCTGGCGGTGACCAGCCTCAACGACACCCGGGTGCTCTACCACGAGCCGGCCAAGTGGATCGCCCGGCTGCGCGCGGTGGCCCCGCAGGGCGACTACCTGCTCAAGACCGAGATGGGTGCCGGCCACGGCGGCCCCAGCGGCCGGTACGACGCCTGGCGTGAGGAGGCGTTCGTCAACGCCTGGATCCTCGACCGGCTGGGCCGGGCCTGACCGCCGCCGCCGGTCCCCGCCGGGCCGGGGCCGGTCCCCGGGCTGGCGGGCGGTTGCCGTTTCCGCACCGGCTGATCGCGGTCAGCCGGTGCGGAGTTCCTCGACGGCGGTGCTCATCCGCAGGAAGAGCAGGCCGGTGCCGACCGTGACCAGCACGGCGGCCAGGGCACCCGCACCGACCCAGGCGAGCTGCTCCCACGGCAGCTCAGGTCTCACCACGCCCTCGGGCACCCACACCTCACGCAGGGCCGACGGGTCGGCGCAGCGGGCGGCGTCACCGGTGCACACCTGGATGGAGTGCCCCCCGTAGGTGCGTGGACGGCCCGCGACGCCCCAGGTGAGCAGCAGGCCGACGGCGAGCGCCAGCGCGATGGCCGGCACCGCCGGGGCAAGCGCCTGCCACCCGACGGAACGGCCGATGACGCTGCGGGGGACCCCCGAGGCCACCAGTGCCGCGTACGTCCGACGGCGGGCGACGATCCCCTCGACCAGGGCGACGATCAGGCCACCGGCGGCCAGCGCGATGGCCACGTGGACGGCCCGGTCGACCAGGTCCATGGTGTGGAGGTAGAAGTCGTCACCGGCGGCGAAGCTCTGACCGACGGCCCGGTACGCCGCCATGTCGGCGATCATCGAGGCCCGGAGCCCGGCCGCACCCGCGCCCACGAGCACCGCCGCCAGCAGGGCGGCCAGGGTGCGGCTGCCGGCCCACGGGTCGGCGGTCAACCGGCGGGAGGCCAGCAACACGGCCGGCCCGCGACCGTGCCGGTGCAGCAGCCGCCCGACCGTGTACGACAGCCAGCCGGTGCCGACCACCACCCCGACCAGCGCGGCCAGCCCGCCGCCGAGCATCAGCGCCGGCTCCAGCATCGGCGGTGGTTCCTGGCCTCGGTCGGCGTACCACTGGCCGATCGGGACGAGCAGGCCGAATGCGGCCAGTCCGGCCACGATCAGCAGCCCGGCCCACGGCCCCGGGGCACGTTCCCGGCGGATCCGCCGGACCACGCCGAGCGGGGTCGCGGTGACCCGGCGGAGCAGGACGACACCGACCAGCCCGGCCAGCACCGGCAGGCCCAGCACCACCGCCCCGATCGCCAACGGCGACGGCAGCACATCGGTGGGCAGGGGCAGCAGCCCTCGGGAGTCGGGCCGGTGCAGCAGCACCCGGCCGACCAGATAGGTCACCAGCCCGACGAGGGTGCCGAGCAGGCTGGCCAGCCCGGCCTCCACCGCGACCAGCCCGGTCACCTGCTCGGGGGTGGCTCCGGCCAGTCGGAACCCGGCGAGTCGACGGTCGCGGGCCGGGGCGCCGAGCCGGACGCACTGCCCGGCCAGGGCGAGCACCGGCACGGCGAGCAGCAGCAGCGCGACCGCCGTCCCACCGCGCAGACCGGGCTCGCGGAGCAGCGCGTTGGTGTACTGCTCGGAGTTGTTGCTGCCCCGCCCGCCGGGTGGGGTCGGGATGGCCAGCACGGTGAGGGCGGCCAGCCCGGCGAGGCTGGCCAGGGCGGCGCTGAGCGCGGTGAGCACGACCCGGGCGGTGTCGGTGCGGTTGCCGGCCAGGGCGAGCCGCAGCGCGACGCCGGGCCTCACCGGGGGACCGCGCCGGGACCGGCCGCCGAGACCGGGACGAGGGGTTCGTCCAGGCCGAGGCCGGTCGGGTCGACCACGCCGTCGCGGAGCATCACCTCCCGGTCGGCGTACGCGGCGATCCGGGGTTCGTGGGTGACCAGGACGATGGTGGTGCCCTGCTCGCGGGCGAACCGGACGAGCTGGGTGAGGACCTCCTCGCCGCTGAGTGTGTCGAGGGCACCGGTCGGCTCGTCGGCGAAGATCACCCGGGGTCCGGTGATCAGGGCACGGGCCATGGCGCAGCGCTGCTGCTGCCCGCCGGACATCGCGCCGGGGCGCACGTCGGCGAGGTCGGCGACGCCGAACCGGTCCAGCCACTCGCACGCCGCCTGCCCTGCTTCTCGCCGCCCCGTGCCGGCGAGGAGCAGGGGCAGGGCGACGTTCTCCACCGCGGTCAACTCGGCGACGAGCTGACCGAACTGGAACAACACCCCGAACTCGGTACGGCGCAGCCGGGACCGCGCCGCCTCGGGCCAGGTGTCGATCCGCTCCCCCCGCCAGTGCACCTCACCCTCGTCCGGGCGCAGGATGCCGGCGAGGCAGTGCAACAGGGTGGACTTGCCGCAGCCGCTGGGCCCGGTCACGGCGACGATCTCCCCTTCGGCGACGTCGAGGCTGACGTCGCGCAGTGCCGGTGTCGGGCCGTACGACCGGATCACGCCGCGCGCCTGGAGTCCGCTCACGAGTGCACCTCCCGGTGCCAGTCGGCGACGCGGGCCAGGGTGGTACGCAGCCACCTCAGGTCGGCGTCGAGATGAGCGACGGCGTAGTCGACGGCCACGACGTCATCGAGGGTGGTCGAGGGTGCCGTCTTGACGGCGGTGAGTTCGCGCAGCCGGTCGGTGTGCGCCCGCGCCTGGGCGATCAGGTAGGACCGGGCCGCGTTCAGGTCGGCGACCAGCAGCGCCACCGCGACCTTGGTGAACAGCGCGCTGGTCACGTACGGCATGGGTGGCTCGACGGCGGCGAGCCAGCCGGCGAGCGCGGCCCGGCCCTGGTCGGTGAGCGCGTAGGCGGTCCGGTCGGGGCCGGCCTCGCGTTCCTGACCGGTGGTGACCACCAGGCCGTCCCGTTGCAGGCGCCCCAGGGTGGCGTAGACCTGGCCGAAGGCGAGCGGCTTGGCCCGGGGCAGCCGGCTGTCGTGTGCCCGCTTCAGCTCGTAGCCGTGCCGGTTGCCGGCGGCCAGCAACCCGAGCAGCACGTGCGGCATGGACACCCAGCCCACTATTCATCCAGCGAATAGCCGATGTCAAGCAGCTCCGTCGATCCGACGGGGGCCGGCCCGGCAGGTCCGGTGGGCCGGCCGCCTCCGGGTGCGGCGGCCCGGCGGGCGGGAGCGGTCAGCTGGTCCAGGCCGGGTCACGACCGGTACGGCCGAGCAGCCGGTCCAATTCGGTCCCGTCCGCCTCGACCGGCACCTCCACGCCGAAGGCACCCATCTGCCGGCCCATCGGCCCCATCTCGTCCATGAAGCCGTGCAGCGCCGCGATGCTCTCCCCCGCCGGCTGGTACGGCTGGCCGGTCGCCCGCGCCAGGTCCCAGCCGTGCACCACCAGGTCCGCCACCCCCATCAGGCCGACCGTCGACCGGGGCAGCCCCATCGCCGGCGCGACGCCCTCCTCGCTGGCCGGGTCGTCCCAGGCCACGACGAGTTGCTCCACCTCCGCCGCGAACCGGCCCCGCCAGCCCGGCTCGGCCACGTGATCGGTCTTGACCGACCAGTCCGTCTCCTGCCCGGCGGCCAGCCGCTGGAAGTTGACCGCCACGTCGTACACGTGGTTGATCAGCCCGCGGACGGTGTACTCCGCGCACGGGGTGGGCAGGTCGAGCTGGTCGTCGCCGATCGCCCGGACCAACGCCACGGTCCCCGGGGCGGCGGCGGCCAGCAGCTCACTAGTCTTCGTTGGCATACGGCCAGCGTATGAAGGTGGTCTTGAACGAATGCGACAGCCACGCGCCGACGACCGGGGCATCCTCGATCCGGCCCGGCTCCGCCGGGAGCTGCGGTTCCGACGGCACCTGCCGGCCCCCGCGCTGCGCCCCTGGGTGGAGCACTACTGGCTGGTCGACTGGGCGCTGACCGCGCCGTTCACCCAGCAGGTGGTGCCGCACCCGGCGGTCAACGTGGTCTTCCGTCAGGATGCCGGCGGCCCGGAGACCGCCGAGGTGGCCGGGGTCGGCCGGACGCTCTTCACGGTCACCCTGACCGGCACCGGAACGGTCAGCGGCATCCAGTTCCGTCCCGGCGGCTTCCGCCCGTTCTGGCGTCGCCCGGTCGCCGAACTCACCGACCGGCACGTCCCGCTCGGCACCGACCCCACCGCCGCCCGCGCCGCCGACCCGACCACCCCCCACACCGCCGGCCCCCACGCCGCCGGCCCTCACGCCGCCGGCCTGACCACCCCCCACGCCGCCGGGTCCGCCGCCGCGTCGCCCCGGTGTGAGGGTACGGACGACGAGCGCCGCCGGGCGCTGGACGCCTTCCTGCTGGCCTGGGCGCCGCAGCCCGACCCGGCGACAGTCGAGGCGATCACCCTGGCCGAGACGATCCGCACCGACCGGAGCGTGCTGCGGGTGGACGACCTCGCCCGTCGACACGGCCTCTCCGTCCGGCGGTTGCAGCGGCTCTTCCTGGACCACGTCGGCGTCGGCCCCAAGTGGGTGATCCGTCGGTACCGTCTGCTGGAGGCGATCGAACAGGTCGTCACCGGGCTGCCCGACTGGGCCACCCTCGCCGCCGACCTCGGCTACAGCGACCAGGCCCACCTGGCCCGCGACTTCGCCGCCGTCACCGGTCGCACCCCCACCGGCTACGCCCGCTCACTGCGCTGATCCCGCGCGCCCACCCGCTGCCCGCCGGCCCCCCACCGCCTGGGCCACCTGGCGGCCGCTTCGGGTTTGTGGAGATTTGTTGTCGCCATGGCCGCAGGAACTCTCCACGAACCGGTGCGCGGATCACCGGCACCGCACGACCACGACACCGACCCGACCCGCCAACGGTCCCACCCGTCAGCAGTCCGACCCGACCCGAGTCCGACCCGACCGGGGTCCACCCGTCAGCGGCCCGCCAGCCCGGCCCGACGGGTCAGACAGACGCCCTGCCCCCACTCCACCAGGAGATGAGCTGCCCCCAGGCCACACCTCGGGACCACCGAACGATCGGGGCAGATGGACCTCCCAACGGCCCCCAAGGCAGCCGACCATCGCACCTACTGCAATTACAAAGAGTAATGACAGCCAACCCGCCCACCTGCTACCTCACCTCCTTTGCTCTGCCGCCATCCAGGCGACAGTTACTCTTCGTGCCAGGAAGGGGAAACAGCACAGTTTCCGGGCCTTCGTAAACTGCCAGCTCAAGAAGTTGGTGCGGATAGGGCAGCAGAACAAAGTGTGGTGAGGTGAATGATGAAGGGTGGCAGCACGGTCACCCTGAGCAACATCGAGGGCTCTCCCCGGCGTGACTACTCTAAGTAGTTCCGATGGCGGTCGAGGCCGACCGCGCGTGGCTCGACCGACCTCTGGCGAACCGGCGGGGACCAGCCCGGCACCCATCGTCGAGAGGTCGGGACCACCACCCCAGGGACGCGGCCCTGGCCCGAGGGCACCACTGCACACCGCAGGGCGGAGCCCGGAGAAACAGTCGGCACCGCTCAAGAGCAACCGGCACCGCAAGAGCAACCGGCACCGCAAGAGCAACCGGCACCAATCAAGAGCAGCCGGCATCGCAAGAACAGCCGGCATCGCAAGAGCAGCTGGCACCGCTCAGCGGCGGCGGACCGCCACCACCGCGACGTCGTCGTGGATCTCCGGTGGGGCCAGCTCGACCAGCAGCCGCTGGCAGAAGCTGTCCAGGTCGTCGTCGACCACCGTCGCGCAGGCGGCCAGCGCGGCCAGGCCGTCGTCGATGGTGGTGTCCCGCCGCTCGATCAGCCCGTCGGTGTAGAGCACCAGCGTCGCCCCGGCCGGCAGGGTGAACTCCAGGTCCTCCGGCCGGTCCGCGCGCACCCCGAGCAGCGGGGCCGACTGCTGGACGAACTCCACCCGGCCGTCCACCGTCACCAGCGCCGGCAGGTGCCCGGCGCTGGCCAGCCTGATCCGGCCGGTCGGCGGGTGCAGCAGCAGGATGCACAGGGTCGCCAGTTCGTTGCGGAGCAGCGTACGCATCAGCACGTTGAGCCGTTCCAGGATCACCCCGGGCTGGTGCCCCTCCACCGCGTACGCCCGCATCGCGTGCCGTAGCTCGGCCATCACCGTCGCCGCGTGCAGCGAGTGGCCGGCGACGTCGCCGATCGCCACCAACAGGTGCCCGTCGAGCATCACCAGCTCGTAGAAGTCCCCGCCCACCTCGGTCTGCGCGCTGGCCGGCTCGTAGCGCACCGCCAGGTCGAGACCGGCCACGTCGGGCAGCCGTCGGGGCAGCAGGCTCCGTTGGAGGGTGACCGCGATCCGGTGCTCCTCGTCGTAGGAGCGCTGCGCCTCCACCGCCGAGGCGACCGCCTGGGCGAGCTGCACCAGCACCGGCGTCCGGGCGGTCTGGGTGGCGGTGGGCACCACCACGTAGAGCGGGGCGCGGTCCTCCCGCAGCTTGGCGGCGGCCACGGTCACCGTGTCGCCGGCCGGCCAGCGCACCAACCCCCACCCCTCGGGGGCATCCACCCGGACGGTCGCGCCGGTCGGCACGCCGGTGTCGTCGACCATCCACGGTACGATCTCCGGCGTCGCGCCCGGACCGGCGGCGATCCCGGCCAGGCAATCCCCGTCGAAGGTCTCCGCGACCACCGCCGCCGGGCTGCGGAAGATCTGCGCCGCGCCGGCCGCCGCCTCCTGCAACAGGCGGGTGAAGGTGGACGCGGCGTGCACCGCCACGGTGGTGTCGGCCAACCCGGTGAGCCGCTCGGCGAGCAGTTCGGCCCGCGTCCGCGCCTGGTAGTAGCGCAGCACCGCGTGCGCGGTGGCCACCAACTCCTCCGGCTCGATCGGCTCGGCCAGGTAGGCGTCCGCACCCCGGGTCAGTCCCTGGGTACGGTCCACCACGTCGACCGCGTGCGCGGACACGTGGATCACCGGAATCGCCGGGTGGTCCGCCTTGATCCGTTCGCAGACCTCGAAGCCGCTCAGATCCGGCAGCCGGACGTCGAGGACCACCAGGTCGATCGGGTCCACCCCGACCCGGGCCAGCGCCTCGGTGCCGTTCTCCGCCTCCCGGACCGTGAATCCCGCCCGGGTCAGCCAGCTCACCAGCAGGTAACGCTTGGTGGGGCTGTCGTCGACCACCAGGATCGTCGCCGGGGCGCCGGCCACCTCACACCCCCGCCACGGGCAGGTCCACCGTGAAGCTGCTGCCCCGGCCCGGCTCGCTGGTCAGCGCCAGGGTGCCGCCGAGCAGGGTCACCAACCGCCGCGCGTACGGCAGGCCGAGGCCGGTGCCGCTGCGCCGACTGGTCCCCGGCACCTGGTAGAACTCCTCGAAGATCCGTTCGTGCAGCTCGGCGGGGATGCCCGGTCCGGTGTCCGAGACGCAGATCCGGACCCGGTCGTCGACCCGGTCGGCGCACATCCGCACCTCGCCCCGGTCGGTGAACTTCACCGCGTTGTGCAGCAGGTTGCGCAGCACCTGGGCCAGCAGCACCTCGTCCGAACGGAGCACCGTGCCCGGGGGCGGCTCCGCCACCAGCAGCTCCACCTCGGAGCGGAGGGTGAGCGCCCGCAGCGTCCCGCGCAGCTGACCGAAGACCGCCCGCAGGTCGACCTCCGCCCACTCCGGCTCGATCCGGCCCGACTCCGCCTTGGCCAGGTCGAGCAGGTCGTTGACCAGGGAGAGCAGGTCGGCGGCCGAGGACCGGATCAGCTCGACCTGCTGGGCCTGCTCGGCGGTGAGCGGGTCCGACGCGGAGTCGGTCAGCAGCCGCCCCAGCCCGATGATCGCGGTCACCGGGGCCCGTAGCTCGTGGCTGACGTTGGCCAGGAACCGGCTCTTCGACTCGCTCGCCGCGCGCAGCTGGGCCGACTTCTCGTCCAGCTCCGCGTAGAGCGCCACCACCCCCCGGTTGGTCTCCTCCAGCTCCTCGGAGAGCTGGCTGTAGAGCGCCATCACGCCCCGGTTGGTCTCCTCCAGCTCGGCGTTCAGCACGGCCAGCTCGTCGCGTTGGCTGCGTACCTCGTCGAGAGCGGCGATGAGCTGCCCGTTCTGGGTGGCCAACTCGTCCAGGGCACTGGCCGGGGCGCTGGTGCCCAGCTCGACGCGCAGCTCGGCCAGTCGCGCCGGGGTCAGCGCCGCAGCGGCGGCCGGAACACGTCGGGACATCCTCACGACGGTATCTCCCGCCGCCTCCGCCAGCCCCAGAGTGTCCACCAATCGCGCCACCGCGCCGGACTGCGGCTCGTACCGGTTGCCCGGCAGGGGACGCAGCGGGGCGAGGTCGACGCTGAGGAACCGCCGGCCGTCCAACTCCGTCACGGCGGCGAAGCTGACGTCCGCGCCGTCCACCGTGCGCAGCAGGTCCCGGGCCACCTCGCTGAGCGCGGTGGCGAACCGGACCTGGTCCTGGTGCTCCAGCCCGATCGCCGCGGCGACCTCCCGGCCCCGCTGGCGTACCCCGAAGATGTCCTGCTCCACCCGCAACGCCATCCGCAGGAGTGGCTCGCGGGCGGTCACGACGGCGTTCTCGCGACCAACACGCAGGCGTCGTCCCGGCGGATCCCGGCGTCCCGCAGCAGGGTCGCCGCGACCACCACCGGCGCCCGCCCGGTCAGCCCGGGATAATCCTCGGACCGCCACCGGTCCACCACCCCGTCGCTCTGCATCACCAGGGTCGCGCCGGCCGGGAACGGGTAGTCGTACTCGCGTATTGTCGGGCGTTGGTGGCCGGCGATGCCGGGCAGCGACACCAGCCCCCGCCGGGTGCCGTCCGGGGCCAGCACCGTTCCGGCGATGTTGCCCAGCCCGGCGTAGCGCAGCAGACCCGCCGCCGGGTCCAGCTCCGCCACCGCCAACGCGGCGCCCCGGGTGTGCGACATCGCGCGGTGCAGGTGCTGCACCACGACGGCGGGCGGCCCGGCCGGCCCGGTGCGGAACGCGGAGACGGCCGCCTCGGCGGCGACGTTGGCCAACGGCCCGTGGCCCAGACCGTCGCAGACCAGCACCTGGTGCCGCCCCTGTTCGGTACGCATCGCGTGGGTGTCGCCGCTGACCTGCTCACCGGTGATCGGCCGGGTCAGCCCCGCCGCCCAGGCCGGCGCGGCCCGCACCTCCTTCGCCCACACCTGCACCGCGAAGACGGTGCCCCGCCCCGGCCGGGACCAGGCGTCGTACCAGCTGGCCTGGCGGGCGATGGCGCCGAGGCCGATGCCCAGGGTGCCGGTGGTGGAGTGGCCGTCGCGGGAGGAGACGGTCAGATCGGCCATCCCGGGGCCGGAGTCGATCGCGATCAGCTCCACCCCGGCGACGTCGCCGGTGCGCGCGGGGCGCAACAGCAGGACACCCTCCTGGGCGTGCTTCACCAGGTTGCTGGTCAGCTCGGCGGCGACGATGGCCAGTTCGGCGACCCGGTTCTCACCGAGGCCGAGCTGGCCGCCGAGGCGTTCCGCCGCGCGCCGGACGGCGCTGGCGGCGCTGCCGCTCTCCAGCCGGTACCAGTGGCCCGCGTCCGGCACCACGTCGTAGCTCATCGGGACCACTTGGTGATGGTGATCCGGGTGCCCTCGCCGGGGGCGGTCTGGATGTCGAAGTCGTCGACCAGTCGACGGGAGCCGCTGAGGCCGAGGCCCAGGCCACCGCCGGTGGTGTAGCCGTCGGTGAGGGCGAGGCCCAGGTCGACGATGCCCGGCCCGGAGTCGGCGAAGACGATCCGCACCCCGCGACGCCGGCCGTCCTCGACGACGGTCACCTCGGCGGTGCCGCCGCCGCCGTAGATGAGGGTGTTACGGGCCAGCTCACTCGCGGCGGTGACCAGCTTCGTCTGGTCGACGAGGGAGAGCTTGACCGCCACCGCCACGGTACGCACCAATTGGCGGACCCGGACGACGTCCTCGTCACTGCCGATCGCCTGGGTCTGCGGGCCGCCCAGGTCGACTCCCGCGGTCATGGCGAGGTCGCCGCCGTTGCGGACTCCACGTCCCCGGGTGTGTCGTCGTACCCGAGGTCGTCGTCGCGGGTCGCCGCGATCAACTCCATGCCCCGCTCCACGTTCAGCGCGGTACGGATGCCGTTGAGCGACAGGCCCAGCTCGACGAGGGTGATGGCGACTGCGGGACGCATCCCGACGACCACCGTCTCGGCGTCGAGCACCTTGGAGATCGAGGCGATGGTGGAGAGCATCCGCCCGACGAAGGAGTCGACGATGTCCAGCGCGGTGATGTCGATGATGACGCCGTGGCAGCCGGTCGCCACGATCCGCTCGGCCAGGTCCTCCTGGAGGGTGACCGCCGTCTGGTCGGACATGTCGATCTGGATGGAGACCAGCAGGATGTCGCCGATCTTCAGGACCGGCACCCGTTCCATCACGCCTCCCGACGCGGGTGGCGGCGGGACGCCTCCACCCCGGTGAGCCGCAGCACGTGCCGCAGCGCGTCGGCCAGGCTCGCCTTGGTGGCGATGTCGCCGAACTCGATGCCGAGCGCGACGATGGTCTGCGCGATCTGCGGGCGGATGCCGGAGATGATGCAGTCGGCGCCCATCAGCCGGGCCGCCACCACCGTCTTGAGGATGTGCTGGGCGACCTGGGTGTCGACCGCCGGCACGCCGGTGATGTCGATGATCGCGTACGGCGAGCCGGTGTCGACCAGGGTCTGGAGGAGCCGCTCCATCACCACCTGGGCGCGGGCCGAGTCGAGGGTGCCGACGAGCGGCACGGCGACCACGCCGTCCCAGATCTTCACCACCGGGGTGGAGAGTTCGAGCAGTTGCTCGGCCTGGTCGGCGATCAGCCCCTCGCGGGTCTGCACGTAGGTCTCGAAGGTGAGCAGCCCCATCCGGTCGACCAGGCCGGTGAAGTCGACGACGTCCCGCAGCGACAACTCCGCGCCGTCGGTCTCGGCCAGCTCGACCAGGACGTCCTTGAGGGCGTAGATGCTGACTGCGGTCTCGGTGGCGGTGAAGCTCTGCCGGGCCCGGCTGCGGGACAGGTCGGCGAGCACCGCCCGCAGCTCACCCGCCGCGGGCACCTGGAGGTCGGCCAGACCGGCACCGCCAGCGTTGATCATGCTAGCGTGCAGCTCCTGCACCTGCAGGCGTAGCTCGGCCAGGCTGAGCCGACCGCGCAGCGAGGCGGCGACGACCTCGGTCCACCGCTGCACCACCCGCTCGCCGTGCTCGGCCAGCAGCTCGACGAGTCGGTCGCCTCCGTCTGCGGTCAACGCCATGGTTACCTCCTGTGAGCTGGGCCGGCCGGACTCTATCACCGGAGGCAGACCCGGTAGTTGTCCCGAGGCAAAGGAATGATCGGTCCCACCGGAAGCGCTCCCGTTCTGCGTGTCCCGCCGTGCGTGGGATACCGTTTCACCAATAACAGGAGGTCTGAATGTCCCTGACGGTGCACACGGAACAGCGCGGCGACGTCGTCGTCGTGTCGGTCGCGGGCGAACTCGACATGGCGACCGCACCGCAGCTGCAGGACCAGATCACCGACCTGCTCGACAAGGGGCGCAGCCGGCTGGTGTTCGACCTGGCCGAGGTGTCGTTCTGCGACTCGACCGGGTTGTCGGTCTTCGTCCGGGCCAAGAACAGCTGCGACGAGGCCGGCGGCGTGGTCCGGTTGGCCGCCCCGCAGCGTGGCGTGCTGCGCATCCTTGAGGTCAGTGGGCTGGTCGAGGTGCTGCACACCTACCCGACGGTCGACGAGGCCGTCGCAGGCGACCCCACCTCCGCCTCGTCCTGACCGGTTTCCTCAGCGCTCGTCCTCGATGAACCGGGGGCGAGCGATCACCATGCCCGCGGTCGTCTGCACCGCGAGCGCGGCGAGCAGGAATCCCATCGGCGCGGTCCATCCGCCGGTCGCCTCGTAGAGCACCCCGACGAGCAGCGGCCCGAGCGCGGCGATGACGTAACCGGTGCTCTGCGCGAACGCGGACAGCGCCACCGTCCCGTCGGCGGTGCGGGCCCGCAGGCCGATGGTGGTCAGGATCAACGGGAACGCGCCCTGGCCGAACGCGAGCAGCAGCACCCAGAGCACCGCCCCGTCCCGGGGCGCGAGCGCCAGCCCCAGGTAGGCCGCCGCGGAGAACGCGGTCAGCCCGAACACCAACGGGCGCAGCGTCCGGAGCCGGCCGGCCAGCGTCGGCATCAGCAGGGCCACCGGCACCCCGAGCGCGGTGACCCCGGCGAGCAGCAGCCCGGCGCTCTCCGGCCGGAAGCCGGCGTCCCGGAAGAGCTGGGCCAGCCAGCCCATGATCGCGTACCCGCTGAGGGACTGCGCGCCGAAGTAGACCGCCATCGCCCAGCCGAGCCGGGTGCGGGCCGGCCGGACCCGGGTGCGGACGGCCGGGCCCGCCGAGGGGGGCCCGGCCCGTCGGGCGGCGCGCGCCCGCAACGCCAGCGGCACCCACGGGAGTACGGCCACCGCCGCCAGCGCCGCCCAGACCCCGAGCCCCGCACGCCAGGAGCCGAAGGCGTGCGCCACCGGCACGGCGGAGGCGGCGGCCACCGTCGTACCCGCCGTCAGGGCCATCGTGTACGCCCCGGTGACCAGCCCGGTGCGGTGCGGGAAGTGCTGCTTGACCAGCATCGGCAGCAGGATGTTCGCCACCGCGATGCCGGCCAGGGCGAGCGCGCTGGTGAGCACGAAGATCGCCGCCGAGTCGGTGAGCACCCGGAGCACCTGACCGACGGTGAGGGCGAGCATCGCCACCACCAGCACCCGGGCCGCCGGCCAGCGACGGATCAGCCACGGGGTGAGCGCGCCGAGACCGGCGAAGGCGATGGTGGGCAGGGTGGTGACGAACCCGGCCATCGCGCCGGAGAGACCCAGCCCGGTGCGTACCTCGTCGAGCAGCGCGCCGAGGCTGGTCACCGCGGCCCGCAGGTTGAGCGCGACCAGCAGCATCCCGACCAGCACCAGCGCCCCGCCGGTGGCCGGTGACGGGGCGCGGTGGGCCGGCCGACGGACGCCCGGCCCGGGTGCTCCGGCGGTGCCGCCCGGCCCGCCGGCGTCGGCACCGCGGTCGGTGGCGGCGGTCGGAGCGACGGCGGTGGCGGTCGGCCCGGCGGCGGCGGCGCTCCGGCCGACGGCGGTGGCCGCGGCGCTGGCATTTGGCGGGGTCATGACCTCGAACCTACAATCATGGGATGAATTTCGGCAGTTGGTGTAACCGGTGACACCGTCCGTCGATTCCCCGCCCGTGCCCCCGCGCGGTCAGCGGGTGCAGCAGACGATCGAGCAGCTCCGGGGCCGGATCCTCGGCGGCGAGTGGCCGGTCGGTGGACGCATCCCCACCGAGCCGCAACTGGTGACGGCCCTCGGGGTGGGGCGTAACACCGTCCGCGAGGCCGTCCGGGCCCTGGTGCACGCCGGGGTGCTGGAGTGCCGGCAGGGCTCCGGGACGTACGTGGTGTCGACCGACGAGCTGGCCCCGGTGGTGGCCCGTCGACTCACCGACGACCGGATGGCCGAGGTGGTCGAGGTCCGCCGGGCGTTCGAGGTCGAGGCGGCCCGGTTGGCCGCGCTGCGGCGTACCCCGGAGGATCTGGTGGCGCTCGACGGCGCGCTCGCCGCCCGGGAGGCCGCCTGGCGGTCGGGCCGGGTCGGCGAGTTCGTGGAGGCGGACGTCGCGCTGCACACGGCGGTGGTCGCCGCCGCCCACAACGCCATGCTGGCCGAGCTGTACGCCTCGGTCGGCGCGGCCCTGCGCAGCACCGTCGCGCACGCGATCGGTGACACCCTGCAACCCCAGCGGTACGTCGACCACGGTCGGCTGGTGGCGGCGATCCGGGACGGCGACCCCGGGCGGGCGGCGATCGAGGCCGGGGCTTTTCTGGAGCCGCCGTCCGGGGCATAGGTTGTCCCCGACGGAGAATCGGGACGGCACAGGAGTACGGATGCTCAAGGGCTTCAAAGACTTCATCATGCGCGGCAACGTCGTCGACCTGGCGGTCGGTGTCGTCATCGGCGCCGCGTTCACGGGCGTGGTCACCCAGCTGACCAAGTCGTTCCTCGAACCACTGGTCCGGGTCATCATCGTGTTGATCACCGGCAAGAAGGACGGACTCGAAGGCTCGACACCCTCGTTCCGGGGCATCCCGTTCGACTGGGTGGCCTTCGTCAACGCGGCGATCACCTTCGCGCTGACCGCCGCCGCGCTCTACTTCCTGGTCGTCTACCCGATGAACCGGCTGGCCGAGCGGCGCAAGCGGGGCGAGGAGCCGCCGCCGGCCGCGCCGAGCGAGGAGGTCAAGCTGCTCACCGAGATCCGGGACGCGCTGCTGGCCGGGGGCCACACCGCTCCGGGGCAGCGCGGCGCGCTCGACGACGTGCTCGGCCGCCGGACGGAGCCGCCCGCCCCGCGCTGATCGACCGGTGCACATCGGCCCCTGCGGAATTCCCGCAGGGGCCGACCTTTGTCGTACACATGTTCGATAGAGTCCGGCCATGGAGCAGCGTAGGCACTGGTGGAACGGCAAATGGGGACGACTGGCCCGGCGGGACGTGTTCCTCCGGGTCGACGCCGACCGGTGGCACGTCGAGCAGCGCGCCGGTGGCGCGGAGGGCATCTCCCAGTTCTACGAGTACGCCAGCGCCGACGAGGCCGAGGAGACCGTCCGGGCCCTGCTGGAGGGGGCGGACGCCTGGCGGGAACTCTCCCCACGTCCGCCCAGCGCCTGGGGCCCGGCGGTCTAGCGGCGGCGTCTCCGGCGGTGCAGCGGCCAGGTGCCCTTTGGTGCAGCCGCCCGGCATCCGGCGGTTTAGCGGCGGGCGGGGCAGGGAACCGCCCGGGGATGGAGCAGCAGGGCATGGCAGAACGGGCGGTCATCTCCCGGGTCACCACCGGCATGCGGGTGGTCGACACCGTCGGGGTCGAGATCGGCACCGTCGACCTCGTCCAGCGGGGCGATCCGAACGCGGTGACCGTGCAGGCGTCGACCGCCGATCCCGGCGGCAGCCTGAACGAGCTGATCGAGTCGGCAGCCGTCGAGGAGCCGGACGTCCCGGCCGACCTGGCGGCCCGCCTGCTGCGTACCGGCTATCTCAAGGTCTCCACCGAGCTGGCCCGCACCGGCGCGGTGTACGTGCTGGCGGACCAGATCGCCACGGTCGCCGACGACCAGGTACGCCTGCACGTCCCCGTCGGCGACCTGCCTCCGGAGGAGTGACCCGCCCCGCCGCCACTCCTCCCACACCACCGCGTCGGCCAGGTGTCTGCGTGGTCAGGTCGGTCGGATGTTCTAGTGTGGACCGATGTACCTGGTCGTCGGGGAGCAGCGGATGCCTGATGGCACGCCGGGGGCACGCCGGTCGCAATACGCGCACATGGCCGAGGTGGTCCGGCAGAGTCCGGGTTTCGTCCGTGGCTGGTGGGGGTCGGACGAGGCGGACCAGGAGATCGGGCACGCCGTGGTGGAACTCGACAGCCGGGAGCACGCGCTGGAGTTCGCGGCGACCGTCGCGCAGTACGTGCCGGACCTACGGCTGCGGGTGGTGGCGGTCGACGTGACCGCCAGCGCCCCCTGACCGCCAGCGCCCCCAGCACCCCGGGACCGCCAGCACCCCGGGACCGTCAGCGCCCTGCGGTCCGGCGGCGGAAGAGCAGCAGCATCAGCCAGCCGGCGAGCAGTCCCCAGAACGCCCCACCCACGCCGAGGAGGCTCACCCCCGACGCGGTGACCACGAACGTGACCACTGCGGCCTCACGACTCGGTGGATCGGCGACGACCGGGGACGCGGCGGAGGCAGCGCCCGATGCGGGCAAGGCCAGGGTGGAGACGGCGGCGGAGGGTGAAAGGGCCGCGGACGGGGCCGGGGGTAAAGAGGTGGGGGCAGGCGAGGTGGAGAGGGCTGCGGAGAGCGCGCCGGCCAACGCGCCGAGCAGCGCGAGCCCGGCGACCGCCTCGATGAGCACCGGCGGGGAGAGCAGCACCAGCGTGGTCGCCGCGCCCGCACCGAGCCCGAGCAGCGCCAGGCCGATGCCGGCGGTCACCGAGGCGATCCACCGCCGGTCCGGATCGGGGTGGGCGTCGGGGCCGGCAGCGAGGGCGGCGGTGATCGCGGCGAGGTTGACCGCGTGCCCGCCGGTGGCGGCACCGAGCGCGCTGGCCAACCCGGTGGCGCGCAGCGCGGGGGCGAGCGGCGGCCGGTAACCGTAGCCGCGCAGCACCGCCGCGCCGGGCACGTTCTGCGCGGCCATGGTGACCAGGAACAGGGGCAATGCCAGGCCGACCACCGCGGGCAGGGTGAACGTCGGTACGGTCGGCGACACCACCGGTCGCAGGTCGGCGACGCCCACCCCCACACCGGACGTGGTCAGCACGATCGCCAGCGCCGCCACCACCAGCGCGGCCGGCACCGCCCAGCGGCGGGCGAACCGGTGCAGCACCAGCCAGGTGACGATCACCGGCCCGGCCAGCGTCGGCACCTCGACCAGTGCGCGCACCGGGGCGGTGCACAGGGGCAGCAGCACCCCGGCCAGCATCGCCGCCGCCACCGGGGCGGGAATGGCGGCCACCGCCCGGCCCAGGGCGGGGAAGAGCCCGGCGGCGACGATGAGCAGCCCGCACAGCGCGAACGCCCCCACGGCGGCGGGCCAGCCGCCGGGGACCGGCCCGGTGGCCACCAGCAGCGCCGCGCCCGGCGTGGACCAGGCGATCGCGATCGGCATCCGGTGCCGCAGCCCGAGCCAGGTCGCGCAGATTCCGGCGGCGACGCTCACCGTGAGCAGCCCGGAGGCGGCCTGGGTCTCGCTGGCGCCCACCGCCCGCAGCCCGGCGAGCACCACGGTGAACGAGCTGGCGAAGCCGACCACGGCCGTCACCACGCCGGCCAGCACCGGTTGCAGCCGATCCCCCACCACAGCCTCCCTCACGCCCACTCCGACCGTCGGCGCGCGGGCCCGCCCGTCAAGGCGGGCTCAGGACACCCGTCCGGTCGACCGCCGTTCCGTTTACGGAACGCGGGCCGTGTAGCACCATAGCGGCATGACCCGGCCCCGCCCAGCCCGCCGGCCCCCGCTCGACGCCGACGCCGAGGCGGTCGGCCAGCGGATCCGCGCCCTGCGCGCCGCGCGCGGGGTCTCCCTCTCCACGCTCGCCCGCACCGCCGGGGTCGGGAAGGCCACCCTCTCCGCACTGGAGAACGGCACCCGCAACCCCACCCTGGAGACGCTGTACGCGATCACCGCCCAGCTCGGCGTGCCGCTGGCGGCCGTGCTCGCCGGGCCCGCCACCACGCCGACCGTCCGGGGCGCCACGGTCGTCGCCACCCTGCTGGAGTCGTTCACCGACACCGACGCCAGCTACGAGCTGTACCGGTTGCGGGTGCACCCCGGCGGGACGCAGGTCTCTCCCGCCCACCGGCCCGGGGTCACCGAACACGTCACGGTCTTCGCCGGGGTGCTGCGGGCCGGCCCGGTCGACGCCCCGCTGACCGCCGCCGCCGGTGGCCACCTGCGCTGGACCTCCGACGTGCCGCACGGCTACGCCGCCCTCGGCGACGAGGAGGTCGCCGCCAGCCTGCTGCTGCGTTATCCCCGCAGCTGACCCGCACCGGGCAGCCGGTGCTGCACCGCCCAGAGCGCCGCCTCGGTACGCGACGCCGAGCCGGTCTTGCGCAGCAGGTTCGACACGTGCACGGTCACCGTCCGCACCGAGATGCCCAACGCCCGCGCGGCCTGCTTGTTGGACATCCCGGCGACCAGGCAGCCGAGCACGTCCACCTCCCGACCGGTCAGCTCGACGTCGGGCGGGGTGGCCCGGGGCGCGGGCAGCCGCTCCGGCACCCGCAGGTGCTCCGGCAGCGGCTCGCGGACCAGCGCCTCCAGCCCCCGACCCGCGTGCACGGCCAACAACTCGGTGAGCGCGTACGGGTTGCCGCCGGTGCGTTGCCACACGGCGGCGCACACCCGCCCCGGCGGCGGACTGTCGCCGTACACCTGGGTGAGGATCTCGGCCACCTCGGCGACGCCGAGCGGGCCGAGGTGCTGGCGCACCGCGCCGCGTACCCCGCAGAGGCGGGCCAGGGCGCGGCGGGTGAGGTCCGGCGCGACCGCGTCGGCCGGCGGCCGGCTCGCCACCACCAGCAGCGCCGGCAGCTGCGGCGCGGTGGCCAGCTCGACGACCAGGTTGAGGCTGGCCGGGTCGAGGTCGTGCAGATCCTCCACCACCAGCACGGCCGGGCCGACGCCGACCAGCAACCGGACGGTCCGCACGGCGAGCCGCAGCAGCGTGCCGGGGGCGTACCGCTCGCGCGGCGCGGTCGGTTGCTGTGCCAACCAGGCCAGCGCGTCCGGCGGCAGGTCGAGAGCCCCGACGTCGCGGACGCTGAGCACCGCCGCCAGCCAGTCGTAGGGGGCCGGATCGTGCACCCGCGCCGCGCCGGCGAGGATCACCGCCGGACGCGGGTCGAGACCCTCGACGGCCGCCGCGACCAGCAGACTCTTACCCACCCCGGCGGCTCCGGTGATCACCGTGACGGCGGGTGACGACCGGCCTGGTCCGGCCACGGTGGACCACGCCCGGTCGAGCTCCGCCAGCTCTCCGACGCGACCCACCATCGACACCGGGATCATTTCTCCCACCCTACGTACTAGTGCGTAGAGACGGAGGGAGGGTGTATCCGGCAAGCTTGACGCATGACGCTGATCCTCCGCTCGGCCATCCTCAACGACGTCGGCCTGGTCCGCACCAACAACGAGGACTCAGCCCTCGCCGGTGAACGCCTGGTCGCGGTGGCTGACGGCATGGGTGGGCTGCCGGCCGGCGAGGTGGCCAGCGAGATCGTCATCCGCATCCTGGACGAGCTGGTCCCACCCACCGGCACCGACGAGGCCGCCGAGGCGTTGCGGGCCGTGGTCTCCACCGCCAACCGACGCATCCGCGCCGCCATCTCCGCCGATCCCGCCCGCGAGGGCATGGGTACGACGCTGACCGCCGCCCTGCTCGCCGGGGACACCCTGGTCCTCGCCCAGGTCGGCGACTCCCGCTGCTATCTGCTGCGCGACGGCGAGCTGACCCAGCTCACCCGGGACGACACCTTCGTCCAGGCGCTGGTCGACCAGGGCGCGCTCTCCCCCGACCAGGCCCGCCACCACCCGCAGCGGTCCCTGGTGACCCGGGCCGTGCAGGGGGCGGACGCAGCGCCCGCGATCGGCGTGCTGACCGTGTTCGCCGGGGACCGGGTCCTGCTGTGCAGCGACGGGCTCTCCGACTACGTGGCCGACGAGGCGATCCACGGGGCGCTCACCAGCTACCAGGATCGGCAGCACTGCGGCGAGCAGTTGGTCAAGCTGGCCCACCAGGCCGGCGCACCGGACAACGTCACCGTGGTGGTCTCGGACGTGACCGAGGGCTGAACCGGCCCAACCGGGTTGCGGCCGGCCGCCGGCCGGGTTGGGATGGACGGATGCTCATCCGTCGCCTGGCCGCCGAGGAACGACTGACCACCAGCTTCCCGCTCCAGGCGTACGCCTTCGAGGCGTCCCCGCTGAGCAGGGAGCGGGTGGAGGCGTTCCACCGCTACCTGCCGTACAACAAGGGCAACCGGACGCTGGTCGTCGAGGAGGGTGGCGTAGCGCGGGCCACCGCCAGCGCCGTCCCGATGCGGCAGAACCTGCGCGGCGCGGTGCTGCCGATGGCCGGGGTCGCCGGGGTGGCCACCCACCCGCTGGCCCGCCGCCAGGGGTACGTGCGCGCCCTGCTGCGTCAGCTCCTCGACGAGATGCGTGACGGTGGTCACCCGGTGAGCGCGTTGTACCCGTTCCGGGCCAGCTTCTACGAGCGGTTCGGCTACGTGGGGTTGCCCCGGGCGCGTACCGCCCGGTTCTCGCCGGCCGACCTGGCTCCGCTGCTGGGTGCCGAGCTGCCCGGCACGGTGACCTGGGAACGGATCGGCCCCGGGTACGCCCGCTACCGCTCGTTCACCGAGCGGTGCCTGCGGGAGCGGCACGGCTTCGCGATCTTCCCCGAGTTCCGGGACGTCGGCATGCGGGACCGGGACGACCGTTGGCTGATCACCGCGACGATCGACGGCAGCGTGGTCGGCGCGCTGACCTACCGGATCGACGACCACGGCGGGGAGCTGGCCGGGGACGATCTGCTCGCCGCCGACCCGTACGCGCGCGCCCTGCTGTTGCAGTTCCTCGCCCGGCACGTCGACCAGGTGGAGCGGATCAGCCTCCAGCTCCCCGCCGACGACCTGCCCGAGCTGTGGCTGACCGATCTGGCCGTGCACGTCGAGGCCCGGGTGACCCGGCCCGGCTCACCGGCGCCGATGGCCCGCCTGCTCGGCGTGGACGCCCTCGCCGGGCTGCCCGCCGGGCCCGGTCGGGTCCGGGTGGAACTGGTCGACGACCGCTGGCTCGCCGGCACCCACCTGCTCGACGGCGCCTCCGGCCGGTTGGAGCTGACCTCCGGTGGCCGGTCGGCGGTGACCTCAGGCGCTGCGGTGCCGGAGGTGACGCTCACCGCCGCCGGGCTGTCCGCGCTGGCGTACGGGGTGCTCGACCCGGCCGAGGTGCACATCCGGGGGCTGGGTGACGTCGGCCCGGAGGCGGCGGCCGCGCTGCGGCGGATCTTCCCGCGCGCCCTGCCGTACCTCTTCGCCGACTTCTGACCCGTCCGGTCCGCGCCGGACCGCCGGGCCGTCCGGTGTCGCCGGATCGGGACGGCCGGGTCTGGTTGACGCGCTCCGGGGGCGGGTACGGTCCCCGGAATGCCGGAGTGGTTACAAGCCGGGGCGTGGGGGCTGTTGGCCGGCTCCGCCCTGCTGATCGGGGCGGCCGTCGGGTTCTTCGCCCGGGTGCCCCGCAAGGTCGTCGCGTCGATCATGGCGTTCGGCGCGGGCGTGCTGCTCTCGGCCGTGTCGTTCGAGCTGATCGCCGAGGCGCACGAGCAGGGCGGCCTGCTGCCGACCGCGCTCGGGGCGACCGGCGGGGCGCTGGCGTACACCGGGGCGAACGTGCTCCTCGCCCGACGGGGTGCCCGGCACCGCAAGCGCTCCGGCGGGGAGCAGCCCTCCGAGCAGGAGCAGCCCGGCTCGGGGTCGGCGATCGCGGTGGGCGCGCTGCTGGACGGCGTACCCGAGTCGGTGGTGATCGGCGCGAGCCTGCTGACCGGCGGGCCGGTCAGCCTGGTCACCGTGGTCGCGGTCTTCCTCAGCAACGTGCCGGAGGGGCTGTCGAGCGCCGCCGGGATGCGTCGGGCCGGCCGCTCCCGCCGCTACGTCTTCGCCCTGTGGACGGCGATCACCCTGATCAGCGGGATCGCCGCCCTGCTCGGTCACACCCTGCTGGGTGGTGCGCCGCCGGAGGTGCTGGCCACCATCACCGCGCTGGCCGCCGGCGCGATCCTCGCGATGATCACCGACACCATGGTCCCGGAGGCGTTCGAGGACGCGCACCTGCTGGTCGGCCTGATCACCGTCCTCGGCTTCCTCACCGCGTTCGCCCTCTCCCACGCCTGACGCCGCGCACCGGCGGAGGAGGAGCGGCCCCCCGCCCCCGGCCGGCGCCACCGTGGCGTCCCGAGCGGTCGGCCCGGCCCCGCCCCCGGCGGCATCCGGGGAACCGCCGGTCAGTAGGGGTCGCCCTGGCCGGGGGCGCGGCCCCGGAGCAGGCCGGCCGGGCGGCCGGGCAGGTCGGCGTCGCCGGACATCGGCGGGCCGCCGGTGTGCGCGCCGTGGGCCATCCCGGCGAACAGTTCCCGCAACGCGGTCACCGCGTCGACCTGCGGCTGCCAGCCGAGTTCGGTCTCGGCCCGCGCACTGGACATCAGCGGCGCGTTGAGCCCCAGCTCGACCCAGCCCGCGTCCACCGGTTGGAGCCGGAACCGCCAGGTCAGCGCGGCGGCGGCACGCAGCACCGGGGCGGCCACCGGCACCGTCCAGCCCTTGAAGTGCCGGGCCACCAGCTCCGGGGTCAGCACCGGGTCCGCGGCGACGTTGAACGCGCCGCGCGCCTCACCGAGGACCGCCCGCGCGTACGCGTCGGCCACGTCGTCGGCGTGCACCGCCTGCATCCGCAGCCGACGGTGGGCCGGTACGAGCGGAATCCGCCCGTGTCGCAGCAGCCGCACCGGGGCCAGCGGCCCGAGGAAGTACCGGGTGATCTCGGTGCCCGCGTCCCGCTGGAAGATCAGCCCGGGGCGCAGCCGGACCACCCGCAGCTGCGGATGCGCGGCCTCGACGGTGTCCAGCATCGCCTCGACCTCGGCCTTGTCCCGGCTGTACGAGGAACCGGGCACCCCGGTCGCCGGCCACCGCTCGCTGATCGGGTGGTCCTTCGGGCCGGGGGCGTAGACGCCGACCGAGGAGGCGTACACCAGGGCGGGTACGCCGGCCCGGACGGTGGCCTCGGTCACCGCGCGGCTGCCGCCGACGTTGGTCCGGTGCAGGGTGCGCTGGTCGTGGCTGGGTTGGATCTGCCAGGCCAGGTGCACCACCGCATCGGCCTGGGTGAAGATCGCGGTGAGCTGGTCGACCGCGCCGGGCGCCCCGACGTCGCAGGAGTGCCACCGCACCCCGTCGTAGGGCGCACCGGCGTCCGGTCCGGGCAGCCGCCGGGCGACGCCGACGAGGTCCAGCCCCGGCTCCCGGCCCAGCCGGCGCAGCACCGCCGTGCCCACGTTGCCACTGGCACCCACGATCACGATCCGCATGCCGGCTGCGGTACCGCTGCGTCCGACTCCAACCCCGTCGCCTCCGACCGCTGCGTCGGGCGGCGGCGGTGTCCGGTCGGCCGGACACCGCCGACCCGCCGCCGGGCCGGGCCGCCACCGGCAGCGGCCCGGTCGTGGGTCAGCCGCCGGCCGGGGTACGGGCCGGACCGTTGTCGACCAGGCGGAACGTGCTCAGCAGCGGCGCGTCGCCCAGCTCCTCCAGGATCAGGCCACGGCTGGGCGAGAACTGGAGGAACGCCGAGTTGTTGCTGATCGCGTACGCGCCCTTGCCCGCGCTCGCGATGGTGAACAGCTGGGCCGGCTTGCGGGAGTTGCAGGCCGCCCCCTCGACGGTGAGCGACCCGCCGTTGGCCGGGTTGACCACCTGCCAGCAGGCCGGGTCGTCGCTGGCGGGGTGGTTGTCGCGCTTGCCGTACGACTTGATCAGGTACTTGCCGGCACCCGCCGGCGTCGGCACGAACAGCTGGCGTCCGCTGTCGTCGTCGACCTCGACCAGTTCGCCACCGTCCAGCGACACCCCCGACTCGATCGCCTGCACCCGGACGATGGTGACCTCCCGCTTGCCGGACAGCACCGGGGCCGCGCTGGTCGTGGCCGCCGGCTTGCCGGCGGACTTGGACGGGGCCGCGGTCGGCGGGGACGTCGCCGGGTCGGCGGGCAGCGCCGTACCGCTGGGCGTCACCGTCCCGGAGGGGGTGGCGACGCCCGACGGTGTGGCGCTGCCCGACGCGGTGCCGGTGGGCGTCGCGGTGCCGTCCCCGCAGGCCATCAGCGTCCCGGAGCACACCAGCAGCGCCACCCCGGTAACCCACTTCGCCTTCAACATCCCGTGCTCCTCCACCCGGCCCCGCGGGTGTTCGCGGGGGTCGTCCACTTGAGCCTCACGCCGGCGGTGATGGCACCGCAGCAACAGACTGGACGCCGGTGACCACCCGCCGGTTTCGCCGGTTCCCACCCACTCTCCAGTGACACACGTCACGTCATTACCGGGGCTGTGATCGATTGCCACTCATCCCGAATGTCTGACCAGTGCGAATGGCGCGACCGTCCACAGTCGTCGAATCGTGGCCCGGTGCGGGACCGGATAGACGGTAGGGTTGGCACACATCGGCGTCGACCAGTGGCGCAGGACTGCCGGTGTTGATGGCTTGACCAGGATTGGATACGACGACTTGGCGCACAAACAGGCCGACCGCGAAGACCCGCGCCGCGCCTCAGACGATCAGGCCCCCCCGACGACATCGGGTCGGCGTGCCGGTCGACCGCAGTCAATCAAACGACGCGTGATCAGGCTGGTGCTCATTCCCAGCGTCGTCGCCCTGGTCGTCTGGCTCGTCGCCTCCGGCTATCTCATCTTCCAGGGTTTCTACAATCGCCAGGTCGCGAACAGCGTCCGGCAGGTGTCGATCCCGGCGGTCTCCGCGTTGTCGTCGATCCAGCAGGAGCGGCGGCTGAGCGTCAGCTACCTGACCCAGCCGTCCCGGGACCTGAGCCGGCTCATCGAGCAGCGGCAGCAGACGGACCAACTGCTGGCCGCCCTGCGCCCCGTCGCCGACTCCGCGCTGGCCGCCGCCCCGGACTCGATCGTGACGCGGTGGGAGACGCTGGCCGGCCTGCTGGACGAAATGGCCAGCGTGCGGAGCACCATCGATTCCCGGTCAGCCAACGGTACGGGTGTCTACGATTTCTACAACCGGGTGCTCGACGCCGCGACCGGCCTCTTCGACACCCAGGCGAGAATCGTCCCCGACGTCATCGCCGCCCAGGGTGGCATCGCGGCGACCGAGGCGTTCCGCGCCAGTGACCTGATGTCGCGGGCCGGTTCCACCATTGACGGCGCTTTCGGCGCCCGCACCCTCAGCCCGGAAGACCATCTCGACTTCACCAACCTGGTGGGGGCCTATCACGCCGGCCTCACCAACGTGGCGCCACACCTGGAACCGGAAGCCCGCCGACGCTATGCCGAGATCACCGCGAGCGACTCCTGGAAGGAACTCGTCGCGGCGGAAAAGACCCTGGTCAGCAATGGGCCCTGGCGTTCCGGCGCACCCCGCGCGTTGCCGTTCAACCGGGCCCAGTGGGAAACCCTCACCCGACAGGTCTCCGACGATCTGATCAATCTCACCGTGGTGCAGGCCGACACGGTCTCGGCCCGGACGCTGCGCACCGGCAACACCCAGCTCCTGACCGCCTCCCTGGGCAGTCTGATCGCCTTGCTCGTCGTCATCGCCGCGATCATCTGGGCGATCCGCCAGTCGCAGATCCTGGTGGACCGGGCACTGTCGGTCCGCCTCGCCCAGCTGGGCCGGGACGCCGAGGCGGTGGTCGACAAGCAACTACCGGCCATGATGGACCGGCTCCGCCGCCGGGAGAAGGTCGACCTCGCCGCCGAACTGCCCCTGCAGGAGTACGGCAGCGACGAGATCGGCCGGGTCGCCGAGGTCATCAACCGCTCGTTGCAGGCTGCGGCGGGCGCGGCCGTCGACGAGGCGAAGACCCGGGCCGCGGGTATCGCGATGCTGATGGGCGTCGCGCGTCGTCCGCAACGCCCGCTGCAACGCGGTCTGAAGGTCATCGAGGATCTGCAGAACCGGATCGGTGACGAGAAGCTGCTGGCGGAGCTGTTCGACATCAACCACCAGCTCACCCAGACCCGCCGGTTCCTGGAGAACCTCGTCATCCTGGCCGGCGGCCAGATCGGCCGGCGCTTCCAGAACCCGGTGCCGGTCCGGCGGGTGCTGCTGGCGGCCTTCGCCGAGGCCCAGCAGTACCAGCGCATCACGTTGCGCAGCGCGCCCGACGTGGCGGTCGTCGGGCCGGCGGTGGCCGGCACCGTCCACCTGGTGGCCGAGTTGCTGGACAACGCGTTGGCGTTCTCCCCGCCGGAGACCACGGTCTGGGTCACCTGCATCGAGGTCAAGCGCGGCATCGCGATCGAGATCGAGGACGCCGGCGTGGGCATGCGGGCGGACGCGCTGGAGCGGGCGAACGAGCTGCTGGCGACCGCACCCACCCCGGACGTGACGGCACTCAAGGACGGCGCGCAGGTCGGCCTGCACGTGGTGGCGGAGCTGGCCAAGCGGGACGGCGTCCAGGTGAGCCTCCGGGCCTCGGCATACGGCGGTCTGCTGGCGATCGTGCTGCTGCCCGACCGCGTGATCGCCACCGACCCGTTCACCACCGACCTGGACCGCACCGACCCGGGCGTCCTTCCGCTCGGCACCATCGCCACGGCGATGTCGCGTCCCGGCGTCGGCGCGGTGCTGCCGGTCGGTGGTGGTCGACGGGAGCTGCACCCCGCCGCCGGGGCCCGGCCCACCGCCATGGTGGCCACCGCACCGAGCGGAGCGGTGCAGGCGCCGGCCGATCCCGCCGGGGCCCGACAGCCTGACCGCATCGGGGGCATCATGACCGACGTTCCGGCGCAGCGGGGCGCGGTCCGCGGTGCGCCCGGCCCCCAGGTCGCCGACCGGCCGCCCCTGCCGCACCGACGGCCGCAGCAGCACCTCGCTCCCGAGCTGCGCGAGGAGGGCCTGCCCGGTCAGGCGTCCGACGCGACGCCCGCTGCCGCGCGGTCACCCGAGGAGGCCCGGGACCGGTTCACCAGATACCAGAAGGCCTGGGCCGCTGGTCGGTCGGCGAAAACCGGGGACCCAGCCAGCAGAGACGACCAAGGCAGGAAAGCATGACCTACTCGGCATCGCAGAACGATCTGACCTGGATCCTGGACGATCTGGTAGAGGTCCCTGACGTTGTCTACGCGGTTGTCCTGTCCACCGACGGGCTGATCGTGCAGAAATCCACGTCGCTCCCGCAGGACGCCGGAGAGCTGCTGGCAGCCGGCGCGTCGTCCCTGCACAGCATCGCGGCGGGCATGGGCCGACGGTTCGACAGCGGGCCGGTCCAACAGGTCATCATCGAGTACGAGGGACGGACGCTGTTCGTCGCCGCCGCCGGCCAGAACGCCCGGCTGGCGGTGCTCTGCGAACAGTCCGTCGACATGGGCACCGTCGCGTACGAGATGAGTCGCCTGGTGACCCGGATCGGCGACTACCTCGGCTCCGAGGTCCGCCTGGACGCCATGATGCTCACCGACCGACCCGGGTTGAAACCATGACCCACGACGTGTGGGACGGCGACGACGAGGCGGAAGCCGGCCGGCTCGTGCCGCTCTACATCCTCGTCAACGGACGCACGAGCCCCCGGAACACCAGCCTCGACCTGGCCACCCAGGTGATTGCCCTGCCGGCCGATCAGTCCCGGCTGGAGCTGGAATACCGGGAGATCCTCCAGCAGTGCAACGGTTGGATCTCCATCGCCGAGATCGGTGCCTACCTGCACCGCCCGCTCACCATCACCAAGGTGATGGTGGACGTGCTCCACGAACAGGGTTTTCTGGACATCGGCTCGCCGGCACAGGAAAAGATCGCCGACCGGTGGCTGCTGGAGACGGTGCTCGCCGGCCTCCAGCGGATATAGACAAGAGGGACTGATACACGTGGATCGGAAATCGGTGAAGGTCGTCGTGGCGGGCGGCTTCGGCACCGGCAAGACCACCCTGGTCGGATCGGTCAGCGAGATTCCGCCACTGGTCACCGAGGAGGTCCTCACCCAGGCCAGCATCGGGGTGGACGACATCACCGGCGTCGAGGGCAAGACGAGCACCACGGTCGCGTTGGACTTCGGTCGGATCACCATCAGCAACGACGTCGTGCTCTACCTCTTCGGCACCCCGGGGCAGGACCGGTTCTGGTTCATCTGGGACGAGCTGGCCCAGGGCGCGGTGGGGGCGATCGTGCTGGTCGACACCCGCAGGCTCGGCACCAGCTTCCCGGCCGTCGACTACTTCGAGCGCCGGGGCATCCCCTTCGTCGCCGCCGTCAACCGCTTCTACGGCGAGTGCCCCTACACCGAGGATGAGATCCGCAGCGCGCTGGAGTTGGACGAGACCGTGCCGCTGCTGTGGTGCGACGCGCGGGACCGGGCCTCCAGCAAGCAGGCGTTGATCGAGTTGGTGCGGCACGCCCTGGCCCGGCTGCCCGCCACCACCTGAGCGGCGAGCCGGGAGCCCCGCTCCACCACCTCTGCCTCTGTGGCGCGCGGTGACGCCGGTCCACCACGTGGGCGTACCGGAGCCACCGCGTCGCAGCGGGATCAGTCGGTGCTGCCCGCCGCCGGGATCGGTGCCAACCGCACCTTGAAGTGGCGCAACAGGGGTGGTGACGAGACCACCCGGTAGCCGGAGACCCGCCCGGGTTCCTTGGCGATGTCGGCGAGGACGGCGGCCACGTACTCAAGGTGGGTGTCGGTGTAGACCCGGCGCGGGATGGCCAGGCGCACCAGTTCGAAGGGGGCCGGGGTGACCAGCCGGTGCTGGTCGTCCATCCCGCCCAGATAGAGCGAGCCCAGCTCGGCACAGCGGATGCCGCCGTCGAGATAGAGCTGGCAGCCGAGGGCGTGGCCGGGGAACACCTGCGGTGACAGGTGGGGCAGCAGCCGGCCGGCGTTGAGGTAGAGGGCGTGGATGCCCGCCGGTTGGACGGTGTCCACCCCGGCCTCGTTGATCAGCCGGGCCAGCCGGGCGGTGGAGGCGGCCCGGGCCCGCAGGTAGCCGGGTTCGACCACCTCGCGCAGCCCCTGGGCGAGCCGTTCGAGGTCGTGGCCGGCCAGCCCGCCGTAGGTGGAGAAGCCCTCGGTGGCGATCAGGTTCGCCTCGCACCGGGCGTGCAGGTCGTCGTCGCGCAACCCGATGAGCCCGCCGATGGCCGACAGACCGTCCTTCTTGAGGCTCACCACGCAGCCGTCGGCGAGCCCGAAGGCGTGGGTGGCGATCTGCCGTGGCGTCCAGTCCTGGTAGCCCGGCTCGCGCTGACCGACCAGCCAGGCGTTCTCGGCGAACCGGGCCGCGTCCAGGAAGAACGGCACCTCGTGGCGGCGGCACAGGTCACGGACGGCGGTGAGGTTGGCCATCGACACCGGCTGCGCGCCGAGCCCGTTGTTGGTGATGGTCATCAGGACCAGGCCGACCCGGTCCCGCTCCGGCCCGGTGAGGGTGCGCGCCAACGCGTCCAGGTCGATGTTGCCCTTGAACGGGTCCGGGCTGTCGAGGTCGAACGCGGCCGGGCACGGCAGGTCCCGTGGCTCCGCCCCGGCCAGCTTGACGTTGGCGTGGGTGGTGTCGAAGTGGGTGTTGCTGAGACAGAGCTGGCCGGGCTTCAGCAGGCCGGTGAAGAGCACCCGCTCACCGGCCCGCCCCTGGTGGACCGGGAGGATGTGCGGATAGCCGGTGAGGTCGTGGACCTCGTCGCGGAACCGGAACCAGGAGCGCGCCCCGGCGTAGGACTCGTCGCCGAGCGCGGCGGCAGCCTCCTGCGCGGCCGAGGTGGCCCCGGTGCCGGAGTCCGACAGCAGGTCGATGGTGATCTGGTCGGCGCGCAGGTGGAACGGGTTGTATCCCGCCTCCGCGAGGGCCGCCCGCCGCTCCTGCGGGCTGAGGAAGGGGATCGGCTCGACCACCTTGATCCGGTACGGGGGCAACATCTGGTGCAGGTCCACGGACACAGTTCGCTCCTCGATGGAATCAGGGGTGTCCCGCGCCGGCACGGCCGGTCGGAGCCGCCAGTGCCGCACCGTCCACGGTCCACGGGCGGCGCACCGGCGGGCTCACCTGGTAAGCCTCGGCCGACAGGTAGACGGTCACCCCCGGCCGGGGAGCGCCCATCCGCAGCGACAGGTGCGGGATCAGTCCGACCCCGTCGCGCAGCGGCCGGCGGGCCACCGCGGCGAGCGCCCGGTCCAGCACCGTGTGGTCGAACCCGCAGCGGTCCAGCACCGCCACCACCCGGTCGTACGCCTCCTCGTCGTCCTCGACGTAGCCCCGGATCGGCACGTAGAGGCTGTAGCCGACCGGCCGGTCGACCCCCTCGACCAGGGTGTAGCTGCCGACCAGCGGGAGACCGGCGAACCGGGTCCGGCCGCCACCGGCCAGCGCGGCGAACTCGGCGAGGCGGGTCGCGTCGACGTCGTGGACCACGCCGGCCGCCCGGACGACGTCCCGCACCGAGGCGTCGTGGTGGGTCAGGTAGAGCTTGACCCGGGCCTGGGCGCCGTCATGCAGGTCGAGGGCGAAGAACGTCAGCCGGTCCCGGTGACCCAGCTCGCCCGGACGGATGCTGCGGTCGAGCATCGCCCGGTAGGACCTGCCCAGTCCGAGTCGGTGCAGCGCCTCGGAGACCAGGGCCGGTGCCCGGTCGATCCCCCGGAGCTCCGGATTGAGGTAGACCTTGAACTCGGGTCGCCGGCCGCTGCGGAAGACCAGTGAGCACCAGAGGGCGAAGGCGCCCTGCGGGTGGTAGGTGGCGAACAGGTCGCGCACCGAATCCAGTCGGGACGTGGACAGGCCGGCGCGGTGTGCCTGCCGGTCGAGGAACCGCTGGGTGGCGAGCATGTTGGTCAACCGGGCGGGTGGTGTCCCCAACGTCTCGCCCAGAATCCGCACGGTGGGCGGTTCGGTCGCGCTGAAGGCGATGGAGAACTCCACCGGAGTGTGGTCGTCCGCGACGTTTGACGGCCACCCCGGCGGGGCCGACAACGGCTGTGGGCCGGCCGGTCCGAGCAGGCTTTCCAGCAGTTCCAGCGGCTCCGCCGCACCGATCCCGCTGGCCTCGCACAAACGCCTCAGCTGGTCGCTCAGACGATCGGAAAGGGACACTTCGTCCATCAGTTCTCTCTCCCGATCAAGCCGACGACCAAAAGAGACCCTAAGAAGCATTTCGCAACAAGGTCAAGATTGATCACAACTTGCAATGACATAACGGGATCGAGGCCGGCAAATCACCTCTGACAGTTACCCAGAGTTTCGTACAGGATACGTCACACGGTGTTGATGATCGCCGCGGAGTGCCGTCCCCGGGTTCCACCCGCTCGGGTTGCCGCCAGGCTGTCAGGCCGACGCCGGGTGGCGTCGGCCTGACAGTCGAGCATTGCGGCAGGGCGGTACCCGGAATCCAGGGAAAGCCCTCTGGCCGGACCGGCACCGCGGTCCTCGCCCGCACTGTCCAGGACGGCCCGGCCCACAGGGGACGGGTCGTCCGGGCTGTCAGGTCGTGCTGGCCCCGTACATGCCGCCCCGGGAATCCCTCGTGCTGTCATAGATCGTCGCGCTGGTCGACGAGATCGGCGCGAACTCGTCGACCTCGATCGTGACGTCGAAGCCGAGGCCCCACGCGTCTGCGGTCTCCTGGGACGTCCAGGTCGCCTTGGGCCACCTCGCCGAGAGCACCACCGGCGCCTTGACCCGCTGGGCCCGGGCAGCCCGGTCGGTGGTCGTCCACGTCAGGCTGACCGCGGCGTAGCCCCCGGTGACGTCGACCTGCGGACGGTCGAAGGCGATCGACGTGATGTCGAGAACCGGCCCGGTGGCCGGTGCCGCCATGGCCGGAGTCGCGATCGACAGAGCGACCGTGGCGGCTGCCACGGCGGCGGAAAGCGCGCGAAGGCGCCGAGAAATCATCTGTTCCCCCATGCGATGAGACTCCTCGATGGAGTTGTGTGCTGACACTAGCCAGGCGTCACCACGGACGAAGAACCTGGGCGCGCCTGTCGATTGAGGTTCGTCCCGTTCGTCGTTCTGCTGAGAGGGCCCGGCACCGGGCCGGCCCCGCCCACCGTTGGAGGCACGATGACCACCGCTGCGAACCCGCCCCACGCCACCAGGTCCGCCATCGGTGCGCTGATCCTGACCGGGGTGATCGCTACGGCTGCGGCGAGCGTCGCCACCGTGGCCGTCGCCGCCGCCGGCCACGCGGCCGGGATCAGCCTCGGCGTGGGCGACGATACGATTCCGCTCTCGGGATTCGGCCTGCTGACCGCCGCCTTCTCGCTGGTCGGCGTGCTTCTCGCCGTGCTGCTGGCCCGCTTCGCCCGGCGTCCGCGGCGAACGTTCGTCCTCGTCACCGTGGTGCTGACCACCCTGTCGCTGGTGCCCGACCTGCTCATCGACGCCGCAGCGGCGACCAAGGCACTGCTGATCCTCACCCACCTGGTCGCGGCCGCCATCGTGGTCCCCGCGCTCGCGCGCCGCCTGGCCGCCTGACCCCCGCTTCCACCCACGAGCCACCGGAGTACGTCATGCGGCGGCCGCCGTCGCCGAGGTGCACGGGCCGGCGGCGGCCCACCGTCCTGACCGCCACCTCCGGGGCGTCGACGACGATCCGCGAGCGGCGGTGGGTGCGCAGCGCGGATCACCGCGTACGCCGCCCGTCGGCCGGCGGCAGTGCCGAGAACATTCATGTGCGACACTGGCTGACACGGTGCGACACCGGTCCCACACGGAGCGAGAGGTGGACGATGGCTCCCGCCTCGGCACCATCCGCGCTGATCGACGCCGTCGTCCGCGTCATGCGGGACCTGGCGGTCCACCCGCTCTCCCTGGAGATCGACGGCGACGGGGCGCGCGTGCTGACCACCATGCACGCGCACGCCCTGCGGACCCGCAGCCGGGGCCCGTACCGTCAGGACGACCTGCCGCCCGAGGCCCTGGCGATGATCGACTGGCTCAGCCTGCGGCTGTCCGTCGATCCCCAGCGGGTGGACGTGACCATCGAGGGCGGCGGACCCTGGCCCCGCCTGCTGCTGGAGTTGCCCGCCAAGCGGGTCACCGTACGTTTCGTGGTGCCCGAGGACGCCCCGCCCGGATACCAGCCGGAGTCCAACAACATCACGTTGTCGGGTGACGTGAACATCGCCCTGGAGTTCCTGGCCGGTTCCCTGCGCGCCCTGGGCGGTCGGCTGCGCGGCGAGCCACCGGTCATCCTGACGCTGAGCTACCCGGACGATCCCCACTACGAACGCCACATCGCCGGGGTGCCGCAGGAGTTCCGGGATCTCATCCCGCCGGTCGTGGCCGACCTCGCGGTCGACCGCAGCCGGTTCTCCCGCAAGCAACGGGCCGCCCACGACGACGCGCTGCGCGCGGCGGCGTACACCGACCAGCCGATGGAGCCGGTGACGGGCGGCGGGCTCAGCACCCGGCTCGGCTCCGCCCGGTTGCGGGTCAGCCCGTGAAGTCGTAGTCCCAGTCCAGCTCCCACCGCCGGATCGCCGGCCGGCTGTCCATCGACACCATGCTCCGGCCGTCCGCCGTGAAGGCCACGGACGACACCGGCTCCGGATGACCGTCGCACGTGTGCACGCGTCGTCCCGTCCGGACGTCCCAGATGCCCAGCGTACGGTCCACATCGGCGGTCACCGCATGACGCCCGTCCGGGCTCACGTCGAACACCTTCGCCTCGGAGGCCAGTTCGCACAGCACCCGCCCGGTCGCCGTCTCCCACACCGACACCACCCGCCCGTACGACTCGTCGTACGCACGGACGAGCCCGACCCGTCCGTCCCGGCTCAGCGCCATGGCGTCACCCCGGCTCGGCAAGGCGTACCGCTGCCGGCCGGTCTGCACGTCCCACGCGGTCAGTTCCCCCGGCGAGTTGATCAGAAGCTGCCTGCTGTCCGGGGTGAACCGCAGCGGTACCCGCCCGAACTCGACGGGGATCGTGAGCACCGGGCTGCCGGTGCCCGTGCGCCACAGTCGGCACGTCCGGTCCTCCGCACCGACCGACGCGGCATACCGACCGTCGTCGCTGAGTTGGACCGACCCCACCGGCCCCCGGTGCGCCACCATGGTGCGGCTCAGGTGGAACCGGTACAGGCTCCACAGGCACAGGTTCCCCTCGGCGTCGCCGACGATCACGTACCGGCCCGTGCCGTCCATCGCGACCGCCCGCACCGCACCGTGGTCGCCGTGCAGCTCGGCCTGCCGCCGGCCGGCCGCCAGGTCCCACAGGTGCGCGGTCCCGGCCCAGTCCGCGCTGAGGGCGAGCTGGGCATCCGCGGAGAGCACGACGGTGTGCGCCTTGCCCACCCGCTCCGCGAAGGTGTGCCGTTGCCGGCCGGTCCGCAGCTCCCACACCCGGAGCAGGCCGTCCGCACCGCCCGTCACCGCCAGCTCGCCGTCGACACTCAGCGCCGGGGCCAGCCCGGGGACGAAGGTGAACTCGCCGCCGCGCAGCTCGTAGCGCTGCCAGACGCCCAGTGGCGCGGTCCGCTCGCCCGCCGTCCGCCCCAACCGCTCCCACAGCTCCCGCAGCTGCGGGTGACGCTCGAACCCGACCATGTCCCGGGCGGCCCGTAGCTCCACGGCGGCGTCGGCCGGCCGGCCCTCCCGGGCGAGCGACTCCGCACGGACGACCCGTTGCCGGACCTGCGCCTCGGCCGCCAGCACCGCCCTCGCCGCCAGCGGCCGCTCGTAACTCCATGGTGCGCGCAGGTCGGGGCGGGGCAGCCGGTGGACGTGCAGCCCCCCGTACTCGTCCCCGAGCACGACCAGCGCGCCGTCGCCGCTGGTCGCCGCACAGGTGAGCGACAGCAGACCGGCCATCTCCGGGCGCAGCCCGTCGATACGCGTGGCGACGGTACGCAGGCACCGACCGGAATCCGTCTCCCAGATCCGCACCGGCTGGTCGGGACTGCCGACCCCGACCGAGACCGCCCGTTCGCCGTCACCGCTGAGCACGACCGTCGAGTACCGGTTCAGGTTGTTCGGCACCGGCCCCCGCACCCGGTGGGGTCTGGTCTCCCACAGGTGCGCCATCCGTGTCTGGTGCCCGATCAGCAGGGCGTACCTGCCGGACCCGCCCAATGCCACCTCGTCGACCCCGGTCATCCGCATGTCGGCGGACTTGACCAGGCGGTGCAGCCAGCGCCCGGTGTCGACCTCCCAGACCACCACACTGCCGTCCCGGGGCGCCGCCGACACCGCGACCGCGCCGTCCTCGCTCAGGCCCAGCACGGTGACCTCTGCGGGACTCTCCTGGATCTCCGGCAGGATCCGGCCCGTCGCCGGGTCCAGCCGCTGGTAGGTGCTCGGCGGGTGCTCCAGGGTGCGCCGCAGCCGCCCGTCGGTCGTGTCCCACACCTCGATCCGCCCGTTGTCGTACCCGATGGCGGCAGCGCCCGAGGTCGTCAGCGCCAGTGCGGTCACGGCCGCCCGCTGGCCGAGCGGCACGGTGACGCACCCGACCCGGGCCAGGTTCCAACGTTCGGTCCGACCCCCCTCGCGGGCGACCAGCGCGGTACGGCCGGCAGGGTCGATCGCCAGGGTCGTGACCGGGGCACCCGCGCCGTCCGTACCGAGTTCGCGGACCGCCCGGTTCTCGGTCAGCGACCAGATCCGCAGGCTTCCGTCCTTACCGCCGGTGACCGCCACCCGTCCGCTCTCGTCGACGGCGACGGCGGTCACCTGGCCGCGGTGGCCGGGCAGACGCTGCGGCCCGGGTGCCGTGCCGCGCCGGGCGAGGGCACCGGCCACCTCGGCGACGTCGGGGTTGGTGGACGAGGCGGCCAGCAACGGCCGGGCCGCCTCGTCGTCGCCCCGTTCGGCGTGCACGAACCCCAGCAGGTGGTCAGCCTGCCAGGTCTCCCCGGCGATCTCCCGGGCCGTCCGCAGCTCCGCCAGCACCTGTTCGTCGGTGATCCGCCCGCGCCGCCACCGGTACAGCGCCCAGTTGTAGACGGCGGCGGGGTGGTGCGGGTCGATGTCGATCGCGTTGCGCCACAGGTGCTCCGAATCCTCCGGCCGGTCGAGGTCGAGCAGCGAGAGCGCCTGGTTGGAGAGGCTGCCGGCGAGCAGGGCCGCCGCCGACGGCGGCACCCGTGGATAGGGGACGCCGACGGTGTCGGCGTACACCCCGGCGACCGCCGTGGCCAGGTCGGCGAGGCTGTGCGGCCGGGTCGTCGGGTCGACGTCGAAGCACCGCCGGAGCAGGTCGACGATCCCCGGCGGCATCGGCTGGGCGGCCGGCCAGGTCTCCCCCGCCGCCAGGTAGTCGGCGAAGGCCTCCCGCGCCGCCTGACCGTAGCGGCAGGGGCGGCGGCCGGCGAACATCTCCCACACGCACAGGCCCCACGACCAGACGTCGGTGGCCCGGGTGAGCGTGACCCCCGCACCGGCCGCCGCCTCGGCCTGCTCGGGCGAGCAGTAGGCGGGGGTCATGCCGCCGAAACTCGCTCCCAGGCTGGCCTCCACCGCTGTGCCGGCGACCCCGTCGACGGCGGCCCGGGCGCCGGCCAGCCCGAAGTCGGTGACCTTCGCGGTCCAGGCCCCGTCGAGGCCGACCATGATGTTCGCGGGTTTGACGTCCTGGTGGATGAGGCCCTGCTGATGGGCGTGGTCGATGCCCCACGCCGACTGCACCGCGAGGTCGAGCGCCCGGGCGAGGAATCCACCGTCGGGGCCGTCCGACCCCTCGTGCAGCCGCCCGGCCCGGACCACCTGGTCCAGTGAGCCACCGGCCACCCACTCCGCGAACACGCAGGGCAGCCCGTCGACACGACGCACGTACGCGCAGCTGACCACGTGGGGGTGGAGCCCGAGCCCGACCCAGGTGCCCGCCTCGGATTCGAACCGGGCACGTTGCGCCTCGGTGGTCAGTTGCTCGGGGCGCGGCACCTTGACGGCGAGGTCGGTGTCCCAGCCCCGGTGCCGGACCCGGTAGACCAGGCCCATGCCACCGGCGAGGGGCTGGTCGCGCACCTCGTAGAGATCCAGGATCAGCTCTCCGGGACGCCACGGCATGGTCCGAGCCTGGCACCCCGCAGCGCACGGGACAACTGTCGGTTGGTCGCGGACGGTAACGTCGGATGCCGGACCGGGTCGTCAGGGAGTGACCGTGAGCTTTCGTTACTACCTCTATGTCAGTGACGCCAAGGTGGACATGCTGTTGTCCCAGATCGACCCCGGCTATCAGCGCAGGCGGGCCGCCGAGTTCAGTGTGAACCTCACCGTCGTCGGCGTGAAACGCAGCACCGAGAACCCCGGCACCGATCGGGTGGCCCGCCTGGAGCGGGTCGCCCGCTATCTCGACGAGCACGCCGACGTCGGTTCCGTGGAGGAGCCGGGGCAGTTCTTCCGGGGACTGCTGCCGATGCGGTGGGGCATCGTCCCGACCACCGACGAGCAGTCACTGGTCTACTTCGGTGGCCGTACCGAGGACACCATCGTCGGTCTCGGCGGGTCACCGTTCCACGTCATCGGCGCGGCACCGCCCGAGCCGACCCCGCGCGGGTTCGGCGGGTCGTCCACGATGCCCGCGCTGCTCGCCGGCCTCGTCGACGACGAGGCCGAACCGGTGCCGGGCACCCCGGACGACGGGGACGACGCGGCGGAGGTGGCGGCGCTGGCGTCGGTGCACCAGGCCGGCACCCGCCTGCGGGGGCCCACGCAGAACGTCGAGTTCCTCGCCAAGCGGCTGCTCTCCGGGCCCAGCCCGTACCCGGAACTCGACGGGCGTCCCGGCATGACCGTGCTGCTGGGCAGCCCGCTGTACGTGGCGCTGGTCGACTGACCGGGCAGCCGGGCGTGGGCACCGACGACCCCGGGGTCGGGCGACCCGCCGGGGCGGTGCCGGTTACCCCGCCCGTCACGGTGACCGTCCGGGCCGGGTCCACCGTCGACACGTACGTCTTCCACCGCCGCACGACGGTCGTGGTGGGCCGGGCCGCCGACTGCGGGATCCTGGTCGACGACGGGCAGCGGCGGGTCTCCCGCCGGCACTGCCAGCTCGACATCGACCCGCCGAACGTGCGGGTACGCGACCTCGGCAGTCGCCACGGCACCCACCTCAACGGCCGCCCGGTCGACGGCGAGCGGCACCTGTCGGCCGGTGACGAGGTACGCCTCGGGCGCGCGACGTTACGCGTCACCCTGCCCGACGACGGGACGCGGGAAGCCGCTGCCGGACCGGAAGACACCGGGGCCACCCCCGCCGGCACCACGCCGACCACCCCGGGCACCGGGACCCCCGGCCCGGATCGGGGACGGGCCCTGCCGGTGCTGGTGACGGCCGCGGCGGACGGGGCCCCCGGCCTCGACGACTTCACCGACCACCGGGTGCTGCGGGAGATCGGCCGGGGCGGCCACAGCGTCGTCTACCTGGCCCGCCACGAGCCGTCCGGCCGGCTCGTCGCGCTGAAGACGTTGCTCGCCGACCGGGCCGTGGACCCGGCCGCACGCGACGCCTTCCGCCGCGAGATCGCCTGCACCAGGGGGCTGCGGCACCGCAACGTCGTCGCCCTGCACAGCGGCGGCGCGGCCGACGACGCCTTCTTCTTCACCAGCGAATACTGCCCGGGTGGCAGTGTCGCCGAGTTCGTCGCCCGGCGCGGTGGCCGGCTCACCGTCGACGAGGCGGTGCCGATCACCCTCGACGCGTTGGACGCACTGGCCTACGCCCACCGGGCGGAGCTTGCGGTCGTGCTGGCCGACGGCCGGACGGAGATCGCCCACGGCCTGGTGCACCGGGACGTCACGCCGCAGAACCTCCTGCTCGCCACCGGGCCCGACGGCGAGGTGATCACCAAGGTCGCCGACTTCGGGCTCGCGAAGGCGTTCGAGAAGGCGGGCCTGTCGGGGCACACCGGGACCGGCGCGATCGGCGGCAGCATCGCCTTCCAGGCCCGCGCCCAACTCATCGACTACAAGTACGCCCGCCCGGAGGTCGACCTCTGGGCGGTCACCGCCTGTCTCTACTGGATGCTGACGGGGGCGACGCCCCGGGATTTCCCCGCCGGGGCCGACCCGGTCGCGGTGGTCCTGCGTACCCGGCCGGTGTCTGTACGGCAGCGGCTCGGCACCGTGCCGCCGAGGCTGGCCGGGGTGATCGACGAGATGCTCGTCGACCAACCCCGGGTCACCGCGACCACGGCGACCGAGCTGGCCGACGCGCTCCGGCAGGCCCGCTGACGGCGTGCCGACGCCCACGGGCCTGCCGGGCCGGTCACTCGCGGATGACCTCCTGTTGCAGCACACCGAGGTAGCCGTGGGCGGCGATCCGCTGTGCGCGATCGGGGTAGAAGTCCGGGTCGTCCGGCAGCACGGTGGCCAACCCGTCGACGTAGCGGTTGAACATGCAGAACGCGGCGGCGATCAGCACGGTGTCGTGGATCTCCACATCGGTGGCGCCCTCGGCCCGGGCGGCGGTCACCAGGTCCTCGGTGACCTCCCGGCCACCCCGCTGTACCGCGCCGGCCACGTCGAGCAGCGCGCGCATCTTGGCCGACACCGGCGCGCTGTCGACGTCGTCGTGCACCTGCTCGACCAGGGTCATGCCCTCGGGGAGCTGTGCTGCCGCGTACGCCGCGTGGGCGGAGTAGCAGTACCGGCATTCGTTGAGGCCGGACACATAGGCCGCGATGAGTTCTCTTTCGCCCCGGGTCAACGTGCCCGGGCCACACAGCAGCGCCTCCACCAGCGCGTTCAGTGGTAGTGCCGTCTCCGGCCTGAACCGGAACAGGCCGCGAATTCCGGGTTCACTGGTATTGAGCGTGATGTGTGGCATGAGCACTCCTCCGCCGACCCGATGAGAAACCCGGTCTTCCTGACCCGGGGTGGCGTCAAGATTGGGCCACCCACCTCAACATCGTCAATGTCCCGCGCACACTCCCGCTCTGCTGCCCTGGATGCGCCCTGCGGGCGGCGAACGGGCCGGATCCGACCGGCTAGCCTCTGCCGGCATGTCCGCCTTCCGCAACTCGCCCAACATCCTGTTCGAGACAGCCGTGACGGCGACCCGGCGGCTGTCGCCCGGGTTCGTCCGGATCACGCTCGGCGACGAACGACTGCGGGAGCTGGCCCCGCACCACCTCGACCAGCGCATCAAGATCATGCTGCCGGTGGCCGGCGACTACCCGGCCGAGCTGCGGGCGGGGCTGCCCGAACAGGAATGGCGGCGGGAGTGGCGGGCCATCCCGAATCCCGAGCGGCCGAGGCTACGCAGTTACACGGCGTACCGGACGCGCCCGGCGGCGGGCGAGCTGGACCTGGACTTCTACCTGCACCAGCCGCACGGTCCGGCGAGCGGCTGGGCGGCGGCGGCCCGTCCGGGCGACCGGCTGCTCCTGTCCGGCCCGCACGTCGGGGTCGGCCACCCCGGGTACGGCGTGCAGTGGGAGCCGGGGCCGGCGACGCGGGTGCTGATCGCGGCGGACGAGACGGCGTACCCGGCGGTGCGCGGCATCCTGCCCAGCCTCGGGCCGGGGGTACGGGTAACGGTCCTGTTGGAGGCCGGCACCGCGGCGGACGCCGCCACCCTCGACGACGTGACCGCCGGCCACCCGGTCGAGGTCCGGTTGCGCGGTGGCGCTCCGGGCGGGACGGTCCTGACCGCCATGGTGGGTGACTGGCTGGCCGGGCACGGCCCGGCGGCGGCAGCGGCGGGGGCGCGCTTCTACGCCTGGACGGCTACGGAGAGTAGCAGAATTGCCGAGGTGCGCCGACTCTTTACCGAGGCAGGCGTCGATCCGGAACAGGTCCACACCCAGGGGTATTGGCATGACCGCCCGGCCCGCGACGAGATAGATGATTAGGTAATGCTAACCTAAAAACGTTAGTGAGCAATCACCGTAAGTAGTCAGACGGGAACCTCGCACCATGCGCACGCCAGCCCTTCGAACAATCCGCCGACGTCTCCTCGCCCTCACTGTCGCCTCGGTGGCAGCGCTCGTCGTGGCCGGCTGCGGCTCCGCCGACTCCGACCCGGCGGGTAGCGTCGGCGACACCAGAACCGTCGACCACGCGCGCGGCAAGACCGACGTACCGACCACCCCGACCCGGGTCGTCGTCCTCGAACCGGTCCAGCTCGACACCGCCATCGCGCTGCAGATCACCCCGGTCGGCGCGGCCGTGCTGAACGAGGCCGCCGGGGTGCCCAAGTACCTCGGGGACAAGGCCAGCGGCATCACCACCGTCGGCACCGTCCAGGAACCCAACGTGCAGAAGATCGCGGCCCTCAAGCCCGACCTGATCATCGGCACCGAGTCCCGGCACTCCGCCCTCTACCAGCAGCTCACCGACGTCGCCCCGACCGTGTTCATGGCCACCCAGACGGACCCGTGGCAGGACAACGTCCGCTTCACCGCGACCACGCTCGGCGGTGCGGACTCCGCCGACAAGCTGCTCACCGGCTACCGGCAGCGGTGCGCCGACATCGCCAGGAAGTTCGGCACCGCCGGTAAGAGCGCCCAGCTCATCCGCCCCCGCGACGGCGTCCTCACCCTCTACGGACCCACCTCGTTCGCGGGCAGCGCGCTGGAGTGCGTCGGCTTCAAGACCCCCGAGCGCGACTGGGAGAACTCCATCTCGGTCGACATCTCCCCGGAACGGGTGCTGGAGGCCAAGGCCGACCACGTCTTCGTCACCACCGTCGACGTCAACGACCGCAGCACCATCCCCGCCTCGGTCACCGCCAACGCCGCCGCCTTCCCCCGCCTGCACCTGGTCGACCAGTCGTTCTGGATCACCGGGGTCGGCACGGTCGGTGGACAGGCCGTCCTCGACGACCTCGAACGCATCCTCACCGCGTCGAGTTGACCACCACCACACCCGCCCGCGCGGCACCGCCGACCACCGGCCGTGCCGCGCGTCGGCGTACCACCCGGCGCTGGCTGGTCGGGGCGGTCGTCGTACTGCTGGGGTCGCTGGTGTTATCGGTCTTCGTGGGCGCGAACCCGGTGCCCCCGGCGGACGTCTGGGCGACGTTGCGGGGCGCGGGCAGCGACACCGCGCAGTACGTCGTCTGGGGGCAACGCCTGCCGCGCACCCTCGCCGGGCTGCTGGTCGGTGCCGGACTCGGGGTGGCCGGGGCCCTGATGCAGGCGTTCACCCGCAACGCGCTCGCCGAGCCGGGCATCCTCGGCGTCAACGCCGGCGCCGCCGCGTTCGTCGCGGCGGGCATCGCCTTCTTCGGAATCACCTCGCCGGCCGCCTACATGTGGCTCGCCCTGCTCGGCGCGCTGCTGGTCGCCGTCGCCGTCTACGCCGTCGGCGGTGCCGCGGACCTGCGGGCCACCCCGACCCGGCTGCTGGTGACCGGGGTGGCGACCGGTGCCGTGCTGGCCGGCCTGACCACCGGGATCACCCTCACCCACCCCGACACCTTCGACCGGATGCGCGGCTGGAACGCCGGCAGCCTGCTCGAACGCGACACCGCCGTGCTCCTCCCCGTGCTGCCCCTGATCGTGGCCGGGCTGCTCGCCGCGCTGCTCGCGGCCCGCAGCCTCAACGCGCTGGCGCTCGGCCCGGACCTGGCCGCCGCCCAGGGCGTCAGCCTCGTCCGGACCCGGCTGCTCGTGCTCGGTGCGGTGACCCTGCTCGCCGGTGGGGCGAGCGCCATCGCCGGCCCCATCTCGTTCGTCGGGCTCGTGGTGCCGCACCTGGTGCGCTGGGGCGTCGGCACCGACCAGCGCCGCATCCTCGCCGGGTCCCTGCTGGCCGGCGGGATGCTGGTGCTGCTGGCCGACGTGCTCGGCCGGATCGCCGTCCTGCCGAGCGAGATGCCCGTCGGCATCGTCACCGCGTTCGTGGGCGCGCCGATGCTGATCGCGCTGGCCCGACGCCGACGGGCGACCGCGCTGTGAACCGGCCGGTCCGCCGCACCGCCGGAGGTCGCCGGCTGCTGCTCGGCACCGACCACCGGCACATGACCGTCGGCGTACGCGAGGCCGCCGTCTGCGCCGCCGCCGCGCTCGTCGTCGCGGCGCTGGCGGTGGTCGGCCTCTGGCTGGGCGACTTCCCGCTCCGCCTCGACGAGGTGCTCGGCGTGCTCGGCGGCCGGATCGACGGGCTGACCCGCACCGTCGTGCTGGAGTGGCGGCTGCCCCGCATCGCCGCCGCCGTCACCTTCGGCGCGGCGCTCGGTGTCGCCGGGGCGATCTTCCAGACCATCACCCGCAACCCGTTGGCCAGCCCGGACATCATCGGCCTGGCCAACGGCTCGTTCTCGGGCATGCTGATCGCCCTGCTGCTGCTCGGCGGCGGGTGGCACCTGCTGATGCTCGGCTCACTCGCCGGCGGCCTGCTGGCGGCCCTGGCGATCTACCTGCTCGCCTACCGGGACGGGCTCTCCGGGTTCCGGTTCATCGTCGTCGGCGTCGGCGTCTCCTCGATGCTCGCCGCCACCAACACCTGGCTGCTGCTCCGCGCCGACCTGGAGACGGCACTCTTCGCCGCCGCCTGGGGCGCCGGTTCGCTCAACGCGGCCACCGCCGAGGTGGTCTGGCCCGCCGTCGGGATCATCCTGGGGCTGCTGGCCGTCACCCCACTGTGGGCGGCCGCCCTGGCCCAACTCGAACTGGGTGACGACGTCGCCGCCGCCAGCGGAGTCGCGGTCGACCGGAACCGCGCCACCCTCGTGGTCATCGCGGTCGTCCTGGTCAGCGCCGTCACCACGGTCGCCGGCCCGATCTCCTTCGTCGCCCTGGCCGCCCCCCAGATCGCCCGCCGCCTCGTCCGGGCACCGGGACTGCCGCTCGCCGCCACCGCCGTGGTCGGGGCGTTGCTGCTGCTCGGCTCCGACCTGATCGCCCAGCACGTCATCCCGCTGACCGTGCCGGTGGGAGTGGTGACGGTCACCCTCGGCGGCGCGTACCTGCTCTGGTTGCTCGTCCACGAGATCAGGAGGACCCGATGGTCGACCAGCTGACCGCGCGGCTGCGGGCGGATGACGTCACCCTCCGCTACGACCAGCGGACCGTCAGCGCCGACCTGTCGTTCGCGGTGCCGGACGGCTCGTTCACCGTGCTCATCGGGCCGAACGCCTGCGGCAAGTCGACGCTGCTGCGCGCCCTCGCCGGGCTGCTCCGCCCCGCCGTGGGCCGGGTGCTGCTCGACGGAGCGGACCTCGGCACCCTGCCGGCGAAGGAACGCGCCCGCAAGATCGCATTGCTGCCGCAGGTCATGACCGCACCCGAGGGGATCACCGTCCGCGAACTGGTCGGCCGGGGCCGCTACGCCCACCAGCGGGTGCTGCGCCGCTTCTCCCACACCGACGAGGACGCCGTCGAGTCGGCCCTGGCCGACACCGGCACCACCGACCTGGCCGACCGCCGGGTGGACGAACTCTCCGGCGGGCAACGCCAGCGGGCCTGGATCGCCATGGTGCTGGCCCAGGAGACACCCCTCGTCCTGCTCGACGAGCCCACCACCTACCTGGACGTAGCGCACCAGATCGACGTGCTCAACGTGCTGCACCGCCTGGTGACCCGGGGCCGCACCGTGGTGGCCGTGCTGCACGACCTCAACCACGCGGCCCGGTACGCCACCCACCTGGTGGCGATGCGCGACGGCCGGATCGTGGCCGAGGGCGACCCCGCGTCGACGGTCGACGCCGGGCTCGTCGCCCAGGTCTTCGGGATGGCGAACCAGGTCGTCCCCGACCCGGTCACCGGAGCACCCATGGTCGTTCCGGCCGACACCCGGGAACCGGCCGCCGGCTGAGGTGGGCGGCCCAACCTGGCCTTCGGGGCTGCCCGCAGGCGTACCCGACCCGGAGGACGTGGTCGGGTAACCTGTGGGCCGACGGGCCGCTACAGAGGTCGAAAGGCCAAGGTTCGAGCTATCTCGGTGGCTCGGGTTCGAGGGTCATGCCGGTGCTGGCGAAGAAGCCGGCGAGGAGATCGGTCTGTTGCTGACACGCGCGTAGCCGACGTTTGACCAGTTGGGCGAGGTGGTCAACACCGCGGGCGGCGGTGTTTGGTCAGGCCGCGTTTCATCCAGCGCCAGACGCCTTCGGTGGGGTTAAGGTCCGGAGCGTAGGCGGGTAACCGGATCACGGTCAGCCACGGCCGAGTGGCGATCAGGGCCTGCACGCGGCGGCTGACGTGGGTGTTCAGGTTGTCCCAGATCAGCACCATCGGTGCCTGCAGACGCTGGTGGGCCTGGTCGACGAAGGCGATGTAGTCGTCCTCGCTGAAGCTACCGCGCTCGCCTGTACGACCACGGTGCAGCCGGGTTCGCCACATCAACCGGCCTCGCTGTCCGGGCTTGAGGCAGACCAGGCCGGCGATCGAGATCCGGCCGGAGCCCTTGCCGGATACCTCGACCACCGGCGTGTGCCCCCGCCGGGCCCACGTCGTGGCCACCGGCGGTCGCATGACCTGGCCTGCCTCGTCCTGGAAGCAGATCCAGGCGCCTTGCGCCGCCGCTAACCTCTTACCGACGGCCACCGCCCGCGATGCCAGCCGGTGATCGCTTCGGGATCGCGTTCGATCGCCCGACGCGTGGGAACCTGCTGGCTGTACCCGATGCGATGCAGCAGATAGGACACCCCGCGCAGCGTGTAGGAGATGCCGAAACGGCGCTCGATCACCAACGACCGAAGCGCTGGCAGTGCAGGCGACTGCTGACCGCTTGACGAGCCGGGCGCGAGGGGATCCCTAGGCCTACTGCCATTCCTGGCTGGGGTGCTCGGCGGATGCTCGCATACTGCGACCCCAAATCCGACAATACCCCCGCAAGGGTCGTCGCCAGGAAGTGACGCATGGCTATTTTCCCAGTTCAGATGGTGGGCCGCCTGGGACTCGAACCCAGAACCTAAGGATTAAAAGTCCTCAGCTCTGCCATTGAGCTAACGGCCCGCTGGGCCACAGATTACCCGAACACGTCCTTCGGGTCGGGTCCACCTGAGGCTCGCCCTCCGCTGCGGTGTGGCTGACCGTGCTGGAGGGGACACAGATGGCCCGGTCCCTGTTGGCATGGTTGCCTACAACAGCTCTTGAGTGGCAGGCTGGACGATCCGTTCAGGCCTCGCTGCCATGCAAGGTTTCGGTGTACGCGGGTTTCCCGTGGTCTCGCTCGCCCTTGACGCGGCGTCGGTGTCGACGCCGCCTGAAAACTAGCAGGCGTCGGCGGTGATCCGACCGGTGGCGACTTCCAGGGCGGCGAACAGGGTGGTCGTGCCGTGTCTCTGGTAGTCGTGGGTACGCCGCTCGGCCTGACCGAAGCGCATGGGTAGCAGTGGGGCCGTGCGGTCGAGGCCTTGATCTGGGACTTCTCGTCGACGCAGACGGCCACGGCCTTGTCCGGGGGGTGGAGGTAGAGCCCGACCACGTCGCGGATCTTGGCTTCCACTGCGGGTCGGTGGAGAACTTGAACGTCTCGGCCCGGTGGGGTTGCAGGCCCCAGTCCCGCCAGATCCAGGCGACCTCGGCGAAGCTGACCGGCGTTCCCGTCCTGGTCAGCTGGTCGGCCAGGGTTTTGGCCGACCAGCGGGTGCTCCCCAGGTGCTGCGGTGGTGGATTCAACGTCGCGCTCATCACGGCGGCCTCGTCGATGACCGGCGGGCGCCCAGGGCGTGGCAGGTCCGCCAAGGTATCGATCCCGCCGGTGACGTACCGGGCCCGTCACCCGATGACGGTCTGACGGGTCGTCCCGACCTGCTGCGCGATCTCCGCGTGGGGCAGCCCTTCCGCCGCCAGCAACACCATCCGCGCCCGCTGTACGTACCCGGTCGGCGCGGTAGACGAACGGGTCAACTCACGAAGACGAGCACCATCACCCGGACGGAGGCCCGAGACCGGGGCCACGGCCGCCGAGAGACCCGCACTGTTCCATACCGGTTTGATGGAAACTCTCCGTCAAACCCGGGGCTTGACAGTCGTGCACCACGCAGCCGCGTTCGGCCAGCAGCGGCCGGATCTCGGCGATGCTGCGGCTGATTGTCGAGCGGTGGACCCCGAACCAGGCGGCCACTATGTCGTGGGTCAACCCGTGGCGTATCCGCGACCACGCACGAGGTAGTTAGGATTGCGATTCCGAAACGCAGGATGGGCGGATAGGCGAGCGATCCTGCGACCATCCGCGTGAGTCCGGCCGCAGCATCAGCTGCGCAACCGCGTTGCGCGCTCTGCCCGGCAGGTCTACCAGTCGTCCACGGCGTACAGTCGGACTATTCCGTCGCGCGCGCCGACGGCCAGAGTAGCGCCGTCGGGTGCATATTCGAGTGAGGTAACCGCGCCGTATCGGCCTTCGAGAGTGTGGACCGGTAGGCCGTTGCTGGCGTCGAAGATCTGTATCCGGCCGTGACCATCGTCCGCGGCGATGCTGTTTCTGATCAGTGGATTGAACGCGGTGACCGCAGGGCGGGCGTCGCTGCGGAGGAAGCGAATGGGCCGGCCGTTGCTGGCGTCCCAGATACCCGGCGGTGCGCCCACTGCGGCGACGGCGAGGGTGTTTCTTGTCAGCGGGTCGAATCGGACTGAGGTGACCCGTCGCGGTATCTGCTCACCGACGCTGATGCGTGCGCCGTCGCTACTGTTCCAGACCTCCAACCCGCCGTCGCCACCGACCGTCAGGTGACCTTCGTTGTGGCAGTCGAAAGTCAGGGCTGTGATGTCGGTAAGTCCGGTGTGTAGTTCGCGGACGAGTTGGCCGGTGCCCGTTTGCAGGATCCGGACAGTTCCGCTCTTGCCGATGGTGGCGACGATCCCTCGCCGCCGCGGATCGAACGCGAAGATCATCCGGTGTTCGATTGTCTGGCCCGTGATGCTGAGTATGGGCTTGCCGGCGGTGGTGTCCCACAGCCGTAGCAGGCCATTCGAGCCAGCGGTCGCGAGGATGTTGCGGTTCAGCGGGTCGAACTGCACGTCAGTGACCTGTTCATCGCCGGTGACGAGGGTGTGGCGCCGCACGACGGTGCGGGTGTCCCAGACCTCCACCACGCCGCCGGCACCAGTAACGGCGAGGTTCCCGGCGGCGAACTTGCCGAACCGGCTGAAGGCCACAAGCGTCACCGCAGCCGGTCTGGCGACACGGATCTGGTTGGTGGTGAAGGTGCTGGTAGGAGAACCTGTCAGCGCGCCGGGCCGCAGAGCGGCCATGCCGAGCAGCACCAGGGTCACGACCGCCCCCGCCAGCAGCACGGGTCGCCGGGCCCGCCGCAGCAGCCCGGCACGGGTACGGGCCCGCTGCCAGATACCTGGCCGGGCGCCACGGGCGGAGCTGTCCTCGTCGCGGTCCTCACTAGGCTCCGGGTCCGTTGCTTGCCCGAGCGGGTTCACCGCAGCGCCGGAATCGGTACGCGTCTGTTGCTGCTTCGTGGTGCCGGCGTCTTCCCGTTCGGCAGCTTCGTTCTGCACTGCAGGTGCTACCGGCGCTGAGGGTCGATGCGGCGACGGAGGCGTGCCTCGGGCGTTGCGGGATGCCGCATCGCGCGCCTGCTCCCAGCGGGCGGTCCACTCGGCCGGATCGCCGCCGCACGCTCGCACGTACGCCTCGACCGTCTCCCACTGCGGTATGTGGTCGCCACCCGCAGCCTCGGCCAATGCAGTCCGGGAGCGGCCGGTCCGCCGGGCCATCTGCAGGTACTTCGGAGACCCGGCGGCGACGCGCAGGGCTCGCAACTGCATCGCAAAGGCGGCGGCGGGCCCGGACGACGGATCAAGCGGACGTTCCGTGCGCGGCATGTTGCCTAGAGTGCCGATAGGTCGTCGCCTCGCGCAATAGACCGTCGTCGCAGGCGACGCCCTCAGAGCGGCATACAAACAGGGGGCATGTCGCGGCAATCCGATCGCGGCAACGTCCCGAGGAGGTCGCATGTCAGTGAAACCCCTGGCCGGTACCGCTGCCGCCCGCAAGGCCCGACTGATCGGCTCCATCGCCGCGATGGCCGTCGTAGTTGCCGGCACGACCGTCTTGGCCGCCACACCGGCGAGCGCCGCGCTGCCCAACTGCAACACGTACTCTCGGCTCGGAGGAGGCGCTCTCAAAGCACTCGTTCCCACCTACAACGGCAACAAGGACTGCGTGATGGGCTCCGGCAACGTCTCGCCCGGCGTATGGGCCCTGCAGCGCACCATGGTCAACTGCTACAGCCAGGACATCGCCGTCGACAGCAATTTCGGGCCCGGCACCCGCTCCGCGCTCATCAGGGTGCAGCAGCGGATCGGGGTCTCGGCCGACGGTGTCTACGGGCCAGCCACCAGATCACGCATGACCTGGTCCCTCGAAGCCGGCGTGCCAAACTGCGAGTCCGTCGGCTGACCAACGGGCCAGCGGCGCCTGCGCTTCCGGATTTCCGCCGAGCGACGTCCCGAGGCCGTCGACGCGACCCGCGCGGTGGACCGGGCCGCGGCGGCTCTTCTCCCGCCGCGACATTCCGCCGTGGGGGAAGAGCTGTGGTGGATGCTCTACGAGACAGCGGCCCGGGGCGCCGAGACTCGCTCCGGTCATCGAGGACCTGGAGCTCGATGTGCGCCGACGCGTGGGGCCCAAGGGCGGCGGCGACATCGAGAACGTCATGTGGGTTCGGGCACCGTGCACCTGCTGCCCCGGCTCGTGCACGGCCTCACCCGCAGCCCGGTGTCCCTGTCGCACCGCCGGGCGGCGACGTCTCAGCATCAAGGGGGCAGCAACCCGAGACGAGACATGCTGCCTCGGCGTTTGTAGTGACTGAGGCGGGCTTGGTGTTATTCCGCCAGCGTCCAGCCGTTCCTACTGTCCAAACCGGCGACCAGCCCGGACGGGTACTGCCGGGCCTGTCGCGGCGGCTCAGACCGAGCGAAACGGTGAGCGAATCGGCCATGCAGCTGGCCCAACTCCGCCAACCAATCCGTTACATCGACGTGCCCATGATCCGCCAAGCAAGCCGATCATCGACACGGTGTGCCTGCTTGCTGCCGTTGCAGGATCGTGACACTCCCTCGGCGACGGGCGAGACAAGGACGTCGTGATCGGCGGCGCGGGTGTGCGCCTCGAAGTGGAAGGCAGGTAGCGAGTGGTTCATCAATATTCCGCAGTCACGTCGATACGGTGAGGGCATGGTGGGGCAGTCGATCCGTACGTTCAGCGCCTATGGGTACCGCCTCGGTGGTCCTCGCGCCTGGAACCTCCATCGGTGCGCCCAGCAGCTCAGTCCCTATCGGCCGGCACTATCGCCCTCGACGAGAGGCTGCCCGTGGAGCAATTAGCAGCAAGGGCTATAGGCGCAAGCGGGAGCTGACACTCAAGGTCCAGCGCGCAGGTGTTGTCGAGCCGGGACCGTCATCAGCGACCTTGCAATCTGGGGAGGGCATGCCGTTCATGATCATCGCCGGCCATGCCTTCGTGTAGAACCTCCGGCGCGGACACTACGAACTCGCCACTGACGTCCCGCCCGCCCTGCGGTAGACGGTCGCGTTCACGGAGTTGGCACGAGGGATCTGATGCCCGGCTGACGCGGCTCGGCGTGTCCACCGATCCGCCAGTGCAACAGCGCCCGGGATCACCGGCGCGACGTCTGCGGAGCCGACTTGCTGCAGGGCCACGACCGGCGCTGCCGAGGAGAGGCGACGAGGGCCGTCGAGTAGTCACCGAGTAGGTGGCGGTATTCCGGAAGCCGATACGGTCGGTTCTTTCTTTGGACGGGTCGACAAGCCGACAGCGACGCCATATATGGCTGGTGTCTGTCGGCATCTACGGTGTGACGGTGCAGAGCAAGAATGTCAGGGTTCCCGGCCGCGTAAGTGTCAGATCGCGGGTGCTGTGGCGAGGGGGTTCCGTCGGGCATGCCGGTGGGACGATGTGGAGGATCGTTCGACGGGACGGTGCGGCGTGAGAGCGCGAGAGTCGATGGATCAGGTGCTCGTCGCCGAGGTGGCGTATGCCATGCTGCAGCGGGCCGCTGTCGTGGAGTCTGCGCGGGTGATGGCGGAGCGGCGGGTGTTCGACGTGCTGCGCGCGGCATTCTTCGCCGATCCACGACGGGCACTGTCCGGCGGGGACAGCGGTGGTGGCCAATTGAAGTTCGGGCTGCCAGGGTTTGAGGAGCTGCTTACTCCGGTGTTCCTCGCCGCCTCAGCCGAAGTGGTGGTGTACCTGACGGAGCGGTGTGCGGTGGCTTCCCGCAGGGGGGTGCGCCGGCTGCTCGGACTGCCGGCCGAGCCGGGAACGCAGCCGGGCGAGCTGCCGGCGGAAGAGGCGGGAACGGTCGCGGGTGATTCGGCGGCGCTGGAGCTGACCGGTGAGCAGTGGGCGCAGGTCCGGGGCATCGTGACGCAGGCGCTGGTGCGGTACGCGAAGATGTCGCCGCAGCGCGCCGACCTGATCGCGGCCGCGGTGGTCGGGGACGGCATCACCGGGCCGCCGCCGCAGTGACCGCCTCCGCCGATGATGACGTGGACTCCCGTCATCGTCGGACTGCCCGGGAGCCGGTGTCAGCGCGTTCGTTGCGGGCCCGGACAGACATCCGCTTCGCCATCCTGATCGCCGCCGTGCTGGCGTCCAGCGTCGTCGCGCTCAGCGTCATCCATGTGGCGTCGCCGCCGTTGGAGCGGTTGCATCGTGAGCGGGTCAACCCGTGTCTGGACGGGATGGACGCCGCCGTGGCGCCCCTCCAGCTTCCCGCCGCCGACAGTATTCGGCTGTACAGCGGGTTGGCCGGTCAATGCATGGAGCCTTTCTTCTCCCAGCAGGCGACCTGGGTGGGTCTCGGACTGCTGACGCAGCTCATCCTGGCCGCGTTGTTGTACGGGTCGCACCCGTGGTGGCTGGCCCGCCGCCGCAGGCTGACCCGGCTGACCGGTGCGGGCAACGCCGACGTCCTCGCGGAACTTGATGGTCTGGCGCGACAGGCCGGCCTGGCCCGGCCGCCGCAGTGGCTGCTGGACCCGTACGCGAGCACGCACGGCGGTCAGGCTTTCGGCCTGCCCCGCCGCCGTCGGGTATGCCTCGACGTCGGGCTCCTGCTGCGTTTCGACACCGACCGGGACGGGTTCCGCGCCGTCATCCGGCACGAGTTGGGCCACCTCCACAATCGGGATGTCGACCGCACCTATTTCACCATCGCGATCTGGTGGTCGTTCGTGGTGATGCTGGTGGCACCGTTCGTCGCCCTGTCGTTGAACCCGGACGTGCTGCGCCGACCGCTGGTCTGGTCGTGGCCAGGTGAGGCCGTCTCGCCGGGAGAACTGCTCTACCGCCTTGTCGCCCTGCTGTTCCTGACCGTGGTGGTGTACCTGACCCGCAATGCCATCCTCCGTGCCCGTGAGGTGCACGCGGACGTGGTCGCCGCTGGCTGGGACGCTCCCGACGGTGCGCTGGCCCGCGTGGTGGAGGCGCTGCCCTGGCCACCGCGGGCAGGTCGGTGGCCAGGGCAGCGACGATGGCGGCACTACGCTGCCCAGCTCGGCACTCATCCTGACCCCAGGTACCGGGTCGCGGCGATGAGCGACCCGGGGCGTCTGGTCCGCACCGGTGGATGGGACCTGGCCGGTCTTGGTCTGGTCACCGGGCTGGCGCTGAACAACGTCAGCATCTTCGTGGGAAACCACTTGGGCGCATACCTCATGATCGGTCTGGTGCTGGTTGCGCTGCCGGTCGGCATGCTGCTGGTCGGCGTGCTGGTCAGCGCCGTTCACCATCAGGTCGACGCGGTGCGTTCCGGGCAACGGCCGTCCCGGCGTGAGACGGTGCTCCTGCCGGTCGCCGGTGCGCTCGGCTTCGCCGCCGCCGGCCCGCTGTCGCTGTTGGCCGCCGACACCGGCATGGCAGGGCTCGACACCGGGCCGGTCGCGTTCGCGATGAACACCGCGCTACTCGTCACCGGCGCATTGATGATCTCAGCGTGGACGCGATCGGTGGACCGGTCGCTCCTGGAGCAGCCGGGCACCGAACGGCACCGCTGCGTGTCGGGCAGCGTGGTCACCGCGACCGCTGTGGCCGTGGGCGCCCCGCTCTTCGCCCTCTGGTACTACCTCGGCTTCGGTGGCCTGTTCACGACGGTTGACAGTGGGGACTGGCCGCTGACCGGCTGGGCGATCGAGTGGTACAGCACCCTCGCGGAGACGATCGGTGGCCTCTTCGCGTACCAGCCTTTTCTGTTGTCCTGGAATACGCCGGTCGCGTCGCTCGGCATGCTCCTGTTGTGGGCCGTACCCGCAGTCCTGCTCGGCTGGCGACAGCGACCCAGCCGACTCGCCGGTTTCCGCCGTGCGGCGACCATCGGCGCGGTCGCCGGGATGACCGCCGTCCTCATCGGGATCGCGCTGCCCTACGCCGCCCGGGCCGCCCTGCCCGTGGAGGTACGACGCATCCCGGATGATCTCGCCGACGAGTTGGGGATCCGGTCCTTCGCGGGCGTGTACTCGTACACCTACATGATCATGGCGGCCCTCCTGCAAGCCGCCGCTGCCGCAGTGGTCGCGGCGACGACTACTCGGCTGCGTCCGGTCCTCGTCCCGCTGGCCGTCACGACCACCGCAGTCCTGGCCACCGCCGGGTACTACACCAGTTGGGCCGTGTCGAACTGCATCAATCTGGTCGAGCGGTCGACCCCAACCTCCTGTAGCCCGAAACTCCTGCTTCCCGACGGGCACATCGACACGAACCTCCATGCCATCCTCGTCTGGGGAGCCATCGTCGCTGTCCCCGCGGCACTGCTCAGCGCCGGGGCGGCAGCACTGTGGCGGCGGCGCGGTCCCGCCCTGCCAGCCGTCCCCGCAGCCGGCCACTGTCCCCGGCGGTGGCCGACCGTCAGCGTGCTCGGCACGCTGGGCGCACTCGTCATCGTCGGCGCCGCGATGGCGGTGCCCGGCAACATTCGCTTCTGGACACCGGACCCGGCTCCGAACACCACGATCCCGCTGCCGGCCGCCGGAGGCGTCCCCCGTACCCGCACGATCGACCCGTGCCTGATCGGGACCTGGCGGGAAGCCTCTCACCGCACCGACACGTCCATCGGAGTGAGCACCGCCCACTTCACCAGCAGCGGCGCCACCCAGACCTTCACCCGCGACGGCGTCGTCACGCTGGACTACGGCACAGGGGTAACCGACACGGCAACCGTCGACGGCCACCTGGTCGAGTTCGTCATCACGGGCAGCATCACCGCCCGCTATCACACCGACAACGGCATCATCCGCTACGACGACGAGAAGGTGACTCACGCTGGCACCGTGACGACGAAAGTCAACGGCTCCACCAGGGAGAGGGAACCACTCGCCGCTGACCTGTCGGACGACCGCTACGCATGCACCAGCGACACCCTGTGGCAGATCTCCGCCGAGACGGGTTCCCAGTACGCCATCGAACTCGACCGCAGGTAGCTGACCGACCGTTTCGGCAGGCGAAGATCACCGATGATGTCGAGCGGTCGGTGCACCCACCGCTGCGACTTGTGACGCCCGGCACTGGGCTCACGCCCGCGTCGAGGACCGCATCTACCGCATCGCTCTGACCCGATCCCGCAGTGACCAACGCACCCGCGACTACCTCGACCGACGCCGTGGCCAAGGCCTCACCCGCCGCGAAAGCACCCGATGCCTCAAGACCGAACTGCTCGACCCGAGGGCATGGTCCGACCCGGGCCGCCGCCCGTGCGGCGATCTTCGAGTGGATCGAGGGGTGGTCCAACACCCGCCGCCGCCATTCCACCCTGGACTATATGAGTCCGGCGGAGTATGAGGCGACGGCCAATTCCCGCAGGCCAGCGAGCAAGGTAGCGTGAGATCAACTTACCGACCCTGTCCGTCAAACCGGGTCAACCCCACTCCAGGTCCTGGACGATGCGCCACTGACGGCGGACCGGGTCTGGCGGCTACCGGCGGGTGTACCCTCGGCGCGACGTGGCTGACCTACCGGTTCGGTGAGCGTCAGCGCGCCCGGGAGCGCTAGGCGGGCATGCTGGTGGGATGAGCCGAACGCTGTCATACGCCAACGCCGTGTGCATCCTGGGCGGGCAGAGTCAACTCCTGACGGTCATAGACCGAGCTACGGGTGGTTTTCTCCTCGCCGCCACGGCTGGCGGCAGCGGTCTCGCGGTGAGCTTGTTCGATGCGAAGTCCGAGGTGTTCAAGACAACTCAGACCCTCGTCGCTGATCTGGCCGACCGGATCAGCGGCCTAAACCGGATCGACGTACGCAACGCCTAACGACCTCGTGCATGGTTGCGAATCCTTGAGTATTGATGATCGTTGTTTGCCTCATGGTGGGTGCTGCGATCATGACGAACCGACGGTTGACGGGCTTGTCCCGCTCCGTGATTGAGGACCTGGTCACCGAGGTAGGGCCGCGGCGGCGGGCACAGCACCATGACCGGCTCGCCGCGCGGACCCGCCGTCGCCGGATCGGAGCAGGCGCCAAGCACCGGTTCGAGTTCGTTGACCGGCTGCTGGCCACCCTGGTCCATCTCCGCCACGGGCTGACCCACGATGTCGTGGCCGCCTGGTTCGGTGCCCACCGCTCGACGATCAGCCGCAGCATCGCCGAGATCCGGCCGCTACCGGCCGAACGCGGCTGCCTGGTACGCGACGGCGTCCGGCTCCGGACCCTCTCCGATGTGGTGGCCTACCTCAGGCACCACCCGCAAGCGTTGATGGACGCCACCGAGGTCCGCGTCCGTCGGCCGATCGCGGGTCGCGCAGGCAGAGACCCGTTCGTGTCCGGCAAGGCCCGACTCAACACCATCAAAGCCCTGGTGATCTGCGACCCGCTCGGGCGGTTGCTGTTCTGCGGCGAGACACGTCCCGGGTCGATGCATGACCTCACTCAGGCCCGCACTGCCGGCCTGGTCGACCTGCTCCTGAACGCACCCTTGGACGTTCAGATCCTCGCCGACGCCGGATACCAGGGCCTCGGCACCGACACCAACGGCACGGTCATCACCCCCAGACCCAAGCCACGCAAACGTCAAACCTCCCTGCCACCGAGCGTCATCGCCGCCCACGAGGCCTCCCGCAAACGGCACTCCTCCCAACGCATCCGGGTCGAGCACGCCATCGGACACCTCAAGAACCGGCGAATCCTCGGCCGCTACCACGGCCGCCGCGAGTCCTTCGACACCAGCCTGCGCGCCATCGCCGGGCTCCTGTCCGGCCACCAACACACCGACCGCACCGAACACCACCCTCGACGAATCCGTGCCCTACCCGCCGCACCCCACAAACGATGAGACGGCACAGATCCTGCTACCGCCAACCACGCACGAGGTCGTTAGGCCGGGCGGCCGAAGGTCACCGCCTCCCGGACGAGCTGGGGCACCCGCTGCGCGAGCTGCGCGTCGGGCCGCGCGCCGAGCGCGTCGTTGACAGTGGAGAAGGCCAGCCGGAACGCGATCAGCGTGGTCGCCTCGAAGATCTCCCCATCGGTCAGACCGGCGTCACGCAGGCGCCGCACGCTGTCCTCGGTAGTGGCGTTCGGGTCCCGGACGACCTGGCGGGACCAGTCGGCCAGCGCGGCCTCCCGCTCGGACAGATCCGCCCTGGTGCCGCGCAGCACCCCGGCGGCGGTTGCCTCGTCGCTCAGCTCGGCGAGCCGGGTGCCCCAGGCCAGCGCGCAGTAAGAGTCGCCCAGGGCGGCGGCGGTTGCGGCGACCAGCACTGCCACCTCCCGCGACGACAGCGTGGACGCGGACAGCAGCTCGGTACGGGTGTTCTGGAACGACATCAGCACGTCCGGTCGCCAGCACCAGACGCGGGTCAGGTTGTTGACGTAGCCGTCGGAGGCGATGTCGTCCTCGTATGCGGCGGTCGCGGCCGCGCTCGGTGGCGGCTCGGCGAGGAAGGAGGCGGCAGGCGTCATGCGGGCAGTGTGCGCCCTCGGGGCGATCCCTGCGGACCGATAGATGACAGTACGATCCGCGCCACTGATCGAGGACAGGGGCGCGTGTGGTCGAGGCGCTCTTCTTCGACGTCGCGGGTCGATTCTCCACGAGTCTCGCGAGTTGCCACCTGGGCGGACTGGCTCGGCGTCCCCCCGGCACACGTTCCCCGCGGTCTTCGACGCGGTGATCGCTTGGGGGGTGCCGGGAACGGTGACGGTCTGTTCGTCGAGGGCGGTCATGATCTGCGCGACGAGCCGTTCACCTATGCGGGGTGCGTACGCTATGGCGATCGAGGTCCGTTTGCGGAGGCCGGCTTTGCGGAGGCCGGCGGGTCCGCCGCAGCGTGACAGCAGTTCCAGTACGGCCTTGTGGTGCGCTTTCGGGCCGAGGACCCGTTCCAGGGCGGGGTGGATCTGGGTGAGTAGTCCCCGGATGCGGTTGGATACGCGGGTGGCTTCGCCGGCGGGGTCGTCGTCGAAGCCGACAAGGACTTCCAGCTCGGCCAGGGTTTCGTCGCCGGTGTCGACCCGCCGCAGCGTGTGCGGCAGGGTGCGAGCGGCATCAGCGATGACGTAGGCGTCACGGGCGTCGGTCTTCGCACTGCCGGGATACAGATCGGCGATCCGCCGCATGGCCAGGCCGGGCAGGTAGGCCACCTGATGACCGCACGCCCGCGCCACCGCGACCGGCAGAGCACCGATCGAGGCCGGCTGGTCGACCACCACCAGGACCCGCCCATGGCGAGCGAGCTTGTCGAACAGCTGCCGCAGTCGGACCTCGGTGTTCGGCAACGGCGCGTCGTGCAGCCACTTGCCGTCCGGGGCCCACCTGACCGCATGATGACCCTCCTTGCCGACGTCCAACCCCAGGAAGACGCCGTATCCGTCGTTCCCCACACCCGCCTCCACGCATCGCATCGTGGCCTCGTCCGCTGGTCCAGGCGTCGGACTGCCGGCAGGACGATCAAAAAGGAAACGGGGGGAGGACTATCAGGAGGTGTTCCGGGGTGTTCCGGCCCGGCTTCGACCTCGGCGTCGAACTCGCGCGCCAGGTCGCCGCCGGGAATCCGGAGTCGTTTGGGCGAGGATGACCTCTACCCGGACGCGCGGGCCTGCCTGGCTACCCTGAAGAAGCAGGGCCTTCGTGTCGGGCTGGCCGGCAACCAGCCGGCCCACGCCGAGGCGACGCTGCGCGCGCTCGCCCTGCCGGTGGACGTGATCGGCACGTCGGCGGTGTAGGGCGTCGCGAAGCCGGTGCCGGAGTTCTTCACTCGCGTGGTCCGCGAGGGCGGCGGCGACGCGTCCACGATCCTGTACGTCGGTGACCGGCCGGACAACGACGCCCGGTCGGCCATGGCCGGCCGGCATGTCCCGCTGCGATTTGCGGGCTCGGGGGATGAGGACCGGCCGCGGGTCGGCCGGCCGTTGACCCACGGCCTGGACGTGCGGCTACCGGTCGCGGCTACCGCCACGAGTGAGCCGCCGCAGATGGGCTCGCAGCGGACCCCCTGCCCTGGACGCCGCTGGATCGGCGGCCGAGTCGGCGGAGCACGAGCTACGAACCGCGACTCGCGACACTGTTGCATCTAGCGATCCGAAGGGCGCTGTGAAGATTGGTCACCCGCAAGTAGGGTCGGTAGCCTGCATCGTCTTTTCAGCCTTGGCCCTGTCCGCCTGCGGAGATCCCGCCCGCACCGAGGTCGACGTGGAAATCCGCCTCAACTCGTGTGACACACAGAAGGCCAGCTGCCGTGCGCTGGGGCTGCCCGAAGCCGAAGTCTCGCTGGTGAATGTCGACGGACAGATCATCGCCTCCGGAAAATCCGACGACGCGGGAAAGTTGGTGCTGGCGACAGGGGGCGCCGGGGGTGAAGCGCGGGTGGTTGCCGTGTCCCCGCTCATCGAAGGTGGCCGCAAAGAGGCCAGTCTCGTTCTTCCCCACGAGGGGGAGACGACGAATATCACCATCATGGCCAACGGATCTCAGGCATCTTAGCCTCAGTCAACCCACTTGCGACGCTGAGCGACGTTCGGGCAGAAGTGGAGTCGCCACCGCATTTTGTCCACTGTGGACGTAGGTTATGCTCTCCGCTCGGGCTGGCCGGGCCGAGTGGGCGCAGGTGACGGACGGAATCGTCGAGGCCACCCGCACACCCGGTTTGACCTGCGGCGACTCGCCGCCTGCGCGGTCGGGTCCCCGCCGCCGTCACCCCCAGAAGGACCGAGGCAGATGTACGACGCAATCGTGATCGGCGCCCGCTGTTCGGGTGCGTCCACCGCACTGCTGCTCGCCCGGCAGGGCCACCGGGTGCTGGTGGTGGACCGCGCCTCGTTCCCCAGCGACGTCATCTCGACACACTTCCTCTGGCCGCACGGGATGTCCTACCTCAACCGGTGGGGGCTGCTCGACAAGGTCCTCGCGGTCACCCCGGCGCACACCACGGTCGAGGTGGTCAACGACGGCATCTCGCTGACCGGCTCGGTGCCGGTCGAGCTGCTGCGGGAGTACTTCCGGGACCTGCACGGCGACGACTCCGGGGTGGTGCAGAGCTACGCCTCGGTGCGCCGTCGGGTGCTCGACCAGATCCTGATCGACGCGGCGGCCGGGGCCGGTGCCGAGGTGCGCACCGGTTTCACCGTCCGGGAGCTGATCGTGGAGGACGGGCAGGTCGTCGGCATCCGGGGGCGCACCGCCGACGGGGAACCGGTCGAGGAACGCGCCCGGATCGTCATCGGCGCCGACGGCCGCAACTCGTTCGTCGCCCGTACCCTCGCGCTGCCGAAGTACGACGAGCGGCCCCGCTGCACGTTCGCGTACTGGAGCTACTGGTCCGGTTTCGATCTGGGCCCGGCGCAACTGCACCGGCGCGGCCGGCTGGCCTGCGCGGTGGTGCCGACCAACTTCGACCAGAACATGGTCCTGGTCTGGGGGCCGAGTGAGTGGTCGCGGGAGTTCCGCGCCGACGTGCCGGGCAACTACCAGCGGGCGTTGGACTTCGTCAGCCCGGAGCTGGGCGAGATGGTACGGGCCAAGGGGACCCGGGAGGAGCGCATCTACGGCACCCTGGACCAGTCGGCCTTCCTCCGCCCGCTGCACGGGCCCGGCTGGGTGCTGGTCGGCGACGCCGAGTCGGCCAAGGACCAGTGCACCGCGATCGGCATGACCCACGCCTTCCGCGACGCGGAACTGGTCAGCGCCGCGCTGGACCGGTGGCTGCGCGGTGCCGTGTCGATCGACGAGGCGATGACCGCGTACGGAGACCGCCGCCGCAGCCAGAATGCCGCCGCCTACCACGACTACGTCTGCACGCTGGCCGAGATGCGACCGTACCGGCACGACGAGTTGCAGTTGTTCGTCGCGTTGCGGGGCAACCAGCAGGAGACCGACCGGTTCATCGCCACGCACGCCGACGTCGCGCCGGTGTCGGAGTTCTTCCAGGCGTCCAATCTCTTCCTGCTCAACGACGCCGCGAAGGAGTCTTCCGCCGACCACGCGGTCTTCGCCGACTTCGCCGAGACGTCCCGCTCCTACCAGCAGAACCTGTTCGCCTGATGACGCCACCGGGAGACGACACCGTGACCATCGACCTGGACCAGCGTGAAGACGGCGAACTGATCGGGATCATCCTGGCGGCGGCCCGGCGTGGGGACTTCGAGACCATGGCGCGTACCGCGTCGGAGGTCTCCGAGATGACCCGGAACTGGGCCACCCACATCCCGTGGGACGACCTCGCCTCCCTCGACGGCGCCGACGACGAGCTGGCCCGGGTCGTCGAGGAGCTGACCGGGATGTGGGAGCCGGCCCACCTGCGCAACCCCGTCGACCCCGACGAGGAGTACGCGCTGGACAAGAACGCGTACGACTTCTACCGGCCCGCCGGGCGCAACCTGCTGACCCGTACCGAGGACTTCTACGACTGGGTGCAGGCCCGCCGCCGCACCGAGACGTGGCAGTACTCCCGGGTGCTGGAGGCGGCGCCGGACAGCGTCGCCCAGATCACCAACGACCTGGGCCGGCGGGCCCGGGGCATCAACTTCAACTCGCAGGACTACCTGTCGTTCAACACCCACCCGGGGATCCGGGAGGCGGCGGCGAAGGCGATGCACGACTACGGGCCGCACAGCGCCGGCTCGCCGATGGTGCTCGGCAACACCCGGATCTCCGACGACCTGGAGGCGGCCCTCGGCGACCTGGTCGGGCTGGAGCACGTGACGCTCTTCCCGACCGGCTGGGCGGCCGGTTTCGGGGCGGTCGTCGGTCTGGTGCGGCAGTCCGACCACATCCTGATCGACCGGCTGGCCCACTCCTGCCTCCAGCAGGGGGCGCGGGCGGCCACCCGGAACGTGGTCCGCTACGAGCACCTCAACGTGGAGGCGGTCCGCCGGCACCTGACCGAGATCCGGGCCACCGACACCCGCAACGGCATCCTGGTGGTCACCGACGGGCTCTTCTCGGTGGACGCAGACTGGCCGGACCTGGTCACCCTGCAACGCGTCTGCCGGGAACACGACGCCACGCTGCTCGTCGACGTGGCGCACGACCTGGGCTCGATGGGGCCGGGCGGCACGGGTGTGCTGGGGATGCAGGGCCTGCTCGGTGAGGTCGACATCGTGATGGGGGCCTTCTCCAAGACGTTCTGCTCCAACGGCGGCTTCGTGGCGTCCCGCTCACCGGCCCTGAAGCAGTACGTGAAGATGTTCGGCGGGTCGCACTTCTTCTCCAACGCGCTGTCGCCGGTGCAGACCGCCGTGGTACGGGAGGCCGCCCGGATCATCCGGTCGGCCGAGGGGGACGCGCTGCGGGCCCGGCTCTTCACCGCGATCCACGCCCTCCGCGACGAGCTGACCGGCCGGGGCCTGACCTGCATGGGTGAGCCGTCCCCGATCGTGCCGCTGCTGATCGGCAACGAGAAGCTGGCGCGGACGGCGAACCGGCTGCTCTTCGACCGGGGGGTGCTGGCGTTCATGGTCGAGTTCCCGGTGACCCCGACCGGCTCGTCCCGGTTCCGGCTCCAGGTGCAGGCCGGGCACCGGCCCGAGGAGGCGCGTGAGGCGGCCCGGATCATCGAGGGCGCCCTCGCCGACTCCCGGGCCTACCTATCCAGCGCCTTCGGCAGCGCGCCCCGCTGACGGGTGCCCTGCCGGTCCGCGCCTGGTCCAGGATGGCGTAGCGTGGCGATCCGGTTGCCGTGCGGAGGTGAGAGGCGTGCCACCACGCAGATCCAGGCGAGCGAAGGGCCAGCGGAAGTCGGCGGAGCCGCAGCCGACACCAGCAGCGCCTCGGGGGCCGCAGCCGACGCCGGCCCCGCCGCAGGAGCCGCCGCCGCAGGCGGCGGCCACGCCGCAGCCTCCGTCGGACGAACAGCCGGATGCCCCGGTTGACCGGTCCACCCGGCGGAAGCTGCTGTTGGCGGCGGGCGGGGCGGCGGCCAGCGCGGTGATCGGCACGGTGATCGGCACGGTCGCCAACCGGATCACCTCCTCGGAGCAGGCGGTACGGGACGACCGTGCGGTCGAGCAGGCCAAACGGACGGACGCTCAGCGCAAGCCGCCGATCGCGGCCAACGCCTACTACTACAACCGTTCCGACGAGGCGGTGGCCTGGGTCCTGCCCGCGCCGTTGACCAGCGGCCAGCGGCAGGAACTCCTCACCAGGTGGCAGCGGACGGCCGACGGCGAGGGGCCGGACAGCCTCCCGGGCGTCGTGCACGGGGTGGTGCGCTTCACCGATGCCCGGCTCACCCGACTGCTCACCCGGATCCGGATCTCCGCGGTCGGCCAGTGGACCGGTCCGGTGTTCGTCAGGCAGATCCGCGCCCGGGTGCTCAAGCGCTCCGCGCCGATGTCCGGCACATTGATCTTCCAGGGCAGCCAGGGCGACGGCGAACCCCTGAGTATCGGTTTCGACCTCGACGAGCCGGAGAGCATCGCCCGCGTGATCAGGCCGAAGGACGAGACGCTCGGCGCGGCCTACGGGGACCACCGCGCGCTGACCCTCTCCCCGGGTGAACCGGTGACCCTCGACGTCCAGGCGTACACCGACCGGTCGTACTGCGAATGGGTCGTCGAACTGGAACTCGATCTCCACGGCGAGAGGCGCATCCAGGTGGTCGACGACCACGGCCGGCCGTTCCGCAGCACCGGCCTGGCCCGCCGTTACCAGGACCGGTACCACGCGCACCTCCTCAACGGCTGGACCGCGGACGGCGCCGGGCCGCCGGTCTGGAAACTGTGAACACCGACCGGCGGCAGACCGCCCTGCTCGTCGTCGTCCTGGTCCTGCCCGCGCTGCTGGCCTTCGGCGTGGTCCGGCTGCTCGGGGCGTCGGACGGTGCGCAACACCGGGCGGAGCGTTCCGAACCGTCGGGTCCGGCCGATCCCGCCCGCCCGGTCGACTCCGGCCCGGCCGTCGACCTGGCCGCCCGGTTCACCGCCCCCCAGGGTGGCACCGAGCTGGCCTTCCAGATCGCCCGCGATCGGGCCGAGGCGGGGCCACCGCCGCAGGTCACGGACTGCCGACGGTTCGCCGAGTGGGCGCAGCGCAGCGGCGGCGTCCCGGTGGCTCCCGAGCCCGCCCACCTCCTGTCGGTGCACGCGCGGCGTGACCTCGACGTCACCGGGGTGTCGGTGGTGGCGGTACCGATCGCCCAGGTCACGCCCACCGAGGAGGACGGCCCCTGGGTGGAGTTGGCCTGTCGCGACGACGCCCCGGCTCCCACCGCCAGGGCATCCGACGAGGGCCAGCCGTCCGGGACAGAGGCGGCGGACGGGGCCCCCGACCGTCCCCATGTCCTCACCACCGGGCAGACCATCGAGTTGCCGGTCACGCTCCAGCCCCCGTCCGACACCGGTGAGGTGCTTCCGCACGGGGTGTCCGACTACCGGCTGCAGGTGCGGATCGAGATCGACGGGGTCGAGGAGCAACACCTGCTCCCCGAGGGCTCCGCATCCTTCCGGTGCTGTGGACGCACCACCTTCATGGGCTTCCAGGCGGCCCGCTACGAGTGGCGGCTCTCCCCCTCCCGCTCGCTGCGACGCTGTGCCGAGCTGCGGTACGTCGAGGAGCCACCGCTGGCGAGGTGCGAGACCGGCCGACGCTGACTCGGCGTCGTACCGGGGTGTGGATGCGGGCCTGACACGCCACTTCGGCGTGAAGCTGGCGTTCCAGAACTGTCACCGGGTCGCCGCGTTCCGTCCGGCGGCGGTCGGCTCGGAGCCATACCGCCGCTTCGTCTCCACCCGGGGTCAACTCCTGAACCAGTCCCCCGAACTGCGGAACTGCTGATCTGTCCCGGTGTGCCGGAGCAGAGGAGGCACCTCCGGTCCGGCACACCGGGCGGCCACCCGGAGGCGACGGCCCGAATGCTGCCGGGCGGCGGGCCGCAGGTGACACCCGCACGCCGCCGGGCGGCCACGCACCGACGACAGCCGGGCGAAAGACGGCGGCCCGGTCACCGCCGGACGACGCGCAGCGTGCCCGCGTCGATCAGTGGGCGCACTGCGCGCAGGTGCCGAAGATCTCGAAGGTGTGCCCGACCTCGGTGAAGCCGTGCTGGGCGGCAACCTGGTCGGCCCACCGCTCGACCGCCGGCCCGGCCACCTCCACCGTGCTGCCGCACCGCCGGCAGACCAGGTGGTGATGGTGTCGGCTCTGGCTGCACCGGCGGAACAACTGCTCACCGCCGGGCAATCGGGTGGAGTCGATCTCCTGGGCGTCGACGAGCAGTTGCAGGGTCCGGTAGACCGTGGTCAGGCCGACCCGGGCCTTGCGGGCCAATAGCATCTGGTGCAGTTGCTGCGCGGTGTGGAAACCGTCGACCTCGCGCAGCAACGCCAGCACCTCGCCGCGCTGGCGCGTGTTCCGGGTCACGTTCGGCATCGCCTGGGTCACCGTACCGCCGTCTCCGCTCATCGCCTCGGCCCCCGACCGGCGGCCGTCGCTGCTCCTCGCCCCCGCCGGTCCGCGCGGAGGCCGTACCTATTATGCGCTGCGCATATGGGCACGCCACGGCCCGTGGCGGTCCGCAGACGGCGGGCACCCCACCCCGGCGGCGGTGCGGGGACCGGGCAGGCGACGGCCGGACCGGGCGACCGGGGTGGCCCGGTCGGGGACGATCGAGGGAACTGACGGGCGGATCAGGCGACGGCCGCGACCGGGCCGCAGGCCGTGGGTGCGTGGACCGTTGAGCGGCGCATACCGAACTCCAGTACACACCGCTGGCGGATATTCGTCACGGGAAATGGGCGCGACTGGTGCGCCGCAGCCTTCCGGCGGAGGCGTGGCGTGAAGTCGCTCCCTGGTCGGAAAAAGATGATCTGGCTAGCTCAGACCCACCATTACATTGAACATCGCAACTTCCCTCAAGCGGATGTCTCACACCTCTGTCGAGCGCCGAGTCTAGGACGTCACCGGAACCCTGACAAGCAATGTCCCGGTTATCGCCCGCCGCTCCACGACCGGCGAGCACACAGAGTAGCCGAACCGGGACCGGCAATCCGGCCGTCGACGACCGGGGCCACCGGCACTCGTCCCGCCACCAGCATCGAACGTCCGACCGACCAGCACCCTTGGTGGCACAGGGTGACCAGAACAAACTCCCCCACCCATCCGAAACCTGGGATGGGATCACTGGCGGCACCACCCGTCCGGGGGCGTCGACCCGACGGAAGTGACGGAGGTCATGTCGCCCTGCCCACTGTTCAATCGCCGCCCACCGGGAACGTTGATCAGCAGCTCGCCCCGAGTCGCCCGCCGCCCTCGGGACCGGCAGCGGGAGCAACCCACCCCCACCGGCGGCACTTCCCACATCTTGGGAGGTCTATCCAGCCCAAAAAGGTGACCCGGAGTCACGGATCAGGTCGATCCGTGCCACGCCGACGGCCTGAGCATAGATAAGGCACGATGGGTTGCTGCACAGAGTGACGGGGTGACCCGGCGTACCCGAGGTGCATTGCACGACCCCCGCGACGGACTTATGGTCTACCCGCACACCTGATCGAGAGTGATCAGTGCGGCACTCATAGTTACCGGCCTCGGCGTGTCACGTGGCACCACCGCACCGCGCACAGCCGGCGAAAGTCCGGTCGTTGTCGACCGTCCCGTGCCGTTTGTCGGCCATTGTGCGGCAGTTCGGCACGCCCTCGGGAGGAGGTTTCCGTGTTGGGTGCGAAAGGCCATCGCGAATTGTTCGCGGTGCACGGCGAAATCGAGGTACGAGCCACCCCGCAGCACATCTACGCGGTGGTCAGCGACCTACCGGCGAGTGGCCGGTGGAGCCCGGAATGCCAGGGCGGCGAATGGATCTCCGGCACCCCGGGCACGGTGGGCGCGGTGTTCCGGGGTGACAACGTCCGCACCGCCGACGTGGTGTCCTGGGCGCCGGTCGTGCGGGGCCAGTGGCAGACCACCGCCGAGGTGGTACGCGCCGCACCCGGCCGGACGTTCGCCTGGGCCATGCGCAACAGCGCCGGCGAACGCCAGGAGAGCGTCTGGTCGTACGAGATCAACGCCGCTCCGGGCGGCAGCCTGCTCGTCCACCGGTTCCGGATGGGTGAGCCGACCGAAGGCATCCGGGGCATCACCGCCGACCTCGACGCCGAGGCGACCGAGCGGTTCTTCACCCAGTGGACCGAGAAGCTGCGCGGCGACATCGACCTGACGCTCGCGCGGCTCAAGGCCTTCATCGAACAGTCCTCCGAGGGACGGTAGCCATGCTGCTGCAACGCGTCGCCAACCAGGGAATCCGACTCGGCACGGTCTTCGACCGGGCGCTCGCCCGGCACCCCGCCAGCCTGCTCATCCTCGACCACGACCTGGACGTGGCACCGGAACTCGGCCGCCGGATCACCATGGCGGAGATCGCGGACCTCGTCGACGACCTCGCCTCCCGGCTGTGGGCGGCACGCATCCGGCCCGCCGACCGGGTGGTGGTCTACAAGTCGGACGGCTTCGACATTCCACTGCTCGCGGTCGCCATCGCCCGCATCGGCGCGGTCCCGGTGCTGCTGTCGCCCAAACTGGACGGTGCGACGGTCGCCGAGCTGCTGCGCCGGGCCGCACCGGCGTACCTGCTCACCGACGAGACGAAGCTGACCGGCACCCTGCCCGAGGGCGTCGACGAACTGGCCGACGGGGTGCTGCTCGCCGCCGGCACCCACCCGGCCGGCACCGCCCTGGCCGAGTTGGCCGGCGCACCCCGGGTCCCGGCCGTGACCATGCCCGCCGACCACCCGTCGCTGGTCACCCACACCTCCGGCACCACCGGCATCCCCAAGATGGCCGTGCACACCGGCTGGTCGCTCCAGGCCCGCTACCGGCCGCAGGCCACCATCGCCGGGCTGGTCCGCCGCCGTGAACCGCTGCTGCTGCACGTGTCGTTCGTGCACTCCCGGGCGATCAGCGCGATGACGCTGGCGTTGTCGCGCGGCGTACCGCTGATCGTGCTCGCCGACGACGACCCGGCGCGCGCCGCCGAACTCCTCGTCCGGTTCCGGCCCGGCGTGATCGAGGCGCACCCCAACTCGTTCCTGCGCTGGGAGGAGTTGGCCGACGACCCGCGCCGGCCGCTGGCCAGCGTCCGCTACTTCAGCAGTACGTTCGACGCGATCCACCCCCGCACCATCCGCCGGATGCTGGCCGCCTCCGACCACCGCAACCCGAAGTTCGCCCAGCTGTACGGCCAGAGCGAGACCGGCCCGGTGGTCGGCCGGACGTACAGCCGGCGGTGGGAGCCGGAGCACGACGGACGCTGCGTCGGTGTGCCGTTCCCCGGCATGACCGACATCCGGGTGGTGTCGATCGACGGCCGGCCGCCGACGCGGGAGTCGCCGGGCCGGATCGAGGCCCGCAGCGACGGCCGGGCGATCACCTTCCTCGGTGAGCCGGAGCGCTACGCGGCCCAGGTCGACGGCGGCTGGTGGAAGATGGGCGACGTCGGCTACCGCACCCGGTGGGGCTGCCTGCACCTGCTCGACCGCGAGGTCGACGTGGTGCCCGGCTTCGGCAGCACCCTGGTCGCCGAGGACCATCTGCTGGCCCGGATGAGCGATCTGACCGAGGTGATCATCGTGGCCACCGAGGGCCGGCCGGTGCCGGTGGTCTGCACCCGCGACGACAAACCCCTGGACCTCGACGCCTGGCACGCGGCGGCCCAGGGCCTGCCGCCGATGGCCGACCCGGTGCACCGCCGGCTGGCCGACCTGCCGCACACCGCCACCACCAAGATCAAGCGCCTGGAGCTGGCCCGGCTGCTCGCCGCCGAAGGTGTCGATCGGTGAGCACCGTCGGCACGGCCCTGGTCACCGGCGCGGCCGGTGGGATCGGTGCCGAGGTGGCCCGGGCGCTCGCCCGACGCGGCACCCCGGTCGCCGCCGTCGACAGCGACGCCGACCGGTTACGGGCCACCGTCGCCGAGGCCCGCGCCGCCGGGCTGCCACTCACCGCGTACCCCGCCGACGTCCGGGAGGGTGCGGCGGTACGCGAGCTGGTGGACACCGTCGAACGGACGCTCGGGCCGATCGACGCCCTGGTGAACGCGGCCGGGGTGCTGCGCTCGGGTGAGGCGCGCGCGCTCACCGAGGACGACTGGCAGGTCACCTTCGCGGTCAACACCACGGGCGTGTTCCACACCTGCCGGGCGGTGGCCGACCGGATGGTGCCCCGACGACGCGGCACCATCGTCACCGTCGCCTCCAACGCCGCCGGCACCGCCCGCGCCGGGATGTCCGCGTACGGCGCGTCCAAGGCGGCGGCCACCGCGTTCACCAAGGCGCTCGGGCTGGAACTCGCCCGGTACGGCATCCGGTGCAACGTGGTCGCGCCCGGCTCCACCGACACCCCGATGCTGGCCGCGCTGCTGCCCGACGACGCGGCCCGGCGCTCCACCATCGGCGGGGTGCCGGAGGCGTACCGGGTCGGCATCCCGCTGGGCCGCATCGCCGACCCGGCCGACATCGCCGCCGCGGTGCTGTTCCTGATCTCCGACGACGCCCGGCACATCACCATGCAGCACCTGACCGTCGACGGCGGCGCCACGCTCGGCGTCTGAGCCCGACCGACCGAGGAGGAGACCGTGGGCATCCCGGACACCATTCGGTACGACCTGCCCGACCTGCCCGCCAACACCGTCGCCTGGGTGCCCGACCCGGCCCGCGCGGTGCTGCTCGTCCACGACATGCAGGGCTACTTCCTGCGTCCGTTCCCGCCCGACGTGCAGCCGGGCCGGGCCCTGCGGCACCACGCGGCCCGGCTGCGCGCCCGCTGCGCCGAGCTGGGCGTCCCGGTGGCGTACACCGCGCAGCCGGGGGCGATGACCGCGCTCCAGCGCGGCCTGCTGGCCGACTTCTGGGGGCCGGGGATGACCGCCGCGCCGCAGCACCGCCGGGTCGACCCGGCGCTCGCCCCCGCCGTCGGGGACTGGGTGTTCACCAAGTGGCGCTACAGCGCGTTCCACCGCACCGACCTGCTGGACCGCATCCGCGCCGCCGGCCGCGACCAGCTCATCATCTGCGGCGTGTACGCCCACGTCGGCGTGCTGGCCACCGCCTGCGACGCGTTCTCGCACGACATCGAGACGTTCGTCGCCGCCGACGCGGTGGCCGACTTCACCGCCGAGGACCACCGGATGGCCCTCACCTACGCGGCGAACCGGTGTGCCGTGGTGGCGTCGACCGACACCCTGCTCGCCGCGCTCCCGACCGTCACCGCACCGGCAGGGGTCTGAACCGCACGCCGGGGTGGCCACCGCCCCGCACCTCCACCCGCACCGCACCTCCACCCGCACCGCCCCGCACCGGCCGCCCGGCCGCCCCACCGGCCGGGCGGCCAACCACCACCACGAGAGGAGGCGGCCGATGTCCGCAGAGCACCGACCACCGTCCGACCCGGCCGCGTTGCCACCCGTCGACCCGACCGGGCGCCGCCAGCCGTTCGCCCTGCTGCACCGGCCGTACGCGCACGAGTACGGCTGGGTCGACGTGCTCGCCGGCCCGGTCACCCCGGTCGACCGGCTGGCCGACCTGCCCCTGCCCGATCCCGCGCGGACCCCGACGGGTGAGGACCTGCTGGTCCTGGTGCCGTACCGGCAGGTGGCCGAGCGGGGCTTCGACGCCCCCGACGACGGCACCCCGCTGCTGGCGATGCGGGTCGAACGGCAGGAGGTGCTGCCGCTGGCCGAGGTGCTGCGACGCATCCCGGACGGCGAGATCCCGATCGGCCCCGGCGACTACGACCTGTCCGACGACGCGTACGCCGGGCTGGTGCGCGCGGTGCTCGACGCGGAGATCGGCAGCGGGCAGGGGGCCAACTTCGTCCTCAAGCGCACCTGGATCGCCGACCTGACCGGGGACCCGCTGACCGCCGCGCTGCGGTTGTTCCGTCGGCTGCTCGCCGCGGAGAACGGCGCGTACTGGACGTTCCTGGTGCACACCGGCGACCGGACGCTGGTCGGGGCGAGCCCGGAACGGCACGTCAGCCTGGCCGGCGGGCGGGCCGTGATGAACCCGATCAGCGGCACCTACCGGTACCCGGACTCCGGGCCGACGGTGCCCGGCGTGCTCGACTTCCTCGCCACCTCCAAGGAGACCGCCGAGCTGTTCATGGTGGTCGACGAGGAGTTGAAGATGATGGCCCGGATCTGCCCGGACGGCGCCCGGGTGCGCGGGCCGTACCTGCGGGAGATGGCCCGCCTCGCGCACACCGAGTACCTGGTGGAGGGGTGCACCGACGCGGACGTGCGGGACGTGCTGCGGGAGACGATGTTCGCGCCGACCGTGGTCGGCAGCCCGTTGCAGAACGCGACCCGGGTGATCGGCCGGTACGAGCCGACCGGCCGCGCCTACTACAGCGGCGCGCTGGCCCTGATCGGCCACGACGGGGACGGCCGCCGGACCCTGGATTCGACGATCGTGATCCGCACCGCCGACATCGACTCCGGCGGCCGGCTGCGGCTGTCGGTCGGTGCGACGCTGGTCCGCGACTCGGACCCGGTCGCGGAGGCGGCGGAGACCCGGGCGAAGGCCGCCGGCCTGCTGACCGCCCTGCACGCCCAGCCGGTCGGTGGGCTGGCCGCACATCCGGGGGTACGCCGGGCGCTGCGGCAACGCAACGATCGGGTCGGTCGGTTCTGGCTGGCCCCGGAGCTGTCCGGGGTCCGGGACCCGGCACCGCCCGACGACGTCGATCCGGTGCTCGGCGGCCGACGGGTCCTGGTGGTCGACGCCGAGGACACCTTCGCCGTCATGCTCGGTCAGCAACTGCAGTCGCTGGGGCTGGAGGTGACGGTGTGCCGGCACGACGAGCCGTTCACCGTCGACGCGTACGACCTGGTGGTGGCGGGGCCCGGCCCGGGTGACCCGCGCGACGACGGCGACCCGAGGATCCAGCTGCTGCGGGACACGATCGGGGCGCTGCTGGCCGACCGCCGCCCGTTCCTCGCCGTGTGCCTGAGCCATCAGGTGCTGTGTGACCTGCTGGGCATCCCGTTGCACCGGCTGCCGGTGCCCAACCAGGGGGTGCAGAAGGAGATCCGGTTGTTCGGTGCGGCCCGCCGGGTGGCCTTCTACAACACGTTCGCGGGGCGCTGCCCGACCGGGCGGCTGCCGGACGGGCGGCACTCCACGGCGGTGGAGGTGATCCGGGACCCGGCGACCGGAGAGGTGTACGCCCTGCGGGCGGCCGGGTTCGCGTCCGTGCAGTTCCACCCGGAGTCGATCCTGACCGAGGACGGGGTGGGCATCCTGCGGGAGTTGCTGCGGGAGCTGCTACGCGCGCTGCCCCGGCCGAGGGTGGGATCGGAGCGCGGATATTCGGCCGTCGGCGTCGACTCCCGAAGCTAACCAGGACGTGTACTATCCTGGTTGTGCGGATGAGCGAGCAGGTCGAGTGGGGGCTGCACTGCTGCCTCACCCTCGCCTGGATCGGCGGCGAACACCCGATGCCCGCCGCCCGGCTCGCCGAGTGGTTCGAGCTGCCCCCGGCGTACCTCACCAAATGCCTCCAGGCCCTGACCAGGGCCGGCATTCTCCAGTCGGTGCCCGGCGCGCGCGGTGGGTTCCGCTTCGCCCGCCAACCGGCGGACGTGACGGTGATGGACGTGATGGTGGCGATCGACGGGGCCGACAACCCGTTCCGGTGCACCGAGATCCGCCAGCGTGGCGCGGGGGTGGACCCCTCCGCGCCGGAGTTCCGCACCCCGTGTGCCATCAGCACCGTGATGCACCGCGCCGACCTTGCCTGGCGGCGCGAGCTGGCCGGTCACACCCTGGCCGACCTGCTCGATTCGGCTCCGGCGGGAGCGGCCGAGCGCACCCGGCGCCGCTACGCGCTGCTGCGCGGCTGACGCCCCGCCCGCCACCTCCGCGACCGCCGACCGACCGTCGGCCCGCGCCCCACCGCCCGGTGGCCCGCCCACGCCTGCACCATCGGCCGGCGATCCCGGTCATCGGGTCGGGCGGTTCCCCCTGCCGCCCGACCCGATGACCGTCCACACCCGAATCCCCGTGCCCGGCGCGGTCCGCCGCGCCGCCGCATGCCGTCCCGCCAACCGGAGACCTCATGTCCCACCTGCACACCCGCACCGACCCAGGGCCGGCCACCACCGCCGGGCCCGGCCGGGGCCTACGGTTCACGCTGATCCTCGCCGCCGGCACCTTCGCCGTCGGCACCGACGCGTTCGTGGTCGCCGGACTGCTGCCCGACATGGCCGACTCGCTGCGGGTCTCCACCGCAGCCGCCGGGCAGTCGGTGACGGTGTTCGCCCTCTCGTACGCGATCCTCGCCCCGGTGCTGTCCACCCTGACCGCCCGGCTGCCGCGCCGTACCCTGCTGGTCACCGCGCTGCTGGTACTCGCCGTCGGCAACCTCGTCTCGGCGGGTGCCGACACGCTGCCGGTGCTGATCGTCGGCCGGATCGTCGCCGCCGCCGGCGCCGCCGCGTACACCCCCAACGCCGGCGCCGCAGGTGCCTCGCTGGTGCCGCCGGCACTGCGTGGTCGGGCCCTGGCCGTGGTGATCGGCGGGCTCACCGTCGCCACCGCGCTGGGCGTCCCGCTCGGCGGCCTGACCGGCCGGTGGCTCGGCTGGCGGGCTGCGCTCGTCGCGGTCGCCCTGCTGGCGCTCGCCGTCGCGGTGGCCGTCCGGCTGGCCATGCCCGCGCTGCCCGGTGCTCCGGCCGTGCCGTTGCGCGCCCGGTTGGCCGCGTTGCGCCGACCGGGCGTACTCGCCGTGCTGCCGCTCACCGTGATCGGGATGGCCGCCTGCTACACCGTCTACGCCTTCGCCGTGCCGACCCTCGGCGCGCTCGGCGTCGGCGCTTACCAGGTCAACCTGATGTTGCTGGTCTACGGGGTGGGGGCGGTCGTCGGCAACGTCGCCTCCGGCTACGCCACCGACCGGTGGGGCGCGGTGCCGGTGCTGGTGACCGGGTACGCGGCGATGGCCGTCGCGCTGGGCGTGCTCGGCGCGCTCAGCACCGCCGGGTCCGCCCCGACGATCCTGGTCGCGCTGCTGGTCGGCGCGTGGGGCGCGGCGAGCTGGTGTCAGACCCCGGCACAACAACACCGGTTGATCGCCGCCGCGCCGCAGCAGGCCCCGCTGGTGGTGTCACTGAACTCGTCCGCCATCTATCTCGGCATCGGCCTGGGCACCACCGCCGGCGCCGCCGCGCTCCCCTCCGGCGTGCCCACCATGTACGCCCTCGGCGCGGCCGGGGCCGTGGTCGCCCTGCTGGTGCTCCACCTCGGACAGCGGATCACCCGACGTGCCGGGGCGGTGGCGTCGTGAGCGCCGCGACCGGCCCCGGCCGGGGCCCCACCGCCCGACCGATGCCGACCACCGGACGGCCGACCCCACCGGCCCCCCGGCCCGGCCGGCCCGGCGCGACGGAGACCACCCCCGCCGCGTACGTGGAGCGGACCGGGCCGGCCGAGTCGATCCGGTTCGGCGCGCTGCCCGCACCCGGGCCGACGCCGACCGAGGTGCTGGTCGGGGTGGAGGCGAGCCCGGTGAACCGGGTGGACACCTTCGTCCGGTCCGGCGCGTTCGCCACTGCGCTGACCTTCCCCTTCGTCGTCGGGCGGGACCTGACCGGGACGGTGCTGCGGGTCGGCGCGGCCGTCACCGGCTTCACGCCCGGCGACCGGGTGTGGTGCAACAGCATGGGCCACGCCGGCCGACCCGGTGCCGCCGCCGGCCTGGTGGCGGTGCCCGCCGACCGGCTGTACCCGGTGCCCGCCGGGGTGGACCCGCTGGTGGCGGTGGCGGTGGCACATCCGGCCGCGACCGCGTACCTCGCCCTGGTCACCCACGCCCGGATCCGGCCGGGCGAGGTGGTGCTGGTGATCGGTGCGGGCGGCAACGTGGGCAGCGCCGCCGTCACCCTGGCCCGCGCCGCCGGGGCCCGGGTGGTGGCGACCGCGCACCCCCGGGACGCCGACTTCTGCGCCGGCCTCGGCGCGGAGCCGGTGGTCGACTACCGGGACGTCGACTGGGCGTCGAAGGTCCGCCGCGCGTGTCCGTCCGGGGTGGACGTGGTGGTGGACGCGGCCGGGATCAACGACCTGCCCACCACCGTCGGCCTGCTGGCCCCCCGGGGCCGGGTGCTGGTGCTGGCCGGGCTGGGGACCGCCCCGACGCTGCCCGCCGGGGAGCTGTACCTGCGCGACGGGGCGGTGCTGGGCTTCGTGATCTCGCACGCCACCGTCGCCGAACTCGCCGACGCGGCCCGGGCGATCAACGCGTTGCTGGTCGACGGCCGGCTGCGGGCCCGGACCGTCGAGACGCTCCCGCTGGCCGCCGCCGCCGAGGCGCACCGCCGCGCCGAGGACGGCCTGCACGGGGTACGCACCCTGCTGCTGCCCGACCAGGTGTGACGACTGCGGGCGGCGGTCAGCGACGCAGGCCCATCCCGGCGTAGCCGTGGGAGATCCGTTCCCGTGGCTCCCCGTCGGGCCGCCAGTCGGCCACCCGGACCAGCCCCGGGTCGACCAGGTCGTACCCGTCGAAGAAGCGCAGCACGTCGGCGTGCGGGCGGGGCACCAGCGGGGCGCTGCTGCGTTGGTAGACCGCCCGCCCCTGCCGGGTGGGCAGCGGCGGGGCACCGTCCATGGTCAGGTGGGACACGACAAGGGGGCTGCCGGGGACGGTCGCCTCCCGCAGTCGGGTGACGGCGGCCCACGGTTGCTCGGCGTCGGTGACGAAGTGCAGCACCGCCACCAGCAGCACGGCGACCGGGCGGCCGAAGTCGATCACCGCCCGGACGTCGGGGTGGGCCAGCAGCTCGTCCGGGTGACGCAGGTCACCGTGGGCGACGATGGTCCGCCCGTCGACCGGCAGCAGCCGCCGGGCGTGCGCGACGGCGACCTCGTCGTAGTCGACGTAGACCACCGTCGAGTCGGGGGCGACCTGACGGACGATCTCGTGCACGTTGCCCTGGGTGGGCAGCCCGGCGCCGATGTCGAGGAACTGGCGTACGCCCAGCTCGGCGGCGTGCCGGACGGCCCGGCGCAGGAAGTGCCGGTTGGCCTGGGCGGCGATCCCGGTGTCCGGGAAGATCCGCAGGATCTGCTCGGCGGCGGCCCGGTCGGCGGCGAAGTTGTGGCACCCGCCAAGGTAGTAGTCGTACATCCGGGCCACGTTCGGCCCCTGTTCGGCATCGATCGGCGTGGTCATCCGGCCCTCCCCTTCCCCTCGTGCCCGTCGGTGCTGCGCGACGCCCCACCGGTGCACGGCGGGCCCGTCGCGCCTGATGTCTAGCACCCCGGGCGACGAGGTGTTGACCCGCCGTGTCGGCGAGCCGGCTGCCCGGGACCGCCCCGGGCCGGTATGACGGTGACACCGACCGTCAGCGAGGAGGTATCCGAGATGAACACTGACCGGGAGACCGTGGAGGTGGACCCGGCCCTGTTCCGGGCCGTGTACGACTCACCCGCCTCGCTGCCGGGGCGGCACCGCTGGACCACCCCGGAGCACGACGTACGCCGGCTGGAGAAGCTGCTCGGGATGCCGGCGCAGAGCATCGGCGCACCACTGTGGGTCAGCGGCGACGAGCCGGACTGCCCCAAGTGCGGACGCCGGACCACCTGGCTGGACATCGTCGCCTCGGCCCTCAAGGGCGTGCACGACCCGGCGATGATCGCCACGGTGATCCTCGGTGACCGCCGGTACGTCAACACCGAGGTCCCGGACGCGATCGCCGGGGTGCACTGCCTCGACTGCCACACCCCGATCACCGGGCTGCGCAGCTTCAAGTGCCACAACTGGGCGTACGCCTTCGAGGAGCTGGCGGTGGTGCGGGAGCGGATGCGGGGCGGGTCAGGCCCGACGGGCCGGCCGCCGGCCGGGCGGTGACGGCGGCTCCGGCCCCGGGTCGGGCACCGGCGGCATCGGCCGGGTGACCGCCGCCGCGCCGGTGACCGTGACCGGTTCCCCGGCGTGCCGCAGCGCGACCGCCGTCGCCGGGTCGGCGTCGGGCAGTTCGTAGCGGGCGCCGTCCCGGGTCAGGGTGACCCGCAGCCGGTGCCCGTGCCAGCGCAGGTGGAAGGCGAGCCGGTCGAGCCGGGCCGGCAGCCGGGGGTCGAACGACAGCTCCCCGGTGTCGTCGCGCAGCCCGCCGAAGCCCTCCACCACCGCCGTCCACGCCCCGGCCAGCGCGGCCAGGTGCAGCCCGTCGCTGGTCTTGTCACCGAGGTCGGCGAGATCGTGCAGGGCCGCCTCGGCGAACAGGTCGTACGCCAGGTCCAGGTGGCCCAGCTCGGCGGCGAGCACCGCCTGGGAGCCGGCGGACAGCGACGAGTCGCGGACCGTGCGGGCCTGGTAGTAGGCGAAGTTGCGGGCCTTCTCCTCGGCGGTGAACTCCCCCGGGAAGCGCTGCATGGCGAGCACCAGGTCGGCCTGCTTGACCACCTGCCGCCGGTACAGCTCCAGGTAGGGGTAGTGCAGCAGTAGCGGGTAGTCGTCGTCGGTCATCGCCGCGAAGTCCCACTCGGGTTGCTCGGTGAAGCCCGCCGCCTGCTGGTGCACCCCGCGCTTGCGGTCATAGGGCAGGTGCACCGCGTCGGCGGCGGCCCGCCAACCGGCGATCTCCTCCGCGTCGACGCCGAGCGCGGCGGCCCGCTCCGGGTGCCGTCCGGCGGCGTCGGCGGCCCCCCGCAGGTTGCGCCGGACCATCAGGTTGGTGAAGACGTTGTCGTCGACCAGGGCGGCGTACTCGTCGGGACCGGTGATCCCGGTGACGTGGAACGCGCCGTCGTCGGACCAGTGGCCGTAGCCGGCCCAGAGCCGGGCCGTCTCCACCAGCAGCTCCAGCCCGGTGTCGACGAGGAACTCCTGGTCGCCGGTGGCCGTGACGTAGCGCAGCACCGCGTCGGCGATGTCGGCGTTGACGTGCAGGGCGGCGGTGCCGGCCGGCCAGTAGCCGGAGCACTCCCGGCCGCCGATGGTGCGCCACGGGAAGGTCGCCCCGGTGAGCCGCAGCTCGGCGGCGCGATCCCGGGCCTCGGGCAGGTGGGCGCGCCGCCAGCGCAGCGCACCCCGGGCCACCCCGGGCAGCAGGTACGTCAGCACCGGCAGCACGTAGCTCTCGGTGTCCCACAGCACGTGCCCGTCGTAGCCGTTGCCGGTGAGCCCCTTCGCCGCGATCGTCCGGTCGCCGTCGACCCGCCCCGCCTGGAGCAGGTGGAACACCGAGAAGCGGACGGCCTGCTGCAGCTCGGCGTCGCCGTCGATCTCCACGTCGGCGGTGCGCCACCGCTCGTCGAGCACGGCCCGCTGGTCGGCCAGCAGCGCGTCGAAACCGTGCCGCCGGGCGGCGTCGACCTCGGTGGTGACCAGGTCGGCCAGCTGGTCGGGGGTGCCGTCGTCGACCGGCGCGCACTCGTACGCGGCGTACTTGGTGAGCTGCAGTTGCCCGCCCGGCGCGAGCCGACCCTCGACGGTCATCCGCAGCCGGTCCGGGGTGTGGTCGTCGCCCTCGGTGAAGCCCGCCGGGACCGTCGTCTCGTGGGTCACCGCGACGGCGACCCGCTGGGCGCTGCGCTCGGTGCGGTGCACCAGCACACCCCGGTGGCCGTCCGGGCGGTGCAGCTCGGCGTCGAGCGGATCGTGCACGACCGAGGCGGCCCGGGGGTCGTCGGCCCGTTCCGGCACCCGCTCGTTGGCCAGCACGTCCGCGCAGACCCGGATCTCGACCGGCCGGTCGTCCAGCGGTTCGACCTGGTAGCGGACGGCGGCGACGGCGTGTCGGGGCAGTGAGACCAGTCGGGTGCTGCGGACCCGCACCCCGTGCCCGGCCGGTGAGATCCACTCGGTGTGCCGTTCCACCACGCCGGCCCGCAGGTCGAGGGTGCGCTCGTGGGCGCGGACCGTCCCGGTGCGCAGGTCCAGCGGTTCGCCGGCCACCCAGAGCCGGATCAGGGCGGCGTTGGGCGCGCTGATCACGGTGTCGCTGTCCTGCGGGAAGGCGTACCCGTCCTCGGGGTAGCTCTGTTGCCGCCGCTCGTGGAGGCCGTTGAGGTAGCTGCCCGGCATGCCGTAGGGCTCGCCCTCGTCGAGGGTGCCCCGCCAGCCCACCCAGCCGTTGCCGAGGGCGAAGACCGACTCGGTCTCGCCGAGTCGGTCCAGGTCGGTGGCGGTACGCCGGATCTGCCAGGTCTCGTCCATCTGCACGGCGGGGTGGTACCCGGCGACGGCGGGCGGTCAATCGCGGGGGCCGCTGTGAACTCGCTGTGACGCAGGCGGCGAACCGCCGCTGCATCCCGCAGCATGTGACTGTTCCACCCGTTTCCTGTGCCTGGATTACGCTAAAAGCGGTATGACTCTTTCGTGAGGTGAGCAATGAACCAGGCTATTACCACGGACATTCCCGATATCAGTGAGCAGTGGTACCGCGACGCCGTCGAGGTGGCCGACTCCACCCCGGCCCCGGTGCAGTGGTTCGCGGTGCACTTCACCGAGGCGGTGATACTGCTGCTCGGCCTGCTCCTGGTGGCCGTCGCCGTGCCCCGGCTGCTCCGCGCCGACCCGTGGGGCCGGGCCCTCGCCCTGGTCGCGCCGGCCACCGTCGTCCTGGCGTACGGGTGCAGTGAGGCGCTCAAGTCACTGGTGGACGAGGACCGGCCGTGCCGGGGTGCGGCCACCATCCTGGCCGGGCAGTGCCCGCCGGTGGGCGACTGGTCGTTCCCGAGCAACCACGCCACCATCGCCGGGGCGCTGGCCACCGCCGTGCTGCTGCTGTCGCCCCGGTGGGGTCTGCTCGCCGCGCCGCTGGCCCTGCTCGCCGCGCTCTCCCGGGTCTTCGTCGGCGTGCACTACCCGCACGACGTCCTCGCCGGTCTGCTCCTCGGCGTGGCGGTGACCCTGCTGGTCACCCCGTTGGCGGCCCGCGTTCTCGCCGAGACACTGCGCCGCCGCTCCACCACGGCCCTCCGGGAACCGGTCCCCACCGCCCCCGGCCCCCGCCACTGAGCGGGACCGACCCTGACCGCTGAGCGGCACCGGCCCCGGCCGCTGAGCGGGGTCAGCGGCCAGGGCCTGCTCAGCCGGTCAGGAGGAGGGCGGCGCAGGTGCCGGCGACCAGGAACGGGCCGAACGGCAGGTGGCTGGACCAGCCGACCCGGCGGGATGCCAGCAGCACCACGCTGACCAGCGCCGACAGCAGGAAGGTCAGCACCAGGCCGGTCACCAGCAGGCCCCAACCGTGCCAGCCGAGCAGCGCCCCGGTCCCCAGCGCCAGCTTGGCGTCGCCCAGGCCGAAGCCCCGTCGGCCGAGCAACAGCGTGGTGGCGGCGAAGGCCAGCCCGAGCGCCGTACCGGCCGACACCGCGCGCAGCCATGGCCCGGCACCCGCCCCGGTCAGCGCGGCCACCCCGAGCAACGCCCAGGTGCCGGCGGCGGCGGGCCAGGTCAGCCGGTCCGGCAACCGGTGCACCGCCAGGTCCACCAGGATCAGTGGGATCACCCAGCCGAGCCACCAGGCCAGCGCGGCCCGCTCGGCCAGCACGCCGTCGACCAGCACCAGCACCGCCACGGCCGCCAGCAGCAACGCCTCGACCGCGAGCGGCGCCGCACCGATCCGCCCCCGGCAGGCCGGGCAGCGGGCCGCCGGCCCGAGCGCCGGCAGCGGCCGGTCCAGCCCGATCGGCGCGCCGCAGCCGTCGCACCCGGCCCGGTCCACCACCCCCGGGGGTACGGCGTACCGGGCGACCGCGAGCCGCAGCACCGGCACCACCGCCAGCGCCCCCGCCAGCCGCCGCCCGAAGAACACGGAGGGTGACTTCCCGTGGGGGCCGGGATAACGGTCCGATATCGAGATGGTGTCCGGAGTGGACGTCGGTCCGACCCTTACCCCCTCAGGCGGTTTTGGGGCGGTGGCCGAGACGGACCGGGAACTGATCGGACCAGCCTCCTCGACCCGCCCCATATCCCCCGGTGACGCGGGCGGTTCGACGGCCGGGCCGATCCGATCGGCGGGCACCGGCCCACGATCGGCCGGCACCGGTCGCCCCGGCCGGCCATCCTGGACATCGCCCACCTTCGGTCACTCCTGCCCATCACTGAGAGTGCGCGGCTGAATTGCCTCTGTTGCATCGGCGCACGTCAGCCTATGCTCGCCCCTTGGGTGGGACGCAACCCCGAGCAGCCGCGTCAGCGCCCACACCGGACCACACGCTCCACAGTTGGCAGAAGATCCGCACAGGTAAATGCCGCAGCACCCGGACATGTCCGATCGACATCATCCCGGCGTACCGCCGCATGCCCGGAGGCCGCCACGATCGCCGCCGCCGGGTAGTACCGAGGAGGGGCACGGCAAATGCGTACTAGGCATTCCCGCCGCTGGACCACCTGCCTGGTCGTCGCCGTGGTGGCCGGCTCCGCCGCCGGCTGCGGAAACTCGCCGGAGACGACCAGCGCGCCCGCCCCCCGGCCCGCCAGCGACACCCGCCAGCCCACCGAGGCGGAACGGACCGCCGAACGGGCCGCACTGGCGGCGTACGCCGGCTATCTGGACGCCTCCCGCGAGGCGAGCCGGGACAGCGACCCCCGCCACCCGAAACTGACCCGGTTCCTGGCCGACCCGCTGCTCACCCGGGTCCGGGTGGCCATCGACGCCACCCGCCGACACGGCGCGGTACGCACCGGGACGCTCAAGTCCGCACCCACCGTCACCGCCGTCAGCCTGGACGGCGACCCGCCGACCGTGGAGATCCAGGACTGCCTGGACGCCACCGGCTACCGGCTGGTCTATGCCAAGGACAAGCGGGTGGTGCCCGGTTCCGGCGGAAGCCGGCACCTGGCGACCGCCACCGCGACCCGCTACCCAGACGGCCGGTGGCTGATCAGCGCCGGCGCGGCACACGAGGACCAGCCATGTTGACCTGGAGAAACCCGCACCTCCCCACCCGTCGGGTGCTGGCCGGCCTGCTGCTGGCGGTGCTGGTCGCCGTGCTCGCTCCGCCACCACCGGCCCAGGCCGCCGGGCCAGGGGTGGAGTGCCCACCGGGGCAGAACGACTGCAGCGTCTGGGACGACGACCCGGGCACCCCCGGCGACCCGGGTGGTGGCACCGGTCCGGGCAGCCCGAACAGCCCCGGCGCCACCCCGAAGTGCCAGTGGAACGGCAAGCCGCTGCCCTGCTACAACGAGTTCCTCGGCTGGTTCGACAACTCCAGCGGCTGCTACTACAAGCTCGCCGAGCCGCAGCCCGAGGCCCCCGATGGCCAGGTGTGGTACGTCCGGACCTGCAACGGCGGTGACCTGGGTGACCAGACGACCGTGCTGCTCGACGGGCCGCCGCCCGGGTTCGGCACCCCGCCCGACCCGGAGGAGCTGGCCCGCCGGGCGCTCGCCTCGATCAGCCTGCTGCCGCCCCGGGCCTCGGTGGCCCCCCGGCGCAGCATGGGCCCCGGCCTGGTCGGCCTGCCGGTCTGGATGTGGGCCAGCACCGGCCGGAACTACTTCGGCCCGCTCGACGCCTCGGCCAGCGACCGGGGTCTGACCGTGACGATCACCGCCGAGGTCGAGCGGATCGTGTGGACCATGGGCAACGGCAAGAAGATCACCTGTGCCGGCCCCGGCACGCCGTACAAGGCGACCGGTCCGAACGCCGGCAAGAAGTCGCCCACCTGCGGCTACGACACCGGTTACGCCAAGGCCGGCAACTACCGGGTCAGCGCCACCACCTTCTGGAACGTGCACTGGGAGGGCGGTGGTCAAAGCGGCGACATCCCGCAGACCCGCACCAGCGGCGTGGTCGAGATCCAGATCAAGGAACTCCAGGTGGTGACCCGATGAGCCCCGGGAGTGAGCCGACCCTGCCAGCCCCGCAGTCGCGAACGGAGATTGTTCCAGTGAGCGCGAGGAGTGAGCCGGTTTTGCGAGCCCCGCAGTCACGAACGGAGTTGTCCCAGTGAGTCTGGCCACCCGCAACGGCGGCCCGGTGGATGCGCCGGTCGCCCCGCCCAAGGTGGTCCGGCAGCGCCGTACCCGACCCGGCCTGCTCGGGCTCGCCGTGCTGCTGATCGCGTTGGGCGGCCTCGGCGCGGCCTTCGCGGTCACCTCGGTCCGGGCCACCGGCAGCTACCTGGCCATCGCCCGCCCGGTCGAGGTGGGTCGTATCCTGACCGCCGACGACCTGGTCAGCGTGCAGGTCTCCGGGGGTGCCGGGCTGTCCCCGGTGCCGGCGAAGAAGCGGGACGAGGTGGTCGGCAAGCGGGCCGCCGTGTCGCTCGTCCCCGGCTCGCTGCTCACCATGGCCCAGCTCACCGACGCCCCGCTGCTCAGCCAGGGGCAGCAGCAGATCGCGCTGGGCCTGGAGCCGAGCAAGGTGCCGGCCCGCAAGCTGCACCCCGGTGACAAGGTGCTGCTGGTCAGCACCCCGGACGAGGACGCCGACAACCAGCCCACGGCCACCCGGTTCACCGCCACGGTGATCGACGCGGTCGCCCCCGAGAACGACGACGTGGTGGTCTACCTGGCGCTCGCCGTCCGGGACGTCCCGGCGGTGGTGGTGCTGGCCGCGCAGGACCGGATCGCCCTCGTGCTGACCGAGGCGGCCTGATCATGGCCATCATCGCGCTGGTCTCGGCGAAGGGCTCACCCGGCGTCACCACCACGGCGCTGGCCTGCACCCTGAGCTGGCACCGGCGGTTGGTGCTCGCCGAGTGCGACCCGGCCGGCGGTTCGGTGCTCGCCGGCTACCTGGGCGGCGCGCTCGACGGGCCGCGCGGCATCGGTGAGCTGGCCGTGGGTGAGCTGCGCGACGGCAGCCTGGAGTCGACGTTCTGGTCCCAACTGGTCGACCTGGACGCGCCGAGGCGGGAGCGGCTGCTGCTGCCCGGTGTGGTGGACCCGGCGCAGGCCGGCAGCGTCACCCCGCTGTGGCAGCGGTTCGCCGACTTCTTCCGCACCCTGGAGAGGGGCCGCCCCGGCTACGACGTGATCGTCGACTGTGGCCGACTCCAGGTCTTCGGGCCGCCCTGGCCGCTGCTGCGCGCCGCCGACGTGGTGTTGCTGGTGACCCGGGCGCAACTGCCCGGCCTCTCCGGCACCCGGTCGATGATCCGGGCGATCGAACGGGACTTCACCGACCACCGGGTCCCGCCGGGCACGCTGCGGCTGCTGGTGGTCGGCGACGGGCACGGCAACGCCGAGATCGGCAAGGCGTTGGGAGTGCCGGTGATCGCCCGGTTGCCGGAGGACGCGCGTACCGCGCAGGCGCTCAGCTTCGGCGGCACGGTCCGCGCCGGACGGCCGCTGCTGCGCGCGGCGGCCGCGTTGGAGGCCCCGGTCCGGGAGTTGCTGGAGCAACGGCGGGCCCGGTTGGCCTGGCCGACCCCGGCGCAGGGGGTGCCGGATGCGGTTTGAGCCGGTCTCCCACGACCCGCGCACCCCGCCGCCGGGGGCCACCTCCACCATGCCGCCGCTGCCACCGGCGAACGGCCGGCACCACACCCCCGCGCCGTCGCCAACGCCCGCCCCGCCCGCCCCGCCCGCGCCCACCCCGCCGCCCCGGCCACGGGTGGACTTCGCGGTGGTCCGGGAGCTGCGCCGGGAGCTGAGCGAACGGCTCACCCAGTGGCAGCGCGGCCGGGAGTTCGACGCCGACGCCGAGGAGGTCGAGCGGGCCCGGCTCGCCGTCGCGGTGGTCTCCGGCTACGCCGACGCGGTACGCCGGGCCGGCACCCCGCTCAGCGCCGACGAGGAACGGATCCTGCTCGACCAGGTGACCGCCGAGCTGGTCGGGCTGGGCCGGCTCCAGACCCTGCTGGTCGACGACACCATCGAGGAGGTGCACATCCTCGGCTGTGACCAGGTGCGCATCACCCGGCACGGCGGTGGCGTCGACTGGGGCGAGCCGATCGCCGACAGCGACGACGAGCTGGTGGAGATCCTCCAGGCGGCGGCCCGCCGGGCCGGGGCGACCGAGCGGTCGTTGTCCACCTCCAAGCCGACGCTGGACCTGCAACTGCCCGACGGCAGCCGGTTGGCGGCGGTGTTCCTGGTCAGCCACCGGCCGTACGCGGTGATCCGCAAGCACAACACGTTGGACGTCAGCCTCGACGACCTGGCCGGCAGCCGCCCCGACCTGGACGAGATGATCGATCCGCTGCTGCGCGACTTCCTCCGGGCGTCCATGCGGGCCGGGTTGAACATCATGGTCGCCGGGCTGGCCGGGGCCGGCAAGACCACTGTCATCCGGGCGCTGATGGACGAGATCCCGCCCGACGAGCCGTACGTGCTGCTGGAGGAGAGCCGGGAGCTGCTGCCGGCCCGGCGCGGGGACAAGCACCGGGCGGTGATGAGCTTCGAGTCCCGGGAGGGGCACGGCGAGCGCGGCCTGGACGGTCGCCCGGCCGGCGAGGTGAGCATCGCCGACCTGATCCCGGTGTCGCTGCGGATGGGCGTGCTGCGGATCATCGTGGGCGAGGTCCGGTCCCGGGAGATCGTGCCGATGCTCCAGGCGATGACCACCAGCCGGGGATCGATGTGCACCATCCACGCCCGTACCCCGGCCGGGGTGAGCGAGCGGATCATCGAGCTGGCGCTGGCGTACGGCCGGGAGATGACCGTCGACCAGGCCCGCCGGATGGCCGGCAACGCCCTCGACCTGATCGTCTACGTCACCGTCGAGGACGAGACCGCGATCGGCGGACGCAAGCACCGGTTCGTCTCCCACGTGGAGGAGGTGATCGGTGTCGGCGACGCCAACCGGATCACCACCACCACCGTCTTCGGGCCCGGCCCGGACGGTCGGGCCATCCCCCGCCACCTGCCCGAACGGGTCCGGGGGCAACTGCTGCGGGTCGGCTACGACGCCCGGCTGCTGTCCCGTTTCATCGAGGCCGGGGCGGGCGCCTGGCGTCGTCCCCGGCACAGCCGCCTCGCCCCGGTGGTGCGCCGATGAGCACCATCGAACTGCTCGCGGTGGTCTCCGGGGCGGCCTGTGTCGGTGGGATGGTGCTGGCCGTGGTGGCGTTGTTCGGCACCACCAAGCCGACCCGACCGACCCGCACCTCGACCACCGGGCTGCGCCGGCTCTGGCTCGGCTCCGGCACCAACCGGCGGGACCAGCGGGCCCACCAGATGACCCTGGGCGCGGCGGCGGTGGCGGGGGCGCTGGCCTTCCTGCTGACCGGGCTGCCGGTGGTGGGGCTGATCGTGGCGGTGGCGGTGCCGGGGGTGCCCTGGCTGTTCGCGGTGGGCCGGGCCGAGGAGCGGGCCATCACCCGGATCGAGGCGGTCGGCGAGTGGACCCGCCGACTCAAGGACGTCTCCAACACCGGGCAGGGCCTCCAGCAGGCGATCGTCGTCACCATCGCCACCGTCCCGGACCAGATCCAGGAGGAGGTACGACTGCTCGCCGCCCGCCTCCAGGCCGGCTGGACGGCCCGGTCCGCCCTGCTGGCGTTCGCCGACGAGATCGGCGACCCGGTCTGCGACCAGGTGGTCGCCGCGTTGATCCTGCACCTGACCGACCGGGGGGAGCGCCTCGGCGACGTGCTCGGCTCGATCGCCTCGGCCGCCTCCGCCGAGGTGGCCACCCGGCGTGAGGTGGAGGCCAAACGCACCCAGCCCCGGTTCGCGGTCCGCTTCCTCACCGGGATGACCCTGGCCGTGCTGGCGTACGGGCTGGTCAACACCGAGTACGTCCGGCCGTACGGGACGTTCTTCGGTCAACTGCTGATGGCGACGCTCGCGACGGCGTTCATCGCCCTGCTGGTGTGGGTACGCGCGATGAGCCAGCCCCCGCCGCCGCCCCGGTTCCTGCCCAGGCCCGACCCGGCGGAGCTGGTCGCATGACGCTCAACTGGCAGCTCACCATCGCGGTGCTCGGCGGGGCCGCCGTCGGGCTCGGAGTGTTCCTGCTGGTCCGGGAGGCGTTGCCGGCCTCCCCGGCGCTCGGCCCCGCGCTGCGCCGGCTGCACCAACCGCCGGGCACCGCCGTCGTCGCCGGGCGGGGGCCGGACTGGTTGGGTGGCTTCTCCCGCTGGCTGCGCCCGCCGCACCGTCAGCTCGCCCTGCTCGACCAGACCCCCGAGCAGTACGCCATGTCGATCCTGCTCTCCGCCCTGGTCGGGCTGGCCACCCCGACGGTGGCGGGGGCGCTGCTCTTCCTGGCCGGGGTGAGCATGCCGGTGGTCGTACCGGTGCTGGGCAGTCTGGGGTTGGCGCTGGTCTGCGCGCTGCTCGCGCACCGCACGGTGCTGGCCAAGGCGGACACCGCCCGGGATGAGTTCCGCGCGGCGGTCTGCACCTACCTGGATCTGGTGGCGTTGCAGCTGTCGGCGGCGCACGGCCCGGTGCAGTCGCTGGAACGCGCGGCGGCCGTCTGCGACGGCTGGGTCTTCGCCCGCATCCGGGAGTCGCTGCGGATCGCCCAGATGCAGATGCACTCGCCCTGGGACGAGCTACAGGAGCTAGCCGAGAAGATCGGCATCCCGGAGCTGGGTGACGTCGGAGCGATCATGCGGTCCTCCGGCAGCGAGGGCGCCCAGGTGCACGAGACGCTGCGCAGCCGCGCCGAGTCACTCCGGGACCAGATCCGCACCGACAACCTGGCCCGCGCCGAGGGCGTCACCAGCCGGCTGGACATTCCCGGCTCGCTGCTGGTCTTCGTGCTGCTGGCGTTCGTCCTCTATCCGTTCGTCGCCCGCCTCTGAGCAACCCACCCCGAGAAGGAGCCCTCCCCATGCAGCTCGTCACCTTCCTCTACGTGGCCACGGTGGCCCGTCTGGCCGAGCTACGCCGCGAGGCGGAGCGGGGCGACAGCCCCGTCCCGACCGCCGTGATCATCGCCGGCCTGGTCACCGCCGGGATCGCGGTCACCGTTCTGGTCAAGTCCAAGGCCGAGGCCTGGATGAACGGCATCCCGACCAAGTGACCCGCGTCCCCCCGGCCGGCTCACGCCGGGACCGGACGGCCCCCACCGCCCGGTCCCGGTGCGCACCCCTGCGCGCATCCACGGCGGGACGGGCCGTCCTGACCGGGCTGCGCGGTGCCGGTTGGGCCGTCCGGCGGAGGCTCACCGCCGGGGGTACGGACCGGGGGGCCAACCCCGTGGAGCTGGCCGTGGTGATGCCGGCGGTGCTGGTGCTGCTCTTCGGCTCCATCCAGATCGCCGCCTGGTTCGTGGCCCGGTCGACAGCGATGCACGCCGCCCAGAGCGGGGTGAACGCGCAACGGGTCCTCGACGCTCCGGCGGGGGCGGGTGAGGCCCGCGCCAGGCGTTTCCTCGGTGCCGCCGGGGACTGGCTGGTCGGCGCGAGGACCACCTGCGCCACCACCGCCACCGAGGTGACCTGCACGGTCACCGGGAAGTCCCTGAGCGTCATCCCGGCCGTCCGGTTCGACGTCCGGCAGACCGCCCACGGCACCGTCGAACGGTGGACGAACCCGTGACCGCCCACCCGCCCCGGCGCACCGGGCGTACCTGGCGCGACGTGCTGACCCGGCCCGCCCGAGGACGTGCCCGGGGCGACCGGGCCGTCGTCCACCCCCCGCGATCCGGCAGCCCCGACGGGGTGGTCGGGCAGGCCGCCGGGCGTCACCCGGGCGACATGTCGGTGGACCGGGCGGCGGGACGTACCCGGGGATCGACGCCGGCCGACCGGGCGGCGGGGCGTACCCGGGGATCGGTGTCGGTGGAGGTGGCGGTGCTGGCCCCCGCGTTCCTCGCGTTGCTGATGCTGGCCGGGGTGGCCGGCCGGGTCGCCGTGGCCGACGAGGCGGTGGAGGCGGCGGCGCACGACGCCGCGCGGGCCGCCTCGATCGCCCGCGACGCCGGCACGGCGGAGAGCGCCGCCCGGACGGCCGCCCGGCGGCAGCTCGACTGGCGCGGCCTCAACTGCACGAGCGCACCCCAGGTCACGGTCTGGGGGTCGACCCGCAACTCCGACCGCACCTCGCTGAGCACGGCCTTCCGTAGCCCACTCGGCGAGCCGGTGAGCATCTGGGTCCGGGTGCGCTGCACGGTCTCCTTCGCCGGCATGCGCTTCCCCGGGCTGCCGATGGGCGACAAACGGGTCGAGGCCACCTTCGGCTCCCCGCTGGACCGTTACCGGAGCCGGCGGTGATCCCGCGTCCGACCGGCGACGAGGGCCGGATCAGCCTCTTCCTCGCCGTCACCATGATCGGCGTCCTGGCGATCATCGGCGTCGCCTACGACGGCGCGGGTCAACTGCGCACCCTGCAACGCGCCGACGACCTGGCCGCCGAGGCGGCCCGCAGCGGCGGTCAGGTGATCGACCGGGCCGCCGCGATCGAGGGGCGACCCAAGGTGATCGACGAGCCGGGCGCCCGCGCGGCCGTCACCCAGTACCTGCGGGGCAACTCCGACGTGACCGGCCAACAGGTCAGCTTCCCGGTGGTCGCCGGTGAGAAGCAGATCCGGGTACGGGTCACCGTCGTCTACCGCCGGCACATGCTCGGCCTGATCGGCATGGACCGCACCGTCACCGTCTCCGGCGAGGCGACCGCCCGCTCCCTCACCGACCGCCCATGAGCCCGTCGACCTGGCGGATTCCGTCTGTTGCGCACCCAGACCGTAGGCCCGCTCACCCGGTACCCCCGCACCGAGACCGTAGGCCCACTCATCCGGTGTCCCCGCACCGGCAGACCGTAGGAAGGAGGGCAGCATGACCACATCACGTGGTTCCACCGCCCGACGTACCGGGCAGTTGCTCACCGGCTTCGGATCGCTGGTGGTACTGGTGGCGTTGCTGGTCGGCGCACCGGTCGCCCTGCTCGCCTTCGCCGGCAACCCGCTGCCGGACCACCTGCCCACCCTCACCGAGGTCGGCTCCGTGCTGACCAGTCGGGACGACGGCCAGCTCTTCATCCGGGCACTGGCACTGGTCGGCTGGTTCGGCTGGGCGACGTTCGCCTTCTCGGTGCTGGTGGAGATGGGTGCCCAGGTCACCCGCCGACAGACGCCCCGGCTGCCCGGGATGAGCCGGCAGCAGCGGGCGGCGGCGGCCCTGCTGGGCTCGGTCGCGCTGATCCTCGCGGCCAGTCCGGCGGCGAGCGCGGCGGTGACGCTGGCCCAGCCGCTCCCGGCCGCCGCCGGCACCGGCGTGGCGACCACGCTGGACACCTCCCGCACCGGGCTCGGTGCCGCCCCCAGCGCCGGCCTCGGTGCCAGCGCCGGTGTCACCCACGGCGCGGTCCCCGGTTCCGGCCTCGGTCCCGTCCCCCGGACCGGCCTCGAGGACGGGAAGTCGACGGCGAAGCCGGTGTACCGGGTGGCCCGGGGTGACTACCTGGGTGAGGTGGCCGAACGCTACCTGGACGACTTCGACCGCTATCCCGAGGTCGCCCGGCTCAACCACCTGCGCGACGCCGACCGGATCCGGCCGGGTCAGCTCATCAAGCTCCCCACCGAGGCCGACGACACCGGTGCCCGCCGGCACGCCAGCGGCCACCTCGTCCCGGGTACGCCCCGCAAGCCGTCCCCGCGCCCGCCGGTCACCACGCCGGGCACCCCCGGCGGCCATGCCGACCCGCAGCCGGGCGGTCCGGCCTCGCCGACCACCCCGGGCAAGCCCACCAACCCGGTGACCCCCGCCACCCCGAAGCCGACCGGAAAGGTCGGACCGGCCACCCCGCAGACCGCCACCCCGCAAACCGCCCAACCCCCGGCCGAGCGACCCGTCGGGGTGCCACCGGCGATGGCCGCCGGAGCGTCCCGGGCCACCCCGGACGACGCGATCAACCGGCCGCTGGCCGTCTCGGCGGTACTGGCGGTGGCGAGCATCGTCGGCGCGCAGATCGGCGCGGTACTCGGCCTGCGCCGCCGCCCCGCACGGGTGGTGGCCGGCCGCACCTCGGCCGCCCGGATCGCCGCCGCCCGCATGTCCACCAACCGCACCACCACCGGCCGCGCCTCGGGCCGCTCCATGGGCAGCCGCGCCTCCGCCGCCCGCGACCTGGTAACCGGCCGCCACCGCCGCGACTGACCCCCACCCACACTCCTCGCCCCGCCCCGCCCCGCCGCCCTGCCCCACCCGGCCGACCCCACCCGGCCTTACCCACCCCGCCCCGGCCGCCTCGCCCCGGACGCCCCGCCCCCGGACGCCCCGCCCCGGCCGGCTCGCCCAGTTGATCAAGAGGTTTGCGTCAAAGTTGATCTCCAATTTGCCGCAAACCTCTTGATCAACGCTTTAGGGCGAGGCGAGGCGAGGCGGGTGGGGCGGGTGGGGCGGGTGGGGTTAGGGGAGGCGGGTCTGGAGGGTGCCGTCGACTATCCGGGTGGGGAGGATCTGCTGGTCGGTGGCGGAGGGGCCGTGCACTACCTCGCCACCGTTGAGTCGGAACGCCGAGCCGTGCCAGGGGCAGACCACACAGGCGTGCCCGTCGATCTCCTGCACCTCACCCTCACCGAGCGGGCCGCTCTGGTGCGGGCAGCGCTCCAACATCACGGTGACCTCGTCGCCGTGCCGGTAGAGGATGACCGAGACGTCGTCCACCTCGCGGGTCACCAGCTTTCGCTGCGGCAGCCCCGCCAGCTCGGCCACCGACTGCCATCCGTCGCTCATCCGGTGCAGTTCGGAGACGCTCTGGCTGACCTGCGCCCCCTGCTTGTACGCCAGATGCCCACCGAGGTACGCCCCGGCGCTCGCCGCACCCAGCCCCAGATAGGCCAGCGCCCGGCCGACGCCGTGTCGGCCGTTCAACCGGGCGGCGAGGGAGCCGGCGTACAGGGTGAGGCCCACGGTGTTGGCGGCGGCGTGGACGAGCCCCACCCGACGCTGGTCCCGGGACAGCTCCGCCCAGTCGTTGAGCCCGGCCACGGCGGCGGGTACCGCGCTCACGGTGCCCAGCGCGACCAGCGTGGTGGCCGCGCGGCGCTGGCCGGGGAGCAGGTCGACCACTGCCGCGCTGATCCAGGCGCCCACCGGCACCTGCACCATCGCGGGGTGCAGCGGGTGGCCCAGAAAGACGCCGTGCAGCAGGTCACGTACCCGCTGCGGGCGGAGGGTCGCCTGGACGGCGCGCTGCAACCGGTCGCCTACCCGGTCCAGCGCGGCGGTCTGTTCGAGTTTCGTCATCAACGCTCGCACGTTCACCGACTTCCCGGCCGAACCGGCGGCAAACCGGGCGGTCGGCACCAATTCGGGTTCCCCGGCTTGATTGACTCAACAGCGGCCAGATAGCGGTATCCACCCAGCCCGGACTCCGCAACATCCCGCCACCAGCGTCCTCCGGCGGCGGACCCGGAGAGACTGCACCGATCAGCGCCGGTACGCGGACGCGGACGCCACCAGCGCCACGATCTCCGGGCCGGGCCGGGCCGGGGCGGGCCGGGGCCGGCCGGGGCGGGCCGGGGCCGGCCGGGGCGGGCGGGTGCCGGCCGGGGCGGGCGGGTGCCGGCCGGGGCGGGCGGGTGCCGGCCGGGGCGGGCGGGTGCCGGGCCGGGGCGGGCTGGGGCGGGCGGGTGCCGGGGTGCCGGTGTCACACCGCGCCGTCCGATCCTCGCGCCCGGGCCCAGCCGAGGAAACGACCTCGACAACCAACTCCAGGGACAGGTAGTTAGCGATCTCGATGACCTCGCGGCCATGATGGCAGCGTGGGAGAACGTGCGCGGCGAAGCGCTGTCCCACTGGCAGTCCGTCGATCTGATCACGAAGGTGGCCCAGACATGGAACTGAACGACGCACGCTGGCGCAAGAGCACCCGCAGCAGCGGCAACGGCGGAAACTGTGTGGAGGTGGCCGCCAACCTGCCCGGAGTCATCGCCGTCCGCGACTCCAAGGACCCCGACGGCCCCACCCTGACCTTCACCCCTGCCGCCTGGCACACCTTCCTCACCCGGATCACCGACCGCCGCTGACCCCGCCCCGCCCGCCGTGCCACCGGGTCGCACCGGCCGGGCCACGTCCCGGCACTACCCGCCCACGGAGATCCCCTCAATGTCGCGCAGATAGCGGTATCAAGCCCCCGGAACCCCGCAACATCGCCCCAACAGCGCCACCCGCAAGCCCGCGCAGCGGGCGGGACGGTCGAGGCGGGACGGTCGAGGGCTGGGCGGTCGGGGCTGGGCGGGGGATGCTGGGGGGATGGCCGTACATGTTTCCCGGGACGGGGCGGTGACCACGGTGATCCTCGACCGGGCGGCGTCGCGCAACGCCGTCGACGGCCCGACCGCGCGGGCGCTCGCCGACGCGTTCCGTGCGTTCGAGGCCGACCCGCAGGCACGGGTGGCGGTGCTGTGGGGCGCGGGCGGCACGTTCTGCGCGGGTGCCGACCTCAAGGCCATCGGCACCCCCAGCGGCAACCGGGTCGAGCCCGACGGCGACGGCCCGATGGGTCCCACCCGGATGTCACTGTCCAAGCCGGTCATCGCGGCGATCTCCGGGTACGCGGTGGCTGGCGGCCTGGAGCTGGCGCTCTGGTGCGATCTGCGGGTCGCCGAGTCGGACGCGGTGCTCGGGGTGTTCTGCCGACGTTGGGGGGTGCCGCTGATCGACGGTGGCACCGTACGGCTGCCCCGGCTCATCGGCCAGGGCCGGGCGATGGACCTGATCCTCACCGGCCGTCCGGTGCCCGCCGACGAGGCGTACGCGATGGGGCTGGTCAACCGGGTGGTCGCGCCGGGTGAGGCACGGGCGGCGGCCGAGCGGCTCGCTGCCGAGATCGCCCACCATCCGCAGACCTGCCTGCGCAACGACCGGGCGTCGGTGCTGGCCGGCGCCGGCCGGCCCGAGCCGGAGGCGCTCGCCACCGAGTTCGCCTACGGGATGGACTCGCTCACGGCCGACGCGCTGGCCGGCGCGGCCCGCTTCACCGCCGGCGCCGGCCGGCACGGCGCATGAACCGCGCCGGCCCGGCGTGGTGGCTCAGCTCAGATCGGTCAGGGCGCTCTGGATGGCCCGGTGGAACGTCGGGTACGCATAGATCATGTGCCGGAGCTGGCTGACCGGGACGGCCGCGTGCACCGCGACGACCAGCGCCGAGAGCACTTCCCCACCGGCCGGGCCGACCGAGGTCGCGCCGATCAGCACCCCCTGGTCGGCGTCGGCGATCACCTTGATGAAGCCGCCCGGCTCGCTCTTGTGGATCCAGCCCCGGGTGGACGACGACAGCTCGGTGAAGCCGACCTGCACGTTGATGCCCCGCTCGCGGGCCTGCCGTTCGGTGAGCCCGACCGCACCCACCTCAGGATCGGTGAAGGTGACCCGGGGCAGCGCCCGGTAGTCGGCGCGGGGGACGGTGCCGGCGGCGCCGCTCGGGCCGGCCGCGCCCATCGACCCCCCGACCGCGCTGGACGCGCCCATCGCACCGCCCACCACGCTGGCGGTGCCACTGGCGTCGGGACCGCCAGCGGCCCGCCGGGCGTGGTCGAGCACGTCGGCGACCACGATCGATGCCTGATACATGGCGATGTGGGTGAACGCGCCCTCGCCGGTCACGTCGCCGACCGCCCAGATCCCGTCGGTGACGTGCATCCGGTCGTCCACCGGCAGGTAGCGCTGGGTGCCGTCCACCCCGACGGTGTCCAACCCCAACTCTTCCAGGTGGGCCCGGCGACCGGTCACCACCAGCAGCTTCTCGGCGCTGAACGACCGGTCACCGGCATACACGGTGAACGTGCCGTCGTCGTGGCCGACGCGTTCGATCCTGACCTCGGTGGCGATCTCCACCCCGTCGGCGCGCAGCGCGGCGGCGGCCACCTCGGACGACTCCGGCTCCTCCAGGGCGAGCACCCGGCCGGACGCCTCCAGCACGGTCACCCCGACCCCGAACCGGGCGAAGACCTGCGCCAGCTCCAGCCCGATCGCGCCGCCCCCGATGATCAGCAGGGTCGCCGGCAGCTCCGTCACCTCGATCGCCTGGTGGTTCGTCCAGTACGGGGTGCCGGCCAGCCCTTCGATCGGCGGGATCGACGGGCGGGTGCCGGTGCCGAGGACGATGCCCCGCCGGGCCTGGAACACCTGCTCACCGACCCGGACCCGACCGGGGCCGTCGAGCCGGCCGCTGCCGCGCAGGAACCGCCCACCCTTACCGGTGAACCGGTCCACCGCGGCCTGGTCGTTCCAGGTGTCGGTGGCCTCCTCCCGGATGCGTTTCGCCACCGGCGCCCAGTCGGCCCGGACCTGCGCCGACCCGGCCAACCCGTCGACCCGTCGGGCCTCGGCCAGGGCGTTCGCCGCCCTGATCATCATCTTGCTGGGGATGCAGCCCCAGTACGGGCACTCCCCGCCGACCAGGTCCCGTTCGACGCCGACGACGGTGAGGCCGGCCTCGGCGAGCCGCCCGGCCACCTCCTCGCCGCCCACGCCGAGCCCGACCACGACCACGTCCACCAGTTCCGGCTCTGCCATCCCGCCAGCATTCCGCACGGCCCCGCCCCCGGCCACCGCTCCACCCCGGAATTCCCGCCCCCGTGCACCGGACCGCCTGCCGGTGGGTCAGCGCAGCCAGACCGGGTCGGTGTCGGGGACCTCCAGCGGCGGCGGGTAGTCGAGGGTGCGGCGCACCTCGGGGGACAGCCGCCACGGCTGGTGCACGGCCTTGCCGGCCACCGCCGCCAGCTCGGGCACCCAGCGGCGGACGTACCCGCCGTCGGGGTCGTAGCGTTCGGCCTGGCGTACCGGGTTGAGTCCCCGGTAGGGGCGGCTGTCGTTGCCGGTGCCGGCCACCCACTGCCAGTTGCCGGAGTTGTTGGGCACGTCCCCGTCGAGCAGCCAGCGGGAGAAGACCCCGAGGCCGGGCCGCCAGTCCAGGCCGAGCACCTTGGTCAGGTAGCCGGCGGTGATCAGCCGGGCCCGGTTGTGCATCCACCCCTCGGCGTGCAGTTGACGCATCCCGGCGTCCACGATCGGCATCCCGGTCCGACCCTCGGTCCATGCGGTCAGCGCCGCCGCGTCGTACCGCCAGTCCTCGGTGGCCCCGCGCCGGTAGGCCTTGGCCGAGATCTCCGGGAAGGCGGCGGTGACCTGGTAGTAGAAGTCCCGCCAGCAGAGCTGCCGGACGAACGGGCTCCCCCGGTCGTCGGCCCGGTTCGCCACCGCCAGCGGGGACAGACAGCCGAACCGCAGGTAGGGGCTGAGCCGGGAGGTCTCGTCGCCGGCCAGGTCGTCGTGGATGTCGTCGTACCGGTGCAGGGTGGGCGACCACTGCGCGAGCCGGCGCTGCCCGACGGCCTCGCCGCCGACCACGGCGTCCGGCGACTCGCCCCTGGGCAGTGCCGGCAGCCGACCGACCGGGACCCCGTCGGGCAGGGTGACCCGCCGGGGCGCGGCCAGTTCGGCCCGCCACTGCACCCCCGACCAGACCCGGTGGTACGGGGTGAAGACCCGGTAGTGGTCGCCGCCGCCGGGCCGCAGCGCCCCCGGCTCGACGATCGTGACGCCGGGGAAGAGCCGCAGGGCGAGCCGGTGCCGGTCACACTCGGCGCGCAGCCGGCGTTCCCGGCGGTGGGCGTAGCGGCTGACGTCGGCGGACAGGCCGATCCCCTCGGCACCCACCTCCCGGGCCACCCGGATCGCCTCGGCCACCGGGTCGCCCCGGCGGATCACCAGGTCACCGCCGAGCCCGCGCAGGGTGTCCCGCAGCGCGGCGAGGCACTGGTGCAGGAACCGGGTGCGGTTGGGCGAGTGGTCGGCCAGCGTCGGGGCGAGGACGTACAGCGGCACCACCCGGTCGAAGGCGGCGCAGGCCGTCGCCAGGGCCGGGTGGTCGTGCACCCGCAGGTCGCGGGTGAACAGCACCACCGCCGTACGGCCGCTCACGTCAGCGCCGGGCCGGGCACCATGACCGGGGTGCCGGTACGGGCGAGCAGCGCCTTCGCCGCCACCGACAGCCGACGCCGCTGGGGCACCACGGCCCGCTGGACGAACACGTCGTAGTCCTGGGCGGCGACCTCGTCGAGGATGCCGCCGTAGAGGGCGTACGCGGTGCGCATGCACGCCTGGGAGGCGGGGGCGAGCAGGGTGATGCCCGGCGCGGCCGCGGCGTAGTGGGCCTGGGCGCGGGTCACCTCGTACTCGATCAGGTCACGGATCCGGTCGGTGCTGCGGCCGGCGGCCTGCGCGGCGCGCAGATCCTCGGGGGTGACGTTGAACTTGGCCAGGTCCTCGTCGGGCAGGTAGGTGCGGCCCCGGTCGAGGTCCTCGGCGACGTCCCGGATGAAGTTGGTCAACTGGAAGGCGAATCCGAGCTGGCGGGCCGGCTCCCGGGCCGCGACCGGGTCGGAGCTGCCGAGGATGGGCAGCATCATGGTGCCGATGACGGCCGCCGAGCCCTCCATGTAGTCGAGCAGGTCGTCATAGGTCGGATACGACAGGACCGTCAGATCCATCGCCATGCTGCGCAGGAACGACGCGAAGTCGGTCCGGTCCAGGTCGAACACGGCGATGGTGTGCAGCACCGCCGGCAGCAGCGGGTCGTCGACCGGCTCGCCGTGCAGGCCGGCGACGAAGCGGGAGCCCCAGGCGTCCAGCCGGGCGGCGCGTTCGGCGGGCGGCAGGTCCTCGGTGCGGTCCACGATCTCGTCGGCGTAGCGGGTGAAGCCGTACAGGGCGTGCACGTGTCGCCGTTTCCATGCGGGAAGCAGCCGGGTGGCGAGATAGTAGGTGCGCCCGTGGTGTCTGTGCAGCTCCTGGCAGCGGGCATAGGCAGCGGTGAGATCGGTGTCCACCGGGCCTCCTCCGATTCGACGCAGCAATCGACGCAACTCGTAACCCTAGGGTACGCTCGCCCCCATGGCCAACGACGCAGTTGCGGGTAATGCGCTCCGCGTCGCGCCGGCACAGCCGGGAGCGACGGACGATCCGGTCCACGGCGTACTTGTCGCTTTCGCCCGTGACCTGGTCAACGACGTCGACGACACGTTGTCGGCGTTCCTCACCCGCGAAGTCGACGCCCTGACCGAGATCGACGCAGCGATGGGCGGCTTCGCCGCGACGGCCCGCGAGTCCGTGCTGGCCGGCGGCAAGCGGGTCCGCCCGACCTTCGCCTACTGGGGCTGGCGTGGCGTGGTGGGCGGCGACGCGCCGCTGCCCACCGTGCTGCCCGCGCTGGCCGCCCTGGAACTGCTGCACACCTTCGCCCTGGTGCACGACGACGTGATGGACGCCTCGGACACCCGCCGTGGCCTGCCCACCGTGCACCGGGCCGCCGCCGCCCGGCACGTCACCGCCGGACACACCGGTGACCCGAGCCGGTTCGGTGAGTCGGTTGCCGTCCTCATCGGCGACCTCTGCCTCGTCTGGGCGGACCGGCTGCTCGCCCACGCCACCGTGCCGCCCGCCCGGCTGCTGGAGGTGCGGCGCTGCTACGACCAGATGCGCATCGAGACCATCGCCGGGCAGTACCTCGACGTGCTCGGCGAGAACGACGCGGCGAACTGGTCGGTGGACCAGGCGCTGCGGGTGGCCCGCTACAAGACGGCCAGCTACACCGTCCAGCGCCCGCTGCTCTTCGGCGCCAGCCTGGCCGGCATCGCGCCCGACGCGCCGCTGATCGCCGCGTACACCCGCTACGGGCTGGCGGTGGGCGAGGCGTTCCAACTCCGCGACGACCTGCTCGGCGTCTACGGCGACCCGGCGGCGACCGGCAAGCCGGCCGGCGACGACCTGCGCACCGGCAAGCCGACCGTGCTGCTGATGCTCGCCCGTCAGCTCGCCACCGGTGGCCAGCGGCGGGCGTTGGAGCGGGCCGGCACCGCCGTCGGCGTCCGCGAGGTGGCCCGGCTGGCCGACATCGTCGCCGACACCGGCGCGGTCGGCCGGGTCGAGCGCATGATCTCCGACCGGGTCGCCGACGCGCTCGCCGCGCTGGGGACCGCGTCGATCGACGAGACGGCGCGCACCGCGCTGACCGGTCTCGCCACCGCCGCCACCACGCGGCGGGCATGATGGGCAACTTCGTGAAGGAGGTGGTCGCGTGCGTACCGTGACGGGACGTACGGACCGGGTGGTGGTCGTGGGCGCGGGCCTGGGCGGGCTGGCGTGCGCGCTGCACCTGGCCGGCAGCGGCCGACAGGTGACCGTGCTGGAACGCGAACCGGTGCCCGGCGGACGGGCCGGTCGGCTCAGCGTCGACGGGTACGAGTTCGACACCGGCCCGACCGTGCTCACCATGCCCGACCTGATCGCCGAGGCGCTCGGTGCGGTCGGCGAGGAGCTGCACGACTGGCTCGACCTGACCCCCATCGACCCCGCCTACCGGGCCTACTACCCGGACGGCTCCACGCTGGACGTGATCACCGACACCACCCGGATGGCGGCCGAGATCTCCCGGGTCTGCGGCCCCCGGGAGGCCGACGGCTACCTGCGGTTCGTCGACTACGCCCGCAACCTGTGGAACTGGGAGCGGGCCGACTTCATCGACCGCAACCTGGACGTCCCGACCGACCTGCTCACCGGCAACCTGCTGAAGCTGCTCGCCAGCGGGGCGTTCCGGCGGCTCCAGACAAAGATCAACCAGTTCTTCTCCGACCCCCGCACCCAGCGGATCTTCTCCTTCCAGGCGATGTACGCCGGACTCTCGCCGCACGACGCGCTGGCCATCTACAGCGTCATCGCGTACCTCGACTCGGTGGCCGGGGTCTACTTCCCGCGCGGCGGTATCCACGCGGTCTCCCGGGGGATGGCCGGCGCGGCCGAGAAGCACGGCGTGCAGATCCGGTACGACACCACGGTCACCCGGGTGGAGACCGCCAACGGCCGGGCCACCGGGGTGGTCACCGCCGACGGTGAGCTGGTCCCGGCCGACGTGGTGGTGCTCAACCCGGACCTGCCGGTCGCCTACCGTGACCTGCTGCCCGAGGGGCGGCAGCGCAGGCTGACCTACTCGCCGTCCTGCGTGGTCCTGCACATCGGATCGACGCAGGGGTATGGGAAGATCGCTCATCACAACATCCACTTCGGGCGGGCCTGGAAGGGCACCTTCGACGAGGTGATCGGGCGCGGTGAGCTGATGAGCGACCCGTCGCTGCTGGTCACCAACCCGAGCCGGACCGACCCGTCGGTCGCCCCGGCCGGGCGGCACACCTACTACGTGCTGGCCCCGGTGCCCAACCTCGACCGGGCCCCGTTCGACTGGCGGGGCGACCTGAGCCGGCGCTACGCCGACCAACTCGTCGCCACGCTGGAGGAGCGCGGGTACGTCGGGTTCGGCGCCGGCATCGAGGTGTTGCGTACGATCACCCCCGCCGAGTGGGAGGAGCAGGGAATGGCTGCCGGTACGCCGTTCGCCGCCGCGCACACCCTCTTCCAGACCGGGCCGTTCCGCCCGTCCAACCTGCACCGGAGCCTGCCCAACGTGGTCTTCACCGGTTCCGGCACCCAGCCCGGTGTGGGCGTGCCGATGGTGCTGATCTCCGGCAAGCTCGCCGCCAACCGCATCACCGGCGCGGGGCGGTGACCGCGTGAAGTCCCGGGAGGGTCACCTCGTCGAGCTGGTCGACGACACCGGCCGGGTGCTCGGTGAGGCCACCGTCGCCGCCGCCCACCAGGCGCCCGGACGGCTGCACCGGGCCTTCTCGGTGCTGCTGGTCGACCCGGACGGCCGGGTCCTCCTGCAACAGCGGGCCCCGGTCAAGACCCGGTTCCCGCTGCGCTGGGCCAACTCGTGCTGCGGGCACCCGCTGCCGGGCGAGTCGCTGGCGGAGGCGGCCAACCGCCGGCTCACCGAGGAGTTGGGCGCCGGGCCGGTGTCGCTGACCGAGGTCGGTGTCTACCTCTACTACGCCGAGGACCCGACCACCGGTCGGGTCGAGTTCGAGTACGACCATGTGCTCCGGGCCGACGTGCCGACCGGGCTCACCCTGCTGCCGGACCCGGACGAGGTGTCCGAGCTGCGCTGGGCCGATCCGACCAGGGTGATGGCCGAGATCGACACCGACCCGCGCAGCTACGCGCCCTGGCTCGGCGGAGTGCTGAGCCGCCTGCTCCGCCCGACCCCGACCGGTCCCACCGCTGACCCCACCCTCGCCACTGCCACCACCGGCCCCACCGCTCCTCCCGGCGCCCACGCCGCCGGGTCCGCCACCCCGTCCGGCCGCCGGGTGGACGACGTGTCGGAGCGGTCGGGTGGTCGATGAGCCGCTGAGCGCGGGGGCCGTGGCACGCCGGCTGGGTGTGGCGGTCACCACCCTGCGTACCTGGCACCAGCGCTACGGCCTCGGCCCCAGCCAGCACGTTCCCGGTCACCACCGGCGCTACACGCCGGCTGACCTGGCCCGCCTGGAGATCATGCGGAAACTCACCGCCGAGGGGGTCACCCCGGCGGAGGCGGCCCGCTGGGCGAAACAGAGTCCCGGTGTCGCGGTGCGGCTGCCGGCCGGGACCGGCCGGGACGGCGGCGGGCAGACCATCCCGGTCGGCCGGGCCGGACCGGCGGCCCGGGGACTGGCCCGCGCCGCCATGCGGCTGGACGCGGCGGTGATCGGCGACACGATCTCGCACGCGCTGGCCACCGACGGGGTGATCGCCACCTGGGAGGGGCTGCTCCGCCCGGTGCTGGCCGGCATCGGTGAGCGGCACGTGGCGACCGCCGGCCTGATCGACGTGGAACACCTGATGTCCCGGTGTGTCTCCGAGGCGTTCGCCGCCGTCGCCCGCTCCGGCCGGGCCGCCGGGCCGGCCCGCATCCTGCTCTCCTGCGCCGACGAGGAGCAGCACACCCTGCCCCTGGAGGCGCTGGCCGCGGCGCTGGCCGAGGCGGGGGTGGCATACCGGATGCTCGGCGCCCGGGTGCCGGTGGCGGCACTGGTCGAGGCGGTCAACCGGACCGGGCCGGCGGCCGTGGTGGTCTGGTCGCACACCCGTCTCACCGCCGATCCGGGGCAGCTCTCCGCCCTGCTCGCGGTGCCCCGCCGGCCGCTGCTGGTGCTCGCCGCCGGGCCGGGGTGGCGGGCCGACACGCTGCCCGCCGGGGTGGTCCGGCCGGTCGATCTGGCCGAGGCGGTGTCACTCGCGCTGGCCGTCCGGGATTCGTTGGACCAGTCGACCGGGGCCGACCGGGCCTGACATATTTCGCTTTCGTGAACTACCGTCGGGGCCGTCCGCGTACCCCCACCCCCCGGAGTGACGATGCGTTCACGCCCCGTCCTGGCGGTTGCCCTGGGTCTGCTCCTGCTGGTCGCCGGTTGTGGCGATCAGCCCCGGCACGTCCGGCCGGCCGCCGCGCCCGTCCCGACGACCTCCGCGCCCGAGCCGACCCACACCCCGGCCGCGACACCGCCGCCGACCAGCAAGCCGAAACCCCGGCTGCGGCCCAAGCCGAAGACGCTCCCCGCCGGGTTGCGGAAGGCGACCGGGGTACGCGCGGTGGCGTTGACCTTCGACGACGGCCCCGACCCGACCTGGACGCCGAGGGTGCTCAACCAGCTCCGGGCGGCCAAGGTGAAGGCGACGTTCTGCGTGGTCGGCACCCAGGTCCGCAAGCACCCGGAGTTGGTGGCCCGGATCGTCCGGGAAGGGCACCAGCTCTGCAACCACAGCTGGCACCACGACGTCGACCTGGGCCGCCGGCCGGTCGCCGAGATCCGGGCCGACCTGGTCCGCACCAACCAGGCCATCACCAAGGCCGTCCCGGGCGCCAAGGTGCCGTTCTACCGTCAGCCCGGCGGCCGGTGGACGCCGGAGGTGGTGGCGGTGGCCAAGGAGCTCGGCATGCGTGCGCTGCACTGGACCGTCGACCCCCAGGACTGGGCGAAGCCCACCACCGGTGTCATCACCGGACGGGTCGAGGGTGCCGCCCGCCCCGGCGCGGTGGTGCTGATGCACGACGGCGGGGGTGACCGGAGCCGCACAGTGGGTGCCGTTCCGCACGTCATCGGCGACCTGAAGCGCCGTTTCGGGATCGCGCCACCTCGCTGAGCTGCTGCTTTGTCCGGCCGCGCCCCGCCGGGCATACCGGTTTGGCCGACCGCCGGGGCATGACATATGCTTCTCATGCCTCCGGCGGGGCCGGATGGGAGCAAGTCCGCTTGAAGTTGCGAGTGTGCAATGATGGCGGGGCCGCCCTCATCGTCTAGCGGCCCAGGACGCCGCCCTTTCAAGGCGGTAGCACGGGTTCGAATCCCGTTGGGGGCACGGTCCGGCCTGGCCGGAGGCAACACCAGCAAGGTCCTGTGGAGCAGTTGGAGTGCTCGCCGCCCTGTCAAGGCGGAGGTCGCGGGTTCAAGTCCCGTCAGGACCGCCAGCGCCGACGCCGCGTGCACCATTGCGCGGCGTTCTGCGTATCGGGACGCATCACCCTGTCGGCGGAGACCCTGCCCTCCGGGTAACATGTCCCGAGGCACCAGGCCAGGTAGCTCAGTTGGTACGAGCGTCCGACTGAAAATCGGAAGGTCGGCGGTTCGACCCCGCCCCTGGCCACATAGCCTTTCGCCGGGCTACAGAAGACGGTGACCTGCGGAGACGCGGTCACCGTTTTCGTGTTTCCGGCTCCCCCGGGACCGTTTCACCGGAGTTCTCCCGACCGGCCGGGCCGGGCGGTGGTTCCGTCTCCGGTGACCTGGGTCCATTGTCCGGAACGGGCCAGTACGCGAGGCTGCAGAGCGCCTCATCAGCCGGTATGGTCCGGGCCTATGGGACAGGAGAATGCGAATCCGGAGGACGTCCAGCAGGACGTCGACCGGTACTCGCTGCGCTCCACGCTCCTCGTCCCGGCCACCGCGGAGCAGGCGTTCGCGGTCTTCACCGGCTCGTTGGCCGACTGGTGGGTGCGCGAATACACCTGGTCCGGGCCGGCGGCGCTTGCCGAGCTGGGGATGGAGCCCCGGGCCGGCGGCATGCTCTATGAGATCGGCCCGTACGGCTTCCGGGGCGACTGGGGCCGGGTGCTCACCTGGGACCCGCCGCGGCGGCTCGTCTTCACCTGGCAGCTCGGCCCCGACCGGCTCCCGGTGCCCGATCCGGCCCGCGCCAGCGAGGTGGAGGTGCTGTTCCTGCCGGACGAGTCGGGGCACACCCGCATCGAGCTGGAGCACCGGCACTTCGACCGGCACGGTGAGGCCGCCGAGGGCTACCGCGAGGCGTTGACGGCCGGCTGGCACGAGCTGCTCAGCCGCTATCTCGCCACCCTCACCGGCACCGCCCCGGGCCCGCACTGACCCCACCGGGCGGTCGGGGCGTTCACCGCGTCGGGAGTCCGCGGTGCGCCCGGGTGGTCGGGGCGTCCACCGCGTCGGTGCCGCCGAGGTCCGCCCGGTGGCCGGCTGCCGCCCCCGCGCCGAACCCGGAGCCGGCGAGCCGGCGGATGGGCGCGGTCCGCAGCCGGGGATAGACCTCGGTGACCCGGTGGGCCACCCGGTCGGAGCGGTCGGCCAGCACCAGCGCGACCGACGAGGTGTCCCGCTGCGCCACCGCGTCCGCCTCGGCGACCCGCAGCCGGTCGGAGATCACCCGGGCGAAGCCGGCCAACCAGGACCGCCGGAACGCCGCCGGATGCTCGCCGGGCGGGACCACGGTGCCGGCGAGTCCGTGTGCGGCCTGCACCAGCAGTGAGGTGAAGAGCAGGTCGACCCGCTCCAGGTCACTGGCGAAGCCGAACAGGTGCAGCGCGAATCCGCTGCCGGCCGGTCGTCGTACGCAGCGGCAGCGCAGCGGGTCGGCCACCGCCGCGAGCAGCCCGGCCTTGTCCCGGGCGTACGGGGCGACGACGTCGACCACCCGGTCGCCGACCGGGTCGGTGGTGGGGTCGCGGGCGGCCAGCAGGGCGCGGTCGACGCCGTACCGGGCGATCAACTCGGTGGCCTTGGCGGTGAAGGCGGCCGCCTCGGCGGGGGTGCAGGCGGCGTCCTCTGCCTGGGCCAACAGCTTGCGCACCTTGCTGAGCATCGCCTCGGACATGCGTCACTGGTACCACAGAAGGTTCATGGGTCTGTCACAGCGGGATCAGAGATCGACAGATATCATCGCCACTCACCGCACCCTGTCCACGACTCAGGGTCCGTCCCTCTCCCTGGAGGCACCACCATGGCATCCCGGACCGCTCGCCTGGCCGCACTCGCCGCCACCCTGCCCCTGCTCTGGCACGGCGCACCCGCCCAGGCCGCCCCGGAAACCAACCTCTCCGCGTCGGCCGCCACCTGCTACGGCGGGGCGGTCCGGTCCTACTTCCAGGCCGGCGGATGGGGCGGGGACGCCGGCCCGTACAAGGCGAGCGCCCGGTGCAAGGACGTCAACGTCAAGAACAGCAGCGCGTTCGGCACCGAGGCGTGCGTGGTCTTCATCGACAAGACCAACAGCTGCAACTACCTGACCTACCTGCCGGCGAAGTCGGACTGGATCACCGTCGCCACCAACGTGCGCGACGGCGCGAACTTCAAGGTCCGCTTCACCAACCTGCGCTACGAGTACGAGCCGCTGGTGGCGTACCACGCGTACTGAGCCGGCCGGCGCGGCGTCCGCACCGGGCATCGCGCCGTCAGCCGGCCCGGCTGCGCAGGGTGGCCACGGTCGAGCCGGCGAGGGTGAGCAGGCAGTCCGGCAGCTGCCCGTCGGCGACCGCCGCTCCGAACAGCGCCTCGCCGGTGTCGGCGTCGTGGTTGGCGTACGCGCTGACGAAGCGGGCCACCCAGCGGGTGTCGTACCCCGCGTCGTCGATGCCCGGGAAGTCCAGCGCGCAGGCGCCCGGCGGCGGCGGGTCGCCGACCATGGTGGCGGCCAGGGTCCAGGCGACCGTGTACGCCCCGGCGAGGCCGGACCGGTCCACCACGGCGTCGAATGTGCCGACCACCGCGGCACCGTCTCCGGACAGCGCCGAGTGGAGTACGGCGGTAGCGTCGGCCAGCGTCTGATCCGGTACGTCGGTCACCTGCGGCACAGTAGGACGCCAGGTCAAGCGAACAGAGCGCCGAAATGGTGACCACCTGCTGAGACGACGTGACACACCGTGAGGTCTGCTGCCGGGCCGGCGACCAGGGCAGCCTCCCTGGTCCCACGGTTGTCGTCGGCACGCTATGGTGCGCACCGGACCTGCGCCGGAGGAAGGACGACCATGCTCGTTACACGCGGCCCGCGCCCGGCCATCCTGGCGGCCTGCGCGTCGTTCCTGCTCGTCATCAGCGCCTGCGGGACGACCGACAAGCCCGAGGAGGCGGCCACCCCGCAGGTACGCCTGTACGGCACCGACGGCAACATGCTCAACTCCTTCGCCGCCGAGCTGAAGGACCGGGCCGATCTCGTCGACGGCATGAAGGGCACCACCCCGCTCACGCCGCTCACCGACGACTTCAAGCAGCGGCTACGCTCCGTCGACCCGAAGCTGACCGACTACCTCTACGCGGCGGAGTCGTACGACGCGGTCATGATCAGTGCGCTGGCCGCCCAGCTGGCCGGCAGCACCGATCCGGCCGACATCGCCAAGCAGATCGTCGGGGTGACCACCAACGGTCAGCGCTGCACCGACGCGGCGAGCTGCCTGCCCCTGGCCCGGGACGCCCAGGACATCGAGTACCGCGGCCAGTCGCTGACCCGCGCGGGCTTCACCGACATCGGGGAGCCGGCCACCGCCAGCTATGCGACCCTGCACTTCGACAACCAGAAGATCAACGACGCGAAGACCGAGTTCGTCGGCGCCGGGGACGAGTCCGGGGTGAGCACCAAGGCCGCCCCCAAGCCGAAGAAGCAGCGGGGCGGGCGCAACGACAGCAGCGACGGCTCTCCACTGATCCTCGGCGGTCTGCTGCCCAAGACCGGCGACCTGGCCCTGGCGAACCCACCGCTGGCGGCCGGCGTGGCGCTGGCGCTCAAGGAGATCAACGCCGCCGGTGGGGTGCTCGGCGATCCGGTGGTCTGGATCGACGGCGACGACGGCACCAACCCGGCCGTCGCCAAGGCCACCGTGGCCTCGCACGTCAAGGACAAGGTCCACGTCATCATCGGGGCCGCCGCGTCCGGCATCTCCAGCGCGGTGCTGCCGGACGTGGTGGCGGCGGGGAAGATCCTCTTCTCCCCGTCCAACACCGACTCCGGGTTGAGCCAGGCCGACGACAAGGGCCTCTACTTCCGGACCGCCCCGCCGGACAGCCTCCAGGGTCGGGCCCTGGCCGACGTGATCCTGCGCGACGGCCCGCACAAGATCGTGGTGGTGGCCCGCAAGGACTCGTACGGCGAGGGCCTCCAGGAGACCGTCCGGGCCGAGCTGGAGCGGGCCGGCTTCGGCAACGACCGGGTGAAGCTGTTCACCTACGACCCGCCGGCCGACGCCAAGGCCCCGCCGGTCGACTTCGGCAACCTGGCCGGCGACATCAAGGACTACCGCCCGGAGGCCGTGCTGGTCATCGGCTTCGGTGAGTCCGCCGGGCTGATCAAGGCACTGGCCGACGCGGGCGTACCGATCCGCCACTGACGCCGACACATCGGGTGGGGCAGCACCGGCTCCGGTGCTGCCCCACCGCCGGTTCAGCGGGGTCGGCGGCGTTCCAGGAAATCGGTCATCCGGCGGTGCTTCTCCTCGTCCTCGAAGAGCACCGCCTGACTGACCAGGTCCAGCTGCGGGTGGGCGGCGGCCGGGGCGTCCACCGCGAGTTTGGTCAGCCGCAGCGCCAGCGCCGAACCCTCGGCCATCTCGTCGAGCAGCCCGTGCGCGGTGGGCAGCAACTCCGCCGGCTCCGCCACCACCCGGTTCACCAGACCGATCCGCAGCGCCTCGTCGGCGTCGACCCGCCGGCCGGTGAAGAGCAGTTCCTTGGCCCGCCCCTCGCCGATCAGCGCCGGCAACCGGTGGGTCGCCCCGGCACCGGCCAGGATGCCCAACCGCACCTCCGGCTGACCGAAGACCGCCCGGGAAGTGCACACCCGCAGATCGCAGGCGTACGCCAGCTCCGCCCCGCCGCCCAGCGCGGGGCCGTCCACGGCGGCCACGCTCGGCATCGGCAGGGCCCGGAGCCGGGCGAAGGCCGCCGAGTTGATCGCGGCGAGGGCGTCCAGCCGACCCCGCTCCCGCAGCTGACCGATGTCGGCGCCACCGGCGAAGAGGCCGTCCGCGCCGCCGGTGAGCAGCAGCAGCCGGGGCCGGGCCTCCAGTGCCGCACACACGTCGTGCAGTGCGCCGATCAGGTCGGCGTCGATGGCGTTGCGCTTCTCCGGTCGGTCCAGCGTCACCACCACCCGGTCGGGCAGCTCCTCCACCCGCAGTCCGCTCATTGCCGCCGACCCTCCTTCCACGCGTAGAAGCCCTGGCCGGACTTCTTGCCGAGCTTGCCGGCGGCGACCATCTCCACCAGCAGCGGCGGCGGCGCGAACCGGTCACCGTAGGCGGCCTGGAGGGTACGGGCGATGTCCAGCCGCACGTCCAGACCGACCAGGTCGGTCAGCTCCAACGGGCCGACCGGGTGCCGGTAGCCGAGCACCATCGCCTTGTCCACGTCGGCGGGGTCGGCCACCCCGTCGGCCACCATCCGGATCGCCTCCAGGCCGAGGGTCACCCCGAGCCGGGAGGTGGCGAAGCCGGGCAGGTCGCGTACCACGACGGGGTCCTTGCCCAACCGGCCGGCGAGGGCGACGGCCGCCGCGGTGGTCTCCGGTGCGGTGGCCGCGCCGACCACGACCTCCAGCAGGGCCATCGCCCAGACCGGGTTGAAGAAGTGCAGCCCGAGGAAGGACTCCGGCCGGGCCAGGCCCTCGGCCAGCTCGCCGATGGGGATGCTGGAGGTGTTGCTGCCCAGCAGCGCCGGGTGCAGCCGCTCCGCCTCGACGAGCACCGACCGCTTCAGCTCCGGTCGTTCCGGCACCGCCTCGACGATCACCTCCGGTGCCGGGGCGACCTCGGCGAGCGCGCCACGCAGGGTGATCCGGGCCCGCTGCGCGGCGGCCTCGTCGGCACCGAGCTTCCCCCGCTGCACCGCCCGGGCGCACAGCTCGTCGAGGCGGACGGCGGCAGCCTCGGCCCGACCCCGGTCCACCTCCACCAGCTCGACGGCGTAGCCCGCGCCGGCCGCCACGTAGGCGATGCCGAGCCCCATCGTGCCGGCCCCGACGACGACAAGACGACTCATGGACGCTCCCTCACTGCGCACGGTGGCGTACGGGGTCTCCGGCACGCCCTGCCGCTCGCTTCGCTCGCTCATGGGTGCGACCCTATGCAGCACCGTTCCGGGCGGCATGCGTGGGGGATCGCCGCACCGGGTACAGACGGGCCAACGTCAAAGGAAGGAACCAGTCGACATGAGCCAGGCACCGGAGACCGTGGACGGCAGCGGCACCACCGACGGCACGGCGATCGTGGAGACGCGCGGCAACGAGCGCGTCGACCTGCTCCGCGCCGACACCAACAACGACGGCAAGACCGACGTGTGGGTGGTGGACACCGACGGCGACGGCCGGGCGGACCTGTTCCAGTTCGACACCGACGGCGACGGCAAGGTCGACATCACCATGGTCGACATCGACGAGGACGGCACCCCGGACGAGGTGGTCGACGGCGACGGCGGTCTCCCCCCGGAGCCGCTCCCCCCGACCGTCCAGGTCTGATCCGGGGTGCGGGGGCCCGACCGGGCCCCCGCTCACCGCCCGGTGGGACCGGCCAGCCGCAGGGTGGCCAGATAGTACGGGGCGTCGCGGTCGTCCACGTCGGTCAGCCGCCACGGGGTGCCCCGGACCAGTCCGGCCAGCTCCTCGGCGGAGCAGACCAGGTAGTCGAACCACTCGGTGCCGAGTTCCCGGTAACGCAACCGGAGCCGTAGTTGCCCGCCCAACCGGCCCCGCCGCCGGTTCCGCTCGTGATAGCCGGTGTGCACCGGGTCCGTGGTGCCGTACGGGTCGGTGCCGTGCGCGATGACCTGCGCACCGGGGCGGGCCAGGGCGGCGAGCGCGGCGAGGAACCCCGGTGCCCGTTCCCGTCCCTCGATCAGCCCCAGGTTGTTGCCGAGCAGCAGGAACGTGTCGTAGCGCCGGCCGGCGGCGGCGTGCTCGTCGACGGTGCCGAGGACGAGGTCGCGGACCCCCCGGTGCCGGCTGACCCGCAGCGCCCCCGGTGAGGTGTCCAGCCCGGTGACCGGCACCCCGCGTTCCTGGAGCTCCAGCGCGATCCGGCCACCACCCACGCCGACGTCCAGGGTGGCCCCCCGGGTCCGGTCCACGGCCCGGTGGTCGTACGGCTGCCAGTGCTCCGGGCCGTCCAGGTAGTGCGCGGCGGGGGCCCCGTTGACCAGCCCGTCGTCCCGCTCGATGATCTCGATGACCGGCCGGGGCAGCCGCCCGCCGACCAGCGGCCGGGGGCCGATCCCGGTGTGCACCGCGTACGCGTCGCGCAGCAGTTCTCCGAACACGTCGCCCAGCCGAGGTTCTCCGGTCACGACGTGCACGTTATCCGGGGCCGCTCGCCGTATCCTGGGCGGCGTGACCGACCTGGACCGCCTGGCGGCGGAGAAGTACGTCCTGCTGACGACGTTTCGCAAGGACGGTCGTGCGGTGTCCACCCCGGTCTGGGCGGTCCGTGACGACGACGCCCTGGCGATCTGGACGGTCGCCGACTCGGGCAAGGTCAAGCGGATCAGGCGGGACGGCACGGTGACGGTGGCCCCCTGCGACGTGCGCGGCCGTCCGCTGGGCGAGGCGGTGCCGGGCCACGCGGTGCTCTGCGGGCCGCAGGAGAGCAACCGGGTGCGCGACCTGCTCAAGCGCAAGTACCGGCTGTTAGGCCGGCTGACCCTGCTCGGCAGCCGGCTGCGCCGGGGCGAGGCGGGCACCATCGGCATCCGGGTCACCGTCGGAGGGTGACCGTCGGTCCGGCCGACGACCCGCCCGCCGGCCGGTGACCGGTCGGGCCGGATCACGACCGGGGTCGGTGTCGGGTCGACCGGGAGTCACGGCCGGTCGCCGATATGGCTCAGGGGCGGTCGGTCGCCGCTTGCCGCGACGTCCGCCCGCCCCTGAGGTCGAAACGTTCTGACCGGGTCAGTCCCCCTGGCGCTGCTGGGGGATCTGTCCCTGTAGCAACGCCCGCACCTCCGACTCACGGTACCGACGGTGTCCGCCCAGGGTTCGGATCGCGCTGAGCTTCCCCGCCTTGGCCCACCGGGTCACCGTCTTCGGGTCGACACGGAACATCGACGCCACCTCGGCCGGCGTGAGTAGCGGCTCTGGTTCGTGCGTTCGCGATGCCATCGGTCACTCCTCCACATGGATAGACATCGGCCGGGGTCCCGCCGGCCGACGCGTCTCCCATGGTCCGGCTAGTCCCCGATGTCCGACATGGGCCGAACGGCCGAAGGTCCCTAGACGGACGGATGAACCATGCCCGATTTATCTGACTTTTACACGGCAGAAAGTACCTTATTCGGACTCATGATCACGGTTCGTGATGCGTCAATTACGAGAGTGACTCATAATTGACAGTATTTCTGGGCGTTTTGGGGCTAATTGCACCGCTCCAACAGCTGGATCGCCCGCCACCTCGCCACCAACCGGTCGTACGCCGCCGACGCCTCGTCCGCCTCGCCCCGGGAGAGCCCGGCCAGGCCGGTCGCCACCAGTTCCGGCGAGTCGTCCGCCGCCAGCGTCTCATCCGAGAGCAACTGCACCAGTCCGCCGTAGTCCAGCTCGACCACCGAGCGCGGGTGGAACTCCTCCAACCACCGGGCGGCCTCCTCCACCGCCTCGGTGATCGGCGCCTCACCGATCGACTTCTTCAGCACCGACAACGCCCGGGAGGCCCGTCGCCGGGCCTTGGAGATCTCCGTGCGGTAGCGCACCGCCCGCCGCCCCGGCCGGGTGACCAGCTCCCGCTCGCCCGCCTCGAAGAGCACGAACCACCGCAGCGGTACGCCCCAGGTGGCGATCTGTTCGTGCAGCCGGGGCACCCCGTGCTCCAGCACCCGCGCGCCGCTGCGCCAGTCCTCCACCACCGACTTGGCCTGCCCGGCCAGGACCGGCGGGACGAACGCGTCGGCGATCACCGACGGCACCCCTTCCCGGGCGCTCAGCGCCGCCTCGGCGACCCGGACCCGCAGGTTCCACGGGCAGACCAGCAGCGCGTCGTCGATCTCCAGCACGTACGCCTCGTCGGGCAGGTCGGGCAGCCGGGTCCAGCCCGCGCCGAGCGCCGCGATGACCGAGGTCCGTTGCCGGCCCGGCCCCTCCAGCGGGGCCACCGCCCGCCCCTCCCGCACATAGCGTCGCCAGTACGACTGACGGTCCCGGTCGAAGGCGGTCAGCGGCTCGTACACGCGCAGGTAAGAAGCGAAGAGCGACGGCACCGCGCGATCCTCCCACGAAACCCCGCGCCGGTGCCGCTGCCGTCGTGCCGGACCCGGGTCGGCCGGCGGTCGCCGGGGGCCCGACGGCCTGCGGTGGACGACAGCGCGGTCTCCGACCGATATTAGGCTGGCCAGGGCCGGCACCATCCCCGCCGGCAGCCGACCAGGGCCGCGTCCCACGAGGGCGCACACCGACACAGGAGCGAACCATGGGCGTATTCGCGAGCACCGACGACCCCGGATCAACCGGTCACGAGCAGGTCGTCTTCTGTCAGGACACGCAGAGCGGCCTCAAGGCGATCATCGGCATCTACTCGACCGCGCTGGGCCCCGCCCTCGGCGGCACCCGGTGCTACCCGTACGCCAGCGAGGAGGCGGCGCTGGCGGACGTGCTGGACCTGTCCCGGGGAATGGCGTACAAGAACGCCCTGGCCGGGCTGGACCTGGGCGGCGGCAAGGCGGTCATCTGGGGCGATCCGGACCAGGTCAAGAGCGAGGCGCTGCTGCGCGCGTACGGCCGGTTCGTGCAGTCCCTGGCCGGGCGCTACTACACCGCCTGCGACGTGGGCACCGTCGTGGCGGACATGGACGTGATCGCGCGGGAGACCCGCTACGTCACCGGCCGCAGCGTGGAGCACGGCGGCGCGGGCGACTCCTCGGTCCTCACCGCCTGGGGGGTCTTCCAGGGCATGCGGGCCGCTGTCGAGCACGTGTGGGGCACCCCGAGCCTGCGCGGACGTCGGGTCGGAGTGGCCGGGCTCGGCAAGGTCGGTCGACACCTGACCGGCCACCTGGTCGACGACGGGGCCGAGGTGGTGGCGACCGACGTCGACCCGAGGGCGCTGGAGTGGGCGCGGACCAACCACCCCGGGGTCACCCTGGTCGCCGACGCCTCGGCGCTGGTCGCCGCCGACATCGACGTGTACGCCCCGTGCGCCCTGGGCGGGGCCCTGAACGACGACACCGTGCCGGCGCTGCGGGCCAGGGTGGTCGCCGGAGCGGCCAACAACCAGCTCGCCCACCCGGGCATCGAGAAGCTGCTCGCCGACCGGGGTGTCCTGTACGCCCCCGACTACGTGGTGAACGCCGGGGGTGTGATCCAGGTCGCGGACGAGATCGAGGGCTTCAACTTCGACCGGGCCAAGCTGCGGGCCACCCGGATCTACGACACCACCCGGCAGATCCTCCGGCTGGCCGACGACGAGGGGGTGCCGCCGGCGGTGGCCGCGGACCGGCTGGCCGAGCGCCGGATGGCCGACGTGGGCCGGCTGCGCACCATCCACCTGCGGTGAGCGGGCGTCCCGGGTGCGGCGGCGGGCCGGACCCGGGACCCGCCCCGTCGCTCGCGCGGTCCGCGACCCGTGCCGGAACACCCGCGCGATAGCATGGGTTTACGCGGCTTTCCCGGTGGTTTGACCGGTGTCATGGGCGGCTCCGGCGATTACCCCTTACCCGGTACAATCAGTGACGGTCGGGTGACTGCGACGCGCAGGGCCGGCAGACGGTAACCCGAGGTGCCGAACGGTGGCATCCCCATGTACCGTAAGAGCCACGAGAGATGCCTGACGTCATCGGGGCCCGCCTTCGGGCTGCCCCGCATTCTGTGCGAGGGGGTCGAGCCATGGGGCGCGGCCGTGCTAAGGCCAAGCAGACAAAGGTGGCCCGGGAGTTGAAGTACCACTCCCCGAACACCGACCTCACCGCCTTGCAGCGCGAACTGGCGAGCGCTGGTGGGAAGTCTGAGCAGCACTTCGACGACGACTACAAAGAGTATGTCGACGACGACGACGAGGATCATGCGGACGACGACCCGGACCCCTGGGCTCCTCCGACCCGCTGACCTCCGGTCACATTGAGCACGCGGCAACTCTCCGCGTGCTCACGCATGTGCCCGACCAGGGCGACGCTAGCACCGACGATCAGGGACCCCGCCGTCCCGGAGCACGCTCCGGCCGGTCGGCGCGGTCCCTGATCCCGGCGACCACCGCTCGGGGCGGTGCGGCGATCCGTGGTCGCTGCGCTCAGCGCGGTCGGTTGTTCCAGTTGTAGAAGGTCGGGATGTTCTCGAAGTGGTTCCAGGCGCAGACCGCGCCGGCACCCTCCCCGCCCGGCGCCTCCGCCCGGGAACGACGCGCGGCATCAGCCTCGTGGAGCAGGGCGGAGAGTTCCCCAGCGGCCTCCCGCACCCGGTCGGCGACCTGGTCCGTGCCTGCCCCGACGCGCTCAGGCGGCCGGTGACTCGTGGTCTCGGGCATGCTCCAACACTCCCTCCAATAGGCGGATCTTGCTGTTGCGGCAGTGCTCGGTCTCCGTACCGTCGAACCGTCCCTGTTCGAAGTAGCGGTTGGCCGCGTGCCCGCCGCCGCAGAAGCCGAAGTACGCGCAGGACGACCGGCACGCCTCCACACCGGTGAGGAACTCGCCCACCCAGTCCGTGCCCGCCGCGCCGGCCAGGATCTCGGCCAGCGGGGTCGCCAGCACGTTACCGCTGCTGAAGTCGCCGTACCGGGCGTCGGTGAAGCCGGCCAGCTCCGGGGAGAGCACGGTCACCGACCCGTCGTGGCCGATCGTCGGGATGGGGTCGAGCTGCCGGGGCAGCAGGTCGCCCTCCGCACCGGTCAGCACCGCCGCCGCGTACCGCAGCGACCACTCCACCTCCCGCAGGTGCACCCGGGGCGTCCGCCGCCAGGCCGCCACCAGCTCGGCCCAGAACGCGGTCACCGTCGCCGCGTCGTGGGCGTTGCTGCGGGTGTTGACCCCCTCGGTCTCCTCGATGTTCAGGCCGAGCACGTCACAGCCCAGGTCGAGGAAGTAGTCGTACAACTCGGTGGCGAGTCCCGGCGTCGGCCGGCTCACCACCGCCAGCGCCGAGAACGGCAGGCCGTGCCGGCGCAACGCGGCGATCCCCCGGACGATCCGGTCGTACGCCGGCCGGCCCGCCCGGGTCACCCGGTCGCCGTTGCGATCGGGCGGACCGTCCACGCTCACACTGACCCGCACCCCGTGCGCGACGAAGAACGCGCACCAGGCGTCGTCGATCAACGTGGCGTTGGTCTGCACGTGGTGCTCCACCCCGGCGGGGAAGGGGGCGATCAGCGCGGCCAGGTGCTCCCGACCGGCGGCGAGCGGCTCCCCGCCGTGCCAGACCACCGAGAACCGGCCCTGCGCCGCCCAGGGGGCCACCGCGGTAGCGACCGCCTCGGCCACCGCCACCGGCATGCGCCGGTCGGCCGCCCGGTGCGGCAGATAGCAGTACGCGCAGTCCAGGTTGCACAGCGTCGTCGGCTGCATCACCACGTACGACGGGATCGCCGCGACGCCCCGCATGCCCGTCACGGACCGGACACGAGCAGTCATCGACCCTCCTCCCGCTTGCCCGAAGTGTCCTTCAGGCTAGGCGGCGACGGCCGCTCGGGTGAACCCCCGATCAGATGCTCGGCCGATCAGCGCAAGGTGATCAGCCCCGGGTGTGCTGGCCGACCATCTGGACGTGACCGGTGCCCTCGATGATCTCGCCGGCCTGCCAGGCGTCCACGCCCCGGCCGGCGAGGGTGGCCAGCGCGCGGTCGGCGTCCTCGGCGGAGACGATGGCGAACATGCCGACGCCCATGTTGAACGTCGACTCCATGTCCGAGTCCTCGATCCGACCCTTGGACTGGATCAGGTCGAAGATCGGCTGCGGCTTCCAGGTGGCCCGGTTGACCACCGCGTCGACGTGTTCGGGCAGCACCCGGACCAGGTTGCCGGGGATGCCGCCGCCGGTGACGTGGGCGATCGAGCGCACCTCCGCCTCGGTGATCAGCTTCAGGCAGTCCTGCGCGTAGATCTTGGTCGGGGTGAGCAGCTCCTCGCCGAGGGTGCGCTGCCGACCGAAGTCGTCGATCACCACGTCCAGTCGCATCCGGCCGGCACCCAGCAGCACGTGCCGGACCAGCGAGTAGCCGTTGGAGTGCAGGCCGGACGAGCGCATCGCGATCACCACGTCGCCCACCTCGACCCGGTCCGGGCTGAGGATCTCGCTCTCCTCGACCACCCCGACCCCGGTGGCGGAGACGTCGTACTCGTCGGGGCGCAGCACGCCCGGGTGCTCGGCGGTCTCGCCGCCGAGCAGCGCGCAGCCGGCGTACCGGCAGCCGTCGGCGATACCGGCGCCGATCTCGGCGACCCGGTCCGGCACGACCTCGCCGGTGGCGATGTAGTCGAGCAGGAACAGCGGCTCGGCACCGCAGGCCACCAGGTCGTCGACGACCATCGCGACCAGGTCGATGCCGATCGTGTCGTGGATGTCGAGCTGCTGGGCGATGACCAGCTTGGTGCCCACCCCGTCCGTGGAGGAGGCCAGGATCGGGTTCTTGTATTTCTTGGTGTCCAACCGGAAAAGCCCGGCGAAGCCGCCCAGGTCGCCCATGACCTCCGGCCGCCGGGTCTCCTTCACCTTCGACTTGAGCAGCTCGACCGCCCGGTCGCCCGCCTCGATCGACACCCCGGCGTCGGCGTACGAGACCGAGCGTTTGCGGGTCGTGCGGCCGGTACCCGCCGTCCAGGGCTGGCGGTCGCCACCGGCGCCGCTCGGGCTACTTCCTGCGCCGCTGCGCTCGGACACGTAGGTCACGGTTCTCCCCTTTGTGGTTCTCGGTGCCGCGCCGACGGTGGCCGGGCGGCCCCGGTGTACTACGGGCGGTGGGCGGTCGCGCCGCCCGGAGTGGCGACGAGCGGTGTGTGGTGCTCCGGAGCGTCGGGGGCGTCGGCGACCCGCCGGCCCACCCCTTCGAGCACGTGCTTGCCGATCAGGTTCCCGGCCGGCAGGTCGATCGGGTACTCCCCGTCGAAGCAGGCCCGGCAGAGCCGGCTGCGGGGTTGTTCGGTCGCGGCGATGAGACCGGGGAGCGAGACGTAACCGAGGGTGTCGGCGCCGATCGACCGCCGGATGCCCTCGTTGTCCAGCCCGTTGGCCAGGAGTTCGGCCCGGGTGGCGAAGTCGATGCCGTAGAAGCACGGCCAGTTGACCGGCGGGGAGGAGATCCGGACGTGCACCTCCAGCGCCCCCGCCTCGCGGAGCATCCGGACGATCGCCCGCTGGGTGTTGCCCCGCACGATCGAGTCGTCGACCACGACCAGCCGCTTGCCCCGCACGTTCTCCCGCAGCGGATTCAGCTTGAGTCGTACGCCGAGCTGACGGAGGGTCTGCGACGGCTGGATGAAGGTGCGCCCGACGTACGGGTTCTTCATCAGGCCGGCGCCGTAGGTGATGCCGGACGCCTCGGCGTAACCGATGGCGGCCGGCGTGCCCGACTCGGGCACCGGGATCACCAGGTCGGCCTCGACCGGGTGCTCCTTGGCGAGTTGCCGGCCGATCTGCACCCGGGCGGCGTGCACGTTGCGGCCGGCGATGGTGGCGTCCGGGCGGGCGATGTAGACGTACTCGAAGAGGCAGCCCTTGGGCTCCGGCGCGGCGAACCGGCTGGACCGCAGCCCCTCCTCGTCGATCGCGATCAGCTCGCCCGGCTCGACCTCACGCACCACGCTCGCGCCGACGATGTCCAACGCGGCGGTCTCGCTGGCCACCACCCAGCCCCGCTCCAGCCGGCCGAGCACCAGCGGGCGCACGCCGTGCGGGTCGCGGGCGGCGTAGAGGGTCGACTCGTCCATGAAGACGAAGCTGAACGCGCCCCGCAGCTGCGGCAGCACCTCCAGCGCGGCAGCCTCCACCGACAGGTCGGGGCGGCTGGCCAACAGCATGGTCACCAGTGAGGTGTCGTTGGTGGCCCCGTCGTCGAGCAGGCCGCGCTCGGCGACCTCCTTCTGCAGCTCGGCGGTGTTGACCAGGTTGCCGTTGTGCGCCAGGGCGATGGTGATGCCGGAGGTGGTCGAACGGATCGTCGGCTGGGCATTCTCCCAGGTCGAGCCGCCGGTGGTGGAGTAACGCGCGTGCCCGATCGCCAGATGGCCCCGGAGGCTCTTCAGCGTCGGCTCGTCGAACACCTGGGCCACCAGGCCCAGATCCTTGTAGACCACCACGCCCGACCCGTCGCTCACCGCGATGCCGGCGGCCTCCTGGCCGCGGTGCTGGAGTGCGTAGAGGCCGAAATAGGTGAGGTTGGCGACCTCTTCACCCGGGGCCCAGACGCCGAAGACGCCGCAGGCGTCCTGGGGGCCGGGTCGCTGGGGGTCAAGGTCGTGGCTCAGCCGGCCATCGCCTCGGGGCACTGCCGCTCCCTCATGCTGGTCTGGACTGGCCTGGCGGAGCCGGGGGCTGCTCCGCGCCTTTCGGCCCTGGACCACTGTCGTCGCCTGACAGTGTACGCGAACACGAGTCGATACAGAAAGTCACGATCCACCTTCACCCAGTCACCCCTCCGCGTGGAACGGCGCAGCTAGAGCGGCAGATGGGCGGAGAGGTCCGCCCGGTTTCCGCTCACCTGTACGCGACCGTCCGTGACCGCCTGCGCCCAGGACAACCGCCCGGTGGCGAGCGCCAACCAGGTGTCGGCGGCCATCTCCACCACGTTCGGCGGGGTGCCGCGGGTGTGTCGCGGCCCCGGAACGCACTGAACTGCACCGTAAGGTGGGACACGCACCTCCACCGATCGGCCGGGGGCACGCTCCGCGAGGACGGTCAGAAGGGTACGGACCGCCTCCCGGTACACCGGTCGTTCGGGCGTACGCCCCTCATCGAGCGCCGTCATCGCCGCCAGTACCACGGCGGACTTAATGTGCGGAGAGGACACGACGGGACGATACGACCTGAGGCTGTCGGAGCCCACGCTGGCCCCTGGGTCGCGCCGATCCGGTCAGACAAGGCATAGTTGCCGACGGCGTATTCGTACCGTGATGATCCCCGGCCCCCGCCGGGGAAGTCAGACCGGAAGGCGGTGGACGTGTCAACACACCGACGTGCCTGGACGCAGCGGGCCGGTGTGGTCGTAGCGCTGGTGGCCGGTGCCCTGCTCACCGTCCCCGCCACACCTGCCCTGGCAGCCAGCGCCTCCGTCCAGCCCGGGTCGGTGACCGTCAACGCCGGCAGCGACACCACAGTGACCGTCCAGGTGACTCCCGGTGACGGTGACCAGAACGCACAGATCAGCCTGACCGGTCTGCCCTCCGGAGTGAGCTGCTCCGGCTGCGGCCAACTCAACCTCACCGGCGGCCAGCCGAAGTCGCAGCTGCTGACCCTGCGCGCCAACGACAACGCCGGCGACGCCAACACGACCGTCACCGTCCAGGTCCGGCCCGACCAGTCCGACCCGGCCACCGCCACCTTCCAGCTCACCGTCAAGGGCAAGGCCGCGCCGCAGACCACCCCGCCGCAGGACAAGCCGACGGTCAAGTCGGTCTCCGGCAAGGTGGTCGTGGCGGCCACCGGTGACGCGGTGCCCAACGCGGTGGTGGGCCTGGAGGATTCGACCGGCAAGCAGTTCAACACCACCAGCGACGGCAGCGGCAACTTCCGGATCACCGGGTCCAGTGCGAACCCGATCGCACCCGGATCGATGGTCCTCGGAGCCAGCAAGGACGGCATCGTCGCCACCAAGCCGATCAGCGCGGGTGCCGGGCAGAGCCTGAGCAACCAGCGGATCAGCCTGGCGTTGAAGGTCGAGGTCACCCCGAGCGTCACCCCGTCGACCTCGGTGGAGCCGACTCCGGCGGACGAGACGACCGACGAGACCACCGAGCAGACCACCGAGCCGAGCGGCGGGCAGCAGCAGGCCGCGTCCCAGGACGACGACAGCGGGTTCGGCTCCTTCCTGATCATCCTGCTCGGCGGCCTGTTGGTGGCCGCCGGCGTCGGCACCATCGTGCTGCTCTGGATCCGTCGCAGGAACGCCGACGACGACGGTGACGGACCGTCCGGTGCCGCCGCGGCGGGTGGCGTTCCCGGCCCCCGCAGCCCGCGTGGCACCGACGACCAGACCCGGGTGGTCAACCGGGTCGGTGCCGGACCCGACCCGACGATGGTCGGCAGTTCCGCGCTGAGCGACGCGCCGACGATGCTGCAGCGGCCGGTCGTCGACGACGTTCCGCCGGACCCGTACGCCGCTCCGCCCCAGCCCTACGGCGCGCCACAGGACAACTGGGCCGGTGCCGGCGGTTACGGCGAGGAGCCCGCCGGTCAGGGTGGATACGGCCAGCAGGGCGGCTACGGCGCCGCCCCCTCCTCCGGTGGCGGCTACGGCGCAGCCAACGCGGCGGGTGCCGCCGGCACGACCGGTGGCTACGGCGCAGCCGGCGCCGCCGGAGGTTACGGCGCAGCCAGCGCGGCAGGTGCCGCCGGCGCGGCCGGAGGTTACGGCGCAGCCGGCGCGGCCGGTGGTTATGGCGCAGCCGGTGCGGCGGGTGCTGCCGGCGCGGCGGGTGGCTATGGCAACGCACCGGCCTCCGGTGGCGGCTACGGCGACGCCCCCGCCTCGGGCGGCGGCTACGGCAATGCACTGGCCTCCGGTGGCGGTTACGGGGACGCCCCGGCCTCGGGCAGCGGCTACGGCGGCCGGGACTACGGCGCGCAGGCCGGTGCCGGCTACCCGGCGCAGGAGCCGGCCGGCGGTTACGGCGGCGAACGCTACGACGAGCCCACCGGTCGCTACACCGGCGACAGCACCTCGTACGCGCCGGCGGCCGACCCCTACCCGACCAGCACCTACCAGCCAGAGCCGGACGCGTACGGTCAGTCCGGCGCGGCCGGTTACGGCCAGCCCGAGCAGGGCGGCTACGGCCGGGGCGCGGAGCCGACCGGCGGTTATGCGGGCGGCGGCTACGGGCAGCAGGCCGGTTACGACGCCGGTGCGGCCCAGGGCTACGGCGGCCAGCACGGCGGCTACGACCAGCCCACCGGGGGCCACCAGGGCGGCGGTGCCCACCAGGGCGGCTATGACCAGCCGACCGGAGGTCACCAGGCTGGCGGAGGTCACCAGGCCGGTGGCGCCCACCAGGGCGGGTACGACCAACGTGGTGGCGGCCAGCACGGCGGTTACGACCAGCGCGGCGGTGCCCACCAGGGCGGCTACGACCAGCCCACCGGGTACGACCAGCAGGGTGCGGGCTACGACCAGCAACCCGGCTACGGCTCCCCGCAGGGCGGGTACGGCCAGGCCGGTGGCTACGGCGCCGAGCAGTCGCCGGGCGGATACGGCCAGGAACCGCCCCAGCAGCGCACCGGTGGGTACGACCAGCAGGGTTACGACCAGCAGGGCGGCTACTACGGCGATCAGCCGCCGGCCGGTCGCGATCAGCCGCCAGCCGGACGCGACCAGCCGCCAGCCGGACGCGACCAGCCACCGGCCGGACGGGCCCGGCCGGACGGCCCGCCTCCGGAGCGCGGCGGACGCCGCCTCGACTGGTTGGACGACTGACCCACCGAGACGACAACGAAGACTGCGGGCCGCCCGGGATTGCACGATCCGGGCGGCCCGCAGCGTCGGTACAGCCCGCAGTCGGTACGGCCCGCAGCGTCAGTACAGCCCGCAGCGCGTCGGTGCAGTCCACAGCGTCGGTGCGGCCCACAGCCAATTCGGCCGCAGTGTCGGTGCGGCGCAGTCGGCGCAGCCCGTGCCGGTTCAGCCGGCCGAGAAGACGCCCTGGCGGAGCACCGGCACCACGTTCGAGACGTCCCGTTGCACGGCGACCTCGACGTCACCGGCGAAGCCGCCCTCGATCAACTCCCGACCGGAGACGCAGCCGCGGACCGCCGCCGGCACGTCGGGGATGCTGGCCAGGGCGGCGAGCGCCACCGCCGCCTCCACCGAGAGTCCCCCGGGTGCCCCGGAGATCGCATCCAGCACGCTGGCCGCGCCCAACTGGTCCTCCACCGAGGGGCGCAGGGTGCCGTCCGGCCAGCGTTCACCGGCGGCCACCACCCCCACCGGGGCATCCGCCGCGCCGTACCCGTGGCGGTGCAGCCAGCGCCCGACGGCGCGGGCGTTGCGCAGGCAGGCCGCAACCACCGGGCGGCCGGTGGCGCTGGCGGCGGCGCTGATCGCGGAGCCGTTGGGCGACGGCAGCACCAGGTCGGCGACGCGCGGCGCGCTACTCAGGGCCGCCGGGGAGAGCGACCACGGGTGCTCCGTGCTCGTCTGCCGGCGACCCACCGCGGCCACCGCGCCGACCCGCATCGCATAGTCGGCCGCCTGTTCTCCCCAGGGGAACGGGTGGACCCGCATCCCCCGGGCGACCGCCACCTCCACGGCGGTGGTGAACGAGAGCACGTCCACCACCACCAGTACGGCGCAGACCCGGCCGAGCTCCGCCGCCCCGGTCGGCCCCCAGTCGAACCGGGCACCCGATCCGGGCTGAGCGTGGACGACCGGGGTCACCGCCTCAGCGCTGGTCTGGCGTCGGGCGCTGCCCGCCGCCGTCACCGGTCCCGGACGCCGCAGCGTCGTCCGCGCCGGCCTGCGGGGTGGACCCGGCCGTCGGTACGTCAACATCGTGCCCGCTGGCCGCCGACGCGGCGTCCGCCCCCGAGGCGGCGTCCGACGTCGGCGCGGAGCCCGCCGGGGCGGCCGGTGCCGGCGCGGAGCCCGCAGAAGCGTCCGGCCCGGCGGCCGTGGCGGCGCGGGTCTCCGGACCGCCCGACACCGGGGCGGCGGTCGCCGGGGCGGCCACCGCCTCGCCGGCCGGGTCGTCCGCGTCCGCCGGCTGCTCCCGCTCCGGTACGTCCACCGGCTGCCCGGCGGTGGCCGGCGCGATCGTGGTGGTGCCGGTCCGGGCCGCCTCGACCTGCACCTGGGCCGCCTCCGACCCACCGAAGAGCCGGGGCAGGGTCGCGGTGTGCACGGCCCGCAGCTCGTCCAGACCGATCCGGAACTGGCCGTGCACGTCCAGGGCGTCGCTCGTCGGGTCGGTGACGCCGATCTGCTCCCACGGCACGCCACGCTCGGTGCAGAGGGCGGTGAAAGCCTTCTCGTGCCCGCGCGGAACGGTCACCAGCACCCGGCCGGCGGACTCGCTGTAGAGGAAGACGAACGGCAGCGAGCCGTCGGCGAACCGCTCCGGCACCCCGACCCGGGCCCCGACCCCCCGGCGCAGGCAGGACTCGACCAGGCTCTGGGCGAGTCCCCCGTCGGAGAGGTCGTGTGCGGAGCTGAGGTGACCCACCCGGGCAGCCTCCGCCATCAGCTCGGCGAGCTGGCGCTCCCGGCCCAGGTCGACCTGCGGCGGCATGCCACCCAGGTGCTCGTGCGTCACCCAGGCCCACTCCGAGCCGGACAGCTCCACGTGCGTGTCACCGAGCAGGAACAGCTGGTCGTGGTCGCCACCGGTACGCGGGACGAAGCCCATCGGCACCCGGTCGGCCACGTTGTCCAGCACACCCAGCACACCGACCACCGGGGTCGGGTGGATCGCGGCGGCACCGGTCTGGTTGTAGAAGCTGACGTTGCCGCCGGTCACCGGGATGCCCAGCTCCAGGCAGCCGTCCGCCAGGCCACGGACGGCCTCGGCGAACTGCCACATCACGCCCGGGTCCTCCGGCGAGCCGAAGTTGAGGCAGTTGGTCACGGCGATCGGCTTCGCACCGGTCACCGCCACGTTCCGGTACGCCTCGGCGAGCGCCAGCTTCGTCCCCTGGTAGGGGTCGAGGCGGGCGTACCGGCCGTTGCCGTCGACGGAGAGGGCGACCCCGAGGCCGCTCTGCTCGTCGATCCGGATCACGCCGGAGTCCTCCGGCTGGGCGAGCACGGTGTTGCCCAGCACGTACCTGTCGTACTGCTCGGTGACCCAGGTCTTGTCGGCCAGGTTCGGCGAGGCGATCATGCGGAGCAGGGTCTCCCGCAGCGCCTCCGGGTTGCTCGGCCGGGGCAGCGTCTCGGCCCGGTCGGCCTGGAGCAGGATCAGGTCGGCCGGCTCCCGCATCGGGCGGGCATAGACCGGACCGTCGTCGACCAGCGAGCCCGGCGGCACGTCGACCACCACGTGGTCGTTCCAGGTGACCAGCAGCCGGCCCGGCCGGCCGTCCGGCGCGGGCGCGGTGACCTCGCCGATCGCGGTGGCCAGCACCCCCCACTTCTCGGCGGTCTTGAGCACCGCCTCCAGCTTCTCCGGGGTCACCACCAGCAGCATCCGCTCCTGGGACTCGCTGGCCAGGATCTCGTGCGGCTCCATCGACGGCTCGCGCAGCGGAACCCGCTCCAGCCAGACCCGCATCCCGGTGCCGGCGGACGCGGCGGTCTCGGTGAGCGCGCAGGTCAGGCCCGCGCCGCCGAGGTCCTGGATGCCGACGACCAGCTCGGCGTCGTACAGCTCCAGGCACGCCTCGATCAGCAGCTTCTCGATGAACGGGTCACCGACCTGCACCGACGGGCGACGCTTCTCGCTGCCCTCGTCGAAGGTGGCGCTGGCCAGCACCGACACGCCGCCGATGCCGTCCCGGCCGGTCTTCGCGCCGAGCAGCACCACGATGTTGCCGGGGCCGGCGGCGTCCTTCTTCTGCAACCGGTCGACCGGCAGGACGCCGAGGCAGAGCGCGTTGAGCAGCGGGTTGCCCTGGTAGCAGGGGTCGAAGACCAGCTCGCCGCCGATGTTGGGCAGGCCGAGGCAGTTGCCGTAGCCGCCGACGCCGGCGACCACGCCGGGCAGCACCCGGGCGGTGTCCGGGTGGTCGGCCGCGCCGAACCGCAGCGGGTCCATCACCGCCACCGGGCGGGCGCCCATCGCCAGGATGTCCCGGACGATGCCGCCGACGCCGGTGGCCGCGCCCTGGTAGGGCTCGACGAAGCTCGGGTGGTTGTGCGACTCGACCTTGAAGGTGACGGCCAGCGTGTCGGAGACCCGGACGACGCCCGCGTTCTCCCCGATGCCGGCGAGCAGCCGGTCGCTCGGCGGGGCCTTCTCACCGAACTGACGCAGGTGCACCTTGCTCGACTTGTAGGAGCAGTGCTCGCTCCACATGATCGAGTACATGGCCAGCTCGGCCTGGGTGGGGCGGCGGCCGAGGATGTGCCGGATCCGGTCGTACTCGTCGTCGCGCAGGCCCAGCTCGGCGTACGGCTGGAGTTCGTCGCCGGTGCCGGCGGCCCGCTGCACGGTGTCCACGCCGTCCGCCCAGTCGAGGGCCGGCGCCGGACCGCTGTGCCGGCCGGCGTCGGCCGGACCGGCCGGCGGCGCGACAGCCGCGTGCGGCTCCGCCGGGACGGAGCCCGCGGCTGCCCGAACGGCCGGGTCCTGGTGGGTGGTCATGACCTCTCCTCGCTGCGCTCGTACCCGCCCGTGGGGCGGTGGAGCCGACCGATGTACCCGCCGCGCATCGTCACGCCGGCGTCCCCACCAGGTGCTTGAGCACTGAGGTGAAGAAGCCGAGGCCGTCCAGCGAGGGGCCGGTGAGCGCCTCGACCGCGTGCTCCGGGTGGGGCATGATGCCGACCACGTTGCCGGCGGCGTTGGTGATCGCGGCGATGTCCCGCTGGGAGCCGTTCGGGTTGCCGCCGACGTAGCGGGCGACGACCCGGCCGTCGGCCTCCAACTCGTCGAGAGTGGCGGTGTCCGCGACGTAGCAGCCCTCGCCGTTCTTGACCGGGATGAGGATCTCCTGGCCGGGCTGGAAGGTGTTCGTCCAGGCGGTGCCGGCGGACTCGACCCGCAGGACCTGGTCCCGGTTGCGGAAGTGCAGGTGCTGGTTGCGGGTGAGCGCGCCGGGCAGCAGGTGGGCCTCGCAGAGGATCTGGAAGCCGTTGCAGATGCCGAGCACCGGCAGGCCACCCCGGGCGGCGTCGACCAGGGTCTCCATCACCGGGGCGAACCGGGCGATGGCCCCGCAGCGCAGGTAGTCACCGTAGGAGAAGCCACCGGGGAGGACGACGGCGTCCACCCCGTGCAGCTCCGGGTCACCGTGCCAGAGCCGGACCGGCTCCGCGCCGGAGATCCGCACGGCACGGGCGGCATCCCCGTCGTCCAGCGAGCCGGGGAAGGTCACCACTCCGACGCGGGCGGTCACGAGTGCGCGTCCACGGTCTCGTCGGCCTCGACCCGGACCGTGAAGTCCTCGATGACAGGGTTGGCGAGCAGTTTGTCGGCGATCTCCCGGGCCCGGTCCAGGTCCGGTTCGCCGGTGAACTCGATCTCGATCCGCCTGCCGATCCGGACGGAGGCGACGTCACTGACGCCGAGCCGCGGCAGCGCGTTTGCGACGGCCTGGCCCTGAGGATCGAGGATCTCGGGCTTGAGCATGACGTCGACGACGACGCGAGGCACTGGGCACTCCTGACTGTGTACGCAGTTGGGTGCCGGCCCACTACGGGCGAGCGCAGCCAGCGTACCTGGCAGATTCCGGTCTGGACGCACCGGCCGGGCGCAGTTCAGGCAGTGATCGACATTACCGGCCGTCGGGATGGGCGGTCGAGATCCGTTCGTTGCCGCTCTGATGCGGATTTGTTGCCGATTATCGACGCGTCGCCTCGACACACCCCCCCTGAGCAGGCAATACGCGGCTCAACGCCAGATTTGGGACCGGTATCCGACAAACAGGGACGAGCATGTCGCGGGTCATCTCTGTCACATTGATCCAACTGGATCGGGATCTGGTGACCGAGCCCGGCCACGTCTGCCATCAATCGTCAGATTTCGACGCCTGGTCGACCTGCCGCAGGGTGCCCCCACGATCACCCGGATCAACCGGGTGAACCTCTCGGTCTCGACACCAGCCCCGGTGCCGCCCGACCCGGTACCCCGGCGGCACCGACACGGTCCACCGCCCGGGCCCGACCCGCCACCGCGGTAGGGCGTCCCGCCAGCCCAGGACCGCCCCGGCACGGGTGACCCCGGTGGCAGCCGGCACCGGGATGTCGTTCCGGGCCCCGGCGGGCGGCACAGCGGCCAGCGGGTCGACGTCGCCTCCACCGTCGACGGGCCGCGCGCGGCACTGTCGCGTACAACCGGGCCTGGATCACCTCGACGGCCGGTGTCTGACGGTTACCACCTCGCGGGGCGCGGATGGCCGGTCGAGAGCCAACCGTCCGCGCCGCCTCGTTTTGCAGCATCCGACCAGCCGCGCACGGCACGCTCCGACGGTCTACGACTACTGACAGCATCGGAACCGTGCTGGTCGTGACGACGGATCAACTGCCCGGCTACGAGATCCGCCAGATCCTCGGCGAAGTGGTGTCGTCGATGGCGCGGACCCGAAACCCGTACCGCGAGGGGGTCAAGAACCTGCGCGGCGGCGCGTACGACCCGATGGCCCCGGACAACCTCACCCGCTGGCGTACCGACTCGGTGGCCCGGCTCGGCGAGGAGGCCCTGCGTATCGGCGCGAACGCCGTCGTGGGAATGCGGTTCGACAGCCGGGACTGCGGCGAGATGTGGATGGAGATCTGCGCCTACGGCACGGCGGTGATCGTGGCGCCCAAGGTCCCCGACGTCATGCCGCACGACCAGCCCCTGATCGCCGCGGAGACCGCCCACGAGCCCGGCTTCACCGGTACCCCCGGCGGTATCGCCGAGCCGGCGAGCGCCCCCGACCTCTCCTCCGCCGCCCAAACCCCCACCCCCAACCCCTAACCCCGCCCACCCACCCGCCCCCGCCCCTCGCCCGACCGACCACCCGGCTGACCCCCGTTGATCAAGAGGTTTACGCCAAGTTGATCTCGAAGAATGACGCAAACCTCTTGGTCACCGGCGACACCCGCACCAGCACCCGACAACCCGGCACCCAACGGACGGACGCCAGGCGGAGCGGGACGACCGGGCGCACCCGGGGCCCGACCAAGCGTGTTGATCAAGAGGTTCAGGTCAAGTTGATCACTAATGGTGACGCAAACCTCTTGATCAACGGGGGACTGCGGGGGTGGGAGGGGAGAGGAGGGAGGGGAGGGGTTAGAGGATGGGGGGTGGGGAGTAGGTGGCGGCTTCGGGGTGGGCGGTGACGACGGTGGTGATGCGGCGGGTGATCGCGTCCACCTGGGCCTGGGCGGCGCCGGCGAAGGTGGCGGGGTCGGCGACCAGGGTGTCGATCTCGCTGCGGGTCAGGCCGAGGCGGGAGTCGGCGGCCAGCCGGTCGAAGAGGTCGTTCTCCGGGGCGCCCTTCTCCCGCATGGCGAGGGCGACCGCCACGGCGTGCTCCTTGATCACCTCGTGGGCGACCTCCCGGCCGACGCCCCGGCGCACCGCCGCGACGAGGATCTTGGTGGTGGCCAGGAAGGGCAGGAAGCGCTCCAACTCCCGGCTGATCACCGCCGGGTACGCCCCGAACTCGTCGAGCACGGTGAGGAAGGTCTGGAACAACCCGTCGGCGGCGAAGAAGGCGTCCGGCAGGGCCACCCGGCGCACCACCGAGCAGGAGACGTCCCCTTCGTTCCACTGGTCACCGGCCAGCTCGCCGACCATCGACAGGTAACCACGGATGATCACCGCGAAGCCGTTCACCCGCTCCGACGAGCGGGTGTTCATCTTGTGCGGCATCGCGCTGGAGCCGACCTGGCCCGGCTTGAAGCCCTCGGTGGCCAGCTCCTGACCGACCATCAGCCGGATCGTGGTGGCCAACGACGACGGCGCGGCGGCCACCTGGGCGAGAGCGGAGAGCACCGCCATGTCGATCGAGCGCGGATAGACCTGCCCGACGCTGTCCAGCACCCGGGAGAAGCCCAGGTGCTCGGCCACCCGCCGCTCCAACTCGGCGACCTTGGCGGCGTCGCCGTCGAAGAGGTCGAGCTGGTCGGCGGCGGTGCCGACCGGCCCCTTGATCCCGCGCAGCGGGTACCAGTTGATCAGGTCTTCCAGCCGCTCGTACGCGATCAGCAGTTCCTCGGCGGCCGAGGCGAAGCGCTTGCCCAGCGTGGTGGCCTGCGCGGCGACGTTGTGCGAGCGGCCGGTCAGCACCAGGCCGGAGTGCTCGTGGGCGAGCCAGGCCAGCCGGGCCAGCGCGGCGACCACCCGGTCGCGGATCAGCTCCAGCGAGGCACGCACCTGGAGCTGCTCGACGTTCTCGGTGAGGTCGCGGGAGGTCATCCCCTTGTGCACGTGCTCGTGCCCGGCGAGCGCGCTGAACTCCTCGATCCGGGCCTTCACGTCGTGCCGGGTGACCCGCTCCCGCTCGGCGATCGACGCCAGGTCGACCTGGTCGACCACCCGCTCGTACGCCTCGACCACGCCGTCCGGCACCGCCACGCCGAGGTCCCGCTGGGCGCGGAGCACGGCGAGCCAGAGTCGCCGCTCCATCCGCACCTTCTCCTGCGGGGACCAGAGGGCGACCAGCTCGGGTGAGGCGTACCGGTGGGCGAGCACGTTCGGGATCGTCGTCACGTACCTCATTCTCTCCTACCCGACGACCGCCGCCCTGGTCGGGCCGACCAGGGCGGCGGTCGCGTGCCACCCGGCGTCCGCGTCGAGCCGGGCGACCGGTCACCCCCGTCTGAGTACGTGTGCCAGGTATTCCCTGCGGTGCAGCGGGTTGCCGTCGGTGCGCCGTCGGGTCGGTGGGGTGCCGGTGGTGCGGCGGTGGCCGCTCAGCGCGGAGACGAAGACGCCTTCGCCGTGGGACAGGCCCGGTAGCTGCCGCTCGATGTCGTGGACGTTGCTCGCGGGGATCGTGCCGTGCAGGCGGCTGACCGGGCCGTGGGTGTCGCAGTGGTCCACGATCGCCCGCGCGGCGGTCAGCCGGGACATGACCGCGCGGACCGTGTCGGCGGGCACCTCCACCTCGAACTGGTTGACCGGCTCGTGCACCGTGGTCCGCGCCGTGCTCAGCGCCGCCATCAGCACCAGCGGGGTGAGCTTGCGGAAGTCGCCGGCCGAGGTGACCGGGCTGAAGTAGGCGGTGTCGGTCAACGTGACCACGCAGTCGACGACCTCCCAGCCGTACAGCCCCTGCTGCAACGTCTGCCGGACGGTCTCCTCGATCGCCTTGTGGAAGGCGGCGGGCAGCCCACCGGGCTCGACCCCGATCCGGTACCGCACTCCGCTGCCGGCGGGACCCGGCGCGATCCGCAGGCCGACGGTGGCGGCGAACTCGTTCTGCCAGATCACCTCCAGCCCGTGGCCGACGCCCACCACCTTTTCGACGTACACCGTCGTGGTCTCCTCGAAGACCACCTCGATGCCGTACCGGTCCAGGAGCAGGCCCTTGATGACCTCGCGTTGCACCTCGCCGTAGAGGGCCACCGAGATGGTCCGGTCCGCCTCGTGGCGACGTACGTTGATCAGCGGGTCCTCCTCAGCCAGCCGTTGCAGGCGCTGGTAGAACTCAGCGTTCTGCGCGGGCCGGGCGGCCCGGACGACTGTCTCCAGGCTGGGCGGCGCGAAGAAGCCACCGGATGGCAGTCCTTCGGGCGCACCGAGCTGGTCGCCGACCTGCACGTGTGCCAGCCCGTACACCTTGGCGATGTCGCCGGGCTCGGCGGCCGTCTCGTGGGTGGTGGTGCCCTGCGCGAAGACCCGCACCGACGTCACCTTGCCGTTTCCTCCGATCACCTCGCCGGTGCGGCCACGGCGGTAGGTGTCGACCGGTTCCCGGGCCGTGAGCCGGCCGGAGTGCACCCGCGCGTAGGCGACCTTCTCGCCGCCGGGCACCCAGTCGATCTTGAAGACGCTCGCCCGCAACCGCGCCGCCGGGTCGCCGGCCACCGGTGGGAGGAACTCCCGGACGGCCCGGAGCAGTTCATCAACGCCCTCGCCGGTGATTGCCGAGCCGAAGTACACCGGCACCACCCGCGCCTGCCGCACCTGGCGGGTCAACTCGGCGCGATAGTCGCCCTCGGTGAGGTGCGTCGTGTCGTCAAGGTAGGACTCAAGGAACGCGTCGCTCTCCTCGGCCAGCAGGTCGGCCACCGACGCGGCCCGCCCGCCAGCGGACAGCGGCAGGGGTAGCGCCCGTGCCCCGACGGTGCCGGGACCGGTCACCGTGCTCATCGCGAGCGGGCGGGGGGTCAGTTTCTCCCCGATGCTGTCCAGCAACTCCTGGTAGCGGGCACCGACGCGGTCGATCTTGTTGGCGAAGACGAGGACGGGAATCCGCAGGCGGGTCAGCGTCCGCATGAGAATCCGGGTCTGGGCCTGCACCCCCTCGACGGCCGAGACCACCAGAATGGCGCCGTCGAGCACCCGCAGGGCCCGCTCCACCTCGGCAATGAAATCGGGGTGCCCGGGTGTGTCGATCAGATTGACCGGAAGACCGTCGATGTTGAACGAGACCACCGCCGACCGGATGGTGATCCCACGACGCCGCTCCATCTCCATGGAGTCGGTCTGGGTGCTACCGGCGTCGACGCTTCCGACCTGGTCGATGACACCGGTGTGCTGAAGAAGCCGCTCGGTCAGGCTCGTTTTTCCCGCATCAACATGCGCAACGATCCCGATATTGAGGGAGCCCATTGATGAACGCCACCCTGGGGTAGATAGCCGACATGACCGTCCCGTCTGGTGCTCCGGACTGTCGGCGCATCTCCACTCCCCCGTCGGAATACGTGTCTCAATGAAGGTCTGTGCGGACCGGACTTTACCAGCGGCGTCGCCGCCTCGGCCGCGCCTTTCCGGCGGGCGGAGCCGGCCGGGCCGCGCGGTCCACGGAAATCAGCATCAGACCTTCGGGATGTCGTGCACCGGGGCGGTGACCACGATGGTCTTCGTCTGCGTGCCGTGCGCGTTGCGCGCCGTCAACGTGTAGGTGTGCCGCTGGATGTCGCCCTCCCGCCCCGAGCAGGGGAAGGTGAACTCCTCGCTGCCGGCCGACGGGTAGTCGTCGCGGTAGATGCCGGGGCCGTCGACCGACAGGGCCACCGAGGTCACGTTGCCGACCCGCCACTCCATCAGCACCCCGCCGCCGGGGATCGGGTTGACGGTGGTGCCGGCCGGGCAGCGCGGCTTGTCGGTGACCCGGAAGTAGCTGATGGTGGGGCCGCCGGCCTTCGTACCGGACTTGGCGCCGCCGCTGTCCCCACCACCGCCGGTCGAAGGGCTGGCGGTGGGAGCGGCGGTGGGGCCGGCACCCCCGACCGCGACGCCCGGGGCCCCGCCGTCGGTGACCGTGCCGGTGTCGCCGGAGCCGTCCCTCGCGTGGCCCGGCCCCGCCGGGCCGCCGGCCGCCCCGATCGCCGGGGGCCCCTCGGAACCCGTCGTGGTGGCGGCACAACCGCCAGCGGCGAGCACGACGGCAAAAGCAACGGCAGCGGTACGCAGCAGGGCACGACCGGGCATGACACTCCTCGACGGGGCGCCGCCACCATGACGTCCGGGCGGGCTGACACCACGGTAGGAAGCCCCGACAACACCGTTCCGAACTGCGCGAACACTCAGCAGGTCACAGCGGGCGGTCAGGATTCGAGTGGTGGCGTGGGCGCACCGACTGCGCCTGACCCGGTGAATCCGACGACTGTCAGGATCCTCGACAGCCACGTACCCGATCCGGAAACCCACCTCTGCGTGGTCTGCCTCGTGCCGGGGCCGTCCCAGCTGGCAGTGCGCCGGGTGCGGCGAGCCCTGGCCCTGCCGGGTCCGACGCGACCGACTACTCAGCGAGTACGCGGACGATCGACTCCCGGGAGGCGGAACAGCGGTATCGCGGGGGCCGGGACACCGCTGTTCCGCCCCCGATGAGTGGATCACCCCGGCCAGGCCGGGGCCGGGCGGCACGTCAGGGCGGGGTGGGGCGACCGGTCAGTGCCCGCCACAGCCCCGCGCACGCCTCCGGCTCGGTGTCGTACGCCAGGCGGACGTCGTACACCCCGCGTTCGTACGCCCCGATCTCCCACCGGGCGTCGGCGGACCGGCGGAGGAACCAGAAGTCGGGTGGCAGGGGGACGTGCTCGTGCACCTTCTCCAACTCGAAGGCGTCCGGGGAGATCCCGGTCGCGAAGAGGGCGTTACGCAGCTCGTGCCGATCCACGGTGACCTCCTGGGTGCGGAAACGGGCCGGGCCGGCGACCTGCCCGGCCGCCGCCCGGACGGCCGGGCCGGGCCGGACACGACAGGAGCCGGCCGGGTCGGGGCGGCAGCGGATCAACAGATCGGCGCGGTGCGCAGTCCGCCGCCCACCCCACCCTGACGCGGCACGGCGTCGGTCGGGCAGGGCGGCGTGCTCCCACCCAGATACTCCTCGACGATGACGTGGTGGTCCAGCAGCCACTGCACGTTCAGCAGGTTGCCGGCCTGCGGCACGTACGCCGGGTTGAGCTGGAACTGGGTGCCCATGCCGGGCTGCGCGAACCAGGGGGCGATCGGGCCGGAGTCGACGTCGAACGGCGTGAGCACGCAGTAGGTGTGGTAGTTCGCCAGCGGAGCGGCAGGCGTGGTGGCCGGTGGCGTCGGTGGGGTGTTCAGGCTCTGCGGGGCGAGGGAGCGGGAGCCGAACGGGGTACCGAGCGGGGCCAGGAAGGCGCCGCCGGTGAAGCCGAAGCGGTCCAGGCGGTATCCCGGCAGCATGGTCTGCCGCTGCTTAACCGCTTTGCCGTCCGGGCCGAGGAAGAAGCCGCTCTCCGGCGGGAAGACCAGCGTGGTGCCTGCTCCGTTCACCGTGTAGTTCTGGACCCACCGGGACTCGCCCTGTGCGCCGAACCGCTGGTAGCCGGCGAGCAGCGGGCCGACCGGGGACGGGCTCGGCAACGTGGTCGGCCCGAGCAGTCGGTTGTCGTCGTAGAACCGGGTGGTCTGCGGCGCATCCGGCGGTAGGCCGGGGCGGCAGTGACTCTCGTCCGGCGGGGGCTGCTGACCACCGGATCGGCCGGGCTGCGCAGCACCGGGCAGGGCGGATGGCTGGTCGGACCGGATGTTCCGGGCGTTGGGCTGGGTGTGGCCGGGGCGGCTGCCGTCCGGCCCCCGGGTGCCGTCGTCGGAGAGCGCGGCGGCCTCGGCCGTGGTGGTCGGCGTACCGGCCGCGGGCGCGACCCCGGGGAAGACGACCAGGGCCGCGGCGGAGAGTACGGCGACGAGCCAGCGTCTGCTTTTCACCACAAACCTCCTGATAAGGGACGAACGAGCGCCCTCATCGTGCGGAGGTCAGCACATGAACGTGAGCATTTGGAAGGTTCGTCCCCCGAAGGGGGCCTTTGTCGCATCCGTCGTCCGTCCCGTCCCGGGCCGGGACGGGACGGTGCGGACTCGGCGCCGGTGCGGTGTCAGCGCTCCAGGATGGCGGTCACGCCCTGCCCGCCGGCCGCGCAGATCGAGATCAACCCCCGGCCGCTGCCCTTCTCGGCGAGCAGTTTCGCCAGCGTCGCCACGATCCGGCCACCGGTGGCGGCGAACGGGTGCCCGGCGGCCAACGACGAGCCGTTGACGTTGAGCCGGTCCCGGTCGATCGCGCCCAGCGGGGCGTCCCGCCCCAACCGGTCCTTGCCGAACTCCGGCGACTCCCAGGCCGCCAGGGTGGCCAGCACCTGAGAGGCGAACGCCTCGTGGATCTCATAGAAGTCGAAGTCTTGGAGGGTCAGCCCGGCCCGGTCCAGCATCCGGGGGACCGCGTACGCGGGGGCCATCAGCAGCCCCTCGTCGCCGTGCACGAAGTCCACCGCCGCCGTCTCCGACCAGGAGAACCAGGCCAGCACGGGCAGTTGGTGCTCACGCGCCCACTGCTCGGAGGCGAGCAGCACGGTGGACGCGCCGTCGGTCAGCGGGGACGAGTTGCCGGCGGTCATGGTGGCCTGCTCGGCGTCCGGGCCCCGGATGCCGAAGACCGGCCGGAGCGCGCCGAGCTTGTCCAGGCTGGTGTCGGCGCGGAGGTTCTGGTCCCGGGTCAGCCCCAGGTAGGGCGTCATCAGGTCGTCGAAGAACCCCCGGTCGTACGCGGCGGCGAGGCGCTGGTGCGAGCGCAGCGCCACCTCGTCCTGGGACCGCCTGTCGACCTGCCAGCGCAGCGCCGTCCGGGCGGCGTGCTCACCCATCGACAGCCCGGTCCGGGGCTCGGCGTTACGCGGCAGCTCCGGTTTGAACGGCTGGTGCGGGCGGAGCTTGGCGGCGATCTTCAGCCGCTCGCCGAGGGTCCGGGCGCTGTTGAGTTTCAGCAGGGTACGGCGCATGTCCTCGTTGATCGCCAGCGGCGCGTCGGAGGTGGTGTCGACGCCACCGGCGATGCCCACGTCGAGCTGCCCGAGGGCGATCTTGTTGGCGACCAGGATGGCCGCCTCCAGGCCGGTGCCGCAGGCCTGCTGGATGTCGTACGCGGGGGTGTGCGGATCGAGTTTCGAGCCGAGCACCACCTCACGGGTCAGGTTGAAGTCCTTCGAGTGCTTGAGGACCGCGCCGGCAACCACCTCGCCGACCCGCTGCCCGGCCAGCCCGAACCGGGCGATCAGCCCGTCCAGCGCCGCGCCGAGCAGGTCCGCGTTGGACGCGCTCGCGTACCGGGAGTTGGACCGGGCGAAGGGGATGCGGTTGCCGCCGATGACCGCGACCCGCCGGATGCTCTGCACGATCCCGCCTCCGTTTCTGGACTTGCCCTCAACCTACTGGCCAGTAGGCTACGCCCATGACCGACAGGTACGCGAGCTTCGTCCAATCGGGGGCCGGCCGCGCGCTGGTCAAGCGCCTCGGGCTGCCCGACCCGCCGCGACTGCGCCGGCACACCCCCGGCGACCCGTTGCTGCCCGGCCCGGTCCTGCTCGGCGCGGCCGGCGGGTCGAGACTGGCAGTCCAGGTGGGCCGGATGCTGCTCGACGCCGGGGTCGAGTTGCGCGACACGCCGGCGAGCGGCGACCCGGACCCCACCACAGGCCAACTGCCGAAGAACGGGGCCCTGGTGTACGACGCCACCGGCGTCACCGACTCCACCGGCCTGCGCCAGCTCTACGACTTCTTCCACCCGCAGGCCCGGGCGGTGCTGCCCAGCGGTCGGGTGATCGTGTTGGGCACCCCGCCCGCCGAGTGCGGTTCGCCCCGCGAGGCCACCGCCCAGCGGGCCCTGGAGGGGCTGACCCGCAGCATCGGCAAGGAGTTCGGTCGGGGCGTCACCGCCCAACTGGTGTACGTCACCCGGGCCGGTGACGCCGGCACCCCGACCAGCCTGGAGGCGACCCTGCGGTTCCTGCTCTCCGGCCGCTCCGCGTACGTCTCGGGGCAGGTGGTCCGGGTCGGCACCGGGCCGGCCGCCGTCCCGGCGGACTGGAACCGGCCGCTGGCCGGGCAGGTGGTGCTGGTCACCGGCGCGGCCCGGGGCATCGGCGCGGCGGTCGCCCGGGTGCTGGCCCGCGACGGCGCGCAGGTCGTCGCGCTGGACGTCCCGTCGGCCGGGGACGCCCTCGCGGCGGTCGTCAACGAGATCGGCGGCACCGCCGTACAGCTCGATCTCACCGGGCCGGACGCCCCCACCCGGCTCGCCGACCACCTGGCCGACCGGCACGGCCGGGTCGACGTGGTGGTGCACAATGCCGGCATCACCCGGGACCGGACGCTGGGTCGGATGGACGCCGACCGGTGGGACTCGGTGCTCGACGTCAACCTCTCCAGTCAGGAACGGATCAACGACGTGCTGTGGGAACGGGAGTTGATCCCCGAGGGCGGCCGGATGGTCGCCGTCTCGTCGATCGCCGGGATCGCCGGCAACCGGGGCCAGACCAACTACGCGACCAGCAAGGCCGGGGTGATCGGCCTGGTCGACTCGCTCGCCCCGGCGCTGGCCGGGCGGGGGATCAGCGTCAACGCGGTCGCCCCCGGCTTCATCGAGACCCGGCTGACCGCCCGGGTCCCGCTGGTGATCCGGGAGGCGGGTCGCCGGATGAACAGCCTGGCGCAGGGTGGCCTGCCGGTGGACGTCGCCGAGACGATCGGCTGGCTGGCCTGGCCGGCCTCGGGCGCGGTCAGCGGCAACGTGGTCCGGGTCTGCGGCCAGAGTCTGTTGGGGGCGTGATGGCGCGGCGCAGGAACCGACCCGAGGAGTCCGGCGACGGGGAACTGTCGGTCGGCGACCTGATCGACGGGCCCACCGGGGTCATCTCACCGGCGGCGCTGGCCGCCGCCCGCGCCGCCGGCCCGGGACCCGACCGCAGCGTCGACGAGACCCACGACCTGTCGGCGTACGCTACCGGCGGGCCGGCGGCACCCGAGGAGCTGACGACGCCCGCCACCACCGACCTGTCGGCGTACGCCACCGGGGGTCCGATGGGCCCGACCGCGGGGCACGCCGACGGGGACCTGTCGGCGCGGACCGGGCGGGCCCGGGTGGAGTTGCCCGGTCTGCCCAGGCCGGGCGCGCTCTACCGGCGGGCGTTACGCGACGTGCTGCCCGGCATCAGCCGGTCCCGCCGGCCGGACGCCGCGCCTCCGGTCGAACTGGCCGTCACCGGGGTCACCGTCGACCGGGCCCACCTCGCCGGGTACGACCGGGTCTGCGGTTTCCGGCTGGCCGACACGCTGCCGGCGACCTACCCGCACGTGCTGGGGTTCCCGCTGGCATTGCGGTTGATGACCCTGCCGGAGTTTCCGTTCCCGCTGGCCGGGGTGGTGCACGTGGGCAACCGGATCACCGTGCACCGACCGCTCCCGGCCGGCGAACAGTGGGACTTCGTCGTCCACGCGGAGCAGCTCCGACCGCATCCGCGTGGGCGGCAGGTCGACGTCGTCCTGGTCGGCTCGGTCGGCGGCGAGGAGGTGTGGCGCGGGGTGTCGACGTACCTGGGGCGGGAGCGGGGGGCCGGCGAGGGTGCCGGGCGCGACCCGGGTGAGCGGCCCGCGCCGCCGGCCGCCACCGCACACTGGCGACTCACCCCACGGGTGGGTACGGAGTACGCCCGGGTCTCCGGGGACCACAACCCGATCCACACCTCCCGGCTGGGGGCGCGGCTGTTCGGGTTCCCCCGACCGATCGCGCACGGCATGTGGAGCAAGGCCCGCTGTCTGGCCGCCCTGGAGAGCCGACTGCCGGAGGCGTACACCGTGGAGGTGGGGTTCAAGCTGCCGGTGCCGTTGCCGTCGACGGTGGCGTTCAGCGCCGTCCCGGGCTGGGACTTCGCCCTGCACGACGCGCGAACCGGCCGCCCGCACCTGGTGGGCACCGTCCGCTAGGCGCACCGTCCGCTTGGTGTGCCGCCCGCTTGGCGGCGCTGCCCGGTCGGTGGGCCGTCCGGTCGGTGCGCTGGGCACGGCACGGTGCCGGGCGACCGCGTGACGGGACGCACAGTTCCCGGCCGGCACCGCAGCGGTTGCCCGACGCCTCCCCGTGAGCTATGTTGTTCTCAGATCGAGTAATTCTCAACCTGAGAGGGACGCCGTGAACGAGCAGGACTTCCTCGCCGGATACGACCCCAGCGCCTACCCCTCGACCGCGATCACCGTGGACGTGGTGGCGCTGACCATCCGCGAGGGCGCGCTGCACCTGCTGCTGATCCGACGCGGCCAACCTCCCTACCAGGGGCACTGGGCACTGCCCGGCGGCTTCATCCAGCCCGACGAGGATCTGACCACCGGGGCCCGCCGCGAACTCGCCGAGGAGACCGGCCTGGGCGGCGACCGGCTGCGCCGGGTCCACCTGGAACAGCTCGCCAGTTACGGCACCCCGGACCGGGACCCCCGGATGCGGATCGTCTCCGTCGCCCACCTCGCCTTCGCCCCCGACCTGCCCGATCCGGTCGCCGACTCCGACGCCGACGAGGCCGGCTGGCTGCCGGTCACCGCCCTGCCCAGCCGGCAGCTCGCCTTCGACCACGCCCGGATCGTCGACGACGGGCTGGAACGCGCCCGCTCCAAGCTCGAATACACCCCGCTGGCCACCCGCTTCCTCGGCCCCGAGTTCACCATCGCCGAGCTGCGCGGCGTCTACGAGACGGTCTGGGGGCACCCGCTGCACGCCGGCAACTTCCACCGCAAGGTGCTCTCCGTCCCCGGCTTCGTGGAGAGCACCGGCGTCAGCACCGAACGCGGCGGCGCCCGGGGCGGACCCCGGGCCCGGCTCTACCGGGCCGGCGACGCCCGCCTGCTGCACCCGGCGCTGCTGCGCCCCGCCCGGGAGGAGACGATCCGGTGAGGACCGACGAGGCGATCCGGCTGGTCGCGGCGGCCCGCACCGACACCGACCTGTTCGGCGTCGACACCCCGGCGCGGCGCTACCGCGAGCTGGTCGCGGCCCTGCACCCCGACCGCCTCGGCGCGCTCGACCATCGGGTACGCGCCGCAGCCACCGACGCCTTCGTCCAGGTCACCACCCGCTGGCGCGCCGCCCGCACCCCCGCACCCGGCAACCCGGGAGCCACCGGTGGCCCGGCATCCACCGGTCCCGCCTCGGGTGGGCGGGCCGCCGGCGACGCGTCGACGGTCGTGCTCGGGCGGTACCGGCTCGGCGCCCTGGTCCACGCCGGTGACCTCGCCGACCTCTACGACGTGGGGGCGGACCGGCTGCTCAAACTGCCCCGCGACCCGGCCGACAACGACCTCATGGCCCGCGAGACGCACGCCCTGCTGACCATCGAGGAACGCGGCGACCCCCGCCACCTGCCGTACGTGCCCCGGCTGGTCGACACCTTCCGGCACCGGGACGCCGCCAGCGGGGCGGAACGCCGGATCACCGTGCTCGCCGCCGTACCCGGGCTGCACGATCTCGACGCGGTACGCCGGGCGTACCCGGACGGGTTGGACGCCCGGGACGCGGCCTGGATCTGGCGGCGGCTGCTGGTCGCCCTCGGCCTGGCCCACCGGGCCGGGGTGGTGCACGGCGCGGTGCTCCCCCGGCACGTGCTGATCGAGCCGGACGCGCACGGCGTGGTGCTGGTCGACTGGTGCTTCTCCGCCGTCGAGGGCGGGACCGTCCCGGCGCTGGTCCCCGGCCACGAGGACTGGTACCCGTCGGAGGTCACCGCCCGGCAGCCCGCCGGCCCCGGCACCGACCTGGCGATGGCCGCCCGGTGCATGAGCTGGCTGATGGGCGACCGGGCCCCTCACGAACTTCGCGCCTTCGCCGACGGCTGCCGCCGCCCGGCGCTGGCCGCCCGACCCGACGACGCCTGGCGACTGCTCGGCGAACTCGACGAGGTGCTGGACCGGCTCTACGGGCCGCGCACCTTCCGCCCCTTCACCCTCAACCCCTAGGGAGGCTGCCATGGGCAGCGGAATCTGGTCCACCGACGTGTACGACGCCGCCGACCGCTACCGCCGGAAGAAGGGCACCAGCGCGTTCTCCTACAGCGACAGCGGGGCGCGCACCGTGCACCCGGCGCTCGACCCGCGCGGCGCGGTACGGGAGAGCCGCGACAACGCGGAGCACCCGCAGTCGACGCCCATCGCGGTGCTGTTCGACGTGACCGGCTCGATGGGGCACGTGCCCCGCACCCTCCAGGCCAAGCTGCCGCAACTGCTCGGGCTGCTGCTGCGCCAGGGCTACGCCCGCGACCCGCAGGTGATGTTCGGCGCGATCGGCGACGCCACCTGCGACCGGGTGCCGTTGCAGATGGGGCAGTTCGAGTCGGACAACCGGATGGACGACGACCTCGGCCGGATCGTGCTGGAGGGCGGTGGCGGCGGTCAGATGACCGAGTCGTACGAGCTGGCGATGTACTTCATGGCCCGGCACACGGTCACCGACAGCTGGGAGAAGCGGGGCCGGCGCGGCTACCTGTTCATCATCGGCGACGAGCTGGCCTACCCCCAGGTGAGCCGGCGGGAGGTCAGCCGGCTGATCGGCGACGACCTCGGCGAGGACGTGCCGCTGCGGCAGATGGTCGACGAGGTAACCCGCCGCTGGGACACCTACTACCTGCTCCCTGCCGGCAGCCACTATGCCGGCAACGCCAAGGTGCTCGACTTCTGGCGTGGCCGGCTCGGGCAGCACGCCGTCGTGCTCGACGACCTGGACGCGGTCTGCGAGACCATCGCGCTCACCGTCGGCCTCGGCGAACAGGCCATCGACCTGGACGAGGGCCTTCGTGACCTGCACCGGGCCGGCTCCACCGTCGGCGGCACGGTGTCGAAGGCGCTGGCCCGCCTGGGCGGCGGCCGACAGACCGAGGTCTCCACGCTGCCGGCCGCACCGCACCGCACCGGTGGGGTGACCCGACTGTGACCGACGTCCCCGCCCCCGTGACCCGGCGGCCCGGTCCGCTCCCGACCGGCCCGGACCGGCCCGGACCCGGCCGGCACGTGATCGTCGTCGACCTCGGTTACGGCGACGCCGGCAAGGGCACCGTCGTGGACTGGCTCTGCGCGACCCGACCCGTGCACACCGTGGTGCGGTTCAACGGGGGCGCGCAGGCCGCCCACAACGTCGTGCTGCCCGACGGCCGGCAGCACACGTTCGCCCAGTTCGGGGCGGGGACGTTCCACCCCGGGGTGCGCACCCACCTGGCCCGCCAGCAGGTGGTGGACCCGCTGGCGCTGGCCGCCGAGGCCGACCACCTCGCCTCGGTCGGGGTGCCCGACGCCCTCGACCGGCTCACCGTCGACGGGGAGGCGCTGCTGGCCACGCCGTACCACCGGGCCGCCAACCGGCTCCGGGAGATGGCCCGGGGCGCCGGCCGGCACGGCTCCTGCGGGCTGGGGGTGGGCGAGTCCGTCCGGTACGGGCTCGCCCACCCCGACGAGGCGCCCCGGGTGGCCGACTGCCGGGACCCGGAGTTGCTGCGCCGCCGGCTCACCGGGCTCCGGGACCGGCTCACCGCCGAACTCGGCCCGCTGGACGCCCCGCCGGTGGCGGACTGCCTGCCGGCGTTCACCGGCTTCGCCGCCCGGGTGGCGATCGTCGACCGGTCCTACCTGGCGGGCGTGCTGCGGGCGGAGAGTTGTGTCTTCGAGGGGGCGCAGGGGGTGCTGCTGGACGAGTGGCACGGCTTCCACCCGTACACGACGTGGAGCACCACCACCTTCGCCAACGCCGAGGCGCTGCTGGCCGAGGCGGGGGCGGCCGGGTCGGCGTACCGGCTGGGGGTGTTGCGGACGGTCACCACCCGGCACGGGCCGGGCCCGCTGGTCACCGAGGACCGGACCCTGCCGTTGACCGACCCGCGCAACCCGACCAACCCGTGGCAGGGCCGGTTCCGGTTCGGCCACTTCGACGCCGTCGCCCACCGGTACGCCCTGGCGGTGGCCGGCGGGGTCGACGGGCTGGCCCTCACCCACCTCGACCTGACCCGCCCCGACCCGGCCGGGCCCGACTCCGCCCGTCCCGCGCTGCGGCTCTGCCGCCGCTACGAGGACGTCGACCGGTTACCCCCCGGCCCGCCCGGCGACCTGGACCGGCAGGCGGCCCTCACCGCCCGCCTGCTGCGGACCCGCCCGGTGTACGACGCCCCGCCCACCGACTGGCCGGCCGCGGTGGCGGAGGCACTGGCCGCCCCGGTGGTGCTCACCTCGCACGGTCCCACCGCCGCCGACAAGCGGGAGCACACCCCGCCGGCCGGCGATCCGCTCCCGGCCCCGACCGGCGACCTGATCCCGCAGAAGACCTGATCCACCGCCCCGACCGGCGGCCCGATCCGGCGACTCCGCCCCGACCGGCGACCTGATCCGGCGACTCCGCCCCCGGCCGGTGGCGCAGCGTCGAGCATGGGGGCATGCAGTCGGTGCTCGACCTGCTCCACCACACCGTCACCTCACCCTGGGTGTACCTGGTGATCTTCGTGGTGACCGCGGTCGACGCGTTCTTCCCGGCGATGCCCGGCGAGACCGTGGTGATCACCGCCGGGGTCTTCGCCGCCAGCGGCGAGCCGAACCTGACCGCCGTGATCGCGGTGGCGGCCCTCGGCGCGCTCGCCGGCGACCACGTCTCGTACGGCATCGGCCGGGGCGGCGGCGCGCACCGGCTGGCCCGGCTGCCCGACGGCAGCCGCCGCCGGACCGGCTCGGACTGGGCCCGCCGGGCGGTGGACCGGCGGGGCGGCTCGATCCTCACCACTTCCCGCTTCGTGCCCGGTGGGCGGACCGCCGTCACCCTGACCATGGGTGCCGTCCGGTATCCGCTCCTGCGCTTCCTGCTCTTCGACAGCGTCGCCGCCGCCGTCTGGAGCCTGTACTGCGGGCTGCTCGGCTACTTCGGTGGGCTGGCCTTCGAACGCGACCCGGTCCGGGGGCTGCTCACCGGCATCGGTCTCTCGCTGGCCGTCACCGGGTTGTGGGAGCTGGCCCGCTGGTGGCGTTACCGGGCCCGCCGCCGCGCTGCGGCCCGCCAATGACCGTCCGACCACCATCGGCCACGCCGGCTCGCCGCGCACCGGCACCACGACCACCGGGAAGACCGCCGGCGGATCGCCGGTCATCGAGGCGGAGCCGAGCCGTCATCCAGGTAGGCACGCAGCTTCGCCGGGTCGCCGGGCAGTCCACGGCTGGCGACCAACTGGGAGAAGTTGCCGAAGGTGTGCGCCCCGATCCGCCAACTGCCGGGCGACCCGGCCAGCGTCTCCACCAGCCGACGCTGCCGGTCGGTCAGGTCGGTCGCGGGCGTGCCGGCGGGGAGCGGGCCGTCGGGGAACGCCATGGTGAGCGCCTGGGCCACCACCGGCAACGCCTCGGTGCCGGAAACCGTGGGAATCCGGCCCAGCAGCACCTCGAAGCCCGCACCGGCATGGTCGGCACCGAGCTGCCGCAACGCCAGGCCGGCGTGACCGGCCAGGTCACCGTCGAGGAACGGCACCCCCTCCGCGCTCTCCCCCCGACCGCCGGCCCAGGTCATCAGCTCGTCGATGGTCGCCGGGTCGGCGGTCGGGCCGAGCACCCGGGCCCGACCGACCGCCGCACCCCAGCGGATCACCGGGCGGGCATCGGTGAGCAGGGCCGAATCGGGAGCGACACCGAGCAGCCCGAGCGCGACTGCGGCGGTCCCGACCGCCACCGCCCGCGCCGCCCCGTCCGGCGCGACGTCGGGGGCGGCTTCGATCAGGGCGGCCAGTGCCGGCACGCTGCCCGCCGCGTCTTCCGGGAACCACGCCAACGCGTGGGCGGCACCCGCCCGCAGCGCCGGGTCGGGTCGGGTCAACAGCTGCCGGAACAGCGGTACGCCCGCGCGCACCGCGTCGTATGCGGCCAGCGTGATGTGGGCGTACAGCCGCTCCTGGTCGGCCCTGGAAAGCGAGCCGACGTAGACGTAGTCGCCCTCGTCCTCGTCGAACTCCGGGTCTCCGGGGTGGGGGGCGGCGGCGAGCAGGGCGGCACCACCGACCGCGACGCGGCGCAGCTCGGCCACGGGCAGGTTGTCGGGGAGCCAGGTCCCGTCGTCCTCGATGGCCAGCGCGACGAGCAGGGCGAGCAGCTCGGACGGCTCCGCAGTGGCCGGATCGGCCAGCAACTCCAACAGGAACGGCACCGCATAGGCGGTGGCCTCGTAGCGGGTGCCCTGGTGGAAGATGTTGCCGTAGAGGTCGTGCCGGGCCCTGTCCCGGACGGCCGGGTCGGCCGAGGCGAGCGCCCGGAGCTGCGCGGGCACGTCGTCCGCCGGGCCGTACGCGTGGGAGAGCCGGGACCAGTCGATCTCGTCGATACCGTTCAGCACCCGGTGATCCTCGCAGTCGGCTCCGACAGTCCGGCGACGTGCTGCCCGCCGGCCCAGACAGTGCCGGCCCGACCGGTACCGCCTGACCAGTGCCGGGCCGAGCGGCCGGCGAACGTGGCGACGCATCCGGCCCGGCCGGCCCACTACCGGGTGGCCACCGATAGCGGTCAGTCCACCGGCGGCCGCCAGGTGACGCCGTCGAGGAGTTGGGCCGCGCCGAGCCAGGCGACGTTCATCATCCGGGTGGCGGTCTTCTCCGGCTCGGCCTCGGGGTGGTCGGCCAGCCAGTCCGCCAGCGATTCGCTCGCGCCGACCAGGGCGTAGGCGACGACCTCCAGTTCGGTCCCGGCGACCTCCCGGCCCCGGGCGCGCAGCGCGTGGTCGAGCATCCCGGCGACCACCTCGACCAGCCGGGCGCGCATCGCGGCCAGTTCGGCGGCGAACGGTTGGGAGCCCCGGGCCTGCCGGTAGAGCACGGCCCAGCCGTCGCGGTGCGCCCCGACGAAGCCGAAGAAGGCCCGCAGCCCGCGCCAGAGCCGCTGGTCGGCGGGGAGGTCGGGGGCGGCGGCCCCGGCGATGGCCAGCATCATCCGGGCGGTCTCCCGGTGCAGGCAGGCGATGAACAGCTCCTCCTTGGTGCCGAGGTAGGCGTAGACCATCGGCTTGGAGATGCCCGCGTCCTCGGCGATCTCGTCCATGCTGGCGGCGTGGAAGCCGCGTCGGGAGAAGACCTTGACGGCCGCGTCGAGCATCTGCTGCTCGCGTACGGCCCGGGGAAGGCGCTTGAAGCTGGGTGTGCTGGACACTCTTGCAAGCATACCTACTCGTGCGTAAGGTTACGCTGGAGTAACCAAAACTGTCCGCCCCGAGAGGTGCAATTTTCCATGACTGACTTCGACCCGGCCAACTTCGCCAACTACGGCCCCAAGGAGTTCGCCCAGCTGGTCAAGTCCACCCCGGACGACAAGATCGTCGAGGTGATGTCCGGCGACCTGCGCGGCAAGGTGCTCAGTGAGGTCTTCGGCCGGATGCCGCAGTTGTTCCGCGCCGACCGGGCCGGCACGACCAACGCCGTGATCCACTGGAACATCACCGGCCGCCCCGACGGCGGCACCGACACTTACGAGATCGCCATCGCCGACGGCGCGTGCACCGTCAACGAGCCACCGCAGCACGACCCGAAGCTCGCCCTCACCATGGGCCCGGTCGAGTTCCTCAAGATCGTCTCCGGTGGGGCCAACCCGGTGATGATGTTCATGACCGGCAAGCTCAAGGCCAAGGGTGACCTGGGCCTGGCCGCCAACATCGCCAACCTGTTCGACATCCCCAAGGCCTGACGATGGCCGAATTCTCGCTCGACCTGAACGAGGAACAGCGGGATCTGCGGGACTGGGTGCACGGCTTCGCCGCCGAGGTCGTGCGCCCGGCCGCCGCCGAGTGGGACGCCCGGGAGGAGACCCCCTGGCCGATCATCCAGGAGGCGGCCAAGGTCGGCCTGTACGGCTTCGAGTTCCTCGCCACCTGCTGGGCCGACCCCACCGGCCTGTCCCTGCCGATCGCCAGTGAAGAACTCTTCTGGGGCGACGCCGGCATCGGCCTGAGCCTCTTCGGCACCGCGCTGGCGGTGGCCGCCATCTATGGCACCGGCACCCCCGACCAGATGGTCGAATGGGTGCCGCAGTGCTTCGGCACCGTCGACGCACCCGCCGTCGCCGCGTTCTGCACCACCGAGCCGGAGGCCGGCTCCGACGTCTCGGCCATGCGCAGCCGCGCCGTCTACGACGAGGCCACCGACGAGTGGGTGCTGCGCGGGCAGAAGGCGTACGCCACCAACGGCGGGATCGCCGGCGTGCACGTGGTCACCGCCTCCGTCGCGCCCGAACTGGGCTCGCGCGGGCAGGCCGCGTTCGTCGTACCGCCGGGGACGGCCGGGCTGCACGCGACCCGCAAGCTCAAGAAGCTCGGCCTGCGCGCCTCGCACACCGCCGACGTGTTCCTCGACGACGTCCGGGTGCCGGGGCGTTGCCTGCTCGGCGGCAAGGACGCGCTGGACGAGCGCCTGGCGCGGGCCCGGTCCGGCCAGCGGGCCAGCGGCCAGGCCGCGATGCGCACCTTCGAGCTGTCCCGGCCGACCGTCGGCGCGCAGGCCCTCGGGGTGGCCCGGGCCGCCTACGAGTACGCCCTCGACTACGCCAAGGACCGGGTCCAGTTCGGCCGGCCGATCATCGAGAACCAGGCCGTCGCGTTCGCCCTGGCCGACATGCGGATGGAGATCGACGCCGCCCGGCTGCTGGTCTGGCGGGCCTCCTGGATGGGCCGCAACAACCGGCCGTTCACCGCCGGCGAGGGCTCGATGTCCAAGCTCAAGGCGGGCGAGGTGGCCGTCTCGGTGACCGACCGGGCGGTGCAACTGCTCGGCGGGGCGGGCTTCCTGCGCGACCACCCGGTCGAGCGCTGGTACCGGGACGCCAAGATCTACACCATCTTCGAGGGCACCTCCGAGATCCAGCGGCTGGTCATCTCCCGCGCCATCTCCGGCGTCCAGATCCGCTGACCGTCGCTGCCGGTCGACGGCCCGGTCACCAGTTGTCCACGACGGGCGACGCCGACTGGGCGGTCGGCCGGCAACGACGCATGATCGGGAAAGGAGTCCCTGGTGAGGGCCCAGGCCGGGCCCACGTCGCACCCCGAAGGAGGCCCGCCGAATGGACCTGCCGTTCATCGTGGCCACGTTGACCAAGCGGGGGCTGCTCAACCCCGGCCGCCCCGTCCGGGTCGCCGCACAACTCAGCGCGCTGCGCAGGTGGGGCTGGGGGATGGCCGGCGAACTGCGGCAGGCCGCCGCCCGGGACCCCGGCCGGGTCGCCGTCGTCGACGAGCACGGCCACGAACTCACCTACCGGGAACTGCTCGACCGGGCCGAGCGGCTGGCCAGGTCGATGCGCAGCGGGCTCGGCGTGCAGGCCGGGGACCGGGTCGGGTTGCTGTGTCGCAACCACCACTGGCTCGTCGAGGGCATCGTCGCCGCCACCCTGCTCGGCGCCGACGCGGTGCTGGTCAACACCGGGCTGTCCGCCGCACAGCTCGCCACCGTCGCCGAGGAGCAACGCCTCAAGCTGCTGGTGCACGACACCGAGTTCGCCGAGCGGGTCCTCGGCATCCCCGCCGAGGTGCACCGGGTCGACGAACACGGGCTCACCGACCTGATCGCCGCCGCGCTCCCCGGCGACCGGCTCGCCCCGCCCGACCAGGACGGCCGGACCATCGTGCTGACCTCCGGCACCACCGGCACCCCCAAGGGCGCCCGCCGGCCCGTCCCGACCGGCTTCGGCCCACTGGTGTCCATCATCGACCGGATCCCGCTGCACGCCCGGGACACCGTGCTGATCGCCGCCCCGATCTTCCACACCTGGGGGTACGCCGCACTCCAGGTCGCCTTCGCGCTGCGCGCCACCATCGTGCTGCACCGCCGGTTCGACCCGGCCGCCACGCTGGACGCGCTCGTGACGCACCGGTGTCAGGGGCTCTTCGCCGTACCGGTGATGCTGCAACGCCTGCTCGACGTGCCGGCACCGGAACCCCGGCCGGCACTGACGGTGGTCGCGGTCAGCGGCTCGACGCTGCCCGGCGACCTCACCACCCGGTTCATGGACACCTACGGTGACGTCCTCTACAACCTGTACGGCTCGACCGAGGTGTCCTGGGCCGCCATCGCCGGCCCCGCCGAGCTGCGCCGGGCACCGACCACCGCCGGTCGCCCCCCGCACGGCACCCGGCTGGAGATCCTCGACGCCGACGGCGTTCCGGTGCCGGCCGGGCGGGTCGGCCGGATCCTGGTGGGCAACGAGATGCTGTTCGAGGGCTACACCTCGGGGGCCCGCCGGGAGACCCACGACGGGCTGCTCGACACCGGTGACCTCGGCCGGGTCAACGCCGACGGGCTGCTCTTCGTCGACGGCCGGGCCGACGACATGATCGTCTCCGGCGGGGAGAACGTCTTCCCGTCCGAGCTGGAGGACCTGCTCGTCCGGCTGCCGCAGGTCCGCGAGGCCGCCGTGCTCGGCGTGCCGGACCCGGAGTACGGCCAACGGCTCGCCGCCTTCCTCGCCCTGCACCCCGGCGAGACCCTCGACCCCGAGGCGGTACGCGAGTACGTCCGGCACTACCTGGCCCGGTTCTCCGTACCCCGGGATGTGATCTTCGTGAAGTACCTGCCGCGTAACGCCACCGGCAAGGTGCTCACCCGGGAACTCCGCCGCTACTACGGCTGACCCGCCCCTGACCCGCGGGGCGACGGTCTGCGGGTGGGCCGACGAGCGCCGGGCGAGGTCACTGCCGGCGCAGGACCGGCGGGTGCCCGGGTGGGCTCCGATGGCGGGCCGCCGGCCGGGGTGGTCTCCCCGAGCCGACGATCGGGGTGCGGCGGGGGACTCTCCCCGATGTCGTCGCTCCCCGTGACCGGCAGGCTCGACGCCATGAAGATCATGAATCGGCGTACCGTCCTCGTCGCCACCACGCTCGGCGCCCTGCTCGGCGTCACGACGCCCGGTACGCTCGCCGCAGCCGCCCCCGTCCCTGCTCCCGCCGCCGCCTCTGGTTCCACCGCCTCCGGCTCCGGTTCGGACGGGCGTCGCGGTGGTTCGGGCTGCCGACCCGGCACCCTCGACCCGACCCCCGTCCAGCAGGCGATAGCCGGGTTACCCCAGGCCGACGCGACCAGCGCCCAGGTCCGGATCACCACCCCGGACGGCTGCTGGACCGGCACCAGCGGCGTACGGGACCTACGCAGCCAGGCACCCGTGCCGCCGCACGCCCGGTTCCGGGTCGGCAGCGTCACCAAGACCTTCACCGCCGTGCTGGTGCTGCAACTCGCCGCCGAGGGGCGGATCGACCTCGACGCGCCGGTGCAGCGGCTCCTTCCCGGGCTGCTCCCCGCCGACTACCCGACCGTCACCGTCCGACAACTCCTCGACCACACCAACGGGCTGCCCAGCCCCAGCGTTCCCGACGGCATCGAGTGGCAGCTCGCCCACCGGTACGACCGGTGGACCCCGGAACAGCTGGTCCGGCTCGGGCTGCACCACCCCCGCGAGTTCGACCCCGGCACGAAGCAGCACTACACCAACATGGGCTACATCGTCGCCGGAATGATCATCGAGAAGATCACCGGCCACTCCTACGCGACGGAGCTGGACTGGCGGATCGCCCGGCCGCTCGGCCTGCACGACACCTACGCGCCGGGCGACGACCCGCGCATCCGTGGCCCGCACGCCCACGGCTACCAGACCGTCGTACGGGACGGTCGGACGGAACTGGTGGACGTCACCACCTGGAGTCAGACCTTCACCCCGGCCGCCGGCAACGTCATCTCCAGCCTGACCGACCTGGACACCTTCTACACGGCGCTGTTCGCCGGCCGGATGGTGCCGCCGGCCCAGCTGAACACGATGTTCACCCTGCCGGCCGTCCGGGACGTGAGCGGCGGACCGGCCCGCTACAGCGTCGGCCTCACCGCGTTCCCGCTGCCCGACGGCGAGACCCTGTGGATCAAGACCGGTTCCCGGTACGGCTACCTCGCCGGAGTCGCCTCCACCCGGGACGGCCGGTTCCGGGTGGAGTACTCGATCACCGGCACCGACGCCAAGGGCGAGGAACTCGGTGCGACCGCCCAACGGGTCATCACCGCCGCCCTGTCCCTGCTCTGACGGCTGGCCCGGAGGACGACCCGGTGGCCCGGCGACGCCCGTCGCCGGGCCGGTGATCCGGTGACCGCCCCTGGACAGGCCCGCTGCACCACCAGCGGTCACCAGCAGCACCAGCGAGGCCAGGATCAGCAGGCAGCCCCGGACGGTGAGTCGGCAGCCGCCCGGGAATCAGTCCGGGACGGTGATCCGGCCGTCGATCGCGGTGGCGGCGATGTCACCACGATGGTGCGAACCCGCCAGCTCGATGCCGCGTACCAAGGCGTAGGCGGCATCGCGGGCGGCGGTCAGGTCCGGGCCGGTGGCCGTACCGCAGAGGACCCGGCCACCGGCGGAGACCAGCGCGCCGTCCGCGGCCCGGCGGGCGGTGCCGGCGTGGATGACCCCCGGGTGGTCGGCACCGGTGATCACGTCACCGGTGCGCGGCGTGGCCGGATAGCCCTCGGCCGCGACCACGACGGTGACGGCCGCACCGGTACGCCAGCGCAGCGGCGGGTGCGCAGCCAGCGTGCCCGTCGCGGCGGCGTGCAGCAGCCCGGCCAGTGGCGTCTCCAGCAGCGCCAGCACCACCTGGGTCTCCGGGTCACCGAAGCGGGCGTTGAACTCGATCACCCGGGGACCGGCGGCGGTGAGCGCCAGCCCGACATAGAGCAGGCCGCCGAACGGGGTGCCCCGACGGCGCATCTCGGCCAGCGTCGGGTGGACCACGTCGGCCATCACCTCGTCGACCAGGCCGGACGGCGCCCACGGCAGCGGCGCGTACGCCCCCATGCCGCCGGTGTTCGGGCCGGCGTCGCCGTCGCCGACCCGCTTGAAGTCCTGCGCGGGCAGCAGCGGCAGGGCGGCCTCACCGTCGGTCACCACGAAGAGCGACACCTCGGGACCGGACAGGTACTCCTCGATCACCACCCGGCCGCACTCCTGCGCGTGCCGCAGCGCGGCGGCCCGGTCGTCGGTGACCACCACCCCCTTGCCGGCGGCCAGGCCGTCGTTCTTCACCACGTACGGCGTCCCGAACTCATCCAGCGCCCGCCCGACGCTCTCCGCATCGGTGCAGGTGTACGCGCGGGCGGTCGGCACCCCCGCAGCCGTCATGATCTCCTTGGCGAAGGTCTTCGACCCCTCCAGCCGGGCCGCCTCGGCCGACGGGCCGAACGCGGGGATGCCCTTGGCGCGTACCGCGTCGGCCACCCCGGCCACCAGCGGTGCCTCCGGCCCGATCACCACCAGGTCGGCACCGACCTCCACGGCCAACTCGGCGACCCCGGCCGGATCGACCGGATCGACCTGCCGCAGCTCCGCCACACCCGCGATCCCCGGGTTACCGGGTGCCGCGAACAGGACCTCGACAGCCGGATCCTCGACCAACCCCAGCGCGAGCGCATGCTCCCGCCCGCCACCACCCAGAAGAAGTACGCGCACGGCGACGAATCCTACCCACCACCCCCCAACCCACCCCATCCTCCCCACCCCACCCCGGCTCTCCCCGCCTCGCCCTGCTCGGCTCGCCCCCGGTGATCAAGAGGTTTAGGTCAAGTTGGAGATCAACTTTGACGTAAACCTCTTGATCGACTGACGCAGACCTCTTGATCACCGGGCTGGGAGGGGCGGAGTGGGCAGGGCGGGGTGGAGGGGTGGAGGGGTGGAGGAGTGCGGGGGTGGGGGGTGGGGGGGTGGGCTAGTGCGGGGTTCTGGAGCGGGGTGGGCTGCGGGTGGCGGACATGGCCTGGCGGACCGTGTGGGGGATGCAGTCCGGGCGGAGAGCGTCGGACCAGGTGAATCGGAGGATTCGCCAGCCTGCGTTGACCAGGCGGTTCTGCCGGCGACGATCGGTGAAGAGTGCCTCCGGCGTACCGTGCGGGCCCATTCCGTCGGCCTCGGCGATCAGCCGGGCGGCACGCCAACCCAGGTCACCGATGCCGAGCAGATGGCCGTCCTCGTCGCGCACCTCCTGTTGCAGCGCGTCGGGTGGAACACCCCCGTCGACGCACCGCAGTCGTGCCCAGGTCTCCAGGGGTGACTGGGCCCGCCCGTCCGCCTCGCCGAGATGACTCCTGGCCGCCGGGGCGCCTCGTCGGCCTCGGATCAGCGCCGGTGCGGTCGCCAGGTCCTCCGGGGTGACGAGCCCTCGGTTCAACGCCGAGTCGAGCACCGACACGGCCGGGTACCGGTCCAGCCGAAGAATCGCATCCGTCACCGTACGCAAGGGTGATGTCGTGGGGATGCCTGCCACGTCGACGATGTCATCGGGGCGCACGGTCAGTTGGTGGACCACGAGTGAGGGATCGGTGAGCCGCTGCGGCCGGGGGCGGTCCACGGGCACCGAGACGTGGACGGCGGAGCTCCGGCGCGGTACGGCGATGCCGTGCAGCTCCAGCGCGCTGTCGAGGACCGCGAAGGCTCGCGGACCGAGGCTGACCACCGCCGCCCGGATGCGGATCCGGCCGGTGACCGCATCGGGTGGCTGCCCGCCCGGCACGAAGCAACCACGGGACAGCCGTCTCCACCGGCCGGAGCGGCAGAGCTGTCTGATGTGGTCACGGGTCAGACCGGCCGCGAGGGCCTGCGACGTGGTGACCATCCCGTCCTGCCCGAGGGCGACACGATGGATGAGTTCGAGCGGCATCACCGCCCCACCCTCACCCGCCACCCACAGGCACTTCGACCCCTGTGGATAAATCTGTGGATAACTTCCGCGACTCAGCTGGTGATCAAGAGGTTTACGTCAAATACGAGCACTCTCATGACGCAAACCTCTTGATCACCCAGGCGGGGCGGGGCAGAGGCCGGGGCGGGGCGGGTTAGGGGAGGAGTGGGTGGCGGACCACGTTTTCTTCGCGGCCGGGGCCTACGCCTACCACGCTGACGCGGGTGCCGGTGATTTCCTCGATGCGGGCGATGTAGCGGCGGGCGTTCTCCGGCAGCTCGTCCTCGGTGCGCGCCTTGCTGATGTCCTCCCACCAACCGTCGTGCTCTTCATAGATCGGGGTGGCGTGGTGGAAGTCGGTCTGCGTCATCGGCATGTCGTCGAAGCGTTCGCCGTTGATCTCGTACCCGATGCAGAGCGGCACCTTGGGCAGGCCGGTGAGCACGTCCAGCTTGGTGATCACCAGGTCGGTGACGCCGTTGAGCCGGCAGGAGTACCGGGCCACCACGGCGTCGAACCAGCCGCAGCGGCGCTCCCGGCCGGTGGTGGTGCCGTACTCGTGACCGATCTTGCGCAGGTGCTGGCCGTTGTCGTCGAACAGCTCGGTCGGGAACGGGCCGGACCCGACCCGGGTGGTGTACGCCTTGCTCACCGCGATGACCCCGGTGATCGCGGTCGGCGGGATGCCCGCACCCACGCACGCCCCACCGGCCGTCGGGTTCGACGAGGTCACGAAGGGGTAGGTGCCGTGGTCCATGTCGAGCATGGTGGCCTGGGCACCCTCCAGCAGCACCGTCTCGCCCCGGTCCAGGGCGTCCCAGAGCATCACCCGGGTCTCGGCGATGTACGGCCGCAGCCGCTCCGCGTACCGCAGGTACTCCTCGACGGTCTCCTCGACGTCGATCGCCTTGCGGTTGTAGACCTTGAACAGCAGCTGGTTCTTCTCGCGCAACGCGAGTTCCAGCTTCTTGCGCAGGATGCCCGGGTCGAGCAGGTCCTGGAGCCGGATGCCCATCCGGGCGACCTTGTCGCCGTACGCCGGGCCGATGCCCCGCCCGGTGGTGCCGATCCGGGCGGACCCGAGGTAGCGCTCCACCACCCGGTCCAGCGCGCGGTGGTGCGGCATGATCAGGTGCGCGTCGCCGGAGATCCGCAGCCGGGACACGTCCACCCCGCGCTCGGCGAGCCCGTCGATCTCGGCGAGCAGCACCTTCGGGTCGACCACCACCCCGTTGCCGATGACGATCATGGCGCTCGGTGAGAGCGCGCCCGACGGCATCAGGTGCAGCGCGTACTTCTGCCCGTCCGGGGTGATCACGGTGTGGCCGGCGTTGTTGCCGCCGGAGTAGCGCACGACGTAGTCGACCCGCTCACCCAGCAGGTCGGTAACCTTGCCCTTGCCCTCGTCGCCCCACTGAGCGCCGATGAGCACGATCGCTGGCATCTTATCCGCCTCCAGAAGGCTCGGGTGCCAGGTGGCGACCGGTTGGCGAGCCCGGGGTGTCAGGCTAACAAGTAGGGACGGCGTGGCCAGCAGGGGTTCGCGTCGGAGGTCAGGAGGCCCGGTTTGTACGACGTGGTGCTGCTCACCCTCGGCTCGGAGCGGGACGCTCCCGGTGGAGGCTGTGGCAGCGGCGACGCCTGCTGCGGCGGCACCTCCGACCCCACCGGGAAGCCGCCCGCCGAGCCGGGCGGGGAGCGCTGCGAGACACCGCGCGTGCCGGTGCTGGCCTGCGCGGACGCGTTGACCGCCCGGGGTGCCCGGGTGGAGACGGTCATCGCCCGCTCCGACGCCGAGGTCGACGAGGTGCTGGCCCGGCTGGACGCTCCGGCCCGCCCCGACGGCCTCACCTGGCCCGACCCGGACAGCAAGGTCCGGCTGGTCGTCGCCACCGCCAGCGACGCCCAGTTGCGCGCCGTCGTGCGTCGGCTGGTCCGCCGGTACGCCCCACCGCCAAGCCGCCGCCCCGCCGAGCTGGCCGGCAACCGTACGGTGCCCGACCTGCCGCCGATCGGCGTACTCCCGCTCGATCCGGCCCGGGGTGGCCCGCACCGGGACCTGGCCGCGCAGCTCGGCCTGCCCCGGGACCCGGCGGCGGTGGCGGCGGCCGTGCTCGACGGCGGCGTACGCCGGCTCGACCTGCTGCGCAACGACGGCGGCTCGGTGACCCTGGACGGCGCGTTGCTCGGCGCGGCCGACGACGCGGGCCGGCCGCTGCACTGGCGTGGCCGGGTGGAGGTGGACGACGCGGTGCTCACCGACGGCGCGGACCCGATCCTGGCCTGCGCGATCGGCAATGCCGGCGGGTACGCGACCCTCGACTCGCTGCCGTTGCTCACCACCGGCGACCCGACCGACGGTCTGGTGGAGGTCGCGGTGGCCGTTCCCGTGCCGACCCGCGCCACGTTGGGTAGGAAGAAGAAGATCCGCTACGAGGTACGCCGGGCCCGGGGCCGGGCGGTGGCCGTGATCCCCCGCGACGAACGGGTGCCCTTCCTCGACGACGGGGTCGAGGGCGAGTTGAGCCGGAAGCGGTCCTGGTGGACCGAGCCCGGGGCCTGGGCGGTCTTCACGGGCTGACCACCACCCGCGTGTCGTCACCCGGCGTGACGGGAACGGGACGGCCTATCCTCGGCGGGAGGAATGGGGAGGAGCCGTGGTGGACGACAACGCCGACCGGGCAGGACTGCCCGGCCAGCAGCCGGTGCCGGAGCGGGACATCGAACCGCTCTGGCCGCCGGACCCGGCCGAACCGGTGCCGCACTGGGCCGGTGAACCCCCGCCGGCCTTCCCGCCGACGGCGTACCCGTCGCTCTCGGCGGAGGTGACTCCGACACCTACCGACGGTGGCTGGGCCCCGCCCGGGGACGGTTGGACACCCGCCCACCCGGACCCGACCCCCACCCCGAACCTCCCACCGAGGTACGACGGCCTCCCCGGCTACGACACCCCGACCGGATACGCCCCTTCCTCCGGATACGACGACCAGGCCGGATACCACCCCCCGCCCAGGCACGACGACCCGCACCCCACCCCGTCGGCGGGGTATCAGGGATCGGCGGAACACCACGCCCCGAGGGCGCACCGGGGGCCGGCAGAACACCAAGAACCGGCGGAACACCGCAGGCCGGAGCGGCGGGCAGGGCGGGGCCGGTCCGGGCGGGTGGACCTCGATCTGCCCTTCACCCTGGACCCGTCGCTCGCCGGCCCCCCGTCGCCGCCGGCCGGACCTGGCCAGCTGCCCGGTCCGTCGACGGATGTGCACCCGCCGAGCCCTCGCAACGGCCCGCCCCACCCCGTCCCACCGGCCCACCCGAGCAACGGAAACGTCGTGCCCCACGGAACTGACCCGACCGAATTGAATCTTGGAAGGTTCGGGCCCCTCCAGGGGCCGAAATCCTCCAAGATCCACGATGCTGGATCGGATGCGACAGGCGTGCCGGCGATACCGACACAGCCGGCGGGCCGGAGTGAATCCCCATGGGCGCTGCCGCCCCAACGGCTCTCGGTCGGAGCCGAAGAACCCGGCAGGGCCGAGGATCCGGGCAGAGGCAGCGCACCGGATGGTGCTGGGTGGACCGGCGGTGCTGAGGGAACCGGCGGCGCTGAGCGGGCCAGCGGTGCTGAGGTACCGGGCAGGGCCGGGGAGTCCGGAAGAGCCGGACAGCCGGGCGAAGGAGCAGAATCGGGCGGCGTCGACGAGGTGGTGCCCGGTACGGCCGTAGGGGTTGGCGCGGTTGGCCACCCATCGACAGCAGAGCCCGGTGCGGTGTCGTCCGAGCCGCAGCCGCCGTCGGAACACCCGCCAGCAGCAGGCGTGCCGGCGGTTCCCCCACTCCCGGCACCCACCGCGCCGCCACTCCCGCCGCCGCTGCTCACCGCACCCGGTCCCACCGGATGGCCCGGACCCATCAGCGGCTCCGGCCCCGATCACCCCGGGCCCACCGGAGCCGGACCGGCAGATCCCGGATCGGTCCGACCGGGGTCGATCGGACCCGAAGGACCCATGCCGCCCCGCCAGCAGTCACCCGGTCAGCAGTCACCCGGCGAGCAGTCACCCGGCGGCTGGTACCGGTCGTCCTGGCCGGAGCAGCCAGGCTCGGCCGGGACGCCCCCGGCCGCCTATCCCGACCCGGCGACCCCGGCCGGCTACCCGGAGCTGGGGTGGTCGCCGGAGAGTGGGATCGCGCCGACCGCCGAGGACTTCGCCCGCCGCCGGCAGATCCGGCCGGCCGACCCGATCGCCACGATGGGCGTGCGGGCTGTGGTCAACCGGATCGGCCTGGTCAAGCTTCCGCCGGGGCAGCACGAGCAGGAGGTGAAGCGGGACATCGAGATGGTGCGCCGCAACTTCGGCGGGCTGCGCCAGGTGACCGTGGTCAACCCCAAGGGCGGCGCCGGCAAGACGGTGGCCATCCTGCTGCTCGCGATGACCTTCGGGCAGAAACGCGGCGGCTACGTGCTGGCCTGGGACAACAACGAGACCCAGGGCACCCTGGGGATGCGGGCGCAGCAGGACTTCCACTCCCGTACGGTCCGGGACATGCTGCGCGACCTCGGGCAGTTCCAGGGGCCGCACGGCCGGATCGGGGACCTGTCGCAGTACGTCCGCTCGCAGGGCGAGGGGATGTTCGACGTGCTCGCCTCGGACGAGTCGGCGACCGGGGGCGAGATGCTGACGGCGGCGGCGTTCGCCGAGATCCGCGAGGTGGTGAGCCGGTTCTACAAGCTGATCTTCGTGGACACCGGTAACAACGTCCGGGCGCAGAACTGGCAGGCCGCGATGGACGCCACCGACCAGTTGGTGGTCACCATGTCGGCCCGTAACGACTCGGCGGAGACGGCCGCCCGGATGCTCGACCATCTGGAACAGAGCGGCCGGCACCGGCTCGTCCGGCAGGCGGTGACGGTGGTGTCGATGCCGCCGTCCCGCAAGGAGATCGACCTGCCGGCCATCCAGGAACACTTCGCCGCCCGGACCAGGGCGGTGCTGCTCGCGCCGTACGAGCGGCTGATCGACACCGGCGAGCCGATCCGGTACGGCGGGCTCTCCTCGGCCTCCCGGGACGCCTGGCTGAAGATCGCCGCAGCGGTGGCCGAAGGGCTCTGAACTGCCCGATCGGCGGTACGACGCCACGGGGTGATCGCCCCGACGGCACCGGGAACCGACACGCCGGCCCGCCCCCACGTGCTGTCGGGGGCGGGCCGGCGACGGTCGGGGCGGGCTACTGCCCGTCAGACCGGCCGACGCGGGTGACCACGGGCCGACCCACCCGACGGCAGTCAGCCGGTCGGGTCGGGCGCTGGTTGGCCGGTCAGGCGCTGGCGAGGGCGTCCCCGGCCGCCGGGTCGCAGTCGCGGAGGAACTGGGCGCACCGGGCGGCCTCGTCCGCCTCGCCGATCTCCCCGGCGGCCCGGGACAGGACGTAGAGGCAGCGCAGGAAGCCCTCGTTCGGGGTGTGCGACCACGGGACCGGGCCGTGCCCCTTCCAGCCGCTGCGCCGCAACTGGTCCAGGCCACGGTGGTAGCCGGTGCGGGCGTACGCGTACGCCGCGATCACCTGGCCGCTGTCCAGGGCTCGGGTGGCCAGCGCCGCCCAGGCCGCACTGTGGGTGGGAAAGCGGGCCGCGACCTCGGCGTACGCCTCGTCGGTGCCCTGCTCGGCGGCGGCGTCCAGCGCGGCGTCCGCCTCTTCGTGCACGGGCAGGAGGGTGGCCGGAGGCTCAGGCAACAGGTTCTGCATCGCCCCATTCAACCCGCTTCGCCCCGCACCGCGCGAGGGGGTCGGGTGCATACGCTGGCTGAACGGTGGAGGTCTACGTCACGCCGGGGACCCGATCGGGTGAACCCTCGGCCGACCGTACCGGCCCTGCGGTCGTACCGGCGACCCTCGCGGCTCGGATGATCCACCCCAGCGGCCCCGCCGGTCGGCCCTGCGGCCCATGCCGCACGGAGATATTTTCCACTACAACTATTGGTCCGGAGCCTCCCCAGGACCCGGTTACGCAGGAGCCCGGTGACCTCGGTCGCCGGGCTCCTGTCGTCGGTGCCCCGGCCGTCGCAGGGTGGGGGCGGGACGTCGGTGCCCCCGCCGCCGCGCGGTGGTGGCGGGGTGGGGGCAGGATGGCGGGGTGCCGACCCCACCTCCCGCGGACGTCATCGCGCCGCACGACACCAGTCATGACGAGATCGAGACCCGGGCCGAGTTCGACCGGCACCTGGTCGCCGGCAGCCTCGCCGGCTTGACCGTGCAGGGGCTCCGCCTCGACCTCGATCCGATTCCCGACCTGACCGCCACCGAGGTGGCCGGCACCCTCTTCGTGGGCTGCCGGTTCGCCGGCCGGGAGGTCGGAGCCGACCTGGTCCGGCGCGGGGCGAACGTGGTGCCGCCCTTCTCCGGCCTGCCCTACCCGACCCAGCCGGCCCACCTCTACACCCCCACCGACCTGGCCGAGGGGTTCGCCGGCGGCGGGTTCGTCGGGATGTACGACACCCGGGTCTACGCGCACTTCCGTGCCCACGGTGGCGCCCTGCCCGACGTGAAGGAGGCGCTCGGTCAGCGGTTGCACGACCACGGCGTGGACAACGCCCTGGCCGATGCGACCCGGACCTGGCTGTCCACCCACGGGCCGCAGTCAGTGGTGGGGGTGATGGGCGGGCACGCGGTGCCGCGCGGCAGCGTGCCGTACCGGATGGCGGCGGTGCTGGGTTGGGAGCTGGCACGGGCCGACCGGCTGGTGGTGACCGGCGGCGGCCCGGGGGTGATGGAGGCGGCCAACCTGGGCGCGTTCCTGGCGGCCTGGCCGGCGCGGGAGTTGGACGCCGCGATCGACCTGCTGGCGGTGGCCCCCGACTTCACCGACCACGACCGGTACACGGCCGCCGCGCTGGCGGTCCGGGACCGTTACGTCGCCACCGTGCCGCAGCAGCGGGGGGCCGGCCTGGACTGGGCCCGCTCCGGCGGGCTGGCCATCCCCACCTGGCTGTACGGGCACGAACCGGCGAACCTGTTCGCCGGTCGGATCGCCAAGTACTTCTCCAACGCCATCCGGGAGGACACCATCCTGCGGCTGGCCCGGGGCGGGATCGTCTTCGCGCCCGGCCGGGCCGGCACCGTGCAGGAGGTGTTCCAGGCGGCGACGAAGACGTACTACGGCACGGACGGCGCGAGCGGGGCGTACGTCTTCCTGGACCGGGCGTACTGGACCCGGGAGCTGCCGATCGAGTCGTTGTTGCGCCCGCTGTTCGCCGGTTCGCCGGCCGGTGACCTGTCCGCCAGCATCCACCTCACCGACGACGTCCACGAGGCCGTCCGGGTGCTCACCGCGACCGCCTGACGGCCGTCCCGGCCACCGTCGTGGCCGGGCCCCGACGGCGACGGCCGGCTCCCGAGGGGGAGCCGGCCGTCGACAGGGTACGAACTGTCACTTCATCCGGGTGCCGGTGGAACGCAGGTGCTCGCACGCCTCGATGACCCGGGTGGCGAGACCGGCCTCGGCCAGCTTGCCCCAGGTACGCGGGTCGTACTGCTTCTTGTTGCCGACCTCGCCGTCGATCTTGAGGACGCCGTCGTAGTTGCGGAGCATGTGGTCCGCGACCGGCCGGGTGAAGGCGTACTGGGTGTCGGTGTCGATGTTCATCTTCACCACGCCGTAGTCGAGCGCCTCCCGGATCTCCTCCAGCAGCGAGCCGGAGCCGCCGTGGAAGACCAGGCTGAGCGGCTTGTCCTTGCCGTACTTGGCGCCGACCGCCTCCTGGATCTGGTGGAGGATCTCCGGGCGGAGCTTGACGTTGCCCGGCTTGTAGACGCCGTGCACGTTGCCGAAGGTCAGCGCCGCCATGTAGCGGCCCTTCTCGCCCAGGCCCAGCGCCTCGACCATGGCCAGGCCGTCCTCGACGGTGGTGTAGAGCTTGTCGTTGATGGCGTTCTCGACGCCGTCCTCCTCGCCACCGACGACGCCGACCTCGATCTCCAGGACGATCTTGCCCTTGGCGGCCTCGTCGAGCAGCTGCGCGGCGATCTGCAGGTTCTCCGCCACCGGCACGGCCGAGCCGTCCCACATGTGCGACTGGAACAGCGGCTCCTGGCCGCCCTTCACCCGCTCCTGGGAGATGGCCATCAGCGGCCGGACGAACCCGTCCAGCTTGTTCTTCGGGCAGTGGTCGGTGTGCAGCGCGATGTTGACCGGGTACTTCTTGGCCACCTCGTGCGCGTACGCGGCGAAGGCCACCGCACCGGTCACCATGTCCTTGACGGACGGCCCGGACAGGTACTCGGCACCACCGGTGGAGACCTGGATGATGCCGTCGCTCTCCGCGTCGGCGAAGCCCTTCAGCGCCGCGTTCAGGGTCTGCGACGAGGTCACGTTGATCGCGGGGTACGCGTACCGGCCGGCCTTGGCCCGGTCCAGCATCTCCGCGTAAGCCTCGGGGGAAGCGATGGGCATGTGAAAAGCTCCTTACTTACCGCTCTCGGCCGCGCTGGCCGCTGTCTTCCATCGGTGCGCCGGACCGCGCTGTCCACCGTCGGCAGTATCCCGCAGGAGGCGACGGCGGGCACCACCGCCCCGGGGACCGTCCACCCGTCGGCCTCACCGGCGCTCCCACCGGTCGGGCACGGCGACGCTGATCAACCAGGTCACCACGGCCATCACGATGGCCCCCCAGAAGGCGGCCCAGAAACCGTCCACCCGGAACGGCAGGTCGAGGGCGCGCGCGAGCCGATCGGTCAGCAGGAACAGCAACGCGTTCACCACCAGCGCGAACAACCCGAGGGTGAGCAGGTAGAACACACAACCGACCACCTTGATCACCGGCTTGAGGATGGCGTTGACCACACCGAAGATCAGCGCCACCACGAGCAGGGTGAGGGCGGTGTTCGCGCCGTTTTGGCCGGTGACGTCGACCCCGGGCACGATCAGCGTGGTGACCCACAGCGCGATCGCCGTGATCACCAACCGGATCAGGAAACCCACCGACCCATCCTGACACCGGCCGGCGTTCCCGGTAGGGCGTTCCCGCGTTCCCGCGCCCACCGGGCGACCTGCGCCCCCAGCCCGTACGGTGGGGTGGACAGGCCGCCGGCACCAGGGAGGGACGATGGGTCAGCCCGACGAGGACTTCATCCCGAGCGACCACCTCGACCCGGAGGAGCGCGACCCGGAGGCCGAGCCGGCCGACGCGGTCGAGCAGGCCGCGGTGATCGGCCCGGACGAGACCGACGCCGAGCCGCACCGGGGCCTGGAGGTCGCCGACTGGGACGCGATGGAGCAGGCCCGGGTGGTCACCGCCGACGAGGACGACTACCGCTGAGGGCGGGAGGACGTCGGCGTGGCGGGGCAACGCGCAATGCGGTCAGCGTGAGAGGCTGACCACTTTCCGCAACCTCCCCGGAGGACAGCCCATGCCCCGGCATCACCTGCAGCGGTGGTTCGCCGCGCTCGCCGCCGCCAGCGTATTCGCCACCGCCGCGCCCACCACCACCGCCGGGGCCGCCGCGCCCACCATGGCCGGTCCCACCGCCACCGGGCCCACCACCGCCCTGGCCGCCGACACGCTGCAGGTCGCATCCCGGAACCTGCTGGTCGCCCCGGGGCACAGCGGCACGGGCGACGTCCGGGTCTATTTCGACGGCCCCCTCGCCCGCAGGGGCATCGTGGTCCATGTCGACCTGGACCTGTCCGACGTGAACGCGATCGGCAGCGTCACCGCCGGAAGCCGCGGCTGGGGCTGCGGACGGCACGGCGAGAAGCTGCGCTGCATCGCCCAACTCAACGAATGGGGCCGGCCGCCGACCCTGCTCTTCCAGGTGGCGGCCCGATCCGATGCGGCACTGGACTCGCGGGCCGCGCTGCGCATCGTCGCCACGACGGTCGGGGTCAGCACCACCCGGACCATCACGGTCGGCGTCACCGAGGGAACGGACCTGCAGACCGCGCCGACGACCGCGCTGAGCGTCGACCCCGGCGACTGGGTCGAACTGGCCAGCACCGTGCGCAACGCCGGGCCCGATCCGGTCCGCGGCGCCGTGCTCACCCTGCACAGCGACTGGCTGTTGAAGTACGGCGGCGAGTTCCGCAACTGCCGCTTCCAGGAGAACACCCCGCTCATCTGCCACTTCGACACGGAACTCGAACCGGGCGTCACCTACCGGCTCTCCGCGTCACTGCCGTTCCATACGTACCCGATCGCCCGCACCGGTCTGGTGGTGACCAACCGGCTCCAGTGGTGGACCACCGACGACTGGGCACTGGTCGAGAAGGAGCCGAGCGAGCCGCTACCGCCCACCACCCCCGGCACCGGCGGCGAGTTGCGTCTGGTCGCGCAGACCTCCGCAGCGCGGACCGACACCGACACCTCGAACAGCTGGACGGATGTCCGGGTGACCATCACCGGCGACCGGCGGGCCGACACCGCCGCCGTGGGCGGCCAGGCCCGGGCGCGGGTCGGCGACCGGGTGACGTTCACGGTCGGCCTCCGCAACCTGGGGCCGGCGGTGGTGGAGACCTGGCGGGAGGTCCCCCTGGTGCGGGTCACCATCCCGGAAGGCACGACGGCGGTCGCCGTGCCATGGTGGTGCGCCCCGCCCACCGACGGGGACTGGCCCGGCGGCCATGACGGCCAGTTGGGTGCCCGTGCCTACGCCTGCAGCGGCCCCGGGGACCTCGCCGGGGTCGGTGAGACCATCCCGTACGAGTTCACCCTGCGCGTCGACCGGCTGGCGCGGCGGACCGCGGGGACGGTGACCATCGACATCGACGCCGACACCGATCCCCGCAACGACCGGGCGGAGATCGTGATCCTGCCGGCTGCCGACGGTAGTGGTGGCGGAGAGCCGGACGGGGACGGTTCACTGCCGATCACCGGCAGCGCCACCGTGCCCCTCGTCGTCCTCGCTGGACTGCTGCTCGCCGCCGGCCTCGGCGGTTACCTGGTGGCCCGCCGCCGGACCCGCTTCGTGGCCTGACGCTCCTCCGCCCCACCACCGCCGCCCCGCCGACCCGCCCGGGTCGGCGGGGCGCTCCGCGTCACCGCCCACGAATCCCACAGCGCCGGTCGCCGGTCACGTCACCTCGGGGGCCGGGAAACCGGGCGGCGCGGGATCGGCCACCCTGGGAGCATGGGCGCGTGCTGCTCACCCTGACCACCACCCACCGGCCGGCGACCGATCTCGGTTACCTGCTGGTCAAGCACCCCGACCGGGTGCAGGAGTTCGACCTGCCGGCGGGCACCGCGCACGTCTTCTACCCGGAGGCGACGGAGCAGCGGTGCACCGCCGCCCTGCTGGTCGAGGTCGACCCGCAACGCCTCGGGGTGGGTCGGCGGCGGGCGGCGTCCACCCCGGAGAACTTCACCCTCGGGCAGTACGTCAACGACCGCGCCTACGCCGCGTCCAGCCTGTTGTCCTCCGCGCTGTCCACGGTGTTCCGCTCCGCGCTGCGCGGGGTGTCCCGGGATCGACCGGAGCTGACCGGCACGGCGATCCCGCTGAGCATCCGGGTGCCGGTGCTGCGCTGCAAGGGCGGTGCGGAGCTGGCGGTACGGATGTTCGCCCCGCTCGGCTGGGCGGTCACCGCAGCCCCGCTCCCGCTCGACGAACAGCACCCCGAATGGGGTGACAGCCGGTACGTCGACCTCTGCCTGACCGGCACGGTCCGGCTCGCCGACGCCCTCAACCACCTGTACGTCCTGCTGCCGGTGCTGGACGACGCCAAGCACTACTGGGTCGCGCCGGACGAGATCGACAAGCTGCTGCGGGCCGGTGCGGGCTGGCTGGCCGACCACCCGGACCGGACGTTGATCACCCGCCGCTACCTGGCGCACCGGCGGGCGCTGGCCGGGCAGGCGCTGGCCCGGCTGGCCGAGTTGCGGCTGGCCGACGTACCCGCGCCGGACGACAGTGTCGACGAGGCCACCGGCCCGGCGGGCGGCGACCCCCGGCGGGCGTCCCTGGCGGTACGGCGACGCGAGGCGGTGCTCGCCGCGCTGGCGGCCAGCGGGGCGAGCCGGGTGCTGGACCTCGGCTGTGGCGGCGGCGCGCTGCTCACCACGTTGCTCGCCGACCGGCGTTACACCGAGGTGGTGGGCGTGGACGTCGCCACCCAGGCGTTGACCACGGCGGCCCGTCGGCTGCGGCTGGACCGGCTGCCCCAGCGGCAGCAGGACCGGGTCCGGCTGTGGCAGTCGGCGCTGACCTACCGGGACGACCGGTTGCGCGGCTACGACGCGGCGGTGCTGATGGAGGTCGTCGAGCACCTGGACCCGGCCCGGCTGCCCGCGTTGGAGGATGCCGTGCTGGGTCACGCCCGGCCGGGCACGGTCGTGGTGACCACCCCCAACGCGGAGTACAACGTGCGTTACGAGGGGCTGCCGGCGGGACGCTTCCGGCATCCCGACCACCGGTTCGAGTGGACCCGCGCCGAGTTCGCCGGGTGGGTCGACCGGGTGGCCGCCGCGTACGGCTACACCGCCACGATCAGGGGGATCGGCGACCACGACCCCGAGCTGGGCCACCCCACCCAACTCGCCGTCCTCACCGCCACGGGCAGGCAGGAGACGACCCGGTGACCATCCTCGACATTCCCGAACTCGCCCTGGTGGCGCTGGTCGGCGTCTCCGGCTCGGGCAAGTCCACGTTCGCCGCCCGGCACTTCGCGCCCAGCCAGGTGCTCGCCTCGGACGCGTTCCGGGCGATGGTCGCCGACGACGAGAACGACCAGTCCGCCTCGGCCGACGCGTTCGGGGCGCTGCACCACGTGGCGGGTATGCGGCTGCGGCGGGGCCGGCTCACCGTGGTCGACGCGACGAACCTCCAGCCGCACGCCCGCGCCGGGCTGGTGCAGGTGGCCCGGGAGCACGACGTCCTCCCGGTGGCGATCGTGCTGGACGTGCCGGAGGCGTTGGCCTGGGAGCGGACCCAGGCCCGCGCCGACCGGGATTTCGGCCGGCAGGTGCTCGCCCGGATGCAGCATGACCTGCGCCGGTCGTACGGGCAGTTGGCCCGGGAGGGGTTCCGCAAGGTGCACGTGCTGCGGGGGGTCGAGGAGATCGACGCCGCGCGGATCCGACCGGAGAAGCTGTTCAGCGACCGGCGGGAGCTGACCGGGCCGTTCGACATCGTCGGTGACGTGCACGGTTGCCGGGCGGAGCTGGAGGAGTTGCTGGCACGGTTGGGCTTCGTGCTGCACCGCGACGACGCGGGTCGCCCGGTGGACGCGGTGCACCCGGCTGGTCGTACCGCCGTCTTCGTGGGTGACCTGGTGGACCGCGGCCCGGACTCCCCCGGCGTGCTGCGCCTGGTGATGGGCATGGTGGCGGCCGGGCACGCGATCTGCGTGCCGGGCAACCACGAGCACAAGTTGCTGCGCAAGCTGCGTGGCCAGGACGTCAAGCTCACCCACGGCCTGGCTGAGACGATGGCGCAGCTCGACGCCGAGGACCCGGCGTTCGTGACCGGGGCGGCGACCTTCATCGACGGCCTGGCCAGCCACTTCGTGCTGGACGGCGGCCGACTGGTGGTAGCGCACGCCGGGTTGAAGGAGGCCTACCACGGCCGCGCGTCGGGCCGGGTCCACTCGTTCGCGCTCTGGGGCGAGACGACCGGCGAGACCGACGAGTACGGCCTGCCGGTGCGTTACCCGTGGGCGCGCGACTACCGGGGTGCGGCCACGGTCGTCTACGGGCACACCCCGACCCCGACACCGGAGTGGATCAACAACACCCTCTGCGTCGACACCGGGTGCGTCTTCGGCGGGAAGCTCACCGCGCTGCGCTACCCGGAGCGGGAGCTGGTCGCGGTCGACGCCCAGCGCGAGTGGTACGCCCCGGCCCGGCCGCTGGTCAGCGCGCCGACCCGCCCGGACACCGTGCTCGACCTGGCCGACGTGACCGGGCGTCGGCACCTGGAGCACGCCTACGGGACGCTGACCGTGCCGGCGGAGAACGCCGCCGCCGCGCTGGAGGTGATGAGCCGGTTCGCGGTGGACCCGGGCCGGCTGGTCTGGTTGCCGCCGACCATGGCCCCGTGTTCGACGTCGACGGTGGAGGGGTTCCTGGAGCACCCGGCGCAGGCGTTCGGGGACTACCGGTCGGCCGGTGTGGACCGGGTGGTGTGCCAGGAGAAGCACATGGGTTCCCGGGCGGTGGTGCTGGTCGAGCGGGAACCCGGCCCGTTCGGCGGCGGGGTGGTGCACACCCGTACCGGCCGGCCGTTCTTCGGCCCGCCGTGGGACGGGGAGCTGCTGGACCGGGTCCGGGCGGCGGTCGGCACGGCCGGGCTGTGGGACGAGTTGGGCACCGACCGGCTGCTGCTGGACTGTGAGCTGCTGCCCTGGTCGGCGAAGGCGGACGGGCTGATCCGGGAGCAGTACGCCGGGGTCGGGGCGGCCGGCCGGGCGGCGTTGCCGGCGGCGCTGGACGCGCTGGAGGCGGCGAGCGCCCGCGGGTTGCCGGTGGACGCGCTGCGGGACCGGATGACGACCCGCCGGGCGGAGATCGAGGGCTACTCGGCGGCCTACCGGGCGTACGTGGCCCCCACCGAGGGGCTGCGCGGGGTGACGCTGGCGCCGTTCGCGGTGCTGGCCGGGGCGAAGGTGACCTTCACCGACCGGGACCACGGCTGGCACCTGGCGTTGGCCGACCGGCTCTGCGCGGCCGATCCGGAGTTCTTCACGCCGACCCGACGGCAGGTGGTGGAGCTGGCCGACGATGCGGCGGTGACGGCGGCCACCGACTGGTGGTTGGCGCTGACCGGGGCGGGCGGCGAGGGGATGGTGGTCAAGCCGTACGCCGGCCCGGCGGCCCGGTCGGCACGGGGTTCGCTGCTCCAGCCGGGGATCAAGTGCCGGGGCCGGGAGTACCTACGGATCATCTACGGCCCCGGTTACACCGATCCCGCCCAGCTCGCCGCGTTGCGTCGCCGCTCGCTGGGCCGCAAGCGGGGCCTGGCGCTGCGCGAGCACGCGCTCGGCCTGGCCGCCCTGGACGGCTACGCCGCCGACGTCCCGCTGTGGCGTCGACACGCGCTGGTCTTCGCGATCCTCGCCTGCGAGTCGGAGCCGGTCGACCCCCGACTCTGACGCGGCGGACAACGGTCGACAGCGACAGACAGGCGACGGCCACGGGCAGGTGGCAGGCGACGGAGGTGGCCGGGGGGCCGTTGGGGTGGAGCCGCCGGCAGTTCGGCCCATTCTGCCGCCGCCCGGCGTCGCGGGGCGACCACATCCGAACGGATTCCGTACGCTGCGTGACGACAGCCAGAATTCCCTGAGGACAGGACCCGCTGATGCGCAAGCACGCGATCCGACGTTTGCTGGCCGGGCTCGGTGCGATGGGCGTGTTCGTCGCCGCCTCCGCCGCTCCCGCGCCGGCCGCCCCCGCCAGCCCCGACGCTCCCGCCGACGTTACGGCGGCCGGGTTCGACATGTTCGCCAACAACATCACCCTGGCCCCTCGTGGGCCCGGCAAGACGGTGGTCCTGCGGCTGTCGGGCGAGACGCCCCCCGGCAGGTACGCCGCCACCGTGGACTTCGGCGCGGTCGACGCCTTCGCGGAGGTGGATACCCCCGGGGGCGGGAGCTGCACCCGGGAGGGCACCATCCTGACCTGCACGGCCTTCGGCGAGGACGCGCCGGCACTGCTCGTCCTGTCGATCCGGCCGCGCGCCGACGCCGCGCTGGGCCGGGAGGGCAGGGTCCGGTTCACCGTGACCATTCCCGGCGTTGGCACGCGCACGTACGACTCGACCGTGCTCATCGGCGAGGGGGTCGACCTGGTGTCCGGCCCGGCGGTCAAGCTGAGCGGTCGTCCCGGAGCCACAGTGCCGGCGACGTTGTCGGTCGACAACCGGGGGCAGGAGACCGTGCAGGGCGCGGTGCTCCTCGTGCTGGGCGCCTACGGGCTCACCCCGTCGAAGCGCTACCAGAACTGCCGTTACAGCAGCGTGGGCGGTCCGGTTCACTTCACGCCGAACCTGTTCGCCTGCACCTTCGACGACGCGATCGAGCCGGGCCGGACGTTCCGGGTCGGCGGCGGTTTCGGTGTCACGGTGCCCGGTGACGCCTGGGCGCCGAACACCCAGACCGGCACCGCCACCTGGCTGACCCCGCAGGACTGGGCGGACGTGCGGCACCAGTACACCCTCGACCAGCAGGGCACCGGCGGGGTGCTGCGGCTGGAACCGGCCGGCAAGCTGCGCGCCGGCACGTCCCGCACAGCACAGACCGACGTCCAGCAGGCCGACAACGAGACCGCCATCGAGTTGGCCGTCACCGGCGAGCAGCGGGCCGACCTGGCTGCCGACGAGGTACGCGTCACCGGCAAGGTGGGCGCGACAGTACCGGTCAAGATCGGCTACACCAACCGGGGGCCGGCCTCGTCGGGCAACGGCGGCTCCGGCGGCGGCGCGAACATCCGGCTGACCGTGCCCAAGGGTGTCACCGTCGTGAAGGCCCCCGACAACTGCACCGACGCCGACGCCCAGCAGCCGGAGGAGTACGGCCAACCGGGTGCCCGCGCGTACGAGTGCTACCAGTACGGCATCCTCCACAAGGGTGAGCGGGTCGCCCTGCCTTTCTCGTTCCGGATCGACCGGGCGGGCACCCTGACCGGCAAGGTCGAGCTGCAGCACAGCTCCGGGGGCAAGGACCTCGACCCGCGCAACGACACCGCGAAGGTCCTGGTGAATCCCGGCTCGGGCGGTCAGGGCGGCGGCGACGGCTCGCTGCCGATCACCGGCTCCCCCACCGGCCTGGTGGCCGCCGTCGGCGGGCTGCTGCTGGTGGCGGGCGTCGGCAGCTACCTGGTGGCCCGGCGTCGCCGGGCGCGCTTCGTGGCCTGACGGGCACTTCCCGCACCCCCGCACGGGACCGGCGCGTCTCCGCCACCCCTGCTGTCCGGCTGACATCATCCCCGCCCTGCCGGGGGTCGGCGGCGGCCCCCGGCACGCCGGGGGCCGCCCGGCCGGACCCGGTGTCGGGGTGAGATCCCGGCCGGGGGGACGAGTGCCGCGACCGGCGCTTCGCGGGCTCGGTATGGTGTGTGGCCGTGGACACAGGTGAGAAGACGCGGGTGGTCGCCGAGACGGTCGCGCTGAATCCGCTCGACCCCAAGGATCTGCTCCAGACCTTCGGGCTGGTCGGCGTGTGGGTGATCCTCTTCGCCGAGACCGGTCTGCTGGTGGGGTTCTTCTTCCCCGGCGACTCGCTGCTCTTCCTGGCCGGGGTCGCCGCCTCACCGGTGGCCGATGCGATCTTCGGCAGCGGCACCCGGCTCTCCCTGGTCGGGCTGCTGATCGGCGGCCCGCTCTGCGCGATCGCCGGTGCCCAGCTGGGGCACTGGCTCGGTGCCCGGTACGGCCGCCGGATGTTCGAGCGCCCCAACTCCCGCCTCTTCAAGAAGGAGTACGTGGAGAAGGCGGAGTTCTACTTCCAGAAGTTCGGCCCGGCCAAGGCCGTGGTGCTGGCCCGGTTCATCCCGATCGTGCGGACGTTCCTCAACCCGGTGGCGGGTGCGCTCGGCATGCCGGCCAAGCAGTTCTTCCTCTGGAACGTCGTCGGCGCGATCCTCTGGGTGGACGGCATCCTGCTGATCGGCTACCTGCTCGCCGACCAGATCTACAACGCCATCGGTGACAAGATCGACCGGTACATCCTGCCGGTGGTCGCGTTGATCATCCTGATCTCGGTGCTGCCGATCTTCTTCGAGTTCCTCCGCGACCGTAAGGCCCGTCGGCGTGGTGAGGCCGTCGCGGTGATCGCCGCCGCGAGCGCGGTGGGCGCGGTGGAGGCCGTCCGGGACGCCGTCGAGCACCACCACCATCACGACCAGCCCCGGCAGCCGTACGGCGAACCGCAGTCGGCGCAGCAGCACGGCCACCAGCAGCAGCACGGCGATCCGCAGCAGTACGGGCAGCAGCAGCCCTACGGTGGTCGACAGCCCGACCAGCCGCACGGCCACGACCAGCAGTTCCCGCCGCAGACCTACGGTCAGTCCCCGCCGCAGGACGGTGGACGGTACCCGGAGCACGGTCAGGGTCGCTGACCGGCGGACGACGCACGGCCGGCCCTCGGGGAGAGGACCGGCCGTGCGCCTACACGCACGCCACCGCGGGCACGGTGGTGGATCAGCAAACTGACCGGTGACGGACAGCCGTCACCACCCGATGACGCCACCCCTGGTACGCCATCGGACGTCGCCCCTGGCGGGGGCGACGGGTGCAGTCAGCGGGCCTTCTTGGTGGCCCGCTTGCGCGGCGGCGTGAGGAGGTCGGCGATCGTGGCGATCGCCGACGGCACCAGCCGGTAGTAGGCCCACACACCACGCTTCTCCCGCTCCAGCAAGCCGGCCTCGGTGAGGATGCGGAGGTGGTGGCTGACCGTCGGCTGCGAGAGGCCGAGCGGCGCGGTGAGGTCACACACGCACGCTTCGCCCTCGGGCGCCGACTGGATCAGGCTGAGCAGCCGCAGCCGGGCGGGGTCGGCGAGGGCCTTGAGGACCCCCGCCAGCCGCTCGGCATCGGCACGTTCGATCGGCTCGCCGGCAAGCGGCGAGATCTGAGGCATGGTCATTTCAGCCAACGCAGTTCCCACGTATTCCATCCTTCCACCAGCAGCATCGATCCGCCTGCATATCAGCAGATCCGAATCGGCAAATTTTCACGCCACAAGGCCGAGGTCAGCCAGCGTAAAGGCCGCCCGATACGGCAGTCCGGCGGCTCGTACGACGTCGCTGGCGCCCCGATCGACGATAACCGCCACGCCCACGACCTCCGCCCCGGCCTCGCGTAGTGCTTCGACGGCCGTCAACACGCTGCCGCCCGTCGTCGAGGTGTCCTCCACCGCCAGTACCCGCCGGCCGGCCACCTCAGGACCCTCGATCCGCCGTTGGAGACCATGCGCCTTGCCGGCCTTGCGGACCACAAAGGCGTCCAGGGGTCGATCGGTCTCCGCGGCGGCGTGCAACATCGAGATGCCGATCGGATCGGCACCCAGGGTCAACCCACCGACCGCGTCGTAATTCCAGTCGGCGGTCAGCTCCCGCATCACCCGACCGACCAGGGGAGCCGCCCGGTGATGGAGAGTCACGCGACGCAGATCGACGTACCACTCCGCCTCCCGCCCCGAGGAGAGCACGACCCGGCCATGGACCACAGCCAGGTCAGTGATGAATTTACGCAGGTCGTCGTGGTCCCCCATGGCGATAGAGGGTACTGCGCAAGTCTGTGGGTCGTGTGTGCGGCCCACCCGGAACCGTCACACGGGCAACCGATGGCTGGCGATGGACGGCTACGCTGCGCGACCGCACCGGCAGAGTTGTCGGGCGGCTGCGGGCCGCCCGCACGTCGTACGGCACCGGCGGCCGGTCACTCCCCGGCCGGGTCGAGCTGCCCCCGTCGGTCCCGGAAGGCGCCACGCAACAACCGACGCGGTACGTGCCGCAGGCTCGCCACGGCCAGCTTGTACTTCCAGTCCGGAACGCTGACGGTTTTGCCTTTCCGCAGGTCACGTAGGGCTTCGGCGACCACGTCGTCGGCGCGCAGCCAGATCCACCGCGGCATGGCGGACATGTCGATGCCGGTGCGCTCGTGGTAGCCGGTGCGGGTGTAGCCGGGGCAGAGCGCCATCACGTGCACACCCGACGCGCGGGTGGACTGCCCGATCGATTCGCTGAAGCTGGTGACCCAGGCCTTGCTGGCCGGATAGGTGGAACCCGGCATCACCGGGCCGAACCCAGCGACTGAAGAGACATTTATCACTGCCCCATCGCCACGTTCGGTCATTGGTCCGAGCGCCGCCAAAGTCAGCCGAAGTACCGCGTGCACATTCAACCGGAGCAATTGGGTCTCATCAGCGACGGTGGAACGCAGAAACGGCCGGCTGAGGCTGAGCCCGGCATTGTTGACCAACAGGTGCACCGGGTCGCCCGTGGCCAGTCGCCGTTCCACCCGGCCACAACCGTCGTCGGTGGACAGATCGGCGGGGATGACCTCCACCCGGTTGCCGTACCGGCCGGTCAGTTCGGCGGCGGTCGCGTCGAGCCGGGTGGCGTCCCGGGCCACCAGGATCAGGTCCCAGCCCTCGGCGGAGAGTTGGCGGGCGAAGGACTCACCGATGCCGGCGGTGGCCCCGGTGATCAGTGCGCGGCGGCCCGGAGCCGGTCGGTCGGCGGTCACGGTTGCTCCTCAGCGGGGCGGCGGTGCCGACGCGGCGGCACCCGGGGGCGGTTCGGACGTGGGCGGCACCGGTGCGGCGGCACCGTGGGGCAGGTCGGAGACGGGGTACGCCCAGGGCGCGGCGGGGTGCGGCGGCGCGGACGCGGGCGGCACCGACCGGCGGGTGGCGAACCAGGCGTGCGCCGGGGGAAGCATCAGCAACCCGGCCACCGCGAGGTAACCGAGGGCCTGGGCCACCGAAACTGCCCCGTTCACCGGAAGCCACCAGGACGGGTAGGCGTCGCCGAGGGTGCCGAACAGGTCGGCGACACCCTGGTCACCGGCACCGAGCCGCAGCGGCCTGGCCCGCTGGCCGACCAGTGCCACCAGTGCGCACCCACCGGCGAGCAGGCCCAACCCGCAGACCGTCCAGACGCCGATCCTGGCCGCCCGACGTCGGGCGAGCAGCCCGCCGGCCAGGCCGACCAGCAGCAACGCCACCAGCACCGTCAACACCGCCGCACCGATCGTGCTGAACCGCAGCAGCCGGACCACGCCGTCGACGTCTCCCGGGTCGGCGGCGGTGCCGGCGGCGGCGGCCCGGAACCGGTCGATGGTGCCGCCCAGGGCGAGCAGGGTGGTCACGGCGTAGACCCCGGCGGCGAGCGCCATCAGCCCGAGCAGTGTCACCGCCGTGGTGACGGCCGCCGGTCGGCGGGCCGGCACCTGATCCGGGTACGACACGACGATTCCCTCCGGTAGGCGTCGGTGTGCAACCTACTCGGAGGGAATCGTCGGTGTCGCTGTTACGCGCCCGTCAGCTGCCGGCGGGGCGCTGCGGGTCGTCCGGTCCGCTGCCTCCGGCGGGCCGGTCCGGGTCCCCACCTGACGGCGGCGGCCAGGACGAGCCGTCGGACGGCTGCGGCTGGTCCGGCACGCCCGGGGTGGCCGACGACGGGCCGGGCTGGCCCGGGGTGGCCGACTGTCCGGGCACACCCGGCTGACCGGGGGTGCCGGGCTGCGGGTAGTCGGGCGTCGTCGGGTAACCGGGGGTCGCCGGGTAGCCCGGGGTCGCCGGGTAACCGGGGGCGGCCGGGTAGGCGGCACCGGGAACCGGCGGCTCCCAGCCGCCCTTGGCCTTGCGGAAGAACTCGTTGGACTTCGGCAGGGCGAGCAGGATCAGCGCCGCCAGCAGGGCCAGCAGGCTGAGCACGCCGAGCAGCGTGCTGACCGGGTTGTACCAGGAGGGCAGCACGGCGTTCATGCTGCGCTCCAACTCCTCGGCGCTCGGCGCGTCGCCGGAGGTGGAGCCGGTGGAACCGCTGAAGCCCGCGGCGCCGTTGACCAGTCCGCCGCCGACGCAGCAGACCATGATGCCGCCGACCACCCAGGTGGCGATCCGGCTGCCGTTCTTGCCCCGGTTGTTGAAGATCGCCAGGACGACGAGGGCCAGCGCGATCAGCAGCAGGACGGCGGACGCGGCGACGGCGAAGACCACGACGGCGGTGCCGAGCCCGTCGACCTCGCTCGCGGTCCCCTCGAACGCGTCCTCGAACGCCTGGCGGAGCTTGCCGCTGATCGCGAGGGTCAGGATCAGCCCGATGAGTTGGAGCGCCGCGAAGAACATCAGCAGATAGCTGGAGATTGTCACCAGACCCGGACGGGTCCGGGCGGGCGTGCTGTGGGAATCGACCATGATTCTCCTTCCTAGATCACCGCACCACGGTAACGTCCGTAGTCCCGTCGCACCGGGTACGACGGTGCCGTACCCAATGATCGACCTGCCGAATCACCCACCGGCCGCGGGCCGGGCCGCGACCGAACCGGATCAGCCGCACGTCCCGGGTCACGACTCGCGTACCAGTCGGCGGTGTTCGGCGGTCACCACGGCGAGCAGGAGCAGATCCACCGCGAGCCCGGCCACCGCGTCGAACTGGTTGACCGTGAAGTTGAAGATCTGCCCGAACAGCAGGTCGACCAGGAGGGCCAGCTTGAACAGCCGGAACGCGGCCCGCCGGTCGTGCCGGAGCAGGAACGCCGCGCGGATGCTCAACACCCCGGCGACCAGCGCCGAGGCGGACACCCCGAGCACCGCGCCCCACTCCCCGGCCTGGTCCAACTCACCGGTCACCTCCTCCGCCACCACCCCCACCACCGTGGCCACCGGCTCGACGACCAGGTAGACCACCACCGGGGAGACCACCCACCGCCGGGCGGTCAACCGGATCAGCGCGGCCCGCAGCCGGGCCACCCGGGGCTGCCAGAACCGCTGTGGCGGTGGCCCCCGGCGCGGCACCACGTCGAGCAACGCGGACACCGCCGACTCGACCTCCGGACCGGCCCCCCGGACCAGCCGTAGGGTGGCCACCCGTCGCCGGTCGGTGAGCCCCCGACCGAGGCCACCGACGACCACGTCCAACGCGTTCGCCACCCGCTCCCCCGGGGCCAGGCGCAGCCGGTCGCGCAGCCCCTGGGTGAGCACCACCAGCAGGGCGAAGACGGCGTAGATGATGCCGGCGGCCGGTCGGTAGAAGTAGTCGGTGCCGGCGGTGACGAACTTGCCGACCTCGTCGATGAACAGCCCGAAGCCGACCCCGGCGAGCACCGCGCCGGTCATCCGGGCGGCCCCGCCGAGGAAGACCAGCGCGACGCCCAGGCCGACGGTCATCAGCAGGCCACCCCAGAGCACGTGCGCGATGTGCAGACCGCCGCCGCCGAGCTGCGGGTAGCCGGTCGCCCGGAGGAAGGCCCGGGTGACCAGCACCGTGGCCACCCCGGACAGGACGAACGCCTGGAGGTACGCCGCAGCGTCCACCGCACGCGGTGGCAGCCGGCGGCGCGACGACGGTGACATCTGTCCGAGGCTAGTAGCCGCGCCACTCGCTGCGGGCGTAGTCGAGCACCCTGGGCCGCAACAGGGTGGAGGCGGGCACGTCCAGTCGGCCCCGGTCGGCGGGGAAGGCCGCCGCCGCCCGCAGCACCGCCGGGTCGAGGAAACGCAGCCGGGACGCGTCGGTCGGCAACTCCAGCACCGGCGGGATGCCGCCCGGCGTGGCGAGCACGAACCCCCAGTCACCGAACGACGGGACGTCGACGTGGTACGGCACGGTGGCGAAGCCGGCCTCGCGTACCGACGCCTCGATCGACCAGTACGACCTGGGCGCGAAGTACGGCGATCCGGACTGCACCACCAGCCGGGCGCCCTCGGCGAGCACCGAGCGGATCAGGGCGTAGAACTCGACGGTGTAGAGCTTGGCGGTGGCCGTCTCGTCCGGGTCGGGCAGGTCGGCGACGACCACGTCGAAGCGTTCGGCGGCGGTCCGCAGCCAGCCGAAGGCGTCGGTGTTGAGCACCCGGACCCGGGGGTCGTCGAGGGAGCCGCCGTTGAGCGCGCGCAACTGCGGCTCGGAGCGGGCCAGCGCCACCACCGCCGGGTCGAGGTCGACCACGGTCACCCGGCGCACGTCCGGGTAGCGCAGGATCTCGCGGACCGCGAGGCCGTCGCCGGCACCGAGAACCAGCACCTCACCGCGTGGGCCGCGCATCGCCGGATGCACCAGCGCCTCGTGGTAGCGGTATTCGTCGATCGAGCTGAACTGGAGGTCGCCGTTGAGGAACAGCCGCAGGTCGGTGTCGGCGTGGCCGATCTCCCGCACCGACCGGGTCAGCACGATCTCCTGGTAGCGGGAGCGTTCGGCGTGCACCACCGGGTCCCGGTAGAGCTGCTGGCGGCTGGTCACCTCGAAGTCGGCGGCGGTGACCCAGGCGTACCCCAGGCAGAGGGCGACCACGACGGAGCCGGCGCCCAGCACGAGCCGGGCCCGCCGGCTCAGCTCGGCGCGGAACACCGTGCAGACCAGGGCCAGGCCGGCCACCGCGTTCACCGCGCCCACCACCAGCGCGCCCTTGAGCTGGCCGAAGACCGGAATCAGCAGGAACGGGAAGGCGAGCCCACCGAGCAGCGCGCCGACGTAGTCGGCGGCGAACAGGTCGGCGACCGCGCTGCCGGCGGCCTGCTCGCGGATGCGTTGCAGCATCACCATCAGCAACGGGATCTCCGCGCCGATCAGCAGGCCGAGCACGAAGGCCGTGCCGACCAGCGCCGGGCCGTACAGGTCGAGCCAGGCGAAGGCGGCGTAGAGGCCGAGCACCGACAGACCGCCGAGCAGGGCCAGCGTCAACTCGATCACCGCGAACGCGGCGGCGGCCCGGGGCTGCAACGGCTTGGCCACCAGCGCGCCGATCCCCATCGCGAAGACCATCACGCCGAGCACGATCGACGCCTGCCCGACCGTGTCGCCGATCAGGTAGCTGCCGAGCGCGACCAGCGCCAGCTCGTACACCAGGCCGCAGGCGGCGCAGACGAAGACCGCGACCAGCACCGCCGCGCGGGCCCACCGCCAGCGGGGCCGGGTCGGATCGTCCTCGACCGGTGTGGCGGTGGTCACGACGTCCCCCGGATACGCCCGGCCGGGGCCGCCCGTTGCCGGCCGCGCTGCACGAACCCGACGGTGATCAACAGGGCGGCGACCAGCAGCAGACCGGCGGCGGCCAGCAGCGAACCCCAGCGGTCCCGCAGGAAATCGCTGCCGGCGTCCGGCAGCGGCGCCGCCACGGCGGCGGGATCGGCGGTCGGGGTGGCGGCCGGTGGCGCCGCACCCGTCTCGGCGACCAGCAGCGGCAACGCCACGGCGGCGCGGCAGATCGCCCAGCCCGGGTCGTCGACGAACACGTCCTCGTGCAGGCCGAACCGGGCCAGGCCGGCCTGGACGGCGGAGAGGTCGGCGCTGGAGAAGTCGCCCGAGCCGGTCACGGTGATGAACGCCGAGTCGCTGCTCTCGCTGCTCTCCGCGGTGTAGGTGATCCGGGCGCGGACCTGCACCCAGCGCGGGCAGCGGTCGTCCTCCTCCACCGCCACCCCGTCGCCGAGGTTGGAGCCGACGCTCACCGGCGAGCGGAACGACTCCTCCAGCCACCAGCCGTAGCAGATGCCCTGACTGGCGGTGGCCTGCGCGAGGAGCGGCACGGTGTCGGTGCGCTCGTCGACCGCCGGGGCGGGAACGGCGGTGCCGCCGGAGTCCTGATTGAAGAGGCTGCTTCCCACGCAACAGAGCACGAACAGGCCGAGGATGATCCCACCCACCCAGGCGCCCGTGTTCTGCTTCGCCTTCGCCGGTGGTTTCGCCGTGGTCATCAGCTGATGGCGGCGGCGATGATCGCGCCGGTGGCGAGGTGCACCACCGCCGACACCCAGACCGCCGGGTGCGGCTGCGGGTCGACCAGCAGCTCGCCCAGCTTGCCCGGGGTCAACGCGTCGAGCAGCACGAACGCCAACGCCATGATGACCAGCCCGACGATCCCGTACGCGGCGGCGCCGACCAGGCCGAGGAGGAAATCGTCCTCGCTGGCGGCGATCGCGGCGACCACGATCGTGCCGACGCCGGCCAGGTTCGAGGCGAGCAGCAGCGCCGCGTTGCGGTTGCGTTCGGTCCAGATCAGCTCGTGGAGCTTGCCCGGGGTGGCCACGTCGACCAACACGTAGCCGATGGCCATCAGGACGACGCCGACCACCCCGTAGGCGAGGGTGACCAGCAGATCGGTGACCAGGTTCTGCACAGCGTGCTCCAGGGGTTCGTTCGGTCGGGGTGGTGCGGGGTCACTTACCGGCGCCGGGGCCGCCGCCGCGTACCGTGCTGCCCCGCCCCCAGCCCCAGTGGCTGCCCACCGTCGAGTGGTAACGCGGGTACGCGGTCCGCATCCGTTCCAGCAGGATCACCGAGCCGGCGGCGATCGGCAGGATCACCAGCGAGTCGTCGTCGTAGCGCAGGTAGACGCCGCTGCCGTCGACGTACTGGTCGGCCGGCTTCCAGGCGCCGGTGATGTCGTCCGCCACCTGGCTCGGGGTCCGGTTCGAGGTGTAGGCGACGGCGTCCCGCCCGATGTCCCGGTTCGCCGACCGGGTGTAGCGGTCCTCGATGTAACCCCGGGGCGAGAAGTTGCCGTAAAAGATGGCGAAGGCGGCAACCAGCGCCCCGATGACCGCGAAGGCCACCCCCACCACGAACCAGCGTCGGTACGTCACAGTGTCTTCTCCGTTCGCGACTGCGGGGCTCGCAAAACCGGCTCACTCCTCGCGCTCACCGCGTCTTCTCCGTTCGCGACTGCGGGGCTCGCAGAACCGGCTGCGAGGTGCGCGGCAGCGCCACCACCGTCTCGGTCAGGACCAGCTCGTTGGTCTGGGGGTACGCGTGCCAGGTGCGCCAGCCCACCGACCCGTCCGGCGCGTCGGGGCGTACGGCCAGCGCGGTGACCGCGTCCGGGTCCCCGGGAAAGACCCCCACCAGGGCGTACGGGTCGTCGGCCAGGTCGGCGCGGAGCGCGGCGATCCGGGTGTGCAGCTCGTCCCCGGCGGGGCGCAGCACGGTGGCCGTGAACCGGTAGCCACCCGCCTCGTCGTGCAGGGTGCCGGGCAGGTGCGGCGGTCGGCCGGGCAGGCAGGCGACCGTCTCGACCAGCCCACCCGCCCCGGCGGGACCCGCCGCGTCAGGGCCCATCATCGCGTCAGGGCCCGCCGCGTCAGGAGCGGTGAGGACGACCTGGTGGGAAGCGCCGAGCAGGCGCAGCCGGAGCCGGATACCGCCGGGCAGCGTCAGGTCACGGACGTGCAGGGCGGGGCGTTCCGGGCCACCGAGCGCCAGACTCAGGTCGGCGGCGCAGGTGTCGACGTACGGGGTGTCCAGGCTGACCAGCACGATCAGGACCCCTCCGGCCCGGCCTGCGGGTACACCATCACGTCGGTACGGTGCAGTCGCTCGCCCCGGCCCACCTCCCAGCCGGCCTCCCCGTACGCCTCGAAGGAGAGCCGATCGTCGCCCTGCCCCCGGTAGTCGTGGTAGCGGACCGTGCCGTACGGGTCGAGGCCGGTGCTGCCGGTGGCCGAGTAGCGGGCCTGGCCGGACTCCTCCCAGGAGTAGCGGCGACCGGCGAAGTCGAGGGTGGGTGCGCCCGGGGTGACCGTCGCGGCCGGCTCGGCCGTCCAGAGCACCAACTCCAGGTCGGGGTCCTCCTCGACGGAGAGCCAGCGCTTGTCGCCCTCGACGGTGTCCAGCAGGTGCTCGGCCCAGCTCCAACCGCCCTCGACCAGGTGCACCGAGCCACGGACCGCGTACGACACCCGGCGGATCTCGACGATGTCGCCGGGCTTGAGCTTGCGGGGGTCACCGCGCAGCGCATCGGAGTCGGTGTCGCGGAAAGGGTCCTTCGCCGCCGTCGGGCGGGTGGGCTTGCGCCCCTTGCGCATGGCCACCACCGCCACCACGATCCCGGCGACCCCGATCAGACATCCCAGCGTCGCTACGACGTACGCCACCGAACCGTTCACCCCGACCACCTCCCCAAGTGCATCGGCGGAGACGGTAACAACCCCGCGCACCCCGCGCACCTGGGGAAACTTCGTGAGTTCTGAGTGAGCAGTCAGTTACCGAGCGTCCCCGTCGGTACGGTGGGCGGCCAGCCGGTCCGCTGCGTACCCGCTCAGGGTGGTGGTGGCCATCGTGCAGCCAGTGAAGGTGGTGAACTCGTCGTCCTCGTCACGCAGGATCGTCCAGGCGTCCCGGGCCGCCGCCGGGTCGACCTGTTCCAACAGCGCCGCCGCGTACGCCCGCCCGGCCGGCGAGCCGTGCCGCAGCAGCCAGTCGACCTGTTCACGGGCCTGCCGGGGGCGCCGCGCGAACGCCTCCTCGACCCGCCGGTACGCCTCGGTCACCGGCAACAGCGTGCCGGCGAACCCCACCCCGCCGAACGCGACGGTGTCCGCCCCGGCGAGTTCCCGCACGGCGGCATCCAACTCCGGATCCCCGCTCTTCTTCCGCATCCCGAACATGCCCCCATCCTTCCCCCGCCCCTCCCCACCCCACCCCACCCCACCGCGCCCCGCGCCCCGCGCCCAGCCCGGTCCGACTGCGGTGATCAAGAGGTTTACGTCAAGGGAGAGCGCTCTCAGTGACGCAAACCTCTTGATCGCCGGCACGGTGGGCCGGTGGAGCGCCGGGCCGACCCGGCCGGTGGGGCGGGGTCGGCCCGGGGAGGGTCAGCTGGTGGTGACGGTCAGGCCGTCCTTGCCGTCGGAGAGGTCGACCCGCACCGTGTCGCCGTCCCGGATCACGCCACCCAGCAGCGCCTTGGCGAGTTGGTCGCCGATGGCCGACTGGACCAGGCGGCGCAGCGGGCGGGCCCCGTAGATCGGGTCGTACCCGTGCTCGGCGAGCCAGGTGCGGGCGGTGTCGGTGACGTCCAGCGCCAGCCGGCGGTCGGCGAGCCGCTTGCGCAACCGGCCGAGCTGGATGTCGACGATGGCCCGCAGGTCGTCCCCGCGCAGCGCGGCGAACACCACGATGTCGTCGAGCCGATTGAGGAACTCCGGCTTGAAGTGCGAGCGGACCACCGCGAGCACCCCCTCGCGGCGCTGCTCCTCGGCCAGCGTCAGGTCGCTGATCACCGACGACCCCAGATTGGAGGTGAGGATCAGGATCGCGTTGCGGAAGTCGACGGTACGACCCTGGCCGTCGGTGAGCCGACCGTCGTCGAGCACCTGGAGCAGGATGTCGAAGACGTCCGGGTGGGCCTTCTCCACCTCGTCCAGCAGGATCACCGAGTAGGGCCGGCGGCGCACCGCCTCGGTGAGCTGACCGCCCTCCTCGTAACCGACGTAACCGGGCGGGGCACCCACCAGGCGGGCGACCGAGTGCTTCTCGCCGTACTCGCTCATGTCGATGCGGACCATGGCCCGCTCGTCGTCGAAGAGGAACTCGGCGAGCGCCTTGGCCAGCTCGGTCTTGCCGACGCCGGTGGGGCCGAGGAAGAGGAAGCTGCCGGTGGGGCGGTCCGGGTCGGCGACACCGGCCCGGGCCCGGCGTACCGCGTCGGAGACGGCACCGACGGCCTCGGCCTGGCCGACGACCCGGCCGCCCAGCGACTCCTCCATCCGGAGCAGCTTGGCGGTCTCGCCCTCCAGCAGCCGGCCGGCCGGGATGCCGGTCCAGGCGGCCACCACGGCGGCGATGTCGTCCGCGCCGACCTCCTCCTTGAGCATCGCGCCGTCGGCCTGGAGCCGGGCCAGCTCCTCCTCGGCCTTCGTCAGGTCGACCTGGAGTGCCGGGATGCGGCCGTAGCGCAGCTCGGCGGCGCGTTCCAGCTCGCCGTCGCGTTCGGCCCGCTCGGCCTCGCCGCCCAGGCGTTCCAGCTCCTCCTTGGCGGTGGACAGCTTGGTGATGTGGCTCTTCTCGGTCTGCCAGCGCTCGGACAGCGCGGTGAGCTGCTCGCGCTTGTCGGCCAGCTCCTTGCGCAGCCGCTCCAGCCGCTCGGCGGAGGCGGCGTCGGGCTCCTTGGCCAGCGCCATCTCCTCGATCTCCAGCCGGCGGACCGCCCGCTCGATCTCGTCCACCTCGACCGGCCGGGAATCGATCTCCATCCGGAGCCGGGACGCGGACTCGTCGACCAGGTCGATCGCCTTGTCGGGCAGGAACCGGTCGGTGATGTAGCGGTCGGACAGCGACGCGGCGGCGACCAGCGCGGCGTCGGTGATCCGGACGCCGTGATGCACCTCGTAGCGCTCCTTGAGGCCGCGCAGGATGCCGATGGTGTCCTCGATGGTCGGCTCGCCGACCAGCACCGGCTGGAAGCGGCGCTCCAGGGCCGGGTCCTTCTCGATGTGCTCGCGGTACTCGTCGAGGGTGGTCGCGCCGACCATCCGCAACTCGCCGCGCGCCAGCATCGGCTTGAGCATGTTGCCGGCGTCCATCGAGCCCTCGCCCTTGCCCGCGCCGACCACCGTGTGCAGCTCGTCCAGGAACGTGATGACCTGCCCGTTGGAGTTCTTGATCTCCTCCAGGACGGACTTGAGCCGCTCCTCGAACTGGCCCCGGTACTGCGCCCCGGCGACCATCGCGCCGAGGTCGAGCGAGACCAGCTTCTTGCCCCGCAGCGACTCCGGCACGTCGCCGGCCACGATCCGCTGGGCCAGCCCCTCGACGATCGCGGTCTTGCCGACGCCGGGCTCGCCGATCAGCACCGGGTTGTTCTTGGTACGCCGGGAGAGCACCTGGATCACCCGGCGGATCTCCGAATCCCGGCCGATCACCGGGTCGATCTTGCCGTCCCGGGCGCTGGCGGTGAGGTCGACGCCGTACTTGGTCAGCGCCTGGTAGGTCTGCTCCGGGTCGGCGGTGGTGACCCGCCGGTCCCCGCCCCGCACGGTCGGGAACGCGGCGACCAGGGTCTCCTCGGTGGCCCCGGCGGACTTCAACGCGTGGGACACCGCGCCACCCACCCGGGCCAGGCCGGCCAGCAGGTGCTCGGTGGAGGTGTACTCGTCGCCGAGCGGCCGGGCGATCTGCTCGGCGGCCCCGATGGTGTTGACGAACTCGCGGGCCAGGGTGGGCTCGGCGATGCTGGAGCCGCGCGCGGCGGGCAACGCGTCGACCGCGCGCTGGGCGACCCGGCGCAGCTCGGCGGGATCGGCACCGACGGCGCGCAGCAGCCCGGCGGCGGTCGAGCCGTCGGTGTCGAGCAGGGCCAGCAGCAGGTGCCAGGATTCCACGGTGGCATGACCACGCTGGTTGGCCAGCGCGACGGCACCGGTGATGGTTTCGCGGCTCTTGGTGGTGAGTCGTTCCGTGTTCATGGGCTCCCCCGGGATCGGCGTGTCCACTAGAACAGACACCACCAGACTTGAGCCTATTCCGCTCAACTCTGGTGGTGTGACTCACACCACAATGAGTCAGGACCGAACACGCCGAGGCGCGCACCGCAAACTACCCAAAGAAACCACTAAACTAAATAACTCTCCTCATCGTTAGGTACTTTATCGGGAGTTTGCCGTGCTCAGCTTCGCCGACCTGGACCATTGCATCGGCCACGTTCCCGGCTCGGTCGTGACGGCACTGAGCACCGTGGACGTCGGCCGGGGATCGGAGGATCTCTACCGCGACCAGCTACCCGGGCTACTCAACCAGTTGGCCGACCGGGCCCGGGTAGCGAGCATCACCGCCTCGTCGGCCATCGAGGGGATCGTCGTCGACGACAGTGCCCGGGCCGACCGCATCCTCGCCGGCCGGGTCACCAACCTGAGAACTCGCAGCGAGCAGGAGTTGGCCGGCTACCGGGACGCGCAGGACTACCTTTTCCACGGCGCCTGGCGACCGCTGAATCCGGGCCTCCTGCTACATCTACACAAGTTGCTCTTCGCCCACACCGCCGCGCCGGGCGGTCAGTTCAAGACCGAGGACAACGTCGTCGTCGACCGCGCCGCCAGCGGCGAAGTGACTGTCCGCTTCCGGCCCGTACGAGCGTCGGACACGCCCTATTTCGTAGCCGAACTGATCGATCGTTACGCGGCCGAGAGGACAGCGCGGCGTCACCATCCGGTACTCCTCGTCGGCCTCTTCGTACTCGACCTCCTCGTCGTGCACCCCTTCGAGGACGGCAACGGCCGGGTGACGCGGGCACTCACCAACGCCCTGCTGATGGATGCCGGCTACTCGGTGTCGAGGTACGTCAGCCTGGAGCAACAGATCGCCGTGAGCGCAGACGGCTACTACCAGGCACTGCTGGACTCGACCCATGGCTGGCACGACGGTGCTGCCGACCCCTGGCCGTGGCTGACCTACTTCGTCAACATCCTGGCGAACGCGTATCGCATGTTCGCCGAACGCGCAGCTTCGGATCGGGCAGACGGTTCGAAGCAGGACCGGGTGCTCGACTACGTGCTCCACCACGCTCCGCGCATCTTTCGGGTCGCCGATATCCGCACGGCGCTGCCCGGCATCAGTGACCCGACGATCCGTGTCGTACTGGATCGCCTACGTCGTGAGGGCGTGATCGCTTCGGAGGGGCTGGGCCGGGCGGCGGCCTGGCGGCGCCTGCCGTCCTGATCCGGCGGAAGGCACCCGCAAGGCGCTACGCCGGCAGTTACTCACCGACCAGCCCCGGGTCAGCGGGGCAGGCGGGCGGTGCAGGGGGTCTCGTGGTCGGCCCGGAGCACACACCGCCGGGTCACGCTTCCCCGCCCGGAGCAATATCGGCCCGATGGCGGTATCGCGATGGCTCGGACACCGCAATATCGGCCCAATTGAGTTGACCAAGGTAGAGCTTCGACGGTGGGTGCAGCGACTCGTACACCATGGCGCTCCTTCGTTGGACGGCTCGGTGTCGCGGTGCCGGAAGGGCAGCCCGGCCGGGCTGCCGGTTCAGCCGGGCTGCCCGCCCTGCCGTCGCAGCCCACTTCGGCGGTACGACGACAGGGCCGCTTCGCATGGCCGCGCCGACGCGGTCCTGTCGATCTCAGGGCTGGCACGACTGACGCGCCTTCTGGCCCAGTCGTGCCAGGCCGCGAATGCCAACCGGAGACCGGTTTGCCTACCAGGAGTTGCCGCCATGCCCCGAGTTTCCGACCGTCAGCGCATTGCCCAGGACTCCGCGACAAGATCGCCTCCGGCGAGTACACGCCAGGCGACAAGTTGCCATCCCTACGTGAGTTGATCGCGCACAACGAGGTTTCCGCCGAACCCGTACGCTCCGCACTACTGATCCTTCAGGCGGAGGGCCTCATCGAAGGCCACCAGGGCAAGGGAACCTACGTCACACCGCGCAGAGCCTCCCCTTGATCCCGCAGCGCGGGTCGGCGTTACCGACCGGCGAGCCGGCGACCACAGCCGGTGCCGGCCGCAAAGTGCTCACCAGCAGCGCAGACGTCCGCCGGGCCCAGCTTGGCCGCAGGGTATAGCCTCTCGTCCGTGCGAGTACGTGTCGAACAGACCCCCTTACCGGGAATCGGCGTACGTCATGATCTGATGACGGAATCCGGCCGCCGGCTCGGCGTGGTATCCCACCGCAATGGCCGCCGCGACCTGGTGCTCTACGATCCGGACGATCCTGATTCCTGCCAGCACGACGTCCCGCTGACCGACGACGAGGCGGAAGCGCTCGCCGACATCCTCGGCGCGTCGCTGATGCTGGGTCAGCTCTCCGGCCTGCGCGAGCAGGCGGCCGGGCTGCTCACCGAGCAGATCGCCATTCCGGCCGGGTCGAAGTACGTCAACAAGCGGCTCGGTGACACCAAGGCGCGTACCCGCACCAGCGCCTCCATCGTGGCGGTGCTCCGGCAGGGCGAGGTCAACGTCTCGCCCGATCCCACCTTCCGCTTCGCGGCCGGTGACGTGGTGGTCGTGGTCGGTACCCGGCAGGGTCTCGACGGCGTGACCGCCATCCTCGCCGACAGTGACCCGGACGGCTGAGGCGTATGCACGAAACCACCACCCTGCTCGTCGAGGTCGGCGCGCTCCTGCTGCTGCTCGGGCTGCTCGGCCGACTCAGCCGCCGGTTCGGCGTCTCCCCCATCCCCCTCTACCTGGTCGCCGGTCTCGCGTTCGGCCACGGCGGTCTGCTGCCGTTGGCCGCCAGCGAGGAGTTCTTCGCCGTCGGCGCCGAGATCGGCGTCATCCTGCTGCTGGTCATGCTCGGCCTGGAATACAGCGCCAACGAGTTGGTCGGCAACCTGCGCTCGGCGGCCCCGGCCGGCCTGATCGACGCGGCGCTCAACGCCCTGCCCGGTTTCGGTTTCGCACTGCTGCTCGGCTGGGGCTGGGTGGCCGCCGTGGTACTCGGCGGCATCACCTGGATCTCGTCCTCCGGGGTGATCGCCAAGGTGCTCGGCGACCTCGGCCGGGTCGGTAACCGGGAAACCCCGGTCATCCTCTCCGTGCTGGTCATCGAGGACCTGGCGATGGCGCTCTACCTGCCGCTGGTGACCGCGCTGCTGGCCGGCGTGGGCCTGGTCAAGGGTGGGATCGCGCTGGGTGTCGCGGTGTTCACCGTGGTGATCGTGCTGGTCGTCGCCATCCGCTTCGGCCACCTGATCTCCGCCGCCCTGTCGGCGAAGGACCCGGAGGCGCTGCTGCTCGGGGTGCTCGGCCTGACCCTGCTGGTGGCCGGTATCGCCGCCCGGCTCCAGGTCTCCGCCGCCGTCGGGGCGTTCCTGGTCGGTATCGCCCTGTCCGGGCCGGTGGCGCACCACGCCACCGAACTGCTCTCCCCGCTGCGGGACCTCTTCGCCGCGGTCTTCTTCGTCTTCTTCGGCCTGGTCACCGACCCCCGGGACATGCCGCCGGTGCTGCTGCCCGCGATCGTGCTGGCCGTGGTCACCATGGGGACGAAGCTGCTCACCGGCTACCTGGCGGCCCGCCGGGCCGGCATCGCCGAGCCCGGCCGCTGGCGGGCCGGCTTCGCGTTGATGCCGCGCGGTGAGTTCTCCATCGTCATCGCCGGTCTGGCCGTCGCCGCCGGCACCGTCGAACCCAAGCTGGCCGCGCTCGCCACGGCGTACGTGCTGATCACCGTCATCACCGGTCCGATGCTCGCCCGGCTGCCCGACATGCGCTGGTTCAAGCAGCGGCTGCGTCGGCGGATCGCCGCCCGGCACCCCCGGCCGATGCCCGCCACGGACTGAGAGCTGCCTGGTCAGGCCGCCGACACGGGTGGCCTGACCAGGACCTCCGTTGCCGAATTGCTCCCGGCGGGGTCTTCCGTCGGCCGGGCAGCGGCGACTAGCGTTGCGCCCCAGCAGGCCAGGGTCTCGCGGCGGACGGAGGCACCCCGCGGGTGTGAGCGGAAGGTTGCCGGTGAGCGTGCAAGGTCCGCCGTTCCACGGCTTCGCCAACCCCGTCGACCCGTCGCCCGGGGAGTTGCGGGCCTGGGCGTACCAGCCGGATTCGGTGCCGTTGACCTCCCTGCCCCAGGACTGGGATCTGTTGGTCTCCGGCGACCACCTGGTGCTCACCCTCTTCGAGTTGGCGCTGGACCCGACCTGTCCGGCACGCCGCTTCGCCCTGCACTGCCTCTACATCTACGCGGCCGACGGCATCCGGACGAACTTCCGCGCCCACCCCCGGCGGCGCTTCCGCAAGCTGGTGGAGCAGGCCGAGCGGGACGGCGACGAGTTGGTGCGCAACTGGGCGTACAACAGTCGGGTGCTGCTGGCCCGGCAGGAACTCTTCACCTACCACGACTGGTGCGAGGGCGGCCTGGTCCGGGACAACCGCCGGCTCGGCTGACCGACGGCGCACCCCGGCCCAGGCCTGGGCCGCCGCCACCGTGGCCTCGGCCCCGAACGGGCCGCCGCCACCGTTCCCCGGCCCAGGACAGGCCGCCACCACTGTTCCCCCGGCCCAGGACAGGCCGCCACCACTGTTCCCCCGGCCCAGGACAGGCCGCCACCACTGTTCCCCCGGCCCAGGACGGGCCGCCGCCACGGAAACCCCTCGACCTGACCCGACGGCGAGGCGAACGGGCCGGGACCCCCCGTGGGTCCCGGCCCGCACGTCGCGGATCGTCAGCGTGCCGATCCGCCCTGGTTGCGGCGTTTCTCCTCGGCCCGCCCCCGGTCCACGCCGTGGTCGCCCTGGTCGGCGAACCTGCCGTCCTTGACCTTGTCGGAGAACTTGCCCTCGGTGACCCGGTCAAACTTCTCCCGGACGTTCTCGGCCACCTTGTTGAGCCGCTCCTCCGCCTGCCGGGCCACCTTCTTCGCCGATTCCGCCACGGTTTCCCCCCGTCATCGGAGCCCGGATTGAGCCGGTCGGCCCTGATTCAGAGGCTAGCGGGAACGACCACTCCGCCGCCGGAAAACCCCCGACCCCCCGCCCGCAGATCACCACCGACCCGCAAGGGACGGAACCTCCCCAAGATCCACTCTCGTGAGCCGAAATAGCGGTGTCCCCACCGTGGGACACCGCTATTTCCGCTCAAGAGAGTGGATCTTGCCCAAATGGGCCAGGCCAGGCCAGACGGGCCAGGCCAGGCCAGACGGTCAGCGGTCGGGCTGGCGGCGGGGACGCCAGACGACCAGCGCCGTGGAGGTACGGTTCGTGGGCACCAGGGCTCCCCGCGAGAAGCCGCTGGCCAGCGTCTCCAGCTCGGCGATCCGCCGGTACGCGGCGTCCAGCTCCGCCTCCAGCCGGGCCACCCGCTGCTGGGCCTGCTCCACCAGGCGTTCCAGCCCGATGATCCGCTTCACCCCGGCCAGGTTGACGCCCTCGTCCTGACTGAGTCGCTGCACCTCGCGCAGCAGCACCACGTCGCGCACGCTGTAGCGCCGCCCACCACCGGCGGCCCGGCCGGCCTGCACCAGGCCGAGCCGGTCGTACTGACGCAGCGTCTGCGGGTGCATTCCCGCCATCCGTGCCGCGACCGAGATCATCAGCACCTTGGCCTCGTAGGCAGGGTCACCCGAACCGACGAACCCGTCCGACATCCCTCTCACCTCCGCACCCGTCCACCGGTCAGCCGACCCGACGCACCCGTGCGTCGAGATGTTCCCGGGCCGCTGGCGGCGTCGCGCCGGCGAACGACTCCAGCGCCGCCCGGGCCTCGTCCGACACCGTCGCCGGCACCACCACGTCCAGCGTGACCAGCAGGTCACCGGCCTGGCCGTCGCGACGCACCACACCCTTGCCCCGGGCCCGCAGCACCCGCCCGGACGGGGTCCCCGGCGGCACGCGCAGGGTCACCGCGCCGTCCAGCGTGGGCACCCGCAGGTCGACGCCGAGCACCGCCTCGGCGAAGGTGATCGGCACGGCCAGCGTCAGGTCGTCGCCGGTACGCCCGAACAGGTCGTCCGGGCGGACCTTCACCTGGACGAACAGGTCGCCCGCCGGCCCACCCCGCTGACCCGGCTCGCCCCGCCCGGCCAACCTGATCCGCTGCCCGTCGGCCACCCCGGCGGGAAAACGGACGTTCAGCGTGCGGGTCTTGGTGACCCCGCCGGTGCCGTGGCACTCGGGGCACTTCTCCTCGACGACCGTGCCGACGCCCTGGCAGTTGCGGCACGGCTCGGAGAAGCTGAACGACCCCTGGTCCCGGGTGGTCACCCCGGCGCCGTGGCAGACCGGGCAGGCGGTCGGCTGGGTGCCGGGCTTCGCGCCGTTGCCGTGGCAGGTGTCGCAGACCCCGGGCGCGCGCAGCGTCAGCGGCAGGGTGACACCACGCACCGCGTCCCCGAAGTCGAGGGCCACCTCGGTCTCCACGTCCCGGCCCCGGGCCGGGCCACGTGCCCGCGTCGGACCGGCACCACCGGCGCCACCGCCGGAGAAGATCGAGCTGAACAGGTCGGTGAAGCCGCCACCACCGAACCGGGTGTCCCCGCCACCGCCGCCGAACAGGTCGGAGACGTCGAACGGGGCACCGCCGGGCTGACCCGTGCCGCGCGCGCCCCGACGGAACGCGCCCGAGCCGAACAGCGAGCGCATCTCGTCGTACTCGCGGCGCTTGGTGTCGTCGCCGAGCACCGCGTACGCCTCGGAGACGCCCTTGAACCGCTCCTCAGCCAACGGGTCACCGGGGTTGTGGTCCGGATGTGACTCCCGGGCCAACTTCCGGTACGACTTCTTGATCTCGTCCGAGGAGGCGGACTTCTCCACGCCCAACGTGGCGTAGAAGTCCTTCTCGATCCAGTCCTTGGAACTCACCGGTCCACCCCCTTCCATGAGATGTGGCCCGGTCGCCCCGCCCACCGGCTGAGGGTGGGCGGGGCGACCGGATGGCCGTGCACTATTCCGGGTCGGCGACCGCGACCATGGCCGGCCGCAGCAGCCGCTCACCCCGCAGGTAGCCCCGACGCATCACCTGTACGCAGGTGGGCTCGTCGACGTCCGGCGAGGTCCGGTGCGCGACCGCCTCGTGCCGGGTCGGGTCGAACGGGTCACCCTTTTCACCGAAGGGCGTCAGGCCGAACTTGCCCAGCGCCGTGGTGAGCTGCTCGGCAACCGTGCCGAACGGCCCGACCAGGTCGCCGTGCTCGCGGGCCCGGTCCAGGTCGTCCAGGATGGGCAGCAGTGCGGCCAGCACCGAGCCGGTCGCCTGCTCCTGGACCACGCCCCGGTCCCGGTCCACCCGCTTGCGGTAGTTGGCGTACTCCGCCGACACCCGTTGCAGGTCCCGGGTCCGTTCGTCCAGCTCGGCCCGGAGGGCTTCCAGCTCGGCGCCGAGCGGCGAGCCCGTCGGGCTGCCGTCGACCGGCTGCGCGGGGGCGTCCACCACCGGTGGGCCGGTCGGTGCCGGGCCGTCGAGCGCGGTCGCCTCGGCCTCGATCTCGTCGACCATCACCTCGGCCTCCTCGACCAGCCCTTCGGCCGGGGCGTCCGCCCCGGCGTCGGCGGCGGCGGGCGTCTCCTCGGTCCTGCCGAGCTTGCGGTTGTTCCGGATGACGACCCGCGGCCCGTCGTCGGCGGGCTCGGAGCCACCCGGCGTCGACCCGGAGGCGCCCGGGTCGGCGGCTCGTGGCTTCTCCGTCATACGACTACCTCGATCCCTGTGCGGTGAGTTCGGCGCGGACGGTCACTTCTTGTCCTCGTCCACGATCTCCGCGTCGACCACGTCGTCCGGGCCGCCCGCCTTCGGGGCCCCGGCGGCACCCGCGCCGGCACCGGCACCCGCGCCCGGACCGGCCTCGCCCGGCTGCTCCCCCTGCTCGGCCTGCTGCGAGTAGAGCAGCGAACCGGCCTGCTGGGAGACCTGGGCGAGCCGCTCGTGAGCCGCCTTGATCTTCTCGATGTCCTGGCCGCCGAGCGCGCCGCGCAGCTCGCCGAGGGCCTCGTTGAGCTGCTCCCGGTTCTCCGTCGGCAGCTTGTCGCCGCTCTCGGCGAGGAACTTCTCGGTCTGCCACTGGAGCGCCTCGGCCACGTTGCGGGCCTCGGCCTCCTCGCGGCGACGCTTGTCGTCGTCGGCGTGCTCCTCGGCGTCGCGGCGCATCCGCTCGATGTCGTCCTTCGGCAGCGAGGAGCCGCCGGTGATCGTCATCTTCTGTTCCTTGCCGGTGCCCAGGTCCTTGGCGTGCACGTTGACGATGCCGTTGGCGTCGATGTCGAAGGTGACCTCGACCTGCGGCACGCCGCGCGGCGCCGGCGGGAGGCCGGTCAGCTCGAAGGTGCCGAGCTTCTTGTTGTACGCCGCGATCTCACGCTCGCCCTGGAACACCTGGATCAGCACCGACGGCTGGTTGTCGTCGGCCGTGGTGAAGACCTCGGAGCGCTTGGTCGGGATGGTGGTGTTGCGCTCGATGAGCTTGGTGAAGATGCCGCCCTTGGTCTCGATGCCCAGGCTCAGCGGGGTCACGTCGAGCAGCAGGACGTCCTTGACCTCGCCCTTGAGCACGCCGGCCTGCAGCGCCGCGCCGACGGCGACGACCTCGTCCGGGTTGACGCCCTTGTTGGGGTCGCGGCCGGTGAGCTGCTTGACCAGGTCGGTCACGGCCGGCATCCGGGTGGAGCCGCCGACCAGGATCACGTGGTCGACACCGGCGATCTTGATGCCGGCGTCCTTCACGGCCTGCTCGAACGGGCCCTTGCAGCGGTCCAGCAGGTCCTGCGTCATCCGCTGGAACTCGGCGCGGCTGAGCGTCACGTCCAGGTGCAGCGGGCCGGCCGAGCCGGCGGTGATGTACGGCAGGTTGATGTTGGTGGTGGTGGCCGCCGACAGCTCGATCTTGGCCTTCTCGGCCGCCTCGCGGAGCCGCTGGAGGGCCATCTTGTCCTGGCCCAGGTCGATGCCGTGCTCGCCGCGGAACGTCTTCACCAGGTGGTCGATGATCCGCTGGTCCCAGTCGTCACCGCCGAGCTGGTTGTCACCGCTGGTCGACTTGACCTCGACGACGCCCTCGGCCAGCTCCAGCAGGGACACGTCGAAGGTGCCGCCGCCCAGGTCGAAGACGAGGACGGTCTGCTCCTTGGAGCCCTTGTCCAGCCCGTACGCCAGGGCCGCCGCGGTCGGCTCGTTGACGATCCGCAGCACGTTGAAGCCGGCGATCTCACCGGCCTCCTTGGTGGACTGGCGCTGCCCGTCGTTGAAGTAGGCGGGGACGGTGATCACCGCGTCGGTGATCTGCTCACCCAGGTACGCCTCGGCGTCCCGCTTGAGCTTCATCAGCGTGCGCGCCGAGATCTCCTGCGGGGTGTACTTCTTGCCGTCGATGTCGACGGTCCAGTTGGTGCCGATCTCCCGCTTGACCGAGCGGATGGTCCGGTCCGGGTTGGTCACCGCCTGGCGCTTGGCGACCTCACCGACGAGCACCTCGCCGTTGCGGGCGAACGCGACGATCGACGGGGTCGTCCGCGAGCCCTCAGCGTTGGCGATGACGGTGGGCTCACCGCCCTCGAGAACGCTGACGCAGGAGTTCGTCGTGCCGAGGTCGATACCGACCGCACGTGCCATCTTCGCTTCCTCGCTTCGTTCGTTACGGGTGGGCAGGTCAGAGGGCCTGCCCGGGGGGCCGCCCGTAGCGACCACACCACAAGTTGAGTGAACTTGACTCAATAGTGCCACGCGATCGCCAAAGCGCAAGTCGAGTTGAGCCGACCCGACGCAACCTGACCGTTACTACCCTCCGGTTGTCTCCGTTGCCTCGGTCGGGCACGCTTTAGCGGTGACGACGCACGGCGATCCCGCCACCCGGTCCGGCGCGCCCACCGTCGCCGCCCGCACCGGGCCGTCGGAGACCGACGAGACGCCGCCCGGCCCCACCGGAGACGGCCTGCCCGCCGCCCTCACCGGCCTGCGGGCCGCGATCGGCGCGGCCCGGTTCCCGCTGGCGCTGCCCTCGGCCGAACCCGCCCGGCACACCGGCCGGACGCTGACCGACCAGCTCGACGACTATCTGCTGCCCCGGCTGGCCCGACTCGACGCCCCACTGCTCGTGGTCGTCGGCGGCTCCACCGGCGCGGGCAAGTCGACCCTGGTCAACAGCCTGGTCCAGGCCCGGGTGAGCGCCGCCGGTGTGCTCCGCCCCACCACCCGGTCCCCGGTGCTGGTCTGCAACCCGGCCGACTCCGCCTGGTTCCGCCAGGGTGAGCTGCTGCCCGGCCTGACCCGCACCAACGAGCCCAGCGAGGACCCGGGCACCCTGCAGCTGGTCACCGCGCCCGCGCTCCCACCCGGGCTGGCCTTCCTCGACGCCCCCGACATCGACTCGGTGGTCGACGCCAACCGGGCCCTCGCCGGTCAACTGCTCGCCGCCGCCGATCTCTGGCTCTTCGTCACCACCGCCGCCCGGTACGCCGACGCCGTCCCGTGGGAGCTGCTGCGCACCGCCCGCTCCCGGGGGGCCGCGATCGCCATGGTGCTCGACCGGGTGCCTCCCGAGGCCGCCGACGAGGTCGCCGCCCACCTGTCCGAGATGCTCGCCGCCCAGGAGCTCGGTGCGGCACCGCTGTTCGTCCTGCCGGAGACCTGGGTCGACGGCCAGGGCCTGCTGCCCGACCGGGTCACCGCCCCCCTGGGCAGCTGGTTCGCCCGGCTCGCCGCCGACGCCGAGGCCCGGGCCGCCGTGGTCCGGCAGACCCTGGACGGCGCGCTCGCCTCGCTGCACCCCACGGTGGAGATGCTCGCCGACGCGGCCGACGAGCAGGTGGCCGCCGCCGACGCGCTGGACGACCGGGTCCGGGCCGCCTACCGGGGCGCGCACCGGACCGTGGCCGAGGGGCTGAAGGACGGCCGGTTGCTCCGCGGCGAGGTGCTCGCCCGCTGGCAGGAGTTCGTCGGCACCGGCGAGTTCTTCCGGACCCTGGAGGCCCGGATCGGCCGGCTGCGCGACCGGGTCGTCGCCGCGGTCACCGGCCGGCCCGCCACCCCCGCCACCGACCTGCGCAACGCCATCGAGTCGCAACTGGTCACCCTGCTGCGCGGGGTCGCCTCCGAGGCGGCGGAGAGCGCGTACACCGCCTGGAAGGCGAACCCGGCCGGGGTCGCGCTGCTCGACCCGCCGCTGGCGCACGCCTCGGCGGACCTGCCCGAGCGGGCCGAGCGGCTGGTCCGGGACTGGCAGCGCGGGGTGCTGGAGCTGGTCCGGGAGGAGGGCGGCGACCGACGGTTCGTGGCCCGGACGGCCGCGTACGCGGTCAACGCCACCGGGCTGGCCGTGATGATCGCCGTCTTCGCCTCCACCGCCTTCATCCCGACCGGGCTGGAGGTGGCAACCGGCGCCGGCACCACCGTCGCCGCGCAGGCCGTGCTCCAGGCGATCTTCGGCGACCAGGCGGTGCGTACCCTCGCCGCGAAGGCCCGGGGTGACCTGCTGGAGCGGGTCCGCGCACTGCTGGACGAGGAAGCGGCCCGTTACCTGGACCGCACCGACGCGGCCCGACCCGGCGCGGAGGCCGGCGCGGGGCTGCGCCGGGCCGGCGGCCGGGTCGAGGTGGCCCGGCACCGCAGCGGCCTCGCCGACCGGGCCGGTCAGGCCCTGCCCATCCCGACCCCGACCTCCGAGGACGGCTCCCGGTGACCAACATCGTCGGCCGGATGCGCGAAGCGCTCCGGGGTGACCAGCGTGTCGACGCCGATGCCCTGGTGGCCCGCCTCGACGCGATCCGCCGGTTCCTCGACGCGGTCGACGGCGAGGTGCCCGACACCCGGCTGGTCGGCGCGCACACCCTGGTCGAACGGGCCGGCACCCGGTTGTCGCTGTCCCGGGACCACACCGTGGTCGCGTTGGCCGGCGCCACCGGCAGTGGCAAGTCCAGCCTGTTCAACTCCCTGGCCCAGATGGAACTCTCCCCGGTCGGGGTGCGCCGGCCCACCACCGGTGTCGCGCACGCCTGCGTCTGGGGGCCGCTGGACGGGGGCAACCGGCTGCTCGACTGGGTCGGCGTGCTGCCCCGGCACCGGTTCGTCCGGGAGAGCGCGCTGGACGGCGACGACGAGTCGGCCCTGCACGGGTTGATCCTGCTCGACCTGCCCGACTTCGACTCGGTGCAGCGGTCCCACCGGCTGGAGGTGGACCGGCTGCTCGGCCTGGTCGACCTGGTGGTCTGGGTGGTCGACCCGCAGAAGTACGCCGACCGGGTGATCCACAACAGCTACCTGCGCGAGTTCCACCGGCACCGGGAGGTGACGGTGGTGGTGCTCAACCAGGCCGACCGGCTGCCCCCGGCCGAGCTGCCCCGGGTCCTCGCCGACCTGCGGCGGCTGCTCGACGTCGACGGGCTCGACGGGGTGCCGCTGCTGGCCACCACGGCGGTCGAGCCGGACGGGATGACCGGGCTGCGGGAGGCGCTGGAACGGGCGGTGTCGGATCGGCAGGCCGCGCTGCGCCGGCTCTCCGGCGACGCCGACACGGTGGCGGCGGCCCTGGGTGAACTGGTCGCCGTCGAGGCCCCGGGGCACGTCCCGGACGCCGGGACGGTCCGTGCCCTGGACCGGGCGCTGGCCGAGGCCGCCGGGGTGCCGGCGGTGGCGGGCGCGGTCGAGGGGCGTACCGGCACCGGGCCGCCGGGACCACCGGCTGGCCGTTGGTACGCGGTTGGCGCAAGCTGCGCCCCGACCCGCTGCGCCGGCTGCACCTGCCCGGCCCGACGACCGATCCGCAGGGCCCGGAGCCCCTGCTCGCGGCCACCTCGCTGCCCGACCCGACGGCCGCCCAGCAGTCCGCACTCGGGCTGGCCATCCGCGCCGTCGGCGACCGGTCCGGCGGGGAGCTGCCGGCGCCCTGGCCGGCCGCGGTGACCGCCGCCGCCCGGTCCCGGCTGGCCGACCTGCCGGACGCGCTGGACGGGGCGGTCGCCGGCACCGACCTGGGGATGGACCGCCGGCCGTTCTGGTGGCAACTGGTGGGTGCCCTCCAGTGGCTGGTCACCCTCGCCGCCCTGGCCGGGCTGGGCTGGCTGGTGCTCGGCTACGCGCTGCGCGCCCTCGGGCTGCCGGCGCTGGAGTACCCCCGGGTGGGTGAGACGCCGCTGCCGACCGTACTCCTGCTCGGTGGGCTGCTCGCCGGCCTGCTGCTGGCCGCGGTGACCCGGCCGGTGATCCGCTGGGCGGCCCGACGGGCCCGGCAGCGGGCCGAGCAACGGCTCACCGAGGCGGTCGCCCGGGTCGGCGCGGAGTACGTCCTCATCCCGGTCCGGGCCCTCCTCGACCGGTACGCCCTCGCCCGCTGCGCCTGGCAGGACGCCACCCGTTGATCGCCGCCGCCGGCGCGGGTGTCCGGGGCGGCGCGGCGGCGTAGGGTCGTGCCATGGCCACGCCAAAGACCCCCTACGACGCGGTGCTCTCCGCGGCCCGCGACGTGACCAGGCTGGACTGCGCGCTCGACGCCGAGATGCTCGGCACGGCGCTGCTGGGCAGCGTCTACGCGATCGCCGAGACCGACCGGGAGGCGGCGGTCCGGGAGTTCGTCTCCGGTTTCCTCGCCGCCACCTCCCGTCGCCGGACGGCCGCCGCCACCACCATCCGCCAGGTCTTCGCCGCACTGGTGCCGGACGCCGAGGGCGCGGCGAAGGTCCGCCCCGGCGCGCAGGCCCCGGCCTGGGCCGGCCAGCTCGGCCGGGTCCACCTCACCGGCACCTGGTCGTACGGCGACGTGTACGGCGACCAGACCTCCTATCTGGCCACCTTCGCCTACGACGACGAGTCGGGCGGCCCGGAGCACGCCCTGGTGGCACTGGTCGACCACAACATCGGCATCACCAAGGACGTCTTCGTGGGCGGCCCGGCCGAGCGGATCCTGGAGCAGGTCCGGCAGATGTGCGCCGACGACGACCTGACCTGGTTCCGGGAGGAGGACCCCGCCCGGATGCACGGCGAGGTGGGCCGCCACCTGGCGATCACCGACGACCTCGGTGACCTGCCCGCCGAGGGTTCTCTCGCCACCGACCGGGCGTTGGTCGGGGCGCGGTTGGCGGTGCTGCCCGAGGCGAGCGCCGGGACCGCCGGCTGGGACGCCCAGCCGCTCAGCACCGACGAGCGCACCACGCTGGTCCGGGCCTTCCTGGCGTCCCCCGAGGCGGCCCGCCACGGGCTGAACACCCTCGACAGCGACGCGGAGCTGGCCTCGCTGCACTTCTGCCTGGGGCTGCTCTTCGACCACGCGGCGAGCTTCCCGGACGCCGACCCGCTGCGCTGGAGTCCGGCGGTGGTCGGGTTGTTCCTGCTCGACTGGGTGCACCGGCGGGCCGTGCTCGACATGGACGACGCGGCGCTGCTGCCCCGGGTGCTGCGCGCCTGGGCGGCGTTCGCGGCCCGCCGGCGGGGGCTGCCCGAACGGGCCGGCACCCAGACCGACGAGGCGATCGAGGAGCTGGTGCCGGAGTTCGCCCGGCTCTATTCGACAGGCGAGCGGCGCAGCCCGGCGACGGCGGCGGTGGCCCAGTTGATGGCCGACGGCATCGACCCGGACGACCCGGTCGCCCTGGACGCCTGGATCGAGGCCAACCGGCAGCGTCTCGGCGACGACACCCCCTGACGGTCCGGGGAGTCGTCGCCCCGGGAACGCGCCGACGCCCTGCCGGGTCAGCCCGGTCCGGGTCCGATCCGGGGTGGCCGGCGGCCGGGGTCCGGCGCGGGCCCGCACGACCGGGGGTGCCCGACGCTCACGGCTCGACCAGGGCCAGCCGGCCGGGGGCGACGTCGAGGCGTACCCGCTGGCCCCAGCGCAGCGCCAGCCGGTCGGCCTCCAGCCCGTCGGCGAACGCCACCAGGCCGTCGGACTCGGCGGTCAGCTCCAGCGCGTCGGTGCCGTCGAGGCGGCCGGCGACCAGCTCGACCCCGGTGACCGGCGAGGGCCACGCCTCCCGCACATACCAGCACAGGGCCGGCTCCTCCGGGGCGGGGGGCGGGGCGGCGGCCGGTCGGTCCCGGGCGATCGAGGCGCACCAGCCGGTGGCCCCGGTGCCGGTGCCGACGACCACCCCGGAGGACGACTGCCGTTCCCGCCGGGGCCGGCCGTCCCCGGCGACGTCGAGCAGGTAGCGGGCCGACTGGTGGGAGGCGTGCCCGACGTACACCTCGTTGAGGCCGACCAGCTCCTGCCCGTCGTCGAGGGTGGCCCGGACCATGGCCCGGTGCCGCAGCGGCGCGGCTCCGGCGGCCACCGCCGGGAGCAGCCCGGCCACCTGGTCGCCGGTGCACCGGACCAGCACCCCGGCGTTGCGGCCCGGCTCCGGGTCGACGCCGACGACGGGCTGCCCGGTGAGGTACTTCGCCACGTTGGCGACCAGGCCGTCCGGGCCGACGGCGACGATCACGTCCTCCGGGCCGAACAGGAACCGGGGCAGGTCGTCCCGGTCGACCGTGCCACGCCGCCAGTCGGCCGGGACGGCGGCCCCGACGGCGGTCAGCGCCGCCTGGAGGGCCTCGTGCCGGTCCACCGCCTCGGCCAGGTCCCGACCCCGGGCGCGCAGGTACCACTGGGCCGCCGCCCGGGTGCCGTGCCGGGCGAGCAGTTCCTCCAGCTCGCTGCGGCGGCGGACCACCACCACCCGCGGGGTCAGTGTGCCGCTCACCGGTCGACCGTCCCGGTCGGCCCGGTGAGCCGGCCGAGCAGGTCGGCCAGCAGGTCCGGGGTGACGGTGAGCTGGCCGATCGGCGGGAGCTGGCCGGCGAGTTCCCGGACGGTGAGGGCTTGCAGCACCCCCGGCGGCAGGGTGGCGTACGTGGCCAGCTTCGCCGCCTCCGCCTCGGCCTCGGCGGCGCCGACGGCGCGTACCGTCTCGGCCTTGGCCAGGGCGAGCAGCCGCTCCTTGTCGGCGGCACCGGCGGCGAGCAGTCGTTCCTTCTCTGCTTCGGCGGTGGCGAGCACCCGGGCGCGTTCGGCGGCGGCGGCGTTGGCGACCTGCTCCCGCTCCGCCTTGCCGTGGGCGGTGGCCAGCTCGGCGGCGGCGTCGAGTTCGGCCCGGCGGCGGGTGTTCGCGCCGTGCTGCTCGACGAGCTGCTGTTCCCGGCGGGCCAGCTCGATCTTGTTCTGGAGTTCGTTCTCGGCGATGCCGCGTTCCTGCTCGACGGCCTGCGCCCGGCGGGCGTAGGTGGCCCGGTCGGCCTGCACCTGCACGGCCTCCCGGGTGGGGGTCTGGAGGGCGCGTTCCAGCTCGGGCTCGGGCCGCACGGCGACCACCCGGGCGCTGACCACGGCCACCCCGATGTCGGCGAGCCGGGGCTCGGTGTCGAGCGCTGCGGAGACCGCCTCCCGGATGGGGGCGATCGTGGTCAACGCCTCGGCCAGCGGGACCCGGGCGAGCAGGTCGAGGGCGGGCTGCTGGGCCAGCTCGGCCAGCAGCGTGGCCACCTGGTCGAGCGGCCGGGACCGGGCCTTGCCGGTGCGTGGGTCGACCGAGAAGTCGAGCCGGGCGGCGGCCAGTGTCGGGTCGGCCACCCGGTAGGTCACGGTGGCCTGGACGGTGATGTCGGCGAAGTCGCCGGTGCGGGCGTGGAAGAGCAGGGGCAGCTCCCGGTCGTCCACCGGCACCTCGCTCAGCACGGCGGTCAGCGGCCGGTACCAGAACGACTGGCCGGTCCCCTCCCGGCGGACCCGCCCGTCGACGTGCAGCCGCACCCAGCTGGTCGGTGTCCCGCGCAGGTGGCGCAGGAAGAGTCGTCTCGTCACGTCGGCCATGTCTCGCACCCTCCCCTTTTTCGTCGTCTCGACGATAACCTCTCTGGTACCTTATCGTCAAGGTGGTGATAAAGAGATGACCGACTACCCGCCCTTCGCCGTGACGGTGGACCTGGTGGTGCTCACCGTGCGCGCCGACGAACTGCACCTGCTGCTGGTCCGCCGGGGCATCCCGCCGGACCGGGGCCGGTGGGCGCTGCCGGGCGGCTTCGTCGGCATCGACGAGGACCTGCCCGACGCCGCCGTCCGGGAGCTGACCGAGGAGACCGGGCTACCCGAACCGGCCGGCCACCTCGAACAACTCGGCACGTACGGCCGACCCGACCGCGACCCGCGTGGACGGGTGGTCACCGTGGCCTGGCTGGCCCTGCTGCCCGACCTGCCCACCCCGGTGGCCGGCTCGGACGCCGCCTCGGCCGAGTGGGTGCCGGTCACCCGGCTCGCCCCCGGCCAACTCGCCTTCGACCACGACCGGATCGTCGCCGACGGCCTGGAACGGGCCCGCGCGAAGCTGGAGTACACGCCGCTGGCCAGCGCCTTCTGTCCACCGGAGTTCACCGTGGCCCAGTTGCGGGCCGTCTACGAGACGGTCTGGGGCACCCGGTTGGATCCGCGCAACTTCCACCGCAAGGTCACCGGCACCCCCGGCTTCGTCAGCCCCGCCGGCCGGGCCACCGAGGGCGACCGGGGACGACCCGCCCAGCTTTTCCGCCGGGGCCCGGCCACCCGGCTCCACCCGCCCATGCTCCGCCCCGAATCCTGAACCGCCCGCCGGGCCCGAGGCTCCGACCGGGTCGATGCGCAGCCCGGCCACCTGCCACCGGTCCGACCGGCACCGGCACCTGGTGGGACACCGGCTCGCCGGGCACTGCTGCCGGCCGCACGGCCGGCAGCGGAGGCTCAGGAGAGCGGCACGTAGACCAGCCCGGCCACCAGCCCGCCCACCAACGCACCCACCACGACCTGCGCGACGGTGTGGTCGCGCAGCCGCACCCGGGACCAGCCGACCAGGGCGAGCAGCGGCACGGCCGGCAGCAGCCGGGGGCCGAAGGTGAGCACCAGCACCACCAGCGTGCCGGCGGCCACCGCGGAGTGGATGGACATCTTCCACCAGTGGCTGACCGCCACCGCCACCACCAGGCCGACCACCCCGGCCGCGACCAGGGCCAGCACCGGACGCGGCGCGCCGAGCGCCGCGAGCAGGGCCAGCCCGGCCGCGGCCGAGGCGAGCCCGAGCAGCAGCGGCATCCGCCGCTGCTCGCGGCGACCGAGGTGATGATCGGTGAGTCGACCCCGCCGCACCCCACCCAGGATGTACGCGAACGGGACACCGGCGGCGAAGACCGTGGCGAGCAGCCCCCAGGCCAATCCGCGCGCCCCACCCGCGCTGTGCCAGCCGATCACCACGGTCAGCCCGGTGACCAGCACCGCCGGCGCGGTCACCTCGGTCACCAGCCGGGCCACCCGGGTCGCCACCCCCACCGGCACGACCGGCTCGGCAGTGGCCGGGACACCCTCGACCGGCGCAGGCCCGGTCAGGTCGGGGGTGGCGGGATCGGTGGTGGCCGGGGGGCGTCGGAAGGTGTCCGCCGGCCGGTCGCCGCCCTCGTCGCGCGTACTCAGCGTTCCGCCCCCGCATCCGTTGCGCCCGGTCCGGCACGCCGGGGTGGTCGACGGGTCGACGGCGGCGTCCGGGCCAGCGGCGACGCGGCTCAGCCTGCGGCGTCGTCCGTCACCGTACCGTCCGGGTCGGGGGTGTCGTGGCTGGTCGACGCGGGTCCGGCGGAGGTCTGCGACGCGGGCACGGCGGGTGTCTGCGGTGCGGGGACCGGGGTGGCCGACGGACGGGCGGGCGGAATCGACGGGCGGGCGGGGGCCGGTCCGAGGCGTGGCACGGCCCGGACCCCGTCCACCGGGCGGCCGGGGCGGGGCGTGCCGGTCGGGATCGCCGTCGCGGTGGGCCGGGGACGTGAGGTGGGGACCAGGGTGACCGTGACGGTGGGCCGGGGGTCGACCGTCACGGTGGGTCCCGGTGTCGGGGTGGGCCCGGGGGTCGGCGTGGGCTCGGGCGTGGAGGTCGGCTCCAGGGTCGGCGTGGGTTCCGGGGTCGGCGTGGGGGTGTCGGAGGGCGCCGCGGTCGGCGACGGCTCCGGTGGCGGCTCGGAGAGGGTGGCGGTCGGCTCGGCGCTCGGGCTCGGTTCCGCGCTCGGCGTGGCGGTGGGGGTGGGGTGGGACGGGGCGTTGGGCGCAGACGTCCGGCGGATCGGCCGGGGCATGGTGGGTGCCGGCGGGGGTGGAGCGGGGCGGTGGGCGGAGCCGCCGTCGACGGCGGCCGGGGCCGGAGCGGCGGCCGGAGCGGGCGGCGGTGCACCGGTCGGCGGGAGGGCCGGCCGACCGGTGGCGGGCACCGGGACGACGACCGGACCGACCGACGGGGTGGGCAGGAACGGGGTGCCGCCGTCCGGCAGCGCGGTGCTGCCCACGGTGGCCGAGCCGGTGCTGATCGCGGCGAGCACCGGCATCGAGGCGGCCCCGGCGAGCAGGGCGACGGTGAACAGGTAGCCCCGGTGCGGCCCGCCGGGGCCGGGGGCGCGGTGGACGCCGATCATCCGTCGGTAGCTGCCACCGCCGGCCCGGTGCCGACCGAGGAGGGGTACCGGAGGACCGTCACCTGGCTCGGACACCGCAGCACTCCCTCGTCGACCTGGACGCGATCATCGGTGGGCCGCCCGACAAGAACGGACATTATTCGCTAAACACCCACCAGCACTGGCCAGCTTGACCCAGTGACGCCCAGTTCACCAGCCAATACAGCGTGTCGACACACAAAAAGTCCGTCACCGCGCGGCAGCCCCGCGACAAAAAGTCCACGCGTCGTGAAGCGGACTTAACGCCACCGGCGGGAGGGCCATACTGTGGGGCCGCTCACCTCCTCTGCAATCATTCAGGCACGACGGCAACGCAGCCGCACCTCCGCGTACCCCGTGGCAGGCGTGACTGGTGGCCGACGCTCCCGAACCGGGTTCGACCCATGGATCCGGCTCAGGCCGTGCGGCAACCCCCACCGGGGCTAGGCACGGCCGCCAGGAACCAGTCCGGCAACAGCCGGGCCGGCGCACGTTGTGCGCGGACGGGTGACCCCCCGGCTCGGGCACAGACACGACAGGGAGAGACGGATGGCAAAGGGCGACCCTGCGGTCTCCAGCCGCGGCCGGCGAGCCGCACCCCGGTCCCGGCGAGCCGCCGCGACCGGCGAGCCGGAACTCGTACAACTGCTCACCCCCACCGGCGAGCGGATCGAGAGCGCGACCGGCCCGGACGGCACCGAGTACCGCGTCGACTTCACCGACGAGGAGTACCGCGGCCTCTACCGTGACCTGGTGCTGGTCCGCAAGCTCGACGCCGAGGCGACCGCGTTGCAGCGGCAGGGCGAGTTGGGCCTCTGGGCCTCGCTGCTCGGCCAGGAGGCCGCCCAGGTCGGCTCCGGGCGGGCGCTGCGCAGCCAGGACATGGCCTTCCCGACCTACCGGGAGCACGGCGTCCTCTACTGCCGGGGCATCGACCCGATCATGCCGCTCGGCCTGTTCCGCGGCGTCGACCAGGGCGGCTGGGACCCGAACGAGTTCAAGTTCAACATGTACACGATCGTCATCGGGGCACAGACCCTGCACGCGACCGGGTACGCCATGGGCGTCCACATGGACGGCAAGACCGGCACCGAGGACGGCGAGGCGGTGATCGCCTACTTCGGCGACGGCGCCACCAGCCAGGGCGACGTCAACGAGGCGTTCGTCTGGGCCAGCGTCTTCAACGCCCCCCTCGTCTTCTTCTGCCAGAACAACCAGTACGCCATCTCCGAGCCGCTGGAGCGCCAGACCCGGGTCCCGCTCTACCGGCGGGCCGGTGGCTTCGGCTTCCCCGGCGTCCGGGTCGACGGCAACGACGTGCTCGCGTCGTACGCGGTGACCCGGCACGCGCTGGACAACGCCCGGCTCGGCCAGGGCCCCAGCCTGATCGAGGCGTACACCTACCGGATGGGCGCGCACACCACCTCGGACGACCCGACCCGCTACCGGATCGCCAGCGAGGTCGAGGCCTGGCAGGCCAAGGACCCGATCGCCCGGATGAAGGCGTTCCTCGACAAGCAGCAGATCGCCGATGACGCGTTCTTCGCCGAGGTCGACGAGCAGGCCCGCGCCGAGGCGGTGCACCTGCGCGAACGGGTGCTCGAACTGCCCGACCCGGCACCGGTGTCGATGTTCGACCACGTCTACCCGCACGGCTCGCCCGAGCTGGACGCCCAGCGGGCCCGGTTCAGCGCCTACATGGAGTCGTTCGAGGGGAGCGCGCACTGATGGCCACGGAGACGCTCACCCTCGGCAAGGCCCTCAACACCGGTCTGCGCCGCGCCCTGGAGAACGACCCGAAGGTCGTCATCATGGGCGAGGACGTCGGCAAGCTCGGCGGCGTCTTCCGGATCACCGACGGGTTGCAGAAGGACTTCGGCGACCAGCGGGTGATCGACACCCCGCTGGCCGAGTCCGGCATCATCGGCACCGCCGTCGGCCTGGCCATCCGGGGTTTCCGGCCGATCTGCGAGATCCAGTTCGACGGCTTCGTCTACCCGGCGTACGACCAGATCGTGTCGCAGGTGGCCAAGATGCACTACCGGTCGCAGGGGAAGGTCACCATCCCGATGGTGATCCGGATCCCCTACGGCGGTGGCATCGGCGCGGTCGAGCACCACTCCGAGTCGCCGGAGGCGTACTTCGCGCACACCGCCGGGCTGAAGGTGGTGACCTGCGCCAACCCGCAGGACGCGTACGTGATGATCCAGCAGGCCATCGCCTCGGACGACCCGATCGTCTTCCTGGAGCCGAAGCGGCGCTACTGGGAGAAGGGCCCGGTCGAGTTGGACGCCCCGTTGTCCGGGGCGTACCCGCTGCACTCCGCCCGGGTGGTGCGGCCGGGCGCCGACGCGACCGTGCTGGCGTACGGCCCGATGGTGCGGACCTGCCTGGACGCGGCGACCGCCGCCGCCGAGGACGGCCGGGAGCTGGAGGTCGTCGACCTGCGCACGCTCTCCCCGCTGGACCTGACCGCCGCCTACGAGTCGGTGCGGCGCACCGGCCGGTGCGTGGTCGTCCACGAGGCCCCCGGCAACCTGGGGCTGGGTTCGGAGGTCGCGGCCCGGATCACCGAGGAGTGCTTCTACTCCCTGGAGTCCCCGGTGCTGCGGGTGACCGGCTACGACACCCCCTACCCGGCCAGCCGGGTGGAGGAGGAGTACCTGCCCGACCTCGACCGGGTGCTCGACGCCGTCGACCGCACCTTCGGCTGGTGAGCGCGATGTCCCGGATCAAGGAATTCAACCTGCCCGACCTGGGTGAGGGCCTGACCGAGGGGGAGATCCTCGCCTGGCTGGTCAAGGTGGGCGACGTCATCGAGCTGAACCAGCCGATCGTCGAGGTGGAGACGGCCAAGGCGGCCGTCGAGATCCCGGCGAAGTGGGCCGGTGAGGTGCGGTCGATCTTCCATCCGGAGGGGACCACGGTCGAGGTCGGCACCCCGATCATCGCGATCGACACCGACCCGGGTGCCGGGCCGGTGCCGGAGTCGACGACCGCCGCCGCGTCGGCGGACCTGCCCACCCCGTCGGCCGCGTCGCTGGCCGCGGTGCAGGTCGCGCCCGCCGAGGGCATGGTCGAGCCGGGTCTGATCGGCGGCGTCGCCCCGGGTGGGCGCACCGCCGTGCTGGTCGGCTACGGCCCGCGCAACGGGCCGGCCAAGCGCCGGCAGCGCAAGGACGGTCCACCCCAGCAACCCGCCACCACCCCCCGGCCGGCCGCACCGGCCCAGGTCGCGACGCCGGTTCCGGCCGCGCCGGTGGCTCCGGCGTCGGTCGCGCCGACGGGGAACGGCAACGGCCGGGCGGGTGGCCCGGTGCTGGCGAAGCCGCCGGTGCGCAAGTTCGCCAAGGACCTCGGGATCGACCTGGCCACGCTGACCGGGTCGGGTCCGCTCGGTTCGATCACGCGCGACGACGTACAGCGGGCGGTGGACGGGAGCACGGTGGTGGCCGAGCCGCTGGCGGCGACGTCGCCGACCACCTCGGCCGCGAGCTTCGGCGCGGACCGCGAGCAGCGCATCCCGGTCAAGGGGGTACGCCGGCTCACCGCCGAGAACATGTCCCGCTCGGCGTTCACCGCCCCGCACGTCACGGAGTTCCTGACCGTGGACGTGACCCGGGCGATGAAGGCGCTGGACCGGCTGCGCGGGCGGCGGGAGTGGCGGGACGTCCGGGTCTCGCCGTTGCTGCTGGTCGCCAAGGCGGTGCTGCTGGCGGTCCGGCGGCACCCGATGGTCAACTCGACCTGGGCCGGCGACGAGATCGTCGTCAAGGAGTACGTCAACCTGGGCATCGCGGCGGCCACCGAGCGTGGCCTGATCGTGCCGAACATCAAGGACGCCGGCCGACTCACGCTGCGTGAGCTGGCGGATGCGATGACGGGTCTGGTGCAGACGGCGAAGGCGGGGAGGACCTCCCCGGCGGACATGTCCGGCGGCACCCTGACGATCACCAACGTTGGGGTGTTCGGGGTGGACACCGGCACCCCGATCCTGCCTCCGGGCGAGTCCGCGATCCTGGCCTTCGGTGCGGTACGCGAGCTGCCCTGGGTGCACAAGGGCAAGGTCAAGCCACGCCAGGTGACCACCCTGGGGCTCTCCTTCGATCACCGGATCATCGACGGCGAGTTGGGTTCGAAGTTCCTGCGGGACATCGGGGACTTCCTCGCCGACCCGGAGGCGGCGTTGCTCGCCTGGACCTGAGGTCCGTGACGTTCCGGCGACGGCCGGTGTGCCCAGGGTGAACGCCCGGCACACCGGCCGTCGCCATTTGGGGGAAGAAACAGTGACCCAGATCCCTCGTTGACCTACGATCCTTAGGCCCGTGTTGCAGCTCACCTACTAATCGATGGCGATCGGCGACAGAGGGGTGTTCAATGGAGTCATCAGGGGCTGACAACCGAATAGCCGAAGGAAAGACACCATGAGCATGATCGAGCGAATCCGCACCCGTCGTGACGCCAACCGTCGGGCCCGTGCCATCGAGCACGCGCTGCGCTCCACCAACTCGCCGGCAGTCCGCGAGGAGATCCTCGCGATCGCCCAGCGTCACATGAGCTGACCCGGGACAGACTTCTCTCCCCCTCCTCCAGATCGATGACCCGCCCGGGCCCCGGGCGGGTCATCGGCGTTCCAGGCACGCTGAGACCGGGATTCCGCCTCGCCACGACGCCCGGTACGGTGGTTCCGGTCGCCACCCGCCGACCTGGACACCGATCGTGCCGGATGAGAGCCGATCGACACCGTCCAGTGACGTGGAGTGACGGCCGGTGCTCCCTGGGTGCCACGCGCGCGAACCGGATACCGTGCGGGGAGCCCGCACGGCCGAACCGCCGGGCACCGGCGACACGGCCGACCGGGCGGACGGCATCGGCGGCCGACATGTGATGGAGGAGGCGCACCCATGACGTCCGAGGGCCAGCACCGCCCCGGCCAGGAGCCGGACGAGGTGCCGCCGGGCTCCGGTGGACCGGTGCCGTACGGCGACCGACAGCCGCAGCAGGACCCCGGGTACGGCACCCCCGCCACGCCCGACCTCGGCTGGGCGCCGCCACCCCCCACCGGCCGGGGCAACCCGACCGGTCCGTCCTGGACGCCCCCGGCCCCGCCCGCGGCCTGGGGCGGTGCGCAGGTTCCGCAGCAGTCCGAGCCCACCGAGGCGTGGACCCCGCCGGCCCGGCCGACACCGCCCACCGAGGCGTGGACCCCGCCCGCCGACCCGCCGCAGCCCGCCTGGGCCGGGCAGCCTGAGCAACCCGCCTGGGCCACCGCCCCCGCGCCGGCCGGAAACCCCGACCCCTCCCCGCAGCCCGCCTGGGCACAGTCCGAAGAGCCCGGTTGGGCGCAGTCCGAGCAGCCCGCCCCCGCCTGGGCGCAACCCGAGGCCGGTGCCCGGGGTGCCGTCCGGGTGCCGCAGCCCGACAATCCGGCCGGCGGCGGTTGGTCCACTTCGGCCGATCCGGCCCCGACCTCGCCCGCCGGTTGGTCGGGCCAGGACGCCGCGCAGCAGGAGGCGGCCCCCGGCGTCAACGGCTGGGGCACCGCGCCCGCGCCGCAGCAGGACGAAGCGACCGGTGCCGGTGGCTGGCCGGCCGACCGGGCCGACACCCCCAGGGCAACGGCTGGCCGGCCGACGGCCGGGCCGGGACCGACCCGGCGCGAGGTGGCTGGCCGGCCGACCCCGGGACGCGCCGGGCAACTCCGGCGGTTGGGCCGCCGGTGCGCCGGCCCACCCCGACGAGACGCCCCGCTCCGCCGGCCGGGCCTCGGTGCCCGTACCACCGGCCACGCCGGAGCCCGCGAACCAGGCGGCGTGGCCACCGCCGGAGACCGGTGGCCACCCGGGCGCTCAGGCGTCGTCGACCAACACCCCGGGTGCCGAGGGCTGGTCCACCGAGGACGACCGGCAGCCACAGTGGGGGGCACCGGACGAGCCCGCCACGGCCCGTTGGGAGGGCCGCCGCGAGCAGCCCGCCCTCGATGCCTGGCCGGCCGGCGCACCGACCCGCAACGCGCAGCCGCACCAGGACGACCCGGCACCGGGCCAGGAGTGGCCGGCGCCGCAGGCCGGCTCCCGGGGCGCCGCCTCCGTACCCTCCCGGGAGGACCGCCCGGAGGCCGGGGCGACCTGGGCGACGCCGGAGCTGCCCGCGCGGGCGTCCGCGTCGGTGGCCGCGCCGGACGGCCCGCCCGCCTGGGCCGGTGCCGCCGGTGACCACAACCCGCCGCAGCGGGCGGGTGCCGAGCGCCCGGCCGTGCCGGACGCCGAGCCGTGGGCACCCGGGCAGGCGTGGGGGCGTCCCGAGTCCTCCGGCCAGCCCGCCGAGGGCGGCTGGGAGCCTCGACGCAGCGAGGACCAGCCGATCTACCAGCCGGGGCCGGCCCCCGGCATCTCGCCGGCCAACGCGGTGCCGCTCCCACCGCAGGAACAGCGCGTCCCCGGGGCCAGCCTGGCCGCCGCACCGCCGGCCGACTACGTCCCGCCGGCCCAGTTCGGTGGGCCCGTCGAGCAGCAGTCACCCGGCCGTGAGGCAGCGGCATGGGGCGCGGCGGAGCAGCCGCAGTTGCCGACCGGACCGGCGCTGCCCGCCCAGCGACTCTCACCCGAGTCCGAGAGCGCCGGTCGCGCCTCGGTGCCGGCTGCCGACGCCGGGGAGCCCGGTGCCGTCGGCCGGGCCTCCGCCAGTGCTTCGGTACCCATGGCCAGCCGGGTCGTCCCCCCCAGCGACCAGGCGGCACGTCCGGCGGGCCCGGCCGTTCCGCAACCGCGGGTGTACGGGCGACCGACCCGCCCGGAGCCGGCGGAGGAGGCACCGGAGCACGACGACCACCGGCCGGAGCACGACCCCCGCTTCGCCGACCAGGACCGGAGCCGGTTCGACGGTGCCGAGCAGCCCCGGTTCGACGAGCCGGAACGCCCCCGGTTCGACGAGCAGGACCGGACCCGGTTCGACGACCAGGACCGGGCGCACGGCTTCGGTGCCGAGGCGCCCTCGTCCGCGCCGCCGGCCGCCCCGCCCGCGTTCGGCGGCGGCATCCCGGCCTTCGCCGACCCGGCCGGCAGCAACCGGCCGATGAACGGCACCCGCCCGCACGGGCCGGCGGACCGGCCGGCCGAGTCGTACGGCGCCGGCCCGACCAGCGGCGCCCCGGCCGGTGCCGCACCCGTGCCGGGGTACGGCCACCCGGCGCACGACCCGGTGCACGGCGGGTACGCCTCACCGTTCCCGCCCGCCGGGCAGCAGTTCCCGGCTGCGGGTCAGCAGTCCGGCCCCGCCGGTTGGCCGGCGGAACCCGAGCAGGAGCAGGGGCGTTTCGACGCGTTCAAGCCGGACCCGGAGCCGGAGCAGAAGGCCGAGCAGCCCACCCCGAAGGTACGCAACGGGCGGGTGCTCGCCCTGGTGTTGATCGTGGCGGTGCTCATTCTGGCCGTCCCGCTGGGTCTGCTGATGCTCCTCGGCAAGGTCGGCTCGGACAACGAGCCGGCCCCCTTCAACCCGGCCGTCGGCTCCTGCGTCAAGCAGTCCGGCGAGAACGCGAGCGCGGCGGGCTGCGGTGAACCGGGTGCCTTCACGGTCGTCTCCAAGGTGGACGCCAAGGAGAAGTGCACCGACCCGACCCAGCCGCACGTGGTGCTGCCGGGTGGCGGAGTCGACCGGGTGCTCTGCCTGAAGCCGGCCGGCCAGTAACGGCGTACCGACGGCGGGGCACGGTCGACCGTGCCCCGCCGTCGGTGTTTCGGACTTCGCGGACTGGGCAGTCTATGGGGCACATTGACGTAGCCCGAGGAGGTCACCCCCCATGGCAGGCACCGAGAACGAGGTCAACCGCAGCGCTCGCAGCGGTCGGTTCGTCAAGGAGAGCACCACTGAGCGGGACCCTCGGCACACGACGACCGAGCAGGTCGGCAGTGACGGGGAGCAGGAGGTCCACCGCAGCGCGAGCACCGGCCGGTTCGTCACGGAGACCACCGCCGAGCTGCACCCCTCGACGACCGAGACCCAGCACGTCTGACCGACGAGCCACCACCGCTGCCCTCCGCGCCCGGCGCGGAGGGCAGTGTCATGTCCGGGCGTCGAGCTGCACGCAGGGGGTCCGTGCGCTCGCCAGCACGCTGCGGTTGTCCGCCGCCGTGATGTCGACGGTGACCGACACACAGCCCCGGGTGGTCCGCAGGACGTTGCCGAACACGCTGTACACCTGGCGCTTGACCATGAACGGGTAGTCGAACCGGGTGACCCCTCCGTCGGACGGGCGGGTGGCGGACAGCCGGATGGTCGCTCCGGTCGGGACCCGCTCGGTGGAGACGAACAGCGGCCAGGCCGCCCGGCAGCGCGGCGAGTAGCGCAGCGTCAGGCTCCCATAGGTCGGCTGCTTCGGGTCGGGGTCCGGGACCGGCACGGTTTCCGCGCTGACCGCGTCGACCTGGCAGCGTTCCTCCTGCGGGTCCGCCCCGTCGGCGGGTGGAGCGGCGGTGGGTGCCGGGATCGACGCGTCCACCGGTTGCTCCGCCTGCCGGTTCGATCGGGAGCCCGCATCGGCCAACAGCGGCACGACCGAGCCGGCGACGAGCACGGTGAGCCCGGCCGTCGCGGCCAGCGCCCACCGGGGCACCGCCGGCCGCCGCGTCGCCGGCCGCTCCGACACCGGCGGCTCTGACGTCGGTGGCGTCGACGTCGGTGGCTGCGGCGGCGTCGATGGCTGCGTCGGCGGCTGGCCTGGCCCGGCAGTGCTGGGCTCGGCGGCCCGGCTCAGCTCGGCCTCCCGGTGCCAGCGGGCCCGCCACGCCGCCTCGTCGCCGCCGCAGGCCCGGACGAACGCCATGGTCAGCTCCAGCGACGGCAGCCGGCCACCGGACAGCACGCCCGCCAGCGCGGTGTGCGAGTAGTGGGCGGTCCCGGACATCTTCCGGAGCGACGGTTGCCCGGCATCGCGTCGGAGCCGGGCGAGATCAGCGACGAATTCGTGGTGTCGGGCGTCGCCTTCGTGGTGCCGGGCTTCGCCGGGAACCTGCCCGTCGACTCGTCCGCTTCGCCCCGTCATGGACCCTCCCCTGCGCGTAAACCCTGGTGTCAACGTCTGTCATGCCAGTGCTTTACAGGCGGGCGTCAGGACAGGATCGTCCCCGGAGCAGCCACCCGCCGGATAGGTGCCGCTGAATATGATCTCACGGGGAGTGTCGGGCCCGGCACGCATCCGAACGGCTCGAAATCGCGTTCGCCCCGGGGATACCGGATCGCACGAGTCACCGTCCGACGGGCACACCGCGCCGATTCCGGGGCGGTGCCGAACTCTCGACAGGAGAACCGCGTGTACCAGCCGAACGGTACGGATACCACCGGCAGCATGCCCCGTCGGGCACTGCCGAGACTCGTCGGGCGGGTCCTCACCGCCTGCGCAGTCACGGCGGTGGTCCTGGTGGGCACGGCCGCGCCGTCGTTCGCCGGCATCTCCGGCTACAGCGTCGCCGGCACGGGCGGCGCCGGCCTGACGGTGCGCACCAGCCCGTACGACGCGAACGCCAGCTCGGTGGCGCTCCTCGGCGACGGCACCGGGTTCGTCGCCGAGTGCGCGGTACGCGGGCGCAACATCTCCGGCAACTCCGTCTGGCACCGGATCAGCTCCCCGGCCAGCGGTTGGATCAGCGACTTCTACACCAACACGCCGGGGTTCAACCAGTACCTGCCCGGTGAGCCGGAGTGCTCCACCACCCCGCCGCCCACCGGCACCCGCGAGGACCGTGCGCTGGCCTGGGCCCGGTCGGTCATCGGCCAGGCGTACACCAACGGGGACCTGGGCGACTCCAACCACCAGTGGGACGGCTGGTGCGACAACTTCGTCGGGCACGCCTACGGTCGGGCCGCCAGCGGCTACGCGTCCGCGATCGTGCACTACAACTCGCTGTACTCGCGTGGCCTGATCCGCACCACGGGCACCCCGCCGGCCGGCGCGCTGGTCTTCTACGCCGCCGCGTCGATCAACGGGTACTACGGCCACGTGATGCTCTCCGAGGGCAACGGCAACTACATCACCTCGGCGGCCACCGTCCGTCGCGTCTCGCTGACCTGGCCCGGTGCGCCGTACCTCGGCTGGTCCTACGCCGACCCGGAGTGGACCGGGCGCTGACGCCCCCACCCGGCCCGGCTCCCCTCCGGTCGTCCGCCGAAAGGATCATGATGCGTCTCCCCCTTCCGCTCCCCGCACTCCGGCACGGCCGGCGGGTGCGACTGGCCCTCGGCCTGGCACTGGTCGCCGTCGTCGGCGTCAGCACCGTGCCCACCCCCGCCACCGCCGCACCCGCCACCGCCGGCCCGGCCGCGCACGCCGCGTCGGCCCCCCGCCCGACCGACCAGGCCACGGCAGCCCTCCGCCCGGCCGACCAGGCCACGCCGGCCAGCGTCGGTGGTCCCGCCACCGGCGCGAAGGCCAGTCGGGTGGGCGTCAACGCGGTCGGCATCGACCTGTGCGCCCAGGTCGCGTACGCCGCCGGGTTCCGGAACAACCCACTGGTCACCGCCGTGGCCGTCGCGATGGCCGAGTCCTCCTGCAACCCGTCGGCGGTCGGCAGCAACGGCCCCACCGCCGGCTGCCCCAACGGTTCGCTGGACCGGGGGCTGTGGCAGATCAACAACTGCTACCACCCCACCGTCAACGACACCTGCGCGTACACCGCCCAGTGCAACGCCAACGCCGCCTACAACATCTCCAGCGGTGGCAGCAACTGGCAGCCCTGGTCGACGTACAACAACGGGGCGTACGCCGGTTATCTGTCCGCCGCGCAGGCCGCCGTGGCCCGCCTCGGCGGCGGCGATCCGCCGGTCGGCGTGACCGGCACCATCCTGGCCAACCCCTCGCTCAACATCCGCACCGGGCCGGGCACCACCTACGGCATCGCCGGTTCCGTCAACTACGGCGCCACCGTGAAGATCGCCTGCTACACCTTCGGCGAGTACGTCAGCGGCGGCTACTGGCCGTCGTCCACCTGGGACCGGATCACCAACACGGCGACGGGCGTGACCGGCTACGTGGCCGACACCTGGGTCAACACCACCTACGACGTCAAGACGATGGTCGGTCGCTGCTGACCGTCCCGTTCGGGGCCGCGCGGGCAGGGTCGAACCCTCCCGCGCGGCTCCGTCGTAACCGCCACCCCTCCGTCGTGACCGCCGTCCCCCGTCCTGCCCGCCGCCCCTCCGGCGTGGCGGTGGCGACCCACCGCCCTTCCGGGCGCGGCGGCGGCGACCCACACCGTGTCCGGAGAGCGGTATACCTGACAGGCATAAACATGACTGACAGGCATACCGGTGTACGCCGGCATCACTCCCCGGCCCCGCGGCGGCCGGCAATCGCGGCTCTCGCTCACGTTCCCGGGACCGGTCGGTGTTACGGTCGGCGTAGAGCTTTCCTATCGACGACGGAGGTCCGAATGGGTCATCGAGGATCGTTCCCCTCGGGACTCGCGCGGACGTTCAACACCCGGGTCATGGCACTGCGGTCCTCGCCACGCTGGGGGCGGTTCCTCCAGCGACACCTGGCCGTGGTCACCTACACCGGTCGCCGTTCCGGGCGGACGTTCAGCACGCCGGTCGCCTACCGACGGGCCGGCGACGCGGTGGTCATCCGGGTCGCGATGCCCGACGCCAAGCAGTGGTGGCGGAACTTCCTGGGCGCGGGCGGCCCGATCTCCCTGAATCTCGACGGGGCCGACCGGGCCGGGCACGCGGTGGCCCGCCGGGACGACCGGGGCCGGGTCACCGTCACCGTCGACCTGACCCGCTGACGACGGCGACCGCCGTCCGGGAGCCGGTCGGCTAAGCAACTATCCCTTGTGGTCGATCTACCTACCCTTGGGCAGCACAACAGGCCGTGCGGCGCTGTGTCATGCCAGACCCACCCGGAACCTGCGCAGGCTGATGGTGTCGCTGTTTCAGATGGAGACCGTGGCCCCGTCGGCCGGCAATCCGTCAACGTCCGTCGGAGTCAGCCGAGGCGTTGCCAGGCCGCCCAGCCGTCGATGATCAGCTGGGCCAGGTCGGAGCGGGTCGGCTGCCAGCCCAGCAGCGTGCGCGCCCGGCTGATCTCCCCCACCAGGTGCGACGGCTCCGGCTTCGGCGGCAGCTGCCGCACCGTCACCGACCGACCGGTGACCTGTTCGGCGGCGGCGATCACCTCGGCCATGCTCGTCCCGACGCCAGAGGCCAGGTTGACCGCGTGATGGGTGCCGGGTGCGCAGGCGGCGAGGGCGAGCCGGATGCCGGCGGCCACGTCGGCGACGTGGACGAAGTCGCGTACCGCCGAGCCGTCGCCGTTGAGGTTGACATGGTCGAGTTGGCCGGTCATCGCCCGGAAGACGTTCGGGATGATCCGCGCCGGGTCGGTGTCGGCGATCCCGTCGACCGCCCCGGCGACGTTGAACGGGCGGACGGTGATCGCTCCGACGGCACCGGTCGCGGCGTACCCGGCCACCATCTGCTCCGCCGCGACCTTCGACGCGCCGTACGGGCTCTCCGGGTGCACGTCCAGGTCTTCCGACAGCGTGCCGCTGCGCTGTGACCCGTACACGATGTTGGTGGAGGCGAGCACGAAGGACGCCGGGACCGACCGGCCGCGTATCGAATCCAGCGCCATCAGCAGGTGGAGCGTGCCGGCGGCGTTGAGGTCGAAGTAGGCCAGCGGGTCGGCGAGGGAGTCGCGTCCGCTGGTGAGCGCGGCCAGGTGCACGACACCGTCGTACGACCCGGTCCGGACGACCGCCGCGATCCCGGCACGGTCGCGGACGTCGCCGATCACCAGGTCGGCCCCCGGAGCCGGCTTGCGGTCGGTACGCCCCCGACTCAGCACCGTGACCCGGTGGCCGGCGGCGAGCAGGTCGAGGGTGACGGCATGACCGAGGAACCCCAGCCCACCGGTGACCAGTACGTGCACGTCAGCCCCTTCCCCGGCCGCGCTCAATCACACCGAGCACTACGGCACTGGAACGATCAGATCCGCTCGGGGAGTCGGCCGACGAATGCTCGCCAGGCCGCCGGGGCGAAGACGAGAGCAGGGCCCTCCGGGTCCTTGCTGTCTCGTACGCCGACCGTGTCGATCAGATTCCCGGCAACCTCAACGCATGCGCCGCCATTGGTGGACGAGCGGGAAGACTTTCGCCACTTGGCACCGGTCAGATCCATGTCTTTGCTACTTCCGTGAGAAGGTCCAGGGTCGGACGCAGCGGCAGGGTTTCGCCTTGGATAGCGTCCCACGACACGCCAAGGCTAGCAATCAAGTCAGCTTGCCCAATGACTTGCGCCGCCAGTTGATTGTCGACGTAGCCGGTCCGGGAGCCATCCGGAAGATCAGCGAGAATAAATGCCCCGGCCAGGCCCGAGTACATGCCAGCCGACATCGGGACGATGCGCAACCGAATATGAGGTTGCTCAGCACAGGCCACGAGGTGCTCAAGCTGCTCGGCCATGACGGCAGGCCCACCGCACGCTCGCCGGAGGACGACCTCGTCCAGGACGACGAAGAGTTGGGGCGCGGGATCACGGTCCAGGACAGCTTGCCGTTCGAGCCGGGCCGCAACTCGCCGGTCAAGCTCCGAGGTCGGCACCCGAGCTGCCTGGAAGGTGGCGCGGGCATACCCCTCTGTCTGTAGGAGGCCAGGCACGAAGGCGTGCTCGTACCAGCGAAGCGCGGTTGCCTCGCGCTCGATCTCGATCCATTCGCGCAGCCACACGGGAGCGGCATCGCTCTTGACAAGCTCGTCCCACAGGGTCGTGAAGTAGCCCTCTGTACCCAGTGCCTCGTCCACCGACGCCAGGTAGGGCAGGGTCGGCGGCTTCACCCCGGTCTCGATCGCGCTCACCTGAGAATCCGAGCAGAAAATCCGCTCGCCGAGCTGCGTCTGCGTGAGCCCGGCCGCCGCCCGGCGTCGACGCAATTCACGAAGAAGGTACTCCGACGGAGAGATTCCCACGGCTTCCACGCCCTTCCACGGCGATCCTCTGCATTCCTCGCCAGCTCGTAACGACTCGCTGCGCTCCGCAATCACTTGGTCACTATTCCGGAGCCAGGGGGCGGAAGTCCAGGGTGGAAGAAGGAACGGCGTGATCGGTGGAGGAGAGGCTCGGCGATTGCGTTCGTGGTCGGGCTGCCCCGAAAAGCAGCACCGGGGCAGCCCGACGCCACCTCGACACAAGGGAGCCCCATGCCGAAGGACGGCAAGCCGAAGCCCGCTCCACAGCCCCAGCCAAGCCCACCCCCACCGCCCGCGCCGCCGATCGTCCCCGGTCCGATCGGGCCGTTCATCCCGCCCTACCGAGGACCGGGCCGCATGACGAACGTCGTCATGCCGGATCGCTGGACGGAGAGCCGGAACCGGGGGCCGGGGCGATGAAAGAACCGAGGCTGAGAGGCGGCGACCTGATCCACCTGACCCGCGAGGTCAGCCCGCAGTTCGTCCGGCCGATCACGGTACGGGTGATCCGCGAGCTGCCCGACCGCCACACGTACGACGGCTGGACCTGGATCGAGGCGTACGAGCTGGGGCCGGACGGCCTGGCCCGACGGCGACGCGAGCTGTACGTCCGCCGCGCCGGGGTGCGTTGGCTCCCATCCCCGGCCCCGGTAGCGGCCCGGCCGCCCGCACCACGGGCAGCGAGGACGTCGACAGCTCGCGGCTCGGCGGTGTCGGCGTGACGCCACTCGACGGGCTCGCCCATCGGCCGCTGCGCCCGATCTGGCTGTGCCGCCTCGACGCGAACCCGTGGCCGTGCGGGGAGGCGAAGCTCGTCCTGCTCGCCGCGTTCGCCGACGACCGGCCGGGCCTGCTGGCCCTGCTGTCGACGCTGCAACAGGAGGCGGAAGACCACCTCACCCAGCTCGACAGCGGCCGGTCCAACAACCTCACCGACCGTTTCCTGTCCTGGGCTCGACCACCCGACCGCTGAGTGTCGCCCACGACTCTCCGGTCGCCCTTCGCGCGGCCCGCCGGCCGGCGGTGCGGCACGATGGGGACATGAGCGCACGGGTACGGGCACCAGAGCTGCGGGGTCGGGGCTGGTTGAACACCGGTGGGCGGGAGCTGAGGCTCGCCGACCTGCGGGGAAAGATCATTCTGCTCGACTTCTGGACCTTCTGCTGCATCAACTGCCTGCACGTCATCGACGAGCTACGCCCGCTGGAGGAGAAGTACGCCGACGTGCTGGTCGTCGTCGGGGTGCACTCGCCGAAGTTCGCACACGAGAAGGACCCGGCCGCGCTGGCCGCCGCCGTCGAGCGGTACGGCGTGCACCACCCGGTGCTCGACGACCCCGAGCTGGACATGTGGCAGCAGTACGCGGCGAAGGCGTGGCCCACCCTGGCGGTGGTCGACCCGGAGGGTTACGTGGTCGCCACGATGGCCGGCGAGGGCCACGCCGAGGGGCTGGTCCGGCTGCTCGACGATCTGATCGCCACCCACGAGGCCAAGGGCACCCTGCACCGGGGCGACGGGCCGTACGTGCCGCCGGCGGAACCGGAGACGACGCTGCGCTTCCCCGGCAAGGCCGTGCTGCGCGCCGGCGGAAACCTGCTGGTCTCCGACTCGGCCCGGCACAGCCTGGTCGAGTTGGCCCCGGACGGCGAGACGCTGATCCGGCGGATCGGCTCCGGTGAGCGGGGTCGGGTCGACGGGCCGGCCGGGTCGGCGGGCTTCGCCGAGCCGCAGGGGCTCTGCCTGCTGCCCGCGCACGCCGCCGAGGTCGCCGGCTACGACCTGCTGGTCGCCGACACCGTCAACCACCTGCTGCGCGGGGTACGCCTGGACACCGGCGAGGTGACCACTGTCGCCGGCACCGGCCGGCAGTGGCGCTCCACGGTCGACGACCACGCCCACGACGCGCTCTCCGTCGACCTCTCCTCCCCCTGGGACCTGGCCTGGTACGACGACAAGGTCATCGTGGCGATGGCCGGCATCCACCAGCTCTGGTGGTTCGACCCGATCAAGCGGACCGCCGGCATGTACGCGGGCACCACCGTCGAGGCGCTGCGCGACGGCCCGCTGGCCGAGGCGTGGCTGGCCCAGCCGTCCGGCCTGTCCGTCTCGGCCGACGGCACGCGGCTCTGGGTGGCCGACAGCGAGACCAGCGCCATCCGCTTCGTGCAGGACGGCGTCCTCGGCACCGCCGTCGGGCAGGGACTGTTCGACTTCGGGCACGTGGACGGGCCGGCCGACCGGGCGTTGCTCCAGCATCCGCTGGGGGTGTGTGCGCTGCCCGACGGTTCGGTGCTGATCGCCGACACCTACAACGGCGCGGTACGCCGCTTCGACCCGGCGACCGGCCAGGTCGCCACGGTGGCCGACGGGCTGGCCGAGCCGAGCGACCTGGTGCTCACCGCCGACGGTGCGGTGCTGGTGGTGGAGTCCGCCGCACACCGGTTGACCCGGCTCGCTCCGGGCGCGTTGACCGCCGCCGGGGCGAACACCGTGGACGGTCCCCGGCACCGGCTGGAACGCCGACCCACCGAGGTCGCCGCCGGTGAGCTGACCCTTGAGGTGATCTTCACGCCGGCCCCCGGGCAGAAGCTGGACGAGACGTACGGGCCGTCGACCCGGCTGGTCGTCTCGGCCTCGCCGCCGGAGCTGCTGGTCGAGGGGGCGGGCACCGGCACCGAGCTGTCCCGACGGCTGGTGATCGACCCGGCCGTACCGCAGGGGGTGCTCCAGGTGACCGCCCAGGCCGCCACCTGCGACGCCGACGTCGAACATGCCGCCTGCCACCTGACCCGGCAGGACTGGGGCGTCCCGGTGCGGGTGGTCGACGACGGCGCGACCCGGGTCCCGCTGGTGCTGCGCGGCCTGGACACCTGACCGCGAGCCGTCAGGCGAACGGGGTCGGGGTGACCCCGGCGTCGATCAGCGCGGCCCGCACCAGGGCTGCCGAGGCGACCGCGCCGGGGCTGTCCCCGTGCAGGCAGATCGAGGCGACCGGGCACGGCACCACGGTCCCGTCGACCGCCACCACCGTCCGCTCGGTGGCCATCCGCACCGCCCGGACGGCCACCTCCTCCGGGTCGGTGACCAGCGCGTCCGGCGCGGTACGCGGCACCAGCGCCCCGTTGGGCAGGTAACCCCGGTCGGCGAAGCCCTCGGCGACCACCCGCAGGCCCGCGCCGACGGCGAGCTGGGCGAGGGTGGAGCCGGGCGCGCACAGGATCGGCAGCTCGTGGTCGTACCCGCTGACCGCCGCGACCAGTGCGGCGGCCTGCACCTCGTCGGTGGCCGCCGCGTGGTAGAGCGCGCCGTGCGGCTTGAGGTAGCGGACCCGGGTGCGGTGCGGCCGGCAGAACGCGTCGAGCGCCCCCAGCTGGTAGGTCACCTCGTCGCGCAGCTCATCGAAGCCGTACGCGATGTGCCGGCGGCCGAAACCGGCCAGGTCCCGGTAGCCGACCTGCGCGCCGACCGTGACGCCGCGTTCGGCGGCGGCGGCGCAGACCCGCCGCATGGTCGACGGATCGCCGCCGTGGAAGCCGCAGGCCACGTTGGCGGAGGTGACCAGGTCGAGCAGCGCCTCGTCGTCGCCGAGCCGCCAGATGCCGAATCCCTCGCCGAGGTCAGCGTTGAGGTCCATGGAATCTCACCGTAGTCCCCGGCCGGGCCTGCGCGAGCCCGGTCACGTCGTCCACCACCCCGATCACCGGGTAGCCGCCGGTGGTCGGATGGTCGGCCAGGAAGATCAACGGTTGGCCGTCGGCGGGCACCTGCACCGCGCCGAGCACCACGCCCTCACTCGGCAGCTCACCGGCCACCGCGCGGGGCAGCGCCGCGCCGCGCAGTCGCGCACCGACCCGGTCACTCACCGGACTCACCGTGTACGCCGTACCGCACAGCAACTCCAGCGCCTCGGCGGTGAACCAGTCGGCGCGCGGGCCGGGGCGCAGGGTCAGCCACAACTCCTCCGGTACCGGCCGACCGACCGTGAAGTCCACCGGGGCGGGTGGCCCGGTGGCCCCGCCGAGCGGGAGCTGGTCGCCGTCGCGTACCGGGGGTGGGCCGAGGCCGGAGAGGGTGTCGGTGGACCGGCTGCCGAGCACCGGCGCGACGGCGATCCCACCGTCGACCGCGAGCCAGTTGCGCAGCCCGTGCCGGGGCGACCCGATCCGCAGCACCGCCCCCGCCGGCACCGCCAGCGGCCGGCCCACGTCGCCGGGACGGTCGTCCACCCGGACGTCGATGTCGGCCCCGGTCACCGCCACCGTGCCGGCCCGGGTCAACCGCAGCTCACACCCGCCGAGGGTCAGCTCCAGACCGGCGGCGTCCGCCGGGTTGCCGACCAGCCGGTTCGCCAGCGCCAGCGCCGCCGGATCGAGCGCCCCCGACCGGGGTACGCCGAGATGCGCCCACCCCGGCCGCCCCAGGTCCTGCACGGTGGTACGCGGTCCCGCCCGGCGTACCTCGATCACCCCACCGGTAGACCCGGGTGACGCCTCCGCCCGGCCCACACCGGTCGCGCCCCCGGTCGGCCCGGATGACAGCTCCGCCCGGCCCACACCGGTCCCGTCCCTGGTCGGCCCGGATGACAGTTCCGCCCGGCCCACACCGGTCCCGTCCCTGGTCGGCTCGGGTGGCTGCTCCGCCCGACGCTTCGCGGTCATACCGCCCCCGGCCGGGACGGGTGGCCGCCGGTCATCCGGTCACCAGCCGGACCCGGGTGCCGGGGGTGAGGACGGCCGGTGGGTCGGCGGACACGTCGAAGAGGGTGAGCGTGGTCCGCCCCACCAGCAGCCAGCCACCCGGCGAGGCGGTCGGATAGATCCCCGCGTACGGCCCGGCCAGGGCCACCGAGCCGGCCGGTACCCGGGGGCGCGGGGTGGGCAGCCGGGGCACCGCGTACCGCGGGGGCAGCCCGGTCAGGTAGCCGAAGCCGGGGGCGAAGCCGCAGAACGCCACCCGGAACTCGGTCTCCCGCAGGCGTTGCACCACCTGGGGCACGGTCAGTCGCCAGTGCGCGGCGACCAGGGGCAGGTCTTCGCCGTCGTACACGGTGGGGACGTCGACGGTGGCGGCGGTGGCCGTGGTGGTGACCGGGTCGGGGGTCCAGCCGGCGATCCGGGCGGCCGTGGCCCCGGGGTCGGGGACCCCGTCGAGCAGGACGGTGCCGGCCGCGGGGACGATCTCGGCGGCGCTCAGCTCACCGGCCGCGCGGCGTCGCCACAGCTCGGCCCGCCACTGTTCCACCTGGCCGGGGTCGTCACAGTCCAGCAGGAGGGCGTGCCGGCCCACGGGTCGGATGCGCATCCCGCCATACTCCCCGATCGATGCGCCGTCCAGGGTCGGTAGACTCGACCGGCGTGGTGACGGGTCGCACTACCTACAAGTAACCTACGGTGCCGTAACCTGATTCTGTGACCACCTCCGCACCGCTTCGACTCAAGCCGGTCGACATCGGTAAGCCCCGGATGCGCGGCTGGCTGCACACCTACGCGTTCTTCGTCGCGCTCGTCTGCGGCACCGTGCTCTGCGCCGTCGCGGCCACCCGCCCCGGCTGGGCCCCCCTGGTGAGCTGCCTGATCTACAGCGTGACCGTCTGCGGCCTCTTCGGCACCAGCGCCCTCTACCACCGGCGGGTGTGGTCGGAGCGCGGCTACCAGATCATGCGCCGGATGGACCACTCGATGATCTTCGTGTTCATCGCCGGCACGTACACCCCGCTCTGCGTGCTCCTGCTCGACCGGCGGATGGCCACCCTGATGCTCGGCCTGGTCTGGGGCGGGGCGCTGGCCGGCGTGGCCGTCAAGCTGATCTGGCCGCACGCCCCGCGCTGGGTCTCCGCCCCGCTCTACCTGGCCCTCGGCTGGGTGTCGGTGGCGATCCTCCCGCAGATCCTGCGCCAGGGCGGGGTCACCGTGCTGGTGCTGCTCGCCGCCGGTGGAGCGATCTACAGCGTCGGCGCGGTCTTCTATGCGCTGCGTCGGCCGAACCCGTGGCCCACCGTCTTCGGCCACCACGAGTTCTTCCACGCCTGCACCCTGATCGCCGCCCTCTGTCACCACATCGCGATCTACTTCGCTGTCTTCGCCTGATCACCCGCCCCGTGGCCGGGATGGTCGCGCCACCCCGGCGCCGGCCGCCCCGGGCCGGGTCTCGCCTTGGCAAGGTCTCGCCTTGGCAAGGTCTCGCCTTGGCAAGGTCTCGCCTTGGCAAGGTCTCGACCCGGCCGAGAGGGAACAGACCGGGGAATAGTTCAGGGGCCCCGCGCCGTTGCGGGGCCCCTGAGATCATGTGGTGCGGTGCGGTCAGACCGGGTAACCCGGGCCGCGCGCCTCGCGGTACTCCTCGCGCACCACCCGGTCGCCCTGCACCGGCACGACCCGGTCGGCGACGACCTGGTCCTGGCGCACCGCGGTGGTGACCACGGCCCGGCGACGGCTGTTCCAGAAGAAGAGGGTGGTCAGCAACCCGACGAGGCCGGCGAGCATCAGCACCCAGCCCACCACGTCGAGGTTGAGCCATCCCAGGTCGGCGTCGATGGCGAACGCGAAGATCGCACCCACCGCGATGAGGAAGATGCTGGCACCGATGCCCATGACGTCGCCTCCTTGGCTGTCAGCTGGCGTTACCCACCCGCCACGGCCATCGAGGGCATCGATGAGCGAGTGGCCCCATCGACATACCCAGGCGACACACGCGTCAATCAGGCAAGCTGGGGGAATGACGGACGGCGAGGCCGAGACACGGACACTGGTGCTGCTCCGACACGCCAAGGCCGAACAACCCGGAAACGGCCCCGACGTCGAGCGGCGGCTGACCGCACGGGGGCACGCGGACGCCGCCGCCGCCGGGGCGTGGCTGGCCCGGCAGGCGCTGCTCCCTGACGTGGTGCTCTGCTCGGCGGCCCGCCGGACCAGGCAGACCTGGCACGACGTGGCGCTCGGCATGACCGGGGTCCCGCCGGAGGGCGGCCCGGCGGGGACGGCCCCGGTGGTGCGCTACGCCGCCGCCGCGTACGAGGCACACCCGGACGACCTGCTCGACCTGGTGCGCATGGTCGAGCCGGAGGCCCACACGGTCCTGCTCGTCGCCCACAATCCGGGCATCTCGCTACTCTCGGCGCTCCTCGACCCGGAACTGGCCGACCGGGAGGGGCTGCGTACCACCGATCTCGCGGTGCACCGCACGACGACCTCCTGGGCGGACCTGACCCCGGGCGACAGCCCGATCATCGCCCGGCACACCGCCCGCGGCTGATCCTTCCGGCCAGCAGGCCCGGCCCCAGCGGGCCGGGAAACCAGCGGGCCCGGCCACCGACGGGCCCGGCCACCGACGGGCCTTGGACGACCGGCGGGTCCGGCCAACCGGCGGGCCTCGACGACCGCGGTGGGCCCGGCCAACCGGCGGGCGTGGACGACCGGCGGGCGTGGACGACCGGGCCGGGTCAGGACGGGGGCGCGGTGGGCGGCGGCGGGTCGGGCGGCGGCGGCATCATCGCGGTCGGGTGCGAGAGCCGGTTCTCCTCCACGATGAGCGTGCGCGCCCGCTTGCGCCGGTCTTGCCAGAACCAGAGCGTGGTGAGCAGCACGGCCAAGCCGGCCAGGATGAACACCCAGCCGACTGCGCGCAGATTGATCCACCAGACGTCGGCCCGGATGGCGAACGTCATGATCGCGCCGAGCGCGATGAGAAAAATGCCGCTACCAATGCCCATGTGCGCTGCACTCCCCCGTGCGATGGCCGTTGGGCGTGCCCTGACGTGGTCCGCGCGGGTTACCCGCCCAGCGGCCCGCCTACCGGGATCGGACCCGGCAGATCCCGCGCCGCCGACCTCTTCTGCCGGCACCGGACCGGCACGATCACCTCAACGGGGCCGACAGTGCGGCACTCGGCGCACATGATCAGCACAAGGGGGCCGATAGTGCGCTATCCAGACGTCCGGATACCGCACTATCGGCCCCCTTGCGAATCACCCAGCGAACCTGGCACCCGGAGCCGCCGGCCTTGCCGGGCTGGTCAGGTCGGGGGCGTCAGGTCAGGCCGGTCAGGTCAGGCCGGTCAGGTCGGGGGCGGTCAGGTCGGGGGCGGTCAGGGTCAGAAGGCCTCTTCCGGGAGGTCCATGATGTCCAGGTCGGCGCCCTCGATGATCCGCCGGTCGGCGCCGATGCGGGGCAGCACCTCGCGGGCGAAGAACCGGGCGGCGGCCACCTTGCCGGTGTAGAACGCCCGGTCGGCGGTGGAGACCTCGCCGGCCAGGGCCTTCAGCGCCACGTCGGCCTGCTTCTGGAGCAGCCAGCCGACGACCAGGTCGCCGAGGGCGAGCAGGAAGCGACGGCTGCTCAGGCCGACCTTGTAGAGGCTGCGGGTGTCGCCGGCCTGGGCCTCACCGAGCCAGCCGGTCAGCACGCCGAGGATGTGCTGGATCTCGGCGAGCGCCCGGCCGAGCGCCTGCCGCTCCTCCTTGAGCTGCCCGTTGCCGGCCTCGGTGCTGATGAACTCCTGGACCTCACCGGCGACCGTCATGAGCGCCTTGCCGTTGTCCCGGACGATCTTCCGGAAGATCAGGTCGAGGCTCTGGATCGCGGTGGTGCCCTCGTACAGAGTGTCGATCTTGGCGTCCCGGACGTACTGCTCCAGCGGGTAGTCCTGCAGGAAGCCGGAGCCGCCGTACGTCTGGAGCGCCTCGTGGCCGAGCAGCTCGTACGCCCGCTCCGAGCCGACGCCCTTGACCAGCGGCAGGAGCAGGTCGTTGACCCGCCTGGCCAGCTTGGTGGCCGGTTCGTCGCCGGCCGCCTCGGCGATCGCGATCTTGTCCTGCCAGGTGGAGGTGTAGCAGACCAGCGCCCGCAGCCCCTCGGCGTACGACTTCTGCATCAGCAGCGAGCGGCGCACGTCCGGGTGGCGGGTGATGGTGACCCGGGGCGCGGCCTTGTCGGCCTGCTGGATCAGGTCGGCGCCCTGCACCCGGTTCTTCGCGTACTCCAGGGCGTTGAGGTAGCCGGTGGAGAGGGTGGCGATCGCCTTCGTGCCGACCATCATCCGGGCGTACTCGATGATCATGAACATCTGCCGGATGCCGTCGTGCTTCTCGCCCAGCAGCCAGCCCTTGGCCGGTACGCCGTGCTCGCCGAAGGTCAGCTCGCAGGTGTTGGAGACCTTGATGCCCATCTTGTGCTCGACGTTGGTGGCGTAGACGCCGTTGCGCTCGCCCAGCTCGCCGGTCTCGGCGTCGAAGTGGAACTTCGGCACGACGAAGAGGGACAGCCCCTTGGTGCCCGGGCCGCCGACGCCCTCGACACCGACCGGACGGGCCAGCACGTAGTGGACGATGTTGTCGCTGAGGTCGTGCTCGCCGGAGGTGATGAAGCGCTTCACGCCCTCGACGTGCCAGGAGCCGTCCGGCTGCGGGACCGCGCGGGCCCGGCCGGCGCCGACGTCCGAGCCGGCGTCCGGCTCGGTGAGCACCATGGTGGAGGCCCACTGCTGGTCGATGAAGAGCTTGGCCCACTTCTTCTGCTCGTCGGTGCCCTCGACCTGCAACACGTGCGCGAAGGACGGGCCGGAGGCGTACATCCAGACCGGCGCGTTGGCGCCGAGCACCAGCTCGGCGAGCGACCACCAGAGGGCGCGCGGGGCGCTGCTGCCGCCGAGGGACTCGGGGAGGTCCAGCCGCCAGAACTCGGAGTCCATGAACGCCTGGTACGACTTCTTGAACGACTCCGGCAGCGGCGCGGTGTGCGTCGCGGGGTCGAAGACCGGCGGGTTGCGGTCGCTGTCCTGGTAGCTGGCCGCGAGGTCCTCACGGGCCAGGCGGTCGACCTCGGAGAGGAAGCTGCGGGCGGTGTCGACGTCCAGGTCCGTGTACGGCTCCTGGCCGAACGTCCGGTCCGCCCCGAAGACCTCGAACAGGTTGAACTCAAGGTCCCGAAGGTTGCTCTTGTAGTGGGTCATGCTCGCTGGCCCCGCTTCCGGACAGGTGTTACCGATCAGTAACCCCCACTGTATTACTCACCGGTAGGCAGCGACAACCCGCGCGCCGGAGTGACGGCGATTACACACCTGCGCTTCAGCTCTCCGCCGCGCCGACCTCCCACGAGGGCACCGCCACCGTCACCCCGCTGCGCGGGCCGGTGTACTCCATCAGGACCAGGGCGATGTCGTCGTCGAGCCGACCGTGCACCCACTCGACCAGCGCGGTCTCCAGGGAGGCCAGACCGTCCCCGACCGTGCCGTGACCGAGCAACCGCCAGGCCCGGTCGGCGGTCGGGAAGAACTCGCCGTCCCGCCGCGCCTCACCGAGCCCGTCGGTGAACAGCAGCAGCCGGTCGCCCGGTTCCAACCGCTCGACCCGGGGCCGGACCACCGGCATGAAGCCCAGCGGCGGCGCGGGGGCGGGCGGCTCCAGCGGGATCACCGCACCCCGGCGCAGCAGCAGCGGTGCCGGATGGCCGCAGTTGACGATGGTCAGCGTCCCGCCGCGCTCCTCGACCACGGCGGCGGTGACGAAGTCCTCGTCACCCACGTTGCGGGCCACCGCCCGGTCCAGGTCGGCCACCACCGCCCGCAGATCGGGCCGTTCGTAGGCGACGTGCCGGTAGGAGCCGAGCACGATGCTGGCGAGCCGGACCGCGTCCAGCCCCTTGCCGCGCACGTCCCCGATGATCATTCGGACGCCGTACGGGGTGTCGATCGCCTCGTACAGGTCTCCGCCGATCTCGGCGGTGGCCGTGGGAGAGATGTACCGGGCCGCCACCGCCAGGGTGCCGACCTGCGGGCCGAGCGGACGCAGCACGGCCTGCTGGGCCACCGAGGCCAGTTTGGACAGCTCGCCGATCCGCTCGACCTGACCCTGCCGGACCGCCGCCACGCTGGCCGCCACCAAGGTGGCGAAGGCGATGCCGACGAGGGCGACGGGCGTGGTCAGCTTCATCTCCGAATCGGCCACCGCGAACCCGGCCCCGACCAGCAGCGCGAGGAAGCCCACCCCGGTCACCGCCCGCCAGGAGGCGAACCCGGCGGCCAGGATCGGCGCCACCGTCATCAGCGCGACGTAGTGGACGCCCCGGCCGTCGGCCGACTCGATCGCCGAAACGATCGCGAGCAGCCCGACGGCCGCGCCGACGCCGGCGCGGGACCCGGGACTCAGTGGGCCACGGCCCAACTGGAAGGCATGTTTACGTACGTGGGACAGCATGCCTGATGGAACCGGGCCGGAGAATGAACCTAGCCCCACGATTGAGGATGTTCTGCCCGGCCGGCCCACCCGTGCCGCCGTTCGCCGTCAGCCGAGCACCTCGTACCTGACGGTCAGTTCACCCAGGTCGACCGAGGCGATCGAGGCGAAGGCGGCCCGGGACAGGTCGATGCACCGTCCGTCGATGAACGGGCCACGGTCGTTGATCCGTATGGTGACGGACTTGCCGTTGGCCGGGTTGGTCACCCGGACCTTGGTGTTGAACGGCAGGGTCTTGTGTGCGGCGGTCAACGCGCTCGGGTCGAAGTTCTCGCCGTTGGCGGTCAACTGACCCTCGTCATAGAAGGACGCGCCGCAGGAGCCACTGTCGACCACGTTGCTCTTCGGGGCCGCCGCCTTCTTGGTGGTGGCGGAGGGCTTGGGCGCGGCCGTGCGCGGCTTGCTCCGGGAGGCGGCCTGGGTCCGGGCCGCCTTCGGGCTGGCGGTGACGGTCGGCGACGGGGTGACGCTCGGGGACACGGTGGGGCTGGGGCTCAGGCTCGGGGTCGGCGCGGCGGTGGTGCCGGCGGCGCTGGGGGTGACCGTGTCCACGACCGCGGGAGCCGGCGTGTCGTCGGCGGTCAACTGGACCGCGCCGACGGTGCCGCCGACGGCGAGCGCGACGCCCACCGCGGCGGTGGCGGCGATGCCGGCGGGCGAGGAGAAGATCCGGGTACGGGAGTGCCTGCCAACCACCGGCTCGGTCCTTTCGTATGCCTTCATAACGGCTCGGACCGTAACGACAGAAGCACTTCCGAAGTCAATGTGATCATGGCGGTATGCCCGGAATTACAGTGATACGTGTGACCGATCAGCCGAGGACCGCTGGGCCGCACGGGCCAGAATGCCACCGTTGGCATCCACCGCCGAGGATGGGGTCATGACCGCCGCCCTGCGCACCCGCCTGGTCGAGCTGTTCAGCTGGGTCGATCCGGGGCCGGGCAGCAGCCATCTGGTCAGCGACACCTCCGGCTGGTGGCGGGACCCGGAGGTGCTGACCGGGCTCGGACCGGCCCTGGTCGCGCCGTTCCGGGCCACCCGGCCGACCGTCGTCGTCGCCCCCGCGGTGACCGGGCTGATGCTCGGCCCGCTCGCCGCGACCGCCCTCGGGGTCGGCTTCGTACCGGCCCACAAACCCGGCGACGGACGGCTCCCCGCCGGCCCGCTGACCTGGGCGCAGAGCCCACCCGACTTCCGGGGAAGGCAGGTCGACCTGGCGGTACGCTCCGACCGGCTCGGCGCGGGCGACCGGGTGCTCATGGTGGACGACTGGGTGGCCACCGGCGCACAGGTGCGGGCCGTCCGGGACCTCTGCGCCGCCCGGGGCGCCCACTGGCTCGGCGTCGCCGCCGTGGTCGTCGACCTGCCCGCCCCGGTCGCCGCCGCACTCGGCGCACACGGGCTGCTCACCCCCGACGACCTGGCCTGACCACGGCCTTGACGGTCGTCACGCCGGCCCGGTGAGCCGCACGAACTCCTCGACCGCCGTGCAGACCCGGCCCAACACCTCGGCCGAGCGGGCCAGCGGGCCGGGCAGCAGCAGCCCGTGGTCGGCGTCCGGCACCTCCAGCACGTGCGGGGTGAGCCGACGCGCCGCCGCACCGTCCCACGCGCCGTCCGCCGTACCGCCGACCAGCAGGAACGGCGCGGACGCCCGGCCCAGGGCCGCGACCACCTCGGGCCGGTGCAGCAGCGGCGTCAACCAGATCGCCCGGGGATGAGCACCGCGCGCCGGTCCGCCATGGTCCCTCCCGTCGTCGGCCCCACCGTAGTCGCGACGATGCCGACCGTGGGGCATCGAAACCGGGCGACGGGACAGCGGCACCCCGGTAGCCTCGGCCGCATGTGGCCTCGGATCGGCGGACTCCGCACGCTCGCCCTCGGCACCCCCGGTGAGCTGCGCACCACCCTCAACACGCTGGCGCTCACCGGGGTCAAGACGGCCACCGCCGGACTGCTCACCGAGTACGCCGGCGAGGCCGAGGAGTTGGAGCACGTCGGTGAGCGGCTGGCGCTGGTCGACGACCGGGATGCCCTCGTCGGGGTGGTCGAGGTGACCGGCATCGAGGTCGTCCCCTTCGCCCAGGTCCCCTGGGACTTCGCCCGCTCCGAGGGCGAGGGCGACCGGTCGATCGAGGAATGGCGGGCCGGGCACGCCGGCTACTGGGCCCGGGCCGGCACCCCGGTCACCGACGACACCGAGATCGTCTGCATCCGGTTCCGGCTGGTCTCGGCCGGCGACGGCGGGATACGCACCGGCGACCTCGGCACCTGAGCCGGCCCCGGGCGGCACCCCGTCAGCGCGTGCGCCACCCCGTCAGCGCGTACGCCACCTTGTCAGGGCGTGCGCAGCTCCGGCAGCAGGCGGGTGGCGACGTCCGCCAGCACCGCCTCGTCGCCCGCATACCAACTGCTGGCCCGGGGCCAGTGGGTGATCACGTCGGTGAAGCCGAAGGCCGCCGCCCGCGCGACCTGCTCGGCGAAGAAGTCCGCGCTGCGCAGCGAGAAGACCGGCGCCGAGTCCAGCGAGAGATAGCGGGGCAGGGTGGCCGGGTCGCGGCCAGCCTCGTCGAGGGTACGGTCCATCCGGGCACAGAGCGCCGCCACCCCGTCCCACCAGGCCGTCAGCTCCTCCTCACCGGTGCCGGTGGTGACCCAGCCCTGACCGAACCGGGCCGCCAGCCGCATCGACCGGGGCCCGTTGGCAGCCATCACGAACGGCACCCGGGGTTGTTGCACGCAGCCGGGGTTGTTGCGGGCATCCACGGCGGTGAACCAGTCGCCCTGCCAGCTGGTGCCGTCCTCCCGCAGGATCAGGTCCAGCAGCTCGGTGAACTCGCCGAACCGGTCCACCCTCGGCCGGGGCGGCAGGGTCTCCCCGCCCAGCACGGCCGAGTCGAAGCCGATGCCACCCGCCCCGAGGCCCAGCAGCAGCCGCCCGCCGCAGATGTCGTCGAGGGTGGTCACCTGCCGGGCGAACGCCGCCGGATGCCGGAAGTTGGGCGAGGCGACCAGGGTGCCCAGCCGGACCCGCCGGGTCACCGTGGCGGCGGCGGTCAGCGTCGACATCGAGTCGAACCAGGGGCCGTCGACCAGATCCCGCCAGCCCAGATGGTCGTACGTCCAGGCGTGGTCGAAGCCCCACTCGTCCACCTGCTGCCAACGCCGACGCGACTCCGACCAGCGCTGGTCGGGAAGGATCACGATGCCAATCCGCATGATCACCAGCGTACGTCCCGACGCGGCCCCGCCGTTTTCGCGCCGACACGGGGTCCATGGCAGCCTTGACGGGCAGCCCGACGAGCTGTCGCTTTCCGTCATGTTTCTGTCACAATGAGTTGACCGTTCCGCGTCCGGGTACCCCATCGAGCAGGAGGAACATTCACGCCTCCCCGGGAGGAACGATGGCCCAGGACAAGGCCACCAGGAACAACAGGGCCGCGATGATCGGGCTGGTCGGCGTGATCGCCGCCGCTGTCATCGGGGCGCTGATCGCCGGGGTCTTCGCGCTGTTCAAGCCGGAGGAAAACAGCGGAGACACGGCCATCGACAGCCCGTGCGGCGTGATCAAGGGCAACCAGATCAACTGCAACAACCCGCAGGGGGAGCCGCTGCCCAAGACGAGTCAGACTCCCACCGGGACCGGGCCTTGGCCGTTCCGGACCGTAAACACCTGGGGAGAGAGCGGCGTCGACATCGGAGCCGTGGTGCGCCCCTGCAAAGAGCAGGACTGCGGTTGTGACCCCCGGCTCAAGTGCCGGCTGGGCGTGGCGAAGGGCAACACCACCGTGTACGCCCGGTGCCTGGCCCACTCCGACTTCACCGGGGTGCCGGGCGAGCGCCAGGACACGATCTGGTTCAAGATCGCCTGGCCCAACAACAGGATCACGGCAGCCCAGGTGTTCGTCTCCACCGTTCACGACCAGTACTCCGGCTGGGTGAAGGGCTCGACGCTGGAGCCTGAGGGGCACAACGGCAGCATCCCCGCATGCCCCGCCGAACCGCGCGTCGAACCCTTCGTCTAGGGAGGTCCTCCCATCGGCGTCATGACGAGGTGGCCTCCGTGAACGCCCCGGCGCAAGCCGAGCAAGCGCAAGCCGAAGCGGGCCACCGAGGGCGACGGATCGGCCGTCCAATCGGAGGTGTTGTCGACGTGTCACTCACGTCGAAACTGGTCGCCGGTCAACGGAGGGGCTTCCATGCGTTCGTCCTGCACCTGGATCTCTTGCCTGGACCGGTGGGCACCAGGGTTGTAGATCTCGTCGATCGGTCCCATCAGCCCTCCGCCCACGCCGCTACGCCGGACACGACGGGCGAACCAGCCAAGGCCAGCCAAGCTCACGACGAGACCTCCGGCCACGATCAGTAGAGCCACGACCGCATCCATGCCTCACACCGTAGGCTGAGCCGATGGCCCGCTCATGACCCATCCCCGTTTCAGCATGGCCTAGAACCACGGAAGCCCCGGCGGGGACGTCTGTCCTGACCAGGGCTTCTGTGTGTGGAGCGGGTGACGGGAATCGAACCCGCACTGTCAGCTTGGGAATCGACGATGGGCGGCAGGTCGTGGGGCCGGCGGCCTGGTCGCGGTGGTCCCCAGTGGCCTGGGTTGACCCCGATTGTCCCGCCCTAATGGCACGCTAATGGCACGCCACGAGGGGCTTGCTACAGCCGGAGCAAAGCGCTGAGGTCGGCGGCCATCTGGGTCATCTCCTCGCCCGCTTCCAACACGAAGACCGCTCTGGCCGACCATCCCGTGTCATCGGGGTCGAACCCCGGCGGACGGAGGGTAACGCCGAGCGAGACGTAACCGCGCCCATCGTGACGCGCGTCGAAGCAGAGTTCCCGCTCCATTGACGTCCAGGTGCGGACGCCCTGCCACCCCTCCCACCCTGCGGCCAGGGAGTCGAGGAAGACCGGCAGAGCGACAATGTCCGGGCTGCTGCACAAGCCGTCGATCATGGCCACGGTCGAAGCCGTCATCCCATCCTCGTGCAGCTCGGTGGCGACGGTGAACACGTAACCGTCGCCGTAAGGGTCCTCAGGTGGATGAACGACCCACCGCGCGCCACCAAGGCGGCGCAGCACGTACGGCTCTCTCATGGACTGCAGTCTCCGGACGCCCGATCGGCTCGTCCACGGGATTCGAGGGCAAGCCGGCGGAGCCGGTGCGGCAGCCGATCGCCGGAAGTCCGACGGAGGCCAGCCAGGCTGGCGATCGTCACGACCTGGTCCTGGTCGTCGAGACAGGTTGTCACTGCTGTGGGCGCGGCATCCCGTCGGGTGTCGGCGGCTTCCCGCCCCGGTGCCGGAGGCGGCCGGGGCGGCTTGCCGCCGGACGGGACCACCGCGCCCGCACCGCGCGCAGCGCGGTGCCTTGATCCAAAACAGAACGATTCAGCAGCAGAGCAGGGCGCTTGGTAGGGGATACGAGCCTCATCAGCTCACCAACTACAGGTCCCAAGCCCCGGCCGGCCTGGTAGCCGGGCCAGCCACGCTCTGCAACTGGGTAAACGTCATCACCAGTGGTCGTCGTTGATCGTTCATGATCGGCCTCCGACGGCCTGGTTTGGCCATGTCGACGCACCCGCGACCTCCCGCGTTCTGACCCCTCGCTTTGTAGGTTCTGCGCGGTCAGCTCACTGGCGCGAACTCTGCTTGTCAAGCCCCGGGTTTGGTGGAGAGTTTGATGTTCCCGGGTTTCACGGAGTCTCCATCTAACCCGGGGCGCAACAGCTCCTATGGTGGGTTACAAGCGTTGGAAACCCGGACTGATGGCCCCTCCTCACCAGCACGTTCGGCCTAGTTGGTAGCGCATCGCTGACACTCCGTTACGAAACCGTTGCCACTCCAGGCAACACCCCTGTACGCTCGCCTGATGGAGGAGAAGGATGTTGCCCGCAGCCTGCTCCGGGAGCTGCGAGAGACGCAGGGGCGCAGCTTGAGGGGTGTCGCCTCAGATCTCAACGTCGATCCCTCCTACCTCTCACGCCTTGAGCGGGGGGAGCGGGGGTACTCCGAAGAACTGAGGCTACGTCTCTCGTCGTACTACGGAGTTCCGTCTGACATCTTGGCGCTGAACGAGGGATCCGTTCCAGCCGACATACTTGAGATCCTTAAGGCCCATCCGGAAGAGCTGAGCAGGCTGCGCCGAGAGTACGGCGACCGATAGACGGGAGATCATCCTGGTGAGTGCTCAGGGCGACTCGATCGAAGAGCTACTCCTCAAACAGAGCTATGGAGAGTATAGGCCGACAGCGCCGCTCGGACGCGGCTTCTTCGGTTTCGTCTTTTCAGGTCAGCCCAACGACAGGCGACCTGCGGTAGCTATAAAGGTGCTGAATCCCTTCAAAGGCGATCCGACGGCCGGCGTCGAATTCGATGACGAAGGACACATGCTGAGGAAACTGGCGGGTTGCTCGGCAGTCGTGAGACTCGAAGCTAGCGGGGCTGTCGAGTTGCCTGTTCAAGTCCACGGGCTCACCGTTCAACTTCCGGTTAAGTACCACGTGCTCGAACAAGCAGAAGGTTGCCTGGCGGAGTACATCGAAGACGATAGCGTCAGGGATAGGCTTCCATGGACCAATCGTCTTCGCCTATGGCGTGGAGTCGTTCTGGGCGTACATCAGATGCATCTAAGGAAATGCGCCCATCGCGACATTAAATGCGGTAACGCCTTACTATTCCCCGGGCCTGACAAACGACTCACCTGCAAAGTGGCCGATTTAGGTAGGGCGCGCGACTTCAGCCTTCCACCCCGCCACACACCGGAATACTATATGAACGGCAGAGGTGATCTCCGCTTTGCGGCACCTGAACACCTCACCTGGCAGGGAAGAGACGACTGGGAGTCGTATCAGCTAGCGGACATCTACGGACTTGGGTCATTGTTGTATGAACTCGTAATGGGACATTCAATTACAACAGCAGCACTTGGCCCTAGCCGTGGGGTAATTGACGCGACGCGACGCGACGCCATGCAAGGCAGGTTCGCAGACTTGGGCTCGATGCGCCCTCGGTTCAACAGTGCGATTGAGATGTTGTCGATGAACGCACCTCCGGCCCTACGCGACAGGCTATCGACTCTGATGAACCAAATTTGCTCACCCGTTCCTAGGGACCGATTACCGCGTATTCGCCTTGGGCAAAGAGGCTACACGGGAAGTGGGCTTCTTTGGCTACTCAACCAGGTCGACATTCTAGCGAAGATCGCATCATTGCAAGACCGACGCCCACGGTATCGAGCTGGGAAGGCTAAGTCGTGACTCTCTCTAGCGTCCTCGATACAGGACCGACCATCACCCTCGGCCATGAGACTGGAGTCGCACAGAAGCCAGGCTCTAGCGACCGGGAACCCAACAAACTCGCGGTCGGACGCACACTGCCTCGAAGCGTCGAGGATGAGGTTCTAGCTGATGCAGCGGCGGAACTGGATTCGACGTCACGGTTCCATACCTCCGCAGAAGCGGCGCAAGCCGACCTGCGTCCCTCGCCTACCTCGCATGCCCGTGTCGCGAGTTCTGCCTATCTGTCTGGCGATTACGAGCTAGCCGCTCGCAGAGCGCGGATGGCGCTTGAAGCGGCCGCACAATGCGATAGCAATGGATTGAGCCCTATTGTCGTTTCGGTTCATGTGGCAGCATCGATCATGTTGGGACTCGGTCAGAGTGTCGAGGTGAGCACTCTCCTGAGTGGCCTGCCCGAACATCCGGCGCTAACGGTCCTCAAGGCGACTGCCTTCTTGGACACCTCCATGCCTGAAGAGGCACTTGCACTTCTAGAAGCCATCAATGGCGACGAAGCGCCGCGGGCCGCCGCTCTTCTCGGCTACATTTGGCTCCTTCAAGGGCGGAACCACCAGGCCTTGAAGGAACTCCGGAGAGCTCACCGCCATGACCCAAGCGATATCGACACCATTATGAACCTGGCCGTCAGTTACTGGCGAATTGGCTCACCTAAGAAAGCTATTAGTTTTAGTCGACAGGCAGTAGCTCTCGCACCCAACCGCAAAGACACAGTGCTTGCACTCTTGGACTACTTAGTCAGGTCTGGCGAAATCACGTCTGCGTCTGCGGAGCTGAAGCGACTGCGCGATAGAAACGTCGCTCCGTTGCCTGAGTTTGGGGCGATGCAGGCACAGATAGCGCTTCGGCAAGGAGATATGAAGCGAGCCTCGTCCACATTAAAGGGCGCAGCGAACTTGGCGAAGCGCGAGGAGAATCTGGTCTTTGCTGCAGAGCTACGAGGGAACGCGGCTCTTGTCGACCACGCCCGTGGAAGAATAGACCGCAGCGAAGCGCGATCATTAATCAAGGCGTACCTAAAGGATGCATCCGGAAGCACTGCTCTCGTGACTATGCTCGCCGACATAACGGCTGCGACCTCCGAAGCTCGGGAAGTCAGAGCGTTTGCAAGTCGGCTCCCTAAATCGATGGACAGCCCAGAGTGTGAAGGTCTATCGACTCGCCTCTCCTTCTTAGAGTTGCACTTTGAAGAAGCAGTGGAGCGCGCCAAGACATGGTGCAGAAACGACCCCTATGACAGTTCCGCAGCGGCTATCGCAGTTCATCTGCTCGGGCATTGGACAGAGGATTGGTTAATGGCCAGCGAGATTGGCCTAGGCGCGATCAAGAGGACGGGATCAAGCGACTCACTCGCCAACATCACCGCTTACGCGCTCGCCTTGGCGGGGCGAGGTGATGCGGGAATTGAGGTCCTAAGTCGTACTGGCAAATTGGATTATGTGCGAACGGCGACGATGGGCCTATGCAGGATCGCGAGAGGTGAGTTTCGCGAGGGGATGGCGCTCTACCGGACGGCAGCGGATTTAGCGGACAGGGAGAGGCCCGATGGCTCAGCCAGGGCGCTTATGACGCTCTACCAAGCGATGGCTCTCAAGCGCCTTCCCACGGTGCGCGATCGAGATCACGTTGAGATTCAAGCAACGGCATTGCCAGACGTTGTTCTGCCAAACGACTGGGAGGACTTCGTTGACTTCATTTTCCTAAGAGAGGTTGCTGCTCGTAGTGGTTGGGAGTGGCCGGTACTGGTCTGAGTGCCGCTAGACGCTGCGATAGGTTCCTAGTGCCTCGTCTTTGAACGTTGGTCGGGTAATGCGTCGGTTCTGAGGATGGATCGGGCAGGCTGTCTCCCAGCACTCGTGGTGGGAGGTGGTGGCCGGTGGGCAGTAGGCCGGAAGTGTTCGTCCGGCAGGTGTCGATGGTCGAGGGCCAGCGGTTGCAGCGGATCACCAGGACGGCGAAGGACCCGGTGAAGCTGCGGCGGGCGATCGTGGTGCTGATGTCCGCCCAGGGGCAGCCGGCCCCGGACATCGCCCACCTGCTCACGAGCAGCGAGGATTACGTCCGCGACGTGATCCACGCGTTCAACGAGCGGGGGTTCGACGCCCTGGACCCAAAATGGAGCGGGGGCGCACCGAGACGGATCGATGAGCAGACCCGCGACTGGATCTGCGTCATCGCCCGGTGCGACCCCCGCTTCCTCGGCCAACCGTTCTCCTGCTGGTCGCTTGCCAAACTGCGCGATTACCTCATCGCCGCGGGTTACGTCACGACGATCAGCGTCGAGACCGTGCGTCGTGTCCTGCACGAACGCGGGGTGACGTGGCAGGCCACCAAGACGTGGAAGGCCAGCACCGACCCCGACTTCACCACGAAGATGCGCCAGGTCCTGGACCTCTACGACCACCCACCCGCCGACGGCAGGGTGCTCTGCGTCGACGAGTTCGGGCCGCTGAACCTGCAACCCCGCCCAGGACGGGCCTGGCGACCCGTCGCACACCCGATGCGACTTCGTGCCACTTACACCCGCGACCAGGGCGTACGACACATGATCGCCGCCCTGGACCTGGCCACCGGCCGCCTGCACTACCGCATCCGCGACCGCAAACGGTGGCGCGAGTTCCTGATCTTCCTCAAGACCCTGCGCCGCCGCTGGCCCAACCAACGCCTGCACCTGATCCTGGACAACTTTTCCCCGCACAAGCACCCCGAGGTCCGCGCCTGGTGCGCCGCCAACCGCGTCGACCTGGTGTTCCTACCGACCTACGCGTCCTGGCTGAACTGGATCGAGGCCGAGTTCGCCGCCCTGCGCTACTTCGCCCTCAACGGCACCGACCACCGCAGCCACGCCGAGCAGGACGCCGCCCTCGGCGACTACATCCGCTGGCGCAACCAACGCGCCAAACCGAAAACGTCATTCGCCACCGGCTCCAAGATCCGCCACCCGGATTACCCGTTCAAGGCTGCGTGACGAGGCACTAGCTCGTGCCTACTAGGGCTAGTCCATCTCAATCATCCTGTGGATGTCGCGCCCTGCCGATCAACATGTCGGCGGGGCCGACTTCTTCAAAGGGGTAGAGGAACAGCCACTGGGACTGAGTGCATGAGCAACCGCGCAGAGATGGCGAAGCAATCCGACAACCTGCTCGATCTTCCTATCGTGGTGTCGACTCTGAGTAGCCATCAGGGCAGATCGAATCCTCCTATATTCTCCTTGCCATCCCGATGCTCCTATGGATGTCAACCCAGCGACTCGTTGACCTCCAGGCAGCCAGCACCGCCACGTGAGCCGCTGCCCTTTGGCCCTTTGACGTTGGAGCGCGCTGCGCGGCCACCCCTCCTTGTCCACTAGTAGTACTTTGTCATGATCTGAGTGGGTAGCGGGTTTTTCTTGCAGGGAAGCGGGTTTGCAGGTGGGGCAGGCGCCGACCAGCCTGGTCAGGAGGGCTTGTAGGTCGCGGAGTACGGCGTAGAGGGTCAGGCCGGCGCGGGGGCTTTTGGGTCGAGGCGTTGCAGGGTGCAGAAGGCGTGGGCGGCGGCCACGAGGGTGACGTGGTGGTGCCAGCCTTGCCAGGTGCGGCCCTCGAAGTGGTCCAGGCCGAGGCCGGTCTTCAGTTCGTGGTAGTCGTGTTCGATGCGCCAGCGGAGTTTCGCCCACCGCACGAGGGCGCGTTTCGTGGTGGTGGCGGGCAGGTTCGACAGCCAGTACTTGGTGGGCTCGTCGCGGTCGGGTGGCCACTCGGCGATCAGCCACGCCTCGGGCAGGTCCTGGTCGCGGTGGGCGGCGAGCATGACCCGTCCGGCTGGCCGGACCTGTAGGAACACGAACCGGGAGCGCATCTTCACCGGCCGCCCGCCGCGGGTGCGGGAACCGTCACGCCAGGACACCGATCGGGCTGCGGCGGTGCCGTGGGACAGGACCAGGTCCTTGACCGAGACAGCGGGGTCCCGATATCGCGGTGCCGGTGGCCGTCCGGCCCGGCTGGCCGGTGGCGCGGTACGGACCGCGGTCTGCCGCTGAACGCCGATCGTGGTGGCGACCTGCACCACATAGGACAGGCCGCGTACGGTCAGGCCGTGGCGGAACTCGCCGCTGTCGCCGTACCCGGCGTCCGCCACGATCAACGGCGGTCGCAGGCCCCACCCGACCGCCTCGTCGATCATGTCCAACCCGAGACGCCACTTCTCCCGGTGCCCGACGTCGTCGGGGATCTGCGCCCGTGCGCGCCGCTGGTCGACATCAGCGGTAGCGGCCGGCGAGGCGGGATCCCACGACTCGGGCAGGAACAACCGCCAGTCGACCGGACACGACGCGGTATCGGTGACCAGGTTCAGACTCACCCCGATCTGACAGTTCGTGACCTTGCCCGCCGTGCCGGTGTACTGCCGGGCCACACCCGGCGACGCAGTGCCGCACTTGACCCAACCCGTGTCGTCCAGAGCCCACGCCGCCGGCCCGATCGCCTCGTCCATCCGACACGCCAGCCGCCGCCGCACCGGCACCACGTCCCACGGACTGTTCGTCACGAAGTGGTTCAACGCCTGATCGTGCACACCCGGCAGACGACCCGCCATCGGCTGGATCGACTTACGCCGCCCGTCCACCATCAACCCGCGCACATACTGCCCCGCCCGGTCCTGCCACCCGACCCGCGTCAACGAACCAAACACATCACCGATGAACCCGACCAGATCGTCACCCAGACGCTCCACTTCCCGAACATCCACGTTTGCGCTAACGACTCACCACATCGACGGTTCCTCATCTATACCGAAATGTGACAAAGCATTACTAGTGTCCGTACCGATCGTCACTCAGGTGGTCAGCCGACGGGCACCCTGTCTGCTGTTCACCTGCACGGCAGAGGTCCCTGCTGGCCAGCGCTACCCCCTGTACCGGGCACAGCGCGACCTGGCTGTGGCCACACAGCTACGCTGGCGCGGAGACCTGCGCTCGCACTGGGCAGCGAAGTAGGGCTGCCGCCCGCATGCATGTCTGGATCGCTGGCTGCCTCCTCGTCGTCCTAGCCTCGGTCTTTCACGGCTGCCGTGATCTTGGGGGTTGGGAAGGCTCTGCGGAGACGGCGAAGTGCCTGCCACGTAAGGAAAACTGACCGGTGTCGAGTCGTTCAGAGTTCCGCGCGTGGAAGGCACTTCGTAGGTGCAGAATACCGATTGGTCCAGGGGTTTGTCCGTCGAGGTCGGCGGTCGTGGTGTGGTGTCACGCGCCGGGTTGGTGTTGCTACGTGCTCTCGCTGACAGGACCGGCCTGACCGGGGCGTTGTCGCAGGCGGTAGCGCGTCGGGGATTCACGCCGGGCAGGGACAGGGGTCGTGTCCTGACCGATCTCGCGGTGATGATCGCTGACGGTGGGGAGGTGATCGCCGACATCGACGTGGTCCGGCATCAAGGCGAGGTGTTCGGGCCAGTCGCCTCGCCGGCGACGTGCTGGCGGGCCCTGGCTGAGGTCGACGAGGTGCGGGCGCGGCGGATCGCGCGGGCGCGGGCGACGGTCCGGGCGCGGGTGTGGTCGTTGTTCGACCGGTTGCCGGCCGCCCGGGCCGCGGGTCGGGGCGTCGGGGCCGGTGTGGTGGTCCTGGACGTCGACGCGACCCTGCTGGTCGCGCACAGTGAGAAGGACGGCGCGGACAAGACCTACAAGCGCACCTTCGGGTTCCATCCCCTCCTGGTCACCTGCGACAACACCGGTGAGACGCTGGCCGTCCAGCTACGGCCGGGCAACGCCGGGGCGAACACCGCCGCCGATCACCTGCACGTGCTGGGCGAGGCGTTCGCGCAGGTCCCCGCCAGCTATCGGCGGCATCTGCTGGTGCGGGCCGACTCCGCTGGTGCCACCCACACCGTGCTCGACTGGCTCACCACGCAGAACACCAAGCGGGGCCGCACCGTCGAGTACTCGATCGGCTGGTCCATCGGCGAGCCGGAACGCCGGGCGATCACCACGGTTCCCGCCTCGGCCTGGACACCGGCGATCAACGCCGACGGCGGCCTACGCGACGGCGCGCACGTCACGGGACTGACCGGCCTGCTCACCCTGACCGGCTGGCCGCCCGGGATGCGGGTCATCGTCCGCCGGGAACGCCCCCACCCCGGCGCCCAGCTGACCCTGTTCGAGCACCGCGACGGCTGGCGCTACACCGCCTTCGTCACCAACACCACCATCGGCGCCCTACAGTGGCTGGAGGCCCGCCACCGCGCCCACGCCCGCATCGAGGACCGCATCCGCTGCGCCAAGGACACCGGCCTGCGCCGACTCCCCTCCCGCGAGTTCGCCATCAACCAGGCCTGGTGCACCCTCGCCGCGATCGCCGCCGACCTGATCGCCTGGCTGCAGATCCTCGCCCTGACCGGTGACCTGACCCGCTGCGAACCCAAGACGCTGCGCCACCGCCTGCTGCACACCGCCGCGCGCCTGGTCCACGGGCAACGCCGCCGACGGCTACGCATCCCCACGACCTGGCCCTGGGCCGACCAGATCACCGCCGCGTTCACCCGGATCGCGGCGATCCCCGCCCCCGGCTGACCACCACAGCCGCCATCCCACCGACCGGAGGAGCCCAGGAGACCACGCCCACCGCCGCGACAGACGGCCCACCACCACGCCCACGACCCAAACGAATCGAACACCAACGATCAAAGGTGCGGGACCACAACCGCCGCCCTCAGCCGTGAACGATCGAGGCTAGCTGCGCGAGCGGTCCGGGCCGCACTCAGCCCGCGGGGCTTGCCCCCGATTCCCAGGCTGGGTCTAATAGATCAATGTCGTCAAATCCTGATTCGGCCACCCCCACTGCACGCCGTCTACTAGCAGCCGTTGAACAGGGAGAGGTGCTGGATCTAGGAGACCTAGCCGGGACCTACTCTGTAGACGAGGCCTCAATGCGCGCATGGGGCAACGACCGGACTATTGCAGCTTCCGTCGTGAGAGACATTCTGATCGGCCGCAACGGCACCGTTGATCCGAGAGGCGTACGCATTCGAGGCGCCCGCATCTCCGGCCGTCTGAATCTCGACAACATGAAGACAGAAGCATGGCTTAGCCTGGATTCCTGTTTCCTTCCCGAAGGAATAAGTGCGGAGAACGCAGATCTCCTTGGGCTTCAACTTCGCGAGTGCCTCCTAACCAGCGCCGCCGAGTCGGCCTTGAACATGCCACATGCAAACCTGAGGTCCGGCCCTCTTATTTGGAAATGCACCATCCGCGCCACAGTCGAGCTGGGTGGCGCGGTCAATATGGTCGCCACTAAGGTGGGTGGCAACCTTAATTTTGGAAGCTCCAAGCTGTACAATGACGCGGGGCCCGGAATTGGGGCCGATAACATGCGGGTATCGGGTTCACTCTTTCTGCGCTATGGCTTTGAAGCGCGCGGCCGAGGAACACTCGGTGCAGTACGTCTAAACCGCTCGCGGATCGATAACGTTGTCGACTTCTCCGACGCCCACCTTCGCAACGAAGCGGGTCCTGCAATCTCAGCAGATGGCATGGTGGCGGACAGTTTGCAGATCCGCGACGGCTTCACCGCCCAGAGCGCTAGCAGATCCGGTACGATCCGACTTCCTAATGCGAAGGTCTCAACAGCGGAAATCTCGAAGGCGATGGTGGAGAACGGTTGCGGGCCTGCGATCATCGCTGACGGAATGACGGTGGGAGGCGACCTCCTGCTGGGCGGAAAATTGGCGGCAACAGGATCGGGAACGACTGAGACCTTATCATTAGATCACACATCCGTAGGTGGGTCGCTCTTCTTCGACCCGAGTCAAGTAACTAACAGCAGCGCACCCGATAGGCGTGTTTCTATTGATGGTCTGACCTATCCTCGTGTTCCACGCGGGATGAATTTGAGAGAATGGCTTTTATTTCTGCGCTGTGGGTCCGGGGGCTACGCCCCTCAGCCTTATCAACAGCTTGCCGCGGTTCACCGTGCAGCTGGACATGAGAGTGAGGCCCGGACCATTCTCCGCGCTCAGCGCAAGCATCAAATCGACTCGCACACGCTGACCGGACGATCTACTCGCCTTTGGGCTCGAACTACAGGCTTTCTGCTCGGCTATGGCTACCAACCTTGGAGAACTCTAGTCGGCTTACTTGCAGTAGCCGTCGTTTCGATTGTTCTTTGCTTAACCTCGCCTGCGCTAGTGCACACAAAGAATAACCCGCGTCCGGGTACGCCATGCCGCACGGCCGAACGCATCGGGGTCGCCATAGACCTGAGCGTCCCTCTTATCAAAACCAACGCAAGAAACCAATGTGACATCGCCGGCACGGCTGATGGCGACCGGCTAGCCATTATGGGCTGGCTGCTACAGGCCCTCGCTTGGGCGTTCGCAACACTCTTTGTGGCCGGCTTCACTGGCGCAGTGCGTAAGTCGTGATTTGCGCCTACACAAGCGAAACCTAAACGCCTGCGCCATCCTCACTGTCTGCCGTCGACCCGCACTCCTGTGGAGCAGGCCGCCCGCCCGGCCCGCCACGTCAAGACTGCCTTGACGCACGTTCGGACGCTCGCGGGTCGGGCGGTGGTCCGCTCGGCTCGCCGGTCGCCGGCTGACGGGATAGCCGCGCAACCACCCACGGACCGCAACCCGCCGACGGGTTCGCAGCCATCTCGGAGGCCCAGTGCCCTCGCCAGAGGCGCAGTCGACAGCACACTGCGACCACCGCCCGGGTCGCGACGCGGCAGGCGTGGACTCCTCCGTGCCGTGCACCCACGAGGGCTCGTGGCCGCACGGCACGGCTGCTGCCGGCCCACACCTCACCGGTTGACGACTTGTCGTTCTGCGGCGGCTCCTGGGGCTTCCCGCTGTAGCGCCAACCGCCGGGCGTGTTGAGTGGCGCGATTCGGAGCGACGGGCGCGCCCTGGCGGCGGCGCGGTCGGCCGTTCAGGTCCGCCTTGAAGACGCATCGAAGGTGTGAACTGCTCTAGCTCTCCGTCTGAAGCAATCGGTAGGTTCTGACGACTGTTCCGACGGCCCCGTTTGTTCGAGTGAGAGTCTGCTGTTCCAAGAGTGCCGTGCCGACGTCGACAGCGAAAAGGGCTGCCAGCTCTGCATCTGCGAGGACTTGGCGCTGTTGCGTCTCCGGCTCGGAGCCCCCGTTCTGCTCCGGCGCGTTTCGGCGGGGCGCGGCGTATGTCCCGCGCCCGTGATCGGTGACCACCAAGTCTGCATCGCGTAGTGCGGCTATGGCCTGACGAACTGTGCCGCGCGCTGCCCTGAACTCAGCGGTAAGTGCGCTTTCGGCTGGCAGTAGGGCTCCGGGTGGGATGGTGCCGCTCTCGATGCGCTTCCGTAGTTCGTCGGCGATGGTGCGGTAGCGGGGTTGTCCGTAGTGCGGGGTGGGCACATGTTCACCGTACCTGGCACTTGTTGTACCAAGTGCCAAGCAAGCGACGTGTTTCGACGTCTAGACAACTCGTCCACTTGTAGATACGTTTCCTGGTGTGCGGTCGGGGTGACGGCTCGTGTCAGGGGTGGTCGCGGTGTCGGCCCTGGCCGCACCTATGCGCGGCGTCCTGTGGGACCGGTTGCGGTAGCCGCGTAGACAAGTTGGCTCGGCGATACCCGACCCGTCCGGCGTCGGACGGTGCGCCGTGCCTTCGTCCGGGCCGGCGGTCGGCCACAACCAAGCTCGTGGTCGGCCGCCGGTTCCTCGTCTACCTGTGGAGGTGCGATGTCCGGCTCTCATCGTCGACGCGGTTGGTTGTCGTCCTGGTGGCCCCGCCGACGTACGCCGATCCCGACCACCAGGAGCGACACGCCGTCGGCGTCGTCCGGAGGATCGGTCGGCCCTGCGCCGTGGTGGTCGGTCGGTGTCACGCGGGAGCTGCCCGTGCTGCGGTATGCGCCGTTGATGACGGTGGCGCAGGCGCACCGGGGGCACGGCGGGCGGTGGACACGATGACCCGCCCGAGCAAGCCGGCCCCGGTGACGAGTCACCCGGACTGGTGCACGCCGGAGCGGTGCGGCTATCTGGTGCCGCCGGTGATGGCGCACATGGCCCGTCGTCATCGCGGCCACATGCTGCGGGTCGGTGAGAAGCGGGCGAGTGGGCTCGTCGTCACGTACCTGATCAGTGCGGAGGCTCCCGGTGCTCCGTTGGTGTGCGTGCACGCGTCGTGTCGGGCGGGGAACGCCTGGGCGGAGTTGTCGCTGTCGGAGGCGGCCGAGCTGGTGGAGCAGTTGCGTGGGTTGCTGGCGCGGGCCGGCGGGCAGGGGGCCGGTGATGAGTGACGGCTTTCCCATGAATCGGCGGCTGCCGGGGTCGCCTCGGCCGGTGGTGTGTCCGCCGTGGTGTCGGGGTTGTGGGCCGAACGATCCGATGCACCGGGGTACCTGGCCACGATCGGGCGGGAGGGGACCGGGTGGGTGAGTCTGCAACTGCTCATCGACCGGTTCACCCGCCGCGACCCGGCGATCAAGCTCGACGCGACCCACTTCGGCACCACGCAAACCGTGCTCCTGTCGCTCAACCACGTCGACTGGCTCATCGAGGAACTGACCCACGCCCGACACGCCATGCAGGCACAGGCTGGGCGGCGCGGGCGGACGGGAGAGACGCGGTGAACACCAACGGCCGGCGGAGTGCTGGGGCGCGTGGTCCTGGTGGGCGTCGTGGGCAGGCTCCGCGTGGGGCGGTGGTGGTGCCGGCGGTGCCGGAGCGGCCGGCTGGGGGGACCACCTGGCAGACGTTGGAACGTCTAGGGGGTACGGTGGCCGGTGTGCATGGCCGGGACTGGCGCCCTCGCTACCTGCAACTCGCGGAAGAGTTGCGGGCGAAGATCATGAGCGGGGAGCTTGCCCCCGGCACGCTGATGCCGAGCGAAACCGAGCTGGCCGAGTCGTCCGGGCTGTCCCGCACGAGCGTCCGCAACGCCATCCGGCAGCTCCGCGAGTGGGGCCTGGTTCGTGCGGAGCAGGGGCGCGGCACCTATGTGCGGGCACCCCGGCAGCGGGTACGCCGGCGCAACACCGAGCGGTATCAGTGGGAGAAGGACCGGGTCCTGCTCGACGAGGACGAACGGTTGAAGACCGGCGCGACCGAGCACGACACCGGCCTGACCGTCGATGACCTCAAGTTCCACGCCGAGTACACCCGCGTCAACGCCGATGACGAGATGGCGGCGGCCCTCCAGGTCGAGCCGGGTGCGCCGCTGCTGCGCCGGGTCTATTGGACGTCGTCGCGGCACGAGAACGCGCCGCTGACCGTGTCGTACTCCTACCTGCCCTACGACCTGGTCGCCGCGAACCCGGATCTGCTCGACGCCGGCAAGGAACCCTGGCCGGGTGGCCCGCAGCACCAGCTCTACACCCTCGGCATCGAGTTGGACCGCATCGACGACGAGATCCGCGCCCGGCCGCCGTCGCCGGATGAGGCCGAACTGTTGGACATCGACCCGGGCGTCTCCGTGCTCACCGTGCGGAAAACCTCCGTCGACACCACCGGCCGGGTAGTCGAGGTCGCTGACGTGGTGATGCCGGGCGACCGGACCGAGCTTGTCTACTCCCACAAACTCCAGCGGTGGAAAACTTGACGCAGCTCGTCTCGGTCATCACCCCGGTCCACGCGCCCAGCATCGAGTACCTGGCTGGCGCGTACGCATCGCTGGCCAAGCAGGAGATGCCGCCGGGGTGGGACTGGCAATGGCTCGTCCAGGAAGACGGACAGACCGGCGCCCTGGCCGACGTACTACCCGACGACCCACGAATCAGCCTCGGCACCGGCCGACCGGGTGGGCCTGGTGTTGCCCGGACCCTCGCTCTTTCCCGGGTCGCCGGGGAACACATCAAGGTCTTGGACGCCGACGACCAGTTGACCCCGGGCGCGCTGGCTCGGGATATCGCCGCGTTCGACGCGCATCCGCAGATCGGGTGGGCCACCTCGCGGGTGCTCGACTTGCTTCCCGATGGTTCGACCGCCGGATGGGACAAGGACCCGGCCGGAGGGATCATCGAACGGGGCGCGGTCCTGGCCTTCTGGCAGGCCAACGACTACCGAGCGTCTGTGTATCCGGCGACGCTGTGTCTGCGGCGGGATCTCGTGTTCGCCCTCGGCGGCTGGATGGCCCTCCCCGCCTCCGAAGACACCGGTCTGCTCCTGGCCGCCAACGCCGTCACCGCCGGCTACTTCACCCGCGAGTACGGCCTGTTCTACCGCAAGTGGCCCGGCCAGGTCACCAGCCAAGCCGCACACCGCGAACCCGCCGAGTACCAAGCCCGCATGAAGATCATCGAGGCCAGAGCCCATGCTCTGACCTCGATGATCTTCAACGGCTTCCGCGGCGATGCTACGGCGTAGCCTGGCCCCGGCCCCCGTGCCACGCCACTCCTTCGCTTCAGTGGGCGCTTGGGTCATCGGATGGTCGGCTTGCCCAACGGAGCCGCGAAGATCATTCTTCCAATCTCACTAGCGTTGATGCGAACCCGCCCCAAGGTTCAACCGATAGAGCCCCAATCACTTGCCTGAGCGATGGCCGCTGCGGCATCCTTCCTGTGTGCCCACAAACCCATACAAACCAAGCCTTCCGCCCCCGTTTCGACCGCATCTTCGAAACCCAAAAGATGCCAATCTTAAAGATGTGGCCGCCGCTCTGCAGGTAAGAGTTGACATGAGCCTAAGGCGCAACCTCCTCTCCGCTGCCGCGATTCGAACCTCCCGTGACAGGCCGAGCAGGGCGATAATAGTCGCCGAGATGCGGGCTCGCGGATACAGCTACTATTACGGATCAACCTGGGATCGCCGTTGGGCGTACATGGAGGACTTCTCCCATGATGCAGCAGCATACGCACAGTCGCTGAACTGGTTGGATATATTGTTGGAACGCCTCCGAAAGCAATTACTAGGGTATGCGGATCTTCTCGTTGCAGGTGAGATGGAGCTGTCCGACGCCATCGACATGGTTGCAGAGGCCAATATTCGTCGGAGGATGCGCATGGTAAAGACGGCACGCATCCTCGACTCCATGCTGACCAAGCCAGAATTCATCCCCGAAGTGGTCAGAATTGAGCGATGGCGAGATGAGCAGCACAGGAATTTCTGGAGGCCAGTGTATCGAACCCTGGCTGAATCGGTAGGGCTTCAGGCTCCGGATTCATTCTTCCAGGACTTTACCGAATACGCCGCAACCCTCGGGGATGGCTTCGCTCGGTCCGCATACTTGGAAGAAGAGTGCGCGGAGGGTGACAGAATCGACTTCGCCGGTATTTATGGCAAGAAGTTTAGCCAGGCGCTCAAGTCATACATTCGTGACACGACTCAGGGTGGCGGCCTCTAACGGCCAAACCCGCTACAGCGGTTGAAAGTCTGGGGTCTGTTTCGATCATGGTGGTTCCGGTTGCAGGCTGAGTCCGGTCTGGGCGAGGAATCCGGGGATCAGGTCAGGTCGGTACTGGATACGCTTGAGTCGGTTGCGGATGATCGTGGTGAGGTGGTCCACGCCGTCGACGGCGAGGTTGCTGCGACGGGGCCGGCAACAGGAAGAGTTCGGGCTCGGTCGGGACGCACCCCCCGCTGCCGAAGACCATTCACAGTCAGGTCGGTCGCGAACTCTCGCTCGCACCATCCAGCGCTCCGATTCTCGGGAGCTACCGAGCTTCGAATCACGCACCTTCGATCGCTCCACGAAAGAATTCTTCGCTGTTGTACATCAATTCCTCTGCCACGCCATCACCGTGAATGACATTAATCAGTAAGCAAAGTTCCCAGAGAGCAATGAGCCAGGCATAGCTTTCCATAAAGGATACTTCGATTGGCACTTGCAAGCGATAATCAACAGCAGACCCTTGCACCTGGGCAGCCCAGACACTTGCCGCGATCAGTGGAAGTACACCGAGATCAATTTCTTTGATTCCCGGATGATCGTACAGCTTCCGAATCAGGAGATCGGCGACCAGCTTCACCTCGTACTCGCCGTCTGCAACTTTTACACGCAACTCGCCGTACTGCAACTCCGGCGCTGCAAGCAAAATGTCAACCAAGGACATGCATCCACCGACCAACTCGTTTCGCTTGGACGCTGTCGCCTTCAGATCGGGGCCTGGATCATCCTCACCTATTAGCAGTCTCTCCACAATTCTGATCACACCAGCCATATCGCCCGGCACCACAGGCCCATCGACGCCGCGGATTGCTGCTAGCTTTTCAGCAACCTCCGAGTTGACAATTGCGCCCACCCTTCTGCCATGTCTAGTAACGTGGATTACCACGTTGCCAGACTCCGCCTTCTTGAGCAATTCAGGCAACTGCTCCCGGGCACTCCGCACACCGACCTCGGCCTCAATCATAGGTTCAAAGAAGCGCAACATGGTGCGAATCTAGCATGGCGAGTGACCGCTCGAAACTGTCGATGTGTACACATCACCTTCCGATGCGTACGCATCAAAACTTGGCGACAGCCTCTTTGACCTCCATCCTCGTAGACCTGTTCGCCCTTCTGGCGAGCTTGCAGGCAAGAACAGAGGAGAGCATTAATGAGTCAGCGTCGCAATCGTAAAATCGTGGAATTCGTTTACAAGATCAAGAACGAACTCTTGCGCGGCAACCATAGTCGCAATGCAGTTTGCGTTTCCCTTTTTGCATTGCTTATTACTGTGCTGGCTTGGCTATTTCCAGTCAAATAATCGAAGCTTCGCAACGTTACAGTAGCTGTCAAGCGGGGTGATCGCCTGGACCCTGACTGCCCAGCCAGGGTCGGTGTCAAGACTGAGCTTCCTGGATGCCTGTTGACTTGTCTGCCAAGTGGCGTCTACCTTGGAGTCTCCACTTGGCAGACATGCCAACAACCTGGAGGTTGAGCGATGGCTCTGCGTGGCGGTACGAGGTTCGCCGTGCGTTGTGAGGACGTCTTCCCGGCGGGGTGCGCCCTGGTCCCCGAGTCGCTGGGTGAGGTCGAGGACTACGACGAGAAGACCGGGCGGCGTAGCCCGGCGAAGGACAAGCTGACCGGCCAGCGGGTGTGGCAGGTCCGGGTGATGGACCTGGACCCGGAGCTGGGCAAGCGCTCCCGGGAGACGACGGTCAAGATTTCCGCCGATTACCAGCCGGTGCCGCCGACGGGTGCGCCGTTCGAGGCGGTGGAGTTCGAGGGGATGACGGTGACGCCGTACGTGACCAACAACAACCGGATGGCGTACTCGCTGCGGGCGACCGGGATGCGTGCTCCGGCGGGTGTGGCGAAGAAGGCGGCGGCGTAGCCGCTGAAGGTTGGGGGCGGGGCTGTCTGGTCTTGGCGGACGGCAGCCCCGCCCCCTTGGTGTCTCTTTCCCCTGCTCTGTCGAGAGAGGTAGTGACGTGTCCAAGCGTAGGCGTTCGGCTGCCCCGGCTTCGCCTCGGTGCGAGGTGTGTCAGTCCCGGTTCGACCCGGCCACCGGTGCCGACGGTCGGTGTGCCGGGTGTGTCGGGCAGCTCGTTCTTCCGTTTCCTCCGGTCCGGGATGCGTCGGGCCGGTTCGTGTCGCTGCGCGGTGGTGGGCGATGATGCGCCGGCCGCGTGGCGGGGTGGTGATGGTGACCGCCGGGGATCTGATGGTGGTCCGGCCGAAGCGGTTCGTCCTGCCGATGTGGCTGGTCGTGCTCGGCATGGTGCTGCGCTGGGCCGCAAGGTTCTGCTGGTGGTGCCTGCGTCACCCGGTCACGGTGGGCCTGGTCGTGGTCGCCGTCGTCCTCTACGTCGATCACGGCTGGCTGGGCCTGGTGGTCCCGGTGGTGCTGGCGTCGGCGGTGTCGGCGTTGTGGCGGTGGCGTGATGAGGCGTCCTGGTGGCGGTGGTGCGCCGGGCCGCTGCTCGGCCGGTTCCGTCAGGTCGTCGTCTACCGGCGGGCCTGGCACGAGGCGATCACCCTGTGCGGCCTGGCCGCAACGTATGACCACCTGCCGGTCCTGCCGCAGTTGCTGCGGGTGCGCTCGGATCAGGCCCTGGATGTGCTGACCGTGCGTATGGTCCGGGGGCAGACCCCGGCCGACTTCCAACAGGTCACCGCGAATCTCGCGTACGCCTTCGGCCGGCGGCACGCCCGGGTCTACTCCGAGCGGCCCGACACCCCGCCGACCCGTACCGGCTACTGGGCGCTGCCGCTCGGGTGGGTGGACCGGTTGCGGTTCCGGGACCGGCCGACGCTGGTCTACCTGGTGCTCGTCCGTACCGATGCGCTGCGGCCGGTGGTGCCGCCGTTCGACATCCCGGCCGTCCCTGACTTCACCGGGTTGCCGTTGGCGCGGCGTGAGGACCTGGGTACCTGGTCGCTGCACCTGCTCGCTACTCATGTGCTGATCGGTGGGGCCACCCGCTCCGGGAAGGGGTCGGTGCTGTGGTCGCTGGTGCGGTCGTTGGCCGGTGGCATCACGTCCGGTCTGGTGCGGTTGTGGGTGATCGATCCCAAGGGCGGGATGGAATTCGCCATGGGCCGGCCCCTGTTCGCCCGGTTCGCGTGCAAGTCGTTCGAGGCCATGGCGGATCTGCTCGACGAGGCCGTGACGGTGATGCGGGAGCGTCAGACCCGGCTCGCCGGCACCGTGCGGGTGCACACGCCGACCGAGGCTGACCCCCTGGTCGTGGTTGTCATCGACGAGATGGCCGCGCTGACGGCGTACCTGCAAGACGTCGACCTGCGTAAGCGCATCGCCGGCTCGCTCGGGTTATTGCTGTCGCAGGGTGCCGGGGTCGGGGTGCTGGTGGTGGCGGCGTTGCAGGACCCGCGTAAGGAGGTGTTGCCGTTCCGGGACCTGTTCCCGACCCGCATCGCCCTCGGCCTCACCGAAGCCGCTCAGGTCGATCTCGTGTTGGGTGACGGTGCCCGCAACCGGGGGGCCCTCGCCGATCAGATGCCCCGATGGGCCAAGGGCGTGGGGTACGTGATCCTCGACGGCACCCCGGAACCGATGCGGGTCCGGTTCCCCTACGTCAGCGACGACGACATCCGCGACCTGGCCCAGCGGTACCCGGCTCCGGCTGACGCGGCGGACATCCTCGCCCAGGTCGGCCGGGAGTCGACCCCGGAACCGGTCCGGCTGGCCCTGCCCCGGCCCCGACGCGGGCCACTGCTGCCCGACGCGCTGCGCACCATCCTCGACGCCGACCAGGGCGAACCCCGATGACCGGCCCGACCGACGGCCGGCGCTTCTACCGGCTGCGTACCCCCGAACCGGTCACCGCCGTGTCCGTCCGCGTCGACCCCGACCGACCCGACCCGTACCCGATCTATCTGGCGGTGGGTGCGGGCCGGCGGCGGATGTCCCTGACCCCCGATGAGGCGTGGGCGTTGTGGCGCTGCCTGTCTGAAGCGGTCGCCACGCTCGGCACTCCTCCCGACTACATCCGCACTGATATCCGACCGGCCCGGAGGTAACCGTCATGACCACCCTTGCCCGCGTCATCAACCGGCTCCGGCGTCCGCTGCGTATCCGGCTCGTCGGCCCGGCCGATCAGACCGCCGCCGCTCTGCACGGCCTCGCGCACATGGTCAACCACCGACCCGACATGACCGACCGGCGCATCCGCATCGACCTGACCATCCGCGAGAAGCCGATGCAGGAGTGGCGATAACCGCACGCACCGAAACCGCCGTACGCCTGGTGATCCTGCTCGCCATCGGCACCATGGCCGGCGCAGCCGCCTTCACCCACGTCCACGACCTGTCCGTCACCCACGGCCAACCCGACTGGATCGGCTGGGCCAACGCCGTAGCCGTCGAACTCATGGCGATCTACCTCGGCCTGGAACTCCGCGCCCGACGTCGTACCGGTCGGCCCGTCGGCCTGGTCGGCTCGCTCCTGGTCGCGTTCGCGCTGCTCTCCCTCGCCGCCCAGGTCGCCGAAGCGGAACCGTCGGTGTGGGGCTGGACCGTAGCGGCCGTGCCGTCGCTAGCATTCCTCGCCCTGGTCAAGGTCGTCCTATCCAACGCCCCCGCCGTGCCGCCCGCTCCCGAACCGGACCGATCCCCGGGCGACTGGTACGAAGTGCCCGAGCAGGTCACCACCGAGCCGGAACCCGATCGTCCGGCCGACCCCGGGCCGCCGGCTGTCCCGGCTTCGGCTGCCATCTCTGCCCCGGCGGCAGTGCTGCCTCCGCGTGTCGTTCCCTCGAACCGGCCGCACGTCGTCGGGATCATCCGATGACCGCTCCCACCCTGCCGGGCCTCGAACCCGCCGCCCCGACCCCGGTTGCTGTTCCTCGACCAGGGTCACGGGCGGCCCGCATGGCGCTACCCCGCTCGGTCGACGTCCTCAAGGAAATCGCCGCCGAGTACGGCGTCTGCGTGCGCCCCCTCGCCATGCGCCGCACTGACCTCGACACCGGCCTGACCGAAGTCATCGACCTGCCCTGCGGTGCCACCCGTGAAGACAAGTGCGCCCCGTGCGCCAAGAAAAACCGCCGACTGCGGCAGGCCCAGATCCGGGAGGGCTGGCACCGCGACGACGAACCCCTACCGCCACCGGAACCAGCGACCGAGGAACAGAAGGCGCTCATCCTCTTCCGCGCACACCTGGAGTTCTCCCGCGACGAGGCCATTCGCGCCGCCGAGTGGGGGCAGGTCGAAGAACTCGACGAGGGCATCCGCGAGGTCGAAGAAGCCATCACGGCTGAGGGCCTACGCGGGCGGGTCGGACCACCCCACGCGGGCATCGACGAGGACTCCGACGACGACACCGGCCGGCGACGCAAGCGCTCCACCAAACGACGGCAGGACGCGCCCGAGTTGCCCCGGCGCAAGGTCGAGCGGCGCACGGTCGGCAGGACGTACACCGCTGCGGACGGCACCACCTACCGGCCGTCGATGTGGCTGACCCTCACCCTCGATTCCTACGGCCCGGTCCGCCCCGACGGCACCCCGGTCAACCCCGACCGGTACGACTACCGCCGCGCAGCCTGGGACGCCGTGCACTTCCCCCGACTCCTGGATCGGTTCTGGCAGAACCTGCGCCGCTGTGAGGGCTGGAACGTCCAGTACGCCGGCTGCGTCGAGCCACAACGCCGCCTCGCCCCACACGCCCACTTCGCCATCCGGGGCACCATCCCCCGCGACACCCTCCGCACCGTGGCGGCGGCCACCTATCACCAGGTGTGGTGGCCGACGGTCGACGTCCAGCGCTACACCGCCGACCGACCCCCGGTATGGGACGAGGACGCTTCGGCGTGGGTCGACCCGGACACCCGGTGCCCGTTGACCGCCTGGGGCGAAGCGCTCGACGCCATCGACGAGGACCCGGACGCGGAACCGGTGCACGTCGTGCGCTTCGGTGCCCAGGTCGACGCGCGGGGCGTCATGCCCGGCACCACCGACGCCGAACGGACCATCCGGTACGTCACGAAGTACATCACCAAGCACACCGGCGACGTACACAAGGCAACCACCGACCGGCAACGCAAACACCTCGACCGGCTCTGGCGGGAACTACGCGTCACCCCCTGCACCGACCGGTGCGCCAACTGGCTGCTCTACGGCATCCAACCCAAGAAGGCGAACCCGAAGCTCAAGCCGGGCCGGTGCAAGGGCAAGGTCCATCAACGGGACACCCTCGGCATCGGCGGCCGACGCATCCTCATCTCGCGCGACTGGTCCGGCAAGACCCTCAGCGACCACAAGCACGACGTCCGGGCCTGGGTGCGGTCACTGCTCGGCGTCACCACCGACAGCAGCGCGACCGTCGACTCCAGGCAACTCGTCGACGACCAGGGCGCCACCTCCGAACGGGTCCGGCACGCCTGGGAACTCGCCCGACCCGACGACCCGGACGTGGGGCCGCTGTCCCATCGGCTCATGCGGTCGATCAGTGAACGCGCCCGCTGGCGGTCGGAACTACTCGCCGCCAAGGACCGGGCCGCGCAGGGGTCGGCAGACCTTTCGGCAACTCAGCACATGGCACGGCAGGACGGGGAGGAAGACGACAGTGGACGAGGTTCTAACCATCGAGCAGGCGGCGGCCCGGATCAACATGAGTGAGCGCTACGTCCGCCGGCTGGTCGCCGAACGGCGCATCCCGTTCCACAAGCTCGGCCGCAGCGTCCGTATCAAGGCCGTCGACCTGGCCGCGCACGTCGAGTCCGGGCGGGTGGAGCCGCTGACCGCCTCGGGTGTGTGGCGAGACCTTCAGCGGGTGGCGTGATGGCGAACAAGGAAGGTCACCGCCGGTTCGGCAGCGTCCGCAAGCTGCCGTCAGGGCGCTATCAGGCCCGGTACCTCGGCCCGGAAGGGCAGATGCGCAACGCGCCGGAGACGTTCGCCCGGAAGTCCGACGCGGACCGGTACCTGACGCTGGTCGAGGCGCAGATCGCCCGGCACGAGTGGACCGACCCGGAGCGGGCAAAGATCAAGCTTGCCGACTACGCGCGACGCTGGATCGACCAACGGCCGAACCTGCGACCCCGGACCGTGCACCTGTACGGGTGGCTGCTCGACAAGCACATCGTGCCGTACCTCGGTGGGGTGGAGCTGGGCCGGCTGGACACCCCGATGGTCCGCGACTGGCGTGCGGATCTGCTCGGCAACGGCGTCTCGGTGAGCATGGCGGCCAAGGCGTACCGGCTGCTGCGGGCGGTGCTGATGACGGCGGTGAAGGAAGACCTGATCCTGCCCCGGAACCCGTGCCGCATCCCGGGTGCCGATCAGGAGAAGCCGGCGGAACGGCCAGTGCTCACCCTCGCCCAGGTCTTCAAGCTGGCCGACATCGTGCCGCCCCGGTACCGCGCCCTGGTCCTCGTCACCACCTTCGGCTGCCTGCGCTGGGGTGAGGCCGCCGCGCTGCAACGACAGGACGTCGACACAATGACCGGCACCATCCGGGTACGGCAGGCGTACACCGAACAGCGCGGGGTCGGCCTGGTCCTCGGGCCACCGAAGTCCCGGGCCGGCCGACGCACAATCACCCTGCCCCCGACGGTCGTCGAGGTCGTCCGTGAACACCTGGCCGCCGAGGTCGACGACAACCCGGAAGCGCTCGTGTTCACCACCGAGAGTGGGCGCCCGATCTGGCGCGGCAACCTGAACAAGCTCATCGACTGGAAGGCGAACGTCTCCCGGATCGGTCAGCCCAACCTGCACTTCCACGACCTGCGGCACACCGGGAACACCCTCGCTGCCCAGACCGGGGCCAGCACCCGGGACCTGATGGCCCGAATGGGGCACGACTCGCCGCAGGCGGCGCTGATCTACCAGCACGCCACGGCGGAAGCCGACCGGGCCATCGCCCAGGCACTGCACGAGGCGGTGCGGGCGGACCGGAAGAAGACCAAGAAGAGGACGAAGCGCGAGAGCAAGAAGAAGGCAAAGGACTGAAAACCTGATCCAGGCGGAGCGACACCGCTCCGTCTGGATCACCGGGGCCTGGTGGAGGTTGATCGGGCATGTCATCATGCAGTGAGCGAAACGTGACTCGATATGGGGTTCCCTCGCCAGCGCCCGACCACCGGGCTCCGAAGCGAGGGCGCTCGATATCGGCGCCACGTAGCGCTGACGAAAAACGGGCCAGACGACCGAAGGGAGACGTAGCCGCGGCCTCAGGGTCGCACGCGGTACGCCGGGCACTTGCCCCTGCGTCCCGCATGCCCGCTCGTCAGTACAGCTACGTAAAGGATCAACGCCTTGAACTCGGAGACGATCCACGCCTTTGGCGTGCTTTTGCTCCTACTCGCCGGGATCATCTTCCTCTCGTTCGTCGCCTGGCTCATGTTCTGCTACGCGATCGCCCGCTTGCCCAACGGAGAGGTCCTCGTTCGGCAAGCCCCGAAGGTCATCGAGGCGTTCGACATCAGGAGTTGGGGAGATGTGCTGCTGCCCTGGCGGATCGTCGCGCGCGGCTTTCATGGGATCGCCCTGCTGGCAACCAGAGACCCCGGTGGTGTGAGTGGCGAACAGCAAGGCCAGCAGGCGAAGATGGCTACCGGCCCCGCCGACCAAGGACAGTCGCCACCACCGCTGGCCGGCCCGTAATGGCACGCCAATGGCACGGTGCGCCCTAGTTGATCACTGAACATCGAAGGCCCTGACTCGGATTCGCATCCTGGTCAGGGCCTTCGCGGTGGAGCGGGTGACGGGAATCGAACCCGCACTGTCAGCTTGGGAACCGTACAAGATCGGCTGCAAGAGTGCAGGTGGTGCTGGTCGTTGGTGCGCGGCGTGGCCTGGAGTGACCTCGGTTCGCCTGCCCTAATGGCCCGCTAATGGCCCGAACTCCTGTACGGATCATGCGCCGTTCCCCTCAGTGGTTCGGCCGGCCGATGGTAGGAACCGACGGTCTTCGGCGACCCCCACGAATCCTTAAATGAGGTCAAGGTCCACACCTGCCTCGCCAGCCAACCTTGCCGGACTTCCGTTCACCCGGCGATCCACATAGGCTACTGAGCGTGAGCGACCATCTGAGCATCCAGAATGTCATCGACCGCCTCATTGATGGCACCATTCGAGTCCCAGGCTTCCAGCGGAAGTTCGTCTGGCCCCCTCAGCGTTCTGCCTTGCTGATGGATTCGATCTATAAAGGGTTTCCTGTGGGTTCAATCCTGTTATGGCGGACGTCTGAGCGACTGACGCGCGAGAATCGTCTCGGGACCTTCATTCTTCCCCCTCCAGACAAAGACTATCCCGTCGATTATGTTCTGGATGGTCAGCAGCGCATAACCGCGATATTTACAGCCTTCCAGAGGACGCTCATCCCAGCCGAGGCAGATCCGGATACCTGGCTTCCGATCTATTACGACTTCGCCGCCGCCGATGATGTACAAGACTCGCGCTTCATTGCGTTAGCCGACGATCAGGTTGCAACTGACCGCCACTTTCCGCTTTCAGCATTTCTTGAGCCCGTGGAATTTTCTCTATTGACTAGAGAACTTGATGAGGCAAAGCATCGCGAGATTGCGCGCGTCCAACAGCGATTTTTGTCGCTGCTGATACCAGTTCAGACGTTTGAAACTGAGGACCGCACGAGCGTCGCAATTGTGTTCGAGCGAGTGAATAGGATGGGAATTCCGCTCGACACTTTCCAGTTGCTCACGGCATGGACCTGGAGCGAAGAGTTCAACTTGCAGCAGCGGTTTCTAGATCTCGCTGAGGAGTTTGCAGACTTTGGCTTCGAGGATGTTGGCGACGACAGCGACCTAATGATGAGGTGCACGGCTGCCGCACTAATGAAGGAACCGACACCTGCATCTTTGGTCAATGTGAACGGCGCAAGCGTCCGAGATGCATTCCCTCACGTTGAGAATGCAATAAGAAGGTCGATCGACTTCGTGCGGGCGAACTTCCATGTCCGGCATCTCAAATTTCTTCCATACTCCAGCATGTTGATTCCGTTGACCGCATTCTTTTCTATCGCAGGAGCAGGTCCCGTCACGGACGATCAGCGGAAGGTTTTGGTTCGCTGGTTCTGGCGCTGTGCATTCTCGCATCGCTACAGCGGGAATCCTCAACGCAATATCAAGCGGGATATCGACGAAGCGGTAAATCTGAGGAACGGAGATCCGAGCAGTCTCGGTGACATCTATCTCAAGCTTGGAGCCGGGTTCTTCCTATCCAATGCCTTCTCAGGAAAAAGCGTGGCGAGCAAATCATTGATCTTGCTTTTGGCTTCTTTGGGACCTCGAAGCTTCCTCTCCGGTGAGGCGGTTCCCATCGAAGATGTACTAGCTGAACCCAACCGTAAAGAATACCACCACTGCTTTCCGCGAGCGCACCTCGTCAGAGGAGGATCGCATGCCAAGACGATCAATGCGCTTGCCAATTTTGCCATTATTTCCAGAGCAGACAACCGCACCATTAGCGATAAGGCCCCGTCCGAATATCGCCTACTAATGCCGACAGATATCACGGAAATAAGCCGGTCGGCGGTGCTTCCTGATTCGCTATTCCAGGACGACTACGAGAAGTTCCTTGCCGACCGGTCGCGTGCCCTTGCAACTCACGCCTGTACGCTTAGCGAGATTGATGTCTCGCCTCAGAGTTTCATCGTTGAGATCACAAGCGACATGCTTGAGGGGGCGGGAATAGAAATCACCAGGATCGAATCAGCCCCCGTAGAATCACCTGCTCCAGGAAATCCTGCTTAGGACTATTCTGCGTATGGCCGGGAGTGGCTGTGCCGTATTGGGCCTCCGATCTGTCAAGGGGACGGATAGGCTGGCCGAACCGCTCTACACAATGACCCGGTCACCTCTCCAGCACGCCTAGACACGCGGTAGCCCTGGCTGGGTTCATGCATCCTGGCCAGGGCTACCTTCGTGGAGGGGGCGACCGGAATCGAACCCGCATGTTCAACTGGGGAACCGTACAAGATCCCCAGGTGATCGCTCCGTCTGGCAGCTCAGCGACAAAGCGTGTGGCCTGGTGTGACCTCACTTAGCCACCGCAATGGCCCGCTAATGGCCCGCTGCTCAGGGCTGCGCATCCGCCCGATCCGCCAGCGCCTTTAGCTCGGGTGATGCCGCACGGCCGGCGATCAGAATCAGTTCGCGGATTGCGTTTCGGGCGGCAACGTGAGTTTGAATGAGCTCCGGTGCCATCTTCTCGGCTTCGAGCAGGTACGCCAACGCCTCGCCGCTCTGCCTGCGCTGCGCACAGGCACGACCAAGATCCATCGCTAGCCGCGCACGCCGCTCTATCGACAACTGCTCAGCGTTGATTCGTTCCCCGATGTCGATAGCCTCTCCCGCGTCGCCCAAGTCGACCGCGATCGACACAGCCTGAATGTCAACGTTGGTTGGACCGAATTCCAGGTTCAGGTCATTTCGGTCCGCGCCAAGCTTTCTGGCTATCTCTCGTGCGTTCTCGATTTCCCGGCGAGCATCTGCGCGGTTTCCTGACCGCGCGTGAACCAGCGCCAATGCTAGATGAAGCGAACCCAGGACAGACAACGCCTCCGGGTTTGCGGTAGCTCCGCTTACGTACTGGCGTAGAGCATTTACCGCCGTTGTCGCTGCGTGCTCCCCCTGGTCCAAGTGCTTAAGTCGGACGAATGCCTGTGCGAGGCGGTAAACGCCCGCAAAGACGTGCAGTACCTCGCCCGACCGTTCGGCTGCGCTAATCGATCGGTCTGCCGCCAGCCATGCGGCGTCTGGTTCGTCCTGTCGAACGAAAGCGGCAGACAGCGCTTGATACGTGCGGCTTAACAGGAGCCATAGCGTCGGCCGATCTGCACCCTGAGCGGTGCGGGCGGCTCGCTCTAATCGCGGAATGAGTGGGCCGATCGCGGAACTCAGCTCCGCGAATCGACTTTCATGAGCCAGCTTCCAAACCGCGTCTACTGCGGTCTGCAATTCGCCGACATCAACAACCGATTCGGCGACATTTGCCGCAAGGAGAACGTCCGGCACCGGGTAGCCCGATATGGTCAAGCGCGCTTGGTCCAGGTCGTTCGACACGCCCACATGTTCGGCCGGCACCGATGCGGGAGCCGGTGTATCCGGTCGCAACGTCTGAATTGGCACGCCAAGTCCGTCGGCGAGCATCCGGAGAACGTCTAGCCGGTTGACCGGTTGAACGCCACGTTCCACCTGTGAAAGCCAACTCGCGGTGCGGCCGAGGATCGCCGCCAATTCCTCCTGTTTCATGCCACGCTGCTTGCGCAGTTCGGCAATTCGCAAGCCGAATGCCCGGCTTTCTTCTGCACTCATGCGCGCATCAGCCCCTTTCCGGACTCGGCCTGCATGAACGTCACATCGACCCCGCTCAGATACTGCTCTCGTTCGGCAAGGAAACGCTTCACATGGGGTTGTTCCTCGTGAAAGTCAAAGGCCGCACGATCGGCGTAGAGCTCGTAGAACACGCGAACGAGCGGCTCAGTCGGAACGGTGTGGATCACGTACGCCAGCGTGTCCGGCTCCAATCGGTCGATCTCTGGCCCCGTCTGGGCCACGAGCCTGTCGAACTCTGCTGCGGCGGCCTCGTCCCGCAGCTCGAAGCGGACAACCAAGCCAAATCCCCTGCTCACAGTGCCTCCCATGTAGGTGCACTCCAGCTTGACAGACCCGCAGAGACACTGCCAATCGCAGGTTTTCTTGACTCGCAGATTCTCTGCGGGTTATGGTCGCACTGCTACTGCGGGTCGCGGCAACGCCGCAGCTCAGTAGTGCTGCTAGCTAGCCGGTTGGTTGCTGCGTCGGCGTTGCGGCTTTGGCTGCGGCGTGCGCGAACGGACCGCCGTGCACTTGCTTCTTCTCAACTGCATCGGGTCGCACCTCCCACTGAAAAGGTGCCGCGTACGGCCTGGTCACCGTGCATGTCGTCCCTATCCAGCGCGGCGGCGCGAGGGCACCGCCCAGCGCCGCCGCGCTTCCCACCAACTCCAACCGGAGGTTTCCCGTGCGGAAGTACCCCGCCCCTGTCACCGCCGAGCCGACCGCCGCCGACCTGGCCGCGATCGAGGCGGAATGGCCGCTGCTCGCGGCTGAGCTGGACGTTCTCGACGCCGAGATCACGCTGATCTACGCCGAGGACCACGGCGGACCGACCGCCCTGGACTGGCGGCGGCTGCGCCGCGCCGAGTCGCGCGTCACCCGCGCCACCGCCGACCTGACCACCCGCACCGACCCGCACCGCGCCGCCTGATGTCCCGCATCCGGGCCGCCTTCCACGACCCGGACGGCAAGCGGTACGGCATCCCCACCTACTGGTGGCGGGGTGCCCCGGCCGGCTACGCCACCCGCCGCCAACTGCGCGCCGCCGGGCTGCGCCCCGGTGGTCAGGACATCGCCGCTCAGATCCTCTGGCGCGGTGTCGGCGGCACCCGAACCGCCTACCTGTACCGGGTCGACCTGGCCCGGCCGAAGCGCACCGCCACCCCCGCCCAACTCCGCGCCGTCCGCGCCGCGCTCACCGCCCGCCGCACCTGCCGCGTCTGCGGCCAGGTGCGCCCCTACTACATCCCGCGCTCGCTGGGCGAATGCCTCGCGTGCGCCTACCCGCAGCAGGAGGAAGCCGCATGACCGCCCCCACGATCAACGGCACCAAGTACCCGCAGCCCATCGAGTCCCTGTTGCCCGCCGCCCGCGCCCTGGACCTGCCCGACGGGGCGGTGCTCCCGTCGCGGAACCGGCTCATGCGGGAGTTCCACATCGGCTCCCCGAAGGCCGCCGAACTCCTCGCCCTACTCAAGAACGAGCCCACCGCACCCCCGGCCAACATTCCCGACCCGACCACCCCGGACCCGGACCCGGCACCCGTCGTGCCCGAGCCCGCGCCGCCGGCCCTGCCGGACCCGGTCTCCGCGCCGGAGATCACCCCGGCCGACCCGGTTGCCGAGGTCACGCCGCCCGGTCGCCCGGACACGCCCACCCCGCCCGCCAAGCCCGCGCCGGTGCGGTCGGCGGTGGTGTGGCCGGTGGTGCTGCTGGCCCTGCCCGCGTTCGTCGCGATCTGGTCCGGGTGGGTCGGCTTGGGCGGACTCACCGGGTTCGGGGTGGTACACCCGCTGCCCGGCATCGCCGACAGCTTCTCCATCAACTCGGCGATCACCCTACCGATCGGGGTGGAAACCTACGGCGCTTACGCCCTCTACGTGTGGCTGTCCGGCCGGGTGCCCGCTTCGGCTCGCCGGTTCGCCAAGTGGTCTGCGCTCGGGTCGCTGCTGGTCGGTGCGCTGGGCCAGGTCGCCTATCACCTTCTAGAGGCGGCCGGAGTGACGTCGGCCCCGTGGTGGATCACCACCGCCGTTGCCTGTCTGCCGGTCGCGGTCCTCGGCATGGGTGCCGCCCTAGCCCACCTCGTGCGGGAGGGGCGCTGATGTTCGGCAACAAGCTGACCGTCCCGACCACGATCACCGACAAGCAGGTCGATGACCTGAACCGCCGGGCGCAGAAAGCCAACCCGCGCATGTTCACCCCTGAGGCCATCGCGGCGCGTGAGGCGACGACCGCGCAGCAGCGCAAGGCCGACCAGTCCTAACCCTGCCCGGCGGCGCGGCCCATCGGCCTAGGAACCGCGCCGCGCCGCCGGCCCTCATCCCTCAGCCAACGACATCAGGAGAGACCCCCATGTTCGCAGACCCCACCGGTACCCGCGCGGCCGTGTTCGCGGCCGTGTTCGTCGCCCTCTACGTCGCCCATCAGGTCGCTGACCACTGGGTGCAGACCCAACGGCAGGCCGACTGCAAGGGCCAGCCCGGTTGGCCGGGTCGTATCGCGTGCGCCGCGCACGTCACCACCTACACCCTCACCGCTCTACTCGCCTTGGTGTTCCTGATCGCCGGTACCGGGCTGCGGCTGGACCCGTGGGGCGTCGCGGTCGGGCTGACCATCTCCGCCGTGTCGCACTACGTCGCCGACCGGCGGGTGCCGCTGCGCCGTTGCGCCGACGCTCTCGGGAAGAACCCGGCGTGGCTGGAACACGGCGGTGGTCTCTACGCCCTGGATCAGTCCTGGCACATCGGGTTCCTGTTCATCGCCGCCCTGTTCTGCGCGGTCTGACCACCCCCGTCCCCACCGACCCCGGCCGGCTGGTGGCCGGTGGGGAGCGGAGGTTGCCGGACCCGCTGGCAACCCGACCAGGGAGGCACCACCTGTGGCGATCTCGTCCTGCGCCCAGTGCGGTAAGGGCTTCAAGAGTGTGTCGGTCGACGACACCGGCACCCTCGCCATCTGCACCCAGGGCCACTACAACTTCGACCCCACGACCAGCGACACCGGCGGCACGGTCACGACCGGCCGCATCAAGGTCACCGGGCAGTCCGCGATCGGCAACGGCGCGACCGCCATCGGCAGCACCGGCGGCAAGGACCACCGGAAGCGCCGCTGACCCACTGACCACCGTTCCCGATGACCCGGCGGCGCGGCCCATGGCCTAGGAACCGTGCCGCGCCGCCGGCCCCTCACCGATCCCGTGAGACCCGTTGGAGGAACCCCCATCATGACGTCCCCCCACGAAGACCCCCGTTTCGACTGGCAGGCCGCCGAGGCTGAGTTGACCGACCCGGACGGCGGGGCGGCCGAGGTGGTCGACCTGGACGCCGCCCGATCCCGCCGGCAGGGTTCCGTCACCGGCCTCGGTGACGGAAGCGACCTGGCCGACAGTCCCGACGACGATGTCGATGCCGAGAGTGTCGACGACGGCCCCGGCCGGGCCGGTGGCCCGGTCGACATGGCCGAGCCGATCCCTGCCGATGTGCTGGCCCGGCAGCGGGAGCGGCGGCCGATTCTCGCCGAGTGGGCGCGGTCCGGCCGTGCCCTGCGGGCTGCTGTGCGGCATCAGAGCAAGGACGCCGGTTACGTGACCGCGTACCACGGGGTGCGGTTGCCGAAGTACCTGGTGAAGGCTCTCGCGTGGGCGCCGATCGGTGCGGTGCGGGGGATCGGTCAGGCGTTGCAGTGGGCCAGCGCGGAGGAAGGGAACTGGCACCTGCGGCAGGCCGCCGCGACCCGGGGCGACGCCGACACCTGGTTGAAGCTCGACGCCCGCCGGCAGCGACAGAGTGTGTGGCGGTGGTGGGTTCTCGCCGCCGGGACGGCCGGCACCGGTGCCGGGCTGATCGTGTTGTCGGTGGGTCCGTCGTGGTGGCGGTGGGCGGCGGCGGCCGTGGTGGTGCCGTGGTTGGCGACCCGGGGCCGTCCGGCGGACCGGCCGTTGACCGACCGGGTGTCGGAAGGCACCCGCTACCGCAAGCTGACCGCCGACCTGGTCCGCCGGGCACTGACCTCCCTGCAACTGACCGCGATCAACAGCGCGGTTGCCAAAGACCCGAAGGCGATCAGTTTCCCGGTGGACATCCACCGGGACGGCCCCGGCCACCTGGCCGTGGTCGACCTCCCCTACGGGGTGGAAGCCGCCGAGGTCGTCGCCCGCCGGGGCAAGCTCGCTTCGGCGATGCGCCTGCCCTTGGATCAGGTGTGGCCGGAGCCCGCGCCGGGGCACACGGGACGGCTGGCGTTGTGGGTCGGGTACGAACCGGCGTCGCAGATGAAGCAACCCCCGTGGCCGCTGCTGTCGACCTCGGCCAGGGTGGACGTGTTCAAGCCGTTCGCGTTCGCCACCACGCCCCGCCTGGACACGGTGGCGGTGGATCTGATGTTCCGCAACTTCCTGTTCGGCGGTCAGCCCGGATCGGGGAAGACGTTCGCGTTGCGGGATCTAATCCTCGCCGCCGCCCTCGACCCGCGCGCCGAGATCCGGGGCTACGAGTTGAAGGGGGTCGGGGACTTCGCCGTGTTGGAGCCGGTCATGGCCGAGTACGGCAACGGCTTCGATGACGACACCCTCGCCCGCTGCTTCGCCTTCATCGAGTGGCTGTACGAGGAATGCCGCCGCCGGTCCAAGCGCATCGAGCACTACGCGAGGTTGGGCAAGGCACCCGAGAACAAGGTCACCCCGGAACTGGCGTCGCTCAAGGGGTCGGGGCTGCATCCCCTGGTGGCGTGGTTCGATGAGCTGCAAGAGCTGATGACCAGCAAGTACGGCAAAGACGCCGGGGAACTCCTGGAGAAGGTCATCAAACTCGGCCGCGCGTTGGGCGTGATCATCATGATCGGCACCCAGATCCCCGACAAGGACAGCCTCCCGACCGGGATCACCCGCAACGTCAACTCCCGGTTCTGCCTGTCCGTGGCCGACCAGACCGCCAACGACATGATCCTCGGGACTTCGGCGTACAAGAACGGCTATCGGGCCACCGTGTTTCAGCCGGTCATTGAGGCCGGGTGGGGCATCCTGCGGGGGTTCGGGCCGAAGGCGGCGGCGGTGCGGTCGTTCTACGTCGACACCACCGCCGCCGCCCGCATCGTCACCCGCGCCATCGCCCTGCGGCAGGCGGCCGGAACGCTGCCCACGCCCGACGAGCAGACCCGCGCCGTGGCCCCGGTCGCCGACGTTCTCGGCGACCTGGCACGGGTGTGGCCAGGCGACGAGAAGAAGGCGTGGAACGAGACGCTGTGCGCTCTGCTGGTCGAGCTGCGGCCCACCGTGTACGGGGGGTGGGAGTCGGCGCAACTCACCGCCGCGCTCAAGCCGCACGCGGCGATCACGGTCACCGCCGTGGGCAAGCGCATCGACGGTGAGCAGACCACCAAGCGCGGCATCGTCCACGCCGAACTACTCGCCGCCATCGCGGAGCGTGACCGCAAGCGGTCCGCCGGCTGACCGATGCAGGGCTGCAATCGATAGCACCTCACCCTGCTATCGATTGCAGCCCTGCTAGCACCCCATCCGAATCATGAGCTGCCCGGTTGCAGATAGCAGCTCACAGCCCTTCACGCCCGAAAACCGGCCCTGGAGGCACTTGTGAACCCCCTGATCACCCTCGCTATCGCCGTCGCTGCCATCCTCGCCGCGATCACGCTCGGTTACGCCGGACTGTGCTGGATCAGCCCCTTCACCCGCTGCCAGCGATGCGCCGGAACCGGCCACACCACCACCCGATTCCTCCACCGACCGCGCGCCTGCCGACGCTGCGACCGGGGCATGAGGCTGCGCACCGGACGACGCGTCTACAACGTCTTCCACCGCCTCCGCTCCGAGGCGGTCCGATGAACCACCGCGCCGCCGGTCACACCGGATGGTGCGGCCGGGACCACCGCTGCAACCTCGGAGAGCACCGCTCCGAAGAGATCGTGGTCGACATCGCCGGCCGCGCCCGAGCCGTCCTCGTACGGGTCCGCACCGCCACCGGCCGCGAACACGCCGAGGTACGCGTCAGAGTCGCCCTCGCCCCGGGGGAGGTGGCCGCCCGACGTCAGTTGGTCGGGCTGCTCGGCGACCTGCGGCGCACCGTGACCCGCGCCGCGATCGCCGCCCGACCCCGACCCGGACGGGCCGCGCGGTGACCGGCGGGCGGTGCGGCCACTGGATCGGCACCGCCGGCCGCTACTGCCACCACCCCGACCACGTCCGCCTCTACCTGCAAGGGCCGCGCTGCCCCGCCCACACACCCGCCGCGCTGGCCGGGCGGCGCGAGCCCTCATCGACGCCACTGCACGAACGGACCCCACCGAAGGGGGAACACCTCATGCCTACCGCCGACCTGCTCGCCGCCGCGCTCGCCCACGCGGCCCGGGGCTGGCACGTCTTCCCGCTACGCCCCGACGACAAGCGACCCGCGTTCCCCGACCACACCGCCGACCAGTGCACCGGACGCGACCCGCGCTGCCGCAACGCCGGACAACACCTCGGATGGGAACCCCGCGCCACCACCGACCCGGACCGTATCCGCCGTGCCTGGACTGCCCGCCCCTACGGCATCGGGCTGGCGTGCGGGCCGTCCGGGCTGGTAGTGGTCGATCTCGACGTGGCCAAGCCGGGACAGACCCCGCCGCCCGGATGGGACCGGTACGGGGCCACCACCGGGGCCGAGATCCTGGCCCACCTCACCACCGGCCACGGACAGCACCTCACCCCGACCTACACCGTGACCACCGGCAGGAGCGGCACCCACCTCTACTACCGCCACCCCACCGGCGGGCCGGCACTGCGCAACACGGCCGGCACCCTCGGATGGCTGATCGACACCCGCGCGCACGGCGGATACGTCGTCGCCCCCGGCTCCACCGTCGCCGGACGGCCCTACACCGTCGACCTCGACACCGACCCGGCACCGCTACCCGACTGGATCGCCGCACTCCTGGAACCCGCCCCGCTGCCGCCGCAGCGGCCGGTGGTGGTCGACCTGCCCGGTGGTCGGGAACGCGCCTACGTCCGCACCGCCCTGGAACGGGAATGCGCGCGGGTCACCGACGCCCCCGACCACCACAACGACGCCCTGTATCGGGCCGCTGTTGCCGTCGGGCAACTCGTCGCCGGTGGCGCGCTGTCCGCCGATGAGGCGACAACCGCACTGGAACACGCGGGGGGATCGGCCGGGCTGCGGCACCGGGCGGTGCTCGCCACCATCGCGTCAGGGTTCAAAGCCGGCGCACGTCGACCCCGGCAGGTGGCCGCATGAGCCGGCCCGGTGACAACCGCAGTTGTCACCGCGCGCCGCAGCTCCACCCGGCGACCGGTCACGTCGCCGAGCATGCCGCCGCTGTGGCCGCCGCGCGGACACCGTCCGAAGCGCTGGCAGCGGTGACCGCGTTGGAGGCCGCGTGCCGGGAAGCCCGGGAATGGCTGGCTGTCGACCTGGTCCTGATCGACGGGTGGACCTTCGCCGACGTCGGCCGGGCGGTGGGCACCACCCGGCAAGCCGCGAGCAAGGCATACGCCGACCCGGTCAACGCCCGGATGCGCCGCACCGTTACCGGCCGAGACGACGCGGTGGTGATCGTGCCGTGCGGCAGTGCGAAACGCGACCGGCCCGCCCCGGCAGGGCAGATGTACACCGGCAGCTACCACCGGGCATGCCGCCGCGCCGCTGACCGGCTCGGCGGGCGGCTGGTCATCCTGTCCGCCCGATACGGGCTACTCACCCCCGACACCGTGATCGAGCCGTACGACCTGCGCATGGGCCAACCGGGCGCGGTCGGCGTGCCGACGCTGCGGGCGCAAGCCCGCCGGATGGGCATCGACGTGGCCGGCACCGTGACCGTGCTCGCCGGACGCGACTACGCCGACCCGGTGTCGGCGGTGTGGCCCCACGCCCGCCGGCCCCTGGACGGCACACGCGGCATGCCCGAACAGATGGCGCTGCTGGCCGAGCTGGCACGCACACCGACAACCCCGGTTGTCACCAATCCCCGCTTCCCCGCACCGTTCACGGAAGGACGTGCCGCATGACCGCCGCCCGCCTTCACCTCGTCACCGACCTGCAAGCCACCGACGCGCCACCCGGCAGCGGGCCGCTGTGGGATGTTCCAGTGCCCTTGACCGGCCCGTCCGCCGCGCCGCCGCCGTTCCCGGTCGACGTGTTCCCCCGGTGGCTCGGCGACATGGTGACCGGCGTGGCCCGGTTCACCCAGACCGATCCGGCTATGGCCGGAACCCTCGCCGTGGCTGTGCTGTCGGCGTGCGCGGGTGGCCGGTTGGAGGTGGAGCCGGTGGCCGGGTGGCGGGAACCGGTCAACGTGTTCGCCGCCGTCATCGCCGGCCCCGGTGAACGCAAGAGCCCTGTGCATCGGGCGATGACCGCGCCGCTGTTCGCGGCACAGTCCACGCTGTCCGAGGCGATGCGGCCGAGAATCGCCGAAGCCGCCGCGCTGCGCGACATCGCCGACCGGCAGGCCGAGCAAGCCAAGACCGTAGCCGCGAAAGCCACCGACCCCGGCAAGCAAGACGCCGCGTCCGCCGATGCGGTGGCCGCCGCCATCGCCGCCGAAGCCATCACCGTCCCGACCCTGCCGAAACTGATCGTGGACGACGCCACCCCCGAAATCCTCATCAACCTCATGGCTGCCAACGGCGGACGCATGGCGATCATCAGCGACGAGGGCGGGATCTTCGACACCCTCGCCGGCCGGTACTCCGGTGCCCCGAACCTTGACCCCTACTTGAAAGGCCACGCGGGGCAGCCGATGAGCAATGAGCGGATCACCCGTGAGGGTGCCGCCGTCGACAAACCCGCGCTGACCGTGTGCGTGATGGCGCAACCGACCGTGCTGCGCAAGTTCGGCGGGAACGCCGACCTCGCCGGCCGTGGCCTACCCGCCCGGTTCCTGTTCGCCCTGCCCCGATCCCTCGCCGGATACCGGGCGGTGGACACACCACCGGTGCCCGAGCAGGTCACCACCGGCTACGCCCACCGCGTCCACGACCTGGCCGCCACCCTCGCCGAATGGACCGACCCCGCCGTCGTCGTCCTCACCGAGGAAGCCGGCACCGTCCGGCGGACCGCCGCCGAGCAGGTGGAGAGCGAGCTACGCCCCGGCGGCAGCCTGTACGACATGCGGGAGTGGGGCAACAAGCTCTCGGGTGCGACGCTGCGCCTGGCCGGGCTGTTGCACGTCGCCCACCACCCCGCCGACGCCTGGCGACGCCCCATCGACGCCGACCGCATGGCCGACGCCGTCCGCCTCGCGGAGTTCTTCGCCGCGCACTACCGGGCCGCGCTCACCACGATCGGCAGCGACGCCGCGATGGAGAACACCCGGTACGTGCTCGGTGTTCTCACCAGCAAGGGCATGACCACGTTCACCCGCCGGGAGCTGCATCGCAAGGTGTCCCGCCGACTCCCGAAATCCGACGAGGTGTCGGCGGTGCTCGCCGAACTGGCCGCCCTCGGATGGGTCCGCAACGGCATGGACGGCCGCTATGAGCTGCACCCCCGCGCCGTCACGGAGGACCCCGGAAGCGTTGACACGCTGACACCCGGCCCCACTGGCGACGTTTTCGCAGCTCACGGCATGTCCGAAGCTGTCAACGCCCCCCGTTGACAGCCGTTGACAGGCGTTGACACCCCGACCCGCTGTCAACGGGTGTCAACGCCTGTCAACGCCCCCCGTTGACACCCGCACACCGGCCTTCACCTGCGGAAACGCTCGCATGATCGCCGATTGTCAGCGTGTCAACGCTTCCCGGCCCCTCCCGGCAGAACACCCGCCCCCAACCGGCAGCAGAAACGGCCCGCTGAGAGCCACAGAGACGACCCACCCATAGCCGTACACCGATGCTGCCGTGATCGTGCGCCTACGGCGCTCTTAGCGGGCCGCCCTACGCCGTTCTGCCGCACCGCCTAACCCGCCCTCCCACCCGACCAGCACCGACCGAAAGGCGCTCACCGTGCGAATCAGGCTGCACGGCACACCCGCTGAAACAACCGCAGCACTCGACGCCATCGCCCGAGTGCTGCACATCCGCCACGTCTCCCGGCCCCACCCCGACCGCCGCTCCCCGATGTTCCAGCGCATCTACCTCGACGCCACCCCCAAGGAGAAGCGATGACGAAGCGGACCACCCGCCAGATCACGCCCGCCCCGGTGCTGCCGGAGGAACTGCTCACCATCGAGGAAGCCGCCGACCGAATCAAGATGAGCGTGCGCTACCTGCGCCGCGCTGTCGCCGAACGCCGAATCGCGTTCCACCGCCTCGGCCGTTCGATCCGGTTCGATCCCACCGACCTTGCCGCCTTCGTGGTGGCGGGCCGGGTGGAGCCCCTGACCACTGAATCCGTGTGGCGCGAGTTGAGGAGTGTTGCCTAACCATGGCGAACAAAGACGGACACCGTCGATTCGGGAGCGTCCGCAAGCGGGAGTCGGGTCGCTACCAGGCCCGCTATCCCGGTCCGGACGGCCGGATGCGTTCTGCCCCGCAGACCTTCGCTCGCAAACCCGAGGCTGAGCGGTACCTGTCCCTGATCGAGGTACAGATGGCCCGGGGCGAGTGGATCGATCCCGAGCGTGGCAAGGTGCGCCTACGCGACTATGCCGAGCGGTGGATCGACGAGCGGCCGAACCTCCGGCCCCGGACCGTGCACCTCTACCGGTGGACCCTCGGCAAGCACGTCGCGCCGTACCTCGGCGATATGCCGCTCAACCGGATCGACACGCCGATGGTCCGGGAGTGGCGGTCGCGTCTGTTGGCCGAGGGAGTATCGGTGACCATGGCCGCAAAGGCGTACCGACTTTTGCGCGCCGTCCTGATGACCGCCGTCAAGGAAGACGAGTTGATCAGGGTGAACCCCTGTCGCGTCGTGGGCGCAGACCAGGAGAAACCGGCAGAGCGGCCGGTGCTCTCCGTGCCGCAGATATTCGCGTTGGCCGAACGGATGCCCGACCGATTCCGGGCGCTGATCCTGGTCACAACCTTCGGGTGTCTGCGGTGGGGTGAGGCGGTGGCCCTGCAACGGTGCGATATCGATCTGACCGCCGGCACCGTACGGGTTCGGCAGGCGTTCGTAGAGCACCGGGGAACCGGCTTGATCCTCGGTCCACCGAAATCGCGGGCCGGTGTACGGACCATCGCGCTACCGAAGGCCGCTCTACCCGTGCTGAAACAGCACATGGGCAACCATGTCGGCGCGGCATCCGAGGCGTTCGTGTTCACCAGCGAAAGCGGCCGGAACCTCTGGCGCGGCAACTTCAACAAGCTGGTCAAATGGCCCGAGGCGGTAGCGGCCATCGGCGCGGCCGGGCTGCACTTCCATGACCTGCGGCACACCGGGAACACCCTCGCGTCGCGGGCACCCGGCGCGAGCTTGCGGGACATCATGGCCCGGATGGGTCACGACAGCCCGCGTGCCGCGCTGATCTACCAGCACGCCAACCGGGAGGCAGACCAGGGCATCGCCGACGCGATCGACAAGGCGGTCAAGGCGGCCCGACGCAAGCCGAGCCCGCGCAAGCCGAAGCGGGCCGCCGAGGGTGGCGAACCAACAACCGAGGCGAGCTAATGGCCCGCTAATGGCCCACGGCCGGTTTCGGCTCTCCTGACAGCATGAAGGCCCTGGTCCGGACTCACGTCCCGGCCAGGGCCTTCATGCGTTGGAGCGGGTGACGGGAATCGAACCCGCACTGTCAGCTTGGGAAGCTGATGTTCTGCCATTGAACTACACCCGCAAGCGGGACCACTGTACCTGAGGTGACCATGCCCGCGCACCCTGGCACCCCCGCGCGCCGTCGACCAACACCCGTCACCGACCGACTACGATCTGCTGAAACAAAACGGTCAGATGTTTCACAGAAGCAGCTTGGGGACGTTCTCAAACGTGTCGATCAGTTGTAACGTCACCCCCACGTTCACGACCTCGGCGCGACATACCCCCTGTCGCGCCGCCAGAAAGAGGTGGGCCCATGGGACTACGTCCCAACCTGCTGACCCGGCGTGCCGCCGGTGTCGCATCGACGACCTTCGCGCTGCTGTTGAGCACCGCTGCGGTGGGCGTCGTGCCTGCGGCTTCCGCGTACTCCGCAGCCCCCGGTAACGCCCCCTGCGCGGAGCCGGCCGACGTCCACGCGGACGTCCACTCCGACGCGCGTGTGCGCGGCGGCAGCAAGGCCGCCCAGAAGCGGCACGACCCGAACGAGCTGACCGCCAAGCAGGTCCAGGACCGGGAGGCGGACTTCGCTGCCGCCCTGCGCAATAGCGCCCTGCGGTCGAAGTCCAGCATCCGCACCGGTTCGACCGAGGGCAGGACGGTGGCACTGGCCCCGATCACGGTCCCGGTCGTCGTCCACGTGATCCAGCGGGACAGCACCCGGGCCGGGGGCAACATCCCCGACTCGATGATCAACTCGCAGATCAGCGTGCTGAACCAGGCTTACAGCGGCGCGACCGGTGGTGCGGCCACCGGCTTCACCTTCCAGCTCCAGAAGATCAACCGGGTCACCAACGCCTCCTGGTACCCGATCGTGCAGGGGTCCTCGGCCGAGCGGTCGATGAAGACCTCGCTGCGCACCGGCGGCAAGAACACCCTCAACATGTACCTGGGTGAGCTGAGTGACGACCTGCTCGGCTGGGCGACCTTCCCCAAGCGCACTCTGGACGTGATGGACGGCGTCGTCGCGCTCGGCGAGTCGCTGCCGAACGGCACCGCCACCAACTACAACAAGGGCGACACGGGCACCCACGAGGTCGGCCACTGGCTGAACCTCTACCACACCTTCCAGGGTGGCTGCTCGGGCTCGGGCGACGGCGTCTCCGACACCCCGGCCGAGCGTGAGCCGGCCTTCGAGTGCCCGACCGGCCGGGACACCTGCACCGCGTCCGGCAAGGACCCGATCACCAACTTCATGGACTACACCTACGACTCGTGCATGTACCAGTTCACCGCTGGTCAGGCGAGCCGCATGGTGAACGCCTGGACCGCCTACCGCGCGTCGGCCTGACCGGCGGCACGCACGCCGGCGTCCTGACCGGCACGCCAGCGACATCAGGTGCCGGCTGCGTCCTTCCCGGACGGGGCCGGCACCGTCGTCTGCGGGGTCAGGCGGCGGTACGACGGGTGTCGAACCCGTGTCGGCCACGCCGGGACGGCCGCTGGTCGGGTAGGTCGGCGACACCCGGTCGGCCCGCCGTCGGGTCCAGCCAGACCTGCAGGGCGGGCCGCCCGCCGTCGGGGCGCAGCGGGCCGCCGTGGTCACGGCGGGTCAGCATGGCGACGTCCACGCTGAACTCGAAGAGCCGCCAGTCGACCTGGGGTGCGGCCCGACCGATCGCGGCCACCAGCGCCACCCGGGCCGGATCGGTCACCGGCGCGGCGCGACCGGCCAGGTATGCCTCGTCGTCGCTCTCCTCCGACGGGAACGAGTGGAGCGCGTAGCGGCCGTCACGTTCGAGGTCGCGCCGCTTGGGCGAGTCGACGACGAAGCAGAACAGCCCGCCGTCGGTGACCAGCGGACAGACCGGGTGCACCCGGGGACCGCCGTCGGCGCGGACGGTGGCCAGGTAGCCGAAACCCGGCCCGTACTGCTGGAGAAGAAGGCGGATCCCGTCGGCGAGTCGGGGCTCGTCGGCGGCGAATGCGGACCAGGATGCCATGCGGTCATCCTATCGAACAGGCGTTCTAAAGTCAGTCCGACACGCAGGTGGAAAGGCCCGACATGCGCCCCGGAGCCGCCGCCGACGACGGCCCGCGGGCGGCCCGCGGGCGGCCCGGTAGGCCGGGGCGGCCGACGCGCCGGCGAGGCCGGCGGGGCGGCCCGGTTGGCGGGACCGGCCCACGCCCTCGATAGGGTGTCCCGATGCTGCTCTCCGACCGGGACCTGGTCTCCGAGATCAAGGCGGGCGCGCTGGCGCTGGAGCCGTTCGAGCCGAGCCTGGTGCAGCCGTCCAGCATCGACGTGCGTCTCGACAAGCTGTTCCGGGTCTTCAACAACCACCTCTACACCCACATCGACCCGGCCGTGCAGCAGGACGACCTGACGTCGATGGTCGAGGTGCCGGAGGGTGAGCCGTTCGTGCTGCACCCGGGCGAGTTCGTGCTCGCCTCCACGCTTGAGGTCATCTCGCTCGGTGACCAGCTCGCCGGTCGGTTGGAGGGCAAGTCGAGCCTGGGCCGCCTCGGTCTGCTCACCCACTCGACCGCCGGCTTCATCGACCCGGGCTTCTCCGGCCACGTCACGCTGGAGCTGTCGAACGTGGCCAACCTGCCGATCACCCTGTGGCCGGGCATGAAGATCGGCCAGCTCTGCATCTTCCGGCTCTCCTCGCCGGCCGAGCACCCCTACGGCTCCGCGGTCTACGGGTCGCGCTACCAGGGCCAGCGCGGGCCGACCCAGAGCCGTTCCTGGCAGAACTGGCGCACCTGGCCCACCCGCTGACCACACCCCACCGGGCCGCACCGGGCCGGGCCGCACCGGGCCGGGCCGCACCGGGCCGGGCCGCACCCCGAGGGTGCGGACCACAACCTGGCGGCGCGGGCCGCATCCCAGGGACGGGCGCCGCCGGAGCACAGTCGCACCGGAGCGAGGAACACCGCGTCCGGACCCCCGGATAGGGAGGCCCGGACGCGCGGGTCAGCCGGGTCGGCCGTAGCTGTTGACCGGCCCGTCGTCGACCCGCTTCATCGTGATCGGCTGACCGGACTGGGAGGCGTGCACGACCCAGCCGTCCCCGACGTACATCCCGACGTGGTGCAGGTCGGAGTAGTAGAAGACCAGGTCGCCGGGGCGCAGGTCGGCCCGGCTCACCCGGTCGGTGACCTGGCGCTGCTGCCGGGCGTTGTGCGGTAGCGACACCCCGGCCTTCGACCAGGCGGCCATGGTCAGCCCGGAGCAGTCGAAGTTGTTCGGGCCGGCCGCGCCCCACACGTACAGCTTGCCGATCTGGGCGCAGGCGTACTTGACGGCCGTGCCGGACGGACCACCGGGGTAGCCGGCCGGGCACGGGGCCGGGCGCAGCGACCCTCCGCCGCCGTTGCCGTAGACCTTGAGCCGCAGCTTCTGCAACCGGTCGATCTCGGTGTTGATCTGCTTCTTCTTCGCCGCCAACTGGGCCTCGGTACGGGTCAGTTGGGCGACCATCTCGTCCAACGGCGCCTTGGTCGCGGCGAGTTCGTCGCGCAGCGCCGCGACGGCCCGCACCTCGCGCTGCTGGCGGCTGGCGAACCGGTCCAGCAACCCCAACTGTTCGACCACCTGGCTCGGGTTGTGGCTACCGAGCAGGGCGTTGACGGTGGACATGTTCTCGCCCTTGTACGCCTGGACGGCGAGGCCGCTGACCTGGTTCATCGCCTGGTCCACCCGGCGCTGCAGCGGGGCGATCCGCTTGCCCAGCGCGTCGGCCTGCCGGCGCTTGGCGACCAGGTCGGTCCGGGTGGCGTTGTGCTGCTCGATGATCGGTTCGAGCCTGTTCCAGTCCTGGTCGATCTGTCGTTCGACCTCGGCGACCGAGGGGTCGGCGTGGGCCGCCGTGACGCCACCGGTCAGGGCGACCGCCACGGCGGCCAGGGTGGCGAGGGTGGTGGTGGTGAAGCGGGACCAGCGTGGGCGCGGCACCGCCGTCTCGCGGGCGACCTGGGTCGACCGGCGTGACGGTGGCCGCGGGGCATGGTGTGCCACCGGGCTCCGGGCTCCTTCTTCCTCGACCGCCTACCGGGTTAGCTGACGGGTTCGGGCGGGAAGGGAGCGCCCTACCGCAGTGGTTGCGGATTCACCCCGGCGTACCTGGGTCCCCGGCTCGCCCGGAGGCGACTCGGCGGTGCCGGTCGACGCCACCCCGGGCGGGGCGGACCTGGTGCCGACCGACGATTGACCAGAGTAGAGACGGTCGTTATCGATCCGCAACCCGCCGGGCCGGCACACTCCGGCTCCGGAAAGACGCAACCCCCGGCCCGTCGGGCCGGGGGTTGGTGTCTGCGTTGGTCAGCCCGGTCGGCGGAAGCCGGCCACCGGCATGTGGTTGATGCTGGCCACCTGGACCGGCTTACCAGTCCGCGGCGCGTGCACCATCATGTCGTTGCCCAGGTAGAGGCCGACGTGGTGCAGGTCGCTGAAGAAGAAGACCAGGTCACCGGGGCGGGCCTCGGAGCGCGGGATGGCCTTGCCCTCGTTCCACTGGGCACCGGTGAAGTGGGTCAGCGAGATCCCGGCCGCCTTGTAGGCGAACTGGGTGAGCCCGGAGCAGTCGAACGAGTTGGGCCCGGTGGCACCCCAGACGTACGGGTCACCGACCTGCTGGCAGGCCACCTGGATCGCGGTACGGGCGGCGGAGCTGAGCACCCCGTTGATCGTGGGGCAGCCGTTCACCTTGACGGTGGTCTTCGGCATCGACGCCTGGAGCCGCTTGATCTCGGCGTTGATCTTGGTCTTCTTGGCCGCGAGGTCCTTCTCCTGCTGCACCTCGGCGGCGATCAGGGTGTCGAGCTTCTGCTTCTCGGCGTCGTACTTGCGGCGCACCACGAGCACCGCCTCGACCTCTCTGCGCTGCTCGGCGGCGAGGCGGTCCAGAATGGTCAACTGCGCGGCGAGAGTGCCCGGCGTGCTGGTGGTGAGCAGCGCGCTCAACTCCTGCGACGGCCCGGACTTGTAGTAGCGGGAGGCGAGGTCACCCACCCGCCCCAGGGCCAGTTCACTCTGCAGGGCCAACGGCTCGATCTTCTTCTGGAGCTCGACCGACTTCTTGCGGTTGACCTTCAGCTGCGCCCGGACCTTGTTGTAGTTCTCGATGGTCGGTTCGAGCTGCTCCCACTGCTTGTCGAGAGCCGCCTCGATCTCCTCGGGCGACGGCGCGGCGTGCGCCGGCACGGCGAGCATCCCGACGCCCACAGCGACCGCCGCGACCACGGTGAGCAGGCGACGGGCGACCCGCCGGAGGACTGCCGGCCGGACGGGCGGCTGACCTTGGACATGACGTTGAGGGGGCATGGTTGCCACCGGCGTCGACTCCTTTGCCACCGACCGCCGGGCGCCTCGCTAAGGGGAAGCAGGAGGCAGACGACCCACAGCGGCCGGTGCAACATTAGGGGCAGTCACGGTATGGAATCAAGGCGGGTGGGCACACCATCACATCAGTGCAATCGCTTGCACACAAAGGGTGTTCACTCAATTTCCAACGATCGCAGTCAATACATCGTCGAGGGTGACCACACCCAGGGGGCGGCGACCGTCGCTCACCAGCACCATGTGCCGCCGCTCGCGCCGCATCGCCAGCAGCAGATCGGCCAGCGTACGGTCCGGCGGCACCACCGCCAGCGGCCGGTAGACCTCGGCCGGCACCGGCGCCCGGCGGGACGCTCCGGCGTACCCGAGGACGTCCTTGACGTGCACGAAGCCCAACACCCGCCGGGTGGAGCGCTGCACCACCGGGAAGCGGGACCGGCCGGTGGTGGTCGCTAGCACCTCCAGTGAGGCCGGTGAGACGTCCTCGGCCACCGTGGTCACCGTGGACCAGGGTTGCAGCGCGTCCGCCGCCGTCCGGTCGTGCAACGCCAACGCCCCGGTGATCCGGGCGTGCTCCTCGGCGTCGAGCAGCCCCTCGGTGCGGGCCTGCGCCACCAGCCCGGCCAGCTCCTCGGCGGTGAAGACCGTCTTCACCGCGTCGGCGGCCTCCACCGCCCACAGTCGCAGCACCTGCCGGGCCGCCCACTTCATCGCCAGCAGCAGCGGTTTGGTGGCCAGGCAGAACGCCAGCATCGCCGGCCCCAGCCAGAGCGCCGACGGCTCCGGGCCGGCCAGGGTGATGTTCTTCGGCACCATCTCGCCGACCACCGTGTGCAGGAAGACCACCACGCCCAGGGCGATCAGGAAGGCGACCGGGTGCACCGCGCCCGCCGGCAGCAGCACCGCGTGGAACACCGGCTCCAGCAGGTGGGCCAGGGCCGGCTCGGCGATCGCGCCCAGCCCGAGCGAGCAGACGGTGATGCCCAACTGCGCCCCGGCGATCATCAGCGGGATCTGGTTCATCGCCGACAACGCCCACCGGGCCCGCTTCGAGGTCGCGGCCAACGGCTCCACCACCGTGTGCCGGGACGCGATCAACGCGAACTCGCTGCCCACGAAGAACGCGTTGCCGAGCAGCAGCACCACCGCCACCAGCAGCTCAGTCATCGACGTGCGGCTCCTCGGGACGGACCACCCGGACCTGCTCGATCCGATGCCGCTCCACCTCGACGACGGTGAACTCGTAACCGTCGGCCCCGGTCGTCTCGCCGGGCAGCGGGATGTGCCCCAGCCGGGCCATCAGAAACCCCGCCAGCGTCTCGTACGGGCCCTCGGGGAGCCGGAAGCCGGTCTGTTCGAACAGTTCGTCCTCCCGCAGCACCCCGTCGACCAGGACGGTCCGTTCCCCGCCCGGCACGGTCAGTCCGGTGTCGTGGGCGTCGTCCACGGTGGCCGGGTCGAACTCGTCGGCGATCTCCCCGACCAGCTCCTCGACCAGGTCCTCGACGGTCACCACCCCGTCGGTGCCCCCGTACTCGTCGACCACGATCGCCAGGTCGGACCCGGCGGCCTTCAGCGCCGCCAGCACGCCGTCGAGATCGAGGCTCTCCGGGACGTACACCGGCTCGCGGGCGACCGAGGCGACGGTGGTGCCGGCCCGCGCGGCCAGCGGCACACCGAGCGCGTCGGGTACGGCCGCGACCCCGGTGACCAGGTCGAGGGTCTCCTCAAAGACGGGGAACCGGGTCCGGCCGGTCCGACGGGACAGGTCCAGCAGCTCGGCGACGGTGGCGGTGGCCCGCAGCGCGATCACGTCCACCCGGGGGGTCATCGCCTCGGCGGCCCGCTTGTCACCGAAGCGGATGGTGCGCCGCAGCAGCATGGCGGTGTCCGGCGGCAACGCGCCGGCCCGGGCCGAGATGGCCGCCAGCAGGCCCAGCTCCTCCGGAGAGCGGGCGCTGGCCAGTTCCTCCTGCGGCTCCACCCCGAGCTGGCGGACCAGCCGGTTGGCCGAGTTGTTCAGCCCTCTGATCAGCCAGCCGAAGGTCCGGGAGAAGGCCCGCATCGGCCCGGCGGTGGCCAGCGCCGCCGGCATCGGTCGGGCCAGCGCCAGGTTCTTCGGCACCAGTTCGCCGAAGAGCATCGAGAGCAGGGTGGCCAGCGCCAGGGCGAGCAGCGGGCTGAACCGGTCCACGCCGCCCAGCGGGGCCAGCAGCGGGTGGAACAGCCGGGCGAGGGCGGGCTCGGCCAGGTAGCCGGTGAGCAGCGCGGTGAGGGTGATGCCGAGCTGCGCCCCGGAGAGCTGGAAGGAGAGTTCGCGCAGCGCCCGGCGGACCGTGGCGGCGGTGGCATCGCCGGCCTCGGCCCGCCGGTCGATCTCCGCCCGGTCCACGGTGACCAGGGCGAACTCGGCCGCGACGAAGAACGCGTTGCCGGCGGTCAGCAGCACGAAGCCGACCAGGGGCAACAACGTGCCGAGCAGCAGTGAGTCGATGGGCGTGATTGTTTCAGATCCGCCCCCGGCGGTCACCGGGGCGTGGCTCACAGTCACCGAATTCGCCGTCAGGTTCGCCCACCGGCGGGGTTCGCGCCGCGGGGTTAGCGTGGACGGCATGGCACCGCTCACCCTCGCCGACGAACTGGTCCTGCTCGCCTACGACGACAACGGGGTGAACCGGCTCGGCCGGCCGCACCTCGACTACGGGCTGGCCGGGGCGGTGTTGCTGGAGCTGGCCCTCGCCGGTCGGGTCGAGGTGGTCGACGAGCGGCTGGTGGTGACCGACCCGGCTCCGACCGGCCGCCGGTTGCTGGACGACGCCCTCGCCGAGGTGACCGCCGACGACAAGCGTCGCCGGCCGAAGGACTGGATCGGCCGGCTGGCCAAGGGGCTGCCCGATCGCGTGCTGTCGGGTCTGGTCGACGAGGGGGTGCTGCGCCGGGAGTCCGACCGGGTGCTGCTGGTGTTCCCGCGTACCCGCTATCCGTCGCCGACCGGCGCGGAGCCGGTGGCCGAGACGGCGGCCCGGCAGCGGATGGTCGACGCGCTGCTCTCCGACGGCCCGGTGGAGGCCCGGACGGCCGCGTTGCTCGGCGTGACCCGGGCGGTCGGGCTGGACCGCAAGCTCTTCCGGGAGCTGCCGAAGGAGCGGCTCAAGGCCCACACCACGGAGATCGCCGCCGGGGACTGGGCGTCCGCGGCGACGAAGAAGGCGATCGAGGAGACCCAGGCCGCGATCATGATGGCCACCACGGTGGCCACCACGGCCGCCATCATCACCACCACGACGTCCTGACGACCGCGACGGCGGCGGCACCGGGTGGGTGCCGCCGCCGTCGTGCGTTCGTCCACGGCAGCGGTACGGCCTCAGCCGGCGGCCGGCGCGGTCTCCTTCTCACCGGGTGCGGCGTCCGGCTTGACCGAGCGGAGCAGCACGCTGGCCACGTCGACCACCTCGACCTGCTCGCCGGCCCCCTTGCCGTTGACCCCGTCGTTGAGCATCGTCGAGCAGAACGGGCAGCCGACGGCGACCGTCCGGGCCCCGGTGGACATGGCCTCCTCGACCCGGTCCACGTTGATCCGCTTGCCGATCTTCTCCTCCATCCACATCCGGGCGCCGCCGGCACCGCAGCAGAAGGAGCGCTCGCTGTTGCGCGGCATCTCGATGAGCCCGCTGTCCGCGTTGCCACCGCCGTTGATGGCGCTGCCGAGCACCTCCCGTGGCGGAGCGAAGACCCGGTTGTGCCGGCCCAGGTAGCAGGGGTCGTGGTAGGTGACCCCGCCGTCGACCGGCTGCACCGGGGTGAGCCTGCCGGTGCTGACCAGGTGGGCCAGGAGCTGGGTGTGGTGGACCACCTCGAACTCCCCGCCGAGCTGGCCGTACTCGTTGCCGAGGGTGTTGAAGCAGTGCGGGCAGGTGGCGACGATCTTGCGCTTGGCCTTCTCCCGGCCCTCGAAAGCCTCGTTCAGGGTCTCGACGTTCTGCTGGGCGAGCATCTGGAAGACGAACTCGTTGCCGATCCGCCGGGCCGGGTCACCGGAGCAGGTCTCGCCCTCGCCGAGGATGGCGAAGGAGACGCCCGCCTCGTGCAGCAGGGTGGCGACCGCCCGGGTGGTCTTCTTGGCCCGGTCCTCGAACGCACCGGCGCAGCCGACCCAGAACAGGTACTCGAAGTCGTCGACCTCGCCGACCCGGGGCACCTCGAAGCTCAGCCCCTTGGTCCAGTCCTCGCGGGTGTTCGGCGGCGCGCCCCACGGGTTGCCCTTGTTCTCCAGGTTGCGCAGCATCACGCCGGCCTCGGAGGGGAAGCTCGACTCGATCAGCACCTGGTAGCGACGCATGTCGACGATGTGGTCGACGTGCTCGATGTCGACCGGGCACTGCTCGACGCAGGCCCCGCAGGTGGTGCAGGACCACAGCACGTCCGGGTCGATCACGCCGCCGGCCTCGGCGTCGCCGATCAGCGGCCGGTCGGCCTCGGCGAGGGTGAGCACGTCGAGATGGGCGAGCTGCGCCTGGGTGGCCTTCTCCTCGCCGGTCAGGTCCTTGCCACCCCCGGCCAGCAGGTACGGCGCCTTGGCGTACGCGTGGTCGCGGAGGCTGAGCACGAGCAGCTTGGGCGACAGTGGCTTGCCGGTGTTCCAGGCCGGGCACTGCGACTGGCAGCGACCGCACTCGGTGCAGGTGCTGAAGTCGAGCAGGCCCTTCCAGGAGAACTGCTCGACCTGCGCGACGCCGAACTGGTCCTTCTCCGGGTCGGCCTCCTCGAAGTCGAGCGGCTTGCCCTGGCTGGTCATCGGTCGCAGCGGGCCGAGCCCGGAGCCGGCGGGCCGGGCCGGCTCGCGCTTGAAGAAGATGTTGAAGAACGCCAGGAAGCGGTGCCAGGCGACGCCCATCGTCACGTTCAGCGCGATGACGATCAGCCAGGTCATCGAGATAATGATCTTGATGAGGGCGGCGATGCTCACGCCGGCCGGCCAGGCGGGCAGCAGCGCGCCGACGGCGTGGCTGACCGGGGTGGCCCAGAGCGGGTACTCGAAGTGGTCGGTGGCGACCTTGAACCCCCGGATCACGAACCCCATGATCAGCACGGCGAGGACGACGGCCTCGACGAAGTAGCCCTGCCACATGGTGGAGCCGGTGAACCGGGACCGCCCACCTGGACGGGTCGGCCGGTTGCGGACCCGGATCGCGATCAGCACCAGGATGCCGACCGTGCCGAGCACCGCGATCACCTCGGTGACCAGACCGTACCCGGCGAGGCCGCCGATCAGCGGCAGCCCGCCGGTCGGCGAGACGACCTCGAAGTACGCCTCCAGCACGAGCAGCGACAGCACGATGAAGCCGACCATCACGAACCAGTGCGCGGCACCCACCACGCCCCACTTGAGCATCCGGGTGTGGCCGGCCGTCTCGACCAGCATGGTCTTCGCCCGGGTGCCCTTGTCGGTGAACCGCTCCGGCGCGGGTTGCCCCAGCCGGATGACGGCCACCATCTTCCGCACCGCACGCACCGCGAGCCACACCGCCACCGCGGTGATGGCGGCGGCGAGGACCGTGGTGACGATCTGGACGCTGCCCATCGAGTTGGCCTCCCGGTCTGCTGCCTGGCAAGCGGCTCGGCGGCCGGGCCGACTCAGGGGGCGGCCGGCGTACCGCCGCCGCACCCCCGACCGGACCGGTCGATGACCTCGCTCCGCTCGGTCATGCGGTGCAGCCTACGCGAAAGTTACCCGACAGTAACGTGAGTCTTCTCGCACCAGGCCACGCCGCCCTGCGGACACCATAGGGGGCCCGACGCCGAAGCGCCGGGCTGGGGGCGTACGCGATGACCTGGGCCGTGTCGCGGTGGGCGCCGGAGCGCCGGGCTCAACGCCAGCGGGACAGCAGCACCAGGGAGCTGACCATCGCACCAAAACCGACCGCGAGGTTCCAGTAACCCCACGAGGCGACCGGGTACTCCTGCTCGGAGAGGTAGTAGACCACCAGCCAGCCGATGCCGGCGACGATCAACGCGACAGCCGTGGCCGGCAGCCACACCGGGCTAGGCTTGCGCGTCGCCGTCGTCGTCGTCGGACGGACATCCGTCGGCGGGGTGTACACCTTCTTCTTACGGACCTGAGACTTGGGCACGACGCTCTCCAGAGGGGTGACGACCTCGTCCGGCCTGACAACCGGGCGCGGGGGCGACGGTCCATGGCCAATAATGTTCGACAGCCAGCGTAGTCCGGAAGGCCGCTCCAGGCCATGAATGGGGTCGATCCGGTGCCCACGGTGACCGGATTCGGTCGGGTCGACGCGGCGTCGACGACCCGTCCCGCACCGTGACGGGCGTCACCAGACGACGGGAGAGGAGCGCGCGGTGGAGTACACATCCGGTGCGGCATCCTGGCAGAAGGCCATGCGGCGGGCGGTCATCGCCTTCCTGCCCCGACGCCCCCGGCAGCGCCGACCGGGCTGGTCGATCGGCGTGCCGCTGATCGCCGCCGCCGCCGGGCTGCTCTTCACCACCACGGCGACCACGGCCGGCGGCACCGCCCTGCGGGAGGACCGCCGGCCCCAGCTCACCCAGCTCATCGAGGACCGTCGGGAGCAGGTGGCCACCAGCGAACTGCGGGCCGCCCGGCTGCGCGCCGACGTGGAGAGCGAGACCGAGACCCTGGCCGACACCGACGCGCCGATCAAGGAGCAGCGGGACCGCGCCCACGGCCTCCAGCAGGCGGCCGGCTTCACCGCGCTCACCGGGTCCGGGGTGACCGTGGAGCTGAACGACGCCCCCCGCCGCGGCGACGGCACCCTGCCCAAGGGCGCGACCAACGACGACCTCGTCGTCCATCAGGGTGACGTGCAGGCCGTCGTCAACGCGCTCTGGGCCGGAGGCGCGGAGGCCATGTCCATCATGAATGTCCGCGTGCTCTCCACCAGCGCGGTACGCTGCGTCGGTAACACCCTGCTGCTGCACGGCCGGGTGTACTCGCCACCATTCAAGATCGTAGCAATCGGCGATCCCGCTGCCCTCCAGCAGGCCCTCGCCGGCTCGCAGGGAGTCGGGTTGTTCAAGCAGGCGGTCGACCACTACCAGCTCGGCTACTCCGAGCACGTCGCCACGGTCACCGTGCCCGCATTCGAGGACTCGACGGCGCTGCGATCGGCGACGGTGCCGCGATGACCCACCAGGGCGAGGGCCCGCGCGGCGGCGACCAGCACGACGAGCCGACCGCGTTCCTCCCCAGGGTCGACCGGTCCACGCCGCCGCCCGCCGCAGCCCGCCCGCAGCCCCCCGGCCCGCAGCCCGCAGCCGGCCCGCAGCCCGCAGCCGCCGGCCCGCAGCCCGCCGGCCCCTGGCCCACCCCGTGCTCCCGCCGCGCCAACCGCCGCCCGCCTGGCCGGGCCGGCCCACCCCGGCCACGGGCAACGGTCAGCAGCCGGAGACGCACCAGCGCCAGCAGCCGGAGGCGGCCCAACGGCACGCGCCACCGCCACCGACCCGCCCCACGCCGGCGACGGCCGAGCGCCAGCACGGTGCCGGCCTCCCCGGTGCCGCCCCGCGTCCGGTGCCACCCGTCGAGACGGGACGGCCCCGGGCCGCCGCGCCGGACGGGACGCCGCGCCCGTCCGGCGTCGGAGGCGACCGATATTCGACGCCCGCTCCCCGGCCGGAGGCTCCGCGCGGGGGCGGAGCCGGGCTTTCCCACCGGGGCGTACCCGGGAACGGGCCGGTGGACCACGGCCGGTCGGGTCCGGTCCCGGACCGCACGGCGGACCCGGCGGCGACGGCGCTGCTCCCGGTGGTGCCCGCCCGGCCGACCAGCCCGGCGCTGGACTCCACCGCCCTGATGGGCGCGGTGCCACCCGCCCCCGAGCACACCGGCTCCGACGATCCGGTCGCGCCCCCGGCCCCGCCCCGGCGTGGTGAGCGGGTGGTGCAGCTGCGCCCGGAACAGACCGGGGAGGGCTACAAGAGCGTCTACTCCGAGCTGACCCGGCCCACCTTCGGCTCACGGCTACGCGCCGGGGTACGGGTCAGCGGCGAGGTGCTGATCACCTTCGGACTGGTGGTGCTGCTCTTCGCCGGGTACGAGATCTGGGGCAAGTCCGCCCTCGTCGACGCCCACCAGAGCAAACTCAACCAGCAACTGGCCCAGGCGTGGGGCCCGACCGGCGACCCGACGGTCAGCCCGAGCACCCCGGCCAAGCAGGTCGCCCCGGCCGAGGGCAAGCCCATCGCCGGGCTCTACATCCCCAGCCTCGACAAGAACTGGGTCGTCGTCGAGGGCGTCACCCAGGAGGACATCCGGTACGCCCCCGGCCACTACCCGAAGAGCGCGCTCCCCGGCGAGGTGGGCAACTTCTCCGTCGCGGGGCACCGCAACCGGGCCACCTTCTGGCGGCTGGACGAGCTGAAGGTGGGGGACGCGATCCTCCTGGAGGGCAAGCAGGACTGGTACGTCTACAAGGTCTACCGGTCCCGGATCGTCCGCCCCGACCAGGTCGAGGTGGTCGCGCCGGTGCCCGGCGAGCCGAAGGCGAAGGCCACCCGCAAACTGCTCACCCTGACCACCTGCAACCCGAAGTTCGACAACTACCAGCGGCTGATCGTCCACGCCGAGTTCGACCGCGCGCAGCCCAAGTCCGAGGGCCCACCGCCGGAACTGCGAGGCTGACCACGGTGTACTCGTTCATCTGGCGAAAGCTGCCCTTCGGGCTGCCCGGCAAGCTGATCGGCTCGGTGCTGCTCGCCACCGCGACGGTGGCGCTGCTCTGGTATGTGGTCTTCCCCTGGGCCGAGCCGCTGCTGCCCTTCGACGACGTCCAGGTGACCCAGGACTCCGGCAACCCGGGCGGCGACTCCGCCGTCGATCCCGACGCACCGGCCGGCGACGGGCACGACCTGCCGTACGACACCGACCGGAACAACACCCCACCCGCCCCCTCTCCGGACCAGTGAGCCCATGCGTGTCCTCGTGATCGACAACTACGACTCCTTCGTGTTCAACCTCGTGCAGTACCTGGGCCAGCTCGGGGTGGAGTGCGAGGTCCGACGCAACGACGAGATCGACGTCGCCGAGGTCGGTCGGGTCGGTGCGGCGGGCGTCCTGCTCTCGCCGGGGCCGGGCAGCCCGGACCGCGCCGGCATCTGCCTCGACGTCATCCGCCGGTACGCCGGTGAGCTGCCGATCTTCGGCGTCTGCCTCGGCCACCAGGCCATCGGCGAGGCGTTCGGCGGAACCGTCACCCGGGCACCCGAGCTGCTGCACGGCAAGACCTCCGAGGTGCGGCACCGCTCCGTCGGGGTGCTGGCCGGCCTGCCGGACCCGTTCACCGCCACCCGCTACCACTCGCTGGCGGTGCTCCCCGAGACGCTCCCCGACGAACTGGAGGTCACCGGCTGGACGGAGTCCGGCGTGGTGATGGCGATGCGGCACCGGACCCTGCCGATCGAGGGGGTGCAGTTCCACCCGGAGTCGGTGCTCACCGAGGGCGGCCACCTGATGCTGGCGAACTGGGTCGCCGCCTGCGGCCACCCGGAGGCCCTGGACCGCGCCCCGGAGCTGGCCGCCGAGGTCGACGCCCGCCGCCGGGCCGCCTTCGCCACCAGCTGACCCGCCCTCGCCAGCGCTGTCCGGCCGCCGGGCGGTGGTCCGGGGCAGCGGGAGCCGCTGCTGGTCGACGCGGTCACCGCGACGGTGCTTGTCGCTTCCGCCGGTCGTCCCCGCAGGACGACTCAGGCCCGGTCCACCGGACCGGGCCCGACCGTCACCTCGGGCTACGGATCACTGGTCCTCGACCCGGAACGGCGGGGTGGGCAGCGGGAACCCGCCACCCGTGCCGTCACCGGGCGGTGTGGTGGTCGGCACCGGCGTGGTCGGGGTCGGCGGAGTCGGCGACTCGGTGACCTCCGGCACGCTCACCACGATGGTGACCGTGCTCCCCTTCGTCTTCTTGGTGCCGGCCTTCGGGTTCTGGCTCTGCACCTTGCCGGCCTCGTCCGCCGGCACCTCCGAGCCGAGTTCGGGGTTGGCCCTGAAACCGGCGTTCTCGATGGCCCGGATGGCTTCCGCCTGGCTGAGGTCCTTGACGTTCGGCACCTCGCGGACGTTGCCCCGGGAGACGGTCAGGGTCACCTTGGTGCCCTCCGGCACCTTCTCCCCCTCGGGCGGGGACACGTCGAGGACGATGTCCTCGTTCTCGTCGCTGTCCTTCTCCACGATGGTGACGGGGAACTTCGCCTCCCTGAGGCGAGCCTGCGCGCTGTCGACCTTGCTGCCCTTGAGGCCGTTGGGGATGCTGACCTCGGGCTTGCCGCCGCAGATGTTCACCGTCACCTGACGGTTCTCGGCCAGCGGGGTGCCGGCCGGCGGGTCCTGCCTGGCGACCGTACCCACCTTGCAGGTGCTGTCGAAGACCTGGTCACCGCTCGCCGGCACCAGACCGGCGTTGCGGATCTCGGTGAAAGCCGCGTCCTGCGTCTTGCCCGCCAGGTTGGGCACCGCGCTCGTTTTGGCGTCGTCTCCCGAACCGTTCATCAGCAGGGCCGCGACCAGGGCAATCACCGCGAGCACCCCGACCGCGGCGAACGCCGCGATCACCCAGGCGGAGCTCTTGCGCCGCTGCGGGTCGCCGACCCGGGCCGGGATGTGCCGGGTCTGCTGACCCTGCGTCGGGTAGCCGGCTGCCGCCGCCGCCATCGGGGTGGTCTCGTCCTGGGTCATCACCGGGGTGGCCATCACCGGCCGGCCGGCGGCGGCGCGGAGCAGGTCGGCCCGCATCTCACCGGCGCTCTGGTAGCGGTTGAGCGGGTTCTTCGACAGTGCCTTGAGCACGATCGCGTCGATCGCCGGGGTGACGTCCGGGTTGATGTCGCTGGGCGTCGGCGGGGCCTCCCGCACATGCTGGTACGCCACGCTGACCGGGCTGTCGCCGACGAACGGCGGATGGCCGCAGACCAGCTCGAACAGCACGCAACCGGCGGCGTACACGTCGGAGCGGGCATCGACGGCCTCGCCGCGCGCCTGCTCCGGGGAGAGGTACTGGGCCGTGCCGATCACCGCGCTGGTCTGGGTCATCGTGGTGGCGCCGCTGGCCAACGCACGGGCGATGCCGAAGTCCATCACCTTGACCTGACCGGTCTGGGTCAGCATCACGTTGCCGGGCTTGATGTCCCGGTGGATGATCCCGTGCCGGTGGCTGAACTCCAGGGCCGCACACATGTCGGCGCAGATCTCCAGCGCCCGGCGCGGCTGGAGCCGCCCCTCGACGCCGAGGACCTCCTTGAGGGTCCGCCCGTTCACGAACTCCATCACGATGAACGGAAGGGTCTCGCCGGTCGGCGCGGTCTCCTCGCCGGTGTCGTAGACGGCGACGATCGCCGGGTGGTTCAGCGAGGCGGCATTCTGCGCCTCACGGCGGAACCGCATCTGGAAGGTGGCGTCCCTGGCCAGGTCTGTCCGGAGCATCTTGATCGCGACGTCACGACCGAGCCGGAGGTCCCGACCGCGGTGCACCTCGGCCATGCCGCCGTAACCGAGCAGCTCGCCGACCTGGTACCTGCCACCGAGCAGGCGGGCCTGGGCTGTCATCGCGTTCGTCGTCCTTCGCTCGTCGTCGTCTCGCCGGCATCCGGTCCGAGCCGTACCACCCGACGGTACGACGTCCCGGCCGGATCGTCGCGTCCGAAGGCACTCAGCGCGCCGGACGTCGTTCGCGGCGCACCGGGATCACCGGTGCTCGTCCGCTGTCGCGTCGCGTAGGCGAGCACCCCGGAACAGACCAGCACCAGGACGGCCAGCAGGATCGCCAGGGTCACCATGCCGGACCGGGAACGCTGTGGTGGGGCGGGGGGTGGGAGCGGCTGCCGGGCGTACCCCATGGGTCGGTCGGCACGGAGCTGGGCCGGCGGGACGGACGCCGCGCCCCGGGGCTGCTGCGGGTAGGGCCGCGTCATCGGGGTGGCCTGGGCGGGCGGACGCTGCGGCGCCACCGGCGGCTGCGGGTGCCGGGCCGCGACCGGCGGTCGGGCCTGCCCGCTGACGGGTGGCCGGGCCTGTCCACCGGCCGGAGGGCGGGCCTGTCCGCTGATCGCCGGGCGGTGCTGGTGGGCCAGCGGGGCCGGCTGCTGCCGGGGCACGGCGGGCACCTGCGCGCGGGCCATCGGGCCGGCGGGGGAGGCCGGGGCCCCGGAGACCGGACCGCCGGAGACGGGACCGGGGTGCCCACCACCCGCGCGGGCCTGCTGGGAGAGGGCCTGCTTGGCCTGCCGGGCGACAGCCGCCAGGGCGGCGGCGCTCGGCCAGCGGTGGCCGGGCTCCTTGGCCATGGCCCGCTCCACGATCGCCTTGACCTGCGGCGGAATGTCCCCGGGCAGCGCCCGGGGAGTGTCCCGGACGTGCCGCATCGCGATCTCCAGCGGATTGTCGCCCTCGAAGGGCCGTCGCCCGGCCAGGCACTGGTATGCCACGACGCCGAGCGCGTAGACGTCGGAGGCGGGGGTGGCGACCGCGCCGGTGGCCTGCTCGGGGGAGATGTACGAGGCGGTGCCGAGCACCGATCCGACGGCGGTGAGCTGGCCGACCAGCTCCGACCGGGCGATACCGAAGTCGGTCAGCACCAGCGTTCCGTTCGGCCGGACGAGCAGGTTGCCCGGCTTGACGTCGCGGTGCACGATGCCCTTCTCGTGGGCGGCGTGCAACGCGTCGGCGGCCTGGGCGAGCAGGGCCATCGTCCGGGCCGGGGTGAGCCGGCCGACCCGGCTGAGCGTCGCCGACAGGGCGTCGCCCTCGACGTACTCCATCACCAGGAAGGCGATCTCCTGGTCGCTGCCGAAGTCGTAGACGTCGACCACGCCGGGGTGGTTGATGGTGGCCATGGTCCGGGCCTCGCCCCGGAACCGTTCCGCGAAGCCGGGCTCGTCGAGCAGCGCCGGGAGCAGACTCTTCACCGCCACCGTACGGCCCAGCACCTGGTCGGTGCCGCGCCACACGTCACCCATGCCGCCGCTGGCGATCCGCTCGTCGAGGCGGTAGCGGTTGCCGAGCTGCACCCCGGGGCTGAGCATGTCAGCGGCCCCCCGCATCGGCGATGGCCGCCTGCATGATCTTGCCGCCGATCCGGGCCGCCTCGGCGCTGCCGCCGCTGCCCGCCTGCTCCAGCTCCACGCAGACCGCCGAGACGGCGTTGCCGTTCTTGTCCAGTGCGAAACCGATGAACCAGCCGTGGTCGGGCCGGTCCGGCGCGGACTGCGCGGTGCCCGTCTTGCCGCCGACGGTGTAGCCGTCGATGTCCGCGGAGCGGCCGGTGCCGTTCTTCACCACGCTGACCATCATGTCGCGCAGGTCGTCGGCGACCTGACCGCTGACCGGCTGCCGCAGCTCGCGGGGTTGGGCGTTGTAGTAGCTGGTGGTGCGGTCCGGCCCGAGCAGCTGCTTGACCAGGTAGGGCCGCATCTGCCGGCCCTTGTTGGCAACCGAGCCGGCGATCAGCGCCCCCTGGAGCGGGGTCATCCGGACGTTGTTCTGGCCGATCGAGGACTGCGCCAGCGCGGCGGGGTCGGTGCCGCCGTCGGGGTTCTGCATGTCGCCGGTCCGGCTGGCCGCCACCGGCAGGCCCCCCTCGCCGAGCTGCCCGACGGTGAGGTCGTCCTGCTCGAAACCGAACTGCCGGGCCTTCTCCTTCACCGTGTCCGCGCCCAGTCGCACGCCGAGCTGGGCGAAACCGGTGTTGCACGACTCGGTGACCGCGTCCATCAGGGTGACCTGCGCCTCCGGGCAGATCGACGGGGCGGCGTTACGGATCGGTGCGCCCGAGGTCGGCGGGGTCCAGCTCGGTCCGGCCGGGATCTCGGTGTCCTTGCCGACCCCGTTCTCCAGGGCGGCGGCGGCCACCACGATCTTGAAGGTGGAGCCGGGCGGCAGGACCTCCGACAGTGCCCGGTTCTTCAGCGGGCCCTCCGAGTCCTGCTCGTACTTGTTGTAGGCCGCCGTCGCCACGTTGGTGTCGTGGTCGACGAGCGGGTTCGGATCGAAGCCGGGCATCGAGACGAGCGCCTGCACCGCACCGGTGCGCGGATCGATGGCGATCGCCGCACCCCGCTTCGCACCGGTGTCGTTGTTGCGCAACTGCTCGTAGGCGGTGTCCTGGGCCCGCTTCGAGATGCTCAGCAGCACGTTGCCGCCGCCGCTCTCGTCCCCGGTGAACATGTCCTTGATCCGGTTGCCGAGCAGGGCGTCGCTGGTGCCGGCGAGGAAGTCGTTCTCCAGCCGCTCGATGCCGGTGTCGCCCAGGTTGACCGGCTTGTAGCCGAGCACGTGCGCGTACTTCGCCCCAGCCGGGTAGCTGCGCTGGAACTTCAGCTTGCCACCGGTCTCCTTGCTGGTGGCCACGGCGGTGCCGCCGGCCTCGATGTTGCCCCGCCGTCGCTCGTACTCGGCCACCTGGACCCGGCCGTTGTAGTCACTGTTGCGGTATTCGTCTGCCTTGTAGGCCTGGATCCAGTTCAGGTTGGCGAAGAGCAGACCGAACAGGACCATGACGACGACGCCGACGCGGCGCAGGGGCGCGTTCACGGGCGGATCACCTCCGTGGGAGCACCGTGCAACTGTTCCGGCGGGCCGCCACCCGGGCGGGATGCCGGGCCGCCGCCCTGGTTCACCGGCCGCCGGGCGGCGTCGGAGATGCGCAGCAGCACCGCGATGAGCAGCCAGTTCGCCATCAACGACGAACCACCGGCGGACAGGAACGGGGTGGTCTGACCGGTGAGCGGGATGAGCTTGCTGATCCCGCCGACGATCACGAAGACCTGGAGCCCCAGGGTGAAGGCGAGACCACCGGCGACCAGCTTGCCGAACGAGTCCCGCACCGCCAGCCCGGCCCGCAGCCCTCGCTCGACGATGAGCAGGTAGACCACCAGCAGCGCGGTCAACCCGAACAGGCCGATCTCCTCGCCGATGCCGGCGAAGATGAAGTCGTTCTGCACCTCGGGGATCTCCAGCGGCTCCCCGGCACCGGGCCCGGACCCGAACAGGCCACCGCTGCCCAGGCCGAGCAGCCCCTGCACCAACTGGTAACCCCGGTCGTACGGCTCGGCGAACGGGTCGAGCCAGATCTCGGCGCGGGTGTAGAAGTTGGCGAACGGGCCGCCCACGGTGCCGCCGAGCACGTATGCGAGGTAGGCCCCGCCGAAGAAGAGGACCAGACCGATCAACAGCCAACTGACCCGTTCGGTGGCGATGTAGAGCGTCACCACGAACATGCCGAAGTAGAGCAGCGAGGTGCCGAGGTCCTTCTCGAAGACCAGGACCAGCAGGCTGATCAGCCAGACCCCGACCACCGGGCCGAGATCCCGGCCGCGCGGAAAGTCGATACCGAGGACGCGGCGGCTGGCCAGCGACAGCACCTCACGCTTGCGGACCAGGTAGTAGGCGAAGAAGACGAGCAGCGCCAGCTTGGCGAACTCACCGGGCTGGATGCTGAACCCGCCGACCCGGATCCACAGCTTCGCGCCGTTGATCTCGGAGAAGCGGCCGGGCAGCACCGCCGGGATCATCACCAGCACGATGCCGGCCAACCCCAGGGTGTACGCGTAACGGGAGACCGCGCGGTGGTCGCGCATCACCACCAGCAACCCGGCGGCCAGGATCACCGCGGCCAGCGTCCAGGCCAGCTGACGACCGCCGGTGCCGGCGAAGATGGCCAGCGTCTCCCGGTCGGCGGGGGCGGCCTTGCCCAGGTCGAGCCGGCGCAGGAAGCCCACCCCGATGCCATTGAGCAGGGCCACCGCCGGCAGCAGGGCCGGATCGGCGAACGGCGCCAGCCAACGGATCACCAGGTGCATGCCGAGGAAGACCAGCCCCAGCGCGGCAGCCGGCATCCAGAAGTCGCGGGTGACGGTGTCGAGCAGGTTCGCTTCGACGATCGCCCCGTACGCGGCCACCAGCACCATCGCCAGCACCAGCAGGGACAGTTCGGCGTTACGCCGGGACCGCGCCAAACGTACGCCGGGCCGCTCGCCCGTCGTGGCGGGCGAGACTACCGGGTGGGCCGCTGCGGTCAAGGAGGTGTCCCTCGGATCTCAGCCGACGGTCACTCGGGCGACCGGCAGCCCGCCGGGTCTCCGGCCGGCGGAACCGCGTCGGAGGCCGAGGCGTCGGGTGTGGTGGGCGGCGTGGGGGTGCCGGTGACGCCCGGCACGCCGGTCGCGCCGGGGCTGGTCGCCCCGGGGCTCGGCGGCACCGGTGAGTTCGCCGGCACCGGGGAGCCGGTGACGAGGGAGGGCACCGGCTGGCAGACCGGCTTCAGGTTGGGGTTGGCCGGGTCCTCGCTGGTCAGCTCGGCCAGCCGGCGCACCGCGTCCGGTCGGCTCTTGGCCTGGATGCCCTGCTTGACCTGCTCCTGGGCAGCCAGGGTGAGGTCGTCGAGCTTGGCCTGGCTGGTCGAGTGCACGCTGGACAGGTCGAGGCCGGCGACCTGACCGGGCACCCCGCGGAAGACCGCGAGCTGCCCGTTGTCGGTCGCCCCGACGTAGTACTGCCGCTGGGTGTAGCTCCAGCCGGCGAAGAGGCCGCCACCGAGGATGACCAGCAGGGCCGCCAGCATCGCCACGGTGCGTAGCGGTCGACGGGGGCGGTCCGGGTCGTCGTCCCGGTTGGTCGCGGGCTCCTCCGGCGCGGGCGGGCGCGGGGCGGAGAGCGCCGACGCGCGGGCCGCCGGGGTGGAGTCGTCGGCCGCGGTGGCCATCCCCCGGTCCCGGGCCGCGGCCCCGCCGACGATCGGGCTCGCCTCGACGATGTCCTGGTCGGTGGCGTCCGCGATGATCACGGTGATGTTGTCCGGGCCGCCGCCCCGCAGGGCGAGCTGCACCAGCCGCTCGACGCACTGCTGCGGGTCGGTGTACTCCCGGAGGCTGTCGCCGATAGTCTCGGCGCTCACCACACCGGAGAGGCCGTCGCTGCAGATCAGGTAGCGGTCCCCGGGCAGCACCTGCCGGACACTGTATTCCGGGTCGATGTCCCGGCCGTCGAGGGCGCGGGTGAGCAGCGAGCGCTGGGGGTGGCTGCTCGCCTCCTCCGCGCTGATCCGTCCCTCGTCGACGAGCATCTGGACGTAGGTGTCGTCCTTGGTGATCTGGGCGAACTCGCCGTTGCGCAGAAGGTAGGCCCGCGAGTCGCCGATGTGGACCATGCCGAGCTTGCTGCCCGAGAAGAGGGTCGCGGTGAGCGTGGTGCCCATCCCCTCCAGCTGCGGGTTGGCATCCACGGTGTCGCGGAGCTGCTGGTTGGCGATGCCCACGGCCGATCGCAGCGCGTCGACGAGCGCGTCCCCCGGGACGTCCTCGTCGAGCGGCGCCATGGCACCGATGACGATGTTGCTGGCGACGTCACCGGCGGCCATGCCGCCCATGCCGTCGGCGACGGCGAGGAGCCGCGGCCCGGCGTAGACGGAGTCCTGGTTTCCGTCTCGGATCAGACCGCGGTCGCTGTGGGCCGCATAGCGCAGGGTCAGAGTCATGGCCGTAATTCGAGAGAGGTGCGGCCGATACGGATCGGCACGCCGAGGGGGACGGGGGTCGGTCCGGTGACCTTAGCGCGATCGAGGTACGTGCCGTTAGTCGAGCCGAGATCCTCGACGAACCACTGTCCGTCGCGGGGCACCAGCCGGGCGTGCCGGGCGGAGGCGTAGTCGTCGGTGATGACGAGGGTGGAGTCCTCGGCCCGACCGATGGTGATCTGCGCTTCGCCGAGGGTGATCCGGGTGCCGGCGAGCTGGCCGGCGGTGACCACCAACTGGTGGGCCGCCCGACCCCGCTTCGCCTTCGCCGGCTTCGCCGCCTGCTGCTGGGTAGCGGCCCCGACCCCCCGCGGGGCGGCCACCAGCCGCCCCGACCGGGCACCGGCGAAGAGATCCCGACGGATGACACCGACCACCGTGAACACGAAGATCCACAGCAGGATGAGGAACCCGAACCGGGCGACCGTGATGACGAGTTCCGGCAAGGCGGGTCAGCCGTCCACGCGGAAGGTCAGCGTCGTGGTGCCCAGCTGGATCATGTCGCCCGGGTTGAGGGCGACGGCCGAGACCCGCTGGCCGTTGACCATGGTGCCGTTGGTGGACCCCAGGTCGGTCAGCACCACCTGGCCGCCGTCGAAGTCCAGCCGGGCGTGTCGCCGGGAGATCCCGACATCCGGCAGGCGCAGGTTGGCCTGGTCGCCACGGCCGATCACCGTCGAGCCCATCTGCAACGGATAGGTGCGGCCGTCACCGGAGACCAGCCGGACGTTGCGGGCGCCACCACCGTGCCCCGGCGGCGGCCCGTAGCCACCGCCCTGGTCGTACGCCGGGTAGGCCGGCGGGCCGGGGTCGTAGCCGCCCGGCGAGGACACCGGGGCGACCTCACCCCCGGTGTAGACCTCGGCGGTGACCCGGAACATGCCGGTGTCCAGCCCCTCGCCCCGCTCCACCTCGACGATCACGTCGCCGTAGACCGTCCACGCCTGCTCGCCGATGAACTCCGCCTGCGACTGGGCCAGCTCCTGGGCCAGCGCGGCGGCGTACGGCGCCAACCGACTGTGGTCGTACGGGGAGAGATCGATCACGTAGCGGTTCGGCACCAGGGTGCGGCCACCAGCGAGGATGGCCTTGTGCGCCTCGGCCTCCCGCTGCATGGCGTTGAGGATCTCCACGGGGTGGACCACCCCTTTGAAGACCTTGGCGAAGGCCCCTTCGACCAGGCCTTCCAGACGCTTCTCGAAGCGTTGCAGCACGCTCACCGGCTCCTCCTCGGGTCCCGAGGACATGATGGTATCTGGACGGCGCGCATGCAGCTCGCGCGCCGCTCGGCCACCGCGCGGCGGCCCGTTCGGAGCGGCCCCTGCGACCGTGCTACTCTTTCGTCCGCCACGAAGGGTGACCGCTCGTAGGAACGGTAACCGGTCGAGGCGAGACCGCAGGACCGGGTAGGATGTTCCGGGCCCGCCGGAGACGGTGGGGTCGACGCACCACCGAGTTCGAGGTTGTGCCACGGGGATGTGGCGGAATGGCAGACGCGCACGGTTCAGGTCCGTGTGTCCGAAAGGACGTGGGGGTTCAACTCCCCCCATCCCCACCACCAGACGAGGGCTCCGCAGGATGCGGGGCCCTCACTTCGTATCGGGGCGTACCGGACGTCAGGCTATGCTCCGGTGGTTTTTCCCAGCCTCCCAGCTGACCAGGAGTGTCGTGTGAGTGTCGCGTTGGTGACCGGGTCGGGCGGTCTGATCGGTTCCGAGGCGGTCCGGCACTTCGCCGGGCTCGGCCTGGACGTGGTCGGCATCGACAACGACATGCGGCAGGAGTTCTTCGGCGCCGAGGCCTCGACCGCCTGGAACGTCCGGCGGCTGACCGACGAACTGGGGTCGGCGTACGCGCACCACAGCATCGACATCCGCGACCGGGACACCCTCGGGAAGCTCTTCGCCCGGTACGGCCGGGACATCGCCGTGGTGATCCACACCGCCGCCCAGCCGTCGCACGACTGGGCGGTGCGGGACCCGTTCACCGACTTCGACGTCAACGCGGTCGGCACCCTCAACATCCTGCAGAACGTGCGGGAGCACTGCATCGGGGCGCCACTGATCCACTGCTCCACCAACAAGGTCTACGGCGACCGGCCCAACAGCCTGCCGCTGGTGGAGCAGGAGACCCGGTGGGAGATCGCGCCGGGGCACCCGTACGAGCAGGGCATCCGCGAGGACATGTCGATCGACGCCTGCCTGCACTCGGTCTTCGGGGCCTCCAAGGTCGCCGCCGACGTGATGGTGCAGGAGTACGGCCGTTACTTCGACATGCGGACGGCCTGCTTCCGGGGCGGCACGTTGACCGGCCCGGCGCACTCGGCGACCGAGCTGCACGGCTTCCTCGGGTACGTGATGCGGGCCAACATGGAACGCCGCACCTACAAGATCTTCGGCTACCAGGGCAAGCAGGTCCGCGACGCCATCCACAGCTCGGACGTGGTGTCGGCGTTCGAGGCGTTCTTCCGTGAGCCGCGCTCCGCGGCGGTCTACAACCTGGGCGGCGGCCGGCACTCCAACACCTCCAACCGGGAGGCGTTCACGCTGGCCGCGCAGATCACCGGCCAGGAAATGATCACCGAGTACGTCGACGCGAACCGGATCGGCGACCACAAGTGGTGGATCGGCTCGAACGAGGCGTTCCAGGCCGACTACCCGGACTGGAAGCAGGTCTACGACGTACCGATGATCATGCGGGAGATCTACCAGGCCAACGTCGACAAGTGGGTGCCGGGAGCATGACCGCACAGGGCAAGCGCAACGTCCTCGGCGTCCTGGTCGACGCCACCGACTACGCCTCGGCGACCGAGCAGGTCGTCGCGGCGGCCCGGGACCGCCGGCCGTTGGCGCTGACCGCGCTGGCCGTGCACGGGGTGATGACCGGGGTGCTCGACCCGGCGCACAACGCCCGGCTCAACTCCTTCGACGTGGTCACCCCGGACGGGCAGCCGGTGCGCTGGGCGCTCAACCTGCTGCACCACGCCGGCCTGGCCGACCGGGTGTACGGCCCGACGCTGACCCTGCACGTGCTGCGCCGCTTCGCCGAGGAGGGCCTACCGGTCTACCTGTACGGGTCGACCGAGGAGACCCTGGCGAAGCTGATCCCGGCGCTGGAGCGGATGTTCCCGGCCCTCAAGATCGCCGGGGTGGAGCCGTCGAAGTTCCGCGCGGTCGGGCCCGGCGAGGACGTCGAGATCGCCGACCGGATCCGGGCCAGTGGTGCCCGGCTCGTCCTGGTCGGTCTGGGCTGCCCCCGCCAGGAGGTCTTCACCTACGCGATGCGGCCCCTGCTGGACATGCCGCTGATGGCCGTCGGCGCGGCCTTCGACTACCACGCGGGTCTGCTCCGGCAGCCGCCGCCGTGGATGCAACGGGCCGGCCTGGAGTGGTTCTGGCGGCTCGGCCTGGAGCCGAAGCGGCTCTGGCGGCGGTACGTCATCCTCAACCCGGCCTACCTGACCCGACTGGCCGGCCAGAAGACCGGTCTGTGGAAGGCCCGTCCCCCGGCCCCGGCAACCGAACGACCGGCCACCTTCGCGGTCTGAGGCGTCCACTCCGGACGACCGGCCGGTGTCGTGGTGACGGGCTGGCCGGTCACCCCTACGGGGGCGCGTCGGGGTGGAACAGGGGCCCGCCCCGGATTCGCCGTACGCCGTTGCGGGCAAGGCTGTGTCCATGGATGGGCATCTCATCGTGTTACTGCCGATCGCCGCCGTCTGGCTCGCTGCCGGCGTCGTGGCCGACGGACTCCCCCGGCTGGACCGGGCCCGCGCCCTGCGGCGGCGTACTGGATGGTTGCTCGTCCTCTCCGTCGTCGGTGTCGGCCTGACCCTGGCCGTGCTGGCCGTCGGGCTGATCAGCGCCGGGGACACCCCGGTCGACCGGGCTGCCGGCCAGCTTCCGCTGGTGGCCGTCCCGGCGCTCGCGGTGGCGGTCTGCACGGTGCGCCGGGTCCGCCGGTTGCGGGCCGGTGCGGGCGCGTTCGCCGCCGCGCCGGAGACCCCCGCGCCGTACGGCCTGCGGGCCGCCGCCGGGCACCCGCTGGTCGGCCTGCCGGCGCAGGTGACCGCGCTGGCCACCGTGCCGGGCCTGCTCTCCGCCGCCGGGCTGGGCCTGAGCGCCGGCAACGGGGTCACCGGGGTGGCGCTCACCGTCGGCGGGCTGGCCGTTCTCGCCATCGGGGTACGCCACGGCCTGCGGCACAACCGGCTCGCCGAGCGGACGCTGCCGGGCACCGGCCCCGCGCTGGTCGGCCTGCCCGCCTCACCGGCTGCGGCCAGCTCCCTGCACGTATAGCAGTTCCAGGATTGCCCGGGTCGCCTCGAACCACCGGTCCAGCCAGCCGGGCGGCGGGATGCTCCCCTTCGGCGGCAACTCCAGCAGCAGGCCGCGCAGCAGCGGGTGGTCGATCAGCGACTCGGGTGGCTCCGTGGGCCAGCCGGCCGGCGGGAACGACGGCTCGGCGAGCGGGTTCGGGTCGAGCGAGGGCAGCGACAGCGGCGACCCGGCCAGCTCGGGCGCGGGGACACCGTCGCGACCCGACTCGGTGTCGCCGGCACCCACCTCGGTGAGCATCGTGTCGCGTCGTGCGCTGCGGTATTTGCCGCCGAAACGTTCGGTCCTGCCCGGGCCGTTGGTGAGGTTCTCTGAGCCGATCGTCGTCATGTGCGTCTCGCCTGCCTCGCTCGGTTGTCGCCGCGTGCGGCGGGTCGTCGACCAGCGCCGTACCGAGGGGTTCAACGACGCGGGGCGGAAGTGGCGACGGGCCGGCCGGGGAGTGTCCCCCGACCGGCCCGCGGTCAACGCCACGCTGCGTTGGTCAGTGTTGGCCGAACGCGCCGTTCCGAGCGTCGGCGACGAAGGCGTTCCATTCCCCGGGGGCGAAAACGAGGGCGGGACCTGTCTTGTCCTTCGAGTCCCGTACCCCGACCGCCCCGATCACGTAAGCCACCTCGACGCAGTTGTCACAGTTCGGCCCGCTTTTCGAGCTCTTGAACCAGGTCGCCTGCGTCAGGTCCTCGGGGAACCTCTTGGTCGCCATTTCCACAACGGCTCCTCTGCCAGTTCTGCGATGTGTGCGATGGACTCCTCCGGTCGCCTGGCCGCTGCCTGAATCTGATCGAAGATGGAGTTGTACTTCTGCAGCTCGTCGCTCTTCTCCAGGAAGAGCCCACCCGTGGCGTTCTCCGCGTACACGACATCCGCATCCATCGAGTCGGGAAATCTGAGAATCGTGAAGGGCCCGTCCATGCCGGCGTGCGCTCCCACCTCGAAGGGCAGGACCTGCAACGTCACGTTCGGCAGTTCGGCCACCTCCACCAGCCGCCTGAGCTGACCACGCATCACCGCGTCGCCGCCCACCGGCCTCCTCAACACCGCCTCATCGAGCACCACCCACAGATCGACCGGATCATCCTGGGTCAACAACGACTGACGGCCCAGTCGGACACGCACCCGTTGTTGCACCTGGTCGGCGGTCAGCTCCGGACGGGCCGCCTGGATCATCGCGCTGGCGTACTCCTCGGTCACCAGCAGACCGGGAACGACCTGCTGCTCGTACGAGCGGATGGCACCTGCCGCCGCCTCCAGGCCGACGTACGCCCCCACGAGCACGGCGCCGTACGGGTGCCACCACCCCTTCTGCCGCGCCTCGCGGGCGATCTGCACCAGCTCCTCGCTGTCCGCGCCCACCACCCCGTAGATGCGGAGCATGTCCCGGACGTCGCGCGGGGTCGCCGAGGTGTGACCGGTCTCGATCCGGGAGACCTTGGAGGCGGAGCACTCCAACTGCTCGGCGACCGCATCTATGGTGATGCCGGCACCGTCCCGCAGTCGACGCAGCTCGGCACCGAGCCGGCGACGCCGGATGGTGGGGCTCCGCCGTTCGCTCATCGGGTCGCCCCGGGTCCCGTTGACGGGGAAAGCTGGTGCCTCGCGCTCACCCGGTTACCTCCGGTCGATCGCGCCCGTGTCCGAACACCCGCCAGGGGCGCGACCGCGGGCGGCGGGCATCATTCGCGGCAGGGGTGGAGCCGGGTCGCCGACCGGCCGCGTCGGGCGGAACCGGCGTCCAGTGTGCCGCCCTGGGGACAGCGTGATCAAGCGCCCGATTCATGTGTCGGGGTTCCCGTATCGGCAAAGACTATGTGCAACTTGCATCCAGCATCACGCTGATGCAGTCTGTCCGTATGGTTCGAATCACTCAGTGCTTTCGGCTGATCTCTCGGTGTGATCATCGCCCCGGGATAGGCCGGGTGGGCGGGTGCCCCGGACCAGTTGTGTCATCGAGAACTGCCCCGGGTTGATGACCCCGCCGCTGCACGCCCGGAGGCTGCGGTGGTGGGAGCGGTAACACCCGTGAGCAGCCGGGTGATGGTCGGGTGGCGGTCCACCACCAGTGGGTACGGCCCGACCAGCACCACACCGAGCACCGGCCCGCGAGGCACAACCCCGTCGCCGGACCCGCATCTCGTCCCCGTTCCGCACCGGTCGGCCCGCGACGCCGGCCATACCCTCCCAGGAGCCCATGTGCTTCCCCGCTCCGGTGACGTTCTGCACGTGACGCGTACCGCAAGTGTGCAGTTCCTCAGGCCGATCACCTTCCGGATGATCCGGGTGCTCGACTGGCCCACGTACGACGGCTGGCTCTGGCTCGACGGCTACCAGCTGAACGCCTCGGGCGACGCGGTCAGCCGCCGGTCGATCTTCGTCCAGCAGGCCGGGCTGACCCAGCTCCGACCGGCGACCGTGCCGCGTCAGCACACCGCGCGGTCGCGCCGGCCGGTCAACCGCGCCCCGATCGCGGTGGGCTGACTCCCCGATTACCCGGCCGGAGGGCGTGCCGCCGCCATAGAATCGGTACGCCCACCCCGGCGAACGTCTCCACCCCGCGCGTTCCGGCCCCTGAACCTGGGATGGCCATGGTCTATCTGCCCGCCGCGCGGCGGCACCACCGGTCCCGTATCCGATACGCCTTCGGACTGCTCGCCCTGATCGGCGCGGTCGTCACCCTCGTGGTGGTGACCCGCTACCCGGCCGAATCGGCCACCCGGCTCGCCGAGCCGGTACCGGCCCCCGAGATCACCGTGGTCGAGTGGGGTGACACCCCGGCCGACGCACCAGCCGCCCCTGGTCCCGACGCACCGGCCGAGCCCGGCCCCGACGCAGCAGTCGAACCGAACGGCGCGCAGTCGGGCGTGGGCGGCGGTACGTCCACGCTCGCCGAGCCTCGACACCCCTCCGACGACCCTCAGACCGTCGCCCAGTCGCTCTTCTACTCCGGCCTGCTCGGGCTGGCCATCTCCCTGGCCGGCCTGGGCCTGGTGGGCACCCGACGCCGGATGTGGTGAGCCCCGGCGAGACGCCGGATGGTGAGCCCCCGGCGAGACGCCGGATGTGGTGAGTCCTTCGGCGGCCGGTGGGCAACCCGGCCGGCGGAGTGGCGCCGACGGGACCCCGCCGGGGGCCGACCGCCGAGGCGACGGTGGTGAACCCGTCACCCGGTGGGGCTGGCCGTCGGCGTGGCGGTGCCGTTCCCGGTCGGTGACGCCGACGCCTCCGCGGCCACCACCAGGGTCACCTCGTCCCCCGGCGGCACCCGCTCGCCCTGCTCCGGGTCGGTGGCCAGGACGGTGCCGGGCGGCCGGTCCGACTCCCGCGTCTGCACCCGGGAGGACAGGCCGAGTCGGCCCAACAGGTTCTCCGCGGTCTCCTGGGAGAGCCCGACCAGCGGCGGCACCGCGATTCCAGCCGGGCCGGTCGTCGGCGGGGTGGTCGGTGGCGTCGTCGGCGGCCTGGTGGTCGGCGCGGTGGTGGTCGGGGCGGCACCGGTGGTCGGCACGGCGGTCGGCGGTGGGGTCGGGGTCTCGTCCGACGGGGAATCCACCGCCCGCAGGGCCAACCAGATCCCCACCCCGACGAGCCCGAGCAGCAGCAGCGCGAGTACGCCCAGCAGGATGGGCGTCCACCAGCATCGGTCGCGCTGCTCCTCGCCGTACCACTCGGCCGGCTCCCGGGGGTCGTCCGCGCGCGGCGGTGGCACCCCAGCCCGCCCGGACCAGACGGGCGAACCGACCGGGTCAGGTGGCTCGGCCCCGGTCGGCGGCAGCGGGCGGGTCGCGTCCACCGGCTCCTGCCGGGCGGTGTGGCCGGACGATGGCGGCGGGCCGGCGGGCGGCGGGCCACCGGACCCGGGCCGGGCCGGCGGCAGCTGGCGGGTCGCGTCGTCGGGCTGCCGTGGCAGCGGGCGGGTCGCGTCGTCGGCGGGTGGCTCCTGGCGGTCGTCGCTCATCGCACGTCCTCTCGCCACCCGGCAGCGGCCCCCGACCCCCCGGGTCGGGACCCTCAGCCGGCCAGGTAGTCGTGACCCTCGGCCCACCAAAGATAACGGTCTGCGCCGTCCTCCACCGGGACCGGCACGACGACCCGCCCGTCAGGGCGTCGGCGTCACCCCGGAGGTCGGCGTCGAACCACCGCCGCAGGAGATCGCCACCTGGTCGTTCCAGTGCGCGGTCGCGTCGGCTGCGGGCACCTGGGCGACGACCTCACCACGGTTGCCGGTGGGATAGCGGGGGAACAGCCCCACGTCGCCCAGTTCGTCGGCCGCGTCCGCACAGTCCTCGCCGACCAGGTCCGGCACCTCGACCTCGGGGGCCGGCCCGCTGACCTCGACCCGCACGGTGGTGCCCGGGCGGACCGACGTGTCCTGGGCGGGCACGGTACGGGTCACCGTCCGGCCGGAGCCGGCACCGAAGACCAACCGCCAGCCGAGCTTCCGGTCGTGCAGTTCGTCCCGTGCCTTCTCGAAGTCGAGACCGACCAGCCGGGGCACGGTCAGGCCACCGCTGGTGGCGGCGGGCGGCGGCGTGGTGGTGGCCCGCGCGGTGGTCGGTCGGGCGGTGGTCGGTGCCTCGGACGGGCTCGCCGGTCCGGGGCCCGCTGCCGCCGGAGTGCTACCGGTCTCCGGGGTGCCGGGGTCGGCCAGCACCCACCCCACGGTGCCGCCGACCGCGGCCAGCAGCACCGTCGCCAGGGTGCCGCCGAGCAGCAGCCTGCCCCGGCCCGGCCGGTCGCGTTCCGCAGTGTCCTGTTCGGTGTACTCGTCGTCCATGCCGCTCCCGCCTCGTCCCCGAGACGGTACCGGCCGCTGCCCACCGGTCACCGGCCGTGCTCCGGTGCTCGTCCGACTCGCCGCCTCGACCAGGGGACGCTACAGTCCCGGCATGGCGGGACGGGGCTGGGGAGGATCGGTGCTCACCGCGGTCGGCGTCGCCGCCGGCGTGGGCGCCGCACAACTGGGCTTCGGCTACGGCCTGGGCATCATCAACTGGGCGCCGGTCGACACCGGGGCCATCGAGCCGTCCTGGTTCGCCAGTCTCGCCTGGGCGACCTGGATCGCCGCCGTCTCCACCGTCGCCGGCGCGGTCTGCGCCCAACGGTTGCACGAACGCGGTGCGGACGCCGAAGCCGGGGGCACCCTGCACCGGGTCACCCTCGCGGTGGCGGGCGCGGTCGGCGCGCTGATCACGGTGCTGCTGGTCGCGGTGCCGTCCCGGGCCGCCTCCGTACCGGACACCTTCTCCCCGCAGACCGTCGCGGCCGGTTACGCCGGGGTCGGCGTACTGATGGGGCTGGTGGTGACGGTCTGGACGCTGCACTCGCGGGCCGCCGCGACGAACGTGATCGCCACGGTCGGCTGGCTCTGGTTGCTGGCCGTGGTCTCCGTCGTCGACGGGGTGCTCGCCGGCCGAGGGCTGACCAGCGCCCAGCTCGGCATCTGGCAGATCGCCCAGGACAGTCCCCGGTTCTGGTTGCGGGACCATCTCTACTGGCCGGGAGCCTTGCTGGCCCTGGGCTCGGCGCTGCTGATCGGCGCGTTGGCCGCCCGGCGGGCCGCCCGGACGGCGGAGCTGCGACTCGGTGCGGTGGTCTCCGGTGCCGCCGGGCCGCTGCTCGTCGCGGTCGCCTACTTCCTCGCCGTCCCCCGACTGGCCACGATCTCGCCGGCCCAGGTCTCGGCCCACCTCGTCGCGCCGTACGCGGTCATCGTCGGTGCGGCCGGGTCGGTGCTGGTCGCCTCACTCGCCCAGCGGGCCGAGCGACGCGCCGCCGCGCGGACGACGGCGCCGGTGCCCCACCCCCGCACCGGCGAGCTGGACGACCGGCCGGCCGGCACGGACCCGGTCCCACCGTCCGACCCGGACGCCCGCGCCAACCTGGGCGTCCCTGCGGACCCGCACGCGCGAGCCGACCCGGACACCCGCGCCGACGTGGACACGCGTGCCGACATGGGCGCGCGTGCCGACCCGGACACCCGCGCCGACGTGGACACGCGTGCCAACCCCGACGCCCGCGCCGACGTGGACGCGGGCGCGCGTGCCGACATGGACGCGCGTGCCGATCTCCCGGCCACCCCGACCGACGCCTCGGGTGGGGAGCCGACGCCTTCGGCGGTGGGACGGGCTCGGCCGGTTCGCCGGGGTCGGGCCGCCCCGACGGCTGCGTCGACCAGTGGGCCGTCCGCCGGTGGGCCGTCCGCCGGTTCCGCGCCGGACCAGAGCACCGGGTCGCCGACCGGCCTGCCGACGGACCCGCCCGCCGTGCCGAGGCCCCGCTCCGGACGCCGCACCCCCTGACCTTCCCGGATGCACCGTTCCTCTCCGGCCCGCGTCCCCTCGCGGCCCTTCCGACTCGTCGGTGCACCACCGTCCCGCGTCGGGGCACACCGTCCCGCGAAGCGGATATGACACTGCGGCATGAATATGCCAGCCAGGCATACGCCCTTCGCGATAAATAGTCTCGACCAGTCGGCCAGCCGTCCGCCCGGCCAGCAGACGGGTCGGCGCGGCGTCGAGGGCGAGGGCGAGGGCGAGGCTGGCCTGGCCTGGCCGAAACGGGACGGGCGAACGGACGGACGGACGGGGCTAGGCGAGGCAGGACGGGCAGGGCTGGGCGAAACGGGACGGGCGGGGCTGGGAGAGGCGGGGCTGGGCTGGGCTAGGCAGGGCAGGGTAGGGCGCAACGGGATGGCCCGGGCGGGAGGGCAAAAGGGGCAGGGGGGTGAAGCGGGATCAGTCGACCGGCCAGGTGTGGACCGGTTCGTTGGTGCGTTGCAGTTCGGCGTACCGGTTGGCCATGTGGTGCAGCGCCGCGTCCCGGTCCAGGTTGCGGTGCCGTTGCGCGGCCCACACCGTCTCGGTCTGCCAGACTGCGCCGTTGCGGCCGGTACGACAACGCTGCTCGATGATGCCGAGCAGGCGGTCCCGCTCGGCGGGGGCGACACCGAACCGGTCCAGCCCGATGGCCGCCTTCGGCAGCAGGGTGTCGAGGACCAGCTTGGTGACCGGCACCTCGCCGAGTCGGGGCCAGTGCAGCACCGCGTCCATGCCCCGTCGGGCGGCGGCGTGGAAGTTCTCCTCGGCGGAGCTGAAGGTGAGTTGACTCCAGATCGGCCGGTCCGACTCGGCCAGCCCGCGCGCCAGCCCGAAGTAGAAGGCGGCGTTGGCCAGCATGTCGACCACGGTCGGGCCGGCCGGCAGCACCCGGTTCTCCACCCGCAGGTGCGGGCGGCCGTTCATGATGTCGTACACCGGGCGGTTCCAGCGGTAGACGGTGCCGTTGTGCAGCCGCAGTTCGGACAGTTGCGGAACGCCGCCGCCGTGCAGCACCTCGACCGGGTCCTCGTCGGCGCAGATGGGCAGCAGCGGCGGGAAGTACCGGACGTTCTCCTCGAACAGGTCGAAGATCGAGGTGATCCAGCGTTCACCGAACCACACCCGGGGGCGTACCCCCTGGGCCTTCAGCTCGTCCGGGCGGGTGTCGGTGGCCTGCTGGAACAGGGCGATCCGGGTCTCCGCCCAGAGTTGCCGGCCATAGAGGAACGGCGAGTTCGCGCCCACGGCGACCTGGACCCCGGCGATGGCCTGGGAGGCGTTCCAGTAGTCGGCGAAGCTGTCCGGTGCCACCTGGAGGTGGAACTGGAGGCTGGTGCAGGCGGCCTCGGGCACGATCGAGTCGGTGTGGGTACGGAGCTGCTCCACCCCCCGGATGTCCAGCTCGATGTCCTCGCCCCGGGCACCGACGATCTGGTCGTTGAGCACCCGGTACCGCTCGTTGCTGGAGAGGTTGTCGGCCACCAGGTGCTGCTCGGTCAGGGTGGGCAGGATGCCGACCATGACGATCCGGGCGTCCGACTTGGCCGCCCGTTCGTCGGCCCGGTTGAGGCTGCTGCGCAGGTCGGCCTCGTAGTTGGCGAACCCGGCCCCCTCGATCAGTCGGGGTGCCGCGTTCAGCTCCAGGTTGAACTGCCCCAGCTCGGTCTGGAAGAGCGGGTCGGCGATCGCGGCGAGGATCTCGTCGTTGCGCATCGCCGGTTCGGCGTCCGGGTCCATCAGGTTGAGTTCGATCTCCAGGCCGGTCATCGGCCGGTCGGCGTCGAAGCCGAAGTCGTCGAGCATCAACGCGAAGACGTCCAGGCACCGCCGTACCTTCTGCCGGTAGCGGACCCGGTCCTCTCGGGAGAAGGCGCCCTGCTCGACGTCCCTACCCATTGTTGCCTCCCGGCGTGAGACGCCCGGGACGGTGAGCGTCCCGGTGCGCAGTGTGAACCACAACGGTAAGAGCGCCCACGCGCCGAGGCCAGTGCCCACCGGGTATGCGCTTGCCGCCTTCACTACCCAGCGGGGGTCGCCCGGCACCAGGTAGCGCTGCCGCCGGTCAGTGACAATCCACACCCGTACGCGTCGGGCCCCCGCTCGTGGAGAGCGGGGGCCCGACGACGGGGTGGCTCAGGCCTGGCGGATGGCCTCGCCCTCGATCTCGATCTTGATCTTCTTGCCGACCAGCACGCCGCCGGTCTCCAGGGCGACGTTCCAGGTCAGGCCGAAGTCCTCGCGGTCGATCTCGGTGCTGGCGGTGAAGCCGAACACGTCGGTGCCGAACGGGGTGCGGCCGACGCCCTCGAACTCGACCTCCAGCTCGACCTGACGGGTGACGCCCTTGATGGTCAGGTCACCGAGCAGGACGAACTCGTTGCCGTCGTGGGACTTCACGGCGGTGCTGCGGAACTCCAGCGTCGGGAACTGCTCGACGTCGAGGAACTCGGGGCTGCGCAGGTGACCGTCCCGGTCCGCCTGGGCGGTGTTGATGCTGGCCGCCTGGATGGTGGCGGTGACCGCGGACTGCAACGGGTCCTCGGCGACGGTGATGGTGGCGGTCGCATCGGCGAACTCACCGCGTACCTTGCTGACCATCATGTGCCGGGCGACGAAGCCCACCCGCTTGTGCGCGGCGTCCAGCAGGTAGGTGCCGGCGGCGGGAATGGTCAGGCCGTCCCAGTCGCGGGTAACCGACTCGGTGCTGGTCATGTAACTGCCCTCCGGGGAAGATTGTTCAGTAGCCCAACGACTGCCTGAGCAACTATAGCCACAGCAATATTCCCCGTGTCAAGCACTGTTAGGATGGTCAGGTGAACGAAAACGTGTTCGACGACCCCCGGATCACCGCCGTCGGCCTCCTGGTCGAAGCGCACGCCGGGCTCACCGCCCGCTTCACCGCGCAGTACGAGGAGCACGGCCTCTCCGCAGTCGAGTTCGAGGTGCTGATGCGCCTGACCCGGTCCCCCGGCAACCAGCTGCGGATGACCGACCTGGCCGCGCAGACCTCCCTGTCCACCAGCGGTGTCACCCGGGTGGTGGACCGGATGGAACGCGACGGGCTGCTCCGCCGTCGCGCCTGCCCGTCCGACCGGCGCAGCTCGTACGCGGTGGTCACGCCCGCCGGCATGCAACGGCTCGACGAGACCCTGCCGGGCCACCTACGGATCATCGAGCAGTGGTTCACCGGTCAACTCGAACCCGACACCCTCGCCGCGATGCTGGACGGACTGCGCCGGGTACGCGACGCCGTCCACCCGGGGGCGACCGCCGGCAGCACCGACCAGGCACCGACCGACGAGCCGGCGGCCGCCTGCTGACGTGGTGACAAAAATCCGTCCGACCCACCGGCAGAAAAAGCGGCAGAACCCGGCGGGCCCACCGGACGCACACTCGCCGATGCCCACAAAACGGACGGCTCGGCTGGCTAGCCTTCATCGCGCGGGGGAGCACCGGGGGGTGCCGGCGCGAGCGACTGAGCGAGGGGTTTGACCAGGGGGCTTGTTCGCTCGCGCCACCCCCGCGCCTGCACCGGCAGGCGTTCCCGCCCCGGTGCCCACCGGGTCTGCACGTACAGGATCCCTGGACCGGGGAGGTCGGGCCGCGCAGCCCGCCCCTAGGCCAGCAGGCGTTCCTCGTCCGGCAGCAACCGGATGCCGCCGCGCCGACACACCTCCGCCAACCGCTCACGCACCTCGGCGGAGCCGCTGCTCGCGGCCAGCCCGACCAGGGCCTCGACCACGTCCCGCCGGTCCTGCCCGGCCTCCCCGGCGGCCACCGCCACCGCGAACCACTCCGCCGCCAGTTCCCGGTCCCCCCGCTGCTGCGCCACGGTGCCCTCGATCAACGCGCACACCCCCTCCTCCGCCCGGACCGGCCCACCCCCGGCCGGGCGACCCGCGGCCGTCCCCGCCTCCATCCCGGGCCGGGCCCCGGACGGCCCCGGACGACCGTCGCAGCGCAGCTCGGCGAGGACCTCGGCCGCCTCGTCCACCCGGCCCGACCGGGCCAGCGCCAGACCCACCGTGCCGAGCACCCGCCGCCGGTGCCCCGGGTCACCCACCCCGACCAACGCGGCGACCACCCGTCGACCCTGCTCCACCGCGTCGCCGTGGCGGCCCTCCAACCGGGCCACCTCGGCCAGGTCGGCGCGGGCCAGCAGGCGCAGTCGGGGCTCCCCGCACTGGGCGGCCAGCCGGTCCACCGCGGCGAGTCGACGCCGGGCCGCCGGTAGGTCGCCGAGGCGGATCTCGTGCCAGGTCAGGTGGTGCTGGGCCACCGCCATGTCCCGGGTCCGGCCATGCCGGGTGGCCAGCGCCAGCACCGCGTGCGCCTGCTCGGCCGCCTCGTCGTACCCGCCGGTGGCGACCAGCAGGGTGCCGAGGACGGTCCGTGCCGCCAGCTCCCCGGCCACGTCGGCCCGCCCGGCGAGCACCGCGAGCGCGGCGCGGGCGGCGGGCAGTTCCTGGGCCGCCGCGCCGTGTTCGGCGGCGAGCCGGGCCACCCCGAGCAGCGCCCACGCCCGCAGCACCGGATCGGCGTCGGCGGTACGGGGGTCCGCGAGCAGCCGGCGCAGCCACTGCCGACCGCTGACGTCCCGTCCCCGCATCCGCCACCAGCGGGTCAGCCTGACGGCCAGCCGCAGCGCGGTGACCGGGTCGTCCCCGGCGGCGTGCGCCAGCGCCGCGCCGATGTCCCCGGTCGCCTCGTCGAGCCGACGTGCGGCCGTGGGCTGTCGCGCCCCGACCAGGTCCGGCGTGGTGCGGGTCACCAGCCGGGTGATCACCACCGCGTGCCGGCGTCGCATGGCGGTCAGCTCCCCCCGGCCGGCGGCCTGCTCGATGGCGTACTCGCGCACCGCGTCGAGCAGGCGGAACCGCAGCGGCCCGGCACCCCCGACGCTGAGCAGGCCCAACTCGACCAACCGGTCGAGCAGGGGCACCGGATCGACCACCGCCGCCGGGTCCCGGTCGACCTCGTCGGCGAGCAACTCTTCGGCCAACTCCACCGACCACCGGTTGGCAAAGACCGAGAGCCGACGCAGGGCGGCCTGCTCCCCGTCGTCGAGCAGCCGGTAGCTGGTGGCCACCGCCTCCCGCAGGGTCACCGCCACCGCGGTCCGGGCCGGTTCGGCGGTACGGCCCGACGGTGCGGCCTCCCAACCCCGGCCGCCGAGTTCCGGGCCGGCCAGGTCGAGCACCCGGTCGCCGTACCGGTCGAGGAGTTCGGGCAGGTCGAGAATCCGTCCCCGGGCCGCCATCAGCTCGATCGCCAGCGGCAGGCCGTCGAGCCGACGGACCAGCGCGGTGAGGGCGGGCAGCTCCTCGGGGCCGGGCGGTTCGGGGCGGACCCGGGTCAGTCGGGCGGTGAACAGGGCCGCCGCCGGCCAGCGGGCCAACTCGTCCGGGTCGACCACGTCGGCCGGGGGCACCTCCAGCGGGGCCACCGGGCGGACGAGTTCACCGGGGAGCCCGACCGGGTGTCGTCCGGTCACCACCACCCGCAGGGTGGGTACCGCCGTGACGAGCAGGTGCAGCACCTCGGCCACCGGGTCGGGGGCCCGCTCGACCGCGTCCACCAGCAGCAGCGCCGGGCGGCCCCGGAGTCGGGCGGCCAACTCGGCGAGCCGGGCCGCGCCGAGCACCGCGCAGGCCGCGGCGAGCACGTCGTTGCCGTCGGAGCCGCTGCCGACCAGCACCCCGGCCACCCCGCCGGGGTGGGCGTCGGCCACCGCGTGCGCCACGGCCAGGGCGAGCGCGGTCTTACCCACTCCGGCCAGGCCGACCAGGCTCAGCACCGGGGGCGAGCTGTCGCCGGTGAGCAACCCGGCCAGCTCGGTCAGCTCCCGTTCCCGGCCGATCAGCGCGACGGCCGGGGGGAGCGCCATCGGCGTACCCGGGAGGTCGAGGTCCCGCAGGACGGCGCCGACGACCGGTCGGTGCGGCAGCCTGGCGGTGTCCCGGCCGGTCGGGCCGACGACGGCCTGGCCACGGGCACTGGCCAGGAAGCCGGTCCGGGCCGGGCCGGTCAGGCCGAGCGCCCCGGCGATCAACTCGGCGGTGGTGCGTTGTGGCCGGTGCGACCGGCCCCGCTCCAGGTCACGGACCGTCCGCACGCCGACCCCGGCCCGTTGCGCCAGGTCGATCTGGGTGAGACCGGCAGCCAGGCGGTGGGCCCGCACCAGCTCCCCGATCGGGGTACGACCACCCGCGCCGGGCAAGTGATCATGATCCGGGGTCATGGGCAGGAAGAGTACGGACGGGATACGACGCCGGGCAGCCCTTCGTCGGCCTACTGACGAAGGGCTGCGGATACCCGACAATTCGCCGTTGCCGCGCCGCGCTCCGCCCGATCGGGCGGTACGGTCACATGCCCAGGTCGCGAGCGATGATCATGCGCTGCACCTCGGACGTGCCCTCGCCGATCTCCAGGATCTTGGAGTCCCGCCAGAACCGGGCCACCGGGTACTCGTTCATGAAGCCGTAGCCGCCGTGGATCTGGGTCGCCTCCCGGGCGTTGTCCACCGCGACCGTGCTGGCGTGCAGCTTGGCGATCGCCGCCTGCCGCTTGAACGGCTCACCGGCGAGCATCCGCGCGGCGGCGTCGTAGTAGGCCAGCCGGGCGGTGTGCGCCTTCAGCTCCATGTCCGCGATCTTGAACTGGATGGCCTGGTAGTTGCCGATCGGCTGACCGAACGCCTGGCGTTCCTTCGCGTACTTCACCGACTCGTCGACGCAGCCCTGGGCGAGGCCGACGGCGAGGGCGGCGATGGCGATCCGACCCTCGTCGAGGATCCGCAGGAACTGCGCGAAGCCCCGCCCCCGCGCGCCGAGCAGGTTGGCCGCCGGCACCCGGCAGTCGTCGAAGGTCAGCTCGTGGGTGTCCGAGGCGTTCCACCCCACCTTGGAGTACGCCGGCGCGACGGTGAAGCCGGGCGTCCCGGACGGCACGATGATGGTGGAGAGTTCCTTCGTACCGTCCGGGTTGGTGCCGGTGACGGCGGTGACGGTGACCAGGGCGGTGATGTCGGTGCCCGAGTTGGTGATGAACGCCTTCGACCCGTTGATCACCCACTCGTCGGTCGAGGGGTCCAGCACCGCCCGGGTCTGGGTGCCGCCCGCGTCCGACCCGGTGCCCGGCTCGGTCAGTCCGAACCCGGCCAGCGCCTCACCGCTGAGCAGCTTCGGCAGCCACCGCTCCTGCTGCGCGGCCGTACCGAAGCGGAAGATCGGCATCGCGCCGAGGGAGACCGCCGCCTCCAGGGTGATCGCCACGCTGGAGTCGACCCGGGCCAGCTCCTCCAGGGCCAGGCAGAGCGCGAAGTAGTCGCCGCCCATGCCGCCGTGTTCCTCGGGGAAGGGCAGGCCGAACAGCCCCATCTTGCCCATCTGCCGGACGATCTCGTACGGGAAGGTGTGCTGCTCGTAGTGTTCGGCGATCACCGGGGCGACCGCCTCGCGGGCGAAGTCGCGCACGCTCTCCCGCAGCGCCTCTTGCTCCTCGCTGAGCCGGAAGTCCATCGGTTCCTCCTGTACGGGTACATCCCCCCGGACGCTCGTGACGCCGGGGACGGCGGATCGGGTGGGCGGCCGGTCGGACCGGGGATGACGACGGGGTGACGGGTCGGGCCGGGACCGGGGTGACGACGGGGGTGGCGGGTCGGGGCCGGCCGGTCAGACCGGGGTGACGCCGTGCCGGCGGCGGGAGAAGTGCCGGTCCTTGCTGCGGGCGGCGGTGAACCGGCGGACGAGGTCGGCGCGCAGCTCGTGCGGCTCGACGATCGCGTCGATCACCAGCTCGCTGGCGAGCCGGACCACGTCGATGTCCCGCTCGTACTCGGCCCGCTTGGCGGCGACGAAGGCGGCCCGCTCGGTCTCGTCGACGATGGCCGCGATCTTGTTGGCGTAGACGGCGTTGACGGCCGCTTCGGCGCCCATCACCGCGATCTTCGCGGTGGGCAGGGCGATCGTCGCGTCCGGCTCGAAGCCGGGGCCGGCCATCGCGTAGAGGCCCGCGCCGTACGCCTTGCGGACCACCACACAGATCTTGGGTACGGTCGCCTCGGAGATCGCGGTGATCATCTTGGCCCCGTGCCGGATGATGCCCTGCTTCTCCACCGCGCTGCCGACCATGAACCCGGGCACGTCGGACAGGAACAGCAGCGGCACGTTGAACGCGTCGCAGAGCTGCACGAACCGGGCCGCCTTGTCGGCCGAGTCGACGAAGAGCACGCCGCCCTTGAACATCGAGTTGTTGCCGACCACGCCGACGACCTCGCCGTCCAGCCGGCCGAACCCGATGGTCAGCTCCTTCGCCCAGAGCGCCTGGATCTCCAGGAACGAGCCGTCGTCGAGCAGGCCCTTGACGTACCGGCGCATGTCGAACGCCTGCCGTTCGCTGACCGGCACCAGCGCGGCGAGATCGACCTTCTCCGGCGCGGCGACGGCCGGCGCGGCCGGCGGCTGCTGCTGCCAGTTGGACGGCAGGTAGGAGAGGTAGTCCTTCACCACGTCGAGCGCGTCGGCCTCGGTCTTGCACAGGAAGTGGCCCACGCCGGACTCGGCGCAGTGCACCCGGGCCCCGCCCATCGCCTCCAGGGTGGTCTTCTCCCCGGTGACCATCTCGACCATCCGGTCGGAGCCGAGGTACATGCTGGCGTTGCCGTCGACCATGGCGACCACGTCGCAGAACGCCGGGATGTACGCCCCACCGGCGGCGCTCGGCCCGAACAGCGCGCAGACCTGCGGGATCGCCCCCGAGGCCCGGACCTGGTTCCAGAAGATCTTGCCGGCGCCGCGTCGACCGGGGAAGAGGTCGACCTGGTCGGTGATCCGGGCGCCGGCCGAGTCGACCAGGTAGACCATCGGCACGCCGGTGGAGTAGGCCCGTTCGATGATCCGGATGATCTTCTCGACGGTGCGCGCGCCCCAGCTGCCGGCCTTGACCGTGGAGTCGTTGGCCATCAGGCAGACCGGCCGGCCGTCGATGGTCGCCGTGCCGGTGACCACGCCGTCGGCGGGCAGCCCCTCGGCCAGGGCGTTGGCATAGAGGCCGTCCTCGACCAACGAGCCCTCGTCGACCAGGAGGGCGACCCGTTCCCGGGCGAAGAGCTTGCCCTTGCCGGCGTTCGCCGCGTGGTATTTGTCGGCTCCGCCGGAGCGGGCCCGCTTGCGTAGCTGCTCCAGTGCCGCGCCGTCGAGCGTCACGCCGACCCCCTCGCCCCGCGCCTCGTGGACGCACCCGACCGCCGTGCCGCCGACGCGATGATGGACGCGCCGACCAGCCTGAACGATCGTTAGGTTAGCGCATCCGGGCCCCGGCGGGCCACCCGACCGACTTCCGCCCTGGATATTGATACTCAACTATCAGTATGGCTAGGCTCCTGACACCCCCTCCGGATTGGAGTGAGTCATGAACTCACGCATCAAGCGCCTCGCCGTCGCCGCCCTGGCGACGGCGACCGCGACCCTCGGCCTCACGGTCGCCAACCCCGCGCCCGCCTCCGCCGCCATGACCATCTGCTACAACACCAGCCAGGCGCCGAGCTACGCGGGCATCGCCAACCAGGCCGCCTCGATCTGGAACAACGCCACCAACAACCTGACCCTCACCGCGAACTGCGGCACCAACCTGCGGATCTACCAGATCACCGGCGGCGGCTCGTACGCCCAGCGCACCAGCCTCGGCAACGGCCGGGTCTACATCGACACCCAGCAGGCCGCCCAGTACAGCCCGCTGCGGATCATGACGCACGAGATCGGGCACATCCTCGGCCTGCCCGACAACTACAACGGCAACTGCGCGATCCTGATGTCCGGCGGCAGCGCCGGCACCAGCTGCACCAACCCGTACCCGAGCACCACCGAGGCGAACCGGGTCAGCAGCCTGTTCGCCGGCACGCTCAGCGCCACCGACCGCAGCAGCGGCACCGGCAGCCAGATCTTCCGGGACAGCTGGCCGGGCCTGCTCACCGTGGGCTGATCCACCGACCGGTACGACGGAGGGGCCGGCACCGCGCCGGCCCCTCCCGCCGTCCGGCACGGCCCGGTTCCCGGGCGACGCCGACACCGTCGGTGCCACCCGCAGGCCGATGCCGCCGTGCCGGCGCGACCGGGTCGACCGGGTCAGCGGGCGGTCAACCGGGTACGCGGCCCGGCCCGGAGCACCCCGGACGGCAGCCGCTTGCCCAGCAGGCCCTCGGCCAACTCGGCGACCCCGATCAGGGCGTCCAGGTCGATGCCGGTGTCGATGCCCATGTCGTGCAGCATGTGCACCGCCTCCTCGGTGGCCAGGTTCCCGCTCGCCCCCGGCGCGTACGGGCAGCCGCCGAGGCCGCCGACGCTGGCGTCGAACTCGGTGATCCCCAGCTCCAACGCGGTCAGCAGGTTCGCCAACGCGGTGCCCCGGGTGTTGTGGAAGTGCAGCAGCACCGGCACGTCGGCCTCACGGTCGCGGACGGCGGTGACCAGCTCCCTCACCCGCCGGGGCGTACCCATGCCGGTGGTGTCGCCGAACGCGACCCGGTCGGCGCCGTCGCGGACCACCCGCTCGACGATCCCGGCGACCCGCGCCGGGTCGACGTCGCCCTCGTAGGGGCAGCCGAAGCTGGTCGCCACGATCACCTCGGCCCGCGCCCCCGCCCCGTGCAGCAGGTCGATCAGCACGGCGATGTCGTCGAGGGACTCGGCGGTGGAGCGGTTGACGTTGCGCCGGTTGTGCGTGTCGCTGGCCGAGACCACCACCTCGATCTCGGTGAAGCCGGCGGCCAGCGCCCGCTGGGCACCCCGGGTGTTGGGCACCAGCGCCGAGTAGCGCACCCCCTCCACCTTCCCGGCCCGCCGCCACACCTCGTCGGCGTCGGCCATCTGCGGGATCGCCAACGGGTGCACGAACGACACCGCCTCGATCCGCCGTACCCCGGTGCCGGAGAGGGCGTCGAGCAGCCGCACCTTGGCCTCGGTGGGGATCGGCTCCTCGTTCTGGAGGCCGTCGCGCGGCCCGACCTCCCGGATCGACACCGCCGCTGGCATCTTACTCATGGTCACCTCGCTGTGACGTGGGGTCGCCGGGGACTCGTCCCGGGCCGCCGCCCCTCGTGGGGACGACGACCGGCGACGCCGGACGACCGGTGGCCCCTCCAGGGAACCACCACGCCGCCCACCGCCGCCACGCCACCGGCGGGTGTCGGGCCACCGGCGGGTCTCGGGCCGCCCTGTCGGGCCGAGCCGACTGTCGGGCCACGCCGGCACCCGGGTCGCCGCCCCGACGACCCCTCCCGCCCGGCGGTCACCGGCCCGACGACCCCTCCACCAGCTCGGCGGCGCTGCGCACCACCGCGACGACCACGCCCGCCCAGGCCACCGCGTCCTCCCGGCCCAACACCAGCGCCATCGCCACCGCACCCTCCGCGAACAGCGACATCGACCGCAGGTGCCGGCCCGCCCGACGACGGTCGAGGCGCGGACGCGCGCCGTTGGTCAGTCTTCCGCTTCCCATGTTCTCCGCCCCAGGACGCTTGACCGGCGATGGCGTCTCCACCGCCCGGGTGGTGCGTCCGGCTCCCGCCGCACGTCCGACTGCACGTGCGGCGACGGAACCGGTCGTACGAGGGGGACAACGACGGGTCGGGTCGCGCCGCACGCCGTTCTGGCCGGGCAGGATCGGGCGGGCGGCCAAAGTGGAACGTTCGACGACGGCTGCGGCGGCACCGGGCCCGGGCGCGTGCCCGGACCGTCCTACCCGGACGGTCCCGCCGGCCCTACCCGGACAACCACCCGGCCAGAAACTGACCACGGACACAGGCCGGGACACTCACGATTTGCTGATGGAGGGTACGAATACCTTCCCGAGGCAGACGGCTCCGCACGAAAGGTCCCCCATGGCCCCCCACACCAGCACGCCGTCCCCGGCCCGGGGGCGGCACCAGCGGCACTGGCTCGTTCCGCGCGAGCACCTGGCCGCCGGCTACGCGGCCCGGTACGGGTCGCCAGCGGTGTCCGAGTACGCCCTGGCCGTCCGCGACCTGGTCGAGCGGGCGCCGGAGATCGGGGCGGTCGACACCTGGAGCAGGCTGGCCGAGCGGATCTGCCGGAACCGACCGGGCCGGGACCGGGACACCTGGCGCAAGCGGCTGTCCCGGCACTTCACCACCGAGACGAAGGGCCCGCCGTGGCAGACCGTGGTGCTGGTGGTCGAGTGCACCGTCGCGGCTGCCGACCGGGCGGCCACCCTGAGCCGCTTCGAGCGGCTCTACGAGGCGGCCCGGGGTGAGCCGCCGACGGACCGTCGACCGACCGATGTCCGGCGCCACCCGCACAGCCCCGGGCCGCAGCCGACCGCTCCCGACGGGGCGACCCCCACGGGCGACGCTGGTCGGCTCATCGCCCAACTCCGCTCGGAGAACGCCGTGCTGCGGCGTACGCTGGCCGCCCGGGAAGCCGAGAACGACCTGCTGCGCGCCACCATCAAGGCCGCCGACAGGACGACCCCGAAGGGACGCCCCCACCGACTCCTCGACGGCGGCGACCGCCCGGAGGACCCGCCGGGACGGGAGGCGGCCCTGCTCGACGGGCTGGCGCGCAAGGACCGCAACCCCGGGCACTTTCCCGCCGGCCCGACGTCGACCAACGACGCACCGGCCGGCCGGCACCGTCCGCCCCGGATCGATCCGGTGACCCCCCGGATCGACGTCATCGGCACCCCCACGCACCGCCCGGTGCCGCGCCCGCACCTGCCCGGTGGGGTCCGGCCGACCTGACCACGGGGTCCGGGCCGGCGGACCCCGTGATCCCGGACGGGGTCAGCGCATCCGGCCGACGATGCCGGTGTCGTAGTCGCCGGAGACGAACTCCTCGTTGTCCAGCAGCTCGGCGAAGAAGGGCAGGTTGTTCTTCGGGCCGGCCAGCGCGAAGGCGGCGACGGCCGACCGGGCCCGGGTCAACGCCTCGGCCCGGTCCGCGCCGGTGACGACGAGCTTGGCCAGCAGGCTGTCATAGAACGGGGTGACCGTGTTGCCGGCGACGTAGCCGGAGTCGACGCGTATCCCCTCGCCGGTCGGCTCCACCCAGGTACCGATGACGCCGGGGCCGGGCAGGAAACGCAACGGGTCCTCCGCGTTGATCCGCAGCTCGATCGCGTGCCCGCGCGGGGCCAGCGCGTCCGGGTCGAAGGTCGGCGGCAGGCCGGCCGCGACCCGCAACTGCTCCTCGACCAGGTCGATGCCGTAGACCAGCTCGGTCACCGGGTGCTCCACCTGGAGCCGGGTGTTCATCTCCAGGAAGAAGAACTCCTGCGTGGCGGGGTCGAGCAGGCATTCGACGGTGCCCGCGTTGCGGTAGCCGACCGCCTCGCCGGCCCGCACGGCGGCGGCCAGGAACCGGGCCCGCAGCTGCGGTGACACCGCCGGGGAGGGGGACTCCTCGACCAGCTTCTGGTTGCGCCGCTGCACCGAGCACTCCCGCTCGCCGAGCGCCACCACCCGGCCGTCGGCCAGGCCGAGGATCTGCACCTCGACGTGACGCACCCGGGGGAAGTACCGCTCGATCAGCACCGAGCCGTCGCCGAACATCCGCTCGGCGAACGCGCGGACCTTGTCGTACCCGGTGCGCAGCTCGGCCTCGTCGGCGGCCACCTGCATGCCCATCCCGCCACCACCGGCGGCGGCCTTGACCATCACCGGGTAGCCGATCTCCGTGCCGGCGGCGACCGCCGCCGCCAGGTCCGCGGCCGGCTCGGTGGTGCCGGGCGCGACCGGCACCCCGGCCGCCGCCATCAGGTTCCGCGCGTTGATCTTGTCGCCCATCGCGGTGATCGCGTCCGCGCCGGGCCCGACCCAGATCAACCCACGGTCCCCGACGGTACGGGCGAAGTCGGCATTCTCCGACAGGAAGCCGTAACCGGGGTGGATCGCCTGCGCACCGGTGGTCTCGGCGGCGGCGAGGATCGCCTCGACGTTGCGGTAGCTCTGGGCCGGGTTCGCCGGTCCCACGCACACCGCCTCGTCGGCCTCGACCACGAACGGCAGGTCGGCGTCGACCTCCGAGTGCACCGCGATCGCACGGATGCCGAGCCGCTTCGCGGTACGGATGATCCGGCGGGCGATCTCGCCCCGGTTGGCGACCAACAGCGACTCGATCATGTTTCCTCCAGCGTCCAGGGGTAGGGACGGTTGCTCGACGTCCAGGGGTGAGGACGGATGCCAGGAAACCACGATCGGGTCGTCGGTCACGACTCGGGCGGGAGTGTCGGGGGTGGCCCGGGGCGGGGCAGGTGCTCCGGTCAGGAGTCGGTCTCGGCCAGCAGGGCGGCCAGCGCGGCGGCCCGCAGCAGTGCCGCCCGACGCCGCCGGTCGACCTCGCCGCCGAGGAACGGGGTGGAGTTCATCAGGCCGAACGCGGCGTGCGCCAGCACCCGCGCCTCACCGTCGGGCAGCCCGGGGTGCAGGGCGGTCAGCACGGTCACCCACTCCTCGACGTACAGCCGCTGGAGCTTGCGGATGCGGCGGCGCGGCTCCTCCGGGAGACGGTCCAGCTCGTGCAGGTGCAGGGCGATCACGGCCGGGTTGGCCAGCGCGAAGTCGACGTGGAAGTCGATCAGCGACTCCAGCGCGCCACGGGGGTCGCCGGGGCGGCCGGCGGCCCGGTCCCGGCCGCCGTCGAGCAGGCCCTCGCTGACCGGGATCAGCGCGGCGGCCAGCATCGCCTCCTTGCCGGCGAAGTGGTGGTAGAGGGCGGGACCGGTCACCCCGGCCGCCGCGCCGATGTCGTCCATGGAGACCCCGTGGTAACCACGGGCGGCGAAGAGCCCGACCGCGATCTCCAGGATCTCGTCGCGCCTCGACCGGCGCCGGCCCGCGCTGCCCGCGCTGCCTCTAGCCTGCTGCCCCACAGTCACCAGGCAAGCGTAGACCTCGGGGCGGACACCGGGTGCCCTCGGTTACCCGCCGGTTCACCAGGCGGACAGTGCCCGGTCGGCGCGCACCGACGTTGATCGCCGGACGGCACGGCCCAGCGCCCCTAGCCTGGAAGGGAAGACATGCCGGAGGGAGGGCGCGATGAGGGTACGGCTGCCGGACCGGTCGCTGCTGCTCGCCGCGGGCCTGCTGGTCGGTGCCGGGATCTTCGACCTGCTGGCCGGGATCGGCGACGTCGGCAGCGGCGACGTGTACGCCTCGCTGCACGCCGACGGGCTGGTCTTCTACGACCTAACCGGTTGGGCCGGGCTGCACGTGGCGAGCGGAGTGCTGCTGGTGCTGACCGGCCTGGTCATCGCGCTCAGTCGGGGCCGCTGGGTCACGGCCGCCCTGGTGGTCGGGGTGGCGGTCGTCGTCGTCCACCTGCTGTTCGCGCCGTACCACCCGATCGAGGCGTTGATCGTGGTGGGGCTGACCCTGGCGGCCGTGCGGCTGGCCGTCCGACACCGCCGTGGCACCCGGGTCAGGCCGGCTGACAGACCCTCCCGGTGAAGGACGGGTCCGGCTGACGTCTGTCGTTCCAGGCCGGATTGATCCGGATCGCCAGCGGGGGCGCCTGCCAGCCCGCTCCGAGCTGCTGGAGCAGCGGATACTCCTGACGTTTCCGGCTCTCCGGCACCCCGGCGAGGAAGTGGATCAGACGGTCCTGGACCAGCGACCGACCCAGCAGCCCGCCGTGCACCCCGGGCGTCTGGAAGACCGGGATGCCGGTGTAGTCGCCGGGTGGGGCCTCGGTGGCCGTGGTGGTCGGCAGGAAGGCCATCATCCGGACGCCCGGCACCGGGCACATCAACTGGTTGCGGTAGAACGGCGCGTTGTCCAGCAGGGACCGGATGAACGGTTCGTCCGGGCCGGTGCCGGTCCCGCCGAACACGTCGACCACCCCGAACAGGGCGCGCAGTTGCCAGCCGGTGACCAGCCCCCAGCCGTGGGGCGTCCCGGGCGGCGGATAGTAGGCCCGCCCCGCGTTGATCAACGGGCTGAACATGACCAGGGTGTCCACCGCCGCGTGCGGTCGCTGCGCGAGGTAGGTGCGGGCCAGCATCGCCCCCTCGCTCTCCCCGATCAGGGCGACCGGCCGACCGGTACGCCGGTGCAGCCGGTCCACCTGGGTCTCCAACAGCGCGGCCCCGCTCTCCAGCGACCGGACGGTGTCCCCCGGCTGGTAGGGCAGTGGTCGGCCGTCCCCCGCCAGCCCCCGGTAGGAGAAGTGCTCCACGTTCGGATCGACGGGCGGGGTGCCGTCATAGGCGGAGCTGTGCCCGGCGAGGACGATCACCGCGTGCCGGACGTCCGCCGGCAGCCGCTGACTGAGCACCACCTGCTCGATCGTCACTCCGGTCGGGACGATCTGCACCAGCGGGGGAATCGCCAGCGGGACGGCGAGGGCCAGCAGGACGGCGATCGGGGTGGCCGGCACCCGGGCCCAGCGCACCCGGGGGGTCAGCACGGCGACGTGCACGGTGCGTTCCCAGAGCAGCCCGTTGGCGATCCCGGCGAGCGCCGCGACCGGCACCGTCCACCAGCCGGGGACGCTCCAGCAGAGCGCGCCGGCCACGGTGATCACCACGAAGTTCAGCAGCGACCAGCCGACCAGGGCGATCGGCGGCAACCCGCGCCACCAGGGCTCGACCACCGCAGCCCGTTGCAGGAACGGGGCGAGCAGGAACATCGGCAGCAGTGAGGCCAGCAGCACCCAGGAGAGCGCGACCACCGAGGCCGCCACCGAGATCAGCGCCCACGGCGAGACCAGCACGGTGACCACCGCGGACAGGGCGAGGTTGCGGCCGAGCAGCCAGCGCAGGCCGGGTCGGGCCGCCTCGGCGGGCCAGGCGAGCGCGACCAGCCCGGTGGTGAGCAGCCCACGGAACACGATCAGCAGCAGCAGCCCGACCAGGAACTCGGGCCACGAGTCGTGATAGACGTACAGCCAGCGCAGGTCGTGATAGCTGTCGTACGGCCAGACGGCGGTGACCTGGGAGGACAGCCCTTCGGCAGCGACGAAGCCGAAGTGGACCAGCAGCACCGCCTCGATCGCCGGTGGCACGGCGGCCAGGGCGCACAGCGCCAGCAGGCGGGGTCGCGGTCTACGCACGCCCTCTCCTCACCAGGTAACCGGGGCTCCCCTAGCAGGTTCCCCTGCCCGACGACCGCGTGTCGGGTTTACCGCCGAACTACCGCCGACCGGCTCACCGCTCGTCCCCCTGCCGGAGGGTCGTCGCGCGCTGCTGGAGGCCGGCGAGCCGCAGCGCGATCCGGCGGCACCCCGGACACCGCGCGCAGCGCCAGGTCCCGCAGCGGACGGCCGGCGGGCGGCAGGGTGGCGAGCCGGGTCAGCCGGGCGGCGAAGCCGACGACCTCCTCGGCGGGCGGCCGCCGGGTGGCGGCGTAGTCGTCCAGCACAGTGTCGGGGTGGCCGGCGAGGACGTCGCCGAGGGTGACACCGAGGGCGACCGCGTCGCAGATGCCGAGGTTCATCCCCTGCCCGCCGGCCGGGCTGTGCCCGTGCGCGGCGTCGACGGCGAGCAGCGCCCGGCCGTGCCGGTAGTGGTCGGCGATCCGGTGGTGGACGCGGAACCGGGAAATCCAGAGCACGTCGGTCAGCCGGTCCGGCCGCCGGGTCGGGCCGCGTTCGTCGAGGAGCGCCTGGAGTCGGGCGGCATCCGGGTCGCGGGGCGCGTCGGCGACGGCGGCGACCGCCCCCGCGGCGTCGTGGTCCAGGCCGCCGGGCCGCAATTGGGCGGATGTTGCGGTGTCCCGAGGCTGGGATACCGCAACATCCGCCCAGGCGCGACCCAGCCCGGCGCGACCCAGCCCGGCGCGACCCGGACCCAGGCCGGGCGCGGCCGGGTCGTCGGGGTGGGTGGTCAGCCGGCCAGGCCACCGGGCTGGTCGCCCCTGACCACGGGGGCCCGGACCAGGTTGCCCCACTCGGTCCACGAGCCGTCGTAGTTGCGCACCTGCGGGAAGCCCAGCAGGTGGTGCAGCACGAACCAGGTGTGGCTGGACCGCTCACCGATCCGGCAGTACGCCACCACGTCGTCGGCCGGGCTCAGCCCGAGCTGGTCGGTGTAGATCGCCCGCAGCTCGTCGGCCGACTTGAAGGTGCCGTCGTCGTTGGCGGCGGACTTCCACGGCTTGCTCACCGCGCCCGGGATGTGCCCGCCGCGCAGCGCGCCCTCCTGCGGGTAGTCCGGCATGTGCAGCATCTCGCCGGTGTACTCGCCCGGCGAACGGACGTCGACCAGCGGCCGACCCGCCGCCACGTGCGCCATCACCTGCTCCCGGTACGCCCGGACCGGCGCGTCGTCGCGCTGCGGCACCGGATAGTCGGCACGCGGCCGGGCCACCTTGTCCCGGGTCAGCTCGCGCCCCTCGGCGACCCACTTCTGCCGGCCACCGTCGAGCAGCCGGACGTCGGCATGCCCGAACAGGGTGAACACCCACAGCGCGTACGCGGCCCACCAGTTGAAGTTGTCGCCGTAGAAGACGATCGTGTCGCCCCGGTCGATGCCCTTGGCGGCGCACAGCTCGGCGAAGCTCTCCGCGTCCAGGTAGTCCCGGGTGACCTGGTCGTTCAGCTCGGTGTGCCAGTCGACCTTGACGGCCCCGGGGAGGTGACCGGTGTCATAGAGCAGCACGTCCTCGTCGGATTCGACCACGACGAGACCCTCGTCGCCGAGGTGCTCGGCCAACCACTCGGTGGTGACCAGCCGCTGCGGGTCGGCGTACGACTGGAGGCGGGGATGCGGATCACTCGGCACAGACATGATCCCCAAGTTACGCCGGAATCCGGGGCGTCGACCGCCAATGGGACCGGACCGGCTCGGCCGACCCGCCCGGACGCGACCGTGCCCCACCAGCCGACGCACCCGTCGAGCGGGCCGGGCAGACCATCCCCGAGGAGCCGGTCAGATCGCGTCGCGCTCCACCGACCCGCCCGGTCAGGCGCGACGGTGGACCAGGCGGCCGGCGACGACGGTGGCGAGGCAGCGGCCGTCGTCGGCGAAGACGGCCAGGTCGGCCCGGCCGCCGACAACGAGTGCAGGGGGTCGTACCGCGTCGAGGACGGCGACGTCGTTGCGGGCCGCCGCCGCGCGTACCGCCGGGTCGGTGAGGTGTGCGGCGAGCACCGCGCCGACGCCCGACCGCAGCAGCGCGTGCACCCGTTCGCGCGGGCTGGGGGCCGGCGGCAGCGGCCCGTCGTGCACCAGCGCCGGCCCGAGGGTGCCGGGCCACCGCCGCACCCGCACCATCGGGTACGCCTGCGTCAGCTCCCCGGTCGGGCCGACCGCCTCGATCCGGTCACCGTCGACCAGCACCGCCCAGCCCGACAGCGGCCCACCGTCGCCCGGGACCGGCTGATCCGACAGCGGCCCGGCGGAGACTGAAGCCGGCCGGTGCGACGACGCATCGACGTCAGCCGAGGCCGGCTGGTCCGGCGGCGGCCCGCCAGAGACCGGCACCGCCCGGCCCGACAGCGCATCGTCCCCCGACGTCGCCCGGCCCGACAGCGCATCGTCCCCCGACGTCGCCCGGCCCGACAGCGCGTCGTCCCCCGACGTCGCCCGGTCCGACAGCGCATCGTCGTCGCCCGGCACCGGCCGGACCGGTGGCGGCTCGTTGTCGTGGGTGAGGCGCAGCAGGGGGGCGGTGTGCAGGGTGCGCACGGTCAGTCGGCCAGCGGGCCGAGGATCGGGCGCTTCGCGGTGACCGTGTCGCCGGAGGACCGGCCGGTGAGCCGACGGGTGATCCACGGGGCCAGGTGCCGGCCGACCCAGCTCAGGTCGGCGGCGCGGGCGGCGAGCCAGGGGGTGGCGGCCGGGTGCTCCGGCACCATCAGCCACTCCTCGTCGCAGCCCACCCCGAGCGCGGTCAGCACCTGGCCGGCGACCCGCCGGTGCCCGGCGGCGGACAGGTGCAGCCGGTCGGGGCTCCAGAGCATCGGGCTGAGCCGGAACGTGTCGTCGGAGAACAGGTCGATCAGGATCGCGCCGTGCCGCTCGGCGATCTCGCCGATGATCCGGTTGATCAGCGCGATCCGGGGTGAGACGAGGCGCTGGCCGGGCAGCCGGGCCAGCACGTCGGCGAACCGGAAGAGGATCACGTCGGCGCCCCCGGACCGCAGCCGGCCCACCACGGCGTCGAACCGGGTGGCCAGCGCGTCCGGGTCGAAGGTACGGCGCAGCACGTCGTTGCCGCCGGCCGCGAAGCTGACCAGGTCGGGCTTCATGGCGAGCGCGGAGGGCACCTGCTCGGCGACGACACTCGGGAAGAGCCGGCCCCGGATGGCCAGGTTCGCGTAGCCGAAGTCCGGCCCGGCCTCGGCAGCCAGCCGGGTCGCCACCAGGTCCGCCCAGCCCCGGTAGGTGCCGTCCGGGTAGGCGTCGTCCATGCCCTCGGTGAAGCTGTCCCCGACCGCCACGAAGCTCTGCCAGCGCACGCCGCCCCCTCATGCCCTCGTTGACTGCGGCGACCAGTCTGTCACCGGCCAGCCTTCGCCTGCCGCCGCCCACCATCCGAACGTGGCCCAGGTCATCTCCCGCCACCCCATACCCTTGATCCACTCACCTGCCGCACCGTTGATCCACCCACGGGCGACGTTGATCCCCACCTTCCGCACCGTTGATCCCCCACCATCCGCAAGGTTGATCCACTCACCCGGACCGACGTTGATCCACTCGCACGGGCCGACGTTGATCCACTCACCTGAGCTGAAATAGCGGTATTTCACACCTTCGGATACCGCTATTTCGGCCCCATGCCGCCGCCCACCCCGACCAGCCCGGCCCGACCCCGGCCGGCCCGGCCCGAGCAACCCAGCCCGACCAGCCCAACCCGGCCCGGCCCGGCCCGAGTAGTCCAGCCCAGCCCGACCAGTCCAGCCCAGCCCGGCCCGGCCCGACCAGCCCAACCCGACCAGCCCAGCCCGACCAGCCCAAGCCGGCCCGTCCAGCCCAGCCCGGCCCGACCAGCCCGACCAGCCCGGCCCGAACGATTCGGCCCGGCCGGCTCAGCCCGGCGGGGACAGGGGCGGGGCGCCCGGTCGCCGGCGGTAGGGGGCCCAAGCGACGAAGCGCTCGAACAGGTCACGCGGCGTCGGCCCGTCCTGCGGGTTCAGCCGGAACAGGTCATGGCTCGCCTCGTGATAGAGCCCGGACAGATAGACGGCCAGGTCGACGAGGTGTGCGTCGTACTCGATGCGGAGCAGCAGCCGGGCCTCGGCGCACGGCCACGGGCCGCCGCAGGCCCGGCACACCCACAGCGGTCGCAGCGGCAGGTGCGGCCGGCCGCCCGGCGGATGGGCGCGCGGCCGGTCGGCATACGGGCCGAGGCGTGGCACTGGAAACGAACGGGAGTTCACCGGTCTCGACCTCCTGTGGTGGTGGGGGTGGGGCCGCCCCTGCACGGGGGGTCACGGGCGGCCCCGGCGCGGGCCGGACGGAAGGCGACCCGCTGGTGACATTCTGGTGATGACACCACTACTCTCGGAAGGCATCGACGCCGGGCTGGGCGAGGTCGGGTCGACGGCGAGGGCCGTCCGGTCAGACCGGGGAGGCGGCCGGGACAACCGTGGAGGACGTGTGGAAAGTGAACCGACCGCCGAGCTGATCCGGGCACAACTGCGCAGACTGCGGCTGCACGCGGAGCTGAGCCAAGGAGGAGTTCGGCAAGCTGGTCCACTTCTCCGGCTCCCAGATCTCCGCCATCGAGCTGGGCCAACGCCCGTTCGACCGGCTGTTCCTGAAACGGGCGGACGAGGTCCTGACGACCGGCGGGCTGCTCACCTCACTGCTCAGGCTGGCCGAGCGCTACTCGCAACCGAACTGGTTCCGGCCCTGGCTGGAGGCCGAACGCCAGGCACAGCAGCTCTGGTGTTACCACCCGACGCTCGTCCCGGGTCTGTTGCAGACGGAGAACTACGCCCGTGCGGTGCTCCGAGCCGACGACATGCTCAGCGACGACGAGGTGGAGCGGCGGCTCGCGGTCCGGTTGGACCGGCAGAGCGTGCTCAGTCGTTCGCAGCCGCCGAAGCTGATCGCGGTGGTCGAGGAGGCGGTGCTCCGGCGCGCGGACGAGAGCTTCCGGGGCCTGATGGTCCAGCAGATCGCCCACCTTCTGGAGTGCGTCGACCAGCCGAACGTCAGTGTCCACGTGATACCCGCCGAGGTCAGCACCCACGTGGGTCTCGCCGGCCCGTTCACGCTGGCGCTCGGCAACGACAGCGGTTGGGTCGGTCATCTGGAGAACCAGCTCAATGGCACCACGATCGACAAGGACGGGGAGCTGACTATCCTGATCTCGCGGTGGGAGAGCGTCCGCAGCGAGGCCCTGCCCCACAACCAGTCGGCACTGCTGATGAAGGAAGTGATGACGTCATGGAGCTGACCGGTGCCACCTGGCGCAAGTCCACCCGCAGCGGCAACGGCGAGTGCGTCGAGGTCGCCGACGACCTGCCCGGCGTCGTCGGGGTGCGCGACAGCAAGGACCCGACCGGTCCCGTCCTCACCTTCGACCGCCAGGCCTGGCGGTCGTTCGTCACCGCCACCGGCAACGGTGTCGGCACCCGCTGACCCGTCCCGGCCCGACGAGGGCAGCCGGCTACGTCGGAGGCCGGCGGCTACGTCGGAGGCCGGCGGCTACGTCGGAGGCCGGCGGCTAGGCCAGGCGGTAGACGGAGACGTGGGAGCGGGATTCGGCGGTGAACTCGCCGCCGGTCCAGTCCGCGTGCCGGCTCTCCAGGGCGAACCCGGCGAGCTGCGCCATCAGATCCAGCTCGGCGGGCCAGATGTAGCGGTGCGGGGTACGGAACAGCTCCGCCTGCCGGCCGTCGGCGAACCTGAAGTGGTGCGACACTACGTGCTGCGCCAGCACGTCGTAGGTGTCCAGGCCGAGGTAGCCGGGTTCGGAGTGCCAGACGACGGCCTGCTGCCCGGGTGGGAGTTTGCGCAGCTCGGGCACCCACAGCTCGACGACGAACCGGCCACCGTCGCCGAGGTGGCGGGCGGCGTTGCGGAAGCACGCCACCTGCTCGGCCTGGCTGAGCAGGTTGGCGATCGTGTTGTAGACCAGATAGACCAGTGAGTATTCGCCGGGGGCGACGGCGGTGGCCATGTCTCCGGCGACCACCGGGATGGTCTGCGCGTCCACCTTGGTCCGGAGCTGCGCGATCATCGGGGCGGACAGTTCGATGCCGGTGACCGGCACCCCTCGGGCGGCGAGCGGGACGGCCACCCGGCCGGTGCCGATCGCGAACTCCAGCGCCGGCCCGTCACCCGCAAGCGCAGCGAGCCGGTCCACCGTGGGCCCCAGCACCTCAGGGGCGAACATCCCGTTGCCCGGCGTGTCATACCGCCGGGCAGCCTCCCCGTCCCAGATCTCCTCCTGCCGCATACACCGACAATCACCACCCCCCACCCTCTCTGTCCACCGATTTCCCCCCAGCGCCCCCACCCCGGCCGCCCGCCGCCGGCCCCCGCCGGCCCCGCCCGCCGCCGGCCCCCATCGTGGGTGATCAAGAAGTTTGTGGGCCTACGAGCTGAAAATTTGACGCAAACCTCTTGATCAACGCGACAGGGGCGGGCGGTGCGAAACGGGTCGCCGGGAGGGTGGGCGGGTTCTAGGCTGCCCGGATGCTGCTTCGTACGTCGACCACCCTGCTGCGGACCCTGCGGGAGGACCCGGCGGACGCGGAGGTGCCGAGCCACCGGCTCCTGCTGCGCGCCGGTTACATCCGTCGCGTCGCCCCGGGCGGGTACGCCTGGCTGCCGCTGGGCAAACTGGTGCTGGACCGGGTCACCGAGATCGTCCGGTCGGAGTTGGCCGCGATCGGCGACCAGGAGGTGCACTTCCCGGCGCTGCTGCCGGCGGAGCCGTACCGGACCAGCGGCCGGTGGGCGGAGTACGGCGACGACATCTTCACCCTCGCCGACCGACGGGGTGCCGAGCACCTGCTCGCCCCGACACACGAGGAGATGGCGACGCTGCTGGTCAAGGATCTGGTTTCGTCCTACCGGGACTTCCCGCTGACGATCTTCCAGATCCAGACGAAGTTCCGCGACGAGGCCCGCCCCCGGGCCGGGCTGCTGCGCGGACGGGAGTTCCTGATGAAGGACGCCTACTCGTTCGACCTGGACGACGAGGGCCTGCGCGAGTCGTACGCCCGGCACCGGGCCGCGTACCGGCGGGTCTTCGGCCGGTTGGGGCTGGACCACACGGTGGTGCAGGCGGTCTCCGGGGCGATGGGCGGGTCGGCCTCGGAGGAGTTCCTGGCCACCACCCCGGTCGGTGAGGACACCTACGTCGGCTGCACGGCCTGCGACTACGCGGCGAACACCGAGGCGGTGACGACCCCCGCCCCGCCCGCCGGTGACCCGGATTCGCACCTACCCGCCGAGGTGCACGACACCCCGCAGACCCCGACCATCGCCGCCCTGGTGGCGCTCGCCAACGACCGGAAGCTCGCCGGGCGGCACGACTGGACCGCCGCCGACACCCTGAAGAACGTGGTGCTGACCGTACGCCGGCCCGGCGCGGAGGCAGCCGAGGTGCTGGTGATCGGGCTGCCCGGCGACCGGGAGGTGGACCTCAAGCGGGTCGCGGCAGCGCTGCACCCGGCCGCCGTGACGGTCTTCGACGACTGGGCCGCCCACCCCGGGCTGGTCCGGGGCTACCTCGGGCCGCAGGTGCTGGCCGGGCTCGGCCTCCGCTACCTGGTCGACCCCCGGGTGGTCACCGGCACCGCCTGGCTGACCGGGGCCAACGAGCCGGGGCGGCACGCCACCGATGTGGTCTGCGGACGGGACTTCGCGCCCGACGGCACCATCGAGGCCGCCGAGGTGCGCCCGGGTGACCCCTGCCCCGCCTGCGGCACCACCGGGACCACCGGAGCCGGCGACGGCGGCGGCGGCGGCGAGCTGACCATGCGGCGGGGCATCGAGATCGGGCACATCTTCCAGCTCGGCCGCCGGTTCACCGACGCGTTCGCCCTCGACGTGCTGGGCGCGGCGGGCAAACCGGTCCGGCCCACCATGGGCTGTTACGGCATCGGGGTGTCCCGGGCGGTCGCCGCGATCGCCGAACAGCACCACGACGAACGGGGGTTGGTCTGGCCGGCGGCGGTCGCGCCGTGCGACGTACACCTGGTGGTGGCCGGGAAGGGGCCGCAGCTCGACGCGGCGCTCGACCTCGGCGGTCGGCTGTCGGCCGCCGGCCTGCGGGTGCTCGTCGACGACCGGGCCAACGTCTCCGTCGGGGTGAAGTTCGCCGACGCCGAGCTGATCGGCATCCCCCGCGCCGTCGTGGTCGGCCGCCGACTTCCCGAGGGGTACGTCGAGCTGCGTGAGCGGGCCACCGGCGGGCACGAGGAGGTCGCCTGGGAAGGCCTGGTCGACCAGCTTCTACGTCGGGTTCGCGGCGGCGGGGTGTAGCGGACGTGCCACGGGGTATCGAAGTGGGATCGTCCAAGGGTGGTTGTTGTGCGGAGGGCTCTCATGTACCGGGTCAGTGACGTGATGACGAAGCAGGTGGTCTATCTGTCGGCGGAGACCACCCTGGACGAAGCGGCCAGGGTGATGAAGGAGGCCGACATCGGGGACGTGGTGGTCACCGACGGCTCCACGCTGGCGGGCCTGCTGACCGACCGGGACATCGTGGTGCGGGCGGTCGCCGAGTGCAGCGACCCGGCCAGCACCTCGATCGGCTCGATCACCACCCGGGAGGTGGTGATGATCGAGCAGCACGCCACGGCCGGCGAGGCGGTGGCGTTGATGCGCGAGCGCAACATCCGACGCATCCTGGTCTGCGACAACGAACGCAAGCTCGTCGGCATCGTCTCCCTGGGCGACCTGGCGATGCAGCTCGACCCCAGCTCGGCGCTCGCCGACATCAGCGAGGGCGCACCGAACAACTGACCCGCCCGGGGCGGGCGACCCACGACCGGTGTGGTCGCCCGCCCGGCACTCCCTCGTCCCGGCTCCTTCCCGCCCGCACACGGGCGGTACGGCAGTCTGGTGGCAGACCCACGCGGGGTGCGGCGGTAGCCTGGCGGGATGTCCGAGATGCCGACGAGGCTGGCCGAGATCGTCGGGGAGTTCACCGACGCCCCCCGCGACGTGGTGCTGGAGATGCTGCTGGAGTACGCCGACGTGATCCCGCCGCTGCCGGCCGGGGTGGATCGCGACGACCTGGAGCAGGTCCCCGAGTGTCAGACGGCGTTCTTCCTGCGTGCCGAGGTCAACCCGGACCGCACGGTGACCACTCTGTTCGACTGCCCGCCGGAGGCGCCCACCACCCGGGCCTTCGCCGGCATCCTCGCCGAAGGGCTGGCCGGGGCGAGCGCCACGCAGGTGCTGGACGTGCCGGACGACCTCTACCAGCGGATGGGCCTGGCCCAGGTGATCAGCCCGTTGCGGGTGCGCGGCGGCACCGCGATCCTGGCCCGACTCAAGCGGCAGGTGCGGGAACAAGCTGGCTGAGCTGGGGGTTGTCTCCGATCATGGAGATCGAGATCTACGCCGACGTGGTCTGCCCCTGGTGCTACATCGGCAAGCGCCGCTTCGAACAGGCCCTGGCGTCGTACGACGGCGAGGTGACCGTCCGGTACCGGCCGTTCCAACTGGACCCGACGCCGGTGACCGCGCCGCAGCCGCTGCTGGACGCGCTGGCCGCGAAGTTCGGCGGCCAGGAACGGGCCCAGTCGATGGCCGGGCAGGTGACCCAGGTGGCCGCCGAGGTGGGGCTGACGCTGAACTTCGACCGGGCGGTGAGCGCCAACACCTTCGACGCGCACCGGTTGGTCCGCTTCGCCGACGGGCACGGCCGGGCGGGTGACGTGGTCGAGGCGCTCTACCGGGCGCACTTCACCGACGGGGTCGATGTCGGCTCACCCGAGGCGCTGGTCGCGCTGGCGGTCTCCGTCGGGCTGGACGAGACGGAGACGCGCGAACACCTGGCGTCGAACGAGGGCCGACGCGAGGTGGCCGCCGACCTGGCCGCCGCCCACCAACTCGGGGTGAGCAGCGTGCCGACCTTCGTGCTCGCCGGCAAGTACGGCGTCACCGGAGCGCAGGAGCCGGAGACCCTGCTCGCCGCGCTGACCGAGGTCGCCCAGCGCGAATCGGCCGGCTGACCCCGCAAGACCGGCACCTCACCGAGGTCAAGCTGCTGACGCGTCCCCGCTCCCAGCCCGGCACACACAGGACGACCTAGCCCGGCCGAGCTAGGTCGACCGGGCCGAGCGGGGTGGGGTGGGCTGGGTGGGCTGGGCTGGGCTGGGCTGGCGCAGGGTGCGGCGACCCCCATCAGACATCGACGATCATGATGTTTCACGTGCAACAACATCGATGATCGTGATTTGCTAGGCGGGTCGGGCCAGGCCCTCCACCACCCGCGCACCCGGCAGTGCGCCGAGCGCCGGCCCGGGGAGGGCGATCTTGCTGTGCCGTACGCCGGAGCCGATGATCACGTGCGGGGTGGCGATCACCCGGGCGTCGACCAGGATCGGCCACGATTCCGGCAGCCCGATCGGGGTGATCCCGCCGTACTCCATCCCGGTCGCCTCGACCGCGTCGGCCATCGGGGCGAAGCTCGCCTTGCGGACGTCCAGCGCCCGGCGGACCACCCCGTTGACGTCGGCCCGGGTGGTGGCGAGCACCACGCACGCGGCGTACCGGATCTCGCCCTCCCGCTTGCCGGCGATCACCACACAGTTCGCCGACACGTCCAGCCCCACCTCGTACGCGGCACAGAAGGCCGCCGTGTCGGCCAGCGTGGCGTCGATCGGCGCGACTAGGACGTCGTCGACGTCGACGGGCGCCTCCGCCGACCACTGCGCCAGCGCGGCGGCCACCGGCGTCGCCAGCAGGTCGGATCGGGTCCGGGCGGGCTCGGTCTTCAACGTTCCCATCACGGCAGCGATCCTCGCACCTCACGCCGCAGGCCACCCGCCGGGGCACGCCCGCAGGTCGTCGTGGACGCCGCAGGCCGCCGGGCACGCCGCAGGCCGCCGGGCACGCCGCAGGACGCCGGGGATGCCGACCGACGGCCGGCCGACAGGGCCGACAGGGCCGACGGATCAGTTGCCGCCGAGGAAGGAATTCTCCTGCAGGAACGCCCGGTCGTCGGCCGTCGCCGACCGGCCGACCCGCAGCACCTGCGGCCGACGGGCCTCCAGATCCTCCATGCCGTGCCGCACGGCGAGGCGGATCACCCCGTAGAGGAAGACCAGACCGAACACGTAGAGCAGCACCGTGACGACGAAGACCAGCATGGCGTCACGGTAGGCAGAACGTGAACCCGCGCCCGGCTCATCTTCGGCCGGGTCCCCCGTACGTGTCGACCAGGTAGTCGGACCAGGTCCGGCGGCCGGTCGGGACGGCGGTCGTGGTCAGCCCACCCGCCCGCAGCTCCCGACCCAGCCGCCCCGGCAGGCGCACCGGCAGCAGTGGACCACGGGACCGCCGGGCCGCCCGCCAGGCCCGTACCGCCTCGTCGAAGCGGAGCACCTGCGGACCGCCGTACTCCTCGACCCCGGTCAGCGGGCCGGCGGCGAGGCGGTCCGCGAGCCGGGCGGCCACCTCGTGCTGGTCGACCGGCTGGGCCAGCACCGCCGGGTCACCCGGTACCGGGCCGAGCCGGCCCGCCGCCCGCAACAGCCGGTCCAGGAACACCGGGAACTGGGTGGCCCGCAGCACCGTCCACGGCACCGGTCCGGCAGCCACCACCTGCTCCGCCGCCTCCTTGTGCCGGTAGTACGGGATCGGCACCCGGTCCACGCCGACGATCGAGACGTACAGCAGATGGGCCACGCCCGCGTGCCCGGCGGCCAGGACCAGCCGGCGGGTGCCCAGCACGTCCACCCGGTGCGTCCGGGTGCCGCCACCGGGCCGGGAGGCCAGGTGCAGCACCGCGTCCATCCCGGCCACCGCCTCGGCCAAGCCGGCCCCGGTGTCCAGGTCGGCGACCACCCAGTCCGCCGCCGGGTCGTGCCGGGGCCGCCGGCTCATCGCCCGCACCGTGAATCCGTCGGTACGCAACCGGGGCAGCACCGCCCGCCCCAACGTCCCGCCGGCACCCGTCACCAGCACCCGCATCCCGTCTCCCTCCGCCAACCGCCCGACGGGCCGGCCACCCGGAACGTGACACGGCCCCCGGCCTCACCTGAGCAGGTCGACGACGGTCAACGCGAGGAAGAAGACGACCACCGCCTCGCTGATGATCCACGAGTGCCGGTCCGCCCAGTCGCGCATCCGGGGCAGCGCCCGGTCCGCCCGGTCACCGAGCAGCAGCAACGCCAGCAGCGGCAACGCGAGCAACAGCAGGGTCAGCAGCATGAACGGCACCAGGTGCCACCACGACAGGCCGTGCCGGGCCGCGCTCGCCCCCACCGTCACCATCGTGAGGTCGTCGGAGGGCATCACCACGAAGAGCAGCAGTCCCAGCCGGAGCGCGTACCCGAAGCCGGCGTGCTGGAGGCGGCCCATCCACTTCGGCTCGCCGGAGGAGTGCCGCCGGACGAACACCACCACCGCCAGCACCACCAGCAGCCCGAGCACCACCCAGTCGATGGCCGTCTCGACCGGGCTGCGGCCACCCCCGCCGGCCGCGCCCTTGATCACCCGGAAGACCAGCCAGGCGAGGGTCGTACCGACGACCACCACGATCGCGGCGCCGGTCAGGAAGCCCAGCGACGCCCGACGGGGCCGGTCGCCGGAGGCGAGGAAGACCGCCGCCACCAGCTGCGTACCGGCCACCATCACCACGGCCATCGGCAGGATCGTCAGGAAGTTCATCGCCCACCATCCTCCCGGTCACCCCGGTCGACCAGGCGGGATTCGATGGATCAGGCGGGATGTCCCCGGCCCGGCACCACCCGGCCGGCGAGCAGCGCGCCGAGCAGCGCGCAGCCCACCGCCACGGCGAGCGTCCCCGCGTAGCCGGCCGGACCGGGCGTCGTCCCGGCGGCGAGCACCGTGCCGGTCAACGCCAGCACCGTAGCGGTGAACAGCGAGTCGGCCAGTTGCAACGACGAACTGTTGCGCCCCTGCTCGTCGGGGGTCGACAGGGCCAGGGTCAACACCGACAGCGACGGGTACGCCAGGCCCATCCCCAGACCGGCCACCGCCCAACCGGCCACCCCGACCGCCACCGGCACCGCCGGCCAGACGGCGAGGGTGACCGTGGCCGTGCCCGCCGCCACGCAGGCCAGGCCCCACCGGGGCAGGGTCGCCGAGGAGCGCGGCGGCGGCAGCCGCCCCTGGAGCCAGGAACCCACCGACCAGGACAGCGCCCCGACGGTCAGCACCAGGCCGGCGGCGGTCGGCGAGAAACCCCGCTGCCGGGACAGCATCAGCGGGATGACCACCTCCGCACCGGCGAAGGCCGCCGCCGCCAACCCGCGCAGACCCACCACCGTGGGCAGGCCCCGGGCGGCCCGCAGGAACCCCGCCGGGAGCAGCCGGGGCGCGCAGACCCCCAGACCGGCGAGGGCCACCGCCACCAGGGTCACGGCGAACGCGCCGCGCTGCTGCCCCCCGTGGTGCAGCAGTGCGGCGCTCACCCCCGCCCCGGCCGCCCAGCCGATCCGGGCCGCCGCGCCCGCCGGTGGCCCGGCCGGCGTCGGCCGGTCGAGCGTGCGCAGGCCCGACTCGACCAGCAGCACCGCCGGCAACGCCACCACCGGCACCGCGAGGAAGACCCACCGCCAGCCCAGGTGTTCCACGATCAGCCCGGCCACCGCCGGCCCGACCAGCGACGGGATGACCCACGCCGCCGCGAACGCGGCGAAGACCCGCCGCCGCAGCTGCTCCGGGTACGCCTGCCCGACCACCACGTACAGCGCGACGGAGAGCAGCCCGGACCCGAAGCCCTGCACCGCCCGACCGATCACCAACGTGCCCATCGCGTCGGCGCTCCCGGCGACGAGCAACCCGACGACGAACAGCCCCACCCCGCCCCACATCGGGGCGCGTGGTCCCCGGGCGTCGCACCAGATGCCGGAGAGCACCATGGCCAGCACCCCGGCGGCGAACGAACCGCCGAAGGCGAGCGCGTAGAGCCCCAACCCGTCCAGCGCGCGGGCCACCGTGGGCATCGCGGTGCCCACCGCCAACGCCTCGAAGGCGAGCAGTGACACCAGGGCGACGCTGCCCACCGTCATCGCCCGCAGCCGGGGATCGTAGAGGCGGGCCGCCGGGGCGAGGGTGGCGGTCACCGAACGGCCCCGGCCCGGGGCGGTACGTCAGGCATGCGCCCAGCCTGCGACCTGCACCCTGGTTCAGGTCAAGGGTGAGCCTGGTCTCGTCACGCCGATTCCAGCGCCTCCCCGAGCCCCTTGGCCAGCCCCGACAGGTGCTGGTCGGCGAGCAGGTGGCCGGCGGTGATCACCAGGGCGAGCGGCCACTCGATGACCTGGAGGGCGGCGAGCACCCCCAACCCGGCGTAGTAGGCGATCTTGTCGGGCGGTGGCACCGCCACCTCGCCCAGCATCGGCACCTCCACCCGTCGGGTGTATGCGCGGACCATCTCGTGACTGCCACTGAGGTGACGCGTGATCGTGCTCATCCCGGCCTCCTGCCGACTCGTCGGGTCGTCAGCCGGATTCCACCGGCACCGCCGTCCATGCCCCGCCACCGGCGGGAACTTCCCCCGCCCGGAGGGCATAACGGATGCCCTACCGGGAAGCCAGGCCGCCTGACGAACGCAGGAGGCGCGATGGCGTACGGCGGCAGTGGGCGGGGCCGACGCATCGGCCGCACCGCTCGATGACCACGCTGGGCCGGATCGCCGGCCGGGTCCTCCCGTCGGTGCCGGTGCCCCCGCTGCTCGCCGACGCGTCCCGCACCGCCGGTTCGGCCGCCGGACGGCTGGCCCGGGTGGCCGGGCTGACCCGCCGCCGGGTCTGGTCCCGCGACGGTCGGCACCACATCGAGGTGCACGGCGTCTGCCAGGACGGCGGCGACCGGCTGGCCCGTCAGGTCGAGGCGGCGCTGGAACAGCTCCCCGGAGTGGCCTGGGCCCGGGTGAACGCCCCCTCCGGCCGGGTGGTGGTGGCCGTCGAGGAACCGAGGCCGAAGCTGGCGGCCCTGATCGACACGGTGGCCCGGATCGAGCGGGTCTGCCCGCACGAACCGGACCCGGAGATCCCGCCCCCGCATCCGCCGGAGGACGGGCCGCGTACCCCCCGGACCCTCGGCGCGCTCGCCTCCGACGCGCTCGGCCTGACCATCTCCGCCGCCACCCGGATCCTGCCGTTCACCCCGATCCCGGGGGAGGTGGCCGGCCTGCTCACCGCCGTCGACCTGCACCCGAAGCTGCACGACCTCGCCGGCCGGGGGTTGCGCGCCGACCCGCGCACCGAGGTGCTGTTCCCGCTCGCCGAGGCGGTCGTGCAGGGCCTGACCGGCGGCTGGGCCGGCATCGTCCTCGACGGCGCGCAGCGGATCGTGCAGTGGGGTGAGGCGCGCGCCCAGCTCGCCGCTTGGACCCGGGCCGAGCCGGGGCTGACCGGTGACCCGGAACGCGCCGTCGCCCGCTCACCCGGGGCCCAGCGGCCCTGCCCCCGCCCCGACGGCCCGGTCGAACGGTACGTCTCGACGATGCTCGCCACCGGGGCTGCCGCCGGTGCCGCCGCGTGGCCCGTCGCCGGGCCGAAGCGGGCCGCCGCGCTCGGGCTCGCCGCACTGCCCAAGGCCCCCGGCAGCGGCCGTGAGGGGTACGCCGCCGAGCTCGGCCGGGTGCTGGCCCGGCGCGGCGTGATCGCCATGGACCGTAGCGTGCTGCGGGAACTCGACCGGATCGACACGGTGGTGCTGGACTCGGCCGTGCTCGGTTCAGCCCGGGGTGTCCTCGCCGACCTGGCCCCGGTGTCCGACACGGACACCGGTGAGGTGGTCGGGCGGGCGTTCGCCCTCTTCGACCCCGACCACCCGGACGACGTCCACGAGGCGGACGGCTGGCGGCTCGGACCCCTGGCCGACCTCGACGCCGACGACCCGGGGGACACCCCGGACAGCCGGCGGCTGCGCGCGGCGGGCGGCCCGCTGCTCGGTCTCGTCCACCACGGCAGCCTCACCGCCGTCGTCCGGGTCGCGCCCGAACCGGCTCCCGGCGTCGACGCGCTGACCGCCGCCGCCCGGCACGCCGGCCTGCGCCTGGTGGTCGGCGGCGACGACCCGCAGCGGTACGGCTTCGCCGATGCGGTGCTGCCCGGCGGGGACCGGCTCGCCGGGTCCGTCCGTACGCTGCAACGCGACGGCGCGGTGGTGATGTTGGTGTCCGGCGACCGGGCCGCGCTGGCCGGCTCCGACTGCGGGCTCGGGGTGGCCGCCCCCGAGGACCTGCCGCCGTGGGGCGCCCACCTGCTCGTCGGCACCGACCTGCGGATTCCCGCGCTGCTGATCGAGGCGGCCGGGGTGGCCCGACGGATGACCGGGCAGAACATCCGCCTCGCCATGGCCGGCACCGGGCTCGGCGCGTTGGGGGCGTTCACCGCCGCGGCACCGCAGCTGCCCGGCCGCAGCCTCGCCGCCGTCAACGGCGCGGCGGCGCTGGCCTTCGCCAACGGCGTGTGGCGGGCCCGCCGGCTGCCCGACCCGGCCGAGGCACCGGCGGCGGCCACCACCGCCTGGCACCTGATGCCGGTGTCGGCCGTGCTGCGCCAACTGGACACCACCCCGGATGGACTGACCGGTGCCGAGGCGCAGCACCGGCACCGCGCCGACCCGGATGCGGCCGCCGGCCACGTCAGCCTGTTCCGGGCCTTCGTCGACGAGCTGGCCAACCCGCTCACGCCGGTGCTGGCCGCCGGTGCGGTCCTCTCCGCGGCGTTCGGCTCACTGGTCGACGCGGCCCTGGTCGGCGGCGTGGTCGGCGGATCGGCGCTGGTCGGGGCGGTGCACCAGCGCAACACCGACCGGGCGCTCGCCGAGTTGCTGTCCCGCTCGGCGGTCACCGCACGGGTGCTGCGGGACGGGGCCGAGCGGGTGGCCGCCGCCGAGGAACTGGTCCCCGGCGACGTGGTGACCCTCGGCCCGGGGGACGCGGTGCCGGCCGACTGCCGGGTGCTCACCGCCGGCGGGTTGGAGGCCGACGAGTCGTCGCTGACCGGTGAGTCGTTGCCGGTGACCAAGGGGGCCGATCCGGTGGTCGCCGCCGCCCTGGCCGACCGCACCTCGATGCTCTACGAGGGCACCACCATCGCCGCCGGTCACGGCACCGCAGTGGTGGTGGCGACCGGTGCGCAGACCGAGTCCGGCCGGAGCCTCGCGCTGGCCCGCCAGGCCCCGCCGGAGAGCGGTGTGGAGGCCCGGTTGGGCACCATCACCCGCTCGGCGATCCCGTTGGCCGCCGGGTCGGCGATCGCGGTGGCCGGGGCGGGGCTGCTGCGGGGCGTACCGCTGAGTCAGACGGCGGCGACCGCCGCGAACCTGGCCGTGGCGTCGGTGCCGGAGGGGCTGCCGTTCCTGGTCAGCGCGGCGCAACTGGCCGCCGCGCGACGGCTGGCCGCGCACGGCGCGCTGGTCCGCAACCCGCGCACCATCGAAGCGCTGGGCCGGGTGGACGTGCTCTGCTTCGACAAGACCGGCACCCTCACCGAGGGCAAGCTGCTGCTCGCCGGGGTCGGCGACGACGGCCGGTTCGCCGATCTACACGGCCTCGACGACCGGCTGCGCCGGGTCCTCGCCGCCGGGCTGCGCGCCACCCCCTACGCGGACGATCCCGAGGAACTGCCGCAGCACACCGACCGGGCGGTCCGGTACGGCGCACGGCAGGCCGGGGTGACCGAGCAGACCGGCGCGTCCGGTTGGGCGGCGGTCGGCGGGTTGCCGTTCGAACCGTCCCGGGGTTACCACGCCACCGTCGGCCGGACCGCCGACGGGCTGCTGCTCAGCGTGAAGGGTGCCCCGGAGACGGTGCTGCCCCGGTGTGGTGCGTGGCGGCTGCCGGGCGGCCGGGACGAGCCGCTGGACGCCGAACGCCGGGACCGGCTGCACACCGTGCTCGCCGGCCGGGCCGGGGCGGGGCACCGGATCCTCGCCGTGGCGGAGTGCCGGGCCGGTGCCGAGGCGGTCACCGACGACGAGGTGCGGGGGCTGGTCTTCGTCGGCTTCCTCGCCCTCGCCGACGGGGTACGGGAGAGCGCCGCCCCGGCGGTCCGTCGGATCCGGCAGGCGGGCGTGCACACCATCATGATCACCGGGGACCATCCGGCCACCGCCGAGGCGATCGCGTCGGCGATCAGCCCGGAGACCGACGGCCAACGGGTGGTCACCGCCTCCGAGCTGGACCAGTTGGACGACGCGGCGCTGGGTGAGCGGCTGGGCCGTACCGACGTGGTGGCCCGGTGCACCCCGGCGCACAAGGTGCGGATCATCCAGGCGTTGCAGAAGTGCGGGCGTACCGTGGCGATGACCGGTGACGGCGCCAACGACGCCCCGGCGATCCGGCTGGCCGACGTGGGCATCGCCCTCGGCCAGCGGGGCACCCCCGCCGCCCGTGCCGCCGCCGACCTGGTGGTCACCGACGACCGGTTGGAGACCATCATCGCCACCCTGGTCGAGGGGCGGGCGATGTGGTCGTCGGTACGCCACGCGCTGAGCATCCTGGTCGGCGGCAATCTCGGCGAGATCGCGTTCAGCGTGCTCAGCGCCGCCGTCACCGGCCGGTCGGCGCTCAACGGCCGGCAACTGCTCCTGGTCAACCTGCTCACCGACCTGGCGCCGGCACTGGCCATCGCGGTCCGGCCCCCCGACGCCGACCACGCCGACGGGTTGCTCCGCGAGGGGCCGGACGCCTCCCTCGGCGGCACCATGACCCGGGAGATCGGGCTGCGCGCCGCCGCCACCACCCTGGGGGCGACCGCCGGCTGGACGGCCGCCCGGTGGACGGGCCGGGAACGGCGGGCCGGCACGGTGGCCCTGGTCTCGCTGGTCGGCACCCAACTGGGGCAGACCGTCCTCGCCGGTGGCACCAGCCCGACGGTGCTCGCGTCGACCGCCGCCTCCGTCGGCGTGCTCGCCGCCGTGGTGCAGACACCCGGGTTGAGCCAGTTCTTCGGTTGCACCCCGCTCGGCCCGGTGGGCTGGGGCATCGCCGCCGGTTCGGCGCTCGGCGCGACCTTTGCCAACGGCGCGCTGACCCGCCTGGTGGAGCACCTGCCGGGCCCACCCGTCCGCTGGCCGGCCGCGTCGGACTCCGGCTCCTCCTAGACCGTCGCGCCGCTGGTCAGCCGGGCGGGGCCCAGGTGGCGGCGGCGCGTCCCAACCGGTCGTTGATCGCCCGGCCGACCCCCTCGTCGGGGACCGGCTCGGCGAGGATCTCGCTCACCCCGGCCGCGTCCAGCCGGTGCAGCGCATCGAAGAGCCGGGCGGCCGCCTCGGTCACGTCACCGGTGGGCGAGAGCACCTCGACCGCCGCGTAACCCGCCGCCGGGCCCTCCCGAAAGGCCAGGAACCCCCGCCGGACCCCGTCGTCCGGCGTCGGCCCCGCGCCCGCCACCACCCGCAACGGGGTACGCGGCGCGTAGTGCGCGGCCAACGTACCCGGTGCCACCGGCTGCCCGGAGCTGCCCGGACGGACGGTCACCGGGCCGACCGCCGCGACGAGTTCCTCCACGGCGAGCGCCCCGAGGCGCAGCACCACCGGGTGCGGGCCGCGCGCGTCCACGATGGTCGACTCGATCCCGCACCGGGTGGGGCCGCCGTCGAGCACCACGTCGACCGCCGCGCCGAGCCCGTGCACGACATGCTCGGCGCGGGTGGGGCTGAGCTGCCCGAACCGGTTGGCGCTCGGCGCGGCCACCGGCACCCCGGCAGCCCTGATCAACGCGCGGGCGGACGCCTCGTCGGGCACCCGGACAGCCATGGTGTCGAGGCCGGAGGTGACGATCGGCGGGATCGCGGCCGGCCGGTCCACGATCAGGGTGAGCGGCCCCGGCCAGAACCGCTCGGCCAGCGCCGCCACCGGCGGGGGCAGCGCGCCGACGAGGGCCGGCAGGTCGGCGGCGTCGGCCAGGTGGGTGATCAGCGGATCGAAGCCGGGCCGGGCCTTCGCCTCGAAGATCCGCGCCGCGGCCCGGGCGTCCAGCGCGTTCGCGCCGAGCCCGTAGACCGTCTCGGTGGGGAAGGCCACCAACCCGCCGGCCCGCAGCACGGCGGCGGCCTCGGCGATGCCGTGCGCGGCGGGCAGGACACGGGGGACGGCAATGGTCACGCCCTCGACGCTAGCCTGCCGCCCCGGCCGGGGCCGGTGCGGGTGGCGGTCGTCCACGCAAGGGTCGTCGTGCACGCACGGGCGTCGTCGGCCAGGCCGGTGCCGTCCGAGGTCGCCCGCCAGCCGGGCCCGGTGCCGTCGAGGGCTGCCCGCCGGTCGGGGCGAACGACGCGCGTGGCGGACCGGTTTCCGCCCAGCAGACGCCGCCCCGGAACTCGACGCCCGGGACACCGTCGACGACCCGGCTGAGGTCCGCGACGGAGGCGAGCGCCAGGGTGAGGTCACCGCGCAGCTCCGCGTCGGCGGACGGCAGGTCGTCCTCCTCCTGCGCCCAGTCGATGTCGGCGGCGCGCAGCTCGGCGACCGCGTGGCCGGTCAGCGCGGCCGGGTCGGTCACCGCGATGTCGATCCGGCAATGGAGTTGGAGACGCCGGCTGCCCGGGGCACCCTCGGTCGTCATGTGGCTCAGCGACGGCGACGGGACCGGCGCAGCGCCCAGATGCCCCCGCCGACGGCCAGCACCGTGGGCACCAGGCAGCAGAGCATCAGGACGATCAGGTGCCACGGTTTGATTGCTCCCATTGCCGAGAGGCTAGGGGACGGGCGCCGACCGCGCCGCCCCGGTCCGTTGCGCGCGGCCGGTCCCGCTGGGGAGGATTGCGGGCATGCTCCGCTCGCCGCACGCCCTCCTGTTGGACTTCGGTGGCGTCCTGGCCGATGCTCCCCCGCAGCCACCCGCCCCACCGCAGCTCGTCCGGCGGCTGTCCCACCTCGTCGGCGGTGCGGTGCCGGAGCGGCAACTCGCCGCCGACCTGGCCGAGGGCGCACGGAGCTATTCGGCCTGGCGCGACGGCGCGGGCCGGGAGGCCGAACCGGTGGAGCTGCCCCACTCCCGGGTCTGGGCGGAGTTCGTCACCCGGTCGTGGCCCCGCGCGGCCCGGGACGCCGTCGACCGGGAGGCGACCCCCCTGGCGTACGCCTGGGCCCGGCGGGCGGACTGGGCGGTGCGCCCGGGTATCCCCGACGCGCTCCGGGCGGCCACCGAGGCGGGCCTTCCGTTGGCCGTGGTGAGCAACACCCTCTGCGGTGCCGCGCACCGGGACTTCCTCGCCGGCGCCGGGCTCGCCGGGTTGTTCGCCGCCCAGTTCTACAGCGACGAAGCCGGCCCCCGGAAGCCCAACCCGCGACTGGCGCTGTTGGCGGCGGAGGCCGTCGGGGTGCCGATCGACCGCTGCTGGTTCGTCGGCGACACCCTCGGTCGGGACGTCGAGTGTGCCCGCCGCGCCGGGGCGGGCGCGGCGATCCTGATGCGCTCACCCCGCACCGACCGGGAACCGCCGCATCCCGCCGTCACCCCGGACGCCCGGGTCGATGACGGTCACGGCCTGCTCGCCCTGCTGCGGCAGGCCCGAGGCTCCGTCGGCTGAGGACCGACTCGCCCGCACCGTGTCGTACGGAGGCACCGGGAGCATCACTACGACATCCCGTATTTTGGCGGGTTCCCCTTCGCTGTCGGCTGGTAGGAATACCGCGACCGGGCAGCGTTCCCAGCGAAGGGTGGAATGGTGGCTGACGCGAGGAACCCGACCCGACACGTCGTCCTCATGGTCGACATCGAGCGTTACAGCGCGCGGAGCAACGTGCTCCAACACCGCGCACAGCAAGCACTGACAGAAGTCATGCAGGCAGCCTGGGACGAGTTGGGCATCGTGCTGCCCGAGACGTTGCGCCAACAGAGCGGTGACGGCCAACTGGCGGTCCTGCCCCCGGGGGCCAGTGAACGGCGGGTCCTCCGGCTCGCGTCGGTTCTCGACCGGTTGTTGCGGGAGCACAACCAGGGCCTGTCCGCTGAGGCCCGGGTCCGGATGCGACTCGGCGTCCACCACGGACTGGTCCATCTCGACAGCGCGAACGGCTTTGCCGGCAGCGCGGTGGTGACCGTCTGCCGACTGGTCGACTCGCCGCAGCTCAAGAGCATGCTGCGCCGTTTTCCCCGGGCGCAGGTCGCGCTCGTCGTGTCGGACCTGATCTATCAGGACGTCGTTCGCGAGTACCAGGACCTGCCGCAGGATCAGTTCCTGCGGATCAACGCCAGCCTGCCGGACAAGGGTTTCGAGAGCTCCGCCTGGATCTACGTACCGGGGGAGAATGCCGCCGCGTCGACCGTGCCGGACGCACTTCCCGCCGACCCACAGGGAGAGATCGACCTGAACCGGATGGACCGCTCCGCGGAGCCCGACGCGCCGCATCTGCCGACGGTCGGGCAGGTGTTCCAGCACATCACGGCGCAGGGGCCGGCCGCGTTCGGCAACGGAAACACCGTCACGACGTACGGTTCCGCCGACGACGCACAGCCGGGCCGGTCATCGCGGTGAGTGCCATTGATCCCCCTGCCGACGAGGAGTCGGAGCCTCCCGTCCCGGCCACCGTGAACGTCTACTCCGGGAACACCTCCCACGGGCCGACTGCCATCGGTTACCGCAACACCATCAACCAGGTGAACTACGGGAGCGTTCCGCCCACCCACTCGCGCGACGTCGTGTTGTCGAAGGCTCTGGAGACCCTGGCCGACGAGGTGGCGGTACGACGCCAGCGGGACGAGGAACGCAGCGGGGTGCTCAGCCGTCCGTTGCCGGCGCGATGGGCGGCAACTGCGATGGCCGAGGCGTCGATGGGCGAGGTCACCTGGTCATCGCTCGGCCTGACCCCGGCCCAGCCTCCCGCCGGCGGACTCGACGATCTCGCCGACCTGCTCACCCGCCAACTGCCTCACTGCCGCCTGGTGATCCTCGGCGCGGCAGGGTCGGGCCGGACCGTGCTGGTCACCCGGCTCGTCGGCCTCCTGCTCAAGGAGCGGCTAGCCGGTCAGCCGGTTCCGGTGATGTTGCCCGCCGGGTCGTGGAACCCGGGCAAGCAACTGCTGCGCGACTGGATGGCGGAGCAACTGGCCCGGGACCACCCGCACCTGCGGGCGTCAGCACCCCTGTCCGGCCCGTGGAGATACTTCGCAGGGCTCCGCAAGCGCCGAACGCTGGCGGCCTACCTGGTCGACAGGAACCTTGTGCTGCCCATCATCCATGACCTGGACATGATCGGTGACGGGCTGCGCGAAGAGACGATGAACGCGCTGCACGAGCGGGGAGCCGAGGCTCCGTTGGTGGTGACCAGCCTCGTCGCGCCGTACCGGAAGGCGGTCGAGAGCGCGGAACGCGGGCTGTCCCGCGCTGCGGTGGTCGAGGTGCTGCCGCTCACCTTCGCCGACATCCGGGCGTACTTCGCCCCCGAAGGGGGGAACGGACGGTGGCATCAGGCGTTCCTTGAGCTGGATGCCGATCCCGAAGCACCCCTGGCCAGCGCCCTGCGCACGCCATTGCTGGTCTGGCTGGCCCGTACCACCTACGCCGGCGCCGCCGCCGCCGACCCGCGCGAGTTGTGCGACCGGGGCCGGTTCCCCGATCAGGCCGCCATCGAGAATCACCTTCTCGACGGCCTGTTGTCGGTCGCCTACCCACGACAGCCGACGCCGGCCCGCCGGCGGGACACCGACGAGACCTGGCATCCCGACGATGCGAGGCGATGGCTGCTCTTCCTCGCGCGGCACCTGCAGGACACGGACACCCACGAGATCGCCTGGTGGCAGCTGCACCGGACGATGAGGTTCCTCCGGCCGATCCAGTACGCGGTGACGCTTCTGCTGTTCTGGGCGTCGATATGGCTCGCACACGGCAATCTCGTCGTCGCTGTCCTGTTCGCGGCCATCAGCATGCCGGTTGTGGTGAGTGAGCGGCTCCGTACGCGATTCGGTTTGGTCCCAGCCGCACCGATCTACCGGGTGCAGGTCAGCGGACGCAGGGTGCGACACCTCGTTCGTACGACGTCCGTCAGCCTCCTGCTGGCGTTGTTGCTGGCCGGGTCGGGAGCGGTGGTGTGGCACCTGTCGGGTGACGCACTGCCGGGCATCATCGGCGGGCTCGGCCTGATGTTGTCGGCCGTGGTCGTTCCCGTCTGGGACCACTATCGACGCAGGGTCTACGACCCGTCCCGCGAGATCATGATCGCCGAGGATCCCGCCCGCGCGGACAACCCCCTCTCCACCTTGCGGGCCGACCGCAGATCGGTGCTGGGACCTGCCGGCGCACTGCTCCTCATGGGGGCCTCGCTGGCGCTGCTGCTCGGTGGTGGATCGTGGCCGCAGGCCGCCACCATCCTCGCGTTCGCGATCGGCTGGGTGGGCTTCGGTGCCTGGACCGAGTTTGCGATCGCTCGGGCCATCCTGGCGATGCGAGGTCGGCTGCCCTGGCGGACGATGGCCTTTCTCCGCGACGCGGCCGGGCGGGGCGTGCTCCGCCAGGTGGGTGCCACCTACCAGTTCCGCCACCCGCGGCTTCGTGACCGATTGGCTGCCGATCCGTCCTCACCGCACGTTCCGGTAGCTCCTTCCACCACCTAACCCTGCGGTAGCGCATCGTCCACCGACGACGCCCCCGCCACCTGATGAACCCCGACGACAGCGTCGAGCGGTAGGGCCGAGTAGACGTGCGGGAAGGAACCGCCGTCGGGGGCATCCTCCCAGCGCACCGCCGCGCCGAGAAGCCGGGCGTCGAGAGCGGCGACCACGAGCGCCGGCTCCTGCGCGAAGAACCGCAGCGCGGTCGCACCCACCTGCTCGCGGGAGGAGCAGTGGATGAAACCGCTGCTGTGGTCGAACGGCGAGCCGTCGAAGCGGCCGACGGTCTCGAACTCGGCCCACTCGGCGGGCAGGAGAATCTTGTAGATCAGCACGTCCCAGGATGGCAGATGACCACCCGGTCCGCAGCCACCGGTCCCGTCAGCGCTCCGAAGTTGACAGCTCACCTTGGCTCATGCCAATAATAGTTGGCATGAGCCAAGGTGAGATATGGGAGACTTGAGCGGCGATCGGCTGGTCGAGGTTCTCGCCACGTTGGCCAGCCCGCACCGGCTCCGCGTGCTCGCCGCGTTGACCGGCGGACGCGCCTACGTCTCACAGCTCGCCCGCGATCTGGGCATCAGCCGTGCGCTGTTGCAGGTGCATCTCAAGAAATTGGAGCGGGCCGGGTTGGTCACCGCCCATCTGGAGTTGTCCGGAGACGGCAAGGCGCTCAAGTACTACGAGGTCACGCCGTTCTCGCTGCACCTCACGCCCGACGTGGTGGCGGCTGCCGCCGCGACCCTGAGCACCGCCGGAGACGGCGACGCCCCACCGAAGGGAACCAGTTAGATGGACGCTGCCTCGGTCTTCCTGATCGTCGTCGCCGCCGTGCTCATCTCGGTCGTCTGGTACGCGGGCGTCCGCAAGCGGACCGAGGTGTCGAGCGAACTGCAGCGGCAGTACGCCGAGCAGGCCGCCGAGACACAGCGGCTGCTCACCGAGATGAGCGCGCAACTGGCGGACCTGCACCGGCGTACCGCCGACATGCAACGCATCCTCAAAGACGCCGAATGACCACGCTCGGGCTCTCCCCGCCGGTCACCCTCCTCAACGTCCCCAACGCCATCACCGCCGTACGGACGGCCGGCTCCTTCGGGCTCGCGGTGGCGGCGCTGACCCACCGCAACGCCCACCTGCTCGTCGCCGCATACCTGATCTACTGGGTCGGTGACATCCTCGACGGTGTCGCCGCCCGCGCCCTGGGGCAGGAAACCCGCACCGGCGCGGTCTTCGACATCGTCGCCGACCGGGCCTGCACGTCGGCCTGCGCTGCGGCACTCGTCGTGCTGCGGCCCGAAACCGCGCTGCCGATCGCGGTGTTCCTCGTCCAGTTCATGGTCGTCGATCAGCTGCTGAGCCTGATGTTCCTGCGCTGGCCGCTGCTGAGCCCGAACCACTTCGCCTGCGTCGACCGCCGCATCTACCGGTGGAACTGGTCTCCGGCGGCGAAGGCACTGAACACCGCAGCGGTGGTGCTCCTGGCGATCTTCGCGCCGACCGCCGTCGCCGTCACCTTCGCCCTCGGCGTCGCCGCAGTGAAGGTCGTCTCGCTGGTGTCCGCCGCCAATCTGCCGGTCAACCCGCCGCCCACCCGGCCATGATCGCCGTTCTGGCGGCGGCGGCCGTCGGGCTCCTGTCGGCGTTCCTGCCGTTCACCCCGGCCGAGCCGTACCTGATGGCGGCCGTAGCGACCACCGGCACGCCGCCCGTGGCGCTCGGCGTCGCCGCCGCAGCCGGTCAGACCGCCGGCAAGTTCCTGATCTTCCTCGGTACGCGCGGCGCGATCCACTCACCCTGGCTGCGACGCCGGCTCAGCAGGCGGACCCCGACCGGGCGGAAACCAGCGGGCCGGTGGGGGACGATGCTCGCACGCCCGAAGGCGGCCGGCGCACGACTCGTCGAGATGATGGAACGCCCCCGCCAGGCCATCGGTGTGCTGTTGGTCAGCGCGGTAACCGGATTTCCACCGCTGCTGGCCACCAGCGTCTACCTGGGTCGCACGCCGCTGCGTCCGGTCGCGTTCGCGGCGACGTGCCTGCTGGGCCGTACGATCCGCTTCGTCGCGATCGCACTGGTGCCACGGCTCGCCGGCTACTGAGCACCGGCCGCCGCCCGGTCCGGTACCCGACAACATCCGCAACGCGGTCCGCCGAGCGGAATGACGGTCCGACAAAGGTTCGCGCATTGTGCGGACGCACGTCAGCGGGTGGAGCCCCAGGGGGCTCGAACCCCTAACTCACCAGCGGCTGTGGACGTCGACCACCCTCAACCGCTGTACACACTCCAGCCGGCCTTCACCGGCTCGTACGAGGTGATTTCGCGCCCCTACTGACTCGCTAGCGACCGATGACAACGTTCGATCGAACGAGGAAGACGAGAATGAGGAGAAGGCCCCGTGAACTGCACGGGAGCGGAGTGGAGCCCAGGGGACTCGAACCCCTAACCCCTGCCTTGCAAAGGCAGTGCTCTGCCAGTTGAGCTAGGGCCCCTGGGCGGACCAGGCCGCCGGGTGCTGGCCGGAGCCGACGGTCAGCGCAGATCGGGCGAGGTGGTCGCCTCGTGCCAGAGGGCGCGCTCGTCGTTGGAAGCCTTGACCTTCTTGGCCACCACGGCGGCGACACCGATGATGCCCACCAGGAACAGCAGCTTCTTGAACATGGGGCGACCCCTCGCGCTCGACTCGACTGCTCGTCGGAACTGTGTGCGGTGGGGCTAGCTGGAATCGAACCAGCGACCTCAGAGTTATCAGCTCTGCGCTCTAACCGACTGAGCTATAGCCCCGCGTAGCGACGAGCAAGGTTAACCCATCGCATCGTCCGCTCCCAAATCGGGGTGGCCGATGCTCCCGCGCCATCCCGACCGTACCGGCCACCCGGCAAACGGGCGAGCCGATTCCGGCGGGGGCGGGGTGGGAGATCCGCTCCATCAACGCGATCCAGGGGTGTCCGCGCCAGCGCGGACACCCCTGGATCGGCCCATGAGCGCGGAGACGGTCCGGCGGGTCGGTGGGAAGCACGACGCCGGGGCGACCGCTGTGCGCGGTGCCCCGGCGTCGGGTCGGATCAGTAGCGCCCGGCGGGCGGGCGCCGTTCGGATCAGTCGCGCTCGGCGAGCGTCAGCTCGATCCCGCCGACCAGGTCGGCGCAGACGTTGTAGACGAACGCGCCGAGGGTGGCCAGCGCGGTGAACAGCACCACGTTGACCAGCCCGACCAGTGCGGACGTCAGGATGACGCCCTTGGCGGTGATCTGGAAGCCACCGTCGGCACCCTGCCCACCGCTGGCGCTGACCAGGTCGGTCAGGCTGTCGTTGACGCTCTGGAAGACACCCATCGCGTCCAGCGCTAGGTAGAGCACCGAGGTCGCCACGACCACCACGATGAACAGGACCACGGAGACGGCGAAGGCGAACTTCATCACGGACCACGGGTCGATCCGCTTGAGGTTCAGCCGGGCCCGGCGCGGCCCCCGGGAGGCGGCCGAACTGACCGAGGTACGCGCGGCGCGTACCGCGTCACCCACCCGGGCGGCACCGACGGCGGCCGGGCCACCGAGGCCCGGTGGCAGCCCACCGCCGTTGGCGGGCCGGGCGTTACCCACGCCTGCGGCGGGACGCCCGGGTTCCGGGGACGGCCGGAACCCGCCGCCGACCTTCGGCTGGGTGCCGGTCGTGGACGGTGAGGCGGCTGCCCCCACCGAGATCGGCTGTGTCGTGTTGCTCGACCTGGCCGCAGCGGCCACCGGCGGGGTGGCGGAGGAGGGCGCGTCGGTGCCCGTCGTCGGGGGCTGCTCGGTCGTCCCCGAGTCCTCACCGGGCTTGTCCGGCGGCGGTGCCATGCCGGGTGCCCGGGTGAACTTCGGGGCAGGCGCGTCGGCGGGGACGGTCGCCCGGCCCACGGCGGCGCGGCCGGCGGGGGTTGTACCGCTCTTGGCGGCCTCCTCGTCGACCGGGGTGGCCGAGGTCCCCTTGTTCCCCGACTTCGCCTGTGTCTCCGTCATTCAACTAGTCCTGTTCGTCAGGCTCGTCGGCATTGCGAGCAATCGCCACGATAGTCACGCCGTCCGGGAGGTCCATCAGCTTGACCCCCATTGTGTTCCGGTCACGGGTACGGCGTACAGGCTTCACCGGAGTCCGAATGACGCCGCCGTTGCTGGTGATCGCGAACAGCTCGTCGTCCGGGTCGATCACGACCGCGCCGACCAGACCACCGCGGCGCTCGGTGATCTTCGCAGTCAACACGCCCTTACCTCCCCGACCCTGGACCGGGTATTCCTCGATCGGGGTGCGTTTCGCATATCCCCCGTTCGTGGCCACCAGGACGTCCAGACCCTCCCGGACGACCTCCATGGCCAGCAGGACGTCGTCGTCGGTGAAGCGCATGCCGATCACGCCCGAGGTGGCCCGGCCCATCGGGCGCAGCGCCTCGTCGGAGGCGTTGAACCGGATCGCCTGCGCCTTCTTCGAGACCAGCAGCAGATCCTGCTCCGGCGCCACGAGGACGGCACCGACCAGCTCGTCCTCATCGCGCAGGTTGATCGCGATGACGCCGCCGGACCGGTTGGAGTCGAACTCCTCGAGTCGGGTCTTCTTCACCAGGCCGTTTCTCGTGGCCAGTACCAGGTAGGGAGCCACCTGGTAGTTCGGGATTTCGATGATCTGCGCAATCTGCTCGTCCGGCTGGAAGGCGAGCAGGTTGGCCACGTGCTGGCCCTTGGCCACCCTACTGGCCTCGGGCAACTCGTACGCCTTGGCCCGGTACACGCGGCCCTTGTTGGTGAAGAACAGAATCCAGTCGTGCGTGGAGCATACGAAGAAGTGGCTGACGATGTCGTCCTGCCGCAGCGTTGCGCCGCTCACGCCCTTGCCGCCGCGCCGCTGGGAGCGGTAGAGGTCGACCTTGGTGCGCTTGGCGTACCCGGTGCGGGTGATGGTGACCACCACGTCCTCGCGGGCGATCAGGTCCTCCATCGAGACCTCGCCGTCGAACGGGATGATCTTCGTACGCCGCTCGTCGCCCCACTTCGCGACGATCTCGCTCAGCTCCTCGGAGACGATCTTCCGCTGCCGCTCCGGCTTGGCGAGGATGTCCTTGAGGTCGGCGATCTCGATTTCCAGCTTGGCCAGGTCGTCCAGGATCCGCTGCCGCTCCAGCGCGGCCAGCCGGCGCAGCTGCATGTCCAGGATCGCGGTCGCCTGGATCTCGTCGATCTCCAGCAGCCGGATCAGGCCCTGCCGGGCGTCGTCGACGGTGGGCGAACGCCGGATCAGGGCGATCACCTCGTCCAGCGCGTCCAGCGCCTTGGACAGACCGCGCAGGATGTGCGCCCGCTCCTCGGCCTTGCGCAGCCGGAACGCGGTCCGCCGCCGGATCACCTCGATCTGGTGCTCGACGTAGTAGCGGAGGAACTGGGCCAGGTTGAGCGTGCGCGGCACCCCGTCGACCAGCGCCAGCATGTTGGCGCCGAAGGTCTCCTGGAGCTGGGTGTGCTTGTAGAGGTTGTTCAGCACCACCTTGGCGACCGCGTCGCGCTTGAGCACCAGCACGATCCGCATGCCGGTACGCCCGGAGGACTCGTCCCGGATGTCGGCGATGCCGGCGAGCTTGCCCTCCTTGATCAGCTCGGCGATCCGCTCCGCCAGGTTGTCCGGATTGACCTGGTAGGGCAGCTCGCTGACGACCAGCGCCGGCCGGCCCCGCTTGTCCTCCTCGACCTCCACCACCGCGCGCATCCGGATGGACCCGCGACCGGTCCGGTACGCGTCCTGGATGGCGGACTGACCGACGATCAGCCCGTGGGTGGGGAAGTCCGGGCCCTTGACGATCTCCAGCAGCGCTTCGAGGGTGGTCGCTTCGTCGGCCTCCGGGTTCTCCAGGCACCACTGCACCGCCGCGCCGATCTCGCGCAGGTTGTGCGGCGGGATCTTGGTGGCCATCCCGACCGCGATGCCCTCGGAGCCGTTGACCAGCAGGTTGGGGATGCGCGCCGGCAGGATGGTGGGCTCCTTGGCCCGGCCGTCGTAGTTGTCCTGGAGATCGACGGTGTCCTCGTCGATGTCCCGCAGCATCTCCATCGCCAACGGGTCGAGCTTGCACTCGGTGTTGTGGCTGACGAAGCCGTCGGAGACGAAGGAGTGGTCCTCGGTGTCCACCCGGACGCTGTAGACCGGCTGCACACCCGCATCGGCGACCTCGGCCACCTCGGCGTAGTAGAACCGCCCGTCGACCAACGGCTCGACCACGTCGAGCACCTCGGTGTTGGTGATCCGGGCGGCGATCTCGTCGCGGTCCCGCTCCCAACGCTCGATCCGGTCGACGTTGTGCCGACGCAGCCAGTCCCGCTCCGTCCAGCGCTGCGCGCCGTGCTCGCGGATGAAGTCACCGACCAGCGGCACCTGGTCGCTGGAGAGCGCCGTGCTGCTCGCCGGCACCGAGGCCAGCTCGGCCTCCAGCTTGGCCTGCTTGCGGCCGAGGAAGCCGACGTGGGCGGCGAAGATCCGGGCGTCGCGCCGGTTGGTCACCACGACCTTGATCTCGCCGTCGTCGTACCGGGTCCGCCGGCTGATCACGCCGAACTCCAGCAGCAACTGCTGGACCTCGCGGGCCAACCGCTCACTGCGGGTCGAGTACGAGACCTGGATGGTGTTGCGCGGCAGCAGCGAGGACGATCCGTCGCCCTCGAACAGCGCCTGGAGGAACGCGCGCTTGATCGCCGCAGGCCCCTGCCAGACGAACTCGGGCACGAACTTCGCGGCGCTACGGGCACCGATCAGCTCGCCGAGGACGCTGGCGCGCAACGCCGAGAGGTTCTGGACGTCCATCTCGTGCAGCACGCTGCCGGAGGCGATGGTCCGCTCGCTAACATGACGTGGTCCACCGACCGCGAGATCGTAGGCGGCGAGGACCCGGACGAAGAACTCCCGGTCCACGTTGTTGAAGCCGGCCCGCCCCTCGGACACCCAGCCCTCGCCGACGAAGGCACCGGCGAGCACGGCCGCCTCGACGTGCTCCAGCATCGGGTAGCCGATCTCGTCCGGCACCGTCCGCTGGAGGACCACCCGGTCGCCCGGGGAGATCTCGGCGAGCAGCTTCCAGAGCAGGGTCGGCACCCCGGCCACGTCCACCAGGCAGAGCACCGGGTGGTTGTGGGTGCCGGTCAGCTCGTACCCCTCGCGGGTGCGCAGCCGCAACGTCGGGTGCTCGCCGGAGTGGAAGAACTTCGAGGCGCGGACCAGGTCGCCGTTACGGTCCCGGACCTTCAGGTCGACGTCGGTCTCGCTGTTCGGCGCGGCGTCCGGCACGACGTCGGCGATCCGCACGCTGCCGACAGCCGTACCAATACGGACATTTGCCGTCAAACAGTAACGCATCGCCGCAGCCGGATCATTTCCGGGCGAACCGAAGTTGCCGTTGCCGTCGACCAGGGGGTAGCGCAGCGACCAGGGCTGAGCCATCCGGACCAGCGCGTCATAGATGGCCGAGTCACCGTGCGGGTGGAACTGCCCCATCACGTCGCCGACGACCCGGGAGCACTTCACGTAGCCCCGGTCCGGCCGGTAACCCGAGTCGTACATGGCGTAGAGGATCTTGCGGTGGACCGGCTTGAGCCCGTCCCGGACGTCCGGCAGTGCCCGCCCGACGATCACGCTCATCGCGTAGTCGAGGTACGAGCGCTGCATCTCGACCTCAAGCCCGACCGGCTCGATCCGGTCGTGCTGGACGACCGCCGCGACTGGTGTCTCGGGGGTCTCCGGCTCGTTCGGGGTGGACTCGGGAGTATCGGTCACTGTTAACCCTTATCAGACTCAGAGTCGTGTTCGTGCTGTGGATAACGTTGTGGAAAGCGGCCAAGCTGTGGATAACCCGGTGGTCGTGGGCCGGCCGGTGAGCCACCGGCCGGCCGACGACGTCAGATGTCGAGGAACCGCACGTCCTTGGCGTTGCGCTGGATGAACGAGCGGCGGGCCTCGACGTCCTCACCCATCAGCACGCTGAACAGTTCGTCGGCGGTGGCGGCGTCGTCGAGGGTGACCTGACGCAGGGTCCGGGTCGCCGGGTTCATCGTGGTCTCCCACAGCTCGGGGTAGTTCATCTCGCCGAGACCCTTGAACCGCTGGATGTCGTCCGGCTTGGCGTTGGGCTTCTTCTGCTGGCGCAGCGCGATCAGCCCGTCGCGCTCCCGGTCGGAGTACGCGTACTGCGCGTCGTCACCCTTCCTGTTCCACTTGATCTTGTAGAGCGGCGGGGCGGCCAGGTAGACGTGACCCAACTCGACCAGCGGACGCATGAAGCGGAACAGCAGGGTGAGCAGGAGCGTCTGGATGTGCTGGCCGTCGACGTCGGCGTCGGCCATCAGCACCACCTTGTGGTACCGCAGCTTCTCCATGTCGAAGTCGTCGTGGATGCCGGTGCCCAGCGCGGTGATCAGCGCCTGGACCTCGTTGTTCTTCAGCACCCGGTCGATCCGGGCCTTCTCCACGTTGAGGATCTTGCCGCGGATGGGCAGGATCGCCTGGGTACGCGGGTCGCGACCCTGCTTGGCCGAGCCGCCGGCCGAGTCGCCCTCGACGATGAAGACCTCGGACTCGCGCGGGTCGGTGGACTGGCAGTCGGCCAGCTTGCCCGGCATCGAGCCCGACTCCAGCAGCGACTTGCGCCGGGCCAGCTTGCGCGCCTGCTGGGCGGCGATCCGGGCCCGGGCCGCCTGGGACGCCTTCTGGATGATCGTCTTGGCCTCGGCCGGGTTCCGGTCGAACCAGTCGACCAGCCGGTCGTTGCAGACCCGCTGCACGAAGCTCTTGACCGGGGTGTTGCCCAGCTTGGTCTTGGTCTGGCCCTCGAACTGCGGGTTGGCCAGCTTGACCGAGATGATCGCGGCCAGACCCTCGCGGATGTCCTCACCGGAGAGCTTCTCGTCGCCCTTGAGCAGCTTCTTGTCCGCGCCGTAGCGGTTGACCACGCTGGTCAGCGCGGCCCGGAAGCCCTCCTCGTGAGTGCCGCCCTCGTGCGTGTTGATCGTGTTGGCGAAGGTGTAGACCGACTCGCCGTACGACTCGTTCCACTGCATGGCGATCTCGACCGACATGCCTTCTTCTTCGGCGGCGAACTCCACCACCGTCTTGTGCATCGGGTTCTTCGAGGCGTTGAGGTGCCGGACGAAGTCGGCGATGCCGCCCTCGTAGTAGAAGGTGACCTCGCGGGGCTTGCCCTCCTCGCCCTCCGCGACCCGCTCGTCGAGCAGGTGGATGGAGAGGGCGCGGTTGAGGAAGGCCATCTCCTGGAGGCGGCGGTAGATGGTCTGGAAGTCGAAGTCGGTCGTCTCGAAGACGTCCGGGTCCGGCCAGAAGGAGACCGCCGAACCGGTGCGGTCGGTCGTCTCGCCCTTGTCCAACGAGTCGGGCTTGGAGTTGTGGTACTGCTGCCGCCAGACGAAACCGGACTTGTGGATCTCGACAGCCATCCGGGTGGAGAGGGCGTTCACCACGGAGACGCCGACGCCGTGCAGACCGCCGGAGACCGCGTACGCCTTGCCGTCGAACTTGCCACCCGCGTGCAGCACGGTCAGCGCGACCTCGACACCCGGCTTCTTGAGCTTCGGGTGCAGGTCGACCGGGAAACCACGGCCGTTGTCGGTGACCCGGACCCCGCCGTCGGCGAGCAGCACCACGTCGATGGTGTCGCAGTAGCCGGCGAGCGCCTCGTCCACGGCGTTGTCCACGACCTCCCACACCAGGTGGTGCAGACCGCGCTCGCCGGTCGAGCCGATGTACATGCCGGGCCGCTTGCGGACCGCCTCCAGTCCTTCGAGGACGGTGATCGACTCTGCGCCGTACTCCTGCTTGTCCTGCGCTGCCACCCTCGGCCACTTTCTCGCACCATCCGCGCCGGGGCGCGGGAGCGCGGGTTCGGCGGACAGGACACGACGTCGGCGCACACGGGCGACGCCCGGAGGGCGGCCGCGGATCGTGCGCGCCGGTCGCCGCGGTTGCCCGCGGATCGCGATCGGCCAGACCCGACCCGGGACGTTGATCAAGGGCCGGTGAAGGCCCCTGTCCGTCGCACCGCGTCAGGTCGTCGTCTCACCGTCAATCTTACTGTGCGCACACGACAGAACCGCCACTCGGCACCCCTTGAAGGCGGCTGAGACCCTCATAGCCGGCCGAATCTCGCTGTCCGCGACTCCCCCTACACGCCCCGGCTCGGCCCCCGTGCCCACCGCCACGGAATCGACCGGCTCGCCGGGCGGCCGGGGGTCGCGCCCGGAGGCGGCCGTACCGTAGCTTTGCGGCGCGCGGCAAAGCTGCCCGTCTTGATCTTTTCCCCCCGTAACCGGGACGATGGACCCGATCGACCCGACCCGTGCTCTCGAGAGGTGACACCCGATGGGGCTGGACAATGTCGCGGTGCACTGGCCGCGGACCGGCCGCTTCTACGACCCGGTCGCGCCGGCCGAGTTCGTCGACTTCGGCGAGATCGTGGACGTCCCCCGGATCTCCGCGCCGACCGCCGCGCTCGCCGAGCACATCGCCAAGACGGGCACGGTCCGGGCCACCGCCTACACCGAGCTGGTCGACCTGATCCTCGGGCTGGAGAATGTGCTCTACGCCACCGACGCCGCCGCCGAGGACGAGGACCCGGTGATCGACCCGGACGGTTGCGCCTGGATCGCCGGCGGGGTGGAGAAGTTCGTCGTCCAGCACCGGCCGCACGGCGAGACGGTGACCTTCGAGTCGGTCAGCGACGTGCTCGGCGCGCTGCTCGGCGACGGCCGCCTCGCCGAGCAGCAGCTGCGCTGGCTGGGCAGCCGGCTCGACCGGCTGCGCGACGAGAACGGTGACCCGCCGCAGTGGGACTTCACCTGCGCCGAGCTGGGGGTGCTGGCCGCCTTCTACCGGCGCTGCGCCGACCGGGGCTTCGCGGTCTATGCCGACGCCGAACCCGGTCGCCGTCCCCTCCCGCAGATCTGAGGTTGCCGACCCCGCGCCCCGGCCTGGCCGTCGCCCGGCCGTGCGGCGTGTGTCGCTAGCCGCCGGGCGTCGGGGTCGCCGACCCGGCGGGCGGAGGGCCGGCCGCCACCGCGCCGTTGGCGGCGGCGATCACCCGGGTCAGCGCCCCGTGCAGGTCGCGTAGCTCGGCCAGCGGCAGCCCGAGCCGCGCCACGATCGCCGGGGGGATCTGCTCGGCGCGCTCCCGCAGCGCCCGCCCGCTCCCGGTGACCGCGCCCGAGGTGCAGGGCGCGGTGCAGGGCGGCTCCCGGCAGGCCCGGGACGCCTGGAAGGAGGACCTGGAACGACGCAAGCAGTGGAGCCGCGACCAGCGGGAACGTAAACGCGCCGAGCGGGAGGCCCGCCGCGCCGAACGCTGACCGTCAGCCGTAGGTGTCGCGCGGTCCGCGGCCGCGTACCCGGCGCGGGCCCCGGGACCAGGACGGTGCCGCCGGCCCGTGGATGTGCAGCTTGCGGACCACGTTGTGGCCGACCTCCCCGGCGATCCGCTTCAACAGCGAACCGGCGAGCAGCCGCAACTGGGTGGCCCACGCGGTCGACCGCGCCTCCACGGTCAGCTCGCCGTCCTCCAGCTTGACCGGGCGGCTGTGCTGGGCGATCTCCGCCCCGACGACCTTCTCCCAGGCGCCGAAGACGGTCGCCTCGGCCGCCGGTTGCTGCCAGCCGCGCGCCTTCATCAGCCGCTCCAACACCGCACCCAACGGCTGCGGGTCACGCGGGTCCGGCCCCGGCCCGGAATAGCCGCGCAACCGCCGGCCGCCACCGTCGGCCGCGCCGGTGACCCCCGGGCGACGGTTGCGGGCCGCCGACTCCCGCCGGGCCCTCGCCGCGTCCAGCACCGCCCGCGCCAGCTCCGGTCCGGACGCACCCGCCGCGCCGCCCGCGGGGCCACCCGCTCCGACGGCGGCCCCCGCGCCTGCCGAACCGCTGCCGGTCGCTGGACCGCCGGTACCCCCACCCGGCGCGGCGTCCGCACCGGTGCCGGCCGGTCGGGCCCGGGCACCGCCCGCGCCCCCACCGGCTCCCCCGGGGGTACGCGCACCACCTGCCCCGCCCGAGGAGGTACGCCTCGCACCGCCCGTCCCCTTCCGGGGCCCGGCGGGTTGCTCCGGCTCAGTCGACACGGCGGACCGTCCCGTCGCCCACCGCGTACCGGGCGCCACGCAGGGCCGCCGGCACGTCGTCGTCCACCGCACAGGTCACCAGCAGCTGGCCGGCCCCGCCGACCAGTTCGGCCAGTCGTTCCCGCCGACCCGCGTCCAGCTCGGCGAAGACGTCGTCGAGCACCAGCACCGGCTCGATCCCGTCGGCGCGCAGCAGGTCGTACCCGGCCAGTCGCAGGGCCAGCGCGTACGACCAGGACTCGCCGTGACTGGCGTACCCCTTGGCGGGCAGCGGGCCGAGGGTGAGGACGAGGTCGTCACGGTGCGGCCCGACCAGGGTGGTGCCCCGTTCGATCTCGGCCGACCGGGACTCCGCCAGCGCGCCGGTCAACGCCTCGGCCAGCACCGCGCGGTCGGCGGTCGGCCCGGTCAGCTCCACCGACGGCCGGTACGCGATCCCCGCCGCCCCCGCGCCCGCCGCCACCGCGTCGTACGCCTTCGCCACGTGCGGGGTGAGCGCGGCGACCAGTTCGAGCCGGCCGGCGAGCAGCTCGGACCCGTGCTGCGCCAGGTGGGCGTCCCAGACCGCCAGGGTGGACAGGTCACCGCCCCGCGACCCGCCTGTCTTGCGGGCCAGGTACGCCGTGCGCAGCAGGGCGTTGCGTTGCTTGACCACCCGTTCGTAGTCGGCACGCACCCCCGCGTACCGGGGCTGCCGGAGCACCAGCAGGTCGTCGAGGTAGCGGCGGCGTTCGGCCGGGTCACCCCGGACGAGTTCCAGGTCCTCGGGGGCGAAGAGCACCAGCCGCAGCGCGCCGATCACGTCGCGGGCCCGCCGGGCCGGTGAGCGCCCCAGCCGGGCCCGGTTGGCCTTCCCGGGGACGATCTCCAGCTCGATCAGGAGTTCCCGGCCGTCGTGCACCACCGCGCAGCGGATCACCGCCGAGGTGGCGCCCAGCCGGACCAGGGGGGCGTCGGTGGCGACCCGGTGCGAGTCCAGGGTCGCCACATAGCCCAGCGCCTCGGCCAGATTGGTCTTGCCGACGCCGTTCGCCCCGGTCAGGACGTTCGGCCCCGGCTCCAGGTCGACGCCGACCCGCTCGTACGAGCGGAAGTCGACCAGTTCGAGCCGGCGGACGTACACAGCCTGTGGATGCCGCTCAGCGCTTGTGCACGGCGTGCCCACCGAACTGCTGGCGCAGCGCGGCGACCGCCTTCATCGCGGGTGAGTCGTCCTGCCGGGAGGAGAACCGGGCGAACAGGGCGGCGGTGATGACGTTGAGCGGGACGGCCAGCCGGATCGCCTCGTCGACCGTCCAGCGCCCCTCACCGGTGTCGTCGGTGTAACCGGTCAGCGTGGCCAGCGACGGGTCCTCGTCCAACGCCCGGTCCAGCAGGTCGAGCAGCCAGGACTGGACGACGGTGCCCTCCCGCCAGGACTTGATGATGCCGGGCACGTTCGTCACCATCTCGGCGGCGGACAGCAGCTCGAAGCCCTCGGCGTAGGCGTGCATCAGGCCGTACTCGATGCCGTTGTGCACCATCTTGGCGTAGTGGCCGGCGCCGACCGGGCCGGCGTGCACGAAGCCGAAGTCACCGGCCGGCTTCAACGCCTCGAAGATCGGCATCAGGTGGTCGACGTGCTCCTGCGCGCCGCCGACCATCAGGGCGTAGCCGTTCACGTTGCCCCAGACGCCGCCGGAGACACCGACGTCGACGTAGCCGATGCCCCGCTCGGCCAGCCGTTCGGCCCGGGGGGCGTCGTCGCTGAACCGCGAGTTGCCGCCGTCGATGATGATGTCGCCCTCGCCCAGCACCTCGGCGAGCGCGTCGATGGTCGCGTCGGTGACGGCAGCGGGCACCATCACCCAGACCGCCCGGGGCGACTCCAGCTTGTCGGCCAGCTCAGCGAGGCTCGCGACGTCGCTGCGGTCGGCGTTGCGGTCGTAGCCGACCACCTCCTGCCCGGCGGCGCGCAACCGCTCGCGCATGTTGCCGCCCATCCGGCCGAGTCCTACCAGGCCGAGCTGCATCTGCCCCTACCTCCGTGCGTCTGGGTGGTGCCGGTGCGCGGTCAGCGGGACACGCGGATCGGCATGATGAGGTACCGGTACCCAGAGATGACCTCGCCATCCTCACCGGCGGGCGAAATCACCGCCGGCTTGAAGGCGTCCACGAACCGCAGCAGCGCGTACTGGGCCCCCAGGTTGGCCAGCCCGTCGATCAGGTACTGCGGGTTGAAGCCGATGGTCAGCGGCTCGCCGGTGAAGGTGGCCTCCATCGCCTCGCTGGCCCGGGCCTCCTCGGTGCCACCGGCCTCGACGACCAGTCCGTCGGAGCTGAAGCTGAGCAGCACCGGCGTGGTCCGCTCGGCGACCAGGGCGACGCGCTTGACCACCTCGATCAGGGTGCTCACCGGGACCCGTGCCTCGGCGTTGCTGTTGGCCGGGAAGAGCGAGCGGACCGGCGGGTAGTTGGCTCCGTCGAGCAGTCGGCTGGTGGTCCGGCGGGTGCCGCCGGAGAAACCGATCATGCCTTCGCCTGCGCCGCCCTGGGACAGCGCCATGGTCACCTGACCGCCGAGCGGGCCGAGTGCCTTCGCGGTGTCGTTCAGGGTGCGGGCGGGGACCAGGGCGTTGATGCTGATGTCGGGGTCGTCCGGGTTCCACTCCATCTCGCGCAGGGCGAGCCGGTAGCGGTCGGTGGCGAGCATCGCCAGGGTGCCCCCGGAGAGTTCCAGCCGGACGCCGGTCATCATCGGCAGCGTCTCGTCCCGGCCGGCGGCGATGGCCACCTGGGCGACGGCGGCGGCGAACGCGGCGGCCTCGACGGTGCCCGCGCTCTCCGGCATCTCCGGCAGGGCGGGGTAGTCCTCCACCGGCATGGTCGGCAGGGTGAACCGGGCGCTGCCGCAGACCAGCTCCAGGTGGGCACCGACCGCGGCGATGTCGACCGGCTTGGCCGGCAGCGCCTTGGTGATCTCGGCGAGCAGCCGGCCGGAGACCAGGGCGGCGCCGTCGGCATCGCCCTGCACCTCGACGGTCACCTGGCTGGAGACTTCGTAGTCGAAGCCGGAGACCTGGAGGTTGCCGTCGGTGACCCGCAGCATCACACCGGCGAGCACCGGTACGGACGGCCGGCTGGGCAGGCTCTTGGCGGTCCACGCCACCGCTTCGGCGAGCGCGTCGCGCTCTACTCGGAACTTCATCAATGCCTCCGCGTCGACGTCAGCGACAACTCTCTCATGCCGACCGCTGCCCACCGTCCCGCCCGACCGTGCGGGTACCCATCGCACCTTAGGGCGCGTGGGCATCGGCTGTGCGTCCGACCCCGTGCTTCCGGTGCCGGGCCGACTGCCGACGGCAGTGCTGCGCCCGATCCACAGGAAGTCCAACGGTGATGATTGGTTTTTGATTCTTAGAAGAGATAACTACATCGTCTTCATCGCACCTGTGCAAACTGTGGGTAACTCGCGTCGTGGCAGGTCAGACACGTTATCCACCGGTGTGTTCGCTGTGGAGAACCCGGGGGTAAACCCGGTCGGCCGTCCACAGGCACCCGCTGTCCCCAGCGTTGTCCACCGCCGTCCACCGGTTGTCCACCGGTTATCCACCGGGTTTACCCCCAGTGCTGTGGACGACGGCGTCGGCCCGGAGCCGGGTCGTCCCCAGAACCTTCAACAGGTTGCCCACAGGCCCTCCGTCGGCTGTGGACCGCGCACCGGTTGTCCCCAGCCGTCCACAGCATCGTCCCCAGGGTTTATCCACAGTCTGTGGGTAACCGGCTCCGGACAGAGCGTGGTTATCCACCGGCTGTGGAACAGGGGGTGTGGACAACCGGGCCGTCCTGTGGACGAACGTGACGTGTCATCCACAGATCGTGGGCCCTCGACCCGGTGCAGGGTCAACCCACCGGGGGCGTGCCGACGCGAAGACGCCCGGCCGAGATGGTCGGCCGGGCGTCGATGAAGCGGTGGGAGTGGCGTACGTCTCAGGTGTTCTGCTTGATCCGGTTGGTCAACTCGGCGATCTGGTTGTAGAGCGAGCGCCGCTCCGCCATCTGCTGCCGGATCTTCCGGTCGGCGTGCATCACCGTGGTGTGGTCCCGGCCGCCGAACGCCTGCCCGATCCGGGGCAGCGACAGGTCGGTCAGCTCGCGACACAGGTACATGGCCACCTGGCGGGCGTTGACCAGCACCCGGGAGCGCGAGTGCCCGCGCAGGTCCTCCAGGCTCACCCCGAAGTACTCCGAGGTGGAGACCATGATCTGGTCGGCGGTGATCTCCGGGCCGGCGCCGTCGGGGATGAAGTCCCGCAGCACCTCCTCGGCCAGCGACAGCTCGACGGTGGACCGGGTGAGGCTGGCGAACGCGGTGACCCGGATCAGCGCCCCCTCCAGTTCCCGGATCGAGTTCGACACCCGGGAGGCGATGAACTCCAGCACGTCCGGCGGGGCGTAGAGCCGCTCCTGGGCGGCCTTCTTCTGGAGGATCGCGATCCGGGTCTCCAGGTCGGGCGGCTGGATGTCGGCGAGCAGCCCCCACTCGAACCGGGTCCGCAGCCGGTCCTCCAACGTCGCCAGCTGCTTCGGCGAGCGGTCGGACGTGATCACGATCTGCTTGTTGGCGTTGTGCAGGGTGTTGAAGGTGTGGAAGAACTCCTCCTGGGTCCGCTCGCGGTTCTCCAGGAACTGGATGTCGTCGATCAGCAGGATGTCGACGTCGCGGTAGCGACGCTGGAACGCGCTGGTCTTGTCGTCCCGCAGGGAGTTGATGAAGTCGTTGGTGAACTCCTCGGTCGAGACGTACCGGACCGAGCGGGCGTTGCCGAGCGTCTGGGCGTAGTGCCCGATCGCGTGCAACAGGTGCGTCTTGCCCAGCCCCGAGCTGCCGTAGATGAACAGCGGGTTGTACGCCTTGGCCGGCGACTCGGCCACCGCGACGCTCGCCGCGTGGGCGAACCGGTTGGACGAGCCGATGACGAACGTCTCGAACATGTACTTCGGGTTGAGGCGGTTGCCGCTGCCCTCCGTACCGCGTCGGTCACCGCCACCGGGTCGATGGTCGGCACCGGCCCGACCGGGCCCGCTGTCGGTGGCGCCGTCGCGGGCCAGGCCGCGCGGACCCTGCTGGTCGCGCGGCGGCCGCCCCTGGTCCCGGTACGCGGGCTCGTAGCCGCGCGGATCGGTGTCCGGCTCGGGGCGGTGGCGTTCCTCGAACCCGCGCCGTTCGGGGGCGGGGTGGTCCATCCGTGTCGGTTCGGCGAAGCCGGCACCGAACAGGGTGTCCTGACCGCCGTCCCGGCTGGACGGGACCCTGGCGGGACGGTGTCCGTCGTGCTCCGGCGGCCCGGCCGGCGGCGGCCGCTCCCCGGGCTGCTCCGGCGGTGGCCCGGCATCGCGCTGGTACGACGGCTGCGGCTCGTCGTAGACCGGCGGCCGGAATCCGGGATAGTCGTCCACGGCCGGGCCGGTCTCCACCGGGGCGGATTCCGGTCCGCTGCGGTAGAGGGTGCCGGCCGGCCGCCCGGCGGCGTCGTCGGCGATCCGCACGGTGACCGCGACCTGTATCGGTCGGCCCAGCCGGCGGGTGAGCGCCTCGGTGATGGCCGGTCGCAGCCGCGACTCGATGACGTCCCGGGTGAAGGCATCCGGCACGGAGAGCAGCGCGGTGTCCTCGACGATCGCCCGCAAACGGGTCAGTCGGAGGTAGGCACGCTGCTGGGCGGAGATGATCTCGTCGGCGAGTTCGTCCGTCGCCGCAGTCCACACCGCGGCAAGGTCGATCGTTCCGGCCAC